>CBDFMN010000005.1:0-58547 GCA_965249685.1 Beijerinckiaceae bacterium | reverse complement strand
CTGCAGCACGAGCTGCGCAACACGGCGGGCTGCAAGGTCGAGGCGCACCTGCTGATCCCCGGCTTCGTCTTCACGCCGCTGACGGCGGGGGACCGCACGGAGAAGCCGGCCGCCGCCTGGACGCCGGAGCAGACGGTGGACTTCATGATGCAGAGCCTGGAGCGCGGCGACTTCTACATCCTGTGCCCGGACAACGACGTGCCGCGCGCCCTCGACGAGCGGCGCATCCTCTGGGCCGTCGGCGACATCGTCGAGAACCGGCCGCCGCTGTCGCGCTGGCACCCCGACCACGCGGAGGCCTTCAAGGCCTTCGCCGAGCAGAAAGGTTGAAACGATGAAAGGCTATTGGATCGCCCGTTACGACGTGCGGGACCCCGAAATCTACCAGCGCTACGTCGAGGCCGCGAAGCCGGCCTTCGTCGAGTTCGGCGCCACGTTCCTCGCCCGCGGCGGGCAGGCGCAGGGGATGGAAGGCCAGGCGCGCGCCCGCAACGTGGTGATCGAGTTCGCGACCTATCAGCAGGCGCTCGATTGCTACAATTCGCCGACCTACCAGGCCGCGCGCAGGCACCGCGAACCTGTCAGCACCGGCGAGATCGTGATCATGGAGGGGCTGTAGGCCCGCCAGTGGTGTCTCAGTGTCACGTCCGAGGGGCTCGACCCCGCGAACGAACGTGAAGCCGGCGAAGCGAGACCCGCACGGCGACGGAGTATCTAAGCGACGTCGGCGTCTGCACTGCTGTAGGCTTGCGGTGTGAGCGCGTACGCGACCGCGGCATCGACGTGCAAGGCTGTCGTGTCGAACACGGGAAAACCCGGCAAGTCGTTTTGGCCGATGAGCAGGCAGATCTCCGTGCAGCCGAGAATGACGCCCTCGGCGCCCTCCGCCCTCAGCACGTCGACCACTCGTAGATACTCCGCCCGTGACGCGGGACGTATGTCGCGCCGCACGAGTTCGTCGAAAACGATGCGGTCAATGATCGCGATGTCGTCCTCGGACGGCGCTATAACCTCGACGCCGAACTGTTCCGCGTAGCGCCGCGCCATTTCGGCCGAGCGCATCGTGGGAGCGGTGCCGAGCAGCGCCACGCGGCGCAGCCCTGCCGCGCGGATCGCCGCGCCAGTGGGATCGACGATGTGGATGAACGGCGTGCGCCTCCCGGCCATGATGGGCGCCACTACCCTGTGCATTGTGTTGGTGGCGCAGACCACGACGTCGACGTCAGCACCTTCCAGCCGGTCCACCTTTTCGGCGAGGTAGTCGCGCGCTGCGTCCCACAGTCCGTGGCGGACGAAGTGCTGAATATTGCCGAAATTGACCGACACCACGATGACCTCAGCGGTGTCCCAACCGCCGTGGTGCGCGTTTAGCCGCGCGTTGATGAGGCGGTAGTAGTCGGCCGTGGCAGCGTCGCTCATGCCGCCGAGCACGCCGATGGTCTTTTGCGGCAGGGGGCGTGGCAATCCAGCACTCATTGAACTCTCATCGATGACGATCGCAACATGCATCGGGTTAGCAGGCCGAGGTGCACCCGTTCAAGCTGGCGCGTCACCACAAGGTCAAAGGGCTGAGCTTTCAAACTGAGACACTGCCGGCCCGCGTGGGTGATCGCCACGCCGTGGCCGGTGTGGTAAAACCCGAAGGCGCGCGCACAGGTGCAACGAGGCTCGACCGAGGGCGGTCCGCGCTTCGTTTCGCGCCGGCCGGCGGGCTTGACCCGCCCTCGCGGCGTGTTGCGATTCTCGACCTGGCGCGCCGCGCCGAAGACCGGATCCCGTTGGATGCGCGGATGCGGGACGCACGGATGCCGCCGACGGCGTAAGAAGGAGCCATCGTGAACCAGGACACCACACGGGCCGCCCGCATCGGCGTCGTCACCGCCTCCGACCGCGCCAGCGCGGGGGTCTACGAGGACGAGAGCGGCCCGGCGATCGAGGCCTATCTGGCTGCCCGGCTGACGACGCCCTTCACCATCCTCCGGCGGGTCATCCCGGACGGATTCGAGAGCGTGCGCGACACGCTGGTCGCGCTGGCCGACGCGGAGGGTTGCGATCTCATCCTGACGACGGGGGGCACCGGCCCCGGCCCGCGCGACCTCACGCCGGAGGCGACGCTGGCCGCCGCGCCGCGCGTGCTGCCGGGGTTCGGCGAGCTGATGCGCGAGGTCAGCCTGCGCTCCGTGCCGACCGCGATCCTGTCGCGCCAGATGGCGGCGCAGCGCGGTGCCTGCCTCATCATCAACCTGCCGGGCAAGCCGGCCTCCATCGCCGTCTGCCTCGACGCGGTTTTCGCGGCCGTGCCCTATTGCCTCGACCTGATCGGTGCCGCGCGCATCGAGACCGACCCCGCCGTGCTGAAGAGCTTCCGGCCCGGGTAGGTCGGAAAGGGGCGGCCCGCCGGTCGCAGGCACGAACGTTGCCTGCCCACCAAAGACGCCGGCCATGACGTCGCGAGACGAAGCTGCATCGAGAACGGACCGCCCTTGACCATTTCCGCCGCGATCACCCACCTCACGCATTACACGTACGATCGCCCGGTCGAGCTTGGCGCGCAGACGATCCGGCTTCGGCCCGCCCCGCACTGCCGGACGGTGATCCCGTCCTATGCGCTGAAAATCTCGCCGCCGAACCACTTCCTGAACTGGATGCAGGACCCCAGCGGCAATTGGCTGGCGCGCCTCGTCTTTCCCGAGCCGGTGAGCGAACTGAAGATCGAGGTCGACCTCACCGCGGAGCTCGCCGTGTACAACCCGTTCGACTTCTTCGTCGAGCCCTCGGCCGAGAGCTTCCCGTTCCAATACGAGACGGACCTCGCGACGGAACTGCTGCCCTATCTCGCGACGGAGCCGGCGGGCGAGAAGCTCAAGGCGTTCCTGGCGGAACTGCCGCAGGAGCCGATGGGCACGGCCAACTTCCTCGTCGACACGAACGCGCGGCTGCAGCGGGCCATCGCCTATACGATCCGCATGGAGCCGGGCGTTCAGACGCCGGAGGAGACGCTGACGCTGCGCTCCGGCTCGTGCCGCGACTCGGCCTGGCTGCTGGTCCAACTGCTGCGCCATTGCGGAATCGCCGCGCGCTTCGTCTCCGGCTACCTGATCCAGCTCAAGGCCGACCTCGACCCCGTAGCGGGACCCCAGGGCACGCAGGTCGATTTCACCGACCTCCACGCCTGGGCGGAGGCCTATGTGCCCGGCGCGGGCTGGATCGGCATGGACGCGACATCCGGCCTGCTCTGCGGCGAGGGGCACATCCCCGTCTGCGCCACCCCGCACTACCGGTCGGCCGCGCCGATCTCCGGCACCGCCGGGCCGGCCGAGGTCACGTTCGCCTACGACATGCGCGTCACCCGTGTCGCCGAGCACCCGCGCATCTCGCTGCCGTTCTCGGACGAGTCCTGGGCGCAGCTCGACGACCTCGGCGCCAAGGTCGACGCGGACCTCGCCTACGACGACGTCCGGCTCACCATGGGCGGCGAGCCGACCTTCGTCTCGATCGACGATTTCGAGGGCGACGAGTGGAATTCGGGGGCGGTCGGCCCTGCCAAACGCGCCCTGTCCGACGCGTTGATCCGGCGCCTGCGCGAGCGGTTCGCGCCGGGCGGCATGCTGCATTTCGGGCAGGGCAAGTGGTACCCCGGCGAGAGCCTGCCGCGCTGGGCCTTCGGCCTCTACTGGCGCCGGGACGGCGCGCCGATCTGGTCGAACGCCGACCTCATCGCCGCCGTGCCGATGACGCGCACCGCCGAGGAGACGGTCAAGCAGCCGCAGGTCGCCGGCCATGCCGAAGCGGAACGCGAGAGGGCCTTCAAGCTCGCCGAGGGTCTGGCGCTGCGGCTCGGCCTTTCGCCCGATTACGTCGTTCCGGCCTTCGAGGACCCGTCCAACTGGGTGGTCAAGGAGAGCAACCTGCCGGTCAACGTCGATCCGCTCGATCCCAAGATCGAGGATCCCGAGACGCGCAACCGGATGATCCGCACCTTCGGGCGCGGGCTGACCAAACCGACCGGCTTCGTGCTCCCGGTGCAGCGCTGGAACTCCAAGGCGGGCTCGGGCTGGGAGAGCGAGAAGTGGCGGCTGCGGCGCGGTCGGCTGTTCCTCGTGCCGGGCGATTCGCCGATCGGCTACCGGCTGCCGCTCTCGGCGCTGGCCTACATCCCGGCCATGGACTTCCACTTCATCAACCAGCAGGACCCGATCGAGGCGCGCCGACCGCTGCCGCCGCCGGAGGTCGTGGCGGAGGCGGTCGGTCAGCGCTACCTGCGGGCCTACAACGCCGCGCGCGGGGCGACGCCCGCTCCCGGCCGGACCCGTCGACCCCACGATGATCGGCGGCGCCGTGCGTACCGCCGTCTCCCTCGAGCCGCGCGAGGGCGCGATCTGCGTGTTCATGCCGCCGCTGGAGACGCTGGAGGACTACCTCGACCTCCTCGCCTCCGTGGAGCAGGCGGCGAAGGCGACGGGCATCCCCGTGCACATCGAGGGCTACCCGCCGCCCGTGGACCCGCGCCTCGGCGTCGTCAAGGTGACGCCCGACCCCGGCGTCATCGAGGTCAACGTCCATCCCGCCGCGACCTGGGACGAGGCCGTCGCGACGACGCGGGGCCTCTACGAGGACGCCCGGCAGTGCCGGCTCGCCGCCGACAAGTTCATGACCGACGGCCGCCACGTCGGCACCGGCGGCGGCAACCACGTCGTGCTCGGCGGCGCGACGCCGGCCGATTCGCCGTTCCTGCGCCGGCCGGACCTGCTGAAGAGCTTCGTGCTCTACTGGCAGCGCCACCCCGCGCTGTCCTACCTGTTCTCCGGCCTGTTCATCGGTCCCACCAGCCAGGCGCCGCGCGTCGACGAGGGCCGCCCGGACCAGCTCTACGAACTCGACATCGCGCTGGGCAACGTGCCCGCTCCCGGCGACACGGTCCCCCTGTGGCTCGTCGACCGGCTGTTCCGCAACCTCCTCACCGACGTCACCGGCAACACGCACCGCTCCGAGATCTGCATCGACAAGCTCTACTCGCCGGACGGGCCGACGGGGCGGCTCGGCCTGCTCGAGTTCCGCTCCTTCGAGATGCCGCCGGACGCGCGGATGAGCCTGGCGCAGCAACTCCTCATCCGCGCCTGCGTCGCCATGTTCTGGCGCGAGCCGCAGTCCGGCACGCTGGCGCGCTGGGGTACGGCCCTGCACGACCGCTTCATGCTGCCGCATTTCGTCTGGGAGGACCTGCTCGACGTGGTGGCCGACCTCGGTCGCGCCGGCTACAATTTCGACCCCGCCTGGTTCGAGGCGCAGCGCGAGTTCCGCTTCCCCTTCTGCGGGGCGATCGAGCGCGGCGGCGTCGCCTTGGAGATCCGCCAGGCGCTGGAGCCCTGGCACGTGCTGGGCGAGACCGGCGCCATCGGCGGCACGGCCCGCTTCGTCGATTCCTCGGCGGAGCGCGTGCAGGTCAAGGCGGACGGGTTCGTCGAGGGCCGGCACGTGGTGGCCTGCAACGGTCGCCGGGTGCCGATGACCGGTACCGGACGCATCGGCCAGGCGGTGGCGGGCGTGCGCTTCAAGGCCTGGCAACCGCCGGAAGGGCTGCATCCGACGATCCGCGTCAACGCGCCCCTGACGTTCGACATCATCGACGCCTGGACGGGCCGTTCCCTCGGCGGTTGCGTCTATCACGTCAGCCATCCCGGCGGCCGCACCTACGACACCTTCCCCGTCAACGCCTACGAGGCGGAGGCCCGCCGCCTGGCGCGCTTCCAGAGCTTCGGCCACACGCCCGGCGCGATTGCCACGCCGCGCGACGAAAGCTCGGACGACTTCCCGCTGACCCTCGACCTGCGCCGCCCTTTGGTCCATTGAGGCGGGCATGAGCGTCGCGCCAACACTGAAAACGCCGCTGCCCGGCTTTTCGGAGCTCGACGAGCTCGTGGCGCGCTACCGCCCGCTGCCCGGCGTGCCCGACGAGTTCATCGGGCCGGACGGCAAGCCGCGGCCGTCCTGGCTCGGCTTCGTCGGGGCCTTTGCCGAACTCGGCGGCGACGAGATCGCCCGGCGCTTCGCGACGGCCGACCGGCACATCCGCGACAGCGGGGTCTCCTACCGCGCGTTCGGCGACCAGAGCGAGCGCTCCTGGCCGCTCGGCCACCTGCCCCTGCTCATCGAGGCGCAGGACTGGCGCGAGATCGCGGCCGGGGTGGCGCAGCGCGCCACGCTGCTCGAAGCCGTGCTGCGCGACGTCTACGGCGCCGGCGACCTGGTGGCGGACGGCTCCATCCCCGCCGCCGCCGTGACGGGTTGCCCCGACTATCTGCAGCCGGTCGCGGGCATGCTGCCTGCCGACCGGCACTACCTGCATTTCCTGGCGGTCGACCTCGGCCGCGGGCCGGACGGGCGGTGGTGGGTTCTGGGCGACCGCACGCAGGCCCCCTCGGGCGCCGGCTACGCGCTTGCCAACCGTCTCGTGCTCTCCCGGACCTTCCCCCAGCTCTACCGCGAGTTGAACGTCGAGCGGCTCGCGCCGTTCTTCGACGCCTACCGGGCCGGGCTCACCGCGCTGTCGCAGCGCAGCGACCCGCGCATCTGCCTGTTGACTCCGGGCCCCTACAACGAGACCTATTTCGAGCAGGCCTACCTCGCCCGCTACCTCGGCCTGCTACTCGTCGAAGGCGGCGACCTGACGGTGCGCGACGGCCTCGTCCACGTGCGGACGATCGCCGGGCTGAAGCGGGCGGACGTGCTGCTCCGCCGCATCGATTCCGATTTCGCCGACCCGCTCGAACTCAACGCCCGCTCGCGGCTCGGCGTGCCGGGCCTGCTCGACGTGCTGCGCGACGACGGCGTGGCGCTCGCCAACGCGCTCGGCTCGGGCGTCGTCGAGGCGCCGGTGATGATGAGCATCCTGCCGGCGCTCTGCCGGCGCGTGCTGAAGGAGGACCTGCGCCTGCCCAACATCGCCACCTGGTGGTGCGGGCACAAAGCGGCGCGCGAGGCGATCCTCGCCGACATGGACGCGACGGTGTTCGCCGGCGCCTTCGGCAACGCGCTGCCCGGCGGCACGCCCTACGGGACCATGCCCGGAGGCAGCCTGACGGGAGACGAGAAGGCCAAGCTGCGCGCCGCCATCCTCCAGCGCGGCATCGACTATATCGGGCAGGAGCCGATGAGCTTGTCGACCACGCCGGTGTGGATCGACGGCCACCTCGTGCCGCGGCCCTTCGTGCTGCGGGTCTTCGCGGCGCGCACGCCGGACGGCTGGCAGGTGATGCCGGGCGGATTCTGCCGCACCTCCGATCGCGCCGACGCGCGCGCGGTGGTCATGGGGGCGGGCGTCGAATCGGCCGACGTTTGGGTGCTCGGCGAGAAACCGGCCGCGTTGGTGACCCTGCTGCCCGCCGACGGGGCGGTGCGCATCCGCCGTATTCTCGGCAACCTGCCGAGCCGCGCCGCCGACAACCTCTTCTGGTTCGGCCGCTACCTCGAACGCTGCGAGGCCATCCTGCGCCTCGTCCGCAGCCTCGCCGGCCGCCTCGTCGACGCGGGCGCGAAGAACCTCGAGGCGAAGACCCTGGTCGAGCGGCTGGAGGCCATCCTCGCGGAATGGGGCGCCGTGCCGAAGGACACGCCTCTGCGCGGCACGGCGCTGGCGGCGCTCGCGCTGTGCGGCGAGGACGAACGGGCTTCGGCCATCGCCCTGCTGCAGGACGCGCGCCGCGCCGCCTCCTTCATCCGGGAGCGGCTGTCGGCGGACACGTGGCGGCTCATCCAGGACCTGCACGACATCCTGCGGCGCGACATGGCGATGCCGATGACGGAAGCCGACGTCCTCGACCGCGCCGACGCCGCCCTGCGCATCCTCTCCGCCATCTCCGGGCTCAGCCAGGAAAACATGAACCGCGGCGCCGGCTGGCACCTGCTCGACATGGGCCGGCGGGTCGAGCGGGCGATCAACACCTGCCATTTCGCGCGCGACTTCGCGCAGCGCGACGGCTCCGCCGAAGGCTTGAGCCTGCTGCTCGAACTCGTGGATTCGCAGATCACCTACCGCTCGCGCTATCTCGTCGGGCTGGCGTCCGAGGCGGTGCGCGACATGGTCCTCCTCGACGCCTTCAACCCGCGCTCCGTCGCCTTCCAAGTCGAACGGCTGCAGGAACACCTGACCGGCCTGCCGCCGCTCAAGGACGACGGCATGCTGGAGGAGCCGCGCCGGCTGATCGTGAAGCTGAGTTCGGACGTGGCGACGGCGGCCGCCGCCATCCTCGACAACGCCGCCATCCTCGCCTTCGAGCGCACGCTGCTGGCGCTCGCCGAGGCCGTCGCGACGCGCTACTTTCTGCAGGGGCCGCACGCGGCGCGGCCCGAAAAGGCGGTGGGGCTGGCGTGATCTACGACATCAGGCACGTCACCACCTACCAGTACGGCTCCTCCGTCACCTACTCGAACTGCGCCCTGCGGCTGCTGCCGCGCGACGAGCCGGGCCAGGTGGTCTATGCCAGCCGGCTCGAGATCGAGCCCGCCCCGGCCGAAACGAACGAGCGCTTCTGCTTCTTCGGCAACCGCGTGACCTCCATGACGGTCGAGACCGCGCACCGCTCGCTGAAGGTCTGCGCGCGCACCAGCGTCGAGATCGACCGGGCGCCGCCGCCCGACCCGGACGCGACCCCGGCGTGGGAGACGGCGCGCGAGGAGGGCTTCGCCTCGCGCAGCATGGGCGCCGATTCGCCCGCCCACTTCCTCCACCCCAGCCGCTTCGTGCCGCATTACGCGCCGGCCGCCGCCTACACCCGGCAGAGCTTTCCCGCCGGGCGCCCGGTGCTGGCCGGCGCGGTCGACCTGATGCGGCGGATCCATGCCGACTTCAAATACGACGCCAAGGCGACCATCGTCTCGACGCCGCTCTCCGAAGCCTTCGAGAAGCGCCACGGCGTCTGCCAGGATTTCGCGCATATCATGATATCCGGCCTGCGCGGGATCGGCCTGCCGGCCGCCTACGTCTCCGGCTACATCCGCACCATCCCGCCGGCGGGCGAGAAGCGCCTGGAGGGCGCCGACGCGACGCACGCCTGGGTGTCGATCTGGTGCGGCGACGCGCACGGCTGGGTCGGCCTCGACCCGACCAACGCGATCATGATCGGCAACGACCACATCATCCTGGCCAAGGGCCGCGACTACGCGGACATCTCGCCGGTCGCCGGCATCATCCTGGGCTCGCGCGAGCAGGACGTGGACGTGAAAGTCGACGTCATCCCGCGGGAGTAGGGGGCGGGCAGGAGATGCCACTCGCACGAGCCCTGCCCTGTGTGTTACCCTTGAACAGGGGCCGATATGTCAGAATTGTCTTCGGCGGGCTGCAAGAGGATGGTCGCGAACAGGTTATGTCCGACAGTGAAGAATTTCGGCTGAAGATCGAGGCTTACAGCCCCGAGACCATGCCTATGTCTCGGCTTGCCGAGTATCTCGGCGGACTGGCCGAGATGCTTGGCGAAAGCACATTCGTCCATTTTGTTACACTGGAACAGGGCAGCACGAGCGTTGTGCATCGCATCCAAAAGGAGGCGATTCCGAAGGTCAGGCATCGGACCAGGAGGGTATCGGCGGGTGTCGGCGCGCGAGATGCCGTCCGCGCCTACCAGAAAATCAATCGGATGGTTCGGGAAGACAACGGCAGGGCTACCTGGCAGCGCAACCGCGAAGACGACCTGTCGTCCGAAGCCATCGTTTTTCCGGGCAAAGACGAGGCACAGCAGGTGTTCGTCTCTGAGACCCGCTTCGGCAGCGTGGAGGGAGAAATTCTGCGCATCGGTGGCGTCAACAACTTCGTCCCCATTCTACTCCGGTTCGAGAATGAAGAGTTCTCGGGCTGTTATGCCGACAAGTCTTTGGCCAAAGAGCTGGGGAAATGGCTCTTCGAACCTGTTCGATTGTTCGGTTCCGGTCGCTGGAATCGAGATGAAGAGGGGAAATGGAAGCTCGAGAAATTTCGCGCGAGTCACTTCAACCCACTGAAAAGGACGAGTGCCGTCGAGGCTTTCGATATCTTGCGAGCCTCGAACATCGGCTGGAATGCGGAAGCGTATCAAACGGTGAACAATCTTCGGGTATCCGACCCGGAGGATGCGAATGGTCATCTTTGACGCGACCATGCTGATTCTCGCTGTGGATCCCGAGGCCGGTAAACCGAACGATCCCGCCACCGGTAAGCCGGTCGAACACGTTGAGCACCGAATAAGCTTCTTGCTGGCCGAGGTCGATAAAGCCAAGGCCAAGATTGGGCTTCCAACTCCCGCCCTTTCGGAAGCTATGGTCAAGAGCGATCTGCCTCCCTTCCAAATCGTCAAGACCATCCAAAGCCTGTCGGTTTTTCAGATCCTGCCGTTCGATGACAAAGCGGCTATCGAACTCGCGCTGATGAACCGCCAGGCTTTGGCAATGGGCGACAAGAAAGACGGCTCGCAGGAGTCTTGGGCGAAGATAAAGTTCGACAGGCAAATCGTGGCCATCGCGAGAGTGGCGCAAGCCGAGTGGATTTACACCGATGACGAGGGATTGAAGAACGCCTGCAGAAAGCAGAACATCAAAGCCGTAGGACTGGCAGATATGATGTTACCTCCGCCTGTCGCACAGATCGAGTTGTCGTTCTCGCCTATGGCTACGGCGTCCCCGGCTGCGATGACTGCCTCCGACCTTGACGCGGACGAGGATCAGATTGATCCAAAAGATGCTTGACGTATGAAGCCTTCGCTTCAAGGCAATCGCTTACCAGATCGCGCCAGCTAGGCATTGCCATCAAGGCAGGGTACCCCTTGCGCGATTCCCGCCGGCCTGGATGACGCCAGGCGATCCCTCGCGCTCGTACGGAGCTGCCCGACCCGGCTCCCCCTTCAGGTCATGGCCAAGCTTTATCATCATCCGCTCTGCCCCCACTCGCGTTTCATCCGCCTCGTCCTCGGCGAATACGGCGTGGAGCCCGAACTCGTCGAGGAGCGCGCCTTCGAGCGCCGCCGCGACTTCCTCGTCCTCAACCCGGCCGGGCAGACTCCCGTCCTCGAAGAGGAGCCGGGGGTGGCCGTGTGCGGGGCCGGGCCGATCAACGAGTACCTCAACGAGACGCTGGGGCCGGCCGGCGCGGGGCGAAAGCTGTTCCCCGACACCCCACACGGGCGGGCCGAGGTGCGCCGCCTGCTCGACTGGTTCAACGGCAAGTTCTTCGCCGAAGTGTCGAACTGGCTGGTGACGGAGAAGGTCTACAAGCGCTTCCTGCAGCCCGAGCAGGGCGGCGGCGCGCCGGAAATGGACCTCGTGCGCGCCGCGCGCGCCAACATCCGCTACCACCTGCGCTACATCGGCTACCTCGTGGGGCAGCGCAACTGGCTCGCCGGCAGCGAACTCTCCTATGCCGACCTCGCCGCCGCCGCCCACCTCTCCTGCGTCGACTTCCTCGGCGACGTGCCGTGGAGCGAGGACGAGATGGCCAAGCACTGGTACGCGCGGGTGAAGTCGCGGCCGGGTTTTCGGGCGCTGCTGAGCGACCGCGTGCCGGGGATCACGCCGGCCGCCGCCTACGCCGACCTGGACTTCTGAGCCCGCCCGGCGCCCTCAAGGCGAGGCTCGCCGCGAGGGCGACGGCGCTCGGCTTCGACCTCTGCCGGGTCGTGGCGCCCGATGCCATCCCCGAGGCGGCGGCGCGCCTGCGCGCCTGGCTGGACACCGGCGCCGCCGGGGACATGGACTGGCTGGCCGCCACCGCGCCGCGCCGGGCCGACCCGCGCGTGCTGTGGCCGGCCGTGCGCTCGGTCGTCATGCTGGGCCTGAATTACGGGCCCGACGCGGACCCGCTCGCCGGGCTGGCCGACCGGTCGACGGCCAACCTCTCGGTCTACGCGCGCCACCGCGACTACCACGACGTGGTCAAGGGCAAGCTCAAGGACCTGGCCGGCTGGCTCGCCCGACAGGGCGGGGCGGGGAGCGACGTCAAGGTCTTCGTCGACACCGCGCCGGTCATGGAGAAGCCGCTCGCCGCCGCGGCCGGGCTCGGCTGGCAGGGCAAGCACACCAACCTCGTCGCGCGCGACTTCGGCTCCTGGCTGTTCCTGGGCTCGGTCTTCACCACGCTCGACCTCGCGCCCGACGCCGCCGAGGCCGACCATTGCGGCACCTGCCGCGCCTGCCTCGACGCCTGTCCGACGCAGGCCTTTCCCGCGCCCTACCAACTCGACGCGCGGCGCTGCATCTCGTACCTGACCATCGAGCACAGGGGTCACATCGCGCCCTCGTTTCGCCGCGCGATCGGCAACCGCGTCTACGGCTGCGACGATTGCCTCGCGGTCTGCCCGTGGAACAAGTGGGCGCAGGCGGGGCGCGAGGCGAAGCTGCGCGCGCGCGCGGACCTGCAGGCGGCCGGGCTCGCCGATTGGCTGGCGCTCGACGACGCCGCCTTCCGCCGCCTGTTCGCGGGCAACCCCGTCAAGCGGATCGGCCGCGCCCGCTTCCTGCGCAACCTGCTCATCGCGGCCGGCAACTCGGGCGACGGCGGGCTCGTCCCCGCGGTCGCCGCCCACCTGGCCGACCCCTCGCCGCTGGTGCGGGCGATGGCCGTGTGGGCGCTGGGCGAACTTGAAACCGCCGCGAACCTGGCGAATCTGCTAGAGCGTCACGGGCGATTTGAGACCGACGCCGCCGTGCTGGCCGAATGGGCCGCGGTCGCAACGCTCCATCCGCCCTCCGCGAGGTCGCCATGAACCTGTTCGTCTTCGGCCTCGGTTACAGCGCGCGCCACTTCGTCGCCCGTTACGCGGACGCGTTCGCGGCGGTGGCCGGGACGGTGCGCGACAAGGATCAGCGCCGGCCCGGGATCGCCGGCGTCGAGACGCTGCATTTCAGCCCCGAGGGCGCGAGCCCGGCCATCGAGGAGCGGCTGGGGAGCGCCGACGTCATCCTCGTCTCGGTGCCGCCCGGCACGTCCGTCGATCCCGTCCTCGCCCGCTTCGGCCGCCGCATCGCCGCGGTGAAGCGCCCGCAGAAGATCCTCTATCTCTCGACCATCGGCGTCTACGGGGACCAGGGCGGCGCCTGGGTCGACGAGAGCCAGGTGCCGGCCCCCCTCAGCGAGCGCTCGCTCGTGCGCGTCCAGGCGGAGAAGGCCTGGGCCGCCATGGGGCGCGACCGCACGAAGGCCGTGCACGTGCTGCGCCTGTCCGGCATCTACGGCCCCGGCCGCAACGCGCTGGTCAACCTCGCCGAGGGTAAGGCGCGCCGCCTGGTCAAGCCGGGGCAGGTGTTCAACCGCATCCACGTCGAGGACATCGCGCGCGCGATCGCCGCGCTGGTCGCCCACGAGGGGGGCAACGACGTCTGGAACGTCACCGACGACGAACCCGCGCCCCCGCAGGACGTCGTCGCCTACGCCGCCGACCTGATGGGCGTCGCGCCGCCCCCCGACCTCGACTTCGAGACGGCGGAGCTGACGCCGATGGCGCGCAGCTTCTACGGCGAGAACAAGCGCGTCGCCAACCGCAAGATCAAGGAGGAGCTCGGGCTGGATCTGGCCTATTCCACCTATCGCGACGGGCTCTCCGCCCTCTGGGCCGACGGCGAGGGCCGGCTCCCCGCGGCCGTCGCCCTCTGATGAAGGCGGCCTGGGTCATCACGGCGCGGCTGCTGGTCGGCTGGGCGTGCGTCGCCGCCGTCACCCTCGCCCCCGACCGGCTCGTCGGCCTGGCGCCGCCCTTCGAGACGCTGCTGTTCCTCGCCTTGACCCGAAAGACACGCCGGGCGCGTCGAGCGGGGTCTTGACCGTCCGGGGATCGCCGGCCGAAGCTTCAGCGCGTCCATCGCGCGCTCCGTCAAAGGTCGTCCTCCATGCGTCAGTCCAAAACCCTGCCGTTCCTCTGCCTCCTCGGCTGCGTGCTGATGTCGGGCCTCGCGCTCGCCCAGACCCCGCAGGCTACGCCCGCCGCCAAGACGCCCCCCGCGGCGCAGACCGCGCCGGCCAAGGCCGCCCCCTCCGCCGCCGCGTTGCTCGACATCAATTCCGCCAGCAAGGAAGACCTGATCGCGCTCAAGGGTATCGGCGAGAAGCGCGCCGCCGACATCGTCAAGGGGCGACCCTACAAGGGCAAGGATGAACTCGTGCAGAAGAAGATCATCCCGGCCGCCGTCTACGCCGAGGTCAAGGACAAGATCATCGCCAAGCAGAAGTGAGCGCCAGCCGCGAACGCGTACGCCCGCCGGCGCATCCGGATGGTTTCGGCGCGCCGTGGTTCGATCGGAAGCTCCGAGGAACACGTCCTGGATCGCTTCGCTCCGCTCGCAAGGACGGTGGCGCGGGTGACCTCGCCCGGAGCGTCATTGCCAATGGGGAGCGTCGTCGCCAACGGGAAGCGTCATTGCGAGCGCAGCGAAGCAACCCAGGGGCGGCCCAACGGGGAGGCTTGTTCGGCGACCCCTGGGCTGCTTCGCTGCGTTCGCAGTGACGGACCGCGATGCATCCGGCTGATTGTCGGACACTCTGGCCCCGCACCGCGTGAATACGCATCGATTTGATGCTGTTCCTTAACCAAACAAGTAATCGCGGTTCTTGGGGCCGGTTTAGATTGGGCTTTTAACGTCGTGGCAAGGTGTGCTGGCTAACGTCTGGACATCCGGCGAGGCTTCCAGTTGGGGCGCTCCTGGGTTCGTCCCCGCATAAAAGGCACACCTCCATGAAGAACCTTCTCAACCGTTTCATCAACAACGAGTCCGGCGCCACCGCCATCGAATACGGCCTGATCGCCGGCCTCATCGCCGTCGTCATCATCGGCGGCGCGACCGCTGTCGGCACCCGCATCAGCGCCAAGTTCACGACGATCTCCACCACCCTGAGCTAACCCCAGGCCTCCTGTCTGCGGCGAAAGCGGCTCTCTGCGGAGGCCGCTTTCTTCCGTTCGCGCGACGTGGAACGAGCGCGTCGACGAGTTCTCCTCGGCCCCCGGCTCAAGGACCCGACCATGATCCACGTGGCGACGATGACGTTGTTTCCAGCCCTCATGCTGTTTGCGGCGATCTCCGACCTCCTCACCATGACGATCTCCAACCGCATCTCGGTGGCCCTCGTCCTCGTCTTCGTTCCGCTGGCCTTCTTCACCGGCGTCGCGCCGGCGGTCATCGGCATCCATCTCGCCTGCGGCGCCGGCGTGCTGCTGCTGACCTTCACGCTGTTTGCCTGCGGCTGGATCGGCGGCGGCGACGCCAAGCTCGCGGCGGCCACGGCCGTCTGGATGGGGTGGGGCGCGCTCGCCGACTACGGTCTGCAGGCCGCGATGTTCGGTGGGGCGCTGACCCTGCTCGTCCTGCTCTACCGGAAATGGCCGATGCCGCTCTGGGGCCTGAGGCACGAGTGGATGGCGCGCCTGCACGACCCGAAGGTCGGCGTGCCCTACGGTATCGCGCTGGCGGGTGCCGGCCTCCTCGTCTATCCCGGCACCAGCCTTTGGCTTGCCGCCGCAACCGCTTAAGCCGACGGTACGATCCAGCCAAGCGGAGAGCGTGTCGAAGCGAGAACCCGTGACCGGGCGCGCCCGCCGACCCGCGGGGCTCTTCCGTGGCGGGTTCGGTGCTTCGACGGGGACTTTCGCAGCGGGCGATCGCGCCACGCCGCCATGAGTTGTGCCGCGATGAAACGCTTCTCATCGTTTCGTTAACCTTACTTTGAGGTTTTGCCTGTCTTATCCAAACTCAGCTCATCGAGAGCGCTGCTTCGGTCGGACATGAAAACAGCTCGCCTCATAGTTTTAGGTGTCGCGCTCACCGCCGGTCTCGGTGCGGCCTATCTCGTGATGGGCAGCAAACCGCCCGAGCCGCCCGCGCCGGCGGTCGTCCAGGCGGCGCCGGCGGTCGAGACGGACAGCGTGCTGGTGGCGACCCGCGACGTCACCTTCGGCGCCGTCCTGGCCGAGGCCGACCTGCGCTGGCAGTCCTGGCCGAAGACGCAGGTGCCGACCGGCGTCATCGTGAAAAGCGTCAGACCCAACGGGATCGACGAGGTCAAGGGTTCGATCGTCCGCTCCAACGTGCTCTCGGGCGAGCCGTTCCGGCCCGAGCGCCTCGTCAAGGGTGCGGCCTCCGGCTTCCTGGCGGCGGTTCTGCCGGGCGGCGCGCGCGCGGTCGCCATCAACATCGACGAAAAGGGCGCGACGTCGGCGGGCGGCTTCATCCTGCCCAACGACCGCGTCGACGTGGTGCGCACCTTCCACGCGGACGACGGGCCGCCGGGCAGCTTCTCCAGCGAGACGATCCTGACCAACATCCGCGTCCTCGCCATCGGCCAGAACGTCCAGGAGAAGGCCGGCGAGCGGGTCGTCGTCGGCGGCACCGCGACGTTGGAGATGACGTCGGACCAGGCGGAGCGCGTGATCCTGGCGCAGCGCACCAGCCAGCTCTCGCTGACCCTACGCAGCATGGCCGATGCCGCCCAGGACACCGCCGCCGCGGCGCTGACGCAACCCACCAGCATGACGATCGTGCGGTTCGGCAACGCCAGCCAGGCGCGGGTCCGATGAGAACGACGCCCCGCCTCCCTCCGCTGCGGACGGCGCTCCTGGCGCTCGCGGCGCTCGCCGCCGCCCTTCCGGCCCCGGTCGCGGCGCGCTCGCGCTCCGCTCCCACGGTGGGCGGGGCCTCGGTCGGGGCGCAACGCATCAACATGGGCGTGGGCAAGTCCGTCATCCTCGACCTGCCGGAGGATGCGGCCGAGATCTTCGTCGGCAATCCCGCGGTCGCCAACGCCATCGTCCGCACCGCGCGCAAGCTCTACGTCATCGGGGTCGCGAACGGGCAGACCAGCGTCTACGCGCTCGATCGCCTGGGGCGGCAGTTCGCCTCCTACGAGATCAGCATCGGCCGCGATATCGGCGAGCTGTCGGAGATCCTGCGCGCGGCCATGCCGAACACGGCGATCGTCGTGCGCACCGTCAACGACACCATCATCCTGACCGGTCTCGTCGACTCGGGCGAGGACGCGCAGCGCGCCTACGACATCGCCAAGGGCTTCGCCAGGAACGGCAACATCGTCGGGAACGCGACGAGCGATGGGCTCGTCATCAACTCTCTCGTCATCCGCGGCCGCGACCAGGTCATGCTGAAGGTGACGATCTCCGAAATGCGGCGCGACATCGCCAAGCAGCTCGGCATCACCTCGAGCACCTGGGGCGTGCTGAGCCAGACCAACCCCTTCAACATCAACGGCGTCATCGCGCCGGCCGTCGGCCAGCTGACGGGGTCGGGCATCGGCATCAAGTCGGGCAACAACCTGCAGGCGACGCTGCAGGCCTTCGAGCGCAACGGCGTCACGCGTATCCTCGCCGAGCCGACGGTCACGGCGATCTCCGGCGAAAGCGCCAAGTTCCTGGTCGGCGGCCAGTTCCCCTACAGCAGCGGCATCAACTGCTCGGGCGGCGTCTGCACCAGCGGCGCCTCCTACAAGGACTACGGCGTCTCCCTGAACTTCGCGCCGGTCGTCCTGTCGGAGGGGCGCATCCTGCTGCACCTCGCCACCGAGGTGTCCGACCTCGACTTCCAGCACGCCGTGACGATCTCCGGCTCGCCGACGCCGGCCCTGCTGGTGCGGCGCAACGAGACCACCGTCGAGCTCCCCTCGGGGGGCTCCATCGCGACGGCGGGGTTGATCCAGCAGCAGTCGGCGCAGGTCATCAACGGCCTTCCCGGCCTGCTCAACCTGCCGATCCTGGGCACGCTCTTCCGCTCGCGCGACTACCAGAAGAGCGAGACGGAGCTGATCATCATCGTGACGCCGGTCATCGTCAAGGCGGTGCGGCCCAACGCGATCGCCAAGCCGGACGACGGGTTCTCCGACGCGAGCGACCCCCAGGCCTGGCTGCTCGGCCGCACCAACCGGCTCTACGCCACGCCGAGCAACCCGGAAGCCGTGAAGAACTACCGGGGCCGCGTCGGCTTCATCCAGGATTGATGCAGGATGCGCGAGACATCGTTCCCCCTCCTTGGCACCGGCCGGCTCGCGCTGGCGCTCGCCGCGCTGCTGCCGCTCGCCGCCTGCGGCGGCACCGACCGCCTGCGCCCCTCGGCGATCGCCAGCGACGACTTCAAGCTGCGCCACCCCATCGCCTTGGCGCAGGACACGACGAGCATCGACGTGTTCCCCTCCCTCGCGCGCGGTGGCCTCGATCGTCACTCCGCCAAGCAGGTCGCCACCTTCGGGTCGGAATACGTCCAGGGCGGGCACGGGCCGGTCCTCGTGCTGCTCCCGCGCGGGGCGGGGCTCGTCGATCGGCGGGGAACGATCGCGGCGGTCCGGACGGTGCTGGCGCAGGCCGGCGCCCGGCCCGGGCTCGAGGTCTCGACCTATCCGGTCGCCGACCCGGGGCTGGCCTCGCCGGTGCGCCTCAGCTTCACCGGCCTGAAGGCCAAGGTCGTCGGCCAATGTGGGGAATGGCCGAGCGACCTCGGGTCGGCCAGCACGATCCAAGGCTGGGAAAACCGGCAATATTACAATTTCGGCTGTTCCTCGCAGAGCATGATGGCGGCGCAGACCGCCGACCCGCGCGACCTCGTGACGCCGCGCGGCGAGGAACCGGCCGACACCCAGATCCGCAGCCGCGCGATCGAGAGCATCCGCAAGGGCAACGACCCCTCCACCACGTGGGGGACGCGGACCACGACGATCAGCAACGTGGGAGGAAGCTGATGATCCTGTCGCAGGGGATGGAGGCCGACCTGATCGCACCGGTCCCGCGCATCTCCATCCAGGCGTTCTGCGAGACGCAGGAAATCGCGCAGATCGTCCACAAGGCGATCGGCGACCGGCGTATGGAGAAGGCGCACGTCAAGGTCCACATGGGCGGTATGGCTGCCGCCCTGGAGGCCTACCGCACCGCGCCGACGCCGAACCTCATCGTGCTGGAGACCGCCTCCGAACGCGGCGAACTCGTGGCCGGCCTCGAGGCGTTGTCCGAATTCTGCGACGCCGGGACGAAGGTCGTCGTGACCGGCCGCATCAACGACATCGTCCTCTACCGCGAGCTGATGGCGCGGGGTATCAGCGACTACCTGGTGGCGCCCTTCGAGGCGCTCGACTTCATCCGTACGGTCTCCAACCTCTACGCGCAGGCGCACGCCGAACCGCTGGGCAAGATCGTCGCCGTCACCGGCGTCAAGGGCGGCGCCGGCGCCTCGGTCGTGGCGCACAACCTGGGCTTCTCCATCTCCCGCGACCTGCAGTTGCAGACGGTCATCGCCGACATGGACCTCGGCTTCGGCACCGTCGGCCTCGACTTCAACCAGGACCCGCCGCAGGGCATCGCCGAAGCCGTGTTCGCGCCGGACCGTCTCGACGCCAACCTCGTCGACCGCCTGCTCTCGCGCTGCACGGACCGCCTCAGTATCCTCGCCGCGCCGGCGACGCTCGAGCGGGTCTACGACTTCGCCGATGGTGCCTTCGACCACCTCGTCGACATCCTGCGCGCCTCGACGCCCTTCGTCATCCTCGACGTGCCGCACCTGTGGAGCGCCTGGAGCAAGCGCGCGCTCGTCGGCGCGGACGAGATCGTCATCGTCGCGACGCCCGACCTCGCCAGCCTGCGCAACGCCAAGAGCATGATCGACACGCTGCGCGCCGCCCGGCCGCACGACGGCGCTCCGCATCTCGTGCTCAACCAGGTCGGCGTGCCCAAGCGGCCGGAGATCGGCGCCGCCGACTTCGCCAAGGCCGTGGACCTCAAGATCACCTGTGCCATCCCCTTCGATCCAAAGCTGTTCGGCACGGCGGCGAACAACGGCCAGATGATTGCCGAGGTGGAGGCGACGAGCAAGATCGCCGAGACCCTGAGCGAACTCGCCCGCACGGTGACGGGAAAGCACGAACTGCGACGCCCGTCGAGAAACATACTTAAGCCTTTGGTGGCTAGGCTGTCGCGCAAGAAGGCGTCCTGAAGGCACCGCGCCGCGCGGACGCGATCGATTCGGAGACCTGCATGTTCGGAAAGCGCGCGACCGCCGAGGCTGGCGCAGAGCCGGAGAAGCCGCGTGCGGCGCCGATGCCCGAGACGCGAGCCGCCGCGAAGGCATCGGTCGCGCGCGCGGTGCCGGCCGCGCCCGCCCCGCCGCCCGAGCCGGTCCGGCCCGAGGAATATTACGTCACCAAGAGCATGATCTTCGGTGCCCTGATCGAGGCGATCGACCTGTCGCAGCTCTCGCGCCTCGACAGCGAGAGCGCGCGGGAGGAAATCCGCGACATCGTCCAGGAAATCATCTCGATCAAGAACGTCGTCATGTCCATCGCCGAGCAGGACGACCTGCTTGGCGACATCTGCAACGACGTGCTCGGCTATGGCCCGCTGGAGCCGCTGCTGGCGCGCGACGACATCGCCGACATCATGGTCAACGGCGCGATGCGGACCTTCATCGAAGTCGGCGGCAAGATCCAGCTCACCAACGTGCGCTTCCGCGATAACGCGCAGCTGATGAACATTTGCCAGCGCATCGTCAGCCAGGTCGGCCGCCGCGTCGATGAGGCCTCGCCGATCTGCGACGCGCGCCTCGCCGACGGTTCGCGCGTCAACGTCATCGCCCCGCCGCTCTCCATCGACGGCCCGACCCTCACGATCCGTAAGTTCCGCAAGGACAAGCTCACGCTCGACCAGCTCGTGCGCTTCGGCGCCATCTCGCCCGAAGGCGGCGAGATCCTGAAGATCATCGGCAAGGTACGCTGCAACGTGCTGATCTCGGGCGGCACCGGCTCGGGCAAGACGACGCTGCTCAATTGCATGACCAACTATATCGAGAGCGACGAGCGTGTCATCACCTGCGAGGACGCCGCCGAATTGCAGCTGCAGCAGGCGCATGTCGTCCGCCTGGAGACGCGGCCGCCGAACCTCGAAGGCAGCGGTGCCGTCACTATGCGCGACCTCGTCAAGAACTGCCTGCGCATGCGGCCCGAGCGGATCATCGTCGGCGAGGTGCGCGGACCCGAAGCCTTCGACCTGCTCCAGGCGATGAACACCGGCCACGACGGCTCCATGGGCACGCTGCACGCCAACTCGCCGCGCGAGGCGCTGAGCCGGTTGGAATCCATGATCACCATGGGCGGCTACGCGCTGCCCTCCAAGACCATCCGCGAGATGATCGTCTCCTCCGTGGACGTCATCATCCAGGCGGCCCGCCTGCGCGACGGCTCGCGGCGCATCACCCATGTCACCGAGGTCATGGGGCTGGAGGGCGACGTCATCATCACGCAGGACGTCATGCTCTACGAGCTGATGGGCGAGGACGCCGCCGGACGCCTCAAGGGGCGGCACCGCTCGACCGGCATCGGCCGCCCGAAGTTCTGGGAACGCGCCTCCTACTACAACGAGGAGGTGCGGCTCGCCGCGGCGCTCGACGCCGCCGACGTCAAGGACGCGGCCCCATGACCGGCGCTCGCGCCCGTACGCGGCCCAGGGGACGCTGATCCATGGACCTGTCCGCACTCGCCCTTCCGGCGCTCGCCACCATCACCGTCGGCGGCGTGCTCTACGCGGTGCTCGACCCGCTGCTGTCCGGCAGCAGCGCGGCCGACAAGCGGAAGGCGGCGCTCGCCTCGCGCTCTCCGACGGCGCAGGCCGCCGGACGCGGCAACGATGCGGCGCGACGCAAGAAGCAGGTCGCCGACAGCCTGAAGGAGATCGACGCCCGCGCCAGAAGCAAGGCGATCACCTTCGAAGCGAAGATGGCGCAGGCCGGCTTGACCTGGACCAAGCAGACCTATGTCGTCATCTCGGCCGTCCTGGGCGTCATCGGCGGGCTCCTCTGCTACGTCTTCTCCGGCAGCCCGCTGATCGCCGGCGGCGTGGTCATCAGCACCGCGCTGGGCCTGCCGCGCTGGTACGTCGGGCACCGCCGCAAGAAGCGCGTCAAGCAGTTCCTGCTGGAGTTCCCGGCCGCGATCGACGTCATCGTGCGCGGCATCAAGGCGGGGATCCCGCTCGGCGATTGCCTCCGCAACATCTCGATGGAGGCGGCCGAACCCGTGCGCTCGGAGTTCCGGCAGATCGTCGAGATGCAATCGATGGGGCTGTCGCTCGGCGAATCCGTCGAGCGCATCATCGACCGCGTGCCGACGCCGGAGGCGAGCTTCTTCTCCATCGTCATCAACATCCAGGCCAAAGCCGGCGGCAACCTCGCGGAGGCGCTGAGCAACCTCTCGAACGTGCTGCGCGACCGCAAGAAGATGCGCGGCAAGATCAAGGCGATGTCGAGCGAGGCCAAGGCGTCGGCAGGCATCATCGGCGCGCTGCCCTTCGTCGTGACGATGCTCGTCTATCTCACCAGCCCCGCCTACATCACGCTGCTGTTCACCACCTCGACCGGCAACATGGTGCTCGGCGTATCGGCCTTCTGGATGGCCTGCGGCGTCTTCATCATGAAGAAGATGATTAACTTCGACATGTAAGGATCGCGCGTCCTCCCCGAGACCCTCGCGCCGCGATGATCCAGACCTTTCTCAACAGCCAGTTCATCTTCGGGGCGCTTGTCGCCGTCGCCACCTTCGCGACAGTCCTCTCCGTCGCAATGCCATTGTTTGTGACCGAACCGCTGGAAAAGCGGATGAAGGCCGTGGCGAACGAGCGGGAGAAGCTGCGCGCCCGGGAACGCGAGCGCCTGTCGGCCGGCCGCGCGAACCTGCGCTACGAACCCAAGGCCTACATGAAGCGGATCGTCGACCGCTTCAACCTGTCCTCGTGGCTCGGCACCGAGCAGGCCAAGGCGCAGATGCTGCGGGCCGGCTTCCGCGGCAGCTCGGCCGAGACGGCCTTCCTGTTCTTCCGGCTCGTCGTGCCGATCGCCATGTTGATCCTCGGCGCCTTCTACGTCTTCGTCCTGGCGGACCTCACGTGGCCGCTGACGGTCAAGTTCGGTGCGGTCATCGCCGCCGCCTACGTCGGCTTGAAGGTCCCGGAACTCTACATTTCCAATACGATCGCCAAGCGCAAGAAGTCGATCACACGCGCGTTTCCCGACGCCATGGACCTGCTGCTCATCTGCGTCGAATCCGGCATGTCGATCGAGCATGCCTTCCGCAAGGTCGGCCATGAGATCGGCATCCAGTCCGTTCCCCTCGCCGAGGAACTGACGCTGACGACGGCGGAGCTGTCCTTCCTGCCGGATCGCAAGACGGCCTACGAGAACCTCGCCAATCGCACCGGCGTGGATTCGGTCAAGCAGATCGTCATGGTGCTCGTGCAGGCCGAACGCTATGGCACGCCACTCGGGACGGCGTTGCGCGTCCTGGGCAAGGAGAGTCGCGAAAACCGGCTCCTGCTCGCCGAGCAGAAGGCTGCCGGCCTGCCGCCGAAGCTGACGGTGCCGATGATCGTTTTCTTCCTGCCGGTTCTCTTCGCCGTCATCATCACGCCGGCCGCCATCCAGATCAGCAGCCACACGTGAGGGTCGCGTCAGCGGGAAAGGCCGGGGTCCGTGACCACCTTGCGTCGGGTATGGTCGCCGCGCCAGACGTCGGATTGCGCGATCATCTGGCGCAACGATGCGACGTTGGCGGCGGCGTCGATCGGCGCGAGGTCGCGGCGCGAGACGCTTTCGGCTTCCCCGAACTTGCCCTGCAGCGCCAGCACGAGCGCCAGGTTCTGCCGCACCCGCATGTCCGCGCCGGGTTGCGCCGCCGCGGTCCGCAACGTGTCCTCCGCGCTCGGCATCTGCCGTTCGAGCGCGTAGGAGAGGCCGAGGTTCGACAGCACCTGCGGCTGGTTCGGCGCGATCTTGAGGGCGGCCGTGTAATACGATTGGGCCTGCCCATGGTCGCCGAGTTGGTCGGCGACGGAGCCCTGCGCCGACAGCACGGACCAGTTCGGCCGCTCCGGCGTGTGGCTCCGCTCGAGCACGGCGGCGGCCTCCTGCAGCCGCCCGGCGTCGGCCAGCGCCTTGCCGTAGGCCGCGAGCACCTCGAAGTCGTGCGGGTGCTTGACGGCAGTGCGCTGGAGCACGGCCGCGGCCTGGGCGTATTGCGTGAGTCCCTTCAGCGCGCGGGCGTAGGCGAGGCCGATGCCCTTGTCGTCGGGATGCGCGTCGTAGCGGTGGCCGAGGTCGTCGGCATAGACGTGGAGCGCCGCCGGATCGCTCGGCATCGGTCCGGGCCCGCGCGCGAGCGAGCCGGTCATGTCCGACAGGCCGGGCGTCTGGCAGCCGCCGAGGCCCAGCGCCAGCATGATGGCGACGGCGCCCAAGCCTTTGCTGAGGGGCCTCGGAGGAGAGGGGAGGGCGCGCAAGCCTGTCATGGACATCCCGATCATCCCGGCCTTGCCAGGGTCGATCGAAACAATGAAAGATTAAGGCTAACGAAGGCTTAAGGACCGCCCCATTTTGGGGCGGGTCGTCGCTCGCCGCGCGAGCGGCGCCGGCAGCCCGCGGCTCGAGACAGGAAGGAGCGGCCCGGAATGCCGTTGCAGCATGGCGCGTCGGACGACGAAGGTATTCCCATCCATTGCGTGAGCGCGGCAGGCCTGGACGCCCTCGTCGCCACCCTGCCGCCCGTGGCGCAGGCTTACGTGGCGGCCTGCGGCTTCAAGGGCGCGGCGGGGCAGCACCTGCTCCTGCCCGACGCGCGCGGCGGCCTCGCCGGTGTGCTGTTTGGCATCGAGGCGGAGGCCGCCCCCGACCGCGACCCGCTGCTCGTCGGCAAGCTCGCCACCCTCCTGCCGGCAAAGCTCTATCGTTTCGCGGGCGAGCTGCGCGACCCGTTCCTGGCGACCCTGGCGTGGGAGCTCGGCGCCTACCGTTTCACCCGCTTCCGCAAGCACGAGGCGGCCGACCCGGTGCTCCGCGTCCCCGCCGACGTCGACGGCGAGCGCGTCGAGACGATCGCCGCGGCGATCGCGATGGGGCGCGACCTCATCAACCGCCCTGCCAACGATTTGACGCCGAGCGCGCTGGAGGCGGCGGCGCGCGAGGTGGCCGCCGCGGGGGGTGCCACCTGCCGCAGCGTCCAGGGCGAGGAGCTGCTCGCGGGCTTCCCCCTGGTCCACGCCGTCGGGCGGGCGAGCCCGGAGGCGCCGCGCCTCGTCGATTTCACCTGGGGCGACCCGGACGCGCCGAAGGTCACGCTGGTGGGCAAGGGCGTCTGCTTCGACACGGGCGGCCTCGACATCAAGCCGAGCGCCGGCATGCTCCTGATGAAGAAGGACATGGGGGGCGCGGCGGCCGCGCTCGCCCTGGCCGCGATGGTCATGCGGCGCAAGCTGCCGGTGCGGCTGCGCGTCCTCGTCCCCATCGTCGAGAACGCGATCGCCGGCAACGCTTTCCGGCCGGGCGACGTGGTCGCGAGCCGCAAGGGGCTCTCCGTCGAGATCGGCAACACCGACGCGGAAGGCCGCCTCATCCTGGCCGACGCCCTTGCGCTCGCCGACGAGGAGGCGCCGGCCCTGCTGTTCGACTTCGCGACCCTGACGGGCGCCGCGCGCGTGGCCCTGGGGCCGGACCTGCCGCCCTTCTACACGGACGACGACGACCTGGCCGGAGCCATCGCGCGACACGGCGCGGCGGTGGCCGACCCCGTCTGGCGGATGCCGCTTTGGATCCCCTACGACGCGTTGCTGCACAGCAAGGTGGCCGACATCGCCAACGTCTCCGGCGGCCCCTTCGCCGGCTCTATCACGGCGGCGCTGTTCCTGCGTCGCTTCGTCGAGAAGGCACGGAGCTGGGTGCATTTCGACCTGTACGGGTGGACCCCGTCCAGCAAGCCCGGCCGCCCCGAAGGCGGCGCGGTCCAGGCGGCCCACCTCCTGTTCGACCTGCTCGAACACCGGTACGGCCACCGCGAGGCGGGGACCTCCAGCGCGGACGCCTTGTTCGAGCCGGTGCTGCATTGACCGTGGGCCGCGACCCGCGCCTGACGCCCGCCCGCCCCGATCTGGCGTCGGCGGCACTCAGGGGACAGGTCGAGGCGCCCCGCTTCGTCGAGGGCGAAGCCCGCGTCGTCGTGGTGCCGCTGGCCGACGTGCGCCGCCACCCTCGGCCCGACGCGCCCCTCGACACGCAGGCCCTGCGCGGCGAGCGCGTCACGCTCTTCGACGAGAACGAGGGCTGGGGCTGGGTGCAACTCGCCGCCGATGGCTACGTCGGCTACGTCGCCGCCGCGGCACTGGGCCGACCCGGAGCGGCCGCGACGCACCGCGTGGCCACCAACCGCACCTTCGTCTACCCCGCCGCCGACATGAAGCGCGCGGTGCTGGAGGCCCTGCCGCTCGGCGCGCAAGTCACGGTGGCGCAAGTCGCAGTCGCGGAGGTCGCGGGGGGCGACGACGCGTTCTCGCGGCTGGCCGGCGGCGGCTTCGTCTTCGCGCCGCACCTCGTGCCGGTCGCGGAAGCCGCCGCCGATTTCGTCGCGACGGCCGAACGGCTTCTCCACGTGCCCTATCTTTGGGGCGGACGCTCCCCGCTGGGCATCGATTGCTCCGGCCTCGTCCAGCTCAGCCTGGCGTGCGCCGGCGTCAGCGCCCCGCGCGACGCGGACCTGCAGGAGCAGGCGGTCGGCCGCCGCGTCGTCGTCGCCGACGACATGGCCGGCCTGCGACGCGGCGACCTCGTGTTCTGGCGCGGCCACGTCGGCATCATGCAAGACGGCGTCACGCTGTTGCACGCCAACGCCCAAGCCATGCGCGTCGCCTCCGAACCGTTGCGGCAGGCCGTGGATCGCATCCGCCAGACGAGCCAATCCTCGATGTCCAGCGTGCGGCGACTTTCCATCGAATGATGGTTTCGCTCGGTGTCCGCGGAAAAGTTTGCGGCTAAGCTTGTTGATTCGCTTGTGTATTCGCCGAGACCTGCCTACCTTTTTGCCAATCGACTTGAACGACGGTTTGACTCCCGCATCAGCTCTGATGCTTGCGGACCACCTTCTCAGACATGATCGAGAGAGCATGGGCCGCGCCCGCTGGCGCCGCTCAAAAGAATGACGAATAGGAACGCCTAATGTCGAGCGGCATTGTCAAATGGTTCAACCCTGAAAAGGGGTACGGCTTCATCCAGCCCGACGATGGTGGCAAGGACGTCTTCGTCCACATCAGCGCGGTCGAGCAGGCCGGCATCCGGAACCTGCAGGAGGGCCAGAAGGTCAGTTACGAGATTGTTGCGGACCGTCGCACCGGTAAGTCGTCGGCGAGCAACCTGAAGGCCGAGTAGGTCGCGCGCGTCGCATGCGGGCGGCGCGGGCCTGACGGCGATCGATACAGTCTGAAGTCGCTCTCCAGCCTGCAACCAACACTATCGATGAAAGCCCTCTCGCGCTGTCACGCGCCGGAGGGCTTTTTACGTCTCGAACGCCCGCTTGGTTGCTCGTTACGAGCAACGGCGTGCATGCGCCGAGGTCGTGTTTCGGGCTTGCCTGCAGAACACCGGTCAGCAAAGGAAATTGAGACATGTCCTCCTTGAGTCACATCGTCGAGCGGTCGCTTCTCACGTCATCCTCCCCCGAAATGAAAGGGACGCCTGCAACGGGCGGCTACGCATCGACATTCTTCGTCGAGCGCTTGCTTTTGCGCCGGGGCGGGTTCGTCTTAGCCTAACTCCCGTTTGTCACCCACCGTCGTCTGTCGTCCCACTCTCAACGCGCCGCGTCGGGGAAGAACAATTGCTGGCCGTCGATCTTGTAGCCGGCGATCGTCGCCTGGCCTTCGGGGGAGACCAGCCAGTCGATGAAGCTTTGGCCGGCCGCGACCTTGACGTTGGGATGCCGTTTGGGGTCGACCAACATGACGCCGTATTGGTTGAAGAGTTGCTTGTCGCCTTCCACCAGGATCGCGAGGTCGCCGCGGTTCTTGAACGACAGCCAGGTGCCGCGGTCGCTCAGGCAATAGGCGCTGGTCGCCGAGGCCATGTTGAGCGCCGGCCCCATACCCTGGCCGATCTCCTTGTACCAGGGGCCTTTCGCTTTGGCGATGTCGACGCCGGCGAGCGCCCAGAGCCGGAGCTCCGCCGCGTTCGTGCCGGAGCGGTCCCCGCGCGAGACGAAGGGCGCCTTCTCCTCGGAGACGCGGCGGAAGGCCGCCAGGATGTCGGGACCTTTGGCGTGGGCCGGGTCCGTCTGCGGGCCCACGAGGATGAAGTCGTTGTACATCACGTCGTAACGCTTGGCGGCATTCCCTTCGGCGAGGAACTTTTCCTCCGCCGGTCGGTCATGCACGAAGACCACGTCCGCGTCGCCGCGCCGCCCGACGTCCAGCGCCTGGCCCGTGCCCAGGGCGACCACCTTGACGGTGATGCCGGTGCTCTTGGTGAACTGCGGTAGCAGGACGCCGAAGAGGCCGGACTGCTCCGTCGACGTCGTCGAGGCGACGACGATGGTCTCGGCCGCCGCGGGCGCGGCGCAGCCGAGGAGGAGGGCGAGGCCGAGAAGGCCCTGTCGCAGCGTGTCTATGGCAGTTCTCCCTGCAGGAAGCTTCGCGTGGCGGCGTGGCGCGGCGCGGCGAGGACCTCGCCGGTCGCTGCATGCTCGACGGCGACGCCTTTGGCAAGCACCACCACGTCCTCGGCGAGGCGGGCCACCTGGCCGAGCTGGTGCGACACCAGCAGCACCTTCGTCCCTTCCGCCGCCACCGCCGCGATCACCCGCTCCATCTCGCCCGCGGCGACCGGGTCGAGGCTGGCCGTCGGCTCGTCGAGGAGCAGGAGGTCGGGCGCGGCGACGAGCGCGCGGGCCAGGCCCAGCTTCTGCCGCTCGCCGCCCGAGAGATGGGCGGTCGTCTCGCCGCCGCGCCCGGCCAGGCCGACCGTCGCCAGCGCGGCGTCCACGCGCGTCCGCGCGGCGGCGATGCCCAGACGCTCCGGCCCGAGCGCGAGGCGGACGTTGGCCGCCACCGAGGCCCGCACCAGCGCCGTGTGCTGGAACACGAAGGCGCGCCGCACCTCGGCCGTCCCGCTGCCGAAGACGATCGAGCCCGAGGTCGGCGCGAGCAGGCCGTCGAGGAGCCGGAGGCAGACGCTCTTGCCGGCACCGTTCGGGCCGATCAGCGCCGTGATCCCGCGGCTGTCGAGGCGCAGGCTGAGGCCGTTGATCACCCGGACCCCACCCGGGTGGAACACGAGGTCCCGCACGACGATCGGCAGGACGCCGGTCGGGCGGCCGGGGCGTTCAGCCATGAACGCGCGCCGTATAGGTCCGCAGCAGCGAGCCCGCGGCGTTGACGCCGACGACGATGGCCATCAGCACGCCGCCCAGCGCCAGTGCCAGCGGCAGGTCGCCCTTCTGCGTCTCGAGCGAGATCGCCGTCGTCATCGTCCGCGTCGCGCCGGCGATGTTGCCGCCGGCGACGATCACCGCCCCCACCTCGGCGATCGCCCGTCCGAACGCCGCCAGCCCGACGGTGACGAGCGCGTGGCGCGTGTCGAAGAGTATCACGCGCACGCGCCGGCGCAGACCGAGCCGCATCGACCGCAACTGCTCCCCCAGGCGTCCCTCCGCCTCTTCGACGACCTGCCGCGTCAGCGCGGCCACCAGCGGCGTGATGAGCGCCGTCTGCGCCACCACCATCGCGGTCGGCGTGAACAGCAGCCCGAAGCTCCCGAGGGGGCCGGAGCGGGAGAGGAGGAGGTAGACCAGCAGGCCGACGAGCACGGGCGGCAGCCCCATGGCCGCGTTGAGCAGGGCGGCGACGACGCTGCGGCCGCGGAACGACGAGAGCGCCACGCCGGCGCCGATCGGCAGGCCGAGCGCGCAGGAAAGCAAGGTGGAGGCGGCGCTGACCCGCACCGACAGCCAGGCGATCTCGAACACCGGCGTGTCGAGCGCGCCGAAGGGCGCCAGCGCCTGGGCGAACGCCTCACCCATGGTCCACGACCGCGGTGGCCGCAGGCCGTCCTGGCTCAGGTCGTCCGGGCCGCAGGTCGTCCGGGCCAAAGGCGTGCGGCAGCAGCGCGTCGAGGGTGAAGCTGGCGACGATTCCCTCGGGTCCGGCGGCGTGGACGGGCGTGTCGGGGCCGGCGAACTCGCGCAGCCGCTGGCGGCAGGCGCCGCAGGGCGTCACCGCGCCGGCGCCGGCGGCGGCGACCACCACTTCGAGGATGCGGCGGTCGCCGCCCAGGATCATCGCGGCGATCGCGCCGGCCTCCGCGCAGGTGCCGACGGGATAGGCGGCGTTCTCCACGTTGCAGCCGGCATAGATCGCGCCGCTCGCCGCGCGCAGGGCGGCGCCGACGGCGAAGTTTGAATAGCGGGCATAGGCCTGCCTGCGGGCGGCTTCCGCGGCCCGCCAGAGGTCGGAGGCGGCCGGCCCGGAAGGCGAGGGGGCGTCGGTCAACGTGCCTACCTTTTTCCGCGGACATGATCTAGAAGGGCGCTCTCGACGAGCGCCCTGACCCGAGTTCTGATGAAACTTACCCTTAACTGGCTGAAAGATCACCTCGAAACCGATGCGGGCGTGGTCGCGATCGCCGAGGCGCTGACGGGGATCGGCCTGGAAGTCGAGGCGATCCACGATCCCGCCGAGGCGCTGGGCGGTTTCGTGGTCGCCTCCGTTCTCGAAGCCCGCCAGCACCCCAACGCCGACCGCCTGCGCGTCTGCAGCGTCGATGACGGCAGCGGCACGCCCGTGCAGGTCGTCTGTGGGGCGCCGAACGCGCGCACGGGCATGGTGTCGGTGTTCGCGCCCGTCGGCACCTACATCCCCGGCAAGAAGACCACCTTGGCGGCGGGCGTCATTCGCGGCGTCGAGTCGAACGGCATGCTCTGCTCCGCCGCGGAACTCGGCCTCTCCGATGACCACGACGGCATCCTCGACTTGCCGCCCGACGCGCCGCCCGGCACCCCCTATGCGCGATGGGCCAAGCTGGACGATCCCGTCCTCGACATCAACCTCACTCCCAACCGGCCGGATGCGGCGGGCGTCGCCGGGATCGCCCGCGACCTCGCCGCGGCGGGGCTCGGCGCGCTGCGGACGCCGCCGGTCGCCGCGCTCCCCGGCGAAGGCCGCTGTCCCGTCGGCGTTCGCCTCGACCTGCCCGACGCGGCCCTCGCCCCCGCCTTCGCCCTGCGCCGCGTGTCCGGCGTGAGCAACGGCCCGAGCCCCGCCTGGCTGCAGGCCAAGCTGCGCTCGATCGGCCTTCGCCCCGTCAACGCGCTGGTCGACGTCACCAATTTCCTCGGCTTCGACCGCGCGCGTCCGCTGCACGTCTTCGACGCGCGGAAAGTCAGCGGCGACCTGACGGTGCGGATGGGGCGCGCCGGCGAAACGTTGCAGGCGCTCGACGGCCGCACCTACGCGCTCGACGACACGGTCGTCGTCATCGCCGACGCGAGCGGCGTCGTCTCCATCGCCGGCATCATGGGCGGCGAGGCGACCGGCTGCGACGCCGGCACCACGGACGTCCTCGTCGAATCCGCCCTGTGGAGCCCGGCCGCGATCGCTGCCGCGGGGCGCAAGCTCGGCATCGTCTCCGACGCGCGCTACCGCTTCGAGCGCGGCGTCGATCCCGCCTTCTGCCTGCCGGGCCTCGACCTCGCGACCCGGCTCATCCTCGACCTCTGCGGCGGCGCGCCCTCGCAGGTGGCGCTGGCTGGCGCCGTGCCGGAGCCCGACCGGCGCATCGCCTTCCCCTACAGCGAGGTGCGCCGCCTCGCCGGCCTCGACGTGCCCGACACGACCATCCGTCGCATCCTCGAGGCGCTCGGCTTCGAGTTGGCCGCCAGCGCCGGCAACGCCGATCGGGTGCTGGTCAAGGTCCCTTCCTGGCGCCCCGACGTGTTCGGTAAGGCCGACGTCGTCGAGGAGGTCATCCGCATCGCCGGCGTCGACCGCATCGCCAGCACGCCGCTGCCGCGCGAGAGCGCCGCCGTCCCCAACGCCGTCCTGACGCTCCTGCAGAAGCGGACGCGGCAGGCGAAGCGCGCGCTGGCCGCCTCCGGGCTCGTCGAGGCGGTCACCTGGTCCTTCGTCTCGCGGGAGCAGGCGGTGCTGTTCGGCGGCGGTTCGGCGGAACTGGCGCTGGCCAACCCCATCGCGTCCGACCTCTCCGACATGCGGCCGAGCCTGCTGCCGGGGCTGATCGCCACGGCCGGCCGCAACGCCGCGCGCGGGGCCACCGAGCTCGGCCTGTTCGAGGTGGGCCAGGTGTTCAAGGGCGACGGCGACGCGGACCAGCGGGTGGCCGCTGCCGCCATACGGGCGGGCACCGCCAAGCGCGGCGGCGGCGGACGCCATTGGAGCGGGGCGGCGCAGCCGGTCGACGCCTACGACGCCAAGGCCGACGCCCTCGCGCTGCTTGGCGCGCTGGGTGTATCGACCGGTGGGCTGCAGATCGCCGCCGGCGGCTCCGCCGCGTTCCATCCCGGCCGCTCCGCCACGCTGCGCTTCGGCCCCAAGGGCCTCGTCGGCACCTTCGGCGAGCTGCACCCGCGCGTCCTCGCCGCCATGGACGTCGCCGGCCCGTTGGTCGGGTTCGAGGTCGTCCTCGACGACATACCGGCGCCGAAATCGCGGCCGACAAAAGCCAAGGCGCGGCTCGATCTGCCCGGCCTGATGCCGCTGCAGCGCGATTTTGCCTTCGTCGTCGACCGCCCGGTCGAGGCGGCGGCGATCGTCCGGGCGGCCCTCGGCGCCGAACGCCAGCTCGTGACCGACGTGCTGGTGTTCGACGTCTACGAGGGGCAGGGCATCCCTGCAGGCAAGAAGTCGGTGGCGATCACCGCGACCCTACAACCGCGCGACGGCACGCTGAAGGATGTGGAGATCGAGGCCGTGATGGGGAAGATCATCGCCGAGGTCACGAAGAAGACCGGGGCGGTTTTGAGAGGATGAGACCTGTGCGAACGATCCTGCCGGCGGCGGCCCTGGCGATGATGTTTTCGGCCCTCGGCCTGGGCACGGCGCGCGCCGAGGAGCCGCGCGCGATCGCCGATTGCGAGAAGATCCAGGCGGCCGACGCCTACAACCAGTGCCTCGCCAAGTTCGGCCCGGAATCCAAGGTGAAGAGCCTGGAGCCGGAGCGCCCCGGCGACGTGAAGGCCAACGGCGCGGAGGCGGCCGCCTCGGCGCAGCCGGTGGCGCACCGCGGCCGCTCCGCGCGCGGGCGCCACGGCGGCCGTCGCGCCGCTTCCGGCGGCCGTAAGCGCGCCTCCTTCGCGATCGCGCGGCGCCGGCACCGGTAGTCGACCGTGCTGCCGTCCCGCCTTTGGACCGAGTTGACGACGACCGACATGGCAGACGCCGCCATGGCCGAGACGGTCGCCGTGCTTCCCGTCGCGGCGGTCGAGCAGCACGGGCCGCACCTCCCGCTGGGCACCGACGCCTTCATCATGGAGGGATACCTCGACCGCGTCCTCGCCCGCCTGCCGCCGGGGCTCCCCGTCGTCGTCCTGCCGCTGCAGGTCTGCGGCTGTTCGGTCGAGCACAGCGACTTCGCCGGCACGCTCAGCCTGTCCGCGCGAGCGGCGCTGGCGGCGTGGACGGACCTCGGCGAGGCCGTCGCCCGCGCCGGCTGCCGCAAGCTCGTCATCGTCACTTCGCACGGAGGCAATTCGGCGCTCGTCGACATCCTCGCCCACGAGCTGCGCGCGTCCCGCGGCCTGCTGGTCGTGATGGCCGCCTGGCAGCGCTTCGGCTATCCCGAAGGCCTGTTCTCCGAGGCCGAGCGCCTGCACGGCATCCATGCGGGCGCGGTCGAGACGTCGCTGATGCTGGCCTTCCGCCCCGACCTCGTCCGCCGCGACGCGCTGGCGGCCTTCACGTCGCGGAGCGTCGCGATGGAGGCGGAGTTCACCTGGCTCCGCGCGGGGCGGCCGACCGGCTTCGGTTGGATGGCGCGGGACCTGTCGGCGTCGGGCGCAATGGGCGACGCCCGTGCCGCGACGGCGGAGAAGGGCGAGGCCTGCGCGGCCTTCGGTGCGGCGGCCTTCGTCGAACTGCTGCGCGAGGTGGCGGCGTTCGAGATCGGTGGCACCGCTCCCTAGACACCGGGCGGGCCATCGGCTGGACGACGTTCGACCCGCTTTCGGCGGTCAGACCGGGTGCGGCGCCTGCCACGGGTAGATCCACGTCTCCGACAGGGTCTTCGCCCCGCCGCGAAGGAAGGCGCGGACATCGGCCGACTGGTCGGGATCGAGCTGCACGTCGATCGCCGCGCGGAAGCCGTTTGTCGACGGGTTCCATTGCGAGTACGTGCGGACGACCCTGCCTTGGCTCGTGCTCGCCACGACCTGCACGGCAGCGGCGTCGTCCTTGTAGTAGGGCAGGTCGCCGCCGACGAAGTCGACGAGGAAGCGCCGCGACAACGGCGAGTGCGGCTCGGCCGAGCCGAGCGCGCGCGCCTGGGTCTGGAACGTGTTGAGCGTCTTGGCGCTGTCGGAGAGATGGTCGAAGTCGAGACCGGCGGTGATGGTGTAGCCGTAACTGACCGGCGTCCCGACCTGGAGGGGCTGCTTGCCCACCCAGGAGGCCACGATGTTGTCGTTGCTCTCGTCCGTCGTCGGCATCTCGAACAGTTCGACATGGCCGTCGCCGAACCGCGTCTTCGGCTCGATCCAGTAGCTTGGGCGCAGCTGGTAGGCGAGGTCGATGTCCTGGTAATGATCGAAATGACGGTCGCGCTGGAGCAGGCCATATCCCTGCACGTCGTGGTCGGCGAAGGACGACAGCTTCGCCACGGTCGGGTTGCGCAGCGGCCGCCAGATCCATTCGCCAGCGCCCGTGTGCAGCAGCAGTCCGTCGGAATCGTGCAGTTCCGGGCGGAAGTCCTCGTTGAAGCGGTGGTCGTTCTCGCCGATGAAGAACATGGAGGTCAGCGGGGCGTAGCCGACCTTCGCGTCGTCGCGGCGCGGGACGAGCGTGGCCGTAACCTCGATGGTGCTCTCCTCGCGCGGGTCGCAATCGAACTGGAAGGCGCCCGTGGTCGCGGAACTGTCGAGCAGCGCGTAGATCGTCAGCTTCTCCGAAGCCGCGGCAGGCGTGTCGATCCAGAACTCCCGGAAGAAGGGGAACTCCTCCTGGTTGGTGCCGCCGCCGAGCTGGAGCGCGCGCGCCGACAGGCCATACTGTTGGTTGCGGCCGAGGAAGCGGAAATAGGTGGCCCCCACGAAGCTGACGAACTCGTCGAACTTGCGCGGGTCGTTCAGGGGAAACCGGATCTTGAACCCGGCGAAGCCGAGGTTCACCGGCAGCGCCTTTTCGATCTTGGTCCTGCCGAAGTCGAATTGCGCCGGCTTGTAGGGAAGCGGCGTCGGGATGCCGTCGCGGATCGTGTTGATCGTCACAGGCCGCTTGTAGAGGTGGCCGAGGTGGTAGAGCTGGAGCCGGAACAGGCTGCCGGGCGAGCCGAAGATCGACTTGTCCTCGCGGAACTCGATGTCGCGCCAGGCGTCGAAGTCGAGCTTGTTCAACTCGTCGGGGAGCGGGGGCGCCTGCCCCTCGAAGGGAGCCGAGGCGAGCTCGCGCGCGCGCCTGACGACGTCGTCGAGGCCGAAACGCGCCGGCTGCGGCGGCCGTGCCGTCTGTGCCTCGCCTTCGGTGGAAACGGCGCTCACGCCCGATGCCAGAACGGCCTGCACGATGGTTCGACGCGTGAAAATAACCGGGGCCTCCCGCCGCTCAGCTCCTGTGTCGCCAGGCGACGGGGCGATTCCGTACCGCCGTTTGCCGAGCGCGGCAAGCCGGATCGGCGAAACTTATGCCAGGCTTGCCGCCCTGTTTGAGCCGCTTTTACCGGGCTTGGTTGACGCCCGAAAAACTTGTAGGCTTCCGCTCGCACTGAGCCGAGCCGTTCAAACACCGCTTTGCGCCGCAGGCGATCGCCCGTGACCGCCAATCGCCCGTAATCGCTTATCACCCGAGACTGCCTATTACCCGAGACCGGCCATCGCCCGTGATCGGTCGTCGACAGGTGGTTATGCCGTTCGTTGTTTCCTCGAGGTTGGACGCCAGATGAATCTTTTCCGAGACGCGGTGTGTGGACGCAGACGCTAGTCGCCGCGAACGCAAGCCGCTATGCCGCCGGGGTTGCGCTGGGGGTGGAGCCTGCGATCGAAGCGGATGGCGAGCGCCATTCGTTCTTCGATCACCGCCGCGTTTCGCTGCGCTGGCTCGGCGGCACCGTGCTCACCGGGTTCCTGGGGGCCGCGCTGATCGGCGCGGCGATCTTCGCCGCCCTTGACCGGCAGTCCAACTTCGCCGAGGCGCCGATCCTTGCCGTGCCTGTCCGCAAGGACGTCGAGACCGGGATCAACCCGCGCAAGGGCGACCGCCTCGTCAAGCCTGTGGATATCGTCGCGGCCAAGCAGACCTTCCGCGTGTCGACGCCGACCAAGACCGGCGACAGGGAGGTGATGCGGCTTCACACCTTCTCCCACGTCGAGACGACGCTCCTGACCGCCACGGCCGGCTTTGCCGACGACGTGCCCGAGTTCAACCCGCTCAAGCTGCTGGCCGACGCCCGCACCGCCCCGGACGCGCCGCCCGAGCCGACCCAGGACGACGCCGAGGTCGCCTGGGCCAACCGCGATTTCGCGCCGCAGACGCTCACGACGAAGGTGTCCCTGTCGCAGGACGAGGTGCAGGAGCAGGTCGCCGAGCACGTCAAGAGCACGCAGGCAGCCGGCAACCGGCCGTTCACGCTGCCCTCGCAACTCCTGCTGACGCGGACCAGCCGGGCGCCCGGCGCGCTGGCCTACGCCAACCCGAACGACGGCGTGATGACCCGCTCGCCCTTCTCCTCCATCGAGGTGCGGATGGTGCCCGAGAACGTGTCGATCGTGCCGCGATCGCCGCTGGCCGGCGATGTCGCGCAGCTCGACGAGCGCCTCGTGACCATACGGCACGGCGAATCCCTGGAAAACCTGCTGGCCACCGCCGGCGTCTCGCGCTCGACCATCCCGTCCGTCGTCGCGGCGTTCGAGGCTAAGCCGGGTCAGCCGCCGGTCGCCGAGGGCCGGCGCATCAAGCTCCTCTTCGCCGATTCGGAGGGTGCCGGCCGCGACACCGTGCTCGCCCGCGTCTCCGTCTATGCCGACGAAACGCTGGAGGCGACGATCGCCCTGAAGGACAACGGCAGCTACGTCCGGTTGAAGTCCGTCGAGACCGCGGTCCCGGCCAAATCGAACGGCGACGACGAGGACGACGCGAGCGGCATGCGGCTGTACAATTCGCTTTACGAGACGGGCCTCAAGCAGGATATCCCGCGACCCATCATCGACGACCTGGTGCGCGTCTTCGCCAACGACGTCGACTTCCAGCGCGGCGTCGCCGGTGGCGATTCGTTCGAGGCTTTCTACGACGAGGGCGAGGATGGCGAGGGCAAGGAGCTGCTCTTCGCCTCCATCACGGCGCGCGGCGAGATCTATCGCTACTACCGGTTCCAGACGCCGGACGACGGCCTCGTCGACTATTACGACCCCAACGGCCGCTCGACCCGCAAATTCCTCGTCCGCACGCCGATGCTGAACTTCAAGATCACCTCCGGCTTCGGGCTGCGGTTCCACCCGATTCTCGGCTATTCCCGCCCGCACCTCGGCGTCGACTTCGCCGCGCCGATCGGCACGCCGATCTTCGCCGCGGGCAACGGGACGATCATCAAGGCCGGTTGGAACCCGGCTTACGGCCGGCGCATCGAGATCCAGCACGCCAACGGCTACGTCACCACCTACAACCATATGTCGGGCTTCGCGCGCGGGGCGGTCGACGGAGCGCGCGTGAAGCAGGGCCAGACCATCGGCTACCTCGGCCAGACCGGTCTCGCGACCGGGCCGCACCTGCATTACGAGGTGCTGGTGAACGGCCACTTCGTCGATCCGATGAAGGTCAAGCTCGCCCGCACCCGCGAGTTCGACGGCAGGATGCTCGGCCTGTTCAGGAAGGAGCACGACCGCATCGACGAACTCCTGTCCAGGGCGCCGAACGCGCCCCAGGTGACCGCGCGCGCGAACTAAAGGTGACCGCGCGCGCGAACTGGGAGGTGACCGCGTGAACGGCGCCGTCTCGGGCTTGGCTTCTCGCCGGCGAGGCGTCACATAGCGCCATGACATCGGGACTCCTTGTATCGGCGCCGCGCTCGGGTAGCGGCAAGACCGTCGTGACGCTCGGGCTGATGCGCGCCTTCGCCCGCCAGGGCCTCCGCGTGGCCGGCGCGAAGAACGGCCCGGACTATATCGACCCCGCCTTCCACGCGGCGGCGACCGGACGGCCGAGCGTCAACCTCGACACCTGGGCGATGGGGCCGGACCTGGTCGGGGCGCTCGCCGGCGAGGCCGCCACGGCCTGCGACCTCCTGGTCTGCGAGGGCTCCATGGGGCTCTTCGACGGGGTCAAGGCTCCGCATCGCCACTCCGGTTCGTCCGCCGACCTCGCCGCGACCTTGGGGCTGCCGGTCCTGCTCGTACTCGACGTGAGCGGCCAGGCGCAGACCGCCGCCGCCATCGCGCTCGGGTGCGACAGGCTGGACCCGGGCCTGCGGATCGGCGGCGTCCTCCTCAACAGGGTGGCGAGCGACCGCCATCGTCGGCTGGTCGCGGACGCGCTCGCTGCCGTCGGGCTCCCCGTGGTCGGATCGTTGCCGCGCGCGGAGGCTCTGGCCCTGCCGGAGCGTCACCTCGGTCTCGTCCAGGCGGAGGAGACGAGCGGCCTGCCCGCGATCCTCGACGCCATCGCGGACTTCGTCGCCGCGCACGTCGACCTCGAAGCGATCCGCGCCCTCGCACGGCCGATGGCGCCTGCGGGCGCGCAACTGGCCACGGGCGTGGCGCCACCCGGCCAGCGTATCGCGCTCGCGCGCGACGCGGCCTTCTCCTTCCTCTATCCCCACCTGATGCAGGGATGGCTCGGCGCGGGGGCGGAGGTGCGCTTCTTCTCGCCGCTCGCCGACGAGCCGCCGCCGGACGACGCCGACGTCTGCTGGCTGCCGGGGGGCTATCCCGAGCTCCACGCCGGGCGGCTCGCGGAGGCGCGGCGCTTCAAGGCGGGTCTCGCCGCCTTCGCGCAGACCCGGCCGGTGCATGGCGAGTGCGGCGGCTACATGGTCCTGGGGGAAAGCCTGACCGACGCCGGCGGTCTCCTCCATCCCATGGCCGGCCTGCTCGGCGCGCATTTCAGCTTCGCCAAGCGCAAGATGCGCCTTGGCTATCGCGACGTCGTGCTGGCGGCCGACTGCAGCCTAGGCCCCGTGGGCGCGCGGTTCCGCGGCCACGAGTTCCACTACGCGACGATGGAAAAGGGCGAGCGGCCGGACCCGCCCTTCGCCCAGGCGAGCGACGCGCAGGGCAACGCGCCCCTGCCTGCCGGCAGCCGCCGCGGCCGCGTCACCGGCAGCTTCTTCCACGTGGTGGCGCCCCGCGCCTGATCAGTGCAACTCGCCGCGCACGGCGTCGATGGTGGCGCCCATCAGCACGATCAGCGCGGACAGCCAGAACCACAGGAGCAGCACGACGACGGCGCCAAGCGAGCCGTAGGTCGCATCGTAGCTGCCGAACCGCGTGACATAGGCCGAGAAGGCCCAGGTGCCGGTGATCCACAGGATGGCGGCGAAGCAGGTCCCCACGCTGATGAAGCGCCAGTGCGGCACGCGCATGCTCGGCCCGAAGCGATAGATGACGTCGAGCGCCAGCAGGATGAAGGCGGCGAGGATGGGCCAGCGCGCGTAGGCGAGCCAGGTGGCCAGCGTTTCGTTGATGGGCAGGTAGCCGAGCGCGAGGGGAATGACCGCCACCGTCGCCAGCGCGACGATGGCGAAGACGATCGCGCCGAGCGCCAGGCCGATCGCGATGCCCTCCGTGACGAAGACGCTGCGCGTTTCCGGCTTCTCGTAGGCGACGTTGAGGCCGGCGATCAGCGACGACGTACCGGCCCGCGCGCCCCAGATGGCGATCCCGAGACTGGCGAGCAGGCCCATGTTCAGCTTCGAACTGGGCTTCGTCAGCAGCGCGGCGAGCGCGTCGTTGAGCAGCTTCGCCGTCTCCAGCGGGAGGAGCACCGTCAATTGCTGCACCTGCGCCTGGACGATGTGGGCGTCGCCGAAGAGGCCGTAGATGGAGACGAGCGCGCCGAGCGCCGGGAAGACCGCGAACATGGCGTAAAACGCGACCCCGGCGGAGACGAGGCTGAGGTTGTCGCGGCTCATCCGCCGCAGGACGCGCGACACGATCGTCCAGAACGAGCGCGCGGCGCGGCTCCGCTTGAGCCAGTTGGGCGCGCCATGGGGCAGCGGGTCGGTCTTGTCGGTGCCGGTGCCGCTCAGGAGAGTGACGGCGCGACGTTGCGCGGCGCTGGTCGAAGCCGCCACCGCGATGCCGAGGACGATGAGGTACCAGGGTGCCAGCGATTTGCGCGCCAGCGTGTTCACCGACAGAGCCGCGCCGGCACCGCGGCTGGCCGACGCCGGAACCCCAGACTTGCCACTCATCATGATTGATTCCAAACCCGCAGGGAAATCGCCGGCTCGACCATGTGTTCCTTTCCTACGGGGGGTCGTCTCATTTTCGACAAGAAATCGCCTGCGACATGGCCGCCGACCTCCCGCCGCGCCCGAAGAAACACGCCCATCGTCGAAAACGAAGCCGCAGCCCGCGGGAGCCGTCGACCACCCGTGCTGATCGTCGAGGCCTCCGCCGGCGGCTTCGAGCGCGCATGACGTGGTCGCCGCAGCAGGAAGCCGCGTTGCGCGCCGTCGCGGCGTGGCTCAAGCGGGGCGAGCCGCAGGTGTTCCGCCTGTTTGGCTATGCCGGGACGGGCAAGACCACCTTGGCCAAGCAGCTCGCCGCCGACATCGACGGCGACGTCGTCTTCGCAGCCTTCACGGGCAAAGCCGCCCTGGTGCTGCGTGACAAAGGGTGCCGCGACGCCCGCACGATTCACAGCGCGATCTACCGTATCAAGGACGCCGAGGCGGACGAGCCCGTCTTCGCGCTCAACGACGACGCGGCGGCGGCCAAGGCCAGCCTCATCATCATCGACGAGTGTTCGATGGTCGACGCCGACCTCGGCCGCGACCTCCTCTCGTTCGGCAAGCCGGTTCTCGTGCTGGGCGACCCGGCGCAGCTGCCGCCGGTGAAGGGCGGCGGCTTCTTCACGGACGCCGAGCCGGACATGATGCTGACGGAGGTGCATCGCCAGGCCGCCGACAACCCGATCATCCGCCTGTCCATGATGGTCCGCGCGGGCGAGCGGATCGCGCTCGGGGAGTACGGCGACAGCCGGGTGATCCGCCGCGCCGCGATCGACGCGGCGCAGATCCAGGTGGCCGATCAGGTGCTCGTCGGCCTGAACCGGACGCGGCGCTCCTTCAACGCGCGTATCCGCCAGCTCGCGGGCCACACCGACCCCTTCCCGCAGGCCGGCGAGAAGCTCGTCTGCCTGAAGAACGAGAAGGCCAAGGGGCTCCTCAACGGCGGCATCTGGGTGGTCAAGACGGCGGCGGCCAAGCGCGGCGGCAAGCTGCGCTACGGCGTCGTGCCGGACGACGATCCTGCCAAGAAGCCGATCCGCATCGGCGTCCTGCCGACCTACTTCACCGAAGGGGAGGAGGCGGTGCCGCCGGCGCTGCGCCGCTCCAGCGACGCCTTCGACTTCGGCTACGTCCTGACCGTCCACAAGGCGCAGGGGTCGCAGTGGGACGAGGTCGTGCTGTTCGACGAGAGCGGGGCCTTCCGCGAGCATCGCAACCGCTGGCTTTACACGGGGATCACGCGCGCGGCCGAGCGTCTGGTGATGGTCCTTTGAGGCGCGTGTCGCGTCGCGCGGCCCTTGCGGGCGCGGCGCTGCTGGCGGCGCGGCCCGTCTTGGCGCTCGCGGCGCCGGTCGTCGTCGGCTCCAAGCTCGACGTCGAGGGAGGACTGATCGGCTCCATGGTCCTGCAGGCGCTGGGCCGCGCCGGCATCGCGACGGTGAACCGGTTGCTGCTCGGCCCCACCGCCATCCTGCGCCAGGCTTTGCTGGCGGGAGCCGTGGACTGCTACGCCGAGTACACGGGCAATGCCGCCTTCTTCTTCAACCGCGACGGCGAGGCGGTGTGGAAGGACGCGGCCGCGGGCTACGCGCTGGCGGCCCGGCTCGACGAGGCAGCCAACGACCTCGTCTGGCTCCCGCCCGCGCCGGTCGACAACACCTGGGTCATCGCCGTGCCGCACCGCGTCGCCGTGGCGCGGGGCTTGGCGAGCCTCGGCGATTTCGCGCGTTGGGCGAGGGAGGGCGGCGTGAAGCTGGCGTGCTCGGCGGAATTCGTCGAAAGCGCCGCCGGCCTGCCGGCTTTCGAGGCGACCTATGGGTTCAGCCTTGATGCCGCGTCCCTGCTGGTTCTATCGGGTGGCGAGACGTCGGCCACGATCAAGGCCGCCGCCTCCAACATTTCCGGCGTCAACGCGGCCATGGCCTATTCGACCGATGGCGCGCTCGCCGCGCTCGGCCTCCTCGCCTTGAAGGACGACCGGCACGCCCAGCCCGTCTATGCCCCGTCCCTGGTGGTGCGCGGGCCGGTGATCCGGCAGCATCGAGACTTCAGCGCCCTGCTGCGGCCCGTCTTCGCAGGGCTGACATTGCCGGTGCTGCAGCGCCTGAACGAGCGCGTGGCGGTCGATGGGGAGGGCGCGGACGCGGTCGCCGCCGACTACCTGCGCGGCGTGGGGTGACCCGCATGCGTCGTCACGAGCATGGCCTCGGGGGCTGCGAAGCGTCCCGCGGCGACCAGGAAGCCGCTGTCCCAAGTCACCGCGCCCGCTAGTCGCCGGGACGGGAAGGCGCGCGGCGCCTACCGGAACGGGTTGGGAAAGGCTAAGCCGCCCTGCACGCGCAGGTGGGTGGGGGTGGGCCCGGACGCCGGCGCGGCCCCGTCGGACTTGAGCGTCGCAGACGCGGCTTGGCCCGCGCTCCAGCCGGTGCGGGAACGCAGGCCGGCGTTGGTGCCGAGTTGGACCCGGACGTGGCCGCCGATGCGCGCGCAGACGTCGCTGCCTTCGACCGCCGCGAAATCCGGGCCGTAGGCGGAGCACCGCGTCGCGTTGGTCACGAATTGCGAGTGATACTCGCCGGCCGTGGCCGGTGCGGCGACGACGACCATGCCCCCCAAGAGAAACGAAGCCCGGCGAACGGCAGATGACATCGTGACCTTTCCGGTGTGTCCAGCCTTCGTTTAGTCGCTCGACAATTGGGCGAGATCAAGGAGCCGCGCCCCAATCGCCCAACGTCGCCTGGACCAGGGCGAGGGCTGCGACCGCCGCCGTGTCGGCGCGCAGGATGCGCGGGCCCAGCGAAAGCCGCACGGCATGCGGCCGGGCAAGGAGCGCGGCGCGCTCACTCGGGTCGAACCCGCCCTCCGGCCCGACCAGCACGGCGATGCTCCGGGACGGCGGCGCCCCGCGCAGCGCGGCCCGGGCGTCCTGCGCCGGCGCGTCCTCGTCGCAGAAGACGACCGTGCCGTCGCCCCACGCCTCCAGGAAGGCCGGCAGCGGCACGGGGCCGGCGATCTCCGGCAGCGTGAGGATGCCGCATTGCTCCGCCGCCTCGACCGCGTTGGCGCGCATGCGCTCGCCGTTGACCCGCGCCACCTGCGTGCGCCGCGTCAGCACCGGGCGGAGCGCGGCCGCTCCCATCTCGACCGCCTTCTGCACCATATAGTCCAGGCGCGCGTGCTTCAGCGGCGCGAAGACGTAGTGGACGCGGCCGGCCGCCGTCTGCGGCCGCTGCAAGGCGTCCACCTCGAGCGTGACCTGCTTGCGCCCGGAGACGGTCAGCCGCGTCCGCCACTCGCCGTCGCGGCCGTTGAACACGAGCACCGCCGCGCCTTCAGAAAGCCTGAGTACGTTGCAAAGGTAATTGTGCTGCGGCTTAGCCAGAGACAGGCGGCAGCCCGGCTCGAGCCGATGCCCGTCCGCCGGGTCCAGGTAGAGCCTCGGCGCTGAGATGTCGTAGGGGGCCATGCAGGCGGCGTAGCACGGGGCTCGCCGCATCGGCGATGCTTTTCAAACGCGCGGGGCTTTGCTAGAGCATCGCGGCTCACGTTCTGGTGAAACGTCTTGGGGGGACTTGGGATGCCGGCCGCAGGTCTTGATCGTCGTGGCGCCATCGTCGCCGCGCTTCTGCCATTCGCGATACTGACTCTGCCATTCGCGATACTGGGAGTGGGCGTCTCCTCCGCGCGAGCCGGGGACTGCAACGCCGACATCGCCGCCCTTTCCAAGACGCGGCAGGGCTACATCGACAAGCTCAACGTGCTCGCCAAGGCATCCAAGGGCAAGCTCGACCCGATCGCGTCCTGCGCCCCGCTGCAGGGTCTCGTCAAAGCCGAGGGGTCGCTGCTGAAATATCTCGAGGGCAACAGCAATTGGTGCAACGTCCCCGACGAGACGATCGCCGGGTTGAAGGCGGGCAACGCCAAGTCGGTGAACTTCGCCACCCAGGCCTGCAACTTCGCGGCGCAGGCCAAGAAGCAGTCGCAGCAGCAGGCCAGCGGCGCCGGCTCCGGCATCGCCGCGCCGGAGGCGCAGAAGCTGCCGACCGGGCCGCTGTGAGACCCGCCCTGCCTTGAGGGACGATGCGGGCGCGGCTCCCCGCGCCGCGCTGCCCGACGCGGTTCGCGGCCAACTCCTGTTCAGGCTCGCGCCGCCGGCCTGGTGGCCCTACCTCCAGCTCGCCCGGCTCGACAGGCCGATCGGCTGGTGGCTCCTGGTTCTGCCCTGCTGGTGGTCCAGCGCCCTGGCCAGCCTTGTCGACCACCAGCCGCTGCATGTCGCGCACCTCGCCCTCTTCGTGATCGGGGCCGTGTCCATGCGCGGCGCGGGCTCGACCTACAACGACATCGTCGATCGCGAGGTCGACGCCAAGGTGGAGCGCACCCGGCTGCGGCCGCTGCCCTCCGGCCGCGTCGGCATCTCCGGCGCGCGCGCCTTCCTGGTCCTGCAGGCGCTCGTCGGGCTGGCCGTCGTCCTCTGCTTCGACAGGTTCACCATCCTGCTCGGCATCGCCTCGCTCGCGATCGTCGCGATCTATCCGTTCATGAAGCGGGTCACGTCGTGGCCGCAACTGGTGCTCGGCCTCGCCTTCGCCTGGGGCGGCCTGGTCGGCTGGGCCGCGGCGCGTGGCAGCCTGGCGCCCGCCGCCTGGTGGCTCTATGCCGGTGCCGTCTGCTGGACGGTCGGCTACGACACCATCTACGCCGTGCAGGACGCGCGCGACGATCCGGCCGCCGGCATCAGGTCGACCGCGCGCCTGTTCGGCGGCCGCGTGCGGATTGGGGTTGGCCTGATCTACGCGGCGACGGTCGTGCTGGTCGAGGCGTCGCTGATGGCGGCGGGGCTCATGACGGCCCTGCCGGCGCAGGCGGGCCTCGCCTGTTTCGCCGCGCACCTAGCGTCCCAGGTCTGGCGCCTGGATGGGCAGGACTCGGCGGGAGCCCTGCGCCTTTTTCGTTCCAACCGGGATGCCGGCCTCATCCTTTTCGCGGGCTTGGCCCTGGCGACGTTTTAAGTCTTCGCCCTTCCGGCGAGGGCGAGGGCGAGGGCGAGCCGGCCGAGGCCGGACCGCCTCAGTGGCTGATCATCCAGGGCCGCGCACCCGGAAAGGTCTTGACCGCCGCCGCGGGCGCCGGCGCCTTGCGCGGGCTGCAGCAGCCGCAGCCCGGCCCGTGCCCGCCACCCGACCGGCGCGGCGCATGGGCCGAGCGCTCGTTGATAGCCATGCCTTTGCGCTTGGCGGCGTCCATCGTGGCCAGCGCCGGCGCCGTCAGGTAGGCGCGCGGCGCGGGGACGCTGCAGAGGTCGCAGGGGCAGGGCAGGGCGTAGTCCGCCATCGGGCGAAACGCCGTGAAGGGACCGCACTGCGCGCATTCGTACTCGTAGACCGGCATGGCAGACCTCAAAGATCGGGCGCGAGCGGCATGTGGACGCTGCCGTCGAGGTGCTTGATCGGCCCGTCCGCGCCGGGGTTGATGTCGAAGGCGAAGATCTCCGTCGGTAGCCACAGCGTCGCGCAGGCGTTGGGGATGTCGACCACGCCGGAGATGTGGCCCTGCACGGGCGCCGTGCCGAGGATGGAATAGGCCTGGGCCCCGGAATAGCCGAACTTCTTCAGGTATTCGATGGCGTTGAGGCAGGCCTGGCGGTAGGCGACGGTCACGTCGAGGTAATGCTGGCCGCCGTGCTCGTCGACGGAGATGCCCTCGAAGATGAGGTGGTTCTTGTAGTTGGGGACGATCGGGCTCGGCTTGAAGATCGGGTTCCTGACCCCGTATTTCGCCATACCGTCCTTGATGACGTCGACCTTGAGGTGGAGCCAGCCGGCCATCTCGATGGCGCCGCAGAAGGTGATTTCGCCGTCGCCCTGGCTGAAGTGCAGGTCACCCATGGAAAGGCCGGCGCCCGGCACGTAGACGGGGAAGTAGACCTTGGCCCCGCGCGACAGGTCCTTGATGTCGCAATTGCCGCCGTGTTCGCGCGGCGGCACGGTGCGGGCGCCCTCGCCAGCCGCCTTGTCGCGCGCCTCGCCCTTCAACCGGCCCATGTGCGCCGTCGGTGCGAAGGGCGCGTTGGCGAGCGGGGGCACGCGCGTCGGGTTGGTCGCGATGAGGTCGACCTCGCGCTTGTTCCAGGTGTCGAGCAGCTTGGGGTCGGGCAGGCAGCCGATCAGGCCGGGATGGATCAGGCCGGCAAAGCGCACGTCCGGGATGTGGCGCGACTTGGTGAACATGCCCTCGAAGTCCCAGATGGACTTCTGCGCCTGTGGGAAGTGGTCGGTGAGGAAGCCGCCGCCGTTTTTCTTGGAGAAGAAGCCGTTGAAGCCCCACTGGCTCTCGCTCTTGGCGCCGATGTCGAGGATCTCGACGACGAGCAGGTCGCCGGGTTCCGCGCCCTTGACGCCGACGGGGCCGGACAGGAAGTGCACGATCGACAAATCGATGTCGCGGACGTCGGAGGCGTCGTCGTTGTTCTTGATGAAGCCGCCGGTCCAATCGTAGGTCTCGATGATGAAGTCGTCGCCGGGCTTCACCGTCGCCACCATCGGGATGTCGGGGTGCCAACGGTTGTGCACCATCTCGTTGTCGAACGCGGACTGCGACAGGTCGACCTTGATCAGGGTCTCGGCCATGCTTCTCTCTCCCCTTGGACGGCTCGGCGGCTGTTGGCCCGAGCCTTCGGATTAAACAGACAGGAAACGCGAGATCTTCGCGGCGTCGATCGCGCCGGCGCTCTCCTCGTGGACGATCTCGCCGTTTTCGATGACCAGGACCCGGTCGGCCATGTCGAGCGCGAAGCTCAGGACCTGTTCCGAGACGAGGATGGACAGGCCGCGCTCGTCGCGGATGCGCTTCAGCGTCCGCGCCATCTCGCGGATGATGGAGGGCTGGATTCCCTCGGTCGGCTCGTCGAGGAGGAGGATCTTCGGTTCGCTGGCGAGGGCGCGCGCGATGGCGAGCTGCTGCTGCTGGCCGCCGGAGAGGTTGCCGCCGCGCCGCTTGCGCATCTCGAGCAGCACCGGGAACAGCTCGTAGATGCCGGAGAGCACGCCCGCCTTGGTCGACTTGGTCATGCCGGTCTGGATGTTCTCCTCGACCGTCATCGAGGAGAAGATCATGCGGCCCTGCGGCACGTAGGCGACCCCGCCCGCCACGCGCTGGTAGCTCTTCAGCCCCGTCATGCTCGCGGCGCCGACCTTCACCGAACCGCGCAGCGAGGGGATGAGCCCGATCAGCGCCTTCATCAGCGTCGTCTTGCCCATGCCGTTGCGGCCCATGAGCGCGACGATCTCGTTCTTCGCGACCTGGAGGTTCAGGCCGTGAAGCACCTCGCTCTTGCCGTAGGCGACGTGAAGGTCGTCGATGGTCAGCATCGCTTCAGACATGGTGTTCGGCCTCAATGCCCGAGATAGACTTCAATGACCTTGGGATCGTTCTTGACGTGGTCCATCGAACCTTCCGACAGGATCTTGCCCTGGTGCAGGACGGTGACCTTGCGGGCGATGTCCTCGACGAACTTCATGTCGTGCTCGATGACGATGATGGAGCGCACCACCGTCTTGTCGCTGGTGATGCGGTTGAGGAGTTCCGCCGTCTTCAGCCGTTCGCTCACGCTCATTCCGGCGACCGGTTCGTCGAGCATGAGCAGGTCCGGGTCCTGCACGAGCAGCATGCCGATCTCCAGCCATTGCTTCTGGCCGTGGCTGAGGTACTCGCCGCGGCGGTGGAGCTGATCCTTGAGGAAGACCTCCTCGGCGATCTGTTCCACGCGTTCGATCACCGCGTGATCGCGCCGGAACGTCAGCGCCCCGAAGACGGTGCGCCCCTTGGGATAGGAGATCTCGAGGTTCTCGAAGACGGTGAGGTCGTCGTAGATCGACGGCGTCTGGAACTTGCGGCCGACGCCGGCCAGCACGATCTGGCTCTCGGTCATCTTCGTCAGTTCGCGGTTGCGGAACTTGATCGAGCCGGCGCTGGCGCGCGTCTTCCCGCAGATCAGGTCGAGGAACGTGGTCTTGCCGGCGCCGTTCGGGCCGATGATGACGCGGATGTCGTTCTCGTCGAGGTAGAAGGTCAGGTCGCTCACGGCCTTGAAGCCGTCGAACGAGACCGACAGCTGTTCCACCGAGAGGAGGTAGTCCGTGTTGCTGCTCAACATAGGGTCTACTCGGCCGGTTGCGAGACGGGGGCGTCGACGCCGCTCTGGCGGCGCGTGCCCAGGAGTTTCTTCACATGGCCGTCGAGCGTGCTGCGATAGATTCCGGCCAAACCGTTGGGGAACAGCATGACCACCGCGATGAACAGGGCGCCGAGGCCGAACAGCCAGAGCTCGGGAAAGGACTCGGAGAACGAGGTCTTCGCCCAGTTGATGAGCAGCGTCCCGTAGATTGCGCCGAACAGCGAGAAGCGCCCGCCGACCGCCGCGTAGATCACCATCTCGATCGACGGCACGATGCCCACGAAGGAGGGCGACATGAAGCCGACCTGCAGGGTGAACATCGCCCCGCCGATCGCCGCGAAGGCCGCCGCGAGACAGAAGATGAAGATCTTGAAGCTGGCGACGGAATAGCCGGAGAAACGGACGCGGTCCTCCTTCTCGCGCATGGCCACGAGGATGCGGCCGAGCTTGGAGCAGGTGACGTATTGGCCCACCAGCAGGCAGGCGACCAGCAGGCTCGCGTTGACGAAGTAGAGGATCGTGCGGGCGCTGTCGGTGCGGATGTCCCAGCCCGCGAAGGTACGCAGGTCGGTGATGCCGTTGACGCCGCCGGTGTAGCCCTGCTGGCCGACGATGAGGATTGTCAGGATCGCCGACACTGCCTGGGTGATGATGGCGAAATAGACGCCGCCGACGCGGCGCTTGAACATGGCGGTGCCGAGCACGAACGCCAGCGCCGTGGGGACGACCAGCACCGCCAGGAGCGTGAGCGGCAGGCTCTTGAAGGGGAGCCAGAACGCCGGCAGGGCGGTGATCTGGTTCCAGTCCATGAAGTCGGGGATGCCCGGCGTCGACTGGATCTTGGTGTTGGCGACGCTGGAGGCCTCGAGCTTCAGGTACATGGCCATGCAATAGCCGCCGAGGCCGAAGAAGCAGCCCTGGCCCAGGCTGAGGATGCCGCCATATCCCCAGCACATCACGAGGCCGAGCGCGACGAAGGCGTAGGTGAGGTACTTGCCGACAAGGTTGAGGCGAAACGGATCGACCGCCAACGGCAGGATGACGAACAGGACCAGCACCAGGACCGCGAGGTTGAGCCAGCCGCTGCGCGAGAAGAAGGGCGTTCCGTTGGGCATCGTCGGGGAGCTCCTCAGCGCCGGACCTTGAGGGTGAAGAGGCCTTGCGGGCGCAGCATCAGCAGACCGACCACCATCAGCAGCGTGATGACGGCGGCCATCGAGCCCGAAAGGAAGAACTCCAGCGTGGACTGCGTCTGCGAGATGGTGAAGGCCGACGCGATCGTGCCGATCAGGCTCTGCGCGCCGCCGAAGACGACGATCAGGAACGCGTTGACGATGTAGAGCTGGCCCGATGTCGGCCCGGTGGAGCCGATCATGGTGAACGCCGCCCCGGCGACGCCGGCGATGCCGCAGCCGATCCCGAACGTGTAGCGGTCGACCCTCTCGGTGTTGATGCCGACCGCGCCCGCGATGGCGCGGTTCTGCACGACGGCGCGGACGTTCTTGCCCCAGCGGGAGCGATACATCAGCGCGCCGACGGCGACGGTGATGAGAATCGTCAGGCCCATGATGATCATGCCGTTGATCGGGATCTCGATGCTCTCCGTCGCGTGCCACGAGCCGAGCATCCATTGCGGCAGGTCGACGCCGACCTCGCGCGCGCCGAAGATCGAGCGGTAGGCCTGCTGCAGGATGAGGCTCAGCCCCCAGGTGGCGAGCAGCGTGTCGAGCGGCCGGTTGTAGAGGTGGCGGATGAGGGCCCATTCCACCGCGAGGCCCATGAGCCCGGAGGCGCAGAAGGCGAGCACGATGGCGACGAAGAAGTAGATGCCGAAGAGACTGGGAAGGTAGGCCTGGAAGAACGTCGACACGAGGTAGGTGACGTAGGCACCCAGGATCATGAACTCCCCGTGGGCCATGTTGATCACGCCCATCTGGCCGAAGATGATCGCCAGGCCAAGCGCCATCAGCACGAAGACGGAGAACAGGATGAGGCCGGCGAAGCCCTGCATCACGAAGATGGACCCGAGATCCGTGAGCGAATAGGAGCCTAGCATCGCACTCTCTTCAGGTGATGGAAGCGGCTTCGGGTGGTGCAAGCGGAAGCCCTGGAGGCAACGGGCGCCTGCGGACCGCGAGAGGCGGAGGCCGGCACGCGAGCGCCGACCTCCCGATCGAGATTTACTGGTAGCCCTTGGGGAAGGGGTTGGGCTCGATCAGCTCGGGCGTCTCGTAGACCACGTCGAACTGGCCATCGAGGCGGGCGCGTCCGACGCGCGTCTTGGACCAGAGATGGTGGTTGGGGTGGATTTTCACGTAGCCTTCCGGCGCGCCCGTGAACTCGATCCCGCCCGAGGCCGCGGCGATCTTGTCGACGTCGAAGCTTCCCGCCTTCTCCACCGTCAGCTTCCACAGCCACGGGCCGAGGTAGGCCGCCTGCGTCACGTCGCCGATCACGGTCTTCTCGCCCCACATCTTCTTGAAGGCGGCGACGAACTTTTCGTTGTTCGGGTTCTTCAGCGACTCGAAATACTTCATGCAGGCGTAGGCGCCGGCGATGTTCTCGCCGCCGATGCCCTCGATCTCGTCTTCGGTCACCGAGATCGTCATCAGCACCTGCTTGTTGAGGTCGACGCCGGCCGCTTTCAGCTGCTTGTAGAAGGCCACGTTGGAGCCGCCCACGACCTCCGTGTAGATCACGTCGGGCTTCTTCAGCTTGATCTTGTTGATGACCGAGTTGAATTGGGTGTGCCCAAGCGGGAAGTAGTCCTCGCCGACGACCGTCTGCTTTAGGACGTTCTCGATATGCTTGCGGGCGATTTTGTTCGACGTGCGCGGCCAGATGTAGTCGGACCCGATGAGATAGTAGCTCTTGGCCTTCTTCTCCTTGTCGAGCCAATTCAGGCCTGCGAGGATCTGCTGCGTCGCTTCCTGGCCGGTGTAGATGACGTTCTTCGACTGCTCGAGACCCTCGTAGAAGGTGGGGTAGTAGAGCATGCCGTTGTACTGCTCGAAGACCGGCAGGACGGCCTTGCGCGAGGCCGAGGTCCAGCAGCCGAACACCGCCGCGCATTTGTCGTTGACGAGCAGCTTCTTGGCTTTTTCCGCGAAGGTCGGCCAGTCGCTGGCGCCGTCTTCCTGGATGATCTTGATCTTGCGGCCGAGCACGCCGCCCATCTCGTTGATCTGCGAGATCGCGAGCTTCTCGGCCTCGACCGACCCGGTCTCCGAGATCGCCATCGTGCCGGTCACGGAATGGAGGATGCCCACCGTCACGGCATCGTCGGTGACGGCGAGGCCCGTCGTGTCGACGGCGCTGGTGGCCGCCGCCGCAAAGGCCTTCGGCATCAGCAGTCCAGCCGCCGGCACTGCCGCCATGCCCTTGATGACCTGCCGCCTGGCGAAGGATTTCGGATCGCTATGGTCGTCTGACATTCACACCCCCGGCTCGTACGCGCGCACCCGAAACCTCGGCCGCGCCGCTGTCCCACCTTTGCAAGTTCCGCCGCACCGCAACATACGTAGGATCACGTAGGCTGCGGCTCACGTAGGCTGCCGATCACGTGGGCTGCGGCGCGTTTTTCGATGGTTTGGTTTGCTATCGACGTGTCTGCTTAGCAACGATGCAAATCAGGCGCGATAAGAGGCACAAAGCCTCTTATCGCGTCGCGGCTATTGCAACCGGCCGTTGCCACCGGCCGCGGCGTGGACGCGCCGAGCGGTCAGCGCGACGCGACCTTGCCGCGCGACGATCCCGTCTTCGCGGCCGTCTTCTTCGCGCGGGCCTCGTCGAGCTTGACCGGAGCCTCGCCCTGGCCGACGAGCGGGATGCCTTCCACCGGGCATTCGTCCGTTCCCAGCGTGCTGCGCGTGATGGCGCGCACCGCGTCGCGGGTGGCGTCGGGGTCGGCGACCCAGTTGCGGTAGAACTCGTAGGGGCACTCGGAGAGGCCGTGCCGCTCCTCCTTCGAGTTGACCATGCCGGTGTAGCCGCGATGGAGCAGCTTGAAGAGGTGGTTTTCCGACTGCTGGTGCTTGCGTGCGTCGCGGATGAGGAACTTGGAGAGGCCGGCGTACTGGATGCCCATCTCTTCCGTCCCGCACTCGCCGAGCGTGCGGCCGTCGAAGCCGATGAGGGAGGAATGGCCGAAGTAGGTGTAGACGCCGTCGAAGCCCGAAGCGTTGGCCACCGCCACGTAGCAATTGTTGGCGAAGGCCATCGCTTTCGACATCAGGATCTGCTGCTCCTTGGCCGGGTACATGTAGCCCTGGCAGCGGATCACAAGTTCGGCGCCGCGCATTGCGCAATCGCGCCAGATCTCGGGGTAATTGCCGTCGTCGCAGATGATGAGGCTGATCTTGAGGCCCTTGGGGCCATCGCTCACGTAGGTCTTGTCGCCGGGGTACCAGCCCTCGATCGGCGTCCAGGGCATGATCTTGCGGTACTTCTGCACGATCTCGCCCTGGTCGTTCATCAGGATGAGCGTGTTGTAGGGCGCCTTGCGCGGGTGCTCCTCGTGGCGCTCGCCCGTTAGCGAGAACACGCCCCAGACTTTGGCCTGGCGGCAGGCGGCGGCGAAGATCTCCGTCTCGTCGCCGGGGATGGTGGCGGCCGTCTCGTACATCTCGGCGGCGTCGTACATGATGCCGTGCGTCGAGTATTCCGGGAAGATCACGAGGTCCATGCCGGGCAGGCCCGACTTCATGCCGATGACCATGTCGGCGATCTTCTTGGCGTTGGCCAGAACCTCGGCCTTGGTGTGGAGACGCGGCATCTTGTAGTTGACGACAGCGACGCCGACGCTGTCGTTGCTGCTTGAGATATCACCGTGCATCATTTGTAGTCTCCCTCAGGCCTGGCGCGGCGCGCGGACATCGACGCATCGCACGGCTTGCAAGGAGGACACCAAGTTAGCGAAGGCGGCTTGAGCGCGAGCGCGGCGGGACACGACCGGTCGCCCCCTGCCGTCCTCAATCGTAGGATCGGCCGAACGGGCCGCGGTCCTCGTCCGGGTCCCCCGCCGGGCCGTAGTAGCCAGCGAAGAACGGGGTGCCGTAACCGTCCACCGGGTTGAAGACCGAATGGCCATGGCGCCCGCGCCCGTACTCCCCGTAGACGCCGTTGAAGCTGGTGTAGGCGTCAATGGCGGCCGCCTCGCGCACCGCGTTGCCGGGCCGTCGCCCGAAGCGGCCGCCGACCCGGAACTCCGCCGGAAGCGGATAGAAGCCGAGCCCGCTCTCGCGGTCGCCGACCAGGGCGGCGAGCCGGCCGCGCTGCGGCCTGTGCGCGGCTGCCTCCGCCCGCCCCGCGTAACCGAGCTGGAAATGCCGCGCTTTCGTTCGCGCCGCGGCCGTGGCTGGCGCGAGGAGCGAGGCGGCGGCGAGGGCCAGCATCGGTGCTGCGAAGACTCGGGCGAGGGGCGGCATGGGCGGTCTCTTTCGCTGCGGGCTAGCCCGAACAACGGGCCCGCCTCGCCGCCGGTTCCAGGACCCTGCGAACGGGCCGAGAGACGGGGCCAAGGGTCGCCGCCCATTTGTGGGTTAACAAAGCGTGACGTCACAAAATATTGGAACGAAACATGTTACGGCGTGGACCGGCGGCGCGCTTATGGCATTGTGTCGATGCAAGCGTCTAACTCGAGTAGCCATCATGCGATGGATTGCGTGGAACCTCGTCGGCGGTATCCTCTGGCTGACGGGACTGGCCTGTGCCAAGGGCATGGGCGTCGTCGGCGCCGTTTTCGATGGGCATCGGGCGGCGATGGGCTTCGGGTTGGGGCTGGCGGGCCTCCTCCTCCTCATGTGGGTCAACCTGCTCGACGCGTCCTAGCGGAGGCGGTAGAATCCGCGGCGGGCGATGCGCTTGACTACGGCGGTCGAACGCCGTCTCAAGGTGCGGCGCCTAGGGCGCTTCGCAGGAGGTCGAGGATCGTGGGAGAGACATCGGGCCTGCTCGAGCCCGTCAGGCAGTCGGTGGCGGCGAGCGGCTTCGCCTTCCTGCACGCGCCGGAGACGGCCGAGCTGTTGTCGCGGCAGGCAGATCAGGTTCGCGACTTCGCCGCGAGCTGGGGTGACCTCGTGGAAGACCGTTACATGGCCGACGGCGGCCGCTATCGGCGGCGGCGGCACGCGACCTTCGACGTCTCGTCCCATGGCATCGGGCGCCGGCCGCACCAGCCGCATTACCAAGGCACGGATTTCAACCCGCTGAACGGCGGCGTCGAGCGTTGGTTCGAGCCGATGCACGAGGCGGCGGCGACCCATCCGGCGATGCAGGCCGTGCTTTCCACGTGCTGCACCCTGTTCGACGCCCTGACGCCGGCGGAGCGAAGGCCGGCGGCGTGGTTCACGGAGGTGCATCAGTTCCGCATCGAGGCCAGCGCCACGGGCGCGGGGCAGCCGACGCCGGAGGGCGCGCACCGCGATGGCGTCGATTGGGTGCTGGTGATGCTGCTGGCCCGCGAAAACATCGCGAGCGGCGTCACCACCGTCAGCGACCTCGACCGCCGACCGCTCGGTTCGTTCACTCTGACGCACCCGCTCGACGCCGCGATCGTCGACGATGCGCGGGTCTTTCACGGCGTGACCGCGGTGACGCCGCTGGACCCGAGCCGCCCCGCCTTTCGTGACGTGCTCGTCGCCACGTTCCGCCGGCCCTGAGGCGGCGCTCGCGCCACGTCGGCCGCAGGGCGGACCCCGCTCTCGAACCGCGTTGATTTCGCGGCCGAGGCGAGGCACAAACAGGGGCGCACGCGGACGACCACAAGTCCGCGGCACGAGGAGGACGTGACGTGAGCAAATTCGACCGACCGCGCCTGATCATCGAATACTGCCTGAAGCCGCTCGACCTCGACGCGCAATCCGAGCCCTACAAGGAGACGTTCCGCCGCCTGGAGCACGTCATCAAAACGTTTCAACTGGCGGCCGGCCGCGACAAAGGCCAGGTCACGGTCGATTTCTCCGACATGCGAACCCTGACGATCAACGAGACGGCGCACGGCCACGACTGAGCCGTTTGGGGCGGGGGCAGGGCAGCGGAAAGCGCGTGGCGGTCCCCTTGCCCGCGCCGGGGCGCGGATGCATCTTCCCAAAGCCCGTCCGGTCGCCTAGGATCGACGCGCAGCGCCTCTAGCTCAGCTGGATAGAGTATCGGGCTTCGAACCCGAGGGTCGTAGGTTCGAATCCTACGGGGCGCGCCATCCAGACCAGTTGGAACAAGACAGCAGACCCGAAGCGTCTGTCGCCCTCGCCTGACGTGCAGACGATGGCGGCGATGCGGAAGCGCTACGATGCCGGGTACGGCGCCAAGCTGTTTCACGCCTCGGCGCAGTTTGGTCAGGCTGGCGCTTCCGCTATGCCGGCGACCTCGTCGACGGCGACATGAAGCCGGGTGACTTCGCCGATGCCAAGGGCGAGGAGTTTGCGCACCTCCTGGCCATACCGGGCGTTCGCGAAGGCGTGATGAGACAGCTCATCGATCAGGCGACGCGGCACGAGCGGGCGGCAAGGGCGCTAGGAGCGGGCTTGAAGATCTACTTCGCCGAACAGGACGCGGCCGATAAGGTTCGTGATCGCTTCCAACAAATCGAGGAGCTTCGGGACGTCGTCATTGGATTCCTGCCGTCGAGCAGGCCGAAGCCAAAGGGAAGGGCGCGATGATTGATCAGAGAGACATCCACCCTGTGTGCGCCTACTGGGGGCGGCGGGCCAAGAACGCCGAGGCGCTTGCGGCGCGTTGGATCGCCTTGATCGCGCGGCTGCAGGCCGTAGACCCAGCTTTCGCACGCTGGACGCACTGGGAGGACGGCCCTGGTTTCATCCCGTTCGACCCTGCGCTTCCCACGCAGGTCGCCCGCGTGGTGAACGGCACCGAGCGGAACTCCGCGGGTCAGCTGGTGCCGGAGGCGGGTTCCCGGCTATGGAACACCACCGATCCATGCCCGCGCCCAAGAAGCTTCGCGGTCTGGATGAGCGCCGGCAACGATCACGAGTACGCAGACAGCAATTCCGTGAGGTTCAACACGGACCTTGACGTCGTGCCTGACCCCTCGTTGACCACCTTTCGGGTCTTCCGCGGCGTGTTGCTGGCGTTGGCGGAGACGTTCGCCGCCACGCAGGCGCTCGCCTGGCCTTCGGACCTCGACGCGCTCTGGGACAATGACCACCGCATCGCCAGGAAGCTCGATCTCGCCTGGATCAGCTACGTCGGGCCTCGTTTCGCATATCTGGTAACGCCGCCGCCGAACACGATCGTGGAACGCCGTCCAGACGGCGGCCTCTTGATGGCCGCCACGGCCGAGACTTTCTCCACCGCCAATCCCGCTCACGTCGCGGCCGCCCGCGCGATCAAGGTCGCGCTGGAGCCGTTCGCCGCGGTGCCTTGGACATCCGAAACGAGCAAATGAAAGAAGCTACAATGATGGAGGTGTTCGTCGTTCTGTTCGCACTGGCGCACCGAGCTCGACCACGGTCGCATCGAGCGGCCGACGCGCGGCGCGTTCCCCGCTTGCTGCTACGCCCAGGGGACCCGCTCCTCTGTCCGCGTATCTCTCACATCGCCGCGTGAGACGCACGGATTCCACGCGACCGCGATCTCGCGACTATGCGTCGTACCTCGCTCCGTCGTCGAGCCTCGACCCGACGGAGGCCTGGTCCCGGCGCCATCGGACGCGGCCTGTATCTTTTTAACAGGTTCGTCTTTACCGATCGGCGATCGCGTATCGACGGCCGTGCCTACGCCGGCAACGGCCTACCGTTCCGTCGCAAACTGCCTTCGCTGTCGTAGGATCCGGCTCGGAGAGGGATCGGGCTGCTTTGATCGACGCGTCGGGCGCGGCGATGTCCCTGGTCCGTAATCCCTGGCCGGTCCGGTCTCGCCTGCCGGGCGATCCGTCTCGACGGGTCGGTGGCGGTGCGAGCTTGGATCGAAGCCAGACGCTTCAGGTCAGGCGCCGCGCCTGCAACTCGAGGCGACGGTGGATCTCCAACGACCACAGCCGACGCGAAAGCCGGCCCATCGTCGGGTCCGCCGGAAGGCGGGGCGGCGCTCGGACGTGGGGTGGGGGCGGGTGCCGTCATCATGTCCCGCGTGTGGCGGGAGGAATCCTCGGGACGGGGAACGACGCTGACTTGCGAACTCTGCACGGGGGGAACTCCAACGCGTCACCTACCCCTAGATCGTCGCTGTTGCCTCGTCGTTAAATGCCACCGCCGGCGACCGGAAAGCTTTCGCCAGAGTTAACGGTTCACCCGTTCACGCACGGCCGCCCGCGTGACCTCCCAGCCTAATTGGTCGCCGTAGTGCGCTTGCCGGATGCCTTGTCCAAGGCGGCGGTGACCTCGGCGGCCGAGAGAAGTTCCGGCAGGACGAGGCCACCCGGCGCGCCGGGGCCGTAGACGGCGTTGAAGGGGATGCCGTAGCGGCCATATCCGGCGAGGGTAGGCGGCGATGGCGGCGTCGGGCCGCGTCCAATCGGCCTGCATGGCGACGGTCTGCGCGTTGAGGCGCGCCGCCATGGCCGGGTCCGACAGCACCAGCCGCCTGTTCGCCTGGCACGTGAGGCACCAGTCCGCCGTCACGTCGACGAAGACGGTCTTTCCTTGCGACACGAGGCTGCGGATGCCGTTGCGGTCAAAACCTTGCCAGGCGATCGCGTCCTTGAACCGGCGTGCGCCGCCCGTCCCGGGTGCCGCGATCAGCCCCGCGCCGCCGACGGCGAGCAGGGCGAGCAACGCGACCGTCGCGGAGGCGGCGCGACGGCCGCGCGGCACCAGGTTCCGCCGCCACGCGAGCAAGGCCGCCATCGCGACCAGGACGGCCGCGACGAGGCCCGCGTCGACCGGGCTCGACTGCCGCGCGAGGATGGCCACGAGCCACGCGGCGGTCACGACGAGCGGCACGGCCATGGCCTGCTTGACCCAGACCATCCAGCGGCCGGGCCGTGGCAGGCGGGTCGCGACGCGGGGGAAGG
>CBDFMN010000004.1:0-16138 GCA_965249685.1 Beijerinckiaceae bacterium | reverse complement strand
GACCGCGCCGATCGCGACCGCGCTGCCATCGGCGAGCTTGACGGCGCGGCGGCCCTCCGGTGCCTCCTCGAAGCGCACCTCGGCCGGCGCCATCCAGGCGCCCGCGCCGTCCCGGTAGGTCTCGTGGGTCACCATGCCCTGCGTGAAGAGGCCGGTGAACGGCTCGCGCACCGCGCCCGCGTGGCCGGTCGCGCCCATCGCCCGGGTGAAGAAGCGGGCGTAGAGCAGGTGGAGGATCGCGTGCTCGATGCCGCCGATATATTGATCGACGGGCATGAAGCGATCGACCGCTGCGGCGCTCGTCGGCGCCTCCGCGTTCCAGGGATCGGTGAAGCGCAGGAAATACCAGGACGAGTCGACGAAGGTGTCCATCGTGTCCGTTTCCCGCCGGGCCGGCGCGCCGCAGCGTGGGCAGGTGACGTCGCGCCAGGTCGGGTGCCGGTCGAGCGGGTTGCCCGGCTGGTCGAAGCTCACGTCGTCGGGCAGCACCACCGGCAGGTCGGCCACCGGTACCGGCACCACGCCGCAGGCGGCGCAATGGAGGATCGGGATCGGGCAGCCCCAATAGCGCTGGCGCGAGATGCCCCAGTCGCGCAGGCGGAAGTTGACTTGGGCGCGCGCGACCGGCGCGTTGCCGAGGCTCGCGTCCGCGAGGCGGCGCGCGACCTCGGCCTTGCCTTCGACGATGGTCATCCCGTCGAGGAAACGCGAGTTGATGAGGCGGCCGTCGCCGTCGAAGGCCACCTGCGTCACCGCGAAGGTCGCGGGATCGGCGTCGTCGGGGCACACGACGGCGCGGTTGCCGAGCCCGTAGGCGTTGGCGAAGTCGAGGTCGCGCTGGTCGTGCGCGGGGCAGCCGAAGATGGCGCCCGTGCCGTAGTCCATCAGCACGAAATTGGCGACGTAGACCGGCAGGTGCCAGTCCGGGTCGAAGGGGTGGGCGACGGTGAGGCCGGTGTCGTAGCCGCGCTTCTCCGCCGTCTCGATCGCCGCCACCGACGTGCCGAGCGCGCGGGTCTGCGCGATGAAGGCGGCGAGCGCGGAGTCGCGCGCCGCCGCCGCGCCCGCCAGCGGGTGGTCGGCCGCGACCGCCACGAACCGCGCGCCGAACAGCGTGTCGGGCCGCGTCGTATAGACCTCGACCTCGCTTTGCCCCAGCGCGTTGGCGGCGAGGGCGAAGCGCACCAGCAGGCCCTCGGACCGGCCGATCCAGTTGCGCTGCATCAGCTTGACCTTCTCCGGCCAGCGCTCGAGCGTGTCGAGGCCGTCGAGCAGGTCCTGCGCGAACAGGCCGATGCGCAGGAACCATTGCGTCAGCTCGCGCTGCTCCACCGGCGCGCCTGAGCGCCAGCCGCGCCCGTCGATCACCTGTTCGTTGGCGAGCACGGTCATGTCGACCGGGTCCCAATTGACCTTCGCCTGCTTGCGGTCGACGAGGCCCTTGGCCAGGAAGTCGAGGAACAGGCGCTGCTGGTGCTTGTAATAGGTGGGGTCGCAGGTAGCGATCTCGCGCGACCAGTCGAGCGAGAGGCCCATGCTTTTGAGCTGCGCGCGCATGGTGGCGATGTTGGCGGCGGTCCAGGCGGCGGGCGAGCGGCCGCTGGCGCGCGCGGCATTTTCCGCCGGCAGGCCGAACGCGTCCCAGCCCATCGGGTGGAGCACGTCAAACCCCTTCGCCCGCTTGTAGCGCGCTACCACGTCGCCCATGGCGTAGTTGCGCACGTGGCCCATGTGGATGCGGCCGGAGGGATAGGGAAACATCTCCAGCACGTAATATTTGGGCCGGCCGGCGGGCTCGACCCCTGTGCGGAAGAGGCCGCGCTCGTCCCACACGCGCTGCCAATGCGGTTCGGTCTCGCGGGCGTTATAGCGCTCGGTGGTCATGGTGCCTTCGGGTGGCGATGCCGGTGTTCCACCCGAAACAGCATGGATCGCCCCGGCGAGCAACTTGGTGGAGCCGTGCCTCACCCTGGCGCGAGCATCGTCTCCGGGCGCACCACGCGGTCGAACTCTTCGGCGCTCACTAGGCCGAGCGCCAGCGCCTCCTCGCGCAGGGTCGTGCCGTTCTTGTGCGCCTGCTTGGCCACCTTGGCGGCGTTGTCGTAGCCGATGGTTGGGGCCAGCGCCGTCACCAGCATCAGCGAGCGGCTGAGCAGGTCGGCGATCGTCTTGGTGTTGGCCTCCAGCCCCTCCACGCAATGGGCGCGGAAGCTGTCGCAGGCTTCCGCCAGCAGGGTGACGCTTTCCAGGAAGGCGAAGGCGATCACCGGCTTCATCACGTTGAGCTCGAACTGGCCCTGGCTGGCGGCGAAGGCGACGGTCGTCTCGTTGCCGAACACGCGGGCGCAGACCATGGTCAAGGCCTCGACCTGCGTCGGGTTGACCTTGCCCGGCATGATGGACGAGCCCGGCTCGTTCTCCGGCAGCAGCAGCTCGCCGATCCCGGAGCGCGGGCCGGAGCCGGCGAGCCGTATGTCGCTTGCGATCTTGTAGAGGCCGGCGGCGAGCGAGTTCAGCGCGCCATGCGCGAAGGAGAGCGCGTCGTGGGCGGCGAGCGCCTCGAACTTGTTGGGCGCGGTCTCGAACGGCAGGCCGGTGTAGGCCGCGATCTTCGCGGCGAAGGCCGTGTCGAAGCCTGGTTTGCTGTTCAGCCCCGTACCGACCGCCGTGCCGCCCTGGGCGAGCTGCAGCAGGCCCGGCAGGGTCATCCTGATGCGCGCCTGCGCGTTGGCGACCTGGGCGACATAGCCGGAGAACTCCTGGCCGAGCGTCACGGGCGTGGCGTCCTGCAGGTGGGTGCGGCCGATCTTGATGATGGCGGCAAAGGCCTTCGCCTTGGCGTCGAGCGCGCCGCGCAGGCGTTCCAGCGCCGGCAGCAGCGCGCGGGTGACCTCCAGCGCCGCCGCGATGTGCATGGCGGTCGGGAAGCTGTCGTTGGAGGACTGACCGCGGTTGACGTGATCGTTGGGGTGGACCGGCTTCTTGGTGCCGCGGGCCTGGCCGAGCGTCTCGTTGGCGCGGTTTGAGATCACCTCGTTGACGTTCATGTTGGACTGGGTGCCCGACCCCGTCTGCCAGACCACCAGCGGGAAGTGGTGGTCGAGACGGCCCGCCTCGATCTCCATCGCCGCCGCGACGATCGCGGCCGCGAGGTCCGGCGGCAATTCGCCCTGTGCCGCATTGGCCTCGGCGGCGGCGCGCTTGACCATGGCCAGCGCGTGGACGACGGGCAACGGCATCCTCTGGCCGCCGATCGCGAAGTTCTCGCGCGAGCGCTGCGTCTGCGCGCCCCACAGCCGGTCGGCGGGCACGTCGATGGGCCCGAAAGAATCCGTCTCGGAGCGCGTCGCGCCCGCCGCCGTGTCGCTCATCCCGCATCCCATCCCAGGCCGGCCGATCCTCGTCGACCTCGTAGCGCCCTTCCCCTCGCCCTTCAAGGAAGCGAGGGTAGGGCGAACGGCAGGGCCTAATCGCTGCCGGTGCGGGAAAACCGCTGGCCGAGGAAGATCGGGTCGATCGCCTGCCAGTCGCCGTCGTTGCCGAACTCGCCGCTCGTTTGCAGCGACAGCATCTCCGCCAGCCGGTTGCGGGCACGGTTGACGCGGCTCTTCATCGTGCCCACCGCGCACTTGCAGACGCCCGCCGCCTCCTCGTAGGACAGGCCGGAGGCGCCGATGAGCACGAGCGCCTCGCGCTGGTCGGTCGGCAGACGCTGCAACGCCTCGCGGAAGTCCTGGAAGTCCATGTGGCCGTGTTGGGCGGGGGCGGCCGCAAGCTTGGCGGCGATGGCGCCGTCCGTGTCGGCCACCTCGCGGCGGCGCTTGCGGTACTCGGAATAATAGATGTTGCGCAGGATGGTGAAGAGCCAGGCCGGAAGGTTCGTGCCCTCGACGAACGAGCCGAGATTGCTCCAGGCCTTGACCAGCGTTTCCTGCACGAGGTCGTCGGCGCGGTCGGGATTGCCGCACAGCGAGACGGCGAAGGCGCGCAGGTTTGGGATGACGGAAATCAGGTCCGCCTTCATCTGCGCGCTGGCGGGGGGGCGCGGCGTCGGCGTAACGGCGGGTTCCCCTGTCACTTGGATGCCTTCTTCTCCGCAAGGGACGGCGAGGGCAGGGCGTCGAGGTCTTTCAACAGGTCGAGGAAACGGTCCGGCACGGGTTGCGCGAGCACGTCGTTGTAGACGGACCGCAGATGCCGCCCGATCTGATCCGTGATCTCAGGTTTTGCGGTCGTTTTTTTGACACGAAGAGACGACAAAGGGCTACCCTCTAACGATGTTGGCGTCCGGCGGCGACGCGGGTCTTGCATGAAAATGGGAGACTGGGCAATAAGCCGTGAGCCTGCTGCGGCAGCGTGGGTGTGGGAACCGGCAACGGGCCTAGAACGGACTCCAAGGTAGCTCGTCAGGTGGTCGCGGACTGCGAAACAGTTTGAGCCGCCCAACAGGTTTGGGTCTGGATCAACGCCGGTGGGCACGCAAAGAATGCAGCCAGCCGGCGTTTGGTTCCTCCGCCGCGGAACTTTATTGCAGGGTCGCGCGTTCTGCGGCGTAGCTCAAGCTGATGCGCCCGCCGGTCGGATCGAGAGGAATAGGTTCATGTCGGTTTCCCAGGCCATCGCCTCTCACATTCCCTATCTGCGCCGTTTCTCCCGCGCCTTGACGGGCAACCAGGCCGGCGGAGACGCCTATGTGCTGGCCACGCTGGAGGCGATCGTCGGCGACCCGGCTGGGTTCGACGCCGGTCCCGATGTTCGCGCCTCGCTCTATCGCGCCTTCCTCAAGGTCTGGGGGTCCATGCCGGTCAACGCCCATGTCGACCAACCCGACCTCTCGTCGGACGAGCACGGCGCCCGCCGCAACCTCGAGGCGATCACCCTGCGGCCGCGCATCGCCTTCCTCCTCAGCTCGCTCGAAGGCTTCGACACCGCGGAGGTGGGCCGCGTGCTCGGCTGCCCGGGCGAAGAAGCAGCCGCGCTGATCGATACGGCCGGCAAGGAGATCGCCAACCAGATCCGCACGGATGTGCTGATCATCGAGGACGAGCCGTTCATCGCCCTCGACCTGCAGACCCTGGTCGAGGAACTCGGCCACCGCGTCGTCAACGTCGCGCGCACCCACCACGAGGCGGTCGAGGCGGTCAGCAAGGAGCGGCCCGGCCTGATCCTCGCCGACATCCAGCTCGCCGACGGCAGCTCGGGGCTGGAGGCCGTCAATCAGATCCTCGACACGTTCTCGGTGCCCGTGATCTTCATCACCGCCTATCCCGAGCGCTTCCTGACCGGCGCGCCGCCCGAGCCCGCCTTCCTCATCACCAAACCCTTCGGCGTCGACAGCCTCAAGGCCGTCATCAGCCAGGCGCTGTTCTTCGACCGCCGCTCCCGCCGCAAGGAAGAGGCCGAGAGCGTCGGCTAGGCCGGGAGGCCCGCTCGAGGCATTCCGAGGTCCAGGGTCGCGATGCCATCGCGCAGCCAGCGCTGGGCCGGATGCCCGTCGTTGCGTCTGTGCCAGGACAGCACGAACAAAATCGGCTCCAGCGCGAGGGGCGGTTCCAGCACTCGCAGCGCGTGCGCGTGGCCGGAGGCGGCGACGATCCCGCTCATGAGCGTTGCGACGAGGTCCGATCGCGCGACGAGGGCAGGCGCGGCATACATTTGCGGCAGCGTCAAAGCGAGACGTCGCTTCAAGCCCTGTCGTGCCAAGGCGGCATCGACGAGCCCGAAGCGCTCGTTCTCCGGCGACACCAGCAGATGCGGCAGGCGGAGGAAGGCGGCGAGGTCCAGCGCGCCCATCGCCGCCGAGGGATGGTCTTTCCTCAGGATGCAGACGAAGCGTTCGGTGAACAGCGGGCGCGTCAGGATCCGCCCCGACGCAACGGTCGGGGGCACGCCGACTGTGAGGTCCACGTCGCCCGCGTCCAATAACGCGACCGCTTCGTCGCGCCCAACGAAACTCCGGATGCGGAGCGCCACCGCGGGTGCAACGGCGCGCAGCCACGCGACCAGGATCGGCAGCAGGACGTAGGCCGGATGGTCCGACAGGCCGAGCGTGAAGGTCGCGGCCGACGATCCAGGGTCGAAGGCCTGGGTGAAGGCCAGGGTGCGCTGGATGGCGGCGAGCGACTGCCCAAGCGGCTCGGCGAGGTCGAGCGCGCGGGGCGTCGGCTGCAACCCGGACGGGCTGCGCACGAAAAGCTCATCCCTCAGCAGCGTCCGAAGGCGCGACAAAGCTGCGCTCATGGCCGGCTGCGTGCGGCCGATGCGGACTCCCGCGCGCGTGACGCTGCGTTCCGCCATGAGCGCGTCGAAGGCGACGAGCAGGTTCAGGTCGATGCCATACAAATCCATGACGTGGATGCTGCCATAGAAGCGAAATCGCTTCCAACCATGAAGAGAGCGATCTTTCTCAGCCGGACCTGCCTACCGGCTCGATCGGGAGGGTGGCGCAAAAGACCGTCACCCGCGTGTCGCGGATAGGAGGTGCTGTTCGTTGGACTGCTTGAAAACGCCTGCCGTTGTCATCAGCAAGGCAGGATGAACCTCTCCGTCGCGGCCCTTGGCCGGTCGTCTCAGTATAGCGGCGGCAGCTCGACCGCGGTCACCACCGGGCCGACGCCGAGGTGGCCGTTGCGGAACTGCAGCGGCAGACGGATCGCGTCGGGGTCGCCGGGCGGCCGGGTGGCGGCGTCGCGCTTGCCGAACAGGCTGTTGAGGATGGAGCCCGCCGCCACCAGGTTCGGGTTGATGCCGTAGCGGCGGAGGATGGGGCCGGCCCCGGTGAAACTGGCGTCGAGCTTGCCCTCGACCCGGTGGTTGCCGTCGAGGTGGAGCGCCCCGGTCGCCTCCATCCGCGCCGCGCCGCGCGCCGCCCGCGCGACCGAAAGGCTTATGCTGCCGCCACGCTGCCGCCATCGCTCGATCAGCGCCGGAAGGGTCTCGGCGTCCGCGAACATCGCCTGGGTGAGGCGGCCCGCAAACACCGAGGAGACCGGCTGCGCGTCGCCCAGGGCGCGGTCGAGCGCTACGGCGGGCACGCCCTCGAGCGCGAGGTGGAAGTCGAGCGTAGGATCGGCCGCGGTGACGCTCGCCACCGCCAGGTCGAGCTTGCCCAAACGCGGGATGTCGGCGTTCGTGCCGCCGAACCGCCCGCGCGCCGCCACGCCGGCCCCGCTCAGCGTGCCGCCGGCGACGGCGTCCGGCAAGCCGCTCACGTCGAGCGCCAGGGCGCTCCAGTCGGCGGTGAAGTCGCTGGTGCCGTCGTCGCTGCGATAGGCCAGCGGCGCCTCGAACACCAGCACGGCGCGGCGGGGATCGAGGGCGCCGAGCCGGAGGCGCGCGCTGGCCACCGACCCCGACGCCTGCTCGCCGAGCGCCAGGCCGGCGAAGGTGGGGTGGTCGCACGTGACCTCGATCGCTGTCGGATAGCCGCCGACGCGGCGTCCCGGGCAGGTCCAGCGCCGGCCCTGCGCCAGTTCCCCGTCCATCCAGCCCTCGAGCGCGCGGCCCGCCGCGCCGGCGGCGTAGAACCAGGCCGCGGTCCAGCCGCCCGCGAGGAGAAGGAAGAGGGCGGCGAGGGTCAGGCCGGCAACGCGCATCGATTCGCCTTTGACCTCGCAGAGCCTGTCGGGCCATACCGGCCTGGGGGGATGATGGCCTGCACGGCCATCTGAGCGGGGAACGTGGCACTTTCGGGGCGCGAGGCGGATGACGGGGGACGACCTCTGGGTTTTCGGCTACGGCTCGCTCATGTGGCGGCCGGGCTTCGTCTTCGAGGAGCAGCAGCTCGCCGTGGTGCGCGGCTACCACCGGGCGCTCTGCGTCTACTCGCACGTGCATCGCGGCACGCCGGAGCGGCCGGGGCTGGTGCTCGGCCTCGACCGCGGCGGCTCGTGCAAGGGCCTCGCCTTCCGCGTGCGCGCGGCTGAGACCGAGGCGACCGTCGCCTACCTGCGCGGGCGCGAGCAAGTCACGATGGTCTACCGCGAGATCGTCCTCAACGCGACGCTCGCGGACGGCCGCCGAGTCAAGGCCCTGTCCTACGCCGTCGATCGACGCCACGGCCAATACGCCGGCACGCTCGACCTGCCGGCGCTCGAGCGGTTCGTTGCGCAGGGCGTCGGCGCGTCGGGCGCCAATCCCGATTACGTTCGCAACACCTACGCGCACATGACCGGCCTCGGCATCGCCGACGCGACCCTGGCGGCGCTGGCGCGGCGGTTCGGCTGAAGCACCGGACGATCCTCACGGCCCCCAAGTCCGCGTCCAGAGTCGCCGCGGAACCGCGTCGCGACCGATGCTGTGGCCAAGCGATGGTGGCGCCTCGGCCTATCGCGCCGTTGCGTCGCGCGCCGCCTCCGCCAGGGCGACGAGCGCGGCGCGCAGGGCGGCGGGTGTCGTGATGCGCGTGGGAAAGGCGATCCGCGCGGTCCGCTCCTCGCAGGCGAGGTCCAGGCCCTCGGGGTCGATCCCCGTTGCGCGCCAGGGGCCGTCGGTCTCGCCGGCGAGGGCGCGGGCGTAGAGCGCCAGCGTGTCGGAATGGTCGGTGTTGACGTGGGCGAGCGCGCCGGCTTCCGCCTCCAGCAGCGGTTGCGCGCCTGCCACCGCGGTGAGGATGCGCGCGGCCGGAAACCGTGCCGCGCGGGCGAAGCCGCCGTTGAGATGGACCTGCTCCATCGCGATCCGCCAGAAGGAGAAGTCGGCGAAATCGGCGTAGAGCGCCGCGTCGGGGTGCCGGGCGAGGAACCGCGCCTTCGCGGCGGCCCGCGCCGCCGGCTCGACGACCTGCGCGGCTTGTCCGGTGACCGTCAGCCGGGCGTGGCGGAGCGGGTCGCCGGCGCCCGTGTCCGCCAGCAGCAGCGAGGCGCGGGGGTCGCGGCCGAGGTGTCGCGTGTGGGCGGAGAGCTGCGAGACGAGGATCAGCGGCGAGCCGTCGGGGTCGGTCGCGACCGTGACGAGCGACGCGAAGGGGTCGCCTGCGGCGGTCAGCGTGGCGAGCGCGCCGGCACGCGTGGCGCGCAGCAGGCGTTTGGCTTCGACCTCCGGCCGGAACTCCGGCTCCATCGGCGCGGGTCCAGCGGTCTCGTCGGGCATCGGCATCTCCTCGCGATCGACCATGGCCCGCGCGAGGCAGACGGCGCAAGACGCCGCGGCGACCGGCTGCAGAGACGGGGTGCGTGGGAACCATGCTCGGCAAGCCTGGGTTTGCGCCACGCATTACGTGAGGAGACGACAGATGGTGGAGCATTCCAGCAGCCGCGAGGACCAGGACAAGGTCTGGTCGATGATCAAGGACGTCGAGTTCACGCTGATGGTCACGCGCGGCGCCGACGGCAAGCTGAGCGGCCGGCCGATGGCGGCAATCCAGCGGGCGTTCGAGGGCGAGCTCTGGTTCTTCTCCAAGGACGGCACGCCGAAGGTCGAAGAGGTGCTGCACGACGAGCACGTCCTGCTCGCCTATTCCGAGCCCAAGCGGCAGAACTACGTCTCCGTTGCCGGACGTGGCGAGATCGTCCGCGACAAGGCGAAGATCAAGGACCTGTGGAGCGAGCCGGTCCGCACCTGGTTCCCCAAAGGACCGGACGACCCGGCGATCTGCCTCATCAAGGTGACTGTCGAGAGCGCGGAATACTGGGATGCGCCCTCCTCCACCTGGCTGCACGCCTATGGCTACGTGAAGGCGCGGCTGACCGGCGAGCCGCCCAAGAACGTCGGCGACAACAAGGTCGTCGGCTTCTGAGCCGACGCGACCTTCCGCGGCGCGCGCGGCAATGCAGCGGTAGAGGCGGCAATTGTTTCGCGCTCAACTCGGAACGAAGACCAATCGAACGGCCCGCCTGCCGCGCGAACTCTAGGGTCTTCTTTGACAAACGAACGTTTGACGGCCGCTCGCTTAAGGTTCATCTTCGCGACATCGGCAAGTAAGTCACTCCTGTCACATTTCGGCCGTGAAGACCGCTAAAGCTCTTGACGCCGCCGTGCGACCAAGTTGCCAGGCAAGATCTCCGTCGCCCTCTTCTGGCCGACATGAAGCGCGAGTAAGCCGTATGCCCAACATCGCCCTGGTCGACGACGACCGGAACATCCTCACTTCGGTCTCGATCGCGTTGGAGGGGGAGGGCTACCGCGTCCAGACCTACACGGACGGGTCGATGGCGCTCGACGGGTTGAAGGCCTCTCCGCCCGACCTCGCCATCTTCGATATCAAGATGCCGCGGATGGACGGCATGGAGTTGCTGCGCCGGCTGCGCCAGAAGTCCGACCTGCCCGTGATCTTCCTGACGTCCAAGGACGAGGAGATCGACGAGTTGTTCGGGCTCAAGATGGGCGCCGACGACTTCATCCGCAAACCCTTCTCGCAGCGGCTCCTGGTCGAGCGGGTCAAGGCCATCCTGCGCCGCGCCAACCCGAGGGAGGCGGCGCAGCAGAAGGAATCCGAGGCCAAGCTCCTCGAGCGCGGCTTGCTCAAGATGGACCCGGAGCGCCACACCTGCACCTGGAAGAACGATCCGGTGACCCTCACGGTGACCGAGTTCCTGATCCTGCAGGCGCTGGCCACCCGACCGGGCGTGGTCAAGAGCCGCAACGCCCTGATGGACGCCGCCTACGACGACCAGGTCTACGTGGACGACCGCACCATCGACAGCCACATCAAGCGGCTTCGCAAGAAGTTCAAATCGGTCGACGACGACTTCGAGATGATCGAGACGCTGTATGGTGTCGGTTATCGCTTCAAGGAATAGGCTGCTCGCGCCGGCGGGGGGAAGCGGCCGGAGGGCGGGGTGAGCGTCGGGACGCAGGGGCCGGTTGCCTCGAGCGCGATGCGCCGGGCGCGCCAGGTCCGCCGAAAGCTGGTGCGGCGCGGCAAGGCGCTGTCGCACTCGCTCTCGTTCCGATTTTCGTCGTCGCTGACGCGGCGCATCGTGTTCCTCAACCTCGGCGGCCTCGTCGCCCTGGCTGTCGGCTTCCTCTACGTCAACCAATTCCGCGAAGGGCTGATCGACGCCCGCGTGCAGAGCCTGCAGACGCAGGGCGAGATCATCGCCGCCGCGGTGCTGGCCTCCGCAAGCGTCGACACGGACGCGATCACCATCGATCCCGAAAAGCTGCTGCAACTGGCACCCGGCTACAAGGGCGACGCGCTGGAAGAGACGCCGCCGACGCTGCAGTTCTCCATCAACCCCGAACGCATCGGCCCGGTGCTGCGCCGGCTGGTGCTGCCGACCCGCACGCGCGCGCGCATCTTTGACCCCGACGGCTACCTGCTCCTCGACTCGCGCTCGCTCAGCCGTCGCGGCATGACCACCCGCGAGGACCCGCCCGCCAGCGCGCCGCCGCAGCCGGAAGACGCGCTGACGCTGATCGAGCGCACCTGGAACGCCGTACGCGGCAATTTCGGCCAGTCCGAAGACCTGCCGCGGCGCGACGAGTTCGCCACGGCCAACGGCAAGAATTACGCGGAAGTGTCCCAGGCGCTGACCGGCGGCGTGCAGTCGATCGTGCGCGTCAACGCCAAGGGCGAGACGATCATTTCCGTGGCCGTGCCGATCCGCCGCCTGCAGTCGATCAAGGGCGCGCTGCTGCTGTCGACCCAGGGCGGCGACATCGATACGATGATCGCCGCCGAACGCTGGACCATCGTTCGCATCTTCCTCATCTCGGCCGTCATCATGTTCCTGCTGTCGCTGTTCCTCGCCGGCACCATCGCCGAGCCGATGCGGCGCCTGGCGGAGGCGGCCGACCGGGTGCGCAAAGGCACCAAGTCGCGCCAGGAGATCCCCGATTTCACCGGTCGCGCCGACGAAATCGGTCATCTCTCGGGTTCGCTGCGCGACATGACGAAGGCGCTCTACAACCGCATCGAGGCCATCGAGAGCTTCGCCGCCGACGTCGCCCACGAGCTGAAGAACCCGCTGACCTCGTTGCGCAGTGCCGTCGAGACCCTGCCGATCGCCCGCACCCCGCAGTCGCAGGCGCGGCTGATGGAGGTGATCCAGCACGACGTGCGCCGCCTCGACCGGCTTATCAGCGACATCTCGGACGCCTCGCGCCTGGACGCCGAACTGGCCCGTGGGGAAAGCCGCGAGGTGAGCCTCGTCCATGTGCTGGAGACCGTGGTGTCCATCGCACGCGACACCGGCGCCACCGGCATCGACGTCACCCTGGAGGTCGTCGAAGCGGTCGACGAGGACGACCAGCCCTGCACCTTCCTGGTGCTTGGCTACGATTCGCGCCTCGGCCAGGTGTTCAACAACCTGATCGACAACGCCCGCTCCTTCTCGGAGCCCGGCGGGAGCGTCCGGGTTTCGATGAGCGTGATCCGCGACGCGGCGAGCGGGCGCAAAGGCTACGAGATCGTCATCGACGACGACGGGCCGGGTATCCCCGCCGACGCCTTCGAGCGCATCTTCGAGCGGTTCTACACCGACCGGCCGAATCAGGGCTTCGGCCAGAACTCCGGGCTCGGCCTCTCCATCTCGCGCCAGATCATCGAGGCGCACGGGGGCCGCATCCGCGCTGCCAACCGCCTCGCGCCCTCGAGCGCGGAGGTACCGGCCGTGCGCGGCGCCCGCTTCATCGTCTGGTTCCCCGCTCTCCTCGATGCCGACTGAGGCGAAGGCGATCCATGCGACCGCCATCGCGATCGACGGTTGGGCCCTGGCGATCCGCGGACCGTCACGTTCGGGCAAGAGCACGCTGGCGCTCGCCCTCCTGGCCTGCTCCCGACCAGGGCGCGCCATCCACCTGGTCGGTGACGACAGGGTGCTTCTGCGTCACGAGGGCGGGGCCGTGCTGGTGTCCCCCCACCCTCGCATCGCCGGCCTCATCGAACGGCGCGGATGCGGCATCCTTTCGCTGCCCTATCGCGGTGACGTGCCTCTCGCGGGCCTGGTCGACTTGGCGCCGGCCGCAGCCTGCGACGCGGTTGCCGGAAACTTCCCCACGCTCACCCTCGTAGACTCCGGTACGTGGGACAGCCGCGCCGCCCGCGTGTTGGGCTGGGCCGAGACATTGCCGGCACACTCGCGCGTAAAAACCTTAGGTCGGTCAAAAGATTAGAATTGGTAACAAAAACGCGCTGATATATACCGGCCGCTTCCGAGCGGGCCTCGTGTTCCGAGCGGGCTTCTTGGGGCCGGGTCGGGCGGGCGCCTTCTCCCGGCGCGGATCATGAGCGGCAGCGCGGAGTTTCCGGATGGTTGGTTTCTGCCGATGATCGGAATGGTACTCGTGACCCACGGCGAACTCGCCACCCAGTTTCGGGCGGCGCTGGAGCATGTCGTGGGTCCGCAAAAGCAGGTGGCAACCGTCTCGATCGGGCCGGAAGACGACATCGAGCGGCGTCGCGGCGACATCGTCGACGCCGTCAGCGCGGTGGACACGGGCTCCGGCGTGGTCCTCCTGACGGATATGTTCGGCGGCACGCCCTCCAACCTCGCGATCTCCGTTATGAACGGCGCGCATGTCGAAGTGGTGGCCGGGATCAACCTGCCCATGCTGATCAAGCTCGCCTCCGTGCGCGACGCCGCCTCGCTCGAGCAGGCCGTGATCCAGGCGCAGGACGCGGGCCGCAAGTACATCTACGTGGCGAGCCGGGTGCTCAGCGGCAAATGAGCGAAGCCGACGCGGAGGGCGGGACGGCCGTGCCCCTCAGCCGCGAGCTCATGATCGTCAACCGCAAGGGTCTGCATGCCCGGGCCACCGCCAAGTTTGTCCAGTGCGCCGAGCGGTTCGATGCCGCGGTGACGGTGACGCGGGGTGCCGACACGGTTGGCGGCACCTCCATCATGGGCATCCTGACGCTCGGCGCCGGTATCGGCACGACGATCCTGGTGGCGGCCGAAGGCCCGCAGGCCGCCGAGGCGCTGGACGCCATTGCGGCGCTCGTCGCTGCCCGTTTCGGCGAGGACGAGTAGCTCCCGCCGCCTCGCCGGCGAGCGCCGATCTCCGCGTCAGCCCACGCCTGCCAGAAGGCGGTCCGGCAGCTCCGCAAGCACCCGCCTGAAGGCGGCCGGCGACCCGCTCGCCCGAGCCACGACGAGGGAGCCCTGGACGGCGATCAGCGCGTCCTCGCCGCGCCGCCCGGCCTCCTCGGGGCTGAGGCCGGCCTCGCGCAACACGGCCGCGATCGAGCCGGCGACCTTCAGCACGGTGCGCGAGAGGGCCGCGGCGAAAATATCTCGCGCGGTGCCGATCGAGAGGACGTCGACGACGCAGGCCGCCGCGCCGTCCCGGTAGAACGCGGACAGGCCCTCGCCCATCGCCTTGAGTTTTTCGCGCGGCGAGCCGGGTCCGTCGAGCGGCGCGAAGACGGTGCGCTTCATCTCGGCTCCCAGGGCGGTCAGGACCGCCGCGGCCATGTCTTCCTTCCCGCGTGGAAACTGGTAGTAGAGGCTCGCCTTGACGAGGCCGCTGGCTTGCGCGAGGCGGGTCAGGGTGGCGCCCTCGTAGCCGTGGGCCCGGAAGACGCCCGCGAGCTTTTCCACCAGTTCCTCGCGTGATTGCGTCGCCTGCGCCATCGTCGCTTCCGCCTCGCCGCCCCCGTGGTTCCGGGGCGATTCCGGTTTATGGACGCGCGACCCGGCCGTTCGCAAGGGCGGCCGGTTCAGCGCCGGCGGACGGTCGAGGTGACGTCCCAATCGCTCGTCGCCCCTTCCGGCACGAAGGCGCCGTCGCCGCGGATGGCGCCTCCGCGGATTGGGCTTGACGGCCGCGCGCTCAGCCCCGCATAGGCCGGCGGCGCGCCGGCGACCAGGCCGGACGGTCCCGGCTGCAGGTTTTGGGGTTCGGCGGGCGGGTGCCCGTCGGCGATGTCCTGCTCCTCCTCGACGAGCGGCGGGTCTGGCAGAAGGTCGCGGCGCGGCCCGGGTCCCGGCGCGCTCGCCTGCGGCACCGGCTTGCAGACGCGACGAGGCCCGCTCGACGTGTTGCCGTGCATCGCCAGGTCGACGTGGATATGGTTGTAGTGAAAGACGTTCGCGCCCGGCCCGAGCACGGTCGTGAACGTCGAGCAGGCACCCGCATGGACGTCACGCAGGAAGGCCTGGGCCTGCTCGTCGCCGCGCGTCCAATCGTGCACGACGGTGATGCGGCGTCCGTCCGCCAGCCGAAAACCGGCGACGTCGAGGGCGTTGCCGAAGGCGTGCTCGGAGACCCGGGCGCCGGCCTGCCCGTTCATGCCGCGGCAGGAATAGGAGCCCATCGTATCGATCTGCGTCACCGCCGCCCCGAAACGCGCCTGCGCCGCGGGCTGCACGACCTCGGCGACCCAGCGGTCGAGCGCGGCGATCATCGGGCAGTCGAGGGTCGCAACCGTGTCGAGTTGCACCTGGTCGCCGCTCAGGGCCCCGACGAGATAGGGGCGGTCCAGGCCGCAGACGCCCGGTCCGTCGATCGCCCGCGCGCGCGGCTGCAGGTAGCGCGAGAGGTGAACCCGGCGCTCGGCGATGCAGGCGTTGTCGGCCTGCGCGCGCCAGGCCGGGCGATGCGGCCGCTCGTAGTTGGAGCAGCCGGCGAGCGCGAGGGCGAAGCTTGCCAGGGCGAAGAGGGGCGGGACGCGACGGGCCATGCCTGCAACAGTGCCGGCAATGGCTTAAGCCCAATGTAATCCTTAAAGTTAATCAATAGTAAAACTAAGATGTAGCGACTGTTCATCATGCGTTGGCGAGGCCTAAGAACATAAACACCCATACTGGTATCAGCAGACCAGCGAGAACCACCTTCCATGCGGCTGGCATCCATGCGTCTCGCGTCCAACGGCGAGATGTAACTAGCACGATGGCGGCAATGCCGAAGGGAAGTAATAAAATATGAAGAACCTCCATTTGCTCGACGCAGATATCGCATCCATGGCGTCCGTTTATAAAAATTCCGTCGTCCATCCAAAGCTTGATACTACTAAAGCTCCAGTATGTGGATAAGCAGATAAGCCCCCATGACCAAAATCGAAGGTTGTGTCCTAAAAACGCGACCAATCCGAAGAATACCACTTCGACGACAAAATCGGTATCTCCAGCAGCATTTGGATACCCATAACGCTGCCACGCAGTATCATGCCCGCTGATGAGAGCAAACAATCCTGCTAATATGAAGATAGTCAGCAGGGAAGCTCTTATAAATCCTTCCGTGATCAATCTTTCTT
>CBDFMN010000003.1:2865000-3376324 GCA_965249685.1 Beijerinckiaceae bacterium | reverse complement strand
CACCGCGCCGCTGGAGCGCCAGCTCGGGCAGATCCCGTCCCTGCAGACGATGACCTCGTCCTCCGCCTTCGGCCTCTCGGCGGTAACCCTGCAGTTCGACCTCAACCGCGACATCGACGGCGCCGCGCAAGACGTGCAGGCGGCGATCAACGCGGCCGCCTCGACGCTGCCGAAGAACCTGCCCTACCCGCCCGTCTACTCGAAGGTGAACCCGGCCGACACCGCCGTCATCACGGTCGCCCTGACCTCCCAGACGATCTCCATCCGCCAGATGTCCGATCTCGCCGACACGCTGATCGGCCAGCGGCTCAGCCAGCTCTCCGGCGTCGGCCATGTCGGCATCCTGGGCGGCCTCAAGCCCGCCATCCGCATCCAGGCCGACCTCACGCGCCTCGCCGACTACGGGATCGGCATGGAGGACCTGCGCAACGCCATCGCCAACGCCAACGTGGCCGGCGCCAAGGGCTCGCTCGACGGCAGCCAGCAATCCTACGCCATCGGCGCCAACGACCAGCTCGAAGCGGCGAGCGGCTACAAGCCCGTCGTCATCACCTATCGCAACGGCGCGCCGATCCTCATCGGCGACGTCGCCAAAGTGGTCGACGGCCTGGAGAACGGCCGCGTCGCCGGTTGGTATCAGGGCACGCCGGCGATCATCGTCGACGTCCAGCGCCAGCCCGGCGCCAACGTGGTCGAGACGGTCAACCACATCAAGACGGAACTCGCCAAGCTGAAGACCTCGCTACCGGCCGGCATCGACCTGACGATCGTCAACGACCGCACCGGCACGATCCGCGCCTCCATCGCCGACGTGCAGTTCACGCTGATGCTGTCGGTGGCGCTCGTCGTCCTGGTGGTCCTGGTGTTCCTGCGCTCGGTGCGTGCGACGATCATCGCGGGCGTCGCGCTGCCGCTGTCGCTGGTCGCCACCTTCGGCGTCATGTACTACCTCGGTTTCAGCCTCGACAACCTGTCGCTGATGGCGCTGACCATCGGCACCGGCTTCGTCGTCGACGACGCGATCGTGATGATCGAGAACATCGTCCGCCATCTCGAACGCGGCGAGCGGCCGATGCAAGCGGCGCTGAACGGGGCGCGCGAGATCGGTTTCACCGTCATCTCGCTGACCGTGTCGCTCGTCGCGGTGTTCATCCCGCTGCTCTTCATGAGCGGCATCGTCGGCCGCATGTTCCGCGAGTTCGCGCTCACCCTGACGATCGCCGTCGTGGCCTCTGCCGTCGTCTCGCTGACGCTGACGCCGATGATGTGTGGCCAGCTGCTGCGCCATGTTCCGCAGGACCATCGCCGCCGCCCAAGCCGCCTCGCACGGTTCGGCGAGTCTCTCAGCGAGCGTTATCGCGGCAGCCTGGAATGGGTGCTGCGTCATCAGTCGCTCATGTTGCTGCTGACGTTCGGCACGCTGGCGGCGACGATCTACCTCTACGTCGTCATCCCCAAGGGCTTTCTGCCGCCGCAGGACACGGGGCTGATCAACGCGGTCACGCAGGCCGAGCCCTCCGTCTCCTTCGACGAGATGTCCCGGCTGCAGCAGCGCGTCGCCAGCGTGATCGAGGCCGACCGGGACGTCGCCGGCGTCTCCTCCGTGGTGGGCGTCGGTACCGTCAACGCCACGCCCAACGCCGGGCGGCTCAACATCGTTCTGAAGCCGCGCGAGAGCCGCGATGGTGTCGCCGCCATCATCAAGCGCCTGCAGGGAAAGCTCAGCGGCCTGCCCCGTATCGGCGTCGCGTTCCAGAGCGCGCAGGACATCCAGATCACCGCACAGTCGAGCCGCGCGCAATACCAGTACGCGCTGAACGGCACGAGCGCGACCGAGGTGTCGGAATGGGCCGACAAGCTGGTGGCGAGCCTGCGCGACTCGCCCGTGGTGAAAGACGTCGCCTCCGAGGCCCAGGACGGCGGCTTGCGCCTCTTCGTCACCATCGATCGCCAGCTCGCCGGCCGCCTCGGCGTGTCCGTGCAGAACATCAACGACACGCTCTACGACGCCTTCGGCCAGCGTCAGGTTTCGACCATCTACGCGCAGACGAACCAGTATCGCGTGATCCTGGAGGCGGACCCGCGCTATCTCGCGGATTCGACGTCGCTCAAGAACCTCTACGTGTCCTCCAACACCGGCGCGCAGGTGCCGCTCTCGACCTTCACCACGCAGCGCAACGACACGGCGCCGCTGTCCGTCCAGCATACGGAGCAGTTCCCCGCCGTGACGATCAGCTTCAACCTCGGCGAGGGCGCGGCGCTGAGCGACGGCGTCAAGGCGATCGAGCAGGCCAGCCGCGACATCGGCATGCCGGAAAACATCACCGGATCCTACAGCGGCGACGCCGCGGAGTTCGCGAGCTCGCTCGCCAACGAGCCCTACCTCATCCTGGCCGCCGCCATCACGATCTACATCGTCCTCGGCGTGCTCTACGAGAGCGCGATCCACCCCATCACCATCCTGTCGACCCTGCCGTCCGCCGGCGTCGGCGCCCTGCTGGCGCTGATGGCGTTCAGGATGGACCTGTCGCTGATCGGCCTCATCGGCATCGTGCTGCTGATGGGCATCGTCAAGAAGAACGCGATCATGATCATCGACTTCGCGCTGGAGGCGGAGCGCGACGCCGCGATGAGCCCGCACGACGCGATCGTGCAAGCCTCGTTGCTGCGCTTCCGCCCGATCATGATGACGACGCTGGCGGCGCTGTTCGGCGCGCTGCCGCTCGCCTTCGCGACGGGCACGGGGTCCGAGCTGCGCAACCCGCTCGGCATCTCCATCGTCGGCGGACTGCTGCTCTCGCAGCTCATTACGCTCTACACGACGCCGGTCATCTACGTGGCGCTGGAGGGGCTGCGGGTCCGGTTCTTCGGCGCGGTCAAGCACGCCGATCCGGAGGCCGAGATCTCAGAGGAATACCCGCATTCGAAGGCCGCGGAATGAACGTCTCGGCGCTGTTCATACGCCGGCCGATCGGCACGACGCTGCTCGCCCTCGGCGTGTTCCTCATCGGCGCCGTCGCCTACATGCTGCTGCCCGTGGCCAGCCTGCCGGGCTTCGACTTCCCCGCCGTCTTCATCAACGCGCAATATCCGGGCGCCAGCCCGGAGATCATGGCCTCCACCGTCGCCGCGCCCATCGAGCGACGGGTCGGCGAGATCGCCGGCGTGACCGAGCTGACCTCGACGAGTTCGCTCAACTCGAGCGTCATCATCGCCATCTTCGACCTCAACCGCAACGTGGATGGGGCCGCGCGCGACGTGCAGGCGGCGCTGAACGCCGCCGCCACCGACCTGCCGAGCGGCCTGCCCAACGTGCCGATCTTCCGCAAGGCCAACCCCAACGCCCGGCCGGTGCTGATCCTCGCCCTGACCTCGGACACGCTGCCGACCACGGCCGTCTACGACGCCGCCGATTCCGTGCTGCTGCAACGGATCTCGCAGGTCGACGGCGTCGCCCAAGTGAGCGTCGCCGGCGCCGACCAGCCGGCCGTGCGCGTGCAGGCCGACCCCTCGCGCCTGTCGGACATGGGCCTCAGCATGGACGATATCCGCACGGCGATCGTCAACGCCAACGCGGTGTCGCCGACCGGCACCTTCGACGGCGACTTCCTCGCTCATTCGATCGGCACCAACGACCAGCTCGCCAAGCCGGTCGATTACGGCAAACTCGTCCTCAAAACCAAGAACGGCGGCACCGTTCTCCTCTCGGACGTCGCCACCGTCGATTACGGCGTGCGCAACGCGCGCTCGATGGCGACCTTCAACGGCAAGCCTTCGGTCCTCATCCAGATCACCAAGCAGGCCGACGCCAACGTGATCCAGACCGTCGACCGGGTCATGGCGCTGCTGCCGAAGGTCGAGCGCTTCCTGCCGGCCGGCATCAAGGTCTCCGTCCTCAACGATCGCACGACGACCATCCGCGCCAGCGTGAACGACATGGTGGGGACGCTGCTCGTCACCATCGTCCTGGTGATGGTCGTCGTCTTCATCTTCCTGCGCCGCTGGACGCCGACGCTCGCGGCAGGCGTCACCGTGCCGCTCGCGCTCGCGGGTACCTGCGCGTGCATGTACGCGGCGGGTTTCTCGATCGACAACATCTCGCTGATGGCGCTCGCGACCTCCGTCGGCTTCGTCGTGGACGATGCCATCGTGATGATAGAGGTGATCGACAAGAACCGCCAGGCTGGCCTGTCGCCGATGCGGGCAGCGCTCGCCGGCGGCAGCCAGATCGGCTTCACCGTGATCTCGATCTCGATTTCGCTGATGGCCGCCTTCATCCCGCTGCTGCTGCTTGGCGGCATCCCCGGCCGGCTGTTCCGCGAGTTCTCGATGACGCTCGCCTTCGCGATCATCATTTCGACGATCGCCTCCCTGACGGTCACGCCGATGATCTCGGCGCACCTCACGCCGACGAAGCCGCCGCGCGCGCCCAATCTTTTCGATCGCCTGGTGGAAGGCGGGCTCGCGCGGCTGACCCGCGCCTACGCAGCCAGCCTGGCGGTGGCGCTGCGGTACCGCTTCTCGACCTTGCTCGTGATGATCCTCACCATCGTCTTAACCGTGGTGCTGTTCGTCAAGACGCCCAAGGGCTTCTTCCCGCCGGACGAAACCGACTTCGTGCTCGGCTCGACCGAGGCGGCGACGGAGGTCTCCTACCCCGCGATGACCGCCCTGCAGACGCGCGTCGCCGCGATCGTTCAGGCCGACCCCAACGTGTCGCGGCTCGGTTCCTCCGTCGGTGCGTCCGGCCAGGGGCCGAACAGCTCCTCCATCAACCAAGGCAAGCTCTACATCACGCTGAAGCCGTTGGAAGAACGCGGCTACCTCCCCGTCGACAAGGTGATCGAGCGCCTCCGCCGCGAGCTGGCGGGCGTCGCCGGCATGAGCACGTATCTCATAGCGCAGCAGGACCTGCAGTTCGGCGGCCGCCAGTCCAAGGCCGCCAACCAGTTCACCTTGACGGACGCCAACTTCGCCGAGCTGACGCATTACGCCCCGCTCGTGCTCGACCGCCTGAAGGCGGTCCCCGGCCTCGTCGACGTCACCTCCGACCGCGAGGCCAACGGCCTGCAGGCCAATCTGGTGATCGACCGCCTCGCCGCATCCCGTCTCGGCGTCACCATGGCCAACATCGACAACGCGTTGAACAACGCCTTCGCGCAGCGGCAGATCTCGACCATCTATTCCCCGCGCAACCAATATCGTGTCGTGCTCGAGGTGCCGTCGTTCCTCCAGGCCGATCCGAAGGACCTGGAGAAGATCTTCGTACCCGCCGGCGTCAACCTCGCCTCGTCGACCGGCCTGGGAGGCGCCAACGTGCAGACCCTCCTCAACGCGCCGTCGGTTGCCCCCGGCGCGACCGTCGTGCCCGTGCCCACGGCGCAGATCCAGCTCAGTACCATCGCCCATATCGAGAAGGGCTTCGCGCCCCTGAGCGTCAACCATCAGAGCCAGTTCCCCGCGGTGACGCTGAGCTACAACCTCAAGCCCGGTACCGTGCAGCAGGACGCTTCGGACGCGATCCTCAAGGCGGTCGCCGACATGCACCTGCCGGATTCGCTCCACGCCGAGTTCGCGGGCGACGCCAAACTCTTCCAGGCGAGTTCCGGATCGCAGGGCGTGTTGCTCTACACCGCGCTCATCGCCGTCTACATCGTCCTCGGCATTCTCTACGAGAGCCTTGCGCACCCGCTGACGATCATCTCCACCCTGCCCTCGGCTGGGCTCGGCGCCCTGCTCGCCCTGCAATGGACGGGTACGGAGCTGACGCTCATCGCCTTCATCGGCATCGTGCTGCTCATCGGCATCGTCAAGAAGAACGGCATCATGCTCGTCGACTTCGCCCTGCACGCGGAGCGCTCGCGCGGGCTCGACGCGACGGCGGCGATCACCGACGCCTGCCTCGAGCGGTTCCGCCCGATCCTCATGACCACGCTCGCCGCCCTGTTCGGGGCGCTCCCGCTGATCATCGCCGCCGGGCCGGGCGCGGGGCTGCGCCGTCCCCTCGGCATCACCATCGCCGGCGGCCTTCTCGTCAGCCAGGTGCTGACGCTCTATACGACGCCGGTCATCTACCTCTACCTCGACAGGCTGCACCGCTTCATCACCAAGCCGCGCGGGCGAGCGGCAGTGCCGCCGATACCGGCGGAATAGCCCTGGCGGCACGCCGCCCTCGCCACCGCTCTCTGGAGTTCTCGCCATGCTGCCCTGGACAGACCGAACCGGACGCTTCGCCGCCCTGCGGGCCTCCGTCTTCGTCCTGGCGCTTCTCCCCGCCGCCTGGATCGCGGTCGAGGCGGCGCAAGGCTGGCTCGGCTCGCGGCCGACGACGGAGGCCATCCATCAGGCCGGCCTGTGGGCGATCCGCATCCTGCTGGTCGGTCTGGCCGTGACGCCGCTGCGTGTCGCCTCGCGCAATGCCAAGCTCGCTGGCGTGCGTCGGATGATCGGCCTCGCAGCGCTCGGCTATGCCGGCCTGCACTTCGCGCTCTACATCTACGACCAGCATTTCGACGCGGGCAAGATCGCCTGGGCGATCCTCACCCGCATCTACCTGCTCATCGGCTTCGTCGGCCTGCTCGGGCTGGCAGCGCTCGGCGCCACATCGACGGACGGCATGGTGCGCCGGCTCGGCGCACCGCGGTGGACGCTGCTCCACCGCGCGGTCTACGCGATCGTGGCGCTCGCCGTCGTGCATTTCTTCATGCAGTCGAAGCTGGACGAGACGCAGCCCTTCATCCTGGCCGGCATCGTCGGGGTGCTGGGCCTCGCGCGCCTCACCAAGCGCTGGCGCGGCGACCTTGGTCACGGTGCCATCGCGGCGGTCGCGCTCGCTGCCGCCGCACTGACCGCGCTCGCCGAGGCGGCGTGGTACGCGACGAAGACCGGCGCGCCCCTCGACCTCATCTTGGGGGCGAACCTCGACTTCTCCTATACGATCAGGCCGGCCTGGTACGTGCTGGCGGCTGGTGCCGCGCTGCTGGCGGCGCGGGCGGCGCGTCCGCTCTTCGCCAAGCCGCGCATCGCGGCGCGGGGACCGGAGGCTTTCGCCTCCTCCTGAAAGCGCGCAATCTATCGCGGCACCAGCCGTGGAACCCAACGCCGCCGCCACACCCAGCCGCCGGTCACCGCCAGCGAGACGGCGAGCGCCATGACGAAGGTCGAGAGCGCGGCGGCGCGGGGCAGAAGCAGGGCGACGACGAGGTAGAAGGCGACGAGGCCGAGCGTCCCGCGGCTGATGCCGAGCGCCACGACCACCGCTTCGGCCCTGCCCTGCTGCCGGTGCGCGAAGACGATCAGCGGCCAGCCGATCATCGGCACGGTCGACAGTAGCCCGCTGTAGCGCGGTCCGATCAGGTGGGCGCAGAAGGTGATGACCAGCACCATGCCCGTCGAGACGAGCACCCGCGCGGGCAGGTCCCAGACGGCCGAGGCCGCACGAGCCGAGACGGGCGTCGCCGGCGGCGGACGCGCCAGGACGGCCGCCACCAGCACGCCGTCCAGCACCAGGACGAAGCCCAGCGGCAGGTCCAGGATGCGCAGCAGAGCCGAGGCGGCGAGATAGGCGGCGACCGTCAAACCCACCGTCGCGGCGAGGGACCAGCGGCGGCTTGCCCCGATATAGACGAGGTAGGAGAGCGTCACCGCCCCTATGCCGCCGATTGCGCTCGCGGCCATGACCGCGGCAAAGGCGGGACCCTGCTCGATCGTGAGGTAGACCGAAACGGGCGCGGCCGTCAGCGGCAGGCCGGCGATCAGCCCGCCGACCGCACCGCCCCACCGCCGCGAGGCCAGCGAGACAGCGGCCATGAGGAGGGGCGTCAGCGTCAGCTTGATGAAGAGCAGGTCCACGGCGGGTCCGATGCGGCGCGTTCCGGTCGAGGCGAACGCCTCAATCGAACAGGCTGGAGACGCTTTCCTCCTTGGCGGTCCGGGCGATGGCCTCGCCGATGAGGGGGGCGATGGAGATCACGCGGATGTTGCGCGAGACGCGGACCGCCTCCGTCGGTTGGATCGTGTCCGTCATCACCAGCTCCTTCAGCCGCGAGGCGCTGATGCGCGCGACCGCGCCGCCGGAGAGCACACCGTGCGTGATGTAAGCTGAGACCTCCCTGGCGCCGCTGGCCAGCAGCGCGTCGGCCGCGTTGCAGAGCGTGCCGCCGGAATCGACGATGTCATCGACGAGGAGGCAGTCCTTGCCCGTCACGTCGCCGATGATGTTCATCACCTCCGATTCGCCGGCGCGCTCGCGGCGCTTGTCGATGATGGCGAGCGGGGCGTCGATCCGTTTCGCCATCGCGCGAGCGCGCACCACGCCACCGACGTCGGGCGAAATCACCATGACGTTGCGGATGTTGCACTTTTCCCTGATGTCGCGGACCAGCACCGGCGCGGAGAACAGGTTGTCCGTCGGGATGTCGAAGAAACCTTGGATCTGCCCGGCGTGGAGGTCGACGGTCAGCACCCGGTCCGCGCCGGCGTGGGTGATCATGTTGGCGACGAGCTTGGCCGAGATCGGCGTGCGCGGGCCGGCCTTGCGGTCCTGCCGGGCATAGCCAAAATAGGGAATGACCGCGGTGATGCGCTTGGCCGACGCGCGGCTGCACGCGTCGGTCATGATGAGGACTTCCATCAGGTGGTCGTTCGCCGGGAACGAGGTCGATTGGATGATGAACACGTCCTGTCCGCGGACGTTCTCCTGGATCTCGACGAAGACCTCCATGTCGGCGAACCGCCGAACCTGGCATTTGGTGAGGGGAACCCCGAGGTAGGCGGCGATCGCTTCGGTCAGGGCGCGATTGGAATTGCCCGCCAATATCTTCATTACGACTGCCGCCTGCGCGAGGTCTGCCCACCGCCGCGTGTAGCAGCGATGACAGGTTGGAACAACGGCGGCGCGGTCTTGCGCCCGGCCGCGATGCTTTAAGGTTACGCCCGGGCGTTACTTGCGGACGAGCGTCCAGGTCTCGGAACCGCAGGCGCCCCCGTTGGGGACGCAACCCTTGATCTGCATGGACGGGCCCATGGGCGTCAGGGTCGCAATATAGATCTGTCCATCGTCGGCGTTATAAGTCTCGCCCGTGAAGGTGTTGTCGGGCGCGCCCTTGAGGTTGAACAGGACCTCGATACCAATCGTGTTGCGGTCGCGCTTGGAGGGGTCTGGGTTGCGGATGTCCTTGCCTGGCGTGGTGGCGCTGGCGACGAAGCCGCAGAAGTTGGGGCCGCACTTCTTGATGCGGATGGTGGCCGTGCCGTCGGCGACCCGCCACTCGCCCACGGGATCGGCCCGCGCGACCGAACTGAGACCGATCGCCGCCAGCGCGAGGCCGATCATGGCGCCGAAAGAGGACGTCTTCATGGGGGATCCTTGGCTAGACGGGGCCGGGGGCGCGGCATGGATGGGATGGCAAGGTCAGGCGGCCGCTCGCCTTTCCCGGAGGATTACAGAGCCGGCGAGGTGGCCGCAACGGCCGAGATGCCGTTTTTAGCGCTCTCCGTGCCACACCTGCCGAGAACCGCGCGGCCGGCCGCTTCCTCCGCTGGAGGAGAGCGTCAATAGGAGCCGGACAGCCGCCTTTGCACCGCCGCGAACGCGCACTAAACCCGTCGGATGACACGTTCCCCGGCCGGCCTTCTCCACGGCTCCCGCGATCCCCTGCCCGAACCCCAATCGCAGCTTCTCCAGGCGGACGGCGCCCCGGGCGCGGCCGACACGGACGAGGACGCCGAACTCCCGCCGCTCGACTTCACCAGCGAGGACGAGGCGGCGCCCGCCTCGGTCAAGCTCGGCGCGGCCGCCATCCGTTCTCACTGGAAACACGCGCCCAAGGGCCCCGGCGTCTACCGCATGATCGGCACCGACGGCGAGGTGCTGTACGTCGGCAAGGCGAAGAGCGTGAGGAAACGCATCGCCAGCTACATGCGGCCGGCCGGCCACACCAACCGCATCGCGCGGATGATCTCGCTGACGGTGTCGATGGTCTTCGTCTCCACCGCGACGGAGACGGACGCGCTGCTGCTCGAGACCAACTACATCAAGCAGATGAAGCCGCGCTTCAACGTGCTGATGCGGGACGACAAGTCGTTTCCCTACATCTTGCTCACCGGCGATCACGACGCGCCGCAGATCACCAAGCACCGCGGCGCGCGAACCCGCAAAGGCGATTATTTCGGCCCTTTCGCGAGCGTCTGGGCGGTCAACCGGACACTCAACGCGCTCGAGCGGGCCTTCCTGCTGCGCTCCTGCAGCGACAGCTATTACGAGAACCGCACGCGTCCCTGCCTGCTGCACCAGATCAAACGATGCGCGGCACCCTGCACGGGCGAGATCAGCCACGCCGACTACGCCGAACTGGTGAGTGACACGCGCGACTTCCTCTCCGGCAAGAGCCGCGCGGTGCGCGACCTGCTGGCGAGGGAGATGACACAGGCGTCCGAGGGTCTCGAATTCGAGCGCGCCGCCCGCCTGCGCGACCGCATCGCCGCGCTGTCGGCGATCCAGGGCGCGCAGGGAATCAACCCCAAGACCGTCGAAGAGGCGGACGTCTTTGCCGTCGTCGAGCAGGGCGGCCAGTTCTGCATCGAGGTGTTCTTCTTCCGGACCTATCAGAACTGGGGTAACCGCGCCTATTACCCCAAGGCCGACCGAAGCCTGACGCCGGGCGAGGTTCTCGACGCCTTTCTCGCCCAGTTCTACGAGGAGCGCCCGCCGCCGCGGCTGGTGCTGCTCTCGCACGAGGTCGAGAGCCGCGCCCTGCTGGAGACGGCGCTCTGCGAACGGCATGGCGCAAAGCTCGAGATCGCCGTGCCGCAGCGCGGCGAGAAATGCGAACTCGTCAAAGCGGCGGCCCATAATGGACGCGAGACGCTCGGCCGCAAGCTGGCCGAGACCGCCTCGCAGGAGAAGCTGCTGGCTGCCCTCGCCGAGGCCTTCGGCCTTGGGCGCACCATTCGCCGCGTCGAAGTCTACGACAACTCGCACATCATGGGCACGCACGCGGTCGGCGGCATGGTCGTGGCCGGGCCGACCGGCTTCATGAAGACGCATTACCGCACCTTCAACATCAAGGATGGCGAGGTGACGCCCGGCGACGATTTCGGGATGATGCGCGAGGTGCTGCGCCGCCGGTTCAACCGGCTGCAGAAGGAGGCGCCCGACGAGGCTCCGGTGGCCGACGAGGGCACGGCTCCCGACCCGGACGCCTTCCCGACGCGGCCAGACCTGATCCTCATCGACGGCGGCCTCGGCCAGTTCAACGCAACCAAGCAAATCCTCGACGAACTTGGCATCAGCGACGTGGCGGTCGCCGGCATCGCCAAGGGCCGCGACCGCGACGCGGGCCGCGAAAGTTTCTTCGTCGATGGCAAGGAGCCATTCCGCCTGTCGCCGCGCGACCCTGCGCTCTATTTCGTGCAGCGGCTGCGCGACGAGGCGCATCGCTTCGCCATCGGCACCCACCGCGCGCGGCGGAAGAAGGATTTCACCCGCAGTCCGCTCGACGACATCGGCGGCATCGGTCCCGCCCGCAAGCGTGCCCTGCTGCACGCCTTCGGCACGGCGAAGGCGCTGTCCCGCGCGGCGCTGTCCGACCTGGAGAAGGTACCCGGCATCAACGCGGGCACGGCGAAGCTCGTCTACGATTTCTTCCACGAGCGCAACGGCGCGGGCTGACGCCCGGCGCTCCCGCTTGACGCCGCTTCGCCCCGCGTGTTCCTAAGACTATGGCGATGACCAGTCTATCCCGCCGCGGCGGCCACGCGTGGAGCCTGCCGAACATCCTGACCTATGGCCGGGTTGTCGCTGTGCCGGTCGTCGTCGCCTGCCTTTTCTGGCCGGCCGTCGACACCATGCGCTGGGTGGCGCTGGGCCTCTACGCGCTGGCGGCGATCACCGACTTCTTCGACGGCTATCTCGCCCGCGTGTGGTCGCAGCAATCGGCGCTGGGCCAGATGCTGGACCCGATCGCCGACAAGCTGCTGGTCGCCGCCGTGCTGTTCATGCTGGTGGCGGACCGAACGATCGCCGGCGCCTCGATCGCCGCCGCCATCGTCATCCTCTGTCGCGAGATCCTCGTCTCGGGCCTTCGCGAGTTTCTCGCGGACCTCAAGGTCTCGATCCCGGTGAGCCGCGTCGCCAAATGGAAGACGACGCTGCAACTCGTGGCGCTGGGGTTCCTCATCGCCGGGCCGGCCGGCGACAAGGTGTTGCCGGGCAACACCCTCATCGGCCACATCATGCTGTGGAGCGCGGCCCTGCTGACGATCTACAGCGGCGGCGACTACCTCAAGTCCGGCATCCGCCACATCATCGATACGGAGTCCGGCCCATGAAGGCGGTCTACTTCGCCTGGGTGCGCGAGCGCATTGGCAAGACGGAGGAGGTGCTGTCCCCGCCTGCCGAGGTCGTGACGGTCGGCGACCTCATCGCCTGGTTGAAGGGCCGGGACGCCGGCTACGAGGCGGCCTTCGCCAATGCGGGAACCATCCGCGCAGCGCTCGACAGAACACATGCCAAGCATGACGCGGCCATCGCCGGCGCGCGCGAGATCGCCTTCTTCCCACCGATGACGGGGGGATGATGGCGTCCGCGACGGTGCGCGTGCAGGCGGAACCATTCGACGCCGCAGCCGAAAGCGCGGCGCTGACGCGCGGTCGCGCGGACCTCGGGGCGATCGTCACGTTTGCGGGCTTGTGCCGGGACGAGGACGGCACGTTGGCCGCGCTCGAGATCGAGCACTATCCGGGCATGGCGGAAGAGGAGATCGGGCGGGTGGTCGCAAACGCGCAAGCGCGCTGGCCGCTCGGCGGGGTGACGGTCGTGCACCGCCACGGTCGCCTTGCGCCCGGCGAGCCTATCGTGCTGGTGGTGACGGCGAGCCGCCACCGGACCGCCGCCTTCGAGGCGGCCAACTTCCTCATGGATTACATGAAGACAAGCGCGCCGTTCTGGAAGAAGGAGCACTTTCGCGACGGCCGATCCGGCGACTGGGTGGCCGCCAAGGCCACGGACGACGCGGCCGCGGCGCGCTGGCTTTAGGCTCGCCGCCGTACGGTCGCCGCGCGCTTCACGCCTTCGCCGTCCGGCTGGGACGCGCTTCCGTCGCGTAATAGATGAGTGCCAGGACCGGAAAGGTCAGGCCGAACAGGCTGACGGCGGTCCATCCGCCCCGCGCGTAGGCGAAGCCCGCGGCGAGCGAGCCGATGCTGCCGCCGGCGAACAGCATGGCGAGGTAGAGCCCGTTGAGGCGGCCCCGCACCTCCGCACCGATGGTAAAGATGGCCCGCTGGCCCACCACCAGGTTGGCCGCCCCCGCCATGTCGAGAACGACCGCAGCCACGCCAAGCAGGGGCCAGGAGGTCAGCAACCCGCCCGCCAGAGTGATCACGCACGCGAGACAGGCCGCCGCGAGCGCGACGCCGGTCACGAGGTCGGTCTTGCCCTCGTCGGCCCACCGGCCGGCATAGGGCGAGATGGCGGCACCTCCCGCACCCACGAGGGCAAAGACGCCGATGCCGAGTTGGCTGAACCCGAAACGGGGGCTCTCCAAGAGAAGCGGCACGGCGGTCCAGAACAGGCTGAAGGCCACGAAGATCGCAGCCTGGTAGAGGCCGCGGCGGCGCAGGACCTCGGTGTGGACCAACAGCGGCCCGAGCGAGCCGAGCGCACGCAGGTAGGGCATGCCGTGCGGTCGCCGCTCGGGCAACACGCGCCAGAGCAGGAGGACGAGCGCCGCGATGGCTATGGCGGACACGGCAAAAATACTGCGATGGCCGAAGAAGTGCGCGACGAAGCTCGCCACCGGCCGCGACAGCATGACCCCGAAGAGCAGCCCACTGACGACGTTGCCCACGACCCGGCCTCGCGATCGGTCGGGCGCGAGGTGTCCGGCAAGCGGCACGATGACCTGCACCGTGCAACCGCCGAGCCCGATGGCCAGGCAGGACGCGAGGAACAGCCCCGCGTTGGGCGCCAGCGCGGCCGCGACGAGCGCTCCCACGAGGAGCACGAGCAGGCCGAGGATGAGGCGGCGGTTCTCGACGATGTCGCCGAGGGGCACGATCAGGAGAAGCCCCGTGGCATAGCCGATCTGGGTCAACGTCACGAGGATACCGGCGGAGGCCACCGGGATCCCGAAGTCGCGGCTGATAAGGCCGACGAGCGGTTGCACGTAGTAGATGTTGGCGACGACCACGCCGGCGGCGAAGGCGAGGGTAAAGCCGAGCGCCCTCGACAGCGGAGGAACCGCCGGGGCGTTCGGCCCTTCAGGATGCGACAGGCTTGTCATGGTGGTCTCTCGAAGTGGCGGCCTCCCGAAACGGCCTTAGCGTTCCGACGCTCGTCCCGCCGGGGCCGGCCCCATATAGGAAGGACGAGCTTCGGATTGGAGGAGGACGCGTGGAGCAAGCAAAAGATAACCCGACGACGGAGGCGGTAGGCGACCGCTCCCTGTCGCCGCAGGCGCAACGCGCGCTCGAAGAGGCCGCGGCGCGTCGGCTCAGGGCCGTAGACGAAGCGCGGGCGAGAGAGGTCGACGGCCGGGGCGGTCTGGAGCCCGTGCGGTTCGGAGACTGGGAGGTCAAGGGCCTGGCCACCGACTTCTGATCGGCGGCCCCGGCCAGGGGCTCAGGCCGAGGCTGCGGGCAGCGCGCCCTTCGCCTTCTCGACGATCGCCTTGAAGGCTTCCGGCTCACGGATGGCGAGGTCGGAGAGCACCTTGCGGTCGATCTCGATCCCGGCCCTGGCGAGCCCGTCGATGAAGCGGGAATAGGTCAGGCCGAGTTCGCGGACGGCGGCGTTGAGGCGCTGGATCCACAGGGCGCGGAAGGTGCGCTTCTTCGCGCGACGGTCGCGTGTGGCGTATTGCATCGAGCGGTCCACGGCAGCCTTGGCGGCGCGGATCGTGTTCTTGCGACGGCCGTAAAAGCCCTTCGCGGCATCCAAAGTCTTCTTGTGCTTGGCGTGCGACGTAACGCCGCGTTTAACGCGAGCCATGGTGATCTCCTAGAAACGGGTTTGCGGGGGCGCGGAAGCTTCAGCCGTTGGGCAGGAAGAACTTCTTGACGTTGTCGCCGTCGCTTTTGAACAAGACGTTGGTGCCGCGCAGGTTGCGGATTTGCTTGTTCGTCCGTTTGATCATGCCGTGGCGTTTCCCGGCGTGGGTATAGGTGACCTTGCCCGTCCCGGTGATCTTGAAGCGCTTGGCGGCGCCCGATTTCGTCTTCAGCTTGGGCATTTCGCTCTCCGCGGGGTTCTGAGCCCCTGTTGGATGCCATCGGCCGCGCCAGCACGCTGGGCCTTACGTCAGCCCTGGCCGAACCAGAGACAGACGAGCTAAAAACCGCCACGGCAGCCCTAGGTGGCCGGGCGGTTCGGTTGGAGCGCGGTGCATAGCTGGACCCGCGTCGAAAAACAAGGCACCGCGCGCGGAATGGGCCGCTAACGCGGCGCCAGCACCATCACCATCTGGCGGCCTTCCATGGAAGGCTCGGCCTCGACCTTGGCGAGCAGCCCCGTCTCGTGCTTGACGCGCTCGAGGAGGCGAAAGCCGATGTCCTGGTGCGCCATTTCGCGGCCGCGGAAACGCAGCGTCACCTTGACCTTGTCGCCTTCCTCGAAGAAGCGGCGCACCGCCTTCATCTTCGTGTCGTAGTCGTGGTCGTCGATCCCCGGCCGCAGCTTGATCTCCTTGATCTCGACGATCTTCTGCCGTTTGCGCGCCTCGGCCGACTTCTTCTGTTCGAGGAAGCGGAACTTGCCGTAATCGAGGATCTTGCAGACCGGCGGATTGGCGTTAGGCACGATCTCGACCAGGTCGAGGCCGGCATCGTCGGCGATCTGCTGCGCAGCCAGGATATCCGTCACACCGCGGTTCAAACCCTCCGCGTCGATCAGCTGAACTTCCCGAACCCGGATTTCACGGTTGGTGCGCGGTCCCTCTTTCTGCGGAACCGGAGGGGCTTTCATTGGACGGCGAATGGTCTTCTCCTGATATTGACAACCGAACTTGAGGGCGGATCACGGCGGGCGCGGCGCTGCCGGACCCAACCCAAGCCCACCGGAAAACATCGGGTGAAACCCGGTCGAAGTCAATGAAAGGACCGCGCGATCCGCCGTTTCTTCGCGTTTCGTCACGCGGAGCGGTCGCCGCGCTCCAGCAGGGCGACGTAGGCGTCGAGCGTCTGGCGGACCATCCGCTCGATGGAGAAGCGCTCTTCCACCTGCCTGCGCGCACGGCTCGCCAGGGCATCGCGGCCACTCGCGCCAAGCGCCAGGGCCTCCCGGATGGCGTCGGCCAGCAGGGCGGTGTCGTTGGCCGGCACGCGCCAGCCTGTGCGCCGCGCCGGCTCGACGTCGGAGGGCGCGAGCACCGTTTCGGTCACGGCGCCGAGGTCCGAGACCACCACCGGCGTCCCCAGCGCCTGCGCCTCGACGGCGATGCGACCGAAGGATTCGGCCTCGAGCGAGGGCACGACGACCACCGCCGCCGCCAGCAGCGCCGCCGGCATGTCCGCGCAAGCGCGCACGCGCCGCACGGCGCTCTGCATCTCCGCCCGCGCGACCGCCTGATCGATGTCGCGTGCGGCCGCCTTGCCGCCGGCCTCGCCTATCAGCACGACCTTGATGCTGCCGATCCCCGCCTCGCGGAGCAGGCGGGTCGCCTCGATCAGCACCCTCTGCCCCTTCCACAGGCTGGGGCGCGCCGCGAGCAGGATGATCCGCTCGTCGGCCGCCACCTGCCACGCTTGGCGCAGCGCCTGCACCCGCGCGGCCTCGATCCGCCCGGGATCGAGCGGCTTGAGGTCGATGCCCGGACGGATCACGCAGACGCGGTCGATGGCCCAGGGATAGAGCGTCGGCACGAGGGCCGCCGCGAAGCGCGAGCCGGCGATCACCACGTCGCCGCGCGCGGTCGCGGAGTTGTAACGCTGCCGCAGCAGGCCGAGCCCCGGCGCGATCGGCCCGATGCTGGTGACGAGCGGCGTCTTCGTCGCGCGCGTGGCGCCGTAAGCCACCCACGCGGCCGGGCGCGAGCGCGCGTGAAGCAGGTCCACCCTCTCGCTCACCAGCAGGCGGCGCAGGCGCTGCGCGCCAAGCGCCATGGCAAGCGGGTTTTTCGCACCGGCGGGGAACGGCAGCCAGACGCCGCCCTTGGCCTGCAACTCGCTGACGAGCCGCCCCCCGGCCGAGGCCACGAGCGCGCGGGCGCCGGCCTCGGCCAAAGCGCCGGCGACATCGATCGCCGTGTGGTCGATCTCGCCCGCGTCCAGCGTCGGTACGATCTGGAGGATCGTACGCCCGGCCAGCGGATGCGTGCCGCGCCGGTGCAGCGAAAAGGCGAACTCGTCGTTCATCGTGGGGCGCAACGCGCGACAGGGGCAATCGTCTCGAAAGCCAGCACGCCGTCTCCCTTGCCAAACGGCTCGAGCTGCCGCATCCATCCGCCGGACGGCAGAGCATGACGGTTGACGCTAGTATGGTGGGGTTAACGGAACCGCAATTTCTCGGCGTTGGCGTCGCAGAGCCGGGGGGCGAGCGGCGGATCGCCTATGTCAGGCGCACCGCAGCCGAGGCGGACGGCCGGCCGGGACTCGTCTGGCTCGGCGGCTTCCGCTCGGACATGAGCGCGACCAAGGCCACGGCGCTCGACGCCTATGCCGCCGAGAACGGACGGGCGGCGCTGCGCTTCGACTATTCCGGCCACGGCCTGTCGGATGGCCGCTTTGAAGACGGCACGATCTCGCAATGGCTCGCCGACAGCCTGGCGGCTATAACCCGCCTGACGCAAGGGCCGCAGGTTCTCGTCGGCTCGTCGATGGGCGGCTGGCTGGCGCTGCTCGCCGCCCGCGCGCTCCAGGAGAGCGGCGAGGGCGACCGGGTCGCCGGCCTTGTGCTTGTCGCGCCCGCGGTCGACTTCCCACAGCGCCTCCTGTGGGACAGGCTCGACGCCGCGGCGCAACGCGCGATCACCGAGGATGGCGTCTGGCTGGGGCCGTCCGCCCACGCGTCGGAGCGCGTGCCGTTCACTCGGGCGCTCTTCGCGGACGGAGCGCGCCACGCGATGCTGGGCGGGACCATCCGCACCCACGCGCCCGTGCACATCCTGCAGGGCATGCGCGACGAGGACGTACCCTGGCGCCACGCGATGCTGCTCGTCGAGCATCTCGCCGGCGACCCCGTCACCGTGACGCTGATCCGCGACGGCGACCACCGTCTCTCGCGGCCTGAGGACATCGCCAAATTGCTCGCCGCCGTCGGGCAGGTTGCCTAAGCCCGATCCCGCTGGAGCCGGCGGAAGGTGTCCGCATAGCCGCAATAGGTCGAGACGGTCTGCCGCATCACCGTGCGCCGGCCTTCGTCGAGCCGTGACAGCGGCCGGGCCGGACGGCCGCCCCACAGCCAACCGGATCCGAGCACCTGTCCGGGCTCCGTCGTCGCGCCGGCGGCAAGCAGCACGTCGTCCTCCAGCACGGTGCCGGGGCCGAGCACCGCGCCGATGCCGACAAGGCTCGAGGCGCCGATCCGCGCGGCGGGGATCATGACGTTGTGGCCGATGGTGACGTCGCGGCCGATGACGATGGCGCCGGTGCCGGCACGCAGGGTCGTGTTGTCCTGGATGTTGGTGTTTTCGCCGACGCTGATGCTGCCCGTGCCGGCGTCCGCGAGGCAGCTGAAAAACAGGCTCGATCCCTGCGCGAAGTCGAGCCGTCCCGCCGTCTGCGCCGTGGCGGCAAGGAACACCGTGTCGCGAGGCGCCCACTGGTGCGAAGGCAGTGAGGCGGACGCTGCCCGCCCCTCGCGCAACCGGGCGGCGCGCTCCGCCAACTCGCCGTCGCGAAGCGCCCGCACCGGCATCGCCGGGCTACCCGCGTAGGCATGGCCGCTCTCCAGCACTTTGCGGGGAAACACGGTCGCTCCCGCCTCGATCAGCACGCGATCGCCGACCATAGCCGCGTCGAGGACGGTGACGTCCTCCTCGATCACGCAGCCGTTGCCGACCGTGCAGGCGTGAACGACGGCGTTGGTGCCGACCGTCACGTCCGCGCCGATGTGGCAGGGTAGGATCTCATGCACGATATGCACGGTGGTGCGCTCGCCGAGCCAGACGTTGGTGCCGATGTGGACCTCGTCGCCGTCGGCGCGCACCACGCAATCCTGTCCCAGGCTCGCCCCCGCGCCGATCCTCGCACGGCCGATGACCGTGGAACGCGGGCCGGCAAACTGTAGGGGACCACCGAAACGCGGGTGGATGTCGTTGAAGGGCAGGAGGAGAGCGGGCGTCATCGGGTCCTACGAGAGGCGTGGGGCGGAGACCTGCCACATCCTATAGATCCGCAACTCAGAAAATCGTGACTTCTCTTCGCTGGCGGAAACGTCGAGATGGGGCATTGGACAGATGTTCTAATTTGTGGGATTTGTTCCCACGGAAGTTGAGAGAATTCGTCGCCCGGCTACCTGGGAGGGTATCGAACGGAGATCGAAGCAGCCATGAGCATGTCGACCAATCACGCGGACCCTCGCTGCAAAGGTTCACGGCGGCTCGCGCACCTCTCATCCGCGCTCAAATTGGAACTCCCTGGCGTCTTCGCCGACCTCGGCACGGTGCTTCTCGCCATTGTTTGTCTCGCCGGCGTCGTCATCGTCCTCTCGACGTTCGACGGCGACCTGCAGGGTAGCAACGAAGTGTTCGCCGCGGTGCTCGGTACGCTGAGCCTGCTCGCAGTGCTCGCGGCACTGGAACTGGCCGATCGCATCAGGGGCAAACGCCCCCGCCGCAACGACTAAGCTACCCGCGTGCGGGGCTCGGCCACCTCGAGCGTCCGCTGTCGGCTGCCGATGATCGCGGTGATGTGGCGGGCATCCTCCGCGACGCCGGAGAACCGTGCGGAGCCCCACGTCCACAACCAGCCGAGCCCGACGAAGTAGAGGCCGGGCACCGGGCTTACGCCCCGCTTGTGGCAGGGGGTGCCGCGCCCGTCGAAGACCGGGATCTCGACCATCGAGAAGTCCGCGCGAAAGCCGGTTCCCCAGATCACCGTCCGGATGTTCGCCGCCCGCAGGTCGAGCCGCGTCGGTTCGACCGCGACGCTCCAGGGCGGCGCATAGGCCGGCTCGCTCGGGGCGGAGATGCCATGCTCGGCGATATGGGCGTCAATCATCGCGCGAATGCCGTTATAGACCTTGTCGGCGGCCTCGAGGCTTTGCGCCAGGTCGGGCTTGAAGGTCAGCGCGGACCCCTCGATCGTTGCGAGGTGACCGTAGAGCTGCATGCCCTCCGCTGCGAACCGACGCAGGTCGATCTCGCGCCCCCCGTCGCGGCCGGTCAGGTAATGGTTGGCCTTGCGCCGCACCTTCTCGCGCAGCGGGTGGGTCTCCACCGTGGTTTGATAGTAACCCATCTCGTCGAGCCAGCGGATCGCGTCCCTCCCGCGATAGAAGCGCGGCGAGCGAGGCGCGCTGCCGACCGCCACGTGCACCTTGCGCCCGGCCAGGTGGAGGTCTTCGGCGATCTGGCAGCCAGACTGCCCGGTTCCGATCACCAGCACGTCGCCCTCGGCGATCTGCGCCGGGTTCTTGTACTCGCGCGAGTGCAGTTGCGCCACATCCGGCGGCAGGCGTTCGGCCAAGCGCGGAATGGAGGGATGGTGATAGCCGCTGATCGCCATCACGACGTGGTCGGCGGTCCAGGTGCCGGCTGTCGAGTCCACCGTGAACAGGCCGTCCTCGCCGCGCCGCACGGCCGTCACGGCGACGCCCTCGCGGAGCGGCGCGTCGACCTTCGCGGCGAACGCCTCGACATAGGCGACGATCTCGTCCTTCAGCATGAAGCCGTCGGGGTCGGTGCCGCGGTAGGGGAAGTCCGGCAGCTGGCACTGCCAGTTCGGCGTCACCAGGCAGAAGCTGTCCCAGCGCTCCGAGCGCCAGCTGGCGCCGATCCGGTCGCGCTCGAGCACCAGATGGTCGATACCCTGCTGCTTGAGGCCGTAGCTGACGGAAAGTCCCGCCTGTCCACCGCCGACGATGAGGACGGGCACGTGTCCCCGAACCTGTCCCGGCGATTGCCTGTCGGCCGCACCTTCGACGATCATGTCCGTCTCCCTTAACTTATCGGCTGAAGGCTTCGACCAGTACCGTGGCATCGCCCTGGGGCTGCGCGTCGGCCCGGGCCTCGATGGCGGCGAGCTGCGCCATCGCGCGCGAACAGCCCATGCCGTAGATCGCGCGCACCCGTTCGCTCGCGGCATGCAGGCCGGAGCGGCTGCGCGCGACGAAGTCGGGCAGCGGATAGGCCTGCCCGACGGCGAAGAAGTCGCGGATGACGGTCGAGGGCGAGTAGCAGGTCTCGACCGCTCCGTCAGGCCAGCGCACGCGGAAATGAACCTCAGGCATCGTTCGTTCCCCCGATCGGCGTCATAGACAGCGCTCCGGCGCGGGCCCGCAGCCGATGAAAGGCCTCTCAAAATCCCAGATCTCGACCTCCTCGCCGTCGCGCCAGAGCCGCACGCGGCGGCTCGCATCGATCTGCCCGACCACGGCGCAGGCGATATCGCGCCGCGCGAAGGCCGCGAGCACGGCGCCCGCATCCTGCGGCTTGGCGGCGAGCACGAAGCCGAAGCTCGGGAAGGCCAGGAGGAAGCGCTCCAGCGGCACGCCCGCGGGGCAAGGCACGGCGTCGACCTCGATGCGCGCGCCGCGGCCGGACGCTTCGAGCAGCATCATCGCCGAACCGACGAGGCCGGCCATGCTGATGTCCTTGCCGGCGGCGACGAGCCCCGCCTCGGCAAGCTCCGGCAGAAGGGCGAGGTCGGCGCGCAGCCGCTCGGCCGGCGCGCCGCTGCTCGCGTCCCAGTTCAGCGTCTCGCCGCGGAAGCCGCCGCGCAGGTCGACGGCAGTGATCAGCACGTCGCCGTCGGCCGCCTCGAAGCTCGTGATGAGCCTCTTCGCCCGACCGAGCACCGCCACCGCGAGCTGCCCCTGCGGGTTGCGGGTGTTGGTGTGGCCGCCCACGATCGGGACGCCGTAGACGGCAGCCGCCGCGCACAGCCCTTCGAGCATGGGCGCAGCCGCCTCGACGCCCGCGCTCCACAGGGCGTCGACAACGGCCAGGGGACGCCCGCCCATGGCGGCGATGTCGCTCAGGTTCACCATCACGCCGCAATAGCCGGCGAAACGCGGGTCGGCCGCGACAAAATCGTTGACGAAGCCCTCGATGGCAAGCAGGAGGAAGCCGTCGCCGTCCGGAATTGCCGCGCAATCGTCGCCGACGCGGATCGCACCATCGGCAAGTCCCAGCGCGCTGGCGACCGCCGCGATGTCGGTCTTGTGCGCCATGCCCCGCGCGCCGAGCACGTGCGCGGCGAGTGCGGCCACATCGAGAGGCGCCGTCATGCCGCTGCCTTGCGGGCCAGGGCGTGGAACCCTTCGGGTGCGTCGGCCAGCGGCGGATAGGCGGCGAGGTCCGCCTGCATGAAGACGTGCGGCCGGCCGAGCCGTTCGACCGCCTCGATCCTCTGCCAACCCAACCGGCGGAACAGGAGCTCGTTCTGCGCCTGCACGTAAGCGGTGAACCGGACGCAGCCGAGCGTCGTCGCGCTCGACACAGCCAGGCGGATCAGCGACGCGCCGAGGACGCCGACGCCGCGGTAGCGCGGATCGACCGCCAGCCGCGAACCGGTCCATAGGCCGGGCCCGGCTTCGACGATGCGCACGGTGCCGACGACCTCGTCGGCGAGCACGGCCATGCTCGACAGGGCGACGAGATGGATCGCCGCATCGTCCAGCGCGTCGCGGTCGCTGCCGGCGAAGATCCTTTGCTCCTCGCAGAACACGCGACGGCGCAGCGCGACGGCGCCATCGCGCTCCCACGGCTCGCGCGCGTGCTTCAGCCGGAAATGGCAGGCCGAAAAGGGGCTGAAGGCATCGGCCAGCATCGGCTTACGCTTCCTCGTAGGCCGAAAGCGCCGAGCAGGCGCCGCACTTGCCGCAGCCGGCCTTGGCCGTTCCTGCGCGCATGCCCGCGGCCTTGAGCATTCGCGAGAGCGGATAGAGCACCTCGTGCATGAAGCCGGGAGTGGGAGTCGGATGGTCCTCCAGCGGCGTGCCGGAGATCGGCACGAACGGCACGACGAACGGGTAGACGCCGCGTGCGACCAGTTCGGCGCACATCGCCAGAATGGCGTCGCGCGTGTCGCCGAGCCCGGCCAGGATATAGGTCGAGACCTGCCCCCAGCCGAACACCGGCACCGCCGCCTCGAAGGCCGCCATGTAGCGCTCCAACGGCACGCCGGCCTTGCCCGGCATGATGCGCTGGCGCACCGCCGGCGTCACCGCCTCGATGTGCATCCCGAGCGTGTCGACGCCCGACGCCTTCATCCGCGCGAACCAGCGGTCGTCGTCGGGCGGCTCGCACTGCGCCTGAATCGGCAGGTCGACGGAGGCCTTGACGGCGAAGGCGCTCTCGCACAGGACCGCCGCCCCGCGGTCGGTCGCGTTGGGCGTCCCCGTCGTCATCACCATGTGCTTGACGCCGTCGAGCAGCACGGCGGCGCGGGCCACTTCCGCCAACTGCTCCGGGGTCTTGTGCGCGATCGTGCGGCCGGCGGCGAGCGACTGGCCGATGGCGCAGAACTGGCAGGTTCTGGCGCGGCTTTGATAGCGGATGCAGGTCTGCAGCACGGTGGTGGCGAGCACGTCCTTGCCGTGCAGCACGGCGATCTTGGAGTAGGGAATGCCGTCGAACGTCTGCATCGCGTAGAAGCGCGGCTGACCGGGGAAGGAGAGGCGGCCGACCGCGATGCCGTCGCGCTCGACGAGGCTGGAGCCATCGGCGTCGGGCGCCCGCGTGCGATAGGGCGAGTCGAACGCCGCCGCCGTGTGGATCGGCACCATCACGGTGCGGCCGGCGATCGTCACCGCCTTGTGGTCGGACGGCCCTGCCCCGCCCCGCCGGCTCGACGCGCCGAGCTTGCCGTCAGCCAGCCGCACCCCGTAGGACTGCAACTCGTTGATCAGCTGTTCCGTCGTGAGGGGCGTAGTCATGGCGCTCGCTCTTCTTGGCTGGGGCATCGGCCGGCGTGGCGGCCAAGAGTTTGTCGGGGATAGTCTCTGCGCCGTGCCGCGTCATCGGGCTCGTCGGCCGCGCGTCGAGGTGAAGCTGCAGCAGCTCCGGCCGAGCATAGTGGCCGACCGAGTCCATCATCCGCTTGCGTTTGACGATGAGCGCCATATCGAGGTCGGCGACGAGGAGACCCTCGCCGGACGTCATCGGCGGCACGGCGTGGCGGCCTTCGGGAGTGACGATCGCGGTGCAATTGCCGCCGCGCAGGCCTTTCTGCATCGCCGGGTCGGGCGCTATGGCCGCGATCTGTTCGTCGCTCAGCCAGCCCGTCGCGTTGACGACGAAGCAGCCGGCCTCAAGCGCATGGTGGCGGATCGTCACCTCCATCTGGTCGGCGAAGATCTGGCCGACGAGCGAGCCGGGGAATTGAGCGGCGTGGATCTCCTCGCCCTGCGCCATCAACGCGTAGCGGGCGAGCGGATTGTAGTGCTCCCAACAGGCGAGCGCGCCCACCCGGCCGACGGCAGTGTCGACCACCTTCAGCCCCGCGCCGTCACCCTGCCCCCAGATCATCCGCTCATGGTAGGTCGGCGTGATCTTGCGGCGCTTGAGCACGATCGCCCCGTCAGCGTCGAAGACGAGCTGCGCGTTATAGAGCGAGCCGCCGTCGCGCTCGTTGACGCCCAGCACGACGACCATCGCGTGACGACGCGCCGCGGCGCCGACGGCTTCCGTCAGCGGGCCGGGTACGCTCGGCGCCTCCGCATAGAGGCGCAGGTGGGCGGGCCCCTGCGCCACGGGTGGCTCGACGAAGGAGAAATAGGGGTAATAGGGCACGCACGTCTCGGGAAAGACCAGGAAGCGCACGCCGCGTCCGGCCGCCTCGCCGATCGCCTGCAGCACCTTGTCGAGCGTGCCGCCCGGACGATCCAGCACCGGCGCGATCTGCGCCGCCGCGGCGCGAATGATTAGTGTATCGCCCAACGTCTCGACTCCATGGGAAAGGCTCGCGGCTTCGGGAAGCCGCGAGCGCCCGGCTGTGCGCTTAGAGCGTCCAGGTATGCAGCATGAAGGAGTTCTCGCGGCGGTGGATCAGGATGAGGTCGAGCACGTCGAGCGGGCTGATGGGTGTGATGCCGGGGATCAGCGAGCCTTCGCCATGGCCGTAGAGAGCCTGTAGCGCGAAGCGGCAGGCGAAAACCTTGCCGCCTTCGGACATGAACTTCTCGACCTGCTTGTTCATCGCCTGATGGCCGGGGAAGGCCTCGTCGCCGAGCGTGGGAAAGCCGCGCTGCAGGCCGAGCGTCACGCCGGGACCATAGAGGAGAATGCTGGTTTCGAAGCCTTTGCGGAGGATGCGCGTCGCCTGCAGCAGGTTGACGAGGCCGATCGACCCCTCGAATGCCACCGTGTGGAAGGTCACCAGCGCCTTCTCGCCGGGTTGCGCCTTTACGTCCTCGAAGACCTTCTGCTCGTAGTCGACCAGGAAGTCGCCCTTTTGATTGGCCGGCCTTGTAACGGTGGGCATCGTGCGTTCTCCAGTATAGAAATCAGATCGGGGCCTTGCGTCCAAGCGACCGCCGCAGAGCGCGAGTCGACGCAATGGCTGTGCCAAACAGGAGGAGCGTCGCGGCCGCCAAAGATTTGGCCTTGATGGCGTGGGCCGTCCGGGACGCGGGCGCGGTCTCGCCGATCCTCTAGCGGGCATAGGCTGCCAAGGCCGCTTCAAGACGCGCCGACGCCGCCGCCGACCCTGGCAGGCCGAACCGCAGCCAGGTCGCTTCGTTCGCGAAGGGCCGCGTGAGGATGCCGGCGCGGGCGAGATGGTGGAAGAGGGAAGGCGCGCGGGCGTGGCGGGCCAGACGGAAGAGCGACGTGCCGCCGACCAGCGCCAGCCCCGCGCGGGTGAGCGTCGCGTCGAGGCAGCCCGCGTCGTGCGCCAGCCGGCTTCGGGTCGCCGCCTGCCAGGTTTCGTCGGCCAGGGCGCGCGCCCCGACCAGCAGGGCCGGGCCGCTCACCGCCCAGGGGCCGAGACGCGCGCGCAGGCGCGCGGCCGCCTCCGGGGCCGCCACGGCGAACCCGAGACGCAGCCCGGCGAGCCCATAGAACTTCCCGAAAGAGCGCAGCACGATCATCCGCGAGCCCGTCGCGTGCGGCACCACACTCTGACCGGCCCCGAGGGTGTCGGCGAAGGCTTCGTCGACGACCAATGCCCCCACCTGCGCCGCCAGGGCGACGAGCGCCGCCGGCTCAAGCAGACGGCCATCGGGATTGTTGGGGTTGACGACCACCGCCACATCGGCCCCGGCCAAATCCCTCAAGGCGGCGACAGGCTGCGCCGCAGCCGCATAGACCCGCGCGAACTCGCCGTAAGTCGGCCCGAGCACGCGGACGTCGCGGCCTGGCAGGAGGCCGGGCAAGTGCTGGATGATCGCCTGCGTGCCCGGAGCGGCGACGACCTCCGCGCCGGCCGAGCAGCCGTAATGCGCGGCGGCCAACGCCTCCAGCGCGGCGAGAGGCTCGGCTTCGGGCAGGACCGCCCACGCCGCGGCGGGGATGGTGCCAAGCGGATAGGGGCGCGGATTGATGCCGGTGGACAGGTCGATCCACGGCAGCGCCGCCTCCGCATAGAGACGTCGGGCCGCGTCCAACGCGCCGCCGTGGCTGGCGAAGGGCCCCGCGGGCGAGAGGTCGGTTTCTAAGGGAATGGGCGGGCGCCTCGCGCGGAACGCCGCCTTGTGGGCCGGTGCGGGACGAAGGGCAAGCGCATTGACACCGGCGCGGCCCGAGCCCTACACCAAACGCACTTCGACGGTCCCGTTTCACGACGGGTCAAAAGGGAATGTGGGGCTCGCTCAGGCGGGCCGCGAGCCACAGCTGCCCCCGCAACTGTCAGTGAGGAGCTCGGGCGCCAATCCGCCACTGGGTCGCTTCGGCATCGCCGAACGGCCTGGGAAGGCGGCGCCCCGGCGTTGATCCACGAGCCAGGAGACCTGCCGTCACCCTTGCGCGTGCTTCCGGCGGGGTGTCCGGAAGCCCTCGGCAGCCGTGTTTGCGGCGCGCGCTCCCTCACCCCTGCGCCGATGCGCGGGAGCCAAACGTGACGCATGAGATCCTCGACCAGCGGGACGCCGCCACGACGGCACCCATGATCCTTTACGTATGCACCACATGCCGCGACGCCGATCACGTGGTGGGCCAGGCGACACCTTGCGCGGGCGCCCGGCTCCATGCCGCCGTCTGCGCCGTGCCCCTCGATCCCGCCATCACCGTCGTCCCGGTGGAATGTCTCAGCGTCTGCAAGCGGAGCTGCGCCGTCGGCTTCACGGCGCCCGGCAAGTGGACCTACGTCTTTGGCGATCTGCCGGCCGAGGCCGCTGCGGACACGGTGCTGCTGGGCGCCCGCCTCTATGCCGCCGCGCCGGACGGCCTGATCCCGTGGAAACTTCGTCCCGACGCGCTGAAGAAGGGCGCCGTCGCCCGCGTGCCGGCGATGGCGGCGGACAAGTCGCCGTGACGGCCAGCTACATCCGCGACGGTACCGAGATCTACCGCCGCTCCTTCGCCATCATCCGCGCGGAGGCGGCGCTCGCCCGGTTCACGGCCGCGGAGGAGCGGGTCGCGGTGCGCATCGTCCACGCCTGCGGCATGGTCGAGGTGGCCGACGACATCCATCTCTCCGTCGGCGCGGCGGAGGCGGGGATCGCGGCGCTGGCGGACGGCGCGGCGATCCTCTGCGACGCGACGATGGTGGCGGACGGGATCACCCGCACGCGCCTGCCGCGCGACAATCGCGTGGTTTGCACCTTGCGCGACCCTGCCGTGCCGGCGCTCGCCGCCCGCCTCGAAACGACGCGCACCGCCGCCGCGATGGAACTTTGGCTCCCGCACCTCGCCGGTGCGGTCGTGGTGATCGGCAACGCGCCGACCGCGCTGTTCCGCCTCTTCGAAATGATCGACGCAGGGGCGCCGCGCCCGGCGCTGGTCGTCGGCATCCCGGTCGGCTTCGTTGGCGCCGTCGAGTCCAAGGAGGCGCTCGTCGCCCGTGCGGACTTGGCGTCGATCGTCGTGCGCGGGCGGCGCGGCGGCAGCGCCATGGCTGCGGCCGCCGTCAACGCGCTGGCGAGCGCCGCCGAGTGAGCGCCGGCCGCCTCTACGGGATCGGGCTGGGGCCGGGCGATCCCGAGTTGGTGACGTTGAAGGCCGTCCGTTGCCTGCAGGCGGCCCCGGTCGTCGCCTATTTCCACAAACGCGGCCAGCGCGGCCATGCCCGCACCATCGCCAACGGGTTCATGCCCGCCCTCTGCGAGGAGATGCCGCTCGCCTACCCCGTCACGACGGAGGTTCCGGTCGGCCAACCCGCCTATGCCGCGTGCCTCGCCCCGTTCTACGCCGAGGCCGCGGCGGGGATCGCGGCGCATCTCGAGGCCGGCCGCGACGTCGCCCTGCTGTGCGAGGGAGACCCCCTCTTCTACGGCTCGTTCATGCACCTCTACGTCCGCCTGCGCGGGCGGGCGCCCGTGACGATCGTGCCCGGCATCAGCGGTATGTCGGGCTGCTGGAGCGCCGCCGGCCTGCCTATCACCTGGGGGGACGACGTCCTGACCGTGCTGCCCGGCACGCTCTCCGCCGAGGCCCTTCAAGCAAAGCTCACCGCCACCGATGCCGCCGTCATCATGAAGATCGGCACGAACTTCCCCAAGGTCCGCGCGGCGGTCGAGGCGGCGGGGCTGCTCGACGAGGCGGTCTACGTCGAGCGCGGCACGATGGAAGGCGAACGCGTGCTGCCGCTGCGCGAGAAGCGCGAGGGCGTGGCCCCCTACTTCGCCATCGTCCTCCTGCCCGGACGCGGGCGGCGCCCATGATCGGCCAGCGCGCGGCGCGTCTTGCACCCCTGCTGTTCGTGCTCCTGTGGTCGAGCGGGTTCATCGTCGCTCGGCTGGTGCGGCCCTATGCCGAGCCGCTGAGCTTCGTCACGCTGCGCTTCGTCTGCAGTGCGGCGCTGCTCGCCCTCATCGCCTGGTTGGGACGCGCCGCCTGGCCGCGGACGGTGCGAGGCTGGACCGACAGCCTCGTCGCCGGCAGCCTCATGCAGGGCGCCTATGTCGGCGGGGTGTTCTGGGCCGTGAAGCACGGACTGCCGCCGGCGGTGGCCGCGCTCATCACCGGCTTGCAGCCGCTTTTGACGGCCGTGCTGGCCAAGCCGCTGCTGGGCGAGCGTGTCGGCGCGCGGCGCTGGATCGGGATCGGGCTCGGCTTCGTCGGTGCGGTGCTCGTCATCGCGCCCGACCTCTCCGGGACGGCCGCCCTGTCGCCCGTCGCGATCGTCGCCTGCCTGCTGGCGACGGTCGCGATGACGCTCGGCACCATCTGGCAGAAGCGTATCGGCGGCAGTCGCGACCTGCGCAGCGGGGCCGCAATCCAGTTCCTCGGCGGCCTGCTGCTCACGACGCCGCTCATGGCGCTGAGCGAGCACGGACACATCACGCCTCACCTCGACGTGCTGATCGGGTTGGTCTGGTCGGTCGTCGTGCTGTCGGTCGTCACGACGCTGCTGCTGCTCTGGCTGATCCGCGGGGGTGAGGTCGCAGGCGTCGCCTCGCTCTTCTACCTCGTGCCGCCGTTCACCGCGGTCGTCGCCTTCGCGCTGTTCGGCGACGCGTTGGTTCCCGTGCAGTTCCTCGGCATCGCCGTCGCCGCGGCCGGTGTCGCCATCGCCAATCGCCGGTGATAGCCTCGAGCGAGGTGATCGGCGGCACGCCGACCGGAGTTCGACCCGTGCAAGCAAGCGTCATCGCCGGCTACGTCCGCTCGCCGTTCACGCCGGCGAAGCGCGGCGCGTTGGCGGCGGTGCGACCCGACGACCTCGCCGCAAGCGTGGTCCGCGCCTTGGTGGCCCGCATCGGCGTCGATGCCGACGACATCGAAGACCTGTTCCTCGGCTGCGCCTTTCCCGAGGGCGAGCAGGGAGGCAATATGGCGCGGCTCGTCGCCCTGCAGGCCGACCTGCCGGTGCGCGTCGGCGGGGTGACCGTCAACCGCTACTGCGGCTCGTCCATGCACGCCGTGCATCTGGCGGCCGGGCAGATCGCGCTCGGTGCGGGCGACGTCTTCGTCTGCGCCGGCGTCGAGAGCATGTCGCGGGTGCCGATCGGGGGCTTCAACCCCCTGCCGAACCCTGCCCTGCACGCCAAGCATCCCGGTCTTAGCGCCGGCATGGGCGAGACGGCCGAGACCGTCGCCCGCCGCTGGGCCATCACGCGGGCGGCGCAGGACGCCCTCGCCCTTTGCAGTCATCGCCGGGCGGCGGCGGCACAGGCCACAGGCCGTTTCCGCGACGAGATCGTGCCTATCGTCACGGCAGACGGCACCGTGAACGCGGACGGATGCCTGCGGGCCGATGCGACGATGGATGGCCTGGCTGCCTTGCGGCCAGCCTTCGACCAGAACGGAAGCGTCACCGCCGGCACGTCGGCGCCGCTGACCGACGGCGCGGCCGCCCTGCTCGTGTGCAGCGAAGACTACGCCCGTCGGCGCGGGCTCGAGCCGCTGGCGCGCGTGGTGAGCGTCGCGGTGGCGGGCTGCGCGCCCGATGTCATGGGGATGGGGCCCGTGCCCGCGACGCGCAAGGCGCTGTCGCGGGCCGGACTCGCCCTCGACCGAATGGACGTGGTGGAGCTCAACGAAGCCTTCGCCGCGCAGGTTCTGGCCTGCATCGCGGAGCTCGGCTTGCGCGAGGACACATTCAACCTGCACGGTGGCGCGCTCGCGCTCGGTCACCCGCTGGGTGCGACAGGCGCACGCATCCTCGGCAAGGCGGCAAGCCTCCTCAAGGAAGGCGGCGGCCGCTACGCGCTGGCCACGCAATGCATCGGCGGCGGCCAAGGTATCGCTACCATCCTGGAGAGCTTGTGATGGACGAGATCCGCAAGGTAGCCGTGATCGGCGCGGGAACCATGGGCGCCGGTATCGCCGCCCAGGTGGCCAACGGCGGCGTGCCCGTGCTGTTGCTCGACGTCCCGGCCGAGGGCGGCGATCGAAACGCAGGAGCCGCCGGCGCGTTGGAACGCATGCGCAAGGCCAATCCTTCGCCCTTCATGGCGGCAGGTGCGGCTCGGTTGGTCGAGGTCGGCAACATCGCCGACGACCTCGCGAAGATTGCCGCCTGCGACTGGATCGTCGAGGCCATCAGCGAAAACCTCGCGGCCAAGCAGGATCTCTACCGCCGCCTCGACGCGCTGCGCCGGCCGGGCACGCCCGTCTCCTCCAACACCTCGACCATACCGCTGCGGCGGCTCGTCGCCGGGCTGCCGGCGCGTTTCGCGCGCGACTTCTTCGTCACCCATTTCTTCAACCCGCCGCGACCCATGCGGCTGCTGGAAATCGTGGCGGGACCCGACAGCGATCCCGCCCTTGTGGCGGCGGTGACCCGCTTCGGCGACGTCGTCCTGGGCAAGAGCGTCGTGCGCTGCAAGGACACGCCCGGCTTCATCGCCAACCGCCTCGGCGCCTACTGGCTGCAACTTGGCCTGAGGGAGGCCATGGCGGGCGGCCTCACGATCGAGGAAGCCGATGCCGTAATGGGGCGTCCGCTCGGCATCCCAAAGACCGGCATCTTCGGCCTGCTCGACCTCGTCGGCCTCGACCTGGTGCCGCACATCAACGCGAGCCTCGCCGCCGAACTACCGCCCGACGACCCGTTCCAGGCGGTGGCGGGCGAGTTGCCGAGCGTGGCGGCGATGATCGCGGCGGGCGAGACCGGGCGCAAGGGCAAGGGCGGCTTCTACCGTCTCGATCGCGTCGACGGCCGCAAGGACATGCAAGTCAAGGACATGCAGGTCAAAGACCTGGAAACCGGCGCCTATCGGCCGCTGCGGACTGTGGACCTGCCGGGCCTCGCCGGCGCCGCCAAGGACCTGCGCGGCTTTCTCGCCGCCGATACGCGAGCCGGCCGCTACGCCTGGGCCGTCATGGGGCGGCTGCTCGCCTATGCCGCGGCCCTGGTGCCCGAGGCGGCCGACGACGTCGCCTCGGTCGACGAGGCGATGCGGCTCGGCTACGCCTGGGCGCTCGGGCCGTTCCAGCTCATCGACAAACTCGGTGCGGCCTGGTTTCGGGACCGGCTCGAGGCCTCCGGCATCGCCGTGCCACCCTTGCTTTCCCTGGCCGGGGATCGGCCGTTCTACCGCGTCGAAGCGGGTCGCCGGCACATCCTCGGGATGGACGGCCTCTACCGCCCGCTGACCCGACCGGACGGCGTGCTGCTGCTGGAAGACGTCAAGCTCGCGGCGTCGCCCGTGCTCCGCGCGGCCTCGGCGGCCCTGTGGGACATCGGCGAGGGCGTCGCCTGTTTCGAGTTCACCGGCAAGGGCAACACGATCGACCAGGCCGCGATGGGGCTGCTGCGCGAAACGATCGACGTCGTGCGCGCGCGCTTCAAGGCGCTGGTCGTCTATAACGAGGGCGCGCATTTCTCGCTCGGCGCCAACATCGGCGACGTGCTGATGACCGCCAACGTCGCCGCCTGGGACGAGATCGAAGCGCTGATCGCCTTCGGCCAGGAGACTTACAAGGCGTTGAAGTACGCGCGATTCCCGGTCGTCGCCGCGCCGTTTGGCATGGCGCTCGGTGGCGGCTGCGAGGTGCTGCTGCACGCCGACGCGGTTCAAGCCCATGCCGAGACCTATGCCGGCCTCGTCGAATGCGGGGTCGGCGTCGTGCCGGGCTGGGGCGGCTGCAAGGAGATGCTGCTGCGCTGGCACCATGGGCCCGGCATGCCGGGTGGCCCCATGCCGGCACCGCTGCGCGTGTTCGAGATGGTGGCGGCCGCTACCGTGTCCCGTTCGGCGGCGGACGCGCGGGAGATGATGATCCTGCGCTCCGGCGACGGGGTGACGATGAACCGCGCGCGCCTCCTCGCCGACGCCAAGGCGAGGGCGTTGGCGCTCGTGCCCGGCTACGTGCCGCCCCCCCGGCCGGAGCCCATCGCCCTGCCCGGCGCGGCCGGCCGGCTTGCCATGCGTCAGACGTCCCAGGCGCTGGGGAAACGCGGTGCCGCCACGCCGCACGACCTCACGGTCGCCGCCGGCCTCGCCGAGATCCTCTGCGGCGGCGACACCGACCTTCTCGACCCGCTCGGCGAAGACGACCTGCTGGCGCTGGAACGGCGGGTCTTCATGCGCCTGATCCGCACGCCGGAGACGCTGGCGCGCATCGAGCACACGCTGGCCACCGGCAAGCCGCTGCGTAACTGAGCGGGCCGACCATGCAGACCTACCGGGCACCGCTGCGAGACATGCGCTTCGTGCTGCACGAACTCCACGGCAGCGCGGAGCTGGCCGACGCGCTCGGCTTCGAGGAGGCGACGCCCGACACGCTTGACGCGGTCCTCGATGCCTCGGCGCGGATCGCGGAGGAGGTGCTGCTGCCGCTCAACGCTCCGGGCGATCAGGAGGGTTGTGCCCACGCGAGCGGCACGGTGCGGACGCCGCAGGGTTTTCCGCAGGCCTACGCTGCCTATCGCGAGGGAGGCTGGATGTCGCTGTCAGCCGCAGCGGAGAATGGCGGCCAGGGCATGCCCGAGAGCCTCGCCAAACTATGCGAGGAGATGGTCGCCTCCGCCAACATGGCCTTCGGCCTCTACCCCGGACTGACGCGCAGCGCCGCGTTCGCCATCGCCGCTCATGCGACGCCGGAGCTGAAGGCCCGTTTCCTTCCTCAATTGGTGGCGGGCACCTGGTGCGGCACGATGTGCCTGACGGAGGCGCATTGCGGCACGGACCTCGGGCTGTTGCGCGCGCGCGCCAGTCCCCGCGCCGACGGCAGCTTCGCGCTCGATGGCACGAAGATCTTCGTCTCCTCCGGCGAGCACGACCTCGCGGAGAACATCGTCCACCTGGTCCTGGCGCGGCTACCGGACGCCCCGGCGGGAACGCGGGGCATCAGCCTCTTCCTCGTGCCGAAGTTCGTTCCCGCAGGCGGCGGCCTCCCCGCGACACGCAACGGCGTCGCCTGCCTGCGTCTCGAGGACAAGATGGGGATCAAGGCCTCCGCAACCTGCCAGATGCAGTTCTCCGATGCGCGGGGATGGATGGTGGGCGCACCCAACCGTGGCCTCGCCGCCATGTTCACGATGATAAACCGGGCGCGCCTCGCCGTCGGTGTGCAAGGACTCGGCGTCGCCGAAGCCGCCTACCAGAGCGCGGTCGCCTACGCGCGCGACCGGCTCCAGGGAGGGTCCGCCGACGGCACGGCCACGCCGATCATCGCTCACCCGGACGTCCGCCTGACGCTGATGCGGATGCGCGCGGAGACGGAGGGGTGCCGCGCGCTCGCCGGCTGGGTCGCGCGCGCGCTCGACCGCGCGAAACGCTCGAAGGACCCCGTGGCCCGGCGCGAGGCGGAGGACTTTTGCCACGTCATGACGCCGGTCGTGAAGGCGCTGTTCACCGACCTCGGCTTCGCCAACGCCAGCCGCGCCCTGCAGGTCCACGGCGGCCACGGCTACATCCGCGACAACGGTATCGAGCAATATGCGCGCGATGCGCGGGTTTGCATGGTCTACGAGGGCACGAACGGCATCCAGGCGCTGGACCTCGTCGCACGCAAGCTGCCCGCCCACGGCGGCCGCTATCTCCGGACTTTTTTCCATCCCGTCGGCGCCTTTCTGGAGAGGCACGGGGACGACCCGAAGGTCGCAGCGCTCCGCGCCTCGTTCGCAGACCTGCAACGCGCGACCCTCCACGTCGCCCGCGCCGACGACGGAGAGGAAGCCGCGGCCGCCGCGTCCGACTACCTGCGCCTGTTCGGCCTCGTCGCGCTCGGTTTCCTGTGGGCGCGCGCGGCCCTCGTCGCGTCGGAAGCCCAGGCGAGGGGAGCCGGCGACGACGCGTTCTACGCGGCCAAGCAGGTGACGGCACGATTCTATTTCGACCGCATCCTGCCGGAGACGGGATCGCTGCTGCGGGCGATCCAGGCCGGCAAAAGCTCGGCCATGGCTCTTGACGTCGCCTCGTTCTGAGGGCCGGCCGCTGCGATGCCGCGTCCGTTAGGAGGAACTTCATCCGGCTTGGCGTGTTCTTTGCGGCTTCACATCCATGAAATAGCCCTGTGTCGATCCGCGTGAGGCAGGCACATCCTCCTGCGCGGCCTTCGGGCGGCTTCAAACGGTTCAATGTACGATCTCAACTCTGCCCCTGCCTATCGCGCGCAGGTCGCAGCGCTCCCCATCCGCTTCGGGCCGGACGGCGTGGCCGCGTTGCTTATCAGCTCGCGGGAGACGCGGCGCTGGATCGTCCCCAAAGGCTGGCCGATCAAGGGCCGCAAGGATTACGAGGCGGCGCAGCGCGAGGCGCTGGAAGAGGCGGGCGTCACCGGCAAGGTCCATAAGCACCCGATCGGCGCCTACACCTACGCGAAGCGACTCGCCGATGGGCTGCAGCCTTGCCGCGTCATGGTCTATCTGCTCGAGGTCGAGAAGGAACTGTCGTCCTGGAGCGAGATGGGCGAGCGCGCGCGGCAATGGTTCGCCCTGGAGACGGCCGCGGAGCGGATCTCGGAGCCAGGCCTCGCCCGGCTGATGCGGACGCTCGGCGAACGCCACGGCGGGGTCCATGCGCGCGCCAAGGTCGCACTCATCGACCACACCTCATGAAAGAGGCATTCTCGCCTGCCGATCAGCCGCGGCCGACGCCTATTTTGCCCTTGATCCCAGGCCTTCCCCGGCTGACACTCGACGCATAAGGCCGCGGGGGGCGGCCAACGCGGCCGCGTAGCCCGGGCGAACCGGGCACGGCGCTTCCCTCGCAGGGAGACGGGGCAGGATGGAAGGCAGGGGGCGCGTGTCGTCGGCAGCGGTGTCGTTGGCAGCGGTGTCGTTGGCGGCGGTGTCGTTGGCGGCGGTGTCGTTGGCGGCGGCGGGGCTGGTCGCGGCGGCCGCGAGCGCGCAGCAGGCCACGCCCGTCGTGCTCCCCGACATCGAGGTCTCGACGACGCCGGTTCCCCACGCGGGCGGCGTCTCCGCCGACAAGGTGCCGGCGCTGCTCTCCAGCGTGACGCCGAAGGAGTTCGACGAGCGCAAGTCGCCAAGCGTCACCGACGCCATCACGCAGCACGTGCCGGGCGCGATCGCCATCAGCACGGACGGCAGCGACCTCTCGCCGGACCTCTTCTACCGCGGTTTCGACGCCTCGCGCGTTTCCGGACGCGCACAGGGCCTCGCCGTCTACCAGAACGGCGTGCGCATCAACGAGGCCTTCGGCGACACCGTCAACCTCGACCTCGTCCCGCCGATCGCCGTCGAGCGCGCCGACATTATCACGAACAACCCGATCTTCGGCCTCAACGCGCTCGGAGGCGCCGTCAGCTTCACCATGAAGAACGGCTTCACCTTCCAAGGCGGCGACGTCACGATCCTCGGCGGGTCGTTCGGCCGGGCGAACGTCTTCGGCGAGTTCGGCAGGCAAGCCGGCGACTACAGCTTTTTTTTCGCCGGCGACCTCTACCGCGACGCGGGCTACCGGCCCTTCGGCGCGCAGAATGCCCAGCGCTTCTACGCCGACCTCGGCTACCGCACCCCCGACAGCGAAGTGCACGCCATCGGCTCGTTCGGACGTTCGGTGCTCGGCGTGCAAGGGACGACGCCGCAGGTGCTCGTCGATCAGCGCTACGACGCGGTCTTCACGTCCCCGCAAAGCACGAACAACCAGGCCGGCCTCGCCCAGATGACGAGCCGCTTCGACGTGTCGCCGCATTGGTCGATCGCCAGCAACCTCTTCATCCGCCAGTTCGACCAGTTCCACCTCGACGGCAACGACGCGAGCGTCACCGATTGTTCGCTGATCGACGGGGTCAATGCCGGCACCCTGTGCCAGCAGCCCCTGGCCGCGACGGGCACGCAGACCTCCAGCCAGCTCCGGTTCGTGGGTCCGACCGGTCAGCCCATTCCCTCGATGGGGCCGGCCGCGAGCGCCAGCTTCCCCTATGGTACGACGGCGCGCACCTCCACCCATACCACGACGCTCGGCGCCCAGTTGCAGGCCACGAACAAGGACATTTATTTCGAGCACGCAAACTACTTCGTGGTCGGCGCCAGCATCGACAGCAGCCGCACGAGCTTCACGTCCATGACCAGTCTCGGTCAGATCAACGGAAACCTCCAAAACGTCGAATCCGGCTTTCCCGGCGCGGGCACGATCCTCAATACCGCCGCCAACGTCGGCGTGAACTCGACCTTTGCCCATTCCAACGCCAATTTCGTCGGCGTCTTCGCGCTCGACACGGTCGACGTCACCGAACGCCTCGCCCTCACGGTCGGTGCGCGCTTCAACTATGCCGAGATCAAGCTCGCCGACGCGTCGGGGCAGAACCCCGAGCTGAACTCGGACGCGCGTTACACGCGGGTCAACCCGGTCGTGGGCGCGACCTACGCGCTCTCGCCCTGGCTCACGCTCTACGGCGGCTATTCCGAAGCCAATCGCGCCCCGACGCCCCTGGAGAACGCCTGCTCCAATCCCAACCGCCCCTGCGTGCTGGAGACGGCGCTCATCTCGGACCCGCCGCTCAAGCAGGTCGTGGCGCGCACGATCGAGGCCGGCGGCCGCGGCGGCTACGCCATACCCGGCGACTACGGCCTGCTTGGCTACAAGGCGGGGTTCTTCCGCACGTCGACGACGGACGACATCTTCAGCGAGCCGAGTACGATTTCCGGCCAAGGTTTCTTCACCAACGTTCCGGAGACGCGACGCCAGGGCGTCGAGTTCGGCGCCAGCTACGACAACGGCCCGCTGCACGTCTACGGCAACTATGCCTATGTCGACGCCACCTACCAGTTTACGGCCCGCCTCGCCTCACCGAACAACCCGTTCGCGGATGCCGCCGGCACGATCCTCGTGACACCGGGCAAGCGCATCCCGTCCATCCCGCGCAACATCGGCAAGATCGGGTTCGACTATGCGCTGACCCCGCGCTTTAAGGTCGGCATGGACACCCTGCTCGTCGGCAGCCAGTATTACGCGGCCGACGGCGGCAACCTCAACCCGCAGCTGCCGTTCTACGTCGTCGCCAATGCGCGCGCCTCCTACCAGGTCACCGAGCATGTCCAGATCTTTGGACTGGTCAACAACCTGCTCGACCGCCGCTACGCGACCTTCGGCACGTTCTTCAATACGGCGACGGGCGCCGGAAACGTCAACGCGACCCTGTCAGCCAACAACCCCGACAACGGCGGTCCCGGCCGCGCGCAGGCCGTCACCGTCGGCCAGCCGCTCTCCGTCTACGGCGGGATCAAGATCACGTTCTGATCCCGCAGGCCGATGCATGCTCTCGCTCGGTGCCTCTCAGTCGGGGAAATGCCGCAGCTTCGGGCCGTCGGCCAGAGCGGGGTAGCGGGCCACGTTGAGCTGCATGGCGAGCAGGGCGTAATAGCCGCTGATCGCCCCAAGATCGACGATTCCTTTGTCGCCGAACTTCTTTTGCGCCCGCGTATAGGTCGCGTCCGACACCCTCTTGTTGGTCAGGAGCTCCGTCGCGAACGCGTAGCAGGTCTCCTCGTCCTCGCTCATGCCGGTGGGGTACCGGCCCTCGGCGATGGACTCGACGACCGCCGGCTTGACGCCTTGCTTCAGCGCGATGGGCGCGTGCAGCGACCATTCGTAGTCCTGCGACCAGTGCCGAGCCGTCACGAGGATGACAAGTTCGCTCAGCGTGGTGCCGATGGCCGATTTATAGCGGAGGTAGTCTCCCATTTCGCGGGCTGCGCTCATGGCCTGCGGCGAGTGCATCAACGGCTCGAAGGGACCGAAGACGGGCGTCTTGCGCGCCGCGAGGAAATCGGCGGCCGCCTGCTTCTGCGCGTCGTCGTATTGCGCCGGCGGGACGGTCGGCAGCCGTTCCTGCGCCTGGGCCGCCGCGGCGGACACGAGGAGGCAGGCAAGCGTGGGGAGGATGTGTCGGCGCATCGGGAACTCCGTGGAACGCCGTTTCATAGCTCGGATCTCGTCGCAGGCTGCGCGCCGCCGAGCGTCCGTTCGACGGATGGCGTGGAGGTCGAGGCAGGCCGCGGAGAACCCGGACGGCCTCCGCCACCGCGGGGCGCGAGGCGGGATCCGGTTGGACGCAGGCCGCCTGCAGGCCGAGGAGGGAGGCCGACGCACTCTTTTCCGCGCGCCGGCACCCGATCAGTTCGCCGAGCAGCCGGTCGCGGGCGAGCAAGCCCGGCGCTCAAACTCGCGTGAAGGCAAGCCTTCCGCCTTGCAGCGGCGTTGTGCGGCGACTACGACGGAAAATGCCCAGGCGGAGAAGACAAACGATGCAAACCCTTCGGCGCACTGCCCGCGCGGCCTTCGCCTTCTGTGTCCTGCTCACCCTGGGGAGCGCGGCTCCCGCCCAGGCGGCGGGCAAGCACTACAAGATCGGCATCATCGGCGCCGGGCAGGTCGGCGGCACGCTCGGCACCCTGTGGGCCAAGGCGGGCAACGAAGTGCTCTTTGCCTCGCGCCATCCGGACGAGCTGAAAGGCCTGGCCGCGCAGGCCGGCCCGAGCGCCAAGACGGGAACACCGGCCGAGGCGGTCGCCTTCGCCGACGTCGTGCTCATCGCCGTGCCCTACAAGGCGTTTCCCGAGGTCGCCGCGGCGAACGTAGAGGCGCTGAAGGGCAAGGTCGTGCTCGACGCGTCGAACGCCGTCGCCCCGCGCGACGGCGCGATCGTTGAGGCCGTCAAGGCGCAGGGGATCGGCGCGTATTCGGCGATGCTGCTGCCGGGCACGCACCTCGTGCGAGGCTTCAACGCGATCAGCTACAAGGACATGGCGGCGGATGGAAACAAGCCGGATCCGATCGGCATTCCGCTCGCCAGCGACGACCCGCAGGCCCTGGAGGTCGGTGCCGACCTCGTCCTTCAGGCCGGCTTCGCGCCGGTCGTCGTGCCCCTGAAGCGCGCGGGCGAGTTCGGGCCGGGCCTGCCGCTCGGCGTCGGCGCCTTCACCGTCGCCGAATGGAAGGCGAAGCTCGGCCTAAAGCCTTGAGCGGCAGCGATGCGGAACGCCCCACCGTCCTGACGCGGCTCGCCCACCGCGCCATCGCGGCGGAGCCGAACGAGTTGCAGGCGCTGACGTGGTCGTGGCTCTACATTTTCTCCGTCCTGATGTCCTATTACATCATGCGGCCGATCCGCGACGAGATGGGGGTGGCAGCCGGCGTCGCGAACCTGCCCTGGCTGTTCACCGGCACGCTCGTCGCGATGGTCGTCCTCAACGTGCCCTTCGGCGCGCTCGTCCGCGCGCTCCCGCGCGTCAAATTCATAACGGTGACGTACCGGTTCTTCGCCGCGAACATCCTCCTGTTCGTGCTCGCCCTCTGGTTCGCCGACAAGGCGCAGGCGATCTGGGTCGGCCGCGCCTTCTTCATCTGGATCTCCGTCTTCAACCTGTTCGTGGTCTCCGTCTTCTGGGCGATGATCGTCGATGTGTTCGACGCCGAGCAGGGCAAGCGGCTGTTTGGCTTCATCGCCGCGGGATCGACACTCGGCGCGGTGGTCGGCTCGGCCGTTGTGGTCGGGCTGGCCCGGCACGTGCCCCAGACCGCGCTGCTCCTTTGCGCCGCGGCCCTGCTGGAGGTTGCGGTGCTCGGCGTCAAACGGCTCTCGGCCCACGCCAAGACCATGCGCGTCGAGGAGGAGATGATCGCCGACGAACGCGTCGGCGGCTCGGTCCTCGCCGGCTTCAGCAAGACCTTCGCCTCGCCCTACCTGTTCAACACCGCCCTGTTCCTGCTGCTCTTCGCGCTCACCTCCACCTTCCTCTACTTCGAGCAGGCGGGCGCCGCGAGCCTCGCCTTCCCGGACAAGGCGGCCCGCACCGAGTTCTTCGCCACCGTCGATCTGCTGGTGAACGTGCTGACCCTCGCCGTCCAGCTGTTCCTCACCGGGCGCATCCTGCGGACCTGCGGGATCACGCTGACCCTCGCGCTCCTGCCCGCCGTTAGCGTCGTTGGCTTCAGCCTGCTGTGGCTGTTCCCGACGGTGGCGGTGATCGTCGTCTTCCAGGTCATTCGGCGGGCCGGCAATTTCGCCATCGCGCGGCCGACCCGCGAGATCCTCTTCACGGTCGTCCCACGTGAGGACCGCTACAAGGCGAAGGGCTTCATCGACACGGTGGTCTATCGGTTCGGCGACCAGCTCGGCGCCTGGTCGACGGATCTGTTCCACGGCCACAACATCGGCAGCGCGCAGGTCGCGCTCGTCGCTATCCCGCTGTCGATGATCTGGCTGCTGGACAGTCTCTGGCTCGGGCGGCAGCAGAAGCGCCTGGCGGCCGCCGCGGCCCTGCTTGCCCCGGCCCCTCCGTTCAACCGGCAGGCGGCCTAGCTCAGTCCCTCGAAGTAGGTCACGAGCGCCCGACGCTGCTTGGCGTCCGGAATTGCGCCGCGGCCGGCGGCGAGATTGTCCGCCATGTGCTCGGCGTTTGCGGTGCCGGGGATGACGGCGGTGATCGCGCGATTGCCGAGCAGGTATTTAAGGAAGACCTGGCCCCAGGTCGCCGCGCCGACCTCCTTCGCGACGCCGGGCAACGGATGGCCCTTCACCTTGCGAAACAGCGAGGAGCGCCCGAACGGCAGCGCGATGAGCACGGCCGCACCCACCTCTGCGGCTGCGGGAATGAGGCGCGCCTCCGCGCCGCGGTTGGCGATGGAGCAGTCGATCTCGATGAAATCGGGCCTGTCCTTGCGGATCAGCGCCTCCATCGCGCCGTAGTCGCCGCTATCGGTCGTGGTGGCGCCGACGTAACGGGTCAGCCCTTGCGCCTTGAGGTGGCGGAAGAAGGCGAGACTGGGGTCTCCCGCCGTGACGTTGTGCATCTGCAGCAGGTCGACGCTCTTCACCCGAAGACGCCGCAGCGAGGTCTTGAACTCCGCCTCCGCCGCCCGGCCGCCGCGCTCCTCCAGCTTGGTGGCGATGAAGATTCGGGGACGCAGCGGCGTGCCGGTGGCTATCGCGCCGACCACTTCCTCGGAGGTGTCGTAGGAGCTAGCCGTATCGATGACCGAGCCGCCGCCGTCGACGAGAGTGGCCACCACGCCGGCCAGACCGCGCCGCTTGGCCTCGTCGCCGCCGACGTCGAACACCTGCGACGTGCCGATGCCGATGACCGGCAGGGTCTCGGACCCGTGCGGGATAGGCCGTCGCAGCACGGCGGCCTCCGTCGCCGCTTGGGCGAGCGGAGCGCTGGCTGCCCAGGCGGCTCCGGCAACAAGGATCGAACGGCGGCTGGGATTTCGATGGTTCGTCACGGCTAGCCTCGCGGCGCGTCGCGCGCCGCACGGTGAGATAGGTCCCGCGCGGCGCGCCGACCACCCGACGATCAGCGCGGCCCGCGCACGAAGGCGAAGCGGCCGAGCGAGGCACCATTGTCACCCTGGTCGTGGCGCAGCAGCGGATGGGGAGCGCAAGTCCGCGCCGCGCCCGCGGTAACCCGCGCCGTCAGGCTCGCCACCAGCGCGCGAAGGCGGCTGTTTTCGAGCTGAAGGTCCTTGACGGCGCTCTGCGACTGCCGCGTCACCCCGCCGTAGCGCGTGCGCCAGCGATAGAACGTGCGCGGCGTGATCCGCGCCATGGCGCAGATGTCGGCGATGGGAAGACCGGCATGGGCTCGGCCGAGATAGTCGTGGATCTCTAGTTCGGTGTGCTGCGACTGGCGCATGGACCTCGCCTCCCGACGGTTCGACGAACCAGCCACCGATCCTGCATGGAGCAGGCCAGCGGCCGCGCCGGCCGATAATGTCAAACGTGACATGGAACTGCCATTTCTAGGGCAGGTGCTGCCTCTTTCGGCAGCAATGGCTACTTTTTGCCGTTGCGCCTCCTGCCCAGGCGGCGAGAGATGAGGACCATCATCCAACGGGATTGCAGCCCCATGAGCACGTTTTCACGGCGTTCGTTCCTTCAGGCCGGCGGCCTGGCCACAGCCGGTACGCTTGCCCCTATCGGCATGCCCGCCATCCTGCGCTCGGCGCGCGCCGCGACCGGTACGGTGAAGCTCGGGTGCCTGTTCTCCTCGTCCGGCACCATGGCCAACAACGAGGGGCGCCTCAACTACGTGGTCAAGATGGCGGTGGACGAGATCAACGCCAAGGGCGGCGTCAACGGCCGCACGATCGAGGTCGCGACCTCCGACCCCGCCTCCGACTGGCCGCTCTACGCGCAGACGGCCAAGCAGATGCTCGAGCAGGAGAAGGTGGCGGCGCTGTTTGGCTGCTGGACCTCCGTCTCGCGCAAGACGGTGCTGCCCGTGGTCGAGCAGGCCAACGGCCTCCTCTACTACCCGCTGCACTTCGAGGGCGACGAGAATTCCAAGAACGTCGTCTACATGAACTCCCCGCCCGCGTCCTCCGTGCTGCCCGCCGTCGACTACCTGATGGGCGAGGAAGGCGTAAGCGCCAAACGCTTCTTCATGATCGGCTCGGACTACGTTTGGCCCCGCACCATCAACAAGCAGCTGAAGGGCTATTGGAAGTCCAAGGGCATTCCCGAGACGGCTTGGCGCGAGGAATACGTGCCGCTCGGCTTCTCCAACTTCCAGACGCTGGTCAACCAGGTCCGTGCCTTCGCCGATAAAGGTGGCGGCAAGCCGATCGTCGTGCTGACGGTCGTCGGCTCGTCCATTCCCGACTTCCTGCGCGAGTTCGCCAACCAGGGGATCAAGGCGACCGATGTGCCGGTGCTCGGGCTCGACATGGTTGAGTCCGACCTCGAAGGGCTCAACACCGAGCCGCTCGTCGGTCACCTCAATTGCTGGGCCTACCTGCAAAACGTCAAGGCGCCGGCCAACACGGTGTTCCTGAAGCAATGGGCGGACTACGTCGCCAAGAACAAGGTGCCGTTCAAGGGCGACGTCGTCATCGACCCGATGGTCTCGGCCTACGATTCCGTGCGCCTCTGGGCCATGGCGGCGCAGAAGGCCGGCTCCTTCGACGTGCCGGAGGTGCGCAAGGCCTTTCCCGGCCTCAGCCTCGACGGTCCGTCGGGGTACAAGCTGACGATGACAGCCGACAACAATTACGTCGCGCGCGGCGTGTTCATCGGCTCGGTCAACGAGCAGCAGGGCTTCGACGTGCTGTGGCAATCGAAGGATACGCCCAAGCCGGTCCCTTTCAGCCCTTACGGCTAGACTTTGCATCCACGCTCGCCATGCCGCGCCTCAGCGTAGGACACCTCTGCCGCACGGCGATCGCCGCGCTGTCGCTCGCGATGGCGGCTTCGCCGCTGGCCGCGGAGGATGCGGCCCGGCCGGCGCTCGTCTCGGGCCTCTGCGGCGACGGCGCGGCGGTAGGAGCGGCGGCGCAGGCGCTGCTGGCGGTCGCGGCCGGCGCCTCCGACGACGAGCGCGGCTGGGCCGCGCCGCTCGCGCGCGCGGCGCTCGACCGCAGACTCGCCTGCGACACCGCTGGCGCGGTCATCCCCGGCAGCGGCGGGGCCTCGCTCGACGCGCTCACACGGGCCCCGCGCGCGGCCGCGGCGGAGAACCGCTCCGCCACCCTCAACCTGCGCAATCGCGCGCTGCTGGAAACGGCGGAGGCCGCGCTCGCGCTGCGCACGTCGCCGGACCTCGGCCGCCGCGCAGGGGCGCTTCGCACGTTGGAACGGCATGCCACGAGCCTGCCGGACGGCCTGCTCGAGGCCGCCGCCGCGCGAGAACGCGACCTCGGCCTCAAGAAGCAGATCCTCGCCGTGGGCGTCGGCGCGGCGCTCAACGCCAAAGACCCGAACAAGCGCATCGCCGCCCTCGCGCAGATCGCCGGCGACCCGAACGGCCGGGCCCTGACGAGCGTGGATGCGTTGCGGAGCGATCCCGCCTATGCCGGCAACCCGGCCTTCAAGGAGGCCGTCGATTCCGCCCTCGTCAAGATCAACCGCGGTCTCGCCATCGGCAGCGTCCTCGCCACCCTTTACAACGGCCTGAGCTTCGCCAGCATCCTGTTCATGGCGGCGATCGGCCTCGCCGTGATCTTCGGCCTGATGGGCGTGATCAACCTGGCGCAGGGCGAGTTGATCATGATCGGCGCCTACACGACGTGGCTCGTGCAGGAGGGCCTGCGGCGCGTCGCGCCCGCGCTCCTGGATTACTACCTGCTGCTGGCGATCCCCGTGGCGTTCCTCGTCACCGCCGCGATCGGCATCGCGCTCGAGGTCACGCTGCTACGCCACCTCTACAAGCGCCCGCTGATGAGCCTCCTCGCCACCTGGGCGGTCAGCCTGTTCCTCGTCAACCTCGTGCGGGTCGTGTTCGGCACCCAGAACCTGCAGTTCGTCATGCCCCCCTACGTGACCGGCGGCGTGCCTGTGATCGGCGAGTTCATCATCACCTGGAACCGGCTCTTCGCCATCGCCTTCGCCCTCGTGACGCTCGCGCTGACCTACGCCGTGATCCGCCTGACGCCGCTGGGCCTCGCCATCCGCGCGGTGACCCAGAACCGCACGATGGCCGGCTGCATCGGCATCCCCGTGCGCCGGGTGGACATGCTGGCCTTCGGCCTCGGATCGGGTCTCGCGGGGCTCGCCGGCCTCGCGCTGGCGCCGATCTACAGCGTCAACCCACTGATGGGCCAGGGCTTCATCATCGACAGCTTCATGGTCGTGGTGCTGGGCGGCGTCGGCACGATCCTCGGGCCGGTCGTCGCGGCGCTCGGCATCGGCCAGGTCAACGTGCTGATCGAGCCGCTCGGCGGCGCGGTGGCGGCCAAGGTCATCGTGCTGCTGATGATCATCGCCTTCCTGCAGTGGCGGCCGGAGGGCCTCTTCGTCGTCAAGGGTCGGCGCAAGTGAGGGGGCTGGCCTCGTGAGGCCCTGGACCTCGGACAGGCCGCTCCTCGCGCTGCTCGCCCTGCTGGCGATCGTGGCGGGCCTGCTCGTCGTGTCCGCCTCGGTGCCCGGCTTCGGCTCCCCCTATCTCGCCAACGCGGTCGGCCAGCTCGCCGCCTTCGCATTGCTCGCCGTGTCGCTCGACCTCATCTGGGGCTACCTCGGCATCCTCTCGCTCGGCCAGGGCCTGTTCTTCGGCATCGGCGGCTATGCGGTCGCCATGCACCTCCTGAAATATTCCTTCGAGGCGACGGGCACCGTGCCCGACTTCCTGCAATTCATGGGGCAGAAGGCGTTCGCGTTCTATTGGGCCGGCTTCGGCGTCCTGCCCTACGCGCTGCTCGTCTCCGCCTTGGCCACGCTGCTCGTGGCGGGCGCCTTCGGCTACGTGTCCTTTCGCTCTCGGGTGGGCGGCGTCTATTTCGCCATCATCACGCAGGCCCTCGTCTACGTCGCCATGCTGCTCATGTTCCGCAACGACACGGGCTTCGGCGGCAACAACGGCATGACCGGCTTTACAACTCTGTTGGGCTGGCCGATCGGCGCGCGCGGAACGGTGATCGGCATGGCGGCCGCCTCCGTGGTCGCGCTCATCGCCGTGCTGATCGGCTGCCGCAGACTGCTCGGTAGCCGCTTCGGCGCGCTGATGCTGGCGACGCGCGACGACGAGGTGCGGCTGCGCACGCTGGGCTACGACACGCTGCTCCTCAAGCTCGCGGTCTGGTGCTTGGCGGCTCTGGTGGCGGCGCTCGCCGGCGTGCTCTACGTGCCGCAGGTGGGCATCATCAACCCGCGCCTGCTCGCCCCCGACCTGTCGCTCGAGATCGCCGTCTGGGTGGCGATCGGCGGGCGCGGCAACCTCGTCGGCGCGGTGGTCGGCGCGCTGCTCGTCAACGCCCTCAAATTCTGGCTTTCCTTCGCCGCACCCGAGGTCTGGCCCTTCATCCTGTCCGGCCTCATCGTCCTCGTCGTCATGGTGTTCCCCAACGGCCTGATGAACCTGGCCGCGCTGAAGATCGCGCGGCCGATGGGCCCAAAACGGATCGTCGACGAAGCGCGGGAGCTGCCGTGATGGGCGTCGTCGCGCTGCTCGTGCAAGGCGTCACGGTCGAGTTCGCAGGCTTCCGCGCCATCGACGCGCTGTCGCTCGCGATCGACTATGGCGAGGTGCGCGCCATAATCGGGCCCAACGGGGCGGGCAAGACCACCCTGCTCGACATCATCTCCGGCATCACGCGCCCGCGCCTGGGCCACGTCGTGCTGGATGGCGCGTCCGACATCACGCGCGCGAGCGAATCGGCTATCGCCCGGGCCGGCGTGCGACGCAAGTTTCAGAAACCGAGCATCTTCGAGGGCCTGAGCGTGCGCCAACACGTGGAGATCGGCGCGGAGACCGGGTTCCGCCGCACCATGACCGACGCGGCGCGCGGGGCGCGGGTCGACGAGGTGCTCGAAGCGGTCGGGCTGGCCGCCGAGGCCGAGCGCCCGGCCGCCGAGCTCGCCCACGGCCAGAAGCAATGGCTGGAGATCGGCACCGTGCTCGCCTCCAACCCCAAGGTCCTCATGCTGGACGAGCCGGTCGCCGGCCTGACCGACGAAGAGACCGAGCGCACCGCGGCGCTGGTCCGCAGCCTGCGGCGGCCCGACCGCGCGATCGTGGTGGTGGAACACGACATGGACTTCGTCGAGCGCATCGCCGACCGGGTGACCGTGCTGCACGAGGGCCGCACCCTCTTCGAAGGCTCGATGGCCGACGCGCGGGCCGATGCCCGCGTCATCGACGTCTATCTCGGGCGCTGAGCGATGCTGTTTCGTGCCGACGCCCTCGACCAGCATTATGGCAGCGCCCAGGTGCTCCGCCGCGTCTCCTTCGCCATCCCGCCGGGCGAATGCCTCGCCGTGCTCGGCCGCAACGGGGCCGGCAAGACGACGCTGCTCAAGTGCCTGATGGGCATCATCCCGCTGAGCGCGGGCCGCGTCGTGGCCGACGAGCGCGACATGACCGGTTGGTCGTCCAACCGGCGCTCTGCCGGCGGCCTCGCCTACGTTCCGCAGGGGCGCGACATCTTCTCCGAGCTCAGCGTCGGCGAAAACATGATGGTGGCCGCCCGCGCGCACCGCACCGACGGCGCAGCGGTGGACGAGGCGCTAGCGCTGTTTCCCGTGTTGAAGCAGATGTGGCGACGGCCCGGCGGTGCGCTCTCCGGTGGCCAACAGCAGCAGCTCGCCATCGCCCGCGCCCTCGTCACCAGACCGTCGCTGCTCATCCTCGACGAGCCCACGGAAGGCATCCAACCCAACGTGGTTGCGGCCATCAAGGACGTGCTCGCCTCGCTGAAGGGGCGCATCTCCGTGCTGCTGGTCGAGCAATATCTCGACTTCGCCCTCAGTCTCGCCGACGCCGTCGTGGTCCTTTCGCGCGGGAGCGTCGTCGAAGCGAGCCGCGCCGAAGCGACGAGCCGCGACCAGCTCACCCGCCATATCGCCATCTAGTCAGGAGCCAACCCATGTCCAAGCGCCACGAACTCTCCACCAAGCCGGAAAACATGGTTTGGGGCTATCTCGACAGCCGCACGAAGCCGGTGCTGGAGGTGGCATCCGGCGACACCGTCACCCTGTCGTCCTTTCCGGCCGGCGGCAAGGAGTGCCTGCCGGCTGACAGGAGCCTCGTGCCGCCCGACTACCTCCACGCCCTGGAGACGATGACGCAGGGGCCGGGACCGCACTTCATCACCGGACCCGTCTTCGTGCGGGGCGCACAGCCCGGCGACGTGCTGCAGGTCGACATCCTCGACGTGAAGATCAGCCAGGACTGGGGCTTCGTCGCCATCCTACCGCTGCTCGGCACACTGCCGGACGAGTTTACGGACTACGAGACGATCCACCCCACGGTCGACCACGCCCGCAACCTGTGCGTCATGCCGTGGGGCGCCGAGATCCCGCTCGACCCCTTCTTCGGCATCATCGCGACGGCGCCGCCGCCGGTCTGGGGCCGCTGCGGCTCGCCCGTGCCGCGCTCCTTCGGCGGCAACATGGACAACAAGGAGCTCAAGCCCGGCACCACCCTGTACCTGCCCGTCTTCACCGAGGGCGCGCTGTTCTTCGCCGGCGACGGGCACGGCGTGCAGGGCGACGGCGAGGTCTGCATCACAGCGCTCGAGACGGGTGTGACCGGCACGTTCCGCCTGACCGTCCGCAAGGATATGCAGCTCGCCTGGCCGTTCGCCGAGACCGCGACCCACCTCATGTCCATCGGCCTGGACGAGGATCTCGACGACGCCGCCAAGCAGGCGGTGCGCGAAATGGTGAAGCACGTGTGCGAGCGCACGACGCTCACCCGCAACCAGGCTTACATGCTCTGCTCGCTGGCTGGCGACCTGCGGGTGACGCAGCTCGTCGACGGCAACAAAGGCATCCACATGATGCTGCCCAAGGCGCTGCTATAGGCAAGGCGCTGCTAGAGGCAAAGCCGACAGGGGCCGTCTCGCGGTCCGAGATGCGCGCGGGACCGGTTCCAGGGCAGAGATCGGGAGAGGCCATGCGGGCGGTTTTCGTCGATGCGAGTGACGTGCTGGCGGACGTCGTGGTGCGCCTACGCCGCGCCGGCGACATACCCGTCGCTGTCAACCGACAGCCGGCGGTCACGCCGGAGGCGTTGCCCGGCGTCCTCAGGGACGCGGCCATCGCCATCATCGACCACACGCACCTGCCCACTGCCGTCGCGGTGCGGTGCGCCGGGCTGAAGCACGTGGTCTTCCTCGGCACGGGGGCACGCTCCTACATGGACCTGGAGGCGCTCGCCGCCCGCGGCATCGGCGTCCACACCATCAAGGGCTACGGCGACACGGCCGTGGCCGAGTGCGCCTTCGGCCTGATGTGGGCGGCGGCTAAGGGCTTCGCCCGCATGGACCGGGGCATGCGCGCGGGCCAATGGCTGCGCGCGGAAGCCGTCCAGCTCACCGGCAAGACGCTCGGCCTCGTCGGCTTCGGCGGGATCGCGGCGGAGCTGGCGCGGCTGGCACAGGGCGCGGGAATGCATGTGCTCGCCTGGAATAGGACGCCCAAGACGCGGCAGCATGTCACGTTCGTCGGGCTCGACGCGTTGCTCGCGCGGGCCGACGTCGTCTCTCTGCACCTGCTCCTCACAGAGGAGACGCGCGGCTTCCTGTCGGCGGCGCGGATCGCCGCCATGCGGCCCGGCGCCATCCTCGTCAACACGGCGCGCGGCGCGCTCGTCGACGAAGCGGCGCTGCGGGCCGCCTTAGAGGACGGCAGGCTGCTCCACGCCGGGCTCGACGTCTACGGCGAGGAACCGATGCGGGCCGGCCATCCCTGGACCCGCGTGGAGAACGCCACGCTCTCCGCCCATTCCGCCTTCCGCACGCCCGAGGCCAGCGAGACCCTCATCGAGGCGGCGCTCGCCCATTGCCGCCGTCTCGCGTCGTGACCCACCACGTCGCGATAATCGGCGGCGGTGCCGTTGGCATCGTCAGCGCCCTGGAATGCCTGCGCGACGGCCATGCCGTAACGGTGGTCGAACCGGGCGAGCCCGGCGGCGAGCAGGCCGCGAGCTATGGGAACGCCGGCTGGCTGTCCTCGCATTCGGTGATCCCGCCCGCCGAGCCCGGCCTGTGGCGAAAGCTTCCGGCCTATTTGCGCGACCCGCTCGGGCCGCTGGCGATACGCTGGCGCTACCTGCCCAGGGCCGCACCCTGGCTGGCGCTCTACCTCGTCTCGGGCTGGACGGCGGCGCGCCTCGAGCGGACGGCGCGCGCGCTGCGCCCGCTGCTGGTGGACGCGCCGAGGCTGCACCGCCGGCTGGCGGAGGAAGCGGGCGTGGCGCAACTGATCGAGCAGGCCGGTGTGCTGCATGTGTTTCCCGCGCGGGATGACTTCGAGGCAGCCCGCCTCGCCTGGGACATCCGCGCCAAGGTCGGAGTGCGCTGGCTGGAGCTCTCGGCCGATGAGCTGCGCCAGCGCGAGCCGGCCCTCGACCGCCGCTATCGGTTCGGCCTGCTCGTCGAAGAGGCAGGCCGCTGCAAAGACCCCGGCGCCTATGTCGCCGCGCTGGCCGTCTTGGCGCGTGAGCGCGGCGCGGCCTTCGTGGCAGACCGCGCGGTCGGCCTTGACCTCGAGGGCAAGCGCCTGCGTGGAATCGTCACGGCCGCGCATGGGACGATCGTCTGCGACAAGGCCGTGGTCGCAGCCGGGGCGCGCTCGAAGGCGCTCGCGGCTTCGGTCGGGGACACAGTGCCGCTGGAGACGGAGCGCGGCTATCACGCGGTGATCACCGGCGCGGAGACGACGCTGCGCGGCTCCGTCAACGCCTCCGACGTGAAGCTCATCGTCAACCCGATGACGGGGGGCTTGCGCGCCGCCGGTCAGGTCGAGATCGCCGGCCTGGAAGCGGCGCCCGACTGGCGCCGCGCCGAGATCCTGCGCGACCACCTTCTTTCCATGGTCCCAGGGCTGCCGCGCGATCTGCCGGCCTCGCGCGTCAAGCTGTGGTTCGGGCACCGGCCGAGTACACCGGACGGCCTGCCGGTCCTGGGGCCGGCGCGGGCGAGCCGGGACGTGATCCACGCCTTCGGCCACGGCCACGTCGGGCTCGTCTCCTCGGCGCGCACCGGCCGCGTGGTGGCGCAACTCGTCGGCGGTCGCGAGCCGGAAATCCCCATCGCACCATTCGCGGCAGGGCGGTTCTAGCCGGGATCGACGAGAGCGCCGGGGTTCATGAGGTTGGCGGGATCATGCGCGGCTTTCACCCGCCGCATCAACGCGAGGCGCACGGGATCGCCGTAGCGCTCGAGGAGGGGACGCTTCAACCGGGCGACGCCATGCTCGCCGCTATAGGTGCCGCCCAGTTCGAGCGCGGCGGCGTAAAGCCGATGCGACAGGTCGCCCTCGATCGCCGCCGTGAAGGCGAGGCGCTCTTCGCCCGGCGGAACGAGCACGTTGTAGTGCAGGTTGCCGTCGCCGAGATGGCCATAGACCGAAAGTTCGAGGCGCGGGTCGTAACCGCGTACGACGACCGCGCCGCGCGCGAGAAACGGCTCGACCGCGCCGAGCGGCAGCGAGATGTCGTGCTTGACGGAGCCGCCCGCCTTCTTCTCACCCTCGGGTATGGTCTCGCGCAGCGTCCAGAAGCCGCGGCGCTGCCGCTCGTTCTGGGCGAGGAGCGCGTCCTCCACCCAGCCGCGTTCGACCATCATTTGCAACGTGCCGGCCATCAGGTCGTCGAGGGGGAGGCGCAACGACGAGGAGCAGAACTCGACGAGGAGCGCACCGCCCGGTCCCGCTTTGAGCGGCCCTGCCGCCGCCGTCTGCACCAGCGCGATGGAGCGGGCAGTGATGAACTCGAACGAGGACACGAGGTCCGCGCTCTCGCGCCGCGTCAGCGCGAGCATTTCCGCCAGCGGCGCGCCGGCGGCGAGCTCGACCCAGGCGGTGGCGCGCTGCACCGGTATTGGGCCCAGCTTCAGCACCACACCGGTGACGATCCCGAGGGTCCCCTCGGAACCGATGAAAGTCTGCTTGAGGTCGTAGCCGGTGTTGTTCTTGCGCAGGCGCTTCATGTCGTCGAGCACATCGCCGTTCGATAACACCACTTCCAGGCCGAGAACGAGGTCGCGCGTCATGCCGTAGCGCAGCACCGAGAGGCCGCCGGCATTGGTGCCCACGTTGCCGCCGAGGCGGCAGCTGCCTTCCGCGCCGAGGCTCAGCGACAGCATCAGCCCTCGGTCCCCCGCGGCCTTCTGCGCGTCGGCGAGCACCACACCGGCATCGGCCGCAAGGGTATGTCCGAGAGGATCGACTTCGCGGATGCGGTTCATCCGTTCCAGACTGACGACGAGCTGGCGGCCCGAACGATCGGGCGTCGCGCCGCCGCAATAACCGGTGTTGCCGCCCTGCGGCACAAGGGCGAAACCGAGGCGGGAGGCCAGCTGGACGATCCGTTGGACCTCGCCCGTGTCCGCCGGCCGAAGCACGGCGGGCGTCACGCCGCGCAGGAGATCGCGCTGATCGACGACATAGCGCTCGACGAGGTCGGGGCCGGTTAGGACGCCGCTGTCTCCGAGCACCATCCGAAATGCCTCGATCGCGTCGGTACCCATGCGTCCTCGCCTCTGCCACGCCGTCCTTTAACACCCGCGCCCGTCGCGCCGGCAAGGCCACCGGAAGACCCTCAGACGCCGATGCGGCCCAGCGCCGGGAGCTTGATGCCGGGGTGGATGAAGTCGAGCCCCACGACGGCGCCGAGCACGTTCACCTCCAGTCCCTCGACCCAGCCGAGGGTCAGGCCGAGATAACCGCCCCAGTTGAGGCGGACGCCGGTACCGGACGCAGTCAGCCCGATCCAGCGGCCATCGTAGGGGAAATCCTTGCCGATGGCCGTCGGCGGCAGGCTCGCGCGCATGTCCGGCACGGCGCTCATGACGGCGGCAACGAAGGTGTTCGAATTGGGTCCCGGCCACGCCCGGTAGTCGCCAAGGCTCGCGTACCGGTAGTGGGCGATGGTGTCTTTGATGCGCGGGATCATCGCGCCTGCCACTGCACCATCGGCGGCGAACACCACCGCGGGGCGGCTGCCGAACCACAGCCCGTCGGCGACGAAACGATCGACCCAGATCGGCGTCCCCCAGGCGGTGTAGTCGAACCTCTTGTAGGCGGAGGCGCTCGCCTCCCTGACGACGATCCAGCTGTGCGTCGCGACGATCCCGCGCCATGACACGGTGCGGGCGGAAAAGACGCGCACGACGGCCGGCTGGCCGGGCGCCGGCGATGGCAGCAGGCCGGCGCTCGAGCGGTCGGCGGTGCGCCACTCGACGTCGCGATTGCGGACGGCATAGAGGGCACCGGAGATCACGACCGGCACAATGAAGACGAGCACGAAGGCGAGGGCGAGGAGGCGGAGCACGAGGGAATCCATCCGTGGGTAGTCGTGCATTTGGGGGTGCGGCCGCTTCTCGCAAAGGCCGCACCCATTGACGAAAGCGATGGGATGGCGACCTTGGCCGACGGATGACCGACGGTGACGGGGCGCGAGAACGGATGAAGTCAGCGATTATCGGCGCCGGCATGGCCGGGCTTGCCTGTGCCGAGTCGCTGCGGGCAGGCGGTGTCGAGGTGACCCTGTTCGACAAGGGCCGACACCCTGCGGGCCGCCTGTCGACGCGAAGGGTCGAGACGCGTTTGGGTCCCGCCGCCTTCGATCATGGTGCGCAATATTTCACGGCGCGCGATCCGGCCTTCCGGGCAAGGGTGCAGCGCTGGTCGCAACGAGAGCTCGCGGCGCCGTGGCTCGCGGCAGGCGAGGACGCCTGGGTCGGCACGCCCGGCATGAGCGCCCCCGCGGCCGAGATGGCTGAACACCTCGACGTCCGATGGTCGACCCGGATCGCCGCCGTGACGCGCCGCGATGGCCTTTGGCACCTCGCCGCGGAGGGGCTCGCCGGCAGCGGTTTCGACACCGTGGTCGTTGCCGTGCCGGCAGAGCAGGTCGCGGCCCTGGTGGCGAGCTTCGCACCGGCCATGGCGGCGCTCGCGGGGCGGACGCCGTCGCAGCCCTGCTGGACGCTCATGGCGTCCTTCGCCGAGGCCCTGCCGATATCCGCCGACGTCCTCGCGCGGCGCGGCGACGTGGCCTGGGCGGCGCGCAACTCGGCCAAAGCGGGACGCTCCGGGCCCGAAGCCTGGGTGGTCCAGGCGAGCGCCGACTGGTCGCGCGAGCATCTGGAAGAGGACGGCGGCACCGTCGCTGCCGCGCTCCTGCGGGCCTTCGGGGAAGCGGCCGGGATCGCCCTGCCGCATCCGCTCTCCCTCGACGCCCACCGCTGGCGCTATGCCAAGTCGGGGGCCGCCGGCGTGCGCTTCTCCTGGGACGCGACGCAGCGGCTCGGGATCTGCGGCGATTGGCTGATCGGGCCGAGGGTCGAAGCCGCCTGGATGTCCGGCACGGCCCTCGCCACCGCGATCATCGGGTAGCTGGCGCGAAAACGCCCTTTCATCTCTTCATCCAGGCCTCACGTGTCAACGCCGGTTCCTTGGCACCCGCGAACGCGCGGTGGTCCTCCCGGCTTGCCGCCGGGGCCTCCGCGCGGCGCGGCGGCGGCTTGATGCGATAGGCGGCGACGTAGAGCGCCGGCAGGAAGATCAGCGTCAGCAGCGTGCCCGCCAAGATGCCGCCGATCATCGCGTAGGCCATCGGTCCCCAGAACACCTCGCGGGCGATCGGCACCATGCCGAGGCTCGCGGCTGCCGCCGTGAGCAGGATGGGCCGCATACGGTGGCAGGTCGCCTCCACCACGGCGTCCCAAGGAGAGCGCTCGTCGTTCATGTACTCGTCAATCTGGGTGACCAGGATGACCGAGTTGCGGATGATGATGCCGATGAGGGCGAGCACGCCGAGGATTGCGACGAAGCCGAGCGGCGCGCCCGACGGCAGGAGCGCGGCCACGACGCCGATGAGGCCAAGCGGCGCCACGCTGACGACGAGGGCGAGTTTGCCGAAGCTCTGCAGCTGCACCATCAGGAAGAACGCCATCGTCAGCAGCATGAGCGGCACGACGGAGGCGATCGGCCCCTGACCCTTGGCGGCCTCCTCCACCGCCCCGCCCGTCGCCACGCTATAGGCGGGCGGCAACGCGCCGGCGAAGGCGTCGACTGCCGGTTTGAGCTGCGCCACCACCGTCGCCGGCTGTAGCGCGTCGACGATGGTGGCGCGCAGCGTCACGGTCGGCAAACGGTCGCGGCGCCAGACGATCGGCTGCTCCAGGTCGTAGCCGATCTTCGCGAGGGCGAGTAACGGCACGGACACGCCGTTCGCCAGCGACACCTGCAGGGTCTGCAGCGTGTCGATCGAGGAGCGCTCCAACGCCTGCGCGCGGGCGATCACGTCGACGAGGTAGATGCTGTCGCGCACCTGCGTGATGGCCGTACCGCCGATGAACCCGTTGAGAATGCCGGCAATGTCCTGGCCGGTGATCCCGAGCTGGCGCGCTTTGTCCTGCTGGACGTCGACGCGAAGCATCTGGCCGGGCTCGTTCCAGTCGAAGGTGGGGACGCCGATGTGCTCGTTGGCGCTGATCATACTCGCGAGCTTGATCGCCTGCGCGCGCACCGTCTGCAGGTTTGGCCCGCTGATGCGGTATTGGATCGGCCGCCCGACCGGCGGGCCCAGGTCGAGCGTGTGCACGAAAACGTCGGTGCCGACGAAATGCTCGCGCCCGTAGGCCATGAGTTTGGGCATCAGCAGGTTGCGTGCCTCGAGCGACTTCGTCTCGACGACGATCTGGCCGAAGAAGGCGTTGCCGAGCTGCTGGTCGAGCGGCAGGTAGAAGCGGATGGCGCCCTGACCGACATAGGAGGTCCATTTGACGATGTCGGAATCGCCCTTCAGCCGCTCCTCCATGCGGTCCATCTGCTTGCGGGTCTCGTCGATGCTGCTCATCTGCGGCAGCGTCATGTCGACGAGGATCTCGGGCCGGTCCGACGAGGGGAAGAATTGCTGCTGCACGAAGCGCATGCCGTAGACGGATAAGAAGAGGAGCGCGACGCTGATCACGATGGTCGCCCAGCGCCAGCGCATGGCCACCACGAGGACGGTGCGGAACAGGGCCGCGAAACGGCCGGGCTTGGCCGGATCGTGGCGCTTCATCGTCTTGGGCAGGAGCTTGACGCCGACGAGCGGGGCGAAAAGCACGGCCACGACCCAGGAGACCAGCAGCGAGGCGGCGATGACGACGAAGAGGCTGTAGGTGTACTCGCCAGCCGCGCTGCCGTTGAAGCCGATCGGCAGGAAACCGGCGACGGTGACGAGCGTACCCGTCAGCATCGGGAAGGCAGTGGAATGGTAGGCGAAGGTCGCGGCCTGCGTACGGCTGTCGCCGGCCTCCAGACGCGCCACCATCATCTCGACGGTGATCATCGCGTCGTCGACGAGCAGGCCGAGCGCGATAATGAGGGCGCCCAGCGAGATGCGTTGCAGCGTGACCCCCATGGCGTTGAGCACGATGAAGGTAATCGCCAGCACCAGGGGGATGGAGATGGAGACGACGAGGCCGGCCCGCACGCCGAGGCTGATGAAACTGACGATGAGCACGATGGCGATGGCCTCGGCCAGAGCCTGGGTGAAGCCGCCGACCGCCTGCTCGACGATGCGCGGCTGGTCTGAAACGAGGTGAATGCCGACGCCGATCGGCAGCGTGGCTTCGACGTCGCGCATCTTGGTCTTCAGCTCTTCCCCGAACTGCAGCAGGTTGCCGCCGGCCCGCATCGCGATGGCCAGTCCGATCGCCGGCTCGCCGTCGTAGCGGAACATCGGCTGCGGCGGGTCGGGATAGCCGCGATGGATGTCGGCCACGTCGGACAGGCGGAAAAAGCGCTCGTTGACGCGGAGGTTGATCGCCTTGAGGCTCGCCTCGGACACGAATTGACCGCCCACGCGCACGGAGACCTGCTCGGCGCCGGACTGGATGACACCGGAGGGCGCGACCGCGTTCTGCGCCTGCAACGTCTTGATCAGCGCCTGGGTGTCGAGGCCGAGGCCGGCGAGCTTGCGGGTGGAGAAGTCGAGGTAGATCGCCTCGTCCTGCGTACCCACGAGCGTCGTCTTGCCGATGTTCTTGACGCCGAGCACGGCGCTGCGCACGCCTTCGACGTAGTCGCGCAGCTGGCGCATGGAAAGGCCGTCGGCGGTAAAGGCATAGACGTTGCCGTAGACGTCGCCGAATTCGTCGTTGAACGTGAGGCTCTTCAGGCTTGCGGGGAAGGTGTTGCGAATGTCGCCGAGGTGCTTGCGGACCTGGTAGAACAGGCCGGGCAGCTTCTTGGGGTCCGTCGTGTCCTTGAACTGCACGAACACCGTGGTCTTGCCGGGCGTCGTGTAGCTTTTGGTATAGTCGAGGGAATCGACCTGCTGCAGCTCTTTCTCGATGCGGTCGGTCACCTGGTCGAGCGTATCGCCGACGGTGGCGCCGGGCCATTCGGCGCCGACGACCATCGTCTTGATCGCGAAGGCAGGGTCCTCCTCGCGTCCGAGTTTGGTATAGGCCATCGCGCCGGCGACGATCGCGACGATCATCAGGAACCAGACGAAGGATCGGTGGCCGAGCGCCCATGCCGACAGGTTGAAGCCCCTCATAACTGCGTCTCCCGCACCTTCACCGTACTGCTGCCGGCCTCGCCCGCCACTGCCTGCCCGTCCTTGAGGCTGTGCGTGCCGACGATCACCACCTTGTCGCCCGCCTGGAGACCGCGGACCACGAAGAGGCGGTCGCCCTCGCCGCCGTCGATGGACACCGCGCGACGCGCGACGCTGCGGCCGTCGGCGGCGAGCACCCAGACGGACCGCTCCGCGCCGTCGCCGAGCACCGCCTCCGCCGGCAGCACCACGTGCGAGGCCACCGGCGTCTCCACCCCGACCGTAATGGTACTGCCGATGCGGAAGGCGTCCGACGGGGTCTGCAGGGTGAGCCGGACCCGGCGCGAGCGCGTGGCGGCATCGGCGAGCGGCCCGATTTCGCGGACCACGGCGTTTGCCGTGATCTCCGGCGCGGACAGCAGGTGCACGAGGAAGACCATCGCGGGGCTGACCTTGCCGATGAGCTCGTCAGGGATGTCGACCACGGCCTCGCGGACATCCGGCCGCGCGACCGTGACCACCGCCTGCCCGTTGGTGACGTATTGCCCGACCTCGGCCGTCCAGGCGGTGACGACGCCGTCGAAGTTGGCGTGGAGTTCGGTGTAACCGATCTGCTCTTGCACGATCCGCAGGGCGGCCTCGGCCTGATCGAGGCGTGCCTTGGCTGTGTCGCGGGACGCTACCGCGTTGTCCAGCGCGGCCTGAGTGGCGTTGCCGCCCCCCGCAAGCTGCCGTTGCCGCGCCTCGATGCCTTCGGCGTTGGCGAGCTGCGCCCTGGCGTCGGCCCGATCGGCTTGGGCCCGCGTCAGGGCGAATTGCGTCACAGTCGCATCGAGGGCGCCCAATCGCTGGCCCTGCCGGACCCGGTCGCCGACGAAGACGTCGCGGGCGATCATGCGTCCGGCGAGCTGAAAGCCGAGCTGCGTCTGGTAGCGCGCCTCCACCGTGCTGGCGAACGGGCCGAAGGCGGCGACGTCCACCGGCTTCGCGACCGTGACCACCACCGGGCGCAAGGGCGCGGGAGCGGGCGCCGCCTCTTCGTTGCAGCCGGCGCAGAGCAGCGCGAGACCAAGGGCGGCGAGAAGGCGGATCATGGGCTGGCGTCCCCTGCCGCGGCCTCGACGACCTGACCGGGATGCAGAAACTGCGTGCCCGCGATGACCACTTCCTCGCCCGGCTTGACGCCTTCGGCGAGAACGACCGCCACGCCCTCGTAACGGGCGACCTGCACGGGCCGCGGCGCCACGGTCGCGTGCTGCCGGTCGAACAGCCAGACCGCCGGCGCGTCGTTCCAACGCGATAGCGCGGCGCGCGGCAACACGATGCCCTCGAATGCCGTGAGATCGCCCGAGCCGACGACGGCCGCGCCGAGCGACATGCGGGGGGGCACCGTGTCCAGTCCGACCTTGACCTTGACCGTACCCGTAGCCTCGTCGACGCTGGGCGAAATTTCACGCACCCTGCCCGTTGCACGGACCTGCATGTCGGATTGCAGGCCGACCTCGATTGCTCTGCTGGCCGGCGCATCGAGGAGCAACGCCTCGTAGACGTCGAAAACGGCATCGCGCGGCCCGTCTTGCGCCAGGGTGAACACCGTCTGGCCGGCCTGCACCACCTGCCCGGTCTCGGCGTTGCGCGCCGTGACGATGCCGGCGACGCCCGGCTTGAGTTCGGCATAGCCGAACTGTTCCTGGGAGGTGCCGAGCGCCGCCTGGGCCGACTCGACCGCCGCGGTCTGGGTCCGCAATTGCTGCTGGGCGCTATCGAAGCTCGGACGCGTGGTGTAGCCGTTTTTGAACAGCGCCTCCTGCCGCTGGAAGGCGACCTTCGCCTGCGTCAGAAGGGCCTGGGCCGAGGCGAGGCCAGCACGCGCCGCATCGAGGTTGGCCTTCTGCTCCTGCGGATCGAGCGTCGCAAGCACCTGGTCGGCCGCGACGTGGTCGCCGACCTCGACGAGCCTCTTGATGATCTTGCCGCCGATGCGAAAGGCAATGTTACTTTGGAACTTGGCCTGGATACCCCCCGTGAGGACCACGTGCGGTGTCACGGTTTGCATCCTGGCGGTCGCCACCGCGACACGAATACACCGGGCGCCGCACGGCGCGTCGGCGGCGCGAGCCTGGGCCGGAGCCAAACCTGAGCCTATGATGCCGGCAAGCAGCAGCGCCTGCGCTCGACTTCTGGACAGCGCGGCTGGACCTTCCATGCGGACCTCCCGTTCTCAGTCCTTGCCCCGAGCGACATAGGTCCATACAATTTACTAACCAGTCAGTCAATAATGCATGGCATTTGGGATTGCACGATGCTCGGTTGCAAGAGGCGGCGGCGCAAGGCGGAGCGACCGACGGAGATCCTCGCCGCGGCCTTCGACACGTTTGCCGCACACGGTTTTGCGGGCACGCGGCTCGAGGATGTCGCGGCGTTGGCAGGAGTCACCAAGGGTACGATCTACGTCTATTTCGACAGCAAGGAGGATCTGTTCGTCGCCGCCCTTAGGGAGATGACGTCGCCGGCGCTTGACCATCTTCGCACGTTGATGGCGGGGACGCCGGGAACGGCGGCCGACGTCCTGCGGCAGCAGTTCCTGTTTATGGCTGACCACACCCTGGGCGATCGGCGCAAGCGGGAGGTCATCCGCCTACTGGTTGCCGACGGGCCTCGCTTCCCCGCCCTGGTCGACCGCTGGCACGCGGAGATCGTGGCGCCCGCCTGCGAAGCTTTCAGTTCGGTCGTGGCCTACGGCATCGAGCGTGGAGAGTTCCGGCCCGGAGCGGCCGCCGACTTCCCGCAGATGTTTCTTGCGCCTATCGTGATGGCCAACGTCTGGCTGTCCATTTTCGGCGAACGCCACCCCATCGACTTGCGACAGTTCTTTGCGGCAGCGGTCGACACGCTGATCGACGGGCTCGCCATGCCGCCCGTCAGACCAGACCTGGTTGCATAGCAGCTATGGCGATAGCGCTAAGCTTTGCCGGCTGGCTCCTCACCTTTGCGGTCGCCGCCGTGAAGCACGTCCGAGGCCTTATCGAGGCCCGCCTCCGCCGCGTCGTCGACGTGCGGCGCCTGCTCTGTCTTTTGGCCGGTCGGACCGTCCTTGACGTTCCCGGCGACAGTCTCGGTTGGCACGTCCTCTTGCGTCATCCGCCCGTCTAGGTGGCCCATAAATCCGTCCTCATATGATTCGCGATGGAGGGTAAGCGCCGACGTCGCAGGGAGTTTCTCCCGACATCAACTTATCGGCAAATGGCGACGCGCAATTGGCCGCAGAGCATTCCCATCCCCTTCAGCCCGCATAACGATAGAACTCCTCTATCGTACCATACGAACATCCTATCCTCTTGAAAGTTACTGATAATTTCGTCGCCCATGTTTTCTTTCAGAAGATTGCTATATTGAAGATGTGACGAGAGCGCCGACGCAGCGTGAGACAATTGGCGAGGGTGCTGACAGGCGGGAAACCGACTACAGCGTCCGAGATCCAGTGTAGCATGCGACGTGCGCGATGCGGCGCGGCAGGAACGACCAGGCGCGATGATCGCGCGAACCTTAGGGAAGACACGCATGTCCGGCACAGCGGGCGACGACCACAAGGTTGTTCAGGCGTTCGAACATCCTGGCGCGGGACGCAAGCGCGCCAAGTCGACGCCCAAGGGGCGCCAGATCGATCCGCAAGCGTTGACCGAGATGGAGGCCCTGCTCGACGGCCGCTCCATGCAGCGCGACCTGCTGATCGAGCACTTGCACGTGATCCAGGATACCTACCACCAAATTTCCGCCGGCCATCTCGCGGCACTCGCCGACCTCATGCGGCTGAGCTTCGCCGAAGTGTTCGAGACGGCCACCTTCTACGCCCATTTCGATGTGGTGAAGGAGGGCGATCCCTCGATCCCGCCGCTGACGATCCGCGTCTGCGAGTCGATCACCTGCGCCATGCTCGGCGCGGAGAAATTGTTCCACGAGTTGACGGCCGCCGTCGGACCGCAGGTCCGCGTCGTGCGTGCGCCCTGCGTCGGCCGCTGCGATACGGCGCCCGTCGCGGAGGTGGGCCACCATTTCGTCGATCACGCGGATGTCGCCAAGGTCAATGCGGCGGTCGCGGCTGGCGAGACCCACCCCCACCTGCCCGACTACATCCAGTACGATGCCTATAGGGCGACAGGCGGCTACCAGCTTCTCGAGAAACTACGCTCGGGCGCGATCAGCGGCGATGAAATCATCGCCGCGCTCGACGGCGGCGGCCTGCGCGGTCTCGGCGGCGCCGGTTTCCCGACCGCCCGCAAGTGGAAGAGCGTGCGCGCCGAGAAGGGACCGCGCCTCATGGCGATCAACGCCGACGAGGGCGAGCCCGGCACCTTCAAGGACCGCTTCTACCTCGAGCACGATCCCCATCGCTTTATCGAGGGGATGCTGATCGGCGCCGCCGTCGTCGATGCCGCCGAGATCTACATCTACTTGCGCGACGAATACCCCGTCTCGCGGCAGATCCTCGAGACGGAGATTCCCAAGCTGCCGGCCGGCGGCCCGGTGATCCACATGCGCCGGGGCGCGGGCGCCTACATCTGCGGCGAAGAATCCTCGATGATCGAATCCATCGAGGGCAAACGCGGCCTGCCGCGCCACAAGCCGCCGTTTCCCTTCCAGGTCGGGATTTTTGGTAGGCCCACCCTCATCAACAACGTCGAGACCGTTTATTGGGTGCGCGACATCGTCGAGAAGGGCGCCGATTGGTGGAAGTCCCAGGGGCGCAACGGCAGCGCCGGCCTGCGTTCCTACTCTGTCTCTGGCCGCGTCAAAAACCCCGGCGTCAAGCTCGTGCCGGCCGGCGTGACGATCCGCGAGCTCATCGAGGAGTTCTGCGGCGGCATGCAGGCGGGGCATGAGTTCTACGCCTACCTGCCGGGCGGCGCGTCGGGCGGGATCCTACCCGCGACTATGGACGACATACCGCTCGACTTCGGCCAGCTCGAGAAATACGGCTGCTTCATCGGCTCGGCCGCCGTGGTCGTACTGTCCGACCAGGACGACGTGAAAGGCGCGGCGCTCAACCTCACCAAATTCTTCGAGGACGAGTCCTGCGGCCAATGTACGCCGTGCCGCTCCGGCACCCAGAAGGCGGTGGCGCTGATGCAGGGAGGCCTGTGGAACCGGCCATTGCTGACCGAGCTTGCCAAATGCATGCGGGACACCTCCATCTGCGGCCTCGGCCAGGCGGCGTCTAACCCGATCAACACCGTGATGACCTATTTTCCGGACGAGTTCTCCGCGAAGGAAGCTGCCGAATGAGCGACAAGATCCAATTTGAACTCGACGGCGTCTCCGTCGAAGCGACCGAAGGCGAGTCGATCTGGCAGGTTGCCAAGCGCCAGGGCAACGAGATCCCTCACCTCTGCTACAAGCCGGAGCCGGGCTATCGCGCCGACGGCAATTGCCGCGCCTGCATGGTGGAGATCGAAGGCGAGCGCGTGCTCGCGGCCTCGTGCAAGCGCATGCCGCTGCCCGGGATGAAGGTCAAGACCGCCACCGAGCGCGCGACGACCGCGCGTCGCATGGTGATGGAGCTCCTTGTCGCCGACCAGCCGCAGCGCGAGACCTCGCACGATCCGGACTCGTCGTTCTGGCAGTGGGCCGATGTGCAGGAGGTGACCGAGAGCCGCTTCCCCGCGGCGGCGCGTTGGTCCGGCGACCAGAGCCACCCCGCCATGCGCGTCAACCTGGATGCCTGCATCCAGTGCGGCCTCTGCGTGCGCGGCTGCCGTGAAGTCCAGGTCAACGACGTCATCGGGATGGCCTACCGCAACCACGACGCCAAGATCGTCTTCGACTTCGACGACGCGATGGGAGACTCGACCTGCGTGGCCTGCGGCGAGTGCGTCCAGGCTTGCCCGACAGGCGCGCTGATGCCGGCCGCCTACCTCGATGAGCACCAGACCCGCACCGTCTATCCCGACCGCGAGGTCGCCTCGCTCTGCCCCTTCTGCGGCGTCGGATGCCAGGTGAACTACCAGGTCAAGGACAACCGGATCGTCTATGCCGAGGGTCGCAACGGACCTGCGAACGAGAACCGGCTCTGCGTCAAAGGCCGCTTCGGCTTCGACTACATCCATCATCCCCATCGCCTCACCGTGCCGCTGATCCGCCGCGACGATGCGCCCAAGGCGTGGGACAGCGACGTCGATCCGGCGAACCCCTATACGCATTTCCGCGAAGCGACGTGGGAGGAGGCGCTGGAGCGCGCCGCCAGCGGGTTCATCAAGATCCGCGACGAACGCGGGCCCAAGGCGCTCGCGGGCTTTGGCTCGGCCAAGGGCTCGAACGAAGAGGCCTATCTGTTCCAGAAGCTGGTGCGCACCGGTTTCGGCTCCAACAACGTCGACCATTGCACGCGGCTCTGCCACGCCTCCTCGGTCGCCGCGCTCATGGAGGGCTTGAATTCCGGCGCGGTCTCCGCCCCGTTCCACGCAGCCGCCGACGCCGAAGTCATCTTCGTGATCGGCGCCAACCCGACGGTGAACCATCCCGTCGCCGCGACCTACATCAAGCAGGCCGCGAAGAACGGCTCCAAGCTCATCATCATGGATCCGCGCCGGCAGGCGCTGTCGCGTCATGCCTACGCGCACCTCTCGTTCAAGCCGGGGGCCGACGTCGCCATGCTCAACGCGATGATCCATACGATCATCACGGAAGGCTTGACCGACGAGCAATATATCGCCGGTTACACCGAGGGCTTCGAAGGCCTGAAGGCGAAGACGGCGGAGTTCTCGCCCGAGGCGATGGCGCCGATCTGCGGCATCGACGCGGAGACGCTGAAGGATGTCGCGAGGCTTTACGCCAAGGCGAAGTCTTCCATCATCTTCTGGGGCATGGGCATCAGCCAGCACATCCATGGCACGGACAATTCCCGCTGCCTGATCGCGCTGGCGCTCATCACCGGCCAGATCGGCCGGCCGGGCACGGGCCTCCACCCGTTGCGCGGGCAGAACAACGTGCAGGGCGCGTCCGATGCCGGACTGATCCCGATGTTCTTCCCGGACTACCTGCCCGTGTCACGCGCCGACTTCCGCGCGCCCTTCGAAGAAGCCTGGCACCAGAAGCTCGATCCCGTCCCCGGCCTGACGGTCGTCGAGATCATGCGCGCGATCCACGCGGGCGGTATCAACGGCATGTTCGTGCAGGGCGAGAACCCGGCCATGTCCGACCCCGACCTGCACCACGCCCGCACGGCGCTCGCCATGCTCGACCACCTGGTCGTGCAGGACTTGTTCATGACGGAAACGGCCTTCCACGCCGACGTGGTCCTGCCGGCCTCCGCCTTCGCGGAGAAGGTCGGCACCTTCACCAACACCGACCGTCGCGTGCAGATCTCGCGCGAAGTGGTGCCGCCGCCCGGCCAAGCCCGCCAGGACCTCTGGATCATCCAGGAACTCGGCAAGCGCATGGGTCTCGATTGGCCCTACACCCACGTCAGCGAAGTCTTCAACGAGATGGCCTCGCTGATGCCGTCGCTGAAGAACATCACCTGGGAGCGGCTGGAGCGTGAAGGCGCCGTCACCTATCCCGTCGATACGGCCGACGGTCCCGGCAACGAGATCATCTTCACCACCGGCTTTCCGACCGAGAGCGGGCGCGGAAAGATCGTGCCGGCGGCCGTCATTGCCCCGGCCGAGGTGCCCGACGACGAGTTCCCGATGATCCTTTCGACCGGCCGCGTGCTGGAACATTGGCATACGGGATCGATGACGCGCCGCGCCCATGTGCTCGATTCGATCGAGCCGGAAGCCGTGGCTTTCATGAGCCCGCGCGACATGCGCCGGCTCGACCTCTACCCTGGCGACAAGATGAAGCTGGAGACGCGGCGCGGCGCGGTGGAACTGAAGGTGCGCTCCGACCGGGACGTGCCGGAGAACTTCATCTTCATGCCCTTCTGCTACGCCGAAGCGGCGGCGAACCTGCTGACCAACCCTGCCCTCGACCCGGTCGGCAAGATCCCGGAGTTCAAGTTCTGCGCCGCGCGCGTGACGCACGCTGTCATGCAGCAAGCGGCGGAATAGAGCCGGACGTTCCGCGTCGGCTCGCCACAACAAGCGAGCCGGACCCGTATCATTGAAGGCTGGCGACAGGGCTCTGTCGCCAGCCTTTTCTGTAGATAGTCACGCTCGCTCGTTCCATTTTTACATCAAGGAACGTGCGTCTCCCGTGCAACATAGGAAAAATGTATCAATTCTTTTCTTATGCTATAATTTTTATGCTTTTTGATAGACTTTCTCTATCGCTTTTTGGGTAGTCCTTTGATTTCCCTGCTGGCGTATCGCTTCTGAACGAAGTTCGGAGGGAAACACGCATATGGACGGTTTGAGCCAAGTCAGGCGCGCGAGGCGCCTTCGCACTTCCCTTGTCTCCGCAGGGACGCTGGTGCTCGCGACGGCGGTCCACGCTCAGGAGGTGGGCGCCCCGGTTCGGCTGCCTGATGTGGACGTGAGTACAAAGGGGCCGGACGGCGCCTATGCCTCGCAGCCGCAGTACTTGCCGGCGACCGTCTCCGTCGGACCGCTCGGGCAGCAGCCGATCAAGGACACGCCCCACTCCATCAACGTCATCCCGGAGGACCTGCTCGTCAATCAGTAGGTCAGGAGCGTCAACGAGGCCCTGCGCTACCTGCCCTCGGTCCAGGTCCGCGACCAGCAGGGGCTCGAAGTCTCCCGGCCACAGTCGCGCGGGTTTCAGGGCAGCGTGGTCCAGAACACACGACTCGATGGCCTCAACATTATCGGAACCACGGCCATCCCGGCTGAGAACCTTAGAGCGATCGAGGTGCTCAATGGTCCGTCAGGTGCCCTTTGCGGACCGGAGACGCCGGCAGGCGTCTTCAACTCTCTCAGCAAGCGGCCCACGGACGTGCCGATCTTCCGGTACGTCCAGGGCTTCGACTCGCACAGCGTGCTGACCGAGCAGGTCGACACCGGCGGCCATACCGGACCCGACGACAAGTTCGGCTACCGCGTCAATCTCGTGCACGGACAAGGTGAGAGCTTCGTCAAGGACAGCAACGTCAACCGCAGCCTCTTCAGTGGTGCCTTCGACTACCACTTCGACAATCACCTATCTCGACCCGCGGCTACAGAACAGCGGCGTCGACGCGACGAACAATGGCCTCATCGTCGGCGTGCCGCACTGGAAGACCGACGTGAACCTCGACTACCATCCCGCCTTCGCGCACGGCGGAGCGTTAACCGGCACCGTCCATTACGAGAGCGCGCGCGCGGCCAACAACACCAACCTGTCTTTCGCCGATTCCTTCGCGACCCTGGACGTCGGCGCGCGCTACTCGTCGAAGATCGGTGGCCGGTTCACGAGCTTCCGCTTCCAGGTCGTCAACGTGACGAACACGGCCTATTTCTTATCGATCGCCGACGGCAACATCGTCGGCAGCTCAGGAGCCAACACCGCCTATAGCGGTACGCCGCGCACGTTCCAGGCGAGTCTCGAGGTGGATTTCTGAGACGCTGAGATCGCGCGTCCTACTTCGTCCCCGCGGGCGGGAGGAAGCCGAAGCGGGCGAGCACGTCCTGGCCTTTCGTCGAGGCGACGAAGAGCGCGAAGCGTCCCGCCTCAGGGCTCTGCGAAAGGATCGCCATGCCATAGACCGGGCGGACGTCCAGCGGCTCCGGCATCGGCAGACTGGCCAGCCCCTCGACCTCCTTCATCACCGCGGGAGCGCCGCTGCAATAGTAGATCAGCGCGTCAGCTTGGTCGTCGCGGAAGATCGCCGCCGTTGGATTGAAGCCCGGGACAGGCGCCATCTTGCCCGGCGCGCCGAGCAGATGCATGGCTTTGGCGCGCAGGGCCGCACCGGCGCCGGGGCGCGCCGCCTCCGCCTTGTCGAAGGCCGCCATCGCGTAATCGCCGGCGGGATCGACGACGGGGGTCGAGGTCGCGAGCCGGACCTCGGGCGACAACATCCTGTCCAGCAGGTTGGCGGCCGTGAGCCCCATAGCGGCTTTCGACAGGACGCAGAGGCGGTTACCCGCGAAGGGCACGACGAGCAGGTGCGGGTTGGCCGAAGCCAGGCGCATCGGCTGTGCCATGTCCGCGGAGGCGAAGAGGTCCGCCTGCTCGCCCTTGGCAAGCCGCTCGCGCAGCGTGCCGGAGGCCCCGAACACAGGCTCCGCGAACGTCTCGGCCGGGGCGCCGGAGCCCGCGATCAGCGCTTGCATCGCCGCCCTGAGGCTGCCGGCCGCGTAGATCTGAATGGGAGCCGCCATCGCCGTGCCACCTTCCGCCGCAAACAGGATGGTCGCGGCGACCGCCGCTCGCCACTGGCCCCGGCGACGTGGCGCAATCGCTCTCATCATCCTTAGTCATCCTCCATCAAAGGTCTGGCGACGCACCATAGGAGGCGGGAGCGTCCACGCGCAACGTTCGTTCCCGCCTGTCGTCCGCCCTCAAACCGGGACTGTGCGGTCCGCCGCGGGCGCGAAGCCGAGGGCGCGCAAGGCCGTCCGCACGCCCTCGTCGCCAAGGACATCGACGAAGGCCTGCACCTCCGGCCTGTCGCGGCGCCGGGCCGGCACCGCAAAGTCGTAATGCTCCTCGGCGATCGGCAGAAACCCAAGGTCGTAGCCGGCGGCGACGGGCGCGATGGCGATGCCCCAGTCCGCGCGCCCCTGCGCCACCGCCGCCGCGACGGCATTGTGCGATTTCGGCTGGTTCCAGTAGCCGGACGGCCGCGCCGAGCCCACGAGCTTGTCGATGAGCATCCGCGTGCCGGCCCCGGAATTGCGGTTGACCATGAGGCAGTTCGGGTCCGCGAGCGCGGTCGCCACCGCCGTTTCCACATCCTGGCCGGCGAAGCGCGCGTCGTCGCGGCGGAAGACGAGGCCCTGCATCCTGCGCCACCCCTCGACGAGGACCATGCCCGGCCCAAGCAGCGGCGCGTTGTAGATCCCGCTGACCGGGTCGACGAGGTGCATCGGCGCGAGATCGCACTCGCCGCGCTTGGCCGCGTTGAGGCCGCCTGTCGAGCCGATCGCGACCGTGCGCACACCGATGCCCTGGTCGGCGAGACGGTCGATCACGACCTCGAGCCCCGTGCAGTGCGAGCCCATGACCGTCAGGTCCGGCACGCGCACGCCCGGGTCGAACAGGGTGACCGGCTGCCGCGTACCCTCCACGATTCTGTCGCTCAACGCATCGACGGTGAGGAAGCCGTCGGCCTGCGAGAACGAGGAGACGGCGCCCGAGCCCTTGGACAGCGGATACGCACCGATCCCATCGTCGCGCTGGGCCAATGCGACCATCACGAATTCGGTGCGCCCGATGTCGGACAGGATGCGGACCGCCGTGGTCGCCTCCAGCGAGACGTCGCGCCGCGCCGCCAGGCCGCTCATGGCACGCAGAACCGGCACGACGAAATCGTGGAACGTGAACATGGCGGAGGTTGGGAAGCCCGGAAGCACGACCACGGGCTTGCCGTCGGCGACGGCGAGGCAGAGCGGCTTGCCCGGCTTGAGCGCCACGCCATGCGCGACGATGCCGGGGGCGCCGAGCCGGGCGACGCAGCGATAGGTGAGGTCTCCGGCGCTCTTCGACGTACCGCCGGACAAGATGATCATGTCGCACGTGGTCACCGCTTCACGCAGCGCCGCCTCCAGCCGGTCCTCGCGATCGGGCAAGGCGCCGAACATCCTGGCCTCGCCGCCGTTCTCGGCCACGGCCGCCGCGACGATCGGCCCGTTGGAATCGTAGATCGCCGCGGGGCGCAGCGCCTCGCCGGGCCGCACCAGTTCGTCGCCGGTGGAGAGCACGGCGACGCGCGGCTTGCGGTACACCGTGACGGTATCGAGGCCGCAGGCGGCCAGCATGCCGATCTCGCGCGAGCCGATCAGCCCACCGCGCCGCAGCAGCGTCTCGCCGCGCGCGATGTCCGAACCGGCGAAGCCGACGTTCTGGCCGGGTCCGACGGAACGGCTCACCAGAAGGGCACCGGAGGCGTCGATGTCCGTCTGCTCCACCATCACCACGGCGTCCGCCCCGCGTGGAATGGGGCCGCCGGTGGCGATCGGCGTGGCCGATCCGCGGTAGACGACGAGCCGCGGCAGGTGCCCGCAGGCGATCGTCTCGCCGTTGATGTCGAGCACGGCCGGAGCGTTGTCGCGCGCGGCCGCGACGTCGTCGGCGCGTACGGCAAAGCCATCCACGCTCGATCGGTCGAACGGCGGGACATCGATGGGAGAGCGCAGCGTCTCCGCCAGCACGCGGCCGAGCGCGGCCGCGAGGGGAACGGTCTCGGCGCCGAGCGGCCGCATCGGCAGCGCCGCCTGGAAGCGCGCCTTGGCCTCCTCGCGCGAGAGCACGGTCAGGAACTGTTGCTGCTTCAGGGCGGCAAGGCGGTCTTGCGCTTTGGATGTGTCCATGACAGCCGTCGAAACAGAAAACGCCGAGACTGGCAACTAAAGGGCGAAAGCGGCGAGAAGGCTGCCGGCCGGCAAACCCTCGCTTTCCGGCGGCACGAGCGCATAGGCATCGGCCAGCGCGATCGTCGACCAGGCGAGGTCGCCGACGGCGAGCGGCTCCCAGCCGGCCGGCGCGGCGACGCGGCGCAGGAGCACGAGTTCGGCCAGGCCCGGTGCGGAGACGATCTTGCGCATCAGCGGCAGGAGTTCGGGCCGCGGGACGTCGCTTCGTCCAGCCATCGCGGCGAGGGCCGGCCTGATAAGCAAGAGCCAGGCGGCCAGCACCTCTTCCAGTCGGTCAGGCACGATGAACACGGGCCGGTCACCCCCATCGGAATGCGAGGTCAAACCTAGGCCGATCGCCTCGCCGGGCTGCAGGGCGAGGCCGTGCGCCAGAACGCGGCCCTCGACTGCCATCGGCCGCATAGCGGCTGCCGTCGCGGCCTGGCCCGCGCCTGCCAGTATCAGCGTCGCATCCGCTTCGCAGGCCGCACCTACCGCGGCCCCCTCCCCGCTCGCCAAGGCTTCGACCATCCCGGCGAGGGGTCCCCCGCCCTCCACGTGCAGGCGGGGCAGGCGGACGGCGACATCGGCTGCGCCGGCCATCGCGAGCACGGCGACTTGATCCGCGCGAAGCCGCTGTCCCGCGCGCGCCACGATCGCTCCGGTCCCCAGGTCGTGGCCCCGTTCGCGCGTACCGGCTCCGGGGGCGACCGCCTGCAGGATCTCCGCACCGCTGCCAGGCGCTTGGACGACCGCCTCCGGCGACAGCACCGCGTCGCAAGCGGCCGCCAGCGCATCGCCAGCCCATACGACGGGCAGGCGCCCGGCCACGTAGCTGGGCGCATGAGGCGCCGCGCCGACGGTCTCTCGCGAAGCCACCGCGTAGCCGTCGCGCGTAGCCTCCTCCGCCGAAGGAAGCGACCGCGCGGCGCGGAGGTCCTCTGCCAGCGTCAAGCCGAGCGCGGACGCAAGTGGGCGTCGGCTCACGGTGACCGGTGCGAGGCGGCAGAGCAACGCCTCGCGGGCGTGCGCCAGCGACATCAGGCGATCGAAGCCGCGCGGCTCGGCTCCGCCGGGCGGGCTGTTCGCGGGGTCGCTCTTGAGGCACATAGCGCGGACCGCCCTGCGTGGTGACGCCAACAGCCTACAGCATCGGCATGCCGCCGGTCACCGGCACCAGCGCTCCGCTCATGTAGCTCCCGCCGTCGGACGCGAGCAGCACGTAGGCGGGCGCCAGCTCCGCCGGTTGCCCGGCGCGGCCGAGCGGTGTCGCGGCGCCGAGCGTCTCCAACTCCTCCGGGCCTTTCACGATCGGCTGGATCGGCGTCCAGATCGGGCCGGGTGCCACGCAGTTCACACGGATACCCTTTGGGGCCAGCAGGTTCGACAGGGCTACCGTCAAGGTCGCGATGGCGCCCTTGGTGGCGGAGTAGATCAGCATGGACTTGGTGCCGACCTTCGCCTGCAGGCTCGTCGTGTTGATGATGGAGGAACCGGGCTTGAGGTGCGGCTCCGCCGCCTGGGCGAGGTAGACCATCGCGAAGACGTTGACGCGGAACGAGCCTTCGAGATCCGACGCCGTCACGTCCGCCAGGATCTCGTTCACCACCTGCGCGGCGGCGTTGTTGACCAGCACGTCGAGGCGCCCGAACGCAGCCACCGTCTGCTCGACCAGGTCGCGGCAATAGGCTTCCTCGCGCAGGTCGCCGGGCAACAGGGCGACGCGGCGGCCGGCCTGGCGGACCCAGCGGGCGGTCTCTTCCGCGTCGGATTGCTCGGCCGGCAGATAGGCGATCGCGACATCGGCTCCTTCCCGCGCGAAGGCGATCGCGACGGCGCGGCCAATGCCGGAATCGCCGCCGGTGATCAGTGCGGCGCGGCCGGCAAGCAGGCCCTTGCCGACATAGGTGTCCTCGCCATGGTCGGGCGGCGGATTCATCTTCGAACTGAGGCCCGGCCTGGGCTGCTGTTGGTTGCCGGGGAAAGGCGGTCGCGGGCCGGCCTCGCGCGGGTCGTTCGTCATCTGCGGTCTCCTGGTGGGCAGGTCGCGCCGCTCGCGTCACCGGCCAAGACCACAGGAACTGGGCGGCCTGCGCTTTGGTTCAGGCGCGAACTTCGGAGCCGGTCCGGACTTCCCCTCTTTTTGGAGCGCGATCGATGACCGCCAACGTTTTATCTGCCGCCGTCTTCCTGGTCCTCACCGTTGGGCCCGCTGCCGCTCAGCGGGGGATAGGCGGCTCGGGCGACCCGACCGTCCAGCCGGCGGGCGACCCGCACGGTGCGATCAAGTCCATGAGCCAGGCCAGCGAGGCCGGTCGCAAGCCGGATCATTCGGTCACGACGGTGCCAAATGTGGTCCCCTCCGCCACGGCATCGCGGGGTTCCGGCCGGACGGCGGAATAGGCGGGGAACGATACCTTGCCGGGCGGCTTGAGCGGTGCCAGGAGGACATCGCGATGAGACAAGTGACGATCATGGCCGCGGCCATCCTGACATTGTTTGGCGCAAGCTTTGCGCAAGCCGAGGGCCGCGCCGCGCCGGGTGTGGTGGCACCGGATTCGCCGCGCCTCCTGCGCGATGGCGAGGTGGAGCCTGCCCCGGCCATGCGCGCGAATGGCGGGGTGGGCGAGCAGGAAGTGCCCTTCGACGGAGCGCAGACGCGTTCGGGTGGCCCCGTGGGCGGGAACAAGACGCAGCAGGAATAAGGCCGCGCCTCGCGATGGCGCCAGCGGGCGGGATCTGCAAAACGGTCCGCCCTCCGTCGCGTCCACGGATGCCGGCGACGTTGCAGTCTAGTGGAGTTGGCCGCCAAGGCGCATGGTGGGGTCGTATTGCCCGACCTCCGTCCACCAACGGCGGATGGTGGCGGCGCAATCCGGGCACACGGGGACAGTTTCGACCGAGCCATGGTCGACATGGTGCTCAGCCTCGAACCGGCGGGCGGCCTCGGCGTCCGTGCTCGCAGAATGGAAGGTGACGTGGCACATGTCGCACTCGATGAGCTTCATGATCTCTGTCTCGATCGGGCCGGAGACGCGCCGGTGACGCCCGCGCCATAAGGCGCGCAAAACACGCGCCAACACCGGCGCCTAGGGGCGACTTGGCTTCGCGTGTGTCACAAAGGTGACATGCCTCGGCGAGGTCGCGCCGCCCGACCTCGCCGAGGCCCTTGGGGCAGACCTCCGCCGTCAATGGTCTGCTAACCGTCTTCGGGCATACTCGCGCGGTTGCGACACGGGCGGCCGCGCCTCTCGATCAAGGGGCACGAGTGCGGTACGGCTCGCCGGCACGGGGGTTTGCAGCGAGGAGGCCGCGGGACTTTGGCTGACGATCAAACGCAAGGGGAGGATGATTGCGAAACCGCGCACGACGCTCGTTGTCTCGACGACCTGCCCTCCTTCCCGTCGATCAGTCAGAAGCTCGTTCTCGGGTCGAACGTGCTTGCCGCCGCAGAGGCCGGGCTGCGTCGGGCGCAGGAGACGCTCCTGGAGCTTCGCGTACAGCTTCATTCCGCAGGGCGGCCCATGCTGCCATTCCCCGTCTTCGATCTCGATGCCGCTCAGCAGCGCCTGCGAGACGCCGCCGCTTGTGGCGTCAGCGATGGCCTCAACCTCCTGCGCATCGACGAACGCGACGAACTGACCGTCGTCATCGGCTCCGCCCTTACCCGCAGCCCGGAAGGGGGCCTTGCCCTACGGCCTCTCGCGATCGACCGGACCCGCACCGCCCTCTTCGACGCCGCGCGTGCCGCGCCAGACCGCCGCGGCCTGCTCGACCGGACCGCGTCCCGCTCGAACGTGGCTCTCGCCGCGCTCGACGCGGCGCGCCTATCACGCGGCGACGGCGCCTACCTTGCCGACGTGCTCCACCACTTGGACGCCATGCTGTCGGGACTCAGGGCGGCATTCAGCCATCTCAGCATCGCCCGCAGCCGCCTCGGCCTGCAATCGGGCTTTATCGCCTCGCTGCTGGCGGATCATCCGGTCGCTGGCGTCAGCGAGGTCTTGGAGCGGGCAGCGCTGCGGCGCACGGCGCTGCAGACGAAGCGCCTCCTGAGCGAGCAGAGCCGAAGCATCGCCAGCCTCAATCGCGATACGGTCCTCGCCCTGTTTCGCGACGGCTGATCACGCTGCCTCGGCCAGGGACGCGGCGCTATGCGCGAGGGCCGTCGCCATGGCGATCACGGCGGCGGTGTCGCCACGCAGACCTTCGAGCACGCCGATGAAGGTCTCGTCGTCCTCCGCGCTGTCCAGCGCCTGGCAGCGCAGCGAGAACAGTTTGAAGCCAAGCATTCCCGCTCCCGCAATGCTCGCGTGGGCGTCACGCCGCAAGGCCGCGCGGCCGCTGGGGATGGCAGCATCGCCGTCGAACCGGGCGGCGAGGGACTGCGCCATCGTTCCCAGCAGCGCCTTCACCTTGGCCTCGCCGATCAGGCCGGCGAGCTTGACGATGACGGCCCGGTCGAGGATGGCGGCACTGGCGGCGGCGCGCCGGGCCGCCGCCTGCTCCGTGATCCTATCGAGCACATCGTAGATCTCGGGCGCGGTGAACGGTTTGTGGATCACGTCGTTCATGCCCGCCTCCTGCGCCAGGCGCGTCTGTTCGGGGAGGACGTTGGCCGTCATCGCGACGATCGGCACCGCGCCGGCCGGGCCGGGGAGCGTGCGGATCGCCCGTGTCGCGGTCAACCCGTCCATGTAGGGCATCTGAATGTCCATGAGCACGGCATCGTAGGGCGTCCCCTCCGCCGCCATGATGGCCTCTGCGCCGTTGCCGACGACATCCACCCTGTGGCCGCCGGCCTGGAGGATCAGGCATACGAGCTCCTGGTTGATCACGACATCCTCCACCAGGAGGAGGTTGAGAAAGGCCTTGGGCGCATAGCGCCGCCTTTGGTCGGTCTGGAGGAGCAGCGAGGCCGCCGGCAGATCGAGTGCGAACCAGAACGTCGAGCCGCGGCCCGCCACGCTTGCCCCACCCCGATCGTGCCGCCCATGAGCTCTACCAGCTGCTTGCTGATGGCGAGACCCAGCCCGGTGCCGCCGTAGGTCCGCCTGATCGTGCCGTCGACTTGGCGGAAGCGCTGGAACAGCTCGGCCTGATCGGCGGCGGCGATCCCGATGCCGGTGTCGATGACCGAGAAGGTCAGCCGGTCCGCCGCGCCGCCCGCGCGGTCGTAGCGGATATCGAGCCGCACCGATCCTTCGTGCGTGAACTTGATGGCGTTGTTAAGCAGGTTGAGCAGGATCTGCCGCAGGCGCGCCTCGTCGCCGAGGACGCCCGGCGGGAGCGCGTCGGCGACATGGACGTCGAGCGTCAGGTTCTTCGCGCCAGCGGCCTGCTGAACGATGGACAAGCACTCGTCGACGAGCAGCGGCAAGGCGAAGGCCTTGGGCTTCACGCTCACCACCCCGGACTCGACCTGGGCGAAATCGAGGATGTCGTTGACGATGGTCAGCAGCGCGTGACCGGCTGCCTTGATCCGCTCGCTGTAGTGACGGCCCTGGGGCGGCAGGGCCGGCAGGTCGAGGAGGAGCGAGGTGAAGCCGATGACGGCGTTGAGCGGCGTACGGATCTCGTGGCTCATCCGGGCAAGGAAGTCGGTCTTGGCCTCGTTGGCCTCATCGGCATCGGCCTGCGCCGCGCGGGCGGCCTCCGAAGCCAGCCGCAGCGCCTCCGCCTCCTGATGGCGCTCGGTGACGTTCTGGAGGCGGATCGCCGTCTCGCTCACGCCAGCTGCGTCGGTTCGCTGGAACTGCGCTTCGGTCCAGATGAAGGACCCGTCCTTGTGCCGCACCCGGAAGGTCGCGGCCGCGCGGGCCGCCGCCGGAGAAAGGCTGTCGTAGACGCCGATGACGCGCGGCAGGTCGTCCGGGTGGATCACCGCCCGCAGCGACATCGCGCGCGCCTCGGCCACGGAATAGCCCAGCACCGGCTCGATCGCGGGCGAAACGCCGATGCGGCGCTGGTCCGAACGGACCCGCAGCACGATGTCGCCGGGCTGTTCCGCGAGCGCCCGGCGGTCGGCTTCGCTGGCGGCGAGCGCGGCGTGGGCTTCTCGCAGCGGGCGCTCATAGGCGAGTTCCGCGACGAGGGTGGCAGCGAGCGCGCCGAGCCCGGCGAGGATCGAGCAGAAGGTGGCAATACCCCAGCCCTGCCATACGACGGCGAAGAGGCCCGTGGCCGCAGGCAGCGGCAGCACGGTTCCAACGAGCAGGCCGCGGCGCAGGCAAGGACCGCAAGACTGAAGCGAACTTGGCCAGAGGGTCATGGTGGAGCCCAAACGGTACGGTCGGGATCCGACCTTCATGTTTTCTTCACCGTGATTGAAACATGGAGCTCTTTCAATCACCTTAAACACGGCACGATTTTTCTAATCGCACCGGTTCCCGGCGCTGCCACGCGACTTGCCGCCGGGGCCGCCCAGGCGGGAAGCCGCCTGCGGCGAGGCTTCGATAGGCCAGTCAAAGCAGCCACTTGCGCGGACACCCGAGACGCGGCCCGGCGGCGATCGTGAGCGTGCCGACGACGCTGCAGCGCACCGTTCGGCACGCCACCCTCCCCCAAGGCTTTCTTTACAGACTCTCCTCATGGTCTTGAAACGTCTAGCGATTGCGTGAGTGTAGCGGATGCGTCTCTTCCTTTTGGCCTTGCTGTTCGCCGCGTCCGCAGGCCAGGCCGATGCTGCCGATTGGTACACGGGTGCCGCACCGCAGAAGCCGGACGACGACTGGATCGTCGCGGTCAGCACCTCCGCCGACGTGACGAGCCAGGGCTCCTACTTCGGCGATGCGACGATGACCTTCGCGCCCGGGGGCAGCCTGTCGCGCTCCGGCGCGCGCGTGCGGGTCGACGCGCTCGGCGGCGTCTACAGCTACAGGAGCAACGCGACGGGCCAGACCGTGCGCGGCAGCCAGGAGAGCGGATCCGTCCTCGTCGGCTACGAATATGTGTCTCCCGACCTGTCCGTCGCGGGCTTCCTCGGCGGCGACGTCCGCAACAACACGCTGTCGATCCCTGACACCCAGAACTCGGTGGTCGGCACGACGCTCGGCATGAAAGGTTCGATCGAGTTCTACGCGCGGCCCACGCCGCGGACGGTCGTCGAGGGCTACGGCTCCTACGAGTCGAACAAGAACGCCTATTTCACGCGGTTGCGCGGTGGCTACCTCATCACGCCGAACGTCTACGTCGGACCGGAAGTGGCGGTTCTCGGCGACGACTTCTTCAACCAGCGCCGCTTCGGCGCGCATGTCGGCGGCGTCCACATGGGTCCGGTGCAGATCGCGCTGAGCGGCGGCTACCTCTACGACCGCGTGCGCAAGAGCGGCGCCTACGGCACGCTCGACGCGCGCTTCGGCTTCTGAAAATGGGCATGGCCGCACATCTGCGCACGGGTGCCTGGCTGCTGAGCGGCGTCGGCGCCCTGCTGATCCTCACGCTCCCCATCAGCAACGGGGCGCAGCTCGCGCTGAGCGGCGGCGTCATCGTCGGGATGCTCGGCGTCTGGCGCTTCGGCCGCGGCCGCCTTGCGCGCTGGGGCTTTCTCACGCTCGGCACGATGGTCGTGTGCCGCTACATGGTGTGGCGGATCACGAGCACGCTGCCGCCGCTCGACCAACCGGTGAACGTCGCGCTCGGCGTCACGCTACTGCTCGCCGAACTCTATTGCATGCTCATCCTCACCGTCAGCCTGATCGTCAACGCCGACCCGCTGGAGCGCCCCGATCTTCCCCCCTGCAACGAGGCCGACCTGCCCACCGTCGACGTGTTCATCCCAACCTACAACGAGGACGCGACGATCCTCGCCACCACTCTCTCCGCCGCTAAGCTGCTCGATTACCCCGCCGACAAACTCACGGTCTGGCTGCTCGACGACGGCGGCAGCGATCAGAAATGCGCCGACAAGGACGCGACGAAGGCCGCTGCGGCGATCGCGCGGCGCGCGATGCTGGGCCGGCTCTGCGACGACCTCGGCGCGCGCTATCTCACCCGCGCCAAGAACGAGCACGCCAAGGCCGGCAACCTCAACAACGGGCTGAAGCACGCGACCGGCGCGATCGTGGTGGTGTTCGACGCCGACCACGCGCCGTTCCGCAATTTCTTGCGCGAGACGGTTGGGCATTTCGCGCTCGACCCCAAGCTGTTCCTCGTGCAGACGCCGCACGTCTTCCTCAACCCGGACCCGATCGAGCGCAACCTCCAGACGTTCCAGCGCATGCCGTCCGAGAACGAGATGTTCTATTCCATTACCCAGCGCGGGCTCGACAAGTGGAACGGATCCTTCTTCTGCGGCTCGGCCGCGCTCCTGCGCCGCGAGGCGCTCGACGTCTGCGGCGGCTTCTCCGGCATCACCATCACGGAGGATTGCGAGACCGCCTTTGACCTCCATTCCAAGGGCTGGACAAGCGTGTTCGTCGACAAGCCGATGATCGCCGGGCTGCAGCCGGAGACATTGGAGTCCTTCATCGGCCAGCGTTCACGCTGGTGCCAGGGCATGCTGCAGCTGCTGATCCTGAAAAACCCGGTCTTCGGCAAAGGTTTGAAGCCCATTCAGAAAGTCGCTTACCTTTCCAGCATGACGTTCTGGCTGTTCCCAGCTCCCCGCCTCATCTTTACGGTGGCGCCGCTCCTTCACATCTTTTTCGACGTCAAGATCTTTGTGTCGAGCATGGACGAGGCTGTGGCCTATACCGCGACCTACATGGTCGTGAACCTGATGCTTCAGAACTACCTGTACGGCCGTTTCCGCTGGCCTTTCATGAGCGAGCTCTACGAGTACGTGCAGGGCGTCTACCTCTTCAAGGCCATCGTCGCCGTGGTGATGAAGCCGCGCTCGCCGACCTTCAACGTCACGGCCAAGGGCATCTCGCTCGACAAGGATCACCTATCGAGCCTCGCCTGGCCGTTCTTCGCGATCTTCGGCATCCTGGCGGTTGGCGCCGCCACGGCCTTCTACCGCTATATCTTCGAAGCCGGCGCCGAGCTGATGCTGATCGTGGGACTGTGGACCACCTTCAACCTGGTGATCGCAGGCGTGGCTCTCGGCGTCGTTGCGGAGCGCCGCGAACCCGACCGCTTCCCTCGCCTGGCCGTCCAGCGGTGCGGGCTGCTCACGCCTGGCGGCGGCGGCAGTGGCGGCGGCGGAGGGGGTAGTGGTGGCGGAAGACCGATCCCCGTTGACATCCACTCGGTCTCAGCTGGCGGCTGCTCGCTGCGCGAGGCGGCGGGCGGAACCGGCCTCGCGGCCCTGGCGCTCGACGCGCGCTGCACCCTCACCGTGGCCGCGCTCGACGGCACCCCGTCGCAGGCGCCGATGACGCTCGCGTTGCAGCACCGGACCACGATCGAGGGTGCGACGAGCCTCGGCTTCGCGCTCGTCGACAGGACGCCTGCCGCCTCCCTGGCGCTGGCCGACCTGATGTACGGGGACCCTGGCGCGATGCAGCGCTTTATCGCGAAGCGGCGGACGCACATGAACCTGCTGCGCGGCATCGCCCAGTTCGTCTCCTGGGGCGTGACGCAGCCGGTCCGCGCCTTCGGCCATCTCCTGCCACTTGCGAGGACGCTCGCAGCTGCACCGACCGCGAACGAGACGAAACCCATCGCCGCGCCGCAGGCAGCCGTCACCATGCCGGCGGCAGAAGCACCCGCCGCACCGATACTCGCGCCGGCTCCGTTGGTCGAGGCGCCCGTGGTCATCGCCTTCGCCGCGAATTGTGCGGAGCCGGTCGCGACGCTCGAGGGCACCTTCGACGCGCTCGCCTCGCTGCTGGACGCGACCCCCGGGCCTGCGCCGCTCGTGGCGGAGGCAAAGGCCGACGCACCCGTGATCGTCCCAGCGGATTGGCGGCTGACCCTTCTCGCCATGGCGAACCAAGCGACCAACCGGGGAGCCGACACCGCCGTCGCCGCGCCCTCCTCCATCGCGGCTTGAGGAACGCGCCCATGTCCGCTCCCGCAACGTTCCTCTCTGCTCTCGCCGTATCCGCACTCTGCTGCGGCGGCGCGGCCGCGCAGATCTTCACCGGCGTCGAGCCACGCCAGCCGTTGGTGATCCCGCACCCCGTCGCGAGCCCTGCGCCGGCGCGCCCGGCGGTCCCCGCCGAGGTGGCGCCCAGCCAACCGCGCCCCGTCGATGTCCTTCGTCCCCTCCCCAACACGCTCGAAGGGTTCCGCGTCACCGGCGAGACGGGCGAGTTGCAGTGGCCCGTGGCGCTCACCCGCGCCCAGGCCGAAGGCAGCGTGCGCTTCCGCCTGACTTATCTGTCGGCTGTTTCGAACCTCGACGAGGCTTCGGCCGTGACGCTGAAGGTCAACGGCCGCGCGGTGAGCAGCCTGCCCATCGATGCGCCGCAGGCCGCCAAGAGCGTCGAATTCGCGATTCCTCCCGGATTGCTCGCGCGCGGCACCAACGCCGTCTCGCTCGCCTTCAGCCAGCGTCACCGCGTCGATTGCTCGGTTCCCGCCACCTATGAACTGTGGACGCAGGTCGACCGCACCCAGACCGGCCTGGTGCTCACGACCGCGACGGCGGAAGCCACCGACCTCGCCGATATCCCCGCCCTGCTCCCCGATACCGATGGGACCCTGCCGATCCGCATCGTGCTCGCGGCGCGTACCAACCCGGCGCAGATCGGCCGCTTTATCCAAGCGGTGCAGCGGATCACGATCGCCGGCCATTTCCTGCAGCCCTCCGTCGATTTCGGCCCCTTTGCAGACGACCCGCACGGCCTCAACCTGGTCGTCGGCACGCGCGAGGCGCTGCGCGCGCTGGCACCGGTCGGCGCGGCGAGCGGCATCTCCGGCCCGCTCGCCAGGCTGGTGCGGCTGGCGGACAGTCCGCGCCCCACCCTGTTGATCAGCGGCTCCGACGACGCGGAAGTGGAAGCCGCCATTGCGCAAGTCGGCGCCTATGCACCGGAGGGCACGCCGGCCGGCCTGCTCGCCGCCGCGAGTTACCCCGGCTTGCCCACGGCGGGCGGCGCGCGGCTGCACCTCAGCGATTTCGGTGTCGGCGCCCAGGAGTTCTCGGGGCGCTTCCTACGCCGCGGCTTCGACCTGAAGCTGCCGGCGGACTTCCTTTCGGCCGATTATGCGCATGGCACGTTCGATCTCGCCGGTGGCTACGCGGCTGGGCTCGCGCCCGGCGCCCAAGTGCGGATCGACGTCAACGGGCACAACGCCGGCCAGATCAAGTTGCCGAGCGGCCAGGGCGACGTGTTCCGCCACAACCAGATGTTTGTGCCGCTCTCGCTCCTGCGCCCCGGCGTGAACCGCGTCGAGATCCTCGCCGAGACGCCGAAGGCGGAGGACGCGGCCTGCGATGCCGCGGCCATTACACCGCCCCGCTTCCTCCTGCTCGACTCATCGGAGTTGCAATTGCCGACCCTGGCGCGCGTGCAGCGCCTGCCGGACCTCGCACTCGCCGCAGCCGGCGGGCTGCCCTTCACGACGGGACGCCCGAAGCTTTTCGTGCCGAAGCCCGGCAAGGAGGCGATGGCGGCCGCGCTGTCCCTGGTGGGTAGCGCGGCGGTCGCGGCCGGCCGGGTCCTCCCCTTCGAGTTCACGACGCTTGCGCCAACCGACGACACCGGCGCCACGCTGATCGTCGCTCCGGCCCAGGCGCTCGACCGCGCGGTGATGACCGACATCGGCCTCGATCCGGCAGCCGTGGAGGCGGCATGGCGCGGTCAGGTCGAGGCCGACCCCAAGGCTGCTCCCGGGCGCCCGCAGGCGCGCTGGTGGGACGAACGGAGCGATGGCCCAGCCGCCTGCCGCGTCCCGCACCCGCTTCCCGCCCGCGGTCGGACGAAGGTTGCGGAAGCCATCGGGCGCGGCCCAGCGGCTCCCGTCGCAGCCTCTGCCCAGGGCCTGGGAGACGACGACCTCTTCGAGCGTTGGAACATCAACGTGCGCGGCACCACCTCCTGGCGCGAGCGCGTCGCCGCCGTGCCGGCACGCGTCGGCGAGTGGGTCGGGCGGCGCGTCGGCGCCTTGACATGGCCGACGTTGGCCCAGCCGGCGGAGAGCGGCATCGGGCCCAGGGCGTCGCTGATCCTCGCCCAGGGGTTCACCGCCGGCTCGCCCGAGCATACGACGACGATTGTCACAGCGCCCGACGCGGCGACGCTGAAGGCCTCGGTCGCCTGCCTCACGGACCCGCAGGTCTGGTCGCAGGTGCATGGCCGCCTCAGCGTGCTCGACGCCGCCGACGGCACGCTCGTGGCCACCGACGCGGACCGTTTTCGCTATACCAACGGGAGCGGGTCGTCGCTCGGCAATATGCGCCTGGTCATGGCCGGATGGTTTTCCCTCAACCCGCTCGCCTTCGTCGCGCTGGCCCTGCTGACCGCGCTCTGCCTCAGCGGTACGACGCTGGTCTTCGTGCGCGGCGTCGGCCGTAAAGGTGCGAAATGAGGCGTTTGCTTACTATCCTCGCCTGGACGGTCGCCTTCACGGCAGCGGTAGTCGCCGCGCCCGTTCTTCCCGACAAGGCGCGCGCGCCCAGCCTCGACGCCGCCGTACCTCTCGTCGGCACCTTGAACGATGCGGAAGCTTGGCGCGCCTACAAGGCGCGATTCCTGAGCGAGGCCGGCCGCGTCGTCGATACGGCGAACAGTGGGATCAGCCACAGCGAGGGCCAGGGCTACGGCATGCTGCTCGCGGTGGCCGCCGACGACCGCGTCGCGTTCGATGCGATGTGGGGATGGACGCGCGCCAACCTGATGGTGCGCGACGACGAACTGATAGCGTGGCGGTGGGAGCCGAACGCCCGGCCGGCCGTCGCCGACATGAACGACGCCTCCGATGGCGACCTGCTCGTCGCCTGGGCGCTGACGGAGGCGGGCGAAGCCTGGGGCAACACCGCCTACAAGGTCGCCGCACGCCGCATCGCCGTCGAGGTCGGGCGCAAGCTCGTCATCCCCCGCACCGCGCACGGCGCCCTATTGCTACCCGGCATCGCCGGCTTCGCGGCGGAGGATCGCGCGGACGGCCCGGTGATCAACCTTTCCTATTGGGTGTTCCCGGCCTTCGCCCGCCTGCCGCTCGTCGCGCCCGACATCGATTGGGCCGGGCTGAGCCGCAACGGCCTCGAACTGGTCAAGCAGGTCCGCTTCGGACCGGCGCACCTGCCCACGGAGTGGATCTCGCTGCACGACGGTGACCCGCGCCCGGCCGACGGGTTCGCTAAGCAATTCTCCTATAACGCCATCCGCATCCCGCTCTACGTCGCATGGGCGGGGCTGGGGCAGCGCGACATCTACATGCCCTTCGTCCTCCTGTGGCATAAGCCGCGGTCAGGCGGCCTGCCGATCGTCGACGCGACCACCGGCGCACCGACGGACTGGTTGGTTGACAAAGGATATCTCGCGATCGCCGCGCTGACCGCCTGCGTGGCCGACGGTACGCCTTTCCCTGCCGAGAACCGCACCGTGCATTTCGGTGAAAGCTATTATGCGGTGACGCTGAACCTGCTCGCCCTCATTGCCGGCCATACGAGGTATCCCGCATGCTTTCCCCGCTGAAGGCGCCTCTCGTCGCCGCGGTCGTGCTCGCCGGCGGCATCGGCGTAGCCTTGGCCGGCCCAGCCGCGCCGAGCGTCGACGACGGCGCGCTGCGCTACTTCGCCTCGCAGGGCCAGAAGGTCCGCGTCGAGGCGGAGGCGCACCGGCTGGCGCAGAAGCACCCGGGCTGGCGGATGCCGGACGACCTCTACGCGGCCAAGCCCGGCCGCTCGGACGAGGGGCCCCTGTGGGTTCTCTTTACGCAGAACCGGCTCGACGCGCTGCAGACGGCGGTGGCGGCGCGCGAGGCGGACGAGCCGGGCTGGCATCCCTCCCCCGATCTGCTGGAGAAGATCAAGCAGAAGACCCTGCGCGCGACGATCGTGCGGCTCAACGCCGAGGGCGATTGGCGCGGCGTGGTGCAGAGCGCCAAGGCGAGCGGCACCGCCTGGGCGCAGAAAGATGCGGAGGCGCTGTGGTTCATCGCCGAGGCCTTCGCCCGTGGAAACGACTGCGCGGAAGCCTACGTCACCTACCGCCTGCTGCTCGACAATCATTCGGACCCGGCCGAGCGGCTCGCCACGATCCAGCGTGCCATCGCCACGGTGCCGATGGATTATGTCGAGAAGCTGCTTGCCATGGGGCAGCGCGGCGAGGACGGGCGCGGCGAGTTCGACGCGATCGCGCTCGACGTCACCCGCGCCCGCATCGCCGCCTTCCTCCACGACGAGAAGGCCAACCCGGTCTCGGCGGGGGAACTCGCCGCCTTCGAGACCTACGCCAAGAGCACGAACGAGGCCGACCAGCTCGGTCTCGTCGCCTGGTACGCCTTCAAACGGGGCGACCATCGCGAGGCGCTGGATTGGTTCAAGCAGTCGATCGCGCACGGCGGCGACGCGATGATCGCGCACGGCCTAGCGCACACGCTGCGCAAGCTCGGCATGAAGCGGGAGGCCGAAGAGGTCGCTTACGCCTGGCGCGAGCCGCTCGTCAACAATGCCATCCTCTTCATCGATCTCCTCGAAGAAGACCTGACCCAGGACCGGCCACCCTACATCGAGCCGGCTCGCGTCACCCGCTACGCCAAGGTCGCGGTCGATACAGGGTCGGGCGAGGGCGCGCAGGCACTTGCCTGGTATGCCTACAACACCTGCCAGTACCCCCTGGCGCTCGAGTGGTTCCAGCGGGCCGTTGCGTGGCTGCCGAAGGAGGCGACGGCCTACGGCTACGCCCTGACCCTGCAGCGGCTGAAGCGCGCCAAGGACTTCCGCGAAGTCGTCAACCGCTACGATGGGTTGTTTCCGCGCGTCGTCGCGCTGGCCTTCGACGATGGGCGCACGCGGTCGCCGGCCCCCTGCGAGGCGAGCCTGGGCACGCCCTCCGCCCCGCCCCGTCAACCCGACGCCCACGGGTTCGAGGCCCATGGATCGCAAGCCCCTGGATCCGAAGCCTCGCTCGATTGGAACGGACGCTCGCTCGCCGACACGCTCGCGCCGCCGCGCGTGGCCATCGCGCGCGCGCCGGCCGCAGCCCTCCTTGCCCAATATGCACGCGCTCGCGTACCCTCGCCCGCCTCGAGCGAGGCGCTCGCCGGGCGTGAGCGGCAGCCGTTGACGAAGAAGACGGACTTCCCCTTCTCCGTCGGGGCCGAGAACCCGCTGCGATTTTCCCCGCTGCGCACGGTCGCCGCCGAGGATGGCGCACACGGATCGGTACAGGCGTCGCTCGTCGCCCGCCGCGTCCCGGGCGTGGGCGCCATGCCTTACGAGGCCTACGGCTTCGCCCTGAAACCTGGCTGGAACGGAGCGACCGAGCCGACAAGTCCGACCGCTGCGGAACGGCCGGCCCCGGCGGGTACGCTCGCCGCCGGACCGGTCGATGGGCGCCCACGCGATGCCGTCTCCGCCCCTGCCCCCGTCCCCGAACGCCAAGCATCCACCGTTTCCCCCGCAGGTCCCCGATCATGAGCCTCTCTTTCCGGACCGCTCTCCCCGCCCTCCTGGCGGCCCTGGCGCTCGGCGCTTGCAACACGCAGGATCCGACCGCTCGCCTCAGCCTCGAGGAAAGCGTCGCCGCACCGCGCCTCGTCGCCTTGGCCGGCACGCTGCCCTCCGCGCCGCGGATCGCCGCGGCCCTGCCGCCGGAAGCCGGCACAATCGTCGGCGCCCGCAGCCAGGCAGCGCGGGGCGGGGTGCTGGAAGAGACCGCGCTAGAGGGCGGCGCGGCCAAGCGGGTGCGCGACGGCATCACCGTGGCGATCCCGTACGACGCGCGCGGCCACGGCCCGGCACTGTTCGGCAAACCCTACGAACCGGCGATCCGCGCCGAACTCGCGGCGCAATACCCCGGCATCGCCATGCAGGTGGTGGGAAGCCGGCCTTTCGCCAACACGTATGGCCCCTACGGCTTGGCCCTCGGTCGCGGCGATGGGAACGTGCACTGCCTCTACGCCTGGCAATGGATCGACGACCCGCAGGCCCTGACGCGCGCCGCGCTCCCCGGGCCCGTCGGCGTGCGGGTGCGGCTCTGCCGCGACGACCGGAGCTTCGACGAGCTGGCTGCGGCTGTCGATCACCTTATCCTCGGGCGCGACGCGCCGTCCGCGATCGTCGCCGAGACCGCGCCGCCGCTGGAGATCGTCGCGGAGCACCACACTGCCACGCCACGCCACCGCCGCAGGCCCGGCGCGAGGCGACATGCCACCGCACGTCACGACACGTCCGCGATGGCGCAGCGGGCGGCACCTGCGCCGCAGAGCTTCGCCGAGGCCCCGAGCCAATCCATGCCAGCTGCCTCGGCCCTATCGATGGACCTGCCGGCCGAAGCCTATCGCGGGCCCGCAGCGGCAAGGGCGAGGCCTTAACCGTTGTGCGCTAGCCTGTCTCGATAGACCTTCCACGGACCATGCCATGACAGCGCGTATCCTCCTCGTCGAAGACGATCCGGTGTCCCGCGATCTCCTCGCCTCGCTCCTCGCCTCCAAAGGCTATGCCGTCGACACGGCCGACGACGGCTTCAGCGGCCTTAAGCTGGCGCAGGACGGTGGCTACGACCTCGTCTTCGCGGACTACCACCTGCCTGAGATGGACGGCTACGCCTTCGCCCGGCTCATGCGGTCGCTGTCCGAGAAGTCCGGCCGCCCGCTCAAGATGGTCGCGATCACCGCCGATCGGTTCGGCTTGGCGGCGCGGCGCGGGGTCGATGCCGTGTTCGACAAGTTGCTGACCAAACCGATCGACCCCGACGCGCTCTACGAATGCGTGGCCGGGTTCCTGGCGGAGCAGGGTGCGGCCTCGACGATCGACGCCTTCTTCGGCGAGCCGACGGCGGACGACGTGCAATCCGCTTCTCAGGTCCTATGGCGCGTGCGCGGCATCGCCAACCACCCGAAGGCCGCGGTGTTCCCCCCGCCGAGCGCAGCGGAACGCCAGGGTCTCGCCTATTGCTTCGACATCACCGACGCCGACAGGGCGGAATGCCTCGTGGTGCTCGGCCCCGCCGGGCTATCCGCCGTCGCGGCCGTTAGGCGGAGCGGAGCGCGCTACCTCATGCCCGCCTTCGGCATCGGCGACGCCGCACTCCACGCCTGCGACGCAGCGTTCAACGTCGGCGACCCCGAAAGCTGGTCGCTCGTCGCCGCGCGGCTGCAGACCTTCGCCGCGCGCACCGCCGAACTCGATAGCGAGGTCGCGACGACCGACAATGCCGACACCCGCCTCCTCGCCTACGTGTTCGTCTCCGACCGACCGATCACACTGCGGCGCGATGCCTTCGGGCGAACGGAAGCCTCCCACGCGGGCGGTTTCGAACCGGACGAGGCGATCGCCGCCATCAAGCGACTGGCGGCGGCGGGACTCCTCGCCTCTCGCGTCACGCAGCACGAGGGCGACGGCGCGAAGGAGCTCTCCGTCTATCTTAGCGGCGCGGGCGAGGCCCTCGTCGCCCCAAAGGCGGTTCGCGCGCGGCGCTGAGGTGCCGGCCGCGCGCGAGCGAGCCCCGCCCTCGGCTCAAGGTCCGTGGCCGGAGGGCGGTGGCGGATGCCCGCCGACGCGGTCGGTCAGCGCGAACAGCAGGCCGGAAACGACGAAGGTCATGTGAATACCCATCGTCCAGTAAAGGTCGCGGTCGCTGAGACGGTCAAGATCCATGAAGGCGCGCAGCAGCTGCACCGCCGAGATCGCCACGATGGACGACATCAGCTTCATCTTCAGGCCGGTGAAATCGATCGTCGCCAGCCATTCCGGCCAGTCCGGATGGTCCTGCGTGTCGATCCGCGAGACGAAGTTCTCGTAGCCGGAGAGAATGACGATCACCAGCAGAGAGCCCATGAGCGTGAGATCGATGAGGCCGAGCAGGCTGAGGATCAGCTCGGCTTCGGTGGCGCTGAAGACGTGGGCGACGATCTCGACGACGTGCTGGGCGACCTTGACGAGGAGGGTGGCAAGGCCGAGGACGAGCGCCACGTAAAGGGGCGTGAGCAGCCAGCGGCTCGAGAACAGGAAGCGCTCCAGCCAACGTTCGATCATGGGGTTCACTTGCCCGTCAGGAGTGTTGCCGCCCTGGGTATCGACAGGGCCGGCCGAGCGCATGGCATGCCGCACCTGCGACGGCAAGACCTGCGGCAGCAAGACCTGCGGCAGCAAGACCTGCGGCAGCAAGACCTGCGGCAGCAAGACCTGCGGCAGCAAGACCTGCGGCAGCAAGACCTGCGGCAGCAAGACCTGCGGCGGCAAGACCTGCGACGGCAAGCGCGGGCCTAGTCCGGAACGATGCGCTCACAGGATGCTTCCGTCTGCTGTCGCGGGAACTGCCTGTCCGAAGCGCGACTTGGATTGCAACATGGAAAAATACACCGTCGAGATCGACCACCTGCCGGAGGAGGCCGTCGACGCCGCCGATCCCGAGGACGCCTCCCGCAAAGTCAGCGCCATCATTCTCGGGCGCGACGCCCTCAAGGCGCTGCCTGACGACGAGCCCGTGCAGATCAAGCGACCGGACCGCACGCCTTGGGGACGCAACCTGACGATCGGCGACTTCCGCCGCGGGCCTGTCAAAGTCGATCCCTATCCGGCCGGTGCCCCGGGCGAGGGACCGGTGCGGCGGCCCGATCCGGACGATTGAGCGGGAACGCGGGGATCGGGGGCGGCGTCCTGGCGCGGCGCGGCGAGGGAACATGGGCGGCTCCATGCCGTTAGGGTCGTTCGTTCGCAAGGAGCACAGCATGAGCAAGCAGCCGAAGACGACGGTGCCGACCGACGCCGACCTGAAGGGTAACCCGATGATCGGCGGCTCCAAGGGCGCGACGCGGGCCGGGGCGACGCCCGACGATGTCGAGGATTCCGAGGCGGACACCACGATCGAGGGCGACACGATGAACGGGACCAACGCCGCCGGCGGTCTCGATAAGAACCGCGGGCCGGACCCGCGCAAGTAGCGCAGGGACGATGGCCGCCGTGACCTACTACGTGGCGCTGCCCTTCATGCGAACGGAGGACGGCACGCTTGTCGCCGGCGAGGCGCAGGAGAAGCAGACCGCGACGGCGGCGATCAACGAAGCGCGCCGACTGGCGGAAAAAACGGCGGGTGCGGTGGCCTTCGCGCGGGCCGGCGACCCTGCAACCGGCGAGTTCGAGGACGCCCAGGTGCTCAAGACGTTCGGGGCGGTGCCGAGCCTGGACGACCTGCTCGGCGACGGTTGAACCGCACGAGGATCCCCGCGAGGTAGGGCCGCAGCGGTAGAAACAGGCGATAGCCGACTTCCATCGCGGGGAGAACGCCCGGCAGGCGAGCGAGGCCCGCAAACCGTTGCCATGCCGGCAGAGCCTGCCACAGCGTGGCGAACCCGGCCGCGCCGGACCGCAACGTCCCGTCCGGCAGGCGCACGTTGAAACGTTTCATCGCCGCCTCGCGGTCGAGATCCGCACCTAGGCCGCAGCCGGGCTGGGACACGTCGACGAAGGCGATCTGCTCGGCGCCGACCTGCCTCCGGTAATGCGCGATCTCGACCCGGCACAGCGGGCAGGAGCCGTCGTGGTAGACGGTGAGCTTGGGATCCGCCATGTGGTGCCGCCTCGTGCTTGCGCGGCCCGACGATCGCCGCCGGTCGCTCTCCAGAACGAGCGGCGCGCAGGATCGTTCGCGACCGCAAGACTTCTCCCGCGCGGGTGGTCGCCGCTGGTGGATAGCTCCATGATAGAGGTGCCGATGGCAGACGCGCCCATGACATATGCGCCCATGACGAACCAGATCCTCACCGGCCTGCCTCTCGTGCTCGCCACCAACCCCATTCACGCCGACGCGCAAGCCATGCTGCGGCCGCACGCGCGGGTCGTGACCGCCCCGGATATCGGCTTCGACACGTTGCGCGCTCTGGCGCAGGAGGCCACCGGGATGATCGTGCGGGCGCAATTGCCCGACGATATCCTCGATCATGCGCCGCACCTTCGCGGCATCGTCCGCCACGGCGTGGGACTGGACTTCGTGCCTATTTCCGCCGCCACGGCGCGCGGCGTGATGGTGGCGAACCTGCCCGGCAGCAACACGCAGGCCGTGGCCGAATACGTCTTCGCGGCCATGCTGCACCTGCGCCGACGCGTGGGCTTCCTCGACGCGGCACTGCGCGAACTGGGATGGCTCGGCGCGAAGACGATGGCGAGCGGGTTGCCCGAGATCGGCGGCACGACGCTCGGCATCCTGGGCCTTGGCGAGGTTGGCCGGCGGGTCGCCGCTATCGCCCGGCACGGGTTCGGCATGCGGGTGCTCGGCCATTCCCGCAGCGGGCGCACGCTCGACGGACTCGTCGAGCCGGTGGGACGCGAGGCGCTATTCTCGCAGAGTGACGCGCTCGTCGTCGCCTGCCCGCTCACGGACGCGACGCGCGGCCTTGTCGACGCCGCGCTGATCGGCCTGATGAAGCCGACCGCCCTGCTCCTCAACGTGGCGCGCGGACCCGTGGTGCAGACCGACGCGGTCGTGGCGGCGCTGACGGCCGGCGCCATCGCCGGTGCGGCGCTCGACGTGTTCGACGAGCAGCCGCTGCCGGCCAACCACCCGCTGCACGGCTGCCCCAACCTGCTGCTGACGCCGCATGTCGCCGGCACCAGCGCCACGAGCCTTCGCACCATGGGCGTCGGCGCGGCGGAGGAGATGCTGCGCATCCTGCGCGGCGAACGGCCGCTGAACCTCGTCAATCCCGAGGTCCTGCCGGTCTGATCGGCGGCCGAAGAGCGACAAACCATCTTGTGCCAGCAGCGGCCCGGATCGATGATCGGCAGGGAAGCCGGGGGCGGCACGGATGAAACGCGAGGGTGCGATGACGATGGCGAGGACCGGCGTGGACCCGCGCTGGAGCGACCCGCGTGCGGCGCGAATGGCGATCCGACACGGCGACTTCGCGAGCAACACGGCCGGGCTCGCGCCGGGCTGCATCCAGGGTAACATCATCATCCTGCCACAGGCGCAGGCGACCGCCTTCACGGCTTTCTGCCGAGAGAACCACCGTGCCTGCCCGCTGATCGCGACGAGCGAGCCGGGCGACCCGCGCCTGCCGACCCTCGGCGCCGACATCGACATGCGCCACGACCTGCCGGGCTACCGCGTGTTCCGAGGCGGCGCGGCGGCAGACGAGGTGACGGATATCGCCGACCTCTGGCGCGACGACCTCGTGACCTGCGTCATCGGCTGCTCCTTCACCTTCGAAGGCGCCCTGCTCGCCGAGGGCATCCCCCTGCGCCACGTGCAGCGCGGCTGCGGCGTCGCCATGTATCGCACCAACCAGCCGAACGTCGCCGTCGGCCCGTTCGGTAGCACGATGGTCGTCTCCATGCGGCCGCTCTCGCCGGCCGATGCCGAGCGAGCCATCGCCATCACGTCGCGCTATCCCGACATGCATGGTGCGCCCGTGCATGTCGGCGATCCCGCCGCGATCGGCATCGCCGACGTGACGCAGGTGGATTTCGGCGACGCCGTCCCCGTCGAGCCCGGGGAGGTCCCGGTTTTCTGGGCTTGCGGCGTCACGAGCCAGGTCGCGGTCGAGGCGGCCCGCCTGCCGTTCTTCATCTCCCACGCGCCGGGCAAGATGCTCATCACCGATCGGCGCCACCCCGCGACGATCGGCGAGGCCGCTTGAGGGTATCGCGGCAAGGCCTGGGCACGCCACCCGATGCGGATTACGACCGCCTCAACGCCCTGACGCTGCGCAACGCCACCTTCGCCAACGTGATGGACGGATGCGCCATCTCGATCCCCATCACGCCGCAGGGCGCGGCACCCGTCGGGCTGACGTGATGGGCATGGCCGGTACCGACTGCTCCGTGCTCGCCATCGCCGCGGCGATCGAGCGCCTGGGTCTCGCGGCATGAGGCCGGGCGCGCCTAGTCGTTCATGGCTCGCAGCGCTGCCGCGGCGGCAAAAGGCGCGCCGGCGAGGGCCGCGAGGCTGAGGGCGCAAAGCACCAGGAAAGGCGTGAGGAACGGCACTGGGTTGCCTTGCCCCGCATTGGCCGCCGCGACGCCGAAGATGAGCACGGGCACGCACAGCGGCAGGATCAGGACGGCCATCAGCAAGCCACCCTTGCGCAGGCCGACGGTCAGCGCAGCGCCGACCGCGCCGAGCAGGGTCAGGGCCGGGGTCCCGGCCGCGAGCGAGGCCGTCGTTTGCCATAGCGCCTGGGGCGCCATGCCGAGCATCAGCCCGAACAGCGGCGTCGCCAGCACCAGGGGAAGCCCCGTCAGCAGCCAATGCGCGGCGCATTTCACCAGCACGACCGCCTCGCCGGGCACGCGGGCCATCAGCAGGAGGTCGAGCGAGCCGTCGTCGCCGTCGGATTGGAACAGCCGGTCGAGGCCGAGCAGCGTCGCCAGCAGGCCGGCGATCCAGAGCAGGGCCGGCCCGATGCGCGCCAGTGCGCCGAGGTCGGGTCCCAGCGCGAAGGGCGCGAGGGTGACAAGGATGAAGTAGAACACGACGCCCATCGAGGCACCGCCGCCGAGCCGGCGGCCGACGCGGAGGTCGCGGAGGAAAAGGGCCGCGAGCGCGCTCACCCGGGCGAACCCAGAGCGATACTGCGCCCGGGCAGGCCAAGCGGCGCGTGCGAGGCGGCGAGGATCGCCCCGCCCTCCGCGACGTGGCTCGCCATCACCGCAGCGAGCCGCGCCTGGGCCCCCGCGTCGAGCGCGAGGAGCGGCTCGTCGAGGAGCCAGATCGGCCGCGGCGCGAGGAGCAGCCGGGCGAGGGCGACGCGGCGCTTCTGCCCGGCTGACAGGTAGGCCGCAGGCAGGTCGGCCAGGCGCGCCAGGCCGAAGGCCGCGAGCGCGGCCACCGGCTCCGCGCCCCTGGCGTCGGCGCCGGCGAGCATGGCCGCCCAGAAGTCGAGGTTCTCGCGTACGCTGAGGGCCGGTTTCAACGCGTCCGCGTAGCCGAGGTAGTGCATGGTTTCTGCGCCCCGCACTTCCGCGGAGGCGCCCGCGACGGCGACCTGCCCGGCCGCTGGCGGCAGCAGGCCCGCGATGGTGCGCAGCAGCGTGGACTTGCCGGCTCCGTTGCGGCCGGTGACGACCAGGACCTCGCCGGCCGCCAGCGTGAACGAGAGGTCCCGCAGGACGATACGACCGCCGCGCTCCACGGCGAGCCGGTCAATGCGCAGGAGCATGGGCATCCTTTGGCGGGCCGCATCCATCTTGCATCGGGACAGCGGCGGGCGCATCAAGTAGCCTGCTTGCGGCGGGTTTTCTACAGCAACGCCGCCCTCGATCGCGCAATGCCGGGACCACTCATATGGCTTCACTCGACAGCTTCAAATGCCGCAAAAAGCTTACGGTCGACGATAGGACCTACCATTACTTCTCGCTCGAAGAGGCGGAGAAGAACGGGCTTGCGGGCATTTCTAGGCTGCCGTTCTCCATGAAGGTCCTGCTCGAGAACCTGCTGCGCTGCGAGGACGGGCGCAGCGTGAAAAAGGAAGACATCGAGGGGCTGGCCGCCTGGGTCGACAACCGCGGCCACTTGGAGAAGGAGATCGCCTTCCGTCCCGCGCGGGTGCTGATGCAGGACTTCACCGGCGTACCGGCGGTGGTCGACCTCGCCGCCATGCGCGACGCGATGACCAAGCTTGGCGGCGACCCGCAGAAGATCAACCCGCTGGTGCCCGTCGACCTCGTCATCGACCATTCGGTGATCGTCGATGCCTTCGGCTCCAACGATGCCCTCAAGACCAATGTCGACCTGGAATACAGCCGCAACGGCGAGCGCTACCGCTTCCTCAAATGGGGCCAGAGCTCGTTCGACAACTTCCGCGTCGTGCCGCCCGGCACCGGCATCTGCCATCAGGTGAACCTCGAATACCTCGCCCAGACCGTTTGGACGCGAGAGGAGGAGCACACGAACGCCGACGGCAAGGTCAAGACGGTCGAGGTCGCCTACCCCGACTCGCTCGTGGGCACCGACTCGCACACGACCATGGTCAACGGGCTCTCGGTCCTCGGCTGGGGCGTCGGCGGCATCGAGGCCGAAGCCTGCATGCTCGGCCAGCCCCTTTCCATGCTGCTGCCGGAGGTGATCGGTTTCCGCATGGTCGGCGAGCTGAGGAGCGGCGTCACGGCGACCGACCTCGTGCTGACGGTGACGCAGATGCTGCGCCAGCTCGGCGTCGTCGGCAAGTTCGTCGAGTTCTTCGGGCCGGGCCTCGTCCACCTGACCCTCGCCGACCGCGCGACCATCGGCAACATGGCGCCGGAATATGGCGCGACCTGCGGCTTCTTCCCCATCGACAAGGAGACGCTCGCCTATCTTACGACGTCCGCCCGCGCGGCCGACCGCGTCGAGCTGGTGGAAGCCTATGCCAAGGAGCAGGGCCTCTACCGCAACAAGCACACGCCCGATCCGGTCTTCACCGACACGCTCGAACTCGATCTGGCCACCGTGGTGCCCTCCATGGCCGGCCCCAAACGCCCGGAAGGCCGGGTGGCCCTGCCCGACGTCGGCGCGGGTTTCCGCGCCGCGCTCGGCACCGAATACAAGAAATCGGAGGGGGCCGCACGCTTCCCCGTCGCGGGCGAGGATTTCGACCTCGGCCACGGCGACGTGGTGATCGCCGCCATCACCTCCTGCACCAACACCTCGAACCCCAGCGTCCTCATCGGCGCGGGGCTGCTGGCCCGCAACGCTGCCGCCAAGGGCTTGAGCGTCAAGCCTTGGGTGAAGACCTCGCTCGCGCCGGGCTCCCAGGTCGTGGCGGAATACCTCGCCAATTCCGGCCTTCAGGACGAGTTGGACACCCTCGGCTTCAACCTCGTGGGTTTCGGCTGCACGACCTGCATCGGCAATTCCGGGCCGCTGCCGGCGGAGGTCTCCAGGACCATCAACGAGAACGCCATCGTCGCCGCCGCGGTGCTCTCGGGCAACCGCAACTTCGAGGGACGCGTGTCGCCCGACGTGCAGGCGAACTACCTCGCCTCGCCCCCTCTCGTCGTCGCCTATGCGCTCGCCGGCACCGTCTCCATCGACCTCGATGCCGACCCGCTCGGGCACGACAAGAAGGGCCATCCGGTCTACCTGCGCGACATCTGGCCGAAGGCCGAGGAGATCGAGAAGTACATCGACAAATACGTGACCAAGAAGGTGTTCAAGCACCGCTACGCCGACGTGTTCGGCGGCGACAAGCACTGGCGCGAAGTGGATGCCCCCAAGGGCGAGACCTACAAGTGGGACATGGGCTCGACCTATGTGCAGAACCCACCGTATTTCGCGGACATGACCATGACGCCCGTGCCCGTGCAGGACATCGTCAACGCGCGCATCCTGGCGCTGTTCGGCGACAAGATCACCACCGACCACATCTCGCCCGCGGGCTCCATCAAGGCGGCCTCGCCCGCCGGGACCTACCTGTCCGAGCACCAGGTCGCCACCGAGGACTTCAACCAGTACGGCACCCGACGCGGCAACCACGAGATCATGATGCGCGGCACGTTCGCCAACATCCGCATCAAGAACTTCATCATGCAGGGGGACGACGGGATCGTGCCGGAAGGCGGCATGACCAAGCACTGGCCGGACGGCGCGCCGATGCCGATCTACGACGCCGCCATGGCGTACCAGGCGCAAGGCACGCCGCTGGTGGTGCTGGCCGGCGCCGAATACGGCAACGGCTCGTCGCGCGACTGGGCCGCCAAGGGCACGAAGCTGCTCGGCGTCCGCGCCGTGATCGCGGAGAGTTTCGAGCGCATCCACCGCTCCAACCTGGTCGGCATGGGCGTGCTGCCGCTGACCTTCGAACCGGGTACCACCTGGACGAGCCTGCGATTGAAGGGCAACGAGACGGTGACGATCTACGGCCTGGGCGCAACCCTGAGCCCCCGGCAGACGATGGAGATGCTCGTCAATTACGACGACGGCCGCACGATCGCCGTCCCCCTGCTCTGCCGCATCGCCACGCTCGACGAGCTGGAATATTTCAACAATGGCGGCATCCTGAGCTACGTCCTGCGCCAGCTCGCGGCGGCCTGATCGCGACCCCCTTCTCCCGCGGGGCGGGAGAAGGGGGTCGTCAAGGCGCTAGTTTGGTTTGGCGATCACCCGACGGCTCGCCTTGCGCTCGACGATGACGGTCCGCACCGCGCCCCTCTCGCGCGCGGCGGTCGTCACCAGCCGAACGGCGCGGCGCTCCGGCGCCATCTTCTGCAGCTCGGCCTTCACCTCTGCGACAGGCACCCCGATAAGATTGGCGGCGATTTCGGCCTGCTCGTTGACGTCGCTCGACAGGCCTTGGGCGGCGGCGATGGCCTCGGTCAGCGTCGGCGGGTCGTACCGAACCTTGCGGGGCCCCCATTTCGTATTCCAGCTTGCCGCCATTCCAATCTCTCCCAGACGCCGCGTCGCTACCATGCTCGTGCTGCAACGCACAATGGACTCTGAGGTTCGGATGCGCGCGACGTTAATCGCGGCGTCATCATCCTGACGTGTCAGACCAGGCAGGCGCGGGCAAAGGCCTGGAAAGCACGGGCGCGATGCGACAGCGCGCGCGAACCATCGGCGGGGATACCGTGCTTCTCTTCGGAGGAGATTTCACCGAAGGTACGGTCCAGCCCTTCCGGCAGGAAGATCGGGTCGTAGCCGAAGCCGACCGCGCCGCGCGGTGGAAACACGAGCGTGCCCTGGATCGTCGCCTCGAAGGTCAGGGTTTCCTGGTCAAGCCTCGCAAGGGCCAGCGCGGACACGAAGTGGGCGGCGAACGGCGGGTTTGCGCCCGCTGTCTCAAGCCGCCGGCGGATGCCGTCCATCGCGGCCTCGAAACTGCCGGCCTCCCGGGCCCAGCGGGCGGAAACGATGCCGGGCTCGCCGCCGAGCGCGTCGACGCAAAGCCCGGAATCATCGGCGAAGGAGGGCCAGCCCGTCGCGTCCGTCGCCGCCTCGGCCTTGATCGCGGCGTTGGCGGTGAAGGTCGTGCCGGTCTCCTCCGGCTCGACAAGGCCGAGGTCACCCGCTGAAACCGCTTCGACGCGATAGGGCGCGAGCAGCTCGCGCATCTCCCGCAGCTTGCCCGCGTTGTGCGTCGCGATGACGAGCCGGGATCCGTTGAGGGCGTCTTGGACGAGCCGCGCCATATCAGGCCAGCGCCTCTTTCTGCAAAGCGACGAGCCGGGCGATCCCGCCCTTGGCGAGGCCGAGCATCGTGGTGAGTTCGGCTTCGCTGAAGGTGGCGCCCTCCGCGCTCGCCTGCACCTCGACCAACGCCCCGGCGCCGCTGACGACGAAATTGGCGTCGGTCTGCGCCTCCGAGTCTTCGGCATAGTCAAGGTCGAGCACGGCCTCGCCGCCGACGATGCCGCAGGACACCGCGGCGACGTGGTCGCGCAGCGGGTTGTCCTTGACGATGGAACGCGAGCGCATCCAGGTCAGGCAATCGTTGAGCGCGATCCAGGCGCCGGTGATCGCGGCCGTTCGCGTGCCGCCGTCGGCCTGCAGCACGTCGCAGTCCATGGTGATCTGGCGCTCGCCCATGCCCTGCAGGTTGGTGACGGCGCGTAGGCTACGCCCGATCAGGCGCTGGATCTCATGGGTGCGGCCGGACGCCTTGCCCGACGTCGATTCGCGGCGCGAGCGCGTGTGGGTGGCGCGCGGCAGCATGGCGTATTCCGCGGTGATCCAGCCGCGCCCCTGCCCTCGCAGCCACGGCGGCGGCTTATCCTCGAGCGAGGCAGTGCAGAGCACATGGGTGCTCCCGAACTTGATAAGGCAGGAGCCCTCGGCGTAGCGGGCAACGCGCCGCTCGATGGAGATGGGCCGCAGTTCGCCGGCGGCGCGTTTGGAAGGTCGCATGCAAAGGTCCCAAGCCGCTCGCGGCTGCCTCGATGAGCGGCTGTCTACGAGGCGCGGGCGCGGCGCGCAACCGGTCAGCGGCCAACCATCGCTAACGGACCAAGAACCTGACCGGCGCAAAGCGCGGCGCGCGAAAAAGGCATCGTTGACGATGAACCTTTGTGCGGCTTTTACGTTCGCTAGTTACGATCCTTGCCTATGGAGGAACGCATGACTTCGCCCGCCACGAACTTCGCCTTGATCGGCCGCTCCTACCCCTGCGAAATGTTTGCCTCGTGGGTTGCGGCCGCGCGTTCGGCACGGCGTCAGGCGCCCCGGCGGGCGCGCCGCTCAGCCGAGCAGCATTGGTCGCGGCAGGCTTTTCCACGCCAGGAGGCGTGGCGCGCCTGACCTCAATCCGTCATGCCGGTCAAGCTTTCGGCGGGTCGTATTCGCCTGGGTCTTTGGACGATCTTCATCGCGCGTAATTTCTCGGGTGCGTCAGGACGAGATCGCAAGCTCGTCAGTCCACCAAAGCTGGGTGCGGGTCATCCGATGCTCCGCTCCCAGGCCCGATGAGCGGGCGTTCCTCCATGACGATCATCGTGACGAGAGCGGCCATTGCACCGCAGGCGACGAGCCCGAACACCACCCTGAAACTAGCGATGAGGGCTGCGCGGTCGGCGGAGACCACGTGTCGGACGGATTCGCTGGCGCCAGAGCCGATGATCACGGCCCCGAAGATCGCGACGGACACCGCTCCGCTCAGCTGACGGCAGAGGTTCGCCGTGGCGATGGCCGTGCCGAGCTGATGCACCGCGACGGCGTTCTGGATCGACAGGGTGGAGATCGGCAGAAGGGTGCCGAGCGCAAGACTGACGAGGCCCATCAGCAGGCTCAAGCTCCAGATCGGCAGGGTCTCGACACCGGCCACCAGCGCGAGCGCCGTCACGATGGCGATCGGAAGCAAGCTCAGCGGCAGCCGTTTGTAGTGCCGGTAACGCGCCATGACGTTGCCGGACGTCAGCGACCCGGCGACCGTGCCGAGCATCAGCGGCAGCAGGGCGAGGCCGGATTCGCTGGCGCTCAACCCGCGCAACGTCTCGAAGAGGATCGGCGCGTAGATGGCCAGCCCGAGGAACAGGCCGACGCTGAGGCTAGCGGCGACGGTGGCGGCAAGCACGACTTTGTTGAGCAGCACTTCGAGCGGGATCAGCGGCTCGGCGACACGGCGCAGGCGTCGGAAGAACGAGGTGATGAGCAATGCGAAGGCGGCGAAGAGGCCGAACTCCTGCGGGCTTGCCCACGCGAATCGCGACCCGCCCCAGCTCAAGGCCAGCAGCAGGCTCGACGTCGAGGCAATGAGCAGCGCGGCGCCGAGTACGTCCAGCTTGTGCGGCCGCTCGAAGCGCGGCAACAGCTTCAGCGGCCCGTTGGTCATGAAGAAGGCGGCGACGCCGAGCGGAAGGTTGATCCAGAAGATCATGGACCAATGGAGGTGCTGGGCGAAGAACCCGCCGAGCACCGGGCCGGCCAGGCTCGCCGTCGTGAAGGCTGTCGCGAAATAGGCCTGGTAGGACGCGCGCTCGCGCGGCGTGAGGATGTCGCCGACGATGGTTTGCGACAGCGCAAGCAGGCCGCCGCCGCCGATGCCCTGAATAAAGCGCGCCAGGATGAGCATCAGCATGGTGGGCGCGAGCCCGCAGAGCACCGAGCCGACCAGGAATGTCGAGATCGACACGAGCAGCATCGGACGCCGCCCATGGATGTCGCTCAGCTTGCCATAGAGCGGCGTCGCGCTCGTCGCGGCGAGGAGGTACGCGGTGACGATCCAGGGCAGGTGCTCGACGTCGCCGAGGTCCCGGCCGATCGTGGGCATGGCGGTGGCGACGATGGTCTGATCCAGGGCGGCGAGCAGCATCGCCATCATCAGGCCGAAGAGGATGCGGCGGGTTTCGGCTTTCGACAGGCGAACGGCGGCCGGGCCGGCTCGGTCGGATGGCGCGGTGGAGGACATTGCGACGTTCTCCGCCTTCGACCGGCACGATGCAAGCTGCGGCACGGCGCTAAATCTGGCCTTGTCGCCGGCGTTCCATTCGGCGGGGGATCGTGCGAATAAGCCTGGGCCCGAAGCCTTCCGCGACCGGGTTTAGGACCGCGGTCGCCAGTGCCGCTTCCAGGAGATCACGAACGATGCTGCGTCCCGCTCTTCTCGCCGGCTGTGCCGGCTTGGCCCTCGTGCCCGTGACTGCCGCCGCGGACCCGCTCCCGACCGCGCGCGTCCTACCACTTTCCTTGGCCAACGAGGCTGCGATGGAAGCCGTCACCGCCTGTGAAAAGTCGGGGTATCGCGTCACCGCCACGATCGTCGACGCCGCAGGGCTCGTCCGCGTCGTCATGAAGGGCGACAAGGCCCCTCCGCATACGCTCGACAGCAGCCGTGGCAAGGCCTACGCGGCCGTCTCGCTCGGCCCGAACTTCTTCGAAACGACCACGAGCGCGGTGGTGGCGAAGGTCAACGGCGGCATGGCGTTCGGTCCGCTTCAGCACCTGCCCGGCGTGTTTCTCGTCGCCGGCGGCGTCGTCATCAAGTCGGGGGGCGAAGTCGTCGGGGCTATCGGGGTCGGCGGCTCTCCGGGCGGCGACAAGGACGAGGTCTGCGCCCAGGCGGCGGTCGCCAAGATCGCCGACCGGCTGAAGTAGCCGGATAACCTGAAGTAGCGGGGCAGACGGCGCGCGCCGATCTCAGGCGCGGTCGGCGTGGCTTGCCACCACGGCGAGGATCGCCGCGCCATAGCTCTCGACTTTGGCGGGACCGATGCCGTGCACGGCCGTCAGTTCGTGCGCGTTGCGGGGCCGCGCCCGGGCGATCTCGCGCAGGCTGCGGTCGGGACACACGACATAGGCCGGCACCTTGCGTTCGCGCGCCAGGACGAGACGCCTGGCCTTCAACGCCGCGAAGAGCGCCGCATCGGCACTGGTGAGGGCGTCGCCGTCCTCCTCGGACGCCGCGTAGCTCCCGCGCGGCTGATCGGAGTCGGCCTCGAACGTGCGCAGGACGTCGCGCGCGCGGCGTCCGCGCCGTCCCGCGTCGCCCTGCCCCGACAGGAGTTCCAGCGGGACCGCGCCCGTTAGCACCGCGCGCCCCTCGTCGGTGACGTGCCAGCGGCCGCCGTCCCCCTCGTCCTGCGCGATGAGGCCAGTGGCCTGGATCTGCCGAAAGATGCTGCGCCATTCGGCGGCGCCGAATTCCGCGCCGACGCCGAAGGTCGGCAGCGCGTCGTGCCGGTGGCGGGCGATCGCCTCGGTCGTCTTGCCGATGAGGAGGTTGGCGAGATGGCCGGGAAAAAAGCGGCCGGATGTGCGCAATAGCGCCGACATGGCCTTCTGCGCGGCCACGACGCCGTTGAAGCGGCCGTGCGCGCCCTCGCAAAGGTCGCAGAAGCCGCAGGGGGCGGCGGCCTCGCCGAAGGCGGCGAGCAGCGTCTGGCGGCGGCAGCGCGGCGTCTCGCAGAGCGCCAGCAACGCGTTGAGCCGCGCGTGCTCCATCGCCTTGCGCTCGGCCGGGGCGTCGCTCATTGCGATCTGCCGTTCGCGCAGGCGGATGTCGCCTTCGCCCCAAAGCGTCAGCGTTCGGGCCGGCGCCCCATCGCGACCGGCACGGCCGATTTCCTGGTAGTAACCCTCGACGCTGCCCGGCAGGTCGGCATGGCAGACGAAGCGCACGTCGGGCTTGTCGATCCCCATGCCGAAGGCGATCGTCGCCACGACCACGACACCCGGATCGCGCAAAAAGGCATCCTGGTTGGCGTGGCGGACCGCGCCATCGAGGCCGGCGTGGTAGGGCAGCGCCCACGATCCCAGGTTCGACAGCGTTTCCGCCAGGCGCTCCACGCCCTTGCGCGAGGCGCAGTAGACGATACCGCTCTCGCCCCTGTGGCGGCGGACGAAATCCACCACCTGGCGCGTCGCGTCGTCCTTGCGCGCGAAGGCGAGGTGGAGGTTCGGCCGGTCGAACGAGCGGACGAAGACGCGCGGGCTGCCCTCGAAAAGTCGGGCGACGATCTCGTCGCGGGTGCCGGGGTCGGCGCTCGCCGTCACGGCGACGATCGGCGGGTTGCCGAGCGCGGCCGCGGCGGCGCGCAGCTCCATGTATTCCGGGCGGAAGTCATGGCCCCATTGCGAGACGCAATGCGCCTCGTCGATCGCCAGGCGGTCGACGCCGGCGGCGCGCAGGCGCTCGAGCGTGCCGCCTCTCATCAGACGCTCCGGCGAGACGTAGAGCAGGCGCAAGGTGCCGGCCGCCAGCGCCGCCTCGACCGCGGCGTTCTCGCCGGACGTGTTGCCGGAATGGAGCGCGCCGGCTGCGATGCCGCGGGCCACGAGCTGGCCGACCTGGTCGCGCATGAGGGCGATGAGGGGGGAGACCACGACCGTCAAGCGGCGACGCACCACCGCCGGGAGCTGGTAGCACAGCGACTTGCCGGCCCCCGTCGGCATGACGGCGAGCACGTCCTGCCCGGCGAGCAGCGCCTCCACCACTTCCGGCTGGCCCGGGCGCAGCGCCGGGAAGCCGAAGACGCGGTCGAGCGTCACCAGGGCCTCGCGCATGGCGTCGGAGGGGTCGAGCACAGGAGCGGTGGGCAAGCTCACGCCGGCAGCGCCGCGACAGCGCCCGCGCGCAGCCGGCGGACGCGGTCGATGGCTTCGGGCAGCGCCGCCATCCGCGCCACGACGAGGCCGGCGCCCGCCGCCTCCAGGGCGGCGGCATGGTCGGCCCCCGCATGGCTCGCCCCGGTGAAGCCGATCACGGCCATCCCGGCGCGCACGCCCGCCTGGACGCCCGCGACCGAATCCTCGATCACCACGCAGGCGGCGGGGTCGAAGCCCATCGTCCTGGCCGCGAGGAGGAAGAGGTCCGGCGCCGGCTTGCCGTGGGCCACCTGCGTCGCACTGAAGACGTGGGTCCCGAAGAACGGAGCGAGGCCAGTCAGCTCCAGGCAGAGCGCGAGGCGCGCCGGATCGGACGAGGAGGCGACGCAGCGAGGGCCCTCGAGCGCGGCCAGCACGGCCGCCGCCCCGGGGACGGGCTGCAACTCCGCTCGCATCCGTGCCAGCATCCGCTCGCGCATCCGCCCGCCTTCGCCGGGCGGCAGGGCGCGGCCGATGCGCCGCTCGATCTCCCGCAGGATGTCGTCGGCGTGCTTGCCCATGAAGGCGTCGAGGCAGGCCGCGACGTCCATTGGCCGGCCGTGCTCGCCCATCATGTCGGACAGGACCTCGAGCGCGATCAGCTCGGAATCGACGAGGGTGCCGTCGCAGTCGAATATCAGCAGCATGGAGTCCTGGGGCCAATCGGCGAAGCGGGGATCATAGACGCAGCGCTGTGCCAAACAAACCGCCGCTTGGCGAGGCCCGGCGGGCCGGGGCTCAAAGGCTGTCCGCGAGCGCCAGCAGCGCCGCCTCGTCCGGCGCGGCCGCGACCCTCACGCGGATACAATCAGGAAAGGCTGCCGCCACGTCGGGCGAGAGGCAGAAATGAGCCGACGCGCGCGCGTCGAGGCCGGCCGCGTCGCTCAAGCGCAGGAAGATCGCGGCGCTTCGACGGGAATAATGCAGGACCGCGTCGATTCGCCCCTCGCGCAAGGCCCGCTCCGCCTCGCCGGTCAGGGAAGAGGCCGGGCGCGCCGCGTAGGTCTCGACGACGACCAGCCGGTGCGGCCCCCCGGCAAGCGCGGCCTCAAGGTCGCGCTTGCGGTCAGCCCCGGCGAGATAGAGGAGGCCTCTCGGCGCATGCGCGCGCAACGCCGCTGCGAGCGCGGCACCCGTCGCGGCAACCTTGGCCGGCCCCATAAACCCGGCGGCGCGGGCCGCGACCTCCGTGCGCGCCCCGACGAGGGCGAGCGGCAGCGGGGCGGGATCCCAGTCCGGCGCGGCAACGTGGACGAAGGCCCGCGCGCTCGTGGCGATCACTGCGTCGGGCGGCTGGCGCGGCAGCGGCTTGCCGGTGGCCGCAACCTGGAGCACGGGGCTCAACAGCACCTTGTGCCCGGCGGCTTCCAGGACGGCTCGGGTCCGCGCCGCCTCCCGCGTCGCGCGGGTCAGGAGGAGCCGCATCAGGGCGTAAAGAAGCCGGGCGGCAACCGCCCGCGGATCGCCTCGCCCAGCGCCCGGCCCAGATCCGCTGCCGCGGCGCCGGCCGCCTCTCCTGCCTCCTCGAAGACCTCCGATCCGTCGGGGCGCAGCACGAGGCCGCGCAACCGGACGCTGCCGCCGTCGAGCATGGCATGGGCACCGATCGGCGTGCGGCAGGAACCGTCCAGCGCGGCAAGAAACGCGCGCTCGGCGGCGAGCGCCACGCCCGTGGCGGCGCAGAGCACCGGTGCCACCAGGCCTAAGACCTTGGCGTCGCCGACGCGCGCGGTGAGGCCGATGGCGCCCTGCCCGGCGGCCGGCAGGAACTCCTCGACGGAGAGCAGCGCCGTGGCGCGGTCGGCAAGGTCGAGCCGCTTGAGGCCGGCTAGCGCCAGGAGCGTGCCCGCGCATTCGCCGTCGGCGAGCTTGCGCAGCCGCGTCTGCACGTTGCCGCGCATCAGGGTGATCTCCAGGTCGGGGCGGAGGCGCTTCAGCATGGCCCCGCGCCGCAACGAGGCGGTCCCGACTTTAGCGCCCCGCGGGAGGTCGTGCGGCGTCGCGGCCACGGCCGAAATCCAGGCGTCGCGCACGTCCTCGCGCGGGAGGTAGCCGGCGATGACGAGGGCGTCCGGCAGGATCGTCGGCAGGTCCTTCGCTGAATGGACGGCCAAGTCGATGGCGCCGGCCATCAAAGCGAGGTCGAGTTCGCGGGTGAACAGCCCCTTGCCGCCCGCCTCGCTGAGCGGCCGATCGAGGATCGCGTCGCCGGTGGTCTTGATGACGTGGATCGCGACGGCTGCGTCCGCCAGGCCGTGCGCCGCGAGCAGCCGGTCGCGCGCCTGGTGGGCCTGCGCCAGGGCGAGCGGGCTGCCGCGCGTTCCGATGCGGAGCGGCGAGGAGAGCGACATGGGTGACCTTTCCAGACCCGCCGGAACGACAGGTCGCTCCGGTCTACCGGGTGACGACATGGCGCTCAATCCGCTTGCCGCTCGCCAGCCGTCGCGCCGGGCGAGGACGCGGCGAGGGCCGGGCGCGCCGTCGACACAGTCCGGCGCGCCGTCAAATTGACAAGGCGAGGGGGCACTTCTATCTCTCAGGGTGGAACCGAGGGTAGGCCTGCTAACGTCGCTCGGTCTCGAGGCCGCGTCGCGCCGGCGTTCCGGTGTCGCGATCTTTACGGGAGCGGCCCCGCCGACCCTATGCCGCAAGCGCGACCGTTGGCGCAGGGCAGCTTCGGCGAGGCTCCCGGCCCATCCCTCGCGTGTTCACGTAACCGGCTCCGTCCGCCGGAAAGGCTTCTCCGATGTTGGGTTCTCTCGCGAAAAAGCTGTTTGGTTCGTCGAACGACCGGCGGCTGAAGGGCTATCGGCCAAAGGTCGACGCGATCAACGCGCTGGAGCCCGATCTGGTGAAGCTGACCGACGCGGAGTTGGCGGCACGCACGGCAACCTTCCGCACGGCGCTCGCCGACGGCAGCGAAACGCTCGACGCCTTGCTGGTGCCCGCCTTCGCCACGGTCCGCGAGGCGGCCAAGCGCGTCTTCGGCCAGCGCCACTTCGACGTCCAGCTTGTCGGCGGCATGGTGATGCACGAGCGCGGCATCGCCGAGATGCGCACCGGCGAGGGCAAGACCCTGGTGGCGACGCTGGCCGCCTATCTCAACGCGCTCGAGGGCAAAGGCGTCCATGTCGTCACCGTCAACGACTACCTGGCGCGCCGCGACGCCGAGTGGATGGGCCGGCTCTATAATTTCCTCGGTCTCTCCTTCGGCATCATCGTCCACGGCCTCGACGACGAGGAGCGGGCGCAGAGCTACGCCGCCGACATCACCTACGGCACCAACAACGAGTTCGGCTTCGACTACCTGCGCGACAACATGAAGTACGAGCTGCACCAGATGACGCAGCGCGGGCACAATTTCGCGATCGTCGACGAGGTCGACTCGATCCTCATCGACGAGGCGCGCACGCCGCTCATCATCTCCGGTCCGTCGGACGACAAATCCGAGCTCTACAACCTCATCGACAAGGTGATCCCCAAGCTCCTGCCCGAGGACTTCGAGCTCGACGAGAAAGGCCGCACGACCAACCTGACGGAGGCCGGCAACGAGCATATCGAGACGCTGCTGCAGGACCTTGGCGCCCTCACCGAAGGCTCCCTCTACGAGGCGCACAACGTCACCCTCGTCCACCACGTCAACCAGGCCCTGCGCGCCCACAAGCTGTTCCAGCGCGACAAGGACTACATCGTGCGCGACGGCGAGCTCGTCATCATCGACGAGTTCACCGGCCGCATGATGCCGGGCCGCCGCTTCTCCGAGGGGCTGCACCAGGCGCTGGAGGCCAAGGAGCACGTCCAGGTGATGCCGGAGAACGTGACGCTCGCCTCCATCACCTTCCAGAACTACTTCCGCCTCTACAAGAAGCTCGCCGGCATGACGGGTACCGCGGCGACGGAGGCGGACGAGTTCGCCGAGATCTACAAGCTCGACGTCATCGCGATCCCGACCAACAAACCCGTCCTGCGGCTCGACGAGCACGACGAGGTGTACCGCTCCTACGAGGAGAAGCTGAAGGCGATCGTCCGCGAGATCGAGGATGCCGGCGCCAAGATGCAGCCCATGCTGGTGGGCACGACATCCATCGAGAAGTCGGAGCAGCTCGGCGACTTCCTGGTGAAGGAAGGCTACACGTTGCTGGACGTGTCGCAGCCCTCCGCCCTGGAGACGCTCTACGCGGCGGCCCGCGCCGGCGTTCCCTCCAAGCTGTTCACCGTCTTGAACGCCCGCTTCCACGAGCAGGAGGCGACGATCGTCGCCGAAGCCGGTGTGCCCGGCGCGATCACGGTCGCCACCAACATGGCCGGTCGCGGCACCGACATCCAGCTCGGCGGCAACGTCGAGATGCGCGTCGCCCTCGAACTGACCGACGTGCCCGAAGGTCCGGAGCGCGACGCGCGCGAGGCGGCGATCCGCCAGGAGGTGGCAGAGTTCCGCGACAAGACCATCGCGGCCGGCGGCCTCTACATCATCGGCACCGAACGCCACGAGAGCCGGCGCATCGACAACCAGCTGCGCGGTCGCGCCGGCCGCCAGGGCGACCCCGGACGGTCCAAGTTCTTCCTGTCGCTGAAGGACGACCTGATGCGCATCTTCGGCTCCGACCGCATGGAGAACATGCTGGTCAAGCTGGGGCTGAAGGAGGACGAGGCGATCGTCCATCCCTGGATCAACAAGGCCCTGGAGAAGGCGCAGCAGAAGGTCGAGGCGCGCAACTTCGACATGCGCAAGAACATCCTGAAGTACGACGACGTGATGAACGACCAGCGCAAGGTGGTGTTCGAGCAGCGCCGCGAGATGATGGGCAAGGACTCGCTCGAAGAGATGATCGGCGAGATGCGCCAAGGCGTGGTCGACGACCTCGCCAGCAAGCACGTGCCGGCCGACACGTACCCCGAGACGTGGAACGTGGCGGGCCTGGGCGAAGCGGTCGAGGCGGCGCTCAACGTCGCCCCCGCGCTCGCCGAGTGGCAGAAGGAGGAGGGCATCACCGACGAGGAAATGCGCGAGCGCCTGCATGCCGCCGCCGATGCCGGCTATGCCGCGCGCGTCGAGAAGAACGGCCCCGACGTCATGCGCTACGTCGAGAAGCAGATTGTGCTGCAGGTCCTCGACCATCTCTGGCGCGAGCACCTGGTGACGCTCGACCACCTGCGTCAGGTGATCGGCTGGCGCGGCCTCGCCCAGCGCGACCCTTTGAACGAATACAAGTCGGAAGCCTTCGAGCTGTTCGAGCAGCTGATCGTCCAGTTGCGCGAGACGACGACGGCGCAGCTGACCCACCTCGAAGTCGCCTTCGAGCAACCCGACCCGCAGATGCCGCCGATGCAGGCGAGCCATTTCGAACCGTTGTCGAGCGCGGAGGGCGTGTCCTCGCTGGCGAGCCTCGGCGGCGGCTACGGACCGCGCAACGGAGCGACGGTGCTCGACGCGATCGGCTTCGAAGCCGACACGATTGAGCGCGACCCGCAGGACCCCGCGACATGGGGTAAGGTCAGCCGCAACGAGGCCTGTCCCTGCGGCTCGGGCAAGAAGTACAAGCACTGCCACGGTGCGCTGAGCGGGTGAGTCGACGTCGAGTTAAACCGCAGCCTTGCTTTTCGGGGCCTTCGCTCGGCGACCTGTTCCCGTGGACGCCGAGTAGCTTCTTGCCTCATCACGTTGCGTGAACGTCCGACGTCGACGCGCCTCCGGTCATCGACGATCGGGGGCCTGGCATTCGCGGTCAAGTCGGCGCCCCCTGTTACGACGCCGTCCTTGCGAGCGCAGCGAAGCAATCCAGAACCGCAGCGCACCCACGGAACGGGATCTGTCTTGCGGCTCCTGGGCTGCTTCGCCCTGCTCGCAGTGACGAACCGGATGCCGAATGGTGGGACTGAGGTCGCCTTCAAGTTCGACGCTGAAGACGATCCCAAGATGCCCAGATCAGCGTCCGACGGGTTGTCCGATGTTCACCAAGAGTTCGTCTGAACGATGCGCCTGACCCTCGCCACCTGGAACATCAACTCGGTGCGCCTGCGCATCGACCTCGTCGCGCGGTTCCTGGCCGAACACCGTCCCGACGTGCTGTGCCTGCAGGAGACGAAGTGCCGGGACGAGGAGTTCCCGATCGCCGCGTTCCGCCGCGCCGGCTACGAGCACCTCGCGATCAACGGGCAGAAGGGCTACCATGGCGTCGCCATCGCCTCGCGCGTGCCCTTCTCCCTGATCGAGCGGCGCGGCTTCTGCGACAAGGGCGACGCGCGCCACGTCGCGGTGACGCTGGAGGGCGCCCGCCCCCTCACCGTGCACAACGTCTACGTTCCCGCCGGCGGCGACGAGCCGGACCCGGCGATCAACCCGAAGTTCGCGCACAAGCTCGCCTTTCTCGACGAGATGACGGCGTGGATGGGGAGCGAGGGCATCGCCGCGCGCGACGCCGTGCTCGTCGGCGACCTCAACGTCGCGCCGCTGGAGCACGACGTGTGGAGCCACAGGGCGCTGCTGAAGGTCGTCAGCCACACGCCCGTCGAGGTGGAGCGCCTCGGTCGGGTCCAGGCGGCCGGCCCGTGGGTCGACGCGCTGCGCCGTTATGTGCCGGACGAGCAAAAACTCTACACCTGGTGGAGCTACCGTTCGCCCGACTGGGCGAAGGCCGACAAGGGGCGCCGGCTCGACCACATCTGGGTCAGCGCCAGCCTGGGGCCGGCGCTCGGCGGCATGCGCGTCCTTAAGGAGGCGCGCGGCTGGGAGCGTCCTTCGGACCACGTGCCCGTGCTGGTAACCCTAGATCTGTAGGTCTTCGATCTGGAGGTCTTCGGGTCAGTCTTCCAACAACGTCGCGCGCATGCCATCGAGGTCGGTACCGAGAACGCGCAGGCGCTCGGCCATGCTGGCCCGCAGGCGCGCCGCGCTGTCGGGGTATTCCCCGAGTACGCGGCGGAACAGGTCGCGCGAGATCTTCAGCACGCTCGAGGGCTCGCGCGCCAGAGCGGTCGCCGGCCGCAGCGTGGCCACGAGCAGAGCGACGTCGCCGACGAGGCTCGGCGGCCGCGCGATGGTCACCGGCCCGTCCGCCTCCAGCACCAGCGAGCCGCTGACGATGAGGTAGCCGCCATCCGAGGCGTCCCCGCGTCGGAAGAGAATGTCGCCGGCGCGCAGGAAGCGCGTCTCCGCGGAGAAGGCGATGAGACGCAGCGCTTCGGGACCGAGGTCCCCCAGCGTGGCGTTGCGAGCGAGGTCGCGGACGTTGTCGCCGAGCGCCATGAGGCTCCTAGGGGACGAGCTTGTAGCCGCCGGCTTCCGTGACCAGCAGCGCCGCCCTGGCGGGATCGACCTCCACCTTCTGCCGCAGCCGGTAGATATGGGTCTCCAACGTGTGGGTCGTGACGTTGGCGTTGTAGCCCCAGACCTCCTTCAGCAGGATGTCGCGGGAGACCACCGCCTGTCCCGCGCGGTAGAGATAGCGCAGGATGGCCGTCTCCTTCTCGGTCAGCCGCAGCTTCTGGCCGCCTTCGGTGACAAGCTGCTTGGCGCCGGGCTGAAACGTGTAGGGGCCGATGCGGAACATCGCCTCGTCGCTGGTCTCGTGCTGGCGCAGATGCGCCCGCATGCGGGCCAGCAGGACGGCGAAACGGAATGGCTTGGTGACGTAGTCGTTGGCGCCCGATTCAAGGCCCAGCACCGTGTCGGCCTCCCCGTCGTGCCCGGTGAGCAGAATGATCGGATTGGTGAAGCCGCCTTCGCGCAGGGTCTTGACCGCCGTACGCCCATCCATGTCGGGCAGCCCGACGTCCATCAGCACGAGGTCCGGCCGCTCCGCGCGGGCGCGGTCGATGGCGGCCTGCCCGTTCGGCGCTTGCACCGGATCAAATTCGTCGTAGAGCGCGAGTTGTTCGGCGAGAGCGGCGCGCAGGTCCTCGTCGTCGTCGGCAATCAGGATCTTTCGGACCTGCATCACAGCCTAGCCTTCCGTTCCTGCCCCTTGAGACAGGTCGGCACGCGTGAGTTCCGCTGCAGGCTCCACGCCGCCGCATGGCCACCCGAGTCGCACGAAAAAGATCGGTGGTAAAGTTTCACGCAAGGCGCCTATTGGATCTGCAGAGCATGGTCAACATCCGCACTCCCAAGCCTCGTCCCGGTCCACCGACCAAACGGCACGGTCTCGCCGGCCTCTGTTCCACCCTGATCGTGCGGCGTGCCTGTTGCGGCAAGGACGGCCCGCGTGGGCACATGGCCGTGCATCCGGCCATCACCCTGCCGTGCGCCCTGGGCCGCACCGGCGTCTCGCGCAGCAAGCGCGAGGGCGACGCGGCCACGCCAGCGGGGCGCATGCGAATTCTATACGGCTATTTTCGGGGCGACCGGCTCGCGCGGCCGCGCTGCCGGGTGCCGCTGCGCCGACTGCCCGCGGGGCTTGGCTGGTGCGACGAACCGGGCTCTCCCCTCTACAACAGGCCGGTGCCGCTGCCGACGACGCGGGGGCACGAGGCGATGTGGCGCCGCGACGTGCTCTACGACGTGGTCTTCGCGCTCGACTACAACATGGCGCCCCGGCGCAAGGGCTTGGGCAGCGCCATCTTCTTCCATTGCGCCAAACCGGGTTTTCCGCCGACGCTAGGCTGCGTCGCGCTCCACCCGGACGACATGCGACGCCTGCTGCCGCGTCTCTCCCGCACGGTGAAGGTCGTGGTGGTCTGAGGTCCCCTGCTAGTCCCGGCCCGCCCCGTTCATCGCCTGGGCGACGCGCTCGATCCGCTCGGCCGCGTCGTGAAGGGAGGACGCCACCTCCTCGGCAAGCGCGTCGCGCAGGGCCATGCCCCCCGCTTCGGTCGTCCGAAGGCCGTCGAGCTCCGCCTCGAGCGAGGCGATGCGCGCTCGCGCCTCGCTGAGCTCGTCGGCGACGGTAATGGCCGCCATCACCACGAGGCGCCCGTCGCCGATCTCGCCGAAGCCCTCGCGCAAACTGGCGAGCGTCGCGTCGACGTGGCGGGCGAGGCTCTGCAGGTGAGCCTCCTCGCCCTCGCCGCAAGCCATGCGGTAGACGCGTCCGGCTATCGTGACGGCGACCGTCGCCATGGCTCACTCCTCCTCGCGCCCGTCGGCCGCGAGCAGACGGCGGAGCGCGGCACCGGCATGGTCGAGCCGCTGCCCGATCTCCCGGGACGCCCCCTCCAAAACCTGCGCGCGCGCCATGGCCCCGTCCAACTCGCCCGCAAGACGGTTGCGATCGTCCTGCATCACGGCGAGAACGTCTTGCAGATCGACCTTCTCGGCGCCGGCCTGCCGCAGGCGCCCGCCGGCTGCCTCGAGTTGGTCGAGGGCCGCCGCCAGGCGTTTCAGAGCCGCCTCGAGACTCGCGGGCCGCGCCATCGCTCAGGTCCAGGGGATCGCCGTTGGAAAAGGCTTCGTCGGGTGCGATCTGCCACCATGTGGCGCGGGGCGCCGAGGTCAGTCAACGCGCCTGAGGGATCAGCCCACACCTGAAAGGCGTCGCGTCCGAGTTGGGCCGATCCGTGCTTCGTTGCGTTGACAGGGGGGAGCCACCTGTTATTCAAACGACGAAATCTCCTCGGCACACGGGCTTGGCAGCGACTTGGCGCCGCGCCCGTCGCGACACCGGGGAGCCGGCGGCCGGAGCAAAAGTGGCGCCGCTGCCTGTCGCTGGCGCGAAGGAGACGGTCGATGGCGGTCAGAGTGGCGATCAACGGGTTCGGACGGATCGGGCGCAACGTCCTGCGCGCGATCGCCGAATCGGGGCGCACGGACATCGAGGTCGTGGCGATCAACGATCTCGGACCCGTCGCCACGAACGCCCACCTGCTGCGCTTCGACAGCATCCACGGCCGCTTTCCAGGGACCGTAACGGTCGAGGGCGAGACGATCGACGTCGGCATGGGGCCGATCAGGGTCACCGCCATCCGCAACCCGGAAGAGCTGCCCCATCGCGCACTGAAGGTGGACGTGGCGCTGGAATGCACCGGCATCTTCACCGCGCGCGACAAGGCGATGAAGCACGTCGACGCGGGTGCCAAGCGGGTGCTGATCTCGGCCCCTGGCGACCAGGCCGACCTGACCGTGGTCTTCGGCGTCAACCACGACAAGCTGACGAAGGACCACGTCGTGGTTTCCAACGCGTCGTGCACGACAAACGCGCTCGCTCCCGTCGCCAAGGTGCTCAACGATGCGGTCGGCATCGAGAAGGGCTTCATGACGACCATCCACTCCTACACCGGCGACCAGCCGACGTTGGACACGATGCACAAGGACCTCTACCGGGCGCGCGCCGCCGCCCTTTCGATGATCCCGACGACGACGGGCGCCGCCAAGGCCGTCGGCCTCGTGCTGCCCGAACTCGCCGGCAAGCTCGATGGCTCGTCGATCCGCGTGCCGACCCCCAACGTCTCGGTGGTGGACTTCAAGTTCCTCGCCAAGCGGGCGACCGACGTGGCCGAGATCAAGGCGGCGGTGAAGCGCGCAGCCGAAGGGGAGCTGAAGGGCATCCTCGGCTTTACGGAAGACCCGAACGTCTCCATCGACTTCAACCACGATCCCCATTCCTCCATCTTCGCCATGGACCAGGCGAAGGTCATGGACGGCAATTTCGTTCGCGTCGTCTCCTGGTACGACAACGAGTGGGGCTTCTCGAACCGCATGGCCGACACGGCCGTCGCGATGGGCAAGCTGCTGTGAGCGAGAGCGGCCGACAGGCGGCTTCGACGACGTCGCCCGCCGCTTCACCGAGCCAAGCGTTCCGCACGCTCGACGCTATCGAGGTAAAGGGAAGGCGCGTGCTGCTGCGCGTCGACCTCAACGTGCCGATGGCGCAGGGCGCGGTGCTCGACAAGACGCGCATCACCCGCATTCTGCCAACCCTGCGCGAGATCGCGGACAAGGGGGGCCGCGTGATCCTGCTCTCGCACTTCGGCCGCCCGAAGGATGGGCCCGACAAGGCGAACTCGCTGGAGCCGCTCGCCATCGCGATCGAACGCGAGATCGGCCGCACAGTGGCCTTTGCCGACGATTGCGCGGGGCCGCGGGCGGAGGCGGCCGTCGCCGCCATGCAGGACGGCGACATCCTGCTCTTGGAGAACACCCGCTTCCACGCCGGCGAGACGAAGAACGACCCCGCGCTCGTGGCGAGCATGGCGAAGCTCGGCGACGTCTACGTCAACGACGCCTTCTCGGCCGCGCACCGCGCCCATGCCTCGACCGAGGGCTTGGCCCATATCCTGCCCGCTTTCGCAGGCCGCTCGATGCAGGCCGAACTCGACCACCTGAGCCTCGCGCTGAGCAACCCGACGCGGCCCGTCGCGGCGATCGTCGGCGGTGCGAAGGTCTCGTCCAAGCTCGAGCTCCTCGGCAACCTGATGAAGAAGGTCGATATCCTCATCATCGGCGGTGGGATGGCCAACACCTTCCTCTACGCGCAAGGCAAGTCGGTCGGCACCTCGCTCTGCGAGAAGGAGATGGCCGAGACCGCGCGCACCATCATGGCCGACGCGGCAACCGCCCATTGCGAGATCGTGCTGCCGGTCGACGCCGTCGTCGCGCCGAAGTTCGCGGCCGGTGCCGAGGCGTCGGATGCCTCCGTCGACGCCATCCCCGACGACCGGATGATCCTCGACGTCGGTCCGCAATCGATCGCCCGCGTCGAGGCCATCCTCCAGTCGGTCAAGACGCTGGTCTGGAACGGTCCCTTCGGTGCCTTCGAGATCGAACCCTTCGATCGCGGCACGGTGCGGATCGCCCAGGCGGCGGCCGCGCTGACCAAGGCCGGCAAGCTCGTGACCGTGGCGGGCGGTGGCGACACGGTTTCCGCCCTCAACGGCGCCGGCGTGAGCGAGGATTTCACCTACCTATCGACGGCGGGCGGCGCGTTCCTTGAATGGCTGGAAGGCAAGGCGCTTCCCGGCGTCGAGGCGCTGCGCGCGTCTTAGAAACCAACCCAATCGCCGCGACCGCTCCGGCGGACGGCAGTGCTCGATGAGGCAAGCCCGATGAACAAGGATCAGCTTACGAAGGTCGCCCGCGCCCTGGTCGCGCCCGGCAGGGGAATCCTCGCCGCCGACGAATCGTCGAGCACCATCAAGAAGCGCTTCGACGCGATCGGCGTCGCCTCCACCGAGGAGACCCGCCGCGACTACCGTGAGTTCATGTTCCGCGCCCAGGCCATGCGGGAGACCATCTCCGGCGTGATCCTCTTCGACGAGACGATCCGCCAGAATGCGAAGGACGGCACCCCCCTCGTCACGCTGATCGAACAGGCCGGCTCCATCCCCGGCATCAAGGTCGACGCCGGCGCGCAACCGATGCCGATGTTTCCCGGCGAGACGGTCACCGAGGGGCTCGACGGCCTGCCCAGGCGGATGAAGGACTATTACGACCTCGGCGCCCGCTTCGCGAAATGGCGCGCGGTGATCACCATCGCCGACGGTAAGCCGACGGGCGGCTCGATCCGGGCCAACATGCAAGCGCTCGCCCGCTACGCCGCGATCTGCCAGGAGGCCGATATCGTGCCGATCGTCGAGCCGGAAGTGCTGATGGACGGCGCTCACTCGATCGAGCGCAACTTCGAGGTGACCCGCTTCGTGCTCCAGACGCTCTACGAAGAGCTCTACCAGCACCGCGTGTTTCTCGAAGGCTCGATCCTCAAGCCAAACATGGTCGTGCCGGGCGAGGACGCGGCGAAGGCGTCGCCCGAGGACGTCGCGGCCTGGACGATCCGGCTGTTCCGCGAGAGCGTGCCGGTCGCCGTGCCCGGCATCGCCTTCCTCTCCGGTGGCCAGTCCGACGTGGAGGCGACGGCGAACCTCGACGCGATCGCTAAGCTCGGCCCTCAGCCTTGGGGCATCACCTTCTCGTACGGTCGCGCGCTGCAGGCGGCGGCGCAGAAGGCGTGGTCCGGCCACAGGGAGAAGGAAGCCGCGGGTCAGGCCGCCTTCAATCACCGGGCGGCGATGAACGGCCTTGCCGCGACCGGCACCTGGTCTGAGTCGAACGAGAAGGCGGCCGCTTGAGGCGAGGGTTAGCCTAATCGAGGCGAGAGTTAGCCTAAGTCGCATCGCCTTCCCGCGAGGTGCGGGAGGGGGATGAGCCGTGCCCCTCAATAGCTCTGGTAGCGGCCGTAGCTCGGGCTGGTAAAGAAGCCGTAGTAGGCGCCGCCGTAGACCCGGTCGTCGGACCGGGTGTAGGCGCCCTCCGACGAATCCTCGCCGTAGAAGCGCTCGGTGGGATGGTGCCTGTGGTGCGCGTGGCGGGCGCGATGCGCGTGTCCGCCGGCCTGCGCGATTCCCGCGCCCAGCGTGATGGCGATCGTCGCCGCGATCATCGGTCTAGCAAACTTCATCGTCACTCCCCGTGTCGCTTCTCTCTGCCACCGGCCGGCGACTTTGGCCAGCCTAAGCCGCGCCCTGGCCTATCGGGCGAACCAGGAGACGAGGTTCTCGACCACGAGGCCGCCCATGGCGCTGCGGGAATGGTGCGAGGACGAGCCGACGTGCGGCAACGGCACGACGTGATCGGGCGCCATCGGCACCGAGGACATGCGAGGCTCGCCGGCGAAGACGTCGAGTCCTGCGCCGGCGAGGCGGCGGGCCGCCCGATCGAGGCCATGCACCGTGAAGGCCGCGTCCAGGGCGCGCATGGCGTCGGGATAGATCGGCTTCGCCAGGATGATCTCGACCTTGTCTGCACTCATCGCGCTCCCCGCGCCGGCCGCTCCGCCGCGGCAGAGCGAAACTGCTCGCGGTCCATGGCCGCAAAGCGCTCCCGGGCCGCCCCCATGCCGCCGAACTGGAAGCCGAGTTGGCTGGCATAGGCGAGAGCCGCCTGCGTCTTGGCGGCCCGGCTGGCCTCGTCGAGGATCACGACGGTCTCGGTCTGCGGCGGAAACCACACGGCGTAGGGTTCAGGCACCGGACCGGGACGCGCGAGATAGGGGTAATCGCGCCACCATAGAGTGCCAGCGTCGGCGAGCCCGTCCAGCGCCTCCAGCACGGCGCAATGATCGACGTGGCCTCCGACCGCCTGTGGCGCGAGCAGGAGGTCCGGCTTCAGCTCGGCCAGCAGCGCCGTGAGAGCGGGACGCAGGCGCGCGACGATGTCGTCGTGCCCCTGCAGGCCGGCGAAAAGGGCGCGCGCGTCGCCGTAGCCGCGATGCGGCGCCTCGGCGAACGGCAACCAGCGCGGCGCCGCGCCGATGAGTTGGCAGGCTGCCGCATCCTCGTTGCGGCGAAGGGCCATGTAGTCGACGGCGGCGGACAGCCCCTTGTCGAGTTGACAGGCTAGCGCGAAGCCCTGCGGGTCAGGGACGCTGGCGGTGAAGACGGTGGCGACCACGACCCGCCAGCCCTCGCGCGCGAGCTGCGCCAACCGGCCGCCGGCGGAGAACACCGCGTCGTCGAGGTGCGGCGAGACCGCCAGCGCCAGGGGTCGGGTCACAGGAGGTGCGGGGTCTGGCGGAAGCGGCACGGAGTCCAGGCGAGGTCGCGCGCGAAGGCTTCGCTGGGCCGGCTTCCGACAAGGCCGGCGTAGATGCCCATGATCTGTGCGCCGACAGCGTCCCATGAATAGACCGCCCGCGCTTCCGCGAGCGCCCGCTCGGCGAGGCTGCGGCGCAGCGCGCCGTCCTCGATCAGGCGGCGGAGGGCGGCGGCGTGGGCGGCCACGTCGCCGGCCGGCGTCAGCAGGCCGTTGTCGCCGTCGCGCAGGCAATCGGTGACGCCGACGACCGCACAGCTCGCCACCGGCAGGCCGCTCGCCATGGCCTCGAGGATCGTGTTGGAGAAGCCTTCCGCGTAGGTCGGCGAGGCGAAGATGTCGGCCTCCGCGTAGAAGCGTGGCGTCGCCTCGTAGTCGGCGTAGCCGGAGAAGCGCAGCGCATCGGGCGCGAAGCCATGCCCCTGCGCCAGCACCTGCGCCGGCTCCGCGTCGGGACCGATGCCGGAGATCGTCGCCGCGAAGGCCACCCCCTGCGCGCGCAGCAGCACCAGCGCCTCGATGAAGTCGAGTACGCCTTTCCGACGGTCGACGCGGCCATGATAGAGGAGGCGCGGCGCGGGCGCGACCGCGCCGAGCGCGTGGCCCGGCACGAAGCGCGTCGTGTCGACCGCGCCGGGCACGCGGGTGAAGCGCGCTGGCGGCACGCCCATGCGCTCGGACACTTCGGCGATGAAGCTCGCGCCGCCGATCAGCAGCGCGGAGGCATGGTCGAGCACGCGGCGGAAGGCCTGGTAGTGCGTCTCGCAGCACGAACCCACCCAATGGCCGTCCCCGCCCTGGATGGACACGACGCTCGGCAGCCCCAGGTCGGCGGCGGCGAGCAGCACCGCCCAGCCGGTGGGATAGCCGTATTGCGCGTGAAGCACGTCGAAAGGCGCGCGGGCATGCTCGCGCTTGATGGTGGCGACCATGGTCGCGACGTCGCGCTCGAAGTCGCCGCCGTCCTGCTCGCCCAGCGCTTCCAGGCCGATCACGCGCACGCCGGGGACCGGCGGAGGCGGGCCGCCGCCGTAGACCGTCGCGTGGTCGCCGCCGTAATACTGGCTGACCATCGTCACGTCGTGCCCGGCGGCGACGAGCTGGCGCAGCAGGTTGACCGCATAGATGCTCATCCCGCTGATCGCGGGAAAGAAGCGTCGCGACACGAAGCAGATCCTCATGCGGTGGGTTTCGCCTTGGGCTTGTCGCGGCAGGCGCGCAGCCACGCGATCGAGCCGGGGATCGCCTTGTCGGCGGTCGGGCTCTCGCGGGACAGCTCGACGCAGACGAGGCCGGGGAAGGCCACCTCCTCCAGCGCGTCGAGGATCGCCGGCATGTCCATGTCGCCCGTGCCGAAGGGCAGGTGGACGTGCGTGCCGCGGCGCATGTCCTCGATCGAGACGGTGCCGAGCCGGCTGGCATAGCGGCGCACCGCCTCGGCAGGGTCGATGTCCTGCGTCACCAGGCAATGGCCGGTGTCGAGCGCGAGCGTCAGCCCCGGCACGTCGAGGGCCTCCCATTCGGCGGCCGTCTCGACGGCCATCCCCGGCTCCGGCTCGAAGGCGGCGGTGACGCCAAGCTCCGCGGCATAGGCGGTCACGGCGTGGAGCCCTTCGAGCAGCCAGTCCTGCGCCGCGGCGCGGTCGACGCCCGGCTTGGGGATGCCGCCCCAGAAGGAGACGGCCTCCGAGCCCAGGATCGCGGCGATGTCGATCGCCCGCTTGAGGAAGGCGATGCGGAAAGCCCGGCCCTCCGCGCTGACGGTGACCAGCGTCGGCTCGTGTTTGGCGCGGGGATCGAGGAGGAAGCGCGCGCCCGTCTCTATCACCGAGCCGAAATCGAGCGCGTGAAGGCGGCCCGCCAACGCGTTCGCCCGCGATTCCCAATCATCGGCGAACGGGTCGAGATGGTGGTGGTCGAGCGTGAGAGCGACGCCGGCATAGCCAGCTTCCGCCATCAGATCGAGCGCGTCGCCGAGGCGATGGCTACCGCAGCCGTTGGTGTTGTAGGCGTAGCGCAGCGTCACTCCCGCGCCTCCGCCGCAGCCACGTGATGGGCCTCCGGCTCGCGGTAGAGCGGATAGAGCGGCCCAAGGATCGCGTCGGCGAGAGCCGTATCGAACAGCGGCGGTTCGCCGAAACGCTCCACCGCCGCCGGCGTCAGCCGCACCGGCTTCAGGGTTTCCGTGGCCCGGCCAAAGCGGATCAGCGGGTGACCGCGCTCCAGCAGCTTGCGCGCGTTGCGCTCGCCGATACGATGGTAGGACATGGTCTCGACCTCGAATCCGGGCACGATCACCTTGACGACCGAGACCGGCGCGTCGGGCGGAGAGCTATCGACGACAAGCACGTCGAACCCGGCCGCCTCGACGCGCGCGCGAGCGATGCGGCCCGCCTCGCGCGAGCCGTCCGCCGGCGTCGAGGGCAGGTCGGCGAAAGCTTTGCGCCCGCGCACGGCATGCATGGTGTCGGCCAGCCAGCCGCGGATCTCGCCGGCGTCGCGGCGCGTCCAGTCGCGCATCTGCGCGAAGGCGCGGCTCTCGCCGCCCTTGGCGTTGCCGCCGGCCTGCGCGACGAAACGGGCGGCATAGCCCTTCGGCGCCACCGCCTCGACCGTCCGCATCGGCCCGTGCGAGAACGCCTTGCGCGCGCGCGACGCGGCGAACTCGGTCATCGCCTTTTCCAGGGCGCGGGCGGCGTCGGGGTGGCAAGCCTCGCCGCAGCCCGTCAGCATGATCGGCAGCGGCGGGGCACGACCCTCCTCCTCGAAGCCGACGCAATAGACGTTGGTCAGCCCGAAGTCGTCGGTGGCGAATTTGGGAATCGCGCGGATGCCCGACGCCGCGAAGCGCGCGCGGATGCCGGCCAGCCCTGGCGTGGGCACGTCCGGCGGATCGAGGGCGATGCCTTGATCGAGCGCCTTGAAGAGCAGGCCGTTGCCGTCGCGCTGCAGAAGCTCCATCAGGCCGTGGCCGACCGCCCATTCGAGGTCGGGCCCGGCGCCCTGCCCGTTGGTGATGAGCGTGGTGAAAGGCTTGTAGCCCGGCGACAGCTCTCCCGGCGTCACGCCGGCGACGTCCATCGGCACGAGCACGGTGGCGCGGTCGCGCATCCGTGTCGCCTCGACCCATTCGAGCGGAGTGTCGCGCCCGACCGGCGAGCCGGCTGGCAGGCAGAGGGTCAGCGGATCGGCGACCGAGTCTTCGCCGAGCGCCCGGGTGAGGTCCCGCCAACTGCCGCGCGTGCGTTTGAGGCCCGGCGCCGCGAGCACGGTGAAGATCATCTCCGCGCATTCGCCGAGACTGCCGATGATCGCCTGCTCGTCGGTCGCGCCGTAGCCGACCCCATAGGGCATGATGTCGGCAAGCCGCGCGTCGGTCGGGAACAGCGCCACCACCCAGACCGGCAGGCCGATGCGGTCGAGAGGCGTAAGCGGGAAGGCGACGATCTCGCCTTCCGGGAACGCGTCGATGTAGGCCTGGGCGGCGGGGGGAAGGTTTGAAGGCAGGCCGCTCACAGGGGGATCCTCTTTACGCCGGGCGGCCGCGTCAGGCCTTCGTCCAAAAGGGTCACGGCAAGGTCGCGCCCGACCTCGGGGGCGTATTCAAAAGGCGTCAGCAGCGTGTCGAAGTCGAGCGGTGCGATCACGTCGCGGTAGCGGCGGATCTCGCCGTGCGTCAGCGGGATATCCTTGTGGAATGCCTTGTGGCTCGAGACAGCCTGCGAGTGACCCTCGACATCCTGATCGACCTTGAACATGTCGCCGCAGAACAGGCGGCGCCCATGGAGGTCGTGCAACGCGGCTTGCCCTTCGTAATGGCCGCCGACGTGGTGCAGCATCAGCCCCTCGCCGATCTCCAGCACGTCGTCGTAGGGGCAGGTGACGCGCATCGCCTTGGTCATGCGCAGGTCGTCCTTGTGGATCGCCAGCACCGGGTCGAACGCCTCCTGCAGCTGCCACAACGCCCCGTAACCGTGCACGTGGCTGGCCGCCAGCACGCGGATGCCACCCTGGCGCGCGATCTCGTCGAGCATAGCATTGGTGTAGAAGGGTGCGGCCTCGAAGGCGACGTTGCCTTCTGAACGCAGGATAAGCCAGCCGGTGCCGTTCAACCCGAGCGGCGGGTCGGTGTTGAACCCCATCAGGTCGGGGGTGACGTGCCGCCACCGGCCCGTGAGCATGGCGGCGACTTCCTCGAGGGTCAGGAAGCGCCAGCCGTCGATGGGAAGGTCGTTGCGCGTGTCCGTGCACACGGGACAGGACGGCGGGGGCGCAAAGTATTTCTGCCAGAACCCGCAATTGGCGCAGGCATAGGGGTGCAGCGGCATCAGGCGGCGGGCTCCAAGGCGAGCGGATCGGCGGCGTAGACGTTCGCGAGGAGGCGCATGGCGGCGAGGTCGCGTGCGGCGTCGAAATCGTGCGACGCGCCCCGCACCGCCGCCGCGAAAGCATGGGCCTGCGCGGTGAAAGGTGAAAGGGCGGCATCGAAGGGGAGTGCCGTACCCGCGCCAGTGGCGGCGTCGACGAGGGTCACGCTGCCGCCGGCGGTCTGTCCCATCGTGTCAAGCGCCACGATCTGGCCGGCCGTTCCGACGATCTCCAACCGCCGGCGCGGCAGGGTCTCCGGCGTGTTGTAGCTGTTGTGGAGGCTCACGAGCACGCCCGCGCGCGTGCGCCCGACGAGCATGCCGCCGTCGTCCACCGCGTAGGCCTGCACCCGCGATTGCATCAGGCCGGAGAGAACGACCACGGGCTCGCCGAGGAGCGCGTCGACGAGGTCGAGCCCATGCGGCGCGAGGTCCATGACTGCGCCGCCGCCCGCCTGCCCCGCGTCGATGCGCCAATTGTCGCCGCCGCCCGTGGACCAATCGCGCCCGAGCCAACAGGCATAGACGATCCGCACCGCCGTCACCGTGCCAAGCCGGCCGGCGGCGAGGGCCGCGCGGATCGCCCGATGCGCGGAATGACGGCGCTGGTCGAAGGCAAGGCCGAGCAGCACGCCGGCTCGTTCGCAGGCCGCCACCATCGCCTCGGCATCGACGAGCGCGGCCGCCATCGGCTTTTCGCACAGCACCGGCACCCCGGCGGCGGCGCAGGCTTCGACAGCGCGGCTGTGGAGGTGGTTGGGCGTGGCGACATAGACGGCATCGAGCGGCTCGCGTAGCAGGCTCTCCAGGGTGGAGTGAGCGCGGGCACCGATCGCTTCCGCCGCCGACCGCGCTGCCGGCGAGGGGTCGCAGACGGCGACGACGCGGCCGCCCGCCTCCGCGATGCCCGGCGCCATGTAGTCGCGCGCGACCCAGCCGAAGCCGACGATGCCCCAACGCATCACCAGCGCTCCGGCAAGGCGACGAGCTCGCGGGACCGCGCCATGGCTTCGGTGGCCGCCTCGGACGCGGCGCGAGCCGGTGCCTTGGATGTCAGAGGGTAGGTGGCGCGCGGCGCATATTCGTCGCGGTAACGCGACGAGGGCCATGCGACGGCGTTACCATCGCCGTAGAGCGGGTTCCTGACCAGCGCCGCGCCCGGTTGCGGCAGGGCCAAGCCGCCGCGGATCGGGCGCGCCGGCGACGCGCCCTCGACTAGCGAGAACGCTTCGACGGAGGCCAGGGCCGCCCAGGGCTGCGGGCGCGGCGCGCGTGCCTCAGCCAGGGCGGCGGTGAGTTCCGCGTCGTCGTAGACGTCCGATGCTGGGAAGAGCGCCCGGAGGTCGGTCGCGCTCACGGCCGCGCCGGCGGAGAGGTTCGCGGCATCGCGATTGTGCACGTGGGCCACGGAAAGCTGACCGCCCTCCCCGGCCAGCGAGCGGAGGCGCGCGACGATGGAAGGCTTGGGTTCGAGGAAATAGAGTGCGTCGTGGCAGAGCACGAGAGCGAAGCGCCGGTCGACGATCGGCCAGGGCGAGGCCGCGTCGAAGCAGACGAGGTCGACCTCCGGCCCGCAGACCCAGTGCCGCGCCAGCCACAGTTTGGCGAAGACGACGTCCGCGCCCGCGCAGGCGACCCCGCGCAGGTCGAGCTCGCGCAGATATTGCCCTGTGCCGCAGGCGAGCTCGAACGCGCTCGCCGGGCTGGCCCAATGCGCCTCCATCAAGGCGAGACCGGCCAGGAAGGTGGGGTCGCTCCAGCGATGGGCCAAGTAATCGCCAACACGGCCGAAGCCGAGGTGGTCCATGGCTTGACGGAAGCTGAGGTGCGCGGCGTCCCGCACCAGCGCGGCGAGGCGCGCGGGGTCGGCGACAGGCCCCGGCCACCAATCGTCCTGATCGGCGAGCAACAGCGCCAGCGCGCCGGCACGGTCGCCGAGATCGAGGCCCCGCAGCGCTTCGGCGACGAGAGCCTCGCGCCCGGTGCGGAGATAGGCGATACCGTCGAGAAGCGGCCAGCGCTCGCCGGCACCATCGCCCAACGAGTGGGCGGTATCTTGCACGAGGGCGCGACCGCTGCGCGGCGAGCGGAGTCCGTGGATCACGGCAGGCCCATTTCCGCCAGCACGCCGTCGTGGAACGACTTCACCGGCCCGGCGTGCACCAACTCAAGCTCGTCGAGAATCCTCGCCATATCGATCGAGGCCGGCCGCAGGTGCTGGGCGATCTGCATCACGCGGTCGATCACGTCGGCGGCATGGAAGGCGCGCCCCTCCGGCGTCTCCGCGTTCGGCAGGATGCCCCGCGCCGCCTCGACCGTCCGGCGCAGCGGACCGGCGAGCTGCGCCAATGCCAAGCCGTTGGCATGGGCGATGACGGCGTCGAGATGGTCGCCGAGCAGCACCTCGCCGGTAAAGCCGCTGTCGGGCATGGCGGCGTTGTGGAGGTGATGGGCGAGCCCGGCCAGGAACACGGGCACCGGGTCGGCGCCATAGGCGGGGCTGAGAAGCACGCCGAACACGGCGACCGCCCAGCAATGTTCGGCGTGGTTCTCCGGCGGCTCCAGCACGAGGCGCGGCTTGTCCGGGCAGGTCGCGCCGGCGCGGGGCTGGCGGGCGAGATCCGCGACGAAGGCGGGCGCGGGACCTTCGGCCGAAGGCTCCCCCGCCAGCGCCGCGCGCAGGCCCGCCGCCAATCGGGCGTCGAGATCGACCGCCACGGCATCGAAGCTGCGGGCCAACACGGCGTGCGCGTCGTCGTCGCCGAGGCCGAGGACTCGCAAGGTTCGACGGTCGAGGTCGCCGAGCCGTGCCGCCACCAGAGCAGCCGCGACGGTGGTGCGCATGACGAGGTCCGGCGCCTCGCCCGCCGCCAACGCCGCCCAGGCCCGGCGAAAACCGCGTTCGGCGACCGAACCTTCGCGTCCCGCCGAGCGGATCCGCTTAAGGTCCCCGATCTCCGACAGAAGATTGCGGAGATGGACGGGGGCTTGATCCTCCCCGCGCCCAGGCGCCGGTGTCACGCAGCCGAGTCCGAGGCGAGCGGGCCGGTCATCCAGTCCATAAGCTGCGTCTGCTGCGTATGGAACGCATGCTCCGGCGCGTGGCCGTTGGCCATCATCGGCGCCTTGAAGAACACGCCCATCTGCTCCTGCACGCCGCCTTCGCCGCGCCGGTCGGCGAGACCGAGACAGCGCGCGATCTCGATGGCGAGCGGCGCCGCCAAAATCGAGTCCTTGCAGAGGAAGTTGACCTTGATCTGCATCCGCTGGCCCATGAAGCCGGTGATGTCGATGTTGTCCCAGGCTTCCTTGTCGTCACCGCGCGGGCGATAGTACCGGATGTCGATGATGTGGTCCTCGACGGGATAGCCGAGCATGTCGTCGAGCACGCTCTTCTTCGTACCGAGCTTCGACTTCAGCGAATTGGGGTCGTCGAGCGCAAGGCCATCGCGGTTGCCGAGGATGTTGGTGGAGAACCAGCCATCGACGTGCAGGGCGCGGTGGCGCAGGGCCGGCGCGATCACCGTCTTCATGAAGGTCTGGCCGGTCTTGCCATCCTTTCCGGCCACCGCCACGTTGCGCTCGCGGGCGAACTGGATCAGAGGCTTCACGTCGGCGGCAAGCGACGGCGTGAAGTTGGCGTAGGGGTTGCCGCTCTGGATGGCGGCATAGGCGTAGAGCATGGCGGGGCCGATAGCGGCGTCGGACTCGTCGAGGCCCCGCTCGAACGCTTCAAGGGTCTGAAGCGCAGGGGCGTCGATGTCGGGGTACTGCTCGGTCGAGGCCAGGTTGACCATCACCACGCGGTCGACACCGCTGTCGCGCTTGAAACGGGCGAGGTCGTCGGCGATGCGCGCGACGGCGTCGCGGTGGCTCCCGGCATTGAATTTGTTCTCGCCGTCGACGTTCTTGCAGAACTTGGACGAACCCACCGCCTGCATCGGGCGGATGCCGCGCAGGCCGGGCGCGCCGGCCTCCAGCGAGGCGCGGTCGAGCACACCATGCTTTTCCGCGGCGAGCCCGAGGTCGTCGGCGTTGACGTCCCAGCCGGTAAAGACAAGGTCGCGGTAATCGGCGAGACCGGGCACCGCGAGTTCGGCGAGAGGCAGGCCGGTTCGGTCGTTCTTCCCGGCCTTGATCATCTCGATACCGGCGATCGCGGTCGTCGCGACGGCACCGCCGACGCCGACCAACGCGACGCCGATGCGCTCGCGCTTGCTCGCCGCCGGACCCCGGCTACCCGCAACCATTTGAATATCAGTCACTCCTGAACCCACCTTGTAGCCTCGAGACTGCGCCGTTTAGCAGCATCATCCATGCCTGACCCTGCGGCAAAAGGGGCAAACCGGCCCCGGTATATTCAAGTTTTCAGGAGCGAAATAGTTGCTCGTCGCCAAGCTGCAGCTTCGGTGTCAGCTTTCGGTCCCTCAAAATGTCCGTCACCGTCGCGGCCTCGGTCGTGGCTTTGGTCGTGACCTTGTCTTTGCGGCGCAGAGGGCACGTAGCGGACGATGAACATCGCCACCGCCTCGTCGACGTGCGTCCTTACCTGGGCTTTGGTCAGCGAGCGTTCCTGCGAAAACGCCAGCGCGCGCGTATGGTAAGTGGCCACCACGGCTCCAAGGAAGATCGTGGCGGCAAGTGTGCAATCGGCACAGTTGAGTTCGCCCCGTGCGCGTGCCGCTTCCAGATATTTCGTCAGGCGCCTTTTGACCCGCTCCGGTCCCTTCTCATAGAAAATGCGGCCGAGCTGCGGGTTGCGCGGACCCTCGGCGATGACGATGCGGAAGAGGCAGAGCGCCTCGTGGTCCACCATGGCGGTGAGCATCCGCAACCCCAGGGTTCGCAACGCCTCGACGAGCGTCCCAGGCCTCTGAAGGTTTTCGTCGAGGCCCTCGAGAAACGTGTTGGCGCGGTTCTCGACGATCTCGGAGAACAACCCCTCTTTGCTACCAAAATGCCGGTAGAGCGTTTCCTTGGAGGCGCCGGCCTCCGCGGCGATCGTCTGCATCGTCGTGTCGCCGAAGCCGTGTTTGAAGAAGACGCGCTCGGCGACGGCCGCGATCTCGCGCCGGCGCTTCTCGCCGCGTGGCACGGGCACGCAACGGGCGGTCTGGTCATCCTGCGCGGTTGACGGCGCCATGGCGTTCCTGATCTATAGACGAACCGACGGGTTCGGTTGCCAGGGCGCATCTAGGCATCAAAAGCCAAGCGCGGCAACCGGCGTGTTGCAGCCAAGACCGTCTAGCGGGTTTTCGATGACACGTAGCAATCCCGATCCGGGTCCCGAGGACGACGTCGCGCCAGGGACGAGGCAACCGGGTCAGCCCGGGCACGGCGTCAAGAACGAGAAACCGGAACACCCGATGAAGGAGGCCCCCGACGCCGACGAGGCGGAGGACGAGGCGGTCGGCGAGGACAAGCCAGGCGGCGAGGACAAGCCGGACGACGAAGGCGCCGATGTGGCTGCGCGCAAGAAGCGGCGTCCCGTCGTGCTCGTCATAGCCCTTATTGTCGTCGCGGCCCTAGCGCTCGGCGGCGTCTACTATTGGTTCTCGACCGCCAACGTGGAGAAAACGGACGACGCCTACACCGACGGGCGGGCCATCTCCATCGCGCCGCAGGTCGCCGGACGCGTCATCTCGCTGGATGTCGCGGACAACCAGTTCGTCCGCAAGGGCCAGCCATTGATCCACATCGACCCGCGGCAATTCCTCTACGACCGCGATCAGAACCGCGGTGCGGTCGAGACGGCGAAGGCCCAGCTCGACGGCCAGAAGCTCGGCGCGGAGATCGCCAAGAAAAACTTCCCGGCGGCGTTGCAGGTGGCGCAGGCGGACCTTGCCTCGTCGCAGGCAAACCTCGAGCGCCGGCAGGCGGACTTCGCTCGGCAGAAGAGCCTGCCGAAGCAGGCGACCACGCAGCAGGAGGTCGATTCGGCGAATGCCGCCCTGCAGCAGGCGCAGGCCCAGGTGCTGCTGTCGCAGGCGCGCGTCACCCAGGCGACGCCTGTGCAGGAAAACGTCGGCCAGTCGCAAGCCCAGGTCAGCCAGCTGTCAGGCCAGCTCGATCAGGCGCAGGCGCGCCTGGCGGTCGCCGAACTCAACCTCAGTCACGCGATCGTCCGTGCCGAGCAGGACGGCTGGATCACCAAGCGGAACGTGGAGGCCGGCAATTACGTCACCGCAGGCCAGCAGATCTTCTCCATCGTCTCGCCGGAAATCTGGATCACCGCCAATTTCAAGGAGACGCAGTTGAACCTGATGCGGCCGGGACAGAGCGTCAGGATCGACGTCGACGCCTTCCCCGACCTCGACCTTCGCGGCCACGTCGACAGTATCCAACTCGGCTCCGGCTCGAAGTTCACGGCCTTTCCGCCGGAGAACGCCACGGGCAATTACGTGAAGATCGTGCAGCGCGTGCCAGTCAAGATCGTCGTCGACTCGGGGCTCGACCCGACCGTGCCGCTGCCGCTCGGAATCTCGGTCACGCCGACGGTAACGGTAAAATGAGCGACAGCGCCGCAGCCGGACGCGGACAGGCCCGCAAGACCGGGGCAAAGACCGGCGCGGGCAAGCAGAAGGACCGCGCCGCCAAGCCACCGGCCAACGCGCACGCGGAGTGGAAGCCGGCGGCCAACCCATGGCTCATCGCGGTCGTCGTCACGCTTGCGGCCTTCATGGAAATCCTCGACACGACCATCGTCAACGTGGCCCTGCCGCATATCGCGGGCGAGCTTTCCTCCTCGAACGACGAGGCGACGTGGGCGCTGACGTCCTACCTCGTGGCCAACGGGATCGTGCTGACCATCTCCGGCTGGCTCAGCGACACGATCGGCCGCAAGCGCTATTTCATGATCTGCATCGGCATGTTCACGGTGTGCTCGTTCCTGTGCGGCATCTCCCAAAGCCTTGGCCAGCTCATCCTCTTCCGTCTCGCCCAGGGCTTCTTCGGCGGCGGCCTCCAGCCCAACCAGCAGGCCATCATCCTCGACACGTTCGAGCCGGCCAAGCGGGGTGCCGCCTTCGGCATCACGGCCATCGCCACCATCGTCGCGCCGGTGCTCGGGCCGACGCTCGGCGGCATCATCACCGACCAGTCGACCTGGCGTTGGGTCTTCTTCATCAACATTCCCGTCGGCGTCATCACGGTGTTCCTGGTGTCGCTCCTCGTCGAGGATCCGCCATGGGAAAAAGAAAAGCGTCCGCGCGGCGTCGATTTCATCGGTCTCTCGCTGATCACCGTGGGTCTCGGCTGCCTGCAAATCGTGATGGACCGCGGCGAGGACGCCGACTGGTTCGGGTCGGGCTTCATCCGCATCACGGCGCTGCTCGCGTTCCTCGGCATCGCCGGCGCGATCACGTGGTTGCTGACCGCGCGCAAGCCGATCATCAACCTCGACGTCTTCAAGGACCGCAACTTCGCGATGGGCTGCGTGCTGATCGGCGCCACAGGCGGCATCCTCTATGCCACGGCGGTCATAATCCCGCAGTTCGCGCAACAGGTCCTCGGCTACACCGCGACCCTCTCCGGGCTGATCCTCTCGCCCGGCGGCATCGTCGTCATCGTCCTCATCCCCTTCGTCGGCTTGCTGATGAAAGTCGTTCAGACGCGCTTCGTCGTCGCCTTCGGCTTCTTCTTCATGGGATGCGCGCTGCTCTATTCGAGCGGCTTGGTTCCCGCGATCGACTTCGGCACGCTGGTCCTGATGCGCAGCCTGCAGAGTGCGGCGTTGGCGTTCCTCTTCGTGCCGATCTCGACCATCGCCTACCTGACGCTGCCGCAGCGATACCGCAGCGACGGCGCGGCCCTGTTCTCCATGTTCCGCAACGTCTCGGGCTCAGTGGGGATCTCTGCCTCGACGGCGTTGGTGACGGAACGCTCGCAGGCCAACCAGCAGACGCTGTCGCAATGGATGACGCCGCTGCACCAGCCCTACAACGTGCTGGTCTCGCAAACGGAAGCGGGGCTGCGGACGCTGGGCCGCGCCAGCAACACGGTGCACGACCAGGCCGTGGGCCACGTCTACCAGACATATATAAAACAGTCGCAGATATTGGGTTACTCGAACGTCTTCTTCTATTTCGCCGTGCTGGCTTTTTGTGTAGTGCCGCTCTGCTTCCTGATCTCCGCGAAGAAGGCGACGGGCGGCGGAGGCGGCGGGCACTGACGATGAAAGCCAGAACGTTTCCCCTGTTGGCCCTGGCCGCCGCGTCGCTTGCCGGCTGCACCGGGGTGGGTCCGGATTTCGTGCCCCCGGTCGCGGCGTTGCCGTCCGTCTCCTTCCTCGAGGCCGGTCCTGGCGTCTCCGGCCGGGTCGCGGGCGCGACCACGAGCGCGCCGAGTGACGTGCAATGGTGGCGCGGCTTCCACGATCCCATCCTGAGCGGTCTGGAGGCGCGCGTCGCCGAGCAGAACCTCGACGTCCGCACCGCGACGCTGCGCCTGGCGCAGAGCCGCGCCCAACGCAGCGTGACGGCGGCGGCGGAATTGCCGACGCTCAACGGCACGGGTCAGTACCAGCGCGAGAAGCTGAGCCAGAACGGGATCGTCAGCCTCGTCCCGGCCAGCGTGCTCGGGCCGACGGGGACGAGCGCCTTCGCCACCCCCATCAGCATCTACACCGTCGGCTTCGACGCCTCGTGGGAGATCGACGTGTGGGGCCGCGTCCGCCGTCAGATCGAGGCAGCCGACGCCAATCTCGACGCCTCGGCGGAGCAGCGCCGCGACGTGCTCGTTTCATCCCTGGCGGAAGTGGCGCGCAATTACATGCAGCTGCGCGGCACCCAGGCGCTCATCCGCATCGCGCGCGACAATATCGTCGTCGAAAAGGAAATCCTCGGCGTCGCCAAGGTGCGCCAGGACAAGGGCCTGACGACCGGGCTCGACACGGAGAGCGCCGCCGCACAGGTCGCCTCCGTCGAGGCGCAACTGCCGCAGCTCGAGCAGCAGGAGATCCAATATATCAACGCGATCGGCCTGTTGCTCGACGAGCCGCCGCTCGCGCTGAGCGGGCAACTCACGCGGGCCAAGGGCGTGCCGGCCAACTTGCCGCGGGTGCCCATCGGCCTCCCATCGGAGCTCGCCCGCCGCCGACCCGACATCCGCATGGCCGAGGCGCAGCTCCACTCGACGACGGCCGATATCGGCGTCGCCGTGGCGGACTTCTATCCGAGCGTGCGTTTCAACGGCACGCCGACGCTGCAGGCGCTCGACGCCAAGAACCTCTTCAAGGGATCGTCCCTGAACTACGTCCTCGGGCCAAGCGTCACCCTGCCGATCTTCGAGGGCGGCCGGCTGAAGTCGAGCCTTGTCCTGCGCGAACACCAGCAGCAGGAGGCGGCGGTCGCCTACCACAAGACGGTGCTGCAGGCCTGGCACGACGTGGTCAACGCCATGACCGCCTACCGTACGGAGCAGGATCGCCGCGCCAAGCTGAGGGAACAGGTGGACCACGCGCGCGCCGCCCTGGTGCTGGCGCGCTCGCGCTACTCGGACGGCGTCGCCGATTTCACCACCCTGCTCACCAATGCCCAGACCGTTCTCTCGGGCGAGCAGCAATTCGCCCAAAGCACGGCCAACGTGTCGATCGACCTGGTTGCGCTCTACAAGGCCCTCGGCGGCGGGTGGGAGCTGACCTATCCCGATCCCCGCGCCACGCCCCTGCTGGTCCTCGACGCGCCGAACCCCGTCATCACCGCGGCAGACGCGCACTGAGCATTAGCGGCCGGCTCGACAACGTTTTGTCGCATGGTGGTGTTAGCGCTCAATCTGCACTGTCCGCGCGCGGATCGCGCGCCATGTACGGGGAACCGACAACCTCAGCGTGGACAGCACCGTGGACTCAACAACCATTTTTTGGGCGACGACAGTCATAATGACCGCCGGCGGCCTCCTCATCCTCTTCGTCGGCAAGCGGCGTACGTCGGCCGAGCTTCTCGGCACCGTAAGCCATGGCATCGTTCCGCTGATCGCCGCCTGTGCCTATTTCGCCATGGCGACCGGTCAAGGCGCGATCGCCATAGGCTCCATCGATCCGGCCGGACTCGCCGGCCCGGCGCGGACCTTCTATTACGCGCGGTACATCGACTGGTTGTTCACGACGCCAATTCTGCTCTTCACGCTATCCTTCATGGCGATGCGTCACGGCCCGAAACTCGGTGGCGCGATCTTCGGCGTGATCCTCGCCGACATCATGATGATCGTCACGTCGTTCGCTTTCGGTGCGTCCGAGGTGCCAGCCGTCAAGTGGACGTGGTTCCTTGTGTCCTGCATCGCGTTCCTTGGCGTCTTCTACGTGATCTGGGTCGTCAACCGGGAGGCTAACAGGACCGAAGAACGCGACGTGCAGACGGCCTACGTCCGCAACGCCTCTCTCTTATCGGTACTCTGGCTCGCCTATCCCTTCGTCCTCGCCGTTGCGCCGGATGGGCTCCACGTCATCGGCGACGCCGCCAGCGTCCTGCTGATCGCCATTCTCGACGTCGTCTCGAAGGTGGTCTACGGGCTGATGGCAACGGCGGCCGACGACAAGATCACGGCACGGGAGTTGACCGATGGGACGGTCGGCGTCGGCAAGCCGACCACGATCCGCGCAGTCGCATAAATCATGGGCGAGGCCGCTCTCCCCCTTATGGTGCGGGCGGCCCCCTCTGACGTCTCAAGACCACCCTGGGCCGGCGGCCTCACCGTCGTGTTGGGTGTGCTCATCGCCAGCAGCGCACTCTACCCGGCGCTTGCGGCCGGTTTCGCGCTCCTCGCGATCATCGTCCTCGGGATTCCGCACGGTGCCCTCGACAACGAGGTCGCACGAACCGCGTTGAGGCCGCGTTTCGGGCGTCTGTGGTGGCCGGTCTTCGCCTTACCCTATCTCGCCCTGTCGGCCGCTGTCCTTGCAGCATGGCACAGCGTACCGCTACTCGCCCTCGTCGCGTTCCTCGCTCTGTCCGTTCTGCACTTCGGTGCGGAGGATGCTCGCGCGGGTTCTCTCGTCGAGAAACTGGTGCGCGGCGGGCTACCGATCGCAATGCCGAGCCTCGCTCATCCCGGCGCGACGGCCGCCGTGTTGGGGACCGTCGCCGGTGTTTCCTTCGAACGCCTGCCGTCCTGGCTTGCGCTCGCGTCGGCGGCCTGGCTGATGGTGGCGTTGGTGTGGGCCATCGGACTGCTGTGGTTGCGACGAGGCGATACTTTACGGCTCCCCGCGCTGCTGGCGCTGGTCTTCATCGTCGTGCCGCCTTTGACAGCCTTCGCGATCTACTTCGTCTGCGTTCACGCGCCGGCCCACACCGAAGCACTGATCGCCGACGGCCATCGGGCACCACGCGTGCGCGGTCGGCTCAGCGCGATCGTCCTCGCCCTGCCGCTGACGACCGCGACGATCCTGCTGGGCGGCGCGCTCTGGCCGTTCTACGCTGGCCCCTGGCAGACACGGCTGATGTCCCTGACGATCCAGGGATTGGCCGCGCTGACCCTCCCACACATGCTGCTCGACGCCGGCTTCGAACGGTTGCGTATCCTCGCGCGCCCCTACGCTTCGATTGAAGCGCTGGGAACCGCATCGACGCGAAACGCGGCGGCGAACAGCGCCCGCGTGTAGGGGTCCTGCGGCGCCGCGAAGACGTCGGACGCTCGACCAGCCTCCACCACCCGGCCGTTGCGCATCACGACGACGTCGCTGGCAAGCGCGCGGACGACCTTGAGGTCGTGGCTGATGAAGAGATAAGCGAGACCGCGCCGAACCTGGAGGTCGCGCAGGAGGTCGACGATCTGTGCCTGCACCGACATGTCGAGGGCCGACGTCGGCTCGTCCAGCACCACGAACTTCGGCTCCAGCACCATGGCGCGGGCGATGGCGATACGCTGCCGCTGGCCGCCCGAGAACTCGTGCGGGTAACGGTCCATGCTAGCGGGATCGAGGCCCGTCTCGGCAAGAGCGCGGGCGACGGCCTCGCGCCGCTCGGCATAGCTCAGCTTGGCCTTGTGCAGGACGAGCCCCTCCCCGACGATGTCGACGACGGGCATGCGCGGCGACAGGGAGCCATAGGGGTCCTGGAAGACAACCTGCATATCGCGCCGCAAAGGGCGCATCGCGGCGAAGCCGGCGGTCTCGATCGGCCGCCCGAGGTAGGCGATACGGCCCTGCGAAGCGATTAGCCGCAGGATGGCAAGGCCGAGCGTGGTCTTGCCGGAGCCCGACTCGCCGACGACGCCCACGGTCTGGCCCTCCCGCACCGTGAGACTGACGCCGTCCACCGCCTTGATCGCGCCGACCGTTCTGCGCAGCAGGCCGGCCTTGATGGGGAACCAGACCTTTAGGTCTTCGACCGCGACCACCGATGCGGCGTGGCTGTCGGCTTGCGGGGCCGCGCCTTTGGGTTCGGCGGCGAGCAGCGCCTGCGTGTAGGGGTGTTGCGGCGCGGCGAAGAGGCGGGCGACGGGTGCCGCCTCCACGATGCGCCCGCGCTGCATCACCGCCACCTCGTCGGCGAGCCGGCGGACGATGCCGAGGTCGTGCGTGATGAACAGCATGGCCATGCCGTAGCGGGCCTGCAGGTCCTTGAGCAGAGCGAGGATCTGCGCCTGCACGGTCACGTCGAGGGCGGTCGTCGGCTCGTCGGCGATGAAGAGGTCCGGCCGGTTGGCGAGCGCCATGGCGATCATCACCCGCTGGCGCTGGCCCCCGGACAATTGATGCGGGTAGCTGCCGAGACGTCCGGAGGGATCGCGGATGCCGACTTCCTCCAGAAGCTCCACCGTTCGCGCCCGCCGGGCCTTGGCGCCGCGGGTGCCGTGGATCGCCAGGATCTCGCCGATCTGCCGCTCGATCGTGTGCAGCGGGTTGAGCGAGGTCATCGGCTCCTGGAACACCATGGTAATGGCGGAACCGCGCAGGCCGCGCAGCGCCTTCTCGCTCGCGACGGCAAGGTCCTGACCCCTGAACAGGATGCGGCCGCCGACGCTCGTTCCCGGGGGCAGGAGGCGCGGTATGGAGAGGGCCGTGACCGACTTGCCCGAGCCCGACTCGCCCACCAGCGCGAGCGTTCGACCCTTCTCGAGGGAGAAGGAGACGTCGTCCACCGCCTTGGTCGCGGCGGCGGCGCTGCCGAAGGCGATGGTGAGGTTGCGGACGTCGAGTAGGGGGGAGTCAGGCACTGATAGCCGCTGAAGCACTACGACCTACACACAGCAACAACCCTAAGCAGCCTCATCGCGACGCGCGTCGGCAAGCACCTGACGTATACCATCAGGATTACGTTCGATAATCATCAAATACGAACGCAAGCCTCCCAGTGGCCGAGAACGCCGCTGTTCCCAATTACGAATTTGATCCACGCTAAAGCCGAACTCAGAGGCAAAATCCTCCTGAGAAAGCTTCAGCTTATGGCGAATCGCACGAACGTCGATATCGGCGGGCACGTGCATACGCGCCGCCTTCTTATCACCTCGAGCGATAGCCGCCGCGTCGCGAGCGGCTTCAAGGATACGCGCTCCAGCCTTGCTCATGATGCCTCCGATATCCTCGCGACCTTTTCAGCTACGGATTTCCTGTAGTCTTCGGCGATCCCGCCTAAGACTTTCCGAAGCTCCTGCTTTTCGCCTTGTGTCAGATTGAGACGCTGTCCCTTATCGAGCACGTCTAAAAGGAAGACAGGCACATCCTCGCCGCCGAAGTAGGTAATGATGCGATATCCAGTGCTTTTGCCACGCCCTGGCTTGGCATACCGGAACTTCCGCGCACCACCTGCCTCAAGGATCAGATCTCCAAGGGTCGGGTTTTCCGATAGTATCGTCGCAATCCGAAGACGATCATCATCAGACAGACCGATAAGCTTGGCCTGTCGTGCAAACGGGTCGGTTTCCATAACACAGTGCATGGCATACTCACGCCCTGACTACGTGTTTTACGTAGTGCAGTTGCCACCATCTGTCTAGCCTGGACGTATGCGATTTTCGCAACATCTTACGAGGTTATCGTGGCGTAGAATGTCGTAATCCTCCGGCAGCTCCGCCACGGGATAATCCTCGCGCACGATCCGCTTCATCGCCTTCATCATGCGGCCTCAGCCTACCACACTCCTATCCCAGCGTCTTTCGCGGATCGAACGCGTCGCGAACGCCCTCGCCGACGAAGATCAGCAGGGAGAGGATCGTGGCGATGCAGAAGAAGCCGGCGAGGCCGAGCCAGGGCGCCTCCGTGTGGGACTTGCCTTGCAGCAGCAGTTCGCCGAGCGAGGGCGAGCCGGACGGCTGGCCGAAGCCGAGGAAGTCAAGCGCCGTCAGCGACGTGATCGAACCGTTGAGCACGAAGGGCAGCAGCGTCAGCGTCGCCACGGTGGCGTTCGGCAGCACGTGCTTGACCATGATCGAGAGGTTGGACAAGCCGAGCGCGCGCGCCGCCTTCACATACTCCAGGTTGCGGGCGCGCAGGAACTCGGCGCGTACGACATGGACCAGTTGCACCCAGGAGAACAGCAGCAGGATTCCGAGTAGCACGAGGACGCTCGGCGCGATGACGGACGAGATGATGATGAGAATGTAGAGGTGCGGGAGCGCCGACCAGACCTCGATGAAGCGCTGGAACAGCAGGTCGGTCCAACCGCCGAAATAGCCCTGCACGGCACCGGCGGCGACGCCGATCACCGAGGAGAGCAGCGTCAGCGCCAAGCCGAAGAGGATGGAGACGCGTGCGCCGTAGATCATCCGCGCCAGCACGTCGCGCCCGGCATCGTCGGTGCCGAGCCAGTCGTACTCCAGCGCCCGGCAACCTTGGTTCGGTTCGCCCGGCTTGAGGCGCGCGGCGGCGGCTGCCTCGCATTGCGCGACATTCAGGGTCCAGGTCGGGGGCGAAGGCGCCGGCGTCGGCAGAGCGTAGTTGATCGTGGCGTAGGAGAAGCGGATCGGCGGCCACAGCATCCAGCCATGCGCTTCGATCTCGTCGGCGATGGCCTTGACGCGGTACTCCGTGTGCGCGGTGAACCCGCCGAACTTCTCTTCCGGGTAGTCGACGACGATCGGGAACAGGATCTCGCCCTTGTAGGACACGATCAGCGGCCGGTCGTTGGCGATCAGCTCGGCGAAGAGCGACAGGCCAAAGATCGCCAGGAAGGCCCAAAAACACCAGAAGCCGCGCCGGTGCTGCCGGAACAGGGCGAGGCGGCGCCGGTTGATCGGCGACAGCTTGATCAGACCCTCTCGCGGCAGGGGTGGCGCGAGCCGCGGCCGGTCCACGGCGCCGTCGGTGCGAAGGATGGGGGCGCTCACGCTAGACCTCCCGCCGCTCGAAATCGACGCGCGGGTCGATCCAGGTGTAGGTGAGGTCGGAGAGGAGGTTCACCACCAATCCCACCAGCGCGAGAATATAGAGGTTGGCGAAGACCACGGGATAGTCGCGCCCCACGACCGCGTTGAAGGAGAGCAGCCCCAGGCCATCGAGCGAGAAGATCATCTCGATGAGCAGCGCTCCGGAGAAGAAGGCGCTGATGAAGGCGCCGGGAAACCCCGCCACCACGATCATCATGGCGTTGCGGAACACGTGGCCGTAGAGGACGCGCCGCTCCGACAGGCCCTTCATGCGCGCCGTCTGCACGTAGGACTTCTTGATCTCGTCGAGGAAGGAATTCTTCGTCAGGTTGGTGATGGTCGCGAAAGCGCTGAGCGCCAGCGAGACGATCGGCAGGCAGATGTGCCAGAGGTAGTCCCCGACCTTGCCGGCCAGCGAAAGCTGGGCAAAATTATCGGACGTCAAACCGCGCAGCGGGAAGATCTGCCAGACCGAGCCGCAGAATAGGGTGACGAGGAGAACCGCGAAGAGGAAGCTCGGCACGGCGTAGCCGACGATCACCACCGCCGAGGTCCAGACGTCGAAGGAGGAGCCGTCGCTGACCGCCTTGCGAATGCCGAGCGGGATCGAGACGAGGTAGGAGAGCAGCGTCATCCAAAGGCCGATGGAGATCGAGACCGGAAGCTTGTCGGCGATGAGTCGCAGCACAGGTTGGTCCGAGAAATACGAGCGGCCGAAGTCGAAGCGGGCGTAGTGCCACAGCATGAGCGCGAAGCGCTCCGGCGCCGGCTTGTCGAAGCCGAACTGCTTTTCCAGTTCCTTGATGAAGGCGGGGTCGAGCCCCTGCGAGCCCCGGTACTTCGAGGAAAAGTCGCCGCCACCGGCCGCGGTGCTCCCGCCGCCTCCGCCGAAGCTCGAGGTTGCGCCGGAATCGGTCCCCTGAAGCTGCGAGAGCACCCGCTCGACCGGCCCACCGGGGGCAAACTGCACGATCACGAAAGAAATGAACAGGATGCCGACGATGGTCGGCACCATCAGGGCGACGCGGCGGAGAATGTAGGCAAGCATCAGATCGTGGTTTCCAGCTCGATCACGCCAGCCAGACTAGCCGTCATGGCCGGACTTGTCGCGACTGTCGGCGCCGGAGCGGCGCGACTGGCCGCAGGAACGCGACCGCTGGCCTGGACGCGCGAGAGCGGCCCGGCATGACACGGACGACACTCCGGCGACATCGCTTTCAATGCGAAGCGAGTGCCGTCAGCTTCGCCTTCGCCTCGTCGTACCACCAGGTCGAGACGGCGCTCATCCCGTATCTCGGGCCCCGCGCCGGCCGGCTGAAGAGGTCCCAATAGGCGACGAGGTGACTGGCCTTGTTCCACATCGGCACCCAATAGCGCCCGTGGCGGAGCACGCGGTCGATGCATTGGCACAGCACCGTCAGCCTTTCGCGCGTATCGGCCACCAGCGCCTGCGCGATGAGGTCGTCGACCACCGGGTCGCCGATGCCGCAGAGGTTGCGCGACCCCGGCTCCTTCGCGGCCTCGGAGCCGAAATCCTCGCGCATGGCCTCGCCGGGCGTGAAGCCGAAGCCGAACCGCTGGGTGACCACGTCGAAGTCGAACTCGTCCGTCCGGCGCTTGTACTGCGCGGCGTCGACGACGCGGTAGCGCGCATCGATGCCGAGCAGGCGCAGGTTTCGGATGAAGGCTCCCGTATGCGGCTCCAGCGCGCCGTCGAAGTCGAGGAACTCGATGTCGAGCGGGCGCCCGTCCGGCAGGGTCATCACCGTGCCCTGCCGCTTGCAGCCGGCCGCCTCCAGCAGCGCGAAGGCCTGGCGCAGCAGCGCGCGGTCCGAGCCCGACCCGTCGGATTCCGGCGGCACGTAGACCGGGCCGAACACGGCCGGCGGCAACGCGGCGCGGTGCGGCTCCAGCACCTTTAACTCGTCGGGGCCCGGCGCGCCGACGGCCGCCATCGGCGAGTTCTGGAAGAACGACGTCGTGCGCTTGTAGATACCGTACATCAGGTTGGCGTTGGTCCACTTGAAGTCGAAGGCGCAGCCGATCGCCTCGCGCACCCGCGGGTCCTGGAACTTGGCGCGCCGCGTGTTGAAGAACCAGCCCTGCGTTCCGTTGGGCGTGTCGTCGGGAAGCGTCTCGCGCTTCACGCGGCCGTTCGTCGCCGCGGGGAAGTTGTAGCCCGTGGCCCAGGTCGCCGAAGTGAACTCCTCGCGGAAGGTGAAGACCCCCGCCTTGAACGCCTCGAAGGCGATCTTGCGGTCGGCGAAATATTCGTAGCGCACCGTGTCGAAATTGGCGGTGCCCCGGTTGACCGGCAAGTCGCGGCCCCAATAGTCCGCCACGCGCGAGAAGGCGATGAAGCGCCCTTGAGTGAACGGACCGACCCGGTAGGCACCCGACCCCAGCGGCGGCTCCAGGGTCGTCTGGTCGAACGGCTGTTTGGCGTAGTACGCGGCGGAGAAGATCGGCAGGCCGGCGACGAACAGCGGCGCCTCGCGCGAACGCGTCGGCTTGAAGCGCACGGCGACCACATCGTCGGCCTGCGCCTCGATGGCCTCCACGTCGCGCAGAGGCATGCGGAACGAGGGATGGCCCTTGGCCTTCAGGGTTGCCAGCGAGAACACCACGTCCTTCGCCGTCAGCGGCGAGCCGTCGTGGAACCGCGCCTCGCGGCGCAGGGTGAATCGATAGGTCGTCTTGTCCGGCGACACGCTCACCGACTTGGCGACCAGCCCGTAGAGGGCATCCGGCTCATCCGCGCTCCCGGTCATCAGCGTGTCGAAGATCAGACCCATGCCGGCCGCTCCGTCGCCTTTGAGGATGAAAGCGTTGAGCGTGTTGAAGGTGGTGAAATTCTGGTTGCCCGAGGTGCCGCTGATTTGCAGCACGATCTGGCCTCCCTTCGGCGCGGCGGGGTCGGCGTAGGGCAGATGCGGAAAGTCGGGCGGCAGAGCAAGGTCGCCGAAGATCGACAATCCATGCGCCTGTGGCCCGTCGACCGCTCCGCTCTCCGCCGCAAGCCCGGTCGAGCCACGGGAGAGGACCGGAGATACGAGGCCGCCAAGCGCCAGCGCCAGGGTCGATCGTCGGGTGAGGAAGGGCGGGAGGAAAGACGTCAAGGGTCGTGGTCTCCGAGGAGGCTCCGGGGCCTTTCCTCCATGGGGATTGTCCTTCACGGGGATTGTGTCCGTTTTGCCGCCGCGCCGGGTAAAGGCCCGGGGCGCACGCCCGCTACTTCGACGGCTCAGCGCTGCCGGGTGCTGCGGACGCCGGTGCCACGGCCTTCACGTCGGCAGGGGTGGGCGCCGATGCGTGCTCCTCGGCCGCCGCCGGTTTGGCTTCGGCGGCGGCTGGTACGACGGGCAACGGCGCGGGGTTGTCGGCCAGGCTGCGGAGGTAGGCGAGGATATCGGCGCGCTTGTTCGCCTCGGCCTCGCCGGCATAGGCCATCTTGGTCCCGGCGATATAGCCCTTCGGGTTGGCCAGGAACTGATTGAGGTCCTCGTATCCCCATGTGCCGCCCTTTCCTTTCAGGCCGGCGGAATAGTCGAAGCCGGAAACGGTACCCTTCGCGCGGTCGATGACACCGTAGAGCGGCGGCCCGACCTTGGCGCCGGCCCCCTTTTCGAAATTATGGCAGGCCTGGCAGACCTTGACGTCGGCCTGACCCTTCACGACGTCCGCCTTGGCGAGGAGCACCGGCAGCGGCACGGCGGCCGCGGGCTTCTCGGCGACGGTCTCCACCTTCGGCGCGGGCAGGTCGTAGCCCGGCTTGGCGGGCTTGGCGTTGGAGTAGATCTCCTCCGCGGCGATGCCCAACCCCATCGCGAACACGCAGGCGCCGAGGAAAGCGCCGGCCAGCTTGTTGAATTCGAAGGAGAACATGGTCTCAGACCGCCCTTGTCCGCCGCCTGACGCGCTTGAACCGGATCGCGGCAGCCCCCCGTCGTGGTTCCGTCGCTGATTAGCCGCTTTCCCGGCTTGCTTGCAACAGCCTCTCCTCCCTTCTTTCTCGCCTTTGCCCCTGCCGTTCGTGATAGACGCTGGCGCGAAGACACGCGGAAGCGGCTCGCGGCACCCCTGTCGCAGCCTGACACGAGAAGTCGGCGCGACCCATGACCGAGAGACTGATCGCCTATCAGGGCGAACCCGGCGCCAACTCGCATATCGCCTGCAACCAGGCCTATCCCGGCTGGACCAGCCTGCCTTGCGCCACTTTCGAGGACGTGCTCGCCGCCGTCGCGGAAGGACGCGCGGGCTTGGCGATGATCCCCATCGAAAACACGATTGCCGGCCGCGTGGCCGACATCCACGCGCTGCTGCCGGCCTCCGGCCTCTTCATCGTCGGCGAACATTTCCTGCCGATCCGCTTCCAGCTCCTCGGCGTGAAGGGTGCGTCGATCAACGACCTTACGGCCGTCTACAGCCACGTCCACGCGCTCGGCCAGTGCCGCCGCATCATCCGCGGGCGCGGGCTGAAGGCGGTGGTGACCGCCGACACCGCGGGCTCGGCGCGCGAGGTCGCCGCCTGGGGCGACCCGACCCGCGCCGCACTCGCCCCGCGGCTTGCGGCGGACATCTACGGGCTCGACGTCCTTGCCGAAGACGTCGAAGACGAGAAGCACAACACGACCCGGTTCGTGATCCTGTCGCGGACGCCGGAATGGCCGAAGCCCGGAGCGGGGCCAAGCGTGACGACCTTCGTGTTCCGCACGCGCAACGTGCCGGCGGCGCTCTACAAGGCGCTCGGCGGCTTCGCGACCAACGGGGTCAACATGACCAAGCTGGAGAGCTACATGGTGGAGGGTCAGTTCACGGCGACGCAGTTCCTCGCCGACGTCGACGGCCACCCCTATGACAGCCACGTCGCGCGCGCCTTCGAGGAGCTGGCGTTCTTCTGCAAGGAATTCCGCGTGCTCGGCACCTATCCTGCCCACACCGACCGCATCCTGGCGCAATTCGAGGCGGAGCAGGGCGCGCCCGGATAGGGTTTTCGCCGTCCCACGAGCGCGGATCGACGACCGTTCAACCCTCGTAAACTGTGCCGGCAGGCAGGACGTCCGCACGCTTTGGCAACCAAATTGCTTAGTTTAGGTTGTTGTTCGCGGTCGAGTTTGGGGAGAAGTTCATGACGGTAGAAGGTCAAGACGGCATTCTTGTCAGAGACGTCCTCGCGTCTGTGCACCACTCCGGCGCCGAGCGACGCAACGCGGCGGGCGTGGAGGCGCGGGTGCTCAAGATCCCCGTGGCACTCTCCTCGGACGACCTTGCCGAACTCACGGCAGCGCTCGCCTCCTACATGGAGCGGCAGCACGCTGCGGCGATGGAGTGAGCCTAGCTCAGTCTACCCGCTTCATGGTGATCGCGGTCACCATGCGAGCGGAACGCGCCGGTCGCAGATCGCCTTCCGCCACGATCTGAAACGGCCCCTGCTTCTCGCCGAGTGGCGCGCCGTCCATCTTGTCGGCCAGGATGACACGGTCCTTGCGAAAGGCGGCATCGGTTCCGGCAAGGTCGAACACCACTTTGTAGTTGTCCCGAGCCTGCACAAGAACCACGTCGGTGAGGTCCGCCCCGCGGATCGCCTTGCCACCGGGCGCGCCGACCTTGGCGAGGACATCGGTCAGCAACGCGCCTTCGTACCGGTGCGTCGCCCCGTGTTGCTCGACCTCGAGTGTGACGCGCGGCAGCGCGTCGAGGGCGCCGACGGCGAGCATGGCCGTCTGACCGTCGAGGCCCGTGAGCGCGACGGAAGCCTCTTCTGCCCAGGCAGGTGACGCAAGGCACAGGGCGGTGGCAAAGACGACAAGCGGACAAGACATAGGCAGTCCTTCGGGTTGGCGGCAAATGCGCTTATAGCGAGGGCAAGTCCCGTCGCACATCGGCGATCGGCGTGATCGTGCGATCGGCGTCTGGAGTCGCTCGGCCGCACCACCGTGGTCCTGGCGGAGGCGGTGGCGCGGGGCGCTTCAAGCCGGCTGGCATCAAGGCACCGTTCGCCTTAGGGACATCCATCTCGCCGGCGCGGCGGCGGCGTAGAACCGGGCGGCCATGCCGTTCCTGAGCGTGATGCGCGACAGGCCGCCGCAGTCTATCGCCAAGGAGGGCGAGGACATCGCCGTTTCGGGCATCGGCCTGACGGTCGCGCGCAACGCCGGCCTTTAGATCAAGGCCCGGACCGCCACGCGACGCGGCCTTGCTTTCTTCGAGCCTTTGCCCTCCTCTCCGGCACCCAAGCTTCGCGCGGCTTGCAATCCCGGGTGACGGACCCTCTTCTGGCGCCTTGCCTGTTTGATGCGGGGAAAGCCCACGATGCCGCGACACCACCTCACTTGCGCGACGCTCATTCTGGCGGGCCTCGTCGCCGCCACGCCGGCGCGCGCGCAGGACCGCGGCACGCTCGACTCCAAACCCCTGCCGCCCCTCGCCAATCCTGCCGACCCGAACCTGCCGGCCAAACAGGTGTTCGGCCGGGAGATTACGGCGGCGGCCATGCCGGCGCGTGTCTACGGGTTCTATTCCAAAGGGTGCGTTGCCGGTGCGCAGCCCCTGCCCCTCGACGGGCCGGACTGGCAGGTGATGCGCCCTTCGCGAAACCGGTTCTGGGGCCATCCCGCCCTGCTCGCCTTCGTGCAGCGGCTGGCCGCCCGCGTGCGCGAGACGACCCGATGGCCCGGCATCCTCGTCGGCGACATGGCGCAGCCGCGCGGCGGGCCGATGCTCACCGGACACGCCTCCCACCAGATCGGCCTCGACGTCGACGTCTGGCTTCGGCCGATGCCGGAGCGCCGGCTGACGCGAGAGGAGCGCGAGGACAACCTTTCGCAGATGATGGTGCGCGCCGATCGGCTCGACGTCGACACCCGCTTTTGGTCGCCCGACGTGATGGGCGCGATCGCCGCCGCGGCGAAGGACAGCCAGGTGGAGCGTATCTTCGTCAACGCGGCGATCAAGAAGGCGATCTGCCGCGACGCGCGGGGCGACCGGGCGTGGCTCGCCAAGGTGCGGCCGATGTGGGGGCACGACTACCATTACCATATCCGTCTTGCCTGCCCACCCGGTGAGACAGCCTGCGAGACGCAGGCGCCGATCCCCGGCGAGGGCGACGGTTGCGACGCCAGCCTCGCGCATTGGTTCTCGCCCGGCATTCTGCACCCGCGTCCCAGCCTCGCGCCCCCGCGACCCAAGCCGCCGCTCACTATAGCGCAGATGCCCGCCGCCTGCCGCACGGTGGCCGCGGCACCCGGCCAGCAGGTCGACGCGCGATAAAGCGCTGGGCCGCGGTGCGGCCCCCCCCCTGTTCAGCTGCGGAAATAAACCGGTCGATCGAGGTCGGCGATCAAGCCGGGCTGATCCGGCTTCCAACTCAGAAGAGCCCGGGTCCGCTCGCTGGAGGTCGGGACATCGGCGCTGGCGAACATCGCGAACCATCCAAAATGCTCGGCCGCCTTCTCGGACGCGAGGGCAACGACCGGCACTCCCAGGCGACGACCGATCACCCCAGCGATGTCCTTGAGCGCGACGCCCTCCTCCGCGACCGCGTGATAGGGGCCATCCCCCTCACCATGGTCCAGCGCGAGCCGGTAGAGGCGGGCGGCGTCTAGCCGGTGCACGGCGGGCCATCGGTTGAGGCCTTCGTCCACGTAGGCCGACACGCCTTTCTCACGCGCGAGGGCGATCAGCATGGGGACGAAACCGTGGTCGCCGTCGCCATGGACCGTGGGAGGAAGGCGGACGACGCACGCCCGCACGCCCCGCGCTTTCAAGGCCACCGCTGTCGCTTCGGACACGCGGGGATACACGCTGGGGTCGAGGGCCGGCACGTCGCTTTCGTTCGCGACGCGGCCTGGCGTCACGAGGGCGAGACCGGACGTCACGACGAGGGGACGCTCCGAACCTTCCAGCGCCGCGCCAAGCGCCTCGATCGCGCGTCGGTCGGTTTCGCAATGCTCGGCGAACTTCGAGAAATCGTGGTTGAAGGCCGTGTGCACGACGGCGTCCGCCCGCGCGGCACCGCTGCGCAGGGTGTCGATGTCCTCCAGCGACCCCCGATGGGCCTCGGCGCCCGCAGCGGTTAGCGCCGCCGCGCCCGTTTCGGAGCGGGCGAGGCCGAGTACCTCGTGCCCGGCGCCGCGAAGCTCGACGACAATTGCGGCGCCGACGAAGCCGGTGGCACCGGTAACAAAAACGCGCATGAGAAGGTCTCCATGATCTGTGGGAGACGATTGTTCGCGTACAAATCCGACTGGTAAAGTAGTGATCTTATCAGGGTATAGAAGCTAATTGGATGCACGCTCAGATGTCTGACGGAAATCTGCTGGGCCTCTATCTGAAGGACCGCCGCACGAAGCTCGACCCAGCCGCGCTCGGCATAAACGGCATGCGACGGCGCACGCCCGGCCTACGCCGCGAGGAGGTGGCCCAACGCGCCAACATCAGCGCGACCTGGTACACCTGGCTTGAACAGGGCCGCGGCGGCGCTCCCTCCTCGGACGTCCTCGACCGCATCGCTCGGGCCCTGATGTTGACCGACGTCGAGCGCGAACATCTTTTCCTCCTCGGACTCGGCCGACCGCCCGAGGTCCGCTACCAGCCAGGTGACGGCATGACGCCGCGGTTGCAGCGCGTGCTGGACGCGATGGAGGTCAGCCCCGCCTTCGTGAAAACCGCCCTATGGGACGTCGTCGCCTGGAACCGGGCAGCGGCCGCCGTGCTCACGGACTACGGGGCGCTCCCGCCCGAACAACGCAACATCCTGCGTCTGATCTTCTGCAATCCCCGCGCGCGCCTGGTGCAGTTCGATTGGGACAGCGTGGCGCGGTACGTGGTGGCGGTCTTCCGGGCGGATGCGGCGCGCGCGGGAGCTGCGGCGACGGTCCAGCCCCTTGTCGAGGACCTCTGCCGGCTCAGCCCCGAGTTTCAGGCGATGTGGCGTGACAACGACGTCCGCAGCTACGGTGAAGGCGTCAAGCACGTGCGGCACCCCACCCTCGGATCCATCGCTTTAGAATATTCGACCTTCGCCGTAGACGGAAGGCCCGACCTCGGGATGGTGGTCTACAATCCGATGACGCCATCCGACGGGGAACGGATCAGGTCGCTGATCGCCGCTCAGGGTTAAGGCGAGCCTCCCCGGAGATCCTACGGATTCAGAAAAATTCCGGACGTTTACCGCGCGCGAGGTAGAGGGGCGCCATCAATCGACGCCTATTCCAATTTCCGGGGTGACTTCGCCAACAACCGAACGAATACTCGGTTCGCATGTGTTCGCCACGGATCAGAACGCAGGCAAGAGATCAGACTAGGGAAAATACCTATGCTCCTCTCAAAAGCCTATTTGAAATAATTTCTTAGCAATCCATGCTGGCGGAGAGGGAGGGATTCGAACCCCCGATAAGCTTGCACCTATGCCGCATTTCGAGTGCGGTGCATTCGACCACTCTGCCACCTCTCCGGCCGCGGGCAAGCCCGCAGTGGTAGCGCGGCTCTACCATGCGCCAGAGCGGTGGACAAGCCGCGCGGATCAGGTCGGGCGGCGGGCGGCGACCATGTAGTTGACGCTCAGGTCGCGCGATAACGACCAGCGAGCGGTGAGCGGGTTGTAGGTCACGCCGGCCTCGCCCACATCGCGCAAGCCGGCGCGGCGCATGTGTGTCTTGAATTCGTCTGGCGTCACGAACTGACGCCAGTCATGCGTACCGCGCGGCAGCCAGCGCAGCACGTACTCCGCCCCGACGATCGCCAGCGCATAACTCTTCAGCGTGCGGTTCAGCGTGGCGCCGACCATCAGGCCCCCCGGGCGCACGGCCGCGGCCGCGTCGGCGAGGAAGCCTGGCACGTCGCGCACGTGTTCGACGACTTCCATCGCCAGCACCGCGTCGAAGCGATCGCCCCCGCGCGCCAGCGTCTCGACCGTGGTGCAGCGGTAATCGATCTTAAGGCCGCCGGCGGCGGCGTGGCGTGCGGCGGCGGCGATGTTGTTGGGGGCGGGGTCGATGCCGACCATGGCGGCGCCCAGCCCCGCGAGGCTCTCCGACAGAATGCCGCCCCCTGACCCGATATCGAGGATGCGGATGCCATCAAGCGGACGATCGGCTGCGGCATCGCCGCCGGCAAGGAGGTCTCGGATATAGGCGACGCGAACCGGATTGAACTTATGAAGGGCGCGCATCGGCCCCTCGAGGTTCCACCACTCGGCGCCGAGCCGGTCGTACCGGGCGAGGTCCACATCGTCGATCGTGTCGCGTCCGAACGCGTGCTCGTCCGTCATCGCCTTCTCCGCTCACGTCGCGCGTTAGACGCGTCTGAGGCAAGCCAGCTTACTTCTCAGAGAACGCCACGAGTGACGGCGCTCAGTTCAGCATCGACCTCGAAAAGGCGATGGGTGATGGCGCTCGCACCGGCCTCGGTCAAGCTCTTTTCCAGGTGGCCGAAACCAACCTCGGCTTGTTTCATCGTGGAGAAAAGATATACCCCGCCGCGGGCGTCGCTATCCACGCTGCGAAGCCAATATTTCCAATGCAGACCGTCTAGGGCATTGATGTGTTCAGCGTTGGAGCGCCAATCCTGAGTAGAAGCCGCCTTCTGAGAAGCGCTTGGTACGTAATCCACGATAAGGATCGCCATCGACATAATAGTTTTCTTCCCTGCTATTCTTACGACTTAACACCGTGAAGCCAGAGCCTCTAGTGTTTACCACGCCAGCTGACGCGAGCAAGCGTCCCGCCGTCCGCTTCTGACCAGCCTTGATCGCCAAGCGTCAACCGAAGGAGACGTTGCCCTATCAAGCGCCGCATGCCGCCATCGGCTGCGTCAAAGCGTTCGTCGGGTCCTAGCGTTTCTGATCCGTGCCCGGGACGCGCGCATCCTCGCCACGGACCGCCTGCGGGGCGGACCTCGGATTGTTCGGCGAGCCCACCGGTCCAGGGTGTCCGTCCGCCACGGTGCGCCCGCTGTTGATCGCGTTCTGCGCGCCACTTCCACCCGCGCCACCCCCTCCCCCGGCGGCGACGGCCGGGCTAGCAAGGGCTAATCCGAGAAGTGCTGCAACGCGCCCGACCACCATCAGCGCCGGTCCACCCGGTATTTGCGCTGATAGATGCTGCCGACGAGGCGCTGGTGACGGTGCGCGCGCGTGATCGGCGCATTGCCCTGCGCGTTGTCGCCGAGGATCTGCGGATAGGGGTCGTCGTTAAGCCGCTGCGGCCCATGCGTCCGCTGCGGCAACGGATCGAGCACCTGGGCGTCGCCGCCCACGGCACTGGGGTACGGCGTAGCGATCAGCGATTGCGCCGCCCACGCCTGAGAGGACGCGCCGAGCAAGGCCATCGACCCGGTGGCGGCCAGGAGGGCAACGTGAATGGCGTAGCGCGAGATTAAGGTCATGAGCTAGGAATAGCCGCACCGGCCAAACGTTCCTGCCTTCGCCCTTGTCTCCGGTGCTGCGCGTTGACGCGGGCGGCGCAAGCTCTTAGCAATAGCTCGGTCTCCACACTCCATCGCCGCGCCGTCCGACGGCTGGCCCGGGCGATTGTGGACCCCCAAGCTTGAAGGGACGGATCATGACAGCGAGCGATGCCGGCTGGGCCGAACGCCAGGTGACGGCCGTGCTGGTGCTGGCCGATGGCACGGTTCTGGAGGGCGAGGGCTTCGGCGCGACAGGCGAGAAGGTCGGCGAGTTGTGCTTCAACACGGCAATGACCGGTTACGAGGAGATCCTCACCGACCCTTCGTATGCCGGGCAGATCATCACCTTCACCTTCCCGCACATCGGCAACGTCGGCGCGAACGACGAAGACGTGGAGACTTCGAACCTTGCCGCGGAGGCCGGGGTGCTGGGCGTCGTAGTGCATGCGGGCGTGACCGGCCCCTCCAACTTCCGCGCAACGACGCATTTTGACGAGTGGCTGAAACAGCGCGGCCTTATCGGCCTGTCCGGCGTCGACACCCGCGCGCTGGTGTCGCTGATGCGCGACACGGGCGTGCAGAACGCCGTCATCGCCCACGCGGCCGATGGCGTGTTCGACCTTGCTGCGCTCAAGGCGAGGGCCGCCGCTTATGCGGGCATGGTCGGGGCCGACCTCGTCCCGGGCGTCACCACGGGCGAGCGGTTCGATTGGGACGAAACGGTGTGGTCGCTGGAGCACGGCTATGGCCGCCAGGAGGCCCCGCGCTACAAGGTCGTGGCGGTGGATTACGGCATCAAGCGCAACATCCTGCGCCTGCTCGCCGAGGCCGGCTGCGCGGTCACCGTGGTGCCCTCCACAGCCTCGGCGGACGCCATCCTGGCGCTCCAGCCAGACGGCGTGTTCCTCTCCAACGGGCCGGGCGACCCGGCTGCCACGGGCGACTACGCGGTGCCCGTGATCCGGGATCTGCTGGAGCGCCGCGTGCCGACCTTCGGCATCTGCCTCGGCCACCAGCTTATGGCGCTGGCGATCGGCGCCCGCACGGAAAAGATGCACCAGGGCCATCACGGCGCCAACCATCCCGTGATGGACTACACGACGGACAAGGTCGAGATCGTCTCCATGAACCATGGGTTTGCGGTCGCCAGCGGCAGCCTGCCGGCCCACGCGCGCGAGACGCACAGAAGCCTGTTCGACGGTTCGAACTGCGGGCTGGAGCTGACGGACCGACCCGCGTTTTCCGTGCAGCACCATCCCGAGGCCTCGCCCGGCCCGCGCGACAGTCACTACCTCTTCAAGCGCTTTACGCGGATGATGGACGGCGCGAAGGGCGAGGGCGGCGCGCCCTGAGGGGCGGCGCAGGGGGAAGCGTCGGTGAACAGCGTGACCCGCGCGTGGGGCGACCTGCCGCCCCTCTTCGCGGACCGGCTGATGGCGCTGCTGAGCGCGCCCGACCGCCTTTACCATGGCCTGCATCGCACCAACGGGCTGCTCCTCGACGCCGACCGTGCCTGCCAACCGCATTGGCTACGCCCTCTTCGCTGGGCAATTCTCTACCGTCACACCGTCTTCGATCCCCTCGCAAGCGCGCAGGCCAACGCGGAAGCCTCGGCCGAGCTGTGGACAGAACATTTCCCCGCCCTGCACGACACGGTCCGCAACCTCAGTGCGGGATGGGGCGAGGAGGTCGCAGACGCCATCCTCGCCGCGGCGACGCCGTTCGGCCGGCCTCCCGGCCTGCGGCCCTGGCAGCACGCCCTGCTCGACCTGGAGCTTGGCGCCCTGGGCGCAGGAGCGGCGGTCTACGCGGCGAACCGCCTGTTTGCGGCCGCCGAATACCGCGGGGCAGGCGGGTCGCAAGCCGGTTGGGACGAAAGGCGTACGCTGTTCCTCGGCCAAGCGCTCGCCTGCCCCAGGCTGTTTCATGTGGCCCACCTGAGCCGCGAGCCGATCGCGCGGGCCAACGTGCGACGCGAGATCGACGGAGCGCTCGGGAGCGACGCCGCATCAGTGCCTTTGCTTTAGGCGGCGATACCCCGCTCGACGAGGCGCGCCATCATCGCGGAGCCGTAGGGGATCGCGGCATCGTTGAACGCGTAGCCCGGGTTGTGGAGGTCGGCGCTGCTGCCGATGCCGAGGTTGATGTAGGCGCCAGGCACCTTTTCCAGCATGAAAGAGAAGTCCTCCGAGCCCATCATCGGTTTGGCCTTGCGGTTGACCTGCGCCTCGCCAACCACTTCGGCGGCGGCGTCCGCCATCGCAGTCGTGTGGTCGGGGTGGTTGACGAGCGGGCTGAAGATCACGCGCCAGTCGAGCGTGGCGCTCGCGCCCATGGCGGCGGCGATGCCCTCGACCGTGCGGCGCAACAGCGTCTCCATCTTCGGCAGGGTGCTCGTCTGCAGTCCGCGCGCGGTGCCGCAGAGCACGACGTCGTTGGGAATGACGTTGTAGGCGTTGCCGCCCGTCACCTTGGTAATGCTGATGATTGCCGGTTCCTGCGCCGCGATGTTGCGCGCCACGATGCTCTGCGTCGCGGCGATGATCTGCGCAGCCACGACAATCGGGTCGATACCCGTCTCGGGCCGGCCGCCGTGCGCGCCGACGCCGGTGACGGTCACGTCGAAAAAGGCGCCCCCCGCCATGAACGGCCCTGGTGCGATCGCGAACCGGCCAAGCTCGAGGTTGGGCCGATTGTGCAGCCCGTAGACGGCGTCGCAGGGGAAGCGCTCGAAGAGGCCGTCCTCGAGCATCGCGAGCGCACCGCCGGCGCCCTCCTCGCCAGGCTGGAAGATGAAGCGGGCCACGCCGCGGAAGGTCGGGTTGGCGGCGAGATATTTGGCCGTGCCGAGCAGCATGGCGGTATGTCCGTCGTGGCCGCAGGCGTGCATCTTGCCGGGGACGATCGAGCGCCAGGCGACGTCGGCGAGCTCTTGCATCGGCAGCGCGTCCATGTCCGCGCGTAGGCCGATGACCGGGCCGTTGCCCTGGCCGCGCACGGTGCCGACGACGCCGTGGCCGCCGACGCCGGTCTCCACCTCGACGCCCCAGCCCTTCAGCTTTTCGGCGACGACCGCGGCCGTGCGCGGCACCTCGAGCCCCAGTTCGGGATGGGCGTGGAGGTCGCGGCGAATGGCGGTGAGTTCGCTTTGGTAGGGCGCAAGCGCATCGAGCGTGGACATCAGCGGTTCCGATCGGTTGGTCGTGAGGGCGTCGATGCGGCAAGCGTGCCAAAGACGGGCTGGCCCGCTCGTAGGCGCGTGCGAGGTGCAGCAATGCATGGTCTGCGCCCGGCCGGCCGATGAGCTGAAAGCCGGAGGGTCGGTCGTACGGACCCGCCGGCGCGAAAGCGACCGGCCATCGACGCGTGACGCCAGACCAGCCAGCAGCCCCAGATGCTGGCCCGATCGAACATCAAGGCGGCATCCTCGACCGCGCGGCCTTCGCTCGCGAGCGCTTCGAGGCCGCGCCGAGCTGCGGCGAGGATGCCGTCCTCCATCGGCAGGGCACCCGCATAGTCGCCGAGCCAGCCGATCCGCCACCCGGCGACGTCGCCCACCGGCAACGCGGCCGGCAAAGGCGGCTTGACGATCGACAGCGGCGCCCTCGCATCGTGGCCGCTCATCACCGATAGCAGCAGGGCGAGGTCTTCGACGGAGCGCGCCATCGGACCGTCGGTGCTCAATTGCTGCAGGTAGGATTCCGGCGCCGGCAGGGGCGGCACGCGGCCGGCGGAAGGGCGCAGCCCGAACACGCCGTTCCAGCCCGCGGGATTGCGCAGCGAGCCGCCGAAATCGCTGCCGTCGGCGAGCGGGACCATGTGCAGCGCCAGCGCGACCGCCGCGCCCCCCGAGCTGCCACCGGCGCTGAGGCGAGCGTCGTAGGCGTTGCCGGTCGCGCCGAACACGGCATTGTAGGTGTGCGAGCCCAAGCCGAATTCGGGCGTGTTGGTCTTGCCGATGAGGATGGTGCCAGCGGCCCGCAGCCGCTCGACGAAGGGCGCATCCGCCTCCGGCACGTGGTCGCGGCGATGCGGTCGAGATGGGCGTTCATCACCGCGCGGCAGGATAGATCCCGCGCGCGGATCGCCGCGGACAAGGCCGTCGCCTGCATAGCCACAATGCCTTCGGCGCTCGGAAAAGGCGGACGGGATCGTTCAGGCACCAGGACCACCGCGGCTGCGCCGGCGCCCCTCAGCAGGGTTGCTCGACGAGGAGATCATCGTGGTTGAACCGCGTCAGGGCAAGGGCGTCGGCGGCGCTGGTGGTGTCATCCATCCATACCGCGAAATCCTCCCTGAACAGGATCGCGGGCATGCGCCGGTTGATGCTGCGGACGTTGGCGGCCGCCGGCACCGTCAGGACGGTGACGGACGCTCCGATCGTGTCGGGACGCAGCATCCCGGCAAGCGCCATGACGCGGCCGTCCTTCGCCGCGTACATCGTCGACCGGGGTCCGTCGGGTCCTGGCACGATTTCGACGAAGGCGTCGGCCGGCACGATGCAGCGGCCCTCCAAAAACGCGCGTTGCGGTACAGCCAGCTTGATCGATTCACACCGGAAGCTGGTCATCGGGCGCACGCCGTCCCGCATTCGGAACCCGAACCGGGCGAGCTGGGACATAGGCCTGCCATGTGTGTCCCACTGTATCGTGAGCACGAGACCTCCGGCAGCTCCGTCCTCTGCGGCGAGAGCGAAACGCGGCGGCCGAGCCAATCCAAAGTGATCCTGTATTCGTTTCGTTTCGGATCCGAGGCGAATGAGTTCAGGCATGCGAATCAGCCGCGAGAGCTTTCATTTCACCAACTAACCCGGGCGTGCAATTGGCGTAAACGTCGTATCTCCCTCTTGAATCTGCGCCTGCAAATGATGGGCACTCATGTGAAATGAGCTCTGACAGCTGCGTCAATTCTCGTGAGAGTGGGGCGTCCTACTCGCGCTCGAGGGCGCGCAGGCGGACGATGAGACCGGCGGTGGAGGAATCGAGGTCGTCTGTCGCGGCATCGGCGTCGGCGACGATCGGCACGAGGCGGCTGGCGAGTTCCTTGCCGAGTTCGACGCCCCATTGGTCGAAGGAGTCGACGTTCCAGACGACGCCCTGGACGAACACCTTGTGCTCGTAGAGCGCGATGAGACGCCCGAGCGTCCGCGGCGTCAGACTTTTGTAGAGGAAGGTGGAGCTCGGGCGGTTGCCGCTGAACACCTTGTGCGGCGCAAGCTTGGCGATCGCCGCCTCGTCCAGGCCCTGCTTGGCGAGTTGGTCCTTGACGGCTTCGAGCGAGCGCCCGCGCATCAGCGCCTCGCTCTGCGCGAAGCAATTGGCGGCGAGCAGGTGGTGGTGGTGCGCGTCCGCGCGGGTCGGGACGGCCGCCAGCAGGAAGTCGATGGGCACCGGCTCCGTCCCCTGGTGCAGCATTTGGAAGAACGCGTGCTGGCCGTTGGTGCCTGGCTCGCCGAAGACGATGGGCGAGGTCGCCATCGCCACAGGCGCGCCCTCCAGCGTCACGGACTTGCCGTTGGACTCCATCTCGAGCTGCTGAAGGTAGGCGGCGAAGCGGCCGAGCCTCTCGTCGTAGGGAATGACGGCCAGCGTCGACAGGTTGAGGAAATCATGGTTCCAGATGCCGACGAGCGCCATCAGCACCGGAATGTTGCTCTCGAGGGGAGCCGAGACGAAATGCTCGTCCACGTCCTGCCCACCGTGCAGGAACTGCTCGAAATGCTCGCGGCCGATGCCGATCTCCACCGAAAGTCCGATGGCCGACCAGATGGAATAGCGGCCGCCCACCCAGTCCCAGAAACCGAAGACGCGGTCGGGGCGGATACCGAAGGCGGCGATCTTGTCGAGCTGCGTCGAGACGGCGCAGAAATGGTCGGCTACGGCCGCCTCGCCCAACGCCGCCGCGACGGCGTGGCGAGCGCTCTGCGCGTTGGTCATCGTCTCGAGCGTCGTGAAGGTCTTGGAGCAGACGACGAACAGCGTTGTGGCGAGCGGCACCTGACGCAACGTGTCGCCGAGGTTGGCGCCATCCACGTTGGCGACGAAATGCAGGGTTAGGTGGTCGGCCACGAAGGGAGCGAGCGCACGCGCCGCCATGGCGGGACCGAGGTCCGAGCCGCCGATGCCGATATTGACGACATGGGTGAAGCGCTGCCCGTTGGCGGCCTTGATCGCGCCGCCGCGTACGGCCTCGGCGAAGACGCCCACCTTCTCGCGCTCGGCCAGCACGTCCGGCATCACGTCCGCGCCGCCCACCCGCATCGCCCTGCCGGACGTGATGGTCCGCAGCGCCATGTGCATGACGGCGCGGCCCTCGGTGACGTTGATCGCCTCCCCGCCGAACAGGGCGGCGCGGCGCTCGTCCAACTTGGCGGCGCGCGCGAGGGCGAAAAGCCCCTCCATCGTCGCCGCGGTGACCCGCTGCTTGGAATAATCGTAGATGAGGTCGTCGTATCGCGCATGGAAGCGCTCAAACCGCCGGGGGTCCTCCGCAAACAGCGCCGCAATGGTCTGCTCCTTCGTCTGAGCCTCATGGGCCCGCAGAGCGGATTGAGCTTGGTTGAGGTCGGGCGCCATGGGCAATCTCTATCCGGGGTTGGGAGGACGATCTCCTGCGGCCATTATCGCGCGTCGGCCGCGGGAGACAAGCGGCGGTGCAACGCTCAGCGGCGCAGCGCGGCGACCTGGCGGCGCAACGGCGCGATCGTGCCGCCGCCGAGCCGGCGCAGGCGGCGACGCGAGCGCCGGCCGAGGCGTCTGCTGCCTTCCACCGCGGCGGTCACCGCAGGACCGAGGATCGCCACGCCGACGAAGGCGACGAGCGCCGCGACCATCCAACCGCGTTGCTCGCGCGTGAAAGACACCGGAGCCGACTGCTCCCCGGGAAAGGGCCGGTGTGACGTGGGATCGCTCATGACGGCTCCTGTTGGGCAGCGGCCGCGCATCGGTGGCCTGTGTGCACCCGCCAACGCGCGAGACGCGCTCCGGGATGCACGGCCGTGCGCCTCACGCGGCCGACGTCAGCCGGGCCTGCGGCGCGGCGCGCGCGAGGATGAGGTTGGCGACGACCACCACGACCACGTTGGCCGCAAGCGCCAGGAGCCCCGTATAGACCGTCACCTTGTCGCCGCCGAAGTCGAACGTGTGGAGCGGCACGAGCTTGGTGCCGGCGGGCGTCACCAGCCGGTCGAAGAAGACCAGCACCGAGCCGCCGACGAAGCCCACCGCCCAGCCGAGCAGCAAAGCCGGCGCACGGAACCAGCCGGTGAAGAGCCCGAACACCACGGCCGGAAAGGTCTGGAGGATCCAAAGGCCGCCGAGCAGCTGGAGGTCGAGCGCGAACTGCGTCGGCAGGACGATGATGAAGAGGAGCGCGCCGAACTTGACGGCGAGCGAGGTGATCTTGGCGACCTGCGCCTCGCCGCCCGGCGTCACCGCCGGGTTGACGTAGGCCTTCCAGAAATTGCGGGTGAAGAGGTTGGCCGCGCCGATCGACATGACGGCGGCCGGCACCAGCGCGCCGATCGCCACCGCCGCGAAGGCAAAGCCGGCAAACCACGACGGAAAGAACGTCTGGAACAGCGCCGGCACGACGTCGTTGGGCGAGGCCAGCGTGAGATGCGCCGCCAAGCCCATGTAGCCGAGCAGCGCGAGGAGGCCCAGCAGCAGCGTGTAGGCCGGCAGCAGAACCGCGTTCTTGCGGATGGTGGCGACGCCGGAGGAGGCGAACACGCCCGTCAGCGTGTGCGGGTACATGAAGGCGGCGAGCGCGGATCCCAGCGCCAGGCTGGCGTAGGGCAGGACCTGGCCGGGCGTCAGCGTGAGCCCGGCGGCAAGCTTGCCGCCCGATGCCGCGACCTTCTTGGCGAGTTCGTCGCCGGCCGCCGCGAAGATCGCACCGTAGCCGCCGAACTTCATCGGCAGAACCACCACCGCCGCGACCACGGCGATGTAGATCATGATATCCTTGACGAAGGCGATGAGCGCCGGCGCGCGGAGGCCGGAGGAGTAGGTGTAGAGCGCCAGGATGACGAAGGCGATGACGAGCGGCAACTCGCCCTGCCACCCCTGGCCCGCGAAACCCAGCGCTTTGAGCACCGCCGCCATGCCGACGAGCTGCAGGGCGATATAGGGCATGGTGGCGAGCACGCCGGTCGCCGCCACCGCCGCCTCAAGCGCGCGCGAACCATAGCGGCCGTAGACCACGTCGCCGGCGGTCACATAATTGTTCGTCTTCGCCACCTTCCATAGCAGCGGCATCACCGCGAAGACGAAGGGATAGACGATGATCGTGTAGGGCAGCGCGAAGAAGCCGTAGGCGCCCACCGCGTAGACGAGCGCCGGCACGGCGATGACGGTGTAGGCGGTGTAGAAGTCGCCGCCGATGAGGAACCAGGTGACCCAGGTCCCGAACTGCCGGCCGCCCAAGCCCCACTCGTCGATATGCGCGAGAGTCGCCGGCCGCCGCCACCTGGCCGCGACGAAACCCATTATCGTGACGAGGAGAAAGAAGAAGACGAAGACGCCGAGGGCGACGGGATCGAGCTTAGTCGTCATCGCCGACGCTCCGGTACACGATGAAGATGAGGAGGGAGGTCAGCGGCACCCAGGCGAGCTGGTACCAGTAGAAGAAGGGAAAGCCCAGGAACTCAGGCAGCTTGGTGTTGTAGAACGGCACCCAGAGCAGACCGATGTAGGGCAGCAGCAGGAGCAGCCAGAGGGGGCGGAACGAGTGTTTTTCCATGGGCGGGGGATTAGAGCATGGACGTTGACGATGCAAACAAAATGGCAGTTTGCCTCATAACGATGCCCCGTGGGCAAATTAACGGGTTAGCTTGAACGAGAACTCACAAGCATCAGCGCAATTCGATCCGTACGCTCGACGGGGTCTATGCGTTTCAGGATATCCAACGCGGTCTCCGCTTCGTCTACAAGGTCCAAAGCTTCCGACTGAGAGATACTTATAAGAGGACTGTAATCGGCGAGATGCCGCAGCTCTTGCATTGGGACGAAAATTGCCGCGAAGTCGCGAACATCTTGACTGACGGCTGTCCGACGCAGCCGTCTCTTGCATGTCTCCGAAAGAGTTTGCTTATCCACGGCAACAAATACCGACTTGATCTGGCTATGATCAAAAGCACGATAAATCGCTTCGAAAGCAACAGATCGATCATTTTGGGACCTATATACGTGCTTGACCCACCCCTGAGGATGGGCTAGGTTTTCTCCATCGGCGGAGCGGACTATGATCAAGCATTTCGATAGCCTCTTCGATCTTATGGACGCCTTCCCCGACGAGCAATCGTGCATCGACCATCTGCGTTCGATCCGCTGGAAAGATGGCGAGTTCTGCCCGCTCTGCGGTTGCGACCGCATCATGCACTTCAGTGACAAGAAGACCTTCAAGTGCAGCGATTGCCGCCAGCGCTTTTCGATCAAGGTCGGCACGATCTTCCAAGACACGAAGCTTCCGCTTCGTAAGTGGTTCATGGCTATCTGGCTCATTACGAACCACCCCAAGGGCATCGCCAGCACGACGCTCGCCAAAGACCTGAACATCACTCAGAAGTCGGCTTGGTTCGTCCTGCATCGCCTGCGTCATGCCGCCCGCACGCCGTCTTTCAATGCCCCGCTAGAGGATACGGTCGAAGGCGACACTACGTTCGTTGCCGGCAAGGAAAAGAACAAGCATGCCAACAAGAAGACGCCCGGCTCTCAGGGCGGCGCCAACAAGGCCGTTGTCATAGGCGTGATCCAGCGCGACGGCGAGCTTCGGACGGAGCACGTCGCGGACGCAAAGGCGAAGACGCTTCAGGACATGGTTCGCAAGAACGTCGTCAAAGGCACGGCCATGATGACCGACGAAGATCGTTCGTTCGGCGGCCTCGGCAAGGACTACCTCCACCTCGCCGTAAATCACTCGGCTGGCGAGTACGTCCGTCTTGGCGGGTTCGTTCACACGAACAGCGTCGAGGCCGTGTGGGCTCTCCTGAAGCGCCAGATTTACGGCATCCATCATTGGGTGTCGGATAAGCACCTCAAGCGCTACGTTGCCGAGATGACGTGGGGCTACAACCGCCGCGACATGAAGGTGACGGGCCGCATGAACGATCTGTTCGCCTGCGTTGAAGGCCCAATCCCATATAAGGTGCTGATCGCGTGATCGGCGAACAGGGCTTCGTCAACACTCTTGAAATCGTCAGCGGCTTGGCAGCACTGGCATTGGGATTTTACTGGGTGCGTTCAGCGCGCATCAAAATCACGTGGCCGGCTATGAACACTTACGGCGGCCCAGCCCCCGTTGTCATGCAGGAGTTGAATCAACAGACCTCAGCTAATGCTAAGGCCGCTTGGCTATCAGGCATCGCAGCTTTTGCTCACGCCATAGCTATGGCTGCGCCCTCCCTGTGGAAGCTGCTACCGTGACCGACAAGCCAAGGAAGACGACAGAGCCGCCGCTGGCGCTTGATATGAGTTTCGAAGAAGCTCTATCTCGCTTTGTCCGAGTGAACCTGAAAGAGGTTGCGGAAAATGTCGAACGCTCTAAGACGAGAAAACCGCCCGAGGATGCAGACCCCGGACGGTCAAAACGCCCTAAGCGTCAATCATTGAAGCAGGATTAGCCGCAGCAACGACGATGAGCACAAACGTGCTCCATTTTACCGAACCGGATCCGAACATAAGCTCGGACACGGTGACAGACTCGTCCTGAGTATGCCATCTTGGCCTCCTTTCAGAGGCCACAGGGTTGATCAGACGGTCGGGTGGTGTTAGGTTCCAACGTATGGAACGGCTCACCAGCCCAACCTATCAGCCATTTGGGGCCTGTGGTTAGCCACCCCATTTGGTAACCGAACCATTCGACCTCCTCTGGTGCCAGCCTCGGGAGGTCGTTTGCGTTTCGGCTGACTATAGCATTGCAGAAACCTGTTGCGCACACAAGCCCCCCGGCTCATTGTGTGTGTTCTTCAAGGCAGGTGAGCTATGTCCATGTTCCTTCAAGCGCTGCGCGCCGAAATCGAAGTTCTAGAGGGTGAGCTGCTTCTCGATGTGCGCTACCGCAAACTTCGGGAATTACAGCAAGTTAGGCGGCTGTACGATCCAGAAGAGGCTACGCCCGCCGAAGAGCGCACGCTTGGCGTATCCTCCGTGCGCGGCGGAACAGTTAGAGTTCACAGGGTGAACACAGAACGTGTGCGAGCCCTTGATGCAGCGCGCATGTTTATAGTCAACCGCGTTGGTCCGGTTCCGACTACCGATGTTCTAGAGCATCTTTCTTCCATGGGCATTCAAATCGGCGGAAATGAACCTCGGAATACGCTTAGCGCCATGATGTCTAACTCGGAACTTTTCACATCCAACGGACGCAAAGGGTGGACAATACGACAGGAGGGCGACCCGGCTGAGCGGCCAGATAATGACAGATCGGATCCAGCTGAGGACCGCTCACCAGCGCCGGCGCTCGCTGTCGCAGATCGTTTCATCACGATGGGTAGCGGGCTTCGCCGCGCTCCTCCTCCTCCGAAAGCAGAGGAAGAAGACGACATTCCATTTTAGCTTCTGTGACTATGGATGCTGGCGCTTAATCGACTCGGCTAAAGCAGCAATTATCACTGCGCACTCTGCCGCTGTAAGTTCGTCGTGTTTAGCCGCAAAGGTGAGCATTGGTATTATGGAGGCAATCGGCACCTCGCTCGACTGAGTGTTGCTGAACCCGCCGCTCGTCGTGCTCCAGCGATCGCGTATCGAGCGCTCACCATTGTCCCAAGTAGCTATGCCAAGCTCAATAGAATGGCCTGGCCCGACAGGTTGAGAGTGCTGCACCTTCACGTAATCGTCCTTCCGCTACAACAGAATGAGCGTAGCACATCTTCAGGTTAGGTCACACACGTATATAGGTCCCATCATTTTGCCCGATCAAGCGTTCAGCGCCGGTTCTTACCAGAGCGTGAAAGAGCGCGTAGTAAGCCGTGCACACCGATCGGCGCCCAACTTCCTCATCTGGAGGCTAACCGTTGCTTCCGCTGGCCAGCTTCCTAGCGGCCTCGATCAGCTTCTCAGGGTCGATCAAGACTAGCTACCCACGATACGAACATAAGGATAGTTGCCGTCTTGCCGATCAATCAGCTTATCTCGGATCTTCTGACGAAGACGAGTGCGCAAGATAACCGCGCGTTGTCGATCGCGATCCTGTTTGATCGAAACTTCGAAGTAGTAGGCGAACTTGCCGTCCTCGTCCGTGCCGGTCGAAACGTCGACCTGCCCGACGCTTCAAGGGATTTCTCGAGCAGCCTCTTGGCCGATCAAGCGAAGCGTGTCGTGGGAAAGAGACATGGGTGCTTCCAAGCCGGAGAGCCATAGGGAGGCGTCCAGTCGAAGACGCCTCCCTATGATATCGCTGCAGGATCGGTTACTCCGCCGCCTCGTCCTTGCCCTCCAGGTCCTCGCCCGTCGCCTGGTCGACGATGCGCATCGACAGCTTGACCTTGCCGCGATCGTCGAAGCCGGTGAGCTTGACCTTCACCTTCTGGCCTTCCTTGACGACGTCCGACGACTTGGCCACCCGGCCCTTGGCGAGCTGCGAGATGTGCACCAACCCGTCCTTCGAGCCGTAGAAGTTCACGAAGGCGCCGAAGTCGACGACCTTGACGACCGTGCCCTCGTAGATCTGGCCGACCTCCGGGTCGGTGGCGATGGACTTGATCCAGGCGATCGCCGCCTTGATCTTGGCGCCGTCGGAGGAGGCCACCTTCACGGTGCCGTCGTCCTCGATGTTGATCTTGGCGCCGGTCTTTTCCACGATTTCGCGGATGACCTTGCCGCCCGTGCCGATCACTTCGCGGATTTTGTCGGTCGGGATCTTCAGCGTTTCGATGCGCGGTGCGAACTCGCCGAGCTCGGCGCGCGCGCCGGTCAGGGCATGGCTCATCTCGCCGAGGATGTGGTGGCGCCCGTCCTTCGCCTGGTCGAGGGCGACGCGCATGATCTCCTCGGTGATGCCGGCGATCTTGATGTCCATCTGAAGCGAGGTGATGCCCTCGCTCGTGCCGGCCACCTTGAAGTCCATGTCGCCGAGGTGGTCCTCGTCGCCGAGGATGTCGGAGAGCACGGCGAAGCGCTCACCCTCCAGGATGAGGCCCATGGCGATGCCCGCCGTCGGCCGCTTCAGGGGCACGCCGGCGTCCATCAGCGCCAGCGAGGCGCCGCAGACCGTCGCCATGGAGGACGAGCCGTTCGACTCGGTGATCTCCGACACGATGCGGACCGTGTAGGGGAACTCCGCCGCCGTCGGCAGCATCGGGCGGATGGCGCGCCAGGCGAGCTTGCCGTGGCCGATCTCGCGGCGGCCGGGCGAGCCCATGCGGCCGGTCTCGCCGACGCTGTAGGGAGGAAAGTTGTAGTGCAGCAGGAAGCGCTCCTTGTAGGTGCCCTCCAGGCTGTCGATGAACTGCTCGTCCTCGCCGGTGCCGAGCGTGGCGACGACCATCGCCTGCGTCTCGCCGCGGGTGAACAGCGCCGACCCGTGCGCGCGCGGCAGCAGGCCGACTTCCGACACGATGGGGCGCACGGTCTTCACGTCGCGGCCATCGATGCGGATGCCGCTGTCGAGGATGTTGAGCCGCACGACCTTGGCCTGAAGGTCGTGGAAGACGTGGGCGACCTCTTCCTTGGAGAATTTCGCCGCCTCGCCTTCCGGGAACAGCGCGGTCATGACCTTGGCCTTGACCGCGTCGACCGCCTTGTAGCGCTCCTGCTTGGCGGTCACTTTATAGGCTTCGCGCAGCTCGCCCTCGCCGACGGCGCCAACCGCCGTCTCGCAGGCGGAATGGTCGGGGGTGACGAGGTCACGCGGCTCCTTGGCCGCCTTCTCGGCCAAGCGGATGATCGCCTCGATCACCGGCTGGAAACCGCGGTGTCCCAGCATCACCGCTTCGAGCATGGTGGCCTCCGATAGCTCCTTGGCCTCGGACTCGACCATCAGAACCGCGTCCTGCGTGCCGGCGACGACGAGGTCGAGGCTGGATTCCTTCAGCTCGTCGACCGTGGGGTTAAGCTTGAGCGCCCCACCGATCTGAGCGACGCGAGCGGCGCCGATCGGGCCCATGAACGGGATGCCGGAGAGGGTGAGGGCGGCCGAGGTCGCGACCATCGCGAGGATGTCAGGGTCGTTTTCGAGGTCGTGCGCCAACACGGTGACGACGACCTGCGTGTCGTTGCGGTAGCCCTCCGGGAACAGAGGACGGATCGGCCGGTCGATCAGCCGGGAGACCAGCGTCTCCTTTTCGGAGGGGCGCCCCTCGCGCTTGAAATAACCGCCGGGGATGCGACCGGCGGCGAAGGCCTTTTCCTGATAGTTGACGGTGAGGGGGAAGAAGTCCTGTCCCGGCTTGGGCGACTTCAGGCCGACGACCGTGGCGAGCACGGTGGTCTCGCCGTAGGAGGCGAGCACGGCGCCGTCGGCTTGGCGGGCAACCTTGCCGGTCTCCAGGACAAGCGGGCGGCCGGCCCAGTCGATGACTTCGCGGTGAACTGTGAACATGGGTGTGACGTCTTTCGTGGTGTTTGGACGCGAGACGCGGGATCGCCACAACAAGATTGCCAGACGCTGTCGTGACGTTTCACGTCTGAGACCGATCTCGGGGAGGAGATTACGGCGTCCTCGCCGGTCGTCGGGCAGAGCAGGCGACAGCGCCTGGCGATCTCGCTATGGCCGCTCGAAGGCCCCGCGAAATGCGCGCGTTGGATGGCGGCCCCCGAGGGACAGCCAGAGCGGCGCCGGACTGATGTCAGGCGCCTCACGCGCTCTATGGCATAAGATGGCGCCGCGGTGAAGCGTCTATCCTGCGTCACGCCTGGGCAGGCGTGGAGCCTCCGCGCGGGCTACCGCTTGGGCCAGATCCAGCGCGGGGCGTCGCTGTCGGAGGCGCGGGTTTCGCCGAAATCCTTCGCCAGTCGCAACTCCTCCAGGCCTGCCCCGTGTTCGGCTCTCAGCGCCGTAATCAGCGCGTCGCTGTGGCTGACGAGAACGATCTGGCCGCGTCGCGAAGCGAGAGCGAGCAACCGGGCGAGCGGCGGCATCAGGGAGAGATGCAGGCTGCCTTCCGGCTCGTTCAGCACCATCAGCTCGGGGGGACGCGGCGACAGCAGGGCTGCAACGAGCAGGAGATAGCGCAGCGTACCGTCAGAAAGCTCGGGGGCGCTCAAAGGGCGGAGCAAGCCGTGCTGCGAAAGGCGGAGGCCGCCTCCAACGCCGGTCGTGCAATGCAGGCGGGAGCCGGGAAAGGCATGCTCGACGGCGTCGTCGAGCGCCGCCTGGTCGCCTATCGCGCGGATGGTGGTGAGCGCCGCAGCGAGGTCGGCGCCGTCGCTGGCGAGCACGGGCGTATACGTCATCACCTGCGGGCGGCGTGCCGGCGCTTCTGGGTCGGTGCGCAGCGCGTCGTAAAAACGCCAATTCCTCAGGCGCTCGCGCATGTCGAGCAGCTCGGCGCCATCGCCCGGCTCGGCGCAGTGCGTCATCATCGCGTCGGAGGACGAGAGGTGGTCTTCCACCTCGCGCCATTCGCCGGTGCGACGGGATCGCACGCGGACCAGAGGGCCGCGGCGTTCGGCGACCAGCGACGTGCGGGTTGGCAGCGTGCCTGCCCACAGCGTCTCCAGCTTGATCGCCGGGTCGAGAGGGAAAGGGTGCGGCGGCACCGGAAAGCCGAGGTCGACGGCGTAACCGGCCTCCTGGCCAGAAAAACCGAGTTTCAAGCTTGTCGCCGCTTTGCGAACCGTTCCCTCGACGGGATACACGCCGGAGCGCACTTTCGGCGCGATCGTCTCGGGACCGGCCCATAGCGCGGAGGCGAGGCCGCCCTCGTTGGCAAGCGCGCCAACGAGGCGGCCCTGCGCTGTTTCGGCGAGCAGGCGGAGCGAACGGTAAAGGCTCGTCTTGCCGCTGCCGTTGGCACCGGTGACGATCGTCAAGCGCCCAAGCGAAACGACAATGTCGCGCAGTGAGCGGTAACCGGAGATCGCGAGTGTCTCGATCACGCCTCCGCCCCGCGCGGATCAGGTCGGAAACGAGGCGGGCCGGACGTGGCCGGCCCTTCCCTCAGCGGCGGATGCCAAGCCGCTCGATGATGGACTTGTAGCGCGGCTCGTCCTTGCCCTTGACGTAGTCGAGGAGCTGCCGGCGCTGCGACACCATCTTGAGGAGGCCGCGTCGCGAATGGTTGTCCTTGGCGTGCATCTTGAAGTGGTCGGTCAGGTTGGTGATGCGCTCGGTGAGGATCGCGACCTGCACCTCGGGCGAACCGGTGTCGCCGGCCTTCGTGGCATGTTCGGAAATGAGCGCCTGCTTGCGCTCCGCGGTAATCGACATCGGGGGTCCTTTCGGGTTGGGTGGCTTCGGTGCGCGCCGGGCCGGGATGTCGTCCAGCAAGGTGCGCAGGGAAGCGGGCACGGGCCGGAAGGCTCGGGTGCCGCCCTTCTTATACCGCGTTTCGCGCGTGAAGGAAGGGGCGGCATTCGGTTGCCTCCGACCATTCCCACCTTCCAGCTTCGCCCGAATGATCGGGTCGCACGACGCGCTTGCGCGAGCGCGGCCGAACAGCTAGCTTGCCGTCATCAACCTCATCGCTAGCCGTTTGAGAGTGGGCCCTGCCGGACCCGCTTTTTTCCGCATACGAGCCGTTCCGCAAAAGAGCCGTTCCAAAAACGAGACCCGCCCTGCCCGCACCCGCCGACCCGCTCCTCGACGAACCGCGCCTTTCACCAGAATCGGGCGTGGCGGCGCATGTCGCGCGCATCGCGGGTCCGGTGCTGCGCGACCTCGGATTTCGCCTAGTGCGGGTGAAGCTGTCGCTCGGCGGAACGTGCGTGCTGCAGGTCATGGCCGAGCGGCCGGATGGCACGCTCTCGGTCGACGAATGCCAGGCGATCAGCGAGGCGCTATCGCCCGTCCTCGACGTCGAGGACCCGGTCAAGGCGTCGGAGTACCGGCTGGAGGTTTCCTCGCCCGGCATCGACAGGCCGCTGGTGCGCGCCTCCGACTTCCGACGCGCCGTGGGCCAGGAGGCGCGGTTGGAGATGAGCGTTCTCGTCGAGGGCCGCAAACGGTTTCGCGGCCGTATCGATGGCTTCGACGAAAGCGGTGCGGTACCGGTCGTCACATTCACTCGCACGGACACGAAGCCGGGCGAGAGCGCGACGGTCCGCCTGCCGCTCACCGACGTCGCCGACGGACGGCTTATCCTGACCGACGACCTTGTTCGCGAGACGCTGCGCGCCGCCAAGGCCGCGCGCGAGGCGTCGGGCGAGCCGGAGCAGGACGAGGCGCCCGAGTCCGACATGCCGGTCAAGGGTCCCGGCCGCTTCGCCGCACGCAACGCGGCGAAGGCGAAGCCGCTGCTGCCAGGCGGCGCTCCATCCGGCTTTCGGCGCCCGGGCCCGGCCCTGCCCGGCCCACGCAAAAAACTGCATTAGACCGTAGCAGAGACCCGGTGTTCGCGCCGGCCCGTCGAGGAGAACAGAGATGGCGATTTCCGCCAACAAGCTTGAGCTTCTGCAGATCGCCGACGCGGTCGCCCGCGAGAAATCCATCGACCGGCAGATCGTGTTGGAATCGATGGAGGACGCGATGCAGAAGGCGGCGCGCTCCCGCTACGGCCAGGAGACGGAGGTGCGCGCGGAGATCAATCCGAAGACGGGCGAGGTGCGTTTCTCGCGCCTGCTGCTCGTCGTCGAGGAGATCGACAACGACGCCACGCAGATCCTGCCGGCCGACGCGCGCAAGAAAAACCCGGCCGCCGAGGTCGGCGATTGGATCGCCGAGACCCTTCCGCCTTTCGAATTCGGGCGCATCGCCGCGCAGTCGGCCAAGCAGGTGATCGTGCAGAAGGTGCGCGAGGCCGAGCGCGACCGTCAGTACGACGAGTACAAGGACCGCATCGGCGACATCGTCAACGGCGTGGTGAAGCGTGTCGAATACGGCAACGTGGTCATCGACCTCGGTCGCGGCGAGGCCACCATCCGCCGAGACGAGTCGATCCCGCGCGAGTTGTTCCGCCCCGGCGACCGGGCGCGCGCCTACCTCTATGACGTGCGCCGCGAGCAGCGCGGGCCGCAGATCTTCCTCTCGCGCACGCATCCGCAGTTCATGGCCAAGCTGTTCCGGCAGGAAGTACCGGAGATCTACGACGGCGTGATCGAGGTGAAGTCGGTCGCCCGTGATCCTGGCTCCCGCGCCAAGATCGCGGTGACCTCGCGCGATTCCTCCATCGATCCGGTCGGCGCCTGCGTCGGCATGCGCGGCTCGCGCGTTCAGGCGGTGGTGAACGAACTCCAGGGCGAGAAGATCGACATCATACCCTGGTCGCCCGACAGCGCGACCTTCATCGTCAACGCGCTGCAGCCGGCGGAAGTCGTCAAGGTGGTGCTCGACGAGGACTCCAACCGCATCGAGGTCGTGGTGCCCGACGACCAGCTCTCGCTCGCTATCGGGCGGCGTGGGCAGAACGTGCGGCTCGCCTCGCAGCTCACCGGCTGGGACATCGACATCCTGACCGAGGCGGAGGAATCGGAGCGTCGGCAAAAGGAGTTCAACGAGCGCACGCAGGCGTTCATGGAGGCGCTCGACCTCGATGAGGTCGTCGGCCAGCTGCTCGCCTCCGAGGGCTTCCGCTCGGTGGAGGAACTGGCTTTTGTCGAGCAGGCCGAACTCGCCTCGATCGAAGGTTTCGACGAGGACACCGCGGTGGAGATCCAGACGCGCGCCCGCGACTACCTCGCCAAGATCGACGCGGAGCAGGACGCGCGACGCGTCGAGCTGGGCGTGCAGGACGAGCTGAAGACGATCGAGGGTGTCACCCTGCCGATGCTCGTCAAGCTCGGCGAGAACGACGTGAAGACGATCGAGGACCTGGCCGGCTGCGCGACGGACGACCTCGCGGGCTGGACCGAGCGCAAGGCAGGAGAATCGGTGAAGCACGTCGGCTTCTTCGAGGGGCTAGACGTCTCCCGCGAGGACTCGGAGGCGATGATCATGCGCGCCCGTATCGCCGTCGGCTGGATCGACGAGGCGGCGCCCACTGAGGAAGCCGAAGAGGCGGTCGAGGGCTGAGGCCGCCTCTATCCGTGGGCGGGAGAAGGGGCGAGCAGACCGAGGGTATCATGGCCAACCCCAGGGACGACGAGCAAGGACCGGAACGCACCTGCGTCGTCACGCGGCGCAAGGGCGATCCCCAGACGATGATCCGTTTCGTCCTGGGACCTGACGCCATCGTTGTGCCCGATATCCGGCGCAAGTTGCCGGGTCGCGGCGTCTGGGTCGGCGGCAACGCGGGCCTCGTAGCGCAGGCCGTGCGCAAAGGGGCTTTCTCCCGAGGCTTCAAAACCAAGGTGGAGGTTCCGCCGGCCCTGGCTTCGCAGACGGAGGACTTGCTTGCAGGCGACTGCCTGCAGGCCCTGGCGATGGCCAACAAGGCGGGTGTCGTTGTCACGGGCTTCGCCAAGGTGGAGTCGGCGCTCGCGGGCGGTACGGTCGCGGCGCTGCTCCACGCCAGCGACGGCGGCGAGGACGGCATTCGCAAGATCGACGGCGCGGCACGGCGGCACTCGGAAGGGCGGGCGAAGCCTCGGTCGGTTAAACTCTTTTCGTCCGGCCAATTGGATTTGGCATTGGGGCGCACAAATGTAATACATGCGGCGCTTGTCGCTGGCCCGGTAAGCGAAGCTTTCCTGACGCGATGCCAAAGGTTGAGGATCTATCGGTCCGAGGCATCACCTGAGGTGGACGTGGACGCCGAGACGGCCTCCGCGTGAATCGACGTCGCCGGGCCTTGCCTGGCTCCTCTGTTCCTGGCACGGGAACGCATTCCGATCGGGCGGCGGCCCGACCGAACGGAAGGCGTTCTCATTCGGAGACGGCGGGCAGGCGGACGCAGCCTCGACAGGTGCTGCACCGGCGCCCCGCTAGACGGTTTTAGAACGCGACAACTCTTAGGACGCGATACTGATGAACGATACGAAGACGCCTTCCAAAACGCTGTCGCTCAAGCGACCGGTCGAGGCGGGTGTTGTAAGGCAGAGCTTCTCCCACGGCCGGACGAAGACGGTCGTGGTCGAGAAGGTTAAGCGTCGCGCGATCGGTCCTGCCGAACAGGCGCCCCGCGAAACCGCGCCCGCGCCAGCCCCGCAGGCAGCCGCGGCGGTGCCAACGATGGCGGCGACCCCGCCTCGCGCCCCCGTGGTCGCCGCGCCGGCCCCGGCCGCGGCAGAGCCGGTCGCGGCAGCCCCGGCTCCGATCACGGCGCCGCAACCGGCCGTCGCCCCTCCCGCGCCGCCGCCGCCGCCCGTGGCCTTTGTAGCGCCCCCGCCCGCGCCGGCCACCGCCGTAGCGCCGCCGCAGCCGGTAGGTGCCGTGCGGCGTCCGCTGCCGGACGCACCACCGCGGCCGGTCGCCGCGGTGCCCGCCGCGCGCGCCCCTGCGCCGCGGACCGCCACCCCTCCCCGCGCGCCGACCCGCACGCCGAGCGGCGTCGTCCTCCGCACATTGACGGAAGAGGAGCGCGACTCCCGGGCCCGCGCTCTGGAAGGCGCGAAGGAACGCGAGGTCGAGGATCGTCGGCGCGCCGAGGCCGATGCCAAGCTGCGCCGCGAGCGCGAGGAGCGCGACCGCGTCGAGCGCGCTGCCGCCGAGGCCCGCAAGAAGGAGGAGGACACCCGCCGCCTCCAGGAGACCGAGGTTAAGCGCCGTGCCGAGACGGAAGCCGTGCGCCGGCTGGCCGGCGGCGAGCCCGCACCTTCGTCGTCCCTCGGGCGCCGCCCCGGCACGACCACCTTGCCCGCCGGGGCCTCGGCCGGCCCCGTTTCCGCCATCGCCCGCCCCAACGACGAGGAGGAGGCCAAGCGGATCATCCGTCGGCCCGGTATGCCGACGAAGGTCGTGCTGCCGCCCCGCCCGACCCGCGGCGGCGCGCAGAAGGACCGCGGCCGCCTGACAGTCGCCAGCGCCACCGGCGGCGAGGACGAGAGGACCCGCTCCGTCGCCGCCTTCCGTCGCCGCACCCAACGCTTGAAGGGGCATGTCAGCGAGCAGAAGGACAAGCTTTCGCGCGAAGTCGTGCTGCCCGAGACGATCACCATCCAGGAACTTGCCAACCGCATGTCGGAGCGCGCGGTCGACGTCATCAAGATGCTGATGAAGCAGGGCCAGATGGCGACGATCAACGACGTGATCGACGCCGATACGGCGCAGCTCCTGGCCGAGGAACTCGGCCATACGGTGAAGCGCGTCTCGGAAGCGGACGTGGAGGAAGGCCTTTTCGACACGCCCGACGAGCAGGACGACCACGCGCTGTCGCGGCCGCCCGTTGTCACGATCATGGGCCACGTCGATCACGGCAAGACCTCGTTGCTCGACGCGATCCGCAAGACGCACGTGGTCTCGGGCGAGGCCGGTGGCATCACCCAGCACATCGGCGCCTACCAGATCACCGCCCCGAACGGGCTTCCGGTGACCTTCATCGATACGCCCGGCCACGCCGCCTTCACGCAGATGCGCGCGCGCGGGGCTAAGGTGACGGACATCGTCGTGCTGGTCGTGGCGGCCGACGATGGCGTGATGCCGCAGACGGCGGAGGCGATCGCCCACGCCAAGGCTGCCGGCGTACCGATGATCGTGGCGATCAACAAGATCGACAAGCAGGGCGCCAAGCCGGAACGCGTGCGCTCCGAGCTGCTGCAGTACGAGGTCCAGGTCGAGTCGCTCGGCGGCGAGACCATCGAGGTGGAGGTGTCCGCCACCCAGCGCACCAATCTCGACCGATTGCTCGAAATGATCGCGCTCCAGTCCGAACTGCTCGACCTCAAGGCCAACCCGGATCGCCCGGCCGAGGGTACCGTGATCGAGGCGCGGCTGGACCGCGGCCGCGGCCCGGTGGCGACCGTGCTCGTCCAGCGCGGCACCTTGAAGGTCGGCGACCTCGTCGTCGGCGGCACGCAATGGGGCCGCGTCCGCGCGCTGCTTGACGCGGAAGGCGAGGCCGTCGCCTCCGCCGGCCCGTCCGTGCCGGTCGAAGTGCTCGGCTTCTCCGGCTCGCCGGAGGCGGGCGACCGCGTCGGTGTGGTCGAGAGCGAGAGCCGCGCCCGCGAGATCACGGAATATCGTGACCGCCAGAAGCGTGAGATCGCCGCGGCGCGCGTGGGCGGCACCCGCTCCTCGCTCGTCGACATGATGAGCCAGATGAAGAGCGCCGGCCGCAAGGAATTCCCGCTCGTCATCAAGGGCGACGTGCAGGGTTCTGTCGAGGCGATCGTCGCCACGCTCGAGGACCTCAACACGGACGAGGTGGCGGCGCGCATCCTGCAGGCTGGCGTCGGCGGCATCACCGAGTCCGACATCACCCTGGCGGAAGCCTCCAAGGCTGTGGTCATCGGCTTCAACGTGCGCGCGCTGAAGGAGGCGCGCAACATGGCCGAGCAGAACGGCGTCGAAATCCGCTACTACAACGTCATCTACAACCTCGTGGACGACGTGAAGGCGGCGATGTCGGGCATGCTCGACCCGACGCTGCGCGAGGACATGCTCGGCAACGCGCAGATCCTGGAGATCTTCGACATCTCCAAGGTCGGCAAGGTGGCAGGTTGCCGGATCACCGACGGACGCGTCGAGCGCGGCGCCCACGTGCGGCTCATTCGCGACAACGTCGTGGTGCACGAGGGCATGCTGTCGACGCTCAAGCGCTTCAAGGACGAGGTCAAGGAGGTCGTCGCCGGTCAGGAATGCGGTATGGCCTTCGAAACTTACAAGGACATGCGCGTCGGCGACATCATCGAGTGCTACACGGTGACGGCGATCAAGCGGACATTGTAAGGGCCAGCACGGGAACGGAGCAGGCGCTATGGCAGATAGGGGCTATTCACTCGACCGGAAGAGTGATGATTTGGGTGCAGCGCCGTATAGCGAGCGTCGAGTGACAGAGACATTGCAAGCCGACTGGCAGGCGTTTCTTGAACAGGCGTTGGCATTTCGCCGATTGGGTGATGTTTCGCAAATTACAGGTTTTTGGCATGATCTGGGAAAGTCAGGTACGGCTTTTCAAGCCATGGTCAAGCGATCCGGAAATGCGAAGGCATTGCGTATACTGGATAATCTAAGTGACGACGCTCTGGAAATTTCGCTTCGGGCCATCACAAGTGCCGCCGAAAATCTTGAGGTTTCGGCAATCGAGCGAGCTAAAACCGTCGCCCTTCTGTCGGCGGGCCGGGAACGGATCGACAGGATTCAAGCGGAAACTCGCACAGCCCTCGATCATCTTCTTGGTTCTCGATGACCGACGATGTTGAGCGTGAGTCTACAGCATCGGACAAAACGAAACGACTGCCTCTTCCATCTTTAAAGGGAATTGGCAGCTTTCTCGTCAATGTCCTGGCTTTAGAGCGATCTGTCGAGGCGCTGAAAACACATAACAAGCAGCTTGATGACCAAATTCTTGCCTTGCAGCGCCAAGTTGATGATCAGGCCGGGCAACTGAAGGTGCTCGTCAGTTTTGTACAGACATCCTTGCGTGATCAGATCGACGGGCGTGCCGAGCGCGCCGTCGTCGATGTTTTAAGGCGGTTGACGATGGGGTCAGACGATACTGCCGTCTTCAAAGTCGACGAGAAAGATCGTTAGACACCGAAAGTAAAATCCATGTCACGAGCCCACCAACAAGGCGGCGAGCCGTCGCAGCGCATGCTGCGCGTCGCCGAACTGATCCGCCATGCGCTGTCGGACCTGCTGTCACGCGGCGCGGTCGCAGACCCCGCACTCGAGGGCAAGGTCATCACCGTGCCGGACGTGCGGATGAGCCCCGACCTCAAGCTCGCAACCGCCTTCGTCATGCCGCTCGGCGGCAAGGACGTGCCGGCCGTGCTGGAGGCGCTCGAGCGCAACAGGAAGTTCCTTCGCAGCGAGCTCGCGCACAGGATCAGCATGAAGTTCGCGCCCGACCTGAGCTTCCGCGTCGACACGAGCTTCGACTACAATGCCGCCATGGACGCCATCCTCCAATCGCCAAAGGTCAAGCAGGATCTGCAGGACGGCGACGCGGCTGCGCGCGAAGGCGGCGGCGAATGAGCGAGCCCCCGGGCGCGGGAGAGCGTAAGGGCCAGCACCGCTCCAACCGCGTCGAGGTTAACGGCTGGGTCGTGCTCGACAAGCCGGTCGGCATCACGTCCACCCACGCCGTGTCGCGGTTGAAGCGCATCTACAACGGCAAGAAGGCGGGGCACGCCGGCACGCTCGACCCGCTGGCCTCGGGCATTCTGCCCATCGCCTTCGGCGAGGCGACCAAGACCGTGCCCTTCGTCCAGGACGGCGAGAAGGGATACCGCTTCACCGTACTCTGGGGGGCGGAGACCGATACGGACGACGCGGATGGCACGGTGGTGGTGCGCTCGGACGTGCGGCCGACGCGGGGCGAGATCGAGGCGCTGCTCCCGCGCTTCACCGGCACGCTCGAGCAGAAGCCGCCGGCCTATTCGGCCATCAAGATCAACGGCGAACGGGCCTACGACCTCGCCCGCGACGGGGAGATCGTCGACATCGCCGCGCGGACCGTCACTATCCACGAGCTGCGTATCGTCGATAGCGCCGGCGACGAGACGGTGCTGGAGACCCGCTGCGGCAAGGGCACCTACGTGCGCGCGATCGCCCGCGATCTTGGCCGCGCGCTCGGCTGCTACGGCCACGTGACAGCGCTGCGGCGCACCCGCGTCGGCCCCTTCGTCGAGAGTGACGCGGTACCGCTCGCGGCGCTGGAAGACCCCGCGGCCGCTCAGACCGCGATGCGGCGCGTCGAGGCGGGCCTCGGCGAGCTGACGCGCATCCTCGTCGATCGCTCGGACGCCGCGCGTCTGCGCCGCGGCCAGGGCATGCTGCTGCGCGGGGCCGACGCACCGAGCGCCGGCCAGGCCTATGCCGCCTGCGGCGGTGTCGTCATCGCGGTCGGCGCGATCGAGGGCGGCGAGTTGGTGCCGGCCCGCGTCTTCAACCTTCCGTTCTGAGCGGCACAGGCAAGCGGGCGCGATCGGTACGCCGCGCGATTGCGACGAGGCCCAGGCCCAGCCCGTAGAAGCCGACCAAAAAGGCCAACCCGACCGCCCCGACGCCGGCAAAGCCGAGCTTGTCGACGTCGAGGAAGTCGTAGGGATAGCCGAAGCCGGCAAGGCCCGCGAGTTCGGTGGCGACGAAGTAGACGGCGGGATACTCCAGCCAGCGCGCGGCGTCGCGCCAGCCCAGCGGCACCTTGGGCGCGTAGGCGATCCAAAACATCAGGACTAGCGCGGGCACGAGGTCGTGCATCGCGAAATCTGTGACGAACTGCACGCCGCGCGGCGACCAGAGACGGCGCAGAAGCGCCTCATAGATCACGCTCATCACGGCGGCGTAGACCACGGCTGCCGCGAAGAAGGACGCCGAAGGTAGGGGTTCTCGACGCAACAGCCGCCATACGGCTGTGCTCATCAGGCAGGCCAGGAAAATGTTGGTGAGAATGGTGAAGTAGCGCAGGAATTGGAAAAGAGCCTCGGCGAACGAGAGGCCTTTGGCCATCCAGGCCGCGATCCCGGTCACCCCTTCCGTCACGATGGCCGCCCAAGCAACGGCAGCGATGGCTGCGGCCGACAGCAAGACCAGAGATCGTTCCGGCAGACGGTTCACTTCGACGACCCTGGGCTCGCGCTGATCTCCTTATAGGCGGTTGGCGGAGCACATCATAGACGGCCACAGGCACCCGATGGCAACGTGTCACGCCTCCGGTACCTATGTGGTGTACGTCTCAAGGACCACACGAAGGAGATGGTGGTCGTCGTCCCCATCATGATCGCCATTGCCAAACTACAACGCTGAGCGCGGGCCACAACGATTTGCTCGACGCCGAACGAGATCTCTTGGTGGCTTGGGTCGCAACGCCGGGACGGCGATCTGCGATCCCGGCAGCGGTTTCATGCCTTCCACTGGGTTACTGGGTGGCAGGTTGGATGTGGAGGATATCGTGCTCTCCTGCCGCTTTCCACCTGCTCGTCCCTGAGACGAGAACAAAGGGAGACATCGCAATGTCACCCGATTCGGGCGCGCTTCGTTCGTGCGGCGTTCGAGACGTAAACACGGCTGCCGTACGCTGCCTCAGTGTGGTACGGATAGGGACCGGTCTCCCTCGTGGATCGAGCACGCGGCGTCAGCCGCAAGTCCTTGCCCGTTAACGTCCGACTTCGTTCAAGGCATCACACTCCTGATGAACCTCCCGTTTTCGGCTCCGCCATCCCAGCGCGACCGCGCCTCCAAGGACGGCCCTTCCAGGAACCGCGCCGCCGGCGTCACCCTGGTGCTCGGTCCGACCAACACCGGCAAGACGCATTTCGCCATCGAGCGCATGCTGGCGCACCGCTCGGGTATGATCGGCCTGCCGCTGCGCCTGCTCGCGCGCGAGGTCTACAACCGCGTGGTCGAGAAGATCGGCCCCGATGCCGTGGCGCTCGTCACAGGCGAGGAGAAGATCAAGCCGAAGGCCGCGCGCTACTGGGTCTGCACCGTCGAGGCGATGCCGCGCGACCTCGACCTCGCCTTCGTCGCCATCGACGAGGTGCAGCTCGCCGCCGACCTCGACCGCGGCCACGTCTTCACCGACCGGCTGCTGAACCGCCGCGGCCTCGACGAGACGCTGCTCATCGGCGCCTCGACCATGCAGAAGCCGCTGCTGGAGCTCCTGCCCGGCGCGCAGCTGATCACCCGGCCGCGACTGTCCAAGCTGACCTTCGCCGGCGAGAAGAAGATCGCTCGGCTGCCGCGCCGGTCGGCCATCGTCGCCTTCTCGGCAGAGGAGGTCTACGCCATCGCCGAATGGCTGCGGCGGCAGAAGGGCGGCGCGGCGGTGGTGCTCGGGGCGCTCTCGCCGCGCACCCGCAACGCCCAGGTCGACCTCTACCAGAACGGTGAGGTCGATTACATCGTCGCCACCGACGCCATCGGCATGGGCCTCAACCTCGACGTCGACCACATCGCCTTCGCCGCGGACAAGAAGTTCGACGGCTGGCATTACCGCCGCCTGAACCCGGCCGAGTTCGGGCAGATCGCGGGGCGCGCGGGACGTCATATGCGCGACGGCACTTTCGGCACCACGGGCCGCTGCATGCCCTTCGACAGCGACCTCGTCGAGCAGCTGGAGGACCACCGGTTCGACGCCGTCCGCATGCTGCAATGGCGCAACACGGACCTTGATCCGACATCGCTGCAGAGCCTCGCCGCTTCGCTCGACAGGCTGCCGGGGGAGCCCGGTCTCACGCGCGCGCCCGTCGCCGCCGACCAGATGGCGCTGGAGATCGCCAGCCGCGACGTCGACGTGCAGAAGGTCGCGCGAAACCGCGGCGACGTGGCCCGGCTTTGGGAATGCTGCCAGATCCCCGACTACCGCAAGCTGTCGCCCTCCGCCCACGCGGAACTGGTGCTGACCGTCTACGGCTTCGTCGTGCGCGCCGGGCGCATCCCCGACGATTGGTTCGCCCGCCACGTCGACGCGCTGGACCGGGTGGACGGCGACCTCGACGCGCTGGCGGCCCGCATTGCCCAGGTGCGCACCTGGACCTTCATCGCCAACAGGCCTGACTGGTTGCGCGATCCCGAGCATTGGCAGGGCGTGACGCGTCGGGTAGAGGACACGTTGTCGGACGCGTTGCACGAACGGCTGGCGCAGCGGTTCGTCGACCGCCGAACCAGCGTCCTCATGCGTCGGTTACGAGAGAACGCGATGTTGGAAGCCGAAATTACCTCAGGTGGCGACGTGATGGTCGAGGGCCAGCACGTCGGCCAGATCAACGGCTTCCGCTTCACGCCGGACCCGCAGGCGTCGGGCGAGGCCGCCAAGGCGCTGAACGCCGCCGCGCAGAAGGCGCTGGCTTCCGAGATCGAAGGCCGCGCGACCCGCGTGCACGAGGCGGTGGACGAGGCGTTCGTGCTCGCCAACGACGGGCTGATCCGCTGGTTGGGCGAGCCGGTCGGCCGCGTGGGCGCGGGCGCGCACATCTTGGAACCACAGGTCCGCATCATCGCCGACGAGCAGCTCACCGGCTCCATGCTGGACCAAGTCCAGCGACGGCTCGACCTTTGGCTGGCGCAGCACGTCACCAAGTTGCTCGGCACACTCGTCGAGCTGGAGAAATCGGCGGAGTTGGAAGGCATTGCCAAGGGCATCGCCTTTCAGATCGCGGAGGCGCTCGGTGTGCTGGAACGCTCGCGCGTCGCCGACGAGGTCAAGACGCTGGCGCAGGACGCGCGCGCGACCCTGCGCAAGATGGGCGTGCGCTTCGGCGCCTATCACCTCTACCTTCCCGCCCTGATCAAGCCGGCGCCCCGCGCGCTCGCCGCCCAACTCTGGGCCCTCAAGAATGGGGGAACGGAAGGCGTGAAGGGCTTGGACGAAGTGCCTTACCTCGCCTCTTCGGGCCGCACCTCCTTCGTCGCCGATCCGTCGGTGCTGAAAGGCTTCTACCGTGCGGCCGGCTTCCGAGTGTGCGGAGAGCGCGCGGTGCGCGTGGACATCCTCGAGCGCCTGGCCGACCTGATCCGCCCGGCCATCGCTTACCGGCCAGGCACCACGCCGGGTGACCCGCCGAGTGGGGCGGCGGACGGCGACAGCTTCGTCGTGACGGTCGGCATGACGTCGCTCGCCGGCTGCTCGGGCGAGGCGTTCGGCACCATCCTCAAGTCGCTCGGCTACGTGCTCGACCGCCGACCGGGCCCGGCCATCACCGTGCCGCTGCTGCCCAAGGCCGCGACCACGCCGATCGAAGCGGCAAAACCAACGGAGGCGCCGGTCACCGCCGAAGTCACGGACGAAGCGGCGACGGACGCCGCCCCGGCTCCGACTCTCGAGCCGGAGCAGCAGAGCGCTCTGATCGAGGCCGCGCTGGAAGGCGGGACGCTCGAAGCCATCGCACCCCTGCCGGCGGACGAAACCCCCGAACCAGAGCTCCAGGAGGGCGCGAGCGAGCCGATCCATCCTCTCCAGGCGGCGACCGTGGACGAGCCGTCCGGTGCTGACGCGCCAAGCATCGAACCCAAGCCGACCGCAGCGGCAGAAAGCGAATCGACACAAGCCGAGACGCCGGGGCCGGACGCGTCGCCGGTCGAAACGACCGCGGTCGACACCGGCGACGCGCCGCCGGCCACCGAGCCGGAGGAAATCCCGCTCATCGAAGTCTGGCGGCCGCACCGTCAGAACGCCCACCATCGACGGCCGGCCGCCGACCGCGGTCGCGTTGCCGGTCGACGCGATCGTGCGCCCGCCCCGCAGGTCGCCGGCGAGCCCGCCATACCGACGGAAGACGCGCCGCCCGCGAACCGCGGCCCTCGCCCCGACCGGTCGGCGCGGTACCGCCGTCCGGAAGGGGACGGCTTCCGCCGTTCTCCCGGTGGCGATAAGGCAGGCGAGGCGGGGCGCCCGGGCGGCGCGCAGGGGCGGCCGAGCGGTCCGGGCCGGTCAAGCGGCCCCGGACGAGGGGGCGGCGAGGGACGGCCAAGTAGCGGCGAGGGACGGCGCGGGCGCGACGAGGGGCGCAAGAGCGGCGGCAGCGAGAGTTTCCGTCGCGACGATCGCCCGGCCACCATGCAGAGTACGGAAAAGCCGAAGGCACGCGACCGGGCGCCCGACCCGAACTCGCCCTTCGCCAAACTCGCGGCCCTCAAGGAGCAGATGGAGAAGGACCGCCGCTGAGGCCGCTTCTCCGGGAGACCTCTCTTATGTCAGCCCGGGCGCCTTTCACGATCCGCGACGCGCAGACCGCCGACGAAGCGGACTGGCGTCGCCTGTGGGCCGCCTATCTTCGGTTCTACGAGGAGCCGCTGCCCGAAGCGGTGACGGCCACGACTTGGGATCGCATCCTCGATCCCGCCTCGAGCATGTCCGCCCGGTTCGCCGCGACAGAAGCGGGACTCGCCGGGTTCTGCATCTGCGTTCGGCACGCGTGCACCTGGACGATCTTGCCGGTCTGCTACCTCGAAGACCTGTTCGTCGAGGAGAACCGGCGCCACCTCGGCCTCGGCCGCGCGCTCATCGACGATGCTATCCGCCGCACGCGCGAGGCCCCGTGCAGTCGCCTCTACTGGCACACGCGGGCGGACAACGCAGCGGCGCGGCGCCTCTATGACACATTGGCTCCGGCCGACGATGTCGTGCGCTACACGCTGCGGACGGGATGAGGGCCACTGCCTAGGGCCTTGACGGGGTGGGGCGCGAAGCCCACCACAGGACGTCGCGAGGCCCTTAGAAGGTGTTCCATGCCTGCCAGCACCCCGAGCCTGACCCGGCGCCTGGCGCGTCTGCCGGCCGAACTGGTCGTCGGCCTCTATTTCATTCTCGACGCGATCATCGGCCCGCTGTTCGGGCCGCTCATGCGGCTATTGTCTCGGCTACGCCTGATCCAGCGGTTGGAGGCGGCCATCGCCGACCTGCCGGCCTACGTGCTGCTCGTGCTGCTTGTGGTGCCTTTCGCGGTCGCCGAGCTCGCCAAAGCCTATGCCGTGGTCCTGATGGGCAGCGGTCATTTCAAGACGGGTCTCCTGATCTTTATCGGTGCCTACATCGTCAGCATCCTCGTCTGCGAGCGTATCTTCCACGCCGGGCGGGCGCGGCTGATGACGATCGGCTGGTTCGCCAGGGCCTTCACCTGGACCATGGGGTACAAGGACCGGATGCTTGCCTGGTTCAAGACCACAGAGGTCTGGCGATTGGCGAGCGACGCGAGGGAGCGGGCGCGGGTGGCGTTCGGTCGGCTCAAGGCGGGGCTCGGCGCCCGCTTCGGCGGAAAGTCCGGCGGCCTGTTCAGGCGCTGAGCTCGGGGAACAGGGCCATGAAGCGGGTCGACCTGAATTGCGATTGCGGCGAGGGTTTCGGCGTCTACGCCATGGGGGACGATACGGCGATGCTGGGGATCGTCACATCGGCCAGCGTCGCCTGCGGCTACCATGCGGGCGACCCCGACATCATGGCTAACACCTTCGCGCTGGCGCGTGACCGCGGCGTGGCGATCGGCGCCCACCCGGGCTTCCCCGACCTCGCTGGCTTCGGCCGCCGCCGGCTGCCCTGCAGCCACGAAGAGATCGAGCGGATGGTCGCCTATCAGGTCGGCGCGGCGCAGGCAATGGCCGCCTATGTCGGCCATCGCATCACCTACGTGAAGATCCACGGAGCCCTGAGCAACGTGGCGATGGAGGATCCGGCCGGCGCTCGCGCCATCGCCCACGCCATCAAGGCCGTCGATCCGGGCCTGCGCTTCCTCGCCATCGCCGGGACGGAGTTGGAGCATGCCGGCGAGGCGGCCGGGCTGCGGACGGTGCGCGAGATCTACGCCGACCGCGCCTACACCGACGCCGGCAACCTCGTCTCACGCGCGCTGCCCGGCGCCGTGCTGCACGATCCCGACGAGGCTGCCGAGCGCGTGAGCACCATGATCGAGGAGGGCGCGGTCATCACGCAGTCGGGCAAGCGCATTGCGGTGGGTATCGACTCTATTTGCGTCCACGGCGACACGCCGGGCGCGGTAGCCATGGCGCGCGCCGTCCGCGCCCGCCTGGAGCGGGCCGGCATCGCGCTGAAATCCTTCGCTGCCTGAGCGATGCAGCCGCGTTATCTCAGTGCCGGCGAATCGGCGGTGGTCGTCGAGTTCAGCCGCGGCATCGATCCCGCAGCCCATGCGCGGGTGATGGCGCTCGACGCCGCGCTTGCGGCGCAGCCGATCGCGGGCGTGACCGAGACGGTGCCGACCTACCGCTCGCTGATGGTGCATTTCGATCCCCGCCGCCTCACGGCAGACGCGCTGATCGCGGCGCTGGAGGCGGTCGATCCCACCGACGCGCCGCGCGCGCGACCGAAGTCCTGGCGGGTGCCCGCCTGCTACGACGGGCCTTGCGCGGAGGACTTGGAGGAGGCGGCCGGCATCCTCGGTCTTCCGCCCGAGCGCGTCGCGGCGCTGCATGCGGATGGTCGCTACACCGTCGTCATGTACGGGTTCGCGCCGGGTTTCGCGTTTCTGGGCGGCCTCGCGCCCGAACTCGCCCTGTCGCGCCGCGCGACGCCGCGCCCACCGGCGCCGTTCGGCGCGCTGACGATCGGCGGCGGCCAGACGCTCATCTCTTCGTTCGTCATGCCGACGGGCTGGTACGTGCTCGGGCGCACGCCGGCGCGCACCTTCGATCCCGCTCGCGCGCCGATGTTCCCCATCGCGGTCGGCGACCACGTGCGCTTCGAGCGCATCGACGCCACCCGCTTCGCCGCGCTCGAGGCCGAGGCGCAGGCCGGCATACCCGTCTTCTTCGAGGAGGCCTGAGATGGCCCTGCGCGTCACCGCTGCGGGCCATGGGGCAACCATTCAGGACGGCGGCCGGCGCGGCCTGCTGCGTTTCGGCGTCACGCCCGCCGGCCCGATGGACTGGGTCGCGATGGCCTCCGCCAACCTGGTCCTCGGCAACGCGGCAGACGCGGCGGCGGTGGAGATCGGCGGGGGCGGGCTGACGATGACCTGCGAGGACCGGCCGGTCGCCGTCGCCTTCGGCGGCGGCGGCTTCGCCTGGACGCGCGATGGCGCGGCCCTGCCGCAGGCGGGGCGCGTGACCCTGCAACCGGGCGCCGTGCTGCGCGCGCGCGCCGGTGCCTGGGGCGCTTTCACCTATCTCGCCCTACCCGGCGGGATCGACGTGCGCCCGGTGATGGGTAGCCGCGCCACGCACACGCGCTCCGGCCTCGGCGGCCTGGAGGGTCGCATGCTGCGAGCGGGCGACGTGCTTCCGGAGGGCGATCCCGACGCCATGCCGCGTGACGAGGGATGCCTGGAGGCAGCATGGCTCGCCCGTTCGGAAGCGCCGGTCGGCGTCGTGCCAGGGCCGCAGGACGACTATTTCGACGAGGTCGCGCTCGCCACCTTCTTTGACGGCCTTTACGCCTTGACCTCCGTGGCCGACCGCATGGCCTATAAGTTCGCCGGGCCGCGCCTCGCTCACAGGAGCGATTTCAACATCGTCTCGGACGGGGTGGCGCTCGGCGCCGTACAGGTCGCGGGCGATGGCCAGCCGATGGTGCTGATGGCCGATCGCCAGCCGACCGGCGGCTATTCCAAGATCGGTCACGTGTGCCGCGCCGATTTCGGCCGCCTCGCCCAAGTGCGGCCGGGCGAGGCGGTCCGCTTCCACGCCGTGGACCGAGAGGCCGCGCGCGTCGCGCTCCTCGCGCTTGAAGACCTGATCGCGACGACGCCGGCGCGTTGCGCGCCGCTGCTTCGGGTGCCGACCGCGGAAAGCCTGCTCGCCGTCAACCTGATCGACGGCGTCGCCGACGCCCTCACACCGGCGTAGTGCCTCACCCGCCAGCGCTTAAGCGGAACGCCTAGACGGCCGGCGGCTGCATGAACTCGAGGGTCGTGCCGTCAACGTCGCGCACGTAGACGACACGCGTGCCGGCGCGCGCGCCTTCCGCGACAACCTGCGGCGCGCCGACCGCCGCCCAGCCGGAGGCAGCGACGCGCGCCAGCACGGCGTCGAGATCGTCGACGTCGAAGGCGAGATGGATCGAGCCGAGATCGCAGGGGCGCGGACGCAGGTGCTCGCGCCCTTCCGGCAGGAGATAGTGCAGCAACTCGATCTTGTGCCCCGGCGCGAGCAGGATTGCGATGGCGATTTCCGCCCCCGGTACGCCAGTCACGTCCGCCGCATAGGTGCCGGTGCGCCGCGCTCGGGCGACGAGCTTGAACCCGAGGACGTCGCGCCAGAACGTCAGCGAGCGCTCGAGATCGCGCACGGTGATCCCGGTGTGGTCGGCCTGGAGGATCTTGAACGGGCGCGCGTCCGCGGAACCGGTCACGGGATCAGCCGCCGAGCTTCGCCTTGATGGCGGCGCTCGCCTTGCCGAAGTCCATCCGGCCCGCATATCTGCCCTTCAGCGCCGCGACGACCTTGCCCATGTCTTTCACCGAGACGGCGCCCGTTTCGCCGATGGCGGCCACGACCGCGCCTTCGGTCTCCGCCTCGCTCATCGGCTGCGGAAGGAAGCTCTGGATAATGGCAATCTCCTCCGATTCGACGAGGGCCAAGTCCTCGCGCCCGGCCTTCTGATAGATCTCCAGGGATTCCTGCCGGCTCTTCACCATCTTTTGCAACAACGCGAAGATGTCCGTCTCTTCCAGCGCGGGCTTGCCTTGGCCGCGCGCTTCGATGTCCCTGTCCTTCAAGGCGGCGTTGATCAGGCGGATCGTTTGCACGCGGCGCTTATCGCCGCTCTTCATCGCCTCTTTCAGCTGGTTGTTCAACGCGTCGCGCATCCACTCTGTCCTGACCCTGCGAAGATTTAAGCTTGAACCGGTCGAAGAATTACTTCCGATCGCCCGCCTGCGATTATAGTGAAGAGATTGTTTGGGATAGCAAAGCAAAGTGGTTGCTTTTTCGGCGGACCGATGCTGCTTTCTCTGGCAGCCTGCCGCCCTGCTTGGGACCGCACCGCCGCCTCCGGTGAGGCCGCTCCATCCCGGCAGTCCGCTGCATCCCGGCAGTCTTTGCGAGAACTTGATGCGTCGTCCCGTTAAACCGTTCGTCACGGAATACAAAGGCACAAATCGACGGGCTGGGGCGCGCGCGGGGGACGACGTCTTCAACGCACCGCCCCCGCAGCCTGCCGCGCCCCGCGGCGGGGGCGAGGCCGGCGGTCGCGGCGGCGACGCCTACGAAGCGGCGATGAAGGCGGCGGACGCCTTGTTCTCACCGGCCACCCTACGGGGGCGTGACCCTGACACCCAGGCGCAACCCGACGCCCTGGAGGGAACGGCAGGTGGCGGAGGCCGCATCCTGAGGGCGATCGATGAGCCGCCACCGGCCGTCGCCAGCCCTAAAGCCGCGGCGACGACGCGGCGCCGCGGTCGCAAGCCGGGTTCCAAAAACAGACCTAAGGCGCCCATGGCCGAGCCGGTGGCGGCGCCCGCCGCCATAGTGGCAGGCACGCCGGAGCCGGTCGACGACGACTTCGGCGACGATGAGGTGGTCCACGCCCCCGCCGCCCGCTCGGCTGGGCTGCGGGCTCGGCAGGCAAAGCGTTTCACCTGGGTGCGTACCAAGCTGAAGCCGGGCGAGCAGTGGAAGCGGCGTCTGCCGAAAGTCTGCTGGTAAGGTTTTCGCGCGACTTTATTTGCGCTTTGCAGAGTGAGTTCACATATACGTGAGGCGAACGCCTCGTTCGCTTCAGGCAGGACCATCCATGTCCATGGGTTTTCGTGTTTCCACCTCGCCGCGCCTGCGCCGGCCGCTTGTCGCGGCGCTGATCCTCGCGCTCGCGACGCTCTTCACCGCCGCGTCGACCGTCGACGGGTTCGCTCGGCTCGGCGGCGGCGGATCGTTCGGTAATCGCGGCTCGCGCACGTACAGCGCTCCGCCCTCGACCTACACCGCGCCGCGTCCCTCCGCGATCGCGCCGAACCCCGGTTTCAACTCTGGTTACGCGCAGCAGCGGCCGGGCTTCTTCTCCGGCGGCTTCGGGCGCGGCCTGCTCGGCGGCCTCGTCGGTGCAGGGTTGGTCGGCATGCTGTTCGGCGGCGGCTTTGGCGGCGGCCTCGGCGGCTTCTCGTCCATCCTCGGACTGGTCCTGCAGTTGGGTCTTCTCTACCTCGCGTTCCGTTTCATCATGGGTCTGTTCCGCAACCGTCAGGCTTTCAGCGGCGCGGCCGCCGGTCAGGCGCCGGCGGCCGGCAACGCGGCCGCTTTCGGTGGCGGCGGCGGGTCCGGCAACAGCCAGGGCGCCCCGCGCGGCACGCCGATCACGATCACGCCGGACGACTTCACCCGCTTCGAGCAACGCCTCGGCGAGATCCAGGCCGTCTATAGCGCCGAAGACCTGAATGGGCTGCGTCGCCTCTCGACTCCCGAGATGGCCGACCATTTCGCCGCCGAACTTTCCGGCAACCAGCGGCAGGGTGTCGTCAACCGCCTGTCCGACGTCCGCCTGCTTCAGGGAGACCTTGCCGAGGCGTGGCGCGAGGGTGCGACCGACTATGCGACGGTCGCGATGCGCTTCTCGTTGCTCGACGCCACCGTGGAGCGCGCCAGCGGCCGGGTGGTCGCCGGCAGCAGCACCGCGCCGCAGACGGTCACGGAACTCTGGACCTTCGTGCGGTCGTCAGGCACCGGGCTCGACAATTGGGTCTTGTCGGCGATCCAGCAGGCCTGAGCCAAGCTGGCGTTACCGTAGCGCGCGACGATGGCCGGAGAGCCGTCGTCGTCTTCCCTTTACCTTGAGCGCAACGCTTGGATGACGCCCGACGCCGAGGCGGTATAGTCCAGGCTCGAGACGGCTCCAAGGCTCATGGAGGGCGGCGCGCGTGGACGACACCATTCACGACCCGGTCGCGCCCGAAGCCGACCCTGCCGCAGAGATCAAGGCCGACGCAGCCAGGCCCCGCCGGACCCATTCGGAGGCGGCGGTGCTGTCCCTTAGGCAGGCGATGCGCCGGGCGCGCTTCGAGGACGCCGAGCGTTCGGGCGCCGTGTCCGACCTGCGCGCCGCTCGCATCGGCCGCCTCGAGGGACTGCACGAGGCGCTGGGACCCCTGCTCACGCAGATCCCCGCCGACGTCGATTGCTTCGACGTCGGCATCATGCCCGGCTCGAACCCGCGCCTCTTCATCGACATGATCGGTTTCGTGGAGATGGGCCGCGACCCGCGCGTCTATCATTTTATCCAGGATACCCGCCACGGCCGGATCAAGCTCGCGGAGAGCGAGGACGTCGCCGCGATCGTCGAGGCGGTGACCCATTACGTGGCGCGGCGCCTGCTCGAGCGCGACAAGGCGTTGGCGGCCGATGCCAGCGACACGGAGGCGGGCCCACCCGTCGTCGCGCCGGTGATGGTGGCTCGGCCTCCGCCTCTGTGTTTCCTGGTCGCCGGCTTCGCCTTCGTCATCGACGTGTTGGGATCGATCGCCTTCTTCTCGCTCCTGGCCTTCGCCGCCTGGACTTGGTGGTCCCGCCTGAAACCGTAGGCGCCACGCGGCTACGCCCTGGAGCCACGCGGCGAACTCGGCTAAGGACGCTGGGCCGAGGACATCCGCGACCCCAACCCGAAAGCCGATCGCAACTCATGCCCCTAACCTTGCCACAGGTCCTGCGATGACCCGCATGCTGGCGCGTGTGACCGGGGAAGAAGAGACCCGGCTGGCGGCCGAGGCCGGCGTCGACGGGGTGGAAGTATGGCTGCCAGCCGTTTCCGACCCGGCGGCGCTCCGCGCGATCCGCGCCGCCTGTCCCGGCCTGCTGCGGCTGCGGGTCGAAGCGGCGGCAGCACTGCCCGGCGCGATCGAGGCGGCGATGTCCTGCGGCGTCGACGAGATCGCGTTGCCGGCCGGCTCCATCCAGGACGCCGCAGCCCTGCTGCGGACCGCCGCCGCGCGGGCGCACCTCGGGCTCGTGGCCGTGGTCGTCGCCGACGACGACCCCCTCGTCCGCCCTGCGTCCCCGGCGCGCGCGGCGATGCTCGACGCACCGGTGGGCCGACGGCTCGTCGACAAGGTGGCGATCGACGGCCTCGACGCTTTCGCGCGCGCCTGTCGCGGCGGCGCCCTGCCCTTCGGCTTCGCCGGCGGCTTGGAGGCGCCCGACGTCGCCCGCCTGCTCCTGCTGCGGCCGGACTACCTCGTCTTCGGCATCGCCCTGCGCCATGGCTTGCGCGCCGACGCGCCGCTCGACCCCAAGGCCGTCGCCGCCATCCGCGCCCTCGTCCCGCGCGAGGCAGCGGGGGCCGCCGCGGCCGCGCCCGGCGCCGGCGAGACCGACGTCATCTTCGTGCACGACTTCGTCGCCCATCTCTCGATCGGCGCCTACCAGGCCGAGCGCGGCGTGCGCCAGCGCGTGCGCTTCAGTGTCGACGCGGACGTGAGCCGAGCGAAGGCCGCGCCGACCGACATGGCCGGCATCTTCTCATACGACATCATCATAGAGACCGTCCGCGTCCTCGCCGCCCGCGCCCACGTGACCTTCGTCGAGACGCTGGCGGAAGAGATGGCGGCCACCCTGCTCGCCTACCCGCGCGTCCAGTCGGTAAGCGTCAAGGTCGAGAAGCTCGACGTGATCGACGGAGCGATCGGTGTGGCGATCCGGCGCGACCGACGCAGCCTGCTACCGAAGGGTGCGGGCTGATGGGGCCCGACGCGGCCGCCAAGCGCGACGCCTTCTTCGCCGCCGTGGGCACCCGCCCGCTGCTGATGGGTATCGTCAACGTCACGCCGGATTCGTTCTCGGACGGCGGCCGCTTCATCGCACCGGAGGCCGCCTTGGCGCAGGCGCGGGCCCATGTCGCGGGCGGTGCCGCCATCGTCGACGTCGGCGCGGAATCGACGCGACCGGGCCACATCCCCGTTTCCGAGGCGGACGAGCTGGCGCGGCTGCGTCCCGCACTCGCCGCGCTGGTCGCGGCCGTCCCGGTCGCGGTCTCGATCGACACGACAAAGGCTGCGGTCGCGCGGGTGGCGCTGGCAGCGGGCGCGGCCGTAGTCAACGATCAATGGGGCCTGCAGCGAGACGCCGGCATGGCAGATGCCGTGGCGGAGGCCGAGGCAGGGCTCGTCGTCATGCACAACCGCGACGGGATCGACGCCGAGGCCGACATCCTCGACGACCTGTGCCGCTTCTTCGACCGCTCGCTTGCCCTGGCCGAGCGTGCCGGGATCGTGCGCGCGCGCATCATCCTCGATCCCGGCATCGGCTTCGGCAAGACAAAGGCGCAGAACCTGCGGGCCTTGCGCGGCCTCGGCGCGCTGCGGGACTATGGCCTGCCGGTCCTCGTCGGCGTGTCACGCAAGTCGCTCTTTGCCGCGCTGATCGGCGCGCGGGAACCGGGCGACCGCCTGGTCGGCACCATCGCCGCCAATTGCGCCGCCGCGGCGCAGGGTGCCGCCATCTTCCGGGTCCATGATTGCGCGGAGAACGGGGCGGCGCTCACCGTGTTCGACGCCGTCGCGCGGGCCTGAGATGGCGGAGGCTTGGATCGCGATCGGCCTCGGGCTGGGCGGCAACGTCGGCGACGCGCCGGGCGCCATCGCCGAAGCCCTGCGGTGCCTCGCGGAGCGCGGCCACGTGCGCCCCGGCCGCGTGTCGAGCATCTATCGCACGCCGCCGTGGGGGCCGGTGGCGCAGGCCGACTTCGCCAACGCCTGCGCCTTAGCCGAGACGGACCTCCCGCCCCGCGCCCTGCTAGCCGAGGTCAAGGCGGTCGAGGCGCTGCTCGGGCGCGAGACCAGCTTGCGCTGGGGGCCTCGATGCATCGACATCGATATCCTCTTCTATGCCGGCGAGACACTCGACGCGCCGGACCTCGTCATCCCCCACGAGAGTCTGTTCGAGCGCGCCTTCGTGCTCGTGCCCCTGACGGAGATCGCACCGGACCTCGCCATCGCCGGACGGAGCATCGCCGCAGCCGCGGCCGCCATGCCCGAGATCGGCATTCGCCCCTGGTTTGCGCCCGCGGAACGGACTATGGCAGGCCGCAGCCAGACAATGCAGGAGTTTCCCATGGGCGACATGCTGACCCTCACCGCCGACGACGGCGTCACGATCGCGGCCTATCAGGTCAAGCCGGCCGGCACGCCGAAGGGCGGGATCGTGGTGGTGCAGGAGATCTTCGGGGTCAACCACCACATCCGCGCGGTCGCCGACCGCTTCGCCGCCGCGGGCTACCTCGCCGTCGCGCCCGCCCTGTTCGACCGCGTCGAGAAGGGCGTCGACCTCGGCTACGACGCGATGGGGGAAGGCATGGCGCTGATGCAGAAGACAAGCCAGTCCGCCGCGATGCGCGACGTGGCCGCGGCCGTGAAGGCGGCAGCGACCGCCGGCGCCGTCGGCGTGGTCGGCTTCTGCTGGGGCGGCACGCTCGCCTATGCCGCGGCGGCGCGCCTCGACACGGTGGCGGCAGCCGTCGGCTATTACGGCGGCGGCATCGCCGGGATCCTCGCGGACAGGCTGCACTGCCCCGTCATGCTGCATTTCGGCGAGCAGGATTCGCACATCCCGATGAGCGACGTCGAGAAGATCCGCCACGCGCACCCGGACCTGCCGATCTACACCTATCCCGCCGGCCACGGCTTCAACTGCGACGAACGCGGCAGCTACGACAAGGCCAGCGCCGACCTCGCCTGGGGCCGCACGATCGCGTTCCTCGGCCAGCACATCAAATAGGGAGAAGAAAGCCATGAAGATTTCAGCCCGCAACCAGCTCGCCGGCACGGTGGTGGAGATCCGCAAGGGGGCGACGACCTCGCACGTCATCATCGACGTCGGCGGCACCAAGCTCTTTGCCTCGATCACCAACGAGGCGGTCGACGAGCTTGGGCTGGCTGTCGGCAAGAAGGCGACGGCCCTTATCAAGGCGTCGGACGTGATGGTGGGGGTGGCGTAAGACCGCCATCGATCGCCACCGGTGGATTGATCGGGCGTTTCTCCGATTTACGTCGAGGGTCGATAGGCCCCATCATGACCGGCGTTGAAGAGCCTCGTGCGATCCGAGCCGATGGAGACGCCCCCATGCCCGCTACCCTGCCCCGCGCCGCCTATGCCGACATGTTCGGGCCCACGACCGGCGACCGGGTGCGGCTCGCCGACACCAGCCTGTTCATCGAGGTGGAGCGCGACTTCACCACCTATGGCGAGGAGGTGAAGTTCGGCGGCGGCAAGGTCATCCGCGACGGCATGGGGCAATCGCAGGTGACGCGGGCGCAGGGCGCACCCGACACCGTCATCACCAACGCGCTCATCCTCGACCATTGGGGCATCGTCAAAGCCGACATCGCCCTGCGCGACGGGCGCATCAGCGCGATCGGCAAGGCCGGCAACCCCGACGTCCAGCCGAGCGTCACCATCCCGATCGGGCCGGGCACGGAGATCATCGCGGGCGAGGGCAAGATCGTCACCGCCGGCGGCATGGATTCGCACATCCACTTCATCTGCCCGCAGCAGATCGAGGAGGCGCTGGCGTCGGGCATCACCACCATGCTGGGCGGCGGGACGGGGCCTGCCACCGGCACCTTCGCCACCACCTGCACGCCCGGCCCCTGGCACATCGCCCGGATGATCGAGGCGGCCGACGGGTTCGCGATGAACCTCGGCTTCGCCGGCAAGGGCAACGCGGCGACGCCCGCCGGCCTCGTCGAGCAGGTGGAGGGGGGCGCCTGCGCGCTGAAGCTGCATGAGGATTGGGGCACGACACCGCAGGCGATCGACACCTGCCTCTGCGTCGCCGACGACTACGACGTCCAGGTCATGCTGCATTCCGACACGTTGAACGAGGGCGGCTTCGTCGCCGAGACGATCAAGGCGTTCAAGGGCCGCACGATCCACGCGTTTCACACGGAGGGGGCCGGCGGCGGCCACGCGCCGGACATCGTCACCGTCGCCGGCCTGCCCAACGTGCTGCCCTCCTCCACCAACCCGACGCGGCCCTTCACCGTCAATACGCTGGACGAGCACCTCGACATGCTGATGGTGTGCCACCACCTCGACCCCTCGATTCCCGAGGACCTGGCCTTCGCCGAGAGCCGCATCCGCCGGGAGACGATCGCGGCGGAGGACATCCTCCACGACCTCGGCGCGCTCTCCATGATGAGCTCCGACAGCCAGGCGATGGGCCGCGTCGGCGAGGTCGTCATCCGCACCTGGCAGACGGCGGACAAGATGAAGCGTCAGCGCGGGCCCCTCGCCGGCGACGGCCGCGCTGACAACGCCCGGGCCAAGCGCTACGTGGCCAAGTATACGATCAACCCCGCCATCGCGCACGGCGTCTCGCGCCACGTCGGCTCGGTGGAAGTGGGCAAGCTCGCCGATCTTGTCGTGTGGAGCCCCGCCTTCTTCGGCGTGAAGCCGGACCTCGTGCTAAAAGGTGGCGTCATCGCGATGGCCGCCATGGGCGATCCCAACGCCTCGATCCCCACGCCGCAGCCGGTGCACTACCGACCGATGTTCGGCGCGTATGGCGCGGCGATGACCGGCAGCGCCCTCACCTTCGTCTCCCGCGCCTCGCTCGACAAGGGGCTGGCTTCGCGCCTGCGCACCAGCCGCGCCCTCGTGGCGGTGGAGAACACGCGCGGCGGCATCTCCAAGGCGAGCATGGTGCACAACGACGCGACGCCGACGCTGCACGTCGATCCCGAGACCTATGCGGTGACCGCGGACGGCGAGCTCCTGACCTGCGAACCGGCGACGGAACTGCCGATGGCGCAGCGCTACTTCTTGTTTTAGGCCGATGGCTGCGGAGACGGGGCGCTCGCAGACCCTTTTGAAGCGACGCTGGAATGGATCTTGCGACCAACCACCACAAAACGGGTTTGCGCAGCGCGACGAACTGGCAATCGCCGGCATGCCACCACGTTGACCAAGGTCAAACGTCGGTGTCGCGCGCGCAACGAGAACGTGTCACAGACGTGGTCGTGCTACGAAGTAGAGGATGGCTTGGAATGAGTTTCGGCAAGATAATCTTGGCAGGCTGCCTTGTCGCTTGGGCGGCGACGCCGGTCGCAGCCGATGAGCTGACGGGAACCCTGAAGAAGATCAAGGACACCGGCACCATCACCATCGGCTACCGCGAGTCCTCCGTTCCCTTCTCCTACCTCGACGACAGCCAGAAACCGGTCGGTTTCGCAATGGACATCTGCGCCAAGGTCGTGGACGCGGTGAAGGCGGACCTGAAGCTTGAAAAGCTCGAGGTCAAGTACAACCCCGTTACCTCGGCGACGCGAATCCCGCTCATCGCCAACGGCACCGTCGACCTCGAATGCGGTTCCACCACGAACAATGCCGCGCGGCAGAAGCAGGTGGCCTTCACCAACACGCACTTCCTGACGGCGACGCGCTTCGTCTCCAAGAAGAGCAGCAACGTCAAGACGTTGGACGACCTCAAGGGCAAGACCGTCGTCTCGACGTCCGGCACCACGAACATCAAGCAGATGAACGACGCGAACACCGAGAAGAAGATGGGGATGAACATCATCCCGGCGAAGGAACACTCGGAATCCTTCCTGATGGTCGAGACCGACCGCGCCGTCGCCTTCGGCATGGACGACATCCTGCTCGCCGGCCTGGTCGCGAACGCGCGCGATTCCGGGCAGTTCGTCATTTCCGACTTCACCCTGTCGAAGCCCGAGCCGTACGGCATCATGCTGCGCCGTGAAGACCCTGCCTTCAAGGCGGTCGTCGATAAGGCGACGGCGGCGCTCTACAAGAGCCCCGAAGGCACGGCGCTCTACGAGAAGTGGTTCACCAAGCCGATCAACAAGGCCGGCCTGAACATGAACTTTCCGATGACCTCGGCGCTGAAGAAGGCTTTTGCCAACCCGAGCGACTCGCCCGATCCCGCCGCCTACGCGGATTGATCTCCGGGTGAAACGACCGGAGGGACGCGCGACGCGCGTGTCCCTCCCACAACGTCGAGACGCCGGACGGCTGGTCCGGGCGCGTGCCCCAAGAGATCAGCATGAACTACAATTGGAACTGGTCGATCTTCTGGGAGCAGACGCCGGAGGGCTCGGGCACCTATTTCGACACGCTGATGAACGGTCTGATGTGGACGATCCTCACGGCCCTTGCCGCCTGGGCCGTCGCCTTCGTTCTGGGATCGCTCGTCGGCATCATGCGCACCCTACCCTCCCGGGCGCTGCTGGGCGTGGGTAATGCCTATATCGAACTGTTCCGCAACATCCCGCTCCTCGTCCAACTGTTCATCTGGTTCTTCGTCGTGCCCGAGCTTTTGCCGCACGCGCTCGGCACCTGGATCAAGCAGCTGACCTACGGCCCCTTCTACACGGCGGTCGTCGGCATTGGCCTCTACATGTCCTCGCGCGTGGCGACGCAGGTCAGCGCCGGCATCCGCTCGCTACCCTCCGGACAGAGGATGGCCGCGACCGCCATCGGCCTCACCACGGCGCAAGCCTATCGCTACGTGCTGCTGCCGCTCGCCTACCGCATCATCTTCCCGCCGCTGACCTCCGAGTTCCTCAACACGATAAAGAACACCTCCGTGGCCCTCACCATCGGTCTGTTGGAACTCACCGCCCGCGCCCGGGCGATGCAGGAGTTCTCCTTCCAAGTGTTCGAGTCCTTCGCCGCCGCCACGGTGATCTACCTGATGCTCAGCATCGCGGTGACCTTCGGTATGCGGCTCCTGGAGCGTCGCCTCGTCGTCCCCGGCTTCAACGCGGGACGCTGAGAGCCATGTTCTCCAACTTCGACTTCGACGTCATCTGGCGCACGGCGCCCTATCTGTTCCGCGAGGGAATGACCTTCACGCTCACGCTGACGGCCATCGCCACCGCCGGTGGCGTGGTGCTGGGCACACTCATCGCCATGCTGCGGCTCTCCTCCCGGACGGCGCTTTCGGCGATCGCCGCGACCTACGTCAACACGATGCGCTCGCTGCCGCTCGTTCTCGTCATCTTCCTGTTCTATTTCCTCATGCCCTACGTCGGGCAGTGGATCATCCGCGCCGACCGGCCGATCCAAGTCGGCGCACTGTCGTCCACCATCATCACCTTCACCCTGTTCGAGGCGGCCTATTTTGCAGAGATCATGCGTGCCGGCATCCAGGCCATCCCGCGCGGCCAGGTGGCGGCGGGCTACGCCATCGGCCTGAACTATCGCAAGGTGATGCGCTTCGTCGTGCTGCCCCAGGCGTTCCGCAACATGCTGCCGGTAATCTTCACGCAGACGATCGTGCTGTTCCAGGACACCTCTCTCGTCTACGTCCTCTCCATCACCGACTTCCTCGGCGCGGCGTCGAAGATCGCCCAGCGCGACGGACGCCTGGCCGAGATGTACCTCTTCGCGGCCGCCGTCTACTTCGTCATCTGCTTCGCGGCCTCAATGCTGGTGAAGCGCCTGCAGGCCCGCGTCAGCATCATCCGCTAGCGCCAGGGATCGCTCGTCATGCCCATGATCGCCATCGACACCGTCAGCAAGTGGTACAACCCGCAATTCCAGGTGCTGAAGAACTGCACGACGAGCGTGGACAAGGGCGAGGTCGTGGTCGTCTGCGGACCGTCGGGCTCGGGCAAATCGACGCTCATCAAGACGGTCAACGCGCTGGAGCCGATCCAGAGCGGCACCATCACCGTCGACGGGATCGTCGTCACGTCGCCCAAGACCAATCTCCCGAGCCTGCGCGCGCGGGTCGGCATGGTGTTCCAGCACTTCGAGCTGTTCCCACACCTGCGCATCACCGAAAACCTTTGCCTCGGCCAGACCCGCGTGCTCGGCCGCTCGGAGTCCGCGGCCCGCACCAAGGCGATGACGATGTTGGAACGCGTCGGCCTGACCGCGCATGCGGACAAGTACCCCGGCCAGCTCTCCGGTGGCCAGCAGCAGCGCGTCGCCATCGCGCGGGCTTTGGTCATGGACCCGATCTGCATGCTGTTCGACGAGCCGACCTCGGCGCTCGACCCCGAGATGATCAACGAGGTTCTCGACGTCATGGTCGAGCTGGCGCGCGAAGGCATGACGATGATGGTGGTGACGCACGAGATGGGCTTCGCCCGCAAAGTCGCCAACCGCGTGATCTTCATGGACGCCGGAGAGATCGTCGAGGACGCCGGCAAGGAGGATTTCTTCGGCAGCCCGCGCTCCGCCCGAGCGCAGACGTTCCTGTCGAAAATCCTCTCGCACTAGAGAAGGCACCGGCCATGGCCAAGCCTGCCACATACGACGATGCCGCGGTCGCGGCGCGGCTCGCGCGCGATCTGCCGCGCTGGACGTTGGTCCAGGGAGCCATTCAACGAACGATCGGGACCGCGAACTGGAAGGCGACGCTGATGGTCGTCACCACAATCGGGCACCTCGCCGAAGTCGCGTGGCACCACCCCGACCTCCTCGTCTCTTTCGACACCGTCACGGTCCGGCTCTCGACCCACTCGGAGCATGGCATCACGGACCTCGATTTCGCGCTCGCCGCGAAGATCGAGGAAGTCGTCTGCTGGCATCCGGGCGCGCCGTTCCGCGGGACGCCCAAGGACCCGCGCCACGCCTACCTGCGCGACGGGAACTGACGAGGATGGCTGACGCGCCCCGCCGCGCCGAAGCGATCAAGGTGCGTGGGACCTGGGGCGGCCACCCGCTCGATTGCGTGGTGTTGGACTTCGACGCCCGCCATCGCCGGCGCATCGCGATGACGGGAGTGCGGGGAACGCCGGTCCTTCTCGACCTTGCAGAGACGACGGCCCTGCGCGGCGGCGACGCGCTGGTGCTGGAGGATGGGAGCCTGATAGAAGTCGTCGCGGCGCCCGAACCCCTCGTCGAGATCGCAGCCGCGGACCCGGCCGCCGCCGTTCGGATCGCCTGGCACCTCGGCAACCGCCACCTGCCGGTCCAGCTCGTCGGCCGTCGCCTGCGGATCCGCCGGGACCACGTTATCGAGGCGATGGTTTTGCGGTTGGGCGGCAGGGTCCGACCGATCGAGGCCCCCTTCGATCCTGAAGGCGGCGCCTATGCCGAGGGCGGCCACGGACATAGCGGGCATCATCACGGACACCACCGCCACGATTGACGGGCTAGGGCGGCCGACCGGAGTTTTTGGGCACGGCCCCGACGCCCCTCGTCCCGGGGAGCTTGCGACAGCGGGACAAGGGGAGAGGTGACGAGGCCGCCTCAGGCGGCCGCTTTGCTCCTGCGGTTCGCTTCCAGGCGGCGATCGACAAGCGCGACGATCTCGTCCACCGCCGGGTGGCTCATGCCCTTGCTCCTCGCGATCAGCTGCACCAGCTTGTCCGCGCGCTCGATGGCCACGGCGCCATTGGTCAGGGCGCGGGCGGCCGAGGCGGGGCGCGAGAGACCGGTCGCGGCGGCCGCGTATTTATCGAAGGGCACCATATCGCCGTGCTGCGCGCCGAGTGTGACGCAGACGTCGACCACGAACTCGTAGACCGCGCGCGAGGCTGCGAGGTCGGCGTGCACCGCATCCTGGGTGTTGCGCATGCCGTCGGCTGTGATGCAGCGGTAATTACCAGCCAGGAGCATGGCCCATTTCGCCAGCGGCACGAAGAGCGAGTCGTGCACGCGCAGCTTAACGGGTAGCTCGACCTCGCCCGTCGGCGTCATGAAGCGCGCCGCGTCGATGTCGCGCTCGAGCCGACGCAGGATAGCGGTGCTCGCCTCGTCGTCGAAACGCGAGACCTTGAAGTTGGTGGGCAGGGTGACGTGCAGCATGTTCGCCTTCTCGCCCGCCGGGCGGACGGCCTGCGGGTCGGGACTGCAGAGCGTCAGCGTGCCGGGATCGAAACGGTCCCACACGCGTGGGTCGGCGTAGGCGGCACCCAGGGCTTCGCAATCCAGGCCTGGGATGCGCTTCACGTAGGGAAGCGGGGGCATGTTCATGATCGACATGCAGGGGACGCGCGAGACCGCGATGGCGTCCAGCAATGCGCTCACGCCGGGCGAGCCATATTGCGGCTCCTGCATGGCGAGGCCGATCAGATCGTAATCCTCGGGCCGGACGCCTTTCGCCCCCGTCGCGGACACCGAGCCCGGTAGCTTACGGGAATCGATCTCGACCGGCTCCGCCAAGCCGCGCACCGGCAGGCGCACGCGGAACCCCTCCTTGTTGATGAGGTCGGCCTCTTCCGGAAGGCAGACCAGCGTGACGTGATGGCCTCCAAACAGGATTTTCGAGGCGAGCAACGACCCGTAGGACGCGCCGAGAATTAGAATCTTGTAGTGAGCCACCGCGATCTCCCCCTCCGACACGACGTGGCATCACCAGGTCGCGCGCGATCAGGAGATCAACATGAAGCGACCGCCCAGCGCAACACAACCCCCATCTTTCATCGGGGATCGGCAAAGCTGGAACGGGCGCGATCTTAGTTGTCGAGGAAGCTCCGCAGCTTGCGGCTCCGGCTCGGATGCTTCAGCTTGCGCAACGCCTTGGCTTCGATTTGGCGGATGCGCTCGCGCGTGACCGAGAACTGCTGGCCGACCTCTTCCAGCGTGTGGTCGGTGTTCATGCCAATGCCGAACCGCATGCGCAGCACGCGCTCCTCGCGCGGGGTCAACGACGCGAGGACCCGCGTCGTCGTCTCGCGCAGGTTCGACTGGATCGCCGCGTCGATCGGCAGGATCGCATTCTTGTCCTCGATGAAGTCGCCCAGGTGCGAATCCTCCTCGTCGCCGATCGGCGTCTCGAGCGAGATCGGCTCCTTGGCGATCTTCAGGACCTTGCGCACCTTCTCCAGCGGCATGGCCAGCTTTTCGGCCAACTCCTCCGGCGTCGGTTCCCGGCCGATCTCGTGCAGCATCTGGCGGCTCGTCCGCACGATCTTGTTGATCGTCTCGATCATATGGACCGGGATGCGGATGGTGCGGGCCTGGTCGGCGATCGAGCGGGTGATCGCCTGCCGGATCCACCAGGTCGCGTAGGTCGAGAACTTGTAGCCGCGTCGGTACTCGAACTTGTCGACCGCCTTCATCAGGCCGATGTTGCCTTCCTGGATCAGGTCCAGAAACTGCAGGCCGCGGTTGGTGTACTTCTTGGCGATGGAAATGACGAGGCGGAGGTTGGCCTCCACCATCTCCTTCTTCGCCTGGCGGGCCTCGCGCTCGCCTTTCTGCACCATGTGGACGATCTTGCGGAATTCCTGGATCTCCAGGCCCGTCTCGGTGGCCAGGGCATGGATGTCGCCGCGGATGTCCTTGATGGGCTCGAGCGCCTTGCCGACAAAATCGCGCCAGCCGCGCTGCCCGAGCTTAGACACGCGTAGGACCCACTTGGGGTCGAGTTCGGAGTTTTGATAATTGCGCAGGAAGTCCTCGCGGCCGACGCCGTAGCTCTCGGCCAGGCGCAGCAGCTTGGTCTCCAGCCCGATCAGCCGCTTGTTGATGTCGTAGAGCTGCTCGACCAGCGAATCGATGCGGTTCTGGTTGAGCGACAGCGACTTGACGTCGGTGACGACCTCTTTCTTCAGCGTCTTGTATTTGCGCTCCTGAGCGGGAGTCAGCGTCTCGTTCTTGAGCTTGTTCTCGACGTTCTGGTCCTGCAGCTTGCGCAGGCGCTTGTAGGCGTCCGCGATGCGGTCGAACGTGTCGAGCACCTTTGGCTTCAGCTCGGATTCCATCGCCGATAGCGACACGGAATTCTCCATGTCGTCCTCGTCGTCGAAGTTCTCCTCCGGCATCGGCATCTCGCCGTCCTCGCCCGCCGGGCGCAGGCCAGCCGGCGGGTTCATCGGCGCGGTGGCAGGCGCGCGCGCCTGCTGCTGGGCGGCGAGCGCCTCCTGGGCACCGGGCGCCGTCATATCAATCTTCGGGGTGTTCTTGCCGTCGGGACCGGCATAGGTCGCCTCGAGATCGATGATCTCGCGCAGCAGCACTCGCGAGCCGTTGAGCTCGTCGCGCCAGATGATGATGGCCTGGAACGTCAGCGGGCTCTCGCACAGCCCGGCGATCATCGCCTCGCGGCCGCCCTCGATACGTTTGGCGATCGCGATCTCGCCTTCACGCGAGAGCAGCTCGACCGAGCCCATCTCGCGCAGGTACATGCGGACGGGATCGTCCGTGCGGTCGGCCGGCTCGGACGAGCGGGTTGCGACAGCCTTGGGAGCGGCCACCTCGACGAGGTCGCCACCTTCCGCCTCTTCTTCCTCTTCCTTCTCTTCGCTCTCGCCTTCTTCCGCCTCTTCGGCCTCGACGACGTTGATGCCCATTTCGTTGAGCATCGCGAGAATATCCTCGATCTGCTCGGAATTGACCTCCTCGGAGGGCAGGACGGAGTTCAACTCGGCATAGGTGACGAAGCCGCGCTTCTTGGCGGCCTTGATCATACGCTTGACAGCGGCGTCCGAGAGGTCGAGCAAGGGGCTATCGGCGCTCTCGGTCACGGCACCTTCGGTTTCCGCCTTCTCATTTTCCTTCTTCGCCATCCCATCCTCTTTCCCGCCCGGCTCCATCGCGATGCGACGAGAACCCGGAGATGTCATGGGCGGAGCCGCCGTCCGCCGTCCAACTCACACTGTGGCCCGACGCAGGACCATTCCTGCCCGACCCTCTTCGATGCCGTCCTACGCGAGAGCGACCGTGCAGGAACCGGGCCTGGACAAGGCAAAGGTCAAGCCGCCCGGCTACCGCCGGCCACAACCCTTTCCACCTCGTCGTGGTTGCCGGGGCGTATGTGCGGTCTACAGCGCTGGTTTCGACCGCCCGGAGGATACGCCAAACCCTTCAACTGCTGCCTCAGTGCCTGTCAGAGCGCTCAACTGCTCTTGAATGTCACGCATGCGGGCAAAGTTCGACTCGCTGGCCTCGTGGGCCAGAGCAGCCTCGGCGGATACCAACTCCCTATGTAACGCTCGTGCTTTGCGATGCAAGGTCAAGGCTTGCCGCAGAACCGCATCGGCATCGCCGACGGCGGCATCAGGGTGAGAATACCACCCGAAAGCTGGCGCGAACCTGTCCAGTTTGACCAAAATCGCGTCGAAGCCGTGGTTGCCAAGCGCGGCGCGCAGGCTGCTGCTCAACGGCGGATCGTCCTGCGCCAGGTCAAGCAGCGCGTCGCGCAACAGCCCCGCCTCCCTCGCCGCAAAATCGAGGGCGGCCAGTTCCTCCGCATGGTCGGCGATGAGCGTCGGTTGCGCGAGAAGCAAGATGAGGATCAGCGCCTCACGCGCCGGCATCACCGTCGTCGAAGGCCGGAAGGCGGCGCTCTGTGTCAGGCTGGCGCTGGCGAGCACGGGCGAGGACAGGTAGCCGACCCTGTCGACGGGAACGCCGCGCCCACGGGTTCCGTAGCGGCCCACCCCTTGGGGACGGCGCCCCTGGCCCCGCTGGTCGACAGCCGCGCCGAACAAGGCCTTCAGCCGCGCCTCGAAAGCCGCCTTGTAGTGCCGACGGAGGGGCTCGTCGCGGATCGCCGCCGCCGCTTCGGCCAGGTCGCGCTCCAGTCCGGCGCGCTGCTCGGGCGTGGCAAGGGCGCGACCCTCCGTCTGCCGGCTCCACAGAAGGTCGACCAGCGGCAGCGCTGCGCGCAGGGCGTCCTCGACCACGGTCGGCCCGGCGGCGCGCAGGAGCTCGTCGGGGTCCTGCCCTTCCGGCAGCAGTGCAAAGGCGAGCGTGCGCTCGGGGCCGATCAGCGGCAGCGCCATTTCTGCGGCGCGGAACGCCGCCTTGCGGCCCGCATTGTCGCCATCGAAACAAAGGGTGGGTTGCCGCGACAGGCCCCAAAGCAGCCCGGCCTGCTCCGGCGTCAGCGCTGTGCCGAGCCCTGCCACCGTCTCGGGAAAACCGCCCTGGTGCATGGCGATGACGTCGACATAGCCCTCGACGGCGATGACCCGACCCTTATCGTGCGCCGCCTTGCGAGCCCCATGGTGGTTGTAGAGCAGCGCGCCTTTGTGGAAGAGCGGCGTCTCCGGCGAATTGAGATATTTGGCGGCGACGTCCTTCTCCATCGCCCGGCCGCCGAAGGCGACGACCCGACCGCCGCGGTCGGTGATGGGGAACATCACGCGATCGCGGAAGCGGTCGTAGGGAACAGCGATATCGTCGCCGTGGATCAGCAGGCCCGCCTCGCACATCGTCTCGACCGAGGCGCCCTTGGCGGCGAGGGCGTCGCGCAAGGCGTACCGCTCGCCCAGCCCGAAACCGAGCCGGAAATGCTTCTGCGTGGCAAGCGCGATGCCGCGCCCCTCAAGGTAAGCGCGGGCGCGGGCACCCCGCTCGCCGCGCAGCTGCGCCTCGAAATAGGTGGCGGCCCAGTCGCAGACCTCGTGCAGACCGGCGCGGCGGGTCTCCTGGCGCTCCGCGTCGGCCGAGCGCGCCGGCAGAGCCAGCCCGGCGTCCTGCGCCAGCCGCTCCACCGTCTCGGGAAACGACAGGCCCTCCGTCGCCATGACGAAGTCGAAGATGTTACCGTTTTTGCCGGAGGAGAAGTCGAACCACGCCATTTTCTGGTCGTTGACGAAAAAGGACGGCGTCTTTTCCGAGCCGAACGGGGACAGGCCCTTCCATTCCCGGCCCGCCTTCACCAGCTTGACGCGGCGACGCACGACGTCGGACACCGGAAGGCGCGCTTTGATGTCGTCGAGAAAGGATGGCGGGAAGCGCATGGGAGCAACACCTATAGCTGCACCAGTCGAGAGGGGAAGCAAGGGGCCGTGCCGCTTATCCCCTCAATCAACAGGGCGCCTCCACCCTTCGCCGGCGCCAGGGCCGGCAGGCCGGTCGAACAGGCGGCAGGAGCTTAGCGTCATATGAGGATCACGGACCGTTTTTTCGAGATGAAGCGGCGGGGCCAGCCGATCACGGTGCTGACCGCCTATGACGCGCCGACCGCACGGGCGCAGGCGGCGGCGGGCATCGACATCATCCTTGTCGGGGACAGCCTCGGCACCAATCTGCTTGGCTACGCGAGCGAGCAGGAGGTGACGCTCGCCGACATCGTCCACCACGTTCGCGCCGTGCGCCGCGGCGCGCCCGCCACGCCAGTGTTGGCCGACCTTCCCTACGCCACCTACGCCACGCCGGCCGACGCCTTGGCGAACGCCCGCGCGCTGCTCGACGCCGGCGCAGACATGGTGAAGTTCGAGGGAGCACGCCCGGAGATCGCCCGCGCGCTCAGCGAGGCCGGGATCCCCGTCAGCGGCCATATCGGGCTGGAGCCGCAGCACCACGAGGAGAAGCGGCTGAAGGGCAAGACGGCCGATGCCGCCCGTCAGCTCCTCGCCGACGCGCGCGCCCTCGACGCCGCCGGCACCGCCCTGCTCATCCTCGAACTCATCCCCGAACCGGTCGCGGCGGGGATCACCCGCGCCATCGGAACGCCGACGATCGGCATCGGCGCCGGCCGCGGCGCGGATGGACAGGTGCTCGTGATCACCGATGTGCTCGGCTATACCGCAGCCAACTTCCGCCACAACCGCCGTTTCGCCGAAGTTGGCACCGCGGTGCGCGAGGCGGCGGAGACCTTCGTGCGCGACGTGCGCGCGCGGCGGTTCCCCACGGCGGAGAACGCCTTCGCCATGACGCCGGGAGAGAGGGCGCTTCTAGCCGACGACGCTGCCTTCGCCGACCCGCGCGGCAAGGACTAGCCTACTCCGCCAGCGCGGAGGTGTTGGGCCGCGGCTTGGGGGCGAAACCGTTCTTCAGGCAGTCGGCCGCGAAGCGCTGCGCGCGGGCGGCCTCCTCCACGGCGGCGCCCATGCCGAAGAAGTCGTGCGTGACGCCCGGGTAGTCGCGCATTTCCACCGGCACGGTCGCGAGCTTCAGCTTGCCGCCGAGGCGCTCGCCGTCGGAGCGCAGCGGGTCGATCTCCGCCGTGATGATGACGGTGGGCGGCAGGCCGTTCATGTCGCCGCGGCCGATCATGTCGATGCGCGGGTCGTTCTTCTCGCCGGGATCCTTAAGCACGAGGTTGAACGCCCAGGCCACGGCCTTCTCGCTCCAAGGCCTGGCGGCGGCATCCTGGAGGTAGGAGGCGGTCTTCGTGTCGATGCCGGCCACAGGCGTGATCAGGACCTGCACCTTGGGTAACGGCAGGTGCAGGTCGCGCGCCGCCATGCTCGTGTCGACCGCCAACATTCCACCCGCGCCTTCGCCGGCAAGGGCGACCTGCCGGGCGTCGCCACCGAAACTCGCGGCATTCGCCAGAACCCAGCGGTAGGCGGCCAACGCATCGTCGACCGCCGCCGGAAACTTCGCTTCGGGCGCCAGCCGATAATTCGGGGCGATCACGATGAACCCGCTCGTGCCGGCGAGCGCGCGCGAGGACGCATCGGTGCTCGCCCCGTTCTCCAGCACGAACCCGCCGCCGTGATAGAATACGATCACCGGCCGAAGTTTACCGCCGGCGGTGTCGCCGCCGGGCAGGAACACGCGCGCCGGCATCGGCCCGGCCGCGCCCGTCGCCACCATGTCCCGCGTGGTGACGTTGAAGGGGTCGAGTGTCGCGCCCGCCTTCCGCAGCACGTGCGCGGCGGCCTCGATCGGCGTCGGTTGCTGCCGCGCCTCGGCGACGCTCAGGGTCTCGAGCGGCTTTGGTCCCATGCCGCGCCAGGCGTCGAGCACGTGCTTCATGTCGATATCGACCCCGGCGCTCGGGTCACGCAGGAACGTCGCAAGGATCTGGTCGAACCGGTCCTTCAGCGTCGGCGTGACCTTCGCCTCCGCGCCGGACGGCGGCAGAACCGCGCCCGCGACGAGGGCTGCGCCGGCGAGGAGCGATAACGAGACCCGAGGCGGAGAAACCATGGCGTACGTTCCCGAGCGAAGCGACCTGGGAAGCATACAGGGATGGCGCGGCTCAGGCCAGATGCATCGCCGAAGGGCGGGCGCGGGCGGCCTGGTGCGGCATGGCCGGCGCGTCCTCGCCCCCGCGAACCCACGTCTTCAGGAACGCCTTGAGCCAAGCGGCCACGGCAGCGTCGTGCAGGTACCAGCCCTTGAGGTGCATGTCGCGGGGTAGCGCGCCGGGTAGGCTGAGGCGATCGACGCCCCGCACCGTCCATTTGCACATCATGGCGTAGGTCACCTCCGGGTGGAACTGGATGCCGTAGGCGCCGCGCCCGTAGGAAAAGGCCTGTGCCTCGAAGTCGTCGCCCTGCGCGAGAAGGGTCGCGCCCGCCGGCAGGTCGAAGCCCTCGCGATGCCATTGGTAGACCGTCTTCGGAAACGCGCAGGGGCACAGGGCACCGCCATGTTCCGTCGCGCGGATCGGGTAGTAACCCACCTCGACGCGACCTTGCGGGTGCGGGGCGACGCGGTGGCCGAGGTGGCGCGCCAGCATCTGCGCGCCGAGGCAGATGCCGAGGAAGGGCTTGCCGGCCGCGAGCGGCTTGCCGATGAAGTCGATTTCCCGACGGACGAAATCGTGCTCGTCGTTGGCGCTCATCGGGCCGCCGAAGACGATCACGGCGTCGTGGGCGTCGACCCGCACCGGCAGGGGATCGCCGCAGCTCGGGCGACGGATGTCGAGCCGATAGCCACTCTCCATGAGCAAGCGGCCGACGCGGCCCGCCGTCGAGTGCGCCTGGTGGAGGATCACGAGGATGGAGCGGGACGGCGCCGCCCTCGCATGCCCCGTCGCAGCTGGCCCGCAGTCTTCCTCGAATGCCCTCAAAGTGTCGTCGAACACGCGATGTCACCCTGGTCGATAGGTTGCGGACCTATCAGACGATTGGTTTGGTTAAGGCGAGATTAACTTCGACCGTCCCGCCCAGCCTCTCTGCGAAGCACAGGCGATGCCAGGCACGACGGCCGGTCTCCGTGATCGGCCCGAATCGACGAAAGCGTGATCGTCAGACAACAACGAGGCGTCGATGTGGCAGGGGCGGCAGCGTCACCCCGATCGGGTCACCCGGCGCCACCGTACCGCCGGTGACCACCACGCCCATGATGCCCGCCTTGCGCACGACCTCGCCCTTCGCGTCGCGGTCGAACAGCGCCTTGGTCAGCCCGTCGGCCACACCATCGATCTGCTTGCAAGGATTGCGGAGGCCCGAAATCTCGACAACGGCCTGGGAACCGATGCGGAACAGCGTTCCCGTCGGCAGGTTGATGAGGTCGATGCCCCGGGTCAGCACGTTCTCGCCCAGGACGCCGGCGGCGAGCGCGAACCCCTGTGCCGCCATCTCGTCGAACAGCTCGGTCGCCAGGAAATGCACCTGCGCCAGGTTCGGCGCAGTCGGGTCGATCCGCATGCGGTAGAGGTGCTGCACGGTCTTGCCCGCGTGGGCGTCGCCCTCCACGCCAAGGCCGGCGAGCAACGTTATCTGGTCCTGCGGCACCTTGCGGAACCCGTGTTCCGGACTGAGGCTGACGGAAAGCACCTCACCTTGCATCGTAAAACTTCCTTTCTGGGACTGTAGGGGAACCGCTCCCGACCATGAGCCAGGCGCGCGGTCATCGGCTCCATCGATCGCGGACACATCGCGCACCAAACATCGGCCGGCGGGGCGTGTCATTCCCGGACTTGCGCGGCGCCCCGCTTCTACGCTTCCAGCTTGCCCATGACCGCGCCGCGAAACCCATAGACCTCGCGCTTGCCGCCGAACGCGACCAGGTGCACCTCGCGCGTCTGGCCCGGCTCGAAGCGCACCGCGGTGCCCGCCACGATGTCGAGGCGCATGCCGCGGGCGGCCCCGCGGTCGAACTCCAGCGCCGGGTTGGTCTCCGCGAAATGGTAGTGCGAGCCGACCTGTACCGGCCGATCACCCGTGTTGGCGACGCGCAGCGTCAGGGCGCTCGCCCCCGCGTTCATGACGATGACGCCCGGCTCGGCCAGCACCTCGCCCGGCACCAGGATGGTCGCCGCGCCGCGGATTGGCTCGTGCACGGTGACGAGCTTGGTGCCGTCCGGAAACGTCGCCTCGACCTGGACGTCGTGGATCATCGCCGCGATCCCGTCCATGACCTGGTCAGCCGAGACGACGTGGGCGCCCGCCTCCATCAGGTCGGCCACCGAGCGTCCGTCCCGCGCGCCCTCCACCACCGCATCGGTGATGAGCGCGATCGCCTCGGGATAGTTCAGCTTGACGCCGCGCTCCAGCCGCCGCCGCGCGACGTCGGCAGCCATGGCGACCAGGAGCTTGTCCTTTTCCCGCGGTGTCAGATGCATGGCCGAAAACCCATTGGTGGAGGCCTCCTATTGCCAGACGCGCGGCAGCGCCCGCCCTTCGCCCAGCAGAGTGAGCGCAGCCATCATAGCAGCGCGCAGGGCCTCGGGCGAGGGCGCGAGCAACCTTGCAACGAGGATGCCGTCGAACGCGCTGGCGCCTGCCGCGACGCGGGGATGGACGGCCAGGACCTCGCGCAACGGGTCGAGCGCCGCTTCCGCCCGGGGATCGGCGAAGAGGACGAGTGCCACCGCCCGCGCGCCGCCGCCGAGCGCGGGACGATCGAGCACCGCCGCCATATCGCCGGCGAGCCGCGTCTCGTCGGCGAAGACGAGGCGGCCGGCCCGGTGCAGCCGCCAGCCGTCGTCGAAGGCGCCGGCGACCGCCGTCTCGCCCATCGCCAGGCGGCCGAACACGACCGTTTCCGCCGCCAGGAGCGAGGCATCGGCCGCCATGTCGACGGCAAGGCTGCGGGCGAGACGTGCGCCATCGAACAGGATCGTCTCCTGCGGCAGCCAGGCGACCCGCGCGCCCGCGGCCAAGCCCAGCCGCGTTGCGACCATCGCCGTGCGCCCATCCGAGCGATAGACTTTCTCGGCCGCCACCGTGGTGAGGACGACGTCGGCGCCCGCGCTTGCCGCGAAGCGAAGGTCGAGCCGGTCGCCGCCGAGCACGCCGCCGCCCGTGTTGAGCACCACGCCCTCGCAGACGCCGGATTGGCGCGGCATCCGCAGCCGCAGCACGCCGGACTCGCGGACGTGCAGCCGCGTCGTCGCGCCGCCCTGCCTTGTGAAATGCGCGCTCAGCGCGCTCACGGCACGGCTCTCCTGGGAGAGGCTATCGCGAGGAGGAAGAGACGTCACCCGCCAGGGTTAACCTCCCACCATGCGACGAGTCGAGCGGAGAAGCGGGCACCGGCTGCCGGCACCACGTAAAGGAAACGGAAACCATGGCGGGGAAACGCGTCCCGAGCCCAAGGTTTGATTCACCTTCGCACGCCAGGGTCGCGCGGTGTGCACGAGTTCGCGTCCATGATGCCTTTCTCCTCCCGCGTCGCCGCCTCGCCGCCGCCGGTCGGCCCCGAAGCGCAGGCATCGCCCATCGAAGTCCTCGTGGCGCGCCTCGCCCGGGCGCGCAGCGGCGCGGTGGCCATCGGCATCGTGGCCGGCTTCCTGCTGATGGCGATCGTCCTGAGCCTCGCCCCGGGCTATCGGGAGCCCGCTCCCGGCATCGCGGCGCTCGGCTTGCGCGGGTCGATCGAAGCCACCGCCCATTAGCATCGGGGCCACGTTGCAACGCGGTTCGAAACGCGTTTAATGCGGCGGCGTCGCACGGCGTACCGGCTTCGGCCGGGCCGGTAGCTCAATGGTTAGAGCCGGCCGCTCATAACGGTCTGGTTGCAGGTTCGAGTCCTGCCCGGCCCACCGCGATTGTCGATAATGTCTGCAAGGTACAGAAATTGGTCTGCGCCTTGTGAGGTCCGGGCCGACATCGAGGGGCGCGTACGACGATCCGGCTTCGATTGCCTGCGGCGTCGCTTCGCCCGCCTCCGCCGTCAACTCGCTAGCAGTTGCTTCAGCGCCTTATCGAGCACGGCGATGTCGTCGGGACTGGTGCCTGGGCCGCCGGCGAAATGGCCCCAGGGTGTGTCGACGACCTGCAGCGTGGCGTTCGGCATGTGGCGGGCCTCGATCTCGTTGTCCGCCGGCGGGAAATAGAGGTCGGTCGAGGCCGGCATCAGGATCGCCTTGGCCTTGATGGCGCCGAGAGCCTTGGCGAAGTCGCCCCGATAGATGTCGTTGGCGCTGATGTCGCCGTGCTGCCAAGTCCACAGCATGGCGAGCAGGTTGTTGGCGTCGCGGTTGAGGAACAGGCCCTCCCAGAAGCCGACGAGAAAGTCTTCCAGACTTGCGTAGCCCATGATCTTCAGGTCGCCTTCCATGCGGTAGAAGGTCTGCGACAGGCCCCAGCCGGCGTAGACGCGGCCGAAGGCGCGCAGGCCCTTGTTCGGCGGCGCGGCGTACCAACCCTCCGCGAAGGCGGCGTCGGCCATGAGCGCCGCCTTCGCGCCTTCGAGGAAAACGAAATTGTGCCGCGAGCACTTCGCCGACCCTTGGAAGGGCAGAATGCGCTGCACCATGTCCGGATACATCGACGCCCAATGATAGGTCTGCAGCGCTCCCATCGACCAGCCGGTGACGAGCGGCAGGGTCTCGATGCCAAAATGCTCGGTGACGAGCCGATGCTGCTGCTTGACGTTGTCGTAGGCGGTCACTTTGGGGAAGCGCGGCCCGTTCCAGGGCGCGGCGGTGTTGCTCGGCGACGACGACAACCCGTTGCAAAACATGTTCGGGATGATGATGAAATAGTGGTCCGGGTCGAGCGCCTTGCCCGCGCCGATCAGCCACTCGTTCTCGTAGTGCTGGCCGGAGTACCAGGTGGGATAGACGATGGCGTTCGACTTGTCGGCGTTGAGCGTCCCGAAGGTCTTGAAGGCGAGCTTGGCATCGCGAAGCGTCGACCCCGATTGCAGGACCACGTCGCCGAGATCAAAGGTCTGGAAATCCGTCATGCGCGCGTCCTTGCCTGAGGATGAGCGGGCTTGCTAGGAGCGTGCCATCCGCACGGCTGCGGCAGCGTGGCAAAGAGCGGCGCGGTGGAGCGCTGGCGTGGCCGCGGCGATCACCCGGCCCTCGGAGGCGAGGCCGAGCGGCTGCCCGGTCGCTCATCACCCTGCCGGCGCCATCGACCACCGCGACGAGAGCCATGATGTCGTAGAGCTTGAGGTTCTCTTCCAGCACGAGATCGACGGGGCCGCTGGCGAGCAGGCCGTGGCTGTAGCGATCGCCGCCGAAGCGGCGCAGCCCCGCCGCCGGACTGAGCCGCTCGAAGGCGGCGAACCCGTTTGTCGTAAGACCATCTTGCGATATCGTGCGGAGGCGCGCCTCAGGCAGCGCCGTGCCGCCGCTGACCCGCGCGGAGGCGCCAATGCAATGCGGCTCTCGGGCGCACCGACCCAGCGTACACTGAGGGCTGGCACGTCGATGACGCCGACGACCGGCCAATCGAGGTCGCCGCCCGGCTGCCCGTTCATCGCTCAGACCGCCTTCAGGGTGTCGACCCAACGCGGGTCGCGCATGACGGAGCGGGCGCGCATATGCTTCCACGCCCCATACTTGTAGAAGTCGAAGGGAAGCGTCGAAATCTTGTTCTGCACCATGGCCCAGGTCGACCATTTCACGTCGGCGAGCGCACGGTGCACGACCAGGCGCGCCTTCATGCGCGGATCGAACCGGCCGAAATACGTCTCGATGACCTCGGCCTCGATCGCATCGGAAAAGAACATCTCGCCGCACCAGATACCGAGGTCGTAACAGCGGTCGTTGTTGGACGCGTATTCGTAGTCGATCAGCATGATCGACTTGTCCGCCCCAAGCATGAAGTTGCCGGGCATGGGGTCGTTGAAGCAGGGTGCGAGATCGAGGCCGGACGCCTCCAACGCGGCGCGCGCGAGGCGGACCTGTTTGAACAGCCACTCCGAATCGAGCGGGAAGGCGCCGCCGAGGGTTTTGGCCTGTTCCACGTGCTCGTCGATCATGTCGAACACGGTCTTGGTGAGGGGGAGTAGGCCCGATCCGTTGAAGGTGCGGTAAGTCGCCACCGCCGCGGCGCGGATGTCCGGGTCGGCGAAATCCGCGTTGGTGCAGGCGCGCCGGCCGGTGATGAAATCGTGGATTTCAATGCCTCGGTGGGCGAGGTGCTCGTGCAGACGCGGGCCGATACCGAGCGCCTGCGCCCGCCGGCTCGCCTCCAGCGCGGCGTGACGGTCGATGAACATCTCCGTGCCGCGGCCCGGCATCTTCAGGAAGAAGGTCGTCGGCTCACCGGCAACCTCGATGCGCCAGTTGGTGTTGCTGATGCCGCCGAGCACGGGCACGTAGCCGAGGATGCGCCCGCGCCATGGCTCGACGAGGTCGAGCACCCCCTCGAGCTCGCGTTCGGCCTCGCTCGTGCCGGCGCCGAACGGGATGGCGCCGGGGAGGACGCGGGAGGCCGACGATGGGGTCGGGTGGGTCGCCATCAGATCGTCCTCAGCCATCGCTCGGCGTGCGTCTCGCCAAGCGCCATGCGGCAGCGCAGAAAGCGCCAGTTCGCGTATTTCAGGAACTCCACGCCCCGGCGCGCCGAGGTGGCGTCCATTCGGCTCGCCCACAGGCCCCAGTAGAAATCGTCGGCGATCGCGTAGAGCCGGCAGCGAGCGAGCGTCGCCGGACGCAGGCTGCCCTCGTAAGCCTCGAGCGCTGCCGCCATCTCCTCCTCGAAGGCATAGGCCTCGTTGAGGAGGACGGCGACGTCGTAGAGGGGATCGGTGTCGCAGGCCATGTCGAAGTCGACGAGTCGCACGGCGCCGTTCGGCCCCAGCATGATGTTGGAGGCCATACCATCGGCGTGACAGGGCTTGCGGTCCGTTCCCGCTGCCTCAAAGGACGCCGCGATGCTGGCGACGGCGTCGCGCAGCCACCAGAGGTCCGGCACCCGCTCGCGTTCGACCGGCGTGAGGAGCGGCAAGGTGGCGTCGATCGCGTCGAAGACCGACCACGTCCGCGCAAACGACGGGCCCGCGTGGATGCGCGCCTTGGCAGCGAGAACCGCGCCCATGACGCAGGGACCACGAATGTCGTCGACCGTCGCGGTGCGCCAGCTCGCGTCCAGCCGGTCGAAGACGATCGCGTGCGCCTGTGGCAGACAATGGCGGGGCGCCGGCGCCACTCCGCAGGCGGCAGCCTTCGCGGCGGCGTCGAAGCTGGCGGCAAGGTCCATCGCGGGCCGCAGGTCGGCATGGACGATCTTCAGGAAGTACGGCGCGCCGTCGACATCGACCGCGTAACAGTCGGAATCCACCGCCCTGTGCATCGGCGACATGATCGGCACCGCCGCGCGGGCGTAATCGATCGCGGCACCCGCCCAGCCCGGCACGAGGCGGATGGCCGCCTCGGCAGCCCGCTCGTCGTCGTTCGCCGCCGCGCCGAGCCTGGTCATACCCCGAGGCTCCGCAATGGATCGCCCTCGCGGCAGAACCGCATGAGCATGCCGGCGAGGATGGTCGCGCCGAGCTCGCGGTCCGCCGCGCTGGTGAACTCGGTCGGGTGGTGGATGACGCCGCCGACGCTCGGCACCGCCATCACGAGAGAGGGACAGACGGCCGCGAGGCTGACCCCGTCGTGGCCGGCGATGGTGTCGAGCCTCAGCATATCCTCGCCGTGGTCGCGCGCGACATCGGCGGCGAGGCGTACCAGGCCGGCGTCCATCGGCCCGGCGCGACGCCGGTCGACCGCTCGCACCTCGAAGCCGACGCCGGCCGCTGCCGCCGCCGCCTTGATCGCCTGTTTCATCTCCGCCTCGGCCTCCGCTAGGACGTCGGCAGCGCCCGAACGAAGCTCGATGAACAAGACGGCCTCGCCCGGCACGACGTTCGGCGAATTGGGCGAGACCTCCAGGCGACCGACGGACGTGTGGAGCTCCGTACCGGCGCGATCGGCCAGCCCCTTCAGCGCGACGACGAGGTGGGCGGCGGCGAGCAGCGCGTCCTGGCGCTCCGCCATCGGCGTCGGCCCCGTGTGGGCCTGGCGGCCGACGAAGGCGAGGCGGTACTTGGTGGCCCCCCAGAACCGGTGGAAGGCGGCGAAGCGCAGCCCCGCCTGCTCCAGCTTGGAGGAGCCTTCGATATGGAGTTCGAGGTAGGCGTCGGGCACGGGGGGCGCCCTGTCACCGCGATAGCCGATGTGGTCGAGCGCCTCGCCGACGGCGATCCCCTGTCCGTCCGTGCGGGCCAGCCCCCAGGCGAGGTCGATCTCGCCCGTGTAGGCGCCGCTGCCGAGCAGGCTCGGCTGGAAGCGCGCGCCCTCCTCGTTGGTCCAGTTGACGATGCAGAGGTTGGCGCGCGGCCGCAGCCCCTCGCGCGCGACCGCCCGCTTGACCGCCTTGAGCGCGGCGCAGGCGGCGACCACACCGTATGCTCCGTCGAAGCGCCCACCGTTCGGCTGGCTGTCGAGGTGCGACCCGGTCATCACGGTCGGGGCATCCGGCCCAGCCCACTCGAGCCGTCCGAACATGTTGCCGATGCCGTCGACCTCCAGCGCCAGGCCTTCCCGCGCGAACACGGCCGCCAGCCAGTCGCGGGCCGCGCGGTCTTCGGTCGAGAGCGTCAGGCGGGTCATAGCGCCGCCCGGGCCCCCGCCGAGCTGCGACACCGCCTCCATCATCGCGTGCAGGTCGGCCACGTCGATCGCGGCCGAGGTGGGCTTAAGCGCAGATGATTTCAACTCCGGCCTCTTCAAGTTTGGCAGCAAAGGACGCCGGCGGGGCGCGTCGGTCACCAAGCGGTGGACCTGGCGGACATAGAGCGTGCGGATGGCCGCCGGGCGGCCGAACTTAGCACTGTCGGCCAGCATCACCACCTCGCGGGCGTCCCGCGCGAGCAGGCACCGCAGGGACGCCTCGTCCCGGCCGAAGTCCATGAAGCCGCGGGTCGCATCGACGGCGACGACGCTGATGAAGGCGGCATCGAAGACGTGGCTCCCTGCGGCCTCCAACGTGAGCGGTCCGAGGAGCGCGCGGTAATCCGGCCGCAGCCAGCCGCCGGCCACCGTGACCTCGGCCACCGAACCGCCGGCGAGAAGCTGGGCGACGTCGAGCGAATTGGTGAACACGCGCACGCGCACGCGGTCGACGAGGTGACGGGCGAGGGCGAGCGTCGTCGTGCCGCAAGCCATGTGGTCTCTAGCCTGTTGGCGTTTCCGCGTCGCGGGGAACACAGCAACGGTCATGCCAGCGTTTTAGCGAGGAACCATCCACAACCTCGGCGCGGCTGTATAGCGAGGCATTATGACTTTCTAGATGTCGTGCTTTCGAGCATCTCTCTCGCTGGCGTCAGCAAAGGCGCGATCGAGAGGTCCACACCATGCGATAGACCTCCGCCGGAGCGAACATCACAAAGCCGCACGCGATGGCGCGTGACGGGAGCGGCGCCTTCCCCTACCCTTGCACGGCGCGCGTGCGGCGGAGGATGGCGCGCTCGCATCGGAGGAACGCCATGGCATCCTATCGACACGCGGTCGGCGGCACGCTCTACGCCTTTACCGACCTGAAGGCGCTGCTTGCGGCGGCCTCGCCGCGGCGATCCGGCGACGAGCTGGCGGGCGTGGCGGCAGAATCGGATGCGGAGCGGGTCGCGGCACGCTACGCGCTCGCCGACGTGCCGCTGCAGGCCTTTCTCGACGAGGCGCTGATCCCCTACGAGGCCGACGAGGTGACGCGCCTCATCCTCGACACGCACGACCGTGCGGCCTTCGCGCCGGTTGCGGCGCTGACCGTCGGTGGCCTGCGCGACCTCCTCCTGGCACGCACGACGAACGCCGCCGTTCTCGCGAACCTCGCCCCGGGCGTGACGCCGGAGATGGCGGCCGCCGTGTCCAAACTCATGCGCAACCAGGACCTCATCGCCGTCGCGCGCAAGGTGGAGGTGGTGACGGCTTTCCGCACCACGCTCGGCCTGCCCGGCCGGCTTTCGACCCGGCTGCAACCCAACCATCCCTCCGACGACCCTCGCGGCATTGCCGTCTCCCTGCTGGACGGCTTGCTGCTCGGCGTGGGCGACGCCGTCATCGGCATCAACCCGGCGACGGACAACGTCGACAATGCCGTGGCGCTGCTCGCCATGCTCGACAGCTTCCGCGAGCGGCACGGCGTGCCCGTGCAGACCTGCGTCCTCACCCATGTCACCAACGCGATCGCGGCGATGGCGAAGGGCGCGCCGACCGACCTCGTGTTCCAATCGATTGCGGGGACGCAGGCCGCCAACCGGGGTTTCGGCATCGACCTCGCGGTGCTGCGCGAGGCGCGCGAGGCGGCGCTCGCGCTGAAGCGCGGGAGCGTCGGCTGCAACGTCATGTATTTCGAGACGGGCCAGGGCGCGGCGCTATCGGCCGACGCGCATGGCGGCCTCGACCAGCAGACGGCGGAAGCGCGCGCCTATGCCGTCGCCCGCAGCTTCGAGCCGCTCATCGTCAACACGGTCGTGGGCTTTATCGGGCCGGAGTACCTGTATGATGGCAAACAGATCATCCGCGCTGGTCTTGAGGACCATTTCTGCGGCAAGCTGCTTGGCGTGCCGATGGGCTGCGATGTCTGCTACACCAACCATGCCGAGGCCGATCAAGACGACATGGACAGCCTGATGACCCTGTTGACGGTCGCCGGGGTTACCTTCCTCATCTGCGTTCCCGGCGCCGACGACGTCATGCTCAACTATCAAAGCCTCTCGCACCACGACGTGCTGCACCTGCGCTCGATCTTCGGGGTGAGGCCCGCGCCGGAGTTCGAGGCTTGGCTCGCGCGGGTGGGGCTGACGGACGGCTCGGGGCGGCTGCTCGAGGCCGCGACCGCCTCGACGGCGGGCGTCCGCCGCCTGATGGATGAAGCGAGGGCGTCATGATCGAGGATGGTAGCGAGGACGGACCCGCTCTCCCTGCGCAAGCGGCCCGGCCCATCGATGGCTCGACCGTGGGTGCGCGAGCCGCTGACCCCTGGGCCGGGCTGCGCGGCGCGACGCCGGCGCGGATCGGCCTCGAGCGCGTCGGCGACACCGTGGGGCTGCGCCCCGTGTTGGACTTCCAGCTCGCCCATGCGGCGGCGCGCGACGCCGTCCACGCGGCGCTCGACGCGGAAGCGCTGGCAGGCGCCCTGGCGCCACGGGACGTGGTGGTCGTACGAAGCGCCGCGCCGGACCGCTCGACCTATCTGCGCCGGCCCGACCTCGGCCGGGCCCTCGATCCCGCCTGCCGTGCCCGCCTCGACGCGAAGGCGGGCGCCCCGCTCGATTGCGTCTTCGTGGTGGCCGACGGGCTCTCGGCCGCGGCGGTGGCGGCCCAGGCGCCGGCGCTCGTCGCGCGCTGCGCTGCCCGGCTCGCCGCCTTGACGCTGGGCCCCATCGTCGTCGCGACGCAGGCGCGGGTGGCGCTCGGCGATGCGATCGGCGAAGCCCTGCGCGCGCGGCTGTGCGTCGTCCTCATCGGCGAGCGGCCGGGGCTCAGCGTGGCCGACAGCCTGGGGATCTATATTACCTACGATCCCAAGATCGGCCGACGCGACTCCGAGCGCAATTGCCTCTCCAACATCCATGGACGGGGCGGCCTGTCGATCGACGAGGCGGCGCGCAAGCTGTGCTGGCTCGTGGAGCGGGCGCTGAGCCTGGAGACGACCGGCGTCCTCCTCAAGGAGGCCGACACCCCGTGCACCCCGCTGCCTCCCGGCACCGCGCCGTAGGCGGGGAGCCGCACGCGAACCCGGCGAAGCAAAAGGGCCGCTTGCGCGGCCCTCCCGTTTGTCCGGTCTCCGTCAACTCCGCCCGATCAGCTCGGGGCGCCAAGCCCGAGGATGACGCCGATGGGCAGCACGAGCGTCCCGCCGATATAGAAGCCGTCGCGGGCCTTGATCGCCGAATTCTGGTTGAAGAAGCTGTTGGGGTGGACGACGTACTGCACCACTGGCTCGAAGGCTGCGCCGAGCGGGAGTTGCAGATGCGCGTTGGCCTCGAACACGTACTTGTCGCGCGAGTAGGCCCCCGTGGCGCCGCCGCCCGCAAAAGCCTTGGCCGCCGTGATGTAGTTCGTGAAGCTCGGGTTCAGGCGCTCCCAATTGACCTTGAGCCCGAAGCGGTCGGCCGGGCGGCTCTGGAAGGGCGATTGCAGCGTCGCGCCGACGTAGATGTCGGACTGGATCGGGATGGATGAGTCGAGCGCAAAGCCGGCACTCCGTAGAGGGCGATCGCCGTCGGCGCCTTGTTGAGCAGGTCCTGGCCGCCGTCCGCGCGATAGACGATCTGTTCGCCCTGCACCACCACGCCGGATGTGCCGTGCACGGTCTGCGCCGCCGTGCCGAAGGCCGTGCCGGCGTTGAGGTCGGCGTGATTGGCCGTGTTGATGAAGCCGGTCACCGAGTAACGGCCCGGGTAGGCCTTTGTGTCGAAGTCTGTCTTGGAGCCGATCTCGGCCATGCCGACGACACCGCGGTACTGCTCGTTGGGGAAATCATAGCCGACGTGGAAATTGGCGTTCGTCTGCACGGCGAAGGCACCGGCCTCAGCGTAGATCGTGGGTGAAGCCTGGTAGCTGATGTTGGCGCCGGGCACCGAGAACAGCGGCGAGGTCCAACCGGCGTTCAGGTACAGGATGTCCTGGAAGCAGCTGTTGATCGATTGGCAGTTCGGCAGGGCGTAGTAATAGCCGGGGTGGGTCGATCCAACTTCAATGTCGAGCTTGCCGTCCAAAAGTTTCTGCTCGACCGTCGCGCGCGAGAGGCGCGCGACGCGCGGCGTGAACGGCGGCTGGTAACCGACCTGGCTGTCACCGATCTGCCCGGCCTGGTTGAGGTTGGACACCCCCGCGAAGAAGACGTTCTCGAAGTGCAGCGACGTGCCCGGCATGCCGAACAGCTTCGACAGGTCGGCGTCGACGCCCTCGATGATGTAAAGCGAGTTTGCGCCACGCCCGCGCAGGATACCGACGCTCGGGTTGTCCTGTGCGAAATCGAGCGCCAGGATGTGGAAGGTGATCCCGCGATCGGCGTAAGGCTGGGCGAACGTCGCCAGCGGCCCGCTCAACCCTTTGGGAGCAACCGGCTTGACGAGTCCGGGCACGACCTTCGGGTTGACCTCTTCGTTGATCGCGCCGGGCGGTCGCGAGCCACCCTCCTGCGCTTGGGCGGCGCCGGACAGGAGCAGAACGGAAACGGCGGAGCCAAGGACCGCCGGCCTGATCATCGCGCGCGCGGAGAGGCGGCCGAAGTGCTGCATCATGTATACGTCCCCACTACTGAAAGCTAATAATCGGCGCACCCCATCTGACCTGAGCGCCACGCCGAAAAACATATCGTAAAACCGTCGCGCTTCGTAATCAAAACGGCTAGTCTTCTGCTGCATTTGTTCTGTTTGCGATAAAAGTGTGACAGATACATTGCGCTAATGAGATGATCTTCCAGCCTAATCTCGTGGCATCTCTGCCTAATCGCTAATCAATAAGACTAGGCGGCGGAGAAGCCGTCCGTGACTGTGGTCGGTGTGTTCGTGAACTAATCCTGTCGCAGCATGTGCTGATGACCTTGACGGGCACAGAGTGTTTCATCACCGCCGATCGACATCCGGGGCGATCGACCTTGGATGGTCCGCGCAAGCGTTGCCCTCTGGCCGATGACCGTCGGAGGGGCGTCACGGCGATCGAGGCCGAAGACAGCGTAGCTCTCATCGGTCGCTCCGCGACAAGTGCGACGTTCCCTTCGCCCTGATCGACGAGGCGATCGTCACGGAGTAGGGGGAAGCGGTCTTCGCCCGCATCCGCGAACGCGCGCCGGGGAAAGCCGTTGGGCTCTTGACAAGACGTGGCGCGCGAGCAGGTCCTCAAGGCGCTCTATTATGGAGCCACCGCGATCCTGCTGAAGAACCAGGAGCGCGGCGCGTTTCGCGAGGCGCTGGCGCTCAAAGTCTCCATTCCGCGAAAACTGCCGAGAGGGGAGCCGGATGGCCCTCATGCGCCAACCCCGCCGACCTGCACCCACGAGGACGCGCTGACCCGTCGCGAGCGGGAGTTGCTGGACCTGATCGGCCAAGGCTTTTCCGTCGCGCGCTTTGCCGTCGCCCTCAAGCTCAGCCCGCATACGGCGCGGGTGCACGACGCCCCTCTATGACGAGTCGGAGCTGCCGGTTACCGCATCGCCGACCGCGAGCGTCCCGTCGGCTACGACCTCCAGGTAGACCCCGCAGTCGGGATGCCCGTAATGGGCCATCAAGGCCTTCGGCAACGCCATGTCGCGCACGCCGGTTCGCGGGTCGACATCGACTGCCGCGCAACGCCGGGTGCGCAGGACGCAGCGGAAGCGCAGCGCGCCGACGCTCACCTCGCGCCCGACCCAATCGAACTCTTTCCAGGGCGCGATACCGTCGACGTAGATGTTGGCGCGGAAACGCAGCGGGTGCACCGGCCGCCCGTATCGCTCCTCCAGGTCGCGCACCGAGGCGTGGCTGATCAGCGAGACCGCGCGCATCATGGTAGGCGAGATCACGCTGACATCCGTGAATTTATGGCCGTCGGCCTCGACGAGCCTCGGACGCTCTTCGTCCGGTCCACCGAGGTAGGCATGGAAGAAGCTTTCCGCGGCGGACCGGCCCGCCGACGTTCGCAGGTCGGCCTCGAAGTGCTGCCCATCGGGGCTGACGACGCTTAGGGCGCCGGTTTCGACGTCCACGGTCGTGCGCAAGGCCGCGAGGCTCGCGTCGCGCCGCAGCATCAGGAAGTAGCCTTTGTCGAGAGGCTGCGGATCGGATGGGTCGAAGGCGGTCGTCCCCAGCGCCAGCGCATAGCGCCGGTCGGCCGGCACGCCATCCTTGACCGTGACGTGCAGGCAGGGGCCGGGCTGCGGCGTCAGCCCTTTGATCGGATAGGTGAACAGGTCCGTGACATGCGCTGGCGACAAGCGAGGTCCTCGCTGAGTTGGAGAGGGCTATGGCCTGCGACCGGACGTCAGCCGGGCGCCGATCCGTCCGCCACGTCCGCAAGATCGAAGCCAGCCGAGGCCTGCTGGTTTACCGGCGGGGGAGAACGGCTTTGACGGCGGCGATGGCGTGAAGGCACTATGGTTCCATGGCCCGTCCCGCATCCCATCGCCCGATCCGTTCAAAAGCCGCGCCCGGCCTGGCCGAGAGCGCCACGACCGATCTCGGTGCGGCCGATCTCGCCACCGGCTCGAATGCCCCCGTGGAGAGCCCGCGCACGCTGGAGAGCGCGCTTGGACTGCAGATCCGGTTGTTGCGGCGCGAGAGGGACCTCTCCGTCGGCGATCTCTCCAATGCGGCCGGCATCTCGATGGGCATGGTCTCGAAGATCGAAAATGGCCAGATCTCCCCCTCGCTCTCGACGATCAACGCGGTTGCCAATGCGCTGAACGTGCCTCTGAGCACGCTGTTCACCGCTTTCGAAGACAAACGGGACTGCTCCTTCGTCGCCAAGGGCCAGGGCGTCATCATCGAGCGGCGCGGCACGAAGGTCGGGCATGTCTACGAACTGCTCGGCCACGCGCTGGGCGGCGACGTCGTGGTGGAGCCCTACCTCATCACGCTGGAGGACGACGCCTCGCCCTACACCAACTTCCGCCACGCCGGCACGGAGTTCATCTATATGCTGAGTGGCGAGGTCATCTACCGCCATGCCGACCGCACCTATCGCCTGCGCCCCGGCGATGCGATCCTGTTCGACTCCGGCGGCGTGCACGGCCCCGAAACGCTGGTTTGCCTACCGATGACCTACCTTTCGATCATCATCTACCCGCGATAACGCCGCCGGCGGATTTCTTCCCAGGAAATTTTCTTTCTGCCGCATTGACGCGGGAGCCGCCTGTCCGTATTCCTTTCCCCTGACTGAGGAGGAGCGGAAAGCTCTATGTGCGGCATCGTCGGCTTGTTTTTGAAGAACCCGTCCTTGGAGCCGAAGCTCGGCGAACTCACCGCCGCGATGCTCGCCACGATGAGCGACCGCGGTCCGGACAGTGCGGGTTTCGCCGTTTACGGCCACGACGCGCCGGGCGTGAAGCTGACGCTACGCGGCACCGGCGAGGCAGCGCTCGCGGAGGCTATCGCTCGCCTGGAAAGCCACTGCGCCACCCGTTTCGCCGCGATCTCGCGCGACACTCACACGGTGCTCGCCGTCCCGATCGACCGCGAGACCGAGGTGCGCCGGTGGCTCACCGAAAATGCACCTGGCATCGACGTCGTGAGCGCCGGCCGGAGGATGGAGATCTACAAGGAGGTCGGGCTGCCGGCCCGCGTCGCCGAGCGCTTCGACTTGGCCGGGATGAGCGGCACGCATGCGATCGGCCACACCCGCATGGCGACGGAAAGCGCGGTGACGACCGACGGCGCCCACCCGTTCTCGACGGGCCCCGACCAGTGCCTCGTGCATAATGGTTCTCTATCGAACCATAACGGCCTTCGCCGCATGTTGCAGAGACAAGGTCAGCATTTCGCCACGCAGAACGACACGGAGGTCGCCGCAGGGTACCTGTCGTGGCGGATGCGCGAGGGCGACTCGCTGAAGGCGGCTCTCGAAGCGAGCCTTGCCGATCTCGACGGTTTCTTCACGTTCGTCGTGGGCACGCAGACCGGCTTCGCCGTGGTGCGCGACCCCATTGCCTGCAAACCGGCCGTCATGGCCGAGACGGACGATTACGTCGCCTTCGGCTCCGAGTACCGCGCCCTCGTCGGGCTACCCGGTATCGAGGCCGCCCGCGTCTTCGAGCCGGAACCCGCGACGGTCTACGCGTGGGAGCGCGCCTGATGCTGAGCTTCGACCTGCGGCAGGGCGCCCTGCGCGACCTCAACCAGTCGCTCCACCGCCTGCGGCCGGATACGAACGAGACACATTGGCGGATCGTCAACCCGGACGGACGCCACGCCATCGCGTCCGGGCTGGACTCGGCCGTCGACGTCGAGATCGTCGGCAACGTCGGCTATTACTGCGCGAGCATGAACAAGCAGGCGCACGTCGTCATCGAGGGGAATGCCGGAGTCGGCGTCGCCGAGAACATGATGTCGGGAAGCGTCCACGTGCGCGGCGATGCGAGCCAGTCGGCGGGAGCGACCGCGCATGGCGGGCTGCTGATCGTCGAGGGGAATGCAGGCGCGCGTTGCGGCATTTCGATGAAGGGCATCGACATCGTCGTCAAGGGTTCCATCGGCCACATGTCGGCCTTCATGGCGCAAGCCGGAACGTTGATTGTGTTCGGCGACGCGGGAGAGGCGCTGGGCGATTCCCTCTACGAAGCGAGGCTTTTCGTCCGCGGATCGGTGAGGAGCCTCGGCGCCGATTGCGTGGAGAAGGAGATGCGCGACGAGCACCGCGCGCTCCTGCGCGAGAAGCTGAAGGCAGCCGGCTTTGAGGGCACCGTCGACCTCGGCGAGTTCCGCCGCTATGGCTCCGCGCGCACCCTCTACCACTTCCACGTCGACAATGCGGGATCTTACTGATGGATGAGAAAGTTCGCGTGGCGCGTACGATGCCAAGGTTCTCCGCGACCTTCGATCCCGGCACCATGTCCGAGATCCGCCGGGCAGCGGCGACCGGCATCTACGACATTCGCGGCGCCGGCGCCAAGCGCAAGCTGCCTCATTTCGACGATCTGCTGTTCCTGGGCGCCTCCATCAGCCGCTACCCGCTCGAAGGGTACCGGGAGCGCTGCGGCACGGACGTCGTACTCGGCACCCGTTTCGCCAAGAAGCCCGTTCGGCTGAAGACGCCGATCACCATCGCCGGCATGAGCTTCGGCTCGCTCTCCGCCAACGCCAAGGAGGCGCTGGGGCGCGGCGCAACGCTCGCCGGCACGTCCACCACGACCGGCGACGGCGGCATGACGCAGGAAGAGCGCGGCCATTCGCAGACGCTCGTCTACCAATATCTACCTTCGCGCTATGGCATGAACCCGGACGACCTGCGCCGCGCCGACGCGATCGAGATCGTCATCGGCCAGGGCGCCAAGCCCGGCGGCGGCGGCATGCTGCTCGGCCAGAAGATCACCGAACGCGTCGCCGGCATGCGCTGCCTTCCGCCCGGCATCGACCAGCGCTCGGCCTCCCGCCACCCTGACTGGACCGGGCCGGACGACCTCGAGATCAAGATGGAGGAACTGCGTGAGATCACCGATTGGGAGAAACCGATCTACGTGAAGGTGGGTGCGAGCCGTCCCTACTACGACACCGCGCTGGCCGCGAAGTCGGGCGCCGACGTCGTCGTGATCGACGGCATGCAGGGCGGTACGGCGGCGACGCAGAACGTCTTCATCGAAAACGTCGGTATCCCCATCTTGGCGGCGATCCGTCCAGCGGTTCAGGCGTTGCAAGACCTGGGACTGCACCGGCAAGTCCAACTCGTCGTCTCGGGCGGTATCCGTTCCGGCGCAGACGTGGCCAAGTCCATCGCGCTCGGAGCCGACGCGGTCGCGATCGGCACGGCGGCGCTGATAGCGCTAGGCGACAACGACCCCATCTATGAGGCCGACTACGCAGCGCTCGGTACGACGGCCGGCGCCTACGACGCCTGGCACGAAGGCAATGATCCCGCCGGCATCACCACGCAGGATCCCGACCTCGCCGCGCGCCTCGACCCGGTGCTCGGCGGCCGTCGGCTCGCCAACTATCTCGCCGTGATGACGCTGGAGGCGCAGACGATCGCCCGCGCCTGCGGGAAATCGCACTTGCACAACCTCGAGCCGGAAGATCTGGTGGCTCTGACGATCGAGGCGGCGGCGATGGCCGGCGTTCCGCTCGCCGGAACCAATTGGATACCGGGCCGGACCGGTTTCTAGGCCGTCGCCGGTCTGAGACCCGTTGCCTCGTCGTCAGGGCGGGGCGAAGGCGGAGCAAGCCAGATGCCCGGCGCTGGCCTCCCGATTGCTTCGCACGCTCGCAAGGGCGAAGGGCGTCTTTGAGGGAGACGTCCGCAGCTGTCTCGAAGATCGATAGTTCCGCCGCGCGAACAAGGACCCGAGTGATGATCGATCTGGAAGCCGCCGCAAAGGATCGCGGCATCAAGTATTTCCTCATTTCCTACACCGACCTGTTCGGCTCGCAGCGGGCCAAGTTGGTGCCGGCGGCGGCGATCAAGGCTATGTGCGAGGACGGCGCGGGCTTTGCCGGTTTCGCCACCTGGCTCGACATGACGCCGGCCGACCCCGACCTTTTCGCCAAGCCCGATCCCGAGAGCCTGATCCAACTGCCTTGGAAACCGGAGGTCGGCTGGCTCGCCGCCGACCTCTTCATGAACGGCGCACCCGTGGAGCAGGGCCCGCGCAACATTCTCAAGCGGATGGTCGCGGACGCCGCCGTTGACGGCCTCGCGATGAAAACCGGCGTCGAATGCGAGTTCTTCCTCATCACGCCGTCGGGCTCCGCGCCGGCCGACCTCGCCGACCGGCAGATGAAGCCCTGCTACGACCAGTCCGCCCTGATGCGCCGCTACGACGTCATCGCCGAGATCTGCGACGCCATGCTCGCGCTCGGGTGGAACCCCTACCAGAACGACCACGAGGATGCGAACGGGCAGTTCGAGATGAACTGGCACTATGCCGACGCGCTCGTCACCGCCGACCGGCACGCGTTCTTCAAGTACATGACCCGGTCGATCGCCGAGAAGCACGGGTTCCGCGCCACCTTCATGCCCAAGCCCTTCACCGAGCTGACCGGCTCGGGCTGCCACGCCCATGTCTCGCTATGGCGCGACGGCAGGAACGTCTTCGCCGATGCCGCGGGCGAGCTCGGCGTCTCGCAGGCGGGCTACCATTTCATCGGCGGCCTCATCCACTCGGCGCAGGCGCTCGCCGCCATCACCAACCCGACGGTGAACTCCTACAAGCGGATCAACGCGCCGCGCACGACTTCGGGCGCGACCTGGTCGCCCAACAGCGTGACCTACACCGGCAACAACCGCACGCACATGATCCGCATCCCCGACGCCGGACGCTTCGAGTTCCGCCTCGCCGACGGAGCCGCCAACCCCTACCTGCTGCAGGCCGGGATCCTTGCCGCCGGCCTCGACGGGATGCGGAACCGCCGCGATCCCGGCCGCCGCCTCGACATCAACATGTACACCGAGGGACATCGGGTCGAAGGCGTAAAAACGCTACCCCTCAACATGCTCGACGCCATCCGCGCGCTGGAGGACAGCGCGGTTCTGGCCCAGGCCTTCGGCAGCTTCGTGCCCTCCTACCTCAAGCTTAAGACGGAGGAATGGAACGCTTATTCCCGCCACCTGACCGACTGGGAACGGGACAATACGCTGGATTGCTGAGCCATGCGCCTGATCGAGCATGTCCTCGGGAACCGGACCGACGCGGCATTGGCTGAGCGTTTGCACCGGCTCGACCACAGGGGCGCGCTCGACAGCCTCACGATCAAGGCCGCGGAGACCGAGCGCCGCCGCTTCCGCGCGGTGACGGAGCGCGGCGAGGACGTCGCCATCGCCCTGCCGCGTGACCAAGGCCTGCACGATGGCGCGGTACTGGCCCTGGAGGAGGATTGGGCGCTGGTCGTGCGGGTGTCCACGCCGCGCTGGCTGCGCCTCGTTCCGCGCGACGCGGCCGCCGCCATCGAACTCGGTTACAATGCCGGCAACCTGCACTGGCGCGTGAAGTTCGATGGGCCGGCCCTCCTCGTCGCGCTGGAGGGGCCGCCGGAGGCCTACCGCGTCCGGCTGCAGCGGATGATCGACGCCGGCGCCGTAACCTTCGCGGACGATACCGCGTGCTGACGACCCTGATCGCCATGCAGCAGGCCGACGCGGCCTTTCCCAGCGGCGCGTTCGCCTTCTCCAACGGCGTCGAAGGCTTGGCCGAACTGCCCTATCCGTTCGATCGCGCCGCGCTGCAGCGCCATGCCGAAGCCGCGATCCGCCATCGCTGGGCCGGCACGGACCGCGTTGCCCTCCTCCATGCCTTTCGCGCCGGCGGCGCGCTCGATCGCCTCGCCGGCGTGGACGAGGCCTTGGAGGCCGCGACCCTCGCCGCGCCGCTGCGCACGGGCTCGCGCCGCGCCGGGCGCGCCTTCCTCGCCAGCCACGCCCGCCTCGGCACCGCCCGGGCCGACGCGTTGAAAGGGGCGATCGCGCAGGACCAACTGATCGGTCACCTGGCGACGGTCCAGGGCTGCCTGTGGCAGGCGATAGGGCTGTCGGAACGGCAGGCCGTCGCGATCTCCGGCTACCAGACCGTGTCGGGGCTCGCCAGCGCCGCCGTACGGCTCGGGCGGATCGGCGCCATCGACGCGCAGGCCGTGGTGCGGGACGTGCTTGCACTCGTCGAAGCCTGCAGCGCGCTTCCCGAGCCGACCGGCCCGGGCGTCGCCTTCAGCAGCTTCGTGCCGTTCATCGAGGTCGCCGCCATGCGCGCCGCCGGCAGTGATCTGCGCCTCTTCGCCAACTGAGGGTCGAGCCTTGCTTCTCACGCCGACGGAAATGGAGCGCCTGACGATCTTCACCGCCGCCGAACTGGCGCGTAAGCGGCGTGGCAAGGGGCTGCGGCTGAACTTTCCGGAGGCCGTGGCCCTCATCAGCGACGAGATCCTGGAGGGCGCGCGCGAGGGGCGAGGCGTCGCCGACCTTATCGGGTACGGCTCGACCATCCTCTCCACCGAGGACGTGATGGACGGGGTCGCCGCGATGATGCCGGTGCTGCAGGTCGAAGGCCTGTTCCCCGATGGCACCAAGCTGGTCACGGTGCACGAACCGGTGCGCCCCAGGGAAGGCAGCGCCATCGATCCGCTGGAGCCCGGCGCCATCCTGCCCCTAAATGGCGACATCGAGCTCTCCGCCGGCCGGCCGCGCGTGACGGTGGACGTCACCAATACGGGCGACCGGCCGATCCAGGTCGGCTCGCACTACCATTTCTTCGAGACGAATCGCGCGCTCGCGTTCGACCGGCGCGCCGCGATGGGGATGCGCCTCGACATCGCCGCCGGCACGGCCGTGCGCTTCGAGCCGGGGCAGCGCAAGAGCGTCACGCTGACGAGCTTCGGCGGCAGCCGCACCCTGTCGGGACTGAACGATTTGAGCCGTGGCGCGCAAGACGATGCCGCATGGGACGCGGCGGTGGACCGCGCCAGGGCCGGCGGGTTCAAAGGGGCATAGGAGCGGCGACCATGGTGAGCATTGCGCGGGCGACCTACGCCGCCCTTTACGGCCCGACCGTCGGCGACGGTGTCAGGCTCGGCGACACGTCGCTCGTCGCCGTGGTGGAGAAGGACCACGCCGTCTACGGCGACGAATGCCTGCACGGCGGCGGCAAGACGCTGCGCGACGGGCTCGGTCTCGCCGCCGGCGTCACCAACGCCGATGGCGCACTCGATTTCCTGCTTTGCAACGCGTTCGTCATCGACCCCGTGCTGGGCCTCGTGAAGGGCGACGTCGGCATGAAGGATGGCCGGATCGTGGGGATCGGCAAGGCCGGCAACCCCGCGATCATGGACGGGGTCGACCCACGCCTCATCGTGGGAGCCGGCACCACCGTGCGCGACTGCGAGGGTCTGATCGTCACGCCCGGCGCCATCGACGTCCACGTCCACTTCGATTCCGCCGGCCTTTGCGACCACGCGATCGCCTCGGGTATCACCACCATGCTCGGCGGCTCGCTGGGACCGATCACAGTCGGCATCGATTCCGGCGGCCCGTTCAACACGGGCAAGATGCTGCAGGCCTCTGAGGCCTGGCCGATCAACTTCGGCTTCCTGGGCCGCGGCAACTCGCACAAGACCGCGCCGCTCATCGAGCAGCTGAAGACCGGGTGCCTCGGGCTCAAGATCCACGAGGATTGGGGCGCCATGCCGGCGACCATCGACGCCTGCCTCGGCATCGCCGACGACTACGACTTCCAGGTGCAGCTGCACACCGACACGCTGAACGAGTCGGGCTTCGTCGAGGACACGCTGCGCGCGATCGGCGGCCGGGTCATCCACATGTACCACACGGAAGGCGCCGGCGGTGGCCACGCGCCAGACATCATCACCGTCGCCGGCCACCCGAACTGCCTGCCCTCCTCGACCAACCCGACCAACCCCTACACGGTCAACACGTTCGACGAGCACCTCGACATGACGATGGTGTGCCACCACCTCAACCCGGCGATACCGGAGGACGTCGCCTTCGCCGAGAGCCGTATCCGCGCGCAGACGATCGCGGCGGAGGACGTGCTGCACGACATCGGCGCGATCTCCATGCTCGGCTCCGACAGCCAGGGCATGGGCCGCATCCACGAGGTGATCTGCCGGACGTGGCAGCTCGCCTCCAAGATGAAAGACCAGCGCGGGTCCCTACCGGAGGACCGCCCTGGTCTCGGCGACAACGCGAGGATCAAGCGCTACATCGCCAAATACACGATCAACGCGGCGCGCACCTTCGGCATCGCCGAGCACGTCGGTTCGCTGGAAGACGGCAAGATGGCCGATGTCGTGGTGTGGCGCCCTGCCTTCTTCGGTATCAAGCCGGAGCTCGTGATCAAGGGCGGTTTCATCGCCTGGGGCGCGATGGGCGACAGCGCGGCCTCGCTGATGACCTGCGAGCCGATGCGGATGCGCCCGCAATGGGGCGCCTACGGCCTCGCCAAACAGGGGCTGTCCGCCTGCTTCGTCCACCCGCTGGCGATCGCGGCCGACCTCGGCGGCTCGCTCGGGATGCGCAAGGCGCTGCTGCCCGCGCACGGCACGCGCAGGCTCTCCAAGGCCGACATGCTGTGGAACGACGCCTGCCCGCACATCCGCGTCGACCCGCAGACGTTCGACGTCTTCGTCGACGGGACGCTCGCCACCTGCGAACCGGCCCAGGTGCTGCCGCTCGCACAGCGCTACATGCTGCGATGACGCGCTCGAGCGAAGGCGTCACGGTCAAGCCGGCCTCGGCCGCGCGGATCGGCATCGGGGGTCCGGTCGGCTCGGGCAAGACGGCGCTCATCGAGGCGCTGATCCCCGTGCTCGCCGCACGGGGCGTCGACCTGGCGGTGGTCACCAACGACCTCGTGACGAAGGAAGACGCCGAGCGCCTGCGCCGCTCAGGCCTCATCGATCCCGCCCGCGTCGCGGCGGTGGAGGCCGGTGCCTGCCCGCACACGGTGATCCGCGAGGACCCGACGCTCAACATCGTCGCCGGCGACGAACTGGAGGCGCAGTTCGAGGGCCTCGACCTCATCATCTTCGAATCGGGCGGCGACAACCTCGCGTCGACCTTCTCGCTCGACCTCGTCGACTGGTGGGTGTTCGTCATCGACGTCGCCGGCGGCGGCGACATCCCACGCAAGAAAGGGCCTGGCGTGGTCCGCTGCGACCTGCTCGTCGTCAACAAGACCGACCTCGCGCCCCATGTCGGCGTCGACCTTGCCCTCATGCTGGCGGAGGCGCAGGCGGTGCGCGGCGGGCGCGCCGTCGTCGCGACGGATGCGCGCCGCGGCACCGGCGTCGAGGCGGTCGCCGACGCCATCGGCCGGGCCGTCCTGTTCCGCTCCTGATGTCGGGTCGCGAGAACGCGTTGGAAGCACAGCGCGCGAGCGGACGGCAGGCCGAGGCGAACCTCGTCTTCGCCGCCGGCGGCGGGCGCAGCGTGCTGACGCGCCAGCATGTGCCCTACCCCTTCCACGTCACGCGGCCGTTCCGGCTCGACCCCGCGCGACCGGACTTGGCGACGCTCTATCTCCAATCCGCCTCCGGCGGCCTCTACCGCGCGGACGACCTCGCCCTGCGCATCGCGGTCAAGGCCGGAGCGGCCGCCCACGTGACCACGCAAGCCGCGACGATGGTCCACGATACCGGCGCCTGGCCGGCGCAGCAGCGCACAGACCTGCAAATCGAGGATGGCGGCTTCCTGGCCTACACGCCGGACCCGCTCGTCCTGTTCCCGGGCGCGACGCTACGCAACGCGACGCGGGTGACGCTCGGCCCCGATGCGCGCGCGATCCTCGCAGACGGCTTTGCCTGGCACGACCCGCTGGGTTGGCAGCGCCCCTTCGGTCTGCTGACGCAGCAACTCGAGATCGTGGACGGGAGCGGCCGGAGCTTGGTGCGCGAGCATGGCGAACTGCACGGAGCCGCCTTCGTGGAGGCGGGTTCGCCGCTCGGCCCGTTTCGCGCTTCGGGATCGCTGGTCATACTGGCGCGCGCCGCGACACTGCCTCCGCCGGCCGACTTACAGAGGGTGGCCGACGGAGCCGGTTGCCTGTCGGGGGCGACCGACCTGCCGAACGGGGCCGGCCGCCTGCTGCGCTGTCTGGCGAACGACGGCGCAGACCTTCGCCGCGGCCTGGATGCGGCCTTCACGCTCGCTTTCACGGCGCTCGTCGGCGTGCCGCCGGCGCCGCGCCGCAAATAGCCCACGCCCCGCTCAGGCGGGATCCGACGACACGACCTCGACACCGAACCCTGCCGCAGCCGTCATCAGCCAGCCCCAGAAACTGCCGGCAAAACTGCGCGGAACGGCGACGACGTACGTGTCAGGCGCGTCCAGGCGCCAGAGCTGCACGGCCATGTGGGCGACGGCGGTCGAGGCCGCCGCCCCCGACGTGAACACGGCCGGGTGAAGGTCGAGAGACACCCCTTTGGCAAGCGCCGTGCGCGCGTCGGGGCCGCTCACCCGTACGAGGGCGCGGGCGTCGCCCTGGTCCGTCACGGCGGCAAGGTCGGCGAGCCGCGCCGGCCAGTCTTCGAAGCTCATCGCTTCCGCTGCGACGGCGAGCCATTGGCCCGGTGCCGACCAGACGAGACCGCCGGGCGGACCGAACGCGGCGCGTCCGGCGGCGGGAAGGCCGAAGCCGAAATGAGCGGTCATCGCTTCGCCCAGCGCGCGGTCCTGGCCGGACTTGACGATCACCGTCGCAAGCGCCTGCCGGCCAAGCGGCTCGAGCCGGACGCCGGGTGCCTTGCCGCCGAGGCCGGAACGGCCTGGCACCGCGTGACCGGCCCAGCCGCTCTGCGCTTTCCAAGGGGAGACGAACACCTCAGGCACGCAGCTTCTCCTCCTGGGGATCGACGAAGCAAGGTTTGCAGATCTCGCAGACGACATCGCCGTCGCGCACGGGATCGTAGGCGCGCACGTGCTCGCCGACGCGCTCCGCGCCGCGCGTGAGTAGGCCGAGGCCAATCCATCGTCCGAGCGTCGGAGAGTAGGCGACGGAGGTGAGATAGCCCTCGTCCGCATCCAGGCTCGGCGTGGCGCCCAGCGCGAGGAAATGGCTGCCAGCGCGCAGGCGCTGCCCCTCATCGACCGGCTTGAGGCCGACGATCACCGGCCGCTCCGGCGTGACAAGAGCGGGGCGCTCCTTCATCAGGCGGCCGATGTAATCTTTCTTTTTGGCCAGCATGCCGCCGAGGCCGAGGTCTCGCGCGGTGGTCTGCCCGTTGATCTCGGCGCCGGCGACGTGGCCCTTCTCGATACGCATGACGCTGAGCGCCTCGGTGCCGTAAGGCGCAATGCCGTGAGGCGCCCCGGCTTGGAGGATCGCCGCCCAAGCGGTGGCACCGTAGCCAGCCGGGACCGCGAGTTCATAGGCGAGCTCGCCGGAGAACGAGATGCGGAAAAGCCGCGCGGGGATCCCGCCGCCGACGCTCATCGCCGCGCAGGCCAGAAAGGGAAAGGCGTCGTTGCCGATGTCGAAGCCCGGATCGACGATCGCCCGCAGCGTGTCGCGCGCGCGCGGGCCGGCGACGGCGAACTGCGCCCATTGCTCGCTGACGGACACCATCTGCACGTCGAATCCGGGATAGAGCCATTGGTGCACCCATTCCAGGTGCTGCATGACGCGCCCCGCGTTGGCGGTGGAAGCGGTCATCACGTAGTGGGTGTCGCCGAGACGGGCGACGGTACCGTCGTCCATGACGAACCCGTCGTCCCGCAACACGATCGCGTAGCGCGCCTTGCCGACCGGCAGGGTCTTTATCGCGTTGCCGCAAACCATCTCGATGAGCCTGATCGCGTCGGGACCCTGGATGTCGATCTTGCCGAAGGTCGAGACGTCGCAGAGGCCGACGGCGCCGCGCACGGTCCCGACCTCACGTGTGACCGACTGGAGCCAGTCGGTCTCGCCGGGTCTGGGAAAGTAGGCGGCGCGCAGCCACTGGCCGGCGGCGACGAAGCTGGCGCCGTTCGCCTCCGCCCAGGCGTGGGACGGTGTGTGGCGCGTCGGCCGGAACTGCTTGCCGCGGTGGTGACCGGCGAGCGCGCCGAGGCTGACGGGGGTGAAGGGTGGGCGAAACACGGTCGTCCCGACCTGCGGGATGGCCTGGCCCGTCAGCTCCGCCATGATGCCGAGCCCGCCGAGGTTCGACGTTTTGCCCTGGTCGCTCGCCATGCCGAGCGTCGTGTAGCGCTTGAGGTGCTCGACGGCGCGAAACCCCTCGCGGTGGGCCAGCTCGATGTCGGAGGTGGTGACGTCGTTCTGGAAATCGACGAAGGCCTTTCCCGAACCTTGGCCTGCGCCTCCGGGCTTGCTCACCCGCCATAGCGGCTCGTGGGCATCGGTTTCGGGATCGATCCGCTCCGCCGGCGCGGCGGTGGTCCGGAAGCCGCAGGCCTCCGCCGCCGCGGCACCCGCGCGCGCGCCGCCGGCGAGGCAGTCGGCGAGCAGGAAGCGCCCGGCGGCCGCGCCGACCGCCGCCATGCCGCCCGGCAGCGCGCCGGGCACGAAGGCGCTGATGCCATCGTCCCACACGGGGCGGCGGCTCAGGTGCGAGTCGAGATGGACGACCGGGTTCCAACCGTTCGCCATCGCCAGGCAATCACAGGGGATGCGTGCGAGGGTGCCCGAGGCGTCCATCACCTCGATCGAGACGAGTTCCGGTCGGCCGGCCGTGCCGATCACCTGCCCGCCGACGATCACCCGGACACCGCTGCGCTCCGCCCGCTGCCGCAGCTCGGCCGGCACGGTTTTGCGCGCGTCGATCACCGCGGCGACCTGGCCGTCAGCGGCGAGCACGTCGGCGACCGTGCGCCAGCCATCGTCGCTCGTGGTGAAGACGGCGACGCGACGGCCGGGCAGGACACCGTATTTGTTGATCATGCTGCGCACCGCGCCGGCGAGCATGACACCCGGACGGTCGTTGCCGCCGAAGACGTGCGGCCGCTCGATGGCACCGGCCGCGAGTACCGCCCGCTTGGCGACGATCCGCCAGGCGCGCTGCCGCGGCATGTGCGCGGCGGGCACGGCCAGATGGTCGGCCACCCGCTCGACCGCGCCGTACTGGCCATGGTCATAGACGCCGAACAGGGTTGTGCGCGGCAGGACCCGCACCTCCGGCATGGCGGCGAGGTCCGCCACCGCGGCACGCGCCCATTGTGCGCCGGACAGGATCCCGATCTCGCGACGCTCGGCCAACAGGCGGCCGCCCGGCTGCGCGTCCTCGTCGACGAGCAGGACGCGGGCGCCGCCGCGCCCGGCAGCAAGCGCCGCCGCCAGTCCTGCCGGCCCGGCGCCGATGACGAGCACGTCGCAATGGGCGTGCATCGTCTCGTAATGGTCCGGGTCGGGTGCCTCCGCGGCGCGGCCGAGCCCGGCGGCACGCCGGATCAGCGGCTCGTAGAGCTTCTCCCAGAACGAGGCCGGCCACATGAACGTCTTGTAGTAGAAGCCGGCGGCGAAGACCGGGGCGAGCGCGGCGTTGACCGACAGGACGTCGTAGCGCAACGAGGGCCAGCGGTTCTGGCTTGTGGCTTCCAACCCTTCGTAGAGTTCCGCTACCGTCGCCCGGGTGTTGGGTTCGCGGCGCGCGCCCGTGCGCAATTCGACGAGGGCGTTCGGCTCCTCCGAACCGGCGGAGAGGATGCCGCGCGGGCGGTGATACTTGAAGGACCGGCCGACGAGCCGCACCCCGTTGGCGAGCAGCGCCGAGGCCAGCGTGTCGCCGGTCAGGCCCTGGTAGTCGCGCCCGTCGAAGCGGAAGGAGAGCGGCCGCGACCAATCGACGAGGCAGCCGGCGGCCGTGCGGAAGGTCTGCGGCCTGTCGCCGAGCGAAGAGGGGCGATCGAGCGAGGGACTGCTGTCGAGGGCGAGCGTCATGAGGCAACTCCAGCGGGACGCCCGCTCGCGGCGTCGCGGGCGAAGACGACATGGTCGATGGCGTGTGTGCGCGTGTCCCGCGCGACGACGAGCCAGGAGCGGCAGCCGAAGCCGTGGTACCAAAGCTCGCGGTGGGGGCCGGCTGGATTGTCGCGGAAATAGACGTAGTCGGTCATTGCGGCCAAATCGGTCATTGCGGCTAAGTCGGCACCCAGCCCCTCCGGGCGGACCGGGGCGGCGTCGCCGAAGTAGGAAAACTCGCCGGTGTCGCGGAGGCCGCAGCAGGGACAGTCGATGCGCATCGTTTCGCCCTCAATGCAGGTTCGGCTGGGCGCCGACGCCTTTTTCGTCGAGCAAGGCGCCGTGCGCGAACCGGTCCAGCCGAAAGGCGGCGCTCAGCGGGTGCGGCTCGTCGCGGGCGATGGTGTGGGCGAAGCAGAACCCCGACGCCGGCGTCGCCTTGAAGCCGCCATAGCACCAGCCGGCGTTGAGGTAGAGACCCTCGACCGGCGTGCGGTCGATGATGGGCGACCCATCCATCGACATGTCCATCACGCCGCCCCAGTGGCGCAGCACGCGCAGGCGGCCGAGGCCCGGCCACATCGCCATGCCGCCTTCCATCACGTCCTCGATCGTCGCGAGGTTGCCACGCTGCGCATAGGAATTATAGCCGTCGATGTCGCCGCCGAAGACGAGCCCGCCCTTATCCGACTGGCTGATATAAAAATGCCCTGCGCCGAAGGTCACGACCGTATCGATGAGCGGCTTCAGCCCCTCGCTGACGAAGGCCTGCAGAACGTGGCTTTCGATCGGCAGGCGCAGGTCCGCCATCGCGGCGAGCTGCGAGCTGGCACCTGCGACCGCAAGCCCGACTTTCTTCGCCCCGATGAAGCCGCGCGTCGTCTCCAGCCCCACCACGCGGCCGCCCTCGCGGGAGATGCCGGTGACGGCGCAGTTCTGGACGATGTCGACGCCGCGGTCGCTCGCCGCCCTCGCATAACCCCAAGCGACGGCATCGTGGCGCACCGTGCCGCCACGCCGCTGCAGCAGGCCGCCCTGGATGGGGAAGCGCGCATTCTCGTAGTCGAAAAACGGCACCATGGCGCGCACCTGGTCGCGATCGAGCAGTTCGGCGTCGACGCCGTTCAACCGCATCGCGTTGCCGCGCCTGGCATAGGCGTCGCGCTGGGCGTCGGAATGGTAGAGGTTGAGGACGCCGCGCTGGCTCACCATGGCGTTGTAGTTGATGTCCTGCTCGAGCCGCTCCCACAGCTGCATGGACTTCTCGTAGAATGGGGCGTTGCCAGGCAACAGGTAGTTCGAGCGAATAATAGTGGTGTTGCGCCCGATGTTGCCGGAACCGATATGCGACCGCTCGAGCACGGCGACGTTGCGAAGCCCGTGCTGCTCGGCGAGATAATAGGCCGTGGCAAGCCCATGACCGCCGCCGCCGACGATCACGACGTCATAGACCTGCTTCGGCGCGGCGTCGCGCCATTGCGGCTTCCAGTCCCGCTGACCGCGAAAAGCCTGATGCAGGACGGAGAAGAGCGAGTGGTGCATGCGGTCTCGCAGAAAGAGCCAAACGTAATCCTTGCACATCGACAAGAAGCGGCCTTGCAAAATAAGCCGTAAAAAGGACAAATCGCGGCATGTCGATCGTTCCAGGCGCGGGCAGCGCGGCCGGCACCGGAGAGGCCGAGCCGACGGTCGTCGGATTCTTGCTCCTGCCCGGTTTCCCTCTCATGTCCTATGCGGCCGCCGTGGAGCCGCTGCGGGCGGCCAACGAGCTCGCGGGCAAGCGCCTCTACCGCTGGTGGCACGCTTCGCCGTCCGGTGAGGCCGTGGAGTCCTCGAATGGAATCGTCGTGCTCCCCGACGTCCAGATCAGCGACGCCAGCTTGGTGGCGGCCCGCGTCTTCGTATGCGCCGGCGGCAATCCTAGCTTGTTCGCCGACCGCACCGTCTTCGCCTGGCTCCGCCAACTCGCGCGGCGCGCGATCGCCGTCGGCGGGATCTCCGGTGGCCCCTACGTGCTCGCCCGAGCCGGCCTCCTGGCGGGACGCCGCTGCACGCTGCATTGGGAGCACGTCCCGGCGTTCCGGGAGCGGTTTCCCCGCACGTTTGTGGCGCGCTCGCTGTTCGAGATCGACGGCGACCGCATCACCTGCTCGGGTGGGACGGCGGCGCTCGACCTGATGCTGCGGCTGGTCGCCGACGACCATGGCCCGGCCCTCGCCGCGGCCATCAGCGATTGGTTTCTCCACAACCAGATCCGCGAGGGCGTGGCGCCGCAGCGCATGGCTACGCCGCTCCGCTTCGACGTCCACGACGCGCGCCTGGTGCGCGTGCTCGACGCGGTGGAGGCGAACATCGAGGTGCCGCTGTCACGCGAGGCGCTCGCCGCGATCGCCTGCGTGTCGCCGCGCCAACTCGAACGGATGATGAGCAAGGCGCTCGGCCGCTCGCTGCACCAGCACTACTTGAAGCAGCGACTCGGCCAATCGCTCCGCCTGGGCCGGGAGACGACCCTGAGTTCGGCGGAGATCGCCGCGGCGACCGGCTTCACCTCCGCCGCGGAGCTGCGACGGGCGCAACGGCGATCGGCGCGCGACCCCTGAGTCTCGCGGCCCTCAAGTTTTCCGGAACATGAACACGCAATCGCCCTGCGCGTCGCCATCGACGGCTGTGGCGTTCTGCCGTTGCGTCATCCAAGCCATGACCATGGTGGCGGCGGCCCTGGTGAGGGCGGGCTTCCACAACCAGACGTCCGTGACAGGATCGACGGCGTGCAACTGGAACAAGGATTTTGGCGCGTCGCTCGCGGTGCCGACCGACCATTGCGTGAAGTCGCCGCCGAACTCCTTGACGTGGCTGATCAGCTCGAATTTGATCTGTTGGACGCTGTAGGCCATCGCTAGCCCGGCACCGGGTTGATGGCGGCGGGCACGGCCGCCCCGTGCCGGGCGTGCCATTGCCGGACCAGCGCGGATCCACGGCCCTTCTCCTCCGCCGACATCTGCGCGATCAGAGCCTCGAGCGCATTCAATGCCGTGCCGACGCCGTGCTGGGCCGCCAGGGAGAGCCAGGCAAAGGCCGAGACCCGGTCCTTCTCGACACCGAGGCCGTTGGCATAGAGGTGGCCGAGCCGGGCCTGCGAGGGGTAGTGCCCCGTCTCCGCCGCCTGCCGATAGAGGTCGGCGGCGCGCGACGCGTCCAGCGGCACGCCGTCCCCCTTGGCATAGAGCGTCGCGAGGTTGTAGCGCGCCATCGCGTCGCCGGCTTCGGCCGCCTTCTGCAGCCAGGCGAGGCCGGCGGGACGGTTCTGCGCCACGCCCTGTCCCATGGCGAGCATGGCGCCGACGTTGGTCATGGCCTGTACGTGGCCCTGCCCGGCAGCCTGCTCGTACCAGTGGAAGGCGGTGGGCAGCGAGGCCGCGACGCCGGTGCCGTTGGCGTGACAGGAGCCGAGCCACGCCTGCGCCTCGGCCGAGCCGGCCTCGGCTTGGTGCCGGAACGCCGCGAGTGCGCCCGCGTAATCGCCGCGCGCAACGGCGGAGACCGCCTCGCGCATGCCCCGTTCTGCATCGCTCATCGAGACCTCGTCCATCACCAACCTCCCTTATCGTCCGTGCGGTAGAGCGGGCCCGTCGCCTGCTCGCCACGCAAGCGATCGACCGCTCGGCAGACTTTGCCATCGAACCATCGACGCAGGGGCGTCACGGCGTCGGAACCGTCGGATCCGCATGCCCAAGCCTCGGCGCAGGTGGCGGCAGCGTCCATGATCCGATCGATCGCCCGGCCACCCGCCGCGACGTCTGGCGCGCGCAGGGCGCGGACTCGGCACAGCGTCCGGTCGAGCGCCGTCGGCTGCAGGATGATCGCGCAGGTCGCCGCCGCCTCTTCGACGAGGACGACGTTGGGAAACAAGACCGATGCGCGCGCGCGAGGGCCGGAAACGCAGGCATGGTCGCGCTCGCCGCTCGCGAACGCGCCAGGCCCGGCGAAAGCGGCGGCGACCAACTTCCAGTTCGCGCCGACCTCGATCCATCGCGTTCCCGCCGACCCCGGCGCGGCGGCGGGAGCGGCCACGTTGGGCCCGGTTGGCCAAGCGAAGTCCCGCGCGCGCGACGGGTCGAGTTGCACCGCGATCAGCGGTCCGTAGACCTGGACCGCTACGGACAGAAGGCGTTCGGGCCGCAAGCCAAGGTATTGATCGAGCTGGCTCTCGCGCCCCACCTCGGAGGCGGCGATCGGTCGGCGGTCGCGACTGTAGCCGCAGGCGGTGAACGAGCATTTGGTCTTCGCGCCGGTCTGGCACTGCAGCGGCACGGCGCGACAGCCGCCGTGCTGGGCCTTGTTGAAGCGTCCCGCGAGCGATCCGTTCGCGAGGCGCTCGACGTGAACGCCATGGTTGCCGACGGTGAACGGCAGGACGTCACCCGGCCCCGGCGCGTCGGCAGCGAAGCCGATCGCGACCCAGGCGCGCGTCCAGATGGCGGCGTCCTCCTCGGCCTGGAAGGCGCGCGTGCGAAACGCGCCTTCCGGCAAAGGCGAAGCGCCGGTGCCGAGCGCCTGCGACAGTTCCACAGGCGCCGTCCCTGGCCCGCACGGCGCCACGCTCACGCCGGCAGCGGCTCGCCGCGGGCCACGCGGCTGCGGTTCTCGGGCGGCGTCGGGTCGTAGTCCGCCCGCCCGCGATGCTTGAACGCCTCGGCGGGCGGCGCGGGGAGCGGGCCGTCGGCAGAGAAGCGGTCGAGCACGTTCTTCACGAGCGTTGAGATGTTGTTGTCGCACTTGTTCCAAGGCAACGAGCCGCAGAAGGCGATGGACGAGAAGGCGAAGCATCCGCCACCGTTCGGCGTCTCGTGGAAGGCGATGTCGCCGCGCACCCGCGGGTGCGTCGTCCCATCGAGGCCCTGCTGGTTGAAGCCGAAGTCCTCCATGACGAGCAGGTAGGCCTCGGTGTGGCGCCCGGCCGAGGTCGCCACCGCCAGCGTGTGCGGCGGCGACCCGAGCATGGTGTCGACGATATCGAGTTCGAGCCCCGCCGCGCCGCCGCCGACCAGGCCGAAATTGCCGAGCTTCTCGTCGTAGGTGATGCCCTCGAAGGCCCAAGCCACACGCGGGTCGAGGCTGTCCGGCGTCCGCGAGAAGTAGGACGAGACGTCGAAGCCCTCCGACGACATGCCGACGCCGGCCACCGAGTGGAGGTAGCGGCCGCGATAACGCCACATGCCGCCGAGTTCGCCGGTACCCTGGTGATAATACTCGCCGGGGTCGGCGCGCCACGTGCGGATGCCGGATTCGCAGCGCCGCATCTCCGTGACGATGCCGCGTCCCTTGTCCTCGTAGCCGGGATGGTAGGAATGCACCCAATACCAAGCGTCCGCACCCATATACATGAGCCGACCGCCGCGCTGCGTGTAATTGTGCAACGCGTCGAGCTGGGGTCCGGTGTTGTGCTCGGGATGGGAGCCGGTGATGATGACGTTGTAATTCTCGATGCGCCCGACGCCGTCGTAGGTGAGGTCCTCGTCTGTGATCACGTCATAGTCGTAGCCCATCGTCTCCAGCCAGTAGATCATGTGGAGGTCGGCGGGATATTGCCATGGCGCCTGGGCAAGGAAGTGATCGTATTTCGGACGGATGGACAGGATAGGCCGCAGCCGCGACGAGATCGAGATGCCGGTGCCGTCCGTGTGCGTGTCGTAGATCGACCCGCCGTACTCCCGGTGCTCCGCCAGGAACATGTTCTGCTGCTGCATGATCGGGACGCGGTACACAAAAAGTTCCGCCCCGCCGGCGTTGCAGGCGACGTGCTCGTTGGCATAGGCCATGTAGCTGATCGTTGGCACCATGTAGGCGATCTTGGCGGTCTCTTCGCCGACGCGCGGCACGACCCAGAAGGGAATGAACTCCTCGTCGCCATCGACGGTCGTCAGCTTGGCGGCATAGAACCGGCTTTTGACGCCGCTGGCTGGGACGGACCATTCGAAATCGGCGCTCCAGCGGGCGTCGTCGACGTCGTCGTCGTGAAAGCTGACCGCGCCATACTCGTGGGCCGCATGTTTCCAGTCGAAATTGGTGCCGGACCAGTTGAACCCCGTCATGCCGCGATTGGGGCAGTTCACGAGCTGCGCGTCGAAGCGGTAGGGCCCTTCGTCCCGGGCGATGATTGTGTCGATGCCGTGCGAGAAGTTCCACGCCGCGACGATGACCTCCGACAGCTTGCCGGTCGGGCCGCTGTTGCGACGCTCGGTAAGGCCGGGCTGCGCGCCGAGTTTCATTGTTTCGATGTCGCAACGCGTAAGCGCGACCTTGCAGATGCGAGGGCTATCGATTTTGCCGTTGTATTTTCCGGCAAAGACCACGCCGGCCGGCATGGAGGAGGCGGCGAGCGGCTCGTCGGGCGCAAGGCTGTCGACGTAGGCGGCGATAGCGACCGGAACGGGCGCGTGGCTGATGCCGATCTTGACGACCGTCTTGACCGGCTCGATCACCGGATCGAGCGCGTAGACGATCTGCGGCTCATGATACAGCACCACCTCGCCGCTCGCGACGTCGAAGGTCGCGGCGCAGAAGTGCCAGGCATGGTCGCGGATCGGCACGCCGGTCGTGATCCTGTGCTCGTTGATGCGCAGTTCGAGGCAACCCTCCTCGTTGACGAAGAGGCCATAGCCGCAGTCCTTCGACCACTTGGTCACCAGGCCCTGCGCGCCGTGCTTCCAGTAGCGCGGGTGGGTCTTGGGCGCGGTCGGCCAGATCCAGCACTGCAGGGTGAAGCTCTCGACGTGGAACGGCTTGGCATCCGGCACGTAGCCGTAGGAGCCGCCGTGGATCACCTGCTTACGACCCTTGTAGGTACGATTGACCGAGGCCTCGACGGGTTTGTCGATGTAGCCCGGCCCCCGCGGGTTGGTGTCGCCATTGATCATCTGTACGATCTCGACCTTGTACTCGGCCGCACCGTCGCAGTTGACATAGAATTTGATGGGATCGCCAGGGTGGACGCCGAACTTATCGGCATAGCCGGTCAATCGCATGGATGTCATTGTTCGCTCCCGAAGTCTATCTGATCGTCTTGTTTGAGAAAAGACCGCTCAAGTCACCGGCCAATTGTCATCCTTGCGCTTCCATCCCTCATGAAAGTCCTCGGGAAAGCCGTAGCTCTCCGGCAGTTCGTCGAGGCGCATCAGGAAGATATCGTGCTGGATTTCCTGCTCGTCCGCGTAGATCTTCTCGCCGACGAATTCCGGTGGAACGCCGCGGATGCCGGACGCGCGGCCGATGCGCCACTCGGCGTCGGGCTTGGTGCAGATGACGATGAGCTTACCCTTCATGCCCTCGCCGCGCATGCGTAGGAGAATGCGCTTGAGAAGCAGGTTGTCGTGAACACCGCCGGAAATGTCCGTCGTGTCGCCGGGCGTCGCGCATTTCAGCACGGAATTACCGGCGACGCCCTTCATGGACTCCATGCAGGCCTTGTGCTCGTCGATGAGGCGTTGACGCTCGGGTGTGCCCTTTTTTGGTATGGATTGCATGGTCGCTCCTCCTTTTCCGGGTTCAGATCGTCATGTGTCGATGGACGAGGTCGTCCGTCATATCGGCGATGGGACCACGCGCGACGACGCGGCCGTTCTCCATCATCAGGAACGCGTCGCCGAGCTTGCGCGCGACCTTGATGTGCTGCTCGGTCAGGATCAGCGTGATGCCGAATTCCTTGTTGAGTCGGCGCAGCGTCAGGCCGATCTCGTGGACGATGTTGGGTTGAATGCCCTCGGTCGGCTCGTCGAGCAGGAGGATCCGCGGGTTGGTGGCGAGCGCGCGGGCGATGGCAAGCTGCTGCTGCTGGCCGCCGGAGAGCAGGCCGGCGCGCCTGTCGAGGTTCTGCTTGAGGTAGGGAAACAGGTCCAGGCAGAGCGCCGGCACGTCCCGCAGTCCGTCGCGACGAGCGAAGGTGCCGAGGAGGATGTTCTCTCGCACGGTGAAGTTGGCGAGGATCTGCCGGCCCTGCGGGATGAGCCCCAATCCGTAAGTCGCTCGCTTGTGCGTCGGAGCACGGCTGATGTCGTCGTTGGCCACGTGGATTTCGCCCGTCATCCGATCGGTCAGGCCCATGATCGTGCGCAGCAGCGTCGTCTTGCCCACGCCGTTGCGGCCGAGCACGCATAGGCACTGCCCTTCCTCGACGTCGACGTTGATATTCTTGAGGATCGGCGTCTTGCCGTAGAACGAGGTGACCTGGTTCATCGCGAGCAGCATGTCAGTCCTCTGGGTCGCCGAGATAGACGTCGCGGACGCGCGGGTCGGCCTCGATCTGGCCGATCGTGCCCTGCGCGAGCAGGCTGCCCATGTGCATTACGGTGACGACGTCGGCGATCTCGCGGACGAAGGCCATGTCATGCTCGACGACGATGAGCGTGTTCGTCTTCTTCAGGCGGTTGAGGATCTCGACCGTGTTCTCGATCTCACCTTCCGTCATGCCGGCGACCGGCTCGTCGAGAAGCAGGATGGAAGGGTTTTGCATGAGGACCATGCCGATCTCCAGCCACTGGGTCTCGCCGTGCGAGAGGATGCCGGCCTCGCTCTCGAGACGGCCGCCCAGCCCGGTCAGCGCGAGCACCTCATCCAGCTTGCCGGCGAAGCCCGACGGCACGCGCCGCAGCATGTTGCGGAACGGGTTGGTCTCGCGGCTGAAGGCGACCTCCAGGTTGTGGCGGACCGTGAGGTCGCGGAACACCGCCGGCACCTGGAACTTGCGGCCGATACCGCGGCGCGCGATCTCGTGTTCGCCGAGGCCGGTGATCTCGTCGCTGCGCAGGAAGATCTGCCCCGACGACGGTTTCTGCCGACCGGTGATGAGATCCATGGTCGTGGTCTTGCCGGCACCGTTCGGTCCCACGAGGCAGCATAGCGTCAGTTCCGTCACTTCGAGGCTGAAGTCGTTGATGACCTGCGTTCCGCCGAAGTCCTTGCTGAGGTGGTGAATGTCGAGGACGCCCATGGTCCGCCTCCTATTTGCCGGAGAGGTCGGCGATGCCGGCCGGCTGCGGCATGGCGGGAGGCACCTTGCGGCGTGTGATCCCTGCCAGGACCAACTCCAGCAGGCCGGCAAGGCCCTTCGGCAGGAAGCGGACCACTAAAATGAAGAAGCCGCCGAGCATCAGCAGCCACGTGTTGAGGAACTGGTCGCCGAGGTAGCTCTGCCCACCCTGGATCATCAGCGCGCCGATCATCGAACCGATGAGGGAGAAGCGGCCGCCGATACCGGCCCAGATCACCATGGTGATCGAGAAGTTGGTGTCGAGCTGCGCCGGGGAGACATATTGGACCAGCATGACGAAGCAGCAGCCGGCGATGGCGGCGATCAGCCCGGAGATCGCGTAGATGACCGTCTCGTACAGCGCCACGTTGTAACCGAGGAAGCGCACGCGCTCGGGGTCGCCGCGCAACGCCTGCGTGACGAGGCCGAACTTGCTCTGCGTGAGAAGTTTCGAGCCGAAGGTCGTGAGCAGGAGCAGCGCGTAGACGATCCAGTAGCCGGTGGCGCTGTAGGGATCGACGCTCGTCCCGAAGATCTTAAGCGGCGCGGGCGGCGTGATGCCGTTGGCGCCGTTGGTGTAGGGCTGCATATCCACGATCAGCGTGTAGAAGGCGCTGAGCATGGCGAGCGTCATGATGGCGATGAAGGCACCGGACACGCGGGCGCGAAACACGATGCTGCCGAAGGCGACGTAGAACAATGTGGGCACAAGCAGCGCCAGGATGATGCCCGCCGTCGTGCTCTGGAACGGCACCCACAAAGCCGGGAGGTGGTCGAGGCTGTTGTTGGCCATGAAGGGCGGCATCGGATCGGAGACCGGGTCCTGCGACTGCATTTGCATGGTCATGGCCATACCGTAGGCCGCAAGGCCGAATGCGATGCCCTGGCCGAGGTTGAGAATACCGCCGAAACCCCAACACAGGCTGATGGAGACGGCGAGCATCGCATAGACACCGTAGGTCGCGAACTGGTTGAGGAGGAACGAATCGCTGGTGACAAAAGGGATGGCGGCGAGCGCGGCGAAGAGGACGACGTAGATCGCCCATTGCGCCGGCCGCGAATGGTAGATGTTACCCATACGTTGCGGCCTCGCCTTCGAATGTTTGACCGGCGCGTTCATCGGCGCGCCGCCGCGGGGGCGAAGAGGCCCTTCGGCTTGAAGCGCAAGAAGACGACGATCAGCACATAGAGGATAAAGCGGGCGAACGTATCGCTCGTCATGAAGGCGAAGATGGATTGCAGCTCGCCCGTCAAACCGGAGGCGACAAGGCTGCCGAGGATCGTACCACCGCCGACCACGACGACAAGAAAGGCCTGGACGACGTAATTGGCGCCCATGTTCGGCAGGACGATCGCGAGCACGCCGAACAGGGATCCCGCGATGCCGGCGAGCCCCGCGCCGAGCGCGAAGGTGATCATGTAGACGCGGTCGGCGTCGATCCCGAAGGCCGCCGCCATCTCCTTGTTCTGCATGACGGCGCGGACCTGCATGCCGAAGCGCGTCTTGTAGAATAGAAAGAACGAGGCGATGATCAGGGCTACGGCGACCCCGAAGACGACGAGACGCAGGACCGACAGGCTCGCAAAGCCGACCTGCACGTTGCTTTGGAACATCGGCGGCACGGCGATGTATTTTGGGTCGCTCCCGAAGATGAGACGCACGCCCTGGACCAGAACGAGCGACACGCCCCAGGTCGCCAGCAACGTGTCGAGCGGACGTTTATATAAGTATCGTATCAAACCGCGCTCGAGCGCGAGTCCGATCGCGGCGACGATGATGAAGGACGCCGGCACGCAGAGAAGGAACGGCAGACCGAATGAGGATTGCAGCGCGTAGGAGGAATAGGCGCCGAGCATAATGAACTCGCCATGCGCCATGTTGATCACGCCGATCGTGCCATAGATGACCGTGAGGCCCAAAGCCGCGACGAGCCATATGCTGGCGATGCTGAGGCCGAGGATCAGCGCATTGGCGAGGGGGGCGACGTCGAAGGAATGCATGATCCGTCCGCGCTGGAGCAGCCCGATCGGCCTCCGACGGGTCATCCGCGGAGACCGATCCTGTCGAGGCCTGGTTATCAGATGACGTTTTTTCGGACCTTGCCGTCGGCCGTCTTCAATCCATCCGCGGTGCATTTTCCAGCGTTGGGGTAGATCGAGTAGGGATCGGGCGCGACGTTTTCGGGTGCTTCCTTGACGATCTTGAAGCTGCCGTCCGCCTGACATTGACCGATCTTCGGCTTCAGCCAGGTGTTGAAGTTCTGGTCGTCGATCCAGATCGCGCCTTCAGGCGATACGTCCGCATCGACGCGCACGCCACCGCTCGCATCGCGCAGCATCCGCGAGGTGATGCCGTCGATGCTGCCGTTCTTCTTGGCCAGCTTCTCAAGGCCGTACTTGAACACGTAGGCGGAGAGGTACGTCTCCTCCATGTTGTAATGCGTCGTGCCGTTCTTTCCGTATTTGCTCTTGAGGAAACCTTCGACGAACTTGTGGTTGGTCGGGTTGTCCAAGGCTTGGAAGTAGGGCGCGGAGAGGAAGTGGCCGGCGCCGAACTCGTTGCCCATGGCGCGCGTCTCGATCTCGCCGGTGGTGAGCGAAGCGATCGGCATGGAATCGACCTTGAATCCCTCCTGCTTGAATTGTTTGTGGAAAGCGATGTCCGAGGCGCCGACAACCGTCGAGAAAATGAAGTTCGGCTTGGCGTCGCGGATCTTGCCGAGCACGGGTCCGAACTCGGAGCTGCCGAGCGGCACGTATTCCTCGCCAAGCAGTTCGCCGCCGGCCTGTTCAAGCCAGATCTTGGCATTCTTGTTCGATTCCTTGGGCCACACGTAGTTCGAACCGACGAAGAAGACCTTCTTGCCAAAATTCTTGACCATATAGGGGATCAAGTCTTTCGAGTGCTGGTTGGCCAAGGGACCGGTGCATATGTCGTTCTGCGTGCATTCTGCCCCCTCGTAACACGTAGGGTAGTAAAGCAGGCTGTTCTGCGACATGATCGTCGGCAGGATCGCCTTGCGGCTTGCCGAGGTATAGCAGCCGAAGATCGCGATGACCTTGTCGCGCAGGATCAGTTCCTTTGTCTTCTCTGAATAGACGTTGAAATCCGATTTCGCGTCGATGATGATCGGCTCGATCTGGTGGCCGGCGATGCCGCCCGACTTGTTAATTTCGTCGATCGCGTATTGCATGACGAGCGTGGAATCTTCCTCGGGGACAGCGAGGGCGCCGGTCAGCGAGAAAAGAAGCCCGATCTTGATCGGCTCGCCCTTCTTGAGCGCCGCGGCCTGAGCCTCGCCCGCGCCCGGGATCCAAAAGTGCGGCACCGCGATCGTGGCCGTCGCGAGGGACGATGTTTTCAAGAATGTTCGACGCGTCGTATTCATTCGCGATCCCCGCTGATTAACCGCTGAACAGATCGCTTAATGTTTGCTCAGAGGTAAACTATTTTGCTCGCGGAGAAAGTTTAACTTAGGCGATCGACAAAGGTCAACGGTTGCTTTCCTCTCACGCTACATTTTTTCTTTTCAATCAAATGTGCTCCGAGAACACGCGACTATGCGTGGCCTACGGCTTGGAACGATGTCGGTTTGGTGCCGACCGTTGGCGCGAGAAGCGGGCAGCCTGCCGTCAACGTGGTGATGCAAAGCATCGACCGTGCCGCGCCGCGCGCGTCCACGGAGTACGCCGTCGGCTCGTCTAGGCGGCGCTCGCCAACGGGTGGGGGGCGCATGAAAAGGCCAACGCCTCGGCGACGGGTTTCGGCTTGCTGAAGTAGAAGCCCTGCACCTGCATGCAACCCTCGGCACGAAGCTGATCGAGCTGCACGCGCGTTTCGACGCCCTCGGCCGTCACGGCGATCCCGGTATCGCGCGCGAGGCCGATCACCATGCGGACGATCGCGCGGTGCTTCGCACTCGCCTCCATGCCGCGCACGAAGCTCTGATCGATTTTCACGCGGTCGAACGGGAAGCCGACAAGGCAACGCAGTGAAGAGAAGCCCGTACCGAAATCATCGAGCGCGATCTTGACCCCGAGCCGCTGCAGACCGCGCAGGGTTGCGCCCACGGGTCCGCTTTGCTCGAGGAAGACGGTTTCGGTGATCTCCAGTTCGAGTCGGCCGGCGGCGAGGCCCGAAGCGGCGAGCGCGTCGCTCACGGTCTCGACCAGCCGACCGTCGAGCAACTGGACGGCCGAGACGTTGACGGAGACGGTGAGCCCGTCGTGCCAATGCGCCGCCGCCTCGCACGCCGCGCGGAGTACCCAATTGCCGAGCGGGACGATCAACCCGCTCTTCTCCGCGACGGGGATGAACTCGCCCGGTGAGACGAGCCCCCGGACGGGATGGTTCCAGCGCACCAGGGCTTCGAAGCCGACCGGTCGAAGCGCCTCGATGTCGACGACTGGCTGCAGGTAGAGCTCGAGTTCGCCTCGCCGAAGCGCCAGGCGCAGGCCCGCCTCGATGGCCTGCTGCGCCTGCATCGCGGCATCCATCGCCGGCTCGTAGAGGCGCCAGCAGGCGCGGCCGTCCGCCTTGGCCGTGTAAAGGGCAAGGTCCGCCTTGCGCATCAGTTCGGACGCGTCGCGGGCGTGGGTCGGGTAGAACGCCACGCCCATGCTCGCACTTGCCGCGGCAGCGAATTGGCCGAGGACGGCGGGTTCACGCAGGGTCGCGTAGACCCGCTCGAGCTTGGCCCCGACGCGGACAACGTCCGGCGTCGCAGCGAGGAGCAGCGCGAATTCGTCGCCGCTGAGGCGCGCGACGCTGTCTCCCTCGTCCAGCGCACACACCAGCGCGGCGGCCACGGCCTTCAGCAACAGGTCTCCGGCGGCGTGTCCCGCGCAATCGTTGACGTTCTTGAAATGGTCGAGGTCGAGGAGCACCAGGGCGAAGGCGCCGCCACACGCTTCCGCCCTGCGTGCCAATCCATCCTGCAGGCAGGCACGGTTGGCCAGGCCGGTCAGCGCGTCATGGCGCGCGTCGAAACACGCCTTGGCGTACATCGATCTCTGGCGGTAGACGAGAGCCGCGGCAAGGCCGATCAGCAGGTTGACGAGCAGGGCCGCGAGGACCACGTCGCGCGTATAGGCGCGCCACGGCGCCAGCACCCCCTCGACCGTACTGCTCACGACGACGACGAGGCCGTAGGTGGAGATCGCACGAAGCGAGGTGAAGCGGTCCTTGCCGTCCACCTGGCTCTTTCGGCGCACGTAGCTGCTGCCGCCCCGAGCGTCGGTGTCCTTGAACAGGGCGGACGGCAAAGGGGGCGCCTCTGTCGCCGTTTCGGCCGCGGGGTAGCGCGCCAGCAGCGTCCCGTCGTCGCGGTAGAGCGCGATCGCGCTGCCGGGCCCAAGCGAGAGCGAGGCGTAGAGGCGCTCGAAATAGGCGGGGTCGATCGCGCAAAGGACAAGGCCGCGAAAGCCGCGCTCGCCGAGGTCGATGCGCCGGGTGACCAAGATGTTGAGCAATCCTGAGACGCGGCTGCGGACCGGTCGGCTGATTGACGTCTTGCGACGGGTAACGCCAGTCGCCGCTTGAAAATAGTCGCGATCGGACACGTCGATGGCCGGCGTCGGCCAAAAACGCGAGATGTTGAGCAGGGCACCATGATCGTCCACCAGGGACAGGGCCTCCACGTGGGAAAGCCCGTTGATCTTGTCCGCCAGGGTCTCGTGCATTTGCTTGGACCGGAGGAAGGCGTCGAGTTTCTCTGGCGTCTCGATCAGCGCGGGCCCGGCGATCGTCTCCACCAGGCTGCCCTGAACGGTCTCTACGGCTTGGAACGCCCGCTCCGACTGATCGGCGAGGACGGTGCTGAGGCTGCGCAGCTCCCGCTCCTCGTCGGCGAGTATCTGCGACTTGGCTTGCAGGCACAGCCACGCCGCGCTGCCGCTCACGGCTGCCGTGAGCCCCAGGGTTACGAGGATGAGCCATATCCTGGCTGGCGGACGCAAGCGCGGAAGCATCGTCGGAGGCTAGGCCACGTCTTTTAAGATTTTGTTCTCGCCCGGCGATCAACTTTCAGGTGTAGCGTTCAAGTTAGACCGCGGACTTGGATCGCAGCCCGCATCGGCTCTCAATCTTTCGACGCCTATTGACGGCAAATGCCGCGCCGAGTGACACCACCGGTTGCGTCTCGACCAGTTCGACTTTGGTGAAGTCACCCTTCCGGGTGGCAAAGCCGCACTTGTTTGCCCAATTGGTTGCGCTGTGCGCGAGACCGGCCATCCCCCATTAGCGCCACGAAGCGCCAGTCGCCTGCCCCGAATGGATCACCAACAACCGCAATCAAGTCGACGCTTGCGGTCGAGATTGAAGGAATGGCGGGCGGTCGCCACCCGCTATGAGAAAACCGCTACCAGCTTCGCCGGCGTCCTGTTCTTGGCCGCCGCTCTCGACTGGAGCAAGTGACGACGGGCCCTACTCGGGATGGGATAAAAGATCGGGGCAGCTCATTTCCAGTATGCGCGCTGACTTGAAGCGCGGTACGTCTTCGCGGTTCCGACTCCATTAAGCTGCTCGCACAAAGGCCGCCATCGCGAAACTCGATGACGGCCTTGAGACCCTCAAAAAGTCTGAAGAAGCGAGTTCTTACTTAAAGAGCGTTGTACCGAGCGCGGTCTCGGGCTGTTTCATCGACAGTGTAGGGCTTCGCCGTTTCGTCGAAACGCGACCAACCCTCGCTTCGATAGGCGTTGCCTCTGACTGTAGGATCGACCGCGCTGTTGGACTTCAGGATGCTCTCAGCGGCCGAGGCATGCCCATCGTCTACCCGGGCCGTAACGAGCGTTCCGCCACGTCTCACGCCTTCCGCATACACATGGGCATCAGCCTCCGGAATACCTGCATGGGTCATGGACCCGACAAGACCGCCAGCCGCTCCACCGATGGCCGCGCCCGCTCCTGCGCCGACCGCAGTAGCGACTAGCCAGCCCGCCGCGACCACCGGTCCGACACCTGGAATAGCCAGCATGCCAAGTCCCGCAAGCAAGCCGCCGATTCCACCAACGGCAGTGCCGATCTCAGCACCGACGCCTGCGTCCTTTGTAGCAGCGCCGGTATCAACACCGTGCCGTCTATCCGCGTTGTTCGCCACGATGCTGATATCCGAATGAGGGATGCCTGCAGCCTCAAGCGCATTTACAGCGGTCTTCGCCGAGTCGTAGTCGTCATAAAGGCCAGTAATTGTCCGAGTCATGGTGCTTCCTATTGTGCTGGATTGTCGGAAAGCGGCGGCTACCTGCCGAACACGTTGCCTTGAAAATCGAGCGCCACGTCGTGGGTGGCACCATCCTTAGTGCCCTTGCCGCGCCAGATGCCGTCGCTGTCCTTCGTGAGTGTGGACACCTTCGTGTAACCAGCGGCCTCGATGTGTGACTGTGCTTGCGCCTCAGTGAAGCTGTTGGCCCCGGCGACCGGCTTAGCCGCGTTGTTGTCGCTGGACGTCGAAACAGCCGCATTTCCGGGGCTGTTGTCGGCAGCAGGCTTAGCGCCTTGGGCCATGGCAGCTGATGCTGCTCCGCAAATCAAGAGGGCGGTAAGAAGATGCTTCATTGCCTGTTCCTTCTGCTGCTAAGGCTTTGAACAAACATGCGGCATTCTGTTCCGTTCCTGCCCATCCCTCCATCATTTTTCGGCCGCAGACAGCAGCGAGTGGTCGTCTGTAACGCAGAGCCTTGGTAGTTCGGCCGATTTGTATGCGCGGCGGTGATCGGGCGGGTCGTAGCTGACAATCTCTCGATATTGTCGGCAACGAGCTTGCTGTAATGCGCCAGCACCACGCTGCTCGATCCCCCTGCCATTAGAAACCGCAATGAGTCTATCGACGCCCTCACCTTTTCGTCGATCATCTGGAACGCTTCAATTTGAGCTTCCCGGCCGCCATTGAACAACTTGGCTAAGCGAAGACCGATTACGCGCCGGGATTGAAACAACACATCGGATGTCTGGAAAATTGATTTTTAGCATGGTGTTCCTGGGTCATGATTGAGCCTTCCGGACCAGGGATGAAAAGAGCGCCTCAGCTTTAACCAGGGCGCCGGTTAGGAGAAAACTCTACTAATCCGCCGGTAGTTGCGACGCTTGCCCGAAGGTACAGACCTGTCCGTGAGTCGGCAGCCCAAGAGGCGATCGCCAGAGGCTTCAGCCAGCCTGCACAATTGCCTTGATGGCAAGGCGATGCGGGTCTCGTATGCCACGGCGCGCAAGTGAAATGATGCTGTGCGCGATTTCGGTACGTTTAGCCCGGCCGATCATGACGCCTTCGCCGAAGAAGGCGTACGCCTGATTGAAGGCCTTGGTGAGAAGAGCAATCTCCTCGGCGTCGAAGACTGCGCCAGTCGGGCGATCGGAAAGATCTTTTACAAGCGTCCGTCGGAACACTAATCCTGCGACCTGTGAACTAAAGGATAAGACGTTAACGGCCGGAGCGGCCGACCGGCCACATGTGGAAGGCATGTCCTGAAGCTGATTTGCCAGCAAGCAGAGGCTCCTCTTTGCATATCGTCAAGCTGATAGGGTTTGGATCAAAGGCGTTGTGCCTCAGGACGCGAACCCAGCGCCGATGGTGCTGCCCCCGAACTTGAAAAAAGGGTGCCTGTCGTTGCACCAGCCCGGGGAAAGACCGTTGCGCCGACAGGCACCCGGCGATCTAACCTTGTTGGACCATCGTGACACATTGCTGCCGACAGAGCCCAGGCGAAAGCTCTTTGTTCGAATGTCGACTATGCGAATACGCAATCTGGTACGAGACGTACGTTGGTCTTCGATTCTCGCTGGGCCTTGGAAAGCACGCGATTGTGCGCTTTGAGCCACAGGGTATCGTCGGCGGCTTGCAGCCGATGGGCGTCCACTTGATCGTCGGCGCGGTTCTCGTAGGCCAGTAACGAAAATACTCTTCTTTGCTGATGGCGTCGCACACGGCAGATTTTGTCGCTGCGATAAGTATCGCGTTGAGCCGATGGTCGGAGCCTGGAGAACGATGCTACCTGTAAGGTTCGGGAAGTCGGCCAAACTCGGGCAGCGATTATGCAGACACGCATGCTGTTGCCGGCACGCTTAACTATCCACCGCAGTCGAAGCTGTTCCTTCTCTGACGTCAAGCGGAAGCAGGTCGTCCGCGCGGTTCCTAAGGTTGGCTGTTATGTGAGCCAGAGCTACTCTTATCCTTGCCGTGTCGCGATTGTCTTTGTGAACCGTCAGCCAGATCTCCGCAGTCGGCGCTTTCTCCGGGACGACAAGACGAACCAGGCGCTCTTCGGAATCCGCCCGAAAACGGGCGAGGCAGGCCAGGCCGCCGCCGTGCACCGCGGCGAACACAGCTGCTTCATGACTGCTGGTCTGCACCGATATTCGTGCTCGGGGCGCAAGGTCGGTAAGCCATTTGATTTGTGGCTGGTCCTCTATGTCGTCGAGTTGGGCGACGAGGTATTGGCCCGGGCAGCCTGCGGCAAGGTCAGGCTCGCCGTTACGCTTCAGATATTCTTCACTGGCGTACAAACCGAAGGCAAGCGTTCCGACCCGGCGTACGACGAGATCGTGTTGATCGGACCTTTTGAGCCTTATGGAAATATCGGCTTCGCGCATCGCAAGGCTCAGTTCGCTCGAATGAGGGATGAGTTCGATCATGATGTCTGGGTGCGTCGTGTGCAGTTCGGCGAAGCACGAAGCGAGAAGATGGCTTGCCACGGTTTCCGCGCACGTGACCCGCACAAGCCCGGAAAGACGGCTATCCTGGCCGCCCAAGTCGCGCTCGAGGGACTGGGCCTCGGCCTCCAGACGTTCCGCCTTCTCACAAACGCTTAATCCTGCTGACGTCGGCACGTACCCGTCTGGTGTCCGATTTAGGAGGCGGACGCCGAGGTTGGCTTCGAGGGAGGCAAGACGGCGGCCGACCGTGGATTGGGCGACATGGAGGTCCACAGCGGCTGCGGAGAGGCTGCCTCGCCTCGCGATCGCAAGGAAGAAGCGGAGATCGTCCCAGTCGAGCATAGTTATTCCGTATCTACGCGGTCGCGAGCATTATTGCCCGTGCGGTCAAAGGGCTCGTCCATCGTTATGGTAACATGAGTGAAGGAGGCTGACATCAACTATGCCGGCAATCTAATCGATCGGCATGGTTGAACTTGCCGAAACGGCGCTCATCGCTCCTGGTCCGTGGGCCGAAGACCTAAGTCGCCCAGAAGACGTCGAAGCCGGTCCTCTTCCTCCTTATGCTCGGTCACGTCCACGAACGATGCAAAATGCTGCAAGATCTCCCCCTTCTCGTCCCTTACAGGCGCGATGAAAATCCGCAGCCAAACCCCGACATCATCCTTCCGGCAGTAGCGAACCAAAGGATCTAGACCGCGGCCACCTGCGAACGCCGTTTGGATCTCCGCTAGTATTTCGGGATCGGTGCCGCGCTCCATCAGGAAGTCGAAGCTTTGACCTAAAATCTCGTGCTCGTCGTATCCGCTGAGAATAAGAAAAGCCTGATTGACGAAGACGATCGGGTGTCTGGGATCTTTGGCGTTTGTGAACATCATAGGCATCCGCGTCGTTTCTGCGGCGGTGACGAAGGGACCGAGTGCTTCCCTGAACGCAGTGACGTCGGCTTCGGCAGCTTTCTGCGCGCCGGATTTTTTCACGACATCGGGCATGGGCACTGGTTTTCCGGAGAGATCGCAGGCAGCTCGTCGTTTTCCGTCTCAAACAAGCAATTATCGTGTTCTGGATGGGATGCCTGTAAAGCAAATCTCACAGTTTCTTCGTCTTTGCTATCAGCCGTCTGCCGCGAGTGTAGACAGTCTAAATCTCTTATGACACGCGCAAGGGCATCATGGCACCCGGCCAGTGCAGCAAGATCTCGTCCCGTCAGATCTGAGGTATAATCGTAAAAATCAGAAAAAACGCTTGGAAGATCTTTGTACATCGAGGGTTCTTCGCCTCTCGGCGAAGGCGCAGCGGTCGAGAATGTCCTTTCATGAGAGGGATAGCTAAAGAAAATAACATATCGCTGGCCTGAACCGGAGACGATAATATTTGCGGCTTTATAAGCATAAACCGGCTGTTGGCACCGTTCATTTGCGGGTTTCAACTATGCGCCTTTGCATAGAAATAGAAAAAGTTTTAGCTCGCGTCGTATGAGCGGCCTCGCCCAGTCAGGGGTTCGTCATCTCCCTCCGCCGGCCCCTCTACAATCGGCGCCGCTCTGCATTGACAACCAATACGGTCGTACGTATTTAGGCTTATGGGCAGACTGTCGCTACGAGAGAAAATGTTGGAATCCGGTGTGCGGACGCTGCATGAGCAGGGCTTCGCAAACTCGGGCATTCGCGAGATCACGGCAGCGGCCGGTGTGCCGCAGGGTTCGTTCACCAATCACTTCAAGTCCAAGGAAGCTTTCGGCCTCGCCGTTCTGGACCGTTACTACAAAGGCATTCAGGCAATCATGGCCGCTACTCTCGGCGACCATTCGCTGTCTCCTGTCGATAGACTCCACGCCTACTTCGATACGGTCACAACGGGTTTCGCCGACTCGGATTGGCACCATGGCTGCCTGATCGGGAATTTGAGTCTTGAGACTGCCGAACACAGCGATGCGCTGCGAGCACGGCTCGTCTTGATGCTTGGCGACATCACCGGGGTCTTCGTGCAGGCCATTCATGCGGCGCAGTCCGCCGGTGAGATACGCGACGACTTTGCGGCTGAAGAGGTGGCATCGGCCCTGATGGCGTCCTGGCAGGGCGCCATCCTATGGATGAAGGTGCATCGCTGCGCCAAGTCGATCCAGCGGTTTAAGCGCGTGACGCTCGCGGCGTTCTTGGCGGTACCCGTACAGTCGGCGGCTAAGCCGTCGAGCGATGGATGAACGACGCCTTATTCGACGAAAGCTGGCTGCAGCGCAGTCCGGCGTAAGATCGAGGATCAACAGATGGCGATCTCGTCTCACCTGTCCGCCTTCGAGAGCGACCGCCTGCAGCGTGGTAAGCCGATGAACGGCTTAGTCCGCGCATGTGGTCCGCACCCTCCATCCACGATCAGCACATCGGAGGCCGCGTTCAAGATGCGACTGGTGAACCCGGACAGGCACTGTGCCTCCTTCGGAGCCGCCAGCCATGTTGCGGTCCGCCTCTCTGATCCTGGGATACCTTTGCCGACGATAGTCCTCTCAAGACCCGGGCCGCGTGCTGCCGCAGGCAAGCTCCCTTGGTCGCGGGTGCCTTGGGACGTCCGGAGTGTGCCGGGATGGTTCCGCACCGGCGTATGGCAGGATTCAGGAGATTTCTCGATTTCTCCCCAAGTCGAGATCACCGGCCTCGCTCGTCAGGTCCCCGTCGCATGATGCAATCCCCCCTGCGGCATCACCTCGACCGCCGGCCGTTTCTCGGCATGCTTACGGCGCCTGCCACGATCGGAGCGACACCAAACCATATGGAAGCCGCCACCATGGCCGACAAGCAGTTCTGGCCGAACAACGCCCGTCTTGCCGAGATCCGGCACGGCCGAGGAGACGCGTTCCGCCATGTTCGACGCCGCCGCAGCCTACCTGCCAGCTCGCCGAGTCGGTCGGTCGACAGACGTTGCCAATGCGGTGCTCTTCCTGGTCACGACAGGCTTCGTCACCGGCTCGACCGTTCGGGTTGATGGCGGCGGCGCGATCGCATGAGACAGTCTGGGACACCTGTTGGATGCGCAACCGGGTGCCTATCCTGAAGACCCTACAGAATGTCGCGCGTCACCGGCTTGCCGCGCTGCAATCGCCTGCCCGATGGGCTGCGCCTGCAACGCAAAAGGTGCGGAAACGATGGGGATCTTCATGCCAATCGATAACGTGACTTCCCGGCGCGCTATCCTGCTAACCGTGGCTTCCGCCGCCATTGCACCGGCTCTGGCTAAAGAGCGCGACAAAACAAAGATAGGACGTCCAATGTTGATAGTCACAATGATGTACCCGGCCGGCACTGACGCCCGTTTCGACCACGCCTACTACATGAACTCCCACATGCCGCATGTCCGCCGTTTGTGGGGCCCGCTGGGCATGCAGAGCGACCAGGTGCTGCGCGGACTGCCCGGCCCGGACGGCGCACCGCCGCCCGTCTACGTGCTCATGACCATGATGACGTTCACCTCAATGGAGAGCTTCAACGCGGCGGTCGCGCAACACGGCGACGAGCTTTACGGCGACGTTCCAAACTTTACGGCGATCACGCCTGTGAGGATGTTCGGTGAGCCTGCCGCCTGACTGCGACCTCATGAGCCGACGCCAGATAGAGCTTGCCGATGACGTTCGCAGTCGCGTTGTTTTCCTTGGCCAACGTGAGTGACTGCCGGCCAAAGCCCAAAGATCAAGTCAACAAACCCCGTAATCCCATAAAGGCTGGCATGGACGCCCGCAAACCCGCTCTTCCATTGTCCCTGCTGGCGCTGACCGTGGGCGCCTTCGGCATCGGCGTCACCGAGTTCGTCATCATGGGCCTCCTGAATAAGGTCGGCGCCGACCTCGGCGTCACAACCAGCGCGGCTGGCCTGCTGATCTCAGGCTACGCGCTCGGCGTCGCAGTCGGCGCCCCGATCCTCGCTGTCGCGATGGCACGCTGGTCGAAGAAGCACATTCTGCTTGCGATGATGGGCATCTTCGTCGCCGGCAACGTCGGCTGTACCCTGGCGCCCTCGTACGCGCTGCTGATGACAGCGCGCGTGCTCACCGCCGCCGCGCACGGCACGTTCTTCGGAGTGGGGTCGGTGGTCGCGACCCGCCTCGTCGCACCTGAGCGTCGCGCGTCGGCCATCGCGATCATGTTCACCGGCCTCACCGTCGCCAACGTGGTTGGCGTGCCGCTCGGCACCTGGATTGGCCAGCAGGCCGGATGGCGCACGACCTTCTGAGTGATGTCGGTGATCGGTGTGCTGGCCTTCGCGGCGATCGCGAAGGCGGTCCCGACCGACAAAAGCGGGCAGTATGGCAACGAATGGCGGGCGGACCTCCGCGCCCTCGGCCGCAGCCCGGTGCTGCTCGGGTTCGGGACAACGGTGCTGGGGTTTGCCGGCGTCTTCGCGGTCTTCACCTACATCGCGCCGCTGCTGACGCAGGTTGCGGGTTTCAGCGAGGCCGCGATCTCGCCGGTGCTGCTGCTGTTCGGCTGTGGGCTGGCCTTCGGCAACCTTGCCGGTGGGCGCCTCGCCGACCATGCGATCGTGCCCGCGATCGTCGGCACCTTGTTGCTCCTGCTGGCGGTACTGGTCGCCGCGGGGCCGTTGCTGACCTTCAAGGCCGGCGCGCTGGTCGCCGTCGCAGCCCTCGGCTTTGCAGGTTTCGCGCCCGTGGCGCCCCTCCAGAGCTGAGTCTTGCGGACCGCGACGGGTGCTGGGGAGAACCTGGCGTCAAGCTTCAACATCGCGGCCTTCAACCTCGGCAACGCGATCGGCGCCTGGGCAGGCGGCATCGCGCTTGATGCGTTCGATTTGCATGCCGTGACGTGGGTCGCGGCCATCTCCCTTTGGCCGCGCTCGGTGCGACTGCAGCCGCAGCGCGCGGTGCGCGCCTGGCAACCCGGGACCAGCACGCATGACGTTGCCTTCTGACGCCTGCGGCATGACAGCCGCACCAAGATAGACGATGAGCAAACGACCATGCCCGAACCACACGCCGCCTTAAAGGCAGAGGTTGCTCTGGAGGCCGCGAGGGGCGATGAAGACTCTGGCCGAATTACCAGGAAGGCTTATACTGCGTCTCTGACAGGGCCGCCGGGGGGTGGCAAACGCGGACAGCTCCGGCTAGTCCGGCGACAGGGGTGTCGTGACCATAACCGATCCACGCATCGCGAGCTCTTCCGTCCCACTGCGCTGTCCTGGTTCGGTCGATAACCAGAATTGGTTGCGTCGCAGGTTCGACGGTGCGGCCGTCGGTAGGAGCGAGATCGTACGTGGCCGGCGCGGCTTCGGACCAGTCGGTTTCAATAACATCGCTGCGCGTGCAGCATGAGAGGATGCCTCGTCACGCTCGCGCTGATCGTGGTCGCTTTCGTTGGTTTCGGTTGGTGGCTTCTCATAGGGAGCGTGCCTCCTCCTGTCCTGATCAAATGTCGTTTGGTGCTTTACGTCGCGACCTCGCAGGGAGAGCGTGTGGGCTCGGGAGTCGTGCAGATCAATCGTACATATGTCGACGCTCTGAACCGCCAGCTCGGTATGTTCGCGGCGACGTATACGTCCGGTGAGGCGATCGGCGTCGATCTCGGCTCCCTCGGTTCTTTTTTCGTGGTGCTCCACAAAGATCCAACACGCTCCAATGCCGCCGGAGCTCATCTAGACCCGATAGACCCTTATGATGGTGTGCTCCTCTCGTTGTTTTCGATCCAGAAATTCCACGGGGCTTGGCCCCTCGACAAGGGCACGAGGAGCGATGACGAGATCAGGGCGGAGTGGAAGGCCTACGCGGACGAGCTGAAACGCGTGAAGCCGAGAGCCGATGTCCCTCTCGATGACTTGCCGATGATCGTCCGTTTTCGCAAAATGGATGATCCACTCAGCGTCCAACGAATAAATCCGCATGATTTAGCGGCCACTTTCGGCGCGGGCGTGACCCTCAAGCGGGCCACGCTGGAGATCACGGACGACCCTGTCAGCAAAGGGATCGACCAGAAACTGCCTTGGCTGCGGACGCACCGCGGCATATGGGATAAAAACTCCCCTGTGCCGCTTAGCCTCCTAGAGCCCGAAAGATTGCTCGAGTACCCAGACTTTATACGTGGGGGACCGCTATGACTGTGTCTAAAGATCTTATGCTGTCGATCCTGTCCATGGATGCCTATAACCAGGGATATGGCCGGCAGATCAATATGGTTGGTTCCCAAATTGGTTCTGCTACTTTGTTGAATAACGCGGCGTGAATTGTGCAGTGGCCGCTCCGATGGACGACGACCCTGAGCCGGCCGCGACCGATTTGAGCTACGGATGGTGCGGCTCGACGCCCTGTGAGCGATCGAGCGCACCGCCGGCACGCCGTTTCCTCCCTTGGAACAACCGCGTCGGTAAAGACCTCCCGGGAACGCGATCGCTTTGCATGCGCGGCGGCTACTCGTGCTTGAAGTCTTTCGAGCGCTTCTGGGCCGGAGCCGTGCACTCGACCGCCGTAAAGGTCTCGGTGATGCGGTAGGTGTGCTCGGCGTTGGCCGGTACCAGGTAGGAGTCGCCCGCCTTCAGGGACGCCGTCTGACCCTCGATCGTCAACTCGGCGGATCCGGCGATCACGTAACCCAAGGTCTCGTAGGTGCTGCGGTGCGGGGCCTTGTCGTGAGGCTTCTCTTCGCGCCACAGGCGCATGGACATGGCGGCCCCTGTAGCGAGCCCGATCTCGCCGTCGACTCCGGCGTGGGCCTCGGTGCTGCGGACAATGGTAAGCGCCATGATGACGTCCTTCTGCGGTAAAGGCAGTCAAGTCGGGGTCGCGTGCAAGGTTCCGGCGTCGGGCCGCCGCCGAAGTCCGTGCCACGATCGCCGCGCGTCTTTACAAAGCCGCGCGTCTGCGGCTTCCATCCCGTGGTCTCCAGGGAGCCGACATGACCGCAACGAGCCCGCCGCCGCTCCCCAACGATGCCGCCTTCGAGGCCGCGATAGAAAGCGCCGCGGCGCTGCTTGGGCTGCCAATCGAACCGGACTGGCGCGCAGACGTGCTGGTCCACCTCAAGACGATCACAGCGGCGGCTCTGTTCGTGGAGGCCTACCCCATGCCCGAGGAGAGCGAGCCCGCGCCGGTGTTCACGGCATGACCGCGCCATCCGACACGGCCGACGCCTCCGCCATCGCGGCCGCCGTCGCGCGCCGCCAGACCTCGGCCCGGGACGTCGCCGCGGCCGCCCTCGCCCGCATCGCCGCGGGCAACCGCGTGGTCAACGCCTTCACCGACGTGGTGGCAGAGCGCGCCCTCGCCGTAGCGGACAGGTTGGACGCGCGGCTTGCCAGAGGCGAGGCGGCGGGACCGCTGGCCGGCGTGCCCTTCGCGGTGAAGAATCTCTTCGACGTCGCCGGCCTGCCGACCCGCGCGGGCTCGAAGATCAATCGCGACCGGCCGGCGGCGGAACGCGATGGCGCCTTGGTGCGGCGGCTGGAAGCAGCGGGCGCGATCCTTGTGGGTGCCCTCAACATGGGCGAATACGCCTATGATTTCACCGGCGAGAATTGCCATGACGGCGCCGCGCGCAACCCGCATGCGCCCGACCACATGACGGGTGGGTCGTCCAGCGGTTCGGGCGCGGCCGTCGCCGCCGGCCTGGTGCCGCTGACGCTCGGCTCCGACACCAACGGCTCCATCCGCGTGCCCAGCGCCTTCTGCGGCACGTTCGGGCTGAAGCCGACCTACGGGCGCCTGACACGCGCCGGCAGTTTCCCCTTCGTCGGCAGCTTCGATCATCTGGGACCGCTCGCGCGCAGCGTGGCCGACCTCGCGCTCTCCTACGATGCGATGCAGGGACCGGACGCCGACGACGCCGCGGCGACGGACCGCGCGCCCGAACCGACCTTCGGCCAGCTGGACGCGGGCGTCGGCGATCTGCGGATCGCCGTGGCCGGCGGTTATTTCGCCCGCGGCGGCGACCCCGACGTCTTCGCGGCGGTCGAGCGCGTGGCGGCCGCGCTGGACTGCACGCGCCGCGTCGAGCTGTTCGAGGCGGCGCGCGCGCGGGCGGCAGCCTATGTCATCACCGCCGCGGAAGGGGCCGCCCTCCATCTCGAACGGCTGCGCGCGCGGGCCGGTGACTTCGACCCCGACGTGCGCGGCAGGCTTTTCGCCGGCGCGATGATCCCGGCCTCGGCGGTCGACCGCGCGCAAAAGTTCCGCCGGCTCTACCGCGCGCGCGTGCTCGCGCTGTTCGCGGAGGTGGACGTCATCCTGGCACCGACGACGCCCTGCCGGGCCCCGCGGATCGGCCAGCGGACGATCACGATCGACGGCGCGGAAATGGCCGCGCGACCGAACATCGGGGTCTTCACGCAGCCGCTCTCCTTCATCGGCCTTCCGGTGGTGAACGTGCCGGTGTGGCTCGATGCCGGCTTGCCGCTCGGCGTCCAGGTGATCGCGGCGCCCTGGCGCGAGGATCACGCCCTCCGCGTCGCGCGACACCTTGAGCGGGGCGGCACGGTTCGTGCCCCGATAGCCCGGATGTAAACGGCGGGCCTTCCGGCCATGCCCTGAACCGGAGCCGGCATGCCGCAATTCTTATCCCGCCTCCTATCCCGCCGCGCAGCCCTGCACGGCGTCGCGCTGGCCGGTACGAGCGCCCTGTTGCCGGTGCCTTCGGCCCGCTCGCAGGACAGAACCAAGGAGAACAGCCCCGTGTCAATCAACCTGCCCGACGTCAAGGCCGAAGTCGAAGCCGCATTCGCGGCCTACGAGGCAGCCCTCGTGGGCAACGACGTGAAGACGCTGGAGGCGCTCTTCTGGGACGATCCGCTGACCATCCGCTATGGGATCGGCGAGAACCTCTACGGCATGGAGGCGATCCGCGCCTTCCGCCGCGCGCGCTCGCCCGTCGGCCTGACCCGCACCCTCGGTCAGACCGTCATCACCACCTTCGGCCGCGACGCGGCGACGGCAATGACGCTTTTCACCCGCGACAGCGCGCCGGGCAAAATGGGGCGCCAGAGCCAGACGTGGGTGCGTCTGCCCGATGGCTGGCGCATCGTCGCCGCTCACGTGAGCGTCATCGCCGCGTGATCGGCGCCGGCCGGCGGCTCGTCAGGCCCCGGGTCTACGGCGGCGCTCTCGTCCGCCACGCTCTGCACCAGGGCGCGAAGCCACCCGTGGCCCGGCTTGTCGTCGTGGATATCTGTCCACATCATGCCAATCTGGATCGGCGGCCCGCGGAACGGCAGCGGTCTGGCGACCAGCGGGGCCGCACGGCAGAGTTCGGCTGCGATCCTCTGCGCCATGACCGCCACGAGGTCCGACGCGCCAAGGACGCCGGACGCGGCCAGATAGGGCGCCTCCAGAACGATCGCGCGCGACAGGCGAACCTGCGCGAGCTTGCGGTCGATGAAACGGTCGTCCTCGTCCACCGAAGTGATCTTGAGGTGGTTGGCCCCGGCGAGGGCCGCCATGGTGAGGGTGGCGGCGGCTCGCGGGTGGCCGCGCCGCATCACCGCGACGTGCCGGTCGCGGAGGAGCAGCCGGCTGCGGCCCCGCCCGCCCTCCCCCATCGCGCGGATCGCGATGTCGAGCACGCCGCGCCCGAGAAGCGCCTCCGTGTCGAGCGTCCCGCCCGGGCGGATCACGAGGCGCACGTTGGGCGCGCGAGACGCGCAGGCGACGGCCAGAGGCGCGGCGAGAACGATGGCCGCAAAATTGTTCATTGCGATGGAGAAGGTCTGCCGCGACGTCGCCGGGTCGAAGCTCTCGAGACGCAGCGCGGACCGCAATTGGACGATCGCCTGGCGGATCGGACCCACCATCTCGGAGGCCCGCGGAGTCGGGACCATGCCGGCGGGCGAACGCACGAACAGGCGGTCCCCAAGCTGGCGTCGCAGCCGGGTGAGGGCATGACTTACGGCAGGCTGGCTCAGGTTCAGCGCGCTGCCGGCGCCCGTCACGCTGCGCTCGCGCTCGATCGCCTCGAAGACCATGAGGAGATTGAGATCGAAGCTCTCGAGCCGCATCGGCCGTTCCCCGCCGCAAGGCGCTGCGGCTCGTCCGACACCGACACAGGCGGACGGGATTCGCAACCACTGCCGGACGACCGGTCGCTCAGGAGCCTAAAAAGTGGTGGTATACATTGCACCAGCGATGAAACACGTTATCATGCCTTGTCGAGAGACATTCTTTCGTCGGCTCGTGTCCCACGAGCGCTTCCTCTTCAACTTCGAAGCCATCGGCGTGCCGGTGGCTTTTTTTTTGCGCTCTACTCACAGCAACCTCGCTCTCGCGGAAGCCTTGACCCACTATGCACGACATGCATGGGCCAATGACGAGCATCGATTGGCCAGTGCGGGGGCACCGCCCTACATCATGGCTATTCGTATTTCGAGAAGGGCACCGATGCGCCGTTTCCTCCTACTCGCCGGCGTCCTGACGGTCTGTGGCCCCGTCGCGCATGCGGCCGCCCCTGCGGTCCCCGTCCTGATCGCGACCGCCACGGCGGAGCAGGTGCCCCTCCTGCGCGAGGGCCTGGGAACGGTGCAGGCCCTGAACACCGCGACCATCCGCGTCCAGGTGTCCGGCCTGCTCGACCGCGTCGACTTCACCGAGGGGCAGTTCCTGAAGAAGGGTCAGGAGATCGCGCAAATCGACCCGCGGCCCTATCAAGCGCAGCTCGACCAGGCCATCGCGACTCGCGCCCGCGACCAGGCCAACCTCGCCATCTCCCGCAAGAACCTCAACCGGACCACGCCGCTCGCGAGCCAGGGTTACGCCACCACCCAGCAACTCGAGACGCAGACCTCGACGCTCGACCAGGCGCAGAGCACGCTCAAGATCGACGATGCGTTGATCGACGCGGCGCGGACTCAGCTCAGCTTCGCCAGTATTTCCGCGCCCTTCGACGGGGTCACCGGCCTGCGCCTGATCGACGTCGGTAACGTGGTCCATCCCAACGATCCGAGCGGCCTCGTCATCCTCACCCAGGTCCAGCCCATCGCCGTCCTGCTGTCGCTGCCTTCCGCCGATATCCCTGACCTGCAGGCGGCGTTCGAGCGGGGCGAGGTGCCGGCCGTCGCCTACGCCTCCGACGATAAGACGGAGATCGACCGGGGCAAGCTTCTGCTCATCAACAACCAAGCCGATCCGACCACCGGCACGGTGCAGCTTAAGGCAGAGTTCCCGAACGCCCACCGCAAGCTGTGGCCTGGCACGTTCGTCAACGTCCACGTCGTCGTCAACGTGCAGAAGGATGGCATCGTCGTGCCGCTTGGCGCCGTTCAGCAGGGACCGTCGGGCACCTACGTGTTCGTCGTCGATCCCGATTCGACGGCTCACATGCGCCCGGTGAAAACCGGGCAATCGCGCGACGCGAAAGTGCTGATCACATCGGGCCTGAAGGCGGGCGAGCGGGTCGTGACCGACGGGCAATATGGCCTCACCGATGGGGCGAAGGTCGCGGAGGCCACCGGACAGGCTGCCCAGAGCGTCCAATCGACGACGACCGGCAGCGCGGGCATGCTACCATGAATCTTTCCTCCGGCTTCATCGTCCGGCCCGTCGCCACGACCATGCTCATGGTCGCCGTGACGCTGCTCGGCATCATTGGCTATCTCGCGCTTCCGGTGGCGGCTCTGCCCTCGGTCGACACTCCCACCGTCCAGGTCACGGCCCAATTGCCCGGCGCCGATCCGCAGACCATGGCCTCCTCGGTCGTCACGCCGCTGGAACGCCAATTCGGCCAGATCGCCGGGCTGCAGCAGATGACCGCGAGCGCCGGCACCGGCACGATGCAGATCACGCTGCAATTCGCGCTCGGCCGATCGATCGACAGCGCGGCGCTCGACGTCCAGGCCGCGATCAACGCGGCGGGCGGGCAGCTTCCCAAAACCCTGCCCTCGCCGCCGATCTACCGTAAGATCAACCCGGCGGACGTGCCGGTTCTGCTGATCGCCCTGATGTCGAAGACGCTGCCGCTGCCGAAGGTCAGCGATTACGCCAACAGCATCGTCGCGCAGAAGATCTCACAGATGCCGGGGGTCGGCCTTGTCACCATCGGCGGCCAGCAGAACCCCTCCATCCGCATCCAGGTCAATCCGGCCCAGGTGTCGGCTGCGGGGCTCGACCTGGAGCAGATCCGCACGGCGCTGGGGATCGCAACCACCGACAATCCCAAGGGCCAATTGTATGGTGCGCATCAGTCCTATTTGCTGAACACCAACGATCAAATCTTCCACGCTGCGGATTACGAGAACCTGATCCTCGCCTATCGCAACGGCGCGCCGATCCGCGTCCGCGACATCGGCCGCGCCGTAGTGGCGGCGCAGGACATCACCCTGCAGGGCTGGTACAACAACCGCCCGGCGATCGTCCTGGCCGTGCAACGCCAGCCCGGCGCCAACGTCATCGCGACCGTCGACAGGATCAAGGCGTCCCTGCCGTCGCTGAAGGCGGCATTGCCCGCGGGCATCGACGTGGTAATCGCCTCCGACCGCACCCAGACGATCCGCGCGAGCGTCACCGACGTCCAGTTCACCCTGCTGCTCACCATCGCGCTGGTGGTGATGGTGATCTTCGTCTTCCTGCGAAAGGTCTGGGCCACGATCATCCCCGCTATCGCGGTGCCGATTTCGCTCATCGGCACGTTCGGGGTCATGCACCTGCTCGGCTACAGTCTCGACAACCTGTCGCTGATGGGCCTCACCATCGCTGTCGGCTTCGTCGTCGACGACGCGATCGTGATGATCGAGAACATCACCCGCCATATCGAGGAGGGCCTCTCGCCACTCGATGCCGCGCTGAAGGGCGCCTCCGAGATCGGCTTCACCATTTTGTCGATCTCGATCTCGCTCGTCGCCGTCTTCATCCCGCTCCTCCTCATGAGCGGCGTCGTCGGCAAGATGTTCCAGGAGTTCGCGGTCACGGTCAGCGTCGCCATCCTGGTCTCGATGCTGGTGTCGCTGACGCTCACCCCGATGCTGTGCGCCTACCTCCTCCCGGCCCATTCCCACGGGAAAGAGGGACGCCTTTCGCGCGGGCTCGAATGGGGCTTCGTCAAGCTTCAGGGAGGCTACGAAGCCTGCCTGACGGTCGCCATCCGGCATCGCTTCATCACCCTCCTGACGATGGTCGGGACGATCGCTCTCACCGGCTATCTCTTCGTCAGCATTCCCAAAGGATTTTTCCCGCAGCAGGATACCGGCCTCATCACCGGCATCACGGAGGCGGCGCAGGACGCCTCGCCCAAAGACATGGCCGCGCGCCAGCAGGCTGTCATCGACGTGATCTCGAAGGACCCGGCGGTGGACAACGCCACCGGCTACATCGGGCCGGGCGGCCCCACGGTGACGGAGAACAACGGGCGGCTGTTCATCCTGCTGAAGCCGCGCGACCAGCGCGACGCCGACGCGGACACGATCATCCGCCGCCTCGACAAGAAGCTCGCCGGCCTGCCGGGCATCCACGCCTTCATGCAGGCGACGCAGGACATCAACCTGGCAAGCCGCCTGTCGAAGACGCAGTATCAGTACACCCTGACCGACGTGGACCAGCAGGAGCTCTCGACCTGGTCGCAGCGGATGTTCGACAAGATGAAGACGATGCCTGAGTTGGCCGACGTCGCCACCGACCAGGCGGGGGGTGGCCGGCAGCTGAACCTCCAGGTCGATCGCGACGCCGCCTCGCGCCTCGGCATCACCCCCACGACGGTCGACGAGACGCTCTACGACGCCTTCGGCCAGCGCCACGTCGCGCAGATCTTCACGGCGCTGAACAATTACTATGTGATCCTCGAAGTCGACCCCAAGTTCCAGCTCGGCCCGTTCGCGCTCAACCGGATCTACGTCCGCGCGGCCGGCGGCGGCCAGGTTCCGCTCAGCCAGATCGCCAAGCTGACGCCTGCCGCGGTGCCGCTTTCGGTCAGCCATCAAGGCCAGTTCCCTTCGGTGACGCTCAGCTTCAACCTGCCGCCGCAGGTCTCCGTGGGCGCCGCGGTCGCGGCGATCGACAAGGCCAAGGCCGACCTGCACATGCCGACCACGGTCGCGGCCAGCTTCCAGGGTAACGCGCAGGCGTTCCAGGCTTCGCTCAGCAGCACGCCGATGCTCATCCTGGCGGCACTGGTCGCCGTCTACCTGATCCTCGGCATGCTGTACGAGAGCGCGATCCACCCGATCACCATCCTCTCGACGCTTCCCTCCGCCGGCCTCGGCGCGCTGCTGACGCTGCAGTTGGTCGGTCGCCCGCTCGACGTCATCGGGATCATCGGCATCATCCTGCTCATCGGTATCGTCAAGAAGAACGGCATCATGCTGGTCGACTTCGCCCGCGAGGCCGAGCGCGATCGCGGCCTCGCGCCGGAGGCCGCGATCTTCGAAGCCTGCAGCCTCCGGTTCCGCCCCATCCTGATGACGACGCTCTGCGCGCTATTCGGCGGCGTGCCGCTGATGCTTGGCACGGGGACCGGCTCCGAACTGCGCCAGCCGCTCGGCTACGCGATGGTCGGCGGCCTGCTGGTCTCGCAGCTGCTCACTCTGTTCACAACGCCGGTCGTCTACATCTATCTCGACCGGCTTCGCCGCCGCACGCCGCCGCCGCCCGTCGAGGCCCGGCATCCGCACGAGGCCTTGGCTGCCGAGTGAGAACCACCGATCGGGAACCCTGACGGGCCGGATATCTTTCGCGATCTTAGAATCGTTAAAAACTGGTTGACCTGCGAAAGCGCATCCTTCATTAGAACGTTTCTAAAGAGGAGACGCACCATGAAGTCGTTCGCAGAATTGGACGAGCGCGAAATCCTAGCTCTCGCCATCAGCAGCGAGGAGGAGGACGGCCGGACCTACGCGGACTTCGCCGAGGGTCTCCGCGCCACTCATCCCGACACGTCGCGCGTCTTTGCGGATATGGCGACAGAGGAGAACGGCCACCGCGGCCAGCTCATCGACCTCTTCGTGACGCGCTTCGGCAACCACATCCCGCAGGTGCGGCGCCAGGACGTGAAAGGCACCGTGCAGCGCAAGAAGCTCTGGCACCTGCGTCCCTTGGGGATGGAGGCGGTGCGCCGCCAAGCGCAGCAGATGGAGCAGGACGCCGCGCGCTTTTACCGGCTGGCGGCCGAGCGCGTGAACGACGCCGCCGTGCGCAAGCTACTCGGCGACCTGGCCGCGGCCGAGGACGGGCACGAGCGCGCGGCCGGCGAGATCGAGGCCAAACGCCTGCCGGAAGGCGCGCGCGACAAAGAGGATCAGGATGCCAGCCGCCGCTTCGTGCTGCAGATCATCCAGCCAGGCCTCGTCGGCCTGATGGACGGGTCGGTCTCCACCCTGGCCCCGGTCTTCGCGGCGGCGTTCGGCACGCACAACACCTGGAACGCCTTCCAGGTCGGCATGGCCGCCTCGTTGGGGGCCGGCATCTCCATGGGCTTTGCCGAGGCGCTCGCCGACGACGGCAAGCTGTCGGGTCGCGGCACCCCCTATCTCCGCGGCCTCGTCTGCGGCCTGATGACCATCGCCGGCGGCATCGGCCACACCCTGCCCTACCTCATCCCGCATTTCTGGACGGCTACGGTCGTGGCCGCCGCCGTGGTCCTGATCGAACTGCTCGCCATCGCCTGGATCCAGTGGCGCTACATGGAGACGCCGCCGATCTCCGCGGCTGCCAAGGTCATGCTCGGCGGCGGCCTCGTGTTGGCCACGGGCATCCTCATCGGCAGCACATAGCGGCCTGCTCGCGATCGCGCCGTCCGCTTTCCACAATCGAGTCAGGGGTCATGACCATGAGACGGACCATCAACCTCGGGATCGTCCTCCTGGTCGTGGCGGGGGGCGCCTCGGTCTACGCCGCGGAGGCAACAAAGACCGCGCCCGATGCGCCGGTCTACGGCGCCGTGACCAGCGACCTCATGAACGCCTACATCCAACCGCGCCACACCAAGCTTTGGCTGGCCGGCAAGGCGCAGAATTGGGAGTACGCGGAGTACGAGCGGCACAACATCGGCGGCGCGATGGACCGGCTGGCCAAGGCGATCCCGATCTACAAGGGGCAGCCGACGGCGGACCTAGTGGCGGCCTTCGTGAAGCCGCAACTGGCCGAGCTCGACACCGCGATCAAGGCCAAGGACGAGGCGGCCTTCGTGACAGCCTACGCGGTGCTGACGACCTCGTGCAACCAGTGCCACCAGGCGACCAACCACGCGCTCGTGCGGATCAAGCAGCCTGACGGCAACCCCTTCCCGGACCAGGACTTCGGCGCCGCATCGCCGTGAGCGTCGGCGCGGGCCGAGAGCCGCCGACGCACGGCGTTGCATTCGGAGCGGCCTGCAAGGTCTGGCTCAGGATAGCGGCGCTCTCCTTCGGCGGACCAGCCGGCCAGATCGCGGTCATGCACCGCATCGTGGTCGACGAGAAGCGTTGGATCGGCGAGGAGCGGTTTCTCCACGCCCTGTCGTACTGCACCCTGCTGCCGGGCCCGGAGGCGCAGCAGCTCGCCATCTACATCGGTTGGCTGATGCACCGCACGCGCGGCGGCATCGTCGCGGGAACGCTCTTCGTCCTGCCCGGCCTCCTGTCGATCATGGCCTTGAGCGTGCTCTATGCCGGCTGGGGCAAGGTCGGCGTCGTCGCCGGCTTCTTCTTCGGCCTCAAGGCCGCGGTCCTCGCCGTGGTGCTCCAGGCGGTGCTGCGCGTCGGCAGCAGGGCGCTGAAGAACCGCGCGAGATTGACGGTCGCCGCGGCCGCGTTTCTCGCGATCTTCGCGCTGGGCGTGCCGTTCCCCCTCATCATACTGGCGGCCGCCCTCGCCGGCCTCGCCGCCACCCTGACGGGGTCCCGCGCCTTCGTCGCCGCCCGCATCCCCGGCCCGGCCGGCGAAGCCGCAGTCAGCCTGCTCGACGGCGCGCCGGAACGGCAGGCCAGGCCCAGGGTGCGCGATAGCCTCGGGGTGGCGGCACTATGGCTGGCGCTGTGGCTCACACCCGTCGCGGCGGTGCTGGCATCGGAAGGACCGGGGCAGGCGTTCGCGGCCATTGCGATCTTCTTCAGCAAGATGGCCGTGGTGACCTTCGGGGGCGCCTACGCGGTCCTGGCCTATGTCGCGCAGCAGGCGGTCGAAACCTACCACTGGCTGCAGCCGGGTGAGATGCTGGACGGCCTGGGCCTGGCGGAGACGACACCCGGCCCGCTGATCATGGTGACGCAGTTCGTCGGGTTCATGGCAGCCTACCGGCATCCGGGCAGCCTCTCGCCCATGCTGGCCGGCATCCTTGGCGGCCTGCTGACGACGTGGGTGACGTTTACGCCATGCTTCCTTTGGATCTTTCTTGGTGCGCCCTACGTCGAGGCGCTGCGCGGCAACAGCGCGCTGGAAGGCGCCCTCTCGGCGATCACGGCGGCGGTCGTCGGCGTCATTCTCAATCTCGCTCTGTGGTTCGCCTTGCACACGTGGTTCAAGCAAGCCCAGCGCATCCCTTTCCTCGGCCCCGGCTTTGATGTCCCCGTCCTGACCAGCCTCGACCTTTGGGCATTGGCCCTCTCGCTCGCGGCGCTCGTCGCGGTGTTTCAGTTCAAGGCCGGCATGATATCCACCCTGCTCGCCTGCGCGGGCGCTGGCGTGGTGCTCGACCTGGCGGGCGCGCTGCCGAACCCATAGCGGCAGGCGGCCTGTAGCGCCGTCGAGCATCGACGCAACGGAACCGCGCGGGCCGTGAGGCTCCCGAACGTTCAAGTCGGGCCGGCGCCTTTCCTCCCGAAGTCGCGGTCATCCAGACCATGACTCGGTAGCCCGCGCGAGTACGCCTCAACCGGCGCGCCGCGCCCGCGGCTCGGCGTCCTGATCGCGGAGGATGTCGCCGATCAGCGCCTGCAACCGCTCCGGCCTGAAGGGCTTGCCGAGGTGAGCCGTCGCGCCGGCCAACCGGCAGCGCTCGGTATCCTTGGTTTCCACGTTGGCCGTCAGCGCGATGATCGGGAGCGTCGCGAAACGCCCTCCCAGCGCGCGAATGCGACCGATGGCCTCGATACCGTCCATGACGGGCATCTGCATGTCCATCAAGACGAGGTCGAAGCCGGGCCGCCGCACCGCGGCGAGGGCGGCCGCGCCGTCGGCCACGACCTCGACCACGTGGCCGAGCCCGTTGAGCACGGCGACCATCAGCTCCTGGTTCATCGGCGTGTCTTCCGCAAGCAGGATGCGCGCGCTGCGCGGACACGGACCGGGCGCCGGTTCCAGCGGCAGAAGGGTGGGAGCCGCCACCGGGAACGTCAGCTCGAAGGAGAAGGTGGAGCCTTCGCCCTCGCTGCTGGTCACCTGCATGTCCCCGCCCATCAGCACGACCAGGCTTCGGCAGATCGACAGCCCCAGGCCCGAGCCGCCGAAGCGCCGCGCGGTCGACGCGTCGACCTGACTGAACCGCTGGAACAGCCGGTGCCGCTTGTCAGGAGGGATGCCGATGCCGGTATCGGCCACGGCGAAGCGCAGCTTCGCTCGCCCCCCGGCGACGCCGAGCGCTGCCACGGCCACGCTGACCGACCCGGCTGCGGTGAATTTCACAGCGTTCGAGAGCAGGTTCAGCAGAACCTGCCGCAAGCGGTTGTCGTCGCCGACCAGCGCGTCGGGGACATCGGGATCGATCGCGACCGTCAGACCTAGACCTTTTGCCCGGGCTTGCTCGCCTAACATGGACGTCGCGCTTTGCACCACGTCGCGGGGGGAGAAGCGGGTAGCCTCCAGCTCAAGGCCTCCCGCCTCGATCTTCGACATATCGAGGACGTCGTTGACAATCGCCAGCAGGGTCGCGCTGGCATCGCGGATCAGCCGCGCGTAGCGCTTCATCGTCCAGGACGGCAGGTCGCCGCCCGAAAGCATCAGGTCGGAGAAGCCGATCACGCTGTTGAGCGGCGTGCGCAATTCGTGGCTCATGCCGGCCAGGAACTCGCTCTTGGCGCCGGTGGCCGCCTCCGCTTCCTCCTTCGCGCGTCTGAGGTCGTCGGACTGGCTCTGGCGCGCGGAGACGTCGCGAACGGCGGCGACGACGCTGCCGGGCCGACCGTCCCCGGCGCGGACGAGACGCACCTTCGCCTCGACCCAAATGTAAGACCCGTCGTTGCGCAGCATCCGATGCGTGCTGGCGGCCGCGTCCTGCCGTCCGGCGCGCAAAGCGGCCATCATGGCGCCGAACCGTTCGGCGTCGTCCGGGTGGATCATCGCGTCGGGACGACGGCCCACGAGGTCTTCGGGCGGATAGCCGAGCAGGTCGAGGCTCGCCGGCGAGACGTAGCGGCGCACGCCGTCCATGTCGGCCAGCACGATCATATCGGTCGCAGCCTCGGCCAACATGCGGTAGCGCGCCTCGCTTCGCGCCAGCACGTCGGCGGAGATCCGGGCCAGGCGGTTGCGCAGTTCGAGCGCGACGCCGACGCCGAGCAGCGACAGGGCGGCGATGCTCACGATGCCGGCCTGGACCAACGCCTCGTGCCGCCAAGGAGCCATGACCTCGTCCACCGACGAGGCGGCGGTCGCGACGATCGACGGGTAGCGATCGAGGCGGTCGAAGGCGATGAACCGATCAACGCCGTCGACAACCGACGTCCCGACGAAGAGCCCGGATGCCGCCTCCCGAGCGAGCCGGAACATCGTTCCGCTGCGAAAGCTCCGGTCGGGCCCGGCGACCGGCGGTTGGCGCAGGACCATTTGGCCATCGAGGGTCCAAAGGCCGAGGGCGCCGCCCTCGCCGATGTTCAAGGCCTTGTAGAACCCGCGGATGCCGCTGAGGTCCAGCATGCCCACCACGACGCCGGCAAACGAGCCGTCCGGGTTGTTGTAGCGACGTGTCAGGGAGAGGGTCGGCACCTCGGTCTCGGTCGCCGTGGCATCGATGTGCATCGCCCGGTCGTCGTGCAGCCTATGCCACGCGAAACAGGAACGGTCTGCAAGGCTGGTGGAGCCAGAATGCGCCGCCTGCGCCAGCACGGCGCCGGAGGCATCGGTCACCACGAGGTCATGCAATTCGGGGAGCAGAGCGTGCTGACGCTGCAGGGCGGGATGCAGCTTGATGCGATCAGGGTCGCTCTCCAGCCGGTCGACGACGTTGCCCAGGACGAGAGCGACGCTTTCGATGGAGCGGGCCGCCTGCTGCGCGGCGGAGGCGCTGAGATTGCGCGCGTCCTTGCGGGCATCGTCCGTCGCCACGTCGCGCGAGCGCAGGATCTGCAGGCCGCCGATGAGCAGGAGCACGGCCGCCGCCAACAAGGCCGCCATCGCCGGCCCGCTCAGTCGCGAACGGCCGGACCGGTGTGAAGAAGTTCTCAAAGGCGGTTGTCCCGATGGTTCGGCGCGCGGAACGCCGCCTATGCAGGTAACACCATCCTTCTGAGCGAATGGTTATCGCCCCGCTAAATCGACCCCGACATGAAGGATGGTCGAGCGACGACGGAACCCAAATTCTTTCCTGATCGCGACCCGTCGGGTTAATCGCGCGATGCGCCCGATAACAGCGGCCGAATGACGCTTAAATTTGGAACCTTCGTCGATCGTTAATGCTCTATCTAACGGACGATCCTCGAAACGTTGACAGGCTGATCGATGCGCTCCGCTCTATCCATGCCAACCGCACGGTCGCGACGAGGCGGGTCTCGGCCAATCCATCGTTCCGAAAGAGTTTCGCCCAGGTCGCTTTCGCGGTGGAAGCATTGGCAACGAGTCGGGCGCCTTGCCGGTGTCGCTGCGGCAGGCATTTCCCTCTCGGGCTGCCAGGTCGCGTTGCTCGACCCCGCCGGTCCCGTCGCCGCAGCCGAAAAGACCCTGCTGATCGACGCCGTCGTCATCATGCTGGCCATTATCGTGCCCATCATCGTCGCGACGCTCGGCTTTGCCTGGTGGTATCGGGCGTCCAACGAAAAGGCGCGGTATCGCCCCGACTGGGCCTATTCCGGCCGTATAGAGATCGTCGTCTGGACCGTACCGCTGCTCACCATCACCTTTCTCGGCGGCATCGCCTGGATCGGGTCGCACATGCTCGACCCTGCCATGCCGCTGGAGTCCAAGCTCAAGCCCGTCGAAGTGCAGGTCGTTTCCATGGATTGGAAGTGGCTTTTCATCTACCCCGAGCAGAACGTCGCGAGCATCAACCAGGTGGTGGTACCCGCTGGCACGCCGGTGCACTTCACCCTGACGTCCGCCAGCGTGTGGGACTCGTTCTTCGTGCCCCGGCTCGGCAGCATGATCTACACGATGAACGGCATGACGACGCATCTCAACCTTCAGGCCGACACGGAAGGGACTTTCCACGGCCTGTCGACGCATCTTAGCGGCGATGGCTTTTCGGACATGGCCTTCGACGTCAAGGCCGTTTCGAACGATGCCTTCGCCGCCTGGATCAAGAGCGCCCGGGGTTCGGGGCCCAGCCTGGACGAAGCGGTCTACAAGGACCTGACCAAACAGAGCTCCGCCGTGCCGCCCCGCGTGTTCGCGTCGGTAATGCCTGACCTGTTCCAAAAGATCGTGACGCAGAAACTGGCCCCTGGCGCCGGCCCGCAAGATGGGCCCCAGGCGCCGGCCAACGTCATGCCAAAAGGGGGATCTTGATCATGTTTGGTAAGCTGACCTGGGCGGCTGTCCCGATCGACCAGCCGATCGTCATGGTAGCAGGCGGCGTCGTAGGCCTCGCGCTCATCAGCGTGTCAGCCTTCGTCCTCCTGCGCGGCCACCTGCCGTATCTCTGGCGCGAATGGATCACCTCGGTCGACCACAAGCACATCGGCATCATGTACACGCTGCTCGCGCTGGTCATGCTGCTGCGCGGCTTCTCCGACGCGCTGCTGATGCGCAGCCAGCAGGCGCTCGCCTACAACGCGCCGGGTTTCCTGCCGCCCGAGCACTACAACCAGATCTTCTCCGCGCACGGCACGCTCATGATCTTCTTCGTGTCCATGCCGTTCCTCATCGGCCTCATGAACTTCGTCATCCCGCTGCAGCTCGGCGTGCGCGACGTCGCTTTCCCGACGCTCAATTCCGTGAGCTTCTGGCTCACGGCGACCGGCGCGCTGCTCGTCAATATCTCGCTCCTCGTGGGCGAGTTCCAGCGCACCGGCTGGCTGCCCTACCCGCCGCTGAGCGAGATCGCCTACTCGCCGGGCGTCGGCGTGGATTACTGGCTGTGGGCCCTGCAGATCTCGGGCATCGGCACGCTGCTGTCGGGCATCAACCTGGTGACGACCATTCTCAAGACCCGGGCGCCGGGCATGAGCTACCTGCGCATGCCGATGTTCTGCTGGACCTCGCTCGCGTCGAACCTGCTCATCGTCGCGGCCTTTCCGATCCTGACCGCCACCTCCGCCATGCTGCTGCTCGACCGCTATCTCGGGTTCCACTTCTTCACCAACGAGGCGGGCGGCAACTCGATGATGTTCATGAACCTCATCTGGGCGTGGGGGCATCCGGAGGTCTACATTCTGATCCTGCCGGCCTTCGGCATCTTCTCGGAAGTCATCTCGACCTTCTCGGCCAAGCCGCTGTTTGGCTATCGCTCGATGGTGCTCGCCACCATGGCCATCTTCGTCCTCGCGTTCATGGTGTGGCTGCACCATTTCTTCACGATGGGAGCGGGCGGCGACGTCAATGGCTTCTTCGGCATCACGACAATGATCATTGCCGTGCCGACCGGCGTGAAGGTGTTCAACTGGCTGTTCACCATCTTCGGCGGCCGAGTTCGCTTCACCTCCGCAATGCTCTGGTCGATCGGTTTCATCATCACCTTCGTGATCGGTGGCGCGACGGGCGTGCTCCTGGCGATCCCTCCGGCCGACTTCATCCTGCACAACAGCCTGTTCCTGGTCGCGCACTTCCATAACGTCATCATCGGCGGCGTGCTGTTCGGCGCCTTCGCCGGCTACACCTACTGGTTTCCCAAAGCCTTCGGGTTCCGTTTGCACGAGGGATTGGGCAAGGCGGCGTTCGGATTCTGGTTCGTCGGCTTCTACGTCGCCTTCATGCCGCTCTATCTGCTCGGCCTAATGGGCATGACGCGCCGCATGCAGCATTACGACGTGCCGGAATGGCACCCGTGGCTGTTGGTGGCGGCGGCCGGTGCCGGCCTGATCCTCATCGGCATCATGCTCCAGGTGGCGCAGCTCGTCCTCTCGATCCGCTGGCGCGACTCGCTGCGCGACTTGACCGGCGACCCGTGGGACGGCCGCTCTCTGGAATGGGCGACCGCCTCGCCCCCGCCGGTGTTCAACTTCGCCGTCATGCCCCAGGTCCAGGGTGAGGAAGCCTACTGGACCATCAAGCAGGCGGCCCGCCAGCAGGCTCGGTTGCGCGACGAGCCCGACTACGAGGCGATCGAGATGCCGTGCAACAATCCGACGGGCGTCATCTGCGCCTTCTTCTCGACGATCGTTGGCTTCGCCATGGTCTGGCATATCTGGTGGCTCGCGAGCGCCGGCCTCCTCGGCGCCTTCGCGACCTTCGTGGTCTTCGCCTGGGTCGATCGGATCGAATACGAGATTCCGGCCGAGGCCGCGGCCCGCATCGACCGCGGCAACCGTGCGACGCGCAGCCAGGCACTCGCGGCCGCCCACGCCCGCGTCCCGGCCTAGAGGAACCTGAGCGATGGATTCGAGCGCGTTCACGGCTTCCGGCACGGACCCCTACCACGTCGGCCACGCCCATGGCGGGGGTGGCGAATCAGGAGCACGCGGGCGGGGCACGGGCGGCCCCTCCTCCAAACGGATCGTCGTGGGCTACGGCTTCTGGATCTTCCTGCTCTCCGACATCATCATGTTCTCCGCCTTCTTCGCGGCTTACGCGGTGCTGAAGGACGGGACGGCCGGTGGCCCGACGGGCAAGCAGATCTTCGATCTCGATAACGTGGCGATCGAGACCGGCCTGCTGCTGGTCTCCAGCTTCACCTGCGGGGTCGCGAGCCTCGCGCTCGCCGCCCGCAAGCAACTCGCCTTCCAGGTGGCGATGGCGGTGACCTTCGTCGCCGGCGCGGCTTTCCTCGCCCTCGAGCTCAAGGAGTTCTCAGGCTTGGTGGCACAGGACGCGGGGCCGACCCGCAGCGCTTTCCTTTCGGCCTTCTTCACCGTCGTCGGTTGCCACGGGCTGCACGTCACCTGCGGGTTGCTGTGGTTGCTCACGATGATGGCGCAGGTGTTCACCAAAGGGTTCAAGGCCAACATCCTACGTCGGGTCCTGTGCTTCACGCTGTTCTGGCACGCGCTCGACATCGTCTGGGTCGCGGTGTTCACGGTGGTCTACCTGATGGGGATGGTCGGATGACGGATGAGACGATCGGCGAGAACCGCGGCAACTCGGACGTGGCGCCGGGCGAGGAGCATGGCGACGAGGACCTCGTGGCCGGCATTCGCAGCTACCTGATCGGCCTTGCCCTGGCGACGCTTCTGACGGTCTGCTCGTTCGGCGTGCTGCGCACCGGCTTCGTCTGGGCGCCCGCGATCCCGGTCGCCCTCATCGTCTTCGCCATCGCCCAGATGGGCGTGCACCTCGTGTTCTTCCTGCACATCACGACGGGGCCGGACAACACCAACAACGTCATGGCGCTCGCCTTTGGCGTCCTCATCGTCTTCCTGGTCGTCGGCGGGTCGCTGTGGATCATGGCTCACATGAACGCCAACATGATGCCGCCCGACCCGATGATGCAGATGCAAATGCAGCGCTGAACGCTGCGATGACGGGACCGGATCTGGCTAGGGGCCGGCAGCGGTTTGGCTGCCGACCTTGACGAGAGCGTCCGCGATCATCTGCGCGCGCGCCGCATTGGCCGCGCCGGTGGGATGGCCGTCTCCCGCGATGGCATAGGGGGCACCGGTCGCCGAGGCGTCCGGCAACGTCATGTCGACCACCCAGACGCCCTGTGCTCGAAGTGCCGCGATAACCGCCGCGTCGTCGTAACCCGTGCCGGCCAGATAGCCGGGCAGCGAATCGACGAAGGGAACCAGGGTCGTCACCCCGTAACGCTCCTTCGAGATGCGGACCGCCTCGGCCAGGATCCGAATGTAGAGGTCGATGTCGGCATGGGTCAGCCGCACCGCATAGGGACGGATGGCGACGCGGTAGAGAGCGGTGTTCTCCAGGAACTCGTGCACCGCGAGCGAGGCACCGCGGTCGCAGACACCTTGGAACACCGGACCGCCGTCCACCAGCGCATAACGCGGGGCGCGCGGCGTCCACGTCTCCTTGCAGGCCGTACGCATGGCGTGGAACGGGCTCGTGAGGAAGACAAAGGCCGCGGGCCGCGGGCCGATGACGTCGTCCCGCAACCCACGCTGCACCTCCATGAGGAACTGCTGCGGGCTGTAGCCGGTCACCGCGAGGTTGAGGACGCGGCGCTGGCCCGCGAACAGGTCGGCATACTTCTGGGGCATGGTGTCGGCGTCGGCGAGGCCTTCGCCGAAGGTGAACGAATCGCCGAAGAACACGGTGGCAGGTCCGCTCTCGGCGGAGGCGACTTTGCGGTCGAGCGTGTTGCCGATCGTGTAATCGGCCTCGAAGATCACGGCATGGGTCTTGGGATCGCGCTTGCGCGCGTGGATCACGCCCTGCTGGTTGAAACCAAAGCCGACCTCCGGCTTCAGCGCGATACCGAAAGGGCTGACGGAGAGGTCGCCTCTCGGCTGCAGCAGGCTAGCGGCGACCTCCAGCACGCACAGACAAACGCCGATGGTCGTCGCCACCAGCAGCGCATCCCTGCCCCGGCCGCGCGCCAGGCCCGTGCCGATCGCGATGGCCAAGGCCACGCAGGCGAAGGTCCAGGCGCGGAACCCGGGGATCGCGTGGTGCGATTCGAACCAGACGACGCCACCGCCACACGCGAGGATCGCCGCGGCGGCGGCCAGACGTGACTTGCGACTTAATCCCATCCGTCCTCTCTCCTCGGCTCCGCTTAGCCGCGCACCCGCAGGGCCGCTTCTTACGGCATCGCAGCGCGAGAGAAAAACCCCAGGCGAGACAATAAATTGGGACACACCGCTCTAAAAAGAGGCAAGAGCCGGATTGATCGCCTGCCCCTCGACCGATAAGGGACAGGCGTGACAAGCCAATCGCACGAAACGCTGGCCAGCTTCCGTAAGGTCTCCGCCGGCTCCGACCGCAAGTTCGGGCTGGCTGTCGGGGCGATCCTCTGCGCCCTTGCGATCGTGCCGCTGCTGCACCGTCAGCCGGCACGGTGGTGGCTGCTGGCGCCGGGTCTCGCACTCGTGGTGATGGGTCTCGTGGCTCCCAGCGCACTTGCGCCCCTCAACCGGCTGTGGTTCCGCTTGGGCCTGCTCCTCGGGCGCGTCACCAACCCGATCGTCATGGGCATCCTGTTCTTCGCGGTCATGGTGCCGATCGGCTGGATCCTGCGCCGCCGTGGCCAGGATCTGCTCCGGCTGCGCCGCGATCCGGCGGCCCAGAGCTATTGGATCCCCCGCGAGACGGATGCGGCGGCATCCCTGCAGAAGCAATTTTAGGAGGGGCCATGTCGCTGATTTTCGAGCTCTTCGAGTTCATGGGCGCGCGCAAGAAGTTCTGGCTGATCCCCATCGTCGTCCTGTTCACGGCCGTCGGCGGCCTGTTCGTGCTGAGCCAGGGCTCCGTCGTGGCACCGTTCATCTACTCGCTGTTTTAACCCCTCGCCATGCGGGTTCTCGGGATCTCGGCCTTCTATCACGACAGCGCCGCCGCGCTGGTCGAGGATGGCCGGATCGTCGCCGCCGCCCAGGAGGAGCGCTTCACCCGCGTCAAGCACGACGCCGGCTTCCCCAGGGAAGCCGTGCGCTACTGCGTGGACGTCGCGGGCGGCGCCGGTGCGATCGACCGCGTCGCCTTCTTCGAGAAGCCGTTCCTCAAGTTCGAACGCCTCATCGAGACCTACCTTGCCTTCGCACCGCGCGGGTTCGCCTCGTTCCGCAAGGCGATGCCCCTATGGATCGGCGAAAAACTGTTCCAGCGCGACCTGCTGCTCAAAGAGCTGAAGGCCATCGACCCGGCTCTGGCGCTCAAAAGCAACCTGCTCTTCGCCGAGCACCATTTTTCGCATGCGGCCTCCGCCTTCTTTCCATCGCCCTTCCTCGAGGCGGCGGTGCTGACGATGGATGGGGTGGGCGAGTGGGCCACGACTTCCGTCGCGGTCGGCCGCGGCAGCGATCTGACGATCCTGCGCGAACTCCACTTCCCGCATTCGCTCGGCCTGCTCTATTCCGCCTTCACCTATTACACCGGCTTCAAGGTGAATTCGGGCGAGTACAAGGTGATGGGCCTCGCGCCGTATGGCGAGCCGGTCTACGCGCAGACTATCCTGGACCACCTCGTCGACGTGAAGCCGGACGGCACCTTTCGGCTCGACCTCAGCTATTTCGACTATTGCACCGGTCTGACCATGACCAACGCGAAGTTCGACGCGCTGTTCGGCGGCCCCCCGCGCCAGCCCGAGGACCCGCTCGTGCAGCGGCACATGGACCTCGCCGCCTCCATCCAGGCCGTGACCGAAGAGGTCGTGCTGCGGCTGACGCGCGCCTTGGCGCGGGAGACCGGGCTCGACAACCTCTGCCTGGCGGGCGGCGTGGCGCTCAATTGCGTCGCCAACGGCAAGGTGCTGCGCGACGGAGCGTTCAAAAGCATCTTCATCCAGCCGGCTTCGGGCGATGCCGGGGGCGCGCTCGGTGCGGCGTTCGCCGGCTGCTACGAGGCCAAGCCCGCGCGCAGCCCCGGTCCAGGCGACGCGATGCAGGGCTCGTACCTTGGCCCCGCGTACACGCAGCCGGAGATCGAGCGGCGGCTGCGGACCGCTCAGGCCGACTTCCGCAGCCTCGACGAGGCCGCCCTGATCGAGGAGGTGGCGCAGGCGCTGGCCGCTGGCAAGGCGGTGGGTTGGCACCAGGGCCGCATGGAGTTCGGCCCGCGTGCCCTGGGCAATCGGTCCATACTCGGCGACCCGCGTTCGCCGACAATGCAGAAGATCCTCAACCTCAAGGTGAAATACCGGGAGAGCTTCCGTCCCTTCGCACCCGCGGTGTTGCGCGAGGCAGTGGGGGACTGGTTCCAGATCGGCACGGACTCGCCCTACATGCTGCTCGTCGCCGACGTGAAGGCCGAGCGCTGCCGGACGATGACGCCGGAGCAGCAAAAACTCTTTGGCATCGACAAGCTGAACGTCGCGCGCTCCGATGTTCCCGCGGTGACCCACGTCGACTATTCCGCCCGCATCCAGACCGTCCACGCCGAGACGAACCCGCGCTTCCACGCGCTCGTCAAGCGGTTCGGCGAGATCACCGGATGCCCGATCCTGGTCAACACCAGCTTCAACGTGCGCGGCGAGCCGATCGTGGCGACGCCGGAGGATGCCTTCCGCTGCTTCATGGGCTGCGAGATCGACGTGCTAGCCGTCGGCAATTGCGTCCTCGCCAAGCCGGACCAGAACCCCGCGCTCGCGCAGGATTATAAAGAGGCCTTCGCGCTCGATTGAGCGGCGCGCCCGCTCAATGCACGGCGGGTGTGCTCTTGCCGCCTGCGAGGTGGAGCTTGGTGTCGTCCGCCGGCTTGGACGGATCCGCCGGAGCGCTGCGACCCGCTTCCTGGACCACCCGCGCCTGCCATGCCGCCAGGACCCGCGTCTTCTGCAGCAGGGTCACCGCCGCGGCACCGGGGCCCGGCAGCGTCAGGCCCTGGATCGTGTTGACGGCACGGGTACGCCGCGCCCGGGAGAAGTCGACGCCGAGCGTGAACGAGGACAGCAGCTTGCCATCGAGGGTCACGGCCAACACGAAGGATTGCTGCGGCGGCTCGTCCGCCTCGCGCTCGAACAAGGCCGCCACGCAAAGGCTCGGGAGCACGAGCGGGAAGGCCGCGCCGCTGATCTCGTCGAGAATGTGAAACAGGCTGAGCTGGTTCGTCTTCGCGTCGAGCGAGGACGAGGTGGCGCAGGCGATGTAATGAACCTTCACGGACAGCTCCTCGACACGCTCAGACCCTTGCAGCCCCTAGCATAGCCTACCTGAAGGCGGGGCAGGTCGACGAACTCTCCACCCGGGCGTCGCCCCGCGACGGCGGACGGCGCGAAAACGCTTGCCATTTCCCTTCCGTCTCGCAATTTAGCGCATGGTAGCCCTCTAGGCGGACGCGTGCCCGAGGCTTGCGGAAGCGGTTGCGCTTCGCGTCGGCGGGCGTAGCTTCCGCCGCTGGGCTTCGGGGAGCGTGCATGGCTGATACCGATCCGTTCCGGCTCTCCTCGCCGCGCATCTTCCTGGTGCGGATCGTCGTCTTCCTCATTCTCGTCGGCTTTATCGCGCTGATCCTCTACAAGAAGATCGGGACCGCGTTCATGGCCAATCCCGGCCTCAACGGCCTGATCTTCGGCGTGCTCTTCGTCGGGATCGTGATGGGGCTGCGCCAGGTCGCGCGGCTGTTCCGCGAGGTGCGTTGGGTCAACGCGCTGCCGCGCGGTACGGCCGCCCAAATCAAGCCGCCGGTCCTGCTCGCGCCGATGGCGGTGCTGCTCGGCGACAAACCGCCGGGCGCGACCATTTCCACGGTGACGCTGCGCGTCATCCTCGACTCCATCGGCACCCGGCTCGACGAGGGCCGCGAGGTCGCCCGCTACCTGACCGGGCTGCTCATCTTCCTGGGTCTCCTTGGCACCTTCTGGGGCTTGATCGAGACGGTCGGCTCCATCGGCGGTGTCATCAAGTCGATGCAGACGGGGTCGGATGCCGGCGTCATGTTCGACGACCTCAAGAACGGATTGGCCGCTCCTCTCGCGGGCATGAGCATCTCCTTCACCTCGTCGCTGTTCGGCCTCTCCGGCTCTCTCATCCTCGGCTTCCTCGACCTGCAGGGCGGCCAGGCGCAGAACCGCTTCTACACCGAACTCGAAGACGCGCTGACCGCCTCGACGGCCGACCTCGAACCGGCCGCGCTCGGCCGGCTGGAGCCCGGCTCCGACCTGCGCGCGGCGCTGGAGAAACTCTCGACGGGCGCCGACCAGAGCCACCAGCGCGCGAGTTCCGTCGCCATGGCGAACCTGGCGGACGGCATCCAGGCGCTCGTCCAACACATGCGCTCCGAACAGCAGCAAATCCGCGACTGGGTGGAGGCGCAGGCCGAACAGAACAACGAAATCAAGATCCTGCTGCGCCGCCTCGCCTCCGAGCCGGAGCGACAGTGATGGCGCTGGCCCGTAACCGGCGCTCGGCCCGCACGCTCGACTACTGGCCGGGCTTCGTCGACGCGCTGTCGACCATGCTGCTCGTCATCATCTTCCTCCTGTCGGTCTTCATGCTGGCGCAGTTCTTCCTCGCCCGCGAGGTGACGGGCAAGGACTCGGCCCTGAACAAGCTCAACCGGCAGATCGACGAGTTGACGGCGCTGCTCGCGCTGGAGAAGGCCGGAAAGCAGACGGCGCAGACGAGCCTCGCCTCGCTCAACGCGACGCTCGACGCCGCCCGACGCGACACGTCGCGGCTGCAAGGCCTCGTCGAGGTCACCAACGGGCAGGCGCTGGGCGCGGGAGGCCAGGCGGCTGCAGCACAGACGGCTCTCGACCAGGAGAAGCAGGTCTCCGCCCGGGCGGCCTCGCAGATCGACATCCTCAACCAGCAGATCGCGGCGCTGCGTCGCCAACTCGCGGCGATCGAAACCGCTCTCGCCGCTTCCGAGACCAAGGACAAGACGGCGCAGGCGCAGATCGCCGACCTCGGCTCGCGCCTCAACGTCGCACTCGCGCAGAAGGTGCAGGAGTTGGCGCGTTACCGATCCGACTTCTTCGGTCGGCTGCGGCAGATCCTCGGCGAGCGGCCGGGGGTACGCGTCGTCGGCGACCGCTTCGTGTTCCAATCGGAGGTGCTGTTCGATTCCGGCCTGGCCACGGTGAACCCGGCCGGTCATGCCGAACTCGATCAACTGGCCTCGGCCGTGATCACGCTCGAGCGCGAGATCCCGCCGGACCTCAACTGGGTCATGCGCGTGGACGGCCACACCGATCAGAAGCCGATCCGCTCGGCGCAGTTTCCGTCCAACTGGGACCTCTCCGCCGCCCGTGCCATCGCCGTGGTCCAATACCTCGCCGGCAAGGGCGTCGACCCCCATCGGCTCGTCGCGGCCGGCTTCGGCGAGTACCAGCCGCTCGACGGCGCCACGGGGGACGACGCCATGCGCCGCAACCGCCGCATCGAGCTGAAGCTGACAGAGCGATGAGGGCCGAACGGAGCCCAGGCTAAGGGAGCGGAGCGATGAACGCGATCGACGACCGGCTGCGGCTACGCGCCGCCGACAAGGCGCAGTCGCTGGGCGAAATCGCGGCGGTCTTGGCGATGATCGACGCGGACGGCCGCGAACCGGAGCCGTGGGAGCGGCTCTGCCTGCTGCGTGCGTTCAGCTTGGTCAGCGCCGGCTGCTACAATCTCGCCGTCCTCGAAGCGCGCGACGCCTCAGTCGCCCCGCTCCGCGCGATGGACGACACGCTTGCGGAGCCGGTGCTCGCCCATTGCGACCTGCCGGTGCTGTTTGAAGCCCTGAAGGAGGCGATGGGCGAGGAGCCCCGCGCCTACCCGCACCTCGGGCCGCTCGCGCTGGGATAGCCGGCGCCCGATCGCGCGGACCTACAAGCCATAGGCGCCCCGGTGCGTCCGCAGCCAAGCGGCGCAGCGATCGAGGTCCGCCTCGTCGTTGTAGACGTGCGGGCTGACGCGCAACGCGTCGCCGCGCAGGCTGACGACGATTCCATCCGCGGCCATATGGTCGACCATCGCCTGCGTGGGCGCCGTGGCGAAGCGCAGGCCGAGGATGTGAGGGGCCCGCCGGTGCCGCGGCGCCATCCGCACAGGCATGGCGGTCAAGCCGGCGACGAGACGATCGGTCAGCGCACGCAGGCGCTCCTCGACTGCACCAACGCCCCAGTCGGCCACCGTGCGGAGCCCGGCCGTCGCCATCGGAATGGTGATGAAACTGTCGCGCTCGCCGCGGTCGAACCGGCGCGCGCCGGGCAGGAAGCCGGCGGTTCCCGACGAGACCGCCCCACGGTTGCCGACGTGCTCTTCCAGCGGCCGGCCGTCCTGGCGGTGCGGCGCCACGTAGAGGAAGGCCAGACCATAGGGTCCGAGAACCCATTTGTAGCTCGGAAACACCAGGAAATCGGGCCGAAGCCGCGCCACGTCGATCGGCAGCACGCCGACCGCCTGCGTCGCGTCGATCAGGAGAGGAATGCCGCGGGCGCGCAGCGCGGGCGCGACCTGTTCGAGGTCGAGAAGCGTCCCGTCGCTCCAGCACAGCGGCGTCAGGGCGGCGAAGCCGATGGGCGCCGCGCCAAGGCGAGCGACGGCCTCCAGTACGGCCCCGGTCCAGTCCCCGCCCGACGGCCGCGGCACGAACTCGAGGACGGCCCCGACCCTCTGCGCATGGCTGGCCCAATTCAACACCAGCGACGAGTGCTCGCCTTCGAGGAGAAGCACGCGATCGCCCAGTGCCAGCCGCGCGTTCACGCAGGCCGTGGCGATGCCGTAGCTGACGGCGCCGACGATCGCGATATCATCGGCTCCCGCGCCGACCAGGGCGGCGGCCCTCGCTCGCGCCGTCTCCGCCGCCTGCTCGGCCTCCGCCGGATCACGCCGCCACGGCTGCGCCTTGACCGCCACGCCGGCGATGCCGGCCTCCTGCACCACGCGCGGCAGGGGCGAGATCGACGCCGCGTTGAGGTAGGTGACCCCTGGCTCCAAGCTAAAGCGATGTCTTTGGCAATCGAGCACGGGACTGTCCCTTTGGGGCTGAGAGAGCCCATTGCCAGCCGATCCTCGTGGCGAGTCGCTTCCGCTCGGAAGGCACTGCGCACGCCGATCGTGAAGCAGATGGCCAATCCGACGAAGGCGGTGGCGTGCGCAAGCTCCGGCCGGCGCGCCGTGGATCACTGCGATGTCGAGGAGGCGAGACCGGGGGGCCGCAGGTGCATGAGCCGATCGGCGCGAGGCGGGACGTGCGCAAATGGGCGTCAGCGACGTCTCGACGACACCGTCGAGATCGACGTCCCGCGGCCCGATCATGCCATGCCCTTTACGCGAGATGGGCGGCGACCCCGCCGCGAAACGGCGTTACGAGACACGCCGTTTCGGACGTCGGAATCAGGCTGAGTTCAGTCGCAAGTCGTCTTGGTCACGGTCTTCGAATCGCCAGCGTCGTTCTCACGATGGACCGACTTGGTCGCGCAGCCATCGCCCGACGAGCGATGCTCGATGGTGGTGGAGGTTGAGGACGGCGGTGCGACCTCCGCGTCACGATGGATGATGACTTCGTCGGCATAGGCCGAGCCTGTACCCAGCAGCATGGCGGCGACAAGTGCGGTCTTGATCATGGAAATGTCCTTCCGAGGGTGCGTGTCGTGACCAGGGAAAAAACGTCGCTGCCAAGCTTGAGTTCCGTTGCCGGGGTCTTTTGCACCTAGGCAGCGTGGGATCAAAGCTTCCGAAGCTCGACCTCTTCGATGCGGTGGCTCGCACCCTTCGTCAGGATCAGGTTGGCGCGCTCGCGGGTCGGCAGCACGTTGTCGTGAAGGTTGGCGAGATTGATGTCGCGCCAGATCTGCCGCGCCTTCGCATCGGCTGCCGCATTGTCGTAATCGGCGAATTTCTGGAAATAGGAACGCGGATCGCGGAAGGAGGTCTGCCGCAGGCGCATGAACCGGGCGACGTACCAGCGCTCCAGATCGTCGTCGGCGGCATCGAGGTAGACGGAGAAGTCGAAGAAGTCCGAGACGAAGGCGCTGGTGCGGCCATCCTTCGCCTTGCGGCTCGGCGCCAGCACGTTCAGCCCTTCGACGATCAGGATATCGGGCCGGTCGACGACCACCTCCTGGCCGGGCACGATGTCATAGGTCAGGTGCGAGTAGACCGGGGCGGCAACGGCGCGGCGACCCGCTTTGACGTCGGAGAGGAAGCGCAGCAGCGCTGCACCGTCGTAGCTCTCGGGAAAGCCCTTCCTGCCCATCAGCCCCTCGCGTTCGAGCACCGCGTTGGGAAGGAGGAACCCGTCGGTCGTCACCAGCTCGACGCGGGGCGTGTTGGGCCAGCGCGCGAGCAGCGCCTGGAGCACGCGGGCGAGGGTCGACTTGCCAGCCGCGACCGAACCCGCGACACCGATGATGTAGGGCACCTTGCCGTCGTCGGCGCCGAGGAACCGCTGCGTCGCCTTGAACAGTCCCTGGGTCGCCGCGACGTAAAGCGCGAGCAGCCGCGACAGAGGCAGGTAGATGGCGATGACCTCTTCGATCGTGATCGGTTCGTTGATCGACTGCAGCCGGGTGAGGTCGTCGATGGACAGCGTCAAGGGCGTGTCCGCGCGCAGAGCGGCCCATTGCGCGCGCGTGAAGCGATGGTACGGCGAGAAGATCGGCAGCACGCCGGGGGACCGCGCGTCCATCAGGCTCCCCGTAACGGGATAGCGGACAGGCGGCGACGCAGGCGCGACGCGCCTAAGCCCTCACACCCGACTGGTTCCGGCCGCCACCTCATCCTCAGACATTGATCGACGCGCCAGAGAAGGCAAGCGTCTTTTGCGCAAAGGCGTTTCGATCGAAAGACCCACGGTTCAGGGTCGAAGACCGTCTGACGAGCGGCCGCCTATTCCGCGGCGCGTTTGAAATCGGGGAAGGAACAAGCCGCTTCGGCCATCGGCGCAGCGGGGCGGAACCGGACGATCTTCGGCGCATCGAACGGCAGCTTGAGCGTCCGCCAGACATCCACCATGGCCTCGACCAACGCCGCCACATGCGCGTCGGAGTGGAAGGGAGTCGGCGTGATGCGCAGCCGCTCCGTCCCTTTGGCCACGGTGGGATAGTTGATGGGCTGAATATAGACGCCGTGACGCTCCATCAGCATGTCCGAGGCGGCCTTGCACAACTCCGCGTCGCCAACGAACACGGGGACGATGTGCGACGGGTTGGCCATAACGGGCAGGCCGGCCGCGCTCAGCGCGTGCTTGGCGAGCAGCGCCTGACGCTGGTGCCGCTCGCGCAGGGCGACGCCCTCGGGCGTCTTGAGGACGCGCACCGCGGCGCTCGCCGCCGCTGCGACTGGCGGGGGCAGGGCCGTGGTGAAGATGAAGGAGGGCGCATAGGAACGCACCGCATCGATGATCGCGTGATCGGCGGCGATATAGCCGCCGAGCGTACCAAATCCCTTGGCCAACGTGCCTTCGATCACGTCGATGCGGCCCATCAGCCCCTCGCGCTCGGCAATGCCGCCGCCGCGTGCGCCGTAGAGGCCCACGGCATGGACTTCGTCCATGTAGGTCATGGCGTTGTAGCGCTCGGCCAGATCGGCGATGGCGGCCACGGGCGCGATGTCGCCGTCCATGGAGTAGAGGCTCTCGAAGACGATGAGCTTGTTGCGCTCAGTCCCGGCGGCGCGCAGCAGCTCCTCAAGATGCGCCATGTCGTTGTGGCGGAAGATGACCCGCTTGGCGGCGGAGCGGCGCACGCCCTCGATCATGGAATTGTGATTGAGCGCGTCCGACAGGATGAGGCAGTCGGGCAAGATATCGGCGATCGTCGATATCGCGGCAAGGTTCGAGATCCAGCCCGAGGTAAAGACCAACGCACCGTCCTTGCCGTGCAGGTCGGCCAGCTCTGCTTCGAGCTTGACGATCGGATGGCTGGTGCCGGCGATGTTACGGGTGCCGCCGGCGCCGACGCCGTGCCGTACGGCGGCCTCGGAAAGGGCCGCGATGACGGCGGGATGACGGCCCATGCCCAGGTAATCGTTCGAGCACCAGATGGTGACAGGATCGGCGTCGCCGTTGGAGCGGTGCCATAGGGCGGTTGGGAAGTCGGCGGCGCTGCGCTCCAGGTCGGCGAAGACGCGATAGCGGCGTTCCGTCTCCAGGCGCGCGATGGCATCGGCGAAATGACGGCTATAACCCATCTTAAAACCTTGTCGGCTCGCTTGTACCAAAACCCGCTCGGGTCGAGAGGGCCATCGTACCGGCCTACATCCCTCTATCACTCGAACTTTTACCAATTCCAAATCAGCGGCGCGAGTGCCAGATCGTCCTAGGCGCACGGTTTTGCGGGTTTTCTGCCCTTAGACATAGAAAAGCCGGGACGCGTCCCGGCTTCTCCCTGTAGCTTCGTTAGGGTTTAGGGTGTGACCTGACCGCGCGAGCGTCCGCCTGGAACCTTGCACGAGCAGCTGCGCCCGACATAGGACTGGTTGTAGAGCGTGCAGGCCTTGACCGGGGTCGAACACGTATCGCCGACCGTGGCGGCGCTGCGCCCCGTCTGCAGGCTGCCGTCGTAACCATCCGGTGCCTGGCTGTATTGGACGCCGGATCCGTAGCCGTAGCCATACCCATCGCCGTAGGCACCGTCGCCATAGGCATAGTCGGCGCCATCATAGCCGTCGTAGCCGAAGTCGTTAAGACCATAGCCGAAGCCGACGCCGCCATAGCCGAAGCCACGGCCGTAACCGCGACCCGAATAACCGCCGTTCCCGCGACGCCCCTCGTTGCCGGCGACACTGAACCCACGCCCGCCGCGCTGCGCCCCGTAGGCACCGTTGTTGCCGTACGCACCGCGAGCTGCGCTGAACCCGCCGCTCCGCGCGCCGCTGAAATTCCCTCCAGCGACGCTCCCGCCACGGGCGCCGCCGCCCAAGCCGGCCATGCCGCCACGTCCGCCGCCGCCGATCCCGGCGCCACCCGCGCGACCGCCACCGAAGCCACCGCCACCGCCACCGAAGCCCCCGCCTCCAGCGTGGCCACCGCCACCGCCGAAGCCACCGCCGCCGCCGCCGCCATGGCCGCCACCACCACCACCGTGGCCGCCACCACCGCCGCCTGCTGCGAAGGACGGAGCCGTGCCGGCCATGGCCAGGGCGGCCGTGAACGCAACGAGGGACGTCGCCTTACGAATTATCATGGAGATTCTCCTGTAGAGGAAGCCTGCAAACACGACGGAACGCGCCGCGCATCAGGCTCGCTTACGAGATGAACAGGGGAGAGAGGGCCTGGTTCCATGAGCGCGAACGGCTCGGGAGCGAACGCAGCGGCGCGCCGATCAGACGTCGTCGCGCACAGGTTCGTGACGCAGCGCCGTACGCATGAAGAAAAAGAGCAGCACGAAGCCACCGAGGCCGAAGACAACCTCTATCCCGCGGCTGATGCCGGCTGGCAATTGCATGATGCCGCCAATAGCCCAGCCGGCGGCCCAGGACGCTCCCACGACCTCCGTGCCGACGAGGATCGCCACCGCGATCAGGGTCGACAGCCTTGCCATGTTGATCCTGCCCTGCCTCACCACCGCCCTGCATACCTCGTCGTTTTCATCTTAACAGGGCCGTACCATGAATCGTCGGGAATGTTGAGGGCTGGAAGCGGGTGCCTCCAGCCCAGCTACTCATTGGTCGCAACAGCTCACTGGCAGGAGCAGCCGCCGGCGTTGCCTGACGCGAAGCCGAAGCCCCCATAGCCGGCGCCATAACCAAACCCTGGGGCATCCGACCCGTAGCCGTAGGCGGGCTGATAACTTCCAGCCGTGGCATAGCCGATATCGCCATACCCACTGTCGGCGGAGCCATAGGACCCCGGAGCGTAGCCGAACGGGGCCGCGCCGACTCCATAGCCGTAGCCATAGCGAGGCGCCTGTCTATAGCCGTCGCGGCGAACCCGCGTGCCGTAGGCGTAGCGGACGTGGTCGGCCGGCGCGAGGCCGCCTCGACCGTAGCCGCGGACATCGTAGACCGCCGGCCCGATGCGGCCGGGAGCGCTCGCGTATCCGCGGGCGAAGCCAGAGCGGCGATAGCCCTGTCCCATGGTCCCAGAGGCGCGGCCCGCGCCGGCCATGCCGTAGGAGCGGCCGATGCCGTAACCTGCGCCACGCGAAGGCGCAGCTGGACGCACCACGCCGCTTTGCACGGGCGCCGATCGGCCAGCATGGCCTGCGCCATGGTCATAACCGTACCCGCCCAAGGCGGCGGCGGGTGCTGCCGCCAGCATGAGGCCCAGCCCCGCCGCGAGACACGCGATGCCCTTGCTCATCTGCTTCATTTTGATCTCCGAACCCGTACTCTGTTCCGGATGGGGGGCGGCACGACGCACCACCCGTTCAAATCGGAACACTTCCTTTGAACAGGGAGGACGGCTGCAAGGGACGGTCCGCGCCGGCTCGGCGACGCCTGCCGCCGACGCGGCGTACGGCAGAAGCCGGCACGCCGGGAACGGGCGAAAATCTTGCGCGGCAAATGATCTCGTCCCGCTTTCCGCCCGGCCGAAGCGCAATCGGAGGCGTTGCACGGTCTGCAAGCCTTCGTTAATTTGCAACCAAAGCGTCACAGCAAAGAACGCGCTTAGAGAGAGGAAATGCCGTGCCCGAGATGACACGCACAAGGGTTATCCACGCCCCCGCGAAGGCTATCCACGCCTCCGCGAAACGGTCTGCCGCCTGCGCCGCGCTCTGCCTTCTGGCAGCAAACTTAACGGTAGGGGCGCCGGCCTTCGCCCAGGCTCCCGCCGTCTCAAGTCAGCCCGCTACCGCCAATGCCGACGTCAAGAAGGCTGAGGAAGCGATGGCCAACGAAGACCCGACCAAAATTGTCGACAAGCCCGATCCGGCGACCACCAAGGACAGCCCCAACCCCGCGGTCGGCAAGCAGGCCAACGGCATGTGGATCGACAAGGACGGGGACCCGACGTCGCATATCTCCAAGGACGGCACGCTCGATTTCTTCACCTTCTCCGGCTATCGCCGCTATGGCGCCAATTGCCTCGTATGCCATGGACCCGACGGCATGGGTTCGAGCTATGCGCCGGCCCTGGTCGATTCGCTGAAGCGGCTGAGCTACACCGACTTCCTCGGGACGGTCGCGGCGGGTCGGCAGAACGTCAGCAACTCGTCGAACCTGGTGATGCCCGCCTTCGGCGATAACAAGAACGTGCAGTGCTACATCAACGACATCTACGTCTACCTGCGGGCGCGGGCGACCGACCAACTGGACCGGCAGCGGCCGACCAAGCACGAGGAAAAGCCGAAGGACTACGCGAGTGCGGAGACCGCCTGCATCGGCTTCTAACGTCCGCCGCAGCGGTCAACCCGTTCGCCAGCGTACGGCGCGCGCGCGCGCCGTCGGCGGCTTTGGGCGAGGCGACGGTCACCCTCGCGCCATCGACCTTGCGGACGCGGCCATCGCGTTGCCGCCGCCGGGCGATCAACTCGAACTTCAGCGACGTACGGACGCAAGCGTTCGTCGCCTCCGGTGGGTTTGGCGCCGATCGCAATAGGCTTGGGAGGCGCGGCCTCATCAGCGGTGCGGCGCCGGCGTGACCGCCCTGCCGCTGCCGCTTCTCGCATGGCTGTCGCCCGGGCTTTCCCGTGGGGGCCTTCGCCTATTCGCACGGGCTCGAATGGGCGGTCGATTCCGGCGTAGTCCGCGGCGCGGCGGACCTGCGCGTTTGGCTCGGCGATCTCCTCCGTCACGGTTCGCTGCGCGCGGACACCGTCCTGCTGGCGGCGGCTTGGCGCGCGCGGGATGCGGGCGAGGCCTGCGCGGTCAACGAACTTGCCCTGGCGCTGGCCCCGTCCCGAGAGCGGCGGCTGGAGACGGCAGCGCAGGGCACCGCCTTCCTCGAGGCCGTGCGCCCCGCCTGGCCCGCAGCCGCGATTGAGCGTTTCGCCGCTGCGCTGTCGGATGGAGAGGCCGCCTATCCCGTCGCCGTCGGCGTTGTCGCGCGCGCCCACGCGATGGCGCTGCGCCCGACGCTCGATGCCTTCGCCTTCGCCGCCTGCGCCGCCCTCGTCTCGGCCGCGCTGCGTCTCGGCGCAATCGGTCAAAGTGAAGGGCAGGCCATCATTGCCGCGCTCTGCCCGGCGCTGGACGAGCTCGCGGCCTGGGCAGCGACGTCGAGCCTGGCCGATTGCGGCACCGCCTCCTGGGGCGCGGACATTGCATCCATGCGCCACGAGACGCAGTATTCGAGGCTGTTCCGTTCGTGAGATCCGCTCGATGACCTCCTCGCCCCACGGTCCGCTCCGCGTCGGCATCGGCGGCCCCGTGGGCTCCGGCAAGACGGCCTTGATGGAACAGGTGTGCAGGCGCCTGCGCGGACGCTACGACATCGCCGCCATCACCAACGACATCTACACCAAGGAAGACGCGCGCATCCTGACCGAGGCCGGGGCGTTGCCGCCCGAACGCATCCTGGGGGTGGAGACGGGCGGCTGCCCGCACACCGCCATCCGCGAGGACGCCTCGATGAACCTTGCGGCGATCAAGACCATGCGTGGCCGCTTTCCCAGGCTCGACCTCGTGCTGATCGAGTCCGGGGGCGACAACCTTGCCGCGACCTTCTCGCCGGAACTCGCCGACCTGACGATCTACGTCATCGACGTTTCCGGCGGCGAGAAAATCCCGCGCAAGGGCGGTCCCGGCATCACCCGCTCGGACCTCCTCGTCATCAACAAGATGGACCTCGCCCCCCACGTCGGCGCCTCCCTGGACGTGATGGAGCGCGACGCGCGACGCATGCGCGGCAGCAAGCCGTTCGTCTTCACGAACATGCGCGCGGGCGTGGGCGTCGACACGATCCTCGACTTCATCGAGGCGCAGGGCGGCCTCGCGGGCGCCAGTCTGTCGTCGCGTTAAGCGTTCGCTCACCATGGGTCCGCAGAAAGACGCGTGAACCCTGCACCTATCGCCCCATCGCCGGTTTCCGCCTGGCCCCGGACGAGTGGGCGGTGCGCGAGGTCGTGGATGTTTTTTGCAGGGAAATGGGACGCGGCGGGGCTTGCCGGCGAACTCGGCACTTCAGGTGCGGCGCAGGCTCGAACGCCGCACACGAGGATCGCGGCGGACGCACCGGCCTGCGCGCCGAATACGGTCGCGGTCTTTGAAGCGGCGGGCGCGGCCGGCCCGCTGTGCCGCAGCCTCGACAGGATGAACTATCCCACGGTCCGCGCCGACAGCTGGAGCGAGTGCCGGCGCGCCTGCGGTGGCCGGACCCCGATGGCCGCGGTGATCGGCGATACGGCCGCCCGGCCCTTCGCGCTCGCCGCCGAGCTGCCGCGCGACCTGCCGAAGGTCCTCGTCAGCGCCGACCGGTCGCTTGCGGTAAGGCAGGAAGCCCTGCGCGCCGGTATCGAGGCGGTGCTGCCGCGCCCCCTCAATATCAACGAACTCCTGGACTGGCTCGAGCAATACGAACCTGGCGCTGCGCAGGCGCCGGTCTCGGTGCTCCTCGTGGAAGCCGAGGCCGCGCCAGTAGATTGGCACGCGGCGGCGTTGGTGGCAGCCGGCATGCTGGTGACGAGGGCGAGCGACCCCGCGCAGGCGCTCCACGTGCTCGACGAGGGCGCGGCCGACCTCGTCCTTGTCGACCTGGAGCGGCCCGGTATCGACAGCATTGCGCTGACGCGCATGATCCGCCTGAACCGGCGCACCCTGTCCGTACCCATCGTCTTTCTCTCCGGCACGCGCGACGAGGAGCGTCAGGTGGCGGCGGTGCACCATTCCGGCGGCGGCGATGTGCTCGCGGGGCCTATCGACCGCGACCGGCTGGTTCACCTCGTCCGGCTGCGAGCCGAGCGGACCCGCGCGTTGCGCCGCATGATCGAGCGCGACAGCCTCACCGGCCTGCTCCGCCACGGCCACTTCATGGCCCAGGCCGCCGAGGCGCTCGCCTACCATCGGCGCCAGGGGACTCCCTGCAGTCTCGCAATGGTGGATATCGACCATTTCAAAGCGATCAACGACCGCTCCGGCCATCCCGCCGGGGACCAGGTCATCCGCACGTTGGCGCGTGCCCTCGTCGCGCGCACCCGGACAATGGACGTGGTGGGGCGCTGCGGCGGCGAGGAGTTCGGCGTCCTCTTCGCAGGGGCGCCCGCAGAGGCCGCCCGCCTCGTCCTCGAGGAGATCCGCGCCGGCTTTGCCGCCACCACGTTCGATGAAGGCGCGGCGCCTTTTGCCGCGAGCTTCAGCGCCGGCGTCGCAGTGAGCGAAACACTCGACCTGCCAACGCTGATGCGGACCGCCGACGCCGCGCTCTACGCGGCGAAACTCGCCGGGAGGGATCGGATCCATCTGGCCTGAACGGGTTCGTTCATTCGCCTTGCTCCCGCGACGGAGATGGAGCAAAGACAACGAGGTAAGTGAATCAGGACGAGCTCGATCCGCGTCTTCAGGACGTCGGCCCAAGCGGGATGTGAGGCAAACCGGCGGAGCCGCCTTTCGCCTGCGACCAATCGTTGTCATTTCGCAACTTGCGCTTTAATGTCACAGCGCCAGAAACGCTCGATCGGGGAAAGTCTTTCATGTCACTTGTCAGCGCTTCCACGGTTCGCGGCGAGGATCCACTTCTGCTCGACAACCAATTGTGCTTCGCACTCTATGCGGCCTCTCACGCCATCAAGAAGGCGTATCGGCCGCGTCTCGACGCCATGGGCCTCACCTATCCGCAGTACCTGATCCTCCTCGTCCTGTGGACGGAGGACGCGTTGAAGGTCTCCGACATCGGTCAGCGGCTTCACCTCGATTCGGGGACGTTGACCCCGGTTCTGAAGCGGTTGGAGAGCGTCGGCCTCGTGACGCGCGCGCGCCGCGCCCAGGACGAGCGCGAGGTCGAGATCTCGCTGACGCCGTCGGGTCGGGACCTGCGCCAGCGCGCCGTGGGCGTGCGCCATGAAATCGTCCACCAGCTGAAAATGTCCGAGGCGGAGATCGCCACATTACGCACCGACCTCAACGCCATCATCTCCACGCTCGACGTTGGCACCTGACCCCTTGGTCAGCGGGGCGCCCCTCCCGTTCGGGAGTGCGGCCCTTGCGGGGTTCGCCCGCCGCGGCGCGGCGGCGCTGGTCGACCTCGTGTTCCCACCGGCCTGCCTCGCCTGCCGCAAGGCGACGGAGACCACAGGCGCCCTGTGCCCCGCCTGCTGGAGCGCCGTTCGCTTCATCGAACGGCCGTTCTGCGACCGGCTCGGCACCCCGTTCGCCGTCGACCTCGGCGCCGAAGGACTGCTGTCGCCGGAAGCCATCGCCGACCCACCCGTCTACGCCCGCGCCCGCGCGGTGGCCCACTTCGACGACGGCCCGGCGCGCACGCTCGTCCACCGGCTGAAATACGGCGACCGGCTGGAACTCGCCCGTACAATGGGCGGCTGGATGGCGCGGGCCGGTGACGAGCTGCTGGGGCAGACCGACCTGATCGTGCCCGTACCTCTGCACCGCGGGCGGCTGGTGCGGCGGCGCTTCAACCAGGCCGCGCTGCTCGGCGGCCGCATCTCGGCCCTGAGCGGCGTCCCGCTCGACGTCGATGCCCTGACGCGCGTCAAGCCGACGCCGCCGCAGGTCGGGCTGACGCGCACACAGCGCGCCGCCAACGTGCAGGGCGCCTTTCGCGTCCTGCCCGAGGCGCGTGGCGCGGTGGAGGGCAAGGCCGTGACGCTCGTGGACGACGTGATGACCTCGGGCGCGACGATCAACGCGGCGGCCCGCGCCCTGCTTCGCGGACGCGCCCGGCGCGTCGATGTGCTCGTCTTTGCCCGCGTGGTCGCGGGATGACCGGCAGGTGACATCCGGCTCGCGACTTGCCATATGGGCGAAAGGCGATGGAGCCTGCAACGGGAGACAGGCGATGGCGGCGCCGGAGGTCGTAATCTACACCACGATGTTTTGCCCCTATTGCCACCGCGCGAAGGCGATTCTCAGGGGTAAGGGCGTCTCGTTCCGCGATATTGCGGTCGATGGCGACCGCGCGGCGCGCTTGGCCATGACGGCGCGCGCCGGCGGGCGCAGCAGCGTGCCGCAGATTTTCGTCGGAGACCACCACGTCGGAGGCTGCGACGACCTCGAGGCGCTTGAGGCGGTCGGCGGGTTCGACGCGCTTCTTGCCGAAGCGGCACCGCAAGACGCGCGATGATCCTCTATGCCCTGGCTTGCCTGGCCGGACACCGGTTCGAGAGTTGGTTCGCGAGCAGCGGCGCCTACGAGGACCAGGCGAAGCGCGGTCTCGTCGCCTGCCCGCAGTGCCGCTCGACCGAGGTCTCCAAGACGATCATGGCGCCGGCGGTGGTGAGCCGCGGGGAGCCGGAAGGTCCCGGCACCAACGTATCCACCGCCCCGCTTCTAGATGAGCGACAGCAGGCCGTGCGCGCCTTTGCCCGGGCGGTCCGCGAGCGCGTGCTGAGCGAGGGCGAGGACGTCGGCCCCCGTTTCCCCGACCAGGCGCGCCGGATGCACGACGGCGACATCCCGCACAAGCCGATCCACGGCCAGGCGACCCCCGCCGAGGCCCGCGCCCTCCTTGAGGACGGCGTCGCCATCCTGCCGCTGCCGATGTTGCCGGAAGAGCTGAACTGAGGCTTTAAGCGTTCGGCGGACCCGCAGATGTCAGGTCCAACCTGCGCGCGCGCATCCACGCGCCCAAGGCTGCGTTGACGCGGGCGGGTGCCTCCTGCTGCACCCAGTGGGAGACGCCCGGCAGCCGTCGCAGCGTGAAATCCGCCACGTAGGGTTCGTACCCGTCGGTCAGTTCGAGCCCGAGCGCCCGATCCTCCTCGCCCCAGACCATCAGCGTCGGCACGACGATCTTCGGGCTTGCCGCATCCCGTGCGAGCGAACGCGCGTTGGCGCGATAGTAGTTGATCATCGCGCGCGCCGCGCCCGGCCGCAGGGCGTCGGCCCGATAGCGCTGCAGCACGGACGGCGGGAACGCCGTCTTGTCGATCGCCATGTCGGTGAAGGCGCGCCCCACCGCCCGCGCGCCGCCAGCCCGCAGAGCCCAGTCCGGCAGCAGCGGGAGCTGGAAGAACAGGACGTACCAGGAGCGCGCCCGCTGCGCCCAGGAGTGCCGCAGCACCGAGCGGAACACGGCCGGGTGCGGCACGTTCATGACGACCAATCCGTCGAGGGGCCGCGTTTGCTGCACGGCGAAGGTCCAGGCGACGAGTGCGCCCCAATCGTGACCGACGAGCAGACGGCGTCGCGCGCCGTAGGCGTCAAACAGGGCGGCCGCATCGGCGACAAGATGCGCCAACCGGTAGGCGGCGACGCCGCGAGGCCGGCTGCTGTCGCCGTAACCGCGCATGTCGGGGGCGACCGCATGCCAGCCCATCGCCGCGAGGGGTTCGAGCTGGTGGCGCCAGGAGGAGCGGTTCTCGGGAAAACCGTGAAGGCAAAGCGCCACGTCGGGGCCGTCGCCGGCCTCGTCGACCGCGAAAGTCAGGCCGTTGGCGCGGACGTTGCGCGTGACGATGCCGGGCATACCGCTCCTCCCGCCGCCGACCTGCGGCTTCTACTCTCTATTAAAACACGAAGGTGACGGATAGAACCGCGCCCACGGCCGTTAGCGCGAGCGTCAGATCGGCGATCGAGGCAGCGGTGAACGAGGTCGGGCCTATGTCACATGAGTTGCGGGTGGGTGGAGGCGCGGTGTCGGACCAGGTGCGCCTGGACACGCTCGAGTCCACCCGGACTGCCAAGATGGCGCAGTCCGCCCATGCCTTCGTGCGCGGCAACACGGTGCAATTCTACGAATGGCTCGACGGCCTCGGCCGCGGCACCCTGCCCGAGGGGCCGGCAATCTGGATCTGCGGCGATTGCCACGTCGGCAACCTCGGGCCGTTGGCCAGCGCGGAAGGCCGCGTCGACATCCAGATCCGCGACCTCGACCAGACGGTGATCGGCAATCCCGCGCACGACCTCATCCGCCTCGCGGTCTCGCTCGCCAGCGCGGCGCGCGGCGCCGACCTGCCGGGCGTCACCACCGCCCTGATGCTGGAGGAGATGATGCACGGCTATGCCCTGGCGCTCTCCGATCCCGCCGAAGAAAATCCCGTGCCCGAGCCCGACGTGGTCAGCACCGTGCGCCGCCGCGCGCTCGGCCGCCGCTGGCGGCATCTTGCGCGCGAACGGCTGGAGACCGTCAAGCCGACGATCCCGCTCGGCAAGAAGTTCTGGGCCTTGGACGCCGACGAGCGCGAGGGCATCGAGGCGTTGTTCGCCCAAGCCCGCGTCAAAGCGATGGTTCTGAAGCTGAACGGACGGCCTGACACGGGCAAGCTGGAGCTGCTCGACGCGGCCTATTGGATGAAGGGCTGCTCCTCACTGGGTAAGCTGCGGTATGCTGCGCTCGTGCGGCTGGCGGGATCGCGCAAGGAAAACAAGCTCGGCCTCGTCGACCTGAAGGAAGCGGTGGCAGCCGCCGCGCCCGCCGCACCCGGCGTCACGATGCCGTCCCATTGCGGCGAGCGGGTCGTCGCCGGCGCGCGGGCGCTCTCGCCTAACCTCGGCGAACGGATGATGGCGGCCGATTTCCTCGATCGGCCGGTGGTGCTGCGCGAGTTGATGCCGGAGGACATGAAGCTCGAGATCGAGCAATTTTCCCGCGAGCAGGCGGTGACGGCCGCGCGCTACCTCTCTTTCGTGGTCGGTACGGCACACGGCCGGCAGATGGACGACGCGACCCGCGCCGGCTGGCGCCGCGATCTCCAGCACCGCCGACCCGGCGACCTGGATGCGCCCTCCTGGCTTTGGCACAGCGTCATCGAGCTGCTGGTCCGCCACGAGCAGGCCTATCTCGAGCATTGTCGCCGTTACGCACTGCGGGCGGCGTGACGCGGCACGCCGGACACCTCCTCAGCGGCGCGCCATGTCGATCACGAAACGATCGGTCACGTCGTTCTTCGCCAACCGCGAAGGCGGCGTCGATCTCGCCTGGCGCGACGTCCGCGACGATGCCGTGCCGGGCGCAGAACGCCGGCATCCCCGCCCCTGCGCCTTGCGGGTGAAGCAACGACCGCGCGGCGACCTCCATTGGCCAAGACCGGCGTCTCTTGCTACAAGCCGCCGACCCTTACCAGAGCCCTATGCCCATGCGCAGAGCGACCGTCGCGCGCGACACCAAAGAAACAGCCATTACCGTCACCGTCGACCTCGACGGTAGCGGGCGGCACGCGATCGCCACAGGCATCGGTTTCTTCGACCACCTGCTCGACCAGCTCTCGCGCCACTCGCTCATCGACATGGAGGTGGCAGCCAAGGGCGACCTCCACATCGACGACCACCACACGGTGGAAGACACCGGTATCGCGCTCGGTCAGGCGGTGCGCCAGGCGTTGGGCGACCGGGCCGGCATCGCCCGCTACGCCGACGCGCTGCTGCCGATGGACGAGACCCTCGCGCGCGCCGCCATCGACGTGTCGGGGCGCCCCTTCCTCGTCTTCAGGGCCGAGTTCCCGCGCGAAAAGATCGGCACGTTCGACACGGAGCTGGTGCGCGAGTTCTTGCAGGCCTTCGCGATGAACGCGGGCCTCACCCTGCATGTCGAGCTGCTGCACGGTGCCAACGCCCACCATATCGCCGAGGCGATCTTCAAAGCCGTCGCTCGCGCGTTGCGCGCAGCGGTGGCGCTGGACCTGCGCCAGAACGGCGCGATCCCTTCCACGAAGGGCGTCCTCTAGCCGTCCTGACGCAACGAGCGGATCAGCAACAGGGAACACCATGGCACTCTATGTCATCCAGGCGCGCGGCGCGGACGCGCGGTCGCTGCGGCGCGCGCGCACCGTGCGCGACGGCTTTTCCTGGAGCGCCTTCGTCTTCGCGCAGCTTTGGCTGATCGTTTACCGGCTCTGGCTCGCCCTGCTGGTCTGGGTGGTGCTGGAGACGGCCTTTTTTGTCTTCGTCTTTCCCCAGGTGTCCGGCCTGACCGCCACCCTCGTCGACCTTCTGGCGCATCTCTACATCGGTTTCGAGGGCAACCGCCTGCGGCTCGCTAAAGGCGCGCGGCGCGCGGCGCTGACGGCCGTCGTCGCCGCCCGCAGCCGGGACGAGGCGGAGGCGCGCTTCTTCGCCAGCGTCGCGCCGCAGCCGTGAGCGTCGCCGTCGTCGATTATGGCTCGGGCAACCTCCATTCCGCCGTGAAGGCGCTGGAGCGGGCGGCCCGCGAGGCCGACCGGCGCGCCGCCGTCACCCTGACCGCCGACCCGGAGGTCGTCGCGCGAGCCGACCGGATCGTGCTGCCGGGCGTCGGCGCCTTCGCAGATTGCCGAGCCGGGCTCGACGCCATCCCCGGCATGGTCGCAGCCCTGACCGAAGCCGTGCGCGAAAGAGGCCGGCCCTTCTTCGGCATCTGCGTCGGCATGCAGCTGATGGCAACGCGCGGGCTGGAGAACGGCGAGACGGCGGGCCTCGACTGGATCCCCGGCACCGTCGCGGCGATTGCCCCGAGCGACCCGCGCCTCAAGATCCCGCACATGGGCTGGAACACGCTCGACGTTTGCCACCCCCATCCTGTGCTCGCAGGCGTGAAGACGGGACCGGACGGGCTCCACGCCTATTTCGTCCACTCCTACGCGCTTGAGGCCGAGACGCCCGCCGACGTGGCGGCCACGACCGACTATGCCGGAGCCATCACCGCGATCGTTGCGCGCGACACGATGGTCGGCACCCAGTTCCACCCCGAGAAGAGCCAGCGGCTCGGCCTCGCCCTCCTCGCCAACTTCCTGCGGTGGCGCCCGTGATCCTCTACCCCGCGATCGATCTCAAGGGCGGCCAGTGCGTGCGCCTGAGGCTCGGCGACATGGCGCAAGCGACCGTCTTCAACGACGATCCCCCGGCGCAAGCCGCTGCCTTCCAGGCCCAGGGGTTCACGCACCTCCACGTGGTCGACCTCGACGGCGCCTTCGCCGGCCGGCCGATGAACGCGCACGCCGTCGACGCCATCCTCGCGGCGGTCACCATGCCGGTGCAGCTCGGCGGCGGCATCCGCGACATGCGCACGCTGGAGGGCTGGCTGGCCAAGGGCGTCGCCCGCGCCATCATCGGCACGGCGGCGGTGCGCGACCCCGCCTTCGTGCGCGAGGCGGCGCGGCGCTTTCCGGGCCAAGTGGCGGTGGGGATCGACGCGCGCGACGGCAGGGTGGCGGTGGAAGGCTGGGCCGAGCGCTCCGAACTCTCCGCTGCCGAACTCGGCCAGCGCTTCGCCGACGCCGGTGTCGCCGCCATCATCTATACCGAGATCTCACGCGACGGGGTGCTGGCGGGCCTCGACATCGCCGGCACGTTGGCGCTCGCCCATGCCGTGCCGATCCCGGTCATCGCGTCGGGCGGCCTCGCCTCGCTCGCCGACGTCAGGCGCCTGTTGCAACCCGACTGCGCCGTACTCGAGGGGGCGATCACCGGGCGCGCCCTCTACGACGGGCGGCTCGACCCCGGCGAGGCGCTCGCGCTGATCGGCGCGCGCGGCGCCGCCTCGAACGACTAGCGCCTACCGGCCTGGGTGACCTCGGTAGGAGCAGGTGCGGCCCGGATACGGACTGGCCGTCCTTCCGATCGACCGTCCTTCCGATCGACGTCCTGGCGTCAGCCTGCCGTCACACGCACGCGGTGCCACGCGGCGCTGAGATAGCCCTTGCAGTTCCAGGTGTCGTCGGGCCGCGCCGGCTGGGTCTGCCCGGCGGCGTCCCAGGCGCGGACGACGAGCTCGTGCTCGCCCTTCGGAAGGTCGACCGCGGCGTGCCACAGGCACCAGCTCCAGGGATCGCCGCCGTGATCCTCGACGGTCGCCTGGCACCACTCCCGACCGCCGCTCGCCGACACGTCGACGCGGGTGATCGCGCGGTCGTTGGCGATGGCGTAGCCCCTCACCTCCACCGGGCCCATGGGCAGCGCCGCGCCGGGCGACGGCTCACAGATCGCCGCGTTCAGCGGCATGGCGTAGATCGGCGTGCCCCGGGCGAGATCGTCCGCCACCTCCCGCATGTCGGGGGGAAACAGCAGATAGTCCTGCCGCTGCTGGAACGCCTGGGACGGCTCGTCCTGCACCGCAATGGTCATCAGCCATTTGGGGCTGCGGACGCCGGCATAGCCCGGCACCACCGCGCGAAGCGGCGCGCCGTGCTCGCGCGTCAGAGGCGCCCCGTTCATCGCCCAGGCGATGAGCACCTCGCCGGACAGGGCTTTCGGCATCGGGATGGAGGCGCCATAGGGCGCGTCCGGCGCCTCGCCGTTGCAGGCGACGTCGGCGGCCTCGAAGGCGACATGGAAGCTTCGATCCTCCTCCGCGCCGGCCGCGCGCAGCACATCGACGAGCGCCACGCCGGTCCAGCGCGCGTTGCCGATGGCGCCCGCCGCCCAGGGGTCACCGGTGGTCGGGCGCACCTGCTGCAAGTCAGCCCGGCGGTTGCCGGCGCACTGCATCACCGCGGTCAGCGTCCTCTCGGGAAAGTGGCCCCGAAGGTCGTCGAGCGACAGGTCGAGCGGGCGCGACACCCGGCCTGTCACCCGCAGCCGGTGCGCCGCAGGGTCGAGCACAGGCATGTCGCCATGCGAGCGGATATAGAAATCCCGGGTGCTGGTGAGGAAGGCGGCGCGCAATCGATCCAGCGGCGGTTCCGCGTTGAGCGGATCACGGCTGTGGACGATGAGGTCCGGGTCGGCGCCGGTGGGCATGGCTGCAACTCCTGGGTTGGCGACGCCACCATGGTGGTCGGGGAAGCAATGTCCCAGGCGCCTTCCCCGTTGCGTCGCCTTGGATGTTCGGTCGCTTTCGCTTGGCATCCGCGCCGCGCGAGACTACGCGAAAGGCAGATCCCATGTCCCGAGTGCCCCATGCTCAAAGCCCGCGTCATCCCCTGCCTCGACGTCAAGGACGGCCGTGTCGTCAAGGGCGTCAACTTCGTCGACCTGCGCGACGCGGGCGATCCCGTCGAGGCGGCCATGGCCTACGACGCCGCCGGCGCAGACGAGCTCTGCTTCCTCGACATCACCGCGAGCTTCGAGGCGCGGGGCACCCTGCTCGACGTCGTCGCCCGCACGGCGGAGGCCTGCTTCATGCCGCTCACGGTGGGCGGCGGCGTGCGCACGGAGGCCGACATCCGCGCGCTGCTGCTCGCCGGCGCCGACAAGGTCTCGATCATGACCGCCGCCGTCCACGACCGCGCCTTCGTGCGCCGCGCCGCGGACAAGTTCGGCTCGCAATGCGTCGTCGTCGCCATCGATGCCAAGCAGGCGGCGCCCGGCCGGTGGGAGGTGTTCACCCATGGTGGTCGCACGCCAACCGGGATCGACGCGCTCGCCTATGCCCGCGAGGTGGTCGCGCTCGGCGCGGGCGAGATCCTGCTGACCTCCATGGACCGCGACGGCACCAAGGTGGGCTTCGACCTCGCGCTCACCCGCGCGGTGGCCGACGCCGTACCGGTGCCGGTCATCGCGTCGGGCGGGGTGGGCACGCTCGACCACCTCGTCGCCGGCGTGCGCGAGGGCGGCGCCACCGCCGTGCTTGCCGCCTCCATCTTCCATTTCGGCGAATACACGATCGGCCAGGCCAAGCGAGCGATGGCGGCGGCGGGCCTGCCGATGCGCCTCGATGGTTTGGCGGCGGACGGAGCGGCGATATGAGCGCGTTTCACGCTGGAGGCGCTCGCCGCCTTGATCAAGGCGCGGCGCGACGCGGGCGCGGAGGCCTCCTACACCAAGTCGCTCCTCGACGCCGGCACCGCCCGCGTGGCGAAGAAGTTCGGCGAGGAGGCGGTGGAACTGGTGATCGCCGCCGTCGAAGGCGCGCCCGGCCCGCTCGCCGCCGAGGCGGCGGACGTGCTCTACCACCTGCTGGTGCTGCTGGAGAGCACCGGCGTGGCGCTCCCCGACGTCCTCGCCGAGCTGGAGCGCCGCACCGCGCAGTCGGGCCACGCCGAGAAGGCGGCGCGCGGGCCTTAAAGCGGCGAACCCGAAACAAGGATCAACGGCAACCGGCCGTCATTGCGAGCGGAGCGAAGCAACCCAGAGCCGCATTACGGCCCGAGGAGGAGTGTTGCGGCCCCTGGGCTGCTTCGCTCCGCTCGCAGTGACGAAAACCTTGCCAAGGTGATTTGAGTGATTGTCCGACGCTCCAGCACGAAGGTTGCCTTCGCATGAGGCGCACTCGCGTCCTTGTCCGCTCGCTGTTCATGCCTTGTTCTTGTCTGCGCGCGGACATTCGCTTTACTCTGGCGGGAAGGCGTCGGCGAGTGGGAGGATGGTCGTGCAAGGCATGGCGGAGTTGCGGAAGCGTTATCGGGCCGAACGGGAACCGGAGCGGTTCCGCGCGCTGCCGGAGATGAGCGACGCCGGGCTGACGCTCGGCCGCGGCACGCTGCTGGCGCCGCTCGGGAGCGAGCGGAATGGGGAGGCCGGCGAGCGAATGGCCGTGCTGCTGGCGGCGGTGTACGGCCGGCCGGTCACGCCCCTGGTCACCAAAGCCTTCGCCCGCGCTGCCGGTCACTGGCGGCGCGGCGACGGCGCGCTCGCCCACATCGAACTCGCCTTCGCGCGCCTGCCGCGGCTGGAGAGCGAGGACGACGCCTTTCGCCTGTTCCTGGCGGAGAGCCTGCTCGCGGAGGCCATGACGCCGCGCGCGCTCGCGCGGGCGCTGGGTTTCGAGGCGGACCTGTCGAAGTATGCGCCGGACCAGCCGCGCGTGCCGGCGGGCAGTGGTCGGGAAAGCGGGCAATGGACGTCAGATGCTGTAGATCAGAAGTCCACTCATTCGTCGCCTGCCGAAAGCCTTCGATCCAAATTACCCATTCTCACCATTTCAACCAAAGGTCCATTCCAACCAGGAGGTACGGTTGCGGTTCCAACGGAGGAAGATCCGCTTGATCCGCAACGTCTGAACGCACCACCAACTCCTCAGGAACAACAATCAATTGCCGATACACTTAATACCATCAAAATAGGGTCGACTGAAGATATAGAGAAGCTCGGACCACACGCCTACAAGAACTATCCTCACCCAAGAACAGGCGCGACATTGCCTCCAAGCGCAACCGGTTACACGTCTTACACTGTTCCTCTTGGGAGTCGTGGCCGCGGTTTGGCCCGGCTCATCATTGAGAGAGGAAGCGGGCTCACCTACTACACGAATACGCACTATCTAAGCTTCTACCGACTTAAGATCGGCCCTTGATTTTGGATAAGGATAAAGAAAAATGCACGACATTAAATTAGATGCCAGATCCTGGACGGACGTGATGGATTTCTACCATGCGCTACTCCTTGCTTTGGGCGCTCCTAACTGGCATGGCACCAGCATCGATGCCCTGGTGGATTCAATGGTTTGGGGAGAGATAAATGCAGTGGAGCCACCCTATAGGATTCAAATATTCAATACAGGGTCGCTCCCATCAGAAGCCATCCGTGAGATCAGCAACTCTCGCGTCGCTTTGCTGGAAGCTCGCAGAGAGTTTTTAGCTCGACGAGGCAAAGATGTGGAAGTTAGCTTAGAGATCGAAAGCTAGTATCTGCTGCGCGAGCTTATCGACTGTTCGCTTGGGATCAAATATAGATGCCATCAAGAAGCCGACCGGAGAATGGGCCATCTGCTATGTGAATCCAAAAACTGGTCAGTCGGTTGTCATCGATAAGGTTACAAATTGCGTAGTTCACGTCGGTGAGCCTGCATTCGAGTATGGTCCGAAAGGTGGCGACGTTCGTGGCGCAACGATGCGTCCCGATCCGGCCAATCCCGCTACACGTGTTCCTGATCCTGTGTCACCATCTTCGACGATCGTCGAAAAGCCCCTCATCATACCGGACATAATCTTACCTCCGTAGGGGGCCGCATATGGCTATTGCAGAAGAATGGTATGCGGATTTGCCGCGCGAGATCCTCGGTCGCGCCTACAACTCGAACGGCGAACTGGCTTGGGCGCGATCGGACGCGATCTGGATCGTCGAGTTCCTTCAGAAGAATGGATTTCGTGTGGTCGATATCGAGACATGGCTGCCGACGCGCCCTGGGCCAACGCCCTTAATCGACGACTGGGACGAGACGCGCGGCGGGTCGGCTCTCGCCTTCGTCCAGACCTTCGCCTGGGAGCCGCTCGACGAGGCGGACCGTGGCCTGAAAGTCCATTTCACGATGATTGCGGTGCGCAATCCCGCAACCGCCGCGACGGTCCAGGATGCGTCGTGACCGCGCCGTTCGCGTGGCACGGCGCGCTGCCATAGGAGCTTCTGCAGCGGGCCTACCAAGACTCAGAAGGCGAATTGGCTTGGTCCAGGCCTGACGCTCAAGAGGTCATCGCACTTCTAATTCAGTCCGGTTACGAGATCTGCGGCATCGATATTTGGCTTCCCACGAGGCCGGGGCCGACGATATCGACGCCGTTTGTCTACGATTGAGATGACAGAGACCCAAGATCTCCCGCGGGGTTCGTGAAGAACTTTGCGTGGGACGAAGCTGATCGGAGCCATGGCGGGAGAGCACCATATTTCAACATAACAGTGTAATTGGTGACCTGCCTGCAGCGTAAACGAGGATAAAGGGGTTAAAAGAAGTTTCATGCGCGTCATAGATCTCAACGCCGCTGAGTGGACCCACATCATTGATTTCGGTAACGCGCTCCTGCCTGCCTTGGGAGCTCCTCATGGGCACGGCTTCAGCGTGGACGCCTTTATTGACTCGATGATCTGGGGTGGGATGAATGAGGTCGAGCCGCCTTACACCGTGCGGATCCGCAACACCGGCGGTTTGCCGGACGACCTCCTCCGCCAGCTGGTTGCGATGCGCGGCTACCTGCAAGAAGCCCGCGAAGAGTTCCGACTTCAGGAAGGTCACGATGTCGAGGTTAGTCTGGAGATCGTGAACGGCGCGTCCGTCCCACCGGAGTGCTGAGGGTGCGCGGTCGATGGGCGAGGTCATCCGACGATCATTGCCATGCCGAACATTGTGAGGCGCATGTGGGAGGCAGACCGTCGTGACCCATCGCGAAGACTGGTACGGCCATCTGCCGCGCGAGCTGATCGACCGCGCCTATGACGCGGATGGGGAGCTCGCCTGGTGTCGCCCCGACGCCCTGCGGATCGGCGCCTGGCTGGAAGCCGAGGGCTATTCCATTATCGGCATCAACACGTGGTTGCCCACCTATCCCAGCCCTACGCCGCTGATCGACGACTGGAACGAGCGGCGCGGCCTGTCGGCACTCGTCTGCATTCAAACGTTCTCGTCGGAGCCGTGGCACGACGAGCGGCGCGGACCGAAGGTGTTCTTCGCGCTCATGGCGGAGCGTACCGCAACGGGCTGCGAAGACGAGGGGGACGCGGGCGGCGAAGGGCCCGGCCGGTCTGGCGCCTAGCCCGCCCCCACCCAGCGCACCAGCCGCCCAGTCGCTTCGGCGATCTCGTTGGGGTCGCGGGCGAAGCACAGCCGCACGTAGGGCTGGCCGCCCTCCCCGAAGGCGGAGCCTGGTGCCACCCCGACGTTGGCCTCTTCCACGAGCTTGAAGGCGAGCGCGCGCGTGTCGGAATGGCCCTCGAAGGCCGCGAACAGGTAGAAGGCGGCGTCCGGCTTGGCGAAGCGCACGCGACCGGTCGCGCCGAGGCCGGCGCAGAGGATGTCGCGGCTGCGACGAAACCGGTCGAGCTGGCGCGCGATGAAGGGCTCGCCGTATTCCAGCGCCGCCACGGCCGCGCGCTGCAGCGGCACCGCCACGCCCGAGGTCGAATATTGGATGAGGTTGGCGACCGCCGGCGCGAGCGCGGCGGGCGCTTCGAGCCAGCCGAGCCGCAGGCCGGTCATCGCCCAGTTCTTCGATAGCGTATGGATGAAAATCACCTTATCGTGCGACTCGATCACGTCGTGAAACGAGGGCGCGCGGGCGCCGTCGTAGACGATACGGCCGTAGATTTCGTCCGCGATGATCCAGAGGTCGTGCTCCCGCGCGAGCGTCAGCAGCGACCGCAACTCGTCGAGGCTCGCGGTCCAGCCCGTCGGGTTCGTCGGCGAGTTGATGATCAACGCGCGAGTGCGGGGCGTCACGGCGGCGGCGACCGCGTCCGGGGCAAACATCCAGGCCGCCCCGTGCGGGCCGTCGCCGCCGAACCGCATGGGGACTTCCACCGGCTTGGCACCGGCCACGGAGACCACGCCCCGGAAGTTGGGCCAGGCGGGCGTCGGCACGATCACCTCGTCGCCCTGCCCGCAGGTGAGGCGGACCGCGACTTGGAGCGCGTGGATGCCGCCGGCGGTCACGGAGAAGCGGTCGGGCGTGAAGGAGCCGTTCGCCGCCTCGTAGGGCGCGCCGTAGTGCCGCCCCATATAGCGGGCGATGGCCTCGCGCAGCTCGGGGATGCCGCCCTGGAACGAGTAGAACGTCTCGCCCCGCGCCAGCGAGCGCGAGGCGGCCTCCGCGACGAAGGAGGGCGCGCGCAGATCGCCCTCCCCAACCCAGAGCGGGATGAGACCTTGGCGGCCGCGGCCGTAGGCGAACAACTCGACGACGCCGCTTTCCGGTGTGCCTCGCGCTTCGGCGCTGACGGATTCCAGGAAGGCGGCGCCGTCGGCCCGGCCCGCCTCGGTCGTCGGCGTCGCAGGTTGCAGCCGCGTCGTCGCACTGGTCGATGCCGTCATGATCTTTCTTTCGGTTTAGGCAGGTGCGCCCCTGGCGGGGCGGGAGAGGGAACGCCGGTTGTAGAGTGTCTTACGCGCGCTGCCATGGATCGTTCGGCGCAATCGGCGCGCGTCCGCGGCCGAGCGGGGCCTGCGGCGATGCTCGACCGGTGAACGGCGTCAGGCGTGCGGCACCGCGAGAAGGTCGCGGATCTCGGTCAGCAGCACTTCCTCGCGTGTGAGTGCAGCGGGTGCGCTCGCCGGCTCGGCCGCCGACCGCGCCTTCAGCATGGCGAGGCCGCGCACGACCAGGAACAGGATGAAGGCGATGATGAGGAAGTTGACGGCGATCGTCAGGAAGTTGCCCCAGGCGAGCACGGCGCCCTGCTTCTTGGCGTCAGCCAAGGCCGGGGCGGTCACCATCTTCGATAGCGAGACGAAGTAGTTGGAGAAGTCGAGCCCGCCGGTAACCGCGCCGATGAGCGGCATGATGACGTCCGCGACGAGCGATTCGACGATCTTGCCGAACGCCGCGCCGATGATGACGCCGATCGCCAGATCGACGACGTTACCCCGCATCGCGAAGTCCCTGAACTCCTTCAACATGACGTTCCCCCCCCCTATCCTCAACACCCCACCTCTCTTAACGGGCGATGCTGCGGCGGCAAGGCCGGCGCGCACCACCTGTGTCAAAATCGGTCAGTCTTAACGCAATCTTTACCCTACCGCCTGAAAGTCTGGAAACAGATCATGAGGGGTAGGCCGGGGCGAGCCGCGGGACCCGCCATCGGTCAGGCAGACCCTGCTCCAACTCGGGATCCCGATCCCAGCGGATGATTCGATGCACAAGGCGGCCACCTGGAACATCAACGGCGTCGGGTTCGACGCGCGTGAAGCGGCGCGCGAGGCAGCCCGGCGCGCGGGCGTCTCGGTGGGAGAATGGCTGCAGGACGTCATTGCCGACCGCGCGGCCGAACGCGGCGTCGCGGCCGGCGACGTGGGCGAGGCCGAGCGGATCGAAGCGGTGACGGAGCGCCTGGAGCGCTTGGAAGCGGGGCTGCCCTTCGGCGGCGGCCGCGACACCGCCTTCGAGCGCGACACCTCCTATACGGACGAGGGCCGCGATCGGGGGCGCCGCACCGCACCGCGAGAGCGCTTTCGCGAACAGCACCGCGAGGGTTCACGCGCCCGGCGCGAGGCACCCACGGAGGCGCTGCTCGACGAAGCCATCGAGGCGATGGAACGCCGCGCGTCGCGGACAGAGCGCCGGACGGACAAGGCTCTCGCCCGTTTCGCGCAGATGATCGAAACGACCGATACGAGACGCGACGACGAACGCGACATGTTCGCGGCGTTGTCGCACAAGCTCTCCGACATGGAGACGCGGATCGCCGAGCGCGTCGCGGGCGACAACCCGATCAAGGTCGCGCTCGCGCGCCTGGAGGAGCGGCTTGAGGCGATGGGGCGCCCGGCCACCCCCGTGCCGTCGACCCCCGTCTCGCCGGCTCCGGCCGCGCCGACAGCGACCCCGGACATTCCGGTGGCCCGCGGCGAGGCACCGATCGAGCGGCTCGAAGCCAAGCTGAATTCCATCCTCGAGGCGATCACGGCGAAGCCGACCGCACCGATGCAGACCTCGGCGCTAGCCGCGGCGCGGGCCCGCTCCGAGCCGTTGCCAGAAGCGCCCATCGCGGCGCCGGCCTTCGCCAACCGCCGCCTCGGCGAGGCCATCGCGGAAATCGCGACCCACCAGCGCGCCCTGGAACGGCAGGAGGCAGAGCGCCGCGCCGGACCGCCGCGCCTGTCAATTCCTCTGCCGCCGCGGCGTGCCCCGGTTCCCGACCCCGTCGCTGCGGGATTGCACGGCGACATTGCCGGCCTCACCGCCAAGATCGAGGAGATGCGCCGCGAAATGGCAGCCGGCACGGCCCGCGCGCGGGGCGACGTGGCGGCCCCGCTCGACGACCTCCGCGCCGAGGTCGCCGGCATGTCGCGCATGATGCGCGAGATCGCGCCGCGCCAATCGCCCGGCAAGGACGTCGCGGCGGCGCTCGACGAGATGCGCCGCGACATCGCCCGCCGCGACGAGGCGAAGCTCGCCGCCGTCGCCTCGCGCGCCGACCTCGACGCACTCCGCGCGGACATCGGCGGCCTCTCCAGGAGCCTCGGTCAACTCGCGCCGCGCGGATCGGTTACGGCGATCGAGGAAGCGATCCGCGCCCTGACCGCGCAGATGGAGGCCACCCGCGAGAGCCAGACGCGGGGGGACCACGCCCGCGACGCCCTGATGCGCCCGTTCGACGACGTCCTCGGCAGCCTGCGCGACTCTCTGGCCGACATCGACCCGCGCGATGCGATCGGCGGCATGGAGCGGGAGGTCCGCACCATCAACGCCAAGCTCGGCGACATGGCTGGCGTCGACGCCCCGACCCTCGCGCGCATTCAGGCGCAGACGTCCGAAATCCGCGACCTCCTCACGGCGGCGAGCGCCGACCCGCTCGCGGTCGAGCGGATCGAGCACCAGGTTGCGGGCCTCACCCGCAAGCTGGAGCAGCAGGCGCACGCCGCGCTCGACGGCGAAAGTTTCCGCGCGGCCGCGGACGAGATCCGTGCCTTGGTGGAGAACGCGCCCGGCCTCGCGCTGCTCGACAAGGTGGAGCAGCGGCTCGAGGCACTGACCGCCAAGGTGGACCAGGCGGTCGACGCCGCGAGCGGTGCGCGCAGGCTGGCGGAACTCTCGAAGCAGCGCTTCGACGACGTTCAGGATCAGCTGGCTGCCCGCCTGCGTGAGGATGGCGCGTTGGCCGCAGTGCCCGAGGCACCCGCGGACCTGCGCTCGCTCGAGCACCTCGTCCGCGATCTCGCGGCCAGGATGGAGGCCGCTCAGGCGCCCGACGCGTCGAACGCGGCACTGGACGCGTTGCAGCAGCAGATCCTGCAGCTCTCCCAGCGTTTCGAGCGCACCGATTCCGAACTGTCGACGCTGGCGGCCATCGAGCGCTCGATGCACGAACTGTTCGCCCACCTTGAGGACACGCGCGCGAACGTGGAGGCTTCGGCGGCCCAGGCCGCGCGCGAGACCGCCAACGCGACGCTCGCCCAACGCGGTGCCCACGACCCTGCGGCGCTGCGCGAGATCGCCACCCTGAAGGCGATCCAGGGGGAGGCCGACCAACGCACCCATCGCACGCTCAACGCCGTGCACGAGACCCTGGAAAAGGTCGTCGACCGTCTCTCGCAGATGGAGAGCGAGGTAGCGAGCGTCCGCACGCCCCGACCCGTCGCTCCGCGCCCGACATCGCTGCGGACAGCCCCCCTGCCCGACCTCATGCTCGACCCGGCCGACGCGCTCGACCGGCCACTGGCGCCGCACGCCGCGCCCGAGCGCGCCCGCGCACCGTCCTACGCTCCCTCCCGCGCGGCACCCACCGACCTCGACGAGACGGCGGGCCGTGCCGATTTCATCGCCGCCGCGCGCCGCGCCGCGCAAACGGCACAGGCCGATCCGGCCGTGCTCGCGGCCAAGGCCGGCCACGCGGTGCATGCGCCAAGCGAGGCGCGCGCCGGCCTCATGGCCAAGTCGCGCGACTATGTGGCCAACCACAAGAAACCGGTGCTGCTCAGCGTCGCCGCCCTGTTCGTCACCCTGGGCGCCCTGGCTGTGGTGGATTTCGCGAAGCGGGACGAGGACATCGGCCGCCGCTTGGCCCAGAACGCGCCCGCGTCGCAGCCGGCGCGTATCGCCGCCGTCCAGCCTACGGCGGCCGCCCGGCCGCTGGCCGCCGACCTCACGCCAAGCGCCCTGCCCAACGCGCCCGCACCCACCAACGCCGCCCTGCCCGGCAGCGACCCCATCACCACCGGTTCCCTGCCGCGCATCCCGAGCTTCGCGGCACAATCCATCGCCAATGCCGGGCCAGCCGCACCCACCGGCAGCCTCAAGCAGATGGCCGACGAGGGAGACGCCGCGGCGCAATACGAGGTCGCCTCGCGGTACGCGGAGGGGCGGCGGATGGTCAAGGACTTCAAGCTCGCCGCCGACTGGTATGAGAAAGCCGCCCAGCAGGGATCGGCGCCGGCGCAGTACAAGCTGGCGGCGCTCTACGAAAAGGGTTTGGGCGTGCCGAAGGACAAGGCCAAGGCGCGCGCCTGGTACACGAAGGCCGCCGACGCCGGCAACCCGCGCGCCATGCACAATTTGGCGGTGCTGGTGGCCGACGGCGACGGCAAGCCGGATTATGCGGGCGCGGTGGCCTGGTTCCGCAAAGCGGCGGACTATGGCGTGCACGATAGCCAGTACAACCTCGCCATCCTCCTCGCGCGCGGGCTCGGCGTCCCGCAGTCGCTCGTGCAGTCCTACCAATGGTTCGCCGTCGCCGCGCAGGAGAACGACGCGGATGCCGCGACCAAGCGCGACCAGGTCGGGGCCAAGCTGTCGCCGAGCGACCTCGCCGTGGCCAAGACGCTGGCGTCCACCTTCCACCCCAAGACCGCGAACCTCGCGGCGGTGCAGATCGACCCGCCGGCGGGCGGGTGGGATGGCGCTTCCGCGCCGTCTTCCTTAAAGAGCACGAGAGCCAAACTCTCCTCTCTCTAAGAGCCCGCCGCCGTGGACCCCAAACTCTTCCTGCGCGCCCTGTTCGACACGGCGGTCGCCGCGGCCGACCCCATGAAGACGATCGCCGCTCACCTTCCGTCGCCGCCGAAGGGGCGGACCCTGGTGATCGGCGCCGGCAAGGCCTCGGCCGAGATGGCGCGGGCGCTCGAGGCGCACTGGCCCGGCCCGGTGTCGGGCCTGGTCGTGACCCGCTACGGCCACGGGGCGGCTACAGCTGGCATCGAGATCGTCGAGGCGAGCCATCCCGTGCCGGACCAGGCGGGCGCCGACGCCGCGGCGCGGATGCTGGGCCTGGTGCGCGGCCTCACCGCGGACGACCTCGTCATCGCGCTCATCTCGGGGGGCGGCTCGTCGCTGCTGCCGATGCCGCTCGCCCCGCTCACCCTCGCCGACAAGCAGGCCGTCAATCGCGCCCTGCTCGCGAGCGGCGCGACGATCACCGAAATGAACTGCGTGCGCCGGCACCTCTCGGCGATCAAGGGCGGCCGCCTCGCCGCCGCCTGCGCGCCCGCCCGCGTGGTAACGCTGGCGATCTCCGACGTGCCGGGCGACGCGCCGGGCGACATCGCCTCCGGTCCCACCGTGCCGGATCCGACGACCTGCGCCGACGCGCTCGATATCGTCACCCGCTACGGCATTGCCGTGCCCGACAGCGTCCGCACGGCCCTGAAGAGCGGCGCGGGCGAGACGCCAAAGCCGGGCGACCCGACCCTGCCCCCGACGAGCTTCCACCTCATTGCCGCGCCCCAGGCCTCGCTGGAGGCCGCCGCCGCCATGGCGCGCGCGCACGGCGTCACGCCTCACATCCTCGGCGACGGGCTGGAGGGCGAGTCGCGCGACGTGGGCGTGGTGATGGCCGGCATCGCCCGTCAGGTGGCGCGCCGCGACCAGCCCTTCGCGAAGCCCTGCGTGCTGCTGTCGGGCGGCGAGACCACCGTCACCGTGCGCGGACAGGGGAGGGGCGGCCGCAACGTCGAGTTCCTGCTTTCGCTCGCTGTGGCGCTGCAGGGCGAAGCCAACGTCTATGCGCTGGCGGGCGATACGGACGGCGTCGATGGCGCGGAGGAGGTCGCGGGCGCATTGGTGACGCCCGACACGCTCGCGCGCGCCTTTGCGTTGGGGATCAAACCGACGGAAAGTCTGGCGGCCAACGACGGCCACGGCTTCTTCGGCGCGCTCGACGACAGCGTGGTGACCGGGCCGACGCTGACCAACGTCAACGACTTCCGGGCGATCCTGGTGCTCTAGGGAACGCGGGGATCGGCGATCCAGGCTTGCTGGCCGACGCGCGGCGGCCGCGTCCCACGCGTCCGGAAGATTGATCGTGCGCCATAGGACAAGGCCAGGAGGACTTCCTGTAGAGTCCCGGTCGCCCCCGTCCTATACTACAAGTATCGAGTCTCCTGTACTCTCGACCTCTGGCAGGAAGAGGGTGGATATGAGGACCGACGATCGTCTCGGGCGTAATTGGCGGCAGCGCCTCGCGACGCATCCGTTCAGTCCGAGGCTCGCGCTGCTCGACGCCGGCTTTGTCCTCGGGGCCGGCACGGTCCTCGCCCCGATGCTGGAAACGGCGGGCAGCCATGCCGGGATCGACCTCGATCGGGACCACGACCGCATCGTGGCCCTCCTAGCCCTTGTCCACTACGGGCACCTGCCGGTAGTGTCTCAGTTTGAATGTCGGCTTACGACCAGCCCCGGCCACTCCGCCAGGTCGCCGAGCGTGCCGAAAACGGCCATTAGGAAGCGGCGCACTTTTCCCGTTTCTCCATCGGCATCGGCGGATTTCGGGAAGAGGCAATCGGGAACGGAGTTCGGGAAAGCGTAGATTGAGCCTGTGTGACGGCCGCGTCGTCCGCGCGCTTTCCCGCTCTACGTTCCTTTATGGGAAGGCAGCGACGGGTGGGTAAGCCCGTCGCTCAGGCCCAGCGGATTAGATGATGCCTTCGAGGAGTCGCAGGACGAATCACCCTGCCCGCCCCTGGTCCACGTGCAAGGCGAAGCCGGACACGCCAGGGTCGCCCAGCTCTGGCCGCAACTCCAAGCTGGGAACCTGGTAGTCGCCACCGTTCTGCATTCGATAGGGTATGGGCGCAGCGGTTTCGATGGTCCGCATCCTCTCCTTCAACTGCTCCGCCACCAGCCCAAAGCCGGCCTCGTCCATCCGGTCCACGCGGTAGGCCACGAAGGACGGCAGGACGGTGTAACCGGGATAGTAGAGGATACCGTGATTGATCGGGAACAGGATGTCCTCGATCGGGCCGTTCACACCGCGCGGGGCATAGTGCGTCGCCCAGCCGCCCACGGTGACGATCAGCATGGCCCGCTTGCAGGCCAGTGTGCCCTCGCCAAAGCGGTCGCCCCAATGCGTGTCGCTCCGTTCGCCGACCCCGTAGGCGAAACCGAAGGCATACACGCGGTCCACCCATCCCTTGAGGATGGCCGGCATCGAGTACCACCACAGCGGAAACTGCAGGATCAGGGCATCGGCCCAGAGCAGCTTCTCCTGCTCGGCCTTCACGTCCTCCGTCAGCGCGCCGGCAGCGAAGGCCCGGCCGGACGCGCCAGCCACCAGCAGCCGCTCGCCGGGTGCCGCGTCCGGGAAGTCGGAGCGATCGACAATGGCCTTCCATCCATCGGCGTATAGGTCACTGACCCGGACCTCATGCCCCTGTGCCTGCAACTCGGCCACGGCAACGTCGCGCAGCGCGCCGTTCAAGGAGTGGCGTTCCGGGTGGGCGAAAACGAGAAAAACCTTCATGGTGGTTTGTTCCTGCTGGTCGGGGTTTGTCAGAATTCGACGACGATCTTGCCGAAATGGCCGCCTGATTCCTGGAACCGGAAAGCGTCCACGATCTCGGCCAGAGGAAAGGAGCGGTCGATCACCGGGTGGCCATGGACGGCGTCGATGCCGCGGATCAGGTCCAATTGATGACGGCGGCTGCCGACGATCAGGCCCTGGAGCCGTTGCTGCCGCGCCATGAGCATGGCCGTCGGCACGGCGCCCGCCCGGCCGGTCAGCACGCCGATCAGCGAGATGTGGCCGCCCACGCGCGCGGCCCTGATCGATTGCGCCAGCGTGCCCGGGCCGCCCACCTCCACGACGTGATCGACGCCGGTGCCTCCGGTCAGGTCCCTCACCCGATCGCCCCAGTTCTCGTATTGGCGGTAGTTGATGCCGTGCGCGGCGCCCATCGTGCGAAGCCGCTCCAGCTTTTCGTCGGAGGAGGAGGTCGCGATCACCGTCGCCCCCATGGCCCGCGCTATCTGCAACGCGAAAATCGACACGCCGCCCGTGCCGAGCACCAGCACGCTGTCCCCAACCTTCAGGCCGCCGTTGACCAGCAGGGCGCGCCAGGCGGTCACACCGGCCGTGGTCAGGGTCGCTGCGGCGGCGTGGCTCCAGCCGGCCGGCGCACGCGTGAAGGACGTGGCCGGCGCCACAACGACCTCCCGGGCAAAGCCGTCGATCCCGTCGCCCGGCGTGGTGGCGAAATCGGCAAGGGTGGCCTCACCGTCCAGCCAGGTCGGGAAGAAGGTCGATACGACGTGGTCGCCGGGCTTGAACCCAGTGACCTCGGAACCGACCGCCTCCACCACCCCGGCGCCATCGGCCATGGGGATGCGCCCATCGGCGGCCGGCAACCGTCCCGTCACCACGCCCAGGTCGTGGAAGTTCAGGGAGGTGGCATGCACGCGCACGCGGATGGCGTCCCGTCCGGGATCGCCGGGATCGGGGAGGTCCACCGACGTCAGGCCGTCGAGCCCTTGCTGCGGATGAGCCTGGATGGCCTTCATGCGGGTGCTCCTCGGCTGCGCGAGGGCAGCCATTGCAGGACGGTTGCCGTCGCCGACACGACCAGGACGGCGCCGAGATAGGCCTGGGTCGTGCCCAGGAAGCCGGTGAGCGGAACGGAGAAGCCGGCGGCGATGGGAGGAACGCTCAGGGACAGGTAGGTGACCAGGAAGATCGCAGCGAAGAGTTCCGCGCGTTCATGCACCGGGGTGAGCGGCACGAGCGACTGGATGAGGCCGCTGAAGGACGCACCCAGCCCGGCACCGGCCACCGCGCTGCCGACGAAGAACAGCGCCAGGGCGCCCGTGCCGATCGACACGAGAAGCAGGCCGACCCCGGCCGTCACCGCCGCCATGCCCAGTGCGGCCATGCGCCCGGGTGGCCGCCCACGTATCAGGAGCGGCGATACGGCGCCTGCTCCGCAGAGCACGGCCACGGTGGCACCGTTCAGCACCCCGCTGTTGACCGAGAAGACGGTGCGCAGCAGCGACGGCCCGAGCGCGATGACGAAGCCGCACAAGGCCCAGATGGACAGGAGCAGGGGCAGGGCACGCGTGAAGCCGCTCCGCGCCGCCCGGGTGACATGCACGCTCGGCACCATCGACCGGAGCAGACCGGGCACCGGGCTCGCCGTTTCGGGGATCAGAGCCACCGACACCGCGCCCAGGCAGAACACTCCACCCAGGACGCCGAAGGCCCAGACTTCCGCTCGGTTCGTGACCCCGAGCAGGGCTCCGGTGACGAGCGCACCCGTCGCGAGCCCGGCCAGGGGCGAGATGCCGGTCAGCAGGCTGCCGAGCGCCTTTCGGGCCGGGGGCGCCGCCTCGATCACCGCGGCGGACAGCGCGCCGTTCACCACGCCCATGGACAGCCCCTGGACGATCCGGGCGGTGAGCAACCCGCCGATGCCGTCCGCCGTGAGGAACAGGGCCATGGCCACGACCTGGATGGCCAGTGCCGCGACGATCACCGGCTTGCGGCCGAGATGGTCGGAGAGCGAGCCGGCCACGAGCAACGTCACCAGCAGTACCAGCGAGTAGATGCTGAACGCGACTGTCAGCATGCCCGGGGAGAACCCCCACCGCCCCTGGAACACGACGAACAAGGGGGAGGGCACACTGGCCGACACGAAAAACAGGAACAGGGTGATCGCGAGCAATGGGAAGGCGATCGAGGAGTCGGGTGGCGATGCCGGGGAGGTTGCTTCGGGCAAGCTGCTATCCGTGTCGTCGATTGGAGTGTCACGGGCTCCAGCCCGCTCCTGAAGCATATGACCCAGCCACCTCGGCCATTGAAATCGAACCTCTTGCGTGCCGTTATCGACATGATGGATACCAGGAACCTCGATCTCGGACTGCTCGTGACGCTCGAAGCCTTGCTTGCGGAGCGCAACGTCACGCGCGCCGCGCGCCGGCTGAACCTTAGTCAGCCGGCCTTGTCGGCGCGGCTGGCGCGGCTCCGGGAGGCGCTCGGCGATCCGCTCCTGATCCCGGCCCAGCGCGGGATGGTGCTGACCCAACGGGCACTTGAGCTGATGCAGCCACTGCACGAGGCGCTGGAGAGTGTCCGCCGCGTTATCGAGCAAGGAGCGCCAATCGATCCGGCGACCCTGCGGGCAACCCTGGTGATCGCGGCGAGCGACTACGTCCAGTATGCGCTGCTGGCGCGCTTCTCGGTTGCGTTGCGGGCCGAGGCGCCCATGGTCCGCATCGCGTGGCGGGCGCTCGACGTGATGGCACTCACGACGCAGCTGGAGCGTGGTGAGGTGGACCTGGCCTTGGCTGCGCCTGAACACGCGCCGGCGGCGATGCGCCAGCGTCGACTCTACGAGGAGGATTACGCGGTCATCGCGCGACAAGGACATCCAGGCGTGCAGGGCGATTTGGGGCTAGACGTGTTCTGCGCGCTGGACCACGTCGTCGTATCGCCTCAGGGCGGCGGTTTTGCCGGACCTGCCGACGCGGCGCTTGAGGCGATCGGCCGCCGCCGCACCGTCGCCTTGTCCACGTCAGGCTTCCTGATCGTGCCGGAGGTGGTATCCCGGTCCGACATGATCGCACTGATCCCGCGCCGGATCGCAGAAGGCTGGTCGGATCGGGTGCAGGTGCTGGAACCGCCGCTCACCATACCTGGATTCGTCATCGCCACTATCTGGCACGAACGGACGACTACCCACCCGGCACAGAGCTGGCTGCGCGACCGACTCGCCGCGTTGGCATGATGCTGTATCCCGATTTACCGTCGGTCCAAGCTTACTTTGCCAAAACACTATCCTTTTTGGGAAAGCCGAGCGCGCCAGGCAACGGCAGCTATCGTCACCTGCTTCTCCGAAACCCGTCGGACCGCAATCCACCAGGAGTCGACATTCAAACTGAGACACTACCCACCTGCCGTCAGACTTGACATCCCACCTCGAAGCAGCGGTCGCAGCTTGGGGCCGTCACGACAAAGCGCTCGCCAACATCCGCCTCGGCTTTGCGCGGCTTCCCACTCTATCGTGCGCTCACGACGGCTACCGGCTGTTCCTCGGGGAGCGGGCGCTCGCGGGCGGCGCCGCGCCGGCCGGGCTGATGCGCGAGCTGTCCCTGACCGGAGCCGCCCTGACGCTGCTTGAATATCCGGGGCAGCCGCACGTCCCGGCGGGCAACGGGCGTGCCAGCTGACAATTTGGAAGCGGGCCACAGGGCGCACCGGCGGCGCCCGTCTTCTTCGAGCCGTTCGTTGGCGAACTGGTCGGCCCTCTCGGCGTGGTGCGTCCGCTCCCACCGACCCTGCCGCTCGTGCCGGATCCGGCGCCAGCCCTCATGCCGAAGCCGGGAGGTCCCAATCCACCCGATGCGCCCGTGACTCCCAGCGACGACGATCCCCGGCGCTGCCCGACGCCGGTGAAGGACACACCGCACGGCGCAAAACCGCCTGCCAACCAGTACGAGGTCGACGGCCACAACGAAGTCAACAAGGTCGATCCGCTGAAGGAGGGCGAGGCGATTTTCTACCGTGGCTTTACGTCGACGATTGCGCTCGTACGGACGATTTGCAGGGCCGATGGAAGGCGGGCGACCTCATCGAGTTCAAGGGGCCGCGCATGGATTACATCCTGAACAGGTTCCTGAACGCGCGAGAAAAGTTGTACAATGAAGCCTTCTTACGAGACCTCGCCGTCGAGGGACGGGACGCAAGGTCAAATACCTCTTCGCGGAACGTGGCGCGGCCGATAGCGCAACAAGTCTGTTCGAAAAACATAAAAACATCAAGGTGTTCCACTTCCCGCCCGTCACTCCCGTTCTTGGAGGGCGCACGCGGAAGGGATTGGGGTGTAAGGGGGATGAAGCATGGCATTTATCATAAGCGCGACGCTTCCCTCCAAGATCGAACCTCTCGACAAGGTCACGAGCCGCTACCTGATGCTCCTGGACGCGTTGAGAGCCATCGATCCGGAGCTGAGCGAGTTCGTCAGGGACGACGAGATCACCGGGCGGCGGTACGTTCCGCGCGACCACGCCGCCCTGGAACGATGGATGTTCGAGGAGAACTGCTTCGACGGCAAGGCGATGCCAAACGAGATGGTCGGATGTATTTTCAGCGTGGCGACGGCCCACGACTACGACGATCCGCGCCGCTTCATTATCGACACGCACGCGGGCGGCATCTACGGCAATCGCGTCATGCTCAGTTCCGGTTATAAGGTCCCCCCGACCCGCGCCTGACGGACTACCGCTTCGTCAAGGCGATCCTCTTCGCGCTGGCCGACGCCTTCGACCCCGTCGTCGCCTATGCCGACCCCCGCACGCTCGGCGAGGACTGGATGCACGATGAGCCGCGCAAGCCGGTCTACGCCTGCTGGATGATGCTGATCCCGCCGGACCTCGCGCGGCGGATCGCGCCGCCGCCCGGCACGGTCACGCAGGTGCGGCCCGACGGCAGCCTGTTCATGGCCGCCACCGACGACGAGCACTTCGACGCGGCCAATCCCGCGCACAGGGCGACCGCCTTCGCGATGAAGGAGGCGATCGCGCCGATCAACGACGACGCGATCATCAGTCCGCGCCTGTCGACCTGACTTAGCGCCACGCCGTCGCCTCCGGCAGGCATTGCCGGCGCGCCACCGTGTAGACGGCGTCGCGGCCGAGCAGGTGGGCGTGCCGCTCGGCACGGCCGAACAGCGCGGTGAAGGCGTCGTCCAGCACGTTGAGCCCGCCGGCGTAGGCGCCGAAGGCCGGCATGACCATGCGCAGTCCGTCCGCGAGGAAGCAGCGGCGGCGCACCGCGCCGGAGCGGTTGCCGACCCGCGCCACCGGGTGGAGATGGCCGGCGACCTCGCCGTCGCAGGGCGAAACGCTCGGCTCGTGACGGAAGCAGATGTGACCGATGCCGAGATGGGCGGCGTGGTCGCCGTCGAGCGCGTGCGGGTGCGGATCGTGGTTGCCGGCGATCCACAGCCAGTCGCGGCCCGCCTGCATCGCCCGCAGCGCCTGCGCGTCGTGCGGCAGCAGCCGCGCCGGGCCGGCCTGATCGTGAAAACTGTCGCCAAGCGCCACCACCCGTTTGGGGGCGAACCGTACGAGGACGGCGCCGAGCGCGGCCAGCGTCGCGCTGGTGTCGTAGGGCGGCAGGAAGACGCGCCGTTTGGCGTAGGACGAGCCTTTCTCCAGGTGCAGGTCGGCGACGACGAGGAGATGCTCGTCCGGCCAGTAGAGCGCGCCGGACGGGTCGGCGACGAAGGCGGAGCCGTGCAGGCGGACGACCTTTTCCGGCTGCGGCGTGGAAACGGCATGGGCGAGGGTCACGATGCCGTCTCGATCCCGACACGTCGGGGCTCGCCTGCCCGACGATGGCTGCATTCTTGTCGGCCCTTTACCCCGCCAGACGGCGCCCGTGACGGCAACGGCAAAGCCTCGGTACGGCGTGGGTGCCCGGTATAAGGCCGGGCATGACGGTGCGCGCAGACTCTCAAAATGGCCCCGTCGCGTCCGCGATCATGGCCTCCTCCGCCTCGGCGAGGATGGCCTCGCGGCCCTCGCCGTGGATCGGCTCGCGGCCGACGTCGAGCATGATCGGCACCGCTAAGGGCGACACGCGATCGAGGTCCTTGTGCATGATCCGACCTTTGATTCGCGCCAGCATGGCGCCCAGGCGCACCAAGTCGAGGAGTCCCGTTGACGCATCGGCGCGCGCGGCCTGCAGCAGGATGTGGTCGGGCTCGTGGCGGCGCAGCACGTCGTACACGAGGTCGGTCGACATGGTGACCTGCCGCGCGTTCTTCTCGCGGCCGGGGAAATTCCGCTCGATGAGCCCGGCGACGATCGCGTTGTGGCGGAAGGTGCGCTTCATCAGCGCCGATTCCTGCAGCCATTCCTCCAGGTCGTCGCCGAGCATGTCCTGGGCGTAGAGCGCGTCCAGGGACACCAGGCCGTTCTTCATCCGCGCGCCGACGTCCGTCTTCGCCCAGATCGCCAGCGCGTAGTCGTTGGCCATGAAGCCGAGCGGCTTCAGCCGCTCCCGCTCCATGCGCCGCGTCAGCAGCATGCCGAGCGTCTGGTGCGCCAGCCGGCCCTCGAAGGGGTAGCAGACGAGGTAGTGGCGCCCGGCGCGCGGAAACGTCTCCACCAGCAGGTCGCCCGGCGGCGGCAGGGCGGAGCGCTCCGCCTGCAGTTCGAGCCATTCCGCCACCTGCATCGGCAGGGTGTGCCAGCTCTCGGGGGTGGCGAGCAGGCTGCGCACGCGGCCCGCCAGATAGGTCGAGAGCGGGAACTTGCCGCCGGCGTAGGAGGGCACGCGCGGCGTGTCGGAGGCGGAGCGCGAAACCAGCGCCTCGTTGTCGACGATGCCCTGCAAGGCGAGGATCTCGCCGCCGAAGAGGAACGTGTCGCCCGGCACCAGGGTCTCGAGGAAGCCCTCCTCCAGCTCGCCCAGCACGCGGCCGCCCCGTCGGAGCGGGCCTGTGTAGGCGGCATCGTTGGGACGCGCGCGGCCCTGCACCAGCCGCACCTTGAGCACCGTCGCCTCGACGATGGTGCCGACATTCATCCGGTAGGTCTGCGCCACCCGGCCGTTGGCGATCCGCCAGCGCCCATCCCCCGTCTGCTTGATCTTGGCGAAGCGCTCGTAGCCCTTGAGCGCGTAGCCGCCGTGCGCGACGAAGGCGAGCGCCCGGTCGAAGGTCGCGCGGTCCACGCCGGCGAAGGGCTCGGCCGAGGTGATCTCCGCGAAGAGGTCGTCGGCCGCGAAGGGACCGGCGCAGGCCATGCCGAGGATGTGCTGACACAGGACGTCGAGTGCGCCGTCGCGCGCCACCGCGGTATCCTGCGCGCCCTCGTTCGCCGCGTCGACGGCGGCGCGGCACTCCAGAACCTCGAAACGATTGGAGGGCACGAGCAGCGCGCGCGAGGGCTCGTCGAGGCGGTGGTTGGCGCGGCCGATCCGCTGGGTCAAGCGACTCGCGCCCTTCGGCGCGCCGATGTTGATGACGAGGTCGACGGCGCCCCAATCGATGCCGAGGTCGAGGGTGGAGGTGCAGACCACGGCCTTCAGGCGCCCCGCCGCCATCGCCTCCTCGACGCGGCGTCGCTGCGAGGCATCGAGCGAGCCGTGGTGGAGCGCGATCGGCAAGCCGTCCTCGTTGAGGCTCCAGAGCGTCTGGAAGATGAATTCGGCCGACGAGCGCGTGTTGACGAAGACGAGCGTCATGCCCGCCGCCTTGATGCGGGCGTAGACCTCGGCGAGCGCGTGGCGCGCGGAATGGCCGGCCCAGGGCATCCGCTCCTCCGTGTCGAGGATCGTCAGCTCGGCCGGCGCGCCGGGCGGAGCGAGGACCAGCCGGCTCTCCGGCCGCACGCCCTCCGCCGGACGCTGCGGCACCAACCAGCGGCGCAACTCGCCCGGATCGCGGACGGTGGCGGAGAGGCCGGTCGTCGTCATCATCGGTGCGATGGCGCGCAGCCGGGCGAGGTCGAGCGCGAGCAGGTCGCCGCGCTTGGAGGCGACGATGGCGTGCAACTCGTCGAAGACCACGCGACGCAGGTCGGCAAACAGGAGCGCCGCGTCGGGCGAGGCGAGCAGCAGGGCCACCTGCTCGGGCGTCGTCAGCAGGATGTCGGGCGGATCCACGCGCTGGCGCTTGCGCTTGTGCACGGAGGTGTCGCCGGTGCGCGTCTCGACGCGGATCGGCAGACCCATTTCGGCGACAGGATGCCCCAGGTTGCGCTCCACGTCGACGGCGAGCGCCTTCAGCGGCGAGACGTAGAGCGTGTGGAGGCGCGAGCGATTGGCCGGCCGCGCCAGATCGACGAGGCTCGGCAGGAACCCGGCGAGTGTCTTGCCGGCGCCGGTCGGCGCGACGAGCAAGGTGCTTTCGCCGGCCTGCGCGGCGGCAAGCAGGTCGAGTTGGTGCTGGCGCGGCGCCCAGCCCCGCGTGGAGAACCAAACCTGGAAGCGCGGCGGCAGGGTGGCGAGTGGAGCGGGCGCGTGCACCCACTGTCCTTATCCCCCGGGCGCGGCCAGACCAAGCCGGTAAGATCTCGCGGCACCCCGCCTGAGCCGACCCGGGAGAATGGCGGACCGCGGGTCGGGCGGCATTATCTTGTGCTTTGTTGAAACTCTGCCGCCAAGATCGCATTACTGTGATCGCACCACATGCTGCAATCGAGCGGCCTGATCCTATCTTCCGACTTAAGTCTAATGCAACGGACGACGGGGTCCGCCGCTTTGGTCTTAACATTCGGCTTCGCAAGGAGACAACGATGAACAACGTTTTGAAGAAGACCCTTGTGGCTGGCGCTACGGCCCTGACGCTGGCCGCCGGCATCGCCACCGTTCCTTCCGCCGCCGATGCGCGCGGCTTCGGCGGCGGTGGCTTCCATGGCGGCGGGGGCGGCTTCCACGGCGGTGGCTTCGGCGGTGGCGGGTTCCACGGCGGCGGGTTCCACGGTGGCGGGTTCCACGGCGGCGGGTTCCACGGTGGCGGCTTCGGTGGCGGCGGCTTCCGGGGCGCCGGCTTCCGGGGCGGCTACGGTGGTCGCGGCTACGGCTACGGTTATGGGCGCGGTGGCTACGGCCGCGGGTACGGCGGGTATGGTCGTGGGTTTGGCTACGGCCTTGGCGCCCTGGCGCTTGCCGGCGCTTACGGCGCCTACTCGAGCTGCGGGTACGGTGGCTATGGCGGGTACTACGGCGGCTATTATGGCAGCTGCGGCTACTACGGCAGCCCCTACGGGTATGGCTACGGTTACTGAGGCCTGATCTAAAGCCTGATTCGCGAAAAGACCCCGCTTCGGCGGGGTCTTTTTTTACCATCGCTTAAATCTTTCGTGCTGGCCGGACGAAGCGCAACTTTTCGCGCTTTGCGCGGTTGTTCCGTCGAGACACATCACGTGTGTCGCGGTCAAGCGCTCAATCCGGAGCGCACGCTATTCGGGGGCGGGTCATGGTCACCACGCAAAAGCGTCTTCGCCGGCAGGCTTTGAAGTTATCGATCGCGGCAGTCGCCTTCGCAGGTTTCGGTGCGGTCGTGATCGCGGCCCCGCTGACCCTTGCCCCCCGCTCGCTCATCACGGACGTAGCCGCCAGCACGCAGGCGACCAGGCTCGCACCGCTTGCGGCAGGCCCGGTGATACAGTTGGCCCGCGCCGGCGAAGGCGACAGCGAAGACTGTGTCCGCGTCACGAAGATGACCGGACCGGACGGCAAGGTCTATCCGACCATGGGCATGGTCTGCGGCGGCGCCGAATAAGCCGCCGGCCGCCGTTCATTTCCACCTATGGATCTCGGCCAGAACCTGACGCTTGCACCCGAGGGACTTTACTGTCCATCGGGTGACTTTTTTGTTGACCCCACGCGCCCTGTCCATCGTGCGCTCGTCACGCACGGCCATTCCGATCATGCTCGCGCAGGGCACGGCGCCGTTCTCGCCACGGCGGACACACTGGCCATTATGGCGGTCCGCTACGGCGACGACTTCTGCGCGAGCCGCCAAGCGGTGGGCCCCGGCGAGACGGTCCATCTCGGCCGTGCCGCTATCAGCTTCCACGCGGCCGGCCACGTCCTCGGCTCGGCCCAGATACGGCTCGGCTTCCCCGGACTGATCGTCGTGGTGTCGGGCGACTACAAGCGCGAACCGGACCCGACCTGCGCGCCCTTCGAGGTGGTGCCCTGCGACGTCTTCGTTACGGAGGCGACCTTCGGCCTGCCGGTCTTCCGCCATTCCCGAACCGACCTCGAGGTCGCCAAGCTGCTCGCCTCGCGCGCGCTGTTCCCCGAGCGCGCCCACCTTGTGGGTGCCTACGCGCTCGGCAAGGCGCAGCGCGTCATGGCGCTGCTGCGCCAAGCCGGCTACGACCGCCCCCTCTACATGCATGGGGCGACAGAGCGTCTGACCCGCTTCTACCAGGACCGGGGCATCCCGCTCGGCGAGGTCCGCCGCGTGGCGCCGGCCGACCGGGCGAAGCTCGGCGGAGAGATCGTGATCTGCCCGCCGAGCGCGCTGCAGGACCTGTGGGCGCGCAAGTTCCCCGATCCCGTCGTGGCTTTCGCCTCGGGCTGGATGCGGGTGCGGGCGCGCGCGCGGCAAAAGGGCATCGAGCTACCCCTCGTCATCTCCGACCACGCCGACTGGGAAGCCCTCTGCACGACGGTGATCGAGACCGGCTGCTCCAAGCTGCTGGTGACGCACGGCGAGGCGGATGCGCTCGTGTACTGGGCGCGCGGCCAGGGGATCGAGGCGGAACCGCTGCACATCCTCGGCTACGGCGACGAGGAAGAGGCGGAGCCGGTGGACGCGGCGGCGTGAACCAATTCGCCTGGCTGCTGGACCGCCTGAGCTACGAACCCGGCCGCAACAACAAGCTGCGGATGATGGTGGACTATTTCCGCTCGACGCCCGACCCCGAGCGCGGCTATGCGCTCGCCGCCCTGACGGGATCGCTGTCGTTCCAGCATGCCAAGCCGAACCTCGTGCGGGCGCTCATCGCCGCCCGCGTCGACGAATACCTCTTCGGCCTCTCCTACGACTACGTCGGCGACCTCTCCGAAGCCGTTGCGCTGCTGTGGCCGGCGCCGCCGCGCCCCGACGACGGGGCGGGCAACGGCGCACCGCTCACCCTCTCGGACGTGGTGGGCACGCTCGGCACCGCCGGCAAGCTCGACCTGCCGCGCCTCATCGCCGGCTGGCTCGACGCCCTCGACGAGAACGGCCGCTGGGCGCTGCTCAAGCTCATCACCGGCTCGCTCCGCGTCGGCGTCTCCGCCCGCCTCGCCAAGACGGCCGTCGGCGAAATCGGCGGCATCGCGGCAAACGAGGTCGAGGAGGTGTGGCACGGCCTGCGTCCGCCCTACATCGACCTGTTCGCCTGGGTCGAGGGGCGCGAGGACAAGCCGGATGCCACCGACCCCGCGCCATTCCACCCGGCCATGCTCGCCCACCCGCTTGAGGACCGCGACCTCGTCGCGCTCGACCCCGCCGATTTCACCGCCGAATGGAAATGGGACGGCATCCGTATCCAGGCGACGCGGGGCGTGGAGGCGGACGGCGCCAGCGTCGTGCGCCTCTACTCGCGGACCGGCGAGGACGTCTCCGAAGCCTTCCCCGACATGGCCGAGGCGCTGGCCTCTTTCCCGTATCCGCGCTTTTCGCTCGACGGCGAGCTGCTCGTTGTGCGCGGCGGCCTCGTCCAGCCCTTCGGCGTGCTGCAGCAGCGGCTCAACAGGCGCACCGTGTCGCTCAAGCTGGTGGCGGACTATCCCACGCATATCCGCGCCTACGACCTGCTCTCGCTCGACGGCCTGGACCTGCGGCCGCTTCCCTTCGCGGAGCGGCGCGGTAAGCTCGCCGCCTTCGTGGCGGAGGTCGCCGACGAGCGTCTCGACCTCTCGCCGCTCGTCCCCTTCGCGGGTTGGGAAAGCTTGGCCGCCGCGCGCAAGGATCCGCGGGGGGCCGGCGCCGGCGCGGACGCGGAGGCGATCGAGGGCCTGATGCTGAAGCGCACGGACTCGATCTACGTGCCGGGGCGGCCGAAAGGCCTCTGGTACAAGTGGAAACGCGACCCTTTCACGGTCGACGCCGTCGTCATGTACGCGCAGCGCGGCCACGGCAAGCGCTCGTCCTTCTACTCGGATTACACCTTCGGCGTCTGGCGCACGGACGCGGAAGGCGCAGCGCTCGTACCTGTCGGCAAGGCCTATTCCGGCTTCACCGACGAGGAGCTCGTTCGCCTCGACCGTTACGTCCGCAACAACACGGTGGCCCGGTTCGGCCCGGTCCGCGAGGTGACGCACGGCATGGCCGACGGCCTCGTGTTGGAGATCGCCTTCGAGGGGCTGAACCGTTCGACGCGCCACAAGTCCGGCGTTGCCATGCGCTTCCCCCGCGTCGCCCGCATCCGCTGGGACAAGCCGGCGCGCGAGGCCGACCGGATCGAGACGCTGGAGGCGCTGCTGCGGACGCCTTGACGACCCGCCCGTTGCAGTTCCTAGCCTGCTCGCAAGATACAGTGTGATCATGAAACGCAGTACGTCGGCCGCGCTGTGCGGCCTCGATCTGGCTTTTCCGTGGCCGACACGACCATCGTTGCGCGAGAAGCGCCCTGGTACACGGGGGGCGGCGGGGCTATACCGACGACACCGCGGCCGGGTCTGCCGGGTGCGCGCAAGGGGACTGCCGAGAATGGCAAGACGTGGGGCTCGATGGGCACCTTGACCTCAGCGGCGGCGATCGGGCTGGTCGGGCTTTGCGGATTCTTCGCCTTCATCGTGGCGCGGTACGGCCTCCTGTTCTACCGAGAGGCCCGCGGCGCCCGGAGACTCCGCACCCTCGCGGGCGCGGCGGCCGGCATCGCCATCATCGTCAGCATTCTCGCCGGCACCTTCACCCAGCCCCTCCCCGCCTTGACGCCGCCGCCGGGCAGGCCCGCTCCTGCCGCAGCCGGCGGGACGGCACTGCCGTGATAATCCCTGAGCGCTCCGCTCGAGACGCTGGAGGCCCCGCCCCTTGGCGGCAAAAGGGAGAAGCGCCATCTGGCGGACATGACACTTCATTCTCACCGTCCCGACGTCGTGGTGGTCGGAGCCGGGGCGGCGGGGATCGCCGCCGGGCGTGAACTCGTCCGGCTCGGCCGCTCCGTGTTGATCCTTGAGGCGCGCGACCGGGTCGGCGGCCGGGCGCACACGGTGCCGCACGCAAAGGCGGCGCCCCTCGACCTCGGCTGCGAGTGGCTCCACTCGGCCGACCGCAATTGCCTCGCCGCCGCGGCGCCCGACCTCGGTTTCGCACTCGACACGAGCGAGCCGCCGTGGCGGCGCGCGACCCACGCCGGCTCCCGTGGCGCCCCCGATCAGGCGGCCTTCTCCGCGGCCTATGACGCCTACGAGGAGCGGCTGGCGGCCGCAGCGTCGGCGGCGGAGCGCAGCGGGCAAGACCGTGCCGCGGCGACCCTGCTTGAGCCAAACGGCCGCTGGAACGGCCTCATCGGTGCGATCTCAACCTATTACAACGGCGCACCGCCCGAGCGGGTTTCCGTCATCGACTACGGCCGCTATTGCGACACCGAGCGGGATTGGCGCGTCGTGGGCGGCTACGGCGCGCTCATCGCCACTATGGCCGCCGGCCTTCCCATTCGGCTCGCCTGCCCCGTCACCGCCATCGACATCACGGCCCCTCGCGTCCGGGTCGTGACGGCGGCGGGGATCGTGGACGCCGAGCAGGTCATCGTCACCGTCCCGACGAGCGTGCTCGCCGCGGGAGCGATCCGGTTCTCCCCGGCCCTCGACGGCCACCTGGCGGCAGCGGCCGGGCTCCCGCTCGGGGTGGCCGACAAGCTCTACTTTCGGTTGGATGGGGCCGGGGAGTTCGAGCCCGACACGCGGATCGCCGGGACAGCCGGGCGGATGGATACCGGCGCCTACACCCTGCGGCCGAGCGGCCGGCCGATGGTCGAGGGCTATTTCGGCGGCGACTACGCGCGCGCCCTGGAGGAAGGCGGCCTGCGTGCCTTCGCCGCCGCCGCGCTGGAAGAGATCGGGGCGGCGATGGGCGGCGACTTCTGCCGCCGCCTGACGCCCGTCCTCGCCACCGGCTGGGCGCGCGACCCGCTGTCGCTCGGCTCCTACTCGCATGCGCTGCCGGGCTGGGCGGACGCCAGGGCAGCCCTCGCGACGCCGGTCCAGAGCGGCCGCGTGCTGTTTGCCGGCGAGGCCACGTCGCCGCACTTCTTTTCGACGGCGCATGGAGCCTTCGAGACAGGCCTCGCCGCGGCACGCGCGGTGGTCTCGGCCTGACGCCGCCGCGGCAAGAACCTCTTGCAAGAGACGGTCGCGGACAGCCACAGTGGGGCGGAGCGGGTCCGGCCATCCAGGACAACCTTTTCCTTGCAGGCGCGATGTCCACCCCGATGAACCGAACGGCGGAGCACGACGACGAGATCAACCGTCTGCGAGCGCTTCTCATTCAGGCCGGTATCGACCCTAATTCGGCCGCGCCGCGCCCACCCGCCCGCGTGAACGTCACCGCCGAGCTCGACGTGGTGCGCCAGGAGAACGATCGTCTGCGCCTGGATATGGCGCGCACGACGCGGACTTACCGGCTGGCGCTGTCGCTCGGTCAGGCGAAGCTTGCCGCATCCGCCGCCGAGCATGACCGGGTCGAGGCGATCCTGCAGAGTGCGGTCGACTTCGCCATCATCGTGACGGATCTCGCCGGCGAGATCACCATCTGGAACGAAGGCGCCGCCCGCATCCTCGGCTGGTCCGCCGACGACGTGGAAGGCCGTTCCGCCAGCACCATCTTCACGCCGGAGGACCGGGCCGACCGCGTTCCCGAGGAAGAGATGCGCGGTGCGCTTACGCAGGGCCGCGCCGACGACGAGCGCTGGCACATGCGCAAAGACGGCACGCGCTTCTTCGCCAGCGGCACGATGATGCCGCTACGCTCCGAGGAGGGCACGACCGTCGGCTTCCTCAAGATTCTTCGCGACCAGACGGAGCGCCGTCTCGCCGAGGAGCAGCTGCGCGACAGCGAGGCCTTTACCCGCTCCATCCTCGCGGCCAGCGGCGACTGCATCACCGTCCTCGACGATCGAGGCTACATCGCGGTCATCAACGCCAACGGCCTGGCGCTGCTGGAAGCCACCTCCCTCGAGGCTTTGCGGGCAAGGCGCTGGATCGACCTGTGGGGCGAGGCGACCGGGGCTGCCGCGCAGGCCGTCGCGACGGCCGAAGCCGGCGGCAGCGGCCGCTTCCAGGCGCGGTGCGCGATGAAAGCCGGCACGCTCAAATGGTGGGACGTCCTCGTGACACGCATCGCCGCGACGGGCGACGGCCTCCCGCGGCTGCTCGTCGTCGCCCGCGACGTCACGCAGAGCAAGGAGGCGATGTTGCGCGTCGCGCGGAGCGCGCACCGGCTGCAGACGGTCCTCGATACGATCCCCGTCGGCGTCCTCATCGCGGACGCCGACGGTCACATCGTCGAAGGCAACCGGCTTGCGGCCGAGATCCTGCGCCACGCCCCGACGCGCTCGCCCGGCGATGTCACCGCCGAGCGCTGGCGCGGCTTTCACGCGGACGGTCGGCTGGTCGCACGGGCGGAGTACCCGCTGCGGCGCGTCCTGGACGCGGGAGAGGCGCGCTCGATCCTCGATGTGGACTACCAGCGCGGCGACGGCACGCGCGCCTGGGTGTCCTTCGAGGCGGCGCCGATCCGCGGCGATATGGGGCGGATCGAGGGCGCCGTGGTGGCGATCAGCGACATCGACGCCCGCAAGGCCGGAGAGGCGCGCCAGCGCGTGCTGATGAACGAACTGTCGCACCGCGTGAAGAACATCCTGGCAGTGGTCGTCTCGGTGGCGCGGCAGACGCTGCGCACCGCGACGACGATGGAAGGCGCCAGCGAAGCCTTGCTGTCGCGCATCGACGCGCTCGCCGGCGCCCATGACGTGCTGATGCAGCACCATTGGACCAGCGCCGACCTGACGGTGCTGATCGCCGGCGCGATGAAGGTCCACGATGCCGGCGGGCAGGTGACATTGAGCGGCCCCGACGTGCGGCTCGGCCCCCAGGCGGCCCTCTCGCTGGCGCTCGTCCTGCACGAACTCGGCACCAATGCCGTCAAATACGGCGCGCTGTCGGATGCCGGCGGCCGCCTCGCCATCACCTGGCACACGGAACCCCGGGAGGGCGAACCCCATCTCGTCTTCCGATGGCAGGAGACCGCGCCGACGCCGATCGCACCGCCCGAGCGCACCGGCTTCGGTTCGCGCCTCGTCAAGCACAGCCTGGCGAGCTTCGGGACGGTGACGATGGACTACGCGCCAGAGGGTTTCGTGCTGGACTTCGTCGCGCCGCTCACGCGCATCCAGCAGGCCAAATAGCGCGCGCTCCGATGGGGCCGTCACCGGTGGCGCCTGTGGCGAATACGGTGTTGGCGCACCGTCGGGCAAGAACGCCCTTAGGCGCATCGTCGGGCAAGAATGCACCCGGGCGGAAAACGCGGTAAGCACACGCGTTCGGCGCCGCCGACTATCGCCAAGGACCCGCCGATGACCGCGCCCGATTCTCTCGCAGTCGCCCAGCCGCCCGACGGCAAACCGCGACTGGAGCGGCGCGCGGTGGCGGCGGTGATCCTGGGCAACGCCCTCGAGTTCTACGACTTCACCACCTATTCCTTCTTCGCCGTCTTTATCGGCAACGCCTTCTTCCCCGCCAAGGACGACGTCACCCGGCTCCTCTTCTCGGTCGCGACGTTCGGTGTGGGCTTCGTCACCCGGCCGATCGGCGGGGTGCTCATCGGCGCCTATGCCGACCGCGCCGGGCGTAAACCGGCGATGCTGCTGACCATCGGCCTCATGGCGGTCGGCATGATCATGACGGCCCTGACGCCGAGCTATGCGGCCATCGGCGTCGCCGCTCCCATCCTCCTGGTGCTCGGCCGCCTGATCCAGGGTTTCGCGCTGGGTGGCGAGGTCGGCCCCTCCACCGCCTACCTGCTGGAGGCGGCGCCGTCGACGACCCGAGGCTTCATCACCAGCTGGCAGCTCGCCAGCCAGGGCGCGGCGACGATCCTCGCCGGCGCGGTCGGCGTGGTGCTTTCGCTGACCCTGCCGCACGGGGCGATGGAGGAATGGGGCTGGCGCATCCCGTTCGTGCTGGGCATCGCCATCGTACCGGTCGGCCTCGTCATCCGCAGCCACCTACCGGAAACGGCGGGGGAGGCGGGCAGCCAAGCGTCGAAGGCGGAGGCTTCGGCCAGCGGCGTGCTCGCGCGCCTGTTCCGCGACCACCGCGGCACGATGCTCGCCGCGCTGGCGATCATCGCCGCGGGCGCGGTGTCGAACGCCGCCGGCGTCTACATGACGAGCTACGCCAAGACGGTCCTCCACATGCCGGAGAGCACGTCCATCGCGGCGACCCCGGTGCTCGGCGTCGCCTCCCTGGTGTTCTGCCTGCTCGGTGGCTGGCTCGCCGACCGCTATGGGCGCCGCGTGATCATGATCGTGCCGCGCGTGGCCCTGGTGCTGACGGCCTATCCCGCCTACGCCTGGATGGTGCATGCGCCGAGCGCCACCAGCATCTTCGCCTCGACCGTGATGATCTCGGCCCTCTCGTCGATCTGCAGCAGCGCCGCCATCGTCGCCATCCCCGAATCGCTGCCGCGCGCGGTGCGCAGCGCCGGGCTCGCCATCGCCTACGCGGTCAGCGTCTCCATCTTCGGCGGCGGCACGCAATATCTGGTGACGCTGATGGTGCAGAAGACGGGAGACCCGCTCTCGCCGGCCTACGTCCTCATCGCCGTCAGCCTCCTCGGCGTCGTTGCGCCGTTCTTCATGCATGAGACCGGGGGCAAGCCGCTGGTCGACTGAGGCTCATAGATGCTCTCTATGGAGACGCTCCGCCTGAAGGCGTTCGGCGAGGCGCTCCGCCTCGCGCACCAGCGCGTTGGTCAGCGGGCTGATCGAGTAGCGTTGCGGCACCACGAGGCCGATGAGATGGACCACCGTCGGCGCCTTGATGGGGATCGAGCGCACGTGCGACGGCAGGGTGATGCTGTCGGTGATCGTCGAGGGCAGGATGCTCGACCATTGCCCCGTGAGCACGTGCGAGAGCAGCGCGGTGATCGAGTTCGACTCGAGCACGGGGGCGTTGAGGGCCTGCCCGTCCTGCATCATCTGGTCAATGATGCGGCGGTTCTGCATATCGGGGGTGAGCAGGCAGAGCGGCACCTCGCCGAGTTCGCTCCAGGACACGCTCGGCTTGGCGCCCAGCGGGCTCGCCGCCGCCGTCAGCAGGCGATAGCCCTCGTGGTAGAGCGGCACCGTCTTCACCGTGCCGAGCGGCTCGTTCTCCAGGTAGGTGATGCCGGCATCGACGTCGAGGTTGCTCAACTCCTTGAGGACGTTGGTGGAGGACCGCGAGATGATGGAGAAGCGCACCCCAGGGTGGCGATCGCGGAACGGCGTGGTCAGCGCGGCGCCCATCGACAACGCGGTCGGGATGATGGCGAGCCGCAGGTGGCCGCTGAGGCCGCGCTTCAAGGCGTCGAGGTCCTGGCGCATCGACTTGGCGTCGGCCACGATGCGCCGCGCCCAAGCGAGCACGTGCTCGCCCTCCGGCGTGAACCCCTGGAAACGCGAAGAGCGCCGCACGATGACGACGCCGAGCTGTTCCTCGATCTGCTTGAGGCCGGCCGACATGGTCGGCTGGGTCACGCCGCAACTCTCGGCAGCGCGGCCGAAGTGCTGTTCGCGGGCGAGGGCGATGACGTAATTCAACTTGTCGATCAAGGACGCGGGCTCCTGTGCCCGACGATCATAAATCCCGATCGACTTCTTGTCGCCTAGCCTTGGACGCGCGATGGGCCTGCCGATTGGCGCATCGAATGCAGGCGCGTGCGGATCGCGCGCCACAGATTAGCGCCGAGCTGTGCCAGGAACGAAGGGAGGTAGTCGCGCAGAGGTACGTGGCGGAGGATCTCGCGGCTGGTCCGCGGGCTGAGGAGGTCGCGCGAGCGGGCGTGTTCGAGCATCGAGCGGAGATAGCGCGGCGGGTCGAGGAGCGGATGGATGAAGCCCGGCCGCCGTTGGGTCGGAAGTGTCGCATCGAGGACCGGCGGCCACCAGGAAAAAGCGTCCACGCTGCCGTACGCTGACAACGGTGCCGAGCGGAAGCCCATGCGCGCGAGTTCGCTCGGCACGAAGGCCTCGCAGAACGGCCAGGCGACGGCGCCGCGCACCAACGCGCGCGCCAGGTGCAGCCGACGCTCGAAGAGGTAGGCCAAGGCAGCCTTCGACAGGATGGCGAGCGGCAGGGCGGCCCCGTGCAGCGCACCCGGCGGGTAGAGGTCGCGATGCGCTTTCGCATAGACCCAATCGCCGATCGGACCGGCGACCGGCTGGGCGACGAAGTCCAACTCGTCGCGCGCGATCGAGGCGACCATCTCGTCGAGGTCGAGGTCGATCACCGCGGGATAATCGAAGAAGACGTAATAATCATAGTCCGGGTGGGCATGAAAAAAAGCGTAGTAGAGGTAATCGACGTTGTAGCAGAACAACGTCCGCTGATACTCGATCGGCAGGCCGATCTGCCGGACGGTCCCTTCGTCGACCGCGAGCGAGCGGGCCCAAGGCGGTAGCGGCACGGCGCTTCCCGCCGCATGGGTGAGAACGAAGGTCGTGCCGCTCCGCACGTTGGCGGCGGTGCGGCGGAACTGGGCCTCGACGAACGGGTCCCACACGTTGGTGGTCATCACGGCGGCATAACGGGCCACGGATCTTCTCCCGGCTGCAGGCACGGTCTCGACGGTGTAAGGCGCTAATATGGCTGATCGGCGAGCGGCCGCGGGATTTACCTCGGGTTAGGGTTACTTCGGTGGCGTCATCATCCCCCCTGACGATCTACGTCGATGCCGACGCATGCCCGGTCAAGGACGAGGTGTACAAGGTGGCCCAACGCACCCGGGCCAAGGTCTACGTCGTCGCCAACGCGCCGATCCTCGTGCCGCGGGTGGCCGCGATCGAGCGGGTGCTCGTCGCCGAGGGACCGGACGTCGCCGACGACTGGATCGCCCAACGAGCCGGGGCCGGCAGCGTCGTCGTGACAGCGGACGTGCCGCTGGCCTCGCGCTGCGTGAAGGCAGGCGCGGCGGTCATCGCGCCGAACGGCCGCGCCTTCACCGCGCAATCGATCGGCGCCCAGCTCGCCACTCGCAACCTGTTGGATCAGCTGCGTTCGAGCGGCGAGGTGACGGGAGGCCCCCCGCCCTTCGCGCCGCGCGACCGCTCCGCCTTCCTCCAGGCGCTCGACCTCGCCACGAGCCGGCTGCAGCGAAACGGCTTCCGCGGCCTGGAAAGCTGGACCTAGCAGCGTCTTCGCGCGGGTCGATGGCTCGGACAGCCGTCCCGAGGGACCCGTTCGAGGCCTACCTCGACCCCAATGCGTGACGCGGGCGGAGATCCGAACCGCGGGTGCGTTGCCGCGGCGCCGCGGCGCGGTTAAGGCTGGGCCGCTCGCTGCAACTTCGCCCCGGACGGTGTCCCATGAACCAGGCGCTCCTGCCGCTCCTAGTCTCCGCCGCCCTGGTCGGCGCGCCCGTTCCGGCGCAGGCGGGCGACGTCGATGTGCTCTACGCCGGCTCGCTCGTGAACCTGATGGAGCACGGCGTCGGCGAGGCGTTCGGCAAGGCGACCGGCGAGACGCTGCGCGGGTTTGCCGGAGGGTCGAACGGGCTGGCCAACCAGATCCGCGGCAAACTCCGGCGCGGCGACGTCTTCATCAGCGCCAACCCTGCCGTCAACGACACCCTCATGGGCGCCTCCAACGGCGACTGGGTCCGCTGGTACGTCAATTTCGCGCAATCTCCGGTCGTCATCGGCTACAATCCGGCCAGCCGCTTCGCCGCCGACCTCAAGACAAAGCCCTGGTACGAGGTGCTGCGTATGCCGGGCATCCGCCTCGGCCGCACCGACCCGAAGCTCGATCCCAAAGGCGCGCTGACCCTGAAGCTGCTTGCCCAGGCCGAGGCGGTCTACAAGCAGCCGGGCCTCTCGCAGGCCGTGCTCGGCGCGCCCGACAACCCGGCGCAGGTGCAGCCGGAGGAGAACCTGGTCGGACGCCTCCAGTCGGGCCAACTCGACGCCGGCTTCTTCTACTCGACGGAGACGACAGACTTGAAGATTCCGGCACTCCCACTCCCCCCCGAGGTCGCGCTGAGCGCGCATTACACGGCGACGGTGCTGCGAGGCGGTGCCAACCCGGCCGGTGCGGTCAAGTTCGTCGACTTCCTCCTGAGCGCGGCGGGTCAGGACGTCATGCGCGCGCACGGGCTCGACGTGGTCAAGCCGATTCTCGTGGGCGACGCGGCGGCCGTGCCGGGCGGTCTCCACCTGAAGTGATCGCCGTATCGGATGTGACGGCCGGCGCCGGCCGGCCGCCGCGGTGACGGGACCCCGCATTCTCGCGCCCCTGGCGGGGCTCCTCGCCCTCTATCTGGTAGCGCCGTTCCTCGCCGGCCTGACCCAGCTCGGCACGGCGGACTGGCACGGCGTCGACGTCGCCGGGCTCGCGCGCGCGTCCGTCGTCTCGGTGGCGAGCGCCACGCTGGCGACGCTGCTGGTGGCTATCGGCGGGGTGCCGCTCGGCTACCTCCTCGCGCGCATCCCAGGGTGGCCGATGGCGCTGCTCGGCTTCGCCGTGCAACTGCCGCTCGCCCTGCCGCCTCTCGCAAGCGGCATCCTGCTGCTCTTCTTGCTGGGCTATGCGAGCCCGCTTGGGGCGTTGACCGGCGGACGGCTCACCGATTCCTTCGCCGGCATCGTCCTGGCGGAGGCCTTCGTCGCCGCCCCCTTCCTCATCGTGGCCGCGCGCTCGGCCTTCGCCGGTATTGAGCCCGTGCTGGAGGAGGTGGCGGCGACGCTCGGCCACGGGCCGGGCGCCGTGTTCCGACGCGTCAGCCTGCCGCTCGCGTGGCGAGTGATCGCCGCGGGCATGCTGCTGACCTGGCTGCGCGCCTTCGGCGAGTTCGGCGCGACGGTCATGCTCGCCTATCACCCCTATTCCCTGCCTGTTTACACCTACTTGGCCTTTGGGAGCCTGGGTCTGCCGGCCATGCTGCCGATCCTCGTTCCGACGCTCGCCGCCGCGCTGCTGGTGATGGCGGCGAGTCAGAGCGTGGCGGCCGGGCGCAAGCGGCGCGGCGCGCGCGAGGCGGCGTCGGCGTTGCCGCCGATCTCGGCCGCGCCTCCGGCACCGAGGCGGGCGGACCAGGTGATAGCCTTCGCATTTCGCCGCCGGTTGGATGGTTTCAGCCTCGACGTGGCGTGGCGGACGCCAGCGCGACGGCTGGCGATCCTCGGTGCCTCCGGCTCGGGCAAGTCCGCGACGCTGCGGCTGATCGCCGGCCTCGACCATGGGGACAAAGCCACGCTGACGCTCGGCGGCGCCGACCTCGGCCGGCGCCCCGCCCATGCGCGGGGCATCGCCTATGTGCCGCAGAGCTATGGCCTGCTGCCCCACCTCACGCTGGCCGAGCAGGTGCGGTTCGCCGTCGGCACCGATCCCGCGCGCGCGGCCCACTGGACCGAGCGGCTGGAACTCGGCGGCCTGGAAGGCCGTAGCACGGCCGCCCTCTCGCTCGGCCAGCAGCAGCGGGTCGCATTGGCCCGCGCACTGGCGCGCCCGAGCCGCCTGCTCCTGCTCGACGAACCCTTCTCGGCACTCGACGCCCCCTTGCGGGCGCGGCTGCGCGACGAGCTGCTGCTGCTGCAAGGGGAGATCGACGCCACCACGATCCTCGTCACGCACGATCCCGCCGAGGCGATGGCGCTGGCGGACGAAATGCTGCTGCTCCAGGCTGGGCGGGTGCTACGCTGCGGACCGGTGGAGGACGTCTACCGCCGTCCCGGCAGCGCCGCGGCGGCCCGCTTGCTCGGCGCTGACGCGGTCGCCGCCGGCCGCGCCATCGCCCCGGATCGGATCGCCGTCGGGGCCGGCGTCGAGATCGCCGTCGCCGGGCCTGCCTTGACGCTTGGCCCCGTGGGCTGGTGCGTGCGGCCGAGTTGCATCCGCCTGGTCGCAGCCGGCGGCGTGGAGGCTTGTATGCTGGCCGCGGACGCTGCGCGCGGCGGTAAGCGCCGCGTGACGCTCCGCCTCGGGCACGCGGTCGTACGCGCCGCGTTGGATCCAAGCCAAGCCGCGGCGCCCGGCCCCTGCCGGGTGGAGATCGACCCCGCGGCACTCCAAGTCTGGCAGGAGGACGGAACGCACGAGTCTTTGCTTCAACTCTAACGCCTGCAACGCTCAGTCTTCCCTGTCGTCTCAAGCGCATGGAGAGCCACCGTCTTCGGCCCTGCTGACCCTTTCATCCGATGAGACTAGATAAGCTTCCTGAATCTTGCGCGTTCCACCAGCACCATGTGGGGCACCGTCAGGGCGGCAAGACCGACAAAAAGAATGCGGACGATCCGCATATCGAACGGCGTGTTTCCAAGATACTGCCAGCAGACGGCCGACGCGATGACGACGACCAGCATCGGCGCCAGGGCGAAGATGGCCAACGAGGAGGGCGACCATGACGCGTCCGCGAAGGCCACTGTCCTCAGGATATGCCTCGCCCCGTGCATCGCGCAAAAAAACAGCGTGAAGCCGATGAGGGGAGGCGCCAGCGCCGACAGCGCCGCGAGCGCGATCATCTCGAGGCTGGTCAAGCAATCACGGCGGGCCTCAAACAATGCCGCTGCAATCAACAGGAGGAGCCACGGTAGTCCGGCGTAGCGCAGGGCAATCGTGAGCGACGCGGCCGCGCTCGATCCGGCAAGGAAGCCGAAGAGCCGCTGAACGTCGTCGGGATGAAGCAGGGCGGGAAGAACGATGACCGCTCCTCCGTAGAGGATCCGCGCGATCGTGCTTGTCCCTCGCACCGGATCGCCTGAAAAGTGCCACGCGGAGATCCCTAAGAACACGCCCAGGAAGAGCCCCGGTGCGATCAACCAGATCGCGACGACGATGGCCCCGAGCGCGCTATAGAGCAGGCCGGCGATCGCCCAGCCCGAGAAGGTTCGAAGCGAGTGGAGCTGGCGCGCGAAAATCGTATCGAAAGCGCCGTGAGGCACCCCGAAAACCATAATCAGAACCGCGATAACGACGAGTTCGATCCGCTCGCTCGGACGCGGCAAGCCAGCCGTCGCGATGACGACGAGGAACGCCGACGCGATGAAGACGATGCTTTGGGCCTTCCGGAGCATGGTCAAGCGGCCCCCCTGCTGTGGCTCCACCGCTCCGAAACGCTCGATCCGAGTTCGCGGAGGAACAGGCCGATGGGCAGTGTCGCCATGATGGCGAGCTGATCGAGCGTCGAACCGCTGTCGCTGAGAAAGCGGATCACGCGCGCCGTCTCGCTCGTCGAGAAGATCCGCGTGAAGAGTTCCGCGCCTCGCTCCGGGTGATTGCGGAGCACGCGAAGGAACAGCCGGTCCATCAGGCGTTGCACGAAGGCATCGGGGGCGTGGCCCTGTGCCAGACCGCCGCCTGCGATGGCATGAGCCGAGAGCTCTGCCCACCGCTGTATCCGCTGGAAGGCGTAACCGGTGCTCGGTCTTGCGCCACCACTCATCAGGCCCGCCCGAACGTAGGTCGCGCCGTTGTTCGGCAAGGGCGAGGTCAAGCCCATCGGCAGCATGCCGCTCTCACTTCGCAACACGGTGAAGGCTGCGTTCCGACACACGCGCTCCATGACCCTTGACTGATGATCGGCCAAGTCTGCGACGCCGAGCGGGCGGACGCCGAAGACGGTCGTCTCCACGAGCGCGCGGATGGACGATTGCGGGAGGATGTAGTGGAAAAGAACGTCTCCGTGACGGACGTCGGAGAAATCCATCAGGATGCAAACGTCGGAATGGAAGATCCCCGCCTCGCAGGAGACCTCCTGTCCAAAAAACGACTGCCAAAGCACGGCTCCCCCGGCGGCGGGCGCGCAGAGGGGTCGAGTGTCGATGATCTGGGCGGCGGAGACCCTTCCCTGGTTTGTCTCGACGCACCATCCCTCTCCATGGCGAACGGGCGGGGCCGTCACGGACATATCGAGGCGCAGCTCGACCTTGTCCGCGCGTGCGATCGTGGCGCCGGTGTCGTCGTAGAAGGCGCCCGAGGGGAGCAATTGATAGGGCGTATCGCGACAATCCACCTGCGCCGTCCCAACCTGCAGGGTCGACCATTGGTGCGTGACGAGATGGTCGTACCGGTGCGGTGCCGTGCGCCAGAAGCACCAGGCCCGGTCATGGACGTAGGCCTGTCGTGCCTCGAGGATCAGGGCGCGCCTCGTCGAGGTCGAAATTTCCGCCAGGCGCTGTCCCAGGCTGAGGCCCGCGCAGCCGCCTCCGAGGATGAGGACGTCGACATCAGTCCCCACGAGAGGATGGCCCGGTTCCGAAGGTCCCCGGAGGATCGCCGGCTCCGCCCCTTAGGGAGGTATAGCATCCTGGATGTGCCGCATGACGCGCGCTGAGCGTCTGGGACTGAAGTATCGCCCCGAGGGTCAGAGCTAGCTTCGCACCTCGGCCGACGAGGACACGCGACGTCCAGTAGTCGCAATCGCGCGCCCGGAGCTGTGAGCCAATCGCCCGATAGACGCGCGCCGCGACTAAGACGCCGGGGCGCGCACGGCGGGGAAGTGCGGCAATCCCTTCCTCTCCACTGCGATAATAGCGGTCCGCCAAATCGAGCAGGGACGAAACACCCTTCCGCACGGTTGGTTGTAAGATCGCGGACGGACGGATCAGCTCGGCCGGGTCGCGATCGCCGATCAGCGAAGCCGGCAGATACCGACGACCCATCACGGCATCCTCGCTCACATCGCGGCAGATGTTCGTAAGCTGCATCGCGATGCCAAGGTCGATCGCGCGGGGCCGTGCCTCGGGCGCGTCGAGATCAAGCGCAGCCGCCATCATCAGGCCGACGGTACCGGCGACCTGATAGCAGTACATCAGGAGAGACTCGTCGTCCGTCATTCGCACCGATCCGAGATCGCTTGCGGCGCCATCGATCAAGGCGAGAGGAATGGCTTCCTCGATACCGCATTCTCTCGTCAGGGCAAGGAAATCGCGCACCAGCGGATCACCGGAGTCTCCGCGTCCTAGGTCGGCTCGGACGCCATCCAAAGCGGCAAGACCCTCGGCCGGGGAGGTCGCCTCGTCCGCCAAGTCGTCGACCAGACGGCAGAAGCCGTAGAGGCGGGTCGCCCGCGTGCCATGCCGGCGGCCCATGAGATGCCGCGCCCAGTGAAAACTTCGTCCCTTAGCGCGCAGGAGCCGGTCGGCCTCGGTGTCGGTCGCGGCACGGGGCATCAATCGGCGACCCGATCGTAGTGACGAGATCCGACTTGAGGCACGAGGGCATCGACCACCTCGGCCGAACATAAGACGCCGGGCAACCCGGCCCCTGGGTGGGTCCCGGCCCCCACGAGAAAGAGGTTGCGAATGCCCTCCGCCTTATTGTGGAAGCGGAACCAAGCCGATTGCCGGAACAAGGGAGCTATCGAAAATCCCGTTCCGTGCAGACTGCAATAGTCCTGACGGAAGTCGGCCGGCGTCTTGACGATCTCCGAAACGATCGCATCCTCCAGGCCGGGCAGGATTGTCGATGCCAGCGCGGCGACGATCCTGTCCCGTAAGCGCGCGCTCTCGATCGACCAGTCGATCTCCGCTTGAAGGTTCGGAACAGGACAGAGCACATAGAAGCTGTCGCATCCTTGCGGGGCGAAGCTCGTATCGGTTGCGGTCGGCCGGTGGAGATAGAGAGAGAAGTCCTCTGCCAGGACCTTGCGATCGAAAATATCGGCGAGGAGTTCGCGGTAGCGCTCCCCGAGCCAAATCGTATGGTGCGCCACACCGGGATAGGTTTTCGTCGTCCCGAAATAGAGGACGAAAAGGCCCATCGAATAATGGGCGGCGGCGAGCTTCGTCTTGGTAGAAGCGGCCAAGGCGGATGGGGTCACCATTTCGGTGTAGAGAAACGCCGCGTCCGCGTTGGCGACGACAATGTCGGAGTGGAGCACGCGCCCGTCGGCAAGTCTGATTCCGGTGGCGCGTCCCTTCTCGATCACGATTTTATCGACGGTCTCACCAAGGCGGACGGCGATTCCCTGGCGATCCATCAGCGCGCCGAGGGCGGCGACGATGGCGCCCGTCCCACCCATGGCGAAATGAACGCCGTAGGCCCGTTCAAGGTAGTGAATAAGCCCGTAGATACTGCTCGTGTTGAAGGGGTTGCCGCCAACCAGGAGAGGCTGGATGGAAAACGCCTGCCTCAGCTTCGGGTTGACGAGGTAATGAGAAACCATCGACCAGACCGATCGATCGGCGCGCAAGCGCAGGAGGCTCGCGACCTGGCCAAGCATCGTCCCAAGCCGATGGAACGGCACGCTCGAAAGCTTGGTGAACCCGACGTCGAAGATGCGTTTCGAGTGGGCAAGCAACGCCCGGTAACCGATGGCATCGCGAGGTTCGATCCGCGCAATCTCGGCAAGTGTTTCCTCGAGTGTGCCGCCATAGTCGAAATGGTCGCCATCGGCGAAATGGAACCGGTACCATGGTTTGAGCGGGACGAGCTTGAGGTGGTCTTCCAAACTTTCCCCGAAAAGACTGAACAGCCTCTCGAGCAAGAATGGAGCCGTGATGACCGTCGGGCCGGCATCGTGACGAAAGCCGTCGACCTCGAAGACCTGTGCTCTGCCGCCGAGCTGGCGACAGCGATCGACCAGGGTGACGTCGTAGCCTTTGGCACGCAGGCGCAGGGCCGACGCGATGCCGCCGAAGCCTGCGCCGATGACGATCGCGCGCGCTGCCATGCTTTAGACTTTTGCGAGCAAGGAAAGGGTGAGATCGTGGAGATAGGCGCCCGATCCCTCCGGCAGGTCGAGGGAGAGAGCCGCAGCATGCCGGAGATGCTGGCGCGCCAAGGTCGAGGCCCGTGACAGCGGTGTGCCCCCGACACCATCCTTGCTCAAGATGGACATAATATTCATCGAGGCCTGCCGACAGGACGTGTCGGCATCGCTGACGGCATCGGCGATATCGTCGGCGATCTGATATCCGATCGCAAAATGATCTGCGGCGTCTCGTGCGACGGTTCCTGCGTAGGCGTGGCCGCTCGCAATCAACGTCAATTCGAGCGGGAGGCCAAAAAGAGCGCCTGATTTCGAGGCTGCAATCAGCCGATAGGCCTCGACATCCAAGGAAGAGGTGTCCTGCCAGTCGAGGTCCGCGCTTTGCCCTGCGACCGATCGGGCGATGGCCTCATGACTTTTGAACAGGACCGGGCGAAGCGAGCTTGTATCGCGCCACTCGGATAGAGCACCGTAGGCGGCCGAGAGCATGAGATCGCCGGCGCATATCGCTATGTTCGCGCCAAACATCTTCCACACCGAGGCGAGCCCTCGACGGCACGGGCTCCCATCTTGAAGGTCGTCGTGGATGAGGGACGCGTTGTGCAGCAGTTCGACGACGGTCGCAATCGTGATCGTGTCGGCCGCGCCCAGACCTAGCGCAGCGCCCGCTTGGAGTGCCAGGTTTGCGCGCACGTGACTGCCGCCGCTGTCGATTTGGTACAAACAGGCTTCGTGGGATCTCGACCTGTCGGTGAGGCCGCCATCTGGCACATTGCCGAGTGCGTGCCGCAAACGATCCAGGACGTTCGCGAGGGAAGCCGCTGGGAAGGCCGCACGGGTAGAGACAAGATCCACCGATAGGAAATTCATTCGACGACTGAGCCAAGTTGGCGGGAGGTGCGACGGGCCATGGGGCCCGCCGCACGCATTGCTAGGCCGTCCCGAGGCGTTAGGCCGTCCTGAGGCGACCTGCGACGTCGCGGTCGCCAGAGTGGTCCGTCGCGTCGGCTTCGCTCTTACGCATCGCGATCATAAAGACCACCACACCGAAAACAGCCTTCGCGACGACGTCCGCAACCGTATAGCCGACCTGGATCGCCGTCGTCGCGCTTCCCCCCGTGAACCCGATCATCGGAAAGACGAAGACGATGGGGTAAAAGCACCAGGAGATGACGGTCAGCCAACGAGCCGCACTGACAAGCCCGCGAGCGGACTCGGGCTGCGAATCGATCGAGGCCTTCAAGCCGATGAAGAGATCGTACACGATGATGATGAAAGGGATCATCGCGAGAGCCCACCAGAGCCAGCGCGTGCCGGAATCCGCCGAAACCTCGCCAGGATATCCAAGCGCCACCATGATGACGGCCAGGCCACCCAGCTTGACACCCCTGGAGAAGGTCTCGGCGCGCGAAAGTCGCATCACCAGGATCAGTTCGACAAGCAACAGCGGGACCGTGAGAATCCAATCGACGTAACGGTAAGCATCGTTGAACGGCACGCCGGTCGTGGAGATCGTGTCGTTGATGATGTTGTAGCCGGCGACCCAGCTGTTGAAGATCCGGACGTAATGATAGAGCGCGATCCCGGTCACGAGCGCGGTCAACGACAAAGCGGTGCGGTACGCGGGGGCAACCTGCTGCCGACCGAGGATGAAAAATACCGTCGCCGCGCCCATGACAGCAATGCTGAAAGACAGGGCGTTGTAGACGAAATTGTATTGAGGGATCGTCACTTGTGACATTGAGGGTCTCCTGACAGAGGCGATGTCGACGTGGCTTCAGGGCGGGCCGGGTCGCGTGTCGCCAAGGCCCGGCCTCGGCTGGGCCACACGAATCATAGACCCGGCCTGCGTATTGGGTGGCACGATCGTCATACGCCAACTTTCGACGACTCCGAGCAAGACATTAGACCCTGCGGCAAAATTACGTCGCAATCGGCTCGGAGGCGGGGCAGACCGCCGGCGCGCAGGGTGGTCCGACCACGCTTCAGACCAGCTTGAATTTGAACGAAGGATCTTCAGGCGACACTGATGCGACAAGGCTTCGAGGGGACGCGGATGCCGGTGAGGTGAGGGTCACCTACGCATCCAAGTCCTGACCGGCTACTTCACCCGCAACCCGACGACCGCTGCGGCACATCGGGCGGTCGCGGCGATCTCCGGTCTACGAAGTAGGCGCCGAACGATCGTAGGTGCTGGCGATCGCGTCCCCTTTAAGCATTCGGCCGCCAAGCACCGCGGGTCGACGTAGGGCCAACTCCGCCACGTCAAAGTCTTGGTGGCGCTCCTGCCGCAAGGCATCTATTGTACTTTTGTCACTCAATGAACGAGGTCGGAACACGTTTGCGCCGATCGTAAGTGTCTGCGCAAACGTCGGTTCCGTTGGTACCACCACCCCGGCTCGAACGGGGGACCTCTAGATCCACAATCTAGCGCTCTAACCAACTGAGCTATGGCGGCATCGCGACAGGCCACGAAGCGAGCGGGTTGGTTAAACCGCCTTGGCACTGAGCGCAAGTGGTGCGGCGCGCGGCGGCCCCTATCGGCTGACGCAGCCGCAAATTGCTCGCAATTAAGCATACATTAAAACTTCGGCGGGAGACGCGGCTCCGTCGATGGACGCTTTTGCAGGCACTCGTTAGGACTTTGGTAAGGCACCCCGTGGCGGCGGACGTGGTCCTGGTGGGCAACAGAGCAGGAAAACGCGGCCGCGATGGTTGAAACCTGGTTCGATCCCGATCTCGCGGGTGAAGAAGACCTTGCTGCGATCCTGCAGGCCCTCTCGCTGGGCGAGACCCGGACGCCGGTTCTCGCGATCGAGCTGAGCGGCACGGTTCCGCGCCTCGTCCTCGCGGGCCATGCGATCTTCGCCCTGTTCGGCGCCTCGGCCGCGGTGCCGCTGACCGAGCGCTTGCTGCGCGGGTCCGACCCCGGCGCCAAACGCCTCGCCCTCCTCGTTCAGACCCTGTCGGCCGAAAGCGCCCCGCGGCTGGAGCGGCTCCGCTTCTTTGTCGGCGCGCGCAACGAGGTCGTGACCTTCCTCTGCCGGCGCGTGACGTTGCGCGACCGCTCGGTGTTCGCCGCCGCCGCGCTGAACCTGCGGCCGGAGCTGGCGTCAGCACCGGCCGGCATTGCCGCGCCGCCGGCGCTGCCCGAGGCGACAGCGCCCGCCACGCTCGCGGCGCCCATGCGCGACGCGGCCGCGCTGCAGACGGAGTTGCGCCGGCGCTGGCCCGCCGCGCGCACGCTGCGGTTCCTCTGGCAGACGGATGCCGACGCGGTCTGCACCCTCATCACGCCGCCCCTCGCCGACGTGGTCGGCCCGGGCACGGCCAACCTCGTCGGGCGCAACCTTCTCGAACTCGCGCCCCAGCTCGACCCGAGCGGATGCCTCGCCGCGCGGCTGACGGGTCGCGACACATGGAGTGGCCTGGCGCTCGACTGGCCCCTTACGACGGCCGCCGCCACCGTGACGGTCGTGACCGGCGCGATCCCGGCATTTGGCGCGCAAGGGGCCTTCGACGGCTTCCGCGGCTTCGGCGTCATCCGCCTCGATCAGGTAAAGGAGGCCGCACCGCTGGCCTGGGTCCTGCCGGACGCGCAGCCGGCGCCGGCAAACGTTCTGCCCTTTCCCGGCGGCACCAAGGCGCTGTCGCGCGACGACGAGGCGGCTTTCCTGGCGATCGGCGCGACGCTGCGCGAGCATATGCCCGTCGCGCCGGCTGTCGCCGAGACTCCTGTCGCCGCCCCCTTGTTTGCCGCAGCGGAGCCGGACCCGGCGACGGCGGCAGCGCCCCTTGCTCTCCCCGCCGTCGACGCCCTGCCCCCGCCGGATGCACCCGCCGGGCCGGGAAACGCGGCCTCGCGCGAGGCGCATGTGGGCCGCAACGGCCTCACTGTCCTCGATAAGCTGGGCCTCGGCCTTCTTGTCAGCCGCAACAACGTGCCGATCTTCGCCAATCGCTACCTGCTCGACACGCTGGGCTTTGCCGACGAGGACGCGCTGCATGCGGCCGGGGGCATGACCCACCTCTTTGGCGGCCAGCCGGGCAACGTCACCGGGAGCGAGTCGGTCGGCCTGCGCGGGCAGGACGGCGCGATCATTCCCGCCAGCGCGCGGATGCAGTCGATCGAGTGGGACGGGCTGCCGGCGACGCTGCTGACGCTGCGTCCCGAAGCCATGCGCCCAGCGGAGATCGCCGCCGTCAAGCCAGGGCCGGAGCCGACGCCCCAGGGGGACGTCGAGCTGCGCGAATTGCGCGCCATCCTCGAGACGGCAACGGACGGCGTCGCCGTGCTCGACGGCGATTGCACCGTGCTGTCGCTCAACCGCTCGGGCGAGGCGCTGTTTGGCTGCGACCGGGCGGCGGTGATCGGCAAGCCGTTCCTCGCGCTGTTCGCGCCGCACAACCAGCGGCTGGCCTCCGACTATCTGGAAGGACTGAAGTCGGATGCGACGCGCAGCCTGCTGAACGACGGGCGCGAGTTCCTCGTGCAGACGCACCAGGGCGGGACCATCCCCGTGTTCATGACGCTGGGCCGGCTCGGGCCGTTCGATGGCGGCGACCCACCCGACGAGGCGCGGTTTTGCGCTCTGTTCCGCGATCTGACGCCGTGGAAGAAGGCGGAACACGACCTCGACGCCGCCCGGCGCGAGGCGGAGCGCGCCAGCGCGGCGAAATCCGACTTCCTCGCCAAGGTCAGCCACGAGATCCGCACGCCGCTCAACGCGATCATCGGCTTCGCCGAGATCATCATGGACGAGCGGCTGGGGTCGATCGGCAACGAACGCTACAAGGAGTACCTGCGCGACATCCACGGGTCCGGCACCCACGTGATGAGCCTGGTGAACGACCTGCTCGACCTGTCGAAGATCGAAGCGGGCCGGATGGAACTGCAAACGGTGGCGATCGATGCAAACAAGGTCGTGACGGAATGCGTCAGCCTCATGCAGCCGCAGGCGAGCCGCGAGCGGGTGATCATGCGGCTCTCACTCGCCGCGCACCTGCCCCGCGTCCGGGCGGACGAGCGCTCGCTGCGCCAGATCGTGCTCAACCTGCTGTCGAACGCGGTCAAGTTCAACGAGCCGGGCGGGCAGGTCATCATCGCCACCGCGATGACGGAAGCGGGGTGCCTCGCCATCCGCATCCGCGACACCGGCCCCGGCATGTCCGACACCGACATCGAGCACGCGCTCGAGCCGTTCCGACAATTGTCCGGCGCCCGGCAGGCGAGCGGTGGCACGGGACTCGGCCTTCCGCTCACGAAGGCGCTCGTGGAGGCGAACCAGGCGCTCTTCAGCATCCGGAGCAAGCTGCACCAGGGCACGCTGGTCGAGGTCGCCTTCCCTCCGGCCCAAGTGCTCGCGGACTAGCGGCCGGAACGGTTGCGAGCCACGTCCGTTCTCCCGACCTCTCGCAACGGAGACGGCGTATGGACGAGAAGGTGAAGTCGAAAGACGCAGACCCGGCCACGACACAGCCGCACGACCTCGAGAAAGCGCTGGAGGATACGTTTCCGGCCAGCGATCCGCCGGCTTCGACCCAGCCGGGGAGTGGGCGCGAACTGGAGAGCGAGAAGGAGCCCTCGCCCGCCTCCCCCTGAGCCGCGGCGGATGCGGGTCCGGTCCGAACCGTCCGTGCCTCATGGCCGGGCACGATGCCCGACTATCGCCAGCGGTTAGGCTCATCGGGCGATGGCTTGGCGGTGGCTCGGCGTTAGCTCGAACCAGGCGATGCCGGTGGTGAGACCGGCGTTCCCGTCCGGCTTGTCCGTGGCCCAGCCGTACAGCGCGATGTCGCGGCCGTGCTCGCCCGCCACCGGGCCTTGGACAACCTCGTCCCAAGGGACTACCCCCGTGAGCGCGAAGAGCGCCGCGCCGTTAGCGGCGACCTGAGCTGGCGTCGACCCTGGTATCGTGGCCATGCGTCCCATGCCGAGCGACCGGTGATCCGCGAATCGCCCTGCGAACAACACCGGCGATCCTCTTCCCTGTCGTGGCTTGCTGCGGTCGCACCGCCTCGGATGTCGGGTTTTCCCCACTTTAATGAACTTTGTCTGCCGCGCCCGGACGCGCGGCACAGGCGAGTGGTCAACCGGCCATTAACCTTGTTGGGGATTAGTGAGTGAGGCGCTCGCTCCCGCGCTTCACCAGCTGCCGCGATCAAGCTGCGGCGTTGCTTCCCATGAAAGCCCATGCTACCCCAACTCATCCCGTCTCGGGCCTCAATCGACAGGGCTGATCCCGCACTTCGACGCGGAGTTTCCCTGCGATCCGGCGACCCGACGGCTGGGGACGTGTGGCGTGGATCGTTTCGTTTCGCATTTCCAGAACCGTCTCGACGCCAAGGGTCGGGTGTCGATACCGGCGTCATTCCGGGCGGTGCTGGTGCGCGACGGCTTCGAGGGGCTCTACGTGCATCCCTCCCTCGATGCGGATGCGGTGGATTGCGGTGGCCATGCGCTGCTGCGCGACATCGACGATCTGCTGGAGCGCCACTCGCCCTATTCGGTGGAACGGGACCTGTTTTCGACCGCGCTTCTGGGCACGAGCGAAATCTTGAAGGTCGATCCGGAGGGCCGGGTCGTCCTGAGCGAAACGGTTCGGGCCTATGCGGGGATCACCACCGAGGTGACCTTCGTCGGCCAGGGCCACAAGTTTCAGATCTGGGAGCCGAGCCGGTTCCGCCAGCACCTCGAAGAGGCCACGCTTCGGGTTCGCGAATTGCGGAAACAGCTCAGCGCCAGACACGCGGCGGACCCCTCGCCGCGGCCCTCTGGAGCACGGGAATGACGGGCGGCGGTGGCCCTGGTCCTAGTGACCACGGCGCCCCTGGCGGACCAGCCCGACACGTTCCCGTGCTCGCAGAGGCGGTTTTATCGGCGCTTGCCGTCCAGCCGGGCGGCCTCTACGCCGACGGCACCTTCGGCGCGGGTGGCTACACGCGCGCCATCCTCGCCAACGCGGATACCCGCGTCCTCGCACTCGACCGCGACCCGACGGCTATCGCCGCCGGCCAAGCGCTCGTCGCCGAGGCGGGCGGCCGGCTCGTGCTCGTGGAGGAGCGGTTCTCCCGCCTGGACCTCGCTGCCGCAGGGACGGGCTTCGTCGCGTTCGACGGCGTCGCTCTCGACATCGGCGTGTCCTCCATGCAGATCGACGAGGCCGAGCGCGGCTTCTCGTTCCGGCACGACGGCCCGCTCGACATGCGGATGAGCGGCAGCGGCCCCACGGCCGCCGACATCGTCAACACCGCGAGCCTCGAAGCCCTGGCCGACATTCTCTTCCACTACGGCGAGGAGCGCGCGTCGCGCCGCATCGCCCGCGCCATCGTCGCCGATCGTCTGGTTGCGCCCTATACCACGACGCGGCCGCTGGCGGCGATGATCGCCCGCGTGGTCCCGGGCAAACCGAACGAGATCCACCCGGCGACGCGCACGTTTCAGGCGCTGCGCATCGCCGTCAACGACGAGCTGGGCGAGTTGGTGCGCGGGCTGGCGGCGGCCGAGGGCTTGCTCAAGCCGGGCGGCTGCCTCGCCGTCGTGACCTTCCATTCGCTGGAGGATCGCATCGTCAAGCAGTTTTTTGCCAAACGTTCGGGCAAGGGCGAGGCGCCGGGGCGCCGCCTGCCGGGCGAGCCGGCGGCCGTACCGCCGACGTTCCTCGTGCCGCGCGGCCAGCCGGTCGCGCCGGAGCCCTCCGAGGTCGAGGCCAACCCGCGTTCGCGTTCCGCCAAACTGCGCTTCGGGCTACGCACGACCCATGCCGCGCGGCCGCTCGACGCCGACCTCCTGAAGCTTGCGAGCCTGCCTCTGGCGGCTGCCGGGACCAACCCACGATGATCCGCTTCCTCAACATCGTCGCCGTCGTCGCGCTGATCGCTTCGGCCATCTACGCCTATTCGATCAAGTACAAGACGATCTTCCATGCCGAGACGATCGCCAAGTTGCGGAACGACATCAAGAAGGAGCAGGATCAGATCGGCATGCTGCGGGCGGACTGGGCGCACCTGACGCGACCCGAGCGCGTGCAGAGCCTGTCCGAGTCCCTGCTCGACCTGCAGCCGCTGGCGCTGAACCAGATCGTGCGGGCGGACGCCGTGCCGGACAAGGCGCCGAAGATCGACTCGATCGGCCGCAAGCTCGAGGACCTCGGACTGATGGCGCCGACCGCCACGCCGGGCGACGCCTCCAGCGGCGGCGCCACCCCCATTTCTCCGCGAGCGAAGCGATGATCGTTGCCCCGCCCCCCTCCCCCCCGCCGGCCCCGCGGCGGCCTGGCCGCGTCATGCGCGTCCTGCGCGTTCTGTTCGCGACGCGGCTCGATCGGAGTGGGCCGCGCATACGGTTGGTGGCAGGGGCCTTCCTCGTCCTCTTCGCCGTCATCGTCGGCAAGCTCGTCTGGTTCGGGCTGAAGCCGGAGACGCCCAACACGGTTCGGTCCGCCGCCTCCGACGCCGTCGCCGCCGCGCGCCCCGATATCCTCGACCGCAACGGCGAGGTGCTGGCCACCGACATCAAGGTGACGAGCGTCTTCGCCGAACCGCGCCGCATCATCGACAAGGACGAGGCGGTCGAGCTCATCACCGCGGCGTTGCCCGACGTCAACGCCAAGGAGCTGCGCACCAAGCTCGGCTCGCACAAGGGCTTCGTCTGGGTGAAACGCGCCGTGACGCCGAAGGAGCAGGCGGAGATCTTCCACCTCGGTCTGCCCGGCATCGGGTTCCTGCCCGAGAACAAGCGCGTCTACCCCAACGGGCCGATCGCCGCCCACGTGCTCGGCTTCGCCAACCTCGACGGCATCGGCATTTCCGGGCTCGAGAAGTACATCGATGGCCAGGGTCTCAGCGACCTGCACGGCGCCGGCTTCAAGCTGACGGCCGACGACCTCAAGCCGGTGACGACCTCGCTCGACCTGCGCGCCACCTATGCCGTGCGCGACGAACTCTCCAAGGGCGTCGACAAGTTCAAGGCCAAGGCGGGCGCCGCCGCCATCCTCGACGTCAACACCGGCGAGATCGTCGCCATGGCCTCGCTGCCGGATTTCGACCCCAACACGCCGGCCGACGCGCTCGACCCCAACCACATCAACCGCCTGTCGGTCGGCGTCTACGAGATGGGCTCGACCTTCAAGGCGATCTCCATCGCCATGGCGCTGGAGGCCAACAAGGTCAATCTGCGCTCCAGCCTCGACGCGCGCGAGAGCCTGCGCTACGGCCGCTTCACCATCCACGACTTCCATGCCGAACACCGCATGCTCACCGTGCCGGAGGTGTTCATCCACTCCTCCAACATCGGCACCGCCCGCATGGCGATGCTGGTCGGCGTGGAGGGCCACAAGGCCTTCCTGCGCAAGATGGGCCAGCTGACGCGCCTGCGCACCGAATTGCCGGAGAGCGCCGAGCCGCTGGTGCCGAGGAACTGGAGCGAGCTCAACACGATCACCATCGCCTTCGGCCAGGGTCTCAACGTCGCGCCGCTGCAGGCCCTCATGGCGGTCGGCGGCCTCGTCAACGGCGGCCAGCTCATCACGCCGACCTTCCTGAAGCGCGGTGAGGAGGAGGCGCGAAAGAACGCGCCGCGCGTCATCCGTCCCGAGGTCTCGGAAACCCTGCGCTACCTCCTGCGGATCAACGCCGAGGTGGGCTCGGCCGGCAACGCCAACATCCCCGGCTATTTCATCGGCGGCAAGACGGGAACCGCCGACAAGATCGTCCACGGCCACTATGCCAAGGACAAGGTGTTCACGACCTTCATGGCCGTACTGCCGGCCGACCGGCCGCGCTATCTCTTCCTGGTGCTGATGGACGAACCGCAGGCGATCCCGGGCACCTACGGCTACCACACGGCGGCCTGGAACTCGGGCGTCGTCGCGGGCGAGATCATCAAGCGGGTGACGCCGATCCTCGGCCTGCCACCCAAGATCGACCTGCCGTCGCTGCCCTTCCCGCTGCTCGCGCAGATGGGCTATGGTTTCGCCAACACGCCGCAGCATTCCAAGGGAGAGATCCACTGACGCGGCTCGCGACCCTCCTGCCCCAAGCCGTGCGTCCCGGCCCGCTCGGCGTGATCGAGGTCTGCGGCCTCACGGCCGACAGCCGCGCCGTCGAACCGGGCTGGGCCTTCTTCGCCGTGCCCGGCAGCAAGGCGGACGGTCTCGGCTTCATCGACGACGCCGTCGCGCGCGGCGCTGTTGCGGTGGTGGCGGAGCGCCAGCCGGCGGCCCCGATGGACGGCAAGGCCGCCTTCATCCTCGTGGACGACGTCCGCCACGCCCTCGCGCGCGCCGCCGCCGCCTTCTACCCCCGCCAGCCCGGCACGATCGCGGCGATCACGGGCACAAGCGGCAAGACCTCCGTCGCGTCCTTCTGCCGGCAGATCTGGACGACGCTCGGGCACCCCGCCGCCTCGCTGGGGACGCTGGGCGTGGTGGCGCCCTCCGGGAGCGTCGACGGCTCGTTGACGACACCCGATACGCTGGCCCTGCACAGGATTCTCGACGAGCTCGCAGGGGACGGCGTCACGCATCTGGCGATGGAAGCCTCCTCGCACGGCATCGAGCAGAAGCGGCTCGACGGCGTCCGGCTCGCGGCGGGCGCCTTCACCAACCTGTCGCGCGATCACCTCGATTACCACGGCACGCTCGACGCCTACCTCAAGGCCAAGCTGCGGCTGTTCGAGACACTGCTGCCGCCGGGCGCACCTGCCGTGGTCAACGCGGATAGCGACGCGGCACCGCAGGTGACGGCCGCCTGCGCGGCCCGCGGCCTCGACGTCGTCTCCGTGGGCTGGACCGGGCGATGGCTGCGGATCGTCGCGGCGGAGCCCGACGGCCCCGCCATGGCGTTGACGCTCGAGGTCGACGGCCGACGGACGCGTGTGCTGCTGCCGCTCGCCGGCGACTTCCAGCTGTCGAACGCGGTCGTCGCTGCCGCCCTTTGCGTCGCCACCGGTATGCCGGCCGACGCCGCCTGCGCCGCCCTCGCCACGTTGGAGGGCGTGCCTGGCCGCCTGCAGCTCGTCGGACGCCGCGGCGACGCCCCCGTCTTTATCGACTACGCGCACAAGCCGGATGCCCTGGATCAGGTGCTGCGGACGCTGCGGCCCCTGACCAAGCGCCGGCTCGTCGTGGTCTTCGGCTGCGGCGGCGACCGCGACCGCGGCAAGCGCGCGATCATGGGCCAGGTCGCGGGGGAGCGCGCCGACCACGTCGTGGTCACCGACGACAACCCCCGGTCAGAGCGGCCCGAAGCGATCCGCAGCGAGATCATGGCCGGCATCAAGACCGGCAAGGCCACCGTCGAGGAAATCGGCGACCGCGCCGCGGCGATCGAGGCCGCCGTGGCCGCGCTGGAGGATGGCGACGTCCTGGTGGTCGCCGGCAAGGGACACGAAACGGGCCAAATCCTGGTCAACACGGTGGTCCCCTTTTCCGACCATGACTGCGCCCGGCAGGCTTTGCAGAACCACCCGCGATGATGCCCTCCGTCACGAACGATCCCCTGTGGACCGGTCTCGGCCTCGTCGCGCCGTTGCGCGCGCGCGTGAGCGGCACGGTGCCGGCCAGGGTCGCAGGCATCTCCATCGACACGCGCAGCCTGCAGCCGGGCGACCTCTATTGCGCGATCACGGGAGAAAACTCGAACGGTCACGCCTATGTCGCGGCCGCCTTCGCGGCTGGCGCGGCGGCAGCCGTCGTCGACGAGGCGCACGCCGACGCGCTGCGCGGGCAAGGCCCGCTCTACATCGTCGCCGACGTGCTCGAAAGCCTGGTGGCGCTGGGCAGGGCCGCGCGCGCCCGCATGCCGGGCCAGGTGATCGCGGTGACGGGCTCTGTCGGCAAGACGTCCACCAAGGAGGCGCTGCGCCTCGCCCTCACGCCGGCCGGCACCGTTCACGCCTCCGTCGCCTCCTACAACAACCATTGGGGCGTGCCCTTGACGCTCGCCCGCATGCCGCGCACGACGCGTTTTGCCGTCTGCGAGGTCGGCATGAACCACGCGGGCGAGATCCTGCCGCTCACCGCCATGGTGCGGCCCCACGTGGCGGTCGTGACGACCGTAGCGCCGGTGCACCTCGAGTTCTTCCCCTCCATCGAGGCGATCGCCGACGCCAAGGCCGAGATCTTCTCCGGCCTGGAACCAGGCGGCACGGCGATCGTCAACCGCGACAGCCCCCATTACGATCGTCTCGCCGAGGCGGCACGGCGCTCGCCGGCCGGCAGCGTGCTCAGCTTCGGCGCCCACGCGGGGGCGGATGCGCGGCTCGTCGGCTTCACCCCCTTCGCGACGCATTCCATCGTCGCGGCTGTCGTCGCCGGCCAACCGCTGACCTTCCGCCTCGGCGCGCCGGGCCGACACCTCGCGGAGAACGCGCTGGCCGTGCTGCTCGCCGCCCATTGCGTCGGGGCCGACGTGGCGGTGGCCGCCACCGCCCTGGCCTTCTTCCAGGCACCGCAGGGCCGGGGCGCGCGCGCCACCGTCAAGCTGCCGGGCGGCGGCTCCTTCACGCTGATCGACGAGAGCTATAACGCCAATCCTGCCTCCCTGCGCGCCGCGCTGGCGCTCGGGGGCATACTGGAGCCGGGTCCCGGCGGGCGGCGCATCGCCGTGCTCGGCGACATGCTGGAATTGGGCGAAGGCGCCGGCGCGCTCCACACCCAGGCGGCGGCCGACGTCACGGCCAACGGGTTCGGCCGCGTCTTCGCCGCCGGTCCGCTGATGCGCGGCCTCGCCGACGCCCTGCCGGACGGCATCAACACGATCTGGCGCGCGAGCGCAGCCGAGCTCGTCCCGCTGGTTCTCGATGACGTGCGCCCCGGCGACGTCGTCCTGGTCAAAGGCTCCAACGGCAGCCGAACGGGTTTGATCGTCGGCGCTCTCAAGGAGCGGCGCGACGCTCCTGTGCCAGCCTAACGCCAAGGACCCTCAATGCTCGCATGGCTCGCGGAACTCTCGTCCCATTTCGGGCCGCTGAACCTGTTCCGCTACATCACCTTCCGCACCGGTGGCGCGGTCTTCACGGCGCTGCTGTTCGTGTTCTTCTTCGGGCCGCGCATCATCGCCGCGCTGCGCCTCAAACAGGGCAAGGGCCAGCCGATCCGCCTGGACGGTCCGCAATCCCACCTTCTGACGAAGAAGGGCACACCGACGATGGGGGGCCTGATGATCCTCTCCGGCCTCATCGTCTCGACGTTACTGTGGGCCAACCTGCGCAACCACTACGTCTGGATCGTCCTCCTCGTCATGACCGGCTTCGGCGCCATCGGCTTCTACGACGACTACCTGAAGGTGACGCGGCAGACGCACGCCGGCTTCTCCGGCCGTCTCCGCTTGGCCCTGGAAGGCGCCATCGCGCTGCTCGCCTGCTTTCTCATGCGGCACTACGGCACCGCACACACGTCGAGCCTCTCGTTTCCCGGCGTCAACGGCTACATCGCCGACCTCGGCATGTTCTTCGTGGTGTTCGGCGCCTTCGTCATCGTGGCGGCCGGCAACGCCGTCAACCTGACGGACGGGCTCGACGGCCTCGCCATCGTGCCGGTGATGATCGCGGCCGGCACGTTCGGCATCATCACCTATCTCGCCGGCAACGCGATCTTCTCGACCTACCTCGGCATCAACTTCGTCATTGGCGCAGGCGAGCTGCTGGTGGTCTGCGGCGCACTGATCGGCGCGGGCCTCGGCTTCCTCTGGTTCAACGCGCCGCCCGCGCAGATCTTCATGGGCGACACGGGATCGCTGGCGCTCGGCGGCCTGCTGGGCACGATCGCCGTCGCCGCCAAGCACGAGATGGTGCTGGTGATCGTCGGCGGCCTATTCGTGCTGGAGGCCGTCTCCGTCATCGTCCAGGTGGCCTCGTTCAAGATGACGGGGCGCCGCGTGTTCAAGATGGCGCCGATCCACCACCATTTCGAGCAGCTCGGCTGGTCGGAATCGCAGGTGGTCGTGCGCTTCTGGATCATCGCCTTCGTGCTCGCCCTGATCGGCCTGACGACGCTGAAGCTGCGCTAGCATGAGCGACGGTAGCGATAGCATGGCGCTGACGAGCTTCGAGGGGCGGTGCGTCGCGCTGTTCGGCCTCGGCTCCTCCGGGATCGTCGCTGGCCAGTCTCTGGTCGCCGGAGGCGCGACCGTCGCGGCCTGGGACGATAGCGCGGCCAGCCGCGCCAAGGGCGCCGCCGCCGGCTTGCGGCTCGTCGACCTCCGCACCGCCGACTGGTCCGCCTTCGACAGCTTCGTCGTCGCGCCCGGCGTCCCGCTCACCCATCCCGTCCCGCACTGGAGCGTCGCCCTGGCGCGGGCGGCGGGCGTGGAGGTCATCGGCGACATCGAACTCTTCTGCCGCGAGCGCGCCCGGCGCGCGCCCACCTCCCGCTTCGTCGCGATCACCGGCACCAACGGCAAGTCGACCACGACGGCGCTGACGACGCATCTCTTCCGCTGCTTCGGCTACGACGTCGGCATGGGCGGAAACATCGGCACGCCGATCCTCCAGCTGCCGCCCCCCTCGGCCGCGTTCGTCCACGTCGTAGAATGCTCCTCGTTCCAGATCGACCTCGCGCCGGGGCTCGACCCGAGCGTCGGCGTGCTGCTCAACCTGACGCCGGACCACCTCGACCGGCACGGCACCATGGCGAACTATGCCGCCATCAAGGAGCGGCTCGTCGCCGGGGCCGGGACGGCGGTGGTGTCGGTCGACGACGCCGCGTGCGCGGCCATCGCGGGGCGGCTGGCGGCGCGCGGGCGGCCGGTCGCGCGGATCTCCGCCGCCGGTCACGCGGTCGCCTCGGGTGTCACCTTCGAAGGTACGCGCCTGGTGCGCCATCGCGACGGCGTCGCCGCCCGTATCGCCGACCTCGCCGGCATCGCCTCGTTGCGCGGCGCCCATAATGGCCAGAACGCGGCCGCCGCCGTGGCCGCGCTCGGCGCGGACGCCGACGACCTTCCCCGCCTGCAAGCGGCGCTGGCGAGCTTTCCCGGCCTCGCCCATCGCATGGAGCCGGTCGGCCGCCTCGGCCGCGTGCTGTTCGTCAACGATTCCAAGGCCACGAACGCCGACGCGGCGGAGAAGGCGCTGCTCTCCTTCCCGCGCGTGCGCTGGATCATCGGCGGCATCGCCAAAGAGGGCGGCATCGAGCCGCTGCGCCCGCTGTTTTCGCGCGTGGCCAAGGCCTATCTCGTCGGGCAGGCCGCCGACGCCTTCGCGGCGACGCTCGGCACGGCCGTGCCCTGGGAGCGTTGCGGCACGATCGACGCCGCGACAGCCAGAGCGACGCGCGACGCCGCCGCGACGGGCGGCGACGAAGTGGTGCTGCTCTCGCCCGCCTGCGCGTCGTATGATCAGTTTTCCGGCTTCGACAAGCGCGGTGACCATTTCCGCAGGCTGGTGCAGGCGATGCTGTCGGCGGCCCAATGAGGCCGAGGCTTGGTGCCCGCCGCGACGCCCGCCGGGGCGGGATCCGCTAAGGCATGGTTAACGCTTTCGTTCCATAGTCTTCGCCGGTACCGGCACCGCGGCCGGACGCTCCAATCCCACGCCCCTGTTAACAAGGAGCGAGACGCATGGTATCGCGCGCGCAACGCACGGCTCTCGCCGACTGGTGGTGGACGGTGGACCGCTGGCTGCTCGCCTCGCTCGCCACGCTCATCATCGCCGGCCTCGTCCTCACCATGGCGGCAAGCCCGCCGGTGGCGGAGCGCATCGGGCTGCCGACCTTCCATTTCGTCAATCGGCAGGCCATGGCGATGCTGCCGGCGGTCGGCGTGCTGATCGGCACCTCGTTCCTCACGCCCCGCCAGGTGCGCCGCGCCGCCGTCATCCTCTTCGCCGTCGCCATGGCCCTCATCGTCCTGGCCCTCCTGTTCGGCCACGAGGTGAAGGGCTCCAAGCGCTGGATCCTCGGCGTCCAGCCCTCCGAGTTCCTCAAGCCCGCCTTCGTCATCCTCGTCGCGTGGGCGTTCTCGGAGGGCGGCAAGCGGCGCGACGTGCCGGGGACGCTCATCGCGCTCCTGCTGCTGCCGGTCACCGTCGTGCCCCTGATGCTGCAGCCCGATTTCGGCCAGACCATGCTCGTCGCGCTCGTTTGGGCGGCGCTGTTCTTCATGGCCGGGCTGCACTGGTTCTGGGTGTTCGGCCTCGGCGGCTTCGGCGCCAGCGGCGTGCTGCTGGCCTACAAGTTCGTGCCGCACGTGCGCGCCCGCATCCTCAAATTCCTCGATCCCGGCAGCGGCAATGGCGCCACAGACACGTTTCAGGTCGACACGGCACTGGAAACCATCATATCCGGGCACTGGTTCGGCAAGGGTCCGGGCGAGGGCACCATCAAGCGCATCCTCCCCGACGCCCACACCGACTTCATTTTCGCCGTCACCGGAGAGGAGTTCGGCATCGCCACCTGCATCGCGCTCTGCGGCCTGTTCGGCTTCATCGTCATCCGCGGCCTCCTCAAGGCGGCGCGCAACGAGGACCCCTTCTGCTGCTTCGCCGGCGCGGGACTCGTCATGCTCTTCGGCATCCAGGCGGCGATCAACATGGCGGTGAACCTGCACCTGATGCCGGCCAAGGGCATGACCCTGCCCTTCATCTCCTACGGCGGCTCGTCGCTGATCTCGCTCGCGCTCGGCATGGGGTTCCTGCTCGCGGTCACCCGCAAGCGCCCGCGCTCGGAGGTGCTCTACGAGAACGGGCGGCCGGCGTACGAGCATCGCAGCCTCGCACCCGCCGGCCAGGCGGCATGACGCGGCCCGTGCTGATCGCCGCCGGGGGCACCGGCGGCCACCTGTTTCCCGCGCAGGCGCTGAGCGAGGCGCTCGCCGCGCGCGGCATTCCGATCGAGCTGATGACGGACGAGCGCGCCGCGCGCTACGGCGCGAGCTTCCCGGCGCGCAGCATCCACCACATCGACGCCGCAACGCCGAGCGGCGGCTCGCTGCTGAAACGCGCGCGTGCCATCCTCACCCTCCTGCGCGGCACCCAGCGCGCGCGGCGCGTCATCCGCCGTATCAACCCCCGCGCGCTGGTGGGCTTCGGTGGCTATCCGACGGTTCCGCCCGTGCTCGCCGCCACGCAGCTCGGCGTGCCGACGATCCTGCACGAGCAGAATGCCGTGATGGGCCGTGCCAACCGCTTCCTCGCGCGGCGCGTGAAGACGATCGCCAAAGGTTTCGACAACCTTGCCGTCGGCGACGCGCTCGCGGGCAAGGTGGTGCTGACCGGCAACCCCGTGCGACCCAGCGTGATCGAGGCGGCGCAGCGCCCCTATCCGAGCTTCGCCGGCCGCGTGCTGCGCCTGCTCGTCACCGGCGGCTCGCAAGGCGCGCGCGTGATGGCGGACGTCGTGCCGGCCGGCATCGGCCTCCTCACGCCGGACGAGCGCGGCCGCCTCCTCGTCGTCCAGCAGGCGCGCGGCGAGGACGAGGCGCGGGTGACGCAGGCCTATTCTGCGCTCGGCGTCGCGGCCGAGGTGGCGGCCTTCTTCGCCGACCTCCCGGACCGCATCGCCGAGGCGCACCTCGTCATCGCGCGGGCCGGCGCCTCCACGGTCTCCGAACTGGCGGTCATCGGCCGCCCCTCGATCCTCGTGCCGTTCCCCCACGCGATCGACCAGGACCAGGCGGCCAACGCCGCCCTGCTCGAGCGCACCGGCGCCGCCCTCGTCGTCAAGCAGGCCCTCTTCACGCCGGAATGGCTCGCCGCCACGATCCGCCAGGCGCTGCTCGACCGCGAGGGGTTGGAGGAACGCGCGGCAGCCGCGCGCAAGGTCGGCATCGCCGACGCGGCCGAGCGCCTCGCCGACCTCGTCGAAGGCCTGATGTCTCCGGAGGAGCCCGCATGAAACTACCCTCCGAACTCGGACCCATCCACTTCGTCGGCATCGGCGGCATCGGCATGTCGGGCATCGCCGAGGTGCTGCTCAACCTCGGCTACGCCGTCCAAGGCTCCGACGCCACCGAGAACGCCAACGTGCTGCGCCTGCGCGACAAAGGGGCGACGATCCACGTCGGCCACGACGCGGCCCATCTCGGCGAGGCCGAGGTCGTCGTCGTCTCCACCGCGATCAAGCGGGACAACCCCGAACTCTTCGCCGCACGCGAGCGCCGCCTCCCCGTCGTGCGCCGCGCCGAAATGCTGGCGGAACTGATGCGCCTCAAACATTGCGTGGCGATCGCCGGCACGCACGGCAAGACGACGACGACCTCGCTCGTCGCCACCCTGCTCGACGCCGGCCACTTCGACCCGACCGTCATCAACGGCGGCATCATCAACGCCTACGGCACCAACGCGCGGCTGGGCGGCGGCGACTGGATGGTGGTGGAGGCCGACGAGTCGGACGGCACCTTCCTCAAGCTGCCGGCCGACATCGCGGTGGTGACCAACATCGATCCCGAGCACCTCGACCATTTCGGCACGTTCGACGCGATCAAGGACGCCTTCCGCGCCTTCGTCGAGAATATCCCCTTCTACGGCTTCGCCGTGATGTGCCTCGACCACCCGACGGTGCAGGAACTCGTCGGGCGCATCGAGGACCGCCGCGTCGTCACCTACGGCGAGACGCCGCAGGCCGACGTGCGCCTCGTGGATGTCGACCTGTCCGGCGGCGTGTCGCGTTTCTCGGTCATCATCCGCGACCGCAAGCATCACACGCAGACGCGGCTCGACGAGCTCGTCATGCCCATGCCCGGCCTGCACAATGCGCTCAACGCCTGCGCGGCGGTCGCGGTAGCCCATCAGCTCGGCATGAGCGCGGAGACGATCCGCACCGGCCTTGGCCATTTCAGCGGCGTCAAACGGCGTTTCACCCGCACGGGCGAGTGGCAGGGCACGGCGATCTTCGACGATTACGGCCACCATCCCGTGGAGATCGCCGCCGTGCTGCGCGCCGCCCGCGCCTCGACGCGCGCCCAGGTGATCGCCGTGGTGCAGCCGCACCGCTACACGCGGCTGCAGTCGCTCTTCAACGACTTCGCCAGCTGCTTCAACGACGCCGACGTGGTGATCGTCGCCGACGTCTATGCCGCGGGCGAGAAGCCCATCGAGGGAATCAGCCGCGACACGCTCGTGCAGGCGATCAAGGCGCACGGCCACCGCCACGTGCAGGGCCTGGAGAGCGCGGCCGAGCTGCCGCAACTGGTGCGAACCGTGGCACAGCCGGGCGACTACGTCGTGCTACTCGGCGCGGGCAACATCACGCAATGGGCCTATGCCCTGCCCGGCCAGCTCGCGGCGGGCGACAAGGTTTGAGCACGCGCGACCTCGTCGCGGAGCTGCGCCGGGCGATGCCGCACCTGCGAGGCGAACTCGCGGGTCGGGTCCCGCTGGCGCCGCGCTCCTGGTTCAAGACCGGTGGTCCGGCCGAGGCGTTCTTCGCGCCGGCCGACGCGGAGGACCTGGCGCTCTTTCTCGCCGGCCTCGACCCCGCCGTTCCGGTCCTGACGATCGGCCTGGGATCGAATCTCCTCATCCGCGACGGCGGCGTCGACGGCGTGGTGGTTCAGCTCGGCCGCCCTTTCGCGCATGTCCATGTCGAGGGCCACGCGATCCTCGCCGGCGCGGCGCTGCCCGACGTCAAGCTGGCGTCCAGCGCGGCGGCGGCCGGCCTCGCCGGCCTGTCGTTCCTGCGCGGCATACCCGGTTGCGTCGGCGGCGCGCTGAGGATGAACGGCGGCGCCTATGGGGTAGAGACGAAGGACGTGCTCGCGCGCGCCTGGGGCGTCGATCGCTCGGGAGCGCTCCGCGCGTTCGGCGCCGAGGAAATGGGTTTCACCTACCGTCACTGCGGCGTGCCGGCCGACGTCATCTTCACGCGGGCCACCTTTCGCGGCCTGGCGGGAGACCCGGACGCGATTCGTGCCGATATGGCGGCGATCACGCACGCCCGCGCGGCGACGCAGCCGGTCAACACCCGCACCGGCGGCTCGACCTTCAAGAACCCTCCGAACGCCAAAGCGTGGGAGCTGGTGGACCGCGCCGGTTGCCGCGGTCTGGTCCACGGCGACGCGCAGGTGTCGGAGCTGCACGCCAACTTCCTCATCAATCGCGGCGCGGCGAGCGCGGCGCACCTGGAGGAACTCGGCGAGATCGTGCGCGCGCGCGTGTTCGAGACGTGCGGGGTCATGCTCGAGTGGGAAATCGCGCGAGTAGGCCGCCCTCTCCCGTCAGGGCCGGGCGTGTCCCGGCCATCCATGCCGTGACGTCCCGGCGCTGTTTCCAGGCGGGACGGCCATGTCCCGGCGTAGAGGCCCGGCCCAAGGCCGGGCATGACGAGCTAAGGCAGAGGAGACTATGAGATGAGCCAGCACGTCGCCGTCCTTCTCGGGGGTCTCTCGGCCGAGCGCGCAGTCTCGCTGCGCTCGGGCGAGGCCTGCGCGAAGGCGCTGGAGGCGCAGGGCTATCGCGTCACCCGCATCGATGTCGACCGGACGCTGGCCCAAGTCCTGGTGCAGCTCAAGCCCGACGTGGTGCTCAACGCGCTGCACGGCCGCTTCGGCGAGGACGGGATCGTGCAGGGCATCTGCGAGATGCAGCGCATCCCCTACACCCATTCGGGCGTGCTCGCCTCGGCGCTCGCCATGCAGAAGGACCGGGCCAAGGACGTGATGAAGGCGGCCGGCATCCCCGTCGCGGAGGGCATCACCGTCAGCCGCTTCGAGGCGGCCAAGGCCCATGTCATGGCGCCCCCCTACGTGGTCAAGCCGGTCGGCGAAGGGTCGTCCGTCGGCGTGCTCATCGTGCCGGCCGACCAGGCTTACCCCCCGCAGGAGATGACCTCGGCGGACTGGGGCCTTGGCGACAGCGTGCTCGTCGAGCGCTTCGTCGCCGGCCGCGAACTCACCTGCGGGGTGATGGATGGCCGCGCGCTGGACGTCATCGAGATCCTGGCGGCCGACGGCGGCTGGTACGACTACAACGCGAAATACGCGCAGGGCGGCTCGATTCACGTGCTTCCGGCCAAACTTAAAGACAATATTTACCAACACGTCCGAGAGTTGGCGGTGCGGGCGCACGTGGCGCTCGGTTGCCGCGGTGTAAGCCGTGCTGATTTTCGATATGACGACCGCCCCGGAGGTACGGGCGACCTCGTCGTGTTGGAAGTCAACACGCAACCCGGCCTGACCGAGACCTCGCTGCTTCCCGAACTGGCGGCCCATGTCGGCCTAACATTTGGTGAGCTTGTTCGATGGATGGTGGACGACGCCTCCTGCGACCGTTGAGGGGTTTCGCCCGCGCGCTTGCCTCCCTGCCGCTTCCGTTTCCCGCCGACGCCCCGGCCTTCGCCTTCGACGGCGCCCCCGGCGCGGCCGTCCTGCCCACCCAGGCGCTGCGGGTGCGGCGGCGCCCGTCGCTCCCCTTCCTCGCACGGCTGGAGCAGGTGGCGCGCAAGCGCTTCCTCGGCAGCGCTCTCGTCGTCGCACTGCTCGCCGGGGTGACCGGCTATGCCGTGGTGCGCGGGGACGCCTACGCCGGCTACGTCCAGGCCAACGGCACGCTCGCCGACCAGGTGGCCAAGGCGGCCGGCTTCGGCATCAAGGCCGTCACCATCACCGGCGCGCGGGAGCTGAGCGAGAGCGAGATCCTCGCCATCGCCGGGATCGGCCCGCGCAACTCCCTCGCCTTCCTCAACGTCGCCGACATCCGCGCGAGCCTCAAGGCCGTGCCTCTGGTGAAGGAGGTGAGCGTCTCCAAGCTCTACCCGAACCGCCTGCTCATCGACGTCGAGGAACGCCAGCCCTACGCGCTGTGGCAGAAGGACGGCTCCGTCTCGATCGTCGCGGCCGACGGCACGGTCATCGACGAGTTGCACGATGCGCGCTACGAGACCCTGCCCCTGGTGACGGGTGCCGGCGCCAACGCCAAGATCGGCGATTACGTCGCCCTGCTCGAGGCGGCCGGCGACCTGCGCCCGCGCATTCGCGCCGGCATCTTCGTGGCCGGCCGTCGCTGGACGCTCAAGACGCTCGGCGGCATCGAGATCGTGCTGCCCGAGCGCAACCCCGCCGACGCCCTGTCGCGCCTCGCTTTGCTGGAGCACGACAGCCACATCCTGGAGAAGGACATCCTCTCGCTCGACCTCCGCCTGCCCGGCCGCGTCGTCGCCCGCCTGTCCGTCGAAGCCGGCGCGGCCCGCCAGGAGGCGCTCGCCAAGAAGACCAAAGGCAAGGGAGCGCAGACGTGAGCGCCTCCGCCGCCCCGCCGCGCATGCGGCCGCTCTCGACGCGGCGCAGCGCCATCCTCTCCGTGCTCGACGTCGGCACCTCGAAGATCGTCTGTCTGATCGCCCGCCTGCAGCCGATCGAGCCTTCCGAAATGCTGCGCGGCCGCACGCACCGCTGCCGCATCCTCGGCATCGGCCATCAGCGCTCGCGCGGCATCAAGGGCGGCACCGTCGTCGACATGGAAGCGGCCGAAGGCGCGATCCGCCTGGCGGTCGACGCGGCCGAGCGCATGGCCGGCGTGCAGGTGCAGAGCGTCATCGTCAACAACACCGGCGGGCGCCTCGCCTCGCAGTTCTTCGACGCCACCATCGCGGTCGGCGGCCATGCCGTGTCCGACAACGAGGTCCACCGGGTGCTGGAGGCCTGCCACGCCCACACCGCGCCGGGCCGCCTCGTGCTCCACTCGCTGCCGACCGGATTCTCGCTCGGGTCGGCGAACGACATCCGCGACCCGCGCGGCCTGATCGGCGACGAACTCGGCGCGGCCATGCATGTGCTGAGCTGCGACGCGGGCGCCGCCAGCAACCTGATGCTGGCGATCGAGCGCTGCCACCTGCAGGTCGAAGCCGTAGTGGCGACCCCCTACGCCTCCGGCCTGTCCGCCCTCGTGGACGACGAGGCGGAGCTCGGCACGGCGATCATCGACATCGGCGGCGGCACGACCTCCGTCGGCCTGTTCTCCGGCGGCAACCTGACCTACGCCGACGCGGTCGCCGTCGGCGGTCGCCACGTCACGTCCGACCTCGCGCGCGGTCTCAATATCCCGCTCGCCGATGCCGAGCGGCTGAAGACGCTGCACGGGTCCTGCCTTTCGGCCGCCTCCGACGACCGCGAGACGATCGCGGTGACGCCGGTGGGCGATGACGGCGAGCACACGACCCACCTGCCGAAGTCGCAGCTGACGCGCATCATCAAGCCGCGCGTCGACGAGATCCTGGAACTGGTGCGCGACCGGCTGCAGGCAGCGGGTTTCCCCGCCCATTCCGGCCGTCGCGTGGTGCTGACGGGCGGCGCCAGCCAGCTTGCCGGCCTGGGCGAGGCAGCCAAGCGCATCCTCTCCGGCCAGGTCCGCATCGGCCGCCCGCTGGGGATCCAGGGCCTGCCGGAATCCGCCAAAGGCCCCGGCTTCGCGGCGGCGCTCGGTCTGCTCATCTACCCTCAGGTGAGCGGCATCGAACACTTCCGCCCCGTCGGCTCCAGGGGGCACGAACGGACGGACGACCGCTACATGGCCCGCGTCGGACGCTGGCTGAAGGACAGTTTCTAAAGTGCCGCAAGCTTCGGGCATGGCGCGGGAGTCATGCCAGGACTTGCAAGACGGACACGACCCGCAATCGGCGCTGACCCGCCCCAACCTGCAAGAGGCCCCGCAATGACGATCAACCTGAAAGCCCCGGAACTGCGGGAACTGAAGCCGCGCATCATGGTCTGCGGCGTCGGCGGTGCCGGCGGCAACGCGGTCAACAACATGATCGTGTCCGGCCTCATCGGCGTCGACTTCCTCGTCGCCAACACCGACGCGCAGGCGCTGACCTCGTCCAAGGCCGAGCGCATTATCCAGATGGGCCTGCAAGTGACCGAGGGGCTCGGCGCCGGGGCTCATCCAGAGGTCGGCCGCGCCGCCGCCGAGGAAGCACTGGAAGAAATCCGCGACCATCTCGCCGGCATCCACATGGTGTTCGTCACCGCCGGCATGGGCGGCGGTACGGGGACGGGTGCCGCGCCGGTGATCGCCCGCATTGCCCGCGACATGGGGATCCTCACCGTCGGCGTGGTGACCAAGCCCTTCCAGTTCGAGGGCCAGAAGCGCATGCGCACGGCGGAGGCCGGCATCGCCGAACTGCACAAGGCCGTCGACACGCTCATCACCATCCCGAACCAGAACCTGTTCCGCATCGCCAACGAGAAGACGACCTTTGCCGACGCCTTCTCCATGGCCGACCAGGTCCTGTACTCGGGCGTCGCCTGCATCACCGACCTCATGGTCAAGGAGGGCCTCATCAATCTCGACTTCGCCGACGTCCGCGCCATCATGCGCGAGATGGGCAAGGCGATGATGGGCACGGGCGAGGCCTCGGGCGACAAGCGCGCCATCCTCGCCGCCGAAGCCGCCATCGCCAACCCGCTGCTCGACGAAGTCTCCATGAAGGGCGCGCGCGGCCTGCTCATCTCCATCACCGGCGGCAACGACCTGACCCTCTACGAGGTGGACGAAGCGGCGAGCCGCATCCGCCAAGAGGTCGACGAGGACGCCAACATCATCCTCGGCGCGACCTTCGACGAGAGCCTCGATGGCATCGTGCGCGTCTCGGTCGTCGCGACCGGCATCGACAAGCCGCACGAGGGCCGCGACCTCGCCTCGGTCGAGGCGCGTATCACCGACGCCGCCAACCGGCTACGCGCGCAGAGCGCACCACGCCCCGCCGAGCCGCCGGCGCCCGCCCCCCGCTACACCGCATCGCAACCGGAGTCCTACGCGCCCGCGCCGGCGCCCGCACCCGTCTACGAAGAGCATGCTCCGGTGCACTACCAGCCCGCGCCCGTGTCGGTGCAGACGGCGGGCGTGCAACTGCAGCAGGTCGCGCCGCCCTCCAGCCCGACCTACGCCGAGCCGCACCGCCCCGCCCCGCGCGAGCCCGAGCGCTACGAGCCGGGCCCCTTCATCCCGCCTTTGGCCGAGATGCCCGCAATGCGCCCGCAGCGCATGCCGCAGATCGAGGACCTGCCGGTGCCCGTGCAGAACCAGATCCGCCAGCATTACGCGGGCGATGCCCAGGCCGACGTCAAACGCCGCACCTTGCTCGAACGACTCGCCGCCTTCGGCATGAGCCGGCAGGACGATGGCGTGGGCGCTCCCGCCCCGGCACCGGAACTCCGCCATCCCCCGGTTGTGCCGCAGCTCGGCTACCGCCCGCAGCCCGGCCCGATGCACGCGGACTATGCCAAACGCCCCATGGCACCGATGCCAGCGCCACGGGCGACCCTCGACGCACACAGCCGCCCTGCTCCGCAACCCCGCGCCGGCGACGACGACCAGCTCGAGATCCCCGCCTTCCTGCGCCGCCAGACGAGCTAACCGGTCAGGAAAGTCACGCCGGCCCCGAAGCGGACCGGCCGCGGCAAAGATTTCCGTGGCGGGAAGGGGCCGCCACATTGTTGCCGCGTCGGCATCCGAGCGTGCTCGTGGCGCGAGGGTTCCGTTTGCGCTACGGTAGACCCTGCCGCGCGCAGCGTCGCTTCAGGCCATCGTGAGTGATCCCGCATGCTGTCTTTGCCCCGCCCCGCTTCTCTCAAGGGCCGCTTCGTCCTCCCGATTGTTGCGGCAGTTGCGGCGATCGGCGGCGCCGGCACCGCGCGCGCGGACATCCTCGATAATCTCAACCCGACGAACTGGTTCGGCAAGGAGAAGTACGAGACGAAGATCATCAGCGATCCGCCGGCGGACCAGCTCTACACGAAGGGCCTCGCCTCCATGCAGGCTCGCGACTACGAGTCGGCCGGCAAGTCGTTCTCGACGCTGGAAAAAGCCTATCCCTACTCGCAATACCAGCGGAAGGGATTGGTGATGACGACGTTCAGCCAGTACCAGAACGGCATGTACGACGACGCGATCGGTTCGGCCAAGCGCTACCTCGGCCTCTATCCCAACTCCGTCGATTCCGCCTACGTGCAGTACCTGCAGGCGATGTCCACCTACAACCAGATCCCCGACATCTCGCATGACCAGGACCGCGCGGAGAAGGCGATCGCCCTGTTCGAGACGCTGATCGCGAAATACCCGAAGTCCGAATACATCGAGGACGCCCGCTACAAGATGGGTGTCGCGCGCGACCAGCTGGCCGGCAAGGAGATGTCGGTCGGCCGCTACTATCTCGAGCGGCGCGAGTATACCGCGGCGGTGAACCGCTTCCGCACCGTGCTGGCCAAGTACCAGACGACCCGCCACGCGGAAGAGGCCCTCGAGCGCCTGACCGAGGCCTACCTCGCCATGGGCCTGCCGCAGGAGGCGCAGACCGCCGCCGCGGTGCTCGGCCACAACTATCCCGAGTCGATCTGGTACAAGGACGCGTTCGCCAAGCTGAAGGGTCAAAGCCTGACGCCTAGCGAGGACCAGGGCTCCTGGATCTCTAAGACATTCAAGAAGATGGGGATGGGTTAGAGACCGGCCATCGAGGCCGTCCTCGCGGGCGCGGTAACGCAACCCCGATGCCGTGGCCTGAGATCGTTTGGTCGAAGAAAACGCGGGCCCTAAGCCGTTTGGCTTATCATACGCGATCGTCAGGGCGGCGAAAATGTCTGCCGGATGTTGTAGCCCGGCTCGCCCGCTCGCCTTGACGCCCGCTTCAATCCTTGGCACCCAGAACCGCCGCCCGTCGTTTTGAAGACCGGGCATCTGCAGCCTCGTCTGTGACGGGCCGAAGAAGGGCTTGCGTCGTCCGTGCTGGTCCAGCTTTCGATCCGCGACATCGTTCTGATCGACCGGCTTGACCTCGACCTCGGGCGCGGCATGACCGTGTTGACGGGCGAGACGGGCGCCGGCAAGTCCATCCTGCTCGATGCCTTCTCGCTGGCCCTGGGGGCTCGCGGCGACGGTTCGCTGGTGCGCGAAGGCGCGGACCAGGGGCAGGTGACCGCCGTCTTCGATCTTCCGCTCGACCATCCCGCGCGCGAGGCGGCGCGGGCGGGCGACATCGAGGCGGACGGCGACCTCATCCTGCGCCGCGTCCAGATGGCGGACGGACGGACCCGCGCCTTCGTCAACGACCAGCCGGTCAGCGTGCAGACGCTGCGCACGCTCGGCCGCGCGCTTGTCGAGATCCATGGCCAGCACGACGACCGCGCGCTCATCGAGCCCGCCGCCCACCGTCAGCTCCTCGACGCGTTCGGCGGCCTCGGCGGCCCGCTGGAGGCCGTTCGGCAGGCCCATGCCGCCGTCCGCCAGCTCAACGCGCAGCGCCGCTCCGAGGAGGCGCGCGTCGCCGCCGTCCGGGCCGAGGCGGAGTACCTGCGCCACGCCCATGCGGAACTGACGATGCTGGCGGTGGAGGCCGGCGAAGAAGCCGCCCTGACCGCGCGCCGGCAGGCGATGATGGCGGCGGAGAAGGTGGCATCCGACCTGCGCGACGCGCGCGATGCGGTCGGGGCGGATGGGTCCGTCGCGGCCATCAGCGGGGCGCTGCGTCGGCTGGACCGGCGGCAGGCGCAGGCGCCGGCGCTGATCGGCCCGAGCGTCGAGGCCCTCAACGCCGCGCTGGTGGCGCTCGACGCCGCGCGCGACGCTCTGGACGGGGCGCTGCGCGACGCCGAGTTCGACCCGCACGAGCTGGAGCGGATCGAGGAGCGGCTATTCGCCCTGCGCGCCGCCGCGCGGAAATACGCGGTGGCCGCCGACGCCCTGCCCGCGCTCGCGGCCCAGCATGCCACGACGCTGGAGGCGCTCGACGCCGACGAGGCGAACCTGGCGGCGCTGGGGCGCGCCGCGGCCGAGGCCGAGGCCACCTACGCCGGCGCCGCCGAACGCCTCTCCGCCGCGCGCAGGACGGCGGCGGCGGCGCTCGACCGCGCCGTCAACGCCGAGCTGGCACCGCTGAAGCTGGAGCGCGCGCGCTTCACCACCCAGGTCGAGCCCGAGACGGCCGGCCCCGAGGGGACCGACGCGGTCGGCTTCTGGGTCGCGACCAATCCCGGGACGCGGCCAGGCCCGCTGATGAAGATCGCGTCCGGCGGCGAACTCGCCCGATTCATGCTCGCCCTCAAGGTCGCGCTCGCAAGCAAGGGTTTCGGCGCCCACCCTCGTCTTCGACGAGATCGACACCGGCGTGGGCGGTGCGGTAGCCGACGCGATGGGGCAGCGGCTGGCGCGCCTGGCCGCGCGCGTGCAGGTGCTCACCGTCACCCACGCGCCGCAGGTCGCGGCGCGCGCGGCCGGCCATTTCCGCATCGCCAAGGGCGCGACGGACGGTGGGCGGCGCGTCGCCACCCGCGTCACGACACTCGCGCCGGAGGCGCGCCAGGAGGAGATCGCCCGCATGCTGGCCGGCGCGAGCGTGACGGACGAAGCGCGCGCCGCCGCCGGGCGCCTGCTGGCGGAGACGCGCTGAGCCATGACCTCCGACCTCGCCAAGCGCGTCTACGACCATGCCTTCCGCATCGACCCCATCGTGCGCACGCTGCTCGACACGGATTTCTACAAGCTGCTGATGCTGCAGATGATCTGGAAGCTCAAAGGCGACACCCGCGTGGTGTTCGGCCTCGTCAACCGCTCGAAGACGGTGAAGCTCGCGGAGGCGATCGACCGCGACGAGTTGGTGGCGCAGCTCGACCACGCCCGCACCCTGCGCTTCGGGCGCAACGAGCTCGTCTGGCTCGCCGGCAATTCCTTCTACGGCCGCCACCAGATCTTCGAGCCGGCCTTCATCGATTATCTCGCGACGTTCCAGCTGCCCCCCTATGAACTCGCGGAGCGCGACGGGCAACTCGAGCTGCGCTTCGCTGGACTTTGGTCCGAGACGACCATGTGGGAGGTGCCGGCCCTGGCCATCCTCAACGAGATGCGGGCGCGCCGCGCGATGGCCGGGCTCAGCCGCTTCGAGCTCGACCTTTTCTACGCCCGCGCCAAGTCCAAGCTGTGGGACAAGATCGAGCGGCTGCAGGCGCTGGCGGCGGAAGGGCCGCTGCGGCTCGGCGACTTCGGAACGCGGCGGCGCCACGGATTTTTGTGGCAGCGCTGGTGCGTGGCGGCGCTGCAGGAGGGGCTGGGCGCGAGCTTTACCGGCACGTCCAACGTGAAGCACGCGATGGACCTCGGCGCGGAGGCGATCGGCACCAACGCGCACGAACTGCCGATGGTCTTCGCCGCCGAGGCGCGGGACGACGCAAGCCTGCGCCAGGCGCCCTTCGACGTGCTGCAGGCCTGGTCGAAGCTCTACAACGGCAACCTGCTGGTGCTGCTGCCCGACACGTTCGGCACCACCAATTTCCTCGACTCCGCCCCCGACTGGGTGGCGGACTGGACGGGCGCGCGGCCGGATTCCAAGCCGCCGGTCGAGGCGGCGGAGGAGCTGATCGCCTGGTGGCGCGCGCGCGGCCGCGACCCGCGCGAGAAGCTCGTCATCCTCTCCGACGGCATGACGCTCGACTCGATCGAGGCCAGCGTGCGGGCGTTGCGCGGACGCGTGCAGGTCTCGATCGGTTGGGGCACCAACCTCACCAACGATTTCGTCGGCTGCCTTCCGGCGCAGAGCCCGATCGATCTCAGGCCCGTCTCGCTGGTGTGCAAGGTGTTCGAGGCGGACGGGCGTTCCGCCGTCAAGCTGTCGGACAATCCCGCGAAGTTCATGGGACCGGCGGAAGAGGTCGAGCGCTACGTTCGTGTGTTCGGCTACAAACCGGGCCTGGAGCGGGAGGCTTAGCCCTCACTCGAACCGGAACAGCGGCGAAGGCGGCGTAAATTGGTGGACGGCCGCGACGGTGAAGGCCAGGGCCACGCCGAGCGCCACGGTGAGCCCGGCCACGCCCCATCTCTCGCGCGGCACCCGTCCCTCGTTGGCGAACGGCGCCCAGAACGAGCAGGCGAGGCCGAGCAGCCCGAGGAAGATCGACGCGGCGACGAAGCCCGTGTTGAGGATCGCGGGGCGGGCGAGGTCGCGCGCCAGGATGGAGCCGACGCGCAGCGCAACGCCGGAAATGCCGGTGAAGAAGATCCCGACCCCCAAGACGTCGCCGCGTGATGGCGTGAGCCGACGCAGCGCCGCGCCCGCGACCGGCAGATACGCCACCGCGACGCCGGCCGAGACCGACAGCGTCAGCCCGTTGAGCAGCAGGATAAGATGATTTGGCCTCAGCATCACCGCCAGGACAGCATAGGCTGCGACCAATGTGGCGAGGGCGCGGAACAACCGGCCCGAGAGGCAGTCACGAATCGTGCGGGGCATGACTCTCTCCCATCCGCAGGAACAATTCGTCGATCATGCCCTGCACCCGCGCCTCGTAGCAGCGGGCATTGTCGAGCTTGATACGGGTATGCTCGCGCACGGCGGCGCGCAGGTGCTCGCCTTCCGCGTCATCGGCGGGCGGCGCCGGCCGCTCCGGAGGCGCGGGGCTGCGGCGGAAAGGGTTGCGCCAGGCCATCAGCGCCTCCATCCAATTCGACCGCGCCGCTCGGGCTGGCGCAACGCCGACTCCAGCAGGTCGGCGAAGCGCTGGTCGCTTTGCGTGCGCGCCGCCGTCGCGGCCGTGCCCGATTCGGCGACGCGGATCATCTCGCGCGCATCCTGCAGGCGCTTGTCGCGCAGTTCGTCGTTCTGCCGGCGCAGGGCGGCGATCTCCGTGTCCTTCGCAAGCAGCTTGCGCCGCACCTCCCATAGGGCAAGGAAGCCGAGCAGCGGCGCGAGCGCCCATAGGCCGAGGTCCTTCAGGGCCTCGTGGACGAAGGGCAGGAGGACGGGTGTGAGGTCCATGGCAGTTCCTTCGGGGCGGCGCGGCAAGACTCAGGGCTTGCGCCCGAGCCAGCGCGCCACGTCGGAGGGACCACCGTGCACCGCCCGCACGATGAAGAAGCTCGAGATGATCGCCCATTCGAACACCGCCCCGTAGGGACCCGGCGCCTGCGGCACGCCGAGGACGTCGCGCCCAAACAGGAAGCGCGAGGCGAGGATCGTGGCCCAGAACACGAGGCCGAAGTGGATCGCCACGGCGATGCCGACGAACCAGGAGACGAAGCGATAGAGGCCGCTGCCGTAAAGCTGAACCTTCAACGCGTTGTCCGCGACGTCGGCGGCGAGCGCAGCCTTGAGCGTCTCGACGTCGGCGGCGGCCGCGGCGGCAAAGCCCGCCTCGTTCGTCGTCAGCTGCACCCGTTTGTAGTCCGACCACGCTTTGACGAGCGGCGTGAGAAGTCCGCCGAGCAGCGGCATGACGAGAGCGAGGAAGGGCATGGCGTCGGCTCCCTACTTGTCGGTGTTCGGCTCGATCTTCGCGGCGGTGAGATGGCCGCGGATCGCCAGCAGACCGGTGGCGAGCGCCAGCCCGCTCACGATTTTCAGCACCACCCCGTCGTCGAAGAAGGCGCGCCACACGCCCTGGTCCTTCAGAGCCTCGATGTCGCTGGGCTGGAGCGTGCCAACTGCTAGCGCCGTCGAGTCGAGGGCCGACTTCGCCGCGGTCAACGCCGACATGAGGAAAGCCACGCCCAGCGTTTTCTTGCCCTCGGACCAGACTTTGACCTTGGCCCAGAGACTGCCTTCGGCCGCCTCGATGCGCCGCATCAGTCCGGCGGTGCGTGCATATTGCAGGAGCCAGCGGCGGATCACGAGGAGGTAGGCGGCGGTCCAGGCGGCGACGAAGACGAGCAGGGTGAGAATGGCTGTTTGCATGGTGTCATGTCCTTGGAGCGAGGTGAAAGAAGCGACGCAGGCGGTCGGCCAGGCGCGGCGGCGCAGCCGATCGAGGCCGCCGATCGTCGGCGGCGGCCCGCAGCGCCGCGTCGAAACGGCGGGCATAGCCGGCGATCGCCTCCGCCCGGTCCTGGCCGTTGACGATGCGCCGCGCGCCGACCCAGTCCGCCGTATCGGGGTGGAAATAGTCGGCGAGCTTCTTGCCGGTGAAGAGGCCGCGACCCATCCCTTCGAAGAGGATGGCGGTGGCCGGCGCGAGCCGCAGCGCGAGGTCCGGCTGGGCGACGAGGTCGAGGCCGCAGACGGCGCCCAGCGCGGCGTAATTGGCCTTCCACGTCAGCTGCACGAGGCCGCGGCCGTAATAGGCGTGGCTGGTGTGCGGGTCGGCGGTGCCGTAGGGCTTGCCGCGGCCGCGACCGATCTCGCGGACGGGCTGCATGGTGCGCGCCGTCTCCCAGAAGACGGTGGCGAGCATGTAGGCGAGCGCGCGGGTGTCGGCCAACCCGCGCCGCTCCGCCTCCGCGAGGATGGCTTCGCAGCCGTCGGCCTGCGACGATGCGAGCGTGCCGAAGAGTGGCGTGCGGACGGCCGCAAAGAAGCGCGGGCGGTCGAAGCAGGGCCGCGGGGAGGGTTCCGGAAGATTTGCCGTCATCCGAGCATCGCCAGCGAGGAATAGAGCGTCGTGCCGATCATGTTGGGCGCGGCGATCGTCTCGCGGAGGAAGATCAGGTTTGCCGCCGACACCGGCGAGGCGAGCGTGCACGGGACCATCGTGATACCGCTGACGGAGGCGCCGTCGTTGACGCAATTGTTCGCGACGAAAGATCCCCCCGTCGCGGTGCCGGATAGGGCCACGGCCGCGTTGACGCCAGCTACCGACAGCTTGGCGATCACCCCGGTCTGCGGGAAGGCCTGCCCGAACAGCGCCACCTGCATGGGGCTGATATCGAGCGCGACGACGACGTTGCCACCGTGCAGCGCCGGCGGATCGCCGATCTGGACACTATCCCCCGCCGACCAGGACGCCACGTCGGCAGCGCTCGTGACGCTCAACTGATTGGGCGCGGGCGTCGCCTTGACCCAGGCAGCCTGCGCCGGCGCCTTGGTGACGTTCCAAATCCGCGCGTAAGACACCCCCGCCATGGTGGCGGTGAAGAAGAGCGCGGCGTCGCTACCGCCGCTCAAGGTGAGCGTGGCGCCCGCGAGGCCCGCGAGGTTCGTCGTGCGCGGAAGCTGCGGGCGGGCGGCGTCCATGCGGTAGAATGAGACGAGGCCGTCGCCGCCCGGCGTGAAGAGAAAGGCGGGGGTCGCCGTGCCGGTCAAGGTGCCGATGCTCCCGGTCGCCTGGTCGAGGATGACCCACTTGCCGACGCCGTTGCTCTCCAGCGCGACGAAGCCGTAGGGCACACCAATGAAGACGGCGGCCGCGCCGTTGATACGGTCGGCGCCGGCGGCCGCCACGCTGATCTTGGTCGCTGGGCCGCAGCCGCCGGACTCGTCGACGACCAGGAGGCGCGTGCCGGTCGGAAAGGCGGTCGCCGCCGGGAGCGCGACCGTGCGCGGCGCCGTCAACGCGGTCAGGGCGATCGTCCGGTCGCTCGGAAGCGCGGCATAGCCGGCGTCGGCGACCGCCGTGCGGGTGTTGGTGAGCGTCTCCGACAGCTTTGCCGCCGCGAAGCCGCCGGGCGTGGCGCCGTCGTGGACTTGAACCCGGTTGTTCGTCGTATCGACGATGAGTTCGGCCTGAGCCCCGACGAAGCCCGCGAGATAGGAGGCCGCCTCGCGACGGCGTTTGACCTGCACGCTCATGATGTGACCCTTAAAAAGAGACGACCGCGTCGTCGGAGAGCCGGCGCCACGATCCGTTGGAGAAGGCGACGAGGACGCCCGTGCCGGTGCCGGCGGCCTCGCCCGTCTTGCGGCCGTCGGTGGCGAAAACGAGGGCGCCGTTCAGGCCTGCCGGCAGCGCGGCGACCGCGTAGGTGGCGGCACTCAGCAGCGCCTTGACCGCGAGGTTTCCCGTTTGGGGATCGACGACATAGGCCTGGTGGAAGGTCGACCCATCGGGCGAGACCTTGAGCTGGTAGCTGTCGGACCCGAGCAGGCCGGCGAGCGCGCGGGCGGAAAAGCCCGTCTCGAAGGTCAGGCTCGCGTCGTGCGCGGCCGCAACCTTGTTGAAGGTGAAGCGGCACGAATCCGTCGCCGCGCTGAACAGGAAGGAGGTGCCGGAGACGCCGAGCGCATTGCCGGCATCGGCGGGATAGCCGGCCAGCCCGACGTGACCCGTGCCGGGATCGACGTCGAACGCGCGGTGCCACGCCGCGCCGTCGGGCGAGACGTTGACCTGGTAACGCTCGCCGCCGAGCAAGCCGGCCTGCGCGCGGCCGGCATAGCCGGTCTGGTAGAGCAGGCTCGCCGTGTCGGCGGTGCCCGCCTTGTTGAGGGCAAGCTGCACGCCGCCCCCGACGTTGTCGAACAGGGCGGCCGCAGACTTCACCGCCAGCCGGTTGAGCGCGTCGGCGGTCGTGTTGATGCCGAGCGCCGCGAGACTGCCGAGGCTGGTGATATCGGTGTTGGCGCCCGCCGCCGCCGCGCCGATGTTGCCGCGCGCCGTCGCCGGCGTCGTCGCTCCCGTCCCACCCGAACCGACCGCAAGCATCGGCACGCCGTCGGAGGCGAGGCCCATGTCCACCAACTCCGCGTAAGGATCGGAGGCGAGCCCGTAGCTGTCGGTCTCGGTCACGGCGAGGCTGGCGGCGCCCTCGTCGAGCGGGCTGCCTTGGCCGAGCGCCTGCGCCACCGGCCCGAACACGCCGGAGCCGACGGGCGTGACCGCGTATCGGACGCAAGTCGACAGTTCCTGCAGCGCTCCGCCAAACGTGTTGAACGAGGCGAACTTGAGGTACAGCGTCTGCCCGATCGCCGACGCCGACAGGCTGTAGCGATAGACCGCGCCGTCGAGGCCAAGCACCGGCGTGCCGGCCGGGTGGGCACCCCCCTGCAGGCCATAGACCGCGCGGCCGAGGCCGCTCAGGGCGTAGGTGGCGGGGCCGGTCAGGTCGGCCGCGCCGAATGCTACGATCTCAGCACCGACCAGGGCCAGCGCAGGGGTGGGGCTTGCCGACGGCAGCGCCGCGCCACTCTGCGAGAAGTCCACGCTCATCGACGGCGGGGCGGCACCGGGTGCGCCGAGGGCGGCCGCCAGCATGCCCTGGCGGGCCGTGGCGGTGACGGTCGCGACCTCGGTGTAGGACGCATCGTCGCTCGAGACGTAGACGACCGCGCCGCCCCAGTTGGGGTCGGCGACGCCGTTCATGCCGCCGGACAAGCCGACCCAGAGTTGCGCCGCGCCGCCCGACAGTTCCGCGGGCGGCTCGAACACGACCGGTGGGTTGACCGGCGCGGGCGCGACGGCTCGGTTGATCGGCGCGTTGACCGCACCGGCCACGGGATAGCGGACGGCGGTGGCGACGGCGCCGGGATATTCCTCCGCGGTGACGCTGAGGAGACCCGAGGCATCCTCCTCGATCGCGACGATCCGCACCGGCGTGCGGGCGAGGCCCAGGCCCGGATCGGTCAGCGTCACGATATCCATCGGCTCGAGCAGGCAATGATCCCAGGAGAGCCGGAAGGCGTAGCTGTTGCGGACGTATTGCGCGCGCTGGAGGATGAGTTGCGCCGCCACGCGCGCGACCGCAATGTCGCAGATCTCGTGCGCGGTAACCGTGGAGGCGACGTGCAGCCCGTAGAGCTCGATCGCGTTCTGGTCGCGCGCCTCGACGGGCGTCGCGCTGTACTTGTTGGCGCGGTCGAGCATTTCGAGCCGCAAGAGGTTCGAGGCGGCATAGGGATCGAGGCGCGAGACGGTCACGGGATCGCCGCTGCCCTCGTAGATGTAATCGTCGTCGTCGAGATCGTAGGCGACGCCCGCGTTCGGCATAAAGTCGACGGAGCCCCCGCCGTAGAGCGAGCCGCTCGCCGGCGCGTCGCCATAGGGTACGATCCTCAGCCGGCCGCCGGACCAGACGGCGGCGCTGTTGGTGATCTCCAGCCAGCGCGCGAGCGTCGCGTTGGCGGCTTCCTGGTTACTGAGGCTCGGCGAAAACGCGAGACCCATCGCCTGGCAATAGGTCTGGTACGAACCATCGCCGGATTGGCCATAGAGGCTCGTCGCGTCCAGGCTGGCGGCGGGAAAGCCGACGCCGTATTGCGCGTTCGTGAGAAAGTCGGCGATCACGAGCGCGGGATCGGCATCGTGCGCGTTCACCACGCCGCTGGCATAGAGCCGGCCGTAGACTTCAAACGACAGCGAACTGATAGAGGCGCTCGACCCCAGGTCGAAGAAGCTCGTGGCGGCGTAGGCCGTGCCCTGATAGCCCAACGCCGCGCCGGGGAAGCGCGATTGCAGGAACCCCCAGGGCGCTTGCGGCGTCGCGCCGTCGTACAGCGTGAGGTAGAACTCCGACGCGTTGTGCTCGGCCTGCCCGCGGTACACCGTGCCCAGCGCGGCGATCGGCCCTTCGCACAGCGCGAAGACGGCGGCTGTGGAATAGGTGTAGCCCGACAGGCTCGTCTTGCCGCCACCTTTGCCACCGCCCGCATGCCCGTACTGCGGCTGCGTTTGGAAGTTCCCGGTCCAGATGAGGTTCGGTGCGACGAGCGTGATGCCGTAGACGATGGGGATAGGGAGGGCGCTGCTCGCCGTCTGCAGCTGCAGCCCGGTGTATTGCGGCACCGCGACCGCAGTGGCCTTCGAGCGGAAGAGGCTCATGCCCGATCGTCCCATGGCGAGAAGAAGCGTGGTGCGCGGGCGGGCTCGCGCAGGGCGGCGTTGGCGTCGACCCGCTCTTCCAGCACGCAGCCGGCCGGAGAGAAGGCGTGGACGATGGCGAGTGGGTCCGTGCCCGCGACGATGCCGCCGTGCGCGTAGCAACGGCCATAGCGGAAGAGGACGACGTCGCCGGGCATCGGCGCCGCGCATTCGCGGCAGAGCGCGAGGACGAAGCCGAGGTAGCGTTCTTCCGCGCGATGAAGGTGCCAGTCCGGCGGGTACGGTCGCGGGTCGAACGGCGCACATAGCCCCGCGTCCACGAAGACGCGCACCAGCAGCATGCCGCAATCGACGCCGATCCCGGGCAGGTCGGCGCAGGCATGGTAGGGCGTCCCGATCCAGCGGCGCGCCTCCGCGACCACGCGATCGCGTTGCGAAGCCAATTCCATGGCCATCTCTCAGTAGGCGCTGGCGGGAGGCGGCACGAAGGGGAAACCGCGAAATCGAGCGAGGTTGTCGAACTTCGCCCGACAAGTGGCGCTCGTATGGTCGCAACCCTGATAGACGGTGAAGGCGTCGCCGCCGGCGGGGAGAGCGGCAAGCGGGTAGGCCAGGGTCAGCGAGCTGCCCGGCACCGCACTCTTGACGGTGGCGGACGAGCCGGCGTTGGCGCCCGCGGTGAAGGTCATCGTGCCCTGCACGTGGAGCGCGGCGGCGCCGGGCCAGAGGATCGCCGTCGCCGTCGAGCCAGCCGCAGCCATGCCCGCCGTGCCGAAGGCGTTTTTGATCAGTCCGCAGCCGGAATCGTAAAGCGTGTGGTTGCAGGTCGGCTGGTAGAGGTTGCGTGGCATGTCGACGTCGAGCAAGACGAGGTCGGAGGCGACGGTGACCTGGGCGCTGGTGCGGCCGACCTCGTCGATGCTCGTGACGCGACCCTTGAAGAGCACGACGCTGCCGATCGGCGGGGAACCCCAAGCCTGGAGGAAGACACGCTCGCGCTGCAACGCGCAGCCGTCGAACAGGCCGCGCTGCAGGGCCACCAGGAACGGCACGCCGCCGACCGTGTCGGTCGCGCGGGCAGCGATCGTCACGCGCTGCTGATCGACGTCGAGGCCGGTCGCACATTTGAACGCCAAGCCATCGACGAGAAGCGAGTCGGCCGCGAACAGCGTGCCGTTCAGCGCGATCGGCACGTCGGCGTTCGTCACGGCGAGGATGAGGCCGGAGCGCAGCGTGAACGTGTAGCAGTCGGCCATCAGCAAAGCCGCGTCCTTGCTCGCCCGTCGCGCGGCGAGGACGCTGGCGAGCGCGGGGGTGGTTGCCCTCATGATCGAACACTCCTGAACTTGAGGGAGGAGACCGTCCACAGGCCGCTCATGACGTTCTCGAAATCCTGCTGGTCGTCGAGGAAGCGGCAGAGGAAGGCGTAGGTGAAATCGGCCGTGAGCGCCGCGCCGGCAGCCGGTACCGTAGGAAAGCGGACCATATTCGGTGCGATGAGGGAGCAGCCGGCAATTGCGGTACCGTTGGCGTAGGTGGCACCAAGCTGGATGACGGTTGAGACCGGCTCGGTAAACGAGCCGAGCGTCCGCTGCAACGGGTAGGTCGTCGTCGTCCCGTCGCTCGTCGCGAAGAGCTGCCCGCGGGCGACGCTATCGGTGGGATCGACGTAGAGAAACGTGCCGAGCTGCCCCTGGCACTGCAGGTAAAGCCCGAGCAGAGTTTGCAGCGAGGCCGACCCGAGCGCCGAGGCGCCGCCACAGGCATCCGCGCTGGAGGCGAGCGCGTCGAAGGTCAGCTCGAACTCGTAGAGCGGACAGGCGTAGAGTGGCGCCCGTACCTCGCGACCGGACACATGGCTGGCCACGCGGGTCGAGAAGCTCGGCCGTTTGTGCACCGACCATCCTTGGCCGGCGAGCTGGGGAAACACGGGCGGTAGCGTCACGGGAGCCTCTTGAATGAGAAAACGAGACGTGCCGGGGGGGGGGGACGACGGACTACGGGCGAACACTTCGAAGCGTCAGGGTGCCGAGCATGACGAGACGCTGCGCGAACTCCTCGAGATCGAGCTGGTCGTCGGCGAAGCGAAAGAGGCGGTTCGCAGTGCCGTCGAGCGCAGACGGCATGGGAAACAGAAAGGACCCCGAGGCGGCGCGCAACGTGGCGTAGAAGCCGCAGAGCGTGGCGAAATCGTTCGGGCTCAGCAGGTCGAAGCGGAGCTCCACGATCCAGATCGGCGCGGCGACGCGCGCGGCGCGGCTTTCGCGGCCCGTGACGTGGGCCGCCACGTCCGTGCGGAAGTGCGGCCGGTAATGCGCGGACCAGCCCTGCCCTCGCAGCGCCGGGAACGTCAAGACTGGCGGCGTGGCAGGCGCAGCGTCAGCGACCGGCGGGTCGACCGTCCAACCCTTGCCGTTCAGCCAAGTGCCCGTCGGCCAGTTCGGCGCGTCACCCCAGGTGCCCTGCGCGGGAAAGGCGGGAAACGGCCGCGCGTCCCAGTTCCAGGCGGCCATGAAGGCTGGCTCCACCATCGCGATCCCGCCGGACGAGAGCTCGTTGCCGCCATCGACCGTCCAATATTCAACCAGGGATTCCAGCGCCAACCTTGCAAGCAGGTCGTCGCGCCGCGGCCGGAAAACACCCCCGGCGGCGGCCTCCCAGCTGGACCAGTAGGGCGTAAAACTTTCGCTCGATTTCGGGTCGTAGAAGACGTTCGGCTGGTTGGTCGCGCGGTCGCAGCTCGGGAACCCGAATTCGGCGAAGGTGATGGACTTCGATTGCGGCGCCCAGGCTGTGGCGGCCCCGTGCGGAACATAACCCTGCCCGTCGCCGGCATCGTAGATGGCGCGATGCGAATTGTGCCACCACCACCGCAACCGCTTGTTGGCGAGCAGTTCCTGGCCGGCCTGGTAGCCCGTGCGGCGCTGCGCGAGCCGGTCGCCGGCAGGGCACGAGACCTGGAGATCCGAGCCGTGCGGGTCGAGGCCGCGAAGAGCGTTCGACGAGTCGAAGTAGAACCAGGCGTATTTCTCGCCGCCTTCGATATTCGCCTTCAGGTACGCCTTGTCATAGAGGTCGGGTGGCCCGCTCAGGCCGAGGCCGTTCATGGCCTGCGGCGCCGGCGGCCAGCCCTGCGGCGCCGGTGTGCTCCAGTTGGCGGCGTCCAAGCCGCCGTTTCCCGTCGTCCAGTCCGACAGCGGGAGATAGTTGTCGAAGGAGACGAGGTCGATCGCGGGATGGGCGTAGAGCGCATCGAGATGCGGCCATTGCCCGGCCGCTTCGGCGTGCGGCACGCCCATCCAGCTCGACCAGTCGGCGGAATAGGCGACGAGGTTCTTGAGCGCCGCGCGATCGCGACCAAGGCCGCCCGCATCGAAGATGCCGCGCACGTCCGCCGCGAGGCGGCAGAGCCCGGCGACGAACGGGTAGTCCCAGGCCGCGGCCCCGCCGCTGTCGACACCGCCCGCCCGCGTCCAGGCCGGTCCGCGGATCGCCTCCAGGCCGCGCATCTCCGACCCCAGGAGGAACAGGTCGACGCCGCCCGCCAGCACGCAGAGGGTGGCGTAGTGCAGCACCATCCGCCGCAACGTCCAGTCAGCGGCCGGCCCGGCATAGCCGACCGTGAGGGCGTTGGCGTCGGGCGCGAACTGGTCCGGGGTCGCCTGGCCGAGAAAACCGGCGACGGCCGCGGCCGCGTCGGCACTGACGTCGGCGCCCGCGTAGGCGATGCGGCCGCGCCAGGGATAGCCGGCGCAATCCATCAGGAGGAAGGGGTAGAAGGTGACGCGCAGCCCGCGCGCCTTGAGGTCGCGGATGCAGCGCACCACGGCAGGGTCGGACGGCGTGCCGCCATAGATCGCCGCGCCGCCGCGCGTCGACAGCGGGATCAGGCCGGGCGAGGTGGCCGTCAAGCCGGAGCAGCGCCAAGGATCCGGGTGCCACGCGCCGTCCACCAGCACCTCCGCCGTGCCGCCGGGATAGGTGGTCGCCGGGTAGATCCGGCAGCGTGCCGCATTGGTCGAGTCGCCGAACCAGGCGACGACGAGCGACACCGTCGTGCATTCGGGATAACGCGCCTGCAACTGATCGATGGCGAGGGCGTAATCGGTGCGGGTCCCCTCGGGGGCCGCGTACAGGTTGACGACGATCGGTTTGTCCTCGCCGGCATGGGCCGCGCGATGGGGCAAGGGATCGTAGACCCACTCGCCCGACGCTGGCAGCAGGTTAACGCCGCTTGGGCCGCTCATGCGCCGCCCCGCAGCTTGCTGAGTCCGAGGTGCGCGCCGTTGCGCACGGACGCGTTGATCGCGCCGAGGATGGTCTTGCCGTGGCCGTCGAAGAACCGCTTGACGTCGCGGCCATCCATGGCCGTCACGCTGAAGGTCGTGGCGTGGTGGACGTGGACGTCGCCGCCTCCGACGCTCGCCGCCTCGCGCATCCGCGCGGCCGGGCCCGCGGGCACGATCATCTCGCCGCGGTGCACCTGCGCGATCATGTCGGACGGCAGGCTCCACGCGCCGGCCGCAAACGAAGGCAGCGCGGCGCCGGCGGCGAGCACGGTGGCCTGCCCCGCGACAGCCGGCCCCGCGGCGGCGGGTCCAAGCAGCGGCGACAGGAAGCCGAAGATGCCGGCGAAGGTCTCGGCCGCAGAGGCGACGATGCTCTTGCCGATGGTCGCGACCGTCAGCGCCCCGCTGGCGGCGCTGGCGCTCGCCTCCGCGCCGGAGCGCGCGGCGGTGCCGGCGAGCACGGCACCCGTCTTGGTAGCCTCGCCCGCGCTCGTCAGGGCGCTCTGGGCGGCCACACCGGCCGCCCAGTCGGCGACGCTGCGGATGCGCGCCTGGATGAAGGACTGGAGGATCGAGAGCAGGACGTTGGAGACGGCCTGGCGAAGCGTCTCCTGTCCCTTGATCATCCCGACGATGGCGGTGGAGACGCTGGAGCCGGCCTGCTCGAAGGTGCGGCGATACTCGGCATAGATTTCGCGGCTGGCGTTGCGCTCGATCTCCTGCCGGCGCAGCGCCGATTGCGACGCCAGGCCGTCGATCTGTCGCTGCACGCCGGCAAAGGCCACGGCATCGTCCTTGTAGGTCGATTGCAGGAACGTGAGGTGGTCGCGCTCCACGGCCTCGCGCCGCCCTTCCAACGCGAGCAGCGAGGCGAGTTCCTCCTCGTGCGACAGTTGCGAGAGCTGCGCCTGCTGCTTGACCTGGGACTGCTGCAGCTTGACGCCGTTGAGCGCGATCTCGGTTTTGGCCCGGTCGCCGGATCGGGCGATCGCCAGCTCGTCGTCGCTGTAGCTGCGTGCCAAGTCGAGCCGCTGGGCCACGCCCGCGGCATAGGCCTGGCCGAGCGTGGCGAAGGAGGCGTCGATCTGGGCCGCGCCCGAGCGCAGCGTGCCGGTGGTGGTGGTTACCGCGCTGGCGGCGTCGGCCAGACCTTTCTGCAGGTTGGCGATGTCAGCGGAGAAGGTGATCTTGACGTCGTCTGCCATGGGTCGGCTCCTCAGGATGGTTTGACCTGACCATCGGGAAAACGGGCGATGAGGCCGCCGATGCCGCTCGGGTCGCCGGCATCGCGCCGGACCGGCGGGGCGCGGGCGACGCCGTGGACGGCGAGCAGGATCTCGTGCGCCGGCGGGGCGTCCCGCCAAGCGCGCAGCAGGGCCAGCACGTCGTGCATCGGCATGGCGTCGAGTTCGTCCGGCGTGTAACCGCAGGCGGTCATCAGGCGGGCGTAGAGCGCAGCCCAATCCGTCAGGCGGGTGCGCGACCCGCCTCGGCTTCCCCCAGTGGGGAGCCCTCCCCGGGCGCGGGCAGGAAGCCGCCCAGGCGTAGCACGCCGCTCATGGCGGCGGCGACCTCCGGCGCGCCGGCCTCCACGTCGTCCAATCCTGCCGCCGACTCCGCATGGTCCCGTGCCAAGGCGACGCGCAGGATCGCCACCGCCGCCGCCACGCTGCCGGCTTTCGCCTCGCCGGAGGCAAACAGCAGCGGCTCGATCGCCTGCACCTGGGCCAGCGTCAGCGGGCGTACCAGCCACTGGTTCGTCCCCAGGCGGATCGTCTCCGCCCGCACGCGCATCACGACGCCTCCGCGAAGGACCAGGTCATCACCGTGCCGGAAGCGTCGGCGAAGCAGGAGAAGTCGAATTCCGGCATTACGAAATCCTCCAGCTTGGTATGGAACGCCAGCTTGGTCGAGGTGCAGCTGTTGAGCTTCAGGGAGACGCTCTGGCCCTGGAAGGTCGTGAAGAACTGGGCGGCGAAGGTCGGCGTGGTGCCGGTGAGCTGGTTGGTGACCGCGAACCTCTGGCCGCTGCCGGCGACCAGATAGGTGTAGTTGACCAGCAGCGGCTTGCCAGCGTCGCCGACGTTGAACGTGTAGAGGCCGCCGACCTGCGTGTACTGGCCGCTCGCGGGCGAGGTCGCGACCTTGAGGAGCGGCAAACCCGTCGCGGCGTAAAGAACGCCGCCGTCGTCGGCTAAGGTGGCTGCGTTGGCCGGGACAACCGTATAGGGCGCGGCGATGGGTACGCTCGCCACTTCGGCAAAGGCGGTCGCCAGCTGCCCCGGCACCGGCGCGACGCCGTAGAAGAGGTGCGCGAGAGCGAGCCCCGAGATGCGCGCAACCTTCGCCTTGCCCGTCGTCTTGATCGTACCGCGCGCCACCGCGATCGGGTGCTGGAACTGCCCGTAGAGTTCCTTGACAGAGGCCGTCTCGTCGATCGTCACCTCCTGCACGAGGCCGAAATTGACGGGTGTCGCGTTGACGATGTCGGTGCGCGTCCCGAGCAGGACGCCGGAGCCGAAACTATACATGGGGAGATCCTTTCACGAGGGGAGATAGGGTTGCGGTCAGACCATTCCGGGTTGATCGAACAGCGCGGCGAGCCTGCGCTTAAGGTCGTCCTTGGCCGCGTGCACGCAGCTCCAGGTCTCGGTCGATTGCGCGATGCGCGACCCCTGGAAGCACTCGAGAAACCAGCGATCGACTAGCCGGGCGGCATGCAGCGCGGGCGGTTCGGGAACCTCTGTGTCGGTCATGCTCGGCTCCTATCAGGGCAGGACGATGCGGACGGGAACGACCAGGAGACCGTCGCCGTCGAGGTCGCCGGGATCCTTCAGGGGACGGCCGCTGATCGTGCAGCTGTAGGCGCTGCCGCCGAGGGTCAGACGCCCCAACGTCAGGTCGGCGCCGCCGGCTTCGAATGCGGCGTCCAGAGTATCGAGTACGGCGTTGATCAGGCTGGCGCCCACAGTACGCGGGTCGTGCGCATCAAGGTAGACGAACAGCTTCACCTCCAGGCTGCGCTTGGGGTTCGAGCCGACGCCGTGCTCGTAGGTCTCCGAGCCGCCCTCGAAGAGAAAGCAGGCCGGCCGGTCGATTGGGGGGACGTCGCTCCACAGCTTTAGCCGACGTGCGGGAGGCGACTTCCAGGGGTAGGCGCCGGCGACGAGCGCCTGCAGCGCTCCGAGCGCTTGTTCGCGCGTGCTCAAGGTTGGTCTCCGTCAGGTTGCATCGAGGACCTCGGCGACCGCCGCCTTCACGCCCTCTTCAAGCTCGGCGCGCAGTTCGCCCAGCGCGGAGCGCAGGTAGGACCGCTCGGGGATCGCCGATCCCGGATGATGCGCGCGCATGGCGAACCGCCCGTCGGCGAAGCGCAGGGCCTGGGCTTTGAGGGCCAGGATGTCGTGTGCGGCGGTGCGGCCGCCGTATTCCTGGATCGCGGCATAGGAGACCCCAACGCTCTCCAGCGTCACCGACACGCTCGCGTCGCCGGCCTGCACCGCAGAGCGTATCGACGCGCGCAACGCGCCCGATCGGCTTTGCAGCACGGCGCCGGAGAGGTTGCGGTCCACCTTATCGACCAGCGCGAGCCGCAGCGCTTCGGCCTTGGCCGCGACTGCGGCCAGCATCTCCTCGCCCGCGATCACGGCGCGACGACGCGTCGATAGGGCTGCAGCAGCCGCGCGACGAAATCGGGCATGGCCTTGACGATAAAGCTCGTCGTCTCCTGCCCGCCGAGCGTCCGGGCGCTCTGGCCGATGCGCGAGCGCGCCGCGTAGCGATCGGCCGCCCATTCGCAGCAGGCCCGGGCGAGGTCTGCCGGCACATAGCCGTAACGCAGGGTGATCGACGCTCCCGCATCGGCCGCGGCAAAATAATAGATGCCGCCTGCGACGGCGTAAACGCCCGGCGCCGGCACGGCGCCGATTTGCAGCGCGATCCCAGCGGCGTTGGTCACAACGCCGTCGCACAGCCATCGGCCGTAGGGCGCGACGGCGGTGACGGCGTAGGGCGCCGCCGCGGGGACGGTCGCACTCTCCGCAGCCACTTCGTAGCCGGCGCGGTACAACACCGCGACGTTACCGACGCCATAGGGCATGCGCCCCCCGCGCAACGTCAACCGCTGTAGCGTGCCGGGTGGGGCCGGATCGGCAGGCTCAAGCACGGCGGCGAAGCTCGGCGCACCCATCGGTGGCGACGGCGTCGTCGCGAGGGCGATCGGCAGCCCGTCCATGGTGAGCGAGAGAACCTGGTTGACCGGCCAATGCCGCAGCACGATCGCCGCCTCGCCGGCGCCGTTGCGCGCCTCCGCATAGAGGGTCGGCCGCAGCGTCGCGCGGCCGAGATCGCTGAGGATGGCCGCGCTGACGTCGGTGACGAGGGCGGCAAGCAGGGGGTCGTCGCCGCCACTCGCCACCCCGAGCCACGCCTTGAGGTCGGCGAGGGTCGTGAGATCGTTGGAACTCATCTCATTCGCTCCGGTGGGCGATCAGGATAGACGCGTGACGAGCGCCCGGCGGAGCGCGCGGCGAAGCTCCTCCGTGCTGGTCGGCAGCGTCTTGTGCCCCAACAGACTCAACGCGTCCGCCAGTGCGGTGCGCGAGAGGGCGTCGACGTCGCCGAGGGCCGGGAGGGCGCGCGCCGCCGCCCGCGGCGAGGCGGCCGCAAGCCAGGGCACGACACCGTGCGCGAGGAGCGCGGGCGCCGCCGCCTCCGGTGCCTCGACCGACCCCTCGGGGCCGGCCTCCAGCGTCACGCCCTCGTGGACGACGGCGCGACAGTGTTTCGGCAGGCGATACTTCATCGAAGGCTCCTTCGGCGCGAAATGGAGAGACGGTCCAGACGGAGCGTGCTAGCCGTTGCCGATGTTGGTGATGAGCGCCAGCGCCGGCGGAAAGTAATGCTGCAGGACCTCGTCGGCGTAGACGCCGTACTCGTAGCGACGGCTGCGCAGCGGCCACTCGATCTGATAGTAATCTTGCCGCGTGCGGATCTGCATCAGGTTGCCCACGCCGGCCAGCGGGTAGGGCAGCACTCCCGTCGTCATCAGGATGGTGCCCGCAGGCATGTTCGGGTGCACCCTGATGTCCAGCGTGCTGCCACCCTGCATCGAGAAGCGGTTGAGGTAGGCGCGCACCATGATGCCGCCGCCGACGAAGTCCTGCGAGGCGTTGAACACGAACCGCTGCGCGGAGGCCGTCGATCCGGTGACGATCTTGCGCGAGATGTTCAGCGCCTCCTGCGAGTTGACCCACATCGTGTCGGGCGACAGGCGGTAGTTGGTCCACATGGCCTTGAGCACGGCATCGACCTCGACGATGCCGCCGGCATTGTCGGCGGTCAGCGGCGTCCCCTGCCCCGCGACGCCCTGCGGCATGACGAAGACGTTGGCACCCGAGCCCGCCTTCGCAGCCTGGGTTATGAGCCCGTCGAAGGCGAGCGCGTTCGTCGAATTGTCCGCCGTCCCGAGCGAGGTTACCGTTTGTGTCCCCACGGCCGGACCGGTGATCGCAACGGAGGCGATGGCGGTGATGGCACCGAGGGCCTCGCTGCCGGCCACCCCCCAGAACCAGGCATAACCCATGGCGCCGGGTACCGGCACCACGCTGGCACGCACGAGATGCGTGGCATTGCCGTCGCTTGCCGCTGTAACGACGGAATTGGCCGAGCGCCGGGCCGCGCCGCCGCCGAACGTGTCGGTCGTAGCGTCCGCATTCGTGCGGGTCACTTGGCCCTGGATGCCGCCGGCGACCGTCGCGTTCACCAGGCCGTCGTGGGTCAGCGCCACGCAGACGACGCTGAGCGCGAGGCCGGCCGCGAGCGTGCCGCCGACAGCCACGTCGCTCAGCGTCGGCGTCGGCGTGGTGCCGAGCGCAAGCGACGCGCAGCCGCCGAGGATCATCGCCTCCTCGCCGAGCATCAGCGCCTCCAGCCCCGTCTTGGCCGAGACGGCACGGACGTCGTCGAAGCCCTGGCCGGCATATTGCGCCTCGAAGTCGACGCTGGTCTCGACGCCGAGGCCCTTGTAGGTCGCGGTATAATCCTGCGTCGCGACAGCCAGCACGCCGCCGCGGTTGGCCGCCGAGACGCCGATGCGCAGGCCGTTGGTGTTGATGGCGGTGATGGCGCGCCATGCCGCCTGCAGGCCACCCTTGCCCGACACGCGCGGGATCATGTTGCGGAGCGGCGTGAGCACGGGATAGAGGAATTTGGCGCCGAGATCGAGGTCGTAGAAGGTCAACCCCGACGTCGGGCTGGAACCTGCGGCGAAGGTGCTCTTGGCCAGCGTGTCCCCTGCGAGGTTGCGTAGAGGGTTCTGCTGCGAGATCTTGAGGTTGCTGATGACCTGGTTGAGATCGGTCTCGGGCATGATGGTGCTCCTGGGGAAAAAGACGTGCTTCGGCGTCCGCGCGGCCTGCGCGTCACGACGAGTTGCGGTGAGAGAAGGAGACGCGCGCTAGCGGCGCTGGCGCTGCGCGAGCTTGATGGCGAGCAGCGACAGCGCGCCGGGGTCGGCAAGCAGATCGTCGAAGCGAGAGGGGCTCCCATCGGAGCCCCTCTCGTCCTGCTTGCCGACGGCGCGCGCCTGCATGGCGAAGGGAAGCGGCTGCGGCTGCTCTTCCACGGCTTTGAGACGGGCGACGATCGCGTCGAGCGTCTTGGTCAGGCGGTCGGTCCAGCCGTCGAAATGCCCGGCGACGCCGTCGAACTTCTGCGCGAGGGCCTCGAAGCGCTTGGCGAGTTCGTCGCCGCCCGCTCCTTTGTGCGCGCCGCAGGTCGCGCCGAGATCGACGGCGGTGTCGTGGAGTGCCTGGATGCGCGCCTGGTCGGGCGCGCTGTTGCGGGCGCCGATCTTCGCCGCCTCCCCGAGTCGCGGCGCGATGGACGAATCCGCCTCCGGCGCCTTGAAAATGCGCCGCTCCTGCGAGCCGTCGGCCTTGATCATCTCGAACGTGGCATGGGCCAGGCACGGGAGGTCGACGAGCGAGATCTCGTGCGGATCGGCGGTGTAGCGTGTGGCGCCCGCCTCGTCGGTCCAGCGGCGGGCGTAGGTGCCGCCCTGGCTGAAGCCGGTGTAGACGCCTTCCGCGACCTTGGTCCACTCGGCATCGTCGACCACCTTGGCGCAGATCTCGATCTGCTTGGCCTCGTCGTTGAAAGTGAGCGCCGTCACCTTGCCGGCGGCGACCAACCCGTGCATGGCGCGCAGGTTGCCGAGCGACTTGCCGCCGGTGGAGGTGGCGATGGCCTCCGACCATTTCTCGTAAAGAGGTTTGGTGGAGGCGTAGTCGCACACTTCGCCGGCGCGGTCGGCGACCTCCGCCGTCGCCACGCCGAAGACGAGGCGGCGCGCGGCGTCGACCTTGGTGATAGGGATGTCGAGACGCAGCATGGAGGCTCCTTGGTGGACGAGGGTCTGCTCTCCCGGAAGCGGGAGTGTGATTGCAGCAGGCAGGGACGGCAGGACACCTGGCGTTCAGGCCGGGTTACCGGTGTCAGTGGGTTGTAACGAAAGGATCATGCGGATCATTGCCTCAAGCGCTGAGCTTCGAGACGGATCAGGCTTGTCGGCCTTCATTGCGAGGGCCGCTGCCGCGAGGTTGGTCCCAGCGGTCTCTGGGCTGCTTCGCTCCGCTCGCAGTGACAGGCGTGGGAGCGTTCGAAGCCGATGGCCGGGCCGTTCGACTTTTAACGTCGGGGTCGTCCAATGCGTCGAGGCCGGCCTAGACCATCTCGACTGTTTGGGAAAACACGAAGCATGCGTCGAAGGTCGTCTACCTAAAAATCATATGGCCGTCGGCATCCAGGTCGATCGTCCTCTGCGGAGGGCCATCGACGATCGCCTTGCGGATGAGCACCGCGCAGAGGTATGGTCCCTCGTGGTAGATAGCCGCGTCCGGGATCTGACTTGTCCAGCCGGAGCCCCACCACTCAGCGGCACATATCCCGCTCCCGTCAGCGCCATCGCGAGGTCGGCAGCGCCGAACTCGCGCGCGAGCAGGTCGTCGATGAGGCCCTTGACCAGAGCAGGATCGGGGCGAGCTCCTGCGCCAGCGCCTTCCCCCTTTGGCGGAGGCACTGTTGAAGCCGTCTAAGCTGGGGATCAGGACTGGATTGATAGACTACGGGGACGTCACCGGCTCATAGGTGAACTTCCACTTGGACCAGCCGATACTGAAGCTTCTCGACATGATAAATTCGTCTCCGCCGACCAGGATGTTTAAGTCAGGCGCAAGCGCAACGGTCTTGACGACGATACCTCTGGTCTCTTCAGCGCTTGATGGATCGATGGTCGACAGAACAAAGCCGTCACCATGCTCAGCCTCAGTGCCATCATTGTATTTAGAGAAGCTTCGGCTAAAATAGCCTAGTATAGGCACATTGTCAGCGCTGGGGTCTTTCAGCCAGCGAGCGACATCATTGTCTTCCATGATTTTATCGATCGCAGATTGCTCTAGCTTGATTAGGTTCATCGTGTCTCGCCGTCTCGCTAAACGCGGGAGCAGGCCATGTCGGCCTGCATCGGTAAGGTCCTTGACGTTCAAGGACGAACGTTTCGAACGGCGTTCGATAGATGCAGTGCGTCACGCCAATGACTTCGTCGTACCTTTTATCGATCAGTACACCTGCGAGCGCAAGATACGCGGTGACGATGAGGCCGTCCCGCCTTGCGGCGTAAAGCGCCCGCCTTACCCCTCGTCGTCGAGCTTCGCCGCTCCTGCCGGCGTCGCGCCACCCAGCGCCACATAGCCCGCCCCCGTCAGCGCCATTGGCCGGTCGGCCGCCGGGTTGGCGAGGGGCTCGCGCCCGACGTTGATCGTCAGGATACCCCGCCCGTATAGCTCGACAGCACCTGCGCCTGCGCCTGCGGGTCGATGTTGGCGCGGTGACGATGAGGCCGTTGACCCGCCGGCGCGAGCGTTACTGCACAAGGCGCATTTACCCGGTATGTGAAGGCGTTTTGACCGTTTCAGCCGGTTCGTAGGTGAACTTTTTCGTCCATTCGATGCTAAAGCTGTGAGACATGATCTCCTCGCCATCCGCGACTGAAATAGACCTTATGACGATGTCCTTTGTCTCGTCGGGACTCTGTGGGTCGATGGTCGTGAGCCCATCCCCATATTCGGTCACAACCCCGTCGCGCGATGTCGAGTAGCTGCGTCGATAATAGCCCAGGAAAGGCACTTTCCCGGCTAATTTTTGCGATGGATTTTGGGATCATCTAACAACTTATCGATAGCGGAACGCTTCAAAACGATCTGCATGGCTTACTCTCCGCATTAGAAGTGAGTGACAGGCCAAGTTGTATTACAGGAGTAAAATCCCTTGTGTTCCGTATCGCGTCGAGTAGGTGCAGTGAGTTATCCCAATCACCTCGTCGTACCTTTTGTCGATGAGCACATCTGCCAACGCCTTACCCCTCGCCCGACCCCGCCGGCCAGCGTGGATGCTGGCCCTCGTCCCAAGCCACGCTCTTGTCGAGCTTCGCCGCTCCTGCCGGCGTCGCGCCACCCAGCGCCACATAGCCCGCCCCCGTCAGCGCCATCGCCCGGTCCGCCGCCGGGTCGGCGAGGGGCTCGCGCCCGAGCACCGCGCGGGCTTCGTTGATCGTCAGGATACCCCGGCCCGTATAGCTCGACAGCACCTGCTCCTGCGCCTGCGGGTCGACCGTCTCGCTCGGCGTCCAGGCGAACTCCAGGTCGGCGGCGCCGAACTCGCGCGCGAGCAGGTCGTCGACGAGGCCCTTGACCCAGAGCAGGATGGGGGCGAGACCCTCCTCCTGCGCGAGCGCCTTCTGCACTTCGGCGGTCGCCCGGTTCATCGTCTGGACGAGCGCCTGCGGCGACACGGAGAAGGCGAAGCAGACGATGCGCGCGAGCCAGTCGTCGAAGACGCTCTTCAGCTCCGGCTCCTTCGTCTGGATGAAGGTCTTGGCGACGCCGCCGGGCACAAACTTGGCGCGGCGTCGGCGCGCGAGGTCGCCGGAGAAGGTGGCGTCCCAATATTTCTGGTAGGAGGCGATCTGGTCCGGTGTCCACGTCTCCGGCACGCCGATCAGGCTGTCGGGGATGTTGCCGTCGGTGAAATAGTCGGTGAGGAAGAGCTGCCGCCGCAGCGCGATGTTGACGGTGGCGATGACCTGCTCCACCGGACTGAAGCCGTAGGCCTTGTTGACGCGCGGGTTGCGCGGCCGATACAGCAGGTCTCGCGCGGAATAGTCGACCGCCGGAAAGCCCTTGAGCACCTGCTGGTAGGCCGTGGGATAGACCATCCCGCCCGGGCCGGCGTAGGGCTGGGGCACGCGACCCCAGGCGTCGATCACCGGCTTGATCGTGGCGCCGTCGAGCGGCATCAGCGCGATGACCTGCCCGGCGCGGTTGCGCTGCATGTAGAGCGCCGGCGCGTCGACGACGAAGAGCTCCTCGAGCAGCATGCGGAGCCAATCGGTCCAGCCGTGCACGCCGTCGGGGCGGCTGAAGAACGCCGCCAGCCGCCCGGCGTCGGGCGACGCGGCGCCGGCGCGGCGCGGCCGGATCGTCCAGGCGAGCCGCGCGACCTGGTCCTTGCGCGTCTCGATGACCAGCCGCAGGATGTCGTAGCTGTCGGCGAGCGCGCGCAGGGTGGCGAAGGACACGCCCTCCTGCAGGCGCGGCTGCAGGGCGAGGTTGTAGCCCGAGGGGTAGTCCCACTGCCGCCCGGCGACGTCGTCCGGCGCGGCGGGCGCGACGGGGTCGAGCGGGCCAAACCAGGTCGACGGGTCCGCCGCCGCACGGTCGCGCGCGGCGAAGGAGAGGCTGACCTCGTAAGGGTTGAGCGGCCATTGCGGCTGGCCGGTGCCCCGCGCGCTCACGGCGCGGCTCCCGGCTTGGGCTTAAAGTTTTGCATCAGGCGATATCCTGGGCTTGGCGACGGTAGAACTCGATGATCCCCGCCGTGTCGTCGGCGCCGAACAGGTGGGTGAGGGCCCAGATCGCGGCGTCGGCATGGTCGGGGCTGCCCTGCCCGCCGTAGCCCGAGGCCGCGAAGGCGCAGAGCTGGTCTTCCAGCTTGGGGAAGCGGCCGGCGTGGTGGACCTCGCCATGCGCGTAGCGCACCGAGATCGGCTCCGCCCGCACGGCCTTGCCGCGGCTGGCGGTGACGAGGCGTACCGGCACGTTACGGTCGGCCGCCTGGATCGTGGCACGCACCATCTCGCCGCCGAAGTTGGATTCCGCGACGATGCAGTCGGCCCGATATTCGTGGAAGGCGGCGACGGCGCGCCGGCCCCAGGCCGCCGGCGCCTCGCGGCAGGAACGGTCGGCGAGGATGTAGCAGTCGCCGTCCTCGCCACGTGCGGCAACGACGATGCCGATTTCGTCCGACCCAAGGTCGTCGCGGCCCGCCGCGCCCGAGGGGTCGAGCGCCACGACGACGGCGGCGCGCCGCTCGACGGGGATGGCGTCGGGCGCGCAGCGGTGGCGCTCGATGGTCTCGAAGTCCCACAGCGCATCGTCGACCGCGTCGACGTAGACGCCTTCGTAGAAGCGCTTGCGCTGCCGCTCGGGCAGGTTGGCGAGGCTGTCGAGGAAGGCGGAAGACAGGTTCTCCGCGTTGTCGCGCGGGTTGATGAAAGCCCGCGCGTAGGCCGTGGGATCGGCGAGCGGCTGCATCGACACGGGGTCGCGCTTCTCGCCGAACAGGATGTTGGTCCAGTGCACCTTGCTCGTGGGGTTGAGGTCGACATAGGCGCGCTGCAGAAGGTCGGGCACCACCTGGGCGAGACGCGTCAGCGCGATGAGGGCGGAGGGATAGGGAATCTGTGAGGCCTCGTTGAGGAACACGGTGGCGTATTCAAGGCCCAGGATCTTTTCGACCCGGTCCTTGTCGTCCAGGCCACCGATCCAGATGCGCGACCCGTTCGCCAACTTGAAGAATCCATCCTGCCGGGACTCCTTCAGCTTGGTGTCGGGAAAGCAAAGCCGCATCACCGCCGGCAGCGTATCGAGGGCGATGGAGGCGCGCGCGGCATTGGCGTGGAAGCGCAGGATGGCGTGGCGCGAGCCCGCCGCCGTCAGCGCCCGCTCCACGATCGCGCGGACGATGAGGAACGTCTTGCCCGATCGCGTGCCACCCGCAAGGCAGGTGTAGCGCTGCGGGCCGTCCATGAGACGACGCGCGACATCCTGCCCCGCGCTGAAAGAGACCATACGGGCATCCTCATCTTCGAGTCGTTGGTTTTGGGTTATACGTTTGGAACGAACGTCATAGGCGGCGGCGGCGCGACGCAGTTCGTGCCCGGTACTCGCGCATTAGGCGTCGCAAACCGTCGTTCGTCAACGTCGCGTCGCCGAGTGGAAAGGCGCCATCTTACAAACCTTGAGCATCGATTTGACACCGTTCTGAAGACGGCGCCATCCCTTGAAGCGTTTGCTCACGCAAGCGCCTCGGGATTGGAAATCCAGGAAATAGAAAGGGTTTGGGACCGACGATCCCGCCAAGTTTTAGCGGGGGAACGCTGCAGGCGCAGGTTGGGCTCGGTACACGCGCATTAAGCCGTCGCAAACGGTCGCCCGTCAACCCTGTGCCGCGCGGAGGAAATGCGCGCTCGCACTTGCACGCGGGGGCCGCACGTCGATTTGGTAAACGCCGGATTAGTGGAGGCTGGGCAGGATCGGGTTGCGCAGGAAGCCATAGTCCGACTCGTCCTTCGTGAGGCGATGGACGTGGGACTTGTCTTCCCGGCACTTAGCATAAGCGCGCGTGTCCGGCGCGAGGCCGTAGGAGCGGCAATTGGCGTCGTCCTGCGGGAAGGTCGTTGCGAGGGCTTGTGTCTCGGGGCAATCGCGATGCGCGATGTCGAGCACGCAGTCGCGCGCGCCGCAGCCGCCCAGGGCTAGAACGAGCGCGATGCCTGCGAGGCGTCTCATCGAAGCCCACTCATGCGCGACCCCTGTGGTATCGACCTCGAGGGTCGAGGCCGACGCCATAGCATGGGGAGCGCGTGCTCGGGAAGCGCGGTCAGAAGACGGCGACCTGCCGCGCGTTGAGGTTTGCGGCCAGATGCTCCAACGCCTTGGCCCGCAGACGATAGAACGTGTGCGGGGCCCATTTCTTTTCGCGGCACAGCGCGCGCACCGAGCGGCGGCGCGCGGCGCGGAGCGCCCACAGGCTGGTGACCAGCGCCAAGCCGCTATCGGCCGCTCGCAGGGTCCGCAGCCATTCGAGACTCGTTTCCATTCGGGCGATCTCCGCCCCGGTGGGAGCCGCGCCGAGGCGGTTGCGCCATTCCGCGCGCTCGCGCTTCTCACTCTCGGGCAACTCGGCCTGCGCGAGATGGTCGTCCCACTCGACGCGGTGCCGCGGCCAGTGATCGCCGGGCGGCCGCGGACCGCGAACGCGCGGCAGACGGTCGAGGGTGCGGAACGCCTCGACGAGGCGACGCGCGACGTGTTCGGGCGTCCAGGTGGCCGGCACTGGCGCGTCGCCGTCCAGCGCGCCTTCGCGGAGATTGTCCATCTCAGAGGCCATCGTCGAGGATGTTGTCGATGAGAGCGGCGTCCGAGGCGGCGGTGACGAGCAGCATACGGATCAGCCCCTCGCGCGTGAGGCCGCGTTTCGCGGCGGCGGCGTCGTAAAGGCTACCCGCCTCGCCAGGGAGGCGGCAAAGGCTCGTCGGCGAGTCGCGGAACGCGAGGCCGAAGCGCTGCGCCTGGCGATGGACGTTGTTGGGTGTCGAGGCGATCAACGGATCGCCGGCGACGCGTTTGGCGTCCCATCCCTGGCCTACGAGGAAGCCGAGACGGGCGACGCGCTCATTGGTCCAGCGAGTCTTGAGGGGAGACTTGGGTTGCGTTTTCATAACTCTACAATCGGTAAACCTACCTGTTTCGTCAATGGATCAACGACAGGGTAGACACCGCATCTTTTTCGGTTATTCTACCGTCATGCAGCTTCAAGCCGTCCTATCGCGGATCGAAAGCAGGCTGGAGCTGGTAGGCCTTTCGGCAAACCGGGCCTCGGACCTCGCCAAGCGGCCCGACGCGATCCGCAACCTCAAGCGCGCGGTGCAGAACGGCGAGCGCCGTGGGATCACGACCGAAACGCTGGTGGCGCTCGCCCCGGTGCTGAAGACGACGGCAGCTTGGTTGCTGGAGGGCGCGGGCGACGAGGGCGCGAGCCCGGCGGTGCGCGTCGTTGGGCGGATCGGCGCGGGGGCGGAGATCCTGCCGGAATTCGAACAGATTCCGCCCGAAGGCTTGTTCGAGATCAACCTGCCCTTTCCCATTCCACCGGAGTCGGTGGCCTTCGTGGTGGAGGGCGACAGCATGTGGCCGCGCTATGATTCCGGCGATGTCGTGATCTGCGGGCGCTCGGAGGTCGATGCGCATGCCATCACCGGGAGCGAAGCCGCGGTGCGTACCGCCGAGGGGAAGCGCTACCTCAAGGTGATCCGCCGCGGCTCGCGCGAGGGCACCTTCGACCTCGAGAGCCATAACGCGCCGCCGATCCGCGGCGTGACCATCGAGTGGGCGGCACGCATCCTCATGATCCTACCGGGCAACCAGTGGCGACAGACCTTGACGTGAGCGCCACCCGTCCGATCGAGACCCCTACACGATAGGTACTTTTACCTGTAGTATTCGCTTCTTTACCGGAGCGTACCGATCATGAACGATCCAGCCTCATCAAACCCGTTCGCCGCTGCGGCCGCCACGGCCGTCGCTCAAGGGATCAAAGGCCGTGCCCGCCGCTACGCACGGTGGCCGATGGCGCTGGACACGCTTCATCCCGGCCTCGGGAGCGCCTCGCCGGACACGCTGGTGGCGGTCGCCGCTCATCTCGTCGAGAGGGAAGAGAAAAGCCCGCGCCGCTGGTTCGGTTTCGGGGGCGAAGTGTGTCTCCTCAACGCGCGGGCCGCGCTCCTGCTCGGTCGCGCGTGGCGGCGGCGTGAGAGGATATATCCTCTTGCAACCGCGCCGAGTCGGCCCATCTAGGGCGTTCCCGCCGTCGCCAGCGCGCATTGCGCGTCGTGGATGGAACCAAGTCAGAGGGCGCTGTGTTTCGCCGTCCGCTGAGCGCGCCACGGCATCGGAGAGGTCCATGAGTTCAGGTCTACCTCGGCGCGAACCGTCGCCGCACGCGGCGCTCGGCGCTCGTTCGGAGCGGGAGCGCCGACTCTTCGCGACGCGGGCGCACTCGCTCGACCTCGCAGCGCCGCTGTCCCCCGAGGACCAGGTCGTCCAGCCCAACGACGACGCCAGCCCGACGAAGTGGCATCTCGCCCACGTCACATGGTTCTTCGAGACCTTTCTCCTCAAGCCGTACCTGCCTTCCTACCGTCTCTTCGACGAGCGCTTTCCGTTCTGTTTCAACTCCTATTACGAGGCGGAAGGCGAGCGCCAGCCACGCGGCCTGCGCGGGCTGCTGACGCGCCCCACGAGCGAGGAGGTCTTTGCCTATCGCGCTCACGTCGACGCTGGGTTGAAACAGCTGCTTGCCCAGCCCGCCGGCGACCAAGCCGCGGTCCAGGCGCTCGTCGAGATCGGGATCAACCACGAGCAGCAGCACCAGGAGTTGCTGCTGACGGACGTACTCAGCCTGTTCGCCGCCAGCCCGCTGCGGCCGGCGTACCGCACCGACCTGGCGAAAGCCGCCTCTGGCCAGGGGCGACCGACGAGCTACACGGCGTTCGAGGGCGGGATCCATATGATCGGCCATGACGGGCCGGGCTTCAGTTTCGACAACGAACTGCCGCGCCATCAGGTTCTGCTGCACCCGTTCAAGCTGGCCGACCAGCTGGTCACCAACGCCGATTGGCTGGCGTTCGTGGAGGACGGCGGCTACCGCGCGCCGGCCCTTTGGCTTGCCGACGGCTGGGCGACCGTCAAGGCCGAAGCTTGGGAGGCTCCGCTCTACTGGTCGAAGAGCAAGGGTGGTTGGACCCGGATGAGTCTGGCCGGCGTCATCGACCTCGACCAAGCCGCGCCCGTGTCGCACGTCAGCTACTTCGAGGCCGATGCGTATGCGCGCTGGGCCGGCAAGCGGTTGCCGACGGAGGCCGAGTGGGAGCACGCGGCGCTCGCGAGCGGCGAGGCGCAACCGGTCGCCGACTCGTGGGCACTGCGGCCGCAGCCGGCCCGAGGATCGGACAAGCAGATGTTCGGCGAGGTCTGGCAATGGACGCAAAGCGCCTACCTGCCGTATCCCGGCTACCGCGCCGCGCCTGGTGCCATCGGCGAGTACAACGGCAAATTCATGGTCAGCCAGCAGGTTCTGCGCGGCTCCTCCTGCGCGACGCCGGCCGGCCACGCGCGGGCCACCTACCGCAACTTCTTTTACCCCCACCAGCGCTGGCAGTTCGCCGGCCTGCGGCTCGCGAGCGACCTCCGATGACGCACGACACCCGAGCTTTCGACGAAGCTGGCGACGGCTTCGCCGCAGCGGCCTTGGCCGGCTTGTCGGAAGCCAGCAAAACGTTACCCTGTCGCTTCTTGTACGATGCCCGCGGCAGCGAGCTGTTCGAGATGATCACCGCCGTGCCCGAATATTACCCGACCCGCACGGAGGCGGCGATCCTCGAGCGCTGTGCCGGGCCGATCGCCGCGGAGACGCCACGCGGCGCGGTTCTCGTGGAGTTCGGTTCGGGCTCCAGCCGCAAGACGGAGATCCTGCTCACTGCGCTCGACGCGCTGAGGGCCTACGTGCCGATTGACGTGTCGCAGAGCGCGCTCGAAGAGGCGCGCGAGCGCTTGGCGCGGCGCTTCCCGGCGTTGGCCGTGAACCCGGTGGTAGGGGATTTCCGCGTCGAGCTGACGCTGCCCGGGGACCTCGCCAGCCGCCCGCGGCTCGGCTTCTTCCCCGGCTCCACGATCGGCAATTTTGCGCCCGACGAGGCCGCCGCTCTGCTGCGCGGCATGGCCGCGAGCCTCGGGGAAAGCGGCCGTCTCATCATCGGCGTCGACCTCCGCAAGGATATGGCGCGACTGATCCCCGCCTACAACGACGCGGCTGGCGTCACCGCCGCCTTCAACCTCAATCTCCTCGTTCGCGCCAACCGCGAACTCGGCGCGGACTTCGATCTCGGCGGTTTCCAGCACCGGGCGGTGTTCAACGCGGCGAAGAGCCGGATCGAGATGCACCTCGTCAGCACGCGCGCGCAGGCGGTCTCTCTGCTCGGGCGGCAGTTCGCGTTCAGGCCGGGCGAATCCATCCACACCGAAAACTCGTACAAATATTCGATCGAGGATTTTGGCACGCTCGCGAGCAGCGCGGGGTGGACGCCGCGACACGTGTGGACGGACGAGCAACACCTCTTCAGCGTCCACGAGCTGGTGGTCGGCTGACGTACACTCTCTCGGAGCCGCGCGGAGCGCCGCCGAGAGGATATCGAAGGGCGGTCAGCACTCGAGAACCGCGATCGCGAGCGAACGCCTATAGCGTCGGCGCCCTCCAGATGTCTTCGGCATACTCGCGGATCGTGCGGTCGGACGAGAACCAGCCCATCCCGGCGATGTTGGTAATGCGCGCGCGCGACCAATCCTTCGGCTTGGCCCAGAGCGCATCCACCTGGCGCTGCGCATCCCAGTACGCGCCGAAATCGGCCGCGACCATGAACGTGTCGTAGCCGAGCACCGAGTCGATCAGCGACTTGTAGCGGTCGCGGTCGTCGGGGGAGAACATACCATCGTAGATGGCGTCGAACACCTGCTTGAGGTGGGGCGAGGCAGCCACGGCATCGCGACCGCGAAAACCCTCGGCGCGCCGCACCGCGACCTCCTCCGTGGTCAGGCCGAAAATGAAGATGTTGTCGCGGCCGACCGCCTCGCTGATCTCGATGTTGGCGCCATCGAGCGTGCCGATCGTCAGCGCGCCATTGAGCGCCATCTTCATGTTGCCCGTGCCCGACGCCTCCATGCCGGCCGTCGAGATCTGCTCGGACAGGTCGGCGGCAGGAATGATCGTCTCGGCCAGGCTGACATTGTAGTTGGGCAGGAAAGCCACCTTCAGCCGGTCGCCGATCGCCGGATCGTGGTTGACGACCTGCGCGACATCATTGGCGAGCTTGATGATGAGCTTCGCACGCGCGTAGCTCGCCGCCGCCTTGCCCGCGAAGATTTTCACGCGCGGGATGTAGGGACCATTGGGGTCACTCTTCATGTGCATGTAGAGCGCGGCGGTGGAGATGATGTTGAGCAGCTGCCGCTTGTATTCGTGGATGCGCTTGATCTGCACGTCGAAGAGCGCGTCCGGACTGATGCGGACGCCGAGCCGGTCCTCGACCACGTTCGCCAGCGCCTGCTTGGTGTGGCGGCGGATCTTCACGATGCGCTCCTGCACGGACGCGTCGTCCGCATAGGCCTTGAAGCCCTGCAGCAGGTCGGGCTGGTCCAGAACGCGTGGCGACAGGGTTTCGACCAGCAGCGAAGTGAGGCCCGGGTTGGCCTCGTAGAGCCAGCGACGGAAGGTAATTCCGTTGGTCTTGTTGACGATGCGACCGGGGTAGACCGCGTCGAGGTCGCGGAAGATCGTTTTCTTCATCAGGTCGGAATGCAGCGCCGACACGCCGTTGATGCGGCGCGAGCCGATGAAGGCGAGGTGGCCCATGCGCACCCTTTTGCCGTCCGCCTCGTCGATCAGCGACACGGAGGCGAGGCTGCGGCTGTCCTGCATCGTCGCCGGGACGGCCTTCATGTGGAGGTAATTGATCCGGAAAATGATCTGCATGTGCCGCGGCAGCAGGTCGTTCATCAGGGCGACGGGCCAAGCCTCCAGCGCCTCGGGCAGCAGCGTGTGGTTGGTGTAGTTCAGCGTCGAGGAGGTGATGCGCCAGGCCTCGCTCCACGAGAACCCCTCCTCGTCGAACAGGAGCCGCATCAGCTCGGCGACAGCGATCGCGGGATGCGTGTCGTTCATGTGGATGGCGGCGTGCTCCGGCAGGCTTTCCAGGCTCTTGTGCGAGGCGAGATGGCGGCGCAGCAGGTCCTGCAGCGAGGCGGAGGTGAAGAAATACTCCTGGCGCAGCCGCAGCGCCTGCCCGGACGGCGTTTCGTCGCTGGGATAGAGCACACGCGAGATCGATTCCGCGTGGGCCCGGGCGGCGAAGGCGCCGACGTGGTCGCCCCGATTGAACGCGTTGAGCTCGATGGGATCGGTAGACCGCGCCGACCAGAGCCGCAGCGTGTTGGCATGCTTGCCCTGCCACCCGATGATGGGGGTGTCGAAGGCAGCCGCGAGCACGGTTTCGCGCGGGTGCCAGACATCGCGCGGGACGTCGTCGCCCGCGGCCGCGACATGCTCGACATAGCCGCCGAAGCTGATGGGATAGACGATCTCGGGTCGCTCGAACTCCCATGGATTGCCGTTGACGAGCCAATCCTCCGGCACCTCGTGCTGCCACCCGTCGGAGATGACCTGGCGGAACAGGCCGAGATCGTAGCGGATGCCGTAGCCGTAGGCCGGCAGGCCGACGCTCGCCATACTCTCCATAAAACAGGCGGCGAGCCGGCCGAGGCCGCCGTTGCCGAGCGCGGCGTCTGGCTCCTCCTGGCGGATGGCATCGAGATCGACGCCGAGCGCCGAGAGGGCGTCGCGGGCCGTCTCCGTCAACCCGAGGTTCGTGAGCCCATCGAACAAGAGCCGACCGATGAGGAACTCGACCGAGAGGTAATAGACTGTCTTGCCGGCGGCCTGATGGGTGCGGCGCTTCGCACTCATCCAGCGGTCGGTGATGCGGTCACGCACGGCGAGCGCGAGAGCGACGAACCAATCGTGCGGGCTCGCGGTCCTCGTGTCCTTGCCGACGCTGTAGATGAGTTTGGCGAGGATCGCCTCGCGCAGCTCCTCGCTGTCCTGCGACGCCGCCCGGGGGGTGAAAGCATCCTGCTTTGCGGCCTCGAGAGTGGTTTTCGGCATCGTCGCGCATCCAGTCCTAATTGAGCAGCCGCCGAACAAGCAGGTTTCTTGCCGACCGCCGAGCCGCCGGCACCCTACCACCAGTTGGTTGATTCGATGGGGCCGATGCCGCAGCCTCCCCATGCGCGCCCTGCAGGGTCCGCCCAAGTCGGAATCGCGGGCGGGACCAATTGTCAATTGAAAAAAGCCCGCACTTCGGCCATGCTCACGGTTGGACCGGCCCACAGACCGGATGGCCAAGGATGTCCGAACTGATCAACACGGGTTACAGCGCAGCGGCGGCACCGTCGTTTCCGCCCCTGACAGGCTCCAGCGAGCTTGAACCGGGATCCCTCGTGCCTGTCGTGATGGCGAGTCTCGAGGACGCGAAGGCCGAAGACGTGACCGTGATCGACCTGCATGGAAAGACCAGCATCGCCGACGCGATGGTGATCACCACCGGTCGCTCCACGACCCACGTCGCCTCCATCGCGGATCGCGTGGTCCGTGCGCTCAAGGAGACCGGTCGGACCGCGCCGAGCATCGAGGGGCTGACGGCCGGAGACTGGGTGTTGATCGACGCGGGAGACGTCATCGTGCACGTGTTCCGCCTCGAAGTGCGGCAGTTCTACAACCTCGAGAAGATGTGGGGCGCCGACCGACCGAGCGAGCAGCGCGCGGGCTAGGCCTGCCGTGCTGCGGGTCGAGCTTGTCTGCGTCGGCCGCGCCAAGGCGGGCGCGGAGCGCGACCTCGCCGCTCGTTATCTGGAGCGCGCCAAGCTGGCCGGCCGCTCCGCCGGGCTTGCCTTCGGCCTGCACGAAATCGACGAGAGCCGTGCCCGCCGTCCGGAGGACCGCAAGCTCGAGGAAGCGGAGGCGATCGCCGCCCGATCGAGCGGCGGCATCGTCATGGCTCTCGACGAAAAGGGGGCGGCGCTCGGCAGCGCCCGCTTCGCGGCCCTGATCGGCGCCGCGCGCGACGCGGACGCCGGGCCGTTCGCCCTGGTGATCGGCGGCCCCGACGGGCTCGACCCGGCTTGGCGGCGGGGCGCCTCGCATGTCGTCGCGTTCGGTGCGATGACCTGGCCCCACCAACTCGTGCGGGTCATGGCGAGCGAGCAACTCTATCGCGCGACGACGATCCTGACGGGCCACCCCTACCATCGGGCCTGAGCGGGCGACGGGAAGGAGAACGGGGGATGCAAGACGCGCGAGACGGGGACGAAGAGCGTGGTTCGTCGATCAGCGGCGTTCCGGTCCGCATGGACCTTTCATCGCGGGCGCGACCGGCACAGTCCTCTCAGGCGACACGGAGGACAGGACGGCCGCGGGTCTCGGGTGTTGCGCCAGCGTTCCTGGCTGCCGCGCTGCTCACCGCCACCGCTCGCGCGCAAGAGCCCGCGCCGCAGCCCGCCGACCAGCAGATCAGGCTGCGCGGGCTGCAGGATTCCATCGACGTGTCCACCGAGCGGCGCAAAACTCTCCAGGCGGAGGTCGACGCGGTGCGCGACGACCATACCAAGCTCAGGGCGGTGCTTATCGCGACCACGGCGCGAGTCGGCGCGGATGAGGCACAGGTGGCCGAGACCCAGGCGCGGCTCGACCAGGGCCTGCGCAGCGAGGAGGCGGTGCAGCAATCGCTCGGCAGCCGACGCGCCGTGGTGGCGGAGGTGCTTGCCGCGCTGCAACGAATGGGGCGCAAGCCACCCCCGGCCCTGCTCGTCGATCCCGACGACGTGCTGAAGGCGATCCGCACCTCCATGCTGCTCGGTGCCGTGCTGCCGGGCATGCGGACGGAGATCGACGCGCTTGTTGCCGATCTCGCGGAACTGGCGCGCGCTCGCAAGGCGATCGAGGCCGAGCGCCGATCCCTGTCCGAGGACCTCGCGCAGGTGGCGGCGGAGCGCACGCGTCTGGCGGCCCTTGTCGAGGCCCGGCAAGCCGCGCTCGGGCAGGCGGAAGGCGTGCTCGGTGCGGAACGGGACCGCGCGCAGGCGCTTGCCGGGCAGGCGACGTCTCTCAAAGATTTGATCGGCCGCATGGAGGCGCAGAGCAAACCGTCGGCAGCCGCCGCCGAAGCCGCCCGCCGCGTCGACGCGCTGCAGATGGCCGCAGCCCTGCCCCCGGCGGATGCGGCGGTTCGTCCCGGCACGCCTGCCAGGGAACCGCCGGCAAAGGACCCGGCGCGACTGGCCCCGGCCGTTGGCTTCGTCAGCCTGAAAGGGTTGCTGCCGCTCCCGGCGCGAGGTTCTCCCCTGCGCGCCTTCGGCAGCCCCGACGGTTTTGGCGGCACGGAAAAGGGCCTGAGGCTGCAGACGGGAACGGGCGCGGTGGTCGCGGCGCCAAGCGACGGCTGGATCGCCTATGCCGGCCCCTACCGCAGCTTCGGCCAATTGTTGATCATCAACGCCGGCGGCGGCTACTATATAGTCCTTGCCGGTATGGAGCGGATCAACGTAGATTTGGGCCAGTTCGTCTTAGCCGGTGAGCCGGTCGCCGTGATGGGCGACGGATCCACGAAGCTGGCTGCCGCCATGGCCCTCGAGGCAGCCCGGCCGATCCTGTACGTCGAGTTTCGAAAAGACGGGGCGACTATCGATCCGGGCCCATGGTGGGCGAAGCCGGAGCTTCAAAAGGTTCGCGGATAATGCGCAAAGTTTCGCTTGTGTTGTTGGGTGCGGTCCTCGGCGCGTCGACCGTCACACTCGGCACGCAGACACGGCTGCTGTCGTCCGGCATCGCCCGCGCGGCCGCGTCCGACACCTACCGCAGCCTGAACCTGTTCGGCGATGTCTTCGAGAAGATCCGCACGGATTACGTCGAGAAGCCGGAGGATCAGAAGCTCGTCGAGGCCGCGATCAACGGCATGCTGACCTCTCTCGACCCGCACTCGTCCTACATGGACGCGAAAAGCTTCCGCGACATGCAGGTGCAGACGCGCGGTGAGTTCGGAGGCCTCGGCATCGAGGTGACGCAAGAAAACGAGCTGATCAAGGTCGTCACGCCCATCGACGACACGCCTGCGTCCAAGGCCGGCATCCTCTCGGGCGACATCATCAGCGCCATCGACGGCGAAAACGTGCAGGGCCTCACCCTCAACCAGGCCGTCGACAAGATGCGCGGCGCGGTGAACACGTCGGTCAACCTGAAGATCCTGCGCGGCGAGAAGAAGGAGGCGAAGGACGTCAAGCTGACCCGCGCGGTGATCACCATCAAGTCGGTCCGCAACAAGATCGAAGGCGGCGACATCGGCTACATCCGCATCACCCAATTCAACGAGCAGACGTTCGACGGGGTGAAGGAGGCCATCGAGAAGTTCAACCGCGAGATCCCGGGCGACAAGTTCAAGGGCTATATCGTCGACCTGCGCAACAATCCGGGCGGCTTGCTCGACCAGTCGATCGCGGTGTCGAACGCCTTCCTCGACCACGGCGAGATCGTCTCGACGCGCGGCCGCAACGCCGACGAGACGCAGCGCTACAACGCGCGGCCGGGTGACATTTCCAAGGGCAAGCCACTGGTCATCCTGATCAACGGTGGCTCGGCTTCGGCTTCCGAGATCGTGGCCGGCGCCCTGCAGGACCACAAGCGCGCGACGATCCTCGGCACGCGGTCCTTCGGCAAAGGCTCCGTGCAGACGATCATTCCGCTCGGCCAGAACAACGGCGCGGTGCGGCTGACGACCGCGCGCTACTACACCCCGTCGGGCCGCTCCATCCAGGCGAAGGGGATCGAGCCCGACATCCAGGTGCTGGAAGACGTGCCGGCCGAACTCAAGGGCAAGGACGACACCAAGGGCGAGGCTTCGCTCAAGGGTCACCTGACCAACGGGTCGGAGGAGCACGGCTCCAGCGCCTACGTCCCGCCGGACCCGAAGAACGATCAGCAGCTCATCGCCGCCGAGGACCTGCTGCGCGGCGTGAAGAAGACCGCCTCGACCCCGGCCCCCGCCGCACCCATGCCTGTGGCCGCGCCGGCGACCACCGTGCAGCCCGGCGCGCCGGTACCGGCCGCGCCGACGACGGGTGGCACGCCTGATGCGCCGCCCCCGTCGAAGGTCCAGACCAAGTAGGGCTCGCGGCCGAGCTTGGCTTTCGCAAACAGCCCGAAGCACCCTATATGGTACTGGGCTTTTTGCGTGACGACGGCGCGGCGGGAGACAGCGGAGGCGGTGCGCTTGCCAGGACCAGCCGATGGGTGACGACGATCTGAACAGGCCGCTGGGACTGGACCCGCCGCGGCGTGCCAGGTCGCACCGCGGCGTCCTCCTTGCGGTCCTCGGCGGCGGAGCGGCCGCCGCACTCGCGGCAGCGCTGGTCACGGCCGACCCGCGCGGCGGTGAGCCCTTCGTCGTCGCTGCCCTGCCGCCGGCTTCCTCACGTCTTTCTCCACAGGCCGCGCAAGTCGCCGACCCGACGCACGACCCCGCGCCCGTCCCGTCGGCGCCGGTCAGCGCCGCGCCCGCTCCGGCGGCGCGCATCGAAAACGGCGTCAGCGTCTTTCGCGCCGGCCAGGCGCAGACGGGGTCGGGGCCGCTCGTCATCAAGGTGCAGCAGGCGCTCGGGTTGAACGAAGTCGCTCCTGTCGACCGGCGGCTGATCGAGGCGACCCGCTACGGGCCTCTCCCGCGGATCGGTGCCGACGGCACGCGGCCGAGCGATGTCTACGCTCGGCCGCCTGTCCTCAGCGGTGCGATCGGCCTCGGTACGCCGCGCATCGCCATCGTGGTGACCGGGCTTGGATCGGATCGCGCGCTGACGGACGACGCGATCGGGCGAATGCCGGCCGCGGTCAGCCTGGCGTTCTCTCCCTATGGCGAGACGCTCGACGCCTTCGCCGAGCGCGCCAAGGCGGCCGGGCACGAAGTGCTGCTGCAACTCGCTGTGGCGCCTGACCGCGAAGAGGGACGTCCTGCGGCACACGCGCTACGCGCCGGCGCCGCTCCGGTGGCGATGCTGGACGATCTCCGCTGGCTGATGAGCCGGATGAGTGGTTATGTCGGCGTCAGCAATTTTCACGGCGGCTTACTGGCCACCGACCAAGCGGCGATGACGACCATGCTTCAAGAGATCGGCGGACGCGGCCTGCTTTACGCGGAGGATGGGCGCGCGGCGGCCCCGCTCGCCGGATTACCGGGCGTCCCGCCGGTCGCTAAGGCCGACCTCGTGCTGGAGGCCGACGCGGATGCCGGCGCGGTTCGCGCCGTCACCGTGAAGGTGGAGGCGATAGCGCGCGCGAAGGGCGCTGCGGTGGCCGCCGTCGGTGCCAGCCCCGGATCGTTGGCTGCTCTCGCCACCTTCGTCGGAACGCTGGGGGCCAAGGGCCTCGCCCTGGTTCCGGTCAGTTCGCTCGCCGGTTCGGCCGCGCCCGTCGTCGCGAGGACGCCATGAACCGGCCCTTTCCCGCCGAGGCCGGGCACTACCGTCCCTGCGTCGGCATCATGCTCCTCAATAAACAGGGGTTGGTGTTCATCGGCCAACGTCGCCCCAAGCGGGTGTCCGACGCGATCCCAAGCGAGCACCTGTGGCAGATGCCGCAGGGGGGTATCGACCCCGGCGAGAACCCCTACCAGGCGGCCCTGCGCGAACTGGCGGAGGAAACGAACGTCACGTCCATCTCGCTGATCGCTGAAGCGCCCGACTGGTACACCTACGACCTGCCGGTCGACGCCACGAAGAAAGCCTGGCGCGGGCGCTACCAGGGCCAGCGGCAGAAGTGGTTCGCGCTGCGCTTCGAGGGCGAGGACAGCGAGATCAACGTCGCGGCTCCCTCCGGCGGGTTTCGCCCGGAGTTCGAGACGTGGCGCTGGGAGCGCATGGAGAACCTCGCGCGGCTGATCATCCCCTTCAAGCGCTCGGTCTACGAGAACGTCGTCCGCGATTTCGCCGGCTATGCCGCCCCGTAATTGATCGGGCGGGCGGACGCGAGCCTGGCAGCCCTATCAGTTCGGCACGGCGAACGAGGCGGCCTGCCCGGCCTTGCGGCCGCCGCCGTCAACGAGGTTCCATACCGTAGCCGTGATCCAGAAGCGGCGCCCCGACCTGGCGACCCGTTGCCCGTGGTAGTCGGTGATGAAGCCATGGGCCGCTACCGCGTCGAGCAGGCGTTGGCGCTCGTTTTGGTCGAGCGGCGCGGCCGAAAGGCGCGAGGGAAGGCCGACGAACTCCTCCCACGCGTAGCCGAAGCAGGCTTGCGCCGCGCAATTGGCGTAGGTGAAGTGCGGGTCGTCACCCGCATCATGTGCCAGCACGCAATAGGGCGCCTCGGCGTAGAGCCAGGCTGCGCTGCAGGGTGGAAGTCCGAGGTTCACGCCGAGCGGCGACCCGATCAGTCGCCGGTGGCTGTCCACCAGGAGCGTGAAGAACGCCTCGTCCTGCCGCAGGTCGACGCGCCTGATCACACCCGCATCGGCATCAGCACGTAGAGGGCCGGGGCTCCGTCGCGATCGAGCACGAGGGTCGGCGAGCCGGGATCGGCCAGTTTGAACAGTGCCGTGTCACCGTCGATCTGCGCCGTGATGTCGAGGAGGTAACGGGCGTTGAAGCCGATGTCGAGCGGGGCGGCGTCGTAGTCCACCTCCAACTCCTCGACGGCCGAGCCGGAATCGGGGTTGGTGACGGAGAGGGTGAGCTTGCCATCGGCCACCGCCAGCTTGACCGCCCGGCCGCGCTCGGAGGAGATGGTGGAGACGCGGTCCACCGCCGCCGCGAAAGGCGCGCGCTCCACCGTCAGCCGCTTGTCATTGCCGCTCGGGATGACGCGGAGATAGTCGGGAAACGTGCCGTCTATCAGTTTCGATGTCAGGACCACGTCGCCGAAGGTGAAGCGGATTTTTGCGGTCGAGACCTCGACCGTCACGCTGTCCGTCGTGCCGTCGATGAGCTTTTGCACCTCGGCGACCGTCTTGCGCGGCACGATGATCCCGGGCATCCCGGCCGAACCGTCCGGGGCGGCGACCTCGACGCGCGCCAGACGATGACCGTCGGTCGCCACAGCGCGCAGCATGAGGTGCCCCTCCGCGTCGATCGTGTGCATGAAGATGCCGTTGAGATAGTAGCGCGTTTCTTCGTTGGAGATGGCGAACTGCGTCTTTTCGATCAGACGCTTCAGGTCTGTGGCGCCGAGGGTGAAGCGATGCGTCATGTCGCCCGCGGCGAGGTCGGGAAAGTCGGTTTCCGGCAGCGACTGCAGGTTGAAGCGCGAGCGGCCGGAGCGCAGCACGAGTTGGCCGTTCTCGCCCGTCGTCTCCAGCGAGACCTGCGACCCGTCCGGGAACTTGCGGACGATGTCGTAGAGGATGTGCGCCGGCAGCGTGGTCGCGCCATCCTGCCCCACGTCGGCGCCGACGATCTCCGTAACTTCGAGATCGAGGTCGGTCGCCTTCAGCATCAGCGACTGGCCCTGGGCGCGCAGCAAGACGTTGGAGAGGATCGGGATGGTGTTGCGCCGCTCGACCACGCGATGGACGTGGCCCAGCGATTTCAGCAGCACCGCGCGTTCCAAAGTTACTTTCATGACGCCAATCCGTTCAGCCCGATCCGCAGCCACAACCGGGGGCGCGACTGTGGCTTGGCTACAAGCAAATCGCAAGCGGGGGAAGCGTACAAAAGCGGCGCTCGCTGCGGTTCCGGCACAGGCTGCAAAAAGCTGCGGGACGCCACGGAAATGGCATGTCGTCGTGGTGGGTCACTGTTTTACGGCGCTTTAAGCCGGGGGTCGTAAGCTGTGGCGTCCCACGGGGCGGGGGTGGGAGCGGGCCATGGCCAAGGGCGGCAAGCCGGAACGACGCGAGCCGCGCTTCGAACGCGACTTCGATGCGGAGGAGCGGGCCGGGCGGCGCGCCGCGACCCGCCGGTCGTCTTCGAGCAAGCGCGGCCGGCGCGCCCGCCGCTCGCTGCTCGGTACGGCGGCGCGCTGGACGCTCGTGCTCGGCATCTGGGTCGGGCTCGCCGGCGCGGCAACCGTCGCCTATTACGCCGCCAAGCTGCCTCCCATCGATCAACTCACCATTCCCAAGCGGCCGCCGAACATCGCGGTGATGAGCGCGGAGGGGCAGCTCATCGCCAACCGCGGCGACACCGGGGGCGCCGCGGTACGGATCGGCGACCTGCCTTCCTACCTGCCGAAGGCCTTTGTCGCCATCGAGGATCGCCGGTTCTATTCGCATTTTGGGCTCGACCCATTGGGGATCGGCCGGGCGGTGCTGCGCGACGTCTCCGGCCGCGGCGGGATGCAGGGCGGCTCGACCTTGACGCAACAGCTCGCCAAGAACCTGTTCCTGACGCAGGAGCGCACGGCCTCGCGCAAGATCCAGGAGGCGATTCTCGCCCTGTGGCTGGAGCACCGCTACACCAAGGCGCAGATCCTCGAACTCTATCTAAACCGGGTCTATTTCGGCTCCGGTGCGTTCGGCGTCGAGGCTGCCGCACGCAAGTATTTCGGGCACGGTGCCAAGGATACGTCGCTGCAGGAGGCGGCGATGCTCGCAGGCCTCATGAAGGCACCGACCAAGCTCGCACCCAATCGCAACCCGCAGGCGGCCGTCGAGCGCGCCGCGCAGGTCGTGGCGGCGATGCGGGACGAGGGCTTCATCACCGAGGGTATGGCGAAGCTGGCACTGGCCAAGCCCGCGCATGCCGTGTCCCCAGCCGGCGCGGGTTCGGTCAACTATGCCGCCGACTACGTCGTGGACACGCTCGACGACACGATCGGGCGCGTCGAGGACGACATCGTCGTTACTACCACGATCAGCCTACCGCTGCAGACGCTCGGCGAGAAAGCCTTGACCGAAGAACTGGACAGAAAGGGCGCCAAGTTCGGCGTCAGTCAAGGCGCGCTCGTCGCGATGGACCCGGACGGGTCGATCCGCGCGCTGATCGGCGGACGCAACTATGCGGAGAGCCAGTTCAACCGCGCGGTGGCGGCCAAGCGTCAACCGGGCTCCTCGTTCAAGCCCTTCGTGTACCTGGCGGCGCTGGAGCGGGGGCTAACCCCCGATTCCGTGCGCGAAGACGGTCCGATCAACGTCAAGGGCTGGCAGCCGGAGAACTACTCGCGCGAGTACATGGGACCGGTGACGCTGACCAAGGCGCTGTCCCTCTCGCTCAACACGGTCGCGGTCCGCATCGGCCTGGAAGCCGGCCCGCGAGCGGTCGTCTCGACCGCGCACCGGCTCGGCATCACGTCCGACCTGCAGCCCAACGCCTCCATCGCGCTCGGCACCTCTGAGGTCTCGCCGCTCGAGCTGGTGAGCGCCTATGTGCCTTTCGCCAACGGTGGCATCGGCGTGCAGCCGCACATCATCACCCGCGTCAAGAGCGCGGGCGGCGCCACACTGTACCAGCGGCGACCGGGCAACAACGGCCGGGTGGTGGACGCTCGGCTGGTGCCGATGATGAACACGATGATGACGGAGACGCTGATCTCCGGCACGGCGCGCAAGGGCGAGATTCCGGGATGGCAGGCCGGCGGCAAGACCGGCACGAGCCAGGATTGGCGCGACGCCTGGTTCATCGGCTACACCGGCCGCCTCGTCACCGGTGTCTGGCTCGGCAACGACGATTCCTCGCCGACCAGGAAGGCGTCCGGCGGCACGTTGCCGGTCGAGGTCTGGTCGCGCTTCATGAAGGGGGCGCTGGCCGAGGAGGCGCCGAGCCTGCTGCCGCTCGGCACGTGGCATGGCGCGCCGAACGGCGACTCGCCGTTCGGCGACGACGAGGCTCCCGCGCGCGACTCCGGCTCTGTGGCAGCGATGCCGACGCCGCAGAGCGGGTGGCGCGACGAGCAGGCCGGCTACGGCTATCGGCCTGCACCAGCGGACATGCCGCCGTATCGCGCCTCGCAACGCCCGTCGCGGCGCAACGACATCGTACGTCGCGACGACCTCGTGCCGCCCGCCGACATTCCCGACGAGGGTGCGAGCGATCGCCGCGGCCCTTCGCAGGAGGGCCGTACGATGCTGGATCGGCTGTTCGGCGGCTGATCGACGGCTGATCGCCTTCTCGGTGCGGCTATCGCTCGCCGGTCGCCCCTAGTGTAAACTCACCATGTGCAGCTCCTGCTGCATGGCGTTAGCCACGGCGGCGTCGCGTGTGTCGGTCACGATGAGCGGCTTGCCGTCGGCGCCGAGCAGCGCGAACAGCTCTAAGCCCGGCTGAACCGCCGGAGCGTTCGGAAACAGGGCACTCAGTTCCTCCGAGCGAATCGGCTTGAGATAAGCGACTAACCCTTCGCCGAGGGCGGCAAGCTGCTCGTCGCTCAGGACCGGAAGGGTGGTGGGGTTGGCTTGGTTCAACATGATGTTTTCCTGCTTTGTGCGGCCGCGAGCGGCCCGCGGTGGTGCGGACGTTCAGTCCCGCACGATGATGTCGATGACCTTGCCGCGCCGCTGGGGTTCGGGGCGGTGAAGATCGACGGATAGAAGACCGTTGACGAGGTCGGCGCCGCTGACCTGCATGCCGTCGGCGAGGAGGAACACGCGCTGGAACTGCCGCGCGGCGATGCCACGGTGCAGGTAGGCGCGGGTCTTGTCGTCCGCCTGCTTGCCGCGGATCAGCAATTGGCCGTCCTCCACCACGATCTCAAGTTGATCGCGGGTAAAGCCGGCCACCGCCAGGGTAATCCGCAAAGTCTCGGCGCGATCGTCGCTTTGGCTGATCCGCTCGATGTTGTAGGGCGGATAACCATCCGATGACGAGCGGGTGACACGGTCCAGAGCCCGCTCGATCTCGTCAAAACCCAGCAGGAACGGCGAACTCAGGGTCGGCACACGGGACATGTCGAAGCCTTTTGGCCTTCGGTGACGGAGCCCTATGAGAGGCGCTCCACGACTTGCGCCGCATGCTCAATATGGCACCGGCGCAGGGTCGTTCAAGAGACCGGGGCGTCCCCGTCGTGCCGATCCCACACCTCGGTTGCGCGGCTTTGGCCTTGCCGTCGAAGTCCATGCGGGCGACCTTGACGTCTCCGGCGCGCTCGTGCCGTACCGCGAACGCGTTTCACACTTTACCCTCCGCGTAATGGCGGAGCGCGTCGTCGGCGGTAAAACCCGCTTCGGTGAAGCTGGTCCTGCTCAGATCATGCAGCACGGGAAGAGCCGCATCGGGGTTCGTCTTCGCCAAGAACGTCGTGGCCGTCGCCCGTACACCGTCATCGCTGTCCGTCAGGAGCGGCATCAACGCGGCGCGCCCGACACTCGTGCGGTCGTCCAACTCCTGCAGCGCCGACAGGATAGAGGCACGCGCCTCGCGCTGCATCGTCTTGATTTCGAGGAACTGACCGAGATGCCATTGAATACCCCCTGCCCTGACCTTCTCGATACAGGCCTTGATCCGAAGTTCCTGTTCCCCATCCGACCTGGACATCACTCCGATACCAGAATGCCGAGGCGCTTCAGCACGCCCAATCCTTGCTGATACCGCGTTTCGAAATTCTGTCCTCGCATGGAGGCGCGAATCGACGCTCCGGTGTTCAAGTTACCTCGAGAGAAAGCCGCCGTAATTTCCTCGTGTAGCAATTTGGGTATTCGGATCATGTTTCTGGTCGATTGCAGTTGCTCGCGCGCAACCTCCGCCTCGTTCGGCCCCTGCTCGACGATGTGGTGGTATTCATAACCCTAGCCGGCCGGTCCGAACCGTTTCACCAGATCGAGCTTCTTGAAGGCATCGAAAGAGGCAAAGCCCTCCTCTTGCGAACTGACGAGGAGGCTCGACAAATCCTGCGGCCCTTTTTCGACGAACGCTTGCGCCGCGCGCGTTTCATCGGCCAACGTGGAGAACTCGCCAGCCATTTCGGCGAGGTCGACCGCCATGGCGGCATCGCCCACCGCGTCGAGCACGGGGATGGCGTTGGAGGCGCTCTCGAGATCCAGGCGGACCAGGCGGCCCGGACTGAGCAGGGTCCGCAAAGCGGCCCGGATGGTTCGGCGCGTGACGACCCGGCGCAGGCGCTCGGCCTTAACCCTCGGCACTTTGCGCCGACCCTCGCGCCCCACCCAAATTTCTCCAAGGCTCCGCGGATTGAAACAAAAGCGGAACAAGGGTCAAGCTGTTCGCCCGGTCCGCGCTCTGGCAAATCGGCCCATCCGCACCGCCGGTAGGGAGCCTGATGTCCGGCCCCCTCCCTCGGGCGGGCTTGCCGCGCCGTCGAGCCTGCCTGTATACGGGCGCCATGGAGCGGGCGGGCACGAGACTTGCCGCATCCCGTCCTGCGTGGGCCCGGCCTGCGCGCACCGCTTGCGCTTGCGACGACAGGATTGAGCCATGAATGGCGCCCACGGCGGACCCCGTCTGCTCCTGCGCCGGCTCCGCGAAGTCATGGCGGAGCCGGTCAGCGCACAGGCGCGCCTCGACCGCATCGTCGTCCATATTGCCGCCAACATGGTCGCGGAGGTCTGCTCCGTCTACGTGCTGCGCGCCGACAGCCTGCTCGAACTCTACGCCACGGAAGGCCTCAACCGCGAGGCCGTGCACCTCACCACCATGCGCGCGGACGAGGGTCTCGTCGGCCTAATCGCGCAATCGGCCGAATCGCTGGCGCTTGCCGACGCGCAGCTGCACCCCTCCTTCTCCTACCGGCCGGAGACGGGCGAGGAGGTCTATTCCTCCTTCCTCGGCGTGCCGATCCTGCGCGGCGGCAACACGCTCGGCGTGCTCGTCGTGCAGAACAAGGCGCGGCGCCTCTACAGCGACGAAGAAATCGAGGTCCTGCAGACGACCTCCATGCTGCTCGCCGAGATGATCGCCTCGGGCGAGCTGCAGTCGCTCGCCGCGTCCGCTCAGGACCTCGCGACGCGCCGTCCGCTCTCGCTCGCCGGCACACCCATCACCGATGGCATCGGGCTGGGCTTCGCCGTGCTCCACGAGCCGCGGATCGTCGTCAAGCAGATCGTCGCGGAGAACACGGGGCAGGAGCTGCAGCGGCTGGACGTGGCCATCGCCGCCATGCGCACCTCCATCGACAAGCTGGTGGAGCGCGGCGACACCGGTCACGGCGAGACGCGCGATATTCTCGAGACCTTCCGGATGATCGCGCATGATCAGGGCTGGCTGCGCCGCCTGCGCGAGGCCATCAACACCGGCCTCACCGCGGAGGCCGCCGTCGAACGCGTGCAGAACGACGCGCGCGCGAAGATGCAGCGGCAGACGGACCCCTACCTGCGCGAGCGGCTGCACGACCTCGACGACCTCGCCAACCGCCTGCTGCACGAACTTGTCGGCCAGAACTTCATCGCCGACCACGACAGCCTGCCCGACAACGCCATCCTCGTCGCCCGCACGATGGGACCGGCGGCGCTGCTCGACTACGACCGTCGCAAGCTGCGCGGCCTGGTGCTGGAAGACGGCGGCGCGCTCAGCCACGTCGCCATCGTCGCCCGCTCGCTCGGCATCCCCGCCGTCGGCAACGTCGGCAACATCATCAACCTCGCCGAACAGGGCGACCCGCTGATCGTCGACGGCTCGACCGGCGACGTCTATGTGCGTCCAACCTCCGACGTCGCCAATTCCTACGCCGAGAAGGCGCGGCTGCGGGCGCGGCGGCAGGAACAATACCGCGCGCTGCGCGACGTGCCCTGCCGGACGCGCGACGGCGTGGCGGTGGACCTGCACATGAACGCCGGGCTCGTCGTCGACCTCCAGCACATGGAGGAGACGGGCGCGACATCGATCGGCCTGTTCCGCACGGAGATCCAGTTCATGGTGGCGCACCGCTTCCCGCGGATGCGCGAGCAGGAGCTGCTCTACCGCTCGATCCTTGATGCGGTCGGCGACAGACCGGTGACGTTTCGCACGCTCGACATCGGGTCGGACAAGGTCCTACCCTACATGGAGAAGGTGGAGGAGGAGAATCCGGCGCTCGGATGGAGGGCGATCCGCATCGGGCTCGACCGTCCGGCGCTCCTGCGCTCCCAGCTTCGCGCCATGCTGCGCGCCGGGCATGGGCGACACCTGCGCATCATGTTCCCGATGGTCGCCACCGTTGAGGAGTTCCAGGCGGCCAAGGCCGTGGTGGACCAGGAACTGGCCTACCTCTCGCGCTACGGCCACAAGCTGCCGACGGGCCTCGAGCTTGGCGTGATGCTGGAGGTGCCCTCTCTGCTCTGGCAGCTCGAGGAGATTTGCGCCCAAGTCGATTTCGTCTCCGTCGGCTCGAACGACCTGCTGCAGTACCTCTTCGCCGCCGACCGCGACAACCTGCGGGTGTCGAGCCGGTTCGACGTGCTGTCGCCGCCCGCCCTCCGGGTGCTGAAGCTCATCGCCGACCGAACAAACGCGACGGCGACACCGCTCACGCTATGCGGCGAGATGGGCGGTAGGCCGCTGGAGGCCGTAGTGCTGGTCGCGCTGGGTTTCCGCGGCCTGTCCATGTCGCCCGCCGCCATCGGCCCGGTGAAGGCGGCGATCCTGGCGACCGATCTGGCCGCCATGCGACCTTTCGTGGTGGACCTCGTGGAGCGGATCGACGGCGGTCACTCCCTGCGCGAACCGCTGCGGACCTTCGCCGAGCGGCAGGGCATCCCGCTGGCCTAGGACGGGAGAGTGGCCGCGCCAGCCCGGGTCACGCGTCGAACATCGCCTCGAGCGCACTGGCCTGGGTACGGGCCCGCATGATCTCGAACCCGCGTTCGGCCAACGCGATCCTTCGTCCCTCGTCGCCGACGAGCGCGATGCAACGCTCCACGATGTCCTCGTACCGGCAGAAGCACACCGCATCCTTGAAGGGCAGCGCGTCGGCCGTGTCGTCCGGACCCTCGCTGACCACGCAGACCCGGTTGGCCAGAAGGTAGGAAACGCGAACGATCTCGAAGATCGCGGCTTCGTAGAAGTGCAGGTTGAGCACCACCTTCGCCCGCGCGATGGACGCGTCCCTTTCCGCGCCGTAGACCCCGAAGAGGTGAACGACCGCGAGGCCCTTCGCCTTGAGGCCCTCGACGATCGCGGCGCGCCGCTCGTTCAACGAGCCGAAGAAGAGGACGTCGATGTCGCGTGCCGGCGCGGCGACGATCCGTGTGAGGCCCGGCGCATAGCCTACGGCAAGGTGGCGGACATGCCCAACTCCTGCCTGCCGCAGCGCCTGCGTGTTGACGGCGGAATAATCGACGACGGCGCGTAGGCGCAGCATCGCGAGATAGGAGCCGTTCATCCAACTCGATTGGGCGTCCACCTGTTCAAGGTTGAACAGCACCGTATGTTCGGGGAGCTGGACGTCGCCGATCGCGGCCAGCAACTGGCCTCCAAGAACGATCGGCGCGCGCCCCATCCAGGCGTCGGGCTGCCGCACGACGGGGGCGGAGCCGCCCAGCGCGGCGAAGGCTTCGCTCAGGGCCAGCGCCAGCTCTTCCACCGCCTGGTTATGGGCGTAGCCCTCGATCGTCACGACCCAGATACAGAAGCGGTCCTTGTTGGCCTCCCAACCGCCGGCGAAGGCTGATGGAGCCTTCGGCGACTCCGACGTGATGGCGCCGGTCGGCAGCCGGATATTGTCCTTGGCGGCGGCGCGCCTGTCCCTCCAATGGGCGAGCGTCGCCTCGTCCTCGGGCGTCAGCTTGATCTTGCGCAGCTTGACCGACATGGAGTCGATCGCGCGCGGCGTGCGGATGACCTCCTCGTCGAGCATCTTGCGCTCGACGAGCGCGGTGCCCAACGGACTCGGTACGAAGGTCAGGTTGTCCACGACGAACCGGGCATCGCGCCAGCCGAGATACCAGAACCAGTCGGTGTAGTAGAGCCAGCTCCGCTCGTTGAAGGAGCGCACGTGCGTCGGGTCCTGCCACGCGCCCAGGGAAAGGTCGTAGGGGACGCTGACCTCGAACAGGCCGCCTACTTTCAGGATTTGCAGGCACGTCGTCATCAACGAGACGAGGTCGGGGACGTGTTCGAGCACGTCGTTGGCGATGATGTGCTGGACGCTATCGGGTCGGATCACGGCGGTGCCGAACCGTTCGGTCGGAACGGTAATGCCGTGCTCGTCGAGCTTTACCGTGCTGAGGTCCAGCACGAGGTCCGGCGTCCAGCTATCGTCCACGTCGATGTTGAAGCAGGCGGGCCGGAAGTCCTTGCCGGAGCCAAGATTGATCGCGGTGGGGATATAGATGGGGAGGTTCGATGTCATGGGACTTCCACGCGGGAGGCGGCGGGCCTGCTCCCTCAAGCGTTACGCCAACAAGCTTTCACCAGGCTGGACGAGGCAGCGAGGCAGGTCTTGTTCCCGCCGTCGGCCTTCGTTACGTCCCACACATGCAATTACCCCAGGACAAGCTCGACCTCATCCTGCGCCGGCACGACGAGATCTCCAGCCGGCTGACGAAAAGCCCGGACGCGACGACCTTTGTCGCGTTGTCGCGCGAACTCGCCGGCCTCGAGACGGTAACTGCGGCGATCCGCCAGTACCGGAGGCAGGCGGCCGAGCTCTCCGAGCTCGACCTGATGCTCGCCGACCCTGCGACGGACGCCGACATGCGCGAACTCGCCGAGGAGGAGCGCCGCACCGGCGAGGCCCGGCTCGACGCGCTGGCCGCGGAGTTGCAGGTGGCGCTGCTGCCCAAGGATGCGGCCGACGAAAAGAGCGCCATCCTCGAGATCCGGGCTGGAACGGGCGGCGACGAGGCGGCGCTGTTCGCCGGCGACCTGTTCCGCATGTACCAGCGCTACGCGGAGACCAAGGGCTGGCGCGTGGAGATCGTCTCGGCGAGCGAGGGCACGGCGGGCGGCTTCAAGGAGGTGATCGCCGAGGTCGAGGGCTCCGGCGTCTTCGCCCGGCTGAAGTTCGAGTCGGGCGTCCACCGCGTGCAGCGCGTGCCCGACACGGAGACGCAGGGGCGCATCCACACCTCCGCCGCCACGGTGGCGGTGCTGCCGCAGGCGGAAGAGGTCGACGTCGCGATCAACGAGGCGGACCTGAAGATCGACACGATGCGGGCGCAGGGTGCCGGCGGCCAGCACGTCAACAAGACGGAATCGGCGATCCGCATCACCCACATTCCTACCGGAACGATCGTCTTCGTGCAGGAGGAGCGATCGCAGCACAAGAACCGCGCCCGCGCCATGGCGCTGCTGCGCTCACGCATCTACGACACGGAGCGCCAGAAGCTCGACGCCGAGCGCTCCGCCGATCGGCGCGCGCAGGTGGGCTCGGGCGACCGCTCCGAGCGTATCCGCACCTATAACTTTCCGCAGGGCCGCCTGACCGATCACCGCATCAACCTGACGCTCTACAAGCTCGACAAGGTGATCGCCGGCGAGGCGCTCGACGAGGTGGTCGACGCGCTGACGACCGAGCACCAAGCGGCGCTGATGGCCGCGCAGGCGGGTTAGCCTGCCCTGGTCACCGCTAGCGCAGCCTCGGCCTTGGAGGCGGCCGCATTCGACACGGTTCGGACGTTCCACGCGATCGTGCCTCGTCGCCAAGCCGCGGAGCCGCCAAGTCGCCGGAAGCTTCGTGCCGATAGGGACGCTCCGCCTGACCGCTCGACCTGCTCGCACACGCTAACCGGCGTGGACCCATGGACCCTCGATAAAATGCCGGGTCGGGCGCAACGCCGTGCGTAGGATGGGATTGAGGCTTGGCCTGTCCGTTGCATTTGGCCTATCCGTTGCATCGTGCATCGGGCGCTACCTCGGGCTGGATTGGAACGTGGCACGATGCTGATCCGGTACGGATACGAACTCGAATTCTACTGCCAGCAATCCGTGATGATGGTGTGCATCCTCGACGCTCATTCGGACCACCTCCACCAGGTCCGCATTCCCGGCGTGTTCCGCACCGACCCCTTCACTCCCTCGACCACCTACGTCGATTCCTTCGGCAATTCCGTGCGGCGCTTCATGGCGCCGGCCGGCACGCTGCGCATCTCGCGCGACGCCTTGTTCGAGGGTGACGGCGAGGTACAGGAGTACGCGCCCTACGCGCAGGAGGTACCGCTCTACGACATCCCGTCGGACTATCTCGTCTACCTGCTCGGCAGCCGCTATTGCGAGACGGACAAGCTGAGCGCCATCGCCTGGAACCTGTTCGGCCACACCCAGCCCGGCTGGTGGCGCGTGCAGGCGATCTGCGACTTCGTCAACCAGCACCTCACCTTCGGTTACCAATACGCGCGCGGTACCCGTACGGCGTACGAGGCCTACGAGGAGCGCGTCGGCGTCTGCCGCGACTTCGCCCACCTCGCCGTCGCCTTCTGCCGCTGCATGAACATCCCCGCGCGCTACGCCAACGGTTTCCTCGGCGACATCGGCGTGCCGATCGACCCCGCGCCGATGGACTACAACGCCTGGCTGGAGGTCTACCTCAACGGCCGCTGGTACTTGTTCGACGCGCGTCACAACGTGCCTCGCGTCGGCCGCATCACCGTCTCGCGAGGGCGCGATGCCACCGACATCCCGCTCGCCACCTCCTTCGGCCCGCACACGCTCAACCTCTTCAAGGTCTGGACGGACGAGGTCGGCGAAGAGGTGTTCTCCGACCCGGCGATGCAGGCCGCCTACTGAGGTGGCGGACGAGCACGGCCGCCCCAGCTAGGACGCGATCTCAGGCCGCGCTGGCGAGGCGTACGGCGATGCCGGTGGCGCAGACGCGCTCCAGGCCGATGCCGCTCTCGTCGCGGGCGACGGCATCGATCTCGTAGTCGACCGCGAGGATCGCGTCGGCGTCGATGTCCTCGGCGCGGCGGACGAGGTCTTGCAGCATCCGCTCGCGCCAGTTGTCGGAGGCCGGCGCCTGCCCGGTCGCGTGCCAGGCGGAGGCCGCCCTGATCCTGCCGAGCGAACGTAGGACGCGGACTCCGTCGATCCCGTCTTTCTCACTGATAAGCATCGAAACTCCTGAACGGTCCCAGGCGACTCCCGCCCCTCGCCCATCGAATTTATGGATCGAACCCGAACAGAACATGACTGAAGCGGGCCCAACCTGGGATCTTCGCCGCATAGTTAAGCGATCGGCTTGAAATCGCGCGATCAGTGGCGGAAATGCCGCGTGCCGGTGAACGCCATGGCCAAGCCGGCCGCGTCGGCCGCCGCGATCACCTCGACGTCGCGCATCGAGCCCCCCGGCTGGATGACGGCGGTCACGCCGGCCTCGGCCGCCGCAACAAGCCCGTCGGCGAAGGGGAAGAAGGCGTCCGAGGCGACCACAGCCCCCTCCGCGAGGGAACCCGACAGCCCCGCCGCGCCAGCCGCCTCGCGCGCCTTGATCGCCGCCATTCGCGCGGCGTCGAGCCGGCTCATCTGCCCCGCGCCTATTCCGACCGTCGCGCCGTTCTTGGCATAGACGATGGCGTTCGACTTGACGTGCTTGGCAACCGCGAAGGCGAAGCGAAGGTCGGCGAGTTCTTGTGCGCTCGGGCTGCGTCTCGTCACGGTCCGCAAGACGAGGTCGTCGACGAGCGCGCGGTCGCGCCCCTGGACGAGGAAGCCGCCGCCGACAGGCTTGAAGAGCACGCCCGCCGCACGCGGGTCCGGCAAGCCGCCGGTGAGCAGCAGCCGCAGGTTCTTCTTCGCGGCGAGCAGCGCCAAAGCCGCCTCGTCGGCGTCGGGGGCGACGATCACCTCCGTGAATATCGCCGCGATCGCGGCGGCGGTCGTCGCGTCGAGCCGGCCGTTGATGGCGACGACGCCGCCGAACGCCGACACCGGATCGCAGCGCAGCGCGGCGGCATAGGCGGCGGCAAACGTCTCCCCGCGGGCGACGCCGCAGGGATTGGCATGTTTGACGATCGCCACGGCCGGGCCTCGGGCGGGGTCGAACTCCGCGACGAGGGCCAGCGCGGCGTCCGTGTCGGCGACATTGTTGTAGGAGAGGGGCTTGCCCTGCACCTGGCGCGCGGTGACGACGCCCGGCTCCGCCGCCGGCGCGGCGTAGAAGGCCGCGGCCTGATGCGGGTTCTCGCCGTAGCGCAGGCTCTCGACGAGCCGGCCACCGAAGGCGCGGTAGGCCGGCGCCGCCTCGCCGATCGCCTCGGCCATCCAGTTGGAAATGGCGGCGTCATAGACCGCCGTGCGCGCGAAGGCCTTCTGCGCCAGATGGCGGCGCAGCGAGAGGTCTGTGCCGCCGGCTGCCGCGAGCGCCGCGAGAAGCGCCGCGTAATCGGCGGGATCGACGACCACGGCCACGTCGGCATGGTTCTTGGCCGCCGCGCGGATCATCGCCGGGCCCCCGACGTCGATGTTCTCGACCGCCTCGTCATAGCTTTTGCCCACGGCGACCGTCGCCTCGAAAGGGTAGAGGTTCACCACCAGCAGGTCGATCGGCTTGATCGCGTGGGCGAGCATCGCGGCCTCGTGCTCCGGGTTCTCGCGGATCGCCAGCAGCCCGCCATGAACCGCCGGGTGCAGCGTCTTGAGGCGCCCGTCCATCATTTCGGGGAAGCCGGTGAGGTCGGCCACTTCGAGCACCGCGACCCCGGCCTCGCGCAGGGCGCGGTGGGTGCCTCCCGTCGAGACAAGCTCGACGCCGTGCGACGCCAGCCCCCCCGCGAAGGCAACGAGCCCCTGTTTGTCGGAGACGGAGAGGAGCGCGCGGGCGATCGGGCGGTGCTCGGCGCGCGGAGAGTCGGAGGTCATGGGGCGGGTGTTCCGTGGAGCTTGCGGCCATCGTGACCGGCGACGGCGAGGGTGACGAGCGATCCTGGCGTGGCGCCCGCTGTTGCAACGGGCGTGAAGTCCGGAGCCCGTCCCATGCCGCCGCGCTCGGCGAGCACGGAAAGGCGGCGGCCGACTTGGCCGCGCAGGTGGCGGCGCAGGGCGGCGTCTCCCAGATCGCGCAAGCTGCGCGCGCGCGCGCGGGCGAGCCCCGGCGCGACCGCCGGCATGCGAGCGGCCGGCGTGCCGGGCCGAGGCGAGAACGGGAAGACATGGAGGAAGGTAAGGCCGCAATCGTCGATCAAGGCCCGCGTGCCGGCGGCCATGGCCTCGGTTTCGGTGGGGAAGCCGGCGATGAGGTCGGCGCCGAAGGCCATGTCCGGCCGCAGGCGGCGAAGCTCGCCGCAGATGGCGACCGCGTCGGCCCGCGAATGGCGGCGCTTCATACGTTTAAGGATCAGGTCATCGCCGCTCTGCAGCGACAGATGGAGGTAGGGCATCAGCCGCTCCTCCTCGGCAAAGGCGGCGCGCAGGACCGAGTCGGCCTCGATACAGTCGATCGAGGACAGGCGCAGGCGTTCCAGCGCGGGCGCGCCCGTGAGGATGCCGCGAACGAGCCGGCCGAGGCTCGGCGTCTCCGGGAGGTCGCCCCCGTAGGAGGTGAGGTCGACCCCGGTCAGCACCACTTCCCGGAAGCCCTCGTTCGCGAGGCGCGCGGCGGCGGCCACGATGTCGGCCAGCGGCGCGGAGCGCGAGCGGCCACGGCCGAGCGGGATCGCGCAGAAGGTGCAACCATGGTCGCAGCCGTTCTGCACGGCGAGGAAGGCACGGGTGTGGTCCTCCCGTCCCTCTTCGAGCGGGCTGCGCGGGTGCTCGGCCCCATCGTCGGGGAGCGAACCGCCCTGCCAGGTCGCCGGCGCGGTCTTGAGGTGGTTGTGGACGAGCCGGTCGACCTCCGGCATGGCGGCAAAGGCGGCAGGGTCCATCGCCGCGGCGCAGCCGGTGACGACGAGCGGGCGTTCGGGCGCCTCGCGCTTGAGCCTTCGGATGGCCTGGCGTGCCTGGCGGACCGCCTCCGCGGTGACGCCGCAGGTGTTGACGACGGCAAGCTCGGCGTGCCCCGCCGCCAAGGCCGCGCGGCGCAGCGCCTCGCCCTCGACCAGGTTGAGCCGGCACCCGAAGCTGAACACACGGACGCCTGTGGACGCCCCGCTCATGCGGCACGCCCGAGCAGGGCAAGATCCAACACGGCCGTAAACTCGAAGACGACCGGACCCGTCATGACGACATTGCCGTCCTCCTCCCAGGCGATGTCGAGGCGGCCGCCCGGGAGGTCGATCGCCGCGGCGCGACCGGTGCGGCCGGTCGTCGCCGCGGCCACGAGCGTCGCGCAGGCGGCCGAGCCGCAGGCGAGCGTCGCGCCGGCGCCGCGTTCCCACACCCGAAGGCGGATCGTCCCGCGGTCGAGCACCTGCGCGAAGGAGATGTTGGCGCGGGCGGGGAACACGGCCGCCCGCTCCAGGCGAGGTCCCACAGCGGCAAGGTCGATCGCCGCGGCGTCGTCGACGAACATCACGGCATGCGGGTTGCCCATGCTGAGCGCGAAGGCGGCGGGCAGGTCTGCGCCGAGGTCGAGCGCGCGCGGGTCGTAACCGGCCGCGACCGGAATCTCGTCCACGCCGAAGCGCGGGGCTCCCATGTCGACGGAGACCCGTCCGTCGGGCAGGCGCCGGCAGGCGAGACGGGCGGCGGCCGTGGCGAGCACGAGGTGGTCGCGCCCCTCACCCATCAGGAGGGAGGCGACGCAGCGCGTGCCGTTCCCACAGGCGCCGGCCTCGGAGCCATCGGCATTGTAGATGCGCAGGAACGCCTCCGTGCCGGCTGTGCGCGGATCGTGCAGTACCATGAATTGATCGAAGGCGAGGCGCGGCAGGGCGGCAACGGCGCGCACCGCCTCCGGTGTCAGGACGAGGTCGTCACCGCGCAGGTCGAGAACGAGGATGGCGTTCCCGGCCCCGTTCATCTTGGTGACGGACCGGCCCGCGAGACGGTCGATGGCGGAGGCGCTCTCCATCTCCTGTTCCGACACCATCTTCCAAGTCCGGTCAAGACCGCGACGGCCCCGGCGGGGCGCGCTTCGCAAGCGACCCAGACATGGAAAAACGCGCTTTGCCTGCGCGGCGCGACAGGCTATCGCAGGACGCAGTTCGAATCGTCGAGCGGCCACACTGGAGGAGCGGGACGTGACTTTTCTTCACCACCGGCGCGCGGTCCGGCAACTCGTGACCGCCACGGCCCTGGTGCTGGGCCTCGGCGCCGCCTGGGCTCAGGGGCCGACCTCTCCTCCCGCTCCCGCTCCGAGCGCCCCTGTCGCGCCGGCGCCGAAGCCCGGCAGCCCGGCCCCGACGGCGATGCCGGACGCGAAGGCGCCTGCCGCCGTCATCACGCCGGCCCAGCCCGCACCCGCGACGCCGGCGGCCAGCCCGCCGCCGGCCGCCGTGCCCGACGGCAAGGTCCCAGACGCCAAAACGCCCGACGCCAAAGCGCTCGGACAGGACGCAACGCCTCCGGCCAAGACGCAGATCGAGCCCAACGCCGCCCCCGGCATCCCCGACAACGCCACGACCGAGAACGTCAACGTTCCCGCCCGGCCGATCGCGATGATCTCCGGCCAGTCGTCCTATGACGACGCCTTCAAGTCGATCAAGACCTCGCTCGACGCGGTCGTCGCGGCGATGGCCAAGGCGGGTCTGACCGCAAGCGGCCACCCGATCACCATCTTCAGCGAGCCCGACGAAAACGGCTTCAAATACACCGCCGGCGTGCCGCTCGCCGCCAAGCCGGAGAAGACGGACCTTGGCGGAGGCGTAAGCGTCGGCGAATCCCCGGCCGGCAAGGCGATCAAGTTTCAGCATCGCGGTGGCTACGAGGACATCGATTCGACCTACGACGTCATCACCGCCTTCCTCGATGCCAAGGGCCTGCAGGTCGGCAACCCCTACATCGAAGAGTACCTGACCGACCTGAAGACGCCCGACGACCCGAACCTCCAGGTCGATATCTACGTCTTCGTGAAATAGAGCCGCGGCCGCAATCGCAGGCGCGGGGACGCAGGCGAGCACCGCGCCGGGTTGAGAGCCAGGAGAGCGTACCCGATGCTCGAGAGCCATTTCTTCGACAAGGCTGCCGCCGCGGCACCGCACCGGGCCGCGGCGGAAACCGGCCGCGCCATCCTTGCGGCCGGCGGCAACGCCGTCGAGGCGATGATCGGCATGGCGGCCACCATCGCGGTCGTCTACCCGCATATGAACGCGATCGGTGGCGACGGGTTCTGGCTGATCCGCGAGCCGGGCGGCCGCGTTTGCTACATCGAGGCTTGCGGCCCGGCCGGCAGCCGCGCCACGCCGGAGCGCTACCGCGCGCTGGGGCACGACAGCATTCCCACGCGCGGACCGCTCTCGGCGGTGACCGTTCCCGGCACCGTCGGCGGCTGGGCGCTGGCGCAAGAGTTTGCCCGCCATTGCGGGGGACGCCTGCCGCTCGCCGACATCCTCGGGGACGCCATCCGGTATGCCCGCGAGGGCACAGCCTCCTCCGCTTCCGAAGCGCGGACCCTACCTTTCGACTTCGCAGCCCTGAAGGAGGTGCCGGGCTTCGCCGACACCTACCTCCACGAGGGCAGGATGCCTCCGGCCGGCACGGTGCGAAAGAACCCGGCGCTCGCGGCCACCCTCGACCATCTCGCCAGCGCCGGGCTCGACGATTTCTACCGTGGCGACGTGGGCCGCGAACTGGCCGCCGACATGGACCGCATCGAGGCGGGCGCCACGCGCGCGGACCTCGAAAGCTACCGCGCAACGTGGCGCGAACCGCTAAGCCTGCCCCTTGCCGGGCGCCGGCACTACAACGCGCCGCCGCCGACCCAGGGGTTGGCGAGCCTCATCATCCTCGGTCTGTTCGATCGGCTCGGCCCCGCCGAACCCGAGAGCTTTGCCCACATTCACGGCCTCGTGGAAGCCTCGAAGCGCGCGCTGGCCATCCGCGACCGTGTCTGCACGGACTATGACCGGCTGCTCTATCGGCCGGAGAGTTTCCTGACGCCGGAGGCGCTGGCCCGCGAGGCGGCGCAGATCGACATGCGCCGCGCCGCCACCCTGCCCATAAAGACGGCGCCCGGCGACACCGTCTGGATGGGGGCCATGGACGCGAGCGGGCTCGCCGTCTCCTTCATCCAATCGATCTATTGGGAATACGGCTCCGGCTGCGTGCTGCCGCGCACCGGCGTGCTGCTCCAAAATCGGGGCATCTCCTTTTCGCTCGATCCGAAGGCCGTCAACCCGTTGACGCCTGGTCGCCGCCCGACCCACACGCTCAACCCCGCGATGGCAGCCTTCGACGACGGGCGCGTGGCCGCCTACGGCAGCATGGGGGGCGATGGGCAACCGCAGACGCAGGCACAGGTGTTCACCCGGCTCCTCTTCGGCGAGAGCGTGGCTTCGGCCCTCGACCGGCCGCGCTTCCTCTTCGGCAAGACATGGGGCACGAGCACAACCGCGCTGCGCGTGGAACCGCGCTTCGACGACGGCCTGCTTGCCGCGATGCGCCGTGCCGGCCACGACGTCGAGGTTGCGGCCGAGCCCTACAGCGATACGTTCGGCCATGCCGGCGCGCTGATCCGGCGCAAGGACGGACGCATCGAGGGCGGCCACGACCCCCGCTCGGACGGTGGTGCGACGGGGTTCTGAACGTCCGTCCGCCGCACCGTCGTGGTGGCGGTGATGCAGCGCGGCCTTAATCCGGTGCGAGGACCGGCGGGCGCTCGTCAGCGCGCCGCTTCACGGCCGCGATGGGGTTTTCTGGCCCGCGCGCCGGCCTCGCTCTGCTCGGGCGTCGGCGCACCGGCACGCTCGATCCGCAGGTCGTCGGCGCCCGGTCCGGCGCAGTTCACGGCAAAAGCCTCCGCGACGTTGGCCGCGATCTCGATCTTCGTCTCGCGATCGAAGATGCGGATGGCGCCGATATCGCCCTTGGTGACCTTGCCGCGCCGACATAGCATCGGCAGAAGCCACTTCGGGTCGGCGTTCTTTTTGCGGCCGATGTTGAGGCGGAACCACACGCCTTCGCCGACGGGCGAGTCGTTGCGGTCGAAGCTTTTCTGACGCTTCGGCGCGCCGCCCGGCCTCTCCTCGCGCGCGGGACGTGCGGAACCGGGGTCGGTGAGGTCCTCCGGCTCAGGCAGGCGGGCGCGATAGAGGCGGACCAGCGCGGCGGTGAGAACCTCGGCGGAGCGCTGTTCGAGGAGCAACCGCGCCATGGCAAGGTCGTCCTCGCCGGCCGCTTCCGTCAGCATCGGGTCGCCGAGCAGCCGTTCGCGGTCGAGGGCGCGAATCTCTTCGGCGCCGGGGGGCGCACCCCAGCGGGCTTCGATGTTGGCGGCAGCCAGCATCCGCTCCGTCTTGCGGGCGACGGCGGGTGGAACGAGCAGCGCGCTGATCCCCTTGCGCCCGGCACGACCGGTGCGGCCGCTGCGATGCTGCAGCACCTGCGGGTCGCTCGGCAGGTCGGCGTGGATGACCAGGCCGAGGTTCGGCAGATCGAGGCCGCGCGCGGCAACGTCGGTGGCGACGCACACCTGCGCGCGGTGGTCACGCAGCGCCTGGAGCGCGTGGTTGCGCTCGTTCTGGCTGAGCTCGCCCGACAGTAGCACGGCGGCGAAGCCGCGTTCCCCCAGCAGCGCGTGGAGGTGGCGCACGCTCTCGCGCGTGTTGCAGAAGATCAGCGCGCTGGGCGACTCGACCTGCCGCAGGATGTTGACGATGGCGTGGATACGCTCGTTGGCCAGCACCCGCACGGCGCGATACTCGATGTCGACGTGGCCTGATTCGCCGCTCGTCGTCTCGATGCGCAGCGCGTCGACCTGGTAGCGCCGGGCGAGCGTGACGATGGCCTTGGGCAAGGTCGCGGAGAACAGCAGCGTGCGGCGCTCCTCCGGCGTGGCCTGGAGGATGAACTCGAGGTCCTCGCGGAAGCCGAGGTCGAGCATCTCGTCGGCCTCGTCGAGGACCACGGCCATCAGCTTGGAGGCGTCGAGCGCGCGGCGCTCCAGATGATCGCGCAGGCGGCCGGGCGTGCCGACCACGATATGCGCACCCGACTGAAGCTGGCGGCGCTCACGTCCCGGGTCCATGCCACCGACGCAGCCGACGATGACGGCACCGGCCGACGCGTAGAGCCACTCCAGTTCGCGCTGCACCTGGAGCGCGAGTTCGCGGGTCGGCGCGATGATCAGCGCCATCGGCTCCTGCCGCCGCGGCAGGCGCTCACCCCCCGCCAGCAGCGTCGAGGCCAGGGCCAGCCCATAGGCCACGGTCTTGCCAGAACCGGTCTGGGCGGAGACGATGAGGTCGCGGTCCTGCGCGTCCGGCTGGAGGACAGCCGCCTGGACGGGCGTGGCGGTGGCGTAGCCGCGTTCGGCGAGTGCGCGTTGCAGCGAGGGGGGAACGGACGAGAAGGTCAAGGAATGTTCGCTTTGGAAAAGAGGGCCGCGGTCGGGAGCATCGCGTGCCAGCCTAGCCGGCCGTGACACCGTCGCGACAACACGAGAACGAAGAGACAGGAAGAGAGGAATGGCCTGAGCGCGCAGCCGTCGCCGGGTCGCGCTCTGCGTCGCATGTCCGGGGCTGCGGCACTTGAAGCGGCAGCCATAGCATGAGAACCACGCAGCCGAAAGCGCGGTGATCGCGACCGCAGCCGTGCTCAAAGGTACCCCGCATGACGATCGCCGAGACTGTTCCAACGGAACAGGAGGCCCTGCGCCTGCCAACCTTCGACGACGTCGCGGCGGCGGCGGCGCGCATCCGCGGCACGGCGCACCATACGCCGGTGCTGACGTCGCGCACCGCCGACCGGCAGAGCGGCGCGAGCCTCTTCTTCAAATGCGAGAACCTGCAGAGAGCCGGCTCCTTCAAGTTCCGCGGGGCCTGCAACGCGATCGCCGCCCTCACGCCCGAGCAGCGGGTGCGCGGCGTCGTCGCTTATTCTTCGGGCAACCACGCCCAGGCGATGGCGCTGGCGAGCGCCCTTCAAGGTGTGCACGCCAGCATCATCATGCCGCTCGACGCTCCCGCGATGAAGGTCGCGGCGACGAAAGGCTACGGCGCCACAATCGTGACCTACGACCGCTACACCGAAGACCGCGACGCGATCGGGCGCGGCTTGGCGCGGGAGCGAGGCGTGACGCTTATCCCGCCCTACGACCATCCCGACGTGATCGCCGGACAAGGCACGGCGGCAATGGAGCTGTTCGAGCAGGTGGGGCCGCTCGACGTGCTGCTCGTGTGCCTGGGCGGCGGCGGCCTGCTTGCGGGGAGCGCGCTGGCCGCAGCGGCGCTCGCGCCAGGCTGCGCCGTCTACGGTGTCGAGCCTGAAGCCGGCGACGACGGGCAGCAATCGTTCCGCGCGGGCCGGATCGTCACCATAGCGGTGCCGCGCTCGATCGCCGACGGCGCGCTGACGACCTATCTCGGCCGCCACACCTTCCCGCTGATCCAGCGCCTGGTGCGCGACGTCGTGACGGTTGGCGATGCGCAGCTCGTGGCGGCCATGCGCTTCTTTGCCGAGCGGATGAAGATCGTGGTGGAACCGACAGGCTGTCTCGCCGCCGCCGCGGCTTTCAACGCGGCCGTGCCGATCGCGGGCAAGCGCGTCGGCGTCCTGCTCAGCGGCGGCAACGTCGATCTGGCAGCGCTCGCCGGCTTTCTTCACGGCTGATCCGCGCTATCGAAGCCTTAAAGCTTTAGCGACAGAGGTAAGCTGTCGGTCATGAGCACGCCGCGGTCGAGCCGCGGCTCAGACGCAATGGCTCGGGCTTGGAGATCACGGTCTACGCTGCGGCCCAGGGGGACCTGTGTCGTGTCGGTCACAGGTTTGGCAATGCAGGGTAGTGTCGGTGGCGTCACCGGTTCGGGTCGAGTAGGTTCCGCGTGGTGAATGGGTGGGGTCTGAGTTGAACGAACGGGACCGCAAGGGCACTCCGGCGGCGGGGGGCAGGGTGCGGCGTGGTCGCGCGCGGGCGGGGCTCTCGCTTGCCTTCGGCGGCCTGGCCGGGCTGCTCGCCGCCTGTTCTACGGTGCCGGGCGGCGGGCCGACGCGCCAGGCCGTCGTCGACGTGGGCACGCATATCGGCTCTCCTTATCTGCTGGTGCCGATCTCCGACTATGTGCTGGGCAAGCTCCTGGCCTATCCCGGCCCGAGCCTGTTCGCCCGCTTCGGCGACTATCGCGGCCCGGTGGAGCAGCGCATCGGCGTCGGCGACACGGTCCAGGTCACGGTGTTCGAGGCGGCGGGCGGCGGCCTGTTTTCGCAGACGGTCGTTGGGGCGAACTCGCCGGGCTCGCATTCCGCGGTGATCCCGCCACAGGTCGTGGCGCGCGATGGCGCCATCACCATGCCCTACGCGGGACGTGTGCGGGTCGTGGGGCAAACGCCGCCGGAGGTGGAACGCACCATCGTCGAGCGGCTGACGGGCAAGGCGATCGAGCCGCAGGCCATCGTCAGCCTGGTGCAGAGCGTATCGAGCGCGGTGACCGTCACGGGCGAAGTGGTCGCGGGCGGGCGCATCCCGCTGACCGCGCGCGGCGACCGGTTGATGGACGTGATCGCCACCTCGGCGGGAGGGCTGAAGGCGCCGGTACACGAGAGCTTCATCGAGCTGACGCGGGCCGGGCGCACCGTCAGGGTGCCGATGCAGGCGCTGCTCGCCGACCCCAAGGAGAACATCTACGCGCGGCCCGGCGACACGATCACGGTGATCCGCTATCCGCTCTCCTTCACGGCCGTGGGCGCGACGCTGCGCAATGCGGTGGTGCCGTTCGAGGCCAAGGGCATCAGCCTCGAGGAGGCGATCGGCAAGGCGGCAGGTTTCGTCGACGAGCGGGCCGATCCCGAAGGCGTGTTCGTGCTGCGCTACGAGCCCTTGGCGGTCGCCAAAGCCTACCCCGGCATCACGCCCGAGCAGGCGGCCATAGACCTCGTTCCGGTGGTCTACCTCATCAACATGCGCGATCCCGGGGCATTGTTCATGGCGCGGCGTTTCACCATCCACGACAAAGACATCCTCTACGTCTCGAACTCGCCCTTCTCCGACCTCCAGAAGGTGTTCGGCCTGGTGGGCACTCTCACCTCGCCCGTCATCTCCGGGTCGTCCGTCGCCACGACCATCAAGTAGGGTGGGCACGGACCTCATATACCGCCCGCCGCGTCTTTGAAGGAGCGGGGCCGTCGGAAAGAGCGGGCCATCGGAAGGAGAGGGGCCATCGCGAAGGCGTTTCGCTGGTTGTTCGAAAACAGGGAGACCGGCGCGATCACGATCGCGCAGGCGCCAAACCTCCTGCTCTGGCTGGTGATCGCAGCCACGGCAGCGCGGTGGACCCTGAGCCCGGAGGGGCGCTGGGGCACAGCCGTGCAGGTCGCGTTCTGGTGCGGCCTCCTCCTTTGGGCGCTCGACGAGCTCGTGCGCGGCGTCAATCCGTGGCGCCGATGCCTCGGCGCCTCCGTCTTGCTCTACGGTCTCGTCACGGTCCTGCGATAACGGTCTGCCTTTTGCTTCGCGCCTCTTCATTGCGCGCGATCTAAAGGAGCCAGAGGCGATGTCGGAAGCTTTTCAACCTGCTCACGTCGTGAGCAGCATGGTCGAACTCGGTGCCGCCAAGTCGATCATGCCCGCAGGCCAGCTCCTGGTGCGCTCCGGCCTCGCCGGCGCCCTGCTCGGTGTTGCGACGACGCTCGCCTTCACAGCCACCGCTCAAACCGGCATGCCCCTCGTCGGCGCGCTGATTTTTCCCGTCGGCTTCGCCATCATCACCGTCCTCGGGCTCGACCTCGTCACCGGCAGCTTCGCGTTGCTGCCTATGGCGGTGATGGCGAAACGGGCGACCGTCGGTCAGATGCTGAACAATTGGGTCATCACCTTCGTCGGTAATTTCATCGGCGCGCTGATCCTCGCCGGCCTGATGTATCTCGCACTCACCAGCGCTGGCCACGACGCGGGCGGCCCGATTGGCGACCGACTGCGAGCCGCTGTGGCATCGCGCTCCGCCGGCTATGCGACCCTCGGCTTCGAGGGCTATGTCACCGTCTTCGTCAAGGCTATGCTCTGCAACTGGCTGGTCTGCCTCGGCGTCACCATGGGCATTGCGGCACCCACGCTCGCCGGCAAAGTCATCGGCTGCTGGCTGCCGATCGTGACGTTCTTCGCGCAAGGTTTTGAGCACACGGTCGTCAACATGTCGCTGTTCCCGCTCGGCCTGATGATGGGCGCAAAGGCGACGGTCGGCGAATACCTTATGGCGAACCAGTTGCCGGTGACGCTCGGCAACCTCGTCGGCGGTTTCCTCTTCACCGGGCTGGCGCTCTACATTGCCTACCAAGCCCGCGAGGCCCGCGCCGTCGCGGATGTGCGCGAGGCGCGCAACCCAGTCCTCCAGTCCTGAGCGGCTCCACGATCGCGGCGGAGCGGCGCGACGCCTCGCTCCGTTCGCGAACGGTCATCGGTTGGGACTGGCGATCCGCTAGAGGCCGAAGGCCTTGGCCGCCTTGACGATCGCCGCCGGCCGATAGGGCTTCATGATGAGCACGCTGCCGGGCACCTGCCGAGCCGGGCCGCCGCTGTAGCCGGTGACGTAGATCACCGGAAGCGTCGCGAAGCGGCGGCGGGCGTGCTCCGCGACGCCCCAGCCGTCGAGCCCGCCCGGCAGGCGGATGTCCGTCAGCAAAAGGTCGAGGCTAGGCTGCGCCTCGAGGACGGCCACGGCCTCCTCGCCGGTGGCGGCCTGGTGCACGTCGAAACCGGCGTCGCTCAGTTCCTCGGCGACGACTTCGAGGATCAAGGGCTCGTCCTCGACGATGAGGACCGAGGCGCGGGAAGGTTCTGCCGTCATGAGAGGCATGCTTTCGGGGACAGAGAACAGCATCGCGTTGTAAGGCCAATAGAACGCGTGACAACCCGACACGCTGTCACAAAAAGTTTTTCAAAGCCAAGTCTACGCAATCAAGCTTGCCTGGGGCGGGTCGCGCCCGATGATGCGTCGCCCGAACAGGCTCGCCACCAGATCGACGAGCACCAGCGCGCTGCGGCCGCGCTCGTCGAGGAACGGGTTGAGCTCGACCAGATCCAGCGACGCGACGAGGCCGGAATCGTGCAGCATCTCCATCACGAGATGCGCCTCCCTATAGGTTGCGCCCCCCGGCACGGCCGTGCCGACGCCCGGTGCCAGGGCAGGGTCGAGGAAATCGATATCGAAACTGACGTGAAGGAGGCCGTCCGCCGCGGCGACACGCTCGATAATCCGACGAAGCGGCGCCACCACGCCGAACTCGTCGATGAGCCGCATATCGACGACCTCGATGCGCCTCGCTTCCAGCAGGGCGCGCTCGCCCGCGTCGACCGAACGCGTCCCTATCATCGAAACATGCGCGGGATCGACCCGCCGACCGTCTTCCCAGTCGAGTCCGGCCGCAAGACCCGGTTCGCCGCACAGCGCCGCCAGCGGCATACCGTGCAGGTTCCCCGAGCGCGAGGTCTCCGGCGTGTTGAAGTCCGCATGGGCGTCGAGCCATAGCACGAACAGCGGGCGCCCGACCGCCCGGCAATGGCGAGCCATGCCGTCGACGGAGCCAAGCGAGAGGCTGTGGTCGCCTCCGAGCACGAGAGGCACGCGCCCGGCGGCGAGGGCGCCGTGCACGGCATCCCCCAAGACCCGCGTCCACGCGGCAAGCTCGGCCAGCCGGTCGCCCAACCCAGGCGGACGCAACCCGATCGCGAGGTCGCCGATATCCTCGACATGATGGCCGAGTTGCTCCAACGCGTGCGCGAGCCCCGCGGTGCGCAGGGACGCCGGCCCCATGGCGGCGCCCCCGACAGATGCCCCGACCTCCAGGGGCGCGCCGATGAGCGACAGCCGCCGCGCGGTCGTCACGCGCGCTCGAGCGCTTCGGCCAGGCTTTCGAACAGCTTCAGCCCGTCCGTGCCTCCCGCCAAGGGATCGATGAGGTTCTCGGGGTGCGGCATCAGGCCGAGCACCCGAAGGTTCGGCGCATAGAGGCCCGCGATCGCGTTGGCCGACCCGTTGGGGCTCGACGCGCCCTTCACGATACCGCCGGCGTCGCAGTAGCGGAAGGCCACGAGGCCCTCCCCCTCGATACGGGCCAGCGTCTCCGCATCGGCCGTGTAATTGCCCTCGCCGTGCGCCACGGCCACTTCGATCGTCTCGCCCGCGCGGTAGGCGCTGGCGAAGGGCGTGTCCGCCCGCTCGACGCGCAGGTGCTGGAAGCGGCAGACGAAGCGCAGGTCGGCGTTGCGCATGAGGACGCCGGGCAGCAGCCCGCTTTCGAGCAGGATCTGGAAGCCGTTGCAGATGCCGAGCACGAGGCCGCCGCGGCCGGCATGGGCGCGCACCGCATCCATGATCGGTGAGCGCCCGGCAATGGCGCCGCAGCGCAGGTAGTCGCCGTAGGAGAAGCCGCCCGGCAGCACGGCAAGGTCGGTGCCGGCCGGCAGGTCGTGGTCGGCGTGCCAGACGGTCTCGGCCGCGATGCCGGCCACCCGCAGGGCGCGCAACGCGTCCCCCTCGCGGTTGGACCCGGGAAACAGGACAACGGCGGCGCGCATGGTTAGAGCAACTCGATGCGGTAGTTCTCGACGACGGTGTTGGCAAGAAGCTTGTCGCAAGCGTCCTTGAGGGCCGCTCGCGCGTCTGTGCCGTCGGCCACCTCGATGTCGAACACCTTGCCCTGGCGCACAGCCTCGATGCCCGGCACGGCGAGCCCGCGCAACGCGCCCTCGATCGCCTTGCCCTGCGGGTCGAGGATGCCGGACTTCAGGGTGACGGTGACGCGCGCTTTCATGGGAGACCGGTGTGAGTGGACGACGCTTCGTTTAGCGCGCTTCGCCGGCGCGAGATAGAGGTTCGGCATCGACCCGCGACCTTTCTAACCATCGCAGGATTATACCGCGGTAGAATGTCGGCGCTTCACTTTAAACAAAACGGCCTTTTCGTTTAAGGTGGCGCGCGTGCTTTAAACGGAAGCATGATGAAGAGAGACGTTTTCTCGTGCGCGGCATCTGGAACGCTTGTTCCTACAGTGAGGAAGCAGCTGGCATTCGTTCCTGCCCCGCTCGCTTCGGAACTCGATCGCGCCTCTATTGCCGTACCAATGGCCGCGGCCACGGCAGCAGTAGGAGAGTTGAAAGGCGCGTGCCGACGACTCCAGAACCCGTCGATCCTCGTGTCGCCTCTTCAAAGACAAGAAGCTCTCACCTCATCGGCCATGGAGGGCACCTACTCGACCGCTGATCGTCTCCTCCTCGCGGATGCCGGTCGCAACACCGACGTGGACGAACCGACCCGTGAAGTCAGCAACTACCTCGAAGCCTTGAATCACGCGCTTGAGATGTTGAAGACGCTTCCGCTCTCCCACCGAGTTTTTCAAGCTGCTCACGTGAAGCTGCTCAGCGGCCTCAGCAGTGCGCGAGGCGCGCAAAAGCGTCCTGGCGAATACAAGCAGGAACAAAACTGGATCGGAGGCGTCACAATCGAAGCCGCCCGCTTCATCCCACCTCCGCCGGCCGAGACACAATCGTGCATGAACGACCTTGAAGGGTACCTTAATCGGGAAGATCGCAGTTTCCCGACGCCAATCATTGACTTGGCTATCGTTCATTATCAGTTGGAAGCTATCCGCCCGTTCGCAGACGGGAACGGACGCGTCGGCCGCATGCTGATTTCGCTGATGGCCGTGACGAGCGGCCTACTCGATATGCCCGTACTTTACATGAGCCCGAGCCTTGAACATCATAAAGATCTCTATATCGACCTCATGTTCAAGGTTTCAGCCCAGGGAAACTGGACGGAATGGCTTATCTTCTTCTTTGATCGTATTGTCGAAAGCTGCCGTAAAACAATCGCGATTATCGACCGGCTGATTTCCTTGCAAGACGACTATCGCGCTCGCGCGGTTGGAACAGGGCGATCAACGGCAGCACTCAAACTTGTGGACGCTCTGTTCGACCACCCAGCCTTAACCATTGTGGAAGCTGCCGGGCTCCTCAACGTCACTTATCCAGCCGCCAAAAAGGCGGTCGACAAACTCGTCGATGTCAGTGTTCTGACCGCCATCCCCGCAACATACCCCAGGTTGTTTTACGCACCGTCGATCTGGAGAGTCGCACAGATCGACGATGCGGACACTGGAACCCTGTCCTGATCGTTTGGGTCAAGCCGATCGTGCCTGAACGAGGAAACGGTGGCTCGCGCCTCCGTGGTCGTTTAATAAACCGGCGCGGCCGTCTACTGCACCAACTTCGGCCCGGAGGCGCGCGGCGCCTCGTTCTCCTGCAGGATGCCGAGCCGGCGGGCGACCTCCGTATAGGCCTCCACCAAGCCGCCCATGTCGCGGCGGAAGCGGTCCTTGTCGAGCTTGTCGTTGGACTTGATGTCCCACAGCCGGCACGAATCCGGCGAGATCTCGTCGGCGACGACGATACGCATCATCTCGCCTTCCCACAGACGGCCGCATTCCATCTTGAAATCGACCAACCGGATGCCGACGCCCAGGAACAGACCGGAGAGGAAGTCGTTGACGCGGATGGCCAGAGCCATGATGTCGTCGATCTCCTGCGGGCTCGCCCAGCCGAAGGCCGTGACGTGCTCTTCGGAGACCATCGGGTCGTTCAAGGCGTCGTTCTTGTAGTAGAACTCGATGATGGAGCGCGGAAGCTGCGTGCCTTCCTCGATGCCCAACCGCGTCGCGAGGGAGCCGGCGGCCACGTTGCGCACGACGACCTCGAGCGGCACGATCTCTACTTCCCGGATCAATTGCTCGCGCATATTGAGGCGGCGAATGAAATGGGTCGGCACGCCAATGTCGTTCAGGTTCTGGAAGATGAACTCGGATATGCGGTTGTTCAGAACCCCCTTGCCGTCGATCACCTCGTGCTTCTTGGCGTTGAACGCGGTCGCGTCGTCCTTGAAGTGCTGGATGAGCGTTCCCGGCTCCGGCCCTTCATAGAGGACCTTGGCCTTGCCTTCGTAGATGCGCCGGCGGCGATTCATGGGGATTAACCGTGGCTTGAGATGATCCATGGGTGGCCGTGGCTCCTTTGAAGACCCCAGGCCGAGCGCCCAAACCGAACTTCACGACGCCGTCCGGGCGAGCAGCACAGGATTTTGGCGCGTATGTTGCCGCGGTGTTGCACGCGCGTCCTATCCCGTTCCAACGCAAGAAACAACCCGCATGGGTTCTATGCCCCTCGCGCGAACGGCGGTCGCGGCGGTACGAACCGGCCACTATGCGAGCGCTGATGCCACATATAGGCCTTGCCCGTACCCGGTCCAAGAGACGCCGCGGAAGGTGGTTAAGGGGTGGAAGCGGGGGCTCGTTAACCCGCAGCAAGGCTCTTGTGGTAGGGTAAGTCATGGAGTCGGAACAGGACGCACCGGGGGAGGCACCCTCCCTCGCCTTCTACCCCGCGGCCGACGACCTTGCGGCAGCCGCCTTCGCTTGGCTGGAGCATCTGACGGGCGAGCGCCGCCTGTCGCCGCACAGCCTCGAGGCCTATCGGCGCGACTTTCGCCAGTTCGTCGCCTTCCTGGCCGAGCACGCGGGCGAGCGGCCCACACTCGCGGCGATCGCGGCCCTTACGGCGGGCGATGTCCGCGCGTTCCTGGCGCGACGTCGCCAAGCGGACGTCGGCAACCGCTCGCTCCTGCGCCAATTGGCGGGGCTGCGTTCCTTCACCCGCTTCGCCGAGCGCGAAGGTCTGGCCAAGACAGCCGTCTTCGGTTCCGTGCGTGCGCCGAAGCTGCCGCGAACGCTGCCGAAGCCTCTGAGCCCCGGACTCGCCTGCGACGTGACCTCGGGCGAAGGGTTCGTCGGCGACGCCGGGCCGGCCTGGGTCGCCGCGCGCGACACGGCGGTGCTCGCCCTCCTCTACGGCTCCGGGCTGCGCATTTCGGAGGCGCTGGCCATCCGCCGAAGGGATGCGCCGACCGGTGCCGAGGATGCGCTGCGGGTTCTCGGCAAAGGGCAAAAGATGCGGCAAGTGCCGGTGATCGAGCCGGTGCGCCGGGCTGTGGAACGCTACCTCCGGCTCTGCCCCTTCCCGCTCCCATCGGAGGGGCCGCTGTTCATCGGCGTGCGCAGGGGTCCGCTGTCGCCGCGGATCATCCAGCTCGCCGTCGAGCGGCTGCGCGGCGCGCTCGGTCTCCCTGACAGCGCGACGCCGCACGCACTGCGCCATTCCTTCGCGACGCACCTGCTGAGCCGGGGCGGCGACCTCCGCACCATCCAGGAACTGCTCGGCCACGCCTCGCTGTCCACGACGCAGATCTACACGGCGGTCGACTCGGCGCGCCTGCTGGAGAGCTACCAGGCGAACCACCCGAGGGCTAAGGTCTCGTGAGACGGGCTAGGGCGTCGTCGGGTGCTGAAAGAAAAGCGACGCGATGACGAAAGCGATGACGATTAGCACGACGCTTGCGATCAGCACGTAGATGACCCTAGGCCGGTCGGTGCCCTGACGCGCCTCGACCGTGTTGAGGCGGATCTTCTCGTTCGGGTCCGACGCCATCGCAAAAACCTCCCATGTCGCGGCGCCTCGGGTCCGCGCGCCCGATCGTCGTGACGCTTCGGCAACGACAGACGGGCGGAAAAGATCAGCCTGCCTTGCGGCGGGGCGGTTTGGCAGCAGGCTTCGCCGTCTTGTGCCGCGGGGTCGGCGCCGTCTTGCGGCCGCCCGGCGCCTTGCGGGGCGAGGAAGCGGCCTTATCCTCGCCGTTCCCCTGCCCGAGGCTCCGGCGCAGCGCGTCCATCAGGTTGACGACATTGCCGGGCGCCGCCGTCTTGGCGGCCGGAGCGGGCTTGCCGGCCTGCTTCGCCTTGATCAGCGCGACGATTGCGTCCTGGTAGCGGTCCTTGAACTGCGCGGGATCGAACTTTGCCGTTTTCGTGTCGATGATGTGGGACGCGAGGTCCAGCAGGTCAGGGGCGAGGTCGACCTTCGGAATCTCGTCGAAGTAGGAACCGTCCGCGCGCACTTCGTAGGCGTAGTGCAGCGTGGTTGCCATCAGGCCTTTGGCGCGCGGCTCGACCATGACCATCCGCTCGCGCCCGAACAGGACGACGCGGGCGATCCCGACCATGGCCCGCTCGCGCATCGCTTCGCGGATGACGGCGAACGCCTCCTCGCCGACCTTCGCGTCGGGAGCAAGGTAGTAATGGTTGTCGATGTAGATGGCGTCGACCTCGGCCTTGGGCACGAAGCTCTCGATGTCCATCGTGTGGCTGCTGGCGATCTGCACGTCGGCGAGTTCCTCGTCCGTGACGTGGACATAGTCGCCCTTGGCGATCTCGTAGCCCTTGATCCGCTCGTCGCGTTCGACGAGGTCACCCGTCTCCGCGTCCACATATTGCTGCTTCAGCCGATTGCCGGTCGCCTCGTTCAGCAGGTGGAAGGAGACCTTCTCGCTCGCGGTCGAGACGGGGTAGAGCGCCACGGGGCAGGACACGAGCGAGAGCTTGAGGTAGCCCTTCCAGTTGGGACGCGACACCATAGGGAGCTCCAGTCTACGCAGAACGGCAGAGCTTGAACGTGACGCCACCACCCCGGTTCCGCAGCAACCCGACGCACCGGCTGGCGTTTGCTTCACCAACAGCGGGGAGACATTTGCATGATTGATCCTTTCACGACATCGAGCCTTGCGGCGGAAGGCGAGCCCGCGCAACCCGCGCCTGGCGATGTGCCGAACCCGGTCGGCGATCCGACGGAGCCGCCGCCGCCCGTGGTCGATCCCGACGTAGGCGACCCGATCCCAGCTCCTGGCACGCCGCCCGCGCCGATCGTGGCGTGACGTCGGCTTTGCCGGAGGGGCGGAACCAGGCCCGAAAGGCCGCGTTCTAGCTCAGGTGCGCTCTTAGCGCCGACGAACGGCCGCTGCTTGCCAGGCAGCTGTAGCGGAAACAAGACGTTAGGAAGAACCGAGGCGTCCGGACCCGACGCCCCCAAGCTTCCCCCAACGACGAGGATAACCATGCCAGAGAGCAAACATTTCCAACAGGCGTCGCAGGACTTTGCGGCCGACCTCGCGGCCCTGCGGGACGACATCTCCAAGCTGACGGGGTCCGTGTCGCAACTGCTGCGCTCGCGCGCCGGCGCGACGAGCGACCAGGCGTCGAGCGCCTACAGTCAGGCGCGCGACCACCTCTCGGGCCGTGCGGACGACCTGTCCGGGCGCGCCAGCAGCTTCCGGGACGACCTGTCCGGCCGCGCGGGCGACCTGCGCGACCAGCTCTCGAGCCGCGCTGCCGACGCCCAGGAACGCCTTGGTGCCTTCGGGTCGGACGTCGAGACCAAGATCGAGCGAAATCCGCTGACCGCTGTGGTGGTCGCCGCGGTGGCCGGACTTCTGATGGGGCTGCTGAGCCGCTCGTTCTGATGCTTGGCTTCCTCGCCGGCTTGGCGGGCGACGCCGTTGCGCCGCTCATCGACGCCGTTGCCGATTTCAGCGCCCGCCTCCTCCGGAAGCTGGCGCTTTTTGCTGTGGCGGCGCTGTGCCTGCTGGTCGTGCTGATTGCCCTGACGATCGCCTTCGACCTGTGGATCGCGACATTGGCCGGGCCGATCGTCGCTGCGCTCGCGGTGGCGGGCCTCTACCTCCTCGTTGCGCTGACGGCCGTCACGCTCGCCCTGCGCAACCCACCGCCGCCCGTGGCCGAGGCAGCACCCGAGGCCACGGCGCGCGACCCCGAAATCAACGCGCAGATCGACCAGTTCACCCAGCCGATCTTCGATATCCTGCAGCGCTTCGGCCTGCGTCGCGAACAGCTCGCCGTCTTCGCCGGCGCGACGATGGCCAAGCGTCTCGGCCCCGTGCCGCTCGTCGGCTGCGCCGTCGTCGTCGGCTTTCTCATCGGACGTCTGTGGAAGAATTGGCGCCATGCGCTGGAGGCCGGCCTGGCGCTGTCGCCTTTCGTCGCCGATCTGTTCAGCAAGAAAGCCGAGGCCGGAACGGGGCCCCGGTCAGACACGTGAGCGCTGGGGTCGAAGGCCTCTTGGTTCGAGACGTGTCGGTAGCGTGCATCCGCGTGCCGACCTGATGAGCGAGCGGCTGCGTCAGGCCGGGAGTCCGGCCGGCGGAAGAGAACCTTCCTTTCACACGGCGAAGATCACACGCGGCGCTAGGCCGTAATGCGCTCTTCGTCCTCGGAGGGCTCGCGCAGCACATAGCCGCGGCCCCAGACGGTCTCGATGTAGTTGCGGCCCTGGCTGGCATTGGCGAGCTTCTTGCGCAGCTTGCAGATGAACACGTCGATGATCTTCAATTCCGGCTCGTCCATGCCGCCATAGAGGTGGTTGAGGAACATCTCCTTCGTCAGCGTGGTGCCTTTACGCAGCGAGAGGAGCTCCAGCATCTGGTACTCCTTGCCGGTCAGGTGCACGCGCGAGCCCGACACTTCCACGGTCTTCTGGTCGAGGTTGACGATCAGGTCGCCGGTGGTGATCACGGACTGCGCGTGCCCTTTCGAGCGGCGCACGATGGCGTGGATACGCGCTACCATCTCGTCCTTGTGGAAGGGCTTGGTGAGGTAGTCGTCGGCACCGAAGCCGAGACCCTTCACCTTGTCCTCGATGCCGGCGAGGCCCGAGAGGATCAGGATCGGCGTTTTGACCTTGGCGACCCGCAGAGTGCGCAGCACCTCGTAGCCCGACATGTCGGGCAGGTTCAGGTCGAGCAGGATGATGTCGTAATCATAAAGCTTGCCGAGGTCGATGCCCTCTTCGCCGAGGTCAGTGGTGTAGACGTTGAAGTTCTCGGACTTCAGCATCAGCTCGATGCTTTGAGCGGTCGCGCTGTCGTCTTCGATTAATAGAACGCGCATCTCTGGCCCCCAAATTGCCCACGTCGGCTTCCGACGGCGCGACAGCATCCCCGAGCGCCGCCGGCGCGGGCCAACCGGCACACGGGGCGACACCTCAAACGGCGAATTACGCTAACCTTAATGGCGATTGGTTAACGAATCCCATCCAGGCCGCGTGTTCCCCCCACGATTGGGCCTGCCGGTGTGAAAGACTGGAGCAGTCGTGGGTAACGGCGCGGACCGCGGTAAGCGGGACCCCATCGAGGCTCGGCCCGCTGGAGGGCGGTCGATCCGAATCAATGCGAGCCGATCATACACGCCGGTCCCGCAGCCAGAACGTCTTTCCATCGGGGTGGTAACCAAGCGGCAACTTTGATGCCGCAAGGTCACAGCTGTCTCGCGGAATTCGGTCAAACAGATCAGGCTCCAGGCAGCCTGTATCGCGGAGTCAGGGTATGAAGTCGCGGGATTCCCTTTTGCGTTCCAAACGCTTCCAAGTTGACGAAAAGCGCCGCCGGGTGGCGCAGATCGAAACGATGATCGCCGAGTTCCTTCGCATGGCCGGCGACCTCGAGCGCGAAATCCTCGGCGAGGAGACGAAGGCCGGCATCACCGACAGCGCGCATTTCGCCTACCCCACCTATGCGCGTGCGGCGGGCAATCGGCGGGACAATCTCACCCGCTCGGCTGATGAGCTGAAGGAACAGCTCGGGGAGGCGCGCCACCAACTCGAAGAGGCCCTTGTCGAGATGACCAAGGCCCAGGGTCTCGAAGGAAGGGAGAGGGGCGTCGAACGCGCGGACTTTCCCGTGACGTCCGAGCTCGGCATGACGGAGATCCGGGCCCTCCAGGCCTGAGTCCTCCGCACGGACGGCGGCGGCTCCTTCCATCCCGCCTGGCGCGCTCTTCGCGCCGCGGGGCTGAGGTTGGCGGCTGACCGATGCTCGCCCTCGCGGTGGAGGGTCGCCCCACGCGGTCGGAGGGATCGCTCCGGGTCGCGCGGGGCGACTCATCCTCCCTGTCTCACGGTACTCGGGGCTTCCCTTGCGGAGCCGCCGCGCAAATGACGGCGCCCCCGCCGGCTCGACCCTTGCGAACTCTTCAAGCCTCGTGCAGGGTCGGCAAGAAAGGGCGCTGGTGCTGGCGGATCGCGGCAGATGGCGGGTCGGTGGTGTCCTGGAGCGCTCCCTGCGGCTCGCAAGAGCATCCCTGCGCCTCGCGCCATCGCCGAACAGCGACGTCTTCGGCCGTCCGCCCGGAAGCCTATGAAACGTTTTCTCGACTATATCTGGCCGGTTATCGGCTTGGTCGCGGTCGTCGTGTCGATCTCGCTTCTAGTCAGAGAATTCCGGGGCGACGCCGTAGGCACCCAGGTCTGGACGCAGCTCCAGTCCATCAAGCCCCGCCATTACGCGATGGCGATCCTCTCGACGGTGGCGGCCTATCTGGCGCTCGCCTGGTACGACCGTATCGCGCTGCTCCACCTTGGCATCCGCTCGATCTCCTTCCGCTTCATCGCGCTGTGCTCCTTCACCACCTACGCGCTGAGCCACAACATCGGTGCTTCCGTCTTCTCCGGGGCGATGGTGCGCTATCGTGCCTATTCGACGAAGGGGCTGAGCGCGGCACAGATCGCGGTGCTGGTCGCTTTGACCTCGCTCACCTTCTTTCTCGGCACGCTGCTGGTCGGCGGCACCGTGCTGATCGTCGAGCCCGACCTGCTGAGCCGCCTCGGCGGCCTGCTCCCGGCCTTCCTCACCAACAAGGCGATCGCGCGGGTCATCGGCTTCTCGTGCCTGGCCATCGTGGTGGCTTACGCGGCCGGCTCGGTCCTGCAACTCAAGCCCCTGGTGATCGGCGGCTTCCGCGTCGAATATCCGCGGCCCGGCATAGCGTTGCGCCAGTTCGCGGCGGCAACGTTGGAATTGCTCGGGGCGGCGGGCATCATCTATTTCGCCCTCCCGGAAGCCGGCAATCCCGGCTTCTTCACGGTGGTCGCGGTGTTCCTCGCCTCGTTTTCCGCGGCGCTCGTGTCCAACGCGCCGGGCGGCCTCGGCGTGTTCGAGCTCCTGTTCATCAATGCCATGCCCAGCGTGCCCAAGGGCGAGGTGCTGGCGGCGCTGCTGCTCTTCCGCCTGCTGTACCTGCTCATCCCCCTGCTCTTCGGCATCCTGGTCGTGGTGCAATTCGAAAAGCGTCGCCTGACGCAATCGATTGGCAAGGCCGCGGCCGAGGAGCCGCACGAACAGGTGGGATAGTCAGCGCGTCCGTCCCTCTCAGGCGCGGTAATGCTGCAGCCGCGTTGTGCGCAACCCGGCCAAGCCATGCTGGTCGATGGACATCTGCCACGACAGGAACTCGTCGACGGTCAGCTTGTAGCGCAGGCAGGCCTCCTCGAGAGAGAGCAGCCCCCCCCGCACCGCGGCGACGACTTCCGCCTTGCGGCGGATGACCCACCGCTTGGTGCTGCTCGGCGGCAGGTCGGCGATGGTCAGGGGGCTGCCGTCGGGCCCGATCACGTATTTCACCCGGGGACGCAGGGACTCGGACATCACATGTACTCACAACAACGCAGCTTTACGCTGAGGCAGACGATAGCCGCCGCGCTTTAACATTTACCTAAGTCAACAGCCTGGATTTGAAAGGAAAACTGGTTTGAGGCCGGCGACAACTTGCCAAATCATCAACATCGCTCGCGCTCTGTTTCCGTTTGGAACATCGGCGCAAGTGTAGCCCGTCCCGATATGGTAAACGAGGCGATAAGCGCCGGCGCACGGCGACTTTGCCGCGGCCGCCTTGCCTCCGCGCCCACGCTGCCGATATGACGAGCGCACGCGCATCGCGAGGCGCGCTTTCAACCCCGGACCCGCCTTGAACAGCCTCGACTTCGCCAAACCTCCCTCAGCGACGCGCGTCGTCGTCGCCATGTCCGGCGGGGTCGACTCGTCCGTGGTCGCAGCCCTGCTGCGGGCCGAGGGGTACGACGTCGTCGGCATCACCCTGCAGCTCTACGACGATGGTGCCGCCGCCGGGCGGAAGGGCGCCTGCTGCGCCGGGCGCGACATCGGCGACGCTCGCGCCGTTGCGACCGCCCTCGGCATCCCACATTACGTCCTGGACTACGAGGCGCGGTTCCGCGAAGCCGTCATCGACCCGTTTGCCGCGGGCTACGCGGCGGGCGAGACGCCGGTGCCCTGCGCCGCCTGCAACAGCGCGGTGAAATTCGCCGACCTCCTCGACACCGCGCGCGACCTCGGCGCCGACGCGCTCGCCACCGGCCATTATTGCGTCACTCGGGCTCTGCCCGACGGCACCCGCGGCCTGTTCCGCGGTGCCGACCCCGCACGCGACCAGAGCTACTTCCTCTACGGCACGACGCCGGACCAGCTCGCCTGGCTGCGCTTTCCCCTCGGCGCGCTACCGAAGGCACGGGTGCGCGAACTCGCGGGAGAGTTCGGCCTTCTCACCGCCGACAAGCCCGACAGTCAGGACATCTGCTTCGTCCCGAACGGGCGCTACAGCAGCACGGTGGCACGCCTGCGCCCCGACGCGATGGTGCCAGGCGAGGTCGTCGATGCGGCCGGCCGCGTGCTCGGCCGCCACGAAGGCATCGTCCATTACACGGTTGGCCAGCGTCGTGGCCTGAACCTCGGCGGCGTCCCGGCGAACGCGGGCGCGCCGCTGTTCGTCACCGCCATCGAGCCGGCGAGCGCGCGCGTCGTGGTCGGCCCGCGCGAGGCGCTGTTGACCCGCAGCGTGCCCCTGCGCGCCGTCAACTGGCTCGGCGCCGGCCGCTTGGACGCGTGGCCCGCGGCGGGTGCGCCGCTGTTCGTGCGCACCCGCTCGACGCGGCCGCCGGTGCCGGCCACGCTGTTCGCGCGGGACGGCTTGGTCAGCGTCACCTTTCCGCAGGCGGAAAGCGCGGTCGCGCCGGGTCAGGCCTGCGTCTTCTACGACTCGGACGCGCCTGGCGCGCGGGTTCTGGGAGGGGGCACGATCACCCGCCCTCCCGCGCCATCCCTGACCGCTCGACCGGCCCGCGCCACCGCGCCCGCGTTGTGAGCCGATCTCCGCCGGCGCTAGCCGATAGATCGGCGATCGGCAACGCCGACGTCGAGGCCGCCTATGCCCGCTGGGCGCCGGTCTACGACCTCACCTTCGCTCTGGTGATGCGCCCAGGGCGTGTGGCAGCCGCGGCGGCGGCGAGCCGGCCTGGCGGCCGCGTGCTCGACGTCGGCGTGGGCACCGGACTCGAACTGCCGATGTTCGATCCCGCCACGAGGCTCGTCGGCGTCGACCTCTCGCGGCCGATGCTCGCGAAGGCACGCGATCGGGTCGCCGCGCGGGGCCTGCGCTATGTCGAGGGCCTCGCGGTCATGGATGCGATGAGCCTCGGCTTCCCCGATGCCAGCTTCGATGCCGTCGTGGCGCCTTACGTGCTGACCGTGGTGCCCGACCCGCATGCGAGCCTCGACGAATGGGCGCGCGTGACCAAGCCCGGCGGCGAGATCGTGCTCGTCAACCACGTCGGAGCCGAGGCCGGCCCCCTCGCCGCCCTGGAGGCATGGCTCGGCCGCCGCAGCGCCGCGCTCGGCTGGCACCCGCAGTTCCCATGGCACGTCATCGCCGATTGGATCGCCACCCGCCCCGCCATGCACCTCGCCGAACGTCGTCAGATCGCGCCGCTCGGCCTGTTTACCCTGACCCGCATCGCCAAGCGTTGACGCGCGGCTTTTGCCACCGCACCAACCTTGACACTCTGCCGGCTCCCATCCTAATGCTCGCCCCTCGCGCAGCCGTCCCAACGGCCCGCCGTGGCGGAGTAGCTCAGCCGGCTAGAGCAGGGGAATCATAATCCCCGTGTCGGGGGTTCGAGTCCCTCCTCCGCTACCAGAGCCCGCCTTGTGTTCGGTGTCAGCTCATGGACGGTAGAAGATCTGCCAAATAGTCGGAGGCCGGCCGCCGTCCCGATATGAAGAGTCTGTCGCGCGCTCTAGTGCAGGCGACATAGAAGAGCTGTCGTTCGGTCTCGAAGACTTCGTCGAGATCAGCCTCGTCGATCGCGGCATCCATGCGCGTCTTGAGCGGCAGGACGTCAGCATCGCAAGCCATCACGACCACCGCCTTGAATTCGAGGCCTTTGGCGAGATGCATCACACCGATGCCGGCCTTACCGGCGGTCGCCGACGATCGATCCGTGAAGTCGGCCCACGGCAGGTTTGCCGCTTCAGCCGCTGCGTGGGCGCGCCCTAGTTCGGCGCGCGAGCGGACGAAGAGACCGATCTCGGCCGGTACAATGCCGGAGGCGACGGCAGCCAGTAAGAACGTCACGACGCGGTCACGCTCCTCCTCGATGCTTCCCCCTACCGCCACCTCCGGGACGGGTCCGTCAAAGACGGAGATCGTGCCCTTGCGCTCTTCCTCGCGATTATCGACGTCGCGGACCACCGGCGGCAGCAGCCGATCCGCCATCTGCCGGATCTGGTGCGAGGTGCGGTAGTTCACCTTCAGCGTCGCGGAGCGCCCGCGAAGGTCGACGCCGAGCCCTTTCCAGGAGAACGGCTGCTGAAAAATGCGCTGGCCGAGGTCACCGGCGAAGAAGAGGCCGTTCGGCCCCGGGGGTACGATCGCGGCGAGAAAACGCAATTCGGACACGCCGAGGTCCTGCGCCTCGTCCACGACGACGTGGGAGAAGGGCTTGGGTGCGCGCGCGCCGTGATGACGCGCCATGGCCCCGAACACTTCGGCGAGGGTCATGAGGTGCTGGCGGTGCAGGCCCTCGCGCGCGGCGAGGAACACGGCGGCGAGGCGGTCGCGCTGCCTGGCGCCGAGGCGATTCTTGCGGCCGAGCCGCGGCACGGCGGCGTAAGCTGCGGCGCCCGTCACCTGCCAGGCGTCGAAGACGTGGGTCCACTCGGCGAAAAGGAAGCCTTCGCCGAACGTCTCCCCCGCGCCGGCCTTGGTCAGGGCCGCGCGAACCTGCGCCTCGGCTGCGAGACGTGGGCGAGCGCCGAGCGCGGCCTCGTACAGCTCGACGGCGATCGCGTCGAAGGGCGCCACGGTGAGGCGGGGGACCACAGTCGTATCCGAGCCGGCAAGGACGTCGACCTTGCGCCGCAGCGCGTCGGCGAGCGGTTGCGAGAAGGTGGTGAGCAGCACGCGGGCGCTGGGGTCGGCGCGCAGCAGGCGCACGGCGCGATGCAGCGCCACCACGGTCTTGCCGGTCCCGGCCGAGCCGGCGATGCGCGCCGGACCGTCATAGTCGCGTTCGACGAAGGCGCGCTGCGAGGGATGCAGGAAGACCGCCCAGCGCTCCCACGGCGCGTCGAGCGCGGCGCGCAACGCGTCGAGGTTCTCGACCGCGCGAAAGCGGCGCTGCGCGTCGGGATGGGCGAAGGGATCGGAGGTCGGCGCGACGGGTGGGGGACGCCTGAGAAGGCCTTCGGCGGCATAGCCGAGCAGCGCCTCGCCCGCCTCAGCCGGCAGGTGCGTGGCGAGATCGAAGAAGGCTGTCTCGGTCGCCCCCTGGACTGGCGCGATCCAATCCTCCGGCACGCCGATGGAGAGGAGGTCGTCCGCCGTCAGCGCCGCGAAAAGCGCGGTCTCGGGTGCCGGCGCTTGCGTCGACGGCACAGGGTCCGCCGTGCGGGCGAAGAGCGGCGGCCGGGCATCCTCGACCAGCGCGCGCACCTCGACGATCTGCACGGCGCCGGTGCGGGGGTGCGCCTCGATGCGTCGCCGCTCGGCCCAGCCGTAGGCTTTGTCGTGGTGGTCGACGTAGGCGAGCAGCAGACTCGCCTGCGTCTTGTGGACGATGATGCGGATGTCCCGGTTGACCCGCACCGACCAGAAGTTCGGGTCGCGCGAGGCGTCGATCCGGTGCATCGAGAGGCCGGGCGCGGTCGGGTCGAGCTGGAGGTCGAAGGCCGAGGTCTTGACCGCCTTCTGCTCGGCCGCCGGCAGGCGGGCGAGGGCGTCGGTGAAGGTGTCGGCGATGCGGAAGTCCATGGCCGCCTAGCCGCGCCTCAGGCCGTTGTCGTTCTGGTTTTGCCATCGCGCGGGCGGCGCACGCAAGGCCTCGTCCTTCGTCTCGCCGAAAGCATGATGGGGCGCGCTCGCAAGCGCCGCGGCCTCCCTCGCAAGCGCCGCGGCATCCCTCGCAAGCGCCGCGGCCTCCTCCGCGAGGGCGTGATGGCCCGTCTCGCTTTCGGTCCGAGCCGACACTTGCGAGGTCATGGAATGGGCCTGCATCGCTCGTCTCCTTAAACCCGGAACACCTTCATCACTTCGTCGCCGAAGTGGTTGATGACCTTCACCGCGATCCGACCCGTCTGCGGCCGCGCGAACGGCCGCGACGTGTCGCTGTAGAGCGTCGACCAGGCCGCCTCGTCGATCTCGGCCCGCAAGGCTGTCTTCAAGCTCTTGTACGGGTCGTTGGCGCCAAGAAAATAAGCGTGGCGGACGAAGAAGCTTTCCTCGTTGTAGTCGGTGTCGACGAACCAGGCGGCGATGCCGTCGGTGTCGTCGGAGCGGATGTCGCCGGTGTTGGGATCGAACACGTCGATGCCTTTGACGCGCACGCGCAGGGCGTCGCCCTCGACCGTCTCGATGGCGATGTCGGGCTCCCCGAAGACGACGAAGAGGTTGCCCTTGCCGGTGGTCTTGAGCTCGCCGGCCATGTGCAGGTCGGGGTTCATCTTGGCCTTCAGGATCGGCAGCGGGCCCAGACGGGTGAACTCGGAGGCGTGGGCGTCGTAGGCGAAGGCGCAGGCGATCAGCACGTCGAAGCGCGCCTCGGTCGCCTCGCGCGCGGCGGCGACGAGGTCGCTGCGCCCGAGCGTGCCGAACTCCGGCCCGAGGAAGATCGCGGCGCGGCGCTCGGCCTCGCCTTCCAGGAAGCGGCCTTCGGCGCAGATGCCCTTGGCGCCGGGCCAGGGGGTCAGCGCGGTGAAGGTGATCGCGTCGCGCTTCTCGGTCGAGTGCACGCCAGCGGCGCGCAGGTTGTCGAGGATCATCGCCGCGAAGTCGGTGGGGGCGGCGCCGCCCGCCGGGCGCGGTCCGGCCTCGAGGAGTTCGTCGGCCTCGTCGAACAGCGCGGCGGCGTCGGCCGGCACCACGCGGTGCGGCGAGAGGGACTCCACCGTGAACGGCCCGGCGACGCGCACGCGCGTCCTGTCCTCGTAGGGCCGGTCGTAGAGCAGTTCGACGTCGGCCGCCTTGGCGATGGAGGCGTCGATCTCGCGCTGCCGCGCGATGCGCCCCTCCCACCATGTTGCGTGCGCGGCCCTGGCGTCCGCCGGCCAGTCGGCGCCGGCCTCGCGCGGGATCTGCCAGTCCTCGAAGGGCTCGTCATCGCGAGCGGAGCGCTTATCGTCATTGCGAGCCGGAGGCGAAGCAACCCAGGAGCCGAGCGCTGGCTCTGGCTTGCTTCGCTCCGCTCGCAATGACGTGCGTCCGAGCGCTTGGTTCAGCGCCTCCCGCAGCGGCTCGAGGACGGCCTGCCAGCGTTCGTAGATCACGTCGATCTCGGCGTTGTTGGCGATCGACTTCAGGGTGACGTGGGGCGCGCGCTCGGTGACGAAGCCCTGGCGGATGTCGCCCTGCGTCGCCGCCAGCGGTTGCGGCTTGCCCGACACCTCCTGCTCCCTGCGCCGCCCTTCCGGGCTATCGGTGAGGAGATAGTAGGGGTATCGCGCACTCATCAGCCGGGTGCGGGCGAGCGCGAGGGCGACGCGGCTGGTGTCGATGGTGATCCAGCGCCGGCCCCATTGCTCGGCGACGGTGGCGGTGGTGCCAGAGCCGCAGGTCGGGTCGAGGACGAGGTCGCCGGGATCGGTGGCCATGAGGATGCAGCGTTCGATCACCCGCGATATAGTCTGTACCACGTAAATTCTTGGATCACCGAAGCCACTTCCTCCAGCGTCCATCCATATATTTGTGAGCTCTGTTACCTTCCAGTCTCGATGCAACCTGCGATATTCAAGTGTATTTCCAACTAATTCTAGCCTGTCACTCATGTGCAGACGCGACAAGCCTAGTTTGTTTGTCTTCCATTGCCTCGTTGCGCCTGGATGACGATTGTGACCTTCGAACGGGACTGAAATTGTAGCCGTCGCGCTAAAGCCTTGACGCCTCAGATCTGCTGTCCGATAGGCGATCTCGTGTTCCTCCAAGAGGCTAATATCAGCAGCCTCATCGCGGCTAAGTCTCCGTGTAAGACGGGATAACTCATCCAAGGTTCGATCATACTGCCGGCCCGCTCCTTCACCGACCTCCTTCTCGGCGAAAAGATTACGTCCCTTCATCTGCATACGGCTTTTCACATACCAAAGAATGTAGTCTGCCTGCGGCTTAATAATGGATGTAGTATCTCCTGCGGTTTTGCGAATTGTGATCGTGCGAAAGAAATTTTCCTCGCCAAATACCTCGTCCATTACAGCCCGAACGCGATGCACGTTCTCATCGCCAATCTGCACGAAGATCGAGCCCGACTCCGTCAACAACTCCCGCGCGACGCTCAGCCGGTCGCGCAGGTAGGTCAGGTAGGAATGGATGCCGTCCTTCCAGGTGTCGCGGAACGCCTTCACCTGCTCGGGCTCGCGCGAGATGTCGGTTTGCTTACCATCCTTCACGTCGCGCGACTGCGTGGATACCTGCCAGTTCGAGTTGAACTTGATGCCGTAGGGCGGGTCGAAATAGATGCACTGCACTTTTCCGCGCAGCTGCTCGCGCTCGGCCAGGCTCGCCATGACCTGCAGCGAGTCGCCGAGGATCATGCGGTTCGTCCAGTGGCCTTCGTGCTGGTAGAACTCGGTGCGCGCCTCCGGGTCGAGCCCGTTGAAGTCGGCGAAGAGGTCGGGCGCGTCGTCCCAACCTTTTCCATTGCTCGCGCCGGAGCGGCGTTTCAGGTCGTCGATGATCGCCTTGGGATGCACCTTCTCCTGCACGAAGAGCTGCGGCGCCTGCACCACGAGGTCGGACCAGTCCTGCCTGTCCTTGCCGCGCCAGACGAGCTGCGCGTCGCCGATCTCGACCTCGCCCGTGTCCTGCAATTGCCGCCGCTGCGCCTGCGTCAGGGTGATGCGCGCGCCCTGCCAGACGATCTGCGGATCGAGGTCGGGGTCCCGCTCACGCGTCTGGCCCTCCGCCAGCGGCCGCGCCCGCGGGTAGCGCACCGGCGCGAGCGGCGCCTGCTCCTCCAGCATCTCGGCGGTGGACTGCAACTCCGCCGTCGGGATGTTCCTGCGCGTCGCCTCGTCGTGAACGAGCGCGACGACGTCCTTCGCCTTGCCGGCGGCCTTGGGTGTGCGTGCCATAGTCTACGCCACCACGCTTTCCATCATGCTGTCTACCAGCTGTTGGAAATCGTCCTCCATCGCGTGCAGGCTGCGGAACTCGGCGAAGGCCCAGCGGCCCCAACCGCCGAGGTTGTTCACGCCCGGCACCCACAGCGTCGTCATCGTCGAAGCCTTGACCTGCGCCGCGTCGTTGCGGAAGCCCTTGACCTCCAGCACGAGGTTCAGCGATGCGTCGCTCCCGACGTCGAGGCGGACGATGGCGTCGGGCACGTAAACGTGCGCCGCGCCCCCGTGCTGGTAGGGCACCTCGAAGCCGAGGCCCTGGTTCTTCGCCCAGGCGAGCACGCGGGGATGGTGGTCGAGCACGAAGCCGAGCTGCGCCTCCCAGTCGCTGTCCAGCACGGCGACGTTCAGGTGACAGCGCGCGGGGTCGGTCGCGTACACGGGTTTGGTCGTGTTGAAGCCGACGTGGCGCGTCGAGCCGCCGGGATTGTAGGTGTCGAGCACCGCCAGGATGCGGTTGGCGCCCTCGAGGCTGCCCTGGCAGGCGAGGTGGATGCGCTCGCACGCCGCCTCGGCGAGCTGGAGGTAGGTGATGGCTCCGGTCGGCACCCCGTTGGCAACGAGGTAGCCGCCCGCGAGCCACTCGTCGACCACGCGCTTGATATCGCCGAAGAGGTGCATCTTCGGCTGTCCGTCACCGTCGAGGTAGCGGCTGTTGAGCAGGTGCTTGGCGAGGTGGAAGGCGATCGTCGAAGGCCGGATGGTCTTCAACACGTCGGCGTCCATCATCACGCCCTGGCCGACGATGCCTTGCACGAAGACCTTCGACGCCCCGACGTTGGCCGGGTTGATCTCGAAGGCCGAGTCCGGCGTGAAGGTCGCGCGGATGCGCTCGTCCGGCTGGTCGACGCGGTAGCCTTGGACGCGGGGAAAGCGGATCTCGAGAGCGGCGCGCTCCTTGACGGCGTGCACGTGCGTCGTCGGCTTCGGCGCGACCGGCTTGGCAATGGCGGGCGCGGCGGTGAACTCGAAGGGGATGCCGAAGACGTCGGCGTATTCCGGGTCGAACAGGCCGTCGGCGTTGAGCTCGTAGCTCTGCCGACGCAGGGCGCGGCCGACCACCTGCTCGCACAACAGCTGCGTGCCGAAGGCGCGCACGCCGAGCACGTGCGTCACGGTGTTGGTGTCCCATCCTTCCGTCAGCATGGCGACGGAGACGACGCATCGGATGGCGGCGCCGAGCTTGCCGGTGCGCCCCACCGTGTTCATCGCCTCGCGCAGCAGCGTCTCGGCCGAGATGGTCTCGGCGCCCTTGGTGTCGCCGGTGCGTGCCACGTACTCGCGGCGGAACTGATCGATCTCGACCTTCGCTGCCTCGCGGAAGGCGGGATCCATCGCCTCGCCCGCCTCCAGGGAGCGGCTGTCGACGAGCAGCGTGTTGGGCCGGGGCAACCGCTCGAAGTTCGCGTAGTTGCGGAACAGCGCGAGGTGACCCTCGTGGGCGCAGACCATCTCGCCGTCCTCGTTCGGCCGCTCGAAACCGGCGACCCACTCGTAGACGAACTTCGATGTCGCGGTGTTGTTGCAGACAATGATAAAGACCGGCGGCACGCCGATGCCGGCGCGACGCCATTCCTCGTCGACCTTGACGTAGTGCCCGTAGAGCACGTTGAGCGCGGTCTGTAGCGGTGTGGGAAGCGTAGGCGGACTGAGTTCACCCGACTTCGCCGCGCCCTTCTTTGGCAGCAACTTGGTAATATGCGGCCACAGATCGCGGAACATCGGCATGGAGACGCCAACCGGTAGGTTGTCCGACACCGGCACGCGCGGCAGCTTGACGATGCCGCTCTCGATCGCGTCCATCAGGTTAAAGTCGCTGACGACCCAGGGGAAGAGCGTTCCCTCGCGGTACCCTGAACCTTTGAGGAAGAACGGCGTGGCCGAGAGGTCGTAGACCGCGCGGACGCCGGCCCTGCGGTTCAGCGCCTCGATACCGGAAATCCATAGGCGCGCCGCCTCGCGGTTCTCCCTCGCCTCCTCGCGCTCCTCGGCGCTCAGCACCTCCTCGTCCGCCTCGCCGACCTTCTCGCGGTAGCAATGGTGCGCCTCGTCGTTGATGACGACGACGTTCTTCATCCGCAGCAGCGCGCCGCAGGCCTCGCGCAGCATCTCGCCCTCGGTCTGGAGGGTGTCGAGCTTCGGCCCGTCGCCCTGCAGGAGGCCGCGCCCAACCCTGGAGATGTCCATCGTCTCGGCGCGGCGGAAGGCGTGATAGTTGGTGATGACGATCTTGGCACCCTGCAGGTCGCGCAGCATGTCGGCCGGCACCAGCCCGCGATGCTCGTAGTAGTTCTCGCCATCGGCGGGCAGCAGCACGCGCAGGCGGTCCTTGATGGTGATGCCGGGTGCGACGATCAGGAAGCCCTTGGCGAATCGCTTGCTGTCCGAGCGGGCGGCATTGAGCGCCTGCCACGCGATCAGCATGGCCATCACGGTGGTCTTGCCGCTGCCGGTCGCCATCTTCATGGCCAGGCGATACAGGCCGGGGTTGGCCTGGGCGTTCGCCCCTTCGAGGTGAGCCTGGATCGTCTCGCGCTGGCGCCCGCGCGCCACCTCCGTCAGCCAGATGATCGTCTCCACCGCCTCGACCTGGCAGAAGAACGGCCGCACACCGGCGAAGGCCGGGTCGCGCCAGTGCCGCAGCAGCCGCGCCGTGATGGGCGAGACGCCCCAATCGGCCGGGTTGGGCAGGCGCCGCCACGCCCCGACCAGCCGGCGGATTTCATTGACGATCGGGGTCGGGTTGTACTCCTGTCCGGAGCGGTCGACGTCGGATTCGGCCGACAGCAGGAGGCTGGCCTGCCTGCCGCCCCCTTGTTTCTTGGGTTTCGGGACGGGCGTCAGCAGCCTCGACTCGCGCCGGCCGGGACGCGGCGGCTCGTCGAGGGGCTGACCCTCCGCGTCGAGTGCGTGATGGCGACCGGGCGCCGCGTAAGGCGCGTTTAGAATTGGCTGCTCGTAGAATGGAGTCGTCATGCGAATCGCTGCTGCGTGTGTGTGGCAAGCTTAACAACGAGCGCTTGTACCACCAATACGCCGAGGCACGCGGATGGTGGAGGTCGAGGCCGGGTATCTGCCGCCCCGCCCCGGCGTCGATCCACGCACGATCTGCTTCGCGCCGCTCCTCATTGCCTCAACGCGCCAGCGTCTTCTGCGCGCGCGCCAACGCCGCTTCGCGTTAGCAGCGGACTTCGACTGACGGTCAGAAGAGGAGCTTCCGGTGTGCACCCGATCCGGTCTTCCCTGGAGGGAAGACCGATTTGCGACATCGGACGGTCACCGGCACACCTTATTCCATGGTTGGCGCAAGCTTCTGGACCGCGGCGACGTCGTCACCAAGCCACTTGGCGTTCTTGGCGGTGCCATCGAAGGTCGCGCTTGTCTTGAACAATTCGTACTTGCCTTCCAGCGCATAAGGTTTGCTGCGCGCCAGAAGTTCGGCGACCTGCACCTTATCCATCGGCTTGAAGGTCTTCACAGCCTCAAAAGCCTGATCCATGTCGCGCTGGTTCTGGATGCCGGTAATGACGACGGATGTCGGCAGGTTCATCGCATAATGCAGGTATTCGATCGGCTGGATCGGCGCGTCGCTCTTCAGGATGACGCCGTCCCCAAAAGTCTTCATGCCGAGAACCGCAATACCCTGCTCCACAAGGTGCGGTAGCACGAGATGCGCGAAGCTGCGGAAATGCGCATCCATGACGTTGAGCGGCATCTGACAAGCATCGAACTGGAAGCCGCGCTCTGTGGCGCTCTCAAGCATCTGCAGGTGGATGCGCGGATCCTTATGGCCGGTAAAGCCGATGTAGCGAAGCTTTCCCGCCTTCTTGGCCTCGACGAAGGCCTCCATTGCGCCACCTTCGGCGAAGACGCGGTCGGGATCGTCGAACCGCAGGATTTCGTGATGCTGGATCAGGTCGATACGATCGGTGCGTAAACGCTTGAGCGACGTGTCGATCTGGCGGGCGGCCTCTTTCTTGGTGCGCCCGTCCATTTTCGACATGAGGAACACTTTGTCCCGATAGCCGCCCTGACTGAGGGCGACGCCCATGCGCAGCTCGGAGCGGCCCTCGTTGTAGTCCCAACAATTATCCATGAAGGCGATACCGCGATCGACCCCCTGGTGGATAAGCTTCACCGCCTCGTCGTCGCTCAGCGCGTTCTTGCCAAGATGGAACCCGCCCATGCCGATCGCGGAGATCTTTTCGGCATGACGTCCGAACGAGCGGTACAGCATGTCGCCGCGGCGCTCGCCGGGATCGGCGACGAAGGGCAGATCGGCGGGATCGGTCGGACGCATGTTGGGTAGGCTCGGCGCACTCATCGCTTTGCCTCCGCTCGCCGTCGCCGCGAGGCCGGCGCCGATGGCTGCGCCTTGAATGAAGCTTCGACGTTCCATGTCCAGTCTCCTACGAGCGGTGAAGCTTCGGCAACACGGCCGGCCGCAATGCGGTTCAATTCCATTTCACGAGGGGGTCTCCGTGAGGGTGCGAGACGCGCGCAGAAACCGCAGTGCCGCGGAAGCGGCGCCGTAGCCGTTATCGATGTTGACGACGACGAGGCCTGGCGCACAGCTCGCGAGCAATGCGCCGAGGGCGGCACGCCCGCCTGCGGCGACGCCGTATCCGACGGAGGTCGGCACCGCGATGATCACGCCGGGGACGAGGCCACCGAGGACGCTGGGCAGTGCGGCGTCCATGCCCGCCGCGACGATCAGAATGGGATGCGAACGGATCTCCTCGAGCCGCCGGGTCAGGCGCCAGAGCCCAGCGACACCGACATCGGCGATCAGCGTCGCAGCCTCGCCTTGATAAGCCAGCGTCCGCGCGGCTTCCCGCGCGACGGGAATGTCGGATGTGCCGGCGCATACGACGGCAACCCGGCCCCGACCAGAAATCGCGCGCGGCGTCCCGAAGACGGCTGTCCGTGAGGTGTCGCAATAATCCATAGAGGCCTTGTGGTCGTCATGCAGCGCCGCGAATTTCTCCGGGTCCAATCGCGTGAGTAGCAGCGCCGCGCCGCGCTCGGCCGCAGCCGCGAGGATCGCATCGATCTGGACGACCGATTTGCCCGCGGCAAAGATCGCCTCTTCAAGACCGATCCGCTCCTCACGCGCACCATCGAGAACGAATTCGTCGGCGACGGTCACGCGATGCCCTCGATTTGGGTGAGAAAAGCGCTGCCCGTCCTGTAGGGCTCGAAGGACAGCGGCTTGTCCCGAAGGTCCAGCGGGACATGCGCGCCAATCGCCGCCTGAAGCGACGCACGCGCATCGGCGTCGACCAGGGCCAGGCTCGCCCTGTCGAGCTCGACGACGATCCCATGCGCCCTGATACGGCATCGTACCGACCGCCCGGCCCGCGCCGCGTCGAGACGCTCACTCACGAGATGCTCCACCGCGTTGACGAAGCGCAGCATCGCCGGTTCTATCCTGATCCCGGTCTCGATCCGGCTCGACAAACACGGCGCAGAGGGCAGGTCCGCGATGGCCGGCAGGCCGAGGCGGCGCGCCAGCGCGCGGACCGCCGCCTTGTCGATCCCAGCCTCGACATAGGGGTGCCGGACACGATGGTTTCGCGCCGCATCGAGACCGGGGCGGTACTCGCCGAGGTCGTCCATGTTGGCGCCGGACAGGATCTGCCGGCCTGTGACCGTGGCGATCGCACCATACAGGTTGGTCTTGCAGAAGAAACAGCGGTTCACCGGGTTGGCACGATAGGCCGGATCGGCGAACTCGCCGGCCGTGATGATCCGCAACAACCAGTCCTCTTTGGCGGCAAGCGCTTCGACACGGCTTGTCGCCTCCGCCGGGACGGCTGGCGACGTGGCGTGGATGACGAGCACCTGGTCGCGTTCCAGGCGGCGGCGGGCGAAGCTCGCAAGCGTCATGCTGTCGACGCCACCGCTGACGGCGACGGCTATCGGCCCGAGCGTTTCGAGCATCGTTGCCAGTCGCGTTTCGACGTCGCTCAAGATGGCTCTCCGGTTACCGGCGCGGCCAACGCCACACGCTCAGCTTCGCGCCGCAGGCCGGCGCGGGCGGCATGGGTCTCGTGCGCCAACGCATCATCGGCTTCCGCCTTCGCGGTGCGGCCGCCGGGCCGCTCGACCGTCTTCACGCGGATCGACCGGCCGCCGACGTCGACGGTCGATATCTGACGCGGAAGCGCGGCGCCTGATACGACATGATGGCGCAGACCGATCGTTGTCGTTTCGCGAAAACAGGCGTCGATTGCGTTGTCGATCGCTTCGGCTCGCGCAAGGGCGCGAACATGAATCATCATCCGGCCCTTCTTGCCGAACACCGGCATCTGTATGACGTCGAAAATATCGGCATGCTGGCGCAGCCGATCGAGTCCCATGGCAAGGTCTTCGGCGGACTGGTCGTCGACCTCGAACTCGATGATCCCGAGATGGCGATGACCCGATGCCGGTTGCGGCGTCTCTTCGTCGAAGACGAGAACGCGCAAGCAGTTGCTCATCCCGGGAAAGGTCTTGGTCCCGAAGCCGACGCCGGATCGTCCAAGCGTCCGCGCGTGCGGTGCCGCTGGGCGAGGGTCGCAGAGATAGCGCAGGATCGCAGCTCCCGTCGGCGTGACACGCTCGCCGACGATGCCGTCGTCAAGGGTCGCAAAACCTTCGAGAAGCAGCGCCGTGGCTGGCGCTGGAACCGGTAGCATGCCATGCGCCGTCTGGACACGGCCGGAGCCGAGCGGCAGAGGCCCGACGGTCCAGCGCGTTACGTCGAGCCTGGCCACGAGATGGGCTGCCGCCACGACGTCGGCGATCGAATCCCAGGCCCCAACTTCGTGGAAGGCAACCTGCTCGACAGCAATGCCGTGGACTTTGGCTTCCGCCGCGGCGAGGTGCTCGAAGATGCCGATCGCGTGTTTGCAGATGGTCGCATCGAGATCGGCGCCGACGAGCTGCGCCCGGATGTCTGACCAGTGCCGATGCCCGTGATCCACGCCACGTTCATGCGTGTGAATATGAGTATGCCCGCCCGACGCCGGCGCCTTCACGATGAAACGATGGCCCTGCAGAACGCCATCGTTATGCGGCGTCAATTCACAAGCAATGGGAGTGTTGGCGGAGGCCGCCGCGACGCTCCGCATAACATTGTCGCGGTGGTCCGGAAAGGCATCGAGGAGCGCGGCGACGAACATGTCGCCGGCTACACCGCCAAGGGCGTCGAAATGGATTTGCATGTCACCGCTAATTGAAAGTTAGCGGAGCAACGCGGCGATAACGACTTCGTTCGCGGCGGTTTATAGGAAACGTGGTCATGGTCGTACGGTATGACAATTCCATCGGTCGTCCCGGACGCATGCTCGGACGCTTGTCGGGGTTCGCGGAGCGCAGATCGCTGGCCGATCGCATCATCGAGTACGCCCCCAATCACGTGGCGATCGGCCCGGGACGGGCGATAGCGTTCACCACGGCATGGAGCGCGCTCCGTTCTAATCGGTCCAGGGCTCATTTCGGCCGCCGGACATAGGTGTAGCGCTTGGCGAGCCACTTGGTCCCGCTGCCGTCCGCAGGCAGGAAATACTGGTCCTTCGTCTCGTGGTCGGCATCGAGCTCCGTGATGATTTGCTCCATCCTCAGGAGCTGCCCCGTCACGGTCGCCCCATCCCCAGCCATCGCGAAAGGCATGAAGCTGACGAAGATGCGGCTCGCCGGGTCGCGGTCGAGACTCCAGGCAGGCATTAAGCCGACGGCGGCGCGTGTATCCATCGACATGTAGTCCCAGCGGCTGGTGACGCGGTTGAAGGTGAGATCGTCCAGGCGCGTCCAGGCCCGGCCGGGCGCGCCCGGACCCGTGTGCAGCTTCTCCTGCAACATCGAGCCGATCATCTCGCGTTCCGCCACCAGGCCGCCGGTCGTCGAGGGCGCAGCCCCCTGCTTCTCCCATTCAGTGAAGCTTGCATCCCAAATTCCGACCCGCTTCGCCAATTCCTCGCCCTCCGGCCCTAACTCGGCCAGACGATCGTTAGCCGACAATGCGGCCGGGATCGCCGAGGCGGCTTGCGGTGCGGATTGGGCGGACGCCGCGGAGACCAGCACCGGACCAAGAGGGATGCTTGCGATTGTCATTGCGCCGAGCGTGGCTGCGACGAGAGATAGGCGATTTTGCATGCGACGGCTTTCGGTAAGAATGAAAAGGGTCGGTTCGAGCCTGCATCAGGCCGGCGATGCGTATGTTCCAGGACTGTTTGGCGTAGCGCGCCATTCTGGCTTGCGCGCGTTTGTCGCTTCAGCGAGCGCATGCCGCACGCCGGCAACGTCGTAGTCCTTCAGATAGCCGGGGGAGCCCGGCTGCTGACGCCACGATTCCGCGATCGTTCCCGCGTCCACCGCGTCGAAACCAATGCCATCGATCAGGGCCATTACGTTCGCTTTGGCCCGGGCGTCGTCGCCCGCCACCGCCAACGCGATCCGGCCCGGTGCGCCGGCGGGCTTTGCCCCCGCTTGCAGATGCGTCGCGAGGATGGAGTTGAAGGCCTTTACCACCGGACGCCGCAACTGCTGCCCGACCCATTGGCTTTCAGTGCTGCCATCCTCGATTGCGGCCAGTCGGCCGTCGCGCTGTTGCGGGTAGTAGTTGCTGGTGTCGATCACGACGAGGTCGGCGGGCATGGCAGCGAAGAGGTCGTGGGGCAGACTAGGTATTTTGTGGAGGGGGATGGTGACGACGACCACCCCCTGGCCACGAACAGCGTCTTCGACCGCAGCCGCATGCGCGCCGGTTTCCGCCGACAGTTGCGCCAGAGAGGCAGGTCCGCGCGAATTGGCAATCGTAACCTCGTGCCCAGCGGCCCGGCACAACCGGGTCAGTGCGCCGCCAATGTTACCAGCGCCGATCATGCCGATTTTCATATTTGTGCCTTTCGCGAACTCAAGCGGCGGGGGACCACCCTCTGAACGACGAGGATGGACCCTTGTGTTTGGCCGATAAATGGCGCCCTGAAACCAGGTCTCCCAACAAGGAGTGTGGAATGGATCGTCTCTCCAGCATGGCCGCGTTCGTGAAGACAGTCGAAAGCGGCTCCTTTGCAGCAACCGCATCGGCGCTCGGCATCTCGCCGCAGATGGTGGCGAAGCACGTGACCTACCTGGAGGCGCGACTGGGGACACGCCTGCTCAACCGCACGACCCGCAAGCAAGGGCTGACGGAGATCGGCAAGACCTATTACGAACGGTGCAAAGTCGTGCTGGCGGAAGTCGATTGGTCGGATGCACTTGCCGACGAGGCTAGGGGCACACCGCGAGGGCGCCTACGCGTCAACGCGCCGGTTTCTTTCGGGGCTCACAGCCTGACACCGCTGGTCACGCGATACTTGAGCGACCATCCGGGGGTCGATGTCGACCTTGTTCTTAATGACCGCTTCGTCGACCTTGTCGACGACGGCTTTGAGGCGGTTTTCCGGATCGGCGCTCCGACGGTATCGAACTTCCAGCGGGTACAGCTGGCACCCTTCCGGACGATCGCCTGCGCGTCGCCCGCTTACCTCGACAAGCGGGGGATACCGTCGACACCATCGGACCTGAGCGACCATGAATGCGTGGCCTTCGCCAACTGGCCCGAGCCGATGGTGAGTGATTGGCGCTTTGTTCGGGATGGTTGCACGTTCGAGGCCACGATCCACGGCCGCCTCAGGGTCAATAACGCCGCCGCGTTGCTTCTTGCTGCGCTCGCGGGATACGGCTTGATACTGGTCGCAGAAGACCTGGCGCGTCCCCACCTTGCAGCCGGGCAGCTCGTCCGGGTGTTGCCGAACTACGAGACGCCCTCGCGTCCTATTCACCTGCTGTTCCACCCCGACCGGCGAAAAACGCCGAAGCTGAAGAGCTTCGTCGAGATGGCGGTGGAGCATCTGGGATAATCGGCCTCAATGGGGCGATCGCGATCGTGAGGCCGAATTCACACCAACGGCAGCGTCATGGCCCGGGGTGCTTCAGACCTGCCCGCCTCCTTCCGACCAAGACTGGCCAGTCGCGTCGCTCGCCTTCCAGGGCAGCCTGGGCGGTCTCGCCGGACGATCCCGATAATCGCCGGCCGCGCAACCCGACCCATCCTCGACATAGCGACCTTGCCGCCGCCGCATCATCGGGCTGCTGACGCCCGCACGACCCGCAAGGCATGCATCAAAGCGCGGCTGCGCCAAGCGACTCGGAACGATATTCGGACACGATGCCTCGTCGATTGCACGATGTGCGGACTTGTCGATTTGAAGACCATCGAGCGAAGCCCGTTTTATGCAAAACTGGATCGGCCTGCTGCAAACCGTTCATCTTAATCGTAGCAACCGTCAGAGAAAGCTTCCTGCAATCCCTGCGTACAATCCCAACACGACCGTTACAATCATGACGATCGCGACAAGAACGGCGTACCGGCCCGAGAGCCGGTAGGGCGCCGGGAGCCGCCGGGCTAGCAGGTACAGGAACGTCAAGACGATCGGGAGCAGCATAGCGTTCATGACCTGCACGCCGACCGACAAGGTGATGAGGTTTGCGCCCGACAGGACAATCGCCGCGCCGACCACCAGAGCCATGGCATAGATACCGTAAAACAGCGGCGCCTCCTGCAACGGCTTCTCAAGCGTGTGACTGTAACCCAGCAGCTCGCCGAGCGTACGCGCTGCCGTCAGCGTCACCACGATGGCGGCGACGATGGCGGCACCGGCTACCCCTAGGCCGAAGCAAAAACGGCCCGCGGTCGGACCCAAGACGCTCGTCAGCGCCTCGGCAATCTGTTGAACGGTGTCGAGCGAGGGGGCTTTGCCGCGCGAGAGGGCGGCGGCAGAGGCGACCAGGACCGCAGCCATGATCAGCTGGGTCACGACGGAACCGAATGCCGTATCGGCCCGTGCGGCTTTCAAGTCATCGAGGCCGAGACCTTTCTCGATGACGGCGGACTGCTGGTAGAAGACCATCCATGGCATGATCACGGCCCCTATGTTGGCCGAGACCAACAGCAAGTACTTCGGATCTGCGATCGGGATCTGAACGCTCTGACGGGCCAGATCGCCGAAGCTAGGGCTGGCGAGCGCCGCAACGACAAGAAACGCAAACTCGAACGCGCCGACTGCAAGTGCGATCCGTTCAACACTGCGATAGGAACCCGATACCGCCATCAGCGTGAGCGTGGCCACGGTAAGTGCCATCGTGATCCAAGTCGGCACGCCCATCAGGTCGCCGATGCCCGCGAGCCCACTCAACTCGGTCAGCAGCGCGCCAAGGCACGCGATCATCAAGGTTGCGACAGAAACCCAGGCCCAGAAAAGCCCGAAATGATGTTTGATGAGCGCGGCGTGGCCCTCACCGGTGACAATACCGAGCCGCACCGTTAGCTCCTGCACAATGTAGAGCACGGGAATCAGAATGAATTGGAACAGGAGGAGCCGGTAACCCCATTGTGCACCGCTCTGAGCGGCGGTGACCACGCTGCCGGCGTCGGTATCGGCCAGCATGACAACGATTCCCGGACCGGCGACAGTCGCGACGCGTCGCCAGTTCAGCGATGTTCGGGTGGCAAGAGGAAATTCAATGTCCGAAGCCACGATATGGTCACCACTCGTTGTCATCGGCGGGTTCTAGGAGCCATCACGCCCGGCTTCTAAGACCAAAACGTCGCAGAGCCTAGTTTATAGTTAGACTTATTCCAAACTCTTGCCCTGACTTCTTGTGCGCGCACGTCGAGGCCGTCCCGCGCGTCGGTTGGCTCAGAACGACAGGTCGAGCCTGCCGATACTGTAATGAAGCTATCGGTGTCCGAGCGTCGCGCTTAAGGTTCCCTGCACGACCTGTTAAGCCGATAGGTTCGGGATCGGACCTATACGTAAGTGAAGTCAGCGGCTTCATTACGGTGAATATTCGCGATTGACTTTGCTCGTGACGTCACGGTGATCATACCGGCCAGTCGGCGCGACCGCGAGGCTATGCCATCAAGAAGTCACCGGCCCGCCTCTTCGCATCGCCCCCGACCTCGATCTGCAGGCCCAGCTTCCGAGCTTGACCACGTGCACAATTGCGGATCAGAAGATGACAAACGGTGTCTTGACGCCAATACCGCAGGGCGGTTGATATTGCAGCGCGGCTTTGCGACGTACAACGGGCCGACGCCGATATTGAGTGGGTACGGGCGCAGCTAACCTAGAGGACATTCAACCATGGCTGTAATTTCCGGTGACGGTGTTTTTTCGCACGTCTTCCTCGGGGCCAGGGATGTCGCCTCCTCGGCCAAATTCTACGATGCGGCGCTGGAGCCGCTTGGCGTAAAGAATATGGGCCCCTTCGGCGACGGCTGGATGCTGTACGGCAAGGACAAGCCGGCTCTCGTCATCGGGAAGCCCGGCAACGGTGAGCCGCCTTCGAGCAACGGCGCGACCGTCGGGTTTGCGGCCGCCACACCTGCCGAGGTGGATGCCTTCCATGCCGCCGGGCTTGCCAACGGCGGGTCCAACGAGGGTGCGCCCGGAGCGCGTAGTCATCTGCCGGGCGCCTATGCCGCCTATCTCTGCGATCCGGCCGGCAACAAGGTCTGTTCGTACACCTTTTCTGAATGATGCCAGGCTCGTCGGCCTCAGCGCCCCGCTCGTCCGCTGAGGATCGGCGTCGCCAGCGTCACCACGTCGCCGATGGTAGGGAACGCCAATTGCTGGATCGTTCTGTCTACGGAGACGCGAAGACCTGGTGTCGGCCCCGCGGCTCGACCTTCGCGACGTCCTGGTCGAGGCCGTCCACCTTGCGGCTCGTGTCGGCCAGCCCACTCAAGATATCGCGGCGATACTCGGTCTGCGTTTCCTCCGCCTTCACCCCTGCCGCTCAAGAGCGGCGTCGATCTCATCGGGATGGCTTGCCTGGACATCGAGCGTGTTCTGACCCGAGGTCAACCCCTGCACAACGAGCTCTCACGAACGTCGATCGAGCCATACAGACGGACTATCCTGGCGGTGACGCCATCATGATACTCGATATAGCGGAACTTTACCGCCTTACCCCGCGTCCACGGCGCCGAGAGCGCCGAGCCGCTCAGGTCCGGCGATCTCCCGCGCAGCCGGGCTCATAGCCTCCACCCTGGTAGACACCGCTCGTACGACCAGCGGGTCGAGCCCGACATGGGTCGGCGCGTGAACGCGCAGCGTCTCGCGCATCCTGGGGGTCCAGAACGCCTCGATATGCGAGGCGATCCCGGCGATGGCTTTGTCGTCGGGATAGGACCTGAAGAACGTGGCGATCTGGTTCGCCATCGCAGCCAATTTGTCGACCGGTTTCGCCGCGCTCATTCCGCGGCCTCCATCGTCGGGGCCACGCGGGTCAGCGCCACGTCCTCCTCGAAGAAGCGCGCCTGCCAATCCGAAATGCGATTGGTCTTGCGTACCTGAACCGCCGTCACCTTGTACTCCGGGCAGTTCGTCGCCCAGTCGGAGTAATCCGTCGTGATGACGTTGGCGCCTGTCTTGGCGTGATGGAACGTCGTGTAGACGACACCCGGCTGCATGCGCTCACTGACCTTGGCCTTGATCGCGATATCGCCGGATCGGCTTTCCAGCGCGACGAGGTCGCCTTCCTTGATGCCGCGCAGCTCGGCATCGAAGGGATGGATCTCGAGCACGTCCTCCTCGTGCCAAAGCGAGTTCTCGGTGCGCCGCGTCTGCGCCCCGACGTTATACTGGCTGAGGATGCGGCCTGTGGTGAGGATCAGCGGGAAGCGCGGACCCGTCCGCTCCTCCGTCGGCTGGTATTCGGTGATCATGAACTTGCCCTTGCCGATCACGAAACGGCCGATGTGCATGGTCGGCGTGCCTTCCGGCGCGGCGGCGTTGCAGGGCCACTGGATCGAGCCGAGCCGGTCGAGAAGGTCATAGCTGACGTTGGCGAACGATGGCGTCGTCTGGGCGATCTCGGCCATAATCTCGCTGGGATGGCTGTAGTCCATGCGCTGCCCAAGCGCATTCGAGAGAAGCATGGTGGCTTCCCAGTCGGCGTATCGACCGAGCGGCGCCATCACCTTGCGGACGCGGCTGATGCGTCGCTCGGCATTGGTAAAGGTGCCGTCCTTCTCGAGGAAGGAGGAGCCCGGCAGGAACACATGCGCGTATTTCGCCGTTTCGTTCAGGAATATGTCTTGGATGACGACGCATTCCATCGCCCTGAGTCCCGCCGTGACGTGATGCGTATCGGGATCGGATTGGGCAATGTCCTCGCCTTGGATGTAGAGGCCCTTGAAGGTGCCCTCGACCGCTTCGTCGAGCATGTTGGGAATGCGCAGGCCGGGCACGCGTTGCAACGACACGCCCCAAAGCGCCTCGTACATCTCGCGGGTGGCATCGTCCGTCACATGCCGGTAGCCGGGATATTCGTGCGGGAACGAGCCCATGTCGCAGGAACCCTGGACGTTGTTCTGCCCGCGCAGCGGGTTCACGCCCATGCCCTCCTGGCCGATGTTGCCGGTCGCCATGGCGATGTTGGCCATGCCCATGACCATGGTCGAGCCCTGGCTATGCTCGGTCACGCCCAGACCGTAGAAGATCGCGGCTTTGCCGCCGGTCGCGTAGAGCCGCGCGGCGGCACGGATGTCGGCGGCCGGAGCGCCGATCATGTCCGCCTGCGTTTCCGGCGAGTGTCTGACGTCGGCGACGAACCGCGCCCAACCTTCAAAGGCCTGAAGGTCGCAACGCTCGCGAATGTAGGCCTCGTCGATCAGACCTTCTGTCACGATCACGTGCGCCAAGGCGTTGACAAGAGCGACGTTCGTGCCGGGCTTGAGCGGCAGGTGGTAGTCGGCGCGGATGTGCGGCGACTTGACGAGGTCGATCTTGCGCGGATCGCAGACGATCAGCCGGGCCCCTTCGCGCAGCCGCCTCTTCATGCGGGAGGCGAAGACGGGATGGCCATCGGTCGGGTTAGCGCCGATGACGAGGATGACATCGGCCTGCTCGACCGAGCGGAAGTCCTGCGTACCCGCCGATTCGCCGATGGTCGTCTTCAAACCGTAGCCCGTCGGCGAGTGGCAGACGCGCGCGCAGGTGTCGACGTTGTTGTTGCCGAAGCCGGCGCGCACCAGCTTCTGCACGAGGTAGGTCTCCTCGTTGGTGCAGCGCGACGACGTGATGCCACCGATGGAATCGCGGCCATACTTGGCCTGGATGCGCTTGAACTCGCCCGCGGCGTGGGCGATCGCTTCGTCCCAGCTGACCTCCCGCCACGCGTCGGTAATCGCGGCGCGGATCATCGGCTTCGTCATGCGATCCTTATGGGTCGCATAGTTGAACGCGAAGCGGCCCTTGACGCAGGAATGGCCATCGTTAGCCTTGCCTTCCTTGTAGGGCACCATCCGGACGACCTTGTCGCCCTGCATCTCCGCCTTGAAGGAGCAGCCCACGCCGCAATAGGCGCAGGTGGTGACCACCGCGTGTTCCGGGTGGCCCATCGCGATGACGCTCTTCTCGTTGAGCGTCGCGGTCGGACAGGCCTGCACGCACGCGCCGCAGGAGACGCATTCCGACCCGAAGAAGTCGGTGCCGCCCGGCGTCACTTTGGAGCCAAAGCCGCGGCCCTCGATCGTCAGAGCGAAGGTGCCCTGCACCTCCTCGCAGGCACGAACGCAGCGCGAGCAGACGATGCACTTGGAGGATTCGAAGGTGAAGTAGGGGTTCGACTCGTCGGTCGGCGCCTTCAGGTGGTTCTCGCCGGCGTAGCCGTAGCGCACATCGCGCAAACCGACCTGGCCCGCCGTGTCCTGCAGCTCGCAATCGCCGTTGGCCGAGCAGGTCAGGCAATCCAGCGGGTGATCGGAGATGTAGAGCTCCATGACGCCCTTGCGCAGCTTGGCCAGTCTGTCGTTCTGGGTCGTCACGACCATGTTGGCTTCGGCCGGTGTCGTGCAGGACGCCGGGGTGCCGCGCCGCCCCGCGATCTCGACGAGGCAGAGACGACAGGAGCCGTAGGACTCCAGCGCGTCCGTCGCGCACAGGCGCGGAATTTTGGTCCCGAGCGTCACGGCGGCGGCCATCACCGACGTGCCCCTGGGCACCGTGACCTCGTGGCCGTCGATGGTCAGCGTCACGCTCTCCATGACGTTGGGGATCGGGGTACCGGTGTCGCGTTCTTGGATGAGCGGCATGGTGGGACCTACTCGGCTGCGATTTGAAGGGGAGCGGCGGGGATGAAATCCCCGGCGAAGTGCGTGAGCGCGCTGATGACAGGGACCGGCGTCAGGCCGCCCATGGCGCAGAGAGAGGCGTCCGTCATCGTCTGGCAAAGGTCCTGGACGAGAGCGATGTTCTTCTCCGGCTCGATGCCGGCGATGACCTTGTCCATCGTCTCGACACCGCGGACCGCGCCGATGCGGCACGGCGTGCACTTGCCGCAGCTTTCCGCGGCGCAGAACTCGAAGGCGAAGCGGGCCTGGGCCGCGAGATCGACGGTGTCGTCAAACACGACGATGCCGCCGTGCCCGACCAAGCCGCCGGCGGCCGCGAAGGCCTCGTAGTCGAGTGGGGTGTCGAAGAGGCTGTCGGGAAAATAGGCGCCGAGTGGACCGCCGACCTGCGCCGCGCGGATCGGACGACCGCTCGCGGTGCCGCCCCCGTAACCCTCGATCACCTCGCGCAGGGTCATGCCGAAGGCCACCTCGATGAGGCCACCGTGCTTGACGTTGCCGCCGAGCTGGATGGTCAGGGTGCCGCGCGAGCGACCCATGCCGTAATCGGCGTAGGCCTGTGGGCCATGTGCCAGCACGTAGGGCACGGTTGCGAGCGACAGCACGTTGTTGACGACGGTAGGCTTGCCGAAGAGCCCTTCGAGCGCCGGTAGCGGCGGCTTTGCGCGCACCATCCCGCGCCGCCCCTCGAGGCTTTCCAGGAGCGAGGTCTCCTCACCGCAGATGTATGCTCCGGCGCCGAGCCTCGCTTCCATGGTGAACGCTCGTCCGCAACCCAGCACGGAAGAGCCGAGCATGCCCTCGCGCGTGGCGATCTCGATCGCGCGGCTCATAGTTTTGAAGGCGTGCGGGTATTCCGAACGGATGTAGATGTAGCCCTTGGTCGCCTCGACCGCGAGTCCAGCGATCGTCATCCCCTCGATAAGCATGAAGGGGTCGCCCTCCATCACCATGCGGTCGGCGAAGGTGCCACTGTCGCCCTCGTCGGCGTTGCAGACGATATATTTTTGGTCGGCTTCGGCGAGGCGAACCGTGTTCCATTTGATGCCGGTCGGGAAGCCCGCGCCGCCGCGCCCGCGCAGGCCCGACAGCTTGAGGGCGTCGGTGATCTCGATACCACCCATGCCGATCGCGGCTTGCAGGCCTTTCAGGCCGCCGTGGGCGCGGTAATCGTCCAAAGACAGCGGATCGATGATGCCACAGCGCTCAAACGTCAGCCGCGTCTGCTTGGCGAGGTACGGTATCTCCTCGGGACGACCGAGGCGCAGCGGGTGCTCGCCGCCCTCGAGGAAGCCGGCGGCCAGGAGGCCCTCGACGTCGGCCGGCTTGATCGGCCCGTAGGCGATACGGCCGTCCCGGGTCGAGACTTCGACCATTGGCTCCAGCCAGAACAGGCCGCGTGATCCCGTCCGGATCAACTTGATCTCGGCTCCGGCTTTGGCGAGCAGGACAGTGGCGACCTTGTTGGCACCGGCGGAAATCGCCGCCGCATCCTGGGGGAGGAAGACCTCGATCATGCCCGCGCCTCCGCGATCATGGCGTCAGCGCCGGCGACGTCCAGATTACCGACCGGTTCATCGTCGAGGAGCGCCGCTGGGGCATTGGCGCAGAGGCCGAGACAGAAGACGGGCTCGAGAGTAATGGCCCCGTCATCGGTGGTCCCGTGCCAGTCCACCCCAAGCCGCTGCTTCACATGCCCGTGCAATGCGACTGCACCGCGCGACTGACAGGCTTCGGCGCGACATAACTTAAGGGTGCGGCGGCCAGGAGGATGGCTGCGGAAGTCGTGGTAGAAGCTGATGGTGCCGTGCACTTCGGCGCGTGAAAGGTTCAGCGTCTCGGCGATGACCGGCACGATCGCCTTGTCGACGAATCCGAAACGCTCCTGCAACGCATGCAAAATCGGCAGGGTCGCACCATCCTGATCGGCGAAGCCGCTAACGATCCGGGTTGCCTCGGCTTGATGCCAAGCCTCGTGGTTGGGCATATTTCATCCGCTCTTATCTGGACCTCGTCCAAACAGAAGCTGTCGCAGTCATTCAATCAATGGCGCAGTTTCGTGCTGCGATAGAACACTTCGATCACGGCGGCTTGAATGACGACCGAGTCTCTCCGTTAATATCTTTCCACGAGCACTTCAATTCTACAAATCACGAACGCTAATTTGTTCTCTCGGCGGTTGATTGGAAGGGTCACGGTTCGCTTTATTAGATGCGGATAAAACGATGGATCGCAATCTGGCTGATAGTGAAGTACGGTTCGCGACTATTATAATTTGCGGTGGAGGAACTGTTCGAGGCACTCGCGCAGAAAATCCAATCGCTCGGCATCCGCGTCGTAATCGTCGAACCCGGCTCCTTTCGGACTAAATTTCATGGCTGCTCCATCGCCACGGCACGCGCTAGCACGCCGGCCTACGCCGCCTCGGGAGCTGCCGTGCGGTCTTACAAGGATACGGCCGCCAACCTGGCGACCGCGACAAGGCCGTCGCCGTGATGCTTAAAGCGATCGATGCCGAAGAGCCGTCCCTCACCGACCGCTTGGTCCGCGTGCCTACGATCCGGTGCGCACGAAGCTGGCAGCTTTCGCCAGGGACATGGACAAATGGCAAATTGACGCCATCGCCACTGACATCCGAGCCAAATGTGTGATGATCCCACCGAGACAGAAGGCTCGGACGCGCAGGAATTTGGTCGACACCCGATCCTGGGAATGGATGGACACCCGCGTCCTCACGCGCATTCCGACGCGGACCAGTGATCTCCGGGCCGGTCGGCAGAAGGCGTGAGCTTCAGGCTGGCTTTCAGAGACCGCTGGCCCGTCGCAAGGCCTCGTTGATGCGCTCTTGCCACCCGGCTCCGGCCTCCTGAAAATAGGCCAGGACGTCTTGGTCAAGCCGTAAGGAGACGAGCTCCCTAGCGCCGGGGATCGCGACGGTCGCGGGAACAGGTTCGGGCGCTTTCGCCACCGGCTTGAATACGGCTTCCGCCGTATCGCGCACGCCGAGAGGTCTTGGGGGTCTTGGCGGCGGTTTAGCCATGAACGTCTCCGTGCGATGTCCCACGTCCCCGAACGCGGATCCAGTCCAAGACCACCCTGAGCGGGGTCGATCCGCTTATTGGGTTCGAGACCGGCCAACGGGCCGGTTACCAGGTGCCGATCGTTTCCGCTAGCACCTCGAGGCAGGCGATGCCCAGCGCCGCCGACCGATCCGGCGACCATCCGGTCTGCGGGTCGGGGTTGGGGTCGTGATCCTTGAACGGCATTTCGAGCGTCATCGACACGGCGCCGAAACGCTGGGCGATCTGGTTGGTCGCGATCGACAGGTTGGCCTTTCCCGGCGCAGGCGCTCCGTAGCCGCGTTCGGTCTGAAAGTCGGCGGTGCGAGCGGCGAGCCGGGTCGCGTAGGCGGTGGAAACGGCGCCGCGCGCTTCGCTAAAGCTCGGAACGCCCTGAAAGCCGACGAGGAAGGTCGCCGGGATGGCCTCGTCGCCGTGTACATCCATGGCAAAGGCAACGCCGGTCGCATCCATTGCATTGCGCACGCACAAGACCTCCGGGCTCCGTTCGAGCGACGGCGCATGCCACTCGCGATTGAGGTTGACGCCGGCAGCATTGGTGCGCAGATGGCCGCGCCGGGTTCCGTCGGGGTTCATATTGGGTACGATCGAAATTGTTGCTGCCGCCAGCAACGCGTCGCGGCGCGCATTGGGCGCCGACGCTGTGAGCCAATCGAGCGCGCCCTCCATCCACCATTCGGTCATCGGCTCGCCCGGATGCTGGCGGGCGAAGAGCCAGACCGGCTTGCTTCCCGTACCGACTTGCAGCGCATCGATGGCTTGGCCATCAAGCGATCGGCCGAGAGCGCGGCAGGCGACCCCGGGGCGTGCGGCAATGCTGGCGATCAGGGCATGGTGCCGCTCCATCGGGTAGGGGGCGAAAAGGGCGAACCAGACTAGCTCGGTTTCGCCGGACCACTCGAACACCAGCACGCCATCGACGTACCGGGTCGCAATCGTGCGCCACGCCACCCGGTCGCTGCTCGCGCGCACATGGTAGTTCTCCCAGCCTTTCGGGAACGCCGCGCCGCCCGCGTTGACGATGCGAAGGGTCGTCTGGCGACCGGCTGCTCCAGCGAGACGAAAATAGAACCACTGGTAAAAGGCCGAGAACCGATCGGGCTCGATGGCGAGGTCGATCATGCCGCCGCGGATCTCGACGACGCGAATGTTCCCGCCGTCGAATGCGGCGTCGATGGTTAGGGTCATCCCGCTTCATAGGGATATTCGGGTGGCACGGAAAGAGCGTGGCAGGCGGAGGCTTTCGCCGCCAACCATGAAGGTCGACGCCTGATCTCGCCCCTGTCGACGGTCGTGAAAGGCTCGATCGAAGACCGTTTCAGGCGATCCACCGCGAAAGACTGTCGTGAAAACCGAAGCGATAGGCCAGTCCGTCTGCGTCGGACCGCGGTCGAGTGTCTGCTGCAGGGCGCTTCCCCCCCAGGGTCTATTTTGGCGGCCCCATGACGATATCCGGGAGCGCGGTGACGATACCTGGGATGAGACACATCGCGAGGATTGCGACGAACATCAGCAGCAGGAACGGCATCACGCCCCAGATGACGTCCTTGAGCGGGATGTCCGGCGCGATGTTCTTGATGACGAAGATGTTGAGGCCGACAGGGGGATGGATCAGCCCCATCTCCATCACGATGGTCATCACGATGCCGAACCAAATCAGGTCGAAGCCGGCATTCTTCAGCGGCGGCAGGATGATCGGCGCGGTCATCAGGATGATCGACACGGGCGGCAGGAAAAAGCCAAACACAATGACCATCAGCAGGATGGCGGCCAGCAGGATCCATTTCGGCAGATGCATGGCGACGACGGCGGTCGCGGCATCCTGCGAGATGTGCAGCGAACTCATCACGTAGGAATAGAGCAGCGACATTCCGATGATAAACATCAGCATGGTCGATTCTTTGATCGTGCTGCTGAGAATCGGCGTGAGCTGTGCCGGCCAGCGGACCGCATAGACGATGGCGATCAGCACCAGCGCGAGCACGCCGCCGAGCCCGGCCGTCTCGGAGGGCGTCGCATAACCGCCGTAGAGAGCCACCATCACGCCGATGAGCAGAACAACGAACGGCACGACCCGAGGCAGCATCGAGACTTTTTCGGCCATGGTGAAGACATGGACGTCGAGCATCGCGCTCTTCGCCGTACCGCCGGCGACATAGGCGCGTTTGGCGGCCGCGTATTCCTTGCGGTAGCGATACACGGCATAGCCCGAAAAGAGGCCGACCAGCATCACGCCAGGCCCGATCCCGGCGAGAAACAGCCGTCCGAGCGATTGTTCGGCGGCCACCGCATAGAGGATCATCGTGATCGACGGCGGCAGCAGAATTCCAAGCGTGCCACCCGCCGCGATGATGCCGGCGGCGAAGCCCGGCGAATAGCCGCGCAGGCGCATCTCGGGGATACCGGCACTGCCGATGGCCGAACAGGTCGCCGGGCTCGATCCCGACATAGCGGCAAAGAGCGCGCAGGCGAACACATTGGCGATGCCCAGGCCGCCCGGGATTCTGTGCATCCAGGCGTGCATGGCCGAGTAGAGATCCTTGCCCGCGGGAGACTTCCCGATTGCCGCGCCCTTGAGGATGAACAGGGGGATCGATAAGAGCGTGATGCTCGACATCTCCTCGTAGACGTTCTGCGTCACCGTATCCAAGGCCGATGCGGGCATGAAGACATACATGAAACCGACGGCGACGGCACCGAGGCCGAACGCGATGGGCATGCCGGAAAACATGACGAGCAAGGTGATGACACCGTAGGCGAGACCGATCGCCGAACCGCTCATTTGCCCTCGCCTTGGTTGACGGCGCGCGCAAGGAGATGGACTGCGAGCTGAAGCGCCAGCAGGCTCATGCCACCGGCCATCAGAGCGTAGGGAATCCACAGTGGCGGACCCCATGTCGAATTGCTCGTGTAGCCTTCGTGGTAGGCTTCAAGGAGCAGAGTCCACGACTTCCAGCTGAAGAAGGCGCAAAAGAGCAGGCTTAAGGTATCGGCAAACAGCATGCGCCAATGGTTCGCGCGGGCCGATAGCACGCCGGCGATGGCCTCGACGCCGACGTGTCCGCGAAACGATTGAACGTAGGCGCCGGAAAAGAATGTGGCGCCGATCAGCAGGAAGACCGCCGTCTCGTCCTGCCATTCGGTCGGAACCTTGAAGAAATAACGGGCCGCCACGCTGTAGGAGAGGATGCCGGCGGCCATCACGATCGCCAGCATGCACGGCACCATCACCACCCTGTTGACGAGCTTTATCGCGCGATCGAGGCGGAACACGATCGGATGTCCCGGCGCGACCCGTTCCGGTCTGGCGAGTTCGAGGCCCGCCTCGCCGACCTCGTATCCGTGATTCATCGCGAACTCGTCCCCTCGACGCCGGCCTTCAGCCGCTGACCTTCTCGGCCAACTTCAGCAGCTTCGCGCAGCTTTCGCTACGTCCGGCATAATCCTTCCACGCGGTCGTGCGGGCGAGGTCGATCCATTTGGCGAGCGCGGAGTCCGTCAACTCGTGCACCTGGGCGCCCGCCTTGGTGTAGGTCTCCGCGACCTTGACGTCGTCGCCGCGCGCGCCTTCAAGCGCGACCTGCTCCATTTCGGCGCCGACCGTCATGATCAACGCCTGCTGGTCCTTCGGGAGTTTGTCGAACACGATCTTCGACATCATGAGAGGCTCGAGCATGAACCAGTACGACTTGCCGGCCTTGCTGATCGTCAGGTGCTTCGACACTTCCTCAAGACGGAAGGAGATCAGGCTGGTCGAGGACGTCGTTACGATATCGACCGCGCCCGTCTGCATCGCGGCATAGGTCTCGCTGCTGGGGAGGGACAGCGTGGCGGCCCCGGCAGCCTTTGCGACGAGATCCATCTCACGGCTGCCGCCGCGATACTTCAAGCCTTTGACGTCGGCGGGATCGATGATCGGCACGCTTCGACTGGCGGCACCGCCAGCTTGCCAAATCCAGGTCACGATGATGGCGCCCTTTTCGGCAAGCAGGTCCGTCATCGCCCTCCCGATGTCGGCATTCTTCCAGGCGTAGCCCTGCTCATAGGATGTGACGAGGCCGGGCATGAGGGCGATGTTCATCTCCGCGACCTCGCCGCCGGCGTAGGGCAGGGGCAGAAGCGTCATATCGAGCGCGCCCTTGCGCAAGGCGCTGAATTGCGCGTTGACCTTCATGAGCGATGAGCCGGGATAGATGTTCACGGCGAGCGCGCCGTTGCTGCGCGTGGCGAGATCTTTCGCGAAGCGCTCGCAGATACGGTGGCGAAAGTCTCCTTCCTTGTCGCTACCGCCCGGAAATTGATGCGAGATCTTGAGGGCCTCGCCGGCCAGCGCAAAGCGGGTCGGCCACGGAAGGACCGAACCGACGGCCAAGCCCGTGATCACGGAACGGCGGGTGCTGAACATCAAACTGTCTCCATCGCGGCCAACGGGACCGCGCCCGGTGCGCGATCGATAGCAGCGTCGTTCCGCCAAGGGCATCGGCCAAAGGGATGGCGCCCGATATTTTGTCAGGGTGCTCGGGCAGGTCCCGGCAATTGAATACCTTCGACTTCTAGCCCAACTCCTAAAAGCATGCGCCTAAGACGCGTCGGTCCCGGCGCATCCATAATTCAGTCTTGTAAAAGGATGTGCTTTCGCCCGGTGATGAAAACGCCATGCTCTCTTCGTGCAGGTTGAAGCGCTGGAGGTCGAATCGACGCTGATGTCAGTGCCCTTCGGCTGTTGAGCCACGCGCCGAGATAGGTGGTGTAGCCGTCCTTGAAATGCGCTGAGCGCGAGGCAATCTCACCCTTGATGAAGTCTTTGCCCTCTGACAATCCTACGCTTCGCGCGCCAAGCCGAGGACCGCAGGTAATGCCTCTCGCTTTGCGGTTTTCTCGTCGCCTCTTTCGGTCTTTTGAAGCCTGATCAATACGGACTGGTCGCTACTGCCAGCCTCGGTGTCAGGAAGTTCTTCGGAAACGAACGCCAGTTCGCCGTTGGCTCGGACGACGAGGAACGTCGTGAAATCGACGCTGTCGCGGCGGGTCCCATCATCTGCCCCGTCGAGGGTACGTGCTTTCCCCGAGACACGGGGTGGCTGAAGGATGAAAGCCGGTGCTCCCTGCCGGTGCAGCCGACGGATGGCGGCAAAATCGAGTGGCGGAGACCCGACGATGTGACCGCGCCACTCGCTGTCGAGCTCGGTGCGCTCTTCTCCTTCGCCGCCTGCGGGCGCGAGTTGGAAGATCTTGCCTCGACCGAGATGCGGGCCAAGCTTGGCGCAGACGAGAGCGTTGTAGATCTCGTTCGGCGTCGCCGCGAAGAGATAGTCGACGCGATGTTCGCCGAGGCTTTCCTCGCCATGCTCCGACAGCAGTTCGGCTTGCAGCACCGGAATGCCCTTCGCGCGCGCGGAGGCAAGCGCGCCGGGGTAGGTGTCGATCAGCAGGACGGGCGTGCCGGCGCTCTGCAGCGTCCACGCGAGCGCCTCGGACCATTGCGTCGCCCCGAGGATCGCCAGCGCCGGCCTGTTGCCAAGCGTCAGGCCAAGCCGGCGCGCCAGCGGGGCCAGCGAGAAGCCGTGCAGGATCATCGTCGAGGCGATGAGCGCGAAGACCGCAGGCATGACGGCGCCCGCCCCGGGAACGTCGGCTTCTGCAAGCTTCGTGGCGGCGACGCTGGCGACAGCGGCGGCGACGATGCCGCGCGGCGCGATCCAGCCGGTCAGCAGGCGTTCGGGCAACGTCAGGTCGCTACCCAGCGTCGACAGCGCGATGGCCAGCGGCCGGACGAGAAGGATCATGGTGGCGGTCAAGGCGAAGACGGGCCAGGACAGCTGCGCGAACAGGCTGCGGTCGAGGCTCGCGGTCAGCACGATGAACAGGGCGGAGACGATGAGAACGACGAGGGCCTCCTTGATGCGGGTCAGTTCCGCCAAGCCTCGGACCCGCATGTTGGCCAGTGCGATGCCAAAGACCGTCGCGGCCGCGAGACCGGACTCCTCGAGGACGAGGTTCGCCAGCACGGTCACGCCGAGCGTCAGCGCCAGCAGCATCGGCGTCTTGAGGGTCTCGGGGGCGAGGTCGTGATCGACGAGAGCGCGAAAGAGGAAGGCCGCGCCGACGCCGAGCAGTCCCGCCGTGACGAGCCCTAACGATACCGCGAGTGCGAGCGACGTGCCCTCGTGACCACCCGCCGCGAGCAGGGCGAGCACGATGCTGGCGAGGAGCGCGCCGACGGGATCGTTGACAATAGCCTCCCACTTGAAGAACGAGGCCGTTCGAGGCTGGAGCCGCGTGTCGCGCAGCAGGGGCAGCACGACGGTCGGACCGGTTACGGCCGTAATCGCGCCGAACATGGCCGAGATGCCCCAGGTCAGGCCGGCGACGGCGTGCGCGGCGAGGGTGGCCAGCGCGAAGCTGATGGGCAACGCCACGGCCGTGAGGCGCAGGACCCCGCCCCCGGCTGCTCGCAGCTCGCGGAGGTTGAGGGCGAGGCCGCCTTCGAACACCACTATGGCGACGGCCAAGCCGATGACCGGCTGTAAGCCTGGGCCGAAGTCGGTAGCTGGCTGCAAAATCTGCAATCCAGGGCCAACGACCAGCCCAACGGCGAAGAGGAGCACGATGGCAGGCAGGCGCAGCCGCCAGGCGACCCATTGCGCCCCGATGCCGGCCACGGCGATGCAGAGGACGGCGACGGCGACGGTTTGGGACATGGGACCAATCGGTACGGCTCGCGGGCCCGCAAGCTTCGGCAGGGTGGATGCCGCCATAGGCGCGGCGCGCGGGGCGGCATAGCCGACCGCTCTCTTCCCAGGTGCAAAGGATCAGATATGGAAGGCTGCGCCGTCAGTCTGTGGCCTTTGTAAGCTGCTCCTCAAAGCGGCGCATGATCGTTCGTGTCGCAGGCGCTAAGGCCGCATTGCACGCTGTGCCGATACGGAGCGACCTTGCCCGACGTGAGGCTCTCATCGATCTGCATCGATCTTCTGGCCGACGATAGCGATGGCGCGCTCATAGACCGGCGCGGCGTTCCAGGCCTGGAGGGCCGCAAAGTTAGGCTGCCCGGGCTGGTAGCCCGAGCCCTTTTGCCAGCCGTGCGCCTTCAGGAAATTCGCCGTCGACCGGAGCGCATTGTCAGCATTGTCGAGGTTGCCGCCCACACCGTATTCGAGGATCGTCTTCGGTAAAAATTGCGTCTGCCCGACCTCACCATGCATCGACCCGCGCGCGCCAGGCGCTAGCACGCCGCTGTCGATGAGCTTGAGCGCGGCGTTCAACTGGTCCGTGAAATAGGCTGAACGACGGCAATCATAGGCGAGCGTCGCGACAGCCGAGAGCGCGTCCTGGTTTCCGCGAATAGCCCCGAAGCCGGTCTCCATGCCCCAGATGGCGAGAAGCGGCCCCGGCGACACACCGTAGCGTTGCTCGATCGAGTCGAAGAGCGCCGCCTGGGAGCGCTTCAACGATCGACCGCGGGAGGCGATCGCATTGCCGCCCCTTCTCGCGAGAAAGGCTTCGAGCGAGACGTGGAAGCCATGTTGGCCGCGATCGGCGCCGATGGTCGCAAAGTTATAGTGTGTGCGTTCGAGCGCCCCGATCGCGGTCGCACCGAACCTGCCGCGCACCTCCTCGGAGAACTGGCGCTTCCAGCTCTCGAAGCCACTCACCCCATTGCCACACGAGGCTGCGGCGGCAAGTTCCGTCGAGCCGAGCAAAGCCAGTACGATCGCTGCCATGCGCTTCCAAGATCGTCTCATCGCCAGCTCCGCTGCCAAACACTGTCAGGGGCATTCCAAGATCCGCATCCGCCTGTCAATGGGCCGCTAGCCGTTGAGGCTCGCAGAAAGCTTCTGGCTTGCGTTGCCGACGGCGGCCATCCGCCGCCCACCGCGGAAGTTCGTCAGGGCCTCGCGTCCGCGAGCGGACGGAGGCGGATTTTCCCAACGGCGACCAGGACTACGGCGAAATCGGGATCGTCGTCGACGCGGACCGGTTAAGGATCGAGTGTCACGGCATCAGCGAGCGTCGACCGCGGCCCATCCGAAGTCGAGTAGCGGCGCACCTGATAAGGCAAATTCGGTGAGCAGGTCGACCAGCGCTGCGGATGCGAGCGCGTCGTCCGGTAGATCCCGCCGAACGATCCAGGTTTTAAGCTTGATCGCCTTGCCGACGGAATCGGGCGGCGCATCGAAGCCTCTTGGCAGTCGAACCAGCCTATCGGTCTCATCCAAGTCGAGCCCTGCCCCGCGGAGCTTGTCCTGCACGCCCCCCCATGCGCCGGGCTTTTCGACAAGCCGCAGCCGAAGGCGGTGGAGCACCTCGACATCGGGACGAAAAAAGCCCGCCGCGGCAAAGCTGCCGACAGGAGCGAGGTGGACGTAAAGAACACCCGGTGCGTGCTTGTCGCCGTCGCGTGTCAGGGCGAAGCTCGCGTGCGTGTTGTAGGGCGCCTTGTCCTTCGAGAAGCGGACGTCCCGGTTCAGTCGGAAGATCGAGCGAGCGGGATCGCCACGCAGCGGCAGTCCCTCCTCGACGAAGCGATCGGAGAGCGCTGCGACGAGCGAGATCAGGGGCGCCTTCACCTCGCGCTCGTAGACCGCCTTATGCTCGGCCATCCAGGCCTTGTCCTGGTGGCCGGCGAGGTCGCGAAAGAACTGTAGCGCAGCCGGCCTGAAGCCCTCGAAGCCCGGTGGCGGAAAACCCTCGTCGAACTTCGACCGCGCGGGACGTGGAACTCTTCCGCTCATGCCGCCTCCTCGACCTGATGGTCAATCCCGCGCATCCGTCCCTGGTCGAAGGGCGGGTCGCCCGATCCGCTATACCACGGGCGCGGGAAGGCCGGCGACCCCGCGCAAAGCTCGCGATTGCCCATTGCCAAGACCGACGCGGCGAAGGGAGGCCCTCGTCCTCTCGCTCGCCTGCGTGTTCCTGGCGTTCACGATGCTGTTCCTGGTGCTGGTCGCGGTCACGCCGTCGATGAGCACACGCGGTAGACCAGGCGCCAGCGCCGACGCCCCCGGACGATCGGGCGATCGGCCGGCACGCTTGCTCGAGGTCCCGACCATCGAGGCGATCGCCGCAACCAAAGGATCGGCGGCTCCCGGGGGACTGCTGCGCGGGCTCTACCGGCGGGCCGGCGTCTGCCGAGCGCCGGGATTGTCCGTCGAGGCGGCGGCAGACACCGGGATCCTGCGAAGGTCAAATTGCCCATGCGGCGCGTTGGCCGGTGCCAATCGGGCGCCGCAAGTCCATCTATTGATTGTTGCGACAGGCGACGAGATCCGAGTAGAACGTCATGATAAACGACAGCTTGCCGATCCTTCTGGCTCGCCTAGACTTCGGTTTAGTTACGACCCTCCACATCCTCTATCCTCCGCTCACCATCGGCCTTGCGGCGATGCTCTTCTTTGCCGAAGCGGCCTGGTTGAGGACGGATAGCGAGCGCTGGTATCGCCTCTGCCGCTTCTTCGAAAAGCTGCTCATCGTTAATTTCGCGGCCGGCGTCGCCACGGGCATCACGATGGAGATGGCCTTCGGCATCCTCTACGGTCCATTCTCGCAAGCTGTCGGCCCGTTCTTCGGCCAGGTTCTCGGCTACGAGACGATCACGGCTTTCATGTACGAGGCCGGGTTCATCGGGCTGATGATCTTCGGCTGGGGCAAGATCAGCCGCCGCATGCATCTCTTTGCCACCTTCAATGTGGCCCTGTCGTCGGCGCTTTCGGCGATGTGGATTCTCGACGCGAATTCGTGGATGCAGACGCCGACCGGCGTTGCTTTCGAGCACGGTGTCTTCGAGGTCAAGGACTGGGGCAAGGCTCTTTTCAACCCCGACGTCATTTTCGCCTTTCCCCACATGCTTGTCGCCTCGCTCGAGGTTGCTCTGGCCGTCGTCGCAGCCACGTCCGCATGGTACGTCCTCAAGGGCCGCCACATTCCGTTGTTTCAGCGCTCGCTGAAGTACACGATGCTTGCGCTGCTCGTCGTCGCACCGCTGCAGATCTACCTTGGTGACGCGACCGGCTTGACGGTCGCCGAGGATCAGCCGGCGGTTCTCGCCGCGATGGAAGGTCATTGGAACACCTACAATAGCGATGGCTCCGTAAATTCGGGCTGGCATGTCCTCGCCTGGCCGAACGAGAAGGGCGACGGCAACGCCTGGGCGATTACCATACCCCATGTCCTGAGCCTGCTCGAGACCCACAGTTGGAACGACAAGGTCAAAGGTCTCAACGATTTCAAGCCCGAAGACCGTCCCTCGATGCTCGTGCCGTTCTACGGCTTCCGGGTCATGGTGGGCTGTGGCTTCGCCACCTTCCTTGTCGCGCTCTGGGGCGCCTGGCTCGTATGGCGTCGCAAGATGACCGCCGAGACCGCGGCGACTAACACGGGTTTCCTGCGCTTAGTGATCGCGAGTTCGGCGCTGCCTTACATCGCCATATGGGTCGGTTGGTGGACGCGCGAAGTCGGGCGTCAGCCTTGGGTCGTGTACGGTATGATGCGAACGTCGGAAGGCGTGAGCCATATGTCGGTTGCGCAGGATCTGCTCTGGCTCGTCGGCTATATGGGATTCGAGCTGATGGTGTGGGGCGCGACCTGGTGGTTCCTCGCCAAGGTCATTCGACAGGGGCCCGACATGACCACGCCCGTGGCGAAGGAAGGTCACGAGAGCCTTGGGGATCTGCCCAAGGAAGAGCCGGAACAGAAGGGCACGGTCGAGTCTCCCAAGGCGAACCGTCCCGTCAAGCCAGGCCACCTGCAGACGGCTTGAGATCGTCTTCCTTCTCCCCTTCGCGAGGACATCGCTATGCAACCGTTGACCGACCTACAGCAGGTTCTCGCGATCGGATGGTGGATCGCGGTCGCCTTCAGCGTCGTGGCCTACATCATCCTGGACGGCGCCGACCTGGGTGCCGGGATTTTCTCGCTCGCGGTCGCCGACGAACACGAGCGCGGCGCCATCATGCAGGCGATGGCTGGCACGTGGGATGCCAACGAGACATGGCTCATCGTGGCGGGAGGCGTGCTGTTCGGCTCCTTCCCGTTCGCCTACGGGTCGGTGCTGAGCTACCTGATGGTGCCGCTCATGTTCGTGCTGTGGGGGATCCTCACCCGCGCGCTCGCCCTGGAGTTCCGCCACCTCGCCGATCCCCGGGCCCAACGCTTCACGGACTGGGCGTTCGGGATCTCGAGCCTGGTGACGACCTTCTTCGGCGGCATGGCGGTCGGTGCGGTCCTGCAGGGTTTCCCGCTGACACACGTCGTCGACCAGGTCCCGACCTATGTCGGTGGCCCGCTTCGCTTCGTCAGTCTGTTCAGTATCTGGACCGGCATAGCGGCGGTTATCGCGGTATCGCTCTCCGGCGGCCTTTTTATCCGTGCTCGTTTTGAGCCCGACGAACCGATCCGCCAGCAGGCCTCCGTCTGGACGAACGTGGCCTTCTACCTCGCCCTCGCGGCGGTCCTGATCACGGTCGTCTGGAGCGTGCTTTACTTCCCCTGGGCAGCGAACAATTGGCTCGGCCGCTACTTCTGGGTTTGGGGCCTCTTCCTCCTTGCCGCGATCGCCTCCACGTTCATGATGCGCCGCGCCTCGATCGAGGATCGCGATTTGCACGCGCTCCTCTGGCTGGACCTGACGATCGCCATCATGGCCGGCGGCATGATCGCGACCCTCTACCCCTACGTCGTACCGGGCACCTGGACGATCTTCCAGGCGGCCAGCCCTTCGATCTCGCTCTTCACCTTCGTGCTGACGCTTGCCGGGCTTTTCCCCGTCGCGATCATGTACAACTGGTATCAGATCTGGGTGTTTCGCGCGCGCGTCGCCAAGCTCTCCTCCTACCATCAGTGAGACCGTGCCATGTCACACGATACCGCGCCTTACCGAAGGGTCTTGCAGGCCGCGTGGAACCTGCGGGGACTGGGTCTTTTCCTAGCGGGGCCGATCGTTGGGGTCCTGCTCGTCGGGCTGACCTTCGGGCTCCCCGTGCCGTTGCGGGTCGCGGCTGGCGCGCTCCTGCTGTTCGACCTCGCGATAGGGGCCGCGCTCGTCAAGGGCGAGGCCGCGCGATTGTCCGGCCGCCCGCAGCGGTGAGCGCGCGGCGTTCCTTCTTCCAGCAAACCTGAGGCCGCCATGGCAGCACCGTCCGCACCCATGCCGCGCGCGACCGGCAAGGCCCTCGATGGCTGGCTCCGTAAGCTTGCCGCTTCCGCGCGAGTGCCGATCGCGGCGACCGTAGCCGTCGGTCTGGCGGGAGGCCTGCTGCTCATCGCGCAGGCCTGGCTCCTGGCTCGCGTCATCGACGCCACCGTCGTGGCCAGGCACGGGCTCGAGGCCGTCTGGCCGTGGATGTGGCTTCTCCTCGCCATATTCGGGCTCCGGGCTGCCGTCACGGCCGCCAGCGAACTCCTCGCGTTCGAGGCGGGCTCCCGCATCGTCGTCGCCGTGCGCGCGCAACTGCAGACGCATCTTACCGCGCTCGGGCCGGCCTGGGCTCGCGAGCAGCGCACCGGGCAGGTCGTCAACACCGTCGTGGACGGGGCCGAGACGCTGCACCGCTACTATGCCGCCTACCTGCCACAGATGGCGCTGTCGGCCTGCATCCCGGTGGCGATCCTCGCCTTCGTCGTGCCGGCAGACTGGGTATCGGGCCTCATCATGGTGCTGTCGGCGCCGCTCATCCCCCTGTTCATGATCCTGATCGGGAAGGGAACGGAGGCGTTGAACCAGAGCCAGTGGCGCAAGCTGGCGCGGATGAGCGCCTATTTCTTCGATATCGTCGAGGGCTTGACGACGTTGAAGCTCTTCAACGCCAGCCGGCGCGAGGTCGCTGTCGTGGCGTCCGTGTCGGACGATTACCGCCGCAGCACCATGGCGGTCCTGCGCGTCGCCTTCCTGTCCTCCTTGGCGCTGGAGTTCTTCGCCACCGTGAGTATCGCAATGGTGGCGGTTTACGTCGGCTTCCGCCTGTACTACCGCGAGCTCGACTTTCTGCCCGGCTTCTTCGTCCTCCTCCTCGCGCCTGAATTCTACCGTCCGTTGCGCGCCGTGGGCACGCAATATCACGCGCGGATGGAGGCGATCGGCGCCTCGGAGGCGATCGTGGCGCTGCTGCAGACCCCGCTTCCAACGACCGGGGCCAGACATCGGGGGCTACCGGGCGAGGCCGTAGCCCACGTCCGCTTCGAGGCCGTAGGATTTTCCTATGGCGGCGCGCCCGTCCTGCGCGATATCGACCTGTCTCTCGCGCGCGGCGAGCGGATAGCCCTGGTCGGCCCGTCGGGAGCCGGTAAGAGCACCATAACTCAGCTTCTGCTCGGTTTCCTGGCGCCGGACACAGGCCGCATTCTCATCGACGGCATCGATCTCAGCGACATCGGGCGCGACGCGTGGATGGCGCGTGTCGCCTGGCTGCCGCAGCGCCCGACCCTGTTCCATGGCAGCGTGATGGATAACATCCGGCTCGGTCGGCGCGAGGCGAGCGAGGATGAGGTCCGCCGCGCGGTCGAACAGGCGGAGGCGGCCGAACTGATCGAAGGATTGCCGCAAGGCTACGCCACGATGCTGGGCGATCGCGGCCAGGGGCTGTCCGGCGGCGAGATCCAGCGGATAGCCCTGGCGCGCGTCTTCCTCAAGCAGGCCGACATCGTGGTGCTGGACGAGGCGAGCGCGGGCCTCGACGCCGACACGGCCGCAGCGATCACGCGCTCGATCGAGCGGCTTTCGCCTGGCTGCGCGATGTTGATGATCGCCCATCAGCTCGATCGGGTCCAGTCGGCCGACACCATCCTGTTCCTCGAAGGAGGCCGCATTCGCGAACGGGGGCGGCACGGCGACCTGATGGAGCGCGAGGGCTCTTACGCGCGCCTGTTCGGCCTGACCGAGAAGGTGCCGCCATGAAAGACCTGCTGCGCCTGCTTAAGCTGTTTCGCCCCTACGCGTTGTGGATGCTCGGCGGCATAGGCCTCAGCACGCTCGTGGTCGTCGCCAACGTCGGCCTCCTCGCGCTGTCGGGCTGGTTCATCGCCGCGATGGCCTTGGCCGGCCTCGGCGGTCCAAGCATCGAATACTTCACCCCGGCGGCCGGCATCCGCGCCTTGGCCATTCTGCGCACGGGCGGACGCTACGCCGAGCGCCTTGTCACCCACGAGGCGACGTTCCGCTTGCTCGCGGAACTGCGGGTATGGTTCTACGAACATCTCGAGCCTTTGGCGCCGGCCCGCTTGCAGCACCATCGCGGCGGCGACCTCCTGAGCCGCATTCGCTCCGACATCGACAGCCTGGACAACCTCTATCTCCGCGTGATCGCGCCGAGCGTAGCGGGGGGTCTTACCGCCCTGCTGATGATCGGCTTCATGGCCCTGTTCAGCCGGCCGGTCGCGCTCGTCGAGGGTGTCGGCCTGCTCGTGGCGGGCGTCGTCCTGCCCCTCCTCGCCCAATGGGCGACCCGCACGTCGGGAGGGCAAGCCGTCACGATCCGCTCGGACCTCAGGTCCGGCACCTCGGACATGGTACGCGGGCTCGGCGAGCTGCTCGTCTTCCAATCTTGCGACCGACAAGCATCGCGCTTGGTCGGGCTCAGCCGTTCGCTGGTCGTCGCGCAGCGGCGCCAGACCGTCATCGCCGGCCTCTCGAGTGCGGCGTCCGGCTTGACGGCGCATCTGGCGATGTGGGCCGCCCTGCTGATGGCCGCGCCGCTCATCGTCCACGGCACGTTACCGGCGCCAGACCTGGCGATGATCGTCCTCTTCGTGCTCGCCAGCTTCGAGGCGATCAGTCCGCTGCCCCTGGCGTTCCAGACGCTGGGCGAAACGCTGGCGGCGGCGCGGCGCATCTTCGAGATCGTCGACGCCGCGGCCGCGGTGAGCGAACCGACGGCGGCGGTCGCGCGGCCGGGGCGCTTCGATCTTCGGGTGGAAGGCCTGCGGATGCGCTACGACGAGGACGCGCCTTGGGCCTTGAACGGTATCGACCTCTGCGTGGCTGAAGGACGCTCCATCGGGATCGTCGGCGCGAGCGGGTCGGGCAAGACCAGCCTCCTCAATGTCCTGCTCCGGTTCTGGGACTATCAGGACGGCCGGTTCGACATCGGAGGCGTGCCGCTGCGCGAGCTTCCGGGCGAGACCGTGCGCGGGTTCTGCTCGGTCGTCGCGCAGCAGACCTATCTCTTCAACGCCAGCATTCGCGACAACCTGCTGCTCGCACGGCCGGGCGCTTGCGACGCAGACCTGTTCGCGGCCCTGCGCGACGTCGCCATGCTCGACGAGATCGCGGCGATGCCGGACGGGCTCGACACATTCGTCGGCGAGACGGGCACCCTCCTCTCGGGCGGCCAGGCGAGGCGGATCGCCCTCGCTCGCGCCATTCTGAAAGATGCGCCGATCCTCATCCTCGACGAACCCACGGAGGGTCTGGACCTCGCCGCGGAACGCGAGGTGCTCCGCGCCTTGGCAATTCTCATGCGTGGGCGCACCACGCTGCTGATCACCCACCATCCGCAGGCTTTGCAGTACGTGGACGATGTCGTGACCTTTCAAAAAGGTCGATGTTTGCACTCTCGTTCGTGGTGCCAAGACAAAGCGACGCGAGATTATTAATAAGGAGGTCGCGCCTGCACCCGGCCTGGAAGCGGGCGCAAAGCCTTCATCAACCTCGGTGCGCCCTACGCGCACGCCGCGCCCAGTCGATCAGGCCGGATGGTCCCTGTCGAACCGGCTTGTTGGTGCGCGCGACGTCACCGACCTGGCGCGACCGCCCAAGAACCTGAGCCGGACCCGGTCGAACCTCTGGCAGCCCATGCAGAGAGCCTCGGGCTAGCCCAATCTGGCGATGAGCCGAGCAGCGGGAGAGATCTCTTGGAACATCATCGCATAGGACGGATTGTCGCCTCGTCCCGCTAAGAGACCTGGCCGCCAGGAGACCTGTACGATGCCCCAAAACCCAAAGCTGCTCCTCGGCGCGGTGGTCGCGGCAGCTTTAGCGTTCGCCGTTTACTACGGATTGATCGGCCAACAGGCGGCCAACACCATCCAGTCTCAAGCCAATCAGTCCCTCGGCACAACTCCTGCCTCTCAGCAGCCTGTCTCGCCGGCCCCGCAGCCTTCAACAACGCCGACGCCGATGCCAAACAGCGTCGCTCCGCAGAACGCGCCACAGGCGCCTCGACAGTAGATCTTTAGCGGTGGCCCCAGCCGAAGGCGATGGCTGGCCCTGCCGAACTGATTTGTTGTGGTAGAGGTGTTTTACATTGGAACGCGGGAATGAAATACACGTGGAATGTTATTGAACGACTCTTTTGACGCCACAGCGGCGACCCTAGCGCTCGATCGGCTGCCTGAACCGACCGCCGGCACAATCGTCGTCTGCACATTGGGGGGTGTTGCGGACATCGGGATGAACCTGACGCTGTACGGGGCGCGTGGAGGCTGGGTCCTGGTCGACGCGGGCACGACGTTCGCCCCGCGCGAGACCGTCGGGGTCGAAGCCTTGATGCCGGACCCGCGCTTCCTTGCCGCGCTAGGCGGGATGCTGAAGGGCCTGGTCGTCTCGCACTATCACGAAGACCACGTCGGGGCGATCACCCGGTATTGGCCGAAATACGCGAAGTGCCCGATCTTTGCGCCGCCTTTCGCGGCTCGCATGTTGACAGGCAAGTTCCAGGATAAAGGGCTGCGCGGAGGGGTGAAGATCCAGACCTTCGAGCCCGGGACCACGCTCAACGTCGGGCCGTTCCGCATCCGCACGATCCGTGTCGCCCATTCCACGCCCGACTGCGTCGCCTTCGGCTTCGAGGCGCAGGGTCGACGGGTGCTCCAGACCAACGACTGGAAGATCGACGAGAACCCCGGCATCGGCTCGCGCACCGATCTCGGCGCCTTTACGGCCCTGGGGGCGCAAGGCGTCGAGCTGATGCTGTGCGATTCGACGAACGCCGAGCGAGAGGCGCCGCAGACCTCCGAAGCCTCGGTGCGACGCGCGCTCGAGAGCGTCATGCGCGAGACCAAGGGCATGGTCTTCATCGCAAGCTTCGGGTCCAACGTGGCGCGGATGGCGTCGGTTGCGCAGGCCGCAAAGACCGCCCGCCGCAAGGTGGCCCTCGCCGGACGCTCGCTGCGGGAGGCAGCGGCGGCGGCCGAGGCCCTGGGCCTCATGAAGGGTGTGCCCCGCTTCCTCGAGGACGCCTCGAAGCTGGGCGGTACCCAGCGCAACGGCTGCGTCCTGATGTGTACGGGTACCCAGGGCGAGGAAAATGCGTCTCTCGCCAAGCTCGCAACCGGGCGCGATTCGCGGCTGCCGAAGGTCAAAGCCGGCGACACCGTCGTGATGTCGGCTCGCGCGATTCCGGGAAACGAGCAATACATCCTCGCGGTGACCGATAAGCTGCGCGCGATGGGCGCGCGCATCGTCACTGCCGACGATCGGATCGACGGCGACGCCGTGCACGTGACCGGCCATCCCGTGCGGGCAGACCTGCGCATTATGTACGAAGCCGTGAAGCCGCGCTTTGCCATGCCGGTTCACGGCGGCCCCACCCATCTGGCGGCTCACGCCGAACTTGCGCTCGCGCTCGGCGTCGAAGTCGCCGTCACGCCGGTCAACGGCGGCGTCTACCAACTCTCCGACGCCGGGCTCGAATGCATCGGCCGCATCCCGAACCGGCTGGTGGCGGTATTGGGCGACGGCGCCGGGACCATGGTGCCTTGGAACGACGACGAAAAGATCGCCATCCTCACCGAGGACGATCGCGAGCGCCTGGACGCGCAGATCGAGCGGGAGCGCGCGCGCAGCGACCGGACGACGAAGCGGATGGCCGAAAAGGAACGCGGCGCCGGCCGGGAGGCGAGCGTGCGTCCCGACAAAGGGAAGCGCAACGGGCGTTCCGCCGCTGGCGAAACAGCCCCGGCCCAAGGGGTACGGAAGCGTTCCTCCAAGGCGGACGCGGCATCGGCGACGGGCGCGGTGTCGACGGTCGCGGTATTCGCGTCGGGCCAGCCACGGAACGGCCGGCCGGTCGGGGAGGCGCACCGTTCAAGCCGGAACGCGGGGGTCTCGGCGGAATTGGCCGGGAAACCCGCCAAGGCCAACGCGAAACCGGCGGTCGCGCGGACGCGGGAGGCTGGCGTGCGGAAAGCCGCGATCATGCCGGCGGCGCTCGACCGGACGTTTATCGCGATGATGTCGAGGCTCGGCGGCAAGAAGCCCTGAGGACGCGCAGGCGTCGCCCTGCCGGTCGTCCGTGCTAGGCTCTTGTCCATGGAAACAAAGCTCCCGACCCCACTCGCCGTCCTCGTCGGCATCCAATTACCGGATGTCACCGACGCCGCGCATGAAGCCAGCCTCGAGGAGTTGGGGCGCCTCGTGAAGACGTTGGGGTATGACGTGGTCGGCATGGTGTCGCAAAGGCGCGATGGCACCGGCGCCGCGACGTTGCTCGGCAGCGGCAAGCTCGAGGAACTGGCGGCGTTGACCGGCGGCACCGGCGTGGTCGGCTCGATGGCGCCGCCTCCAAAGGCTAAGGCCCGGCAGCGGTTCGATGGGGCTGCGGAGGCCGTCGGGACGCGTGAGACCGACCCCGCTTCCACGGCCCAGCCCGGGTTCGTCATCGTCGACCACGAACTCTCGCCGAGCCAGATCCGCAACCTGGAGCGCGCCACCAGCGCTCAGGTCCTGGATCGCACGGGCGTCATCGTCGAGATCTTCCATCGCCATGCCAACACACGCGAGGCGAAACTGCAGGTAGAGATGGCGCGCCTGAGGTACGTGGCGCCCCGCCTGCGGGAGTCCTCGGCCGGCGGAGGGCGTCAGCAGGGTTCGGGCGCCGGCGAGAGCACGCTCGACCTCGATCGCCGCAAGATCCGCGACCGGCTCTCGGAGCTGAAGGACCAGCTCGACGCAGTGCAGCGCGACGGCGACCAGCGGCGTTCCGCCCGCCGCGACCAGCTTCGTGTGGCGCTGGTCGGGTACACGAACGCGGGCAAGTCCTCCCTGATGCGGGCCCTGACCGGAAGCCAGGTGCTGGTGGAAGACAAGCTGTTCGCCACGCTCGATACGACCGTGCGCGCCCTGCAACCGGAAACCCGCCCCCGCGTGCTCGTGTCCGACACCGTCGGCTTCATCAAGCAACTACCGCACGACCTGGTCGCCTCGTTCCGTTCCACCTTGGCGGAAGCATTGGAAGCCTCGTTGCTGCTGTTCGTCGTCGACGCGTCTGACCCGACCTACGAGGCGCAGCTCGAGGTGAGCCGCAGCGTGTTGCGTGAGATCGGGGCGGATGCGGTGCCATCCCGGTTGGTACTGAACAAGCTGGACCGGGTGGACGCCGCCGGCCGCGCCGCCCTCCTGGACAAGTATCCGGACGCGATCCTGCTCTCGGCACACGCGCGGGAGGATGTGAGCGCGTTACGCGACACCATCATTGCCTTCTTCGAGGCGGCGATGGTGGAGGACGTGCTGGTGCTGCCTTATGCGAAACAGGGGCTCATCGGCGAGGTGTATGAAAGCGTCAGGGTGCTGTCCGAGGCGCACGACGAGACCGGGCGGGTGCTGACGGTACGGGGTCTGCCCGGCGCCATCGCGCGGCTGCAACGGAACGTCGCCACGCGCTGAGCCTCTGACTTTTTCGCCCCCCTCATGGTGCGACCTTAGGGAGGCGCCCGGCGCCGCCCACACGATAGAACGCCGCCGATCGCGACTGAGGCTCGATGGCGTGTCGGTCAAAATCCGATTTTAACGAACGTGCCGTATTGTCGTGCTCTGCGATGCGTCTCAATCGGGAGAATGGTCGGTGAATTCGAAGACGCTTGCGTGCGCCGGCTGCCGTCATGGCAAGGACCTACCGTTCTCGATCGTCATGGCGTTTCAGCCGATCGTCGACATGGTCGAGCGCCGAGTGTGGGGCTACGAAGCGCTGGTCCGGGGCACCAACGGGGAAGGTGCGGCCGCCATTCTCGCCCAGGTGACGGACGACGAGCGCTATCGGTTCGACCAATTGTGCCGCGTCACGGCCATCGAAACCGCTGGGCGGCTCTTCGAGGATCCTCGGACCAAGCTGTCGATCAACTTCATGCCCAACGCCGTGTACGAGCCTGCCGCCTGCATCAGGACTTCGCTTTCAGCCGCGGAACGCGTCGGTTTCTCCCGCGAGAGATTGATGTTCGAGTTTACCGAGGACGAGCGGGTCATGGACGACGGCCACCTCCGGCATATCGTCGAGGAGTACCGGCGCTTCGGCTTCACGACCGCGATGGACGACTTCGGCGCCGGGTACGCCGGCCTCAGCCTGCTGGCAAACTTCCAGCCCGACATCATCAAGCTCGACATGGCCCTGATCCGAAACATCCACCTCAGCCCCGCCCGCCAGACCATTCTGGTCGGCCTGGTCTTCATCGCCCGCTCTCTTGGCGTCGCGATTCTCGCCGAAGGCGTCGAGTCACGCGAGGAGCTGATCGTCCTTCGCGCCGCGGGAATCCGCCTGTTCCAAGGCTACCTTTTCGCCAAGCCCGCCATCGAGCGCCTGCCGGACATCGCTTCGGGCCTGCTGGACGATGACGCGAGCCAAGCCGACAGCCGGTTGTCCGCCTGAAGCGGTTGGACACGGCGACGAACCAGCCCTCGAAGCAAACGGTGTAGCGCCACTCGACACTCTCTGAAATGGATGCTGGCGAGAGACTTCCACCCTCATCACGACGGGTGCAGCAAGGTTTGACCGGCCTCCTAGTCAAGGAAATCGGTCGCGGCCTCGATGCAATCTTGACGGCCGATAGAACAGCGCCCTAATCCGATCGGGTGCGAGTTCTGCCCGTGGCGCACTGAGGGGAGCGGCGGAGCACCATATGCATTCGCAGGATATCATGGTGCAGACGGGGTACGATCCCGCGCTGGTCACCCTCTCCGTCGTTGTCGCGGTGTTCGCCTCCTTCACGGCGCTTGATCTTGCCAGCCGCGCCTCCACGGCCACGCTTGGCTTGCGGTGGGCCTGGATCGCAGGCGCGGCGACAGCCATGGGCGGCGGCATCTGGTCCATGCATTTCATCGGCATGCTCGCGCTTGAGATGGACATGCCGGCCATCTACGACCTTCGCCTCACGATCGCCTCGCTGGTAATCGCCGTCGGCGTCACCGGGGCTGCCTTCGCGTGGGTCGGTCTGCAGGGGCCGAGCGCAAAGACCCTTGTCGTCAGCGGGTCCCTCATGGGGGTGGGTGTCGCGGCCATGCACTACACGGGCATGGCGGCCATGCGCGTTCCCGGCAACGTGGCCTACAGCCCTGCCATCGTGGGTCTTTCGTTCGGCATCGCGATCACGGCCGCGACGACGGCGCTTTGGTTGACCTTCCGCCCGCACGGCTTGTGGCAAAAGCTCCTTGCCGCCCTTGTGATGGGCGTCGCGGTCGCCGGCATGCACTACGTCGGCATGGGCGCTGCCGCGTTCACCACCGATAGCGCCGGCACCGGCCCTGCTCGCGCGGCGATTCTCGGCGATACACGGGTCAACCTCGCCCTTTCGGTGGCCGGAGCGACATTCGTCACCCTGTTCCTCGCCATGCTGACCTCCTCGATCGACCAGCAGCGGGTGCAAAGTCAGCTACGCTTGAGCGAAGCGCGCTTCCGCGCCGCGGTTCAGGCCGTGCGAGGCGTGTTGTGGACCAACGACGCTGAAGGCCGGATGACGGGGGAGCAGCCGGGTTGGGAGGCCATTACCGGTCAGTCGCAGGCGCAATACAATGGATTTGGCTGGGCCAACGCCGTGCATCCCGAGGATGCGCAACCCTCGGTGGAGGCTTGGCAGGGTACCGTGCGGGATAGGCGCACCTTCGTGTGGGAGCACCGCGTGCGCTCGCACGATGGCACCTTCCGCCAATACGCGATCCGCGCCGTCCCCATCTTCGACGGGAGGGACGCAATCCGCGAATGGGTGGGCGTGCATACCGACATCACCGAGCAGAGGGAGGCCGAAGAGGAGCTGCGCGAATCCAACGAGGAACTGCAGCGCTACGCCTATATCGTCAGTCACGATCTGCGCGCACCCCTGGTCAACGTCATGGGGTTCGCCGGAGAGCTCTCGGCAATACAGGGCGACATCCGCGACGCCCTCGCCACGCACCCGCAGGGAGCCCGCATCGACGCCGACCTGGACGAGGCGCTGAGCTTCATCAAAGCGTCGGTGACCCGGATGGAACGGTTGATCGCAGCCATCTTGAAACTGTCGCGCGACGGGCGGCGCAGCTTCCACGCCGAACCCCTCGATATGCCCGCCGTGATGCAAGGGCTCGTCGACGCGCAGCAGCACCGTTTCAAGGCGGCCGGTGCGCAGGTCCATATCGCGCCGGACCTTCCCAGGATCGAGGCGGACCGCGTCGCGATAGAGCAGATCTTCGGCAATCTCATCGACAATGCGGTGAAATATCTCGACGTGGAGCGTCCTGGCCGCATCGAGGTTTCCGGGCATGCTACGGGGAGTGGCTTCGCGCAATTCGCGGTCGCCGATAACGGGCGCGGGATCGAAGCGCGCGATTGCTCCCGTATTTTCGAGCTGTTCCGACGGGCGGGGATCCAGGATCGCCCCGGCGACGGCATCGGCCTTGCCCATGTCAAGGCTCTTGTGCGCTCGCTCGGCGGCAGGATCGGGGTGACGTCTACCCCGGGCGACGGCACGACGTTCAGCGTGACGTTACCCCTTAGCGCGGCGGGGCGTCGCGGCTACAGGGAGACCATGAAGGCCGACGCCGCAGAGTGACGCTCGCTCGGGTGGCTGCTTGGCGTTCGGCGTTGAAGGGCTGACGAAAGGCGAGCGGCAACCGGTGCTTACAGGCCGACGCTCAGGGCGTCGGAGAGGAAGACGCCTCGGGCGGAGAACCCGGCGCGGGGTTCGGGCCATGGGGCCCTGCCTTCGTCGGCGCACCGGCACGGGTGGTGCGCTCGAGGAGACGGCAATCAGCCGGGCAGTCCTTCCTCGGCGAGGACGTCGCCGATGCGCTCGCGCAGAGCGAAAAAGCCCTTCGTCGCGTGCGGCCAGAAGCGTTCGTCCCACAGGCGCCGGCGCCGCACCAACGGCATGCCGGCTTCGGCGAGCGCCGGCGCGAGCGTCGCCAGAGCCTCGGCGACCGGTCCCACCGGTGCGAACGGCGTCACGATCTCGCTCGCGCCGGCGCGATCCGCTGCGGCGAGGAGCGCAGCGAGGTCGGGCCTATCGCCGATCGTCGTCGGACAATCGAGGGCGGCACCGGCCCTTTCTGCGGCATCCTGCGTCGCCGCGTCGACGAAGGCGCGCGCCGATTCACCCCAGGGCCATCCCTCCGCCCTGCGGACCGCGAACACGCCGCCGACACGCGTGCCCGGCGGCAGGACACTTGCAGGATCAAGATCCTCGGGGGTGACCAGTACCAGCGCCACCGCGCCGGATTGACCGGACGACAGCGGCTGCAGCGGTCGCGCGCCGGGCAGTGGTTGTTCGCTCAGGGCCTTCGCCTCGCGGGCGAGCCCACGCGGCGCGAAACGCCCGTCGGTGTAGCGGGCGATATTGTCGGCAGTGGCGAGATAGGTCTTGCCCCGCGTCTGCAGCCCGGCCACCCAGCGCCAGGACAGGGTGTTGGATGCGGGATCGGCATCGACCAGGCGGCGCAGGAAGAAGTCGGCGCCGAGGGACCATGGCAGTCCCAGAGTGAAGATCCAGATGGAGGCGAACCACATGCGCGCGTGGTTGTGCAGGTATCCGGTGTCGACGAGTTCGCGCGCCCAGTCGTCGAACCCCTCAATGCCGGTCGCGCCCGCCTCCGCCTGCTGCACCGCCTTGGCAAGACCGCCGCCCATGCCGGCTTGCGTCGCATCGCGCTCGGCCGTGAACCGTGTCCAGACCTCCGGCCGCGCCTCGAGCCAGCCCTTCCAGTAGGTCCGCCACACGACCTCCTGAATAAACTTTTCGGCCACCCTCGGGCCGTGGCGGTCCAGCACGGCGGCGACCACCTCGCGCTCGGTGATCAGGCGATAGCGCAGGTAGGGCGACAGGTTCGACACCGCCTCGCGCCGATCCGGGCCGAGGTCGGCATTGCGTCCGGCCGCATAGGCGGCACCGGCGCGCGGCACGAAGGCGGCCAGGCGACGGAGGCCCTCGGCGCGCGTCGGCGGAAAACGATCGGCTTGCTCAGGTCCGGCGATGGTGAAATCCTCGCGACAGGTTCGACCACCACCATGGCCGGCGGATCGGAGCGAGGCTAGGCACGCCGGTGTCGCGGCACCGCCGACGCTACCATCCAACCCTAAAGGCGCGCGTCGCCGACCTGCTCGAGATCGGCGGCGAGGCCGGAGACGGGTGGATGCCACCCGTCCTTTTCTTCGTCACGATATCTGAGGCTGGCTATGAGCCGGAATCCTAGGATCGGGACACGTCTGCCAAGCCATTCTTCGACGTCCCAGATGAGCTTGGGGAACCGTCAGGGTTTTCGGGCCGTTTGCGGATCGCCTTCAACGGAACGATTTGCCCCGGAGATGGTGCGGTTCTCGAGACGCCTGCTGTTAAGCAGCTATGCCGGACAGCGCCAATCGCCCGTCCTAGATCTACTGGAGGTCGCGTTGAAGAAATCTGAAGAAAACGGCTTTGCTCCGACGCGACGCAGCACGTTGGGCGGTGCGGCCGCGGTGGCGACGGCCTTCATGATGGAGTCGCACGAGGCGCTGAGTGCTCCAGCGGCGCCGTCGCGCGCGGCGTCGGATGCCCGGCTCACGATCAAGCCGGTGGTGAATGGTCGGGCAACGTCGGTCGAGATTGATCCCCGCACGTCGCTGCTCGACCTGCTGCGCGAGCAACTGGATCTCACGGGTGCCAAAAAGGGTTGCGATCACGGTCAGTGCGGGGCTTGCACCGTGCACGTCGATGGCCGCCGCGTGGTGTCCTGCCTAACGCTCGCCGCGAAAACGGACGGACGTGAGATCACCACGATCGAGGGCTTGGCGCAGGGCGACGGGCTGCATCCGATGCAGCAGGCCTTCATCGACCACGAGGCCCTGCAGTGCGGCTATTGCACGCCGGGGCAGATCATGTCCGCGGTCGCCTGCATCCGCGAAGGCCATGCCACCAACCGCGCCGACATTCGCGAGTATATGAGCGGTAATATCTGCCGGTGCGGCGCCTACGTCGGGATCGTCGCGGCGATCGAGGACGTCGCCGGCAAGACGGGGAGGGGCTGATGCGATCGTTCGATTACCAGAGGCCGGACAGCGCGTCCGCGGCGGTGCGGGCGTTCGCGGCGGCCGGGACAGGGGCGCGTTACATCGCCGGTGGCACTTCGCTGTATGACCTGATGAAGCTTGACGTCGAGCGGCCGGCTCACCTCATCGACGTCACGGCAATCCGCGGCATGGACGCGATCGAGACCGGGGGAGACCGGCTGCGTTTCGAGGCGCTGGCGCCGATGAGCGCGGTAGCCGCCGACGAAGTCGTCCTGCGAGACTATCCCGTGCTGGCCGAGTCGCTGTACAAGGCCGCCTCGCAGCAGCTTCGCAACATGGCGACCGTGGGTGGAAACCTGCTCCAGCGCACACGCTGCCTCTATTTCCGAAACGGGGCGGGCGGAACCTCCGCGGGCACGCGTTATCCGTGCAACAAGCGCGAGCCAGGCTCCGGCTGTGCCGCCATCGCGGGGAGCGACCGTGGCCAAGCGGTCCTCGGGCAGAGCGACGCGTGCACGGCCGTGTCGCCGGGCGACTGGCCGATCGCGCTCGTGGCGCTCGACGCCGTCGTCGAGGTGACGGGCGCTTCGGGCGACCGTACGATTCCGATCGCCGACTTCTACCGGTCGCCGGGCGAGACCCCGCATCTCGAGTTCACGCTTCGGCCCGGCGAGTTGATCACCGCTATCGTCGTTCCGAAAACGCGGGCGGGGCGGCTATCGACCTATCTGAAGGTTCGTGATCGCGAGAGCTACGCCTTCGCTCTCGCCTCCGCCGCCGTTGCCTTGGAAATGGATGGCGATACGGTTTCCCGCGCCCGGATCGCGCTGGGCGGCGTGGCGACGCGGCCATGGCGGGCGGCGTCCGCCGAAGCCATGCTGGCCGGGAAGCCACTGACGGCGCAGACGGCGCTCGACGCGGGCCATGCCGCTTTCGTGGAGGCCAAGGCCGGCCGCGAAAACGGCTTCAAGATCGAGCTCGGCGCACGCACCGTCGCCGAAGCGCTCACCATCGCTGCAGCGAGGCGCAAGGTATGACGAGCCTACCCTTTCCCAACAGGCCGCGCGTCGACGCGCGCGACAAAGTCATGGGCGTTGCGCGCTACAGCGCCGACATTCCGCTGCCCGGCGTGCTCTACGCGATGACCGTGCCCGCGACGATCGCCAAGGGGCGGGTCACCGAGCTTTCGGTCGATCCCGCCATGCTGGTGCCTGGCGTGGTGCGGGTGCTCGTCGCGGCGGACTTCCCGTCCGCTCCCCCCAGCGAGCCCGGAACGCCCCCGCCCCCGGCAATGATCACGACGGAGATCACCTACCGTGGCCAACCGGTAGCGCTCGTCGTGGCCGAGACGCTGGAGGCGGCGATCGAGGGTGCCGAGGCGATCCGCCCTGCCTATGCGGAGGCGCCCTTCCTGGCCCTTATCGACAGCGCCGGAGCCATACGCGAGCCGGCCGAGAAGGAGCTGGCGACCGACGTCGACGCGGGTGACGCGAGCGCCGCGATGGCGCGCGCATCGACGCGCATCGAGGCCGAGTATGTCAGCGCCGCGCAGCATCACAATCCAATCGAGATGCTCTCGACGACGGCCGTGTGGGAGAACGGCCATCTGACGATCTACGAGGGCAGCCAGGGCAGCAACATGCCCAAGGACGCGGTCATGCGAAACCTCGGGCTCCGGACCGAACAGGTGACTGTCAAGAGCCATCAGGTGGGCGGCGCCTTCGGCCAGAAGGGCGTTCCACAGCGCCAGACATCCCTCGTCGCCCGCGCCGCGATGCTGATGGGCCGGCCGGTCAAGCTGGTGATGCCGCGGGGCCAGATCTTCCACAACGCGACGTTCCGTCCAAAGAGCCGCCATCGCGTCGAGTTGGGCGCCGACGCTTCGGGCAAGATGATCGCGATTCGGTACGACGCCGATCAGCAGCAGTCCCAGAAAGGCAAATTCGCGCCTGGCTACCATGAGTCGACACCGTATATGTACGGCATCGCCGACTATCGCGGCACTGCGGCCAACATCCGCATCGACACACAAAACCCCGGCTTCATGCGTTCGCCCTACCCGCACCCGTCGAGCTTTGCGCTCGAGAGCGCGATCGACGAACTGGCGGCGAAGCTTGGCCAGGATCCGGTCGCGTTTCGGCTCAAGCATGACGTGGCTTTCGATCCCGTCAACGGTCGTCCGATATCCTCCTGCTTTCTCCATGAGTGCCTCGTCGAGGGAGCCCGTCGTTTCGGGTGGGATCGGCGCAACCCGACGTTGGCCGCGACCCTTCTGCCGGACGGGACGCAGGTCGGATGGGGCGTCGCGTGCGGCGCCTATCCCGTCAAGACCGTCCCGTCGATCGCGACTCTCCGAGTTAACGCCGACGGGACGACGTCATACGCCGCCGCGGGCCACGAGATGGGTCAGGGTATCCGCTCAACCATCCAGCAGGTGCTCCTCCGCTATCTCGCGATCGATCCCGCAAAGCTGGAGATCCTGATCGGCGACACGTCGGTCGCGCCGCAGCATTCGACAGCGGGATCGTGGGGCACCGCGAGCGCTGCCTCCGCTGCCGTCGAGGCGGCGCAGAAGCTCAACGCGGCGATGAGCGAACTCCTTGCCGGACGCAAGGTCGAAGGCGATCTCCATCGTCAGCTGGCGATGGTGGGCCGCACGGTTCTACAGGTCGAGACCGAGTTCGTCGCGCCGGGCCAGGGCGCGAAGGAGCTCGCCGTCCTACGCAAAGGCGGCAGGGCGATCGCGGGCCCGGAATATCCCGCGTTCACGTCGTTCAGCTACGTCGCCCATTTCGTCGAGGTGCATATCGAGCCGCGTCTCCGGCGGATCCGGGTCCCACGCGTCGTCAGCATTGCCGATTGCGGCCGCGTCGTCTCTCCCCGCACCGCGGAGAGCCAGCTGCGAGGCGGCGTGGTATGGGGGATCAGCGCCGCGTTGCGCGAGGAGACCGGCGTGGACCCCCGCTATGGCGGATGGCTCAACAACGATCTCGCCGACTATGTCGTGGCCGTCAACGCCGATATCGGTGACATCGACGTGGGCTTCGTCGATCGGCCCGATCCTCTCGCCAACGCGATCGGCGCCAAAGGTCTCGGCGAGGTCGCGATGACAGGTGTGTCGGCGGCCGTCGCCAACGCCATCTTCCACGCGACCGGCAAGCGGCTGCGCAAAATGCCGATCGTGATCGAGGACCTGATTTGACAGGTCGCTGAAGGACACGGCGGCCCTTCCACGGCAACCTCTCGATGCAGCCTGGAGCGGTAGCAGGCAGGGGCACGCGATGAGTCGACGGATCTCTCACGCGCGACGGCGTCGCTGGTCGGCCCTTGTCTCGACCCCGCCAGCCCGCTGGGACGGACGACCAAGTCGCCGCACGTCTAAGCTCCAGCTTGACGGCTTGGCCGGAGCAGGTTCTACCCGAGCGGTTCCATCGGCACGCGACAAGGGTCCAAATGTCCCCGAACATGCAGGCCCGGACGCCCATCTCGATGGGCGTCCCTGGTCTCGACCTGATCTTATCCGGCGGCCTGCCCGCGCACCGACTCTACTTGCTCGAAGGATCCCCTGGGACGGGCAAGACCACCCTTTCCCTGCAGTTTCTACTAGAGGGTGCGAGGCATAACGAGAACGGCCTCTACATCACCCTGTCGGAAACCGCGGAGGAGCTGCGGGCCTCGGCCGCGACGCACGGCTGGTCGCTCGACGGGTTGGAGGTCCACGAGCTCGTCAGCGAGCTCGGCCTCGATCCCGACAGCGAACAGACCATCCTGCATCCGTCCGATCTCGAACTCGGAGAGATCATCCGAGAGGTGATGAGGAAGGTCGAGGAGACCCGACCGGTCCGCGTCGTGTTCGACAGTCTGTCCGAGTTGCGGCTCCTGGCGCAGAACCCGTTGCGATACCGGCGGCAGATCCTCGCCCTGAAGCAGTTCTTCACCGGGCGCGATTGCACCCTGCTCATGCTGGACGACCGCACCTCGGGGCCATCCGACCTGCAGCTGCACAGCATCGCCCATGGCGTCATCTCGCTCGAGCAGACGCAAAGGGCGTTCGGGGCGGAACGGCGCTGGCTGCGGATCGCCAAGATGCGCGGCGTCAAGTTCAAAGGCGGTCACCACGATTTCATCCTCGACACCGGCGGGCTCGTCGTCTTCCCGCGCCTCGTCGCCGCCGAGCATCATGCGGCGTTCGACGCCGTCGCTCGCACGAGCGGCTTGGAGGAGCTGGACAGCCTGCTCGGCGGCGGCCTCGTGCCTGGCACGAACACCTTGCTGATCGGGCCGTCCGGGGTCGGCAAGACCACCACCGCCATACGCTGTATGCTCGCGGCGCTGGAGCGGGGGGAATCGGCCACCTACTTCCTGTTCGACGAGGGGCTGTCGACGCTGCTTGCACGGTCGGCGAGCCTCGGCATGGATCTGCGCGACCATATCGCGGCGGGCAGGCTGACCATCTTCCAGGTCGATCCGGCCGAGCTCGCCCCCGGCGAGTTTGCCTGCAGGGTGAGGGAGGCCGTCGAGGACCGTGGATCGGCCTTCGTCGTGATCGACAGCCTGAATGCCTACCTTCACGCGATGCCGGGCGAACTGTTCCTCATCCTGCAGATGCACGAACTCCTCAGCTTCCTCAACCAGCTCGGCGTGACGACGCTTCTCGTGCTTGGGCAGCATGGGATCGTCGGCGAGGTCCGCTCCGACGTCGACTTGAGCTATCTCAGCGACTGCATCCTGCTGTTCCGGTACTTCGAGGCGCAGGCGGAGGTCAGGACCGCCATCTCTGTCGTCAAGAGCCGCGTCAACGCGCACGAGCGAACGATCCGAGAACTCAAGATGTCAGGACGTGGCATAAGGGTAGGCCAAGCCCTGACCGACTTCGAGGGCGTGCTGACCGGATTGCCGACCTACCGCGGCGAGGTCGCCATGATAGGGGCCGAGCTGATACCGGGCGAGGACGTGTGACGGCGCCCGACGAAACACGGATCGTCGTCCTGTCGCCGCGTGGCCGAGACGCCCATGTGATCGGCACCTTATTGGAACGCAGCGGGGCCGCGGTCGAGGTCTGCGCCGACTTCCCGTCGTGGTCGGCCGCGCTTTTCGGGACGGTCGGGGCGGCGATCGTCACCGAGGAGAGCCTGGTCAACGTCGACACGGCCCCGCTCTTCGAGTGGATCGACGCCCAACCGTCGTGGTCGGATTTTCCGTTCATCGTGCTGGCGACCCGACAGGTCGGGTCCCGATCGAGTGGCGCGGCCCGGATTATCGAGGGCCTCGGCAACGTGGTCCTGTTGGAGCGTCCGGTCAACGCTGAGACGCTCGCCAGCGCGGTCTCCTCAGCCTTGCGATCGCGGCGCAGGCAATATCAGGCCCGTGGTCACCTCGCCGAGCGGGAGGCGTCGCAGGCCGCGTTGCGCTCCGCCAACGAAAACCTGGAGGCGCGGGTCCGGCAACGCACCCGCGATGTCGAGGCGGCCCGAGAGACGTTGGCCTTCGCCCTCGATTCCGCCGACATGGGGACTTGGGACCTCGACCTCGTCGCGAACACGGCGAGACGGAGCCTGCGTCACGACCAGATCTTCGGCTATGCCGACCCCGTCCCGTCCTGGGGCGTGGACCGCTTCATCGCCCATGTCGTCGAGGAGGAGCGGGTCGCGGTCGGCGAGGCGATGCAACTTGCGCTGCGCACCGGCTTCCTCGAACTCGAATGCCGCATCCGGCATGTCACGGGCGCGACACGCGTCATCTCCATCAAGGGGCGCGTCGATTACGACGACAGGGGAACGCCGACTCGTATGGCCGGCGTTGTCGTCGATCGGACCGGGCAGAGGGCGATCGAGGAGGCGCTGCGGCAGGCGCAGAAGATGGAGGCCATCGGACAGCTGACCGGTGGCGTGGCGCACGACTTCAACAACCTCCTGACGGTGATCGTCGGTGGCCTCGACATGATCATCAGGCGTCCGGAACAGGTGGATCGGGTGAAGCGGTTGGCCGCAGCGGCGATGAACGCGGCGCAGCGCGGCGAGCAGCTGACCCAGCAACTCCTGGCCTTCTCCCGCCGGCAAATGCTGCGGCCGCAGACCCTCAACCCCAACCGGCTGCTGCTGGATTTCAAGCCGCTCGCGGAACGGGCGGCCGGCGGCGCGATCGTGCTCGACTTCGATCTCGATCCCGCGGTCGATCCCATCCGCATCGACCCCGCGCAATTCGAATCCGCGGTCCTGAACCTCGTCGTCAACGCGCGCGACGCGATGGACAACGGCGCGAGCGGTGTCCGCATCACCGTGCGTAGCCGTAACCAACGGCTGTCCACCTCCGATGTCGTCGACCGCGGCGTTTCACCCGGCGCCTACGTCCTGGTTTCGGTGAGTGACGTCGGGAGCGGCATGACGGCCGAGACGATCGCCAGGGTGTTCGAGCCTTTTTTCACGACCAAGGAGGTCGGCAAGGGATCGGGGCTCGGATTGGCGCAAGTCTACGGGTTCGCGCGCAGTGCCGGCGGTTACGTCGCCGTCGAGTCCGAATTGGGGGCCGGGACGACCATAAAACTTTACTTCCCGCAATCGTCGGAGACCGTCGAATCCGAGACGGGCCTGGCGCCGGTCGGTTCGATCCCGCTGCGTCGGGCGAGCGAGGGCGAGACGGTCCTGCTCGTGGAAGATGACGAAGAAGTCCTCGGCATGGCGATCGAAAGTCTCGAAGAACTGCGCTATACCGTCCTCGTGGCGAGGGACGCGCGCGAGGCGCTCACGAAACTGAACGGTCCGGAGCGGATCGACATCCTGTTCTCCGACGTCGTCATGCCGGGGGGCATGAATGGCGCGCAACTCGCCTCCGAGGCCCGGCGGATCAGGCCGGAATTGAAGGTTCTCCTGACCTCCGGATACGTCGCCGACCTGGATGAAGGCCAGACGGTCGCGGGAGGCGAGGTGCCGGTTCTCAACAAGCCCTACCGCCGCGATGAGCTGGCCCGATCCCTCCGCGTCGTCCTGAATGGAAAGGACTGACCCTTCGGGCCGGAGCGGTGCGCCGCGGACGGCCGAGATGAAAGGTCGCATCCGGCCGCAGCGCATCTCGCGTCGAGCGGCTATTGGACTTCCACGGCGGCCGGTGCATCCGTCGATGCCAGCCAAAGCCGTCGAAGGTCGGCGGCGAGCGGCTTGAGGGCCGGCGGCCTGACCCCACCCGTCCGGCCATAACGGGCGAGATCGAGCGCGGTCAACCGCGCGGCGACGAGAGGCGTCGTCGCCACACGCGTCCAGCGCGGCGGGTCTGCGCGCGCGAGGTCGATCGTCGCGGTCCGAAAGGCCGTTTCATCGTCGGACCGGCCGGCGCGGCGCAAGGCGCTCAGGCTACGGCGACAACGGCGGGCCTTTGCATCGGGCGGGCGGCGACGGGCCATTACGAAGCCGATCAGGGCTGCCATCCAGATGAATCCGGCGACGCCCGCGGCGACGGGTCCGAGCGAAAGATAGCGTTGCGGCAGCGTCCGCAGCTTTTCATGCGAGGCGCGCACGAGCGTCCCGACGTAGGCGACCCAGCGCTCCGGCAGCGCGGCCTGGCGTATGCGGCGTCCGCCCGTGTCGAACCACGGAATTTGAAGCGACGGAAGCTTTGCGGCGGAACTGGATGCGGTGCGCAAATCCCAGCGATAGGTCGCGCGCCCGATCGGTCCCTCCTCCGTGACGATCGTCTCGCGCTGCGCCGGTCCCATAAAGCTGATGATCCCCGGCGCTCGCATCTCGGGCGGTGGCGGCAACCGTTCGCCGGTGACACCCACCGCCTCCACGACGATGGTGCGACGGGCAAGCGTGCCAGGCTGGATTTCGTCGGGCTCGGGCGACCAGCTATCGGTGATCGTCAGCGATTTCGTCGGCAGCCACCACGCGCCCGGCGCGCTTATGCCGGTATAGTTCTGCACGTCGACAGAGATCGGCTTCGAGGCGAAGTCCGACCGGACGCGCCGGTTCTCCCTGTCGACGATCGTCACGCGGCGGATGAAGGGATCGATGATCAAGCGCCCGGACCGTTGCGGGAAGATCGCGAGATCGCGCTCGATGCCGGCAACGTTGAAACCGCCGACCATCGCCTGGATCGATTTGTCCTGGCCGAGCTGCTGCCAGTCGAAATTGACGAGAGACGGTTGCTTGATCTCGTCGAGCACGACCGCGGCATGCACGAACGCCCGCACACGAAGCAGGATCATCTCGCCGACGTAGGGCTTGTCCTTGGGCAGGTCGAGCGTCACCTCGACCAAGCCGATGGAAGGATCGATGACGCGCGGTGCGGTCTGGGCGTGTGCGGCGTGACCGCCCAACAGCGAGGCGACGAGCATGAGACGGGAACGGTGGAGAACCATCAGTCGCCGTCTCCACCGGCGAGGCCGGCACGCGCGAGCCGACGCTTCTGCTCGGCCCGGATTTGCAGCTTCAGGAACCGGCCGGGATCGTCCGCAACGGTCTGCAACCACTCGATCGTGGGCGTGATGGTCCGCGCGGTGAATGTCGGTTTGAAGCGCCGCTGGTTCGCCATGACTTGTGCCGTCACGTCGGCGAGGTCACCGCCTCGCCGACCGCCGCCGGCTGCGAGGCCGGCCGAGCCGCTCGCTTTCGCAGGCTCGGACTGCGCCCCCTGCGCCCCGCCGCGGCCCATCTTGGAGACCTTGCTGCCGCCCTGAGAGCCGGAGGTCGACGAACCTTCCTTGTTGCCGACGAAGCCGACGCCGGTCGAATTCGTGTCGCCGTCGGCGTCATCCCGGCTGCCCCGATGGCGTCCCAACGTCGAGGCGGCGGCGTTCGCGTTGCCCTCGGCATCGCCGGGCGCCATTACCTGGTCGAGGATCTTTGCGACCAAGGCTTTGTTGTAGCGCGCATCATCGTCTTCGGGGTCGATGTCGAGCGCGGCGTCGTAGGCGTCGAGCGCCTGTTTATACAGGCCCGCGTGCGCCAAGGCGGTGCCGCGGTTGTACGCGTCGGCCTTGCGTTCGCCGAAGGCGATCGCCGCCTGCCGGTAGTCTCCCGCGCTCGCAAGCGCGTAGCCGCGCCAGGCTGGGTCGCGCAGGAACCGCGCCGCGGCTTCGGGCAAGCCGAGCGCGAAAAGGGCATGGCCCAGCAGAACGGGACCGACGAGCGCAAGCGCCAGCACGGGGACCAGGACGAGCACGAGCGCGAGAAGGGCGGCGACGGGCTTCCTCATGCCGCCCTCGCTCTCCTGAACTCGAACAGGAGCGGGAGCGCCGCCAGGAGCAGCAGAAATCGCCCCAGATCGCGCCAAGCGAAAGCGGTGATCATGCTGTCGCCGGTGCGGTCGATCGCCTGATTTGCCAGCGCCGCCAGCAGGCGTTGCGGGTGCAGCATCGCGACCGAAAAGCCACCGCCCGCGGCCGCGACCGCCTCGAGACCCGCGCGCCGATGTCCGGCAAGGCCCGCCGTTGCTGGACCGGCCGCATCCATCGCGTAGACGCGGTGCCCGGCCGATGCGAGCGCGGCGGCTTGCCTGACGGCTGCCGCATCGAGACCCCCGCCGCCGGAAATCAGGATGAGGTCGCCCTTGATCACATGGGCCTCGTCCAGCATGCGTTTCGCCAGGGCGAGCGCGAGGTCGGGCCGCACGCCGACGTCGGGCACGGTCTGGTCGTCGAGCACGAAGAGGTCGGCATCGATCGCGCCGGTGAAATCGGTGAGCGCGCTCGCGACATAGGCGTCGCCGGCATAGACGATGAGACCGGTCTGCCGAGCGCCGGCATGTTCAAGCACGTCGTGAGCGGCGCTCGCCGCATCACGGATCGTCTGGCCGCCCACCATGTCGGCGGACGTGTCCATGACGATGATCGTCGCATCGAGGTTACGCAATCGGTCCTGGCCACTGCGATGGATCGCCGGACCGGACAGCGCCAAGGTTCCAAACAGCAGCGTCAACAGGACCGCAGGGGCACGCCGTTTGCCGATAGTCGCGGTGCCGCGCGCCACCATCGCCTTCAGCAGGTGCGGATCCGCAGCGCGCTCCCATCCGCCCAGCGTACCGCCGCGTGATTTGGTGAGGTACAAAAGGCCGACGACGAACGGAAGCGCCAGCAGCCACAAGGGACGCAGGATCGCGAAGGAGCCAATAGCGATCATCGCGACCTCCTCCCCGCGACGTCCATTCCACTTTCCCTGCGCGGCGCTGCCGAAGCCCGATTTGGGACTGCCGCGAGTGAAAGACTCCCGCGAGAGGTGTCGCAAAGGGGCGGCAGGCCAATTGTGGCGGAGAGCCCGGGGATGGCGGCTGCAAGCATCACCGCCATCGCCGCTTGGCGACGACCATCGCCAGCACGCCGGCCATCGCGGCACCGGCAGGGAACGGCCAGAATTCCCTGTGCAGCACCGCCGGCGGCGCCAGCGTCTCACCGGCGATCAACACCTCGATTTTGCGTCCCGCGTCGACGAAATCCTCGCCGTTGCGGACCCTGAAGGCTTCGCCGCCGCCGTCCTCGGCATATTTCTGCAAGGCGAGAAAATTGACGCTGTCTGGGTCGTCGTTCGGCGTCGTCGTTTCCCCAGGTCCGAACCCGATCGTGTAAACGCGCATACCGAGCGTCTTGGCGAGTGCGGCGACACCGCCAGGGTCCATGGAACCCGCGTTGTTCGAGCCGTCCGAGAGCAGGATGACGATGCGCGTCGGTGCCTTCGACTCGGATAGGCGCTTGACCGCGAGGCCGAGGCCGTCACCGATCGCCGTCGAACGGCCGACGAGGCCGATCTCGGTATGCTCCAGCACGCGAGCCACCATGTCGGCGTCGAAGCTGAGCGGCGCGGCAGCCAGCGCATGTTCGGCAAACACGACCAGACCGACGCGATCACCGGCACGGCGGCGGATCAATTCACCTCCTACCTTCTTGAGAAGCGCGATACGGGTGATCGGCTTCCCGGCGGAAAGCATATCCTGCGCGACCATGCTGCCGGACAGGTCGAGCGCGAAGACGATGTCGCGTCCTGTCGCGGCAAGGGCCGGGGTCGCTGCGACGATGCGTGGACCGGCGATGGCGAGGAGCAGCAACACCCAAGCGCCCCATCGTAGCGCGAGCGAGCGCGATGAAAGCCGGCGCCCCTCGAAGTCGCCGCCGAGGGCGTCGCGCATCGAGGCCGAGATGCGCAGGCTCGTCGAGCCCGACGAGGCGCTATGCCGCCACAGCGCCGCCAGGACCGGCAGTGGGAGCGCAAGGAACGCCAGCGGCGCGGCAAAGTCGAACCCGTGCATCACGGTTGGGCGGTCCGACGGCGCGCCACCCTCCGCATGCCCGCGAAGAGGCCGGCGAGCGAACGGTCGAGCGCCTCGACGTCGGCGGCGGGTTGGGGGGCATAGAGCGCATCCCCAAACGCCGCTCCCGCGCCCCTGCTGAAGAAATCCGTCGTGAAACAACGATCGAGGCTGTCGAGCCAGGCGGGTCCCTGCAGGCGGGCGGCGCCGGCGCTTCCAAACGCAAGCGCGAGACGCCGCAGCAACGCGGCCTGCCCGGCGAGGCGCTCCGCGGACCCGAGGGTCCGCGTGGCAGCGAGGGCGGCAAACGCGGGAGCGCGCAGATCGCGGGTGCGCCGACGCGCATGCCAAGCCAGGCCGATTAGCACGGCCGCTGTCGCACAGCCTCCGAGAAGCATCACCAGCGCCGGGACGAAGCTGTCTGGCAAAGGCGGCTCGCGCATCGGATGCAGCATCTCAATCGCCTTGGCCGAATCAACCATAGACCTGCTCCAGTACGCCGAGGTTGTTTTCCGCCGGCTGCGCCGCCGAGATCCGCACGGCCCGCGCGCCCAGCTTGCGCAAAGCGGCGGTCCGATCGCGCGGCGATGGGCGCATGGCGCGTGATTTGATGCGCAACCAGCCACTGCGGCCGTCTGCCGTCGTGAAGGGATAGTCGCCGGTTGGCGGCGCGAGCTCAAACTCGTCCTCGACGAGCAGGAAGACAAGATCGCGGCGACGCGTGATGCGCAGCACGACGTCATCGAAGCCCACTCCCGGCGTATCGAGAGCGGTGGCGACGACAATGGTCGAGGCGGTGGCGGCGAGCCGCTCCGCCATCTCCAATCGATCGCTCAGCGGGGGATCGTACTGGGCGCCGTCGTCGAGGGCGGTGCGGTGCGCTTCCGCCAGCGCGCCGACGAGCGCGACCATCGCTCGATCGCCGCGCCCCTGTCGCGAGAACGTCGTGCCGCGCGCCGTGCCGGCGAGCATGCTGACCTGGCCTCCGCGCCCGACACTCCTCCACCCCAACAGCGTGAGAGCCTCTGCACCGGCGACCGAGCGGAACGCGCGCCGCGTGCCAAACAGCATCGACGGGCGAAAGTCGGCAACCAGCAGGATCGAACGTTCACGCTCGTCGAAGTAGGTCTTGGTGTGCGGTGCTCCGGTTCGCGCGGTGGCATTTTGATCGAGGTGACGCATGTCGTCACCCTCGGACCACGGCCGCACATCATGCACCTCGAGCCCGCGCCCGCGGCGGCGATGGACGGTGTCGCCCGGTATGGTCGAGCGCGGCCGCGTGCTGGGGTCGAGCATCCGATAGGCCGCGTGGCGCAGACGCAGGAGCGCCGGCACGTCGAGGTCAACGCCGGGAGTCATGGTTCAATGCCTCGATCCCTGCCCGCGCGGCGGAAGGAACGCGGGCCCACCCGAGGCCGCCCGGCCCGCGCGCGATAACCTTCCACCTTATGCGACGGACGCGAACGGCCGCGTGCGGGGCGCACCCTCACACCACGTGAACGCGATCGAGGATATTGTTGATGATGCGACGCACGCTGACGCCGTCGGCCATGGCGCGCCAGGTCAGGATCGTGCGGTGTGAGAGGATATCGCCGGCAAGTTCGGCGACATCCTGTGGTAGGACGTGGTCGCGCCCGGCAAGGTAAGCCTTCGCCTTGGCGGCCGAGGCCAGCGCGAGCGTGCCGCGCGGCGAGGCCGGATGCTCGATCATACCGGCGATCTCGGCGGCGACCGTCCCGCGCTGCGCCGTCACCAGGCGCACGATATAGTCCCTGACCGCCGGCGAAAGGAACACTCCCATCGCCGCCTTGCGAGCGGCGAGGATGTCATCCGAGCCGATCGGCTTCGGGACGTCAATGTCCTCCCCTGTCGTTTCACCTTCGACGAGATCAAGGATCTGCCTCTCGACGGCGGCGTTGGGCAGCACGACCTCGACTTTCAGCATGAACCGGTCGAGCTGCGCCTCGGGTAACGGGAACGTGCCCTCGTGCTCGATCGGGTTCTGCGTGGCGACGACCATGAATGGCTCGGGTAGGGGATGGGTGATGCCCGCGGCCGTCACCTGGTGCTCGGCCATCGCTTCCAGCAGCGCCGATTGGACTTTGGGCGGCGCGCGATTGATCTCGTCGACGAGCACGAGGCTGTGGAAGACTGGACCTGGCACATATTCGAACGTGCCGCTGTCGGGCCGGAAGATGGAGGACCCGGTGAGATCGGCCGGCATTAGGTCGGGCGTACACTGGATGCGGGCGAAGGGCGCCTCCAGCCCAGCGGCA
>CBDFMN010000003.1:765000-2857500 GCA_965249685.1 Beijerinckiaceae bacterium | reverse complement strand
GTCACCGCCCACGCGGGCCCAGATCCGCCGTTTGACGAAGTAGAGCAGCCCCGCGAACAGCGCGAGGAAGATCACCACGCGAAATCCCATCTGCTTGCGCTGCTCGAGCTTCGGCTCGGCGACCCACATGAGGAAGGCGGACACGTCTTTGGAATATTGATCGACCGTCTGCGGCGAGCCATCGGTGTAGTCCACCTGGCCGTCGGACACCGGCTTCGCCATCGCGATCTTGTGGCCCGGCATGTACAGGTTCCAATTCGGGTCGTCCGCGTTGGTGTAGCCGTTGAGGATGGCGTGGATATAGGTGGGCCCCTCCGCCTCCTCGCTCTGCGTCAGCGCGTCGACGATGAACCACGGGAAGCCGCGTTCCCAGGAGCGCGCCTTGGCCAGCACCGACATGTCGGGCGGCAGGGCACCGAGCGCGGCGCGGGCCGCGGCCGGGTTGGCGAAGGCCCATGGGAGGTAATCCGAGGGGCGCCCCGGCCGGTCGAACATCTCGCCCGCGTCGTTGGGTCCGTCATGGACCTGGTAAGTCGCGGCGAGCGCCTTGACCTGCGTCAAGCTAAATTCCGGACCGCCGGGATCCGCCAGGTTGCGGAAGGCCAGGTACTTCATGGAATGGCAGTTGGAGCAGACCTCCTTGTAGACCTTGAAACCGCGCTGGAGCTGCGCCGTATCGAAATGGCCGAACAGGCCGGCGAAGCTCCAGTCGACGGGAGGAGGCGTCGACTCCTCTTCGCCGTTGTGGGTGGCCGCCGCCCCGCGGGCGTTCTGAGGCGTGTGACCCTCGGAGGAGGCCTCGGGAGCCGGCGGGGACGGCGGGGCCTGCGAGACAGGCGCGGACTTGCCCGGCGCCTGGTTCGCGTCCGGCGCCTGGGCGTGGACGGGTATGAAGAGGGCCGAGGCCAGCACGGCGCCAGCGCCGGCCGCCAGCAGCGTCGCCCGCGTCTTCGAGAGCACACGCATGCCGCTCAACCCTTCGTGTGCGGCGCGGAGGCCGCGTGGGCGGACATAGCCCCAGCCGAACCGTGCCCCGTTCGGAGCACCGCCTCGGCGATCGAGGCGGGCAGCGGCCGCGGCGTCTCGAACAGGCCGAGAAGCGGCACCACGACCAACAGGTGGATGAAGTACCAGGCTGTGAGGAGTTGACCCGCCAGCACATAGCCGCCTTCCGGCGGCTGCGAGCCGACGAAGCCGAGCAGCACCGCGTCGAGCACGAACAGCCAGAAGAAGACCTTGTAGACCGGCCGATAGTTGGTGGAGCGCACCTTGGACGTGTCGAGCCACGGCAGGAAGGCGAGGAGGACGATCGCCATGAACATGGCGATGACGCCGCCGAGCTTGTCCGGGATCGAGCGCAGGATGGCGTAGAAGGGCAGATAGTACCATTCCGGCACGATATGCGCCGGCGTCACCAAGGGGTTGAACTCGATGTAATTGTCGGCATGGTTCAGGTAGTTTGGAATGAAGAACACGAACCAGGCGTAGAACACGAGGAAGCAGACGAGCGCGAACCCGTCCTTGACCGTGAAATAGGGGTGGAACGGCAGCGTGTCCTTGGCCGACTTCGCCTCGATGCCGGAAGGGTTGTTGGAGCCGGGCACGTGCAGCGCCCAGATGTGCAGCACCACCACGCCGGCGATCATGAACGGCAGGAGGTAGTGCAGGGAAAAGAACCGGTTGAGCGTCGCGTTGTCGACGGCGAAGCCGCCCCACAGCCATTGCGTGATGGCGGTGCCGACGAGCGGGACGGCCGAGAACAGGCTGGTGATGACAGTGGCGCCCCAGCCGCTCATCTGCCCCCAGGGAAGCACGTAGCCCATGAAGCCGGTCGCCATCATCAGGAGGTAGATGATGACGCCAAGCAACCACAGCACTTCGCGCGGCGCCTTGTAGGACCCGTAGTAGATGCCGCGGAAGATATGGATATAGACGGCGATGAAGAACATGGACGCGCCGTTGGCGTGCACGTAACGCAGCAGCCAGCCGTAGTTCACGTCGCGCATGATGTGCTCGACGGAGGAGAAGGCGAGCGACGAGTCCGGCGCGTAATGCATCGCGAGCGTGACGCCGGTGACGATCTGCGTCGCCAGCATGAAGGCGAGGATGCCGCCGAAGGTCCAGAAGTAGTTCAGGTTGCGCGGGTTCGGGAAGACCACGAAGGAAGAATGGGCCAACCCAAGGATGGGAAGCCGGCTCTCCAGCCATTTGGCGGCGGCGCTCTTAGGAACGTAGGTCGAAGGTCCGCTCATGGATGTCTCTCTGCATGGTGCGGGGCCGCCCCTCGGGACGGCGCGGCGGCGTCAACCGATCTGGAGTTTGGTGTTGCTCACGTACCTGTAGGGCGGCAGGACGAGGTTGGCGGGTGCGGGACCCTGACGGACGCGCCCGGCCGTGTCGTAGACCGACCCATGGCAGGGGCAGAACCACCCTTCGTAGGCGCCCTGGTGGCCGAGCGGCACGCAGCCCAGATGGGTGCAGATGCCGACGACCACGAGCCATTCCGGCTTTTGCGCGCGCGACTCGTCGCTGGCGGGGTCCTTCAGAAGGTTGAGCGGCGTGGCCCGGGCGTCGGCGATCTCTTTGGCGGTCCGGTGCCGCACGAACACGGGCTTGCCCTGCCACTTGATCGTAATGATCTGACCTTCCGCCACGGCGCCGAGGTCGACCTCGGTCGTCGCCTGCGCGAGCGTCGAGGCGTCGGGCTCCATCTGGTTGATCAGCGGCCAGATCGCACCTGCGGCCACCACCGCGCCAACCGCGCCCGTCGCGAGGTAGAGGAAATCGCGGCGGGACGGGTCTTCCAAGCTCGCTTCGGCCACAGGCAAGTCCTTCGTTCTCGAAAGCGCGCGAGGACGGCCGCGGCGCGCGATCAAGCAATAGACCCGACAGACATGCCATAACAATGCGGCCCAGGGCCACTCTTGCAGCCTCTGTCGAACGGCCGGTCGGGCTCGCGCGGCCGCCATGGTTCGGGCGCAGGCAATCACCTCTCCCCAGGAGGCTCGCATCGCTACGCCGCTCACCCTCGCCCTCTACCAGCCCGACATTCCGCAGAACTGCGGGACGATCCTGCGGCTCTGCGCCTGCCTCGGGATCGAGGCGGCGATCGTCGAGCCTGCCGGCTTTCCCACGAGCGACCGGCATTTCCGCCGCGCCGGCTTGGACTATCTCGACGCTCTGACCCTGACACGGCACAGCTCGTTTCCCGCCTTCGAGGCCTGGCGGCGGGAGGGGACGGCGGCGCGTCGCCTCGTCCTGCTTTCCACCAAGGCGGCGGTCGCCTATACCGCGTTCGCCTTCCGCCCCGGCGATATCCTGCTGGTCGGGCGCGAGTCGGCGGGCGTGCCCGACGCGGTGCATGCGGCGGCCGACGCGCGCGTGCTGATTCCCATGCGGCCGGGCCTGCGCTCGCTCAACGTGGCGGTGGCGGCCGCGATGGTCGTGGGCGAGGCGTTGCGCCAGATCGGGCTGCCGGCAGAGGAGAGCCGAGATTGAGCGAAACACCCGACCTTCGAGCGGCCGAACTCGACGGCGAGAAGCTGGCGGCTCGCGCCTGGTTTGAGACCTTGCAGAGCGAGATCCTCGCCGTGTTCGAGGCGCTGGAGGCGGAGGCACCCGGACCGTTCGCGCGCGAGGACCTCGCGGCCGGGCGCGCCACCCTTACGCCATGGGCGCGCGCCGACCACGACGGCGCGGATGGTGGCGGCGGCCGCATGGGTACCCTCAAAGGCCGGGTGTTCGAGAAAGCGGGCGTCCACAGCTCGACCGTCTACGGGACCTTCGCGCCGGAATTCGCGGCCCAGATCCCCGGCGCCGCCGAGGACCCGCGGTTCTGGGCCTCGGGCGTCTCCGTCATCGCCCACCCGTGGAACCCGCACGTTCCAACGGTCCACATGAACACCCGCTTCGTTGCGACGAGCAAGACGTGGTTCGGCGGCGGCGCCGACTTGACGCCCGTGCTCGACCGCCGCCGCACGCAGAACGACCCGGACGCCCGGTTGTTTCACGCGGCGATGGAGGCGGCGTGCGCGGCCCATCCCGAGGTGGCCGACTACCCCCGCTACAAGGCATGGTGCGAGGACTATTTCTTCCTGAAGCACCGCAACGAGCCGCGCGGGATCGGCGGCATCTTCTACGACTATCTCGAATCCGACGCGTCCGGGACCGGCTTCGCGCCGCTCTTGGCCTTCACGCAGGCGGTGGGCACGGCTTTTCGCGAGGTCTACACCGAGATCGTGCGGCGCAACTACGCCCAGCCCTGGACGCGGGCGGAGCGCGACGAGCAGCTCGTGCGCCGCGGCCGCTACGTCGAGTTCAACCTCCTCTACGACCGCGGCACCATCTTCGGCCTGAAGACCGGCGGCAACGTCGCTTCCATCCTGTCCTCGCTGCCGCCGGAGGCGCGCTGGCCGTGACGGGGCGCGTCACGGCTTCGGCGCGGCGAACGTCCACAGGCGGTTGGCGCCGAAGGTCCAGATCATGACGACGAGCGTGGTGACGACCTGCGCCGGCAGGTAGGGGATGTGCCCTGTCTCGTTCAGGAACCGCATGGCGAGGTAGGTGAGCACGAAGGCGACGCTCGCCACCAGGGCAAACCGCCATACGGCCTGCTGGTGCGGCCGCTCGCTCACGAAGGTGTGACGCCGGTTCAGGCTGTAGGAGACGATGCCGCCCGCGGTGAAGCCGCAGAGGGCGGAGGGCACCGGCTGCAGGCCGCCCACCTCCACCAGCGTGACGAGAAGCGCATAATGCACGAGCGAGGCGACGACGCCGACCCCGACGAAGGATGAGAGCTGTTTCAGCACAGCTCCGCTCTAGCACGCGAAAGAGAGCTTGCGAAATGCATCAGGGTTTGCCACCGAAAAGCCGGCGATCCGTCGCGATCAGGCTCTGCGAGCCCTCGCCACGCCTTGCGTCGAGTCCTTGAGGAGAACACCCATGACATTCAACCTGCTTGCCACCGGCCGCCTGGCCGCCTTCATCGCCGGCGCCGCCCTGGCCGGCACGATCGCCGCGACCCCTGCGGATGCCGCCGTCCAGGCCGGCGTGCTGACCTGCAACGTCGCCGGCGGCGTCGGTGCGGTGATCGCGTCGCAGAAGGCCATCTCATGCGCCTTCAAGCCGGCCAACCGCCGCGCGCCGATCGAGTACTACACCGGCTCGTTCACCCGCATCGGCCTCGACTTCAGCGCCACCAGCACCGGCGTGATCGCCTACAACGTCGTGTCCAACGCCGATTCGATGGGCCCCTACTCCCTCGCCGGCGGCTACAGCGGCCCCGGCATCGGCCTGACGCTCGGCAACGGCCTGGGCGTGGACGCGCTCATCGGCGGCAACGGCAACCAGGTCGCGCTGCAGCCGATCGCCGTCTCCACCTCGACCGGCCTCGGCATCAACGCCGGCATCGGCACCCTGAGCCTCGTCGCAGCCGGCGAGCAGCCCCGCATGCGCCGCCATCGCCGCCATTCCCACGGCTGATCGGCCGTCGGCGAGACAGGCCACCGGGGTGCCCGCGCGGCATCCCGGTGATCGGACGGCCTTTCAGGGGGCGTCCCGGCATCCTATTTGGCCTTGAGAAGCCCGTGTGGTCTTGGGAAGCGGCCGCGCGCCGTCCCGTGAGACTGGGCCCGCAAGCCCGAGCCAGGAACCCCCATGGTCGAGAATTCAGCCATCGAGACGGCGAGCGCCACTCCCATGTCGCACGCCCCGGTCATCATCGTCGGCTCGGGTCCGGCCGGCTACACGGCGGCCGTCTATGCGGCCCGCGCCATGCTGAGGCCGATGCTCATCGCCGGCTTCGAGCCGGGCGGGCAATTGATGATCACCACGGACGTCGAGAACTATCCCGGCTTCGCCGCGCCGATCCAAGGGCCCTGGCTGATGGAGCAGATGCGAGCCCAGGCCGAGCATGTCGGGACGCTCATGGTAAGCGACCATATCGTCTCCGCCGATCTCCTCGACAGGGGATCTGGACCGGGCCGCCGGCCTTTTACGCTCACCGGCGACAGCGGCCGCGTCTACACCTGCGACGCACTGGTGATCGCCACGGGCGCCAAGGCGAAATGGCTGGGCCTTCCCTCCGAAACGACGTTCCAGGGTTACGGCGTCTCCGCCTGCGCGACCTGCGACGGGTTCTTCTACCGCGGCAAGGACGTCGTGGTGGTCGGCGGCGGCAATTCGGCGGTGGAGGAGGCGCTCTACCTCAGCCAGCTCGCAGCCCACGTCACGGTCGTCCACCGCCGCGACGGCTTCAAGGCCGAGCGCATCCTCCAGGACCGCCTGTTCAAGACGCCCAACGTCAGCGTCGTCTGGAACCACGCGGTCGACGAGATCTGCGGCACGCGCGAACCGCTCGGCGTCACCCACGTGCGCCTGAAGGACACGCGCACGGGCGCCCAGCGTGACGTGGCTGCCCACGGCATCTTCGTCGCCATTGGCCACCAGCCCGCCACCGAGCTCTTCCGCGACCAGGTCACGTTCAAGGAGAACGGCTATATCCACACGGCAGCGAACTCCACCGCCACCAACATACCCGGCGTCTTCGCAGCCGGTGACGTGACGGACGACATCTGGCGCCAGGCGATCACCGCCGCGGGCATGGGCTGCATGGCGGCGCTCGAGGCCGACCGCTGGCTCGCCCTGCACATCGACACGATGGCGACGTCCGAATAGAGCGCCTCCTCCCCCGGAAAGCGGCAACGCACGGTTGCCTTATAGCGCGCGGTCTGATGATTGCTGGGTGGGTTGAGGACACGACGTGGACTGGGACAAGCTTCGCATTTTTCACACGGCCGCCGAGGCAGGGTCCTTCACTCATGCCGGCGACGCCCTGAAGCTCAGCCAGTCGGCCGTCAGCCGCCAGGTGAGCGCGCTGGAGCGCGACCTTCAGATCCCGCTGTTCCATCGCCACGCGCGCGGCCTGATCCTCACGGAGCAAGGCGAGCAGCTGTTTCGCACCGTGCAGGAGGTCATCGGCAAGCTGGAGGCGACGCGGTCGCTGCTGACCGATAGCCGCGAGCGGCCGCACGGCGACCTCCGCATCACCACCAACCTGGGCTTCGGGACCGGCTGGCTGACCCCGCGGCTCAAGGACTTCCTCGACCTTTACCCCGACGTCACCGTCCGCATGCTGCTGACCGACGACGACCTCGACCTCGGCATGCGCCAGGCCGACGTGGCGCTCCGCTTGCGCGAGCCGGAGCAGCCGGACCTGATTCGCCGGCGGCTCTTCACGATCTACTACCACCTCTACGCGTCGCCGGACTACGTGAAGGAGCACGGGCAGCCGCAGACGCTCGACGACCTGTCGAAACACCGGCTGCTCAGCCTTGGCGTCACCAGTGCGGCCGCCTTCCTCGATAACCTCAACGCGCACCTCTATCTCGGCCGCGGCGCCAAGAACGCGCGTATTCCCTCCTTCTCCGTCAACAACATTCCTGCCCTGCACAGGGCCGTGTCGGCCGGGCTCGGCATCGCCACCCTGCCCGACTATCTCGTCGGCCCTGATTCGGACCTGGTCCAGCTCATGGCCCAGACGGTGACGCCGGAGCTCGACGTCTTCTTCGTCTATGCCGAGGAGATGAAGAACGTGGCGCGCGTCCAGGTCTTCCGCGACTTCCTGGTGGACGCCGCGCGCAAGTGGCGGCAGTAGCGACTCGCTACATATAGAGCCGATCGCTCTTCATCCCGGTGTAGAGCCCCGCGACCATGTCGCCGTAGCCGTTGAAGATCGTGGTGGGCACGCGCTGGTGGGTGCCGAGCAGCTCTTCCGTTGCCTGGCTCCAGCGCGGGTGCGGCACGGCCGGGTTGACGTTGGCCCAAAAACCGTACTCGGAGACCGCCAGCGCCTCCCAAAAGGTCTTCGGCTGCTGCTCCACGAACGAAATCTTGACGATCGACTTCGCCGACTTGAACCCGTATTTCCACGGCACATGCAGGCGGATCGGCGCGCCGAAGCTGTTATTGAGCGGCTTGCCGTAGGCGCCCGTCACCATGAAGGCGAGGTCGTTGGTCGCTTCGGCCATCGTCAGCCCCTCCGTATAGGGCCAGGGATACCAGAACTGCCGCTGCCCGGGGGCGACCCGCGGGTCCTTGAAGGTCTGGAACTGGACGAACTTGGCGCCCGAGAGCGGCTTGGCATAGTCGATCAGCGCGCGCAGCGGAAAGCCGGTCCATGGCACGGTCATCGCCCAGGTCTCGACGCAGCGGTGACGGTAGAGCCGCTCCTCCAGGGCCATCGCCTTCATCAGGTCGTCGATGCCGACCTTGCGCGGCTTCTCGACCAGACCGTCGAACTCGAGCGTCCAAGGGTGGGTCTTCAGCTCGGCCGCGGCATCGGCGATGTCCTTCACCATGCCGAACTCGTAGAAGTTGTTGTAGTGAGTGTTGACGTTCTCGGGCGTGATCGCGCGTTCGGGCCTGTAGGCCTCGTTGCGCGTCACCGGCGCACCGCCCGCGGCCAGCGCGGCGCGCAGCCCCACGTTCTGCGCCGCGACGAGGGCTCCGGCGGCAGCCCCGGCCTTCACCAGCGCGCGGCGGTCGAGCGCCACAGCCTCCGGCGTTGCTCGCAACCCAGGCAGCTCCCAGCCCTTGCGACGGTGATAGAACATGGAATCGGTCTCCGGTGGAATGACGGCGTCCGATGGATAATACGAGTGCGGCTTTTATTCCGTTACATGACCGGCGCAGCGCAATTGTCGCGGCTTCTCCTTCGTCCTTTCAGCGCCTGTCCTCTGCTCGACGCGGAGAGAAGCCTGCGGCCAAGGCTTTGCCTTTGCCGCAGGAATCGTCCACAGAGCAGCCGGCATCATCTTCCAGAAGCGAGCAGGCATGACCCAAGCCATGGTCGGGATCATCGGCGGTTCCGGCGTCTACCACCTGCCGGGTCTCGAGGACGAGCGCGAGGAGCGCGTCGCCACGCCGTGGGGCGAACCCTCCGACGCGCTGCGCTTCGGCCGTATCGGCGGCACGGAGGCGGTCTTCCTGCCCCGTCACGGCCGGGGTCACCGCCTCTCCCCTTCCGGCATCAACTACCGCGCCAACATCGACGCGCTGAAACAGGTCGGCGTCACCGACCTGATCTCCGTTTCCGCCTGCGGCTCGTTCAAGGCGGAGCTCGACCCCGGCCTCTTCGTCTTCGTCGACCAGTTCGTCGATCGGACGGTCGGACGCCAGTCCTCGTTTTTCGGCAACGGCTGCGTGGCTCACGTGTCCATGGCGCATCCGGTGGCCCCGCTGCTCGCGGCCCGCCTCGCCGCCGCCGCCGAGGCCGAGGGGATCCGCCACAGGCAGGGCGGCACCTATGTCTGCATGGAGGGGCCGCAGTTCTCCTCGCGCGCCGAGTCGCTCGGCTACAAGGCGGCGGGCTACGACGTGATCGGCATGACGGCCATGCCGGAGGCCAAGCTCGCGCGCGAGGCGGAACTCTCCTACGCCACCATCGCCATGGTGACCGACTTCGACTGCTGGCACACCGACCACGAGCACGTCGACGTCGCCGCTGTCATCAAGGTGGTGCAGGCCAACGCCGGCAACGCGGCGCGGCTCCTGGCACGCCTGCTGCGCGACTTCCCAGCCGATCACGAACCCTGCCCGGCGGGTTCCGACACCGCCCTGTCCGGCGCGATGATTACGGCCCCTGAGGCGCGCGACCCCGATATCATGACCAAACTCCAGACCATCACGCGACGGGTGACCAACCAATGAGCGAGCCGTTCGACTTCGCGGCGAGCATCCGCACCATCGCCGATTATCCCAAGCCCGGCATTCTGTTCCGCGACATCACGACCCTGCTCGGCGACGCCGTCGCCTTTCGCAAGGCGGTGGAGGCGATGACGCAACCCTGGGCCGCGGCCGGCATCGGCAAGGTGGCCGGCATCGAGGCGCGCGGCTTCATCCTCGGCGGCGCGATCGCCCACCAGCTCTCCTGCGGCTTCGTACCGATCCGCAAGAAGGGCAAGCTGCCCTACAACAAGGTGACGATCGGCTACTCGCTCGAATACGGTATCGACGAGATGGAGATGCATGTGGACGCGGTGACGCCGGGCGAGCGGGTGCTGCTGATCGACGACCTCGTCGCCACCGGCGGCACGGCCGAGGGCGCGGTCAAACTGCTGCGCCAACTTGGCGCGGAGGTGGTCGCGGCCTCGTTCGTCATCGACCTGCCGGACCTTGGCGGAGCGCAAAAGATCCGCGACCTCGGCGCACCGGTCCATGCACTCCTGGAATTCGCCGGCCATTGAGGGCCATTCTCCAGGCCCTCGTCGCAGAGAGGCGCACCGCGGCGCCTCGCCAGGTGGAGGCTGTCGGGCGGATGCGCGCCCAAGGTTCGAGGCGTGCTTCGCGCCGGTTCCGTACGCCAGGGGCGGCCGTGGCGCTCGTTTGGGCGTGCGCCGCCGCTTGCGCTGCCGAGCCCGCGGCCAGACCTTTCATCCCGAACCTGTTCGACCCCAACCACCACCTCGCGAAGCCGGACGTCGGCGCAGTGAAGGCGATCCGCTTCCTCACCAGCGACGACTTTCCGCCGTTCCACTTCGCCCTGTCCGACGGCTCGCTCGCGGGCTTCGACATCGACCTCGCCCGCGCGATCTGCGCCGACCTGGCGATCGCCTGCACGATCCAGGCGCGCCGCTTCGACACGCTGATACCCGCCCTGAAGGCCGGCGCAGGCGACGCGCTGATCGCCGCGCTGGCCAACACGCCAGCCAACCGCGCCGACCTCGCCTTCACCGCGCCCTACTACACCACGCCCGCGCGCTTCGTGACGCTGACCACGACGGCGCTCCCCGCCGTCACCCCCGAGGCCCTAGCCGGCCGCACGGTCGGCGTGCAGGGCGGCACCGCCCACCTCGCCTACCTGCAGGCCTTCTTTGCCCGCTCCACGTTCAAGACCTACCCCGACCAGACGGCGCTGCGAACCGCCCTGCGCGCCGGCGACGTCGCGACGATCTTCGGCGACGGCATTGCGCTCGCCCTCTGGCTCAACGGGACGGACGCCGCCGGCTGCTGCGCCTTTCGCGGCGGCCCCTTCACGGAAAGCCACTTCTTCGGCAACGGCGTCTCGATCGCCGTCAGCAAGGACAATACGGGCCTGCGCGAGGTTCTCGACTACGAGCTGGACCGGCTCGCAAAAGACGGGACCTACGCGAACCTGTACCTCAAATATTTTCCGGTCGGGTTCTATTGAGACCGGAGACCTCCCCCCACCGTCATATCGACGTTGGAAAACCTCCGACGGCCCTGTGAAAGGCGGACGAAGGCGCGCGATGTGCACGCCTTATGTAGCGGTTACATTCGCGTGGGATGCCGTTTAGCCTGACACGCGAGAGCCTGCACCGACGGGATCTCTTGGAAGAGGACGACCGTTATGTCTAAATTCAGAGCCATCTTTTTCATGACCACCGCGCTGGCCGCCGCTGCACCTTCGTTAGCTCAGGCTCAAAACTTTTCGAACCTCGACATCGGACCTTTCGCGAAGCAGGAATTCGAGGTTGCGACCGCGACGGACAAGAAGACCAAGCTCAAAATGACCATCGTCAAGATGAAGGACGGTCACATGATGGTCCTGACCCCCGCCGAAGCCTACATGATGCTGCTCGGCATGGCGGGTTCGCCGAACACCAACCAGTAGGCGGACCCTCATCGCGCAAGCCGGAGCGGTAGGGCAGAGCGGCGCTCCCGCTTGGGACTGCTGACGACCTGGCCGTCGCGGCCCGATGCCGCGACGCTCCCTGCGCCTCCAAGCGGATGCGCGTCCGCCGCCCGGAGCTTCACATGTACTTCCTGAACTCCGTTGCGGCGTCCTTCGCCGGCTGTTCGAGGTTGAGCGCCCCGATGAAGCGCCCGTTCTTGTCCATGAGGTAGGTCATGGCGACGTGGTCGAGGGAATAAGACCCGTCTTTCTCCTCCGCCCCTTTTTTGAAATAGGCCTTGTACGCGCCGGCCACCGCCTTGATCTGCTCCGGCGTTCCGGAGAGCGCGATGATGCGCGGATCGAAATTGGACATGTAGTCCTTCATCGCCTCCGGGGTGTCACGCTCCGGGTCGACCGAGATGAACAGGGCCTGCGCCTTGGCCTCCGGCCCGAGCTCCTTGAACATCGCGGAGATCTCCGCGAGCGAGGCGGGGCAGACGTCCGGGCAATGCGTGTAGCCGAAGAAGACAAGGAAGGGCCGTCCCGCCATGTCCTTGTCGGTCACCGTCCGGCCGTCGGGCGCCTGCAGCGCGAAGGGGCCGCCGACCGTCACGCCGGGCGTCGCGCGGCCGTTCGGCAGCATCAGGGCCAGGCCGGCGAAACCGAGGGCGAGGCAGCCGACGACGACGGCGGCGAGCGGCAGAAAGCGTTTCATCGAGGCGACCTGGCAAGAGGGGAGACTTCGCCGGCGAGTCGGGGCCGGCACGATCCCCGGGAAATCTCTTCCCGATGATAGACTATAACTCTATATCGGAACGTCGTCGCGGCCTGGGCCGCGAGCCTCGAACCGGCGTCGGGAGATGATGTGATGAGCGATGCGGCCCCGCAAGACAAGATCCCCGTAACCGTGCTGACCGGCTACCTCGGCGCGGGCAAGACCACGCTTCTCAACCGCATCCTCACCGAGCAGCACGGTCGCAAATATGCGGTCATCGTCAACGAGTTCGGCGAGATCGGCATCGACAACGACCTTGTGGTCGACGCCGACGAGGAAGTGTTCGAGATGAACAACGGCTGCATCTGCTGCACCGTGCGCGGCGACCTCATCCGCATCATCGAGGGATTGATGAAGCGCCGCGGCAAGTTCGACGCGATCATCATCGAGACGACCGGCCTCGCCGACCCCGCGCCGGTGGCGCAGACCTTCTTCGTCGATCAGGATGTCCAAGCCCGGTCGCGGCTCGACGCCGTGGTGACCGTCGCCGACGCCCGATGGCTGAGCGACCGCCTGCGCGACGCGCCCGAGGCGAAGAGCCAGATCGCCTTCGCCGACGTCATCGTGCTGAACAAGACGGACCTGGTCAGCGCGGCGGAACTGGGCGAGGTCGAGGCGCGGATCCGCGGCATCAATCCCTACGCGACCCTGCACAAGACGCAGCGCTGCGCCGTGCCCCTCGAGGCGGTGCTCGGCCGCAACGCCTTCGACCTCGATCGCATCCTCGATCTCGAACCCTCGTTTCTCGAGACGGAGGACCACGGGCACGAGCCGCACGACCATCACGGCCACAGCCACCACCATGACGACCACGCGCACGCCCATGCGAAGGCGCACGGCCACGGCGGGGCGAAGCACTACCATGACGAGGAGATGCAATCGCTCTCGGTGCGCCTCGATGGCGACGTCGACCCGGAGAAGTTCCTGCCCTGGATCCAGGATTACATTCAGCGCGAGGGCCCCCAGATCCTGCGCTCCAAGGGCATCCTCGCCTTCAAAAACGAGCCGCGCCGCTTCGTCTACCAGGGCGTCCACATGATCCTCGACGGCGACCTGCAGCGCGAATGGAAGCCGGACGAGCCGCGCGTCAGCCGCATGGTGTTCATCGGCCGCCACCTGAAGGAAGACGAGATCCGGCAGGGCTTCCTCGCCTGCGCGGCCTGAGCGGCATGGACGAGACGCAATCCCTGCGCGAGCGCGTGATACCCATCGCGGTCGACGCGCCGGTCGCCGCCGCCTGCTTCCTCGGCGCGGTGCCGGCGCTGGCCCTCGATTCGGGGATGCTGGTGTTGGGAGAGGGCAGCGGCCGGCGCGTCGCGGCGCATCCCGACGGCGCCATCCTCGTAGCAGCCGTCGCCGGCAAGGCCATGGTGACGGGCGGCGACGACGGCAAGGTGGTCCGTACCGACGCAGACGGCCGGTGCGAGACGGTCTTTACCGCCCCGGGCAAGTGGATCGACGCGCTGGCCGGGCGTGACGACGGGGCGATCGCCTGGGCTTGCGGCAAGGACGTATCCTGTCGCGACGCGAAAGGCGCGGTCCGGCGCGTCGCGGCCCCCAACACCGTGCGCGGCCTCGCCTTCGCGCCGAAGGGCTATCGCGTCGCCATGGCCTTCTACGGCGGCGCGGCGCTGTGGTTTCCCAACACGGACTCGCCGCCCGACCCGTTCGACTGGAAAGGCTCGCACCTCGATGTCACCTTCTCGCCGGACGGGCGCTTCCTCGTAACCTCCATGCAGGAGAACGCGCTGCATGGCTGGCGCGTCGCCGACAAGGCGCACATGCGGATGAGCGGCTACCCCGCCAAGGTCCGCTCGCTCGCCTGGTCGGCGGACGGGTTCTGGCTGGCGACCTCGGGTGCGGAATCGTGCGTGATCTGGCCGTTCCGCGAGAAGGACGGACCGATGAACAAGCAGCCGCGCGAGGTCGCGGCGCGCAAGGCGAGAGTCTCGCGCGTCGCCTTCAACCCCAAGGCGCTACTCCTCGCGCTCGGCTTCGAGGACGGTTGGATCCTCCTCGTACGGCTCAACGACGGCTCCGAACTGCTGGTCCGCCGCCCCGACGCGGATCGCAGCCCGATCACCGCCCTCGCGTGGAGCGGCGACGGCGCCCGGCTCCTCTTCGGCACGGGCGGCGGCGGGGCGGGCCTGCTCACTCTGCCGTAGGCTTTGGCTCGGGCGGAACGAAGCGCGAGCCTTTGCGGTTTTACCGCCGGAGACCTTGCCATGATCCAGCGCCGCCTCGCCCTGTTCTTCGCGTTGGTCCTCGGTCTCGCGCTGACTCAGCTGCCGGAATTCGCCGAACAATATCGCCAGCGTCTGGGCGGCGCGATCGACGAGCTCTCTGCGGTGGTCGCGCGATTCGACAGCGACAGCCAGCAGCAGGGCCTGACCGAACAGGGCGGGATTGAGCGGCTGCGCGCCAACCCCGATCCATTCGTCAAAGGCCGCGGGACGCAGATGCAGGATGTCGCCGTGCGCCTGCAGCGCCTCGTCGAAACGCACAAGGCGATGGAGGACGCCGGCCCGGTCGGCCGCCTGGCGACGTTGGCGACGGGGTATGATTCGATGGTGGCCAATCGCGCGCTCCAGAGCTTCCAGCCGGCCGTTCCCGCCTCCGGCGAGGCGCTGGTGCTCGGCGCGATCGGCTTCGTCTTCGGCGGCGGCCTGATCCACCTGGCCGGGCGCGCCTTCCGCCGCAGGCCGCGCCTCATGGCGCGCCGGACGGCCTGACGGGCATCCGGTGCGCGCGCGCCACAGCACGGCAAGAAGCGAGCTGCGAGACCGACGCCGGCGAATGGAGACTCGCCCCTGCTGGCGAGTTGGCGTTAACTGTCACAGCTTTTCTTAACGCCGATTGCGGTACCGATAGCCGCCATGCCCGACTTTTTCGATCGCCTAGAAAATCGTGCTCCGCACAACCGCGAGGCTGCGCTCTTCCGCGACCTGCGCCACGTTCTCACCGTCGCCCGGTCGCGCGTGCCGGCGCTGCGGGCCCAACTCAAGGGGATCGACCCGAGCACCCTGACGACGCGCAACGACCTCGCGCGCATCCCCATCCTGCGCCGGAGCGATCTCGCGGCGATGCAGTCCGAGAGTCCGCCTTTCGGGGGCGCCTGCGCCGCGCGTCCCGGCGCGCTGCGGCAGATCCTGGTCGGCCCTGGTCTTCTCGCCGCGCCCGAGGGCCAGGCGAAGGATTGGTGGGGAGCCGGGCGTGCGGTCTACGCCGCCGGGCTGCGCAAGGGCGCCATCCTGCTGAATTGCTTCTCCACCGAGCGCGGGCCTTACGGGCACGTGTTCGCCTCCGGCGCCGGCGCTGTCGGCGCCCCCGTCCTCCCCTTGCCGGCCGTGTCAGCCGCGCTCCAGGCGGACGCGATCGCCCGCTTCAGGCCGTCCTTCTATTGTGGGCCGGCCAACCGCCTCAAAGCCATCCTCGACCATGCCGGAGAGACCGGCACGGACGTCTCCTCGCTGAAGCACGGGCTCGTGCTCGGCCGCTTTGCCGCCGGCCTGCGCAGCGAGTTCGGCCTGCGCGGGATCGGGGTGCGGCTGGCCTTCGCTACCCCCGAACTCGGCCTCGTCGCGTTTGAAAGCGGCACGACGGAAGGCCTCACGCTCAACGAGGGGCTCATCCTTGAAGTCGTCGAGCCCGGCGGCGACACTGCGGCCGCACCTGGTCGGCCGGGCGAGTTGGTGGTGACCCGGCTCAACGCCGATTATCCGCTGCTTCGGTTCGGAACGGGCGCGATCGCCCGGCTGCTGCCGCAGGCAGCCACCTGCGGGCGCACCAACCTGCGCCTCAGCGCGCCGCTCGAGCACGCCGACGACGGCGCCGACTTCTACGGCACGCGCCTCCATTCCGGTCAGATCGTCGAGATCGCCCGACGCCACCCGAGCCTCGGCCGCCTGCGCCTGGTGGTGCGCCGCGCCAAGGAGCAGGACGTGCTGATCCTGCGCGCCGAACACCGCGGCGACGAGGCCAGCCTGAGCCAGAGCCTGTCCGAGACGCTGCACACGATCACCCGGATGCGCGGTACGGTCGAATTCGTGAGCCCCGGCAGCTTGCCGGACGACGAAGGCGTGATCGTCGACGAGCGTCCGCTGAATTGAGCCTCGCCGCGTCGTTCCCCAATCGCCCGTCCATCCCCAACGTCCTGTCGATCGCCGGCTCCGACCCAAGCGGCGGCGCCGGTGTCCAGGCGGACCTCAAGACCTTCGCCGCCCTCGGGTGCCACGGCATGGCGGCGATCACCGCCCTCACTGCGCAGAACACGCGAGGGGTCAGCGCCGTCCATTGCCCGCCCGCGGACTTCGTCGCCGCGCAGATCGCCATGGTGTTCGCGGACGTGGACGTCGCAGCCGTCAAGGTCGGCATGCTCGGCGCGCCCGATGTGGTCGCGGCAGTGGCCGGGGAACTCGCCCGGCACCCGGGCCTGCCGATCGTTCTCGATCCCGTGCTCGTCGCCACCTCGGGCGCGGTGCTCGGGGACGATGCCGTCATCGCGGCGATGCGGCGCCACCTCTTTCCGCTCGCGACCGTCGTCACGCCGAACCTCGCGGAGGCCGAACGGCTCTCTGGCCTGCCGGCCCGCTCGCGCGAGGAGGTGGTGCGCGTTGCGGTGCACCTGCGCGGGTCGGGCGCGGCCGCCTGGTTGGTCAAGGGCGGCCACGGCGAAGGGACCAGCGCCAACGACCTGCTGGTCGACGCCGTCGGCCAGCACTGGTTCTCCGCTCCGCGCGTGAAGACGCGCAATACGCATGGCACCGGTTGCACCCTCTCGTCGGCGATCGCCGCTTACCTCGCGCGCGGCGAGACGCTCCTCGTCGCGATCCGCCATGCCAAGACCTACCTGGGTCAGGCCCTGCGCGGAGCGGATGCGCTGAACGTCGGACAGGGCGCGGGACCGGTCGACCATTTCGCCGCCTGGCGGACGCGGGCGCCTCAATGAAGCGGGCCGCGCGCAATCGACTCTGGCCCTTCGGCCTGGCCACACCGATCTGCGCCGCGGCGTTGTGGACCGCGTTCGCCCCCTGGGCCGTCGCTCAGGACGAGAGACAATCCCCGCCGCCGATCATCAACCAGGGCGCGCGGGCGCTGCCGGTCCTCGCCCGCCACGGCATGGTGGTGGCGCAGGAAGGGAGAGCCGCGCGCATCGGCCTGGACGTGCTGGAGCGCGGCGGCAATGCGGTGGACGCCGCCGTCGCCACCGCCCTGGCACTGGCCGTCACCCTGCCCCGCGCCGGCAACCTGGGCGGCGGCGGCTTCATGCTCGTCCATCTCGCCAAACCGAACAGGACGGTCGCGATCGACTATCGCGAGACCGCGCCGGCGGCCATGCGCGCCGACACCTTCCTGTCGGCGAACGGCGAGGCGGTGCCGCGCCTCTCGCGCGACACGGGGCTCGGCGTAGGGGTGCCTGGCACCGTCGCCGGCCTGACACTGGCGCTGGACAAATACGGGTCGGGACGGTTCACGCTGGCCGACCTCGTGCAGCCTGCCGTGGAACTGGCGCGCGTCGGCATCCCCGTCGAGGACGACCTCGCCGATTCACTGCCGCGCGCCCTGCGCCTCCGGCGCTGGCCTTCAAGTGCCGCGATCTTCCTTCATGCCGACGGCACGCCGCTCAGCCGCGGCGACACTCTCGTGCAGAGCGATCTCTCCGCGACGCTCGAGGCCATCGCCCGGCAGGGAAGCAAAGGCTTCTACGAGGGCGCGGTGGCAGACCGGCTGGTCGCCGCGATCGGCCGCGCCGGCGGTGCGATGACCAGCGACGACCTTCGGAGCTACCGCGCGATCGAGCGCGAGCCGGTCCGCGGCACCTATCGCGGCTACGCCATCGTCTCCATGCCGCCACCCTCCTCGGGCGGCACTCAGATCATCGAGCTGCTCAATATCCTGGAGGGCTACCGACTCGGCGAGATGGGCGCCGGCTCGGCCGCCTCCATCCATGCGATGGCCGAGGCGATGAAGCTCGCCTATGCCGATCGCGCCGAATATCTCGGCGACCCCGGGAGCGTTCCCGTGCCGGTGACGGGATTGACGTCCAAGGCCTATGCCGCCGATTTGCGGGGCATGATCCTGCCCGACCGCGCCAAGCCTGCCGCCGAGATCAAGGCCATCGACCCCGCACCCTACGAAAGCGAGCAGACCACGCATTTCTCCGTCGTCGACGGGGATGGTAATGCCGTGTCGAACACGTACACGCTGAACTTTTCCTACGGCATCGGTCTGGTCGCCGACGGGACGGGCGTGCTTCTCAACAACGAACTCGACGACTTCGCTGCGAAGCCGGGGGCTCCCAACGCCTATGGCCTGACTGGGGGAAGCGCGAACGCGCCCGGTTCGCGCAAGCGACCGCTCTCGTCGATGGCGCCGACCATGGTGTTTCACGAGGGGCGGCTGAGGCTCGTCACCGGTTCTCCAGGCGGCTCGCGCATCATCACCATCGTGCTCGAAATGATCCTCGACACGATCGATTTTGGGATGAACCTGGCGGAAGCGGCGCAGGCGCCGCGCATCCACCACCAGTTGCTCCCCGACATCCTGCGCGTGGAGCGGGGGCTCTCGCCCGATACGCTCCGGCTCCTAAAGGAACAGGGCTACGCGATAGAGGTCGGCGAAGCTTGGGGTTCGGCACAGAGCGTCGCCGTCGAGGACGGCTGGCTTGCAGGAGCGGCGGACGGGCGCCAGCGCGGCACCTTGGCGGTCGGGTTCTGACGTCGGGGCGTCGGGCGAACTCAAGCGCGCGCTCTTAGCGACTGCCTACCGCGGCAGTCGCTGCGTTGCGTGCATCAGGCGTGTGTGGCCGGACCCGTGATGGAAGACAGCACGTCCGCAGCCTTGGAGACCAGAAGGACCTGGGTGGCGACGACCAGGCAGAAGATACCGATAAGTTGGAAAGCCATTTTCATACTCCGTTGCTGAAACGCAACATAGGGAGTTTTGCTCGGATTAAGTATAAGCGATGTTGCATGTCAGGCGCGCATGCGTCGGGAGGCTGCCGAACCGCCTCACGGCCTCGGCAGGCTGGAACCGAACGATGGTAAAGCCGTCAAAAGGCTTAGCCATCGAGGAGAAAAGCTCGGCCGTCGAGAGAACAGCCTTGGCTATCAAGAACGGGGGCGGAGTGATAAGCCTCGATCGACAGGCAGCCTGAGCCTAGGCTGTTGTTCTGAGCATCCCGAACAAGGGAGCGAACCGGGGGGATGATGGCGCACAGTTCCGAGCTTGGCGTCGAGCCGATCAAGGTCACGACGAGTCTGCGCGACTTGGCCTATACCTCGTTGAAGGCGGCCATCGCCAAGATCGACATCTATGGCCAACAGGAAGAGGTGCGTCTGGATGAGCGTAAGCTGTCGGCCGAACTCGGGGTCAGCCGGACGCCGGTGCGCGAAGCCCTGACCGTGCTGGAGCAGGAGGGGTTTGTCCGCTCTGAGCCGCGTCGCGGCGTCTTCCTCATTCGTAAGACCAAGGACGAGATCATCGGGATGATCTACGCTTGGGCGGCGCTCGAGAGCATGGCCGCGCGCCTCGCCTGCGACAACGCGTCCGACGAGCAGCTCCGTTCGTTGCGTCCGCAGTTTCCGGAATTCTTCCTCAACGAGCCATCGAGCCACATGGAGGAATATTCCGACGCCAACATCCGCTTCCATCAAACCGTCATCGCGCTCGGCGCATGCCGTGTCATCGCGGACATGACGAGCAACCTGTTCATGCACGTGCGCGGCATCCGCAGCTTGACGATCCGGCAGGACGATCGCATCCGTCGTTCCGTCCGGGAGCACCAGGAAATCATCCACGCCCTTGAGCAGCGCGACGCGACGCTGTCGGAACATCTCGTGCGCAGCCACGCCCTTGGCTTGGCGGCCCATGTCGAGGCGCACCGCTACGACTTCTAAGGTCGTCGTCGGGGCCGGCATCCAAAGGGATGGTTGGGCGGAGGACAGATGCCGCCCCCGTAGACGCGAGAGCCCGAAGTGGATGTGCGGCGTCGTCGGCGCCGGACGATCGGTCGAGCCGGTCGCAGCGTGGTCGGCACCGTACGCGTCGGCGCCAAACGCAAAACGGCGCGCCGGAGCGCGCCGTCCTTGAGCCGACGACGGTCGATCAGACCGCTTTGGTATCGTGCAGGTCGGAGATCTGTTCCTGCGTGTAGCCGAGGCCCGTGAGGACTTCGTTGGTATGCTGGCCGAGCAGCGGCGAGGCGGTGACGTGCACCTCCATATCCGAGAACTTGATCGGGCTGCCGACCGTCAGGTACTTGCCGAGCTTCGGGTGATCGACTTCGACGATGGTGCCGCTCTTGCGCAGCGATTCGTCGGCGGCGATCTCCTTCATCGAGAGAACCGGCGAGCAAGGAATATCGAACTTACGCAGGATATCGACGGCCTCGAACTTCGTCTTGTCGGCAAGCCAGACCTCGATCGTGGCGAAGATGTCCATGATCTTGTCCTGGCGGGCACGAGCGGTGTTGTAGGCGGGATCCTCGATCCACTCGTCCTTGCCGATGGCCTTGCAGATCGGCGCCCAGGCGTGGCCCTGGATGGTGAAGTAGATGTAGGCGTTGGGATCCGTCTCCCAACCCTTGCACTTCAACACCCAACCCGGCTGGCCGCCACCGCCCGCGTTGCCGCCGCGCGGCACCACGTCCGTGAACGTGCCGTGCGGGTACTGCGGGTACTCCTCGAGATAGCCGAGCGCGTCGAGGCGCTGCTGGTCGCGGAGCTTGACGCGGCAGAGATTGAGCACCGAATCCTGCATTGAGACGGCGACCTTCTGGCCCTTGCCCGACTTGTTCTTCTGGTGCAGCGCCGTGAGGATGCCGATGGCGAGGTGCATGCCGGTGTTGGAATCGCCCAGCGCAGCGGCCGACACGGTCGGCGGACCATCCCAGAAGCCGGTGGTGGAAGCGGCACCGCCGGCGCATTGCGCCACGTTCTCGTAGACCTTCAGGTCCTCGTAATGGTGGCCGTCGGAGAACCCCTTGACCGAGGCGAGGATCATGCCCGGGTTGAGCCCCTGGATGTGCTTCCACGAGAAGCCCATGCGGTCGAGTGCGCCGGGGCCGAAGTTCTCGACCATGACGTCGGATTCCTTGATCAGCTTCTCGAGCACTTCCTTGCCCTTGGGCGTCTTGGTGTCGAGGGTCAGGGACCGCTTGTTCGAGTTCAACATGGTGAAGTAGAGCGCATCGGCGTCCTCCACGTGACGAAGCTGCGAACGCGTGACGTCGCCGGAGCCGGGACGCTCGACCTTGATGACGTCGGCGCCGAACCACGCGAGGAGTTGCGTGCAGGCGGGACCTGCCTGCACGTGGGTGAAGTCGATGATCTTAATACCTTCTAGCGGCTTACTCATGCGGGTTCTCCCGTTTGTTATGAATGGGCGGAGGCTCGGGCGAGTCCGCTCAGGTTTTGATGAAGTCGCCCGATCCAGACGGCTCATGACCAGCGGCCCCGCTCTCGGCCTGAGCCGAGGCATCCGCCTCGAGTGCTGCCACACGCCGGCGCAGCACGCGATCCTCGTTCCAACGGGCCGTCTCGTCGCGTATGATAGCGACGATCGCAACGGCCACGCCGTCTTGTTTAAGCAGAGCGACGGTAAAAGCAATGGACAGCGGATGACCGTCCTTGCTCAGCGCGGGCACCCGCAGGACTTCGGCGCCGTAGCGGGTCTGACCCGTCTCCATCGTGTGATGGTATCCGTGCCAGTGGCGATTGCGCTGACGTTCCGGGCAGATGAGGTCCAGCGATTGGCCTAGCGCCTCGTCCGCGGAAAAGCCGAAGATCCGTTCCGCCGACGCGTTCCAATAGGTTATGAGGCCCTTGATGTCCGCAACGACGACGGCATCGCCGGCGGCTCCAACGAGCTGAACAAAATCGATCGCTTGCGACATCAGCCCGTTCGCCGGAGTCAAGACAGTCTATTTCCGTGCACTCTACCAAAGGCGATCCAACCAGCACCGGCCTTAGTGGTCCCGCTTTTCAGACGACGCATCGAGCGGAGGGTGTGGCTGGAACCGGCTGCGGCGCTCGCCGCCTCAGCCGGTCGTTGGAGGATAAGGCTTCGCTCAAGCCTTTTTCGGAATGGAGCTCAGCGGATTGAGGCTGCCGATGTTGCCACTCTCCGTGCCGGCGGCCGGGTCGATCATGGCATTCACCAGGGTCGGACGGCCAGAGTCCATCGCCTCGTTCACCGCGCGGCGAAGCTCGTCGGGCGTGGTGACGTGGACGCCGACGCCGCCGAAGGCCTCCATCATCTTGTCGTAGCGAGCTTCCTTGACGAAGACGGTCGGCGCGACATCCGAATGACCCGTCGGGTTCACATCGGTCCCGCGATAGATCCCGTTGTTGTTGAACACGACGATGCAGACCGGCAGGTTGTAGCGGCAGATCGTCTCGACCTCCATGCCGGAGAAGCCGAACGCGCTGTCGCCCTCGATCGCGAGCACCGGCTTCCCGGTCTCGACGGCAGCGGCGACGGCAAAGCCCATGCCGATCCCCATGATGCCCCAGGTGCCGACGTCCAGACGCTTGCGCGGCTGGTGCATGTCGATGATGCCACGGGCGAGGTCAAGGGTGTTGGCACCCTCGTTGACGAGCATGGCGTCCGGCCGCTCGGTGACCACGGTCTTCAAGGCGCCGAGCGCGCTGTGGAAGTCCATCGGCGACGAGTTCTTCATCAGCTTGGACGCCATCTTGGCGATGTTGGATTCCTTGCGCGTCTTCAGCGTGTTGAGCCAATCGGCCGGCGGAGCCGGCCAGTCGGCGCCCATGCCGTCGACTAGGGCCTGCACGCAGGAGCCGATATCGCCGACCACGGGGGCGACGATCTCGACATTGGAGTCCATCTCGCGCGGCTCGATGTCGATCTGGATGAACTTCTTCGAACCGGGCTCGCCCCAGGTCTTGCCTTTGCCGTGCGAGAGCAGCCAATTGAGGCGGGCGCCAACGAGCAGGACGACGTCCGAGTCCTTCAGGGCCGTCGAACGGGCGGCGCCGGCCGAGAGATCGTGGGTATCGGGAAGGAGGCCCTTGGCCATGCTCATCGGAACGTAGGGGATGCCGCTCTTCTCGACGAGGGCGCGGACCGCCGCGTCGGCCTGGGCATAGGCCGCGCCTTTGCCCAGGATGATCAGCGGACGCTTGGCCGTCTTGAGAACGTCGAGGGCGCGCTTGATGGCGGCCGGTGCCGGGATCTGCGCGGGCGCGGGATCAATGACCCTGACGAGCGATTGCGCGCCGGCTCGGGCGTCGATCACCTGGGAGAACAGCTTCGCGGGAAGATCGAGATAGACCCCGCCCGGACGGCCGGACACGGCGGCGCGGATCGCGCGAGCCACGCCGATGCCGATGTCAGCGGCGTGGAGCACGCGAAACGCCGCCTTGCAGAGCGGCTTGGCGATCGCGAGCTGGTCCATCTCCTCGTAGTCGCCCTGTTGCAGGTCGACGATCTCGCGCTCGGACGAGCCGGAGATGAGGATCATCGGAAAGCAATTGGTCGTGGCGTTGGCCAGCGCGGTCAGGCCGTTGAGGAAGCCGGGAGCCGAGACCGTCAGGCAGATGCCGGGCTTCTTGGTGAGAAAACCGGCGATGGCGGCGGCATTGCCGGCGTTCTGCTCGTGGCGGAACGAGATGACCCGCATTCCTTCGGCCTGGGCGATCCGGCCGAGGTCGGTGATCGGAATGCCCGGGACGCCGTAGATCGTATGGATGTCGTTGAGCTTGAGGGCATCGATGACGAGGTGGAAACCATCCGTCAATTCGTGCTGCTCAGCAGCCCCAGCCGTATTGATCTGCGCAACTGCGGACATTCCGCTCCTCCTGGGAAAACCAGTCGTACCGCTCCGACGATGGCCAGGGGCAGGCCGACAGCAATGGTATGAAAGTCGCAGACGCTCGGCGAGCGATGCGCGCCGAGCGTCATTACCAAACTGGTATACCAGATACCAGCCTCGATTTGCCACGCCGGACGTTTTTCGTCCGGCGAGGATCGGCTTGTCTTCAGATAGCCTGCACTTTCGAGGGCGAGACAATCGTCTCGCTCGCCAAGGCGTCCGCGCCGAGGATGTACTTCATTCGCATCGGCTTCAAGACGAACAAGGCGAGAACAGCGGCGATCACGTTGAAGACCGCTGTTACAGCGAACACGGCGGACCAGCCGTAGGACGCCGAGACGAGGCTGGCGATCGGTACCAGGAACGCCGCCGTGCCCTTGGCGGTGTAGAGCAGGCCGTTGTTCGTCGTCGCGAACTTCGGCCCGAATGTGTCGCCCGATGTCGCGGGGAACAAGCTGTAGATCTCGCCGAAGACGCCGAAGAACACCGCCGTCGCCAGAATGAAGACGATCGGGTTGGTGCCGAACATCACGAGCGTGGCGATCGCGACGGCCGCGATCGAGAAGGCGATGGTCATCGTGTTCTCACGGCCGATCCGGTCCGACACGTAGCCGAATAAAGGGCGGCCGAACCCGTCGAAAATACGATCGAGCGAGATAGCCATCGTCAGCGCCGCCATCTGCAGGCCGAACAGACTGACCTCGACGCCGCCGACCTTGAAGTCCTTGGCGATCGGGCCGATCGAGGCGGCCGCCATCAGGCCGCCGGAAGCGACCATGACGAACATGACGTACATCAGCCAGAACACCGGGGTGCGGACCATCTCGGTCGGCGTGCGGCTCACCGCGGATTGCGGCAGGTTGAGGCGCTTGCGGGTGGCGGCGACCAGCGTCTTCGGCTTGCGGAGGAACAGGGCGAGGATGAAGACGATGATGCCCTGGCCGATGCCGAAGGTGAGAAACGCCTGCTGGTAGCCGCTGGCGGCGATCATGTTGGCGATCGGCACGACGGTGACGGCCGCGCCCGCGCCGAAGCCGGCCGCCGTGCAGCCGGCCGCGAGGCCGCGCTGGTTCGGGAACCATTTCAGCGCGTTACCGACACAGGTGCCATAGACGGACCCGGCGCCGATGCCGCCGACGACGGCCGCGACATACAGCAGGAAGATTGAATTGGCGTAGGAGTTGAGGATCCAGGCCAGAGCGATCATGACGCCGCCGAACATGACGACGATGCGCGGGCCGTAGCGGTCGACGAACCAGGCCTCGATCGGCACGAGCCAGGTCTCGGTGACGACGAACAGCGTGAAGGCCAACTGAATGGCCGCGCGACCCCAATGAAACTTCGCGTCGATCGGATCGACGAACAGCGTCCAGCCATATTGCAGGTTGGCGATCATCGCCATGCAAAGAACGCCGCAAGCGAGCTGAAACCACTTCGCTGAAGGTGCGTCTTGATATTCCATCCCCAAACCCTTCTTCACTACTCTTGACGGCTGACGCCTCACTTTCTGGTATACCAGCCCTGCGTTTCCAATCAAGACGCTGTGATCGCCAAACCCGCTCTCTTTCGACAGAGGCTTGAAACCGGCGTCCCTCGTCACGCCTTTCTCACGCAGGCGAGGCGTTTCCCGCCTCGAGGCTCGGGCTCTCTGGCTCCATGGCCTCCTGCTCCATGTCGCGGCCCGGCAGCTCCCGCGGCTCACGGTAGGCGATCGCCATGACGAGGAGCGAACTGCCGATAACGAAGAGGTCGATCGCCTTGACGAGCCCGGTGACGCTGCCGATGGCCGGCAGGGCATAGGTCGCGACCGCCTGGCTCGCCGCCGCCAGCGCGTAGGCGATGCCCATGCCGAAGGAGCGCACCGCATTGGCGAAGCGCAGCGAAAGATAGTGCGGCACCAGAGCGAAGACCCCGCTGCTGGATGCGCCGATCACGAAGGCGGTGGCGATGAGCGGCCCGGCACTGGCCGCGCTGGCGAAGGGTACGGTCGCGAGAATGGTGACGCAGAGGCATCCCAGGATCGTGGCCCGGTCGCCGATGCGCGAGGCGAGCGCTCCGCAGGCGAGCTTGCCGAGCACCGAGCCGATGGAATAGGCGGCGATACCGGCGAAGACGCCGCTCGGCCCGAAGCCGGTCACGGTCTTCAGCAGGGTCGGGTAGAAGTCGTAGATCGATGCCGTCTGAAATTGCAGCACGGCCATGAAGAGGCAGGCCTGCCAAGCCGCCGGCGTCATGCGGAAGGGAGCGCGCGGGGCCGCGGCGCGGCCGGGCTGAGCGCGCTCGCGCTGGCTGCGCAGCCAGACGGGGCTCTCGTTGATGCCGACCCGGATGAAGATGGCGAGCAGGGCCGGCGCCACGCCGATGAAGAAGAGAATGCGCCAGGAGAAATGCGGCAGGAGCAGCGCCTGCGCCGCCGCGGCGGCGAAGAACCCGACCTCGTAGCCCGCCATCATCAGCGACGAGGCGAGCGCGCGGGCGCGGTTGGGCACCGTCTCCATGAGGAGCGCCGCCGAGGCCGTCCATTCCCCGCCGAAGCCGATGCCGAACAGCAGCTGGATGATCATCAGCGCCGCGTAGCTCCAAGCGAGCCCCGACAGGCCTGAGAAGACGGCGAACCAGATGACGCCCGCCATGAAGGTGAGCTTGCGGCCGTAGCGATCGGCGAGCCAGCCCCAGCCAATGTTGCCGGCGATGCGGCCGATGCTCTGAACGGTGATGACGAGACCCATCGCCGTCAAAGTCACACCGAAATGCTTGCCGATCTCCGGCAGCACGAGGATGAGCGCGACTTGGTCGAAGGCGTCGAGAAACCAGCCGAGGAAGGCTGCCAGCACCAGGCGCCAATGCGGCTTGAGGAGCGCGAGCGGCGAGGCCGCCGAGGGGGCGCGATCGACGCGCGGATGGGTCATAAAAGCTCGTCCCTGTGGCCGAAGGCTGCCGCCTCCGGCGCAGCCAACCCATAGCGCAGCCAAGTGCCGGCTTGCGCTCCACGATGTCGCATCCGGCGCCGCGGCAGGCGACCGGCGCGCGGCGAGGTGCGACACCCGCGCGAGGCCCCAAGCCCAGGAGATCCCCATGCCCGACGATCCGCTCATCCTCACCGCCGCCTTCGACGCGGTAAGCGCACCCGTGCTGCAGGAGCTGCGCGATCGTCATTTCCCGGCGCGCCTCAACGTTGTGCCCGCGCACCTGACCTTGTTCCATAAGCTTCCGGGGGCGGACTATGCGGCCATCGATCGTCGGCTCCGCGCGCTCGCGACGGCGCAGCGGCCGGTCCCGTTTGCAACGACGGGGCTGCGCTTTCTCGGCCGCGGCGTGGCGCTGGAGATCGGGGCGCCGCCGCTCGTCGCGCTGCGGCAGGACCTTGCCGAGGCGTGGCGCCCCTGGCTCGGCGCGCAGGACGCACAAGGCTTCCGCCCCCACGTCACGGTGCAGAACAAGGCCGAACCCGCGGCGGCGCGCGCCCTGCGCGACCAACTGGCGCGGGACTTTCCCGCGGTGGCGGGCGTGATCGTGGGGCTGAACCTCTGGCACTATCGCGGCGGACCTTGGGAGCGGGCCGGCCGCTATGTCTTCGAGGCCGCCTGACCGCGCGCCGGTGCCCCGGAGAAGGTGGCCGTCGACCCGCTCTGCCGGCGCCGGTCATCGGATCGCCGTAAAACAATGGGGAATTGCAGTCTCCTCCTCCCCAAATCGATGTCCGGCGCGCACGACTGGCGCGCGGCGATCGCATCCGCAGGGACCCTCGCGTGAAGGCAGCGCCCTCCTCCTTCCTGTTCGTCGTGCTCATGAGCCTGCTCGGCGCCCTGTCCGCCTTCGCGACCGACATGTCGCTGCCGGCAACGGAGCCGATGGCGCGCGACCTCGCCGCGACGCCGGGCGGGATCGGCCTCACGCTGTCGGCCTTCATGGCCAGCTTCGCGATCTCACCGCTGGTGTACGGGCCGCTGTCCGACCGGTTCGGGCGGCGTCCGGTCGCGCTGATCGCCTGCCTCATCTATCTCGTCGGCAGCAGCGGCTGCGTGCTGGCCGGCAGCCTGCCAGCCCTGCTCGCCTGGCGTTTCGTCCAGGGGATCGGCGGCGGGGCGCGCCCGCTCGCGCTCGCCATCATCGGCGACCATTTCCAGGGCGCCGCCGCGCGCGAGAAGATGTCCTACGTCAGCGCGCTCGGCCTGCTGGCGCCCCTGCTCGCGCCGACCATCGGCGCGGGGCTGCTCCACATCGGCGACTGGCGGATGATCTACGCCTTCCTCGCCGTGACGAGCGCGCTGGCCCTGGCGCTCGTCTGGCTGCGGCTCGGCGAGTCGCTTCCGCCGGAACGGCGCAGCGCGCTCTCGGCGCGGGCCATCGCCGGCCATTACCTCGGCGCGTTCCGCAACCGCCAATCCACGGCCTACACGATCATAGCCGTCGCGATGTTCGGGGTGATCTTCAGCTATGTCAGCGGCTCGCCGCTGGTGATGATCGGCGCGTTCAAACTGACGCCGGCCCTCTACGGCCTGACCTTCGCGCTGAACTCGTCGGGCCTGCTCGTGGGCAATCTCCTCAACGCCCGGCTCAACGCGGCCCGCGTGGCGCCGACGGCGCTGCTGGGTGGCGGCCTCCTCCTGGTGGCGGCGAATACGGGCGTGCTCTTCGCTCTAACCTGGGCCGGAACCGCCCGGGTGGAGCTGTTCCTGCCGCCCCTGTTCCTTTGCATGGTCGGGTGCGCCATCGCCAACACCAACGCCATCCAGATGGCGATCGAGCCGCTGCGCCACATCGCCGGGACAGCGAGCGCGGCCGTCGTGTCGGCGCAACTCGGGTTCGGCGCGCTGGCCGGCTTCCTCGTCGCCGCCTGCCACGACGGCCGCACCGCGCGCTCCACCGTGAGCGTCATGGCGGTCTTCGGGTTCCTCGGCCTCGCCGCCTTCCTCCTGCGGCGAGCGGGGCTGCCGCCGTCGCGGTCGGTTGGACGCGTCGACGAGCGCCGCGCGTGAACACGAGAAAGCCGCGTGCGGCCTTCGCGGAGGGTCCGCCGACACGTCCCGGCTTGGCCTGCAGAGGCGCGAGTGATCGGGTCGGCTCTTTGAACGTGTCGGCTCCATGAAAGTCGCGGCAAACGTTCAACAATTCCTTGCGGCCGCATTCTCCCGGCTCGCCGACCTGAAAGCAGGGTTAGCGATCTTCGGCGGGACACCGACCGCGGTCGGTTTACCGCCTGTTTACCCTGGTGCGGAACACTCCCTTTCAGCAAAATGGGCTCCGGCCGCCGTAGCAGGCCCGCCAGACGCGCGGCGGGCGCGGGAAAGGTTCAAGCCATGGCGCGGGACGCGACATCGCCGATCAAGACCCGCAGCCCGTGGCGTCGGCTGCCCGCGCTGATCGCGCTCGCCGCCGCCTTCAACGAGATGGGTATCAACAGCGCCGCCGCCGCGACGGTCGTTACCCTGGCTGTCCCGGTCACGGCCACGGTCTTCGTCTACGAAGTCTCCGCCCTGCGCGACGCGCAACTCGAACGCGAGGCGCTCGACCGCGCCCGTCACGATGGCGCCGCAGCCAGCCAGAGGTCGCCGTTGGGCGGCTCGGAAGAAACGGCTGCCAAGCCGGCGGAGGATGTCGCGGAGCGGCTCGACGCCATGCTGGTCAGCCGCTCCGCTCTACTCGACACGTTCGGCGACGACGCCGCAGCGGTCGCGCCCGTCTACACCCGCATCATCCGGCACATGCTGAAGGAGGATGACGACACCTTCGCTCAGCTTCGAGCGAAGCGCGCAAGCCAGGCGGCGCCTGCCCCGTTGATCCAGAAGGAGAACAGCCTGCGCGCGGCGCACCAGCGCCTTGCCCGCCTCGTCGGCTCCTGAGGACGGCGCGACCGCGTTCGACGGATCGCCAGAGCGCGAACTGCCCGAAAGGTGGAGGAACATCTCGGCGCTCTGTCCATTCCCAACGAACAGTCGTCGAAGATCGGATTTCTCCCATGACATTCCTGCGCAGCCTCGGGATCGCCTGCTTGGCCGTTTCGCTCATTCCAACCGGCGTCGAGATGGCCTCTGCGGCCTCGCGCCACGGGGCCGGCGCCCGCTCCCACGTCGGCGCCGCGCGTGGCCACGTTCGAAGCGGGCGGCATTACGCGCGGGGACGCCGCGGGCGCGGTGGGGACCAGGGCGGTGCGGCGGTGGCCGGGGCCGCTCTCGGCCTGATCGGCGCGGCTGTCGCGGGTGCGGCCGCCAGCAACAGCTACGATGAGGGCTATTACGCGCCCGGATATGGCGGATACGGGTACGGCGGGTACGGTGGTGGCGCCCGATACGGGTACGGACAGCCCTACACCTATTACGGTTATTGATATAACGGCGACTGGGGAGCCTTTTGTAAACCCGCGGCGTCTGGCGGACGTTCGGGATCGTCGCTTGGGATCAGAACCTGTCCGCAGGGCTCAACAGCCTGCTAGCGCGGTTTCGCGCTAGCAGGCTGTTGCGGCAGGTTGCGCCTCGCTAAGCCCGAGCACCAGCGGGGCGGCTTCGGCCGCGGCTGGCGCGCGGGCCACGAACGGCATGGCCACCATGCCAAAGCAGTTCTCGGCGGCGGGATCGGCGAAATGGGTGTCGAGACCGAACACCGTCTCCTCGGCCGAGAGGGTCGCGAACGTCCCGAACAGCCGGTCCCAGATACTGAACACGTCGCCGTAATTGCAGTTGGTGTAAGGCAGTTCGAAGTGGTGATGCACGTGGTGCAAGTTGGGCGTGATGAACACCCAACCCAGCACGCGCGCCGGCCCCGACGGAAGGCGGAACGCCGAGTGCGCGAGGATCGTGCAAAGCGTCTGCGCGGTCTGGCGCAGCACCAGCACCTCGAACGAGGCTCCGGTGATGAGGATCCAGACGAACAGGAACAGATTGCGGATGGTCGTCTCGCCGGGGTGTTCGCGGACCGTGGTCGAGGCATCGACGACGTGGTCGGTGTGATGCACCAGATGAAACCGCCAGAACGGCGGCACGTGGTGCATGGTGCGGTGATAGACGTAGTCGAACAGGTCGAGCACGACGAACATGACGCCGTACTTGACCCAGGGATTGTCGCCGTAGGGCAGCAGGTAGGCCAGACCGACATGGTGCGCGGCGACCCAGCCGGCGAGCGCCATGCAACCGAGGCTGCACACGAGTTCGATCGGCAGCGCCGACAAGACGAAGAACCCGTTGACCGCGGCGTGCCGCACCTTCCAGCTGGCAGGCTCGGCCAGCGCCAGCTTTTCCACCGCCCAAAGCAGGCTGATGGCCGCGGCGAAGATGACGGTCTGCGTGGTACCGGCATTCTGAACGAAGAACTCTGACATCGGTCTCGCGCCCTAAACACTCTTGCCCAAGAAGGAATACGGAGAAACGGGACGGGCGGTGGCAGAATTTGGGAGGAAACACAGTTTTATTCCGCTGGCATCTCGAAAACGGCTGGCCGCTCTCGGAAACGGGCGAGATGTGGCAAATCCATCGCCGGCCGACGCGGCTGGAAGGCGAATGAAGACACGACGATCGAAGACCTGCACCTGGGAGCATCTTGGCGGACGACGCGACCTCGCCGGGGCGGCGTAGGAAGACCAAGCATCGTGGGGCAGGTGGCGTGCGATCACGGAAACGTATCTTGCCATCGCCAAGCGGCCGTGGCTTGCGGCGGTCGCGTGCGGAGGCGGAGTGGGGCGCATGGTTGAGGAGAGCGGGCTGTTGGTGCTCGTGCGGCACGGGCAATCGACGGACAATGCGCTGAACCTATTCTCGGGATGGCGCGATCCGCCGCTCACCGCGCAAGGCGTGGAAGAGGCGCGCCTGGCCGGCGCCGCGATCCGCGATTGCGGCTTCCGGTTCGACGCCGCCTTCACCAGTCTCTTGGGACGCGCCAGAACGACCCTCGAGCTGATCCTCGGCACCATCGGCCAACCCGACCTGCCGGTAACGGCCGACGCCGCGCTCAACGAGCGGGATTACGGCGAACTGGCGGGCCTGAACAAGGAAGAGGCGCGGGCGGTCTGGGGCGCGCGCCAGGTGCACCTCTGGCGCAAGTCCTACGAGGCGGTGCCGCCCGGAGGCGAGAGCCTGGCGATGACGGAGGCGCGCGCCCTGCCCTACTTGCGCACCGTGGTCGAGCCGAGCGTCCGACGCGGCGAGCGCATCCTCGTCGTCGCGCACGGCAATTCTCTCCGCGTCCTCGTTCGCGGCCTCGACGCGCTCTCGCCCGATGCGGTGGAGGGTCTGCATATCGCCACGAGCCAGATCATCGCCTACCGGATCGGCCCCGACGGCACGACGCTCGGCAGGCACGCGATGCGCGCGGCGTGACGCCCGCGCGCTCACGAAAAAACCCGGCCGCGAGGCCGGGTTTCAAGCTGGACAACCGATACAGGCTCAGTAGCGGGCGACGACCGGCGCGAGGACCGGGGTGTCGAACTTGTAGCTGAAGCCGGCCTGGACGCGGTTGTCCGTGTCGCGGTGACGGACGGCGACGCCACCGGCGGTCGAGGCGCCGAGCACATCCGAGTAGCTGCCGAAGTCGGTGTAGCGGTATTCGGCGCGGATCGAGAAGTTGCCCTCGAAGGCGTATTCGATGCCGCCGCCGACGGTGTAGCCGACCTTGGTGTGGCTGAACGAGTCGGTCGCGCCCGTGAAGGCGTTGGTGTAGCGCGTGTCGAGGCCGCCGATGGCGACACCGCCCGTGGCGTAGAACAGCGCGCGGTTGACGGCGACGCCGAGACGACCGCGGACCGAGCCCTGGACGTTTTCGTTGTAGCGCGAGAGCAGGCCGCCGAGCAGGTAGTTCTGATGGGCGCTGGTGCCGTCCACGTCACCCTCGATACCGAACACGCCGCCGGTGCCGAACAATCCGCCGAACGCGTTGCCGAAGAGCGGCAGCGACTGGGTGGAGAAGTTATAGCCGACGTGGGCGCCACCGATGACGCCGGTGGGACGCGCGCCGTTGGAGGCAACGCCAATCCCCGTCGCCGTGGCGCGGGCGAACGCGTCGTCGCGACCGAACTCGTAGCCGATCTGGGCACCGATGTAGGCGCCGGTCCAGCTGAACACGGGCGGCGGCGGCGCATAGACGGGCGGCGCACGGCGCGCCGGCAGGTCTGCCGCGAAGGCAGTGGTCGACAGCATAGCGAGGGCTAGTGCCGCCCCGACTGACCTGATGTGCATTGTATTCCCCCAGAACGTCACTTGTGGAGCCTGAAATACTCCAAAGCGGCTAAATAAAGAACAGGCAAACACCGGTGTCGGAGGCATTTGATCGCGACGTTGCACAAAGGACACTGCCCGCGCGGCCGGCCGCGCAAAGGGCCGCCCTTGTCGCGCGCCTAGACCGGGATGCGGACGGACGCGCGCAGGCCACCCATCGGGCTGTCGCCGAGGTGGATGTCGCCTCCGTGCGAGCGGGCGATGTCGCGGGCGATCGACAGGCCGAGGCCCGTGCCGCCGGCGTCCTGGTTGCGCGCCTGGTCGAGCCGAACGAAGGGGCGGAACACGTCCTCGCGGCTGACCGGCGGAATGCCGGGACCATCGTCGTCGACGTGGATGGTCAGGAACCGCCCCTCGCGCACGCCCTCGATGCTGACGGTCCGGGCGTAACGCTGCGCGTTGACGACGAGGTTGGCGATGCAGCGCTTGAACGCGTCGGGACGCACCCGCACGACGGAATCGCCGGTGAACTCCATGCGCGCCGTGGCGCCGCCGCGCTCGCAATCGGCGCGGATGTCGTCGAGAAAGTCGCGCATGTCGATGGGGATCGCCGGCTCGCCGGCGTCGCCGCGCGCGAAGGCGAGGTAGCCCTCCAACATGCGCTGCATCTCCTCGACGTCCTTCTTCATCTCGTCGGAATCCTCGCTGCCCTCCATAAGCGCGAGCGAGAGCTTGAAGCGGGTCAGCACGGTGCGCAGGTCGTGGCTGACGCCGTTCAGCATCGCCGTGCGCTGCTCGATGGCGCGTTCGATGCGGCGCTTCATGGCGATGAACGCGTAGCCCGCCTCGCGCACCTCGCGGGCGCCGCGCGGGCGGAAGTCGATCTCGCGCCCTTTGCCGAAGGATTCCGCGGCGCGCGACAGGCGCAGGATCGGCCGGATCTGCGTGCGCAGGAAGGCCACCGCGACGACGATGAGGACGAAGGACGTGCCGAGCATCCACAGGATGAAGATGTAGGAATTCGATGCATAGGCCGCCGACCGGTAAGCCACGACGCGGAGGATCGCCTTGTCGAGCTTGATGCGGATCTCGATGAGGTTCGAGCGCCCGACCGTGTCGAGCCAGAACGGCCGGCCGATCTGCTTGCGGATCTCGTTCGACAGGGCGAGGTCGACGATGGAGAAGAACGGCTTGGGCAGGGCCGCCGGCAGCGGCCCCTGCGGCAGGAACTCGATGTCCATCCGCATCCGGTCCTGCGCCACCTTGGTCAGCATCTCCAGGTCTTTGTCCTGCGGATAGGCCTGGGCGATGTCGATGACGGCGGCGATGTCCTGCGTCAGCATCAGCGACAGCTGTCGGGTCACCAGCGCCCAGTGCCGCTCCATGAAGACAAAGGTGATGACGCTCTGCAGCACCACCATCGGCAGGATGACGATGAGGATGGAGCGGGCGTAAAGCCCGTTCGGCATGATGGCGAGCAGCGGGCGGACGAAACCCTTCCAGAGGGCGACCGGGGTGGCGCGCAGGCGCGGGAGCGAGAGGAGGGTCACGGCAGGCCCCTCACCGGTCCACCAGTAGCCGGTAGCCGGCCCCGCGCGCCGTCTGCAGGTAGAGCGGGTTTGCAGGGTCCGGCTCGATCTTGCGTCGCAGGCGATTCACCTGCACGTCAATGGTCCGCTCGTTGCCGGCCCCCCCCGTGCCCGACAGCGCCTCGCGCGAGACGGTCGCCCCCGCCTGGGTGGCGAGCAGACGCAGCATCTCGCGTTCGCGCTCGGTGATGCGGACGATCTCGCCGCGCTCGCGCAGTTCGCCGCGCTCCAGGTCGAATTGGAAAGCGCCGAACTGCACCTGGGCGGGGACGCCGGAGTCCGCGGGCGGCTTGGCGCGCCGCAGGATGGAGGCGATGCGCAGCGACAGCTCGCGCGGCTCGAAAGGCTTGCCGAGGTAGTCGTCGACACCGATCTCGAAGCCGAGCACGCGCTCCTCGAACTCCGTCTTGGCGGTGAGCATGAGGATCGGCACCTGCGCGAGCGCCCCGGCATCGCCGCGCACCCGGGTCGCGAAGGAGAACCCGTCCTCACCCGGCATCATCACGTCGAGCACGATGAGGTCGAAGGCCATGCTGCGCATCGCCGTGGTCGCCTCGGCGGCGCTGCCCGCGACCGTCACGCGATAGCCCTCCGCCACGAGGTAGCGGCGCAGCAGCTCGCGGATGCGTCGGTCGTCGTCGACGATGAGGAGGTGGGCGGCGTTGTCGGCCGGCGCCGGCTCCGGCCCGTTCGCCTCCGGCGCGCCGCTCACGAGGCCTCGCTCGACAGCAAGGCGAGGTCGTCGCGCTCGCCCGGCGCGAGACGGCCGCCGACCACCCGCAACGGCGCCCGTGGCCGGGTCGCCGCCGCGGGAGCGCCGCCATCCAGCATGGCGGTGAGGAAGGCGGCGGCCTCGGCCTGGGCGTCCGGGCCGAGTGCGGCGAAGACGCGTTCGAACCGCGCCGACTGCACGCCCGCGACCTCGCGCACCAAGGCCTCGCCGCGCTCCGTCGCAAACAGCAGCCGGCAGCGACGGTCGCTCTCGCGCGAGCGGATCACGACGTAGGAGCGTTCCAGCAAATCGTTCAGCACGCGGTTGAGGCTCTGCTTGGTGATCTTCAGGATATCCAGCAGTTCGGCGATGGTAAGGCCGGGCCGGCGCGCGACGAAATGGAGGACGCGGTGATGGGCGCGGCCGAAGCCGTCCCCCGCCAAAATGCGGTCGGCCTCGCCCACGAAGTCGCGGTAGGCGAAGAACATCAGTTCGATGAGATCGTAGAGCGGAGGCGGCGCTTGCGACACGGGCATATCCCTAACGGCAGACCCGGAGCGCCAGCCGTATGGCCTGCCGGCATTACGTCAGCAATATTGACATATCTCGCCGTAAACGCTATCCCTCAAACGGTCCGGGAACAAGATAAAGGCTGCCTCGAGCCACCCTGTCCCGGCGGGCCTTGCGGCATCCGGGTCAGCCCGGGGCGTCGCGCCGGCCTGATGGAACCAGCCCTGCCACGGAGCGAACCCATGTCCATCCTGCCATTCGACCAGCGCGATGGCTTCATCTGGATGGACGGCGCTCTGGTGCCGTGGAAGGACGCCACGTTGCACGTGCTGTCGCATGGCCTGCACTATGCCTCCAGCGTGTTCGAGGGGGAACGCGCCTACGGCGGCCGCATCTTCCATTCGCGCCGGCATTCCGAGCGGTTCAAGAACTCCGCGCGCCTGCTGGATTTCGAGATCCCCTACTCCGTCGAGGACCTCGATCGGATCAAGCAGCAGGTCATCGACGCCAACGACCTGACGGACTGCTACGTGCGGCCCATCGCCTGGCGCGGCAGCGAGATGATGGCGGTTGCGGCGCAGAATGCCACGATCCACGTCGCGATCGCGGTGTGGGACTGGCCCAGCATGTTCGACATGGCGACCAAGATGAACGGCATCCGGCTCGACATCGCGCAGTACCGCCGCCCCGATCCGCAGACCGCGCCCTGCGCCGCCAAGGCCGCCGGCCTCTACATGATCTGCACGATCTCCAAGCACGCCGCCGAGCGCAAGGGCTACGCGGACGCGATGATGCTGGATTGGCAGGGCCGCGTCGCCGAATGTACGGGTGCCAACATCTTCTTCACGAGGGATGGCGCGCTCCACACGCCGATCGCCGACTGCTTCCTTGCCGGACTGACCCGCCACACGGTGATGGACCTCGCGCGCCGTCGCGGGATCGAGGTGGTCGAGCGGCGCATCATGCCCGAGGAACTGGCCGGCTTCGAGGAATGCTTCATCTGCGGCACCGGCGCGGAAGTGACGCCGGTCTCCGAGATCGGTCCCCACGTGTTCAAGCCCGGCGCGATCTCGCGCGCGCTCATCGAGGACTATGCGGCCGAAGTGACGCCCGCGCGGGCGGTGGCGTAAGCCTCGCCGTCGCGTGTCTCGGCCTCGCGGCTCAGGGGCGGGCTCCGGGGGCGCCTGCGTGTTCCACGATGAGCGGCGGCAGGAGCGCGCTGGCGACGAGGTCGCGCGTGTAGGCCTCGCGCGGGGCGCCGATCACCTGGGCGGCCGTCCCCTCCTCCACGATGCGCCCGTCCTTCATCACAGCGACCCGGTCGGCCATGGCGCGGATGACGGCGAGGTCGTGGGTGATGAAGAGGTAGCTCAGGCCCCGCGCGTCCTGAAGGCGGCGGAGCAGCCGCAGCACGTCGGCCTGCACCGAGCGGTCGAGCGCGGAGGTGGGCTCGTCCAGGACCACGAGCCGCGGCTCCAATATCATGGCGCGGGCGATCGCCACCCGCTGCCGCTGGCCGCCCGAGAGGTCCGCCGGGCGGCGACGGAGGAAGGCGTCGGGTAGGCCGACCTCCTCCAGGGCCTGCGCCGCCCGTCGCTCGCGCGCCGCCGCGGGCAGAGCGGGCTCGTGGATCTGGAGGCCCTCGCCGACGATCTCGGCGATCGTCAGGCGGGGCGACAGCGACGAGAACGGGTCCTGGAAGACGATCTGCAGGGCGCGGCGCAACGGCCGCATGGCCGCGGGCGAAAGCGCCGCGATGTCGCGTTGCGCGTAGAGGATACGGCCGCGCGCGGGCTCCAGCCGCAGCAACGCGCGGCCGAGCGTCGACTTGCCGGAGCCGGACTCGCCGATGAGACCAAGCGTCTCGCCCGCGCCGACCGCCAGGCTGACGCCGTCGACGGCGGCAAAGGACCGTCCGACACCCCACCTTCCGCGCAGGCTGTAAGTCACCGCGACGTCCCGCGCCTCGAGCAGCACAGGCCGCGGCCCCGCGCTGGCCAGCCGGGGCGGCAGGGCCGCGGCGGCGAGCAGGGTGCGCGTGGTGGGGTGCGCCGGCCGGTTCACGACCGCCTCGACGGGGCCGCTCTCCACGAGCCGGCCAGCCTCCATGACGTGGACGCGGTCGGCGACGCGGCGAACGAGGGCGAGATCGTGGCTGATGAGGACGAGCGTCATGCCGAGCCGCGCCTTGAGGTCGGCAAGCAGCGCCATGACGCGGGCCGCGACGGTGGCATCGAGCGCGGTCGTCGGCTCGTCGGCGATCAGCACCTGCGGGTTGCAGGCGATCGCCATGGCGATGGCGACGCGCTGGCGCTGGCCGCCGGAGAGCTCGTGCGGGTAGCTCCGCGCCCGCCGCGCCGGCTCGGGAATGCCGACCTCGTGCAGCAGTTCGATCGCGCGCACCCAGGCCGCGCGACGCGGCAGGCCCAACCCATGGCGCAGCACTGCCGCCACCTGCGAGCCCACCGTGTAGAGCGGGTCCAACGCCGATTGCGGCTCCTGGAAGACGATCGTGAGCGCCTTGCCGCGCAACCGGTCGAGCGCGCGGGGCCGCAGCCCCAGCAGCGGCACCTCTCCAAAATGGACGGCGCCGCTGACGGTCGCCGTCGGCGGCTGCAGGCCAAGCGCGGCCAGCATCGTGACGCTCTTGCCCGAGCCGCTCTCGCCGACAAGGGCCGCCGTCTCGCCGCGCGCGACGGCGAAGCTGACGCCGCGCACCGCCTCGACCGCGCCGAAGCGGACCGCCAGCCGGTCGAAGCGGAGGATCGCGGACTCCTCAGCCATCGGCCATGCGGCGCAGCGCCCCGCCGAGCTGCGTGGCGGCGACGAGGGTGACGCCGAGGAACAGGGCGGGAAAGACGAGAAGGTGCAGCGCGCTCTGCACGTTGCGCGCCCCGTCGGCGATCAGGATGCCCCAGCTCGTGAGCGGTTCCTGCACGCCGAGGCCGAGGAAGGAGAGGAAACTCTCCGCCAGGATCACCCGAGGCACGAGCAGGCCGAGATAGGCGATGACGGGGCCGCTCATGTTAGGGAGGATGTGGCGCGCCAGCACCACCCGCGGGGAGGCGCCGAGCGCCTCGGCGGCCAGCACGAACTCGCGGCGCTTGAGGGATAGGGTTTGACCCCGGACGATACGGGCCATGTCGAGCCATTCCACCGCGCCGATGGCGACGAAGATCAGCACGAGCGTGCGGCCGAACAGAACCACCAGGACGATGACGAAGAAAACGAAGGGCAGCGCGTAGATCACGTCGACGGCGCGCATCATCAGCGCGTCGGTACGGCCGCCCGCATAGCCCGCCGCGGCGCCGTAGAGCGTGCCGACGCTGAGCGCCACCGCCGAAGCGAGGACGCCTACGGCGAGGGAGATGCGGCCGGCCACGAGGATGCGACTGAGGAGGTCGCGGCCGTTGGCGTCCGTACCGAGGAGAAAGCGCGTCGGTTTGATAGCGGCCTTCACGCGGAGGTGACGCCCACCGTCGGTCGCCACCGCCGCGCCGGTAGGCTGGAGGACGTCGGAACGCGCGACCACGCGCAGGACGCGAGGGTCGAGCGGCGCGTCGCCGGCGATATCGAGGATCAACGACCCGTCGGCCGCCTCGGTGGCGGTGAGCCCCGCGTGCATTCGCGCCGCGAGGGTGTCCACGGCGCGGTCGCGCTCGGTCGGCGTCGGGTGCGCGGCGAGCGAGGGCGGGACGAGGACGTAATCGGGGTAGACGCGGTCGTAGGGGTGCGGCGCAAGCAACGGGCCGACGACGCAGGCGAGCGCGACGAGTACGAGCACCGCGAGGGCGAACACACCGGCGCCGTCGCGGCGGAAGGTATGCACCCTATCCATGCCGCACGCGCGGATCGATCACGCCGTAGAGGACATCGACGAGGAGGTTGAAGACCACGACAGCGACGCCGACGATGATGACCACGGCCATCACCAGCGTGTAGTCGCGCGACAGCGCGCCGTCGACGAAGTAGCGGCCGATCCCGGGGATCCCGAAGATGGTCTCCACGACCACGGACCCGGTGAGAAGCGAGGCGGCGGCCGGCCCGAGATAGGAGAGGACGGGCAGCAGTGCGCCGCGCAGCGCATGCGCGTTGACATGGATCGCCGGCAAGCCAAAGGCGCGCAGCGTGCGCACGTGCGGCGCGGCCAGCGCATCGCGCATGGCCGCCTCGCTCAGCCGCGCGATGATCGCGGCCTGCGGCAAGGCGAGCGTCAGCACCGGCAGCGCCTGGTGGGACGCCGCACCGTCGGCCCATCCGCCGACGGGCAGCCAGCGCAAAGCGAGGCCGAAGGTGAGCTGGAGCAGTGGCGCAACGACGAAGATCGGTACGGCCAGGCCGAACAGCGAAAACGCCGCCACAGCCGCCGCTGCGGGGCCGCGACGCAAGAGTGCGCCGGCAAGGCCGAGCGCCAGCCCTGCGATCAGCGCCAGCCCCAGCGCCTCGGCCCCGAGCTGCAAGGAGATCGGCAGGGCCTCGGCGAGAAGTTCGTCGACGGAGAAGTCGCGCCAGTGGGTGCTCGGCCCGAAGTCGCCGTGCAGCAGCCCCCAGAGATAGAAGCCGAACTGCCGCGGAAGCGGTTCGTCGAGGTGGTAGATGCGGCGGAGGTTGGCGAGGATCGCCGGATCGACAGCGCGTTCGGCGTCGAACGGGCCGCCCGGCGCCAGGCGCATCAGGACGAACGACAGCGCGACGACCGCGAGAAGCGTCGGTATGGCAGCGGCCAGGCGCGTCAGGATGAGCCGGAGCATAGGTCTCGCGCGCTAGGGACGGCGGGACATTAGGCCTTGGCGGGCCGCCCTGTCGAGATGGACGGCGCGGACCGTCGCAGTGTCCGCGCCGTCACATCGCTCGTCAGCGCGTCTGGAAGTCCGAGTCGGACGCGCCGGTGCGGCCGGTCACGGCGACGCTGCGGCCGCTGCGAGGCTGGGCATAGCCATTATCCGACGCGGTACCCGTGTCGCCGAACACGTTGGGGTCGAGCGGCTGCATGTAGGCCGGCTGGCGCTGCTCGTAGTTCTGCGCCCGCGCGGCGACCGACCCCATCGCGAGCAGGACCGTACCGGCGGCGGCGATTGCGAACAATGACTTCATGACGATCTCCCTGGCGCGATAGGCGCCTACGTTGGGATCGAGATGGTGATTTTCTCGGCTTTTGACAGGGGATTTGGCTTACAACGGTGCATAGGTGCCATGTGTTGCGGAAGTTATAGCCATCATCAGGCTACGGCTGCTTGGTGACGTAGCGCCCTGAATGGACGTCCAGCAGGTTGGCCACCCAGTTGCCGAGCTTGGGCGACACCAGGTTGGCCGCCGCGTAGGTGAACAGCGGCATGTAAGGCTGCTCGCGCAGCAGCAGCGCCTCGGCCTGATGCAACAGGTCGTTGCGCCGCGCCTCGTCGGCCTCGGCCGCCGCTGCCCGCATCAACGCGTCGTAGGCGCGGTTGTCGAAATGCGTGTAGTTGAGGCCGGGATTGCCGCTCTCGGCGAGGAACAGGTAATTCTGCGCATCGGGATAGTCGGCGAACCAGCTCCCGCGCGCGACGTCGTAGGGCTGTTTCGAGCCGAGGAAGGCGTAATAGGTCGTCGCATCCGTGACGACGAAGGTCGTCTCGACGCCGAGCACGCGCCACATGTCGGCGACGGCGATGGCGGTCGCGCGGTGGTTTTCGGACTGGTTGGTGCGCAGCGTCAGGCGCAGCGGGTGGTCCGGGCCGTAGCCCGCCTCGGCCAGCAAACGCTTGGCCTCGTCCTCACGCGCGAACAGGCTCTCGTCGCGCCAGGGCACGGTCGCGGGCGCGCCATAGCCCGGCAGGCCGGGCGGCACGAAGGATGTGGCCGGTTGCACCGTGCCGCCCCAGATGCTGCCCGCCAGGAACGCGCGGTCCACCACCATGGAGAGGGCTTGGCGCACGCGCACGTCGGTGAAGGGCGCGTGCCTGGTGTCAAAGGCATAGAAATAGGTGCCGAGACTGGGCGTGACGCGAAAGGCTTGGCCGAGGTGCGCGCGCACGAAGGCGATCTGGTCGGCGGGCACCTCGGGGTAGCTGTCGATCTCGCCCGCCATGAACCGCCGCAGGGCTGCCGCGCGGTCCTCCAGCGGCAGGATCACCTCGCGCTCCAGGCTCACCGCTGCGGCGTCGTGGAACTGCGGGTTGCGCTCCAGCACCATGGCGTCGTTCGGCCGGTAGCTCTTCAGCACGAAGGGGCCGTTGCCGACGAGCCGCCCTGCGCGGGCGAAGGCGGTGCCGTAGCGCGCGACGTCCGGCGGATAGACCGGCAGCGCCGTCATGTGGGTGAGCTGGGCCAGGAAGTAGGGCGCGGGGTGTTCGAGCGTGATGACGCAGGTCGCGGGATCGGGCGCCTGGATGCCGAGCGCCTCGACCGGGAGCTTGCCGGTGTTGACCGCCTCGCCGTTCTTCACGGTGTAAAGGATGCTGGCGTAGCCGGCGCCCGTCTTGGGGTCCATGACGCGGCGGAACGAGAAGACGAAATCGCCGGCGGTGACCGGCGCGCCGTTGGACCAGCGCGCGTCGGGGCGCAGGTGGAACGTGTAGGTGAGCTTGTCCGCGCTGACTTCCCAGCGTGCGGCGACGCCGGGCTGGACTTCGCCCCGGATATCCCACGCGACGAGCCCCTCCAGCAGCTCGTCGAGCACGTGCTGTTCGACGGCGGTGGAGGTCTTCGCCGGATCGAGCGAGCCGGGGTCGGCCGTCTCGCCGCGGCGCCACGTGCCGCCAGCCTGCGCCGCACCGTCGTCGAAGGCCAGCGCGGCCAGCAGGAGAACGGCCAGCAGGAGAACGGCGCGGGTCGCGCTCACGCGGGCAGCGGCACCTTGTGTTTCGCCACGGGGATCTGCTCGCGCACCCTGGCGACCCGCGCCGGGTCGATCCGCGCGGAGGCGAGGCCCGGCCCGTCGGAGGCGCGCGCCACCACGTGCCCCCAGGGATCGACGATCAACGAGTGGCCGTAGCTCTGCCGGACGTCGCTCGCCGTGCGGTGCGGCCCCGTCTGAGCCGGCGCGAGAAAGTAGGTCTGCGTCTCGATCGCGCGGGCGCGGCAGAGGACCTCCCAATGGTCCTTGCCGGTCTGCAGGGTAAAGGCGGAGGGCAGCACGATGACGTGCGCGCCGCGCGCCGCGAGCGCTTGGAACAGCGCAGGAAAGCGCAGGTCGTAGCAGATCGCGCAGCCGACCGTCACGCCCTCGCACTCGTAGGTGGCGAGCGCATCGCCCGGCTTGAAGCTGGCGCTCTCGCGGTATGCGACCCCGTCGGGCGTGGTGATGTCGAACATGTGGATTTTTCGGTAGCGGGCCACCTCGCGACCCGTCCGGTCGAACACGACGGTGGTGTTGTGGAGGCGCTCCTCGCCGGGGATGCGTTCGAGCAGGGAGCCGGCATGGACGAAGATGCCGTGGCGGGCGGCGAGCGCCTGCATAGCGCGGTAGGCCGGCCCCTCGCCGAGCACCTCGGCCGCCGCCAGCTTCTCCGCCCGGCCGGCGCCGATGAAGTCGAAGACCTCCGGCAGGGCGACGAGGTCGGGCTGCTCCTCGCGCACCGCCCGCTCGATCAGCGCCGACGCGGCCGCGATATTGGCCGGCTTGTCGCTAACCGAGTTCATCTGGACGAGTGAGACTTTCAAAGCGGCATCCCCAGTCCGATCACCTTCGCCGAGCCCAAGGGAAAGCCCCATGGGCGAAGACAAGCCGTCAACCGGCTTAGGCGCAACGACGTGCTAAAACGACGTGCTAACAGGCAATCCCGATCGCATAGACCGGGCGAACGGTCACGCGTGAACGGGACATCGCGCCGCCGGCTTTCCATTCACTCGGCTATGTATTACATAGCGAATGGCAGGAGGCAACGACATGATGCCGATCAAGAAGCGGGCTCCCGCGCAGGCGACTGCCAAGGCGGGAAAGAAAGCCGTAGCAAACCGCAACCTGGCTACGGCCGTGTCACCGAACAGGCCCACTCGTCACCGGGCCAGCGAACCCAGGGAATTTAAGACGTCCATGCTAACGCTTCGGGTCAGAGAGGGAATAAAGACCGAGGCGACGGCGGTTTTGGCGAAAGCCGGCATTTCCCTGCCCGAAGCGATCAGGGTTTTTCTCGGGCGCGTCGTCAGCGAGAACGGATTGCCTTTCGACCTGCACGTGCCGAATGCGGAGACCCGGGCGGCTTTGCGCGATAGCGAGGTCACGAGCCGCAGTTACTTCGCGAGCGCGGAGGAGATGATTGATGACCTCGCAAAAGGCGGCCGGTAAAAAGGCGGTCCTACCGAGGCAGATCGCCTACAGCAGATGGTTTTGGAAGGATTATCAGCGGTTTCACAAGGCAGGGCGATCTGACATCGGTCGCCTGCGAGAGTTCATCCTGCTAATGGCTGCGAACGAAGGTCCGTTGGCACCCGAGTGGAAGGATCACGCGCTCGGCGGCGAGTTTGCCGGCGTGCGTGACGCCCACATCCACGGCGACTTCCTTGTGCTGTACAGGATCGCGGGAGACCCCGAAGCCGTCGTGTTCGAGCGGCTGGGAACACACAGCGAGCTGTTTTGAACTACGCTCGCAGGTCGAAGCCTTTTCGCAAGTGCGTCAAGCGCCGCGCCTGAGCGTAATGGGGTATGGCCGACCGACCGACAGGCGCCGGCTCGGATGAGGCGGGCGTCATCCGACGGGCCTCAAGCCGCCTTCAGCCCTTTGGTGAAGGCCATGACCTTCTCCGTCATCGCGCCGGCGATCTCGTCCATCTCGCGGGCCAGGTCGGCGACGGAGGTGGCGCTGACGCGCGTCTCGCCGACCGAGCGCACGACCTTCTCGATGTGGCCGGACACCGTCGCCGTCCCCGAGGCGGCGGAGCGGACGTTGCGGGCGATGGCCTGGGTCGCCGCGCCCTGCTCGTGGACGGCGGCGGCGATGAGCGTCGAGATGTGCTCGACTTCGGAAATCTTGCCCTGGATCTTCTCGATGGCGCCGACGGACGTGTCGGTGGCCTGCTGGATTTCGGCAATCTGGCCGGTGATGTCCTGCGTCGCCTTGGCCGTCTGGGTGGCGAGCGTCTTCACCTCCTGCGCGACGACCGCGAACCCGCGGCCGGCCTCGCCGGCGCGCGCCGCCTCGATCGTCGCGTTAAGCGCGAGCAGGTTGGTCTGCGCGGCGATGCGCGAGATCAGGCTCACCACGTCGCCGACCTTCTGCGCCGCCGTGGCCAGGCGGTTCATGCCGGCGTTGGTCTCGACCGTGCGCTGCACCGAGTTCTTCACGGCCGTCGTCGACTGCACCACCTGGCGGCTGATCTCCTCGATGGAGACGAGGAGCTGCTCGGAGGCGGTCGCCACGGAGGAGACGTCCCCGGCCGCGTTGGCGGAGGCGGTCTTCGCCTGGTCCGAGCCCTCGTTGGCGCTGTGGGCGGCGACGATCATCGTGCGGGAGGCTTCCGTCATGCGCTGGGTCATGGCCGCGAGGCGGCGGACGCTGCCGCCGAGGTCGTCGGCGAAGGACTCGACCTTGGCGGCGAGCGCGCGCATCGCGCCGTCCTGCCCCCGCGCCGAATCGTGCGACGCCGCCGCTGCGGATGCGCGCGCCATGGCACGCAAGGCCGCCACGGCGCGGGCAAGCGCGCCGATCTCGTCGCCGCGCGCCGTGCCGGGCACGTCCGCCGCGAGCTCGCCGGCCGCAAGGCGCTCGACCGTCTCGACCAAGGTCGCCAAGGGCCTCACGAACGCCATCTGGGTCATCGGCAGGGACAGGCCGAGGATGACGGCGCATCCAGCAAAGGTCGCGACGAGCAGAAGGATCTGCGCCTGTCCGGCCGAGGCCGTCAGCGTTGCGCTTCCGCCGCCGTCCTGGGCGACCTGCGCCAGCAGGACGTAGCCGAGCAGGCCTAGGGCGAGAAATAGCCCTGCCAGGAGCAGTTGCCTGATGATGAGGCTTCGCCCAAGTGATACGGTGCTCATGAAAGCGGTTCCCAGTCTGCGCCATGGCAGGGTAACCGAACCGTCTTCATGCCGGGTTAATGCGCGCGCGGACCCGGCGGGACAGGACCCGGTGCTTCCCGGTCACGGGGCTGAGCGCGGCAAAAGGTGCGGAGAAGGCTAAGGGATGCCGCTGAACGTCGCCGTGCAGATGGACCCGATCGAGCGGATCTCGATCGCCGGGGACACGACTTTCGCCCTCATGCTGGAGGCGGCGGCGCGTGGCCACACGCTGCACTATTATCGGCCGGAGACGCTGAGCCTGCGCGGGGACGGGACCGTGGTCGCGCTCGCCGCGCCCGTCGCGGTGCGCGACGAGGCCGGGAACCACGCGACGCTCGGCGAGGCGCGGCCCCTCGACCTCGCGGGCGCCGACGTGGTGCTGCTGCGCCAGGACCCGCCCTTCGACCTCGCCTACATCACCGCCACCTACATGCTCGAGCGGCTGCCGCGGCACGTGCTGGTGGTGAACGACCCGAAGAGCGTGCGCGACGCGCCGGAGAAGCTTTTCGTCCTCGACTATCCGCGGCTGATGCCGCCCACCCTCATCACCCGCGACAAGGCGGAGATCGAGGCGTTCCGCCGCGAGCACGGCACGGTGGTGATGAAGCCGCTCCACGGCCACGGCGGCGCTTCGGTCTTCAAGGTCGAGCCGAAGGACGCCAATTTCGGCTCCCTCTACGACCTGTTTTCGACCATGCTGCGCGAGCCCTGGGTGGTGCAGGGCTTCCTGCCCAACGTGGTGCTCGGAGACAAGCGCATCATCCTCGTCGACGGAGTGGCGCGGGGCGCCGTCAACCGCGTGCCGGCGGAAAACGATATCCGCTCCAACATGGTGCGCGGGGGCGCGGCGGCGGCCACGCAGTTCACCCCGCGCGAGCAGGAGATCTGCGAGACGATCGGGCCGGAACTGAAGCGCCGGGGGCTGCTGCTCGTCGGGATCGACGTCATCGACGGCTATCTGACGGAGATCAACGTGACCTCGCCGACCGGTATCCGCGCCATCAAGCGCATGGGCGGCCCCGACATCGCCGTCGCGGTGTGGGACGCGATCGAAGCCAAGCATGCCGCACTCTGAAACGGGCGGAAGGCCGGCTCTCGGCCGGCGAGCCGGGCAGGCCCGCCCCGACAAAGGGGCCGATCGCCGATGACCGCCATCCTCGAACGCGTGGCCTCGCAACGACGCAGGCGCTTCACGCGCACGCCGCACGGGGCTGACCCGCTGTTCGACGGCGCGTCGGTCGGCGACAAACTCGCCGCCCTCCACGCCCGGGCGAACGGGGGTGGCGTCTCGCACCTCGAAGTCGTCGGCATCTTTCGCCAAGCGCTCGAGACCGCCCGCGCCCACGTCCGGGACGCCTTCGAGGAAAGCGGCGACGGCCTGCGCTGCGCCCGGCAATTGTCGTTGATCCAGGATGCGCTGATCCGCACCCTGTTCGACTACGTCGTGCGTCACGTCCACCCCGCGCAGGCGGACGAGCACTGCCCCGTCGTGGTCGCGGCGGTCGGCGGCTACGGGCGCGGCACGCTCGCGCCCGGCTCGGACATCGACCTCCTGTTCCTGCTGTCGGCGACCAACGCGGCGTGGAGTGGCAAGGTCATCGAGGCCATCCTCTACACGCTGTGGGACCTACGCCAGAAGGTCGGCCATTCCATGCGTTCCATCGAGGAATGCGTGCATTACGCCCTGGAGGACATGACGGTCCGCACCGCCCTCCTCGAGGCGCGCCTGATCCTCGGCGACGAGGGGCTGTTCGAGGACATGCGGACCCGCTTCGACCGCGAGGTGGTCTCCAAGACGCCGGCGGAGTTCGTCGCGGCGAAACTCGCCGAGCGCGACGCCCGCATCATCAAGGGCGGCCGCTCGCGCTACCTGGTCGAACCCAACGTCAAGGACGGCAAAGGCGGCCTGCGCGACCTCAACACTCTGTTCTGGATCGCCAAATACGTCTACCGCGTGCGCGAGGCCTCCGAACTCGTGGAGGCTGGCCTCTTCTCGCGCAAGGAGTACCGGCTCTTCTGCCGCTGCGAGGAGTTCCTGTGGCGGGTGCGGTGCCAGTTGCACTTCGTGACCGGCCGCGCCGAGGAGCGGCTCTCCTTCGACCAGCAGCGCGCAATCTCCGAGCGCCTGGGCTATGTCGACCGTGCCGGCCTCTACGGGGTCGAGCGCTTCATGAAACACTACTTCCTCATCGCCAAAGACGTCGGCGACCTCACGGCCATCGTCTGCGCCGCGCTCGAGGAACGCCAGGCCAAGCCCTCGCCGATGCTCGACCGATTCTTCGGCCGCATATGGCGCCGGCGCGAGACGCTGTCCAACAAGGACTTCGCGGTCGAGAACGCCCGCATCACCGTGGCGGATTCCGCCACGTTCGCGCGCGACCCGGTCAACCTGGTTCGCCTCTTCGCCATCGCCGACGAGGCCGGCCTCGCCATCCACCCCGACGCGATGCGCCTCGTGACCCTGAGCCTGACGCGGATCGACGCCGCCATGCGCGCGGACGAGGAGGCCAACCGCCTGTTCCTGGCGATCCTCACATCGCGCAACGCCCCCGAGATCGTGCTGCGCCTGATGGACCAGGCGGGCGTTCTCGGGCGCTTCATTCCCGACTTCGGCCGCATCGTCGCGCTGATGCAGTTCAACATGTATCACAGCTACACGGTCGACGAGCACCTGATCCGCGCCGTCGGTATCCTCGCCGACATCGAGAGCGGGCGCGGCGCCATCGAGCACAAGCTCGCGCAGGACGTGCTGCCGACGCTGGGCGACCGCCGCGTGCTCTATGTCGCCCTGTTCCTGCACGACATCGCCAAAGGCCGCATCGAGGACCATTCGCTCGCCGGCGTCGCGGTGGCCCGCAAGCTCTGCCCGCGCTTGGGACTTGGTCCGGCCGAGACCGAAACCGTGGCCTGGCTGATCGAGAACCACCTCGTCATGTCGGACACGGCGCAGCGTCGCGACCTCTCCGATCGGCGCACCATCGAGACCTTCTCGGCCCTCGTCGGCACGCTCGACCGCCTCAACATGCTCTACATCCTCACCGTCTGCGACATCCGGGCCGTCGGGCCGGGCGTGTGGAACGGCTGGAAGGCGGAGCTGCTGCGCGCCCTCTACCGCGAGACCGAGAGCACCATCGGCGGCGAGCAGTCGACGATCGCGCGCGAGCGGCGCATCACGGAGGCGCGCGAGGAGTTGCGCGCCGCCCTGCCGGCCTGGTCCAGGCACGATTTCGACGCCTATGCGGCGCGTCACCAGCCGACCTACTGGCTCAAGGTCGACCTCGTCCATAAGGTCCGCCATGCCCGCCTGCTCAACATGTCGGAGGTCGAGTCCCCTGGGCCGGCCGTCGACATCCTGACGGACGAGACACGCGGCATCACCGAGCTGACGGTGATCGCGCCCGACCATCCGCGCCTGCTGTCGACGATCGCCGGCGCCTGTGCGGCGGCGGCCGCCAACATCGTCGACGCGCAGATCTTCACGACGACCGACGGGCTGGCGCTCGACATGATCTACGTGACGCGGGCCTTCGACCGGGACGAGGACGAGATGCGCCGCGCCGGCCGCATCGGGCTTGCCGTCGAGCGCACCCTGAAGGGCGAAATTCGGCTTTCCGACATGATCGCCCCTCGGGCGGGCGACGTGCCGGCCGCCGAGACGTTCGAGGTGACCCCGGAGGTCAACATCGACAACGCCCTGTCGAGCCGGCTCACCGTGATCGAAGTGGCGGGCCTCGACCGGCGCGGCCTCCTGTTCGAGCTCACCGCGATCCTGTCGCAGCTCGAACTCAACATCGGCTCGGCGCATATCGCGACCTTCGGCGAGAAGGCGGCCGACGTGTTCTACGTCACCGACCTGCACGGCGAGAAGATCACCGTCTCGGCACGGCGCGACGCGATCCGCGACGCCCTGCTCGCCGCCTTCGCCCGGCCGCGCCGCGAGGGTGCCGCGGAGGCCCACGGCCGCGGTGAGGGCCTGTGAGGAAACTTGATCTTTCATCCGGCAAAACTGATATGTGCGCTACCGCGTCACATTTCCCCATGGTCTCATGAACGATCCCAAAGCAGATATCTTCCGTCCCCAGAGCGATGCGGCTCCGGCCGCCGGCGAGGCGGAGCCGACCGGCGCGCCCGACGCCACCCCAGCGGGCGAGCCCGATCCGTTCAAGGTGCTCGAGGCGTTGCAGGCGGAGAACGCCGAGCTGAAAGACAAGGTGCTGCGCACGCTGGCCGACATGGAGAACCTGCGCCGGCGCACCGAGCGTGAGGTGTCGGATGCCAAGACCTACGGCGTCGCCTCCTTCGCGCGCGACATGCTGACCTTCGTCGACAACCTCAGCCGCGCCATCGAAGCCGTGCCGGTCGCGACCCGCGAAACCGCCGAGCCGGCGCTGAAGACCTTCGTGGAAGGTATCGAGCTGACCGAGCGCGACTTCGTTTCGCGGCTCGCCCGCTTCGGCGTCAAGAAAATCGAGCCGCTCGGCAAGAAATTCGATCCGAACCTGCAGGAGGCGCTGTTCGAGATCCCCGACGAGAGCGTGCCGTCCGGCACGGTGATGCAGGTCGTCGAACAGGGGTTCGCCATCGGCGACCGCGTGCTGCGCCCGGCCAAGGTCGGCATCTCGCGCGGGGGGCCCAAGAGCGTCAACTGATCCTGCGTCCCGCGGGAACCCCTCGCGTCAGGGCGCCTTCTTGGTCTCCATGCAGGTCGAAAGGTCCGTGAAGGCCTGTTTCATCGAACCGAGGGCGAAGGCCACCTCGACGTCGTCCGCCTTGACGACGAGGCTCTTGCCGGTGGTGAGGCGGGTCACTGCCTCGGCGGTGTTGGGGACGTCGATCGAGACGGTATGATCGGTATCGATCTTAGAGGCGAAGCCGGTGGTACCCGCACCATCCACCGTCCAGGCGCCCTTTACGGCGCTGCCCTTGGTAAACGGGAATTTCGTCGAGTTGGCGATGAGGCCGACATTCTGCCCGACCGCTACCATGGCGAGGCCCGCGGGCTCGTTCAGCGCCATGCAGCCGGCGAAATCGGCGCCCGCGCCGATCGTGGTGATCTGATAGCGCCCGGCCGGGGCGACCGCCGGAACCGCTACGGGGGCCACCGGCGCGGGAGCCGCAGGCGTGGCCGCTACGGCGGACCCGACCTTGGTGGCGTTGCAGCGACGGAGGGACTCGTAACCCTCGGCGAACCCGCCGATCTCGAAGTCGGCTTTTCCGTCGTCGAATTTCAGCACGATGGTCCTTGCGGCCATGAGGCTGGGAACGATGCTGGTCGGGAAGGTCGCGTTGAGGGACTGCCCGTCGCCAACCCAGCGCGCCTTGGCGTCGTAGCGGACTTTGTCGAGGAAGAACGGAACCTTCACGCTCTCCTGCTTGCCCCACGTCCAGTTCTCGTAGACGAGGCCCAGCACCGTCTCCGTCTCGCTCAGGGCGAAGATGATGCCGTTCACCGCATTCGCGTCGTCCTTGTCCTTGTAGGTGTGGCTCATCAGGCAGGCATGCGCACTCGTGTCGCCGACGGCGCGCTCAATCTCCCAGCCCTTCACCATCTCGAATGGCTGTCGCTCAGCCGCCAGGGACGGACCGGCGGCGAGGATTATTACGAGGCTCGCGACGAGCGATCCTTCAAGACGGCTACAGCTCATGGTGTTTTTCCAAGCTCAAAATTGAGACAATGCGAATTTCGGGACTTATCAGGGGCCGCGAAAACAGATCCTCATAGCGCTTCGCGGCGATCCCTCATGACGAGGATTGGCCTTAAAAAGTCTTGAGGGCTGCAGCCTTTCCGTGGAGAGCCCTAACACTTCGTTCCACGATCGCGAGCGGCCGTATGTCCATACTGCCCGACATCACCAATCAGGGAGCCAGCCACAGCCAGATTGGGTCGGAACCGGACCGTCCGCTTCGGGCTAGCAGGCCAAAGTCCGGTTGCCGCCACAAGCCGACATTCAAACTAAGACACTGCCCGACTTCGCGAGGCGTCGACCGGCTTTGCGAGGCGTTGCCCTTGGTGAGCGCTTCGACCTGAACGATCCGCCCTCGTGAGGGGAGCCCTTCCGTAAAAGCCCGCTGCACTGCAATAAATCGCCCGCGATGCAAGTGGACGAACGGCTGGAAGCAGCGACATCGTCTCCATTGCAGGCCCGACGACTTGAGCCTATGGGACGGGCTCGACGGTCGATAGGACCTTATCTTGATGGTGGAAGTCGATAAACGCCTGCTCGGCGCCGAGGCGCGCCGACCTCTCTCGCCGCATCTGCAGATCTACACGCCGATGCTGACGATGATGATGTCCATCGCGCACCGCATCACCGGCACGGCGCTCTATGCCGGCACGCTGCTACTCGCCTGGTACCTGATCGCACTCGCCGCGGGCGCCGCGCCCTTCTCGGTTGCGGCCACGATCTACGGCTCGAGCCTCGGCCTGCTCGTGCTCGTGCTTTTCACCTGGGCTCTGTTCCACCATCTGCTCGGTGGCTTGCGCCACCTGCTGTGGGACATGGGTTACGGGATGGATGCCCCCGCCCGGGAGTACCTGGCGCAGGGGACGCTGGGCGGCGGACTGGTTTTGACCGTGCTGGTGTGGGCTGCCGCCTACGCCCTCGCCTGACCCGCGCACCAGCAGAGGAGAACCCATGGCCAACGATCCGCTTTCCCTCCGCACGGCGGCCAGCAAGGTCCGCTACCTCGGCTCTGCCCGCTCGGGAAGCGAGGCAGCGCGCGCCATGCATGTCACCTCGGTCGCCTTGGTGCCGTTGACAATCGCGTTCGTCTGGATTCTCGCCAGCCTCGTGCACAAGGACTTCGCCGCCGCCCGCGCCGCGGTCGGGCGCCCGCTGCCGGCGATCCTTCTGCTCCTGTTCGTCGGCGCCGGCATCTACCATATGAAGCTTGGCATGCAGGTCATCATCGACGACTACGTCCACGGCTCGCACGCCAAAAGCTGGGCCTTGATCGCCAATCTGTTCCTTTGCACCTTCGTCGGCCTCGCCTGCATCTATGCGCTGCTCAAGATCAGCTTCACCTGAGCCTTGTATCGACCTGAGATCTGAAAGGCATATCCATGGCTTTGAACGGTTCCTTGAACGGCGGTAGGGCGCATTCCGGCGTCCCCGGGTTGAACGGGGCAGCCTACCCAATCACGGACCACACGTTCGACGTCGTCGTCGTCGGTGCCGGCGGCGCGGGCTTGCGCGCGACGGTCGGCTGCTCGCAGGCGGGATTGCGCACCGCCTGCATCTCCAAGGTCTTTCCCACCCGCTCGCACACGGTCGCGGCGCAGGGCGGCGTCGCCGCCTCGCTCGGCAACATGGGCTCGGACAACTGGAAATGGCACATGTACGACACCGTAAAGGGGTCGGACTGGCTGGGCGACCAGGACGCCATCGAATACCTCTGCCGCAACGCGCCGAAGGCGGTCTACGAGCTGGAGCATTGGGGGGTTCCCTTCTCCCGCACCGAGGACGGCCGCATCTACCAGCGCCCGTTCGGCGGCATGACCACCGACTTCGGCAAGGGTCCGCCGGCGCAGCGCACCTGCGCCGCCGCAGACCGCACCGGCCACGCCATGCTGCACACGATGTACGGCCAGGCGCTGAAGCACGACACCGAGTTCTTCATCGAATATTTCGCCATCGACCTCATCATGGAGGAAGGGCGTTGCCGCGGCGTCGTCTGCCTGAAGCTCGACGACGGGACGATCCACCGTTTCCGCGCGCAGCTCGTCATGCTGGCGACGGGCGGCTACGGGCGCGCCTATTTCTCAGCGACGTCCGCCCACACCTGCACCGGCGACGGCAACGCCATGGTGCTGCGCGCCGGCCTGCCGCTGCAGGACATGGAATTCGTGCAGTTCCATCCCACCGGCATCTACGGCGCCGGCTGCCTCATCACGGAGGGCGCCCGTGGCGAGGGGGGCTACCTCACCAATGGCGAGGGCGAGCGCTTCATGGAGCGCTACGCTCCCTCCGTGAAAGATCTGGCGCCGCGCGACATGGTGAGCCGCGCGATGACGATGGAGATCCGCGAGGGACGCGGCGTCGGCAAGGGCAAGGACCATATCTTCCTGCACCTCGACCACCTGGAACCCTCGGTGCTGCACGAGCGCCTGCCCGGCATCGGCGAGAGCGCGCGCATCTTCGCCGGCGTCGACCTCACCAAGGAGCCGATCCCCGTCATCCCGACGGTGCACTACAACATGGGCGGCATCCCCACCAACTTCCACGGCGAGGTGCTGATCAAGAAGGATGGCGACCCCGACGTGATCGTGCCTGGCCTGATGGCGATCGGCGAGGCCGCCTGCGTCTCCGTGCACGGCGCCAACCGGCTGGGCTCGAACTCGCTGATCGACCTTGTGGTGTTCGGTCGCGCCGCGGGACTGCGGGCCGCCGAGGTGGTGCAGCCCGGCGCCAAGCAGGCCGAGTTGCCGGCGGGCTCCGCCGACCTCGCCCTCGCCCGCCTCGACCGGTTCCGCCACGCCAAGGGCAAGACGCCGACCGCCGCGCTGCGCCTCGAGATGCAGAAGGTGATGCAGGCCAATTGCGCCGTCTACCGCACCGGCGAGACGCTGGAGGAAGGGTCGAAGCTGATCCACAGCGTTTGGAACGCGCACGACGAAGTCGGCATCACCGACCGCTCGCTGATCTGGAACTCGGACCTCGTCGAGACGATGGAGTTCGACAACCTCATCGTCCAGGCCGTGGTGACGATGGACAGCGCCGTCAACCGCACGGAATCGCGCGGCGCCCACGCCCGCGAGGATTATTCCGAGCGCGACGACAAGACATGGATGAAGCACACTTTGGCGTCCATCGACCCCTTCGCCAAGACGATCGCGATCGATTATCGGCCGGTGCACTCGTATACGATGTCGAACGAGATGCAGTACATCGAGCCGAAGGCACGGGTGTACTGAACGGTGGAGAAAGAACGTGAGCGTTCATCCGTCAATTGGTCACAACAGGGTTGGAAGGCGCTCGCCCGTGTATGCCATCCCGTTCGATCTTGATACAGAAACGTTGGAAAAGCTCTATCCAAACCAATCCTGGGGAAATGCTTATTCGGACATTCGCAAGTTTCTCGAAGAGAGCGGCTTCGAGCACAAGCAAGGCTCCGTTTATTTTGCCATCGGCGATATGGATGCAGTCGAGTGCGTGACGATCGCGCAAGACCTCGCGGCTGAGTTCGACTGGTTTGTCCCCTGCCTCAAGGATATTCGTATGCTGCGCATCGAGGATAACAACGACCTGATGGTGGCGCTCGATCGCAGGCGCGGTCCGAAGAAGAGATAATCATGGTCCAGCTCACCCTCCCCAAGAACTCCAAGGTCGGCACCGGCAAGACCTGGCCGACGCCCGAAGGCGCGACGAACGTCAAGGAGTTCCGCGTCTACCGCTGGAACCCGGACGACGGGCAGAACCCGCGCGTCGACACGTTCTTCGTCGACATCGACGATTGCGGGCCGATGGTCCTCGACGCCATCATCTGGATCAAGTCGAAGGTCGACCCGACCCTGACCTTCCGCCGTTCCTGCCGCGAGGGCATCTGCGGCTCCTGCGCGATGAACATCGACGGAACCAACACGCTCGCCTGCACCAAGGGCATCACCGACGTGAAGGGCGCGATCAAGATCTATCCGCTGCCGCATATGCTGGTCATCAAGGACCTCGTGCCCGACCTCACCGGCTTCTACGCGCAACACGCTTCCATCCAGCCCTGGCTGCAGACGTCCACGCCGCAGCCGGAGAAGGAGTGGCGGCAGACCCCGGCCGACCGCGCCAAGCTCGATGGGCTCTACGAGTGCATCCTGTGCGCCTGCTGCTCGACGTCCTGCCCGTCCTACTGGTGGAACGGCGACCGCTATCTCGGCCCCGCCGTGCTGCTGCAGGCCTACCGCTGGCTGATCGACTCGCGCGACGAGGCGACGGGCGAACGGCTCGACCACGTCGAAGACCCCTTCCGCCTCTATCGCTGCCACACGATCATGAACTGCGCCAAGGCCTGCCCGAAGGGGCTCAACCCGGCCAAGGCCATCTCCGAGATCAAGAGCATGATCATCGAGCGGCAGATCTGAGCGCGGCCGGCCTCCCCTGTGTCATTCTCCGCAAGCAGCGATAGGAAGCCCATCGCCGACCTCTACCATCCCGGCTTCGCGTCGCAGCCGATCAAGGCGAAGATCATCCCATGACGGGGTCGGGGGAAAACGGACCCGCGATCTATCTCGCCGGCCCCGACGTCTTCCTGCCCGACGCCGTCGAGGCCGGGCGACGCAAGGTGGCGCTCTGCCGGGAGCACGGCTTCCGCGGCCTCTACCCGCTCGACGGCGGCCTGCCCGCGGACGCGACCGGCCGCGCCATCTACGACCGGCTGATCGCGATGATGCACGAGGCCGACGCCGGCATCTTCCACCTGACCCCGTTCCGCGGCCCCAGCGCCGACGTCGGCACGGTCTTCGAGCTCGGCGCGATGGCGGCCATGGGCAAGCCGGTCTTCGCCTATTCCAATGATCCCGCCGCCTTCTTCGACCGGGTGAAGGCGGCGCATGTCCTGCGCCTGCAGGCCGAGACGGGCGTGTGGCGCGACCCCGACGGCATGAGCGCGGAGGACTTCGGCCACGTCGACAACCTGATGGTCGACGGGGCGCTCGCGGCACAGGGCCGGCGCATCCATCGCCGCAGCGTACCGGCGGCGCGGCGCTTCACCGACCTTGCCGGCTTCACGGCCTGTTTGGAGGAGGCGCGTGCCGCCTTCGGCACAGCGTGGAGCGGCTCAGGCCCCTGAGACCGCCTTGAGCGCCCAGACGCGGTGCGGCACCACCAGCGGCTCGATGGGCCAGCCGGCGCGGAGCGCGGCGGCAAGTTCGGCGTCGAACCGGGCGACGTCCGCCGCCGGCAGCGACGCCCCGACGCCGGCGCTGGCGCGGATGCGGCCACGCCACGCCTCGTGCGCGTAGGCGACGTCGATGTCGAAGGAGAACGTCTCGAGCTCCTTGAACCCGCCCTCCGCCACGTCCGCCATGAAGTCCGGGTAGATCCCGGACTCGTTGTCGAGACGCCACTGCGGGTTGTAACGGGCGACCAGCGCCTCCGTCATGGCCACTACGTTGGCCCCCAGCGGCAGCCAGTCGAAATGGGCGATCACGAGCCGGCCACCCGGCTTCAGCACGCGCGCGACCTCGGCGACCGTTCGCGGCCGGTCGAACCAGTGCCAGCACTGGCCGGCTGTCACCACGTCAAAACCGTGCTCCGGCAGCCCCGTCGCCTCGGCGCGGCCCTCGACATAGGCGACGCCGGTAAAGGTCTCGCGGTCGAGCCGCGCCGCCTCCGTCAGCAGGTGCTGTTCCGAATCGAGGCCGGTGACTTGACAGCCGCGCAGGGCGAGGCCGCGGGCGACGGTCCCCGTCCCGGTGCCGAGGTCGAGCACGTGGTGGCCGGGCCGCACCCAGTCCTCGTCGAACAACCGCTTGAAGAAGCGCGGCGGGAAGCCGACGCGGTAGCGGCTGTAGTCGGCAGCGGTGCGACCGAAATGGACGGTCAGCGGCGTTCCATCGTGTCGTGAAGGCCTGGATGTCATCGATGGGACGCCTCCTTTGCACGGGCCGGGTGCGGCAGCATGCGACCGAGGGGCTTTGGCTTGGGAGCGCGCCGATCGAAGGGGCTCGTCCTGCATCATCCGCTTTTTCCAAAGCGAAGAATGCCCCGACGATCTGCGGAGCCTCTTGCACCGCCGGTCACGGCCGCGCCTCCAGGTGGTCGGGCGGTTCGCTGGTGGCGCGCGCCTCAGCGCGCCTGCGTGAAGAGCGGGCAGGTCGCCGAAGCGCGCAGCAGGCGCTCGTGGTGGAGGCACAGGCCGTCCATGGCGCGGCTCGCCGCATGCGCCGAACTCAGTGCCGCCAGACCCGGCAGCGCGCGCTCCAGAACGAGCGGGTCGCGCGAGAAGTGGTCGCAGGCGCCGCAGCGCCGGGATTTGAGGTCTGCCTCGGTCAAGGGTTGAAACGCTCCCAGTAACCGCCGAAGACCACGACGGAGAGGAAGAGGCCGAGCGCGACGTTGACGGCGACGCCGGCACTGAACGCGACGAACGGGCGCAGCCCCACGCCCGCGAGATCGCGCACACGGGTGGTCAGACCGATGCTGAGAAAGCCGAAGGTAAACGCCCAGATCCGCAGCGCCTTGATCGGCGCGACGAGTTCGGGCGTCGCCACCTTGGCAAAGTCGGCCCGGCCCATCTGCGTCGCCACCAGCGTGACGAGCGCCGACGCCAGCAGGAAGCCGATGACGAATTTCGGGAAACGGCTCCATATTTCGCCTACCCCGGCGCGATTGGCGACGCCGCCCTCGTTCCACCGCGTCGTCGCCACGATCGACAGGACGATGGCCCATAGGCCGATCCACACGTCGCGGCCGACCACCTTCATCAGGGTGAAGGCCGCCACCGCCTGCTCGGCGGCGTTGGCGGGCGCACCCGGCACCTTGGCGGCAATGGCGCCATAGGCCTGCGCGGCGGCGAAACCGGCGGCGTCGGCGAATTCCGACGTGCCGATCCAGGCGCCGCCGACGCCCGCGGGCAGGTGCAGGGCCTCCGAGCCGAACGGCAGGACGAAAATCATGACGATCGCCCAGAGGATCACGATGGAGATGACCACCGCCGCGTCCTGCTTGCGCGCGCCCACGGCAGCGGCGATGGCAATGGCCGCGGAGACGCCGCAGACGGCCCCGCCGACACCGAGCGTCGCGGCGAAGCGCGGGTCGAGGCCAAGCGCGCGTGCGACGAAGAAGATGACGAGGAAGGTGACGATCGACACGGTCGAAGCCTGCGCGAAGGCGATCGGGCCGGCCAGGACGATGAGGCTGAGCGGCAGGGTCGCGCCCAGCAGCACCACGCCCAGCTTGATGTAGAACTCGACGCGAAACCCGGCGTCGAGCGCGCGCGGGAGTACGCCGAGGTTGGCGATCACCAGACCGAGCGCCAAGGCGACGAGCGGCGGCTCGAGGTTGTAGCGGACCGCCTGGTCCCACTGGCCGATGACCACGACCAGAGCCGAGGCGACAAACAGGAACGCCACGGCCGGCACCACGGCCCGCAACCGGTAGCCCAGCGCCGCCAGCGCGGTCGCGCTCACGGCGAGCCACAGCGCGCCTTGCGCGAGGTAACGCGGCCAGGTGGCGGCGAGATCGGCGCGCAATTGCTCGAGCGTGCTCCATTTGGCCGGCAGCACCGCGAGCCACGCGAGGCGCGGGCCGCCGGCGAGTGTCAGGCAACCCGCGGCGACGAGGCCGAGGCCGAACAGCACCGCCCACCAATCGTCCTTCCCGAAGATCGCCTTGAAGGCGCCAGGGGACCGCGTCGCGTCGACGCGTCCGGCAGTGATTTCGCTCATGTCAAATCTCGGCAGCGTCCAGTAATGCCGCGATTATGGGTAGACGAAGGGGCTGATCTCAAGAGAATAGCTCGGCCTTTATAGGCCTTGCCGGAGAAGGATTCTGCGGCCGCAAGGTTTGCGGCAGGTGCGATCTGCTGTGCGGCGCTGCACGGCAGGCGAAGCCGCCGGCACTGTCTCGTCAGCCTACGACTGCGCGACCATCTCCGCCAGGATCGCCTCGGCGGCGGCGTGTGGGTCGGCGGACCGGGTGATGGGGCGGCCCACCACCAGGTAGTCGGCGCCCGCCGCGAGCGCGACGGCCGGCGTCACCACCCGCTTCTGGTCGCCGGCGGCGGTATTCGCGGGGCGGATACCCGGCGTCACCAGCCGAAACGACGGCGGTACGCGCGCACGCACCGCCGCGACCTCTTCGGCGGAGAGGACGAGGCCGCCGATGCCGGCCGCCTCCGCCTGCCCGGCGCGGCGCGCCACGAGGTCGTGGACGCCGTAGGCATAGCCGGCCTCGGCCAGGTCCGCGTCGTCGCAGGAGGTGAGGACAGTGACGCCGAGCACGACCAGCGCCCCATCCGCGACGCCGCGCCGCGCCGCAACCATGGTCTGGGGAAAGGCGTGGACGGTGAGGAACGTCGCGCCGAGACGCGCGACCTGCGCGGCCGCCCGTTCCACCGTAGCGGGAATGTCGTGCAGCTTGAGATCGAGGAACACGCGCTTGCCTTGGCCGACCAACCGCTCCGCCAGGGCGAGGCCGCCGCCATAGGCGAGTTCCAGGCCGATCTTGTAGAAGCCGACGCTGGCGCCGAGTTGCGCCACCAGCGCGTCGGCCGCCTCCGGCGTCGCCACGTCGAGGGCGACGATCAGCGCCTCCCGCGGCGGGACGACGCGCGGCAGCGTCACGGGCGCGGCTGCCGGGCCCGTGGGGCAACGCGATCGAAGAGGCCGAGGCGCGGGTCGCGCGCCGGACGGAACGTCGTCTCCGCGCGCGGCCGGGCCGCCGCCATCTCGCGGAGGGTGAGGTCCGCCGCAAGGTCCAAGGCCGAGGCGCCGGCGTCGCAGCGCCGATAGACCCACACGCGGGCCGGCGGCAGGTTGAGCCAGACCGGGGCCGAGACGTCGGCGGCGTAGGCGGGCGCGGCGCGGCGCGGTATCGGCGAGTTCATGCCGTAGGTGAACTGCACGAAGGAGCCGGTCGGCGCCATCAGGGAGAAGGCGTCCTCCAGCAGGGCCACGCGCTGCTCGTCGGGCTTTGTCAGGAGCGGCAGGCTGGAGACCACGGCCGCCGCCGGTTCGGCGAGCACACCGGCGAGGCTCTCGCGCAGGCGGTAGGCGTCGGCTTGGACGACTTGCACGCCGGGGAAGCGTTTGCGCAGGAGCTGGCAGAACGCGGCGTCGAACTCGACGAGGACGAGACGCTCGGCGGCGATTCCGCGATGCAGGAGGGCCTGGGTGATCGGGCCGGTGCCGGGTCCCAGTTCCACAACCGGCCCCGAGCCGCTGGGATCGACCGCGCGGGCCATCATCCGCGCCAAGAAGCGGCCGGACGGCGAGACGGCGCCCGTGAGAATAGGGTTATCGAACCAGGTCTTGATGAACCGGGCCTCGTCCGCCAGGCGGTCCTCGATGCGCGTTTCCGTCAGCAAGCCTTTCGGCGGACGCGAAGAATGGCTACGCAAACGGTGGCACCTCACGGCCGGCGAACAAGGGGATCAACCCGCGGCCGATTGATTCCAGCCAACCGCAATACGGTTTAATGTGCCAGTTCAAGGGCCGCCGTCAAGAAAGTGTCGTCAAGCCCAGATGTTCCTCCCCTCCTGCGATGCGCGGCAGGCTCGCCGGCCCGGTCTCCACAGCGGGAGCGGCGAGGACGGGAGCGGCAAGGATGGATCGCGGCGGCGACACCCACTATGGTGCACCGATGACTTCTCCCGCGCAAGAACCCCGACCGTTGCAGGCCGGCGACCACGTCTTCCTCGTCGATGGGTCCTCCTTCGTCTTCCGCGCCTATTTTCAGTCGATCCGTCAGGACGCGAAGTACAATTACCGCTCCGACCGGCTGCCCACGGGCGCGGTCCGGCTGTTCTGCACCAAGCTGTTCCAGTTCATCAACGAGGGCGCGGCCGGTATCCGTCCCACCCACCTCGCCATCATCTTCGACAAGAGCGAGAACTCGTTCCGCAAGGATCTCTACCCGCCCTACAAGGGCAATCGCTCCGAGCCGCCCGAAGACCTCGTCCCGCAATTCCCGCTGATGCGCGACAGCGTCCGCGCCTTCGGCCTGCTGCCCGTCGAGCAGGACGTCTACGAGGCCGACGACCTCATCGCAACCTATGCCCGCCAGGCGCGCGCGCGCGGCGCCGACGTGCTCATCATCTCCGCCGACAAGGACCTGATGCAGCTGATCGAGCCCGGCGTCGCCATGTTCGACCCCGCCTCCGGCGATCCCAAAGCGGCGGGGTCGCGTGCCGAGCGGCGCATTGGCGAGGCCGAGGTGCAGGACTATTTCGGGGTGCCGCCGCACCTCGTCGTCGACGTGCAGGCGCTGGCCGGCGATTCCACCGACAACGTCCCGGGGGCCAAGGGCATCGGCCTGAAGACGGCGGCGCAGCTCATCACCGAATACGGCGACCTCGACACGCTGCTCACCTGCGCGCGCGAGATCAAGCAGCCGAAACGCCGCGAGATCCTCACCGATCCCGACAGCGTGGCGCTCATCAAGGTCTCGCGCCAGCTCGTGACGCTGGTGCGCGACGTGGCGGTCGAGACTCCCATCGACGACCTCGGCCTGGCGGCCCCCGACGGGCGGCAGCTCGTCGCCTTCTTCAAGGCAATGGAGTTCACCACGCTGGCGCGGCGCGCCGCCGAGACCTTCGGGGTCGAGGCGGCGGAGATCGAGCCCGACCCGGCCTTCACCGGCCCGGCGGGATGGCGCCACCGGAACGGCGAGGCGCGGCAGCCAGCCGAGGCCAAGCCCTTCGACGGGCCGGCGAAGAACGCGCGCTATGGCATCCTCGAGGCCAAGAGCAGCATCGCCACCGGCCCGGGCGAGCTCGCCGCCAAGCGCGCGACGGCGGCCATGGGCGTCCCCTTCGACCACGCCGGCTACCGCACCGTCGACACCTGGGAGGCGCTCGACGCCGCCATCGCCGCCGCGCGGGAAGCAGGCCGCGTCGCCATCGACACGGAAACCTCCTCGCTCGACCCGCTGACCGCCAAGCTCGTGGGCGTGTCGCTCTGCTCCGAACCAGGCATGGCCTGCTACGTGCCCCTGCAGCACGTCGGCGAGGGCGGCGGCGACCTGTTCGGCGGCGCGGAACTTGTCCCGGGCCAGCTACCGATCGAGGGCGTCGTCGCGCGGCTGAAGCCGCTGTTGGAGGATTTGGCCGTCCTCAAGATCGCGCACAACATGAAGTTCGACTGGCACGTGCTGAAGCAGCACGGCATCGAGGTCGCGCCGGTCGAGGACACGCTGCTGCTCTCCTACGTGCTCGACGCCGGGCGCACCGACCACGGCATGGACGTGCTGGCGCAGAAGTATTTCGGACACAAACCGATCCAGTTCGGCGCGGTCGCCGGCACCGGCCGCTCCTTCATCGGCTTCGCCCGCGTGGCGATCGACAAGGCGACGGCCTATTCGGCCGAGGACACGGACGTGACGCTCCGGCTTTGGGAGGTGATGAAGCCACGCCTGCCGGCCGAGCGGATGGCAAGCGTCTTCGCCACGCTGGAACGGCCGATGACGGTGACGCTGGCGCGGATGGAGCGGCGCGGCATCGCCATCGACCGGCAGATCCTCGCGCGGCTCTCGGGCGAGTTTGCGCAGGACATGGCGCGTCTCGAGGCGCAGATCTTCGAGACGGCCGGCGGCCCGTTCAACCTCGGGTCACCCAAACAGCTCGGCGACATCCTGTTCGGCAAGATGGGCCTCGCGGGCGCGAAGATGACGGCGACCGGGGCGTGGTCGACGGCGGCGAGCGTGCTCGACGACCTCGCCGAACAAGGCAACCCGTTCGCCGGGCTCGTGCTGGAATGGCGCCAGGTGTCCAAGCTGAAGTCGACCTACAGCGACGCGCTGCCGACCTTCCTCAACCCCGACACCGGCCGCGTCCACACCTCCTACGCGCTGGCCGCGACGACGACGGGGCGCCTCTCCTCCTCCGAGCCGAACCTGCAGAACATTCCCGTGCGCAACGAGGCCGGCCGCAAGATCCGCCGCGCCTTCATCGCCGCGCCGGGGCACAGGCTCGTGTCGGCCGACTACTCGCAGATCGAGCTGCGGCTGCTGGCGCATATGGCCGACATCCCACAGCTGAAGAGCGCCTTCGCGCTCGGCCACGACATCCACGCGATGACGGCGTCCGAGATGTTCTCCGTGCCCCTGGAGGCGATGACGGCGGACGTGCGCCGCCGCGCCAAGGCGATCAACTTCGGCATCATCTACGGCATCTCCGCCTTCGGCCTCGCCAACCAACTCGGCATCGGGCGCGAGGAGGCGGGCTCTTACATCAAGCGCTATTTCGAGCGCTTCCCCGGCATCCGCGCCTTCATGGATGCGACCAAGGCCGTCTGCCGCGCGCAGGGCTACGTGGAGACGCTGTTCGGGCGGCGCTGCCACTATCCGCGCATCAGCGCATCGAACCCCTCCGAGCGGGCCTTCAATGAGCGGGCGGCGGTCAACGCGCCGATCCAGGGAACGGCGGCCGACATCATCCGCCGCGCGATGGTGCGGATGGACGCGGCGCTCGAGGCCGAGCGGCTCGGCGCGCGCATGCTGCTCCAGGTCCACGACGAGTTGGTCTTCGAGGTGGCGGACGACGAGGTCGAGGCGACGATCGCGGTGGCGCGCCGCGTGATGGTGGACGCGCCCCACCCAGCGGTCGCGCTCAGCGTGCCGTTGCAGGTCGACGCCAAGGCGGCGCTGAATTGGGACGAGGCCCACTAGGCCCCTTGGGCGGCGGGTGCCGACGCGGGATCCCTTGCGAGCGTGCTTTCAGACGGACGCCCTTATGCGGGCGGACGCTCAATGGGCGGCGGCGACCTGGTCGCGCGCGCAGACGACCTTCATGTACTGCTTGGCGGGGTCGGGCACGAGCGAGGTCGGCGCAAGCATCGCCTGCCCCATGAAGCCGCACTGGCCTGGCGTGCTGGCACGCGCGACGGTGATGACGTCCACGGCGGAATGCACGTCGCAGGCCGTCGGATCGGTGGAAGACGCGCAGATGAGCACGAGGACTTTGAACATGGCACCCCTTGGGCAAGCGGGTGGTGCCGACCGGGCAAGGTCGCCCGAACGAAGGTTCGGCATCCGCTCGGACCCAGGATGAGCAAGCCTCCGGCCAAAAACGGTTAGCGCAATCCCCCGTTGGTCGTAATCGTCGCCAAGACGGGATGTCGTGACTTTTTTGCCTCTTTCCGGGTTATCCGGGCCTCGTGGCGATTCGCCGCCGCGACCCCACATGAAGCGTCGCCCCGTTCCGCATTTCGCCGGGCGACGCGGCCGGAGGGCGAGCACCATGGCCAAATCCATCGTCGTCACCTTTCCCCACGACCTCAGCGTGGCGGAGGCCAAGCGCCGCCTGACCGAGCAGGTGGCGGTGATGAAACAGAACTACCTGGACAAGATCGGCACGGGCGAGATGACCTGGGTGGACGACGTCGCCCATCTCCGCGTTTCCGCCATCGGTCAGACCACGACGGCGGAGATCGACGTGAAGCCGGCGGAGATCCGGGTTGAAGTCCACCTGCCCTGGCTGCTCGCCGCCCTCGCCAACAAGATCGAAGGCGTCCTGAAGAGCAACGGCAAGGATGCGTTGCGCCTCGGGCCGACGAAGAAGGGGTGAACGCTCAGCCGAGCCGGCGGCGGCGCTGGGCCCGCGCCACGAGGGGCAGGAGGAGCGCGTCCGGCAGCAACGGCAGAACCAGCGTGCCGAGCTTGTTGCCGAGGCCGGGGACGCAGGCGCGTCGCCCCGCCATAAGGGCGCGGTAACCCGCCTCGGCCACGGCGTCCGCAGAGGGAAGGAAAGCGCCGATGCGTCCGGCGGCCGGTACGCCGGCCCTCGCCTGGAAGCCCGTCGCCGTGACCCCAGGGTGGAGCAGGCTGACGGTGATCCCCGCCGGCCGCAGTTCCTGGCCGAGCGCGCGCGAGAAGGAACGGAGCCCCGCCTTGGTGGCGTAATAGACAGCCATGCCCGGCGCGGGGAAGAAGCTGGCGACCGAGCCGACGTTGAGCACCTTCCCGCGGGCGAGGACGATCTCGGGGAGGAAGCGGAGAGTGAGGTCCAGGACGGCGCGCAGGTTCAGGTCCACCATGCCCAACTGCTCGGCCCGGCCGAGCGCCGCCACCTCACCGCTCCGGCCAAAGCCGGCATTGTTGACCAGGATCGCCACGGACGCCGCCTCGCGCGCGAGCGCCGCGGCGACGCGGTCGGCGGCGTCGGGGAGCGCCAGGTCCTGCACGATGGTGATCGGGCGCGGGCGGCCCGCCGCAGCGATGGCGTCCGCGACGGCCGCGAGCGCCTCGGCGTTGCGGGCGACGAGGGCGAGATCGTGCCCGTGGCGCGCGAAGACGTGGGCGAGCGCCGCGCCGATGCCGCCCGAAGCGCCCGTGATCAGCGCGACGGAACGCAGGCGCTCATGCCTTGGGAGTCGAGGCTTTGGGAGTCGAAGCCTCGGGAGTCGAGGGCGACCAAGGCCCCTCGGCGACCGGTCCCTCCGGCGGCGCGTCATGCGGCGCGTCGGCCGCCTTCTGCCGCAGGGTGACGCGGTCGCGCGTCGACACGCCGAGGAGTTCGGCGACACGCCAGACGACGTTCTCCTCGAACTCGGTGACCGCCCCGTCCGCGAACACCACGTCCCACATCATGGCGATGATCTTCTGGCGGCCGCCGTCGTCGAGGGTTCGCTTGAGCACGGTGGTGAAATGGAAGAAGTCGACCGCCTCGCGGTCGCTCTGCTCGGCTCGCTCGATGAGCCGGGTCGTGGCGGCGGCGTCGAGGCCGAAGCGGGCCTCGATCACGGCGCGCAGCCGCTCCCGCTCCGGCAGATCCATCCCGCCGTCCACGTTGGCGACGTGGACGAGCAGCGCCGCCGTGGCGAGCCGGTAGTCCCCGTCCTCGAACCCCCGCGCTGTCTGGTCGCTCGTGTCGGTGATGAAGGCGCGGAGGCTGTCCAGGATCGACATGGATCAGCGGATCACGAGGCAGGTGTAATAGCCCTCGGGATGGTGGAAGTCGCGCCGCATGCCCCCGATCCAGCGGTCGCAGGAGCGTCGGGTGGGGAAGCAGAGCTTCTCGTCGCGCCAGTCGAGGAGGATGCTGCCGCCCGGCCCGGAATAGGCCGACGCACCGCCCGTGAAGTGGCCCAGCCATACGCTGGGGAACGCCTGGACCTCCGGTCCCTGGCAACTGGCGCCCTCGACGGCGACGGGCGGCCCGGCATAGGCGCGGAGATCGGCGGCGCTGGCCGGCGCGGCGGCGAGGGCGGTCGCCAAGGCGAGGGCGGCGCGGGAAACGATCGGCCTGGCGCGTCTATGCACGGACATCGGCTTTCCACTTTGGGGAGGCGCGGACGCCCCGCTATGATCCGGATCGACGCGGACGCGGGTTCCGCGAGGCTGGAATTCTACAGGCCGAAGAGCGACTGGAGGAAGCCCTTGCCGTTCTGCGCAACGGCCGCCATCGGCGCTTGCCCCGGCGGCGTGCCGGTGATGGAGATCGCCGCGCCCTCGGCCTGCACCAGGTTGAACAGGGTCGTCGCATTGGCGTTGGAGAGGCGGATGCAGCCGTGCGAGGCGGGCTTGCCGAGGTTGCGGACCTCGTTGGTGCCGTGGATCGCGTAGCCATAGTAGAAGAAGATGGCGTGCGGCATCGGCGCGTTGTCGTACTTCTTGGAATGGTAGTTCACGACCATCCGTTCGGGCGCGAAGGTGCCGGGCGGGGTCACGTAGCCGTCGCGCGCGGTGGAGATCGGCCAGTCGTAGGTGTGCATCGCCGACTGGACGTGCATGTGCTGGGTCGACAGGTCGATCGAGACGGAGACGGCGGCCTGCGCCGAACCCGCGGCCAGCGTGCCCAGGCAAACCAGGACAGGCCAGGCGAGAACGGACCGGGCGAGAACGGACCGGGCGAGGACGGACTTGGTGGCGCGCATGGAATCCTCCGGGGCCGGACGCCCCCTGGCGCGGGCCGCGAATGCAGAAAGCGAGGCTCAAGCCCTCCCACGCGTCGCACCTCCCGGTAAACAGCAAAGGGCCGCCACTCCCGATTTTGCGAGGCGTCGCGGCGTTTGGGTCACAGGCGGCCGCTAGCGCGAGGCGAGCAGCCCGCCGGGCTTGGGCGACAGAGGGTTGTCGGCGAGCCCCGCCGCATCGGCGCGGTCCACCGCCGGCTCGCCGGCCGCGGCCTTCCACAAACCTTCGACGAAGGCGGGATCGAGGTCGCGCAGGATGAACACCATGCGCGTCTCGTGGTCCGCGTCGGGCCAGGCCTCGAGCCGTCGCGGCGGGTGCATCACATGCTGGACGCCGTGCACGACGAGCGGGCGGCCGGGATCGTCGGCGAGCGCGATCAGCCCCTTGAAGCGCAGGAGGTTCGGCCCGTGCGCCGCCTGAAGCAATTCGGTGAAGAGCGACACCGCCATTGCCGGCATGGGGCGGGGATGGCGCAGGCAGAAGGCGCGGATGCGGGCATCGTGGCGGTTGACGTCGTGGGCGTGGTGGCCGTGGTCGGCCGCGAAAGCCTCGGCGGCGAGCCAGGCGGCCGCATCCGCACCGCGCGCGGCCGGATCGTAGGAGAGGCCGCCCATCAGGCGCGTGGCCGTCGCCTCGCCCGCCGCCGCGTCGAGAATGGGAGCGGCAGGGTTCAAGGCCGCGAGCCGCGCGCGCAGGGCGGACAGCGCCGCCGCATCGCCCGCGAGGTCGGTCTTGGTCAGCACCAGGCGGTCGGCCATCGCCACCTGCTTGACGGCCTCCTCCTGCGCGTCGAGCGTCGCGGCGCCCACGAGCGCGTCGACGAGCGTCACCACGGCGTGCAGCCGGAACCGCAGGCGCAGGTAGGGGTGGGTCATGATCGTGTGGAGCACCGGCGCGGGATCGGCGAGGCCCGTCGTCTCGATGACGACGCGGGTGAACGGCGCCATCCGCCCGTTGTCGCGCGCCCGCAGCGCATCTTCCAGGCTGGAGACGAGGTCGCCGCGGATGGAGCAGCACAGGCAGCCCGAGGTCATCACCAGCATGTCGCCCTCGACGCGCTCCACCAGCAGGTGGTCGAGTCCGATGGCGCCGAACTCGTTGATGAGGACGAGCGTGTCGGCCGCAGCGGGATCGCGCAGCAGCGCATTGAGGAGCGTGGTCTTGCCGGCGCCGAGGAAGCCGGTGAGGACGACGAGGTCGAATGGTGGCGGCGGGCGGCGGGCGGGTGCGCTCATCGTACGGGGCTCGTCCTTGTCTCGCCGCCCAAGCGGTGCGCGCGGCGCTCCGCCCGGCTGAACCGCACGCCCTGCAGCGAGCGGGCGAGCAGGCTGGCGCCATAGCAGGCCGCGCCGATGGTGGTGATCCAGAAGCTGACCGGCCAATCGGTGTAGAAAGCGAGGGTCAGCCCCGCCCAAGCGGTCGCCATCGCGAGCACGACCGAGGCCGTGACGCCGCCGGCGACGGTCCGGGTCAGCCGTGCCGCGCTCGCCGCCGGCGCGACCATGAGGGCGAAGACGAGGAGGATGCCGACGATCTGCATGGCTTGCGCCGTGGTAACGGCCACGACCACCATGAACAGCGCCGAAACGAGGCCGGGGCGCAGGCCGCGCGCCTCCGCCAACTCCGGTTGCAGGCTGGAAAAAAGCAGCGGTCGCGCGATGGCGCAGAGGCCGAGGAGGCTGGCGGCAGCGAGGGCTGCGAGCATCAGCACCGTGTCGGCGCCGATGCCGAGCACGTTGCCGAACAGGATGTTCGTCGCGAGCGAGGCGTAGGACGTGTAGAAATGCAGGAACAGCAGCCCGAGGCCGAGCGAGAACGTCAGCACGACGCCGATGGCCACGTCACGCTGGGCGCGCTCGCCCAGCAGGCCAATGCCGACGCCGGCGAGCACGGTGAAGAGGATCAGGCCGAGGAACGGCGGCAGGCCGAGCAGCACCGCGCCCGTCGCGCCGGGAAAGCCGACGTGGCTCAGCGCGTGGCCGGCAAAGGTCTCGCCGCGCAGCACGAGGAAATAGCCGACCGCGCCGGCGACGAGGCTCACCACCGTGCAGGCGGCATAGGCGTTGCGCATGAACTCGTAGGCGAACGGGTTCACGTCAGCAGGCTCCTGGGGAGGGGATCGTCCTCGCGCACCCGCTCGAGTTCGGCATCCTCCGCCAGCACATAGATCCGGCCCTTGTCGCGCGCCACATGGATCGGCGTGCGATAGAGGGCGGACAGGACGGGCCCCGTGATGACCTCGTCGACCGGACCCATGGCGGCACGTCCGCCGCCGAGATAGAGGACCGCGTCGACGGCCTTGAGGATCGGGTTGACCTCGTGGGCGCAGAACAGGACGGCGATCCCCGCCTCGCGCGACACCGCCTGCACCGTTTCCACGACCTGGCGCTGGTGTGCCGGGTCGAGGCTGGCGAGCGGCTCGTCGAGCAGGAGGAGCTGCGGGTCGCCGATCAGCGCCTGCGCCACGAGGATGCGCTGGCGCTCGCCGCCGGAAAGCTCGGCCAGCGGCCGCCGGGCCAAAGCGAGCGCGCCGACCCGGTCGAGCGCCCGGGTGGCGGTCGCCCGGTCCGCCCGCGTCGCCAAGGGCCAACCCCAGCGCAACCCGGCGACTGCCCCCAGAACCAGGTCGAACCCGCTGAGGCGCAGGTCGGCCGCGCCGCGGCGGAACTGCGGGACGTAGCCGACGGCCGCATTGCCGCGCGTCGCGGGACGACCGAGCACGCTGATCCGTCCGGCGCGGGCCGGGATCATCCCGAGCACCGCCCGCAGGAGGCTGGTCTTGCCGGCACCGTTGGGGCCGAGAACGCCGACGAACCGCCCCTGCGCGATGGCGAACGACACCGCGGAGAGAACGCGGCGCGAGCCGACGGTCAAGGTAACGTCCTCGAAGGCTACGACGGCGGGCGGCCCGCTGGCCGCGCCGGGGGCCGCGGCCGAGGGGTCGGCAGGAGCAACGCGGCCGCGCCCAGGCGAAAGTCTCATCATGGGGCAAGGACATACGTTATAATGTACGCAGACGGAAGCCGCATCGCGCGTGGCCTCAGCGACAGCGCTGCGACGCCCGGCATGGTTGCTTTCACCGTCCCGGCTTATAAGACAGCGGAACACGCGGGCAGATGGTCGATCAATGAAGCGCATACTTGTAACGGGCGGAGCCGGGTTCCTGGGCTCGCATCTCTGCGCGCAGCTGCTGAGCGAGGGGCACGAGGTGCTCTGCGTCGACAATTTCTTCACGGGGCGGCGGCGCAATATCGCCGCCCTGATGGACGACCGCAACTTCGAGCTGCTGCGCCACGACGTGACCTTCCCGCTCTTCGTGGAGGTGGACGAGATCTACAACCTCGCCTGCCCGGCCTCGCCCATCCATTACCAATTCGATCCCGTCCAGACGACGAAGACGAGCGTCATCGGCGCCATCAACATGCTGGGCTTGGCCAAGCGCCTGCGCGCCAAGATCTTCCAGGCCTCGACGTCGGAGATCTACGGCGACCCGGCCGTCCACCCGCAGCCGGAGAGCTATTGGGGCCACGTCAACACTCTGGGGCCGCGCGCCTGCTACGACGAGGGCAAACGCTGCGCGGAGACGCTGTTCTTCGACTACTACCGACAGCACAAGGTGCAGATCAAGGTCGCGCGCATCTTCAACACTTACGGGCCCAACATGAACCCGCAGGACGGGCGGGTGGTGTCGAACTTCATCGTCCAGGCGCTGACCGGCAAGCCGCTCACCCTCTACGGCGAGGGGACGCAGACGCGCTCCTTCTGCTATTGCGACGACCTGATCGAAGGCTTCCGCCGCCTGATGGATTCCGACCCGGCGATCACCGGCCCGATCAACCTCGGCAATCCCGGCGAGTTCACCATGCGCCAGCTCGCCGAGACGGTGCTCGACCTGACCGGCTCGGCCTCGCCCATCGTGCACGAGCCGCTGCCGCTCGACGACCCGCGCCAGCGCCAGCCCGACATCACGGCGGCGCGGGAAAAGCTGGGCTGGGAGCCGAGCGTCGCGTTGAAGGCCGGCCTGGTGCGGACCATCGCCTATTTCGAGGCGCTGCTCGGCGAAGGCGCCTGACGTCCGGGGCCAAGGGCGTTTATCGCCGTCTTCGCAAGCGAAGCGAGGCCCGCTGAACGGCTCCGGTTGCCGGCTTTTCGTCCGCGGAAGGGCGTTGAGGAGACGAGTTCGCGCTCCGTTTACGCCTCGTCGCAGAGCGCGGGGCGCGGGTTTGCTCCGCGGCGCTCGCAAGGCCGGATTGGCCCGTGCGCGCTGGCTCCTCGTACCGTCCGAGGTGACAGGCGGAGCCATCTGGGCTTACACCCTGTTTTCGAACGGATCCGGGAGACATCTCTTGCGTATAGCGATGATTGGCAGCGGCTACGTTGGTCTTGTGTCTGGCGCGTGTTTTTCGGACTTCGGTCACACGGTGGCTTGCGTCGACCTCGATGAGGGAAAGATCGCGGCGTTGCGCGCGGGCGTGATGCCGATCTACGAGCCGGGCCTAAAGGAATTGGTGGAGCGCAACGTGCGCGAGGGGCGCCTCGGCTTCTCGACCGACCTGGCGGCCTCGGTGGCAGGCGTCGAGGCGGTGTTCATCGCTGTGGGCACGCCCTCGCGGCACGGCGACGGGCACGCGGACCTGTCCTATGTCTATGCCGCGGCCCGCGACGTGGCCTTGGCGGCGACGGGGCCATTGGTCGTGATCACCAAGTCCACGGTGCCGGTAGGCACGGGCGACGAGGTGGAGCGCATCGTGCGCGAGGCGCGCCCCGACATGGACATCGCGGTGGTGTCGAACCCGGAGTTTCTGCGCGAGGGCGCGGCGATCGAGGACTTCAAGCGCCCGGACCGGGTGGTGGTGGGGGTGGAGAGCGAGCGCGCGCGCGCGGTGATGGCGGCGATCTACCGGCCGCTGTCGCTGAACAGCCTGCCCATGGTCTATGTGGCGCGGCGCACGTCGGAACTGATCAAATATGCCGCCAACGCGTTCCTGGCGGTGAAGATCACCTTCATCAACGAAATGGCCGACCTGTGCGAGGCGACGGGGGCCAACGTGCAGGAGGTGGCGCGCGGGATCGGGCTCGACAAGCGCATCGGCGGAAAGTTCCTGCACGCGGGGCCCGGCTACGGCGGCTCGTGTTTCCCCAAGGACACGCTGGCTTTGGTCAAAACCGGGCAGGATTACGAAGCGCCGCTGCGGATCGTCGAGACGGTGGTGGCGGTCAACGACGGGCGCAAGCGGGCGATGGGACGCAAGATCATCGCGGCCTGCGGCGGCTCTGTGCGTGGTAAGACGATCGCCATCCTGGGCCTCGCGTTCAAGCCCAACACCGACGACATGCGCGAGGCTCCGGCGCTCGCTATTGTGACGGCACTGCAGGACGCGGGCGCGAGCGTCCGGGGCTACGACCCCGAGGCGATGGAGCAGGCGCGTCCGCTGCTTCCGGGCATGGCGTTCGCGGCGAACGCCTACGAGTGCGTGACAGGGGCCGACGCGGTGGCGATCGTCACCGAATGGGACGAGTTCCGCGCACTCGACCTCGAGCGGCTGAAGGGCCTGCTGAAGACCCCGGTGCTGGTCGACTTGCGCAACATCTACCTCGCCGACGAGGCCACCCGACACGGCTTCGCCTATTCCAGCATCGGACGCCCCTCGCACAGCCGAGGTCCAGGCGGCTGACGTCGGGCGCCCGCGGAACGGATCGGCGGCGCGGGCTTTCCGCCTGCGTGTAGCGCACGATGGGACAGTCGGCTCTTGCCCCGAGGGTCAGTCGCCACCTTCTGCGGTCAAATCGAACCCACCGCTTCCGGCCGCGGCCCGGCCGTCTGCTGTCTTTCCTCGATCAAGCCTGCGACGTCTCTGCTTCACCGCCGGCGCCGCGGCAGGGGAACCATCGGTTTTTCGGCGTGTTCAGCACGCTTATGGACTCCTACGAGCAGGGATGCGCTATGGATGTCGCCAAGAAACCATCGACCCGCGGGTTCGCTTCGATGGATCCTGAGAAACAACGCGCGATCGCGCGAAAAGGCGGCGAGAGCGTCCCCAACGAGAAGCGGAGCTTCTCGCAGAACCCGTCGTTGGCGGCGGAAGCCGGGCGAAAGGGTGGGCATAGCGTCAACCCGATGAACCGCAGCTTTTCGCAAGACCATGTTTTGGCTTCGGCCGCCGGTCGGAAGGGTGGCCACGCCTCGCATGGGTTGACCCGGAAACCGGACGAGGCGGAAGGCTAGGCGGCTGGAGAGACGAGCGTCGGCGTGTGACCGGGGCTCGCCTACTCCGCTGCGACATCGCGACGGCTATGCGAGGAGTGTCCGCCCTTACGGCCGGCGTCCGACGCCAATTGGTTGTTCTGCGAAAAACTGCGCTTGTCGTTGGGAACACTGCGACCGCCCTTGCGGGCGATCTCCCTCTGCTTCTCTGCATCCATGGATGCAAAGCCGCGGGCGGCGGTCGAAGACTGGTTTCGAGCCACGATCTCGCGTTTAGCCATGTATGATCTCCTACAATATTGCGATCAACTGGCGTGCACGAGCAGAGTTCCAGTGGAGCGCAAGCAACGCGACCCACGAAAACTTGAATTCTGCTAAGCTTGCTGGCTCAAATCTTTGTCGGGCCAGCGGCAGAAGTCGGCGACGAGGCAGGAGCCGCAGATCGGCTTGCGCGCTTTGCAGACGTAGCGGCCATGCAGGATCAGCCAGTGGTGCGCGTGGAGTTTGAACGTCTCGGGAATGACCCTCTCCAGCCCCAGCTCGACGTCGAGTGGGGTCTTGCCCTTGGCGAGCGGCATGCGGTTGGAGACGCGGAACAGATGGGTGTCGATCGCGATGACGGCGACGCCATAGGCGCTGTTGAGGAGGACGTTGGCCGTCTTGCGCCCCACCCCTGGCAGCGACTCGAGATCGGCCCTGTTGTCCGGCACCTGCCCATCGAACACGTCGATAAGGCGGCGCGACAGGGCGACGACGTTCTTCGCCTTGGCCTTGTAGAGGCCGATCGTCCGGATGAAAGCACGAATTCTTTCTTCGCCGAGATCCAGCATCTTCTGCGGCGTATCGGCGAGCGCGAACAACGGAGAGGTCGCCTTGTTGACGCTGACATCGGTCGCCTGCGCCGACAGCACGACGGCGACGAGCAGCGTGAACGTGTTGATGGAGGTCAATTCGCCGCGCGGCTCGGGATTGGCGGCCTGGAAGCGACGGAAGACGTCCGTGACGTCGGCCCTGCTCAAAGCGCGGCCGGTGCGCTTGGGCGGGCGCCGCGCCGCCTTCGCCGCGCGGATCGCGACCGGCTTTGCGGCAGAGGCGAGCCCCGGCTCCTCGGCCTCGCCTCGCGATAATAGGTGGCCCGAACTTGGTTTGTCGCGCATCCGCTGCATATTAGGTCAGGATCTGCCCCGCGAGAAGCTTGACCATGACGGACGGCGCGCTGCCCCCCGAAATCCGCCGCCTTTCCGATCCCGCCCAGGAGCGCCTGTTCGAAGCGCGCCTCGTGCCGCACCGATCGCTGACGCGCAGGGCGGTCCGGATCGTCATGAGCGTGTTCGCGCTGGTCAGCGCCGCCTCCAGCATCCCTTTCGTGATCGTGGGCGCTTGGCCGGTCGCAGGCTTCATCGGCCTCGACGTCGCCCTTCTCTACCTGGCGTTCCGCGCCAGTTTTCGGGCCGCGCGCGCCTACGAGGATATCCTGGTGACGCCGCTCGAGTTGTTGTTCGCCAAGGTGACGGCGGCCGGCGCGCGGTCGGAATGGCGGTTCCATCCCGCCTGGGTGCGGCTGGACCGGCAGGAGCACGAGGAGTTCGGGCTGCAGCGCCTGTCGCTCCATTCTCGCGGGCACACCGTGGAGGTCGCGCGTTTCCTTGGGCCCGATGCCAAGGCGCGTTTCGCCTCTCACCTGACCCGGGCCTTGGCGCAGGCCCGACGCGGGCCGCGCTTCTCCTGAAAGGTCGCCGGTTCGCGACGCGCTGGGGTTAGGGCGCACCGAGCCCTAATCGCTATCGCTGACGCCGAAACATAAAACGGCCGCTCCGGGGGGCAGGAGCGGCCGTCTTGTAAACGCAAACGATCTTGGGGGATCGACCGTTTGCATGGAGAGGGAATGACCTCGACGGCGCTCGGTTCCACGGGTCGCCAATTATTTTCGACAATTTGCGACCGGCACATGAAGTTGTGCGTGAGAGGCTCGAGCGCCCTAGCGCCGATCGATCTCGGTGAGCCGAGCTCGCACGCGTGGCAACTCATGGACGGCGAAGGCGCGCAAAGCCTGCTCGTCGCCGTTTTGAACGTAGTCGCGATAGACGTCCACCAGGCGACGCAGCCCTTCCGTCTGTGTTGCAACGTAGACAGCGTCGAAGGCGTCCCCATCCAGCGCTGCCAGGCGGGCGAGGTCGTCGCGGGCTGCCTGCGCGATCGCCTGGTCCGCCGCGACGGCGCGGGCGCCCGGCGTGCGTAGCAGCGGCGGCAGACGGGAGAGGACCGCCTCGCTTGCCTCGTCGAGCGAGGCGGCGCCGACCGCCACGACATCCAGCGGATCGGACCCGACGGGCGTTGCGCCGGCGAGGACCACGAGCGTGGCTGCAGCCTGCGCCTGCTCGCGAGCTTCGACCTGGGCGAAGCGGCGAAGGCGGCGGGCCCCCGCACGGTCGAGGGCGAGCCGGCTGGAGCGATCGAGAAACGCGACGGTCGGCTGCGTCACGGCGAACACGCCGACGGTCAGCGAGGTCGGTTGCGGGGGCGCGCCATACCGGGGAGAGAGCAGCAGCACCTGCCCGGCGGCGGGACCGACAAATAGAACCGCGGCCGCGGCGCCGCCCGCGAGGCGGCGGATCGCAGCCGCAAGCTGCGGATGACGCGCGATCACGGCCTCTCCTCCGGTTGCGTCGCCGACTCCGGCGACGCCGGGGCGACGGCAGAAGCCTTCCTGGGGCTGGCATGACCGGCATGGAACGCACGCCTGCGCGGCGCCTTCTCCACGTCGTCGGGGAACTGGGCGAGGATCGCCAGCGAGCGTGCCTGCGTGATCTGCGCGGAGCAGAAGCCGTGCACCGATTCGCGCAGGTAGTCGCGGCACGTCATTTCGCGCTGCGAGGAGAAGGCGGCCTGCTCCCCGGCGATCGCCTTGACGGCGGCGCGGTCCTTGCCGGCATGCCGGACCAGCGCGCGGAAGTTGGCGCGCATCACCGTTTCCGACTGTACGCGCTCGCGTTCGAGCTCCTTGATGCGGGCGGGCGTGATCGCGCCGCCGGGCGGTCCCCAGAGGCCGACGGGGCTGACGCGGCAGTCGGCGGCGGCGAAGTCGCAAGTCGGCTGCGCGCTGGAGACGAGGGCGGCGCCGTCGAGGACATCGACCGTGAAAGGGCAGGCCTCAACGGCGACGCGCCAGCGCAACGCCCCCTGCGGACGTCCGACGGCGGTGGCGACGATTGGCTGTTCGCCGACGATATCGACCTGGCAGGCCTCGGCCGGCTTGGACAGGCGCTCCCCCGGCAGCGTCAGCTTGGACACGACCACATCCTTACCCGCGCGGTCGAATTGTAGGGCGCCCTTTACGCCGTCGAAGGCGAGGGGTCGGCCGAGTACCGCATCCTCGTTCGGCGGCTTGACGAACACGGGCTTGGCCGACGCCTTCTTCGACGCCTCGCCGGTGGGGGCGGCCGGCCTGCTGCCACCCTCGGGCTTGGCGGGCGAAGGCACCAGTTGCATCTGCGCGGCGGCGGGCATGGCGACGAGGAGCGCGAGCGCGAGGGCTCCCAGGCGGCATGCGCTCTGCCTCGTTGGCGCGGATCGGTTCACGCGAAGGCACATCGTCGACCGCCGGTCCTCTCCCACGCGTCGGCGGCGCGCCGAGGCTATTTTCCCCTACCATGCGCGGAGCGCCCCGTCTGTGGCGCCGCCGCCCGGTGCAAGCCGCGAATTCCGAGAGGGCGCGAGCGGCTTGCGCGCCGAAACCGCTCCCTTATATACGGGCGGTCTTGCAGTCATAAACGGCAATGCCAATCTGAACATCATCGGGGACCGGGCGAACAGCCGTCCGCCCAACGGTCGGATCGCTTCGGGGTCCGACGGTCTTGCGACTCGAAAGGGAATAATACGACATGGCAAAAGTCATCGGCATCGATCTCGGCACGACCAACTCCTGCGTCGCCGTCATGGAGGGCTCGACGCCCAAGGTGGTCGAGAACGCAGAGGGTGCCCGCACCACGCCCTCGATCGTCGCCTTCACCGACGACGGCGAGCGCCTCGTCGGCCAGCCCGCCAAGCGCCAGGGCGTCACCAACCCGGAGCGCACCTTCTTCGCGATCAAGCGCCTCATCGGCCGCACCTTCGAAGATCCGATGACCAAGAAGGACATCGGCCTCGTCCCCTACAAGATCGCCAAGGCGAAGAACGGGGACGCCTGGGTCGAGGCCGATGGCAAGCCCTATTCGCCCTCCCAGATCTCGGCCTTCATCCTCCAGAAGATGAAGGAGACGGCGGAAGCCCACCTCGGCTCCGGCGTGACCCAGGCGGTCATCACGGTACCGGCCTATTTCAACGACGCCCAGCGGCAAGCCACCAAGGACGCGGGCAAGATCGCCGGCCTCGAGGTCCTGCGCATCATCAACGAGCCGACAGCGGCGGCGCTCGCCTACGGGCTCGACAAGAAGGGCTCCGGCACGATCGCGGTCTATGACCTCGGCGGCGGCACGTTCGACGTGTCGATCCTGGAGATCGGCGACGGCGTGTTCGAGGTGAAGTCGACCAACGGCGACACGTTCCTCGGCGGCGAGGACTTCGACAACCGGCTGGTCGAGTATTTCGCCGATGAGTTCAAGAAAGAGAACGGCATCGACCTCAAGAAGGACAAGCTGGCCCTGCAGCGCCTGAAGGAGGCGGCCGAAAAGGCCAAGATCGAGCTCTCCTCGGCGAGCCAGACCGACATCAACCTGCCCTACATCACCGCCGACGCGACCGGCCCCAAGCACCTGACGCTCAAGCTGACGCGGGCCAAGTTCGAGGCGCTGGTCGACGACCTCATCCAGCGCACCGTCGAGCCGTGCAAGAAGGCGATCAAGGACGCGGGCCTGACCGCCGGCGAGATCAACGAAGTGGTGTTGGTCGGCGGCATGACGCGCATGCCGAAGGTGCAGGAGGTCGTCAAGAGCTTCTTCGGCAAGGAGCCCCACAAGGGCGTCAACCCCGACGAGGTCGTGGCGATCGGCGCGGCCGTGCAGGCGGGCGTGCTGCAGGGCGACGTCAAGGACGTGCTGCTCCTCGACGTGACGCCGCTGTCGCTCGGCATCGAGACGCTGGGCGGCGTGTTCACGCGCCTCATCGATCGCAACACCACCATCCCGACGAAGAAGAGCCAGGTCTTCTCGACCGCCGAGGACAACCAGACGGCCGTCACGATCCGCGTTTTCCAGGGCGAGCGCGAGATGGCGGCGGACAACAAGATCCTCGGCCAGTTCGACCTGGTCGGCCTGCCTTCGGCGCCCCGCGGCGTGCCGCAGATCGAGGTGACCTTCGACATCGACGCCAACGGCATCGTCAACGTGACGGCGAAGGACAAGGCGACCAACAAGGAGCAGCAGATCCGCATCCAGGCGTCCGGTGGCCTCAGCGATTCCGACATCCAGAAGATGGTGAAGGACGCGGAGGAGCACGCGGCCGAGGATAAGGAGCGCCGCGAGCTGGTGGACGTCCGCAACCAGGGCGAGGCAATGATCCACTCGGCCGAGAAGTCGCTGGTCGACTACGGCGAGAAGGCCCCGGCTGCCGACAAGAGCACCATCGAGGCGGCTGTCGTCGCGTTGCGCGCCGCGCTCGAAGGCGAGGACGCCGAAGCGATCAAGGCCAAGACCAACGACCTCGTCCAGGCTTCGATGAAGCTTGGCGAGGCCATGTACAAGGCCGGCGGCGCCGCCGAGGGCGCACCGGGAGAGACGGCCGGGGCCCACCACGAGAAGGACGATGTCATCGACGCTGACTTCAAGGAAGTCGGCCCGGACGATCACAAGAAGTCGGCCTGATCGGCGAGAGGCGAGCCTGGTTTGGGCTCGCCTGTCCGCCCTTGATCGATCGCCGGCGCGTGCCTCTGCGCCAAGCGTTCCCACCGTAAGCTTGCGAGCTGTCGTCGGGACAGGCAACCCGGCTTGGCGCATGTGGCCCGGTCGCGGTCATACCGGTCGTTGGCTCGAGCGCGCCAGCTGCAGCGATCCAGTCGCTCTTTTTCTGTCTTGCTCTGCTAAATTGTGGCAAACTTCGAAGAATGGCGAGGGATGGCGCCGGCGTTGGGCCTCGCGTCCCGCTTGGCTTCTTTAACCGATGGCTCCAAAAGTGACGCGCCGCCTCCCGCCGCAAAGGGGCGTTTGCGGTCATTCGGGAACGACGTTCGATGGCGAAGACGGACTTTTACGAGATCCTGGGCGTGTCGCGCACATGCTCCGAGGCGGAAATGAAGACCGCGTTCCGCAAGGCGGCGATGCAATGCCACCCCGACCGCAATCCCGGAAATGCGGAGGCGGAGCACAAGTTCAAGGAGCTGAACGAGGCCTACCAGATCCTTTCCGACGGGCAGAAGCGCGCCGCCTACGACCGCTTCGGCCATGCCGCCTTCGAGCAGGGCGGCGGGGCGGCGGACGGGTTCGGCTCGTCGATGGCCGACATCTTCGACGACCTGTTCGGCGACATGATGGGCCGACGCGGGGGGGCTTCGCGGCAGGGCGGCCCGGGCCGTGGCTCCGACCTGCGCTACAACATGGAGATCACACTCGAGGACGCGTTCCGCGGCAAGACCGCGAGTCTCAAGTTGCCGACGAGCGTCGCCTGCGAACCGTGCCACGGCAGCGGCGCGCGTCCCGGCGCCAAACCCAAGGTCTGCAGCATGTGCGGCGGCCAAGGCCGCGTGCGCGCGCAACAGGGGTTCTTCGCCATCGAGCGCACCTGCCCGCAGTGCCAGGGCCGCGGCGACGTGATCGACAATCCTTGCCCGAACTGCGCCGGCTCCGGCCGCGTGACGCGCGAGCGGGCTCTCTCCGTCAACATTCCCGCCGGCGTCGAGGACGGCACCCGCATCCGGCTGGCCGGCGAAGGCGAAGCCGGCACGCGCGGTGGCCCCTCGGGCGACCTCTACATCTTCGTTTCGACCAAGCCCCACCCGTTCTTCCAGCGCGACGGGGCGGACCTGTTCTGCCGCGTGCCGATCTCCATGGTGCAGGCGGCAATCGGCGCCGATATCCCGGTGCGCACGGTCGATGGCGGCGAGGTCAAGGTGAAGATCGCCGAGGGCACGCAATCGGGCAAGCAGGTCAAGGTGCGCGGCAAGGGCATGCCGGTGCTCCGCTCGCGCGACATCGGCGACCTCTACATCCAGGCCACCGTCGAGACGCCGCAGAACCTGACGCGCCGCCAGCGCGAACTGCTCGCCGAGTTCGACGCGGAATCGTCGCACAAGACGCACCCGGAGGCGGCCGGCTTCTTCGCGAAGATGAAGGACTTCTTCGAGAACCTGAGCGGCGCCTGACCCATCCTGCGTTATCGCCGCCTCGTGCGCCGGAGCCGCGAGGCTCGCGACGACGGACCGGTCGGGCCCGCCACCCGCCAAGCGAGGTCACACGCCAAGCGAAGGCGCGCGTCAGACGCAGCGCCTACCGGCCTCTGAGGACGACGAGCGACCCGCTGCTCCCCTATCGCAACGAGGCGCAGAACCGCTGGATCAGGCCACAGGCCTGCTCCAGCACGGGCGTCGCCGTGGCGTAGGAGACCCGGAAGTTCGGACCCTGACCGAAGGCTGAGCCCTGGACGGTAGCGACGCCCTCCGTCTCGAGAAGCGCCTCGACAAAGTCCTGGTCCGTCTCGATCACCTTGCCTTCCGGCGTCCTGCGGCCGATCGCTTCGGCGCAGGAGGGATAGACGTAGAAGGCGCCCTCCGGCGTCGGGCACTTGATGAACTTGGACTGGTTGAGCATGGAGACGACGAGGTCGCGACGGCCCTCGAACACCTTGCGGCTCTCCGGGATGAAGGCCTGCGTGCCGTTCAACGCCTCCACCGCCGCCCATTGCGAGATGGAGGACGTGCCGGACGTCTGCTGCCCTTGCAGCATATCCATGGCCTTGATCAGCTTGTCGGGACCGGCGCCGTAGCCGATGCGCCAGCCGGTCATGGCGTAGCTCTTCGAGACGCCGTTGATGGTCAGCGTGCGCTCGATCAGCGAGGGCTCGACCTGCGCGGGCGTGGTGAACTCGAAGTCGCCGTAGACCAGGTGCTCGTAGATGTCGTCCGTCATCACCCAGACGTGGGGGTGGCGCAGCAGCACGTCCGTCAGCGCCTTGAGCTCGGCGCGCGTGTAGGCGGCGCCGGACGGATTCGAGGGCGAGTTGAGCAGCAGCCACTTGGTCTTGGGCGTGATCGCCCGCTCCAGCGCCTCGGCCGTCAGCTTGAACCCGTTGTCGATCGATGTCGGCACGCTCACCACGACGCCGTTGGCGATCACCACCATGTCGGGATAGCTCACCCAGTAGGGCGCGGGGATGATGACCTCGTCGCCCGGGTTGATCGTCGCGAGGAAGGCGTTGAACAGGATGTGCTTGGCGCCGGTCCCGACCAGGATCTGCGAGAGCTTGTAGTCGAGCCCGTTCTCGCGCTTGAACTTGTCGACGATCGCCTGCTTCAGCGGCGTGATGCCCGACACCGGCGTGTACTTGGTCTCGCCGCGCTCGATGGCGGCGATCGCCGCCTGCTTGATGTTGTTCGGGGTGTCGAAGTCCGGCTCGCCGACGGTCAGCGAGATGATGGTGCGCCCCGCCGCGGTGAGGTCGCGGGCCTTCTGCGACGCGGCAATGGTCGCAGACGGCTTTACGCGCAGGAGCGCGTCGGACAACAAGGACATGAGCGGTTCCCTTAAGCGATCCCGGAAGCGTTCCGCGAGGATCGGCTCTACGCTGTGATGGACTCGGCCTATACGCCCAACCTCAAGCGAGGAAAACCATAATGAGGGTCGCGCCGGCGGGCAACCTGGAAATCGTCGGCGACGGCCCTGGCTGTGCGAGGCCGGGCGCTCAAGCGGAGAGCGGCAGGGGGCGCGGCGGTGACGGTCGCGTCCGCAGGCGCGAAGGGAGGGCGAAAGCCTGCCGGCCCAGACCGTGAACCGCGGCGAGCGCGCCGAGCGCGACGGCCACGCCGGCGAACACGTCCGCGAAATAATGACCGCCGTTGAGCGGCGTCGAGGCAAGCATCGTGACGTTGAGGACCAACCCCGGCCAGCGCGCCCACGGCAGTCGGCAGAAGGCCACCCCGAACAGGACCGCGAGGGCGGCATGGAAGCTCGGGAACGTGATGATGCCTTCCGCTCCGGTCAGCGAGATCACCGTCAGCGTGCCGCCGCGCAATCCGTGCAAGGGGGCAAGGTGGGCGAACGCCGCTATGACGTCGAGGCTGGGGTAGTCGCCGGGTGAAAGCCCGAGATAAGCGAACACCGACACCGCCGGCATAAAGCCCGAGACCGCCACGGTAACGAGGCCCGCGACGACCACGCCGAGGACGAAGCCGCGGCAGGCCGCCGTGCGTCCCGCCAGCGCCAACCCGAGAGTGAGGATGACGAACTGGGGCATGATGCTCGCGTAGGCGAAGCTGTATGCCCGAGCCAGCCAGGGATGCGCGTTCACGAAGGCGAGGTAGGCGAGCCAATCGAGCCCCATCGCCCGGTCCCACCGCATGAAAGACGCGTCCCAAAACGGGAAGTCGAATGTCGCGACCGCGTAGGAGAGGACGGCCGCGCTGGCTGAGAAGGCGATGATCTGGGCGGTGGCCGCGAGAGCGGTCGCGAGCCGTTCGTCCGCGCGTCGTAGCCGATAATAGGCCGCCAGCCCGATCAGGGCGGAGGTGGCGAGAGCCGGGACTTCGAGGCTGGACCAGTCGAGACGCAGGCCATGAGCGGCCATGACGAGCGAAGCGGTCGCCGCGACGAGCGCGATGAGACCCCAGGCCATGTTCGCCACCGCTCCGCCCATCCCGACCACCCACGCCGAACCCCGGCTGAGGCGTAGCCGCCGTCGCTGAAGACCCGGTTAATCCTCGCGGACCTTGGCAAAAATGACCGCGCGGGGACCCCCGTCCCATTTCGGCACGCGACACTTTCGCCGACGCTCACACCTCGGCCGCCGGCCGTTGCAGGAACAGCACGCTCGATCCGGAGTGGAATCGTGGATTGTCTCGGAGGGTTTTTTCCGGCGGGAGAGATCACCGGCTTGTCAAATAAAAAGTGTCGCACGACGCAACTTTCGTCGGCAAACCTACGTTCACTATGCGGGTCGATAGAAGAAACGCCGCCGCACAGGCCGCTTGGTTTTGCGGTGGGCCTTAACCCTCGTCGGCCAGTGTTCTCCCATCGAACTTACGGGGACGAGTACGCCATGTCGATCGCGGACCATTTCGAGCACACGCCGGACGCCGGCTTCGTTCGCAACTACGACACGGGCAGTGCGCGCCGTCAGTTCAAGGTATCTCTGACGCTCGTCGTCGTCATCGCTGTTGCGGCCTCGGCGCTCGCCTTCCTGGTGAGGTTCGACCAGCCCCAGGCAGCCGATGCGCCCACGCTGGTTACGCCAGCTTACGTTGGGACACTGACGCGCTAGACACGGCGCACTGCAAAATCTCGCCCGGGACGATAGGGCTCCGCATCGCGGAGCCCTATTCTTGTGGAGACAAGCGCCGCGGCAAGCCGCCGACCAGCCGATGCAATTGGTCGATCGTCCCGGGCGGTGCGGCGCGCAGCGGGATAAACTGGTAGAGCGTGTCGCGCGTGTAGAGCAGGGCGACATGGCGGTCCTCGCTCCAGGCCACGCAGTCGCGCCAGGCGGTGAAAACGTCCTGGTGCGGCGTAAGTGTCCTCACACCCTCGGCCGTGAGCTCGACGCGCGAGAGGTCGCCGAGACGTTTTTGCAAGCTGACGCGGGCGATGAGCGGTGCCGCCATGTAGACCAGCAGGCGCATCCCACCCACGGCGGCGAGGCCGACGGCGGCGGATAATCCCAGGCTCAGCGCACTGGCGTCCGGGTGGCTTGTCAGGCCGGCCCCGACGAGCGCCGCCGCTGTCAGGAACGGAAGCGCTGCGCTTTGCGGCCGCGTGTAGCGCCAGCGCAGGTCGGCGCGGTAGCCCGCCGCCAGATCCGCCGGTGTGACGCGGAAGCTGATACTGGCGAGGACCGGCCGGTCCCAAGGTCCCGGCGCGCCGACGGTCGACGCGTCCTCGGTCACGCCAGCAGACCGGCCATCGGCGGCACCGCCAGCGTGCCGGGGAAGACGGACTGGCCAAGCACGGCCGCCGAGAGGCCGAACTGGTCGGCGAGCAGACCTTTCAGCACCGCGCGCAGGTCCGTGGTCGGGCGTAGGTCGCGCCCCTGATAGAGTTGGGCCTCTCGCAACCCCGGCCAGTCCGCGACGACGCGGCCGCCCCGCACCGCACCCCCCGCCAGGAACGCGACCGTGCCGGTGCCGTGGTCGGTGCCGCTCGTGCCGTTGACCCGTGCCGTGCGGCCGAACTCGGTAATAGCGACCACCGCCGTATCCGCCCATTTCGCGCCGAGGCCGGTTCGGAACGCCTCTAAGGCACCGTCGAGGCCGCCGAGCAATGGCATCAGACGGCCGGTCGCGCCGCCCTCGCCCGCGTGCGTGTCCCAACCGTCGAAGGCAAGCGCCGCCACGCGCGGCCCGTCGTCCGCCGCGATCAGCCGCGCCGCGCCTTCCGCGAGCCGACGCATCGCGGCGGAGCCATTGCCCAACCGCCCAGCCGGGGGGTGACGCTCGGTGGCCGTCGCCGCGGTCGCCGCGATTTTGTCGACCTGCAGGCCTTCGCGCATGGCGCGCGCCAGCAGCGGGTCGGTATGGTCGTAGAGCGCGAGGACGCGGCGGGCGAGGTCGTCTTCGGCGCTGGGGATGACCTCCGGCGCCCAACCGACGACAGGGGCCGCGCCGCGTAGGACGAGCGGCGTCGCCGCCCCGATGGCCAAGCCGCCCCGGAGGGCGACGCGGTCGGCGGCCGGCAAGGCCGCGATCGCGCGGTTGAGCCAGCCCGAGTCCGTGAAACCCGGCCCCGGCATGCCGCTTTCCAGCACGTCCTGGCCGTCGAAATGCGAGCGCTCGCGGTAAGGGGTGGCGGCGGCGTGGACCACCAAAGCCTGGCCCTCGCGGAGCATGCGGGCGAAGGCCGGCATGCCCGGGTTGAGCGCGAAGAACCCGTCGAGCGGCAAACCCGCGTTTGGCCCGTCCAACCGCATCGCCAGCGGACCGTGCAGCGCCTCGTAATCGGGGTCGCCTACGGGTCCGACGGCCGCCAGACCGTCGAGCGCGCCGCGCAGGATGATGACCACCAGCCGCGGGTCGCGCGCGCCGGCGGCGGAGGCGATCTTGGGAATGAAGGCGGAGCCGAACAGCGCGCTGCCGCCTGCCAGCAGTGCCCGCCGGGAGGGATGCGGCGCGGCGCGTGGGGAAAGCGAAACAGGCATGGTCATCTCCGCTGCATCTCCGGCGCCATCAGCAGCAGCGCCAGGCCCTGCGGCCGGCTCTCCGCCCGCGCGATCGCTTCGCGCGTCAGGGGCGACCCCTCGGGGCCGCAGAGCGCCTCGAACAAAGCGCCCGGGTTTGGCGGCTCGCGCAGGCGGCTCGCGAGCTGCGAACAATAGTCGAGCCGCAGCTTGAAGCCCTCCGGCGAGGCCCAGGCGGCCGCGGTGTCGGGAAAGCCGTTGGGTCCCGGCGGGGTCCACAGGCCCATGCCCATCAGGTTGAGCGGCCCGAGGACGGCCCCCGGCTCCTCCGGCAGGCGACCGAGCAGGCGGTGGACGGCGACGATGAACTCGTAGGGGCTGCGGACTTTGGCGGGCGCGGGGTCCCACGCCTCCGGCGCGTCGACGAGGGCCAGCGTCAACGCCTGGAGGTCGCCGTCCGTCTCCGTGAAGACGCGGGCGAGGCGGTCCACGAGCGCGGGCGGTGGCGCGTCCGCCACGAAGGCGCGCGCGAGTTTTCCCGCTATAAACCGCGCCGTCTGCGGCCGGCGCGCCACGTCGAGCAGGGCCGTCCGCCCCTGGTCCAACCCGTCCTCGGGGTACGTCTTGCCGAGCAGCGCGATGGCGCCGGGCTCGTGCGCGTCGGCGTCGAACAGGAAGCGGCCGACGGCGCCGTCGCGGCCGTCGGGCCGGGCGATGGTCCAGCCGGTGAGGATGCGCGCGAGGGCGGTGACGTCGTCCTGCGCGTAGCCGCTGCCGGCCCCGAGCGTGTGCAGCTCGAGGATCTCGCGACCGAGGTTCTCGTTCAGCCCGCGCCGCCCGCGCTGCCCCACGCGCGAGCTCGGCCCCACCGACCGGGCGTTGTCGAGGTAGTGCAGCATCGCCGGGTGGCTCTCCACCGCGAGCAGCATGGCCGAGAAGCGGCCGAGCACGTGCGGACGAATGGCCTCGCGCTCGAAAGCCCCCGCCGTGCAGCGCGCGATGCCGCCCTTGGCGGCGGACACGCAGAAGTGGTTGGACCAGAAGGCGACGAGGCGCTCGGCAAACCCCGCGCGCGCCTCGACCGCCCGGCGCAGCCGCGCCATCGCCTCGTCGCGGAAGATCGCCTGCTCGGGCGTCGGCGGCTTGGCCGCCGCTGTGGCTTTCGCCGCGGGTCTCGCCCCGGCCGTGGCGGCATCCGCATCGGCCAGCCTGGCGAAAACGGGCGACACGGCCGCGAGCGCCGCGAGCTGCGTCCCGCGCGCGGCAGCGGTCGCCTCCTGAGCGGCGGTCTGCTCCCGCGCGGCCTTGCGTTCGGCCTGGTCTCTGTGGAAGAGCGCGATCGCCGCCTCGCTCGTCGGCAGCGTCGCGCCCGCCAACAGCGCGATGCCGGGCTGCGCCAGTTCCGCCTTGAGGAACCCGCGCGGGTCCAAGGCCGCCGCCGCCACGTCGCCGTCGCCGCGCGGCCCGTAGCCGAAACGGGTCAGCGCGAGCCAACCAAGGTTTGATGCCGCCATCGGACTGCCTGCCACGGATTGCCGGCACAGAAGATCACGGCAAAGCTGGCTATTCGATGAACGCCCCCTCAGCCGCGGCCTCAGCCGATGGTCTTCGTCCTCGCGCCTGGCCGGCGGCGAACAAGCGCTACGTCGCGAACGTTGATATCGTCCCGCGTCACGCTGCTTGGCTCTTTCGCATACGAGCCTTGCGCGCCATATTCGGCCCATGTCCAAAACACGGAAACCCGCCGAACCTGTGGTCCAACCGGCCAAGCCGCGCGCCCAAAAATCCCGCGCGGCGAAGCCGGAGCTGGTGCCGCTCGGCGAGCATCTGGCCGCCCTGCTCAACCCCGCGCTCAATGTCGGCCGCGGCGGCTTCGAGGAGGCGCCCTCCACCTATGACGCCGGCCCGGTCTCGCGCATCGACGCCAAGCTCGCCGCGACGTTCGGGTTCGACGCCGGCCACGAGGTCGACAGCGCCCCGCCGCAACCGCCCGAGCTCGCGCCCTCCGCGCACCCGCGCGGGATGGTCGGCGTCGCCGCGACCGCCGACGCGCTGAAGGCGCTGATCGAGGCGGGCGACCCCAACATCAAGCAGGGCGCGGCCTGGACGCCGCACCGCCCGGCGCGGCCGGACAAGTCGGAAGGCGGCATCCACTTCGACCTCGTCTCCGAGTTCGAGCCGAAAGGCGACCAGCCCGCCGCCATCGAGGAGCTGGTGGCCGGCGTCAACGCGACGGAGCGCGACCAGGTGCTGCTCGGCGTGACCGGCAGCGGCAAGACTTTCACCATGGCGCAGGTGATCGCCCGCACCAACCGCCCCGCGCTGGTGCTGGCCCCCAACAAGACGCTGGCGGCGCAGCTCTACGGCGAGTTCAAGAGCTTCTTCCCCAACAACGCCGTCGAATATTTCGTATCCTACTACGACTATTACCAGCCCGAGGCCTACGTCCCGCGCACCGACACCTACGTGGAAAAGGAATCCTCGATCAACGAGCAGATCGACCGGATGCGCCACGCCGCCACCCGCGCGCTGATCGAGCGCGACGACGTCATCATCGTCGCGTCCGTCTCGTGCATCTACGGTATCGGCTCGGTCGAGACCTACACGGCGATGACCTTCACCGTGAAGAGCGGCGAGACGATCGCCCAGCGCCAGCTCATCGCCGACCTTGTCGCCCTGCAATACAAGCGCTCCGCCGGCGATTTTTCGCGCGGCGTGTTCCGGGTGCGGGGCGACACGATCGAGCTGTTCCCGGCCCATTACGAAGACCGCGCCTGGCGCATCGGCTTCTTCGGCGACGAGATCGAGTCGATCGTCGAGTTCGACCCGCTGACCGGCAAGAAGACGCAGGACCTCGACTTCGTGAAGGTCTACGCGAACTCGCATTACGTGACGCCGCGCCCCACCCTGTTGCAGTCGATCAAGGGGATCAAGGGCGAGCTCAAGCAGCGGCTCGACGAGCTTTACGGCTCCGGCCGCCTGTTGGAGGCGCAACGGCTCGAGCAGCGCACGCTGTTCGACCTCGAAATGCTGGAGGCCACCGGCTCCTGCGCCGGCATCGAGAACTATTCCCGCTACCTCACCGGCCGCCGGCCGGGCGAGCCGCCGCCGACTTTGTTCGAGTACCTGCCCGACAACGCGCTCGTCTTCACCGACGAGAGCCACGTCACCGTGCCGCAGATCGGCGGCATGTATCGCGGCGACTTCCGGCGCAAGGCGACGCTGGCCGAATACGGCTTCCGCCTGCCCTCCTGCCTCGACAACCGGCCGCTGCGCTTTGAGGAATGGGAGGCGATGCGGCCGCAGACCGTGCACGTCTCGGCCACGCCCGGCACCTGGGAGATGGACCGCACCGGCGGCGTCTTCGTCGAGCAGGTGATCCGCCCCACCGGCCTCATCGACCCCCCCGTGGAGGTGCGCCCGGCCCGCGCGCAGGTCGACGACGTGCTGGGCGAGATCCGCGCCATGGCGCTGATGGGCTACCGCTCGCTCGTCACCGTTCTCACCAAGCGCATGGCCGAGGATCTGACCGAATACCTGCACGAGAACGGCGTGCGCGTGCGCTACATGCACTCCGACATCGACACGATCGAGCGCATCGAGATCATCCGCGACCTCAGGCTCGGCGCCTTCGACGCGCTCATCGGCATCAACCTGCTGCGCGAAGGTCTGGACATCCCCGAGTGCGGGCTGGTCGCCATCCTCGACGCCGACAAGGAAGGGTTCTTGCGCTCGGAGACGAGCCTGGTGCAGACCATCGGCCGCGCGGCGCGCAACGTCGACGGCCGGGTGCTGCTCTACGCCGACAAGGTGACCGGCTCCATGGAGCGGGCGATGGCCGAGACCACGCGCCGCCGCGCGCGGCAGGAGGCGTACAACGTCGAGCACGGCATCACGCCCGCCACCATCAAGCGCGGCATCCAAGACATCTTGGGGTCCGTGTACGAGCAGGACCACGTCACCGTCGACGCCGGCCTCGCCGACGGCGCCCCGATGATCGGCCACAATTTTAAAGCCAACCTCGCCGACCTGGAGAAGCGCATGCGCGAGGCGGCGGCCAACCTCGCCTTCGAGGAGGCCGCCCGCCTGCGCGACGAGGTCAAGCGCTTGCAAGCCGTGGAACTCGCCATCGGCGACAACCCGATGGCGAGCCAGCGCGAGGTCGAGGAGGCGGCCGGCGGGTTCGCGGGGCCGCGCAAGTACGGGCGGGCGGCCAACGTGCCGGCGAACCGCCCGCACAAGCCGACGGACGGGGAGATGGGGCCGCACAACTTTGGGGGCGGCGAGGCGGGGCCAAGGGCTGCGGGGCGGAGCACGGCGGGCACGAGTGGGTCGCGGGTGTTTAAGGGGAAGAGAAGGGGGTGACGACAAAGAAGAGTCTTCCGTTTTAGACTCGCGACTTTGTATCCTTAGCTGACTGTCATAGGCTTTTTGTCGGAAAAGCATTCAAGGAATTACATGTTCGGATTAGACGCTATTGAAAACCTTCTCCCAGCTTTCTTACAAGACGTTTTTAAATCCGATGGGAACACGACACCTCGAGTTCTTCCGGCAGTTAATCGCTTTGCAGACTGGTTTTCTCAATCAGGCCTTCCTTTCTTCAAACATTATACTGATCATTCGTCCGAGCACAGCTTAGATGTCTTTCGATCGGGAATTGAACTGATTGCTACCAGTTCTCTTCGTCTAATCTCGGCAAGAGATATTGGCTACTTTCTTGTAGCTACTTTTTGTCACGATGCTGGAATGCATCTGACAGAGCTTCACTTTCAAAAACTGATCAGTCCAAATCACACAACGGTGTATTCAACACTTGACTCAGCAAACTGGCCAGAAACTTGGCGATCTTTCCTGGAAGAAGCCAAGCGCTTTAATTCAAGGAAGCTTGAAAGTATTTTTGGAGACACAAAGCAAGTACAGGAACTTCCAACCGATACATCTGATTACACAGATCGTCATCGCCGCTTAGTGGGTGAGTTCTTACGCTTAAACCACCCTAGACTAGCTCATGAATTAGGTCTAGGTCTCGATAAACAATTGGGTTTAGGTGAATTACTTGATGGATTTAGCCGTGAAGAGCAGGATCTAATTGGTCTTATTGCACGTAGTCACGGTGCTCCTGTCCGGGCGTACTTCGATTATATTGTGAAGCGCTTTGACCTTCGTGATTACAATCGAACGCACATAGTCTTCTTAATGGCCATATTAAGGATAGCTGATTACATACAGCTGCAAGCGTATCGGGCATCGACAACAAAGTCGGCAATACATTCAATAGTTAGTCCCATATCTCAGCGCGAGTGGCGAGTACACAATAGTATAAAGAATATAACTCGGACTCATGATGATCCAGAGGCTGTCTATGTAGATGCAAGTCCAGTATCGGTAGTAGACTTTCTTCGATTAGAGAATTGGCTGAACGATATCCAGAGAGAAATAGATGTTTGTTGGGCTGTTTTTGGAGAGGTGTACGGCCGCCAAACTGATAATGGCCTTTCAGAACTTAAGCTCTGCTTACGTCGAGTTCGATCATCGATCTTTGAAAGACAGAACTTATTCCCGTATCTGCCTGAGAATATCCATTTTCGTGTTGCTGAAGCCGAAATGCTTTCACTTCTTCTATCGCCTTTGTATGGAAACAATCCAGGCTATGGTGTAAGGGAACTCCTTCAAAATGCAGTCGATGCAGTGCAAGAAGGGTTATACTTAAATAAAAAGGAGTGTGTTGAAGGAGGTTTCAGCGTTGTTGCACGGATAGATTTTTATGAAAATGGTGGAAAGTTTATCATCGAAGACCAGGGAGTTGGCATGACAGCTGCAACTCTAAAAAATTATTTCCTTAACGCTGGAGCAAGTTTTCGCTCTTCTGCGGCATGGAGGAATAAGTTCCTTCAAGAGGATGGTTCTACTGCCATCACTCGAACTGGCAGATTTGGCATAGGTGCTTTAGCATCCTTCATGATTGGAGAGACAATAGAGGTTAGTACTAGGTACTATGCATCACAGCCAAGCGACGGATTATATTTTAAAGCTAGTCTCCACGACCCACATGTTGAAGTGAGGCGCGCAGAACTTCCTGCGGGCACCAAAATAGAGATTGTCTTTGGGAAAGATAAAGTCGGGGATTTCAAGCATTTCATAGCAAACGCAGATCGCCTTTTTGCCTTTCCTGAGAAACTTAATGTGAAATTAAGCTTTAATGAAAACGCATCTTCTCAAACACTGACGCTGACGTCTGATTATAAATTTGCATACGAGGAAAATAATATAGCAAATTACCTGCAGATTAAAGTCGCCTCATCAACTACTCAGATACCAGACTTTGTGAATGGTATTGCTATCGCGCCACTTAACAAACATGCTGGATTATCGAAAGTTTCTCGGCTCGCTTTACCAATCACGCCGCCTGCAGCTATTATGGAGGCTAGCGATGGGTTCAGCAATAAGCCGTACACTTTGCACATTGTGGATCGAGAAGCCGCGGCCCCTATTAACCTAGCTCGAGTAGCCTTTACATCGACAGATGACGACATTAATAGATTACTTGAAGATAAGGCGTATGGTGAAATACTTGAATCTGTCGGTCCCTTATTCTCAAAATCGGCAAAGAGGGCGAGATCGACGTTCTTCAAGGCTTCGACAGTTGGGTTCTTAAGGCATAAGCATGGAGTATGTCTTTGCGACGCCTACGTCATGGAGGCGGCGAATATTAGGAGCTTAGTAAAGCTTTATGGCGACCATAGTGACTTGAATGAGTTGATACAGACGCTGCCACAAGCAGCATTCTCAACAGGCTCAACAACGCAATACGTCTCGACAAAAACAAGTCTAGTTTATCATCTCCGTCACCTAAACTTTGTAAGTCGGCTTTGTACCAGCGTTCTAGCCATCGTGCGCCTTCCGCTATTCAAGGCGCTACTATCTGCATCATATGTCCCCAAATGGTTAGAACGTCTAGGAGATACGTCTCGCATCATAGCTATAGACGAAGTTGAATACGTTTTAATTAGATGGGGCTCTCCTCAGTTGGAAATCGAGGATACATTCCTACAGATTTGCACCAAATCTAAAGCCAGTCATGTTGAGTTCTTCGTCTGCTCAGATTGGACACGTTCAAACACCTGGGATGGCAAATTTGCTCCTCAGACGGGTTCATCGAAACGATGGATCAAAGATTTTAGTAAGTCAGGTTGCCTTATGACTCTCGAACCAACGAAGTCTGACTCATCGCTGTGAGCTCGGCCTTGCCTGTGCTCATTGAAGCGGGATATCGGCATTCTGTTCCTCGTCTACGTTCCCCCGATTTGATTGGCTGTCGAAGGCGGGGCGTGCCAGCGGCTGCGCGCGTCCCCTATACGCCCTTCGCCGGTTCGTGCCGGGGGCGGCGGGCGCGGCCGTAAGGGCGGGCGCGGGTGCCGGCCGTCGCGGTGAGGTCCAGCGTCCAGCCCGGCGGCACGCGGGCGGCCTGGAGGCGCGCCTCCAGGCCGAGCACGGCGAGCGTGCGCAGCACCAGGGCGAGTTCCGCGCCGGCGTGGCCGGACTCGAAGCGCACGACCCATTGCCGCCCCACCCCGACCCGGCGGGCGACGTCGGCCTGGCCGAGCTTGAGCGCGGCGCGGCGCGCGCGGGCGACGAGCCCGACGTCGGCGGCCGAGGCGATCAGCACGGGCGGGGCGCCCGCCGCCCGGCGCGGGGCGCGGATCGGCGATCGCACCGGGCCGGCGCGGCAGGGGTACGATCGGCCACGCCGTCTGCCGTCGTGTTTGGCGCGCGATGGCGCCGGGCCGCGACATCGCCGGAACCCGCGTCGCCGCGCGGCGCCATCCACCGCCAAAAGTCCGCGTTCCCCGCCATCGTCCGTTCCTCCGCCGCGCCGCGATGTCCGCGTTCCCCACCGCCCGCCGGGGGCGCCCGCGCGACCGGACGGGGCCGGCGCCGGGCGCGTCCGGTCGCGGGCGGCGCTCACCGGGCCAGTGTACCCGGCCCGGACCGGCCGCGTCGACGCGGTGACGGGAGGGGCGACCGCCCCGCCCCCGCCCGTGCGGCGGTGCGATCCGTCCGCGGCGCCCGCGCGAGGGCCGCGGCGGGCTCGCGCGCGGGCCGGCTTGGCGCTACACCTTGGCCATGAGCGATGCCGCCGCACCCTCCCGCTTCCGCCTGCCCGACCGCCGCCTGCTCACCGCGCTCGGGCTCGGCTTCTCGTCGGGCATGCCGTTCCTGCTCGTCTACGTCACCCAATCGGCGTGGCTGTCGGAGGCGGGCGTGTCCATCGCCACGATCGGCCTGCTCTCCGAGCTGACGCTGGCCTACAAGTTCAAGTTCGTGTGGGCGCCGTTCCTCGACCGCTTCGACGCGCCCTTGATCGGCCGCGTCCTCGGGCGGCGGCGCGGCTGGATCGTCGCCTCGCAGCTCGCGGTGATGCTCGCGCTCGTCGGCGTCGCCTTCGGCGATCCCGCGCGGGACCTGTGGTGGACGATCGCCGCCTCGTTGGCGCTCGGCTTCGCCGGGGCGACGCAGGACATCGTCATCGACGCCTGGCGCATCGCGGTCGCGCCGCAGCGGCAGGGGGAGATGGTCACCTGGGCGGAGATCGGCTACCGCGTCGGCAGCCTCGCCGCCGGGGCGGGCGCGCTGTTGCTGGCCGACCGCTACGGCTGGCGCGTGGCCTACCTCGGCATGGCCGCGCTGCTGCTCGTCGGCACGCTCACCGCGCTGCTCGCCCCCGAACCGCCGCTCGACGCGACCGCGCGGGCGCACCCAAGCGTGGCCGCCGCGATCGCCGCGCCGTTCAAGGAGATGTCGGGGCGGCTCGGGCCGATGGCGCTGCCGGTGCTGCTGCTCGTCGCCGGGTTCCGCATGCCGGGCTACGTCTCCTCCGCCATGGCGGTGCCGCTGTTCAAGAGCCTGCACTATTCCAACACCGATATCGCCACCGTCACCAAGCTGTTCGGCTTCTGGGTGGCGCTCGCCGCCACCGTGGCGGCCGGGTGGATCGTCGCGCGCCTCGGCCTGATGACGAGCCTGCTGGTGGGTACGGTGGCGGGCTCGGCCTCGCACCTCGCGCTGGCCTGGCTCGCGGCGCACGGCGACCACGCCGGCGGCGAGTTCTGGGTGTTCGCGCTCGCCGTCAGCATCGACAGCTTCGCCTATGCCTTCGCCTCCATCGTGCTCATCACCTACATGTCGACGCTCTGCGCCACCGCGCTGGCCGGCAGCCAGTACGCGCTGCTGACCTCGCTGGTGGCGTTTCCCGGTAGCCTGCTCGCCGGGCTGTCGGGCTTCGCCGTGGCCTCGCTCGGCTTCGTGCATTTCTTCGTCGCCACGTCGCTGATCGGCCTGCCCGTGGCGGCGCTCTGCCTGTGGTTGTGGCGCCGCGACGCCAAAGGGCTGACGGGGGAGGCCGCGCGAAGCGTGTAAACGCCGCTCGCCTGTGGTAAGCCACCTCCGATGACTCGCAACGTGCCGGCGGCGGATGGGGACGGGGACGACCCTCCGCGCGATCGCCGCGCCTCTTCCCTCGTGCAGGCCCTCGGCCGCCGGCCGGTCGTGCTCGTGGGGCTGATGGGCAGCGGCAAGACGTCGACCGGCCGCTGTCTCGCGCGCCGCCTCGGCCTCGACTTCGTGGACGCCGACACCGAGATCGAGTGGGCGGCCGGCATGTCCATCGCCGAGATCTTCGCCCGTCACGGGGAAGCCTATTTCCGCGACGGCGAGCGCCGGGTGATGGCCCGCCTGCTCGGCGAGGGGCCCCGCGTGATCGCCACCGGCGGCGGCGCCTACGTCCACGAGGCGACGCGCGCGCGCATCAGCGCCGGCGCGCTGTCGGTCTGGCTGAAGGCCGACCTCGACGTGCTATGGCGTCGGGTGCGCCGGCGCTCGCACCGCCCGCTGCTGCGCGGCCCCGACCCCGAGGGCACGCTGCGCGCCCTGATGGAGAGCCGCTACCCCGTTTACGGGCGCGCCGACATCACCGTGGTCTCGCGCGACGGGTCGCAGGAGGCGGTCGTGGCCGACATCGTCGACGCCCTGGAGTTCAACCTGCGGTTCGCGCCCGACCCGCCCGAGATCCGCATGACCCCCGTCGTTCCCGCACCCGCCGCCCACCACGTTCCGGTCGCCCACCAAGTTCCGGTGGCCCTGCCCGGCCGCGCCTACGAGATCCTCATCGGCGCGGGGCTGCTCGCGGAGGCCGGCGCGGCGATCGCGCGGCTGGCGCCCGGCACCGCCTGCGCCATCGTCACGGATGACAACGTGGCCGAGCACCATCTGACGGCCCTGACCCAGGGCCTCGACGCGGCCGGCCTCCGCCACAGGACGGTCGCGGTGCGGCCGGGCGAGGCGTCGAAGTCCTATGCCGCGTTCGAGACCGTCTGCGACGCGATCCTCGCCGGCCGCTTCGAGCGCGGCGACACGGTGGTCGCCTTCGGCGGCGGCGTCGTCGGCGACCTCGCGGGCTTCGCCGCCGCCAGCGTCCGGCGCGGCATGCGCCTGGTCCAGATCCCGACCTCGCTGTTGGCGCAGGTCGACAGTTCGGTCGGCGGCAAGACGGGGATCAATTCGCGCCACGGCAAAAACCTCGTCGGCGCCTTCCATCAGCCCGCCCTGGTGCTGGCCGACCCGCAGGTGCTGCGCACCCTGCCCCCGCGCGAATTCGCGGCCGGCTACGCCGAAGTGGTAAAATACGGTCTGCTCGGCGACCGCGGCTTCTTCGAATGGCTCGACGCGCACCGCGCGGCGATCTTCGCCGGTGGCCCGGAGCGCGGCGAGGCGGTGGCGCGCTGCTGCCGGGCCAAGGCCGGCATCGTGGTGCGCGACGAGCACGAGCACGGCGAGCGCGCGCTGCTCAACCTCGGCCACACCTTCGGCCACGCGCTGGAGCGCCTGACGGGCTACGACGGCAGCCGCCTCGTCCACGGCGAGGGGGTGGCGATCGGAACCGCCTGCGCCTTCCGCTTCTCCGAGCGGCTGGGCCTGTGCCCGCCCGGTGACGTCGCGCGGGTCGAGGCGCACCTCCGGGCTGCCGGCCTGCCGACCCGCATCCGCGCCGTCCCCGGCCTCGAGGCCTCCGCCGCCACGATCGTCGAGGCGATGCGGCAGGACAAGAAGGTGGAGCGCGGCAGCCTCACCTTCATCCTCGCCCGCGGGATCGGCGCCGCCTTCGTCGCCAAGGGCGTGGCGGCGGACGACGTCCAAGCCTTCCTCGACGCCGACCTGGACGGAGCCTGACCTCATGCACGGCGCACCGGCCGCGGCCTTGCCCGTCGATCTCTGGGTGGCGATCGTCATCATCGTCGCCTGCATCGCCCTGTCCGCCTTCTTCGCCGCCTCGGAGACGGCCCTGACCGGGGCGTCCCGCGCGCGGATGCACGCGCTGGAGCGCAACGGCGACCCTCGCGCCAAGCGCGTCAACCGGCTGATGCTGCGGCGCGAGCGGCTGATCGGCACGACCCTGCTCGGCAACACGCTGGTCAACATCGGCTCCTCCGCCTTCATGACGAGCGTGCTGGTGGTGCTGGTCGGCGAGGGTGGTGCGCTTTACGCCACCGCCATCATGACCGTGCTGCTGCTGGTCTTCGCCGAGGTGCTGCCGAAGACCGTGGCGATCAACAACGCCGACCGCGTCTCGCTGCTCGTGGCGCGCGTGCTGTCGATCTTCGTCGCCATCTTCGGACCCATCCTGATGGGGGTGGAGGCGCTGGTGCGCGGCGTGCTGAAACTGTTCGGCAGCCGCACGGATTCGCGCCGCTCCATCCTCACCGGCGCGGAAGAGCTGAAGAGCGCGGTCGACCTGCTGCATCGGGAGGGCAACGTCGAGCGCTCCGACCGCGACATGTTCGGCGGCCTGCTCGACCTCGACGAGCTCACCGTCTCCGACGTCATGGTCCACCGCACCAGCATGGCGACGCTGAACGCCGACCTGCCGCCCACCGACCTGGTGCGCGAGGTCGTCGCCTCGCCGTACTCGCGGGTGCCGATCTGGCGCGGCGAGCCCGACAACATCGTCGGCGTGCTACACGCCAAGGACATGCTGCGAACCCTCAACGCCTCGGGCGGCGACGTCGCCCATTTCGCCGTCGACAAGGTGGCGGCGGAAGCGTGGTTCATCCCCGAGACGACGACGCTGAAGGACCAGCTCCAGGCGTTCCGCAAGCGCAAGGCGCATTTCGCGCTCGTGGTCGACGAGTACGGAGTCGTGCGCGGCCTGGTAACGCTCGAGGATATCATCGAGGAGATCGTCGGCGACATCAAGGACGAGCACGACCTTGTGGTGCAGGGCGTGCGGCCGCAGCCGGACGGCTCGGTGATCGTCGAAGGTTCGGTGCCGATCCGCGACCTGAACCGCGTCATGGCCTGGGACCTGCCCGACGAGGAGGCGACGACGATCGCAGGCCTGGTGATCCACGAGGCGCGGGCTATTCCCGAGACCGGGCAGGTCTTCACCTTCCACCGCTTCCGCTTCGAGGTGCTGCGCAAGGTGCGCAACCGCCTCGCCTCCCTGCGCATCGTGCCGGCCTCGGTGCGCGAGGGCGCCAAGGGTTAGGACGGCCCGCCGAGGGTCTGCCGGGACACGCCGGGCGATGGCCAGGGGCGGCAAGCACCAGGGGTGCGATCAGGCCAACAGGACCTGCATGCTGCGCTCATAGAGTTCGGTGAGCCGGTCGAACCCGGCCACCAGATCGTCGCTCAGGGCGACGACGGCCTCCTGCCCCTCGCGCGTCGCGGTCCGCGAGAGCGCCGCCTGGTATTGCCGCCAGAGATCGTCCGCGGCGGCGAGGAGGTCGCGGATCGCCTCGGTGCTCAAGGGCAAGCCCTTGAGATAGTCGAACCCTTCCTGGAAAGCGGCGATCGTCTCCGCGCCCTGCCCGCGCGCAACCGCCGCCCCGGCGGGCGCGAGCAGCGCGGCCATCAGCGCGAGCTTGGCCATGCGCTGCGCCAACATCCGCTGGCGGCCCGACACGTTGATCACCCGCAGCGTCGTCGCGAGGCCGGCCGTCTCCAGATTGGCGGTCAGGCGCTCCGCCTTGGCCAGCAGCAGCTCGGCAAAGACATCGATCTCTGGAAGCTGGCCGAGCGTCGCACGGGGCTTTACGGCCGCCCTGAGCTTTTCCCAGGGATCCGCCACGGAATCGATCAGATCCCCGAACGTCGCCTTGGAGAGGCTGCGCCGGAGCAGGGCGATATTGTCGTCGACGCGGTCCGCGATGGCGGCGAGCGGCGCCCCGCCACCTCCCGGCAGGTCCACGGCCTGCGCGGCGTAAAGCTTGACGAGGTGCTGCGACAGCATGCGGAGCTGCCCCGACCGGTTGACCGCGTCGCTGTAGAGAGCGGAATTAATGATCTGCTGAGCGACCTGCCCCAGGCGCTGCTTGGTCTGCATCGCGGCGGTGCGCAGGGCGCGGAAGGCCTCGTCCTCCGAGATCTGCCGCGCTCGCATCAGGATGCCCTTGGCGCGATCGACCAGCTTGCGTTCGTCGAACCGGGCGTTGACGTCCACCAACTCCTGCCGCAGCGACCGGTCGCGGCGGAACCGCGCCTGCGCCACGTGGATGATGGAGCGCAGCCGCCCGGGGCTGTAGCCGTTGATGACATAGGCGTGAATGCCGTCGCGCATCGCCCGCTCGATCTTGTCGGCGTCGGGGTCGCTGGTGAAGACCACGACAGGCCGGGGCGCCGACGTGCTCAGCATCGCCGTGCTCGCGAAGAAAGCGTCGTCAGGATGCTTTTCGTAGCAGATGACCACATCGGGTGCACTGCGGATCACTTCGCGCACAAGAGATTGGCTGTTCGACTCCCCCAGAACACAGATGCCGACGGCATCCAGATCCGCCTGCAAGAGCGGATCGTCGGCGGCATGGCTGGTGACGACGAAGGCTGAAATCATGGTCCAATCATGCGGTAATTCGATGCCTCGTCGCCGCTGCAAAGACAGAGCCAATGCGGTGAGCCGGCTGCAATAGGAAGCGGCCTGCAACTTTCTAAGGAGTTGTCGCGTCTCGCGTTTCGCCACTATTGCGATGTTTTGACGAGACGCGGGCGTGGCCGGGCGTCGAGATGGCATGCGCCGTGCATCGGCTGCCGTGAGCGCAACGCCGCGCTAGACTTACCTGCACCACAGTCATGCTCACACGGACGTGAGCAATCATGTGCCTCCAACCCGTGCCCACGGGTTTTCCTGCTCGGAGAGCATCATGTCTGAAGCTGCAACCATCGAATCCAATTATCACCTCCTCGTCTCCAACAGTGCCGCGCTGAGGTCGAACACCGACGCGATCGCCAGCAATCACGCGCTGCTGGAGGAGAACCACGGCATCGTCAAAGGCAACAGCGCAACCCTGGACGGGAACCGCAAGGCGCTGGCCGGCAACGCCGAAGCTCTCGGGACCAACCATGCGGTGCTGGAGGCCAACAAAACCATGTTGGCCGACAACAACGCGGTGCTTGTCGAGAACATCGCCGTCGTGAAGGCCAACGCGCACGCGGTCGAGGGTAACCGGCAGATGCTCAACGCCAACACGCGTAAGATTGGCGCCAACAGCGAGATGTTGGCCGCCAACTCGGCGGTGCTGATGGAGAACAAGAGCGTCGTCGCCGCCAATTCCGAGGCGCTGTCCGGCAACCATGCCTTGCTCGAGACCAACAAGACCATGCTGGTGTCGAACAAGAAGGCGCTCGACCACAATTCAGCGATGATCGCCTCAAATCACGCCGGGCTTGAGAGCAACGCCACCAAGCTCGACGACAATGGCGCGATGCTCGAGAGCAACCACGCGCTGCTTGGCAGCAACAATGGCCTGATGGAAGCCAACAGGGCCGTGCTCGGCACCAACGCCGCCAAGATCGCCGCCAACACGGACGCGCTCACCAAGAACTTCGCCGTGCTGACGGGCAACGCCAAGGCGGTGGAGGCGAACGCGGACACGCTCTCCGCCAATCACGCCCTGCTCGAGTCCAACAGCCGCCTCCTTAAGGCGAACGCGGACATGATGAAGTCGAACAACGCGCTGTTGACGGCCATTGCCGCCAAACTCGGCGTCACCGTCTAGGCCGGCGGCGGCCGGGGCCGCAGGGCCCCGGCGCCCATCCCATCGTCATCCCCCTCCTCAGACCCTCCTCCGGAGACCTTGCATGGCTTCCCAAAAAGCGACCTCGATCAATCTCTTCAGCCTGAAGACGCCGCAGATGCGGGCCTTCCACCTGGCGTGGCTGGCCTTCTTCGTCTGCTTCTTCGCCTGGTTCGCGGTGGCGCCGCTGATGCCCGTCATCAAGGGCGAGTTCAAGCTGACCGGCGACCAGATCGCCAACATCAACATCGCCGCCGTCGGCATCACCATCCTGGCCCGCATGATCGTCGGACCGCTGTGCGACAAGTACGGGCCGCGCATCACCTATACGGCTCTGCTCATCCTCGGCGCCATCCCGGTCATCGGCATCGCCTTCGCGACCTCCTACATGACCTTCCTCGTCTTCCGCCTCGCCATCGGCGCGATCGGCGCCTCCTTCGTCATCACGCAGTACCAGACCTCCGTGATGTTCGCGCCCAACGTCGTCGGCACCGCCAACGCGGCGGCCGGCGGATGGGGCAACGCGGGCGGCGGGGTGACCCAGTCGGTCATGCCCTACGTCCTCACCGCGATCCTCGGTCTCGGCTTCACCGCCGCCATGGGCTGGCGCATCGCTATGATCGTTCCCGGCGTCCTCATGCTGATCGTCGCCGCGCTGTACTGGACCTACGGTCAGGACACGCCCGAGGGCAACATCCCCGACCTGCGCGCCCGCGGCATCGCGGTCGATTGCGGCAAGAAGGGCGGCTGGGCCGTCTTCAAGCAGGCTATGAAGAACTATCGCGTGTGGATGCTCGCGGTGGTCTACGGCGCCTCCTTCGGCGTGGAGATCTTCATCCATGGCGTCGCGGCGAGCTACTACGTCGACAAGTTCGGCTTGACGCTGACCGGCGCCGGCCTCGCCGCCGGCAGCTTCGGCCTGCTCGCCTTGTTCGCCCGCGCCCTGGGCGGCATGGCCTCGGACCGGGTGGCGCGGCCCTTCGGCCTCGATGGTCGCACGGTCCTGCTGGTGCTGCTGATGGTGGGCGAGGGCGTCGGCCTGCTCGCCTTCTCCACCATGGGCTCGGTCACGGCGGCGATCGTCGCGATGCTCGCCTTCGGCCTGTTCACCCACATGGCCTGCGGCGCCCTCTACGCCCTCGTGCCCTTCATCGACCGCCAAGCGCTCGGCGGCGTCGCCGGCATCATCGGCGCGGGCGGCAACGTCGGTGCGGTGGCGGCGGGCTTCGTCATGAAGGGCACGGGTAACGTGCAGAGCGCGCTGTTCATCATCGGCTGGACGGTGCTCGCCTGCGCGATCTGCGCCGCCGTCGTCCGCTTCAGCGCCGCCCACAAGGCGAGCGAGCAGAAGCTGCTGGACGAGGCCGTCGCCCAGCGCGACGCCGCCGCGGCCGGCATGCCCGCGCTGGCGTGAGCGGCGCAGGCCCTCTCGAGAGGGTTTGACCCGCTTACAAAACAAAGGCCGGATGAGCGATCATCCGGCCTTTCGCCTATCGCGCACCGCGCGCCCCTCACCCCTGGCGGGTCTGCATGAACCGGTCGAACGCCTCGCGGTCGCGCGCCTGCAGCAGGTCGTCACGATAGCGAGTGAACTCCTCTTCCGCCGCCTGCAGCTTGCGCCGCTCGACCGCGATCCGCTCCAGCTCGCCCTGCCGCCAGGTGTCGAAGGCAAGATTACCGGAGGATTTCGAACCGAAAGAGAACGCGACCGGCAGCGACCGGCCCTCGAACGCGGCGCGCGCCAAGGCGACCAGGCCGTTCCACTTCATCCGCGCGAACGACAGCGTGCTGCCCTCGTAGCCGCTCGCCTGGTGCCAGAACTTCAGCGCCAGGAACGCCATGCCCAATTCCCATCGGGCGACGAAGGCGACCACAAGGATGGCGACATCCGCCGCCGTCCAGCCCCGCTGCTTGCCGCGCCGTCCCCGCCTCTCGCCTTCGACTTCCACCCAAGGTCCCTGGCGCGCCGCGCCGCTCCAACCGCCCATCGATCGTCTCCACCACAATGGGCCGGTCCGAATCCGCCTGCCCTGGGGCAAGACATCTGGAGCCGCGACCCCCAGCGCAAGACCTGCGCTAAGAAATGCCGCGTCAAGGGCGACGATTTTCGTCCTCCGCGAACGACGGGCGTCGGGAACCTAGCTGCGGAGACGGGATTTGCTGCGTGTCTCCGGCCCGCGGTTCTGCGCACCGGACGCGTGCCCAAACAGCGTGTGACTTCCTCTCGCCAGGCATGACTTTCGTCTCGCAAGGCATGACCTCACCTCTCGCAACCTCCCGCAAGGATGGACCCCATGGCGAATGCAGCAATGAAGATGCCCCAGTCCGGCGCCGACCACGAGCGCATGCACCTGACGCGCAACGACACGAAGTCGAATGCTAAGAAGGTCTCGATCGAGACGCTGGGCAAGCGGCTCGCCGACGGCATCGACCTCGCGCTCGCGGTCAAGCAGGCGCACTGGAACCTCAAGGGGCCGGAGTTCATCGGCCTGCACCTGATGCTCGACGGCTTTCGCGACGAGCTCGACGACTACAACGACAAGGTGGCCGAACGCATCACCCAGCTCGGCGGCACCGCTCACGGCACCGCCACCTCCGTCGCGGCCGCGTCGTCGCTGAAGCCCTATCCGCTCGACACCTACAATATCGGCGACCACCTCGCGGCGCTGATCGACCGCTTCTCCGTCTACGCCAACGCCGTGCGCCAGAACATCGACGACACGGACGAGGCGGGCGATGCCGGCACGTCCGATCTCTTCACGGAGGTCTCGCGCGGCGTCGACAAGCAGCTTTGGTTCCTCGAGGCGCACGTCCAGGAGCCGAAGGGCGACATGCGCGACGGTGACGGCGCGGGCAAGCGCTGACCCTCACAGCTTGATCGTGGTCGGGAAGGGGCGGCGCTGCCGCCCTTTTTCATGCGGCGGCAGCTTCAGCCAGCGTTGGATGGCCGCGACCGTTTGCGACGCCGTCCCCGTTTCGGCGATCGTCGTGCCGGCCTCGTCGGGCTGCAGCGACTCGAGCGTGTCGAGTTGGCTCTTCAGCAGGGACGCCGGCATGAAATGCTGGCTGCGCGCCATCAGCCGGTGCTCGATCAGCCTGGCCTCGATGGTCAGATGGATGAAGGTCAGCGGCAGGCGCGCGTCCTCGCGCAGCGTGTCGCGGTAGACGCGGCGCAGGGCGGAGCAGGCGACCACAACGGGGCGACCCTCCCGCGCATGCTCGGCGATCGCCGCGGCGATCTTGGCGAGCCAGGGCCAGCGGTCCTCGTCGCGCAGGGGCGTCCCCGCCCGCATCTTCGCGATGGCGGCCGACGTATGGTAGTCGTCGCCCTCCAGGTAGGTCGCCCCGAGCTTCGGCGCCAGGCGCTTGCCGACCGTGGTCTTGCCGGTGCCGCTGACGCCGATGAGGACGATCGCCGGCACCTTGCCGACCTGATCGCCAAGGCGGCGGGAGGGATGGGGCGCACCTTGCATGCCGGTCCTTCTTTTGGTTCAACGGCGCCTGACGTGAGGGCGCGCCGCGGCACAGCCCGCGCCGACGACCCTCGAGGTAGCGCGTCCCGCGCGGAATGGCGTCTCCACCGACCATGGCGAAATCGCACCTCCACACGCTGCGCGTCTACTACGAGGACACGGACTTCAGCGGCTTCACGTACCATGCCAGCTACCTCAAGTTCCTGGAACGGGGCCGCACCGAGTTTCTGCGCGCGGTCGGCATCGTGCAATCGGCGCTCCATCGCGACGGGACCGCCTTCGTCGTCACCCGGATGGTGCTGGATTATCGCCGGCCGGCGCTGATGGACGACGTGCTCGCGGTGACGACGACGCTGCGCGACCTGAGGGGTGCCAGCATGGTTCTCGCCCAGGCGATCGACCGCGACGGGACCCGCCTGCTGGAGGCGGAGGTCGCGGTTGCCGCCGTGCGCGGCGGGCGCGCGGTGCGGTTGCCTGCCGCCCTGCGGATGGCACTCGGCTCCGACGCCGTCGATTTGCCGCCCCGGTAACCTCGCCTTAACCTTGCCCGGCGCTTAACTTGCGCCGCCGGCGATGCACGGCGCGGGGTCAAGCCGTAGATTTGACCGATTTGCGCGCAACGACACGTCTCTCACGCCTCGCTTCTTACGCCCCGCTTCGACGGACCTCTGCCAAGGACCCCACCATGAACCCTGCCGATGTAGCATCCACCGTCGCGGCGGCCCCGGTCGCCGAGGTGACGGTCATCGGCATGTTTCTGCAGGCCTCGCTGCTCGTCAAGGTGGTGATGCTCGCGCTGCTCGGCGCCTCCATCTGGTCGTGGGCGATCATCGTCAACAAGTCCATCCTCTACAGCCGCACGCGGCGGGCGATGGACAAGTTCGAGCAGATCTTCTGGTCCGGCACCTCGCTCGAGGAGCTCTACGCCACGCTCTCCTCGCGTCCCGCGACCGGTATGGCGAGCCTCTTCGTCGCCGCGATGCGCGAGTGGAAGCGCTCGGTGCAGAATGTCGGCTCGTCCTTCATGGGCCTTCAGGCGCGCATCGACAAAGTGCTCGACGTGTCGATCTCGCGCGAGGTGGAGCGGCTGGAATCGAACCTGCTGTTCCTCGCCACCGTCGCGTCGGCGGGCCCCTTCGTCGGACTGTTCGGCACGGTGTGGGGCATCATGACCTCGTTCCGCTCGATCGCCGCCTCCAAGAACACCTCGCTCGCCGTGGTCGCGCCTGGCATCGCCGAGGCGCTGCTCGCCACCGCGCTCGGCCTGTTCGCCGCTATTCCCGCGCTCGTCGCCTACAACAAGCTTTCGGGCGACGTCGCCAAGAAGCAGGCGCGGATGGAGGGGTTTGCCGACGAGTTCTCGTCCATCCTCTCGCGCCAGATCGACCAGCACGCCGTGCGCGACCGCGCGGCCTGAAGACCCCCTCGACTTAGGAAGGCTTGAACAATGGGCATGGGTGTCGCGGCGGGACGAGGCGGCGGGGGACGGCGGCGGCGCGGCCAGCCGCGCTACCGCGCCATGGCCGAGATCAACATGACGCCGTTCATCGACGTGATGCTGGTGCTGCTCATCATCTTCATGGTCGCCGCGCCGCTGCTCGCTTCCGGGGTGCCGATCGACCTGCCGCAGACGAAGGCGGCCGCGCTCAACATCGACCAGAAGCCGATCTCCGTCTCCATCGACGAGAAGGGCGGCGTCACGGTCAACGACGTGCCGGTCGAGACGGGGCAACTCGGCGACAAGCTGAAGGAGGTCGCCAAGGCCGGGGCCGACGAGCGCATCTACGTGCGCGGCTCGACCCAGGTGAGCTACGGCAAGATCGCCGAGGTCATGTCCATCATCACCTCGTCCGGGTTCAAGCGGGTCGCCCTCGTGACCGAGCCGGCGAAGAGCTGAATCGCGGGGGGTCGGGCACGGTGGCGCTCAAGAACGACCCTGGCTTTCTCGCATCCGCCACGCTGCACGGCGCGGCGCTGGTGCTGCTTGTCGTCAACTTCGCCCACCCGCCGCAGTTCGACGACGCCCAGGAGAGCGTGCCCGTCGAGATGATCACGGCAAGCGAACTCAACCAGATCACGATGGGCGAGAAGAGCGCGAAGCCGCTGCCGGTGCCGGTGCCGCAGCGGCGCGCCGATAAGGTGGCCGATGTCGCCGAGCCCAAGCCGGAGCCGCCGCTCGAGGAGGCGAAGAAGGACGTGCCGCTGCCGCCGGCACCCAACAAGCCGCAGGACGATCCCGGCGAGGCCGACAAGCCCGAACCGACGCCGCCGCAGCGCGTCGCCGCCCTGCCGCCGATCGCCACGCCGGTGCCCCTGCCGCGTCCGGAGGCGACGCTCCCGCCGCCGGTCGAGCGCGCCGAACCGACACCCCCGCAGCGTCCCGCGGCCGAGCCCCTCAAAGCCGCGGACAGGCCGGCGGTCGAAAAGGATGTGCCGCCCGACGCCGAGGGGCTGGAACCCAAGCCCGTTCCGCGCCCTAAGCCCGAGCCGAAGAAGGACGCCAAGTCCTTGCCCGTGCCGCCAAAGTCGCCCGAGAGGAAGCCGCTTCCCGTCAAGGAGGCGAAGCTCGACCCGCCCAAGACGCTCGACCCGCCCAAGACGCCCGACCTGCCTAAGCCGCCGGAGCCGCCGAAGAAGCCGGAGCCGTCCCGCTTCAAGCCGGACGAACTCGCCAAGCTGCTGGAGGACAAGAAGGACCAGAAGCCGGCCGCGAAACCGAAGAGCGGTAGCGAGGCCAAGGAGCCTCAACGCGCGTTCGACCCACACAGCATCAGCGCGCTGCTGGACCACGCGCCGGCCCAGCGCAAGGCCTCGACGGGCCCCAAGCTGACGCAGGTGGCCTCGCTCGGCGCTCCCACCGCCAATGCCGCCGTGCTGTCGCCCTCTATGATGGCGCAGCTCGCCGACTATTTTACCGGCCAGTATCTCAGCTGCTGGACTTATTTCGGCTTGGCCTCGTCGGCCAATTACGTGCCGGCGGTGCGGCTCCACCTGCAGCAGGACGGCATGCTGGTCGGCCAGCCGTTGCTCACCAACCCGCCCTCAGACCCGAACCAGCGCAGCCTGGCCGACAGCGCGGTGCGGGCCGTGCAGAAGTGCAACCCGCTGAAGATTCCCGACCGGTTCGCGCCCTTCTACGAGAGGTGGCGCGACCAGATCATCCGTTTCGACCAGAAGGCGCTGCTGTGACCAAGCCCGACGCGTCCGCGCCGTCGGCGGCGCGCGCGACCTGAACCCAAGGACATCGCCATGACGCCTCCCCTCACCCGTCGCCAGGCGGCTCGCCTCCTCGCCGGCTTCGCCGCCGCACCCGTGCTCGCCGCCCCGCTCGCCGGTGCCCTGGCCCAGGGCCTGTCGCTCGACGTACGCCGCGGCGCGGCGTTCCAGCCCATCCCCATCGCCGTCACGCCCTTCGGCGGCGACAGCGGCGGCCAGGTCGCCTCGGTCATCGCCAACAACTTCAAGCGCTCGGTCTTCATCACCCCGGTCAACGCGCCCGACGCTGTGAGCGGCAGCCCGGACCAGGCGCCGGTGATGGACGCCTTCCGCGCCGTCAACGCGCAATATGTGGTCACCGGGCGCGCCAACCGCAGCGGCGGCCGGGTGCAGACGGAGTTCCGCCTGTGGGACGTCGCTTCGGGCGCGCAGGTCGCCGGCCAGCAATATGCCACCGACGCCAACAACCTGCGCCGCGTCGCCCACATCGTCTCGGACGCCGTCTTCACGAAGGTGACGGGCGAGAAGGGCTTCTTCGACACGCGCGTCGTCTTCATCGACGAATCGGGCCCCGCCGAGCACCGCCGCAAGCGCCTCGCCATCATGGACCAGGACGGGGCGGGCGTGCGCTATCTCACGCGCGGCGACGACCTGGTGGTGACGCCGCGCTTCTCGCCGACCTCGCAGGACATCACCTACATGACCTTTGGCGGCGCGGAGCCGCGCGTGCTGTTCATGAACATCGAGACGGGGCAGAAACAGGCGGTCGGCAAGTTTTCCGGCATGACCTTCGCGCCGCGCTTCGCGCCGGAGGGCGAGAAGATCATCATGTCCCTCTCGGAGGGCAACAGCACCAACCTCTACACGATGGACCTGCGCTCCAAGGCGACGACCCGGCTGACGCAGACGGACGCAATCGACACCTCGCCCTCCTACGCGCCCGACGGCTCGCGCATCGCCTTCGAGTCGGATCGCGGCGGCACCCAGCAGATCTACGTGATGGGAGCCGGCGGCGGGAGCGCGCAACGCATCTCCTTCGGCGAGGGGCGCTATTCCACGCCGGTCTGGTCACCCAAGGGCGACTACATCGCCTTCACCAAGCAGACCAAGGGCGGCTTCGCCATCGGCGTGATGAAGCCGGACGGCTCGGGCGAGCGCATCCTGACGGAAGGTTTCCACAACGAGGGGCCGACCTGGGCGCCCAACGGCCTGTTCCTGATGTTCTTCCGCGATCCCGGCAACGGCGGGTCCTCGCGCATCTTCATGACGGACGTGTTCGGCCGCGGCGAGTTTCCGGTGCCGACGCCCACGTCGGCCTCCGACCCCGCCTGGAGCCCGCTGCTCAGCGCGTGAGGCGTCAGAGATCGCGAAACATCACCAACGCGTCGACGAAGCCCAGCGTCGGGTGTCGGAAGGCGCGGGGCAGCGTCCCGACGATGCCGAAGCCGTAGCGCCTCCAGAGCGCGACCGCCCGCGTGTTGGTGGCGACGACAAAGTTGAACTGCATGGATTCGAAGCCCCGCGCCGTTGCCGCCTCGAGCGAATGCACGCACATGGCGCTCGCCACGCCGCGGCCGGTGGCGCCAACCGCCGTCATGTACCCGCAGTTCGCGACATGCGCGCCGCCGCCACGCAGATTGGGCTGGAGGTAGTAGGTGCCGAGGATCGCACCGTCCTCCTGGGCGACGAAGACCTCGTGCGGCGGCCCGGCCCAATAGGTCAGCGCCTCGTCGCGCGTCCATTCTGCCGGCAGCGCGTAGGTCTCGCCGGCCCGGAGGACAGGCCGCAGGATGTCCCACACCACGTCTTCGTCGCCAGTGGCAAAAGGCCTGATCAGCATCGCGACGGTCCCTCCTTGCACAAGTGGGAAGAACGGGTCTACCACGAAGAATGCTCGACCCTCGGCTCGCCGGCCGCCTCGCCTTCACCCACCGCGCGCCCTCCGCCCCGCCGCTGCCGCCCGGCCTCCACGCACTGGGCCTCTCGGCCGAGCGCGACACGATGCTGCTGGTGCCCGACGGCGTCGACCCACGCCGGCCGACGCCGCTGATGGTGCTGTTCCACGGCGGCGGCGGCAGCGCGCAACGCATCCTGCCGATGATGGAGGGCCACGCCCGCGCGCACGACTTCCTCCTGCTTGTGCCGCAATCGCAATTCCCGACCTGGGATTTGGTGATCGGCGGCCACGGGCCCGATCGCGAGCGGCTCGACGAGGCGCTGGCCTTCGTCGCCGACCGTTTCGCCCTCGACGCGACGCGGCTTGCCTTCGCCGGGCATTCGGACGGCGGCAGCTACACGCTGTCGTCCGGCCTCGCCAACGGCGACATCGCCACCCACCTCATCGTCTCCTCGGCCGGCTTCCTCTCCGTGCACTTGCAGACCGGGACGCCGCGCATCTTCCTGTCGCACGGGATCGACGACGAGAAAATCCCGATCGACCGCAGCGCCCGGGTCCACGTGCCCGCGCTCAAGGAAGCGGACTATGACGTCACTTACGTCGAATATGACGGGCTGCATGCCTACCAGCCAGCGGTGGTAGCGATGGCGGTGGCGTTCTTTTTAGGATAAAAGAGGATGTATAGGGAAACCGGTGAAGAAGTCTGTCGAGACATCTCACCGACCGGAAAGAACGGCGCGCGGCGCACGTCTCGAAAGTTTTGACCGAATGCAATATGCTCAGCGGGTTATATTGTTCGCACCGCCTTGGAATTGGCCAAAGCTTGAAGCATTCGTCGAGAAATGCATTCGAGAACAAGTCATCCTGGTTTGCGTCGTTGGCGATGACTGCGCCAGAGTGGAAGATGTGATCGACGAGTTGGTTGTTGGCAGCGGCAGTGATGACAGCCGCTTCTTAAACACGACCTCCCATCCTCACAAATCGATTGCCGAGGTGCGGGAATTCGCGAAAGCCTGGACTTTGAATGTTGATGCGACTGCGCTTGTCCAGGAGGTCACGCTGTAATGGCGCGTCCGGTCTCATCTGTCGGCTTTCATCCACCTCGGCAGGATGCTGTGGAACGCACTTAGAAGCGTGTAACGGACACCATAATGAGGTGGCCTGCTAGAATAGGCGGCCGAGTAGCCACCGGGCTTATAGACGCTGTATAAGGGGATAGTCTCACCTCAGGCCTATCCCATGCAGTTCCTCGACCAAGCCCGCGTCTACGTCCGCTCCGGCGACGGTGGGGCAGGCTGCGTCTCCTTCCGGCGCGAAAAATTCATCGAATTCGGCGGGCCGGACGGCGGCGACGGCGGGCGCGGCGGCGACGTGGTGGTCGAATGCGTCGGCGACCTCAACACCCTGATCGACTTCCGCTACCAGCAGCACTTCAAGGGCAGGACCGGCATGCACGGCATGGGCAAGAACCGCGCGGGCGCCAAGGGCGCACCGGCGGTGCTGCGCGTGCCCGTCGGCACCCAGGTCTTCGACGAGGACGAGGACGAGCCCTTCGCCGACATGACGGCGATCGGCCAGAGCGTCCGCATCTGCCGCGGCGGCAACGGTGGCTTCGGCAACGCCTACTTCAAGACCGCGACCAACCAGGCGCCCCGCCGCGCCAACCCGGGCGAGACGGGCGAGGAGCGCACCATCTGGCTCAAGCTGAAGCTCATCGCCGATGCCGGGCTGGTGGGCCTGCCGAACGCCGGAAAGTCGACGTTCCTCTCCGTCGTCTCGGCCGCCAAGCCGAAGATCGGCGATTATCCCTTCACCACCCTGCACCCGCAGCTCGGCGTCGTCGCGGTGGACGGCCGCGAGTTCGTCATGGCCGACATTCCCGGCCTGATCGAGGGCGCGCACGAGGGCGCCGGCCTCGGCGACCGCTTCCTCGGCCACGTCGAGCGCTGCCAGGTCATCCTCCACCTCGTCGACGTGTCGGGCGAGCATGCCGGGCGCGACTACAGGACCGTGCGCCACGAACTCGACGCCTACGGCGGCGGCCTGGCGGGCAAACAGGAGGTCGTCGCCCTGTCGAAGGTCGACGCGGCCGAGCCCGACCACCTGAAGAAGCAGGTGGAGCGGCTGCGCCGCGCCTGCGGCCGCACGCCCCTGCGGCTGTCCTCGGCGACAAACACCAACGTCACCGAAACCCTGCGCGCCATCGCCCGGATCGTCGACGACAGCCGCGCCGCGGAGGTGCGGGCGGAGAAGGCGGAGGCGTGGCAGCCGTGAGGGCGGACGCGAGCGCGGCCCTCGAACTCCCCCGCTTCGCCGACTTCCGCCGCATCGTCGTAAAAGTTGGCTCCTCCCTCCTCGTCGGCCCCGAAGGCGTGCGCCGGACCTGGCTCGACGCGCTGGCCCAGGACATTGCGGCGCTGCAGGCGCGCGGCGCGGAGGTTATCGTCGTGTCCTCGGGCTCCATTGCGCTTGGCCGCCGCGTTCTCGCCCTGCCCGGCGGCGCGCTGAAGCTGGAAGACAGCCAGGCCGCTGCCGCCGTCGGCCAGATCGCGCTGGCCCGCATTTGGGCGGAGGCGCTGGGCGCGTTCGGCGTCACAGCCGGACAGATCCTGCTCACCTACGGGGACACGGAGGAGCGACGTCGCTACCTCAACGCGCGGGCGACGATCGGGCGGTTGCTCGCTTTGGGCGCGGTGCCTGTCATCAACGAGAACGACAGCGTCGCCACAGCCGAGATCCGCTACGGCGACAACGATCGGCTGGCGGCGCGCGTCGCCACCATGGCCTCGGCCGATCTCCTCATCCTCTTCTCGGACGTCGCCGGCCTCTATAGCGCACCGCCGGCAGACGACCCCGAGGCCGCGCTCATCCCGAGCGTGCCCCGCATCACCGCCGAGATCGAGGCCATGGCGGGGGGGCCCGCCTCCATCCTCTCGCGCGGCGGCATGCGGACGAAGATCGAGGCGGCGAAGATCGCCACGACCGGCGGCACGACCATGCTGATCGCCGACGGGCGCGGCCCCAACCCGCTGCGACACCTCGCGGAGGGTGGCCCCTGCACCTGGTTCCTCAGCCCCTCCAACCCCGTCACCGCGCGCAAGAAATGGATCGCCGGCTCGCTCGAGCCGCGCGGCACCGTGTTCGTCGATGCCGGGGCGGCGCGCGCCATCCAGGCCGGCAACTCCCTGCTGCCGGCGGGCGTGCGGCGCGTCGAGGGTCCCTTCAAACGCGGCGATTGCGTGCTGATCCGGGTGGAGGAGGTCGGCGAGATCGGCCGCGGCCTCATCGCCTACAGCGCGGACATGGCGGCGCGGATCATCGGCCGGCAGTCGCGCGAGATCGAGGCGGTGCTCGGCGCGCCCGGCCGGGCGGAGCTGATCCACCGCGACGACATGGTCCTGGTGGGCGACTAGGCCGAGCGCCGCCCGTCCGGGATGAGCGCGGCGGAATCCGTCGGGGCGCCGAGTTCGACGCGGTTGCGCCCATTGGCCTTGGCGCGATAGAGGCCGCGGTCCGCACGCGAGATCAGGGCCTCGGCCGCCTCGGCCCCGTCCCATTGCGCCACGCCGACCGAACAGGTGAGCGGCGCCGGCGTCGCGGCACGCAAGCGCTGCATGGCCTCGAGCGCCTCGCCAGCGCTCGTGTTCGGCATCACGACCGTGAATTCCTCGCCACCGTAGCGCGCCAGCAGGCTGTCGCCGCGCAGCACGCCGCGCCAGAACGCGACCACGCCGTTGAGGTAGCGGTCACCCGCCGGGTGCCCTTCCGCGTCGTTGAAAGCTTTGAAGTTATCGAGGTCGACCATAGCGAGCGACAGCGGCCGTCCATTGCTAGAGGCTGCGGCCATCGCGTCGCGCAGCCCCGCGTCCAGCGCGCGGCGGTTGAGGGCGCCGGTGAGGAAGTCCGTGCCGGCCGTCTTCTCCAGAAGCGCGATGACGCTGGCCTTCTGCTGCTCCGACCGGCGGCGCTCGGTGAGGTCGCGCAGCATGAGGCCAAAGCCCACTACGCCCTCCGCGTCGTCGGCGATGGCGGTCACCGTCAACCCCGACCACAGACGCGCACCGCCTTTGCAGACCTGCCAGCCTTCGCTCTCGAAGCGACCGTCGCGCTCGGCCGCCTGCAGCGCGTACGTCACGGCGCCCGCGGCCCGCGCCTCCGGTTCGAAGAAGACGGCGGCATGCTGGCCGAGGATCTCCGGCGCCTCGAAACCCAGGATGGCGCGGGCGCCCTCGTTCCAAGTCTGGACGCAGCCGCCGCGGTCGAGGACGAAGATCGCGCAATCGCTGATCCGCTCGAGGAAACGGCTGAACATCTGACTGGCGTTGCGGGCACCGCTCATCTTTGAAGTTTCACCCTGACGAAAATCCCCGCCGGCCAAAAGGCAGGAGGAGAACCGGAATGCTTCAACGCAATCAGGGCCGTTTACGTCCGGCGTGGCTCGGCCCTGCGAAAACCATCTCCCGATGGTGGGCAAAGAAGACTAATGTCCCGTGAAGTAGGGCAAGTTATACAGCGGCAATGCTGCAGCGTTGTCTTCGGCATGATGCCTGCAGCGCCAGTGCTTCGCTAAGCCCATCACGGCAATACCAGCGGCAGAGCCGCTGGCGTCAACACGGATCGATGCGGACGGTGCTTCCCAGGAGGAAGCACCGTCGCTCGCGTTGTCCTCAGCCGCCGGCGTTCGGGCCGCCGGAGGGGCCGCCCGATGCGTCGCCGCCGCGCGGGACGGAGAAGCGAGCCGCGTAGGCGCGGCTGGCGCTCGCGGGCGGAACAGTCCGGTTAACGAGGGTGCGTGCCCCCGGCGCGGCCGACCGCGCCAACGCCGCGGGGGCAAAGCCGAGGCTAGCGAGAGCGAGGCCGACGGCGGCTGTCTTTCCAAAGGTGTTCATGGTCAATCTCCAATATCCAACATGGGATAGGCTGGAGATGGCGATGCTTTTTGATCCTTATAGATGCGCAAACGACGGGACAGCTATGCGAATATTAAGAGATTACATAATCTCGCGTATCGCTCGACGTGACACGCCTCATGCAAAGCTAGGCAGGAACTTCAAGGCTCGTGAAAGATTTGGCAGGTATAAAGAGGAGATTAGCCATGTCTGAGCACAAGCCGCCGCCGCTCAAGCCGGACCCTAGCGCCTGGGCCGCGATCACGCGCAAGTGGGCGTCTGCCGGCGGCGAATCCCTGGCCGCTCTCAGCGCGTCGCTCAATGCCTCGTCCAAGACCAACCCGCTTGGCCAGCTCAAGGCCGACGATCCCGTAAGGAAGTCCGGCTAGCGCCGGGCTCACCCGAGCGGAGCGGGCATCAGAATGTCGGTTGCCTTCGCCATGCCGTCGGCGATCTCCCGCGCTTCGACTTTGGACATGAGGCCGGCCGCGACCTGGCCGCCTTCGAGACCGAAGCGCACGCGATAAAGGACGCGTCCGGTCGCATCCTCGATGACGAAGCAGTCGTGATTTTCGCAGACCTGCCAAGGTGTGGGGAAACGGGCGGTCTTACGCTTCATCTGCCTTGTCCTCGGCCACGCGTTCCGAACCATGAATGGCTGGTCATCCTGGACGCAAGGTGGGTTTGCGGATGTGCCTGCCCGAAAATAGTCCACGGCAGCTTTCATAGCACAGCATTCCCGAAATGGCGCGGCGAGCGGCGACTCGCATGGACCCTAACAGGCCCAAGCACCGCGGCCTCTGAGACCAACGGCTCGGTTGCGGTCGTTGGATCCGTCGGGTGTGCTCCATCGCCCACGCAGTATCAGGCTTGATGGTTAACGAACTCTTCTCTATTCTTATCCTTGGCGACACTAGAGATGATGAAGTTCCATGCAGTCCGCGTGTTTTGGCCTCTTTTCTTACCAGAATGACACCAACTTAGCTCGAAATGGCTTAAGTTGCAGCTATCCCCTTAACTTATCGTGAAATTATAACAATTTTTAAGGTAGGCTATTGCCTTCTCTCCTAATGAAGTCTTAACAGGTCCAATCCGTATGGATCGAACGATGTCAATCTGATTGGTTCCCAAGCATGTTCGCTCCCTCCGGCTTGGAGGCCCGTGTCGATAGGCAGAATCAAAGGTGCGCGCCCGATGAAAACTACAGCAACGTCCCGCCAAGCTCCTGCAACGCGTTGTAACAACAAGAGCTTTGCTTGCCTCGCCGGCGTTGGTGTCGTTGCGACCTATTGTCTGATGTCGTCGGGGGTGTTGGCTTTGTCCAACCCGCCCACCTCAGGTGACGCGGCCAAGACCAGTGTGCCGACCACGCAGGCGCTGGATGCCTCGCCGCGGACGGGGTCGATGCTTCGCCGGGGCGACAAGCTGCAGATCGTCTTCTACGAGAAGCTTGACGACGCCGACGACAAGTGGAAGGGCCGCGCGCAGGCTGTGCCGCGCGGGTTTCACCAGCGTACGGAGCTTTGCGGCGAATACACCGTTCAGGACGACGGTACGATTTCATTTCCGCTGCTCGGCCGCATCGATGTCGCCAACCGCACGCAGGACAGCCTGCTCGAGACGCTGGGCAAGTCGTTCGACGACCTGATGGAGCGCAAGGGCTACGTCAACATCGTCGGTGTGGAGCACCAGCCCATCTTCGTCGTTGGACCGGTCAAGACGCCCGGCTCGTTCAAGTTCAGCCCCGGCATGACGGTGCTTCACGCCCTCGCCCTCGCCGGCGGTCTGCGGCAGGCCGAGCCGGAAGTCTGGCAGAACGTCGAGAACGGTCGCGAGGTCGAACGCCTGCAACGCTCCCTCGAGCGCGTGAAGCGCCTTCTTGCCCGCACCTCCGTGTTGCGCGACGAACGCGACGCACCCGCCAGCGCCCAACCCAAGATGGTGAGCCTCTCAGGCGTGCGGGCCGTCAAGGAAGTCAAGGACGAGGAGTGGCAGCGCAGCCTCGCGGCCATGAAGCGGACGACGCAGGAGAATGCGTTGAAGATGGCGCTGAGCAACGCTCAGGCGGACCTCACGGCCCGCATGGGGCGCATCGCCCCGCTCGACACGCTCCTGGCGCTGCGTAACGACCGTCTCAAGACGCTCGCGCAACTCGTCGAACGCAGCACGGTGGCCAAGCCCGTCTACGTCCAGTCACAGACGGATGTGGCGGACGTGCAGGACCGCCGCGAACAGGCGCTCATCGAAATCGAGGCGGCGAAGAAGCGCGTCGCCGACGCCGAGCGCGACCTCAAGCGGTTCCAGGTCGATTCGGCGGTCGAGATCAACCAGGCCACCGCGACGGCCGAACACGACACGCTCGACGCCGTGGCCGATAGCGAGGGTATTCTCAACGTCATCAAGGCCTTGTCTCCTCGCGATCCGTCGGCCTTGGGCAGTACGATGAAGTATGAAGTCGTTCGGCGTCTCGACAGCGGGACCGTGGTGCTGGCCATGTCCGACACCTCGCCGCTCGAGCCGGGCGATCTCGTGCGCGTCAAGACCGACGACCTGGGCAGGACCCGTTAAGCCCGCCGAGCAGCACGCCCGTTTCACATCTCGGTGCCGGGGCTACGAGGCCTCGTCACGCCCGCTTGTGTCGACCGACCCAGCTTCTTTTCCCGCACCTTCTTTCGCCCAACTTTCTTTTCCCCCCGAGCTAAGACGCTCATGCTTGACGAGGAATTGCCCGATGGAACTTTCCCTAGTCGACGATGTCTCGGCGATGAGCGCGCAGACGTCCTTGTTCGTGGATGCCGACAGCCACAGCCACAGCGACCGCACACGGTCGGCCGAACCTAGCGCGCGCGCCCAGTCCCTCGGCCGCAACGTTTCGATCCCCAAGGTCAGCCTGGTCATCCCCACACTGAACGAGGCGGAGAACCTGAAGCTCCTGCTCCCGCGCATTCCGGATTGGGTGCACGAGATCCTAATCGTCGACGGCTGCTCGACCGACGGTACGCCGGAGGTGGCGCGCGCCAACCGCAGCGATGTGCGGGTGGTGATGGAAACCCGTCGCGGCAAGGGCGCGGCCCTGCGCGCAGGCTTCGAGGCCGCCACCGGCGACATCATCGTCATGCTCGACGCGGATGGGTCCATGGATCCGGAGGAGATCATCCTGTTCGTCGCGGCGCTGATCTCGGGCGCCGACTTCGCCAAGGGCACGCGCTTCATCCAGGGCGCCGGCACCTCCGACATGACCCTGTTCCGCCGCCTCGGCAACCTCGGCCTCACCCTCGCGGTGCGCGCCCTCTACGGCAGCGCCTTCAGCGATCTGTGCTACGGCTACATGGCGTTCTGGACCAAGCACGTCCCTCTGCTCAAGTCCGATTGTGACGGCTTCGAGATTGAGACGCTGATCAACATCCGCGCGCTGAAGAGCCGGCTGAAGATCGTCGAGGTCGCGAGCTTCGAGGCGGACCGCATCTTCGGCACCAGCAACCTGCGGGCGATTCCCGACGGCTGGCGCGTGCTCAAGACGATCGTCCGTGAGCGTCTCGCCGGCACTCCCGCACAGCCCCTGCAGGGCGCGCACTGACATGGGCGGGCCTGCACCCGTCGGTACCGCTTCCGGCAGGCCGCTTCAGGCCGCGCGTCCGCTGCGGATCCTGATGGTGGCGGCCCGCTACCTGCCCTTCAGCGGCGGCATCGAAACCCACATCCGCGAGGTCGGCTCGCGGATGGCGGCGCAGGGCCACACGGTCGGCGTGCTCACCGCCGATCCGGCCGGCACTCTGCCGCCACGCGAGCGCGTCGACGGCATGGAGGTGGTCCGCGTGCGCTCTTGGCCGAAGGGCCGCGACTGGTGCCTCGCACCCGGGCTCTACACCACCCTCGCCCGGTCCGAAGGCTGGGACGTCGTCCACGTCCAAGGCTACCACACGTTTTCCGCGCCGTTCGGCATGGCGGGCGCGCTGCGCGCGGGCGTGCCTTTCGTGCTGACCTTCCACAGCGGCGGTCATTCCTCGCGCTTGCGTAGCGCGATCCGCGGTGCCCAGCAGTCGATGCTCGGACCGCTCGCGCGCCGTGCCGCGCAACTTGTCGGCGTCTCCGAGTTCGAGGCGGATCACTTCAGCCGGACGATGCGGATAGACCGCGGCCGGTTCATCGTCGTGCGCAACGGGGCGCAGCTCCCCGAACCCGTCGCCGCGGCGCCCGAGGTCCCGGGCGAGGGGCCGCTGGTCGTCTCGCTCGGCCGGCTCGAGCGCTACAAGGGCCATCACCGTGCCATCGCGGCCTTCGCCAGCCTGCGCGAGACCCACCCGAACGCCCGCCTGCGCATTCTCGGCGAGGGCCCCTACGAGGCCGCGCTCCGCAAGCTCGTCGAGCGCCACGGTCTCGGGGGCGCCGTAACGATCGGCGGCATCCCCGCGCGCGCGCGCGGCGAGATGGCCCGCGTGCTGCAGAGCGCGGCGCTCGTCGTGCTCCTGAGCGATTACGAAGCCCACCCCGTCGCGGTGATGGAAGCCCTCTCCCTCGGGCGCCGGGTGGTGACCGGCGACACGTCCGGCTTTCGCGAGCTCGCGGCACTGGGCCTGGTGCGCGCCGTCGCGCTCGACACGCCGCCGGCCGCCGTCGCGCGCGTGCTGGCGGAGGAGATGGCGAAGAGTTCGGACCGGCGCACCATTCCGCTGCCCGACTGGGACGATTGCGCGGGGCGCCTTGTCACGATCTACCGCGACGTCGCGGGCATGGCGGCGCCTTCGCCGGAGGCCGCCGCAGATCTGAGCCTACCCGCGACGGTGGTCGGCGCGCCTTGAGCGGCGACCGCACGGGATCGCGGACCTTGGCTTCGGGCGGTATCGCGGCCTCGGGCGGTGTTGCGGCTTCGATCAAAACCGCGTCGGCGAGGCTGGCCGGCTCTTCGGAACCGCGCTTGGCCACGCTTGCCCGGATCCGCCGGGCGATGGCGGGGCTGACCGGATGGAACGAGGCGCCGGCCGCGCTTGAAAGCGGTGGCCCTGCCGCCGACCTGCGGTGGACCGCCGTCCTCAGCGTGAACGCCGCCTTGGCTTTGTGCGTCGCCGCCGGGGCCGCGAACGCGAGCCGGGCCGACTGGCAGGCGGCGGTGCCCGCCTTCTACGCGGCCATCGCGGCTCTGTTCCTCCCGTTCGCGTTTCGCATCCTCTCGCGCGACGTCGCGCGCTCGGAGCGCGTCGTGTCCGTGGCGCTCGTCACGGCCGCCCTGTTCGTGGTCAGGGTGATCCGCGAGCCCGTCGCCTTCATCGACCACGACGAGTTCCTGCACTGGACCACCGCCAACCACCTGCTCGAAGCGGGCGCGCTGTTCTCCCCCAACGCGCTCCTGCCCGTCAGCCCGCGCTACCCCGGGCTCGAGATCGTCACCACGGCTCTGACCTCGCTGTCGGGCCTGACGATCTTCCAGGCGGCGCTGTGCCTGATGGCCGTCGCCCGCATGACCTTCATCCTAGCGCTGTTCTTCGCCTACGAGCGGATCGCGGGCAGCGCGCGCGTGGCCGCCTGCGCCTGCCTCGTCTACATGGGCGCCTCGACCTTCCTGGTCTTCGACACCCAATATTCCTACGAGAGCCTCGCCGTCGTCTTCCTTGTCGCGCTTCTACTCGCCGACGCGCGCGGCGCGGAGCGGGCCGAGCGCAGTACGGGAGCCGCCCGGCTGCTCGTCGCCTTTCCCATCATCGCCGCCCTGGCCGCAACCCACCACATGACCGCTTTCTTCGCCGCCGCGCTGCTGCTCGGCGTGGCCCTGCTCGAAGCCGCCAGGGCCGGGGCGCCGGGACTCCCCTGGGTGGCGCTCCTAATCGGTGGCTGGGCCCTCGTCGCGCCGCTCGCCTGGTCGCGGCTCATGGGCAACCCCGGCGCCGACTATCTCGGGCCCGTGCTGGAAGGCGGCTTGCGCGAGGCGGGGCAACTCCTGACCTTCTCGACCGGCCGCAAGCTGTTCGTCTCGGAGGACGGCTCTGTCGCGCCCGCCTGGCAGCGGCTCGTGGCGGTCGCTGCGGTCGGCCTCGTCGGCGTCGGTCTCGTCAGCGGCTTCTTCCGCTCGCTGGCGCAAGGCGGCCTCGTCGTCGGCCCGCGCACGATCGGGAGCCTCCGGCGGCTGCGCGACTGGAGCGACAGCCGCGCCGTCCTTCTGACCCTTCTGACGCTCGTCTTCCCCTTCAGCATCCTGTTCCGTCTGACGAAGAGCAGCTGGGAGATCGGCAACCGCATCGGCCCGTTCTCGTTCATCGGCGTCGCTTTCGTCATCGCGGTCGCCGTCTGCGCCTTCTGGCAAGGGCTTTCGCGCAGCGGCGCGCGAGCAGCGCTCGTGGCGACCGCCTGCCTCACGATCCTGGTCGGCGGCATCATCAGCGCCGAAGGACCCCGCATCCTCGTGCCCGCGCACTTCGAGGTCTCCGCCGATTCGGCCTCGATCGAACCTATGGCGATCCATGCCGCGCAATGGGCGCGCACCTGGCTGGGCGAGGCCAATCTGTTCGCGGCGGACAGGATCAACCGGCTGCTGCTGTCGACCTACGGCCGTCAGGACGTGGCCTCCTCGCTGCAGGACGGGATCGACACGGGCGACGTGATCCTCGGGCCCACGCTCGGCGCCAGGGAGCGGGGCCTGATCGGCCAGGTCGGCCTCGACTTCGTGACCGTCGATCTCCGCATCTCGACCGGCCTGCCGGTCGTCGGCGTCTATTTCGATGGGGGCGCCTCCGACCATTCGCACATCGTACCGCCGCGCGCCGAGGACCTGCTGAAATTCGACGCGGCGCCCGACGTCGGCCGGATCTTCGATAACGGTTCGATCGTCACCTACGACGTGAGGTCGTTCCATGCCGCGCGGTGAACGCCTGCTGCCCGTCTACGCCGGCGCTTTCGCCGCGTTGCTCGCGGCCGCCTCGCTCGCGGCGTTGCCGGCGGCCGTGCGGGCTCCGCTCGCCCTGCCGCTCGTCGTCTATTTTCCCGGGGCGGCGCTTTGGAGCGCCGTGTTTCCGGGCCAGGCGCGCACGGCCGAGACACGCGTCCTCGCCGTCGCGCTCAGTCTGGCGCTCACCGTGCTGTGCGGCCTCGCCCTCAACCTCGTGGGTTGCCTCACGCCCGTCGCCTGGGCGGTCGCGCTCGGCGGCGCGACGGTCCTGGCTCATCTCGCGGCCCGGGCGCGAGCGCCTGCCGCGCTCTCCAGCCTTTCCGACATGCGCGGAACGACTCCGCGGGGAACGACTCCGCCCGGCCCGATCCGCGTGGGCTGGATTCCTGTCGCCTTCGCCGGAGCGGCGCTGCTCGCCTTTGCCTCGATCGGCCTGGCCCGGCACGGAGCGGAGGCGCAGCGCGAGTACCGCTACACGGAATTCTGGATGGTGCCCGCCGCCGGCGACCATCCCTCGGCCGCCACGCTTGGACTGACGAACGCCGAACAGGCTGCCGCGGCCTACCAGGTCGACATCCGCGCCGATGGCCAACTCGTCGACCGGTGGCCGCCGTTCACCCTGCAGCCCGGCGAGACGCGGACCATGGCGATCGCGCTGCCGCAAGCGGCCGACGGCGAACGCGTCGAGGCTTGGCTCTATCGTGACGGCGACCGGGGCTCCGTCTACCGCAAGGTCTGGGTTGCGGTGCCGCCCGCTCAATTTGTCGCCGACCCTGCCGCGCGGGACGCAAGCGCGACGCAAACCCCGGGTACGGCCAAGGCAAGGTTCCCCGGCAAGTCGCCAGCCAGGCTCAAGCCGCCGACACCCGGCGCCATCCCGGGTCCCGATATGACCCAACTCTCCGGCACGGTCCGTGCCTTGAACCAGCCGTCGAGCCCGGCCTCAACGATTTTGGGGCAAACGAAAGAGTAGGCCTATGCGCGTTCTCCTCCTGTCGCAATTCCACGCGCCTGTCATCGGTGGCGAGGAGCGGCACGTGATCTCCCTCAGCGAATCGCTCGCGAGCCGGGGTTACAAGGTCAGCGTCGCGACCCTCAGCCACCCCGAACGGCCGGCCGTCACCGTCTCCAACGGCGTGACGGTGCGCAGCCTGCGCGGCACGATGCAGCGCAGCGCCGCCCTGTTCAGCGACAACGAGCGCCGGCACGCCCCGCCGTTCCCCGACCCCGAACTGACGGCCCAGCTCGCCGGCATCGTCCGCGATACCAAGCCGGACGTGGTCCACGCCCACAATTGGATGCTGCATTCCTTCCTGCCGCTGAAGCGCTTCTCGCGGGCCGGACTCGTCGTGTCCTTGCATGATTACGGGCTCGTGTGCGCGCGCAAGACGATGATGCGCAACGGCACGGAGATCTGCCCCGGCCCGAGCCTGCGGCACTGCCTGCCCTGCGCCGCCCAGCATTACGGCGCCGTGGTCGGCGGCGTCACCGCCGCCGCGAACTGGGTGTCGAGCCTCTACGAGCGCCGCGTGGCCGACCGCTTCATCGCCGTCAGCAACGCGGTCGCCACACGCTGCGGCCTGCCGGGCGGTCGGGTGCCCTACGAGGTGCTGCCGACGTTCATCCCCGACGACGTCGGCACCCTCGAGACCGCGCCGGACCCGCGCGTCGATGCGCTGCCGCCGGACGGCTACCTCCTGTTCGTCGGCGACCTCAACCGCAACAAGGGCGCGCATGTTCTCCTCAAGGCCTATGCGGCCTTGAACGACGCGCCGCCGCTGGTGATGATCGGCCGGCGCTGCGCGGACATGCCGGACGCCCTGCCGCCCAACGTCCACGTGTTCGAGAGCTGGCCGCACGCCTCGGTCATGCGGGCCTGGAGCAAGTGCCTCTTCGGCATCGCGCCTTCCGTTTGGCCGGAGGCTTGCGGCACCATCGTCATGGAGGCGCACGCGGTGGGGCGTCCGATGATCGCCAGCGCCATCGGCGGGCTGTCGGACCTCGTGGCTCCCGGCGAGACCGGTCTCCTCGTGCCGCCGGGCGACGTCGAGGCTCTCGCGAACGCGATGCGTGAACTCATCGCCAACCCAGCCCTCCGCGAGCGGATGGCGGTGGCGAGCCGGCCCCGCGCCGAGCGTTTCATGGCCAAGACCGTGGTGCCGCGCATCGAGCGCATCTACGACGAGGTCGTCTCGCGCGACATGGCCTACCGCGAACTCTCGGTCGCGGAATCGTGAGCGTGGCGCTCCCCTCGCTCGAGACGAGCGTCGTCATCTGCTGCTACGCCGATGAGCGTTCGGCCGACGTGCGGGAGGCGATCGGCTCCGCGTTCGGGCAGACCGTGCGGCCGCGCGAGGTCGTGGTGGTGGTGGACCATAATCCGCGCCTCCAGGCGGAGCTCGCGGCCGCCTTTCCCGAAGCCGTCGTGGTCGACAACCGGGAGGAGCGCGGGTTGTCCGGCGCCCGCAACACCGGCATTGCCGTCTCGACCGGCGCCCTGGTGGCGTTCCTGGACGACGACGCGACCGCCGATCCCGGGATGATCGCCGCGATCCAGGCGGCGATGGACGCCGACCCCCGCGTGCTCGGCGTGGTGGCGCGCATCCTCCCGGTATGGCGCGGGCCGACGCCCGCGTGGTTTCCCGCCGAATTCCTCTGGGTCGTCGGTTGCACCTACGAGGGCATGGTGCCCGGCACGGTGCGCAACCTGATCGGTGCGGCCATGGCGGTGCGGCGCTCGGTCTTCGACACAGTCGGCGGGTTCGACGGCGGCCTGGGGCGAACGGCGACCGGCCTGCCGCTCGGCTGCGAGGAGACGGAACTCTGCATCCGCGCGGGCCGCGCCCACCCCGAGGGGCGCTTCGTCTATATCTCGGAGGCGGTCTGCGCGCACAAGGTCTCGGCCGCGCGCGGCACCTGGGCCTATCTCGTCCGCCGCTGCTACGCGGAAGGCCTGTCCAAGGCCAGCCTGGCCGCGCTCGTGCGTTCGAGCGCCGCGCTCTCCACCGAGCAGGCCTACACGCTGCGCGTGTTGCCGCGCGGCGTGGGGCGCGGTCTGGGGCTTGCGTTGCGCGGCCAGGCGAGCGGCCTGGCGAGCGCCGTCGCGATCCTCGTCGGTTTCACCTGCACGGTCGCGGGATACGGCGTGGGCCGGGCACGCCTGGCCTGGCGCCTGCCCCGGACGGCGCCCGCCGCCGAAGCGGCTCCCGGCCAAGCCGCGCTCGTCCCGGCCGCACCGGAGCGCAAGCGTTGAGCGTCGCCTCCGGCCTGATCGCGCCGCTGCGGCTCGGCGCCACGCGCCACGCGGCCATGCTGACCAACGCCAGCGCACTGGCGACGGGCACCCTCGTCACGGCCATGCTCGGCTTCTCCTACTGGTGGTTCGCCGCACGCTTCTTCTCGCCGCAAGCGGTCGGCCTCGCGTCGGCCGCCATATCCATGATGAACCTTCTCGGCCACGTCGGGGAATTCGGGCTAGGGCCGCTGTTGATCGGCCAGATGCCGCGCACGCGGGCGGACGCCGCCGCGCTGATCTCCACGGCGCTGCTCGCCGTCGTGCTGGCCTGCGCGGTCATCGCGCTCGCCTATATCGGGCTCTCCGCCCCCTTCGCCTCCAGCCTGGGAAGCATCCTGGCCGGTCCGGGCGCGAACCTGCTGTTCGTCGTGGGCGTGGCCGTCACCGGTTTCACGCTGGTGCTCGACCAAGCCTTCGTCGGCCTGCTGCGCAGCGGCCTGCAGATGAGCCGCAACATCGTCTTCTCCCTCGGCAAGCTCGGCCTGCTCGTGGCCGTCGCATGGAGCCTGGGCGCGCTGGCCAACGAGGCCGACATCTTCAACACCTGGGTCGCCGGTCAGGCCGTCTCGCTCCTCGTGCTCGCCGGATTCCTACTCGCCAGGCGGCACGCCGTGTGGCACCGCCCGCGCGCCGCCCTGCTGCGGCCGCTGGTGGGCGACGTCCTCAGCCATCACGCCCTCAACATCGTGCTCCAGGTTCCGGGCCTCGCCCTGCCCTTCGTCGTGACGGTGATCCTCTCGGCGCAAACCAACGCCGCCTTCTATGCCGCGTGGTCGCTGGTGAACGTGGTCCTGCTCGTGCCGGCCTCGCTCACCACGGTCGTCTACTCGACCGGCGCGCGCGAGCCCGCCCTCCTCGGATCCCGGCTCAAGCTGTCGCTCGCCCTGTCCGGGGTCGTCGGCCTGTGCGCCAGCATCGGCTTCTTTCTCTTCTCACCGTTCATCCTCGGCCTGTTCAACCCGGCCTATCCGGTGATCGCGGGCGCGAGCCTGAAGATGCTCGGGTTCGGCACGCTGGGCGTCATGATCAAATATCATTACGTGGCGCTCCAACGCCTGCGGAAGCGGATGATGCGGGCCGCGCTGGTGCTGGGGGTCGGCAGCGTGCTCGAGCTTACCCTTGCGGCGCTCGGCGGCCATTATGCCGGGCTCGACGGCCTTACCGAAGGCTGGATCGCCGCGGTCGTCCTCCAGGCCGTGCTGATGATCCCCGGCATCGTGAAGGCGGTCGCCGCGACGCCGCCTGCGAGTTCGGCGCCGGCGGACAAAGACCTTAGCGACGGCTTGCTCCCGGCCGCGCACAGCGCGTCGGGGGCACCGTGACGGCCGGGGCGCGGCTGAGGCTCCTCGTTGCGCTGGCCCTCTGCGCGCCCGTGCTGGCCTTCGCCGCCCGTACCCATGCCGCGGAGGATCTCGCACAGGATACCGCCGTCGACGGGTTCGTGCGCCGGGCCGGGACGGGCTTCGTGCTCGACGGCAAGCCCTTCCGCGTCGCCGGCGTCAACAACCATTACCTCGCCTTCGGATCGCGCGAGGAGGTCACGCGCGTGCTCGACGACGCCGTGGCCATGCACGCCAACGTGGTGAGGACGTTCCTACAACCGGTCATCGGCTCCCTCGACGGCACCGTACCGACGATCTGGAACTGGCGCAGCACGTCGAGCGCCAGCGACCTCGGCGTCGACGGCGCCTATGTCCTTTCCTGGGACCCCGCGCACGGCCGCATGGCCTTCAACGACGGCGACAAGGGCCTCGCACGCTTCGATTTCGTCGTGGCGGAAGCCAAGAAGCGCAATCTGAAGCTGCTCGTCGCCTTCCTCGACTTCTGGGGCTACACCGGCGGCGCGCAGCAGATGAGCGCCTGGTACGGCAACTCCGACAAATACACGTTCTTCGCCGCCGACCAGCGGACGCGGCAGGACTACAAGGATTGGGTGCGTCACGTCCTCACGCGCGAAAACCCGCTGACCGGCGCAGCCTATAAGGACGACCCGACGATCTTCGCCTGGGACCTGATGAACGAGCCCGACATCCACCCCATCCCGCTGCTGGTGGAATGGGTCACGACCATGTCGGCCTACGTCAAATCCATCGACGCCCGGCACCTTCTCACGAGCGGCCACGCCAACATGTCCGACCCGTTCGCCGACCTCGACGTACCCTCGCTCGATTTCGGCACGTGGCACGGCTACGCCTCCTATGCGAAGATCAGCCACGCCCAATACGACGCCCTCATCCGCAGCAATTGTCGGCTCGCGGAGGAGCACGGCAAGCCGTTGATCCTCGAGGAGTTCGGCATCCCGCGCTCGGACCCCGATCAAGCACCGGCCTACCGCCGGTGGCTCGGCACCATCCGCGACCAGCCCGCCTGCCCCGGATGGGTCGTGTGGCGCCTGGTCTCGCGACAGAAGGATGGGACCTACCCGAAGGACGAGACGGATCAGTTCGATATCCACAACGACGGTTCGCCAACCTGGCAGGCCCTAAGCGACGCGGCGGCGCTGTTGCGCTCCATGTCGTCGGGGAAGGCCGACGCGGGGCAGATGAGATGATGCAACGCCGATCCACGGGAGCAATCGGCGGCGCCCCCACGGCCGGTGCGCCGCGCGGCGACGGATGGTGGGCGCTGTACCGCGCCGATTTTGCGCGGTACCGGCGGCATAGGGTCGGCACCTCGGCCCTGGTCGTGCTGCTCACCGAGCAGGGGCTGTGGGCACTCCTGCAGTACCGGATGGCCTCGGGCCTCGCCCGCTCCCAGCTGCCGCAACCGGTCAAGGGCGCGCTGCTGACGCTGTCCGCCGTGTTCCAGAAAGCCGTCGAGATCGTCACCGGCATCGCCATCCCCTGCCGGACGACGATCGGGCCGGGCCTCTACATCGGCCATTTCGGCAACATCATCTTCCACGAGGACGCGGTGTTGGGGCACACCTGCAACGTGTCGCAGGGCGTGACGGTCGGGAGCTCCGGCCGCGGCGCGCGGCGCGGCGTGCCGACGATCGGCGACCGCGTCTACCTCGCGGCGAATGCCGTCGTCGTCGGCCCTATCACGGTGGGTAGCGGCGCCGTCGTCGCCGCCAACTCGCTGGTGACGCGCGACGTCCCACCCGGCACCACCGTCATGGGCGTGCCGGCGAAAGTGGTGAAGCACCAGGATTCCGCCGCCTACATCGACCCCGCGCCGGAAGGCGCGGACGCCGCCGCGACGATGGCCCAGCCCCTGTCCGCCGGCGTCCGGCGCCCGCGACCGGGCGCCCCGAACCCGCGGATGGCGCTGCGCGAACACGAACGCCGCGCGGCCAGGAAAGGCATAGTCTAGGACGATGGCGACAGGAAACCCCGAGCTTGGACGCCGTGGGACGGCCACTCCGCAGCGCGAAGCCGCGCGGCCCGCGTCGCCCGGCTCCAACCTCGCGCCACGACGGTCGCCATGATCGTCCCTGTGATCGGCACGGCCTTGCTCACCCTTCGCGTGCTGTCCGCGCCCGACCTGTCCGTCGGGGTTCGCGCGGCGGCCGCGCCGCCTCCGACCCTCCGCGCCATCGCTTGGCGAACCGTCGCAGCCGCGCCGGAAAGACCCTCGCTGGACATGGCACAGCTCGCCGACGGCGCCGAGGACGCGGACCCGAGCGTACAGGCCGAGCAGAGGCGCGCCGCCGCGCTGGCGGACCGCCTGGCCGAGGCCCAGCGCAACGTGGCCGCGCTGCAGCAGCGACTGGACAAGGAGCAGGCCCAGGCGGCGGGGCGCGAACTCGCGGCGGCGCGGGAGCAGCTGGCGCAGGCCGAACGGCTGCGCGCCACGGAGGAGGCGCTGCGGCAGTCCTTCGACGCTTCCCTGAAAGACAAGGACGCCTCCCTGAAAGACAAGGAAGCGCAGTTCCAGGCGGAGAAGAACCGCGGCGCCGCACTGGCCGAGCGCCTCGCCGCCATCGAGCGCAACGCGCCCGCGCAGCTTGCGGGACTGGGCAAGCAATTGGCGGACGAGCAGGCGCGAGCGTCAGCCCGCGACCGCGACCTCGCGGTCGCGCGTGACGAGCTGGCGCAGTCCGTGAAGCAGCGGGCGGCGGACGTCGCCGCGCTTCAGTCTGTCGAGGCTGCGCTGAAGGATCGCGAGGCGAGGCTCAAGGCGGCGCAGTTGGAGATCGCGCGCGGCGAAGACGTGCAGAAGCAGCTCCGGGCGGAGCAGGCCAAGACGGCGGCGCTGAACGGGAGCGTGGCGGCGCTGCGCGAGCAGCTCGCGCAAGCATCAGAGGGCGCGCGGGACGCCGGCAGGGCCGGCCAGGCTTCGGATGCGACGGCAAAGCAGCAGGACGCGCTCCATGCCGAGCAGGGCCGCGTCGCAGCCCTCGCGCAAAGGCTCGCAGAGGCCGAACGCGAGGCCGCCGCAAGCGTCGAGGCGTTCAACAAGCAGCTCCTCGCCGAACGGATGCGGTCCGCAATCGTCGAGCATGACCTTCTCGCCGCGCGGTCGCAGGCGGCGCGCGCCTTGCAGCAGCCGGACAATGCCGCGGTAAGGTCCGCCATGCCGCGGCAGGGCGAGCCGGTGCGCGCGCCGGCGACGGACGAGGCCGCACCCGTCGGCTCCGGCGAAGCCGCCGCCCCGCCGTCGAAGGCGCCACCGACAACCGCACCGCTCCGTGCGAACGCCCTACCCTCCGTCGCGCCGCACCTCGTGCTGCGCTATGCCAGGGACAACGACGCGGCGCGGAGGCGCGCGACGTCGCTGAAGGCGGCGTTGCAGGCGAAGGGCCTTGACGTGGACGAACCCGTCGAGACGCGCAGGGCGCGATCGGGAAGCCATGTTGTCTACTTCTATCGAGACGATCGATCGACAGCGAAAGGTCTAGCCGGCGAGCTCGCCCTGTCCGCACCGAAGCGGAGCCGCCCCACCAACCCGCCGCCGCGTCCGGGAACGATAGAAGTCCTGATCGGCGGGTGACATCGAATGAGAAAACAAATCCGTATGGAGGAGAGTACCATGACAGTCATGCATCCCATCCGTCGCATCATCGCGGCCTCTGTGTTCGGCGCCACGTTCATCGGCGTCGCGACGGCAAGCCTCGTGGCTCGAGTCGCGCCGGCCTTTGCCGAGCCGGCCGTGCCCCGAAGCCCCAACAAGGAGGAGGCGGCGCCTCCGTCGCTGGTCGTGTTCTTTGACAAGGGCAGCAGCACCCTGCGCCGGAAGGACCGCGCCATCCTCGATCGCGCTTCGCGGGCGTACAACGAGGGCAGACCGATCGTGATGATGCTGACGGGCACGTCCGACCGTGTAGGAGACGCCCAGGCCAATTTGGCCCTATCCCAGCGTCGCGCGACGGCAGTGCTGCGCGGCCTGCTCGATCGGGGCATCCCGGCCGATCGCTTCCAGGTGCTCGCCAAGGGCCAGACGGAACTGCCGGTGCCGACGAACGCGGGAGTGCCGGAAGTCAAGAACCGCCGCGTCGAGATCTCCTGGCGCTAGACCGGCGTGCGCCCGTGCCGCGTCGCGGCCTTCCTGGTAGCCCTCTCCTCGCTCGCCCCGGCCTGCACGTTCGCCCTCGCTGACGGGCCGATCGATTGGTTCAACAAAGGCGTGCGCTACGATGCGCAAGGCGACCCGCGGGCGGCCTTCGCCTCCTACATGCGTGCGGCGGAGGGCGGCGAGCCCGAGGCGGAGTTCAACGTCGCGGTCATGTTGGACAGCGGCCGCGGCGTCGCCAGGGACATCGCCAAGGCGGCCATCTGGTATGCGCGCGCCGCCTCGCACGGCAACCGACGCGCCGCCTACAACCTTGGCCAGCTCTACGAGGCAGGCGAGGGCGTGCCGCGCAACGTCAACCTGGCGCGGGCGTGGTTCGCCTCTTCGGACCTGGAGGCCGCCCACGTGCGCATCGCGGGATTGTTGCGCGCGCGCGAAACGGGCGCAGCGACGGAGTTGACGGCGCCGACGCTCCTCGTCCCGGAAGCCGGTGCGCGGGCCGAGGGCGTCGGCGATGGCGTGGAACTGGTGTGGACGTGCCGTCCGCAGCCCGAACCGGTGCGGTTCTACGTCGAGTTGCGCGCTCTCGACGCCTTGGGCTCGCGAGAGGTGACGGCCAGCTTCACCGCGGTTTCGAGCCTATTGGCGGGGGTGCCCAATGCTGGCGGCGATTATGCCTGGCGCGTTCTCGCCGTCGCGCTCAAGGCCAGCCGTTATGTGGCGAGTGACTGGCAACGTTTCAGCGTCGCGCCGAGGTGATGGTCCGCCCATTGACGGTATCCGGCCCCTCCCTTAAGCGGAGGCTCGGGCCCGTCCCGCTCGCCCGTCCGATGGCCGCGGCATGGCTCCAACCGCGATCCCCGATGCTGCGCCTGCTCCTCCGCCTTTGCGGCTTCCTCTGTCTCGCGGTCGCCTTCGCCGCGATGATCGTCGATGGCACGCGCTCCATCGCGGCCGGCGCTCCCGCCATCATGCCTCTCGGCAGCACCGCCTCGGCGTTGTTTCCCGACTTGTTGGTCAAGCTTCACGCCGCCACCGAGGCGCACCTGCCGCCGCTGTGGGACCCCGTGCTCGTGACCTTGCTGCTGATGCCGGCGTGGCTGGTGCTCGGCGTACTCGGCATCCTGCTGGTCGCGGCCGCCCGGCGGCCGCGCGACAAGATCGGCTATGCCCGCCGCTGATCTGGCGACCTCCGGTGTCCCCTTGAGGCTTGAAGCGGCCCGGCCGCCACTCCATCTGAGGTCAAAGGCAAGTTCCACCCGTCTCGCCCGGAGGCCCGATGTTTTCCCTGCGCAAGCCTATGAGTGTTCCGACCCGCGACGAGGCGTTGCCAGGTCGCGTGGAGGCGCTGCCGACGGCGCACAAGCACTTCGTCAACGGGCACCCTCTGCAGCCGCCATTTCCCGCAGGCATGGAGACGGCGGTTTTCGGCCTCGGCTGCTTCTGGGGCGCGGAACGCAAGTTCTGGACGATGCCGGGCGTCTACACCACGGCGGTGGGTTATGCGGCCGGCACGACGCCGAACCCGACCTACGAGGAGGTCTGCACCGGCCGGACGGGACACAACGAGGTGGTGCTCGTGGTCTATGATCCGGTCGTCGTCGCCTACGCGACCCTGGTCAGGACCTTTTTGGAGAGCCATAACCCGACGCAGGGCATGCGGCAGGGCAACGACGTGGGGACACAGTACCGTTCCGGCATCTACGGCACCCCGGCCCAGCAGGCCGAGGCCCGCGCGATCGTCGCGTGCTACGGCCCCGCGCTCCAGGCCCAGGGCTACGGCCCGATCACGACCGAGGTTCTGGATACTCCGCTGTTCTACTATGCGGAAACCTACCACCAGCAATATCTCGCCAAGAACCCGGCCGGCTATTGCGGGCTCGGTGGGACAGGCGTGGCTTGCCCGGTGGGGACGGGTGTCGCCGCCGCCTGAGACCATAGGCAACGGGGCGGGCGCCGTGGCGGGGCCTAGAACCGTTGTGCGATGCCGCCATACACCTGCACCCCGGGCGCGGCCCGGTTGAGTCCGATGTTGGTCCCGACGTCGAGTTGCGTGTTCTTCGTCAGCAGGTAGGCCAGGGCGACATCGGCGGTATATTGGTTGGGCGTGAATCGGTCGGTGCTCACCGACGTGTAGATCTCGGCGGAGGCGGAGAGGTCGGCGATGCCGGGCACCGCGTGCGTGATGTTGGCGATGTTGACGAAATTCGCGTGCCGGCGCGAGTCGTTGCCGCCTTTGAGGGCATCGCCCTCCGTCTGCAGGATGAGCGTGAAGTCCTGCGGCAGGGCGATCTGGAGGATGGCCAGGCCGCCGCCCTCGACCACGCCGTTGCCGAGCGCGAGGCTGGCCGGCGAGGAGCTGGGAACCTTGACGTAGGGGATGACGGCGAAGGTGTAGTCACCGCCGTCGTTGCCGAGCAGGTTGACCTTGGCCCTGAAGAAGACGTCGCCGAAGCCGGTGAACCGGATGGCCGAGCCCGCGACGCCGTTGGTCGATTGCCGCACGCTCTGGAACCCGCCGAGGGTCATTTCAACGTCGACGTTGCTCAGGACGCCAAGCTTGATGGTCGGATCGAGCGCCTGGAAGGTCTGGGTGGTCTGCCCGCCGTAATTGGTGCGGCTGTAGATGCCGAAGTCGCTCTCGATCTGCACTCGTCCGGCATCGACGGTGAAGGGCGCGGTGATCTTCGTGGGACGGTCCGGGGAGAACGGCCGCAACTCGGCGTCCGGCGTCGGGTTCAGGAGCGAGGTCCCGGTCTTGTCCGTCCCCTTCGTGTCGGGCTCCTTGCCGTCCGCGGCCCAAGCGGAGGCGCCGGTGGCCAACGCGACCGCGAGGCCCGCCATCGCGCCGAACGCCTTGCGTGCTGGTGGTTCTATCAACGCGAGCCTCCCGGACCTGGCGCGATCCTCGCCCGGGCGTCGCCGCCAAGACGTGCTGCCAAACACTCGCCACCAAGTATGGTTGAGAAAACCTCCGCTGTCCCGGTTGGAGAGCGCCCTCGCCCCGTTTGATAGAAGCCTGTGTCAAGCGCGCGGCGCGTCCGGTTCGACGGCGGCAGCGGCCCACTCGGCGCTGACGCTTCGCGGTGGCGCATCCTTAAGTGTTCGGCAAGCAGCGGGGCTTATCCAAGGGGTCAACGATCCCTCACCCGTGTCCCAGGCGACAGGTCTCGCATGGCGCGTCAGACAGCTTCCCCTCCCCGCGCGGCCACGGGCACGCGTCCTCGGGGAGATCCCGCCGAGCGCCTGCGGACGGCTTCGTTCTGGTTGGCCTGCGCCGCCATCGTGTCGCAATCGAGTGTCCGCAACCTGCTCTGGGGCTGCGCCGCGGTGGGGGCGCCTGCCGCTACGGTGGGCTTCGTCTATCAGGTGGCGGTCATGCACCAGGAGCGGCTGCAGCAGGAGTTCGTGCCCAAGGCCGCCGAGATGCTATCGCGCGAGACGCCGGCGCCCGACTTGATCGACGTGAGGGTGACGGCGCCCTCGCTCGTCGACGCGCGGCCGGACGCGGACCTCCGGCGGGCCTTGTTCGCCATGCTCATCGCGCGCGCCCGTTTCGTCGACGTCCACGGGGCCGACCCAAAAAGCATCACGGCCGCCGTCCGCCGCGCCGCTTGGGCCATCCTCGACGAAGACGAGACGATGTTGACCGAGCTGCACGCGGAGAGTCTGAAGGATTTCGACACCTACCTTTTCGACTGGCGACCGGACGAGGACCGCCTGCGCGTCCTCCACGCCCAGATCGAGGTTCTGGTGCCGCGGCCGGTCGAACCCCGGGCACGGTAGCCCGCCGGAACCGTTAGTCCAGCTTGGAGGCGAGGCCGGGGACCTTTGCGGTGGCGTGGGGTGCGGCGACCGGGCCAAGCGAGACCCAGACGTTGGGATCGCTCTGCGACTGCCGCTTGACGAACTTGTAGCCCGTCGCGTCCCAGCTGCGGACGTCCTCGACCATATTGTCCAGGACGAAGTCGCCCCGGGTCGTCCGCACGGTCAAGATGGTGTGGCCGTTCCCCTCGAGGTCGCGGACGATCGTCATCAGCAGCGCCTGGCGCGGGAAGCCTTCGTCGAGGAGAAGCCGGCGCTTCTCCAGTGCGTAGATCTTGCAGTCCCCCTTGCCGTCCACGGGGTAGTCCCAATGGTCGAGGATCGTGCCCCAGTGGTCCATGTTGCTGACCGGCTCGATCGTGGCGTTGACGAGCGCGTTGATGCGCCTCAGCGCGCGCGCGGCCTTGCCGGTCAGCGCCACGTCCTGCGGCGCCAGGGCCTCCACCCGGCACTCCTCGGGGCGGCGGCCGCAGAAGTCGGCCCAGCCGTAGGGCATGGCCGTCACGTCGCCGACCGGTGCGAAGGTCGCCCGCGGCTCGCTTGCCGCTGCCGTGCCCGTCCAAGACACGGTCGCGACGAGCTGGACGAAGAGGGCCAAAGCAACGATCCGCACGATGATCACCATGGCCCGCCCCCAACCGACGCTGCCATTAAGGCGGAGCGGCACGGCCTCGTCAACGAACTGGTTAATTAGTAGTTAACGCCGTTCGTTCGCGGTCCGCCGCCATTGTCGTGGCCGGCGTCCGGACAGCGAAACGGTGGCCCGCCCCGGTTACGCCGCGAGGGCTATGGTCGTGCCCCGCGCGGTGCCTCAGCGTGTGCCGCCCAGGGCGGCCTTGGTGGCATCCAGCTCCCCGGCGAACCAGGTCTGGATGGTCTGGCCCTTCGGCTGCGTCTCTGTGACGCCGACGACCGGGATGTTGGCCGCCTTGGCCATAGCGAGCAGCCGGGCGGTCGTCTGGTCGGTGACCTGACTGTTGTAGAACAGGATTTTGGCCTCGCGGTCCGTGAGGCTCTTCTCGAAGGCGGCGACTTGCGAGGCGCTTGGCTCGGCGTTGTTCATCACTGCGACCTGGAAGTCGCCGTTGAGCATGGCGAAGCCCAGCGCGGCCGCCATATAGCCGAACACCGGCTCGGTCGCAGTGACCTTCGTCCCGGCGTATTGGGCCCGCACGGTGGCAACGCTTGCCCGGAGCGGCGCGAAGGACGTGTCGAATGCGGCCCGGTTCCTTTCGAACTCGGCCGCGTCGGCAGGGTCGCGCCGCGCGTATTCGGCGGCGAGAGCCGTGGCGAGGGCCGGTAAGGTCGCGGGATCATACCAGAGGTGGGGATTGTCGCCGCTTCGATGGCCGGTGAGGGCCGCCGCGACGAAGACCTTGCGATCGGGCTGCGTCGAAGCCGACAGGAGCTTGGCCATCCACGGGTCGTAGTCGGCCCCGTTGTAGACCACCACGTGAGCCGCGGCGATGGCCCTGGCCGTGGACGCGTTCGATTCGAACAGGTGCGGGTCGTCGTCCGGGTTGGAGAGGATGCTGGTGACGGCGACGTGCCGGCCACCGATCTGCGCGGCGAGGTCGCCGTAGAAGTTCTCCGCAGCCACGACGGAGATCGGACTGTCCGCGACGGCAGACGGGGGAGAGCCGAGCGTCAGGGCGGCAGCGGCGGCGAGGAGCAGGTGGCGCATGGAGACCTCACGGGATGATGAATTCATTATGTTATAATATAAGGTCTGCAAAGGGAGCTTTGTAGCGCCGAACCTTGGTTCCCAATCGACCGTCGATCGCATCGAGACGGTTGGCTCGTGCAAAGCCGCTGGCCAAATGTAATAAGGTTACATATGCTACAACATAACATATCGATGGTGGCGCCCCATGACTGTCCGATCGTTCCGCCTCGCCCTTCTTGGAGCCGCGGCGTCACTCCCTTGTATCGCGCCCGCCGCCGCCCAGACCGCGCTCCCGCAGGTCACCGTGACCGAGCCGGCCAAGCCGAAGCCGGCACTTAAGGCCCCGGCCGCGCCGGCCGGCAGGACGACCTCGGCGGCGCGGACCCCGCGCCAACCCGCGCGCGTCGCCGCGCGCGCACCCGGCGCCGCACGCCTCGCGGGTGGGGAAACCGGCCAGGGGAGAGGCGTAGGATCGGGGCAAGGATCGGGTCAAGCGTCGGGGCAGGCGACCGGCGGTGACGCGGCCGGGTTGCAAGGCGCCGCGACGCCGGCGCAGCGTGCAGAAGCCGAGGCCCAAGCCCAGCGCGCGCGGCTGCTGCCGAAGACGGGCGCCAACGTGACGACCCTTACCCGCGACGACGTCGACAGGCTGCCGGCGAGCGACAACACGGCCTTCGACCGCGTGCTGCTGCAATTGCCCGGCGTGACGCAGGATTCGGCTGGCAGCGGCGACTTCCACATCCGCAACGAGCACGCCAACGCGCAATACCGCATCAACGGCATCTTCCTGCCGGAGGGCGTCTCGGGCTTCAGCCAGGTGCTCGACTCGTCCTTCATCGGCTCCATCGCCCTCCTCGATGGCGCGCTGCCGGCCCAGTATGGCCTGCGCACCGCCGGCATCATCGACATCCAGACGCGCACCGGCGCCAACCGCCCCGGTGGCGAGGTTGGCGTGTACGGCGGCGCACGGGAATCGCTGATCCCGACGATCAATTATTCCGGCACGGTCGACCGCTGGGACTATTTCGTCACCGGCCGGTTCGAGACGAGCAACATCGGCGTCGAGAACCCGACGCCGTCGCACGAGGCGATCCACGACCGCACCCGTCAAGGTCGCTATTTCGGCTATGTGTCGGGCTTGCTGGAGGACGGCTCGCGCCTCACCTTCATGTCCGGCGCCACGATCGCCAAGTACCAGATCCCCAACTCGCCCGGCGTCGCACCGGCCTTCACCGCCTTCGGCGTCGGCACCTTCGACTCGACGCTGCTCAACGAGAACCAGGTCGAGCGCTCGATCTTCAACGTGATCGCCTGGCAGAAGGGCTTCGGCGCGCTCGATGCCCAACTCTCCTACTTCCAGCGTTACAGCACGCTGCACTTCGTACCCGACACGCTGGGCGACCTCGTCTTCAACGGCGTCGCCTCGAACGTCACGCGCACGAGCCTCATCAACGGCGTGCAGGGCGACAACGCCTACCGCCTCAACGGCGCCAACACCCTGCGCTTCGGCTTCATCGCCGCCGTCGAGCGGGCGCAGTCGGTCAACGCCAACACGGTGTTGCCGATCGACGCCGGCGGCAACCCGGTCGACGCGCCCTTCTCCCTGTTCGACGCCGAGCGCAAGACCGGCACGACGGCGGGCGCCTACCTCTCGGACGAGGTGAAGCTCGGCCCGCTCGTCACCGTCAACGCCGGGGTGCGTTTCGACACCATCCACCAATACACCGACGCAAGCCAGCTCAGCCCACGGCTCGGCCTGGACTACCGGCCCGTCGCCGACACGGTGTTCCACGCCGGCTATGCCCGCACCTTCACGCCGCCGGAGCTCGCCCTCTCCGCGCCCAGCCCCGTCGCCCAGTTCGACAACACCACCAACGCCGCCGCGCAGACCCTCTCGAGCCCGGTCAAACCGGAGCGCGCCCACATCTTCGACGTCGGCGTGACCCGGCGCGTGCTGCCCGGGCTCGACCTCGGCGTCGACGCCTATTACAAGGTCGCCCGGAACCTCCTCGACGACGGCCAGTTCGGCCAGGCGCTGGTGCTCACCGCCTACAATTACGACCATGCCTACAACCAGGGCGTCGAGTTCACGGCCAACTATGCCAACGGCGGCTTCCGCGCCTACGGCAACCTGGCGCTCGCCAGGCAGAGGGCGAAGCAGGTGATCTCCAACCAATACCTCTTCGGCGCCGACGAGCTGGCCTATATCGCCAACAACTACATCTACACGGACCACGCCCAGCTCGTCACGGTGTCCGGGGGGGCCTCCTACCGCTTCTCCGGCACGACGCTCAGCACGGACGTGCTCTACGGCAGCGGACTGCGCAACGGCTTCGCCAACACCGGGACCGTCTCCCCGCACGCCGCGGTGAACGTCGGGCTCGCGCATGATTTCGCGCTGGTCTCGGCGGCCAAGCCGACCACGCTGCGGTTCGCGGTCGTCAACGTGCTCGACCATCCCTACGCCATCCGCGACGGCTCGGGCATCGGCGTGTTCGCGGCGCAATACGGCCAGCGTCGGGGCTTCTTCGGCGGCATCAGCCAGCGGTTCTGATGGACGAACACCGCACCCGGGACCTGCTGTGGCGGTCCCCGCTCGCCGTCGACCTGCTCCGCTACGCCATGGCGGCGCTCGTCGTGCTGAGCGCGGCGGGTGCGGCGGCCCTGGTGGCCGGACGCCTGCCCCGGGGCGACGTCGGGAGCGAAGCCGAAGACGCGGTGCTGCTCGACCTGCCGCCGGCCCTCGCCTCCTCGGCGCCTCCCGGCGACGTGGCCGAAGAGCCGCCGCAGCCGGCGATGGAAGCGGCCGCGGCCGTCGCTCCCGCCCGACCGGTCGAACCCGAGGCGCCGCAGCCGCCGCCGGACGAACCGCCGCTGCCGAAGGAGGTGACCGTACCGGAGCCGCCCATCGTCAAGACGCAGCCGGCAGCGACCCCGCCACCGGTCGCCGCCGCGCCCGCCCAACAGGAGGTGGCGCCGGCCGGGTCGCCCGCGCCCGTCAAGGATGCTGCCATCCTCGCCACCGAGGCGGCGCACCGCCGCGCCGCCCATGCCTTGAGCCGATGGCAGCAGGCGCTGGCCGCGCGGATCGCCGGTGCCAAGGGGGGTGTCCATTCCGGCGGCGACACGGGGACGGTGACGCTTGCGTTCGCCATCGACCGGCACGGACGCCTGGTGGCGAGCCACGTCGCGCGCTCGTCCGGTTCGCCGCGCCTCGATGGGGCGGCGCTGGCGATGCTGGCGCGCGCCGCACCCTTCCCCGACCCGCCCGGAACGGCGGACGAGGCCGCCCTCCGGTTCACCATTCCCGTCGCCTTCGCCGCGCGCCGCTGACGCGCCCGCGACCGACGCCAGCCGCTGCCACGGACCGGACCACCCTTGCGCCGGGCGACCTTACCTCCTGCCGGAAGCCCCGGACCGGAATCCGAAGAGCCTGCGCTTCACCATCTGCCGGCTCGATCCGGGATCGTCGTGACGATGGACGGCGCGGCAGGGCGGCGGCCGAGCGATGCGCGGCGTGCTCGCGCCTTTAACGATCTCGCAGCCTTTGTCACCTAGCGTGAGTTGTCTCCCCGAGCATCGCCAGAATGAGCCCCGTCGTCCCGCGCCGCTCCTCCGTCAGGATCCTCGGCTTGCCTTCGTCTTGGCTCAGCGGCGTTCTCGCCGTCGCGCTCTGCCTCATCTGCGCCGTGGTCGGTGACCTGCTCTACGGCACCCGCGCGCTCGAGGTGAAACGCGCGTCGCTGGAGGCGGCAAACCTGTCGGCGGCCATCTCGCAGGACGTCGCGCGCAACGTCGAGTTCTTCGACCGGGCGATCCAGGGTGTCATCGAGGGCCTCCGCGACCCCGCCGTCATGGCCGTGCCGCGCAAGCTGCAGCAGATGATTCTCTTCGATCGCGCGGCCTTCGCGCCCTACCTCGGCGCGATCCTCGTCCTGGACGCGCGCGCCGACCTCATATTCGACTCGAGAGGCGTGGACGTCGCGCGGATCAACTACGCGGACCGCGACTACTTCAAGGCCCAGGTGGACCGCGCGGATGTGGGCCTCTTTATCGGCCGGCCGATCACCTCGCGCACGGACGGCCAGTCGATCATCGGGCTGAGCCGCCGCATCACCCGCCCGGACGGCAGCTTCGGCGGCGTGGTCGTGGGGACCCTCCACCTCGACGATCTGCACCGCCTGTTCTCCAAGATCACTTTGGGACCCAACAGCTCGATCGCGTTGTTCCACACCGACGGCACGCTCCTCGTGCGCGAACCCTTCGATCCGAAGCTGATCGGACGGGTGGTGCAGCCGGCCGAACTGTTCGAGCAGGCCGCCGAAGCGCCCCAGGGCGAGTACCAGGCCAAGTCGGCCATCGACGGCGTCGAACGGCTGATCCGCTACCAGCGCGTCGGCTCCCTCCCGCTCATCCAGGACGTCGCCATCTCCATCGAGGAGATCTATGCGGACTGGTGGCGCCACGCCTTCGTCATCAGCGGCGTGCTCGCCCTTTGCTGCGCGATCATCGTCGCCCTCGCCTACGGCCTGCGGCGCGAGTTGCACGGCCGCACGCTGGCGGAGGCCGCGCTGGTGCTGCTGGCCGAGGAAGACGGGCTCACCGGCATCGCCAACCGACGCCATTTCGACGAGGTGCTGCAGGCGGAATGGCGGAAAGCGCAGCGCTCGCGCAAGCCGCTGTCGCTGCTGATGATCGATGCCGATCATTTCAAGGCCTACAACGACGCCTTCGGCCACCTCGGCGGCGACGAGGCGCTGAAGCAGGTCGCGGCCTGTCTCAAGCGGCACATCCGGCTTCCCGGCCATCTCGCCGCCCGCTACGGCGGCGAGGAATTCGCGGTGATCCTGCCCGAGACCGACGCCGCGGGCGCGCTCGCGACCGCCGAGGCGATCCGCTGCGGCGTGCTCGACCTATCCCTTGCCCATCCGCAGTCCCTCCTGCACCGGCTGAGCATCAGCGTGGGTGCCGCGAGCCTCGTGCCAGGGGCGGCGCATGTCTGCACGGACCTGGTCGCCACCGCCGATGCCGCGCTCTATGCCTCCAAGGCAGGTGGGCGCAACCGCTCGACCCTGCAGAGCGAACGGCTCATGCAGGCGGCCTAGGACGATCCAGGTTCACGAGGCGGCGGAGGGGCGCTGATCGGGTGGAAGGGTTAACTTGCGTGCTCGCGGCTCAAACCCTGCCTATTGGCATAGGCCCATGCTGCGGCTTGTTAACCACCGCGTCTTAGTGTGCTTCCTCGACCGGGGACGTGACCCACAATGCCGAGACATGATGCATCGCGCGGCTGGCGCTTGGCGGCCGTCCCTGACCCCGGCGCCGGGAGCTGCGCCGCCGCCGAGGCCACTGGCCGAGCGACCTCAGGCCCGGCGACCTCACGCCCATGAGCATCCGGCTCCGCATCATCGGCGCCTTCGCCGTCCTGCTCCTCCTGCTGATCGCGCTCGGCAGCAATTCCCTGTTCGCGATCAGGGCGGTCGATCGCGAATCGCTGGTCGTCAAGGGCGGGATCGACCGCACCATCCTGATCACCGACCTGAACGGCCAGTTGCGTGTCGCCGCGGGCCGCTCCAACCTTTTGGCGACGAGCGAGACCACGGTTGACCTCGAGAGCCTCCGCAAGATCATGGCGACGCTGCCAGGCTGGGCCGATCGTATTGGGATCCGCGTGTCCAGCGACGACGCGAGAACCCGGGCGATGGCCGCCGACATCGCGATCTATTGTGCCGAGGTCGATCACATCATCGATCTCGTCGGCACCCGGCAGAAAAACGCGGCGCAGGCGGCGGAGGCGCTGGCCAATCTGCAGGCGCTCGCTTCCGCGATCATCGAGCGGACGATCGCCGACCCCGACCTGTCGATGCCGGGGGTGAAGCTTCTCGAGAACCTCGCGGCCAGCGGCGCCTCCGCCTTCCGATATCGGGTCTCGCGCGATCCCGCGGACGCCGCTGCCGCCAACCGCCAGCTGGCGCGCGCGGAAGCCGCCTTGGCAATGATCCGGAACGATCCGAAGGCCGCGCCGGTGGCCAAGCTGGTGACGGCGACGGACGCGGCCCTCGCGCGCTTCAAGGACGCGCTGGCCAGGCTCGAGGCAGGCACGGTCGAATTCGCACGCGCGGCCCCGCTGCACCTGGAGAGCGCCGACCGCATGGTCGCCGACGGCGTCGCCCTGCGGCTCGACAACGGCAACATGCAGCGGGCTGCGGTCGCCAAGATGCTGGCGACGATCGAAGGTGCCCGCACCTTTGGCCTCGTCGCCACCGCGCTCGCGGCCGTGGCGGGGCTGGTGCTCTCCTTCGCGCTCGTTCGCCACGTCGCCCGACCGCTGGTGATGATCACGGACGCGATGCGGCGGCTGGCGGCGGGTGCGCTCGACACGTCCATCCCCTACGCGCACCGGCGCGACGAGGTTGGCGCGATGGCGGGGGCCGTGGCGATCTTCCGCGACGGACTCGTCCGCGTGCGCGCGCTGGCGAAGGAACGGGACGAGGAGCAGCGGGCGAAGCTCGCCCGCATCCAGCGCATCGAAGCCCTGAACAGCGGCTTCGAGACGGATGTCGGTGCCCATACCGCCTCGCTGTCGGATGCCGCGGCCGACATGAAGAGCGCCGCGCAGGCGCTGCTCGACATCGCAGCCCAGACCAACGACCGCTCGGCCAACGTGGCGGCCGCCGCCGCGGAGGCCTCCGCCAACGTCCGCCTGGTCGCCCAGGGCACCACCGAAGTGGCGGCGACGATCAGCGCCATCAGCGGCCAGGTCTCGACCTCCATGGACGTGGCCGACCGTGCCGTGGCGCAGGCGCAGGACGCCGATGCCAACGTGCGCGCGCTGCTCGCCGGCGCCGGAAAGATCGGCGATGTGGTGGCTCTCATCCAGTCGATCGCGCAGGAGACGAACCTGCTCGCGCTCAACGCGACGATCGAGGCGGCGCGCGCCGGGGAAGCGGGGCGCGGCTTCGCGGTCGTGGCAAGCGAGGTGAAGTCGCTCGCCGTCGCCACCGGCCGCGCGACGGACGAGATCGGCCGGCAGGTCCGCAACATCCAGGACGCGATGCAGGCTGCCGCCAACACGATCCGCGACATCGGCGTCGCCATCGGCCGGATGAACGCCAACACGGCGACGATCGCCCAGGCGGTGGAAGATCAATCCGCCTCCATCAGGCTGATGACCTCGGGCGCGGCGCTTGCCGCTTCGGGCGCCCACGACGTCACCCTCAACATCGCCGGGGTCAAGGGGGCGTCGGGTTCGACCGACGTCGCCGCCCGCCAGGTGCTGGTGGCGGCCGAGCGGATGGCCATCAAGACGGCGGCGATGCGCGACAGCGTCGTCACCTTCCTCGCCGCCGTCCAGAGCGCCTGATCGCGAGGCGCCTGTGGCATTCGACGGGCGCGTCGCCTATGCCGGGCGCGGTGCAGGCCGGAGGAGTCCTCGGGCCACACGCGGAGGTGCCTATGCCCAGACCCATCTACCACACGTTCAGCGACGGCCCGACCATGGTGGCGCCCTACAGCCACGCCGTAGAGACGGACGGCTGGCTCTTCGTGACCGGGCAGATGCCGATCGGCCCGGACGGCACGGTGCCGGACGGGATCGAGGCGCAGACCGAGACGGTGTTCGCCAACCTGCGCGCAGTCATGGAACGCGCGGGCTTCGCCGACGCGGCGATGGTCAGCGTGCGCGTCTTCCTCACCCGCTTCGAGGAGGACTACGAGCGGATGAACGCCGTCTACGCCCGGCTCTTCCCGCCCGGCAGCCTGCCGGCGCGGACCTGCGTCGGCGTCACCGCGCTGGCGCGCGGCTGCGCCATCGAGATCGACCTTATCGCCCGTAAAGGGTGAGGGGTGAGGAGTGAGGGGCGTTCGGCGCCCGCAGGCACGAGAGCCCTCAGGCCTCCGCCGCGAGTTGGACGCGGGCGCGCAGCTTCTCCGTCTCGCTCTTCAACTGGCCGCAGGCCGCGAGGATGTCGCGGCCGCGCGGCGTGCGCACCGGACTGGCGTAGCCGGCGGCGAAGACGATGTCCGAAAACCGCTCGATGGTGCCCCAGTCCGAGCACTCGTAGCGGCTGCCCGGCCAAGGGTTGAAAGGGATCAGGTTGATCTTGGCCGGGACGCCTTTGAGCAGGCGGACGAGTTCGCGCGCCTCGGCGGGCGTGTCGTTGACGCCCTTTAGCATGACATATTCGAAGGTGATGCGCCGGGCGTTCGACGCGCCGGGATAAGCGCGGCAGGCGGCGAGCAAATCGGCGAGCGGATATTTCTTGTTCAGCGGCACGAGGACGTCGCGGAGTTCGTCGCGCACCGCGTGGAGCGAAATCGCCAGCATCGGCCCGGCGTCGCGGCCGAGCGGGCCGATCTGCGGCACCACGCCCGCCGTCGAGACGGTGATGCGGCGGCGCGAAAGCGACAACCCATCGCCGTCCGACATGGTACCCACGGCCTCGCGCACCGCCTCGAGGTTAAAGAGCGGCTCGCCCATGCCCATGAACACGATGTTGGACACGGCGCGCGAGCCCTCGCCGGGGATCAGCCCGTCGGTCGGCGGCGTCAGGCCGGGATAGTCACCCAGGCGGTCGCGCGCCACGACGAGCTGGGCGACGATCTCGGCGCCCGTCAGGTTGCGCACGAGCTTCTGCGTGCCGGTATGGCAGAAGGCACAGGTCAGCGTGCAGCCGACCTGGCTGGAAACGCAGAGCGTGCCGCGGTCGTGCTCGGGGATGTAGACGCATTCCACCTCGGAGCCGAGGCCGCCGGCGGTGCGGTCCTGCGGGTGGGGCTGGAGCCGGAGGAGCCATTTGCGCGTGCCGTCCTTCGAGACCTGTTCGCTGACCACGTCCGGCCGCGCGAGCGTGTAGTGCTCGGCCAAGGTAGCGCGCAACACCTTGGACACGTTGAGCATGGTGTCGAAGGATTGCGCACCGCCGAAGTAGATCCAGTGCCACAGCTGCGCCACGCGCATGCGGCGCTCGCGCTCGGGCACGCCGATGCTTCCCAGCGCTTCGGCGAGACCGGCGCGGGAGAGGCCGAGGAGCGACGGCTTGGCGGAACCTGAGAAGGTCCTGATTGGCTCGCCCTGCAAAATTTGAACATGCGATGTCATGAGAACCGATTAGCATGAATTGAGGTCATACCCAGGCCTCCCGTGCTCCATAGTTATGTTCGTAATCGGTCTACCAAGGGGGGAATGCATGCGGACACTTTCGTCGGCCGGATTGCTCGTGCTGCTTTGCACCGGACCGAGCAATCTCTGCGCCCAGACTTTATCGCTGAAGCAAAGCGTGCCGCACATCACGACCTCGGGCCACGCCAGCGCCGACGTCGTCCCGGACGAGGCGATCATTTCGCTCGGGGTCAAAAGCGAAAACGCCAGCGCCTCGATCGCGTCGGACGAGATGGCCAGAACGGCATCGGCGCTCGTCGCCGAACTGAAGGCGCAGAGCGTCGAACCGAAGGACATCAAGACGACGGGGACTCAGCTCACCGTCGTCTACGATGACGAACGCGATCAGGTCGGCCGTCTGACCAGACACTCCCCGCACGGTTATGAGGCAAAAGAGAGTTTCGATATTCGCGTCCGCGACGCCACGAAAGCGGGCAAGTTGGCGCAAGCGATGATTCAGAAGGGAGCCAACATTTTTACCGGCATCCGTTTTATCTATTCCAAGGAACGGGAGAAGCAGCGGGAGCTCCAGTCCGCAGCCATGCGGGACGCTCTCGTCGAAGCGCAAAGCTTCACAGACCCGCTCGGGCTCAAGCTCGGCCGCGTCATCCAGATTGGCGAGGATCCCGGCTCCGGCTCCGGCAATGAGGCCGATTTGCCGTCGCGGCGGTCGCCTCCTGCCGTCGCTGGAAAGACCGTGTCGACGATGGCCATACCCGTCGAACCGGGCGTCGAAACGATCGCGGCTTCGATCAGCGTTACGTGGGAACTGGAAAGAGCCGGCAACTGACTCGTGCCGCGGTATCGGTAGAGCGCCCGGGCAGTCCCAATAGTGGCGCGAGCCGACACGTCATCTTGGCGACACGATCGCGCTCTACGGCACGCCTCGCTTCACCTTCTCCCCGAGCAGCGATCTTTCAGGCGTGGGCATCATGGCGAACGTTTTCCGCATCCTTTCGGCCCTCGCGATGATCGTCGCTGCGACCGCAGCCAACGCCCAGCAAGACGACGACCTGAACGCCATCGACGATACGCCGCACATCACCATCGTCGGCACCGCCAGCGCGGAGGTCGTGCCCGACCTCGCCACGATCAGCCTGGGCGTGAAGGCGGAGCGGGCCACGCCGCTGGAAGCCTCGGCAGAGGCGGCGCGGGTCGCCCGGGCGATCCTCGAGGCGGCCAAGGCACAGGGCGTGGAGGCCCGTGACATCCGCACGGAAGCGGTGACGCTCGCCCAAGTCTTCGACGATGTGCAGGACACCAACGGCCGCTTCACCGGGCGGCGCCCGCGCGGCTTCGACGCCGGCAGCACGGTCTCCGTGCGGGTTCGCGCGCTCGACAAGGCCGGGGCGCTGGCGCAAAATCTCGTCGCCGCTGGCGCGACGGACCTCAACGGCATCGCGTTCTCCATCGAAAACCCCGGTCCCGTGGAGGACAGGCTCGTGGCCGACGCGGTACGCGACGCGCAGCGCAAGGCCGGCCTCGCCGCCGGAGCGGTCGGCGCCAAGCTCGGCCGCGTCCTCTTGATCGAGCGGCCGCAGGCGGGGATCGTAGCCCGGCCCTTGATGCGCGCGCTGACGGCGACGGTGGGCGGCGCGCCGGCCATCCCGGTCGAAGCCGGCACGCAGACCCTGAGCCGCGAGATTGAGGTCACATGGAGCCTCGAACCGTGAGCGTCCTCAGGCTTTGCGCTCCAGCACGTCCTTGAGGCTGACTGTCGCCGAGCCGCGTCGCGCCGGTTTCTGCTGGCTCTCGTGCGGCGCCCAGCCGGACAGCGAGACGATCTCGAAGGTCGCGCGGATGCGCCCGTCCGGGTCGGCGAAGCGCGACGCGTAAAGCGCCGCAGCCTTGGCGAAGAGGGCGCGCGGGCTCGGCCGCTTCAGCCGGTCGACGAGCGGATTGGCGCCGCCCATCGCCCGCAGGTCCGCCATCAGGTCGAAGAGGTCGGCGTAGCGGACCGTGACCACGTCGCTGTCGGCAACGGGCAGGGCGAAGCCGGCGCGCTGCAGCAAGCCGCCCATGTCGCGCACGTCGGCGAAGGGTGCCACGCGCGGGCTGACGCCGCCGGTCAGCTCCATCTCCGCTTCGGCGAGGACGCCGCGCAGCTCGTGCAGGGTGCGGCCGCCGAGCAGCGCGGCCAGGAACAGCCCGTCCGGCTTCAGGGCGCGGCGGATCTGCACCAGCGTGCCGGGCAGGTCGTTGACGCTCTGCAGGGCGAGGGCGGAGACGGCGAGGTCGAGGCTTTCCGACGCCAGCGGCAGGGCTTCGAGGTCGGCGACCGTGTCGCTCGCGGCGTCGGCCGTAGGCGCGACGCGGCGCACGCGGGCCTGCGGCCACCGCGACGCCAGCGTCTGCGCCAGGACAGGCCCCGGCGTTCCAAGATCGGCGACGGCGTCGAACACGCGCGACACGGTGCCGAGCCGCTCGACGATGTCGTCGGCCGCGCGCGTCAGGAGGAAGTCCGCGGGGGTGCCGCGAGCGGCGCGGCGCAGGCGTTGGCGGAGCAGGCGAGGATCGAAGATCGGAGTCGGTGCGCTCATAGCCGCTCATATAGGCAGTGAGCACCCGGCCCGCGACGGGCTCACCCGATCCGCGCGACCAATCCTTTGAAGATTGCGTCGGCGGAGGTCAGTGGGACGCATGGTGCGGGGCGGTGCGGCCGGCGGCGAGGCCGATGGCATCGTCCAGCAACGCAATTTTGCCGCCCTGTCCGTCGGCTCAAACCGATGAGCTCACCGACAGCGGCGTCTTCGACGGCTATTGCAGGCGGCCTCGATGAGCCGCGCCAGGTGGGCCATCGCGGCGTCGACCGACACACGAATCGCCCGCTCCTCGCCTTAGAACGCCACCTTGAGGATCTCGTAGCTCTTGCCGCCACCGGGCGTGTTGACCTCGACGGTGTCGCCCTTCTTCTTGCCGATCAGCGCGCGCGCGGTCGGCGAGGTGATCGACACCTTGCCGCTCTTCACGTCGGCCTCGGCCTCGCCGACGATCTGGTACATCTTCTCTTCTTCCGTGTCCTCGTCGACGAGGGTCACGGTCGCGCCGAACATGACCGTCGAGCCCGACAGCTTCGACACGTCGATGACTTCCGCGCGGGAGAGCTTGTCCTCGAGCTCGGCGATGCGGCCCTCGTTGAGGCTCTGGGCCTCCTTGGCGGAATGGTATTCCGCGTTCTCCGAAAGGTCGCCGTGGGAGCGCGCTTCGGAGATCGCCTCGACGATCCGCGGGCGCTCGACCTGCTGGCGCTTCTTCAACTCCTCCTCCAGGGCGACAAAGCCGCCCGGGGTCATCGGGATTTTGTCCATGGTCCGATCTCTTCAACCTTTGGCTTAATACATAAACGGCCCGGCCCCCGCCGGCAGGAGGGGATCAGGCGAAATAGTCCTGGAGGGCGCGAACCTCGAGGTCGCCCGCCTTGGTGGCGCGGATCCCCTGCGAGGCCGCGACGGCCCCAGCCAGAGTGGTGTAGGTGGGCACCTTATGCAAGAGGCTTCAACTCAGCGCGGCCTCTAAGGCCGAGCGCTCCGCCCACGATGTATCGGTCCAATGAGACGCTTAGCCAAGCTTGGCCGGCAACGCCTCAAACGGATTCATGAATCCCATGCGACTTGCGGCAACGATTATCAGGCCCAACGCGAAACCACCGACAATCGCGTAGAGGACCGCCTTCCATCAAACGGTCTCGCTTTTAACCGTGCTGATAATCGTTCTGCAGTGGGTATCAAAAGCCGACGTCAGATCCCTGATGATGACGCCCTGACGAATGCCTTCGCTTTCCTCGGCGCGCACAGCTTCCTGGATCAAGTTCGCATAAATCTGGAGACGGACTCTCGCGGCGACGCGGAGCGTATCGATCCTCTCGGCACTAAGGTCATCGTGATAGTGGCGGACACGCTGATCACCGAAGGCAAGTTTGTTTCTGATGATGAACTCGCGTTTTTGTTTCTTATAAAGACAATACGCGATCATATTGATAAGATCGTCTTCGTTACCGACGATCTCGGCATAAGTCGTACTATATTCCGGAGCGAGCGACCCGATCGTACTCACGAGGTCTTCGTCATTGCTTTCGCCCCGCACGACTACGTACTCTCCAGCTAGTTCGCTCTGTCCGATTTCCTTGAAGCCGAGATCACGATATCCATACGGACGTTGCGTTCGACGTGGCCGTCGGGTCTAATCCAGCTCTCACTCACACCCGACCCAGCGTGCGCGCGCCCGGCAATGTCTGCGGCTTTGCCGGACTTGGCTTCGCCAGCGCGGTCGAGCCGGATCGATTTTGCCTGTGTCATTCTCAAAACCATCTTCTCGATATGGGCTGCGCGTCAGGCGAAATAATCCTGGAGGGCGCGAACCTCGAGGTCGCCCGCCTTGGTGGCGCGGATCCCCTGCGAGGCCGCGACGGCCCCGGCTAGAGTGGTATAGTAGGGCACCTTATGCAAGAGGGCGGCGCGGCGAAGCGAGCGCGAGTCGGACAGGGCCTGCGCGCCCTCGGTCGTGTTGAACACCAGCTGGATGGTCCCGTTGACGATGGCGTCCACCACGTGCGGGCGCCCCTCCGAGACTTTGTTGATGCGGGTGGCGGGCACGCCGTTCGCCTGCAGGTACTTGGCCGTGCCACCGGTCGCGCGCACGGTGAAGCCGAGTCCACTCAGCATCCGCACCGTCTCGAGCACGCGCGGCTTGTCGCCGTCGCGCACGGAGACGAACATCGCCCCGCCCTCGGGCACCTTGGTCCCGCCGCCGAGCTGGCTTTTGGCGAACGCGATGCCGAACGAGCGATCGAGCCCCATGACCTCGCCGGTCGAGCGCATCTCGGGCCCCAGCACCGTATCGACGCCGGGAAAGCGCGCGAACGGGAACACGGCCTCCTTCACGCCGACGTGGTCGCCGCTCATCGGCTTGAGGCCGAACGTGGCGAGCCTTTCGCCGGCCATGATGCGCGCGGCGATCTTGGCGATCGGCGCGCCGATCACCTTGGCGACGAAGGGCACCGTGCGCGAGGCCCGCGGGTTGACCTCCAGCACGTAGATGTCGCCGTCCTTCAGGGCGAACTGCACGTTCATCAGGCCGACGACGTCGAGCGCCAGGGCCATTTTTCTTGTTTGCGCCTCCAGCCGGGCGACGGTGTCGGGCGACAGCGAGCGCGGCGGCAGGGAGCAGGCGCTGTCGCCGGAATGGATGCCGGCCTCCTCGATGTGCTCCATGATCCCGCAGATGAAGACGTCGGTGCCGTCGCAGAGCGCGTCGACATCGACCTCGACGGCATCGGACAGATAGCGGTCGAAGAGCAGCGGGTTGGCGCCGAGCACCGTGTTGATCTGACCCGTCTTGTCGTTGGGATAGCGCGCCTTGACGTCGGAGGGCACAAGGCCCGGCAGCGTGTCGAGCAGGTAGGCGCCGAGCGCCGGCTCGTCGCGCAGGATCGCCATGGCGCGGCCCCCGAGCACGTTGGAGGGCCGCGCGACGAGCGGCAGGCCGAGGTCGCGCGCCACCAGCCGCGCCTGTTCCACGGAATAGGCGATGCCGTTCTTGGGCTGGCGCAGGCCGAGCTTATCGAGCAGGCGCTTGAACCGGTCGCGGTCCTCGGCGAGGTCGATCGAGTCGACCGATGTGCCGAGGATCGGGATGCCGGCCTTTTCGAGTCCGGGCGCGAGCTTCAGCGGTGTCTGGCCGCCGAACTGAACGATCGCTCCCTTCAGGGTGCCGCGCGCGCCTTCGACGGCCATGATCTCCAGCACGTCTTCCACCGTCAGCGGCTCGAAATAGAGCCGGTCCGACGTGTCGTAGTCGGTCGACACCGTCTCCGGGTTGCAATTGACCATGATGGTCTCGAACCCCCGGTCGCGCAGCGCGAAGGAGGCGTGGCAGCAGCAATAGTCGAACTCGATGCCCTGGCCGATGCGGTTGGGGCCGCCACCCAGGATCACGATCTTTTCGCGCTCGGAGGGCCGGGCTTCGTCGGCGGGGTGGCCGGCGAACGGCGCGGCGTAGGTCGAGTACATGTAGGCGGTGGGCGAGGCGAATTCCGCCGCGCAGGTGTCAATGCGCTTGTAGACGGGACGCACGCCGAGCGCGTGGCGCGCCGCGCGCACGTCAGCCTCGCTCATGGCGGCCTCGTTCATGGCGGCCTCGCCGCTGGGGGCCGCGCCGCCCGCAAGCGTGGCGAGGCGGGCGTCGGAGAAACCCGCCGCCTTCAGCACCCGCATGTTGCCGGCATCGCGCGGCAGGCCGTAGCGACGGACCTTGGCCTCGAGGTCGACGATGTCCTGCAGCTGCTCGATGAACCAGCGATCGATGCGGCAGGCTTCGTAGATCTCCTCGTGCGCCATGCCCTGGCGCAGCGCCTGGCCGACGACGAGCAGCCGGTCGGGGGTCGGGCGGCCGAGCGCGGCCCGCAGGTCGGCGCGGTCGGCCTTGGCGTCGCCGCCGGCGCCCTGCCCCTCGATCTCGACTTCGTCGAGGCCCATCAGCCCGGTCTCCAAAGAGCGGAGCGCCTTCTGCAGGCTTTCCGCAAAGGTCCGGCCGATGGCCATGGCCTCGCCGACCGACTTCATCGACGTCGTGAGGGTCGGCTCGGCCCCGGGGAATTTCTCGAAGGCGAAGCGCGGGATCTTGGTGACGACGTAGTCGATACTCGGCTCGAACGAGGCCGGCGTGGCCCCGCCGGTGATATCGTTGGCGATCTCGTCGAGCGTATAGCCGACCGCGAGCTTGGCCGCGACCTTGGCGATGGGGAAGCCCGTGGCCTTCGAGGCGAGCGCGGAGGAGCGCGACACGCGCGGGTTCATCTCGATGACGATCATCCGCCCGGTGGCGGGATCAACCGCGAACTGGACGTTGCTGCCGCCGGTCTCGACGCCGATCTCGCGCAGCACCGCGAGGCTCGCGTCGCGCATGATCTGGTACTCTTTGTCCGTCAGCGTCAGGGCCGGCGCGACGGTGATCGAATCACCGGTGTGGACCCCCATCGGGTCGATGTTCTCGATGGAGCAGATGATAATGCAATTGTCCGCGCGGTCGCGGACCACCTCCATCTCGTACTCCTTCCAGCCGAGCACGCTCTCCTCGACCAGCACCTCGTTGGTCGGCGAGGCGTCGATGCCGCCCTCGATGATCTCGATGTATTCGGCCTTGGTGTAGGCGATGCCACCGCCCGTGCCGCCCATCGTGAAAGAGGGACGGATGATGGCGGGCAGGCCGATGTCGTCCATGATAGCGAGCGCCTGGCCGAGCGTCTTGATCTGGTGCGAGCGGGGCGTGGAAAGGCCGATCCGGGTCATCGCCTCGCGGAATTTCTCGCGGTCCTCGGCCTTGTCGATCGCCTCGGCGGTCGCGCCGATCATCTCGACGTCGTACTTTTGCAGCGTGCCCATCTTCTGCAGCGACAGGGCGCAGTTGAGTGCGGTCTGGCCGCCCATGGTCGGCAGCAGGGCGAAGCCGCCCGGCACCGCGTGGCGTTCCTTGGCGATGATCTTGGTGACGATTTCGGGCGTGATCGGTTCGATATAGGTTCGGTGGGCCATGTCCGGGTCGGTCATGATCGTCGCCGGGTTGGAATTGACCAGCACGATACGGTAGCCCTCGGCCTTCAGCGCCTTGACCGCCTGGGTGCCGGAATAGTCGAACTCGCAGGCCTGTCCGATGATGATCGGCCCGGCGCCGATGATCAGGATGGTGGCGATATCTGTGCGTTTGGGCATGATCGGTCCCCGCGCGCCCCTGCCGAGGGGCCGCGCGCAAAGAAGGCCGCTGCGGCCCGGCTGGATGGCGAACGCCTTTGTGACGGGGTGTGGCAGGGATGGCAAGGGCAGGGATGAGCGGGACGATCGGTCGACCCGGTCCTCGCAAGGGCCGCGGGGCGATCCGGGAACCCGACCTTCTGCCCATCCCCGATCCGCGGACGGGCCTGCGGTGGATGGATTCGCTGCGCTCGCAAAGACGGTAAAGAGAGTGGCGCGATCGCCCTACGGGTAGCAACCCCGGCTGCGAACCATGCCCAGTTGAGGAGCTGTGGAAACGATGGCCCTAGTCGGGCTTGCCCGCGACGGCCGCCCTGACGCCGGCGGCTCGCTTCCGCAAGGTGGACGGCCCGGACTTCGAATCGGACTTGGCCGGGCCGCGCCGCGCGGATTTCGCCACGGTCGGCTTCGTCTTGACCGGGCAGGGTTCGGCCGCGTCCCCCTTCACCTGGCAGGTCTCGCAGCAGAACGCCGCGCGGCCGGCCATGGCCAGCCGGTGGATCGGGCCGCCGCAGCGCGGGCATTCGCTCTTTTTGAAGATGTTGAAGCGCCCGCCGTAGCGGCCGGCACTCCGCCCGTCGCCGTCGATGGTCACGATCGCGTTGAGTTCGACGCCGCGTGCCAGCAGCGCCGCGCTGTCGGCCCAGAGGTCGTCGAACTGCGCCCGCGTCAGCGCCCGTCCCGGCGTCTCCGGGTGGATGCGCTGCCGCCAGAGGACCTCCGTCCGGTAGATGTTGCCGAGGCCCGCGATCACCGCCTGGTCCATCAGCAGGAGGCCGATCGGCGCGCGGGACCGCGCGACACGCGCCCAGACGAGCCCCGGATCGGCGTCGGCGCGCAGCACGTCGGGGCCGAGCCGGCCGCGAAGCCGGGCGACGCCCGGCTCGTCCAGCACCTCGCAGCGGTTGGGCCCGTTGATGTCGACCGTGTGGGTCGGACTCGCGAGCCGCACCCGCACGAGACCCTTCGGCTCGGCCGGAACCCCGGCGGCGCGGTGGATCTTGCCGTAGAGCCCGAGGTGGATGTGCAGCGTGTCGCCGCCTTCGAACCGGTAGAGGAGGTGTTTTCCATGCGCCTCGATGGCATCGCACCGCCGCCCGTCGAGGCGTGCCGCCCCCTCGGCGAACCGGCCCTGGGGCGAGGAGACGGCGAGCACCTGGCCCGCCAGCATCGGCGCCTGGTCGCGCGCGGCGCGATGGATGGTATGGCCTTCGGGCATCGGACTGTAGGGTGTTCCTGGCCGCGGTGGGCCGGTGCGGGATCGCGCTGTCCCACGTCCGACCGGCGGAGGCCAGCGGCATTGGTGTCGCGGGCGACGATCCATGCCGATGGTCTCGGGCCCGGTGCGGGGCGCACCGTATGACCGCCGTCCCGCAGCCGCCGCGCCATTGGTTCATCCGCCTGCGCCTGGGCGCCTGGGCGAGCGTCGTCGCCAGCCAGCGGGGCCTTCCCGACGATGCGTTGCTGGGCGGTTGGGGCGAGCACGGCCACCCCCTCGTCGCCCGGCGGCGTCAGGCAGGCGACCGCCCCGGCCATGTCGCCGCCGCCCTCGCCCTGCCGCCCGCCTGCCCGACGCGCCGCATCGCGTTCGACCTCGCAGTGGAGGCGATCGCCGGCGTCGAGCCGCCGCCCAGCCTGGTCGCGGTGCGGGCGGTCGCGCCGCAGCCCTGGCACGCGACGCTCGACGCGCTGGCCGCCCTCGGGCGCGCCGTTTCCGGCGACCCCCTCGTGTTCGGCAGCTTCGCCTGGCAGGCGCTCACCGGCCTGCCCTACATCACGGCCGCGTCCGACCTCGACCTGCTCTGGCCGATGACGCCGGCCCTCGACGTGCCGACCCTCCTCGTCGGTCTGGCGCGCCTGGAGGAGACCGCGCCCGGACGGCTCGACGGCGAACTCGTGCAGGGTCCGACCGGCGCCGGGGTGCAATGGCGGGAGTGGGCGAGCGGGACCGACGAAGTGCTGGTGAAAGGCGCCGACGCCGTGGCGCTGCAGCCGCGAGCGCTGTTCCTGCGCGGTATCTGACGGATCACGCGGTCGCGGCGTGCCGAGCGGCCCAGGCGGCAGCGCCGGCGACCGTCCGAAAATCGTCCAGGGCGCGGACCGGCGTGCCCGGCAGCGTGTGCTCCACCATCGTGGCGAGGCTGCGGCCGGGGCCGAGTTCGAGGAAGGCAGTGGCGCCGTATTCGGCAGCGGCGAGCAGGCAGCGGTGCCAATCGAGCGGACGGTGCAGCTGCCCCGCCAGCACAGCCTTCGCGTCGGCGGCCGCGCGAACGGCATGGCCGTCGAGGCCGGAGAGCAGCGGCATCGGAGCCGGCTGCCAGCGGACCGGCACGAGCACGGCGGCGAAACGCGCGCCCGCCGCTTCGAGGAACGGCGTGTGCGACGCGGTCGCCAGCGGCAGACGCCGCAGGTGGTGCGCTCCGCGCGCGGCGGCCTGCGCCTCGAAGCGGGCGAGCGCGGCGGCAGGTCCGCCCACCACCATATGGTCGGGGGCGTTGACGATGGCGAGCGCCGCGCCGCTTGCGCGCGCGCACTCCTCGACCACCGCGCGGGACAGGCCGAGGACGCCGACCATCCCCAGCGCCGCGTCCGGAGCGGCGGCGGCGTCCATCGCCTCCGCGCGAGCCTGGGCGAGATCGAGCGTGTCTTCAACCGTGAAACATCCCGCGCAGCCGTGGGCGGCGAGTTCGCCGACGCTGTAGCCGAGCAGCACGGCCGGGCTCGGCAGGCCGCGGGCTGCCAACGCCGCATGCGCGGCTAACGCCTGCCCCACGATCAGCAGCTGCGCCGTCCGGTTGTCGTGCAGATCGCCCTGCCACGCGCCGAGGTCGCGGACGTCGTGGCCGAGGCGGCCGGAAACGGCCCGCAACACGGGCTGCGCCGCCTGCTCCGCCGAAAGGAGCGCGAACATGGCGGGGTGCTGGCCGCCCTGGCCGGAGCCGATCAACGCCAGGCCCATCGGCTTAGCCGCTTCCGTTGGCTACATGGTCCACCGGCTTGAACAGGCCGCTGGCGGAGGCGACCAGCGCGCCAGCCTCGTCGCGGACCTCGCCCTCGCAGAACGCGATGGAACGGCCGCCTCGCACCACCCATCCCTGCGCGTGAAGCGTGCCGCGGCCGGGCCGAAGGAAGCGCGCCTGCATGTCGAGCGTGACGACAGCTTGCTTGGCCGTCAACCGCGCGGCCGTGCTCATCGCCACGTCGAGCAGGGTGCAGATCAGCCCGCCATGCGCGGTGCCATGGCTGTTGGCATGCCGGGCCCCGAGCGCCAGCCGCAGATGCGCCCGGCCGTCCTCGAAGCGCACCGCCTCGATCCCGCACAGGGCGTTGAAAGGGATCGTCAAGCCGAAGGTCGTGTCGATCTCCCCCTGCGTCGTCACGGGTTGGGCTAACCCTCGCCTGTGGCGACAGGTGCGCCGGGCTGCGCCGACCATTCGCTCCACGAGCCGGGATAGAGCGCGGCACCGTGCAGGCCGGCGACCTCCATCGCGAGCAAGTTGTGGCAGGCGGTGACGCCCGAGCCGCATTGAGCGATGACCTCGCCGGCCGGCCGGCCGCCGAGCGCGGCGGTGAATTCCTCGCGGAGGACCTCAATGCCCTTCAGGCGGCCGCCCGTCATGTTGAGGCCGAAAAAGCGGTTGCAGGCGCCGGGGATGTGGCCTGCGAGGGGATCGAGCGTCTCGTTCTCGCCGCGGAACCGGTCCGGCGCGCGGGCATCGACGATGAGGCGGCTGCCGGAGCGGCTCGCCTCACCCACGGCAGCCAAATCCGCTGTGGCGACGAGCGGCGTGCCGGCCGAGAAGGCACCGCGCGGACGGGACGCCGGCTCCGCCGGCTCGACCCTCTCCCCGGCGGCGCGCCAGGCGGCAAACCCGCCGTCCAGCACGGCGACGCGAGCGTGGCCGAGCCAGCGCGCCAGCCACCACAACCGCGCGGCGAACATGCCGTTGGCCGCGTCGTAGGCGACGATCTGGCTGTCCGGCCCGGCACCCAGCGCCGCGAGCCGATCGGCCAGCGCCGCGCGCTCGGGCAAGGGATGGCGGCCGTTGCGCCCCGTCTTGGGGCCGCTCAGCGCCTCCTCCAGGCCGAGGTAGGCGGCGCCCGGCACGTGGCCGGCCGCATAGACGCGCCGCCCCGCCTGCGCGTCGGCGAGGTCGAAGGTGCAGTCGCACACGAGGAGCGTCGTCGGCGCCTGCGCGAGGGCGGCGGCGAGTTCGCCGACCTGGATGAGCGTCGTGTGTGCCAAAGGGTGATCCTCTCTCGAGCCCGCAGTTTAGGCCGCCGCGCCGGGCACCGCAAATAGCGGTCGACCTCGGGCTTGGCGCTCCACCCTGCGCGAGCTACGACCTGAGTTTGGCGAAAGGCCAGGCGATCTGGTGGCGGAAGCCCGACGGCATGGCGTCCGCGATGCCGATAGCGACGGGCGGCCGGCGGTCCTCGTTGAACCAGGTGCCGAAGATCCAGTCCCACACCATGACGTTCTCGCCATAGTTCGTGTTGCCCTCGCGCAGGTCCATGCTGTGGTGCCAGCGGTGGAGTTCGGGCGTGTTGAAGACGAGCGACAGCGCGCCGAAACGCATCTCCACGTTGCAGTGGGTGAGGATGCCGATATAGGCGCCCAACGCCGAGAGCCAGGTCAGCACGGGCATCGGCGCGCCCAGCAGGAGCAGGATGGCGATGCCCGGCGCGACGCTCTTCACCGCGTCGACGACGTGGAAACGCCCGGAATTGACCACCCACAGCTTTTCGACGCTGTGGTGGATGGCGTGGAAATACCAGAGCGGCTTCCACTCGTGCGCCAACCGGTGAGCCCAATACAGCGCGAATTCGGAGGCGACCAGCCCGAGGCAGATCTGCAACGCGAGCGGCCAGCTCTCCGGCCACAGGCCGAGGCTCGCGCCGCCCCAGCTCGTGACGAGGGCGGAGAAGCCGATAGCGCCGGAAAAGACGAGCAGTGCCTGGATTGACCCGTTGCTGACGAGCGTGTGGGTAACGTCGGCCCAAGCCTGCCCGTCGCTCTTCGACCAGGACGGCTCATGCGGCATCCACCGCTCCAGCAGCAGCAGGGCCGCCGCAAGAGCGAAATAGGTGAGATAGAAAGCCCCCACTGGGGCGCCGAGCCTGAAGCCTACGGCTGTCGCGCCGATGCAAGTCGTTAAAAGCCCTGGCCAGGCGATCCACGAAACGGTTTTGCGCAGGCGAGACCCCATGCTCCCTGATAGAGGCGCGAGCGGGCTGCAACAAGGCAAAAGCGAGGCGGGGGTCGGTGGCGCCTAGGCCGCCAGCGAGGTGCGCGGACGGCCGCGGCCGCGCTTGGGCCCTGTCGCCTTCGCCTCGGCCGGCTTGGCCTTGGGCTTCTCCAGCTCGTCGCCACGTGGCTGGCCAAGACCGGACTGCTTGGCGAGCGCCGAGCGGGCGGCGGCATAGGCGGGGGCGACCATCGGATAGTCGCGCGGCAGGTTCCACTTGGCCCGGTACTGATCGGGCGAGAGATCGTAGGCGGTGCGCAGGTGTCGCTTCAGAGACTTGAACTTCTTGCCGTCTTCCAGGCAGACGATGTAGTCGGGCGTGATCGACTTGCGAATGGAAACGGCCGGCTCCTGCGGCTCGGCGACAGGTGCGGGAACGCCGCCGCCGGCGATGTTCTGGATCGAGGCGTGAACCGACTGGATCAAGGACGCCAATTCGCTTGCGGGCACGGAGTTGTTGCTGACGAAAGCGGACACGATATTCGCCGCCATCTCGAGATATTCGCCTGACGGCCCCGACTCACTCATTTGCCGTCTCCAATGCTGAATTGATGATCCACCGATGTGGGCTGCTCAACGGTCTATTGCAATGGATTGATGCTTCGCAAGTCAAAATCGACGTGATTATTGTGAATAGCCATTTGACGCAGGATAATGGTTGCACTTAATCCGTCGAACGGCCGCGGACATCGGGACAACCCTGGCGACAAGTAGGACTAAAAGCCATTAAAAGAGGCGCGCCCGGCAAACGCTGCTCGCGAAGTTGTGATGGCGAGCGCTTCGATCCGAACCGCTGCCGCCTCGCGCGACGGCGCAGGCCGCAGGTCGCGACGTTGGCCCCTAGCACGCGGCGGGGCGCAGCATGGACCAGCACAGCGGGCCGCTCCTCACCCGCCATTCTCCGGTCACGCGGAAGCCGAGGGCACGGTAGACGGCGAGGTTGCTCTCCGTCGCCGTCTCCAAATAGGCGGGCACCCCGTCGGCGTCGCTGCGCGCCAGTCCCGCGCGAATCGCCGCGCCGCCGAACCCCTGCCCCTGGTGCTCCGGCGCGCAGCCCGCGACGTGGAGGTACCAGTGCGGCTCGCTCGGGTGGTGAGCGTCGCTGGCGGCGCTGAAGATCAAGGCGCGGCCAAGGGCGAGGCGCGTGGTCGCCAGCCAGGGCCAGGCGGAGCTGAGCATCTCGCGAAACGACAGGTGTCCGCGACCCGGCGCGCGCCAGCTCGTCGCCGCTTCGCCATCCGCCGTCATGTAGCAGGCGCCCGCGGCCGCATCGGAGGTCACGATGACGGCGAGGAACGCCGCGAGCCGGGCGCGTCGGACCTCCGCGTCCGGGAAGATGAAAGCCATGATCGGGTCGTCCCGAAAGGCGGCGGCAAGCATCGGGGCGAGGCGCGGCAGGTCGGGGCGCCCGGCGGGCCGCACGGGAATCGAACGGGTCAAAAGGTTGCCTCCTGCGTGACGCCGGCCGGCCGATGGCGGCGGACAAGCGCAGCTATGGTTCGGGCCCGAACTGCATGCGCGCGACGAGCTGCTGCGAGCCGGAGCCGGGCGGCGGCGGATACGGTGCGGCCGTCCGCACCGCCGCCATGGCGAGCGCGTCGAGGTCGGGATGGCCGCTGCTCTCGCTCACCGCCTGGTAGGGCACGCGGCCCATGAAATCGACGACGAAGCTGACGGTGACGATGCCGCGCAGGCCGCGCCGCGCCGCCGCGCTCGCCCGGTAGCGGTTCTTGCTCATCACCTTGGCGTAGACGACCGAGAGGTAGCGGTTGTCTTCCGTGCCAGGCGGGAAGTCGCTCATCTTCGACGTCGCCGCGAAGCGATAGGTGGGCACCTCCGTGGTGCCGGCGAGCGCGCGGGCCGCCTCGGAGGGCTTGGCCTCGTCGGCCTTCGCCTTGTCGAGAGCTTCCGCGTCGGACTTGTCGTCCTCGAGCTTACCGTCGGAAGCCGCCCGGGCAGCGACTGCGGGGACGCTCGGCACCGGCGCCGGCGCCTGCACCGGCTGGCCCTCGCTCGGCGGAGCGGCGGCCTTCGGCGCCTCCGTCTCGGCGTCCCGCATCGCGGTGTCGACCGCCTGCTTAGGTGGTGCGCGCGGCGCGCTCGCCGCCGGCTTCTCGTCGAGCGACGGCGGCTTGGCGTCCGGCGGGGGCGAGGGCTTCGGCGAAGGCGGCGGCGGCTCCTGCACCACTTCGATCGGCACCTCCGTGGCCTGAGCCACCAGGTCGGGGGCGGTCGCGTCGCGATGGAGGAACCAGGCAAGGGCGAGCGCATGGACCGCCAGCACGAGGCCGAGGGAGACGGCGAACCGCGTCCGCCGCCGCTCGACGCCGAGCGGCAGGATACGCTCGTCGCCATGGGCGGCAAGGCCGGTTGGCGGGCTCGCGTGCGGTGAGGAAACGTCGATCGGCGTCACGGCGGCGATGCTAAGGCATCGCGGCAGCGGCGCAAAGGGCCGCTGCCGCGCCCCGGCCGCTTGGGAACACCGCCGGAGGCGGCTCTCAAGGGTTGGCGACGGTCTCGACGAGGCGGTGCGCGGCCTGGCTCATCGCCGAGAGGGCGCCGGCGCAGGCCGCGCCGAGATCGTAGCGGGCGTTCAGGAGAAGCGGGTCGGCCATGCCGAGCCACACCTGGCCGTCCGCGTCCTGCCAGGCCAACGCCTTGAGGGGCAGGTCGAGACCCACCCGCTGGTCGCATTGCATCACCGGCGTCCCTCCCTTCGGATTGCCGAAGATCAGCAGCTTGGTCGGCCGAAGAGCGAGGCCCGCGCCGGCGGCGGCGCCCGAATGGTCGACGCGCGCCACGATGGTGAAACCCTTGGCCACCGCGTAGGTCTGAACGCGGTCGAGCAGGGCATCGACCGTCCCGGCGCTCCTGGCGGCGATCAACGCGTCAGCCCGAGCGGGCGCGCTCGAGGCGGCGAGGCCGGCCAGCGCCAAAAGCGCCGCGGCGCGTTGCGGCCAAAGCCGACGGTCCTGTTTCGCCATATCGATCCCTCGCCGCTGCCAAAGCTATACGACGCATCCAGGCAAAGGTTACGACGCCTAGATCGTCTGGTTGTAGGCGCCCACCGACGCGTTCTCCCGCAGGATGGCGTCGACCGCCTGGAACATCTCGTGCAGGCGGGCCTCCGAGGCGGGGCTTTCCACCACCACGACGAGTTCCGGCTTGTTCGAGGAGGCACGCACCAGGCCCCAGGTTCCGTCGGCGGCCGTCACGCGCACGCCGTTGACGGTGACAACGTCGCGGATCGGCTGGCCGCCGATCGGTTCGCCCGCCGCCTGCATCGCCTTGATGCGGGCCGTCACCGTCTCCGCGACGCCATATTTCAGCTCGTCGTCGCAATGCGGCGACATGGTGGGCGAGCCCCAGGTCTTGGGCAGGTCGGCGTAGAGGTCGGCCATGCTCTTGTCCGGGTTGCGGTCGAGCATGTCGAGCACGGCGATGGCGGTGACGAGCCCGTCGTCGTAGCCGCGCCCGACCGGCGCATTGAAGAAGAAGTGGCCGGACTTCTCGAAACCGGCCAACGCCCGCAAGTCGGTGACGCGGCGCTTGATGTGCGAGTGGCCCGTCTTCCAATAATCCGCCTTGACGCCTTGCGCGAGCAGGACCGGGTCGGTGGCAAAGAGGCCGGTCGATTTCACGTCGACGACGAAGGTTGCGTTAGGGTGCAGCTTGGACAGGTCGCGCGCGAGCATCACGCCAATCTTGTCGGCGAAGATCTCCTGGCCACGCTCGTCGACGACGCCGCAGCGGTCGCCGTCGCCGTCGAAGCCTAGGCCGACGTCCGCGCCGCTGGCCGTCACAGCCTCGGCCATGGCATGCAGCATGTGCATGTCCTCGGGATTGGGATTGTAGCGCGGAAAACTGTGGTCGAGCTCGGTGTCGAGCGGCACCACCTCGCAGCCGAGCGCCTCCAGCAGCGCGGGCGCGAAGGCGCCGGCGGTGCCGTTGCCGCAGGCGGCGACCACCTTCAGCCTGCGCTTCAGCTTCGGCCGGGTCGTGAGGTCGGCGAGGTAACGCTTGGGAAAATCGTTGACGAAGACGTAGCCGCCGCCGTCCCGGTACTGGCCCGCGCCCGCCAGCACGATGTCGCGCAACCGGCCCATCTCTTCGGGTCCGAAGGTGACGGGGCGCTGCACGCCCATCTTCACGCCGGTCCAGCCGTTGTCGTTGTGCGAGGCGGTGACCATCGCGACCGCCGGCACGTCGAGCGCGAACTGCGCGAAATAAGCCATCGGCGAGAGCGCCAGCCCGATGTCGTGCACCTTGATGCCGCCCGCCATCAGCCCGACCATCAGCGCATTCTTGATCGAGGCGGAATAGGAGCGGAAGTCGTGGCCGGTGACGAGCTCGGGCCGCACGCCCATCTCGTGGATCAGCGTGGCGAGGCCGAGCCCCAACGCCTGCACGCCCATGAGGTTGATCTCGCGCTCGAAGAGCCAGCGCGCGTCGTATTCGCGGAAGCCCGTGGCCTTGACCATGGGCGCGGATTCGTAGGCGTAGGTGTTGGGAATGAGCAGCGGGACGGGCTTGGGGAACATGGGGAGACCTTAAACTGGCCGCGTGACCGTAGGAAATAACGAGCGGCACAACAAGGGTGCCGGACAGGGTCAGCGTATTAGGGATAACGCGTGCGCGGCGCCGGCCGTGCCCGACGCCTTGACGCGGCCTCAGGCCCATCGCATCACCGCGCCGCGCCCTCATCGCGAGACCCCGTGCCGCCGCTCCTCATCGCCTATCCCTCCATCGATCCGGTGCTCGTCAACCTAGGGCCGCTGCCGATCCGCTGGTACGCGCTGGCCTATATCGGCGGGCTCGTCGGTGGCTGGGCGGCGGCGCGTTTCCTGGTCGCGCGCGATAGGCTGTGGGGCGGGCGGGCGCACGCGAGTCTCGCCTCGATCGACGACCTCGTCGTCTATATCGCCGCCGGCATCATCCTGGGCGGCCGCCTCGGCTACATTCTCTTCTACAACCTGCCCTATTACCTCGCCAATCCGCTGGAGATGCTGGTGGTGTGGCGCGGCGGCATGGCCTTCCACGGCGGGCTCGTCGGGGCGGCGCTCGCCATCGCGGTGTTCGCGCGCCGCCATCGGCTGCCGGTGCTGAGCGTGGCCGACACGGTCGCGCCCGTGGTGCCGATCGGCCTGCTGCTCGGCCGGCTTGCCAACTTCATCAAGCCGGAGCTGTGGGGCCGTGTCACTGACGTCCCATGGGCGATGGTCTTCCCCGGGTCCGACGGGCAGCCCCGTCACCCGAGCCAGCTCTACGAGGCGGGCCTGGAGGGCCTCGCGCTTTTCGTCGTCCTGTGGATCGTCATCGCGCGCGGCGGCTTGCGGCGCGAGGGGCGCGTGACCGCCCTCTTCTGCATCGGCTACGGGCTCGCGCGCATCGCCTGCGAATTCTTCCGCGAGCCCGATCCCCAGCTCGGCTTCCTGTTCGCCGGCGCGACGATGGGCATGCTCCTATCGCTGCCGCTCGTCCTGGCGGGGGTGCTTCTGCTTGTCCGCGCCCGATGGCGCGTTCCGGTCGGCAGGAGCGCGTCACCATGAGCGCACTGGGGGAAGAATTGCGGGTGATGATCGCTGAGGACGGACCGATGTCGGTCGAGCGCTTCATGCATCTCGCCCTGCAGCACCCCCGCCACGGCTATTACACGACGCGGGTGCCGTTCGGCCGCGCCGGCGACTTCGTCACCGCGCCCGATGTCAGCCAGATGTTCGGCGAGCTCGTCGGCCTGTGGGCGGCGCAGACCTGGCTCGACCTGGGCGCGCCGCAGGGGCTGAGCCTCGTCGAACTCGGGCCGGGGCGCGGCACGATGATGGCCGACGCGCTGCGTGCGACCCGCGCTGTCCCGGGTTTCCTCGACGGCGCGACACTGCATCTGGTCGAGACGAGCTCCGTGCTGCGCGAGGAGCAGGCGAGGAGGCTCGCGGCGAGCGGGGTCGCGCCGACCTGGCACCAGGGCATCGAGACGCTGCCGGAGGGGCCGGCGATCCTTCTCGCCAACGAGTTCTTCGACGCCCTGCCCGTGCGCCAATACCTGCGCGGCGCGGCCGGGTGGCACGAGCGGCAGGTCGGCCTCGGCCCCGACGGCTGCCTCATGTTCGGCGCCGCCGCGGAACCGCTCGCGCTCGATGTGCCCCCCGCCCAGCCGGGCACGCTGCTGGAGGTCGGCCACGCAGCGCGGGCCGTCGCCGCGCGTCTCGCCGGCCGGATCGCCCGCGACGGGGGCGCCTTCCTCGCGCTCGATTACGGCCATGCGCGGACAGGCTTCGGCGAGACGCTGCAGGCGATGCGCGCCCACGCCTTCGTCGACCCGCTCGCCGCGCCCGGCGAGGCCGACCTCACGGCCCACGTCGACTTCGCCGCGCTGCGCGGCGCCGCCGAGGGTGCCGGAGCGCGGGCCTGGGGACCCGTACCACAGGGCGCGTGGCTGGAGCGGCTGGGGATCGGCGCCCGCGCGTCCGCTCTCCAGGCGCGCGCCACGCCCGCGCAGGCGGAGGCGATCGCGGCGGCGCTCGCCCGGCTCACCGCGCCCCAATCCAGCATGGCCACCCTTTTCAAGGCTTTCGCGGTGACGCAAACTGGCGCGACGCCGCCGCCCGGCTTCGAGGAACCCTGATGTCCTTGTCCCCCATCGAGGTACCGGCACTCGCGGGCCTACGGCACGCCTTCTTCACGCGCCAGGGCGGGGTCTCGGATGGTCTCTATGCCAGCCTCAACGGTGGCGTCGGCTCGCGCGACGCGGCCGAGGCCGTGGCGGAGAACCGTCGTCGCATGGCGGCGCACCTGGGAGTCGCCACCCTGCTCGTGCCCTACCAGATCCATTCCGCGACCTGCCTCACCGTGACGGAGCCCTGGCGCGGCGAACGCCCGCGCTGCGACGCCCAGGCCACCCGCCTGCGCGGCTTGGCGCTCGGCGCGACGGGCGCCGATTGCGGTATGGTGCTTTTCGCTGACCGCGAGGCCGAGGTGATCGCCGCCGCCCACGCCGGCTGGGGCGGGGCGTTCGGCGGCATCCTGGAGGCGACTCTCGACGCAATGGAAGGGCTCGGCGCGCGCCGCGGCGCGGTCACCGCCGTCCTCGGACCGACGATCGGCGCGGCGAGCTACGAGACCGGCCCGGAATTCCGGGCCCGGTTCGTCGCGGCGGACCCGGCCAACGCCGTCTTCTTCGCGCCGAACGAGCGGGAGGGCCACGCCCTGTTCGACCTGCCGGGCTTCATCGGGCATCGGCTGCGGCGGGCGGGCGTCGGCCGGTTCGAGGACCTGGCGCTCGACACCTATGCCGACGAGGCGCGCTTCTTCTCCTATCGGCGCGCCACCCACCGCGGCGAGCCCGACTACGGCCGGCTGATCTCCGCCATCGCGATGGACTGACCGCCTTGCCCCGGCCAGGGTGGCCCCAGCCGGCTCTACTTCGTCTCTGTGATCTGGCAGTCGCTCTGCTTGTGGCCGTCCGCGGTGTCGGCGCTGAGCGTGATGCTTTTTGGGCGCGCGTCCCACCAGACATAAGGCCCGGCCGCGTAGCGGGCGCCGTCCGCCGCGACCACGTTGGCAAACACCAGCGGCTTGCCGCGGATGGGCAGCACCGCCAGAGAATTGCCGCCGCCATTGATATATTCCACGAGGAACGGGACCGCCGGCAGGCCGAGCCTGGCTCCATCGGCGTCGCAGCGGAACTCGGATGTCGTCCGCTCGACGCTCTCGCCAGGCGCGAGAGGCACGCTCAGGTCCGCCGCGCGAGCGGTGGTCGAGGCGAGGAGCAGGGCGGCCGCCAAAATGACTGGTCTCATCGGATTTCCTTTGCGGCGAGGGAGGAACCCGCGCATCTTACGCGGGGCGGCAAGAACGGTTGCCGCGCCTTGGTGGGCAACGACGGGCACGCGCCTACAGCGGGGCGAAGCCTCGTCTATCCATGTCACTGTTGCGAGGCCGTCATGTCCCCGATCCGTGCCGGACTTTCCGCCGTCGTCCTTTTCGCCGGCCTCACCTTCCAAGCGGCAGGCGTCGCCGCCGCCGCCGAAACCGGCCCGTACACGGCCGAGACGCGGGGCGAGTTGCAGAGCATCATCACCCGGCAACTGGCCGCCTTCGGGCGCGAGGACGCGACCGAGGCGGAGAGTTTCGCCTCGCCGGAGTTGCGCGGCCGCTTCCCGGATCCCAGCGGCTTCTTCGCCATGGTCAAAGAGAACTACGCTGCCTTGCTGAAGCCGCGCAGCACCCATTTCGAGGAGACGAGCGACTCGCCACACGGCCCCTTGCAGAAGGTGACCGTGGTGGCAAACGACGGCACGGTCTGGACCGCCGTCTACGCCTTCCAGCGCGAGGGCGGCGATTGGCGCATCAGCGGCTGCGGGCTGGTGAAGCAGGAAAGTCAGGACATCTAGCGGAAGCGAGGGCCCGAGACAGGCTCGCGCCCGACACGGTCAGGCCGGGGAGAGGCCGGTGTCCAGACCGGGCTTGGCGCGCCGGCCGGCCTTGACCGCAGGCCGCGCAGACTTGCCGGTCACAGGCTTGCCGGTCACAGACTCGCCCCTTGCGGACTTGTCTTTTGCAGCCTTGAGCGTCGCAGGTTTGGCGCTGGCCGCTTTGTCGCCTTTGAATTCGGCGGCGCCAACGGCCTTTGCCGTCTTGGAAGGCGCGGCGGCGATTGTTTCGCGCGCGCGCACGTCGCCCTCGGCCGCGGCCCAATGCTCGTGGGCCCGGCCCTCGATGCGGCCGGCATTCATCCAGATCTCGTAGGCGCGCTGCCGCACCTGCTCATCCCAAACTCCGTCCATTCCCAGGCTCCGCGTTGCACAATGCGGTAAGCCTGGGCTCGGGACGGTTAAGAAAACGTAAATCAGAGCCTGGCCTTAGCACGGCGGCACGGCTTCACGGCGGCACGTCTTGCGGCGGAGCGCTCCAGCCGTTGCGCAGGACGACCTGGTCGAAGAGAGCGGCGCGCTCGCACTCCGCCGCCGCGCGAAGCGTCTCGAGTTCCGTCCGGCTCGACTGGTTGGCACCAAGCCAGACGAGGCCGCCGATGGCAGCCGTGAGGGCGGGGAGAACCACCGGCGCGGTGTTGAAGGCGGGGACGACGGTCGTGACCGCGGCAAGCAGCGCGAGGCCGCAGGTGAGCGCGCCGCGTGAAAGGATCATCGCCTGGCGGCAGGTCTCGATGCGACTGCCGATGACGTCGAGCCGGCGGTCGGCCTCTTCGATGGCCGAGGCGAGATCGGCGCCGTCGTCGCGCAAGCACGAGCCCCCCGCGACGGCCGGACCAAGGCGGCGCGGCGCAAACGAAAATGGCGCCGCGGGCACAGGCCCACCAACGCCATTTAAGAAGACGAACGACCCTGGGACCCCGCAGCGAGAGCCGCCGCACGTCGAAGGGTCGCTCCAAACCAGAGGCCGCGCCGGGGCGCGACCGGCGCGCCTTAGGCGGCCTTGAGGTTCACGGCGGACTCTTTGCCGCGGTCGGCCTTGATCTCGTAGGTGACCTTCTGCCCCTCGTCGAGGTTGCGCATGCCCGCCTGCTCGACGGCGGAGATGTGCACGAACACGTCCTTCCCGCCTTGGTCGGGCTGGATGAAACCGTAGCCCTTGTCGCCGTTAAACCACTTCACAGTACCCGTAGCCATAAGTCGTCCGATCGTTAGCGGCCGGCCCAATGGGGACGGCCCGCTATCCTTATGCACTATCATTGCGGCGAAGCAACGGCGGCGGCGCGGCGGCAGGAGGACACGTCGGGCCGCGCAATGCGCGAGTGGACCGACAGGACAGGCCGGCGACAGCTTGCGGCGCGTCATAGAAGAGATATACTCAACCATAGGTTGTTCCATGGTGGTCGAATCGATGGATTGTAGCATCTGCAATAATGCCGCGGCCAAACGCGCCTCTCGCCGTCTCGGCCACTTCTACGACGAGGTGCTCGCCGCGAGCGGATTGCGCGCTACGCAATACGCCCTGATGGAACAGATCGCCCGGCTCGGCTCCCCGTCGCTGACCGAACTCGCCCTCGCCCTGGTGCTCGACCGGTCGGCCCTGTCGCACACTCTGCGGCCGTTGGAGCGCGACGGGATCGTTGCGTTGCACACGGTCCCCCAGGATCGTCGGATCAAACGGGTGGTGCTGACGGCGAGCGGCCACGACAAGCTGTCCGAAGGCGGCAAGCTCTGGCGCAAGGCGCAGGTCGCCTTCGAGGCGGCGTTCGGTCAATCGGAGGCGGCGGTCCTCCGCGAGAAACTCGACCGCCTCGCGTCACTCAACCTTTGCGCGCAGAAGGCGCGGCTGTGGGACCAGCGCGCCGTCGGCTTTAAGCATGGCGGCATCGAAGCCGCCTAGCGGGCGGATTTGGTTTGCATCTCCGTAGGGCTTGACGGAAGGTCCCGCCGGTCAGGGGGTCTCGTCATGCCAACCTTTTTTGTGTGGCCGCTCGGCCATAACGAGGAGGATCGTTTCTGGGTCTACGCCATCGACGACTGGGACGCCCGTGCCCAGGTGGCGTCCACCCTCGGCATCGACGCCCACGACGAGAACGCCTACGGCTGCCGGGAGGACGACCGGTTCACCCCGCCCCTCAACATCATCGTGCACGGCAGCGGGGAACGCACGGAAGTGCCCGAGCCGCCGCAGGTCCGCGTGCGCCACGACATCGGCTGCAGCGAGGATTGCTGAGCGGTCCCGTCTCACCCGCGTTTGCGCAGGGCGCGCGCGTAGAGGCAACCGGCCTGCGCGAAACCGGTCGCGTCGCAGAAGGCGCCCAGCGCCGCCGCATTTACGGGCGCACCCAGGACCAGCGTACCGCAGCCTGCCGCGCGAGCGGCCTGGGCCGTCGCCTTCAGCAGCAACCGGCCGAGGCCCCGACGCCGGTCTTGGGGACCGACGAGCAGCAGGCTGATCGTTGCGACAGGGAGGTCGGCTGCCAGCGTCTGGCACCAATGCACCACGGCGGCTCCGCTCGGTGGGCCCCATTCGACGGCAACCAGCGCCGCCCCGGCCGCTGCGTCGAGGGCCGCCAGCCGCGACGCCAGTGCGCCGGGGGCAAGCGCGCACCCGCAGGCGAGCATAAGCTCCGCCAAGCCCGGCGCATCGGCGGCGACCGCCGCGCGGATCTGCAACCCATACCGGTTCGCCACGACCGCTCCTGTCCCCCTCGAACCGGCCGCACGCCGGCTCTCTGCACGCGATTCGAGGTTACGCCCGAAGTCCGCGCGGACAGACCCGCGCCTTCCTTTTGGGTATCCGGTTAACTCCGGCCGCGTCGGCCGGGAAGCGTGGCGACGTCCGGCTCGCCCGGCGCGGTTTCGACGGCGAGGTCGGGCACCGCGATGATCGGCGCGCCACGGCCATCGCGCCGCAGCACGATCGCGCCACGTTCCTCCAGGTAGGCCAGCATCCGGCGCGCGCGGGCGGCGGAACTGGTGCCGTAGGCGTCCGCCAACGCCGCGACCGTGGGGCACGGCGCGCCAGCGAGGGCCGCGCGGGCGACGAGCAGGTAAAGTCCGGCGAGATCGTCGGGCAGCGCCGCCGCCACCGCCTGGGCGCGCTCCCAATCCGGCCCGGCGGGTGCCGCGCCCTCGCTCGCTCCGGCCCGCGCCACGGCCAGGCGGTGCTTGAACGCCGAGAGGCTGGGCGGCTCGCCGCCGAGCCTGGCGATGCGGCAGCGCACGCTGAAATCCTGGTAGAGCGTCGCCGGGCTGGACGACTTGGCCTCGGCGTCGGCGAGGACGGCGCGGAGGATCGCGCCCATGGCGTCCTCCCGGGCGATCGGGTCGCCGAGCGCGTCGGCCGGCGGACCCGCCGGCGGCGGCGGCCGGTAGGCGGCGAGTTGCACCAGCACGTCCTGGGTCGCCGCGCGCGGCTTCGAGCGGGTAGGCGGGAGCGGGCGGCCATCGCACCCGAGGGGCGCGGCAAGGATGAGGGCACGGGCGTCGCTGGTCGGCTCCGGCGGCGGTACGAGGGCGAGCGGGACGCTGCGGCTGCCGGTCAGCGTCGGGCCGACGGCGATCGGCAGCGGCCGCTTGGACAGCGCGGGCCCCAACGCCACGAAATGCCCACGCGGCAGGTCGCGGAACATCTCCGCCTGGCGGCGATCGAGCCCGAGGAGGTCGGCCGCACGCGCCATGTCGATATCGAGGAAAGTGCGGCCCATGAGGAAGTTCGAGGCTTCCGCGGCGACGTTCTTGGCGAGTTTGGCCAGCCGTTGCGTGGCGATGACGCCAGCCAGCCCACGCTTGCGCCCGCGGCACATGAGGTTCGTCATCGCGCCGAGCGACAACCGGCGCGCCTCGTCGGATGCTTCACCCGCGGCGGCGGCGGGGGCAAAAAGCTGCGCCTCGTCGACCACGACGAGCATCGGGTGCCAATGCTCGCGCTCGGCCTCGAACAGCCCGCCGAGAAAGGCCGCCGCCGCGCGCATCTGCCCGTCGGGGTCGAGGGCGTCGAGGCCTAGCACGACGGAGACGCGGTGCTCGCGCACGCGCGCCGCGATGCGCTGCAGCGCCGCGTCGTCCCCCGTCGCTTCGACGACCACGTGCCCGTAGCGCTCGGACAGGGTGGCGAAGTCGCCTTCGGGATCGATGATGGCCTGTTGCACGAGCCCGGCGGTCTGCTCGAGGAGACGGCGCAGAAGGTGCGACTTGCCGGATCCGGAATTGCCTTGAACCAGCAGCCGGGTCGCCAGCAGTTCCACCAGGTCCAGCGTACCGGGGCTGCCGGCTGCGACGCCTAAGTCGATCTCGTAGCTCATCGGGCCTCCGGCTGCCGGGCCTTGTACCACGCGGCGGCGGCTGGGGGAGGCGCTCGATAAAGCCCGTCCACAGGTGAGCCCAAGGCCGGGCGTGACAAGCGATGCGTCGTCGTGGCAGTTGCCGGGCACGAGGTGCCGGTGCAGGGTCCGCCCGGCCGATGGTGCGTCGAACGGGGGGGATGGGAGGCATATGGCCGCGGACGGCAACACGACTGTCTGCACGCCGGCGGCGACTGGGACGTTTCTGCACCCTGCGATCGACGTTATTGATCGGTTGCGCCTGTTGGGCCTCGCCGAAACGACGGCCCCGCACCTGCCCTGCCGCGATTCGGAATCCATGACCGCACCCAAGCCCCTCCTCCGCACGATGTCCCCCCTCCGCACGATGCCTTTCGATTGATCCAGGCTCCGCTCCGGACCGCTCCGGCCCTCTGGTTCCGACACGCCTGCCATTTCGGACCGCTCGCCGTCCTGACGCTGGCCGGCGCGGTCCTCGCGCTACCCGCCGCGCCCGCCCATGCGAGCGCGCTCGAACTCCTCTATGCCGCCGTGGTCGCCCTCAATATCTGGCCGCTTGCCATGGCGTCCTGGGGCGGCGTGCTCGGGGCGGGCGTCACCGCCTGGCAGCGGTTGGGCGGGCGCTGCGCCGGCCCGGTGCTGCACCCGCCGACGGGCACCGCACGCACAGCCATGCTGCTGCCGGTGTTCGAGGAAGACGCGGTTCGCGTCTTCGCCGCCGCCGCCGCTATGGCTGAGGCGCTCGCGCGCGAGCCGGTCGGCACGCTCGCGTTCTTCGTGCTAAGCGACACGGCCTCCGCATCTGGAGCCGCCGCGGAGGAGCGGGCCTTCGCCGCCCTGCTGGCAAGCCGCCCGCCCGGCGGCCCGGCGATCCACTACCGCCGGCGCGTCGACCGCAGCGGCCGCAAGGCCGGCAACATCGCCGAGTTCTGTGCCCGCTGGGGGGCGGACTACGACTTCATGCTGGTGCTGGACGCCGACAGCCTGATGAGCGGCGCGACGGTCGCCCGCTTGGTCGGCGCGATGGAGGCCAACCCGCGCGCCGCCCTCATCCAAGGCATGTGCTATCCCGTCGGCCGCGACACGCTCTTTGCCCGCGTCCAGCAGTTCAGCGCCTGGCTGTACGGCCCCCTGTTCCAGCGCGGCATGGCGTTCTGGCAGGGGCCGCGCAGCAGCTATTGGGGCCACAACGCCATTGTGCGCACGGCAGCCTTCGCGGCCCATTGCGGCTTGCCGGTGCTGCCCGGTCGACCGCCGCTCGGCGGCGAGATCATGTCGCACGACACGGTCGAGGCGGCGCTGCTGCTGCGCGCCGGCTGGGACGCGTGGATGCTGCCGGAAGACCCGGGAAGTCCCCACGCCGACTCGTGGGAGGAGGTGCCGACCAACCTGCTCGACCACTTGAAGCGGGAGCGGCGCTGGTGCCAAGGCAACCTCCAACACTGGGCCGTGCTCGGCGCGGACGGGCTGCGGGCCGCCTCCTACTACCACCTGAACCACGGCATCCTGTATTATCTCTCGTCCCTGTTCTTCCTTCTGTGGCTGGCGCTCTACGCGGGGCTCGGCCATGCCGCGCCGCCGGGCCACGAGGCGCCGCTCATCGGCTTCGTGCTGGCCCTGGGCCTGGTGCCGCGCCTGCTCTGCGTCGGGGCAGCGCTCGGCGATGCCGCGGCCGCAGCGCGGTTCGGCGGCCGCCGCGCGCTCGTGGCGAGCGCGGGACTCGAGCAGGTGTTCAGCCTGCTCCTCCTTCCCACCACGCTTGCGTTTCACGCCCTGTTCATCGCCGGCACGCTGACCGGGCAGGTCGTGCGCTGGGACGCGCAGGCGCGCACCGATCGGGGACTGAGCCTGCGCGAGGCCGCAGCCCGCCTCGCCGCCCCGCTCGCGGCGAGTCTTGTCGTTGTGGCGGCGATAGCCGTCCGGGCGCCGCTCGCGGCGGTCCTGCTAGGGCCGGGCCTGGTGCTCGGCATGCCCCTGGCCGTCTGGTCGAGCCGCCGCGCGACCGGGCTATGGGCGTGGCGCCACCGCCTCTTCGCCATTCCCGAGGAGACCGCGCCCCACCCGATCCGGCAGGCCCTCGCGGCCACGGAGACGCGCCTGCGGCAGGCGGCGACGCCTCCCGGCGGAACGCTGCCGCCCCTGCCGCGCGAAAACGGCGCGCCGCTGGTGACGCAGGTGCTGCGGCGGCGGTCCCCGTCCGACACAGCCGCAGCGACCACTTGACCATGCTTGACGACGCAACGCTTGATGCACCCGCAACCGATCGGACACTGCGCCAAGCCGCCGACCGCGCCATGGCCCAAACGCCCTGGCCCTTGGCGCTGGCCTCCGACCCGGCGCACCGCTCGAAACAGACAGGCCGGCACTCGTCGATCCCGCATCGATCCGCACAAGCCGGATTGATCGCGGATCGGTTCAGACGGTGTTGATGGCCGGTTCCATCGTGCCAAGGGCAGCGACGGCGGCGACGACGGCAAAGCCGAGCGCCTGCTCGACCGCGACGTGACGCCAAAGCCGGCTGACCGCCGATGACGACCCTTCTGAAGCGACGGAGGCCGCCAGCGCCGGCACGAGCTTGAACCTGTTGAGGGCCGCAAGCGCCAGCATGGCTCCGAAGAGCGCCAGCTTGACCATGAGGAGCTGACCGTAGAACGAGGTCACGAGGCCCCTCAACGTGCCCGCCAGCAACCACGTGTTGAGGGCTCCGGAGACGACGAGTGTTGCGACCGCGACTGTACCCAGGCCCGCGAAGCTCTGGCACGCAACGATCACGGCTTCGTTGCGATCTCGCGAGGCTGTCCGTGCCGAAACCGCGAGGAGCGCAAGCAGCCCCGCGATACCACCCAGCCAGGCGCCGGCCGCCAGGAGATGCAGAACGTCGGCGACGATGTGAACGATTCGGCTCGCACCTGCGCCGTCCTGGGCATGTCCGACGAACGCCAAGCTGGCTATCAGCACTCCGCTCAGCAGCGTCAGAATCAAGGGTGCGGACGGCGCGGACGTAAAGCGCGGGATGAGCGTCAACGCCATGATCGACGCCGTCAACGCGCTGTGGGCGATCCAAATCCTTCCGAAGGTGGTGCCCGTGCCAACGGAGTACAGCTCCTCGCGGCCAAGCTCGTTCCAGGAGCCGACCATGGTGGCAGCAACGCAGCAGAAAAGGATGATGCCGCTCAGCAATCCAAGCGAGGCAGCGGTGAACAGGCGCTTTGTCTGGCCACAAGACTCGACAGGCAGCGAGCGGGCGTTGCCCCGCGTTGCGTACAGCGGAAAGAGGGACAGACCGAACAGCGCCAGCAGCGCGGCGTAATGCAGGGTCCGAAAAAAGACGAGCTCGGTCTCAAGCATCACTTCGCGATCGTGAAGGAATACTCTCCCTTGACGCGGTGCGTGTCCTCGGAGACCGCGTGCCAGATCACCGTGTAACGGCCGGGTGCAAGCGGGTTGGTGACAGGCACGATGAGAAGCTGAGGGTCTGTCGGGTCCGTTGCCGGAGCGCCGGTTGCGACCTTCCTCCCTGTGTCGTCCTTCAGGTCGATCCCGGAGAACTTCGCCATCACGTCTTCGCTGAACTTCAAACGGACCTGTTTTGAGGGTGCCTGCGGCGACGTTACCGCGCCGGCCCTATCGGCGATCGGCACCGTCGATTGGAGGACCGGATGGGCGTGGGCGATCACCGGCAGACCGACAACGATAACCGATGAGATCGCGAACGCTTTGCTGATCGTCGACATTATGTCTCCCTCCAGACATGAATACGATGTGTGATGCCAAACCCTATCGGTCTTCCCCGAAGACCGTTGTACTCAACGACGGTCGTCTGTGCCGACGCCAAGTCTATCGGCGGGCGACACGGCTGCAGCCGCCTATTTCGCTTTCTCGATCTTCGTGACGGTGTAGGTCTCGTCGACCTTGTCGGCGTCGAACGTCACCTTGTCGCCCGCGGCGATGCCCTTGAGCATGGCGGGATCGGCGACGCGATAGGTCATCGTCATGCCGCCCTCCATGTCCAGCTTTTTAATCGCGCCATGCGTCAGCGTGACCTTGCCGGCGCCGGTATCGACCTTCTTGACGTCACCCTTGTAGGGCTGGGCGGCCAGCGCATGCGCCGTCACCGCGACCTGCAGCAGCAGGACGGTCGTGATCGTCCGGATTCGTCCCATCATCTGTTCTCTCCCGATTTAAGTGCATGACCATGCCACGCAAAGGACGCGCGGACTCCTCTAGGCCGGCGCCGACCGCCTTATTCGTGGCTCATCGCCGTTATTCGTGGTTCATCGCTTGGCGCGCCTTGCGCGGATCGACGACCTTGTAGTCCGCCCGTCCGGCGGCCGGCTTCGCCTTCACGGGGGATGGCGGCGGCGCGCCCTTCCACTCGTAGGCCACCGTGCCGGGCGGGTTCTTGTAGGGACCGGGATCGCGGTAATCGTCCTTGGCGAGACCGGCCCTGACCTTCAGCACCGTGAACATGCCGCCCATCTCCACCGAGCCGAACTGGCCGTCGCCGCCCATCATCGGCAGGGTGTTGTCGGGCAGCGGCATCTCCATGCCGGGCATCATCGCACCGCCCGTGCTCCCCATCAGCATGGTGCCCGGCGCGATCCTGCCGACGGCCTTGGACGTCTGCTTCATGTTCACGCCGATGTAGGTGCGGACGGAGTGGCCCATCGGGTTCATCGTGTGGTGCGACTTGTGGCAGTGCATCGCCCAGTCGCCCGGGTTGTCGGCGACGAACTCGATGGCCCGCATCTGCCCGACCGCGCAATCGACGGCGGCTTCCGGCCATTGGGCCGAGGGCTCGACCCAGCCGCCGTCGGTGCCGCCGACCCGGAACGTGTGGCCATGGATGTGGATCGGATGGTTCGTCATCGTCAAATTGCCGAAACGGATGCGCATCCTGTCGCCCTGGCCCGCGACGACCGGATCGATGCCGGGGAAGACGCGCGAGTTGAAGGCCCATAGGTTGAAGTTCAGCATCTCGTTGACCGTCGGCGTATAGGCGCCAGGCTCGATAAGGTAGCTGCTCATCAGGAAGACGTAGTCGCGGTCGACACGCCGGAAGTTCGGATCGCGCGGATGGATGACGAAGGAGCCCATCATGCCCATCGCCATCTGCGTCATCTCGTCGGCATGCGGATGGTACATGTGCGTGCCCGCCTGCGGTAGCGCGAACTCGTAGACGAAGGTCTTGCCCGGCGGGATGCCGGGCTGGGTCAGGCCGGTCACCCCGTCCATGCCGTTGACGATGTCCATGCCGTGCCAATGCACGCTGGTGTGCTCGGGCAGGTGGTTGGTGACGAAGATCCGCACCTTCTCGCCCTCGACGGCCTCGATCGTCGGGCCGGGGCTCTGGCCGTTGTAGCCCCACAGGTGGGCGTTCATGCCGGGCGCCATCTCGCGGACGACGGGCTCGGCGACGAGGTGGAACTCCTTCCAGTCGCCGTTCATGCGGAACGGCAGGGTCCAACCGTTCAGGGTGACGACCGGGTTGTAGTCCGGCCCGCTCGCGGGGTGCAGGGGCGGCTGCATCTTCGTCTCGCTCATGATCACCGCTTCGGGGATGCCGGCCGCCTGCGCGCGGCCGCTGACCATCGCGGCCGAGGCCAGGATCAAGCCGCCGCCGAGCACACCGCGCCGGGTCGTGGAGTTGGAAGTCATGATCGTCGTCCTCACGAAATGTTCGAGGTCGGGTTGATACAAAGCCAAATGACGTCGACGGCGATTCAGTTCGCGGCTTGAGCCATGCCCGCCGCCGGCCGGCTCGGGGGAGCCGCGGTCCCGTTGGGCCCGTTGCCGATCAACGCCGCCTTCAGATCGACCGCGGACAGGAAGAAGTCGCGTTTCGTGGTGATCGCGGCGATGCTGTTCGTCGTCCGAACCCGCGCGTCGAGGATGAGCTGGGAGACGTCGGACAGCATACCGTTGGTCTGCAGCGCCGACTGTTCGAAGATCGTCTTCTGCAGTGGCACGACGCGGCTTTCATAATAGCGCGCGAGGTCGTATTTGCCGCGATACCGGGTGTAGGCCTCGCGCGCTTGCGAGCGGACCTCGATCGCGCGCTGCGCCAGGCGGTTCGCCGCCGCGAGATAGGTCTCGCGGGCCCCGACCACCTTGCTCTCGCCGAAGTCGTATAGGGGGATCGAGAAGTCGAGCGCAAAGCCGTTGCGGACGAGCCGGCTTCCCGGCGTCGCCGAGCCGAGCTTGGAGCCGCCGGTGCCGCCCGCCTTCTCGTTGTCGTTCTGGAAGGCCAGATTGACGTCGGTGACGTAGCGCGTCGCCGTGGTGAGGCCGAGCTGGCGGGCGAGCGCGTCGAGGTCGTGGCGCATCGCCTTCAGGTCCAGGCGCTCGGCGAGGGCTTTCGCCTCGACGTCCCGTTCGCTCGTCATGCGCTTGGGCAGCGGCGGCAGGGCATTCGGCAACTTGAAGGCGATATCGCGGCCCCACAGGCCCATCAGCCGCGTCAGCTTCTCGCGTTCGGCCAGCGTCTGCAGCCGGGCGTCGGCGAGTTGCGCGCCGAGTTCGACGTAGAGCGAGCTTTCCCTCGCCTGCTCCATCTTGTTGAGATTGCCGGCCGCGCCGAGCTGCTGGGCGAGCTCCGCCGACGCGCGCGCGCCCTCGACGCTCGTGCCGAGGAAGCCTTCCTGCTCCTTGAGGGCAAGGGTCGCGTAATATTGCCGGCTGACGTCGGTCGCGAGCGCCATCACCTCGCCGGCGGCCCGCCATTGCGCGGCGCGGAACGCCTCCGACGCGATCGCCTCGCGCTCGGGAAGCGTCGCCAGCGCGAACAGGCCGACCGCGGCCTGGCTAACGAATTCCAGATCGCCCATGCCGGCCAGTTGGTTGACGGAGAACCGGGGCTCGGGCGGCAGGCTGGCCCGGACGTAGGCCGCCTCGGAGACGCCGAGGTCGTTGAAGGACGCCTGCAGCCCTTGGTTCCGCGACAGCGCGACCTGTACGGCCGTAGCGGCCGTGAGCGGCGACCGCAGGAGCTTCGCCGCCCGGGTTCGCGCCGCGTCGGCATCGGCGTCGGTACGCGTCTTGGCGACATCCTTGCCGAGCCGATCGGCCGCCGCCTCGATCGCGGGAGCCATGCCGCCGTCGGGACTGAAACCGACGCAGCCGCCGAGGGACAGCGCGAGCGCCGCGCCCACCAGCGGAGCGCGCGCGGCTCTCGCTCGAGAGCGGGACGCCCGAACGGCTTGCTCCATCATCGCGCGCTTCCACGCGGCGCCGCACCATCCATTTTCATGCCGTCCATTTTCATGCCCGGCATGGCGCCCATAGCCCCCTCGCCAGTCGGCGCGGTCCTCGCCGACGGCTTCGATCCCATGCCAGGCATGTTCCCCTTGCCGGACATGTCCATGCCGGACGTGCCGCCGCGGCTCGAGGCGGGAGCCACATCCTGGTTCAGCGTCCGCCAGTCCTTCGGCTCCACCGGCGCGAACACCTTCAGCCCCGCCGTTGGCGATGCCGGCGGCTTCCAATGCGAGCCGATGGCAGGATTGTCGGCATCGAGGAGGCCGGCCGGGGCGGCCGACGCCGCGAGACAGCCGGCCGCCACCAGACCCGCCGCGGCGGCAAAGACGAGCGCGCCCATGCTCACCCGCGTTCGCCGGTGCGGGCGGCCGAGAGGGCCACCGCCCTGGCTCGGACGTCGGCGGCACGCGGGGCGTGGACGTTCATGGCGATGGCTCCAGTTGTCGCGCGCGGCAGGATTCGCATTCCCTCCAGCCTGCATAGCGCAGGGGGCGGTGGCCGGCTCGTGTCAAAGTGTGTCACGCGCCGATCCCTACCCGACCGGCGAGACGCCAAACAACCAGGGGTGGACGACGAGGAGCACCAGCCACAGGGCGAGGCCGGCGAGCGGCACGAGCACGCCGATCTCGCGCAAGGAGAGCCGGTTGCGGCCGGACGCGATGGCGGCAAAGGGCAGGATCGACGTCGACCCTGCGATGCCGGCCCACCCTGCCGGATCGCGACGCGCCAGCTTGGCGTCGATGGACGGCATGCCGACGAGTGCGGTCACGCCAAAGGCACCGAAGAACAGCAGCGAGGCGAGGTCGCCGTTGCCGAGCGCGTGCACCGCCGCCCAGATCGCGAACGACCAGAGCATGGGGTGGCGCGTCACGCGCAAGAGGCCGCGCGGCTCCTGCCCCATCACGCGTTCGCCACCCACCGCCGTCGGGTTCGGCGTCGCCACGGAGGCGACGAACAGCACGAAGGCCGGCGCCATGGCGAAGACGAGCAGCCAGCGCAGCCAGACCGGGGCGGTCCACAGCACGACCAGACCGTCGTTCTTGGCCAGTCCGTAGCTGACGATCAGCAGCGTGATGGCGGCGACGGAGACGAGCGAGAACGCCGCGCGAAACCCTCCCTCGCCGATCCGCGCCGTCAGCCAAACGCGAACGCTGGAGCCCGCAATGCCGACATGCACACCGACCCAGACGGCGGCCGCAAGGAGGAGGAGAGTCACGGTCGGCCTCGCATGGAAAACTGGAACGATCGACGACCTTAGAAGCCGGTCGGCGCTTTTGCCATCCTGACTTCGCCGCATACACGCGCCATACGACGGGATGAGCCAAACCATTACCGACCTGCCCCCGGAGGCGTTCCACAAGGCCGACCCGAGCGACGACGCGCTGTTCTACGCGCCAGCCCGGCTCGTCACCCACATCGACGAGCGCGCGAGCGCGGCGCTGACCGCCTTCTACCGCACGCTGCTGCCGCCGGACGGACGCGTGCTCGACCTGATGTCGAGCTGGGTCAGCCACCTGCCGCCGGGCTCCGCGACCTTCGAGGTCGTCGGCCACGGCATGAACGCCGAGGAGCTGGCAGCCAACCCGCGCCTCAAGCGCTGGTTCGTGCAGGACCTGAACCGCAACCCGGCGCTGCCGCTGGACACGGGCACCGTCGCGGCCGCGCTGTGCTGCGTCGGCGTGCAGTACCTGCAGCGGCCGGTGGCGGTCTTCGCCGACGTGCGACGCGCCTTGCAGCCCGGGGCGCCCTTCTGCGTCAGCTTCTCCGACCGCTGCTTTCCGACGAAAGCGGTCGCGGTGTGGCGCGCGCTCGACGACGAGGGCCACGCGAGCCTGGTCAGGCTCTACCTCGAGCGGGCGGGCTTCGGCGGCATTCAGGTCCATGGTCTGGCGGACGAGGCTGGCGGCGACCCGTTGACGGCCGTCACCGGCCTCGCATGAGAACGCTGGCCGGCGCGCCCTTGCCGGCGACGACGGGAAGGCCGCCTCCACCCGCCGCCGGACGATCGACCTGAGCCCGCCGAAGGTCTCCTGAAAATAAAAGGTCTCCTAAAATAATCGGCGCCCCTTATGGGCGGAAAGGCGTGAAGACGCGTTTGGCTTGCGATGGCCGGGACCGATCCGGCCTGGCCACGGAGAGGGCCATGCGCGTCATCCTTGCTGCCTGCTTTGCCCTTGCCCTCCCGCTGCAATCCGCTTGGGCGCAGGCGCCCTCGCCCGACGCGAGCGACGCGGCCCAACCTGCCGCAGCGGCTCCCTTGGGGGAAACGGACGGGCGCACCGATCCACCCGGGTCAGCCCCCTCCCGTGCGGCGAAGGAGGCGGCGGGGCGCACGGGCTCGCTCAGTCCCGACGAGGCGCGCCGGGCCGCCCGGGCGCGAGCGCGGGCTGCCGCCGCGGTGCAGGCTGCCCCGGACGCGGCCGCAAAGGACGCGAGCAGGACGGCCGGCGACGAGCGTCCGCCCGAGCAGAAGACGCAGCCGCCACGGGCCGTGGCGACGAGGGTCGCGCGCGTGGTCCGGCCGAAGACGACGGCTGACCGGCATGCCCGCGACGCGGTGCCGAGGCGGACCGCGTCCGCGCGCGGTCCCTCGGTCCCGTTCCGCCCGCGCAGGCCGCGGGTTGCCGTGACGGGTAATCCTTTCCCCCGCGTCGGCGACTACGTGCCGGCGGGTGTGCCGCTGTTCCCCGCGCCGGGAGGTTACCAACCTGAGCCGCGGCTCGCAGAGATGGGACCGGAGTACGGCGCGCCCCCACGCGGGTTCCGGCCCTACCCCTACCCGCCCTACCCGCCTCGTTACTATTACTATCGGTAGGCGCGCCGGGCCGGATCGAGCCGATTGCTCGGCTTCATGGCCTCCATCTTGCCTGACGACGCTCATGACCTCTCAACGGGACGAGCATGATCCGCGACTTTTCCCGCCGTAGCCTGATGACCGGTGCGGCCCTGACGTTGGCGACACCGACACGCGCCGAAGGACCGGCACGCGCCGAAGGTTTGACGCCGGTCAGCATCAGCCGGGCGTTGCTCATTGCGAACTATACGCTACTGTACCCGCAAGCAGCTTTCTCGCGGCGTGCACACCTCCACCGCGCAACTGGAAGCCGACATCCGTACCTTCATCGAGCACCACAACGAAGCGCCCAAGCCTTGTCGATGGACGAAATCCGCCGACGAGATTCTTCCTCGATTAAACGCTTTTGCCAGAAAACAGAGCAGACCCTATGCCGCGAACTTTCGATTTGGTGACTAGTGGATGGCTTTCTACATCGCTTCCTTTAGGCCGTTCCTGACAAGCCATGCATTGACAGGATAGCTCGTAAGGAAACCGCAGATCATGGCGATCTGCATGACAAACCAGAATTCCGCCGAGTCCGTCGTCATCGCGGCATGGAAGATCCGCCAGAAGACGACGAACTTCGAGACTGCGACAAACCCGTACATGCCGACCTGCCAAGCCGTCAGCGACAAGGTGTCGGCCTTTATGGCGGCGACGAGCCCCTGCATCGGTGTCAGGTCCCGCATCGGCTTGATCGTGAAATATTGGAACGCGATGCCGAAGGCGTAGGCGAAGATGTAGTCGAGGACCCAGACGGCAAAGATCTTGTCGGCGAAGAGAGAGTGCCAGCCGAAGGCGACGGCGATGCCGGGTACCAGGAAGGCCAGCCATTCGGCGAGGATGTCCCCAAGGGTGCAGCCGGCCCCGCAGTGGAGCGCTCCCTTGGCGACAACGATGGGAAATGGCGGCTTGGAGCCGCCGTGAGCGTGCGCCGAGCTCGACCGAGATCGTCTTAAATCCTGGATATACAGCCCTACGACGGCGATCGTGCCGAACAAGGCCGTTATCGGCCAGACAAGACTCATGATCCACATTTTCTGCGGATGACGCATCATGTGGATCGCAATGCCCACGCAGCATACCGCGCCGAGGGCAAGATAGCTGATGGCGGTGACGTGAAACCAAGTGGGAATCATGGGGCGCACACCATCGTTGCGATCGTCAGTGAGAGTTTCCGCCGAAGTCTTTGGTCGCCTAAGAGATTTTCATCGGCGCATCTATAAGGTTACTGCTGCCAAACCATCCATGATGGGACAGGACGGGCGTTCGTCCCCGTCGCAGGCGTCCGCCAGCACGTTCGGCACTTCCACGATCCGGCTTAGTCCCGCGATGGTCTCCCTCAGCGCCGCTACATGGGTAAGAGCTATCGTCTTGACGACGGCGCTGTCGCGCGAATGGTCCTGCCACAGCGACAGGAGTTCCCACGTGAGCGCGATGGAAAAGCCGAGGTCGCGCGTCCGTCGCAGGAACCGCAAGGTGTCGACGTCCGCCTCGCCGTACGTACGGTATCCGCTTGCGCCCCTCGACAGGGTTCGCATCAATCCGGTGCTTTCGCAGTAGCGGATGGTCTTCGTGGGCAGGCCTGACGCCTTCGGTGCGTCGCCGATGGTCATCGGGTCGCGCGCCGAACGATCGCATCACCGCGCCACTTTTCCCGATCCAGGCAGAAGCCGGAGGTGAGGCCGTACACGTTCGTCGCGCCTTCCCGTAAGGAAAGGTCAAACGGCTCTCAACCGGGATCGGACCTCGGGCGCCGGTCAAACGTCGATGCGGCATTCTCGCCACGGGAAAGGCGGCGATCTGTCCCCCCGTGGCCGCCGTCACAGCTTCAGGCTCCGCAACCGCAACGCGTTCGAGATCACCGAGACCGAGCTGAGGGACATGGCGAGCGCGGCGACGACCGGACTGAGGAGGATGCCGAACGTCGGATAGAGCACGCCGGCGGCGACGGGAATGCCGATCACGTTGTAGGCGAAGGCAAAGAAGAGGTTCTGCCGGATGTTGCGCATCGTCGCCCGGCTGAGCGCCATCGCGCGGGCGATCCCGGCCAAGTCGCCCTTCACGAGCGTGATGCCGGCGCTCTGGATGGCGACCTCCGTCCCCGTTCCCATTGCGATACCGACGTCGGCTTCGGCCAGGGCCGGTGCGTCGTTGACCCCGTCGCCCGCCATCGCGACGACGCGCTTGTCTGCCTTCAGCCGCTGCACGATCCGGTGCTTGTCTTCCGGCAGGACGTCGGCTTCGACCTCCGAGATCCCAAGCCGACGCCCTACGGCGTTGGCCGTGGTCGCCGTGTCGCCCGTCAGCATGATGACGCGGAGTCCGCTCTCCCTGAGAGCCTTCACGGCGGCTTCGGACGTGGCCTTTATCGGATCGGCGATCGCGAGGACGCCGGCCGCGACGCCGTCGACGGCGAGGAAGAGCGCCGTGGCGCCTTCCCCGCGCAGCTGCTCCGCCCGGTCCGCGAGAGCGCCAAGTCCCACTCTCCTTTCGGCCATGAGCTTCGCGTTACCCAGCGCCACCGATCGCCCGCCGATCGACCCGACGATGCCCTTTCCGGTGAACGATTCGAAGCGGCTCGGCTCGGAGAGCGCAACCTCCCGTGCCTTGGCTTCCGCGACGACCGCCGCCGCCAGCGGGTGTTCGCTCGCGCGCTCCAGGCTTGCGGCGAGGCCGAGCAGTTCGATCTCGTCGTATCCCGGTCCCGCGATGAGCGCGGTCACTCTGGGTCTTCCCTCCGTGAGCGTGCCGGTCTTGTCGACGACGATCGTATCAACCTTCTCCATGCGCTCGAGGGCTTCCGCCGACTTGATCAAGATGCCCATGCTCGCGCCTTTGCCGACGCCGACGCCGATCGACATCGGCGTTGCGAGGCCCAGCGCGCAAGGGCAGGCGATGATGAGGACGGAGACGGCCGCGATCAGCGCGTAGGCGAGAGCGGGCGCTGGTCCGAGTGTTGCCCAGGCCGCGAACGCTGCGACGGCGCAGGCGAGAACGGTCGGCACGAACCAGCCTGCCACCCTGTCCGCCATCCGCTGGATAGGGGCGCGGCTGCGTTGCGCCTCGGCCACCATGGCGACAATGCGCGAAAGCATGGTGTCCGAACCGACTTTCTCCGCCCTCATGGTCAGCGAACCCGTCCCGTTGACGGTGCCGCCGATCAGTTTGGCACCACGCTCTTTGGATGCCGGCATCGACTCGCCGGTGACCATCGACTCGTCGACGGCGCCGCGTCCGTCGAGCACGACCCCGTCGACGGGAACGCCGTCACCGGGACGGATCCGCAGGACGTCGCCCGCCGCGACCTGCTCGATCGGGACGATCTCGTCGTCGGCCCCGTCGCGAAGCCGCCGCGCGGTCTTGGGCGCGAGCTGGAGAAGCGCCTTGATCGCGCCGCCGGTCTGGTCGCGCGCGCGAAGCTCCAGCACCTGTCCGACAAGGACGAGCACGGTGATCACGGCCGCGGCCTCGAAATACACGGCCACGGTCCCATCCATGCCGCGGAAGCCCGAGGGAAAGAGGCCCGGCGTGAGCGTCGCGACGACGCTGTAGAGGTAGGCGGCGCCGGTTCCCAACGCGATCAGGCTGAACATGTTGAGGCTGCGGTTGACGACCGAGGCCCAAGCCCGCTCGAAGAACGGCCAGCCCGCCCACAGCACGACGGGCGTCGAAAGCACGAACTGGATCCAGGCCGACGTTCGATCCGGGACGAGGCCGTGCAAACCGAGCGCCGGTATGTGCCCACCCATCTCGAGGATGAACACCGGGGCGGTCAGCGCCAGCGCGATCCACAGGCGCCGCGTCATGTCCACCAGTTCGACGTTCGGCCCCATGTCCAGCGTCGGCGTCTCGGGCTCGAGGGCCATGCCGCAGAGCGGACAGCTGCCGGGACCGCTTTGGCGAATCTGAGGATGCATGGGACAGGTGAACGTGGTGCCCTGAGGCGCGACCGCGACCGGGCCGGCCTCTGTCGGATGCAGGTACTTGTGCGGATCGGCCGCAAACTTGCCCTGGCATCCGGCGGAGCAGAAACAGTAGGTCGTACCGTCCCGTTCCAGCCGGTGTTTGGACGATGCGGCATCGACGCTCATGCCGCAGACGGGATCGACAGCGGAGCCGCTCGCCTCCAGCGATCGGTCCTCGCCGTGACGCCCTGCGTTTCGGCCGGCAGCCTGTGATGCGTGTTCGCTCATAACCCACCCTCCGTCCGGTTAGCCGCAGCAGCAGGATGTCTTGCCCGCGGGGATCGCATCGTATCCGGCGGCGGCGATGGCCCGCCGCACAGCTCCGGCGTCCGCGTCGTCGGGCATGGTCACCACGCCGTGCTCGAGGTCTACCGATACGGCGAGGCCCGGATGCACCGATTGCACGGCCTTGGTGACGGTCGCCACGCAATGGCCGCACGTCATGCTAGCGACGTTGATTGTGAGCATAGCTGTCTCCCTTGCCATGCCGCTGCATGTGGGTGCTTCCTACGTGGGAAGGTCAAGAGACGACTTCGAGCGAGACGCCGTTCATCGGATCCGAGCTGAAGAGGATGTCTGGCGAAATGTCATTTAAGGGACGTGAGAACGGTCTGGCCGGCTCTGTGCCTGGCGGCAGAGGAAGCGGCATCACCGCGCTCACCATCGGCGACGTCGCGGCCCGCTCGGGCGCCTCGACGAAGATGATCCGCTACTATGAAAGCATCCACCTCATCCCGGCGCCTCGCCGGAGCGCGACCGGTTACCGGGTCTACGCGATGGAGGACGTGCGCACGGTATCCTTCATCCATCGCGCTAGGGCGTTCGGATTTCCGATCGAGCGCATCCGAGCCCTGGTCGGCCTCTGGCAAGGCAAGGAAGCGAGCCGGGAGGTCAAGAGGATCGCGTTGCAGCAGGTCGAGGAGCTTTCGGCCCGGATCGCGGCCCTGCGGCGCATGGCAGCCGAGCTCGGCGAGCTGGCCGCAAGCTGTCCCGGCGACGAAGGGCCGACGTGCCCGATCTTGATCGACCTGGCGGGGCGTGGGAACGCCAAAGCATCGCCGGAGCGCTGAGGGGACGCGCGAGCTAACTGTAAAACGTCGCACCATGTCGTAGGTGAAACGACATGTTCTGGGGCGCGGACATTCAGAAAAACGTACGAAACATTGGCGTCCCGGAAGGGATTCGAACCCCTGACCTACGGTTTAGGAAACCGTTGCTCTATCCTGCTGAGCTACCGGGACGTGGGGCGGGATCGGCCGCGCCGAAGAGACGGTTTCGATGTAGCATGGACCGGCGCGTTGGACCAGATGGAGGGCGGCGGTGGGCGAACGGCGGCGGACGACGGGCCTTCTGGCGGCGATCCTCGTGACAACCAGCGCCGGGGCCGGCGCCTGTCCGGCGACGGGCGCCGAGACCGTCGTGCTGGCCGGCGTGGAGGCGCGGCTCGAGCTGCGGCTCGGCGACGGGCGCCGTCTGCGGCTCGTCGGCCTCGACCCCGCGCTGGGAACGCCGGACGAACCGGATCGCGACGAGCAGACCCGCGCCGCGCTCGCCGCGAAGCTCGCGGGCCAGACCCTCGCCGTGCAGGTCCTGGCGATCGATCCCGACCGTTGGGGGCGCCTGCCCGCTCTCGCCTTCGCCAGCCAGGGTATCGCCGGCGGCGTCGCGGCGGTGGCGCTCGCTGCGGGGTGGGGCCGTTACCTCCCGGAGCCGGCGGCGAGCGAATGCCGCGCCGTGCTCCTCGCGGCCGAAGAGGTGGCGCGCGCCAGGAGGCTTGGTCTCTGGGCCGATCCGTATTATGCCGTTCTGGCTGTCGACGACCGGGCGGGCTTTGCGGAGCGGGCCGGCACGCTGGTCACGGCCGAGGGCCGTCTCGCCTCTGTCACCGTCAGCCCCTATCGAACGAAGCTCGCGTTCCGGAGCGAACTTACGGCGGCGCGCGGCGGTGCCCTCCTGTCCGCCACGATCCCGCCGCGCGTCGCGCGGATGTTCGAGGCTCAAGGCGTGCGCGTACAATCTCTGGTCGGACGGCGGCTGCGCCTGCGCGGCCTTCTCGACCTTCGGTTCGGCCCGCAGATCGAACTGGCCGGGCCCGACAGTCTCGACGTGCTCGATGCCGCCGCTCCCGCCGGCGGGAACGAGATGCAAGCGAAGTGAAGCGTCATGGGGCAGGCAAGAGCGATGGCAGGCGGGAAGGCGGCGCCGAACGGCGCGCCGCTTAACCGTGGCCGCGCGCTTGCGGCGGCGGTGCTGCTGGCGGGGCTCGCCGGCTGCGCGTCGATCGACGGCCAGGGTCGCCCGGCCGTACCTGTCGAGGCGCCCGCGGCCGCTCCACGCGCCCTGGTGGAAAGCGCATCCTCGGCCGAACACAAGCGGATGGTCGCCCTCTTCGGCGGCGAGTACAAGGACGCGGCCGCCGAGCGCTACCTCAACGGCATCCTCGCCAAATTTGCCGAGGCGCCCGACGACGAGACCCGCACCTACCGCATCACCATCCTCAACTCGCCCATCGTCAACGCCTTCGCGCTGCCCTCCGGCGACCTGTTCGTGACGCGCGGCCTGCTCGCGCTCGCCAACGACGGGTCGGAAGTGGCCGCCGTCATGGCGCACGAGATCGCCCACGTCACCAAGCGCCACGCGCTCGCCCGGGCGGAGCAGGAGAAGCGCGCCGCGGTGATCAGCAAGGCGGCGATGGTCATTCAGAACCGCCAGCGCAGCGAGGAGGTGGAGGCCACGGCCAAGCTGTCGATCGCCGGCTTCTCCCGCCAGCAGGAGCTCGAGGCGGACGAGACCGGCATCAAGACGGTCGCGCGCGCGGGCTACGACCCCTATGGCGCCAGCCGCTTCCTCGCCTCGCTCGGCCGTTCGAGCGCGTTGCGCGCCTCGCTCATCGGGCAGAACGCCTCCTCCGCCAAGCCCGACATTCTGGCCACGCATCCCTCGACGCCCGAGCGCGTCGCCCAAGCCGTCAAGGTGGCGCGCGGCATCGCCGCGCCAGACCTGGGCCTCAGCGACCGCGAGGCCTACCTCACGGCCGTCGACCTCGTCATGTTCGGCGACGACCCTTCGGAGGGGACGATCCGCGGCCGAAAGTTCACGCAGCCGCGCCTCGGCTTCTCCTTCATGGCGCCGGACGGCTTCGTGCTCGAGAACTCGACGCAGGCGGTGCTCGGCGTCAAGGAAGGCGGCGCGGAGGCGCTGCGGCTCGACAGCGTCGCCGTGCCGAGCACAACGGCGCTCGACACCTACCTCGCGTCCGGCTGGATCGACGGGCTTGTCGCCAGTTCGGTCGAGGCGATCGACGTCAACGGTGCGCCGGGCGTCACGGCCACGGCGCGCGCGGGCGAATGGAATTTTCGCCTCGCGGTGATCCGCTTCAGCCCGACGGAGGTCTACCGCCTGATCTTCGCCACGCACGCACTCGACCCAGCTCGGGAGAAGCAGTACCGCGCGGCCATCGACTCGTTCCGCAAGATCAACCCCGAAGAGGCTGGCAAGGTGCGCCCGCTGCGGATCGGTCTGCTGACCGCAAAGGCGGAGGACACCGCCGCCTCCATGTCCGCGCGCATGGTGGTGCCGGACAAGCCGCTCGAGACGTTCGAACTCCTCAACGGACTGACGGGGGCGGGCCCGCTGAAGGTCGGCCAACGCTACAAGCTGGTGATCGAGTAGCCGTTATCGGCCGCCGCGGAACCCTCCCGCGCCATCGGCGGTTTCGCTGCACAGAGATCGGGCGGTCAGCGTCGCCGAGACCGCTGCGGCGTCCGGTTTCCTCCATGCGCCGGCTCGTTTTATACCCTGGGAGACATCATGGCTCAGCTCGCCGGCGTCGGGCAGAACTTCGTGAAGGCGGCAATGTCGGCCCCGTTCCTCGAACGCGACGACGAACACGCGTTGGCCGTCCGCTGGAAGAGCAAACGTGACGAGCAGGCGCTGCACGAGTTGGCCGAGGCGCATATGCGCCTCGTCATCGCGCTGGCGGTCAAGTTCCGCCATTACGGGTTGCCGGTCGCCGACCTGATCCAAGAGGGTCATGTCGGGTTGCTGGAAGCCGCGGCCCGCTTCGACCCGGAACGCGAAGTGCGGTTCTCGACCTATGCGACCTGGTGGATCCGGGCTTCCATGCAGGATTACATCCTGCGCAACTGGTCGATCGTGCGCGGCGGCACAAGCTCCACGCAAAAGGCGCTGTTCTTCAACCTGCGCCGGCTGCGCGCGAAGCTGTCGGCTGGCGGCGGGCTGCACAGCAACGCGATCCTTTATGCCGAAATCGCCAAGGCCCTGGGCGTCAAGCGCGCCGACGTGGAGATGATGGACACCCGACTGTCCGGCCCGGACGTCTCGCTCAACGCGCCGATGGGCGAGAGCGACGCCTCCTCCCCCTCCGACCGGATGGACTTCCTGGTCGACGCCCAGCCGCTGCCCGACGAGGCGGTGGGGCTGGAGATCGATACCCTGCGCCGAGTCGCGTGGTTGAAAGACGCCATGGCGAAGCTTTCGGAGCGCGAATACACCATCCTGTGCCAGCGGCGGCTCAGCGAGGAAACCGTCACCCTGGAGGCGCTTGGCGCGCAGCTCGGCATCTCCAAGGAGCGCGTTCGACAGGTCGAGAGCCGAGCCATGGAGAAGTTGCGGGCGGCGCTGGCGGCGCGCATCGCCGCCGAGGCGAGGCAACAGCAGCAATTGCCGGCGCCGAGCCTGCGGGCGGGACATCGGCAGATCGAGAGCCTGCGCGCCTCGTAGGCCTGATGGCGACCGCGCCGCAGCGAGGGAGGGGTGGCGCTCGAAGGGCCGCCGGACCCCACCCATGCTTTAAAACGGACTTTCTCACAGATTCGGATCGGTTCCGGCGGCGGTCCTGACGTCTACGGCCTCGGCGGCACAAAAGAAGACGCCTCCGATAACGGAGGCGTCTTGGATTCTTCGATCCGGCGAAAGGCTCAGGCGGCCTCGACGATCCCGTTGGACCCGTCCTCGGCCTCTTCGGCATCGACTTGGTCGGCGTCCTCGACCTTCGTGCGGCGCGGGCCTTTTTGAAGCTGGTCGTCGATGAACTTCAGCGCTTCCTGGTCCGTGAGCTTCTGCACGACCGCGATCTCGCGGGCCATCCGGTCGAGCGCAGCCTCGTAAAGCTGGCGCTCGGAATAGGATTGCTCGGGCTGCGCATCGGAGCGGTAGAGGTCGCGCACCACTTCGGCGATGGCGACAAGGTCACCGGAATTGATCTTGGCCTCGTATTCCTGAGCACGACGCGACCACATGGTGCGCTTGACCCGGGCTCGACCCATCAGAGTGTCGAGGGCGCGCTTCACCACCGGCGCCTCCGCCAGCTTGCGCATGCCGACGCTCACCACCTTCGGGGTTGGCACCTTGAGGATCATCTTGTCCTTGGCGAAGCTGATGACGAACAATTCCAGCTTGTAGCCGGCGACTTCCTGTTCCTCGATCGCGGTGATCTGGCCGACGCCGTGCGCGGGGTAGACAATATGTTCGAGGATCTTGAAGCCTTGCCGGTGGCCGACCACCTTGGCACCTTTAGCGGCTTCGGCCTTGATGGCTTCAACCTTGGCGACGGGCTTGACCGACGGGCTGATGGGAGCCGGCGCCATGTCGACCTCGCTGGTCTTCTTCAGTTTTCTATCCGACACCTCGACCATACCTTTCCACATTGGTTTCACCCGCCGACGTTTGTCGTCACCGGCTGGCCCACACACGCCCGCGAAGAGCCGCCGCGTCGCCGATACTGTCTAGGCGTCTCTTTTCCCGAAAGGCGGCGGTCTCAACTTGGCTTACAGAACCCTACCCTTTGCCAGCGACACCGCTTACCAACGAGGTCGCACCGTCCGCAGACGGCTGCCCCGGTCACGATGGCAGTCACCCGAAAACAGAGGCTTCAAGCGAAACCGTCCGTGCGACAGGTGCCAGCCTTGCGCACGAGCACGAAAGCAGACGATCGACGTCGGGGCTTCGCACGACGATCGTTGCAGCCATGGCAGGCAATCAGGCAAGCCGCCCGGGATCGCGCCGTTTGAACTAAAGCGCTCTCGCCGAAACAGGTTCTTGGTTGGACGTGGTCGTCGAGTTCAAGATTTCCCAAACTCTTAACAAGACCCTATCATGAAAATGTACGAAATTCAAAGGAATCAGGAGCCGACCCGGGCGGAAGGCGGCCAATAGTTAACGCCCGAACGGGCTTCTCGCGAAATATTGAAGCAAAGACGGCGAAGAATCCTGCAGCCGCAAGAGATCGGGTCAGTCGCCCGCGCCAGGCTTGTCCGAGAACATCGCCAGCTTGTCGTCCTTGCCGTCGAATTCCGCGGCCTCGGGCAACGCCTCGCGCTTCTTGGTAATATTCGGCCAAGACTTAGCCATGTCGAGGTTGAGCTTGAGCCAGCTGTCGAGACCTTTCGCCGTATCCGGCTTGATCGCATTGGCCGGGCATTCGGGCTCACAGACCCCACAGTCGATGCATTCGTCGGGATGGATGACGAGCATGTTCTCGCCTTCATAGAAACAATCGACCGGACAGACTTCGACGCAGTCGGTGTATTTGCACTTGATGCAGTTCTCGACCACTACATACGTCATTGTTGCAACTCTCTCCGGCGTTCGGCCGGCATACGATATCTCACGGGCGGCCGCTTGTGCGCGGACCCGACGTCTGATCGGCCTGACTAATCGCTTCCCACAGGCAAGGCAAGAACCGGCGCCGGGCGAAGCCTGAGCTAGGCAGAGGGCTGACTGCCGCCGCACCCAAGCAGGTGCTCGTCGGAAATCGCTGGCACCGACAAGTCCTCGTAGAGCCGCTGCGCCTCGGCGAACGGGCCTCTACGCTCGCCCGGCTCGACGACACGCAGGACACGGACCTGCCTCTCCAAGGCGATCGTCAGAACGTCGCCGGGGCCTACGCATCGAGCCGGTACGCGGACCCGCGCGCCGTTCAGCCGCACGTGACCTTCGCTGACAAGACGGGCGGCCAGCGTGCGTGACTTCACGACGCGCGCGAACCACAACCATTTGTCCAGCCGCTGCCGGCCTATCTCCATGCCTCGCGTCTCGACCCCAATCAGCCGCGATGGTCCGGCTGCACCACCAATGAGGTCGGCGATGTGCGGTTCGGTTTCAAGTCCCACGAGGTTCAGGTGTCCCCTCCGCGCCAACGTGGCGCAGCGCTGCGGAGGCGAAGGTAAGCGCGCTTGCCGATCTGCCGCACACCTCGGCGCAGCCTTTCCAGACCGAGCGCTCGCTGGACAGCCCGGCTCTCGTGCGCGCGATGCGGCAGGGTGATCACCAGGTCGGCGACGCCGATGCGGTCCGTCCAGATCCGGTCGATCATCGGGTGATCGGGGACGGCGCAGGAATCGGTCGAGGTCAGCCCCGGTTCCACCGCTTGCGCCCTGGTCAAGTCGAGCGCGAACTGCACGCCCGGCGATTGCGCGGCGCGGCGCTCGTCGAAGCTGGTCTTCCAGAAGTAGGCCTGCGACCCGGCTGTGACGAGGATACCCATCGCGACCGGCCTGCCGCCAACCTCCAGGCTGTCGATGCGGCAGCGGCCCTCATGCGCCATCAACCGCGTCATCGTGCGGGTGAAGGTCGCCAGCGTCGGGTCGTGCAGCAGGGCCGAGCCGCGGCGGCCTTTCCAGCCGCTCGCCTCCAGCGCCATGAATTGTTCCGCCGCGCGACGGATCTCGGCCGGACTGCGCGCGCTGCGATAGACGAGCGCGCCCTCGTCCGCGAGACGGCGGCGCTGTCGCCTCAGCTCCTTGCGGCGCCTAGGCGAAAGCGGGACCGGCACATCCGGGCTTCGCCGGTGCTGCAAAATCGCGCGCTGCCGCTCGTCGAGGCGGCGGACGCCGAGATGGCATAGCGTGGGGCCGGCCAGGGCCTGGCAGAACCCGCCCTGCGTCGGCACCGCCATCAGCACGAGAGCGGCGAGACCGGGATGGTTGCGGGCGAGCCAGGCGACCATGGCGGCAAAGGCCTCGGCGCCGCGCTCCCGGTCGAGGAGCGGCGTCCCGAGAGTGACTTGGGGGTGATGGAAGCCGCGCGCTAGACGCTGCAGCCCCGTCGGGATGTGCATCGGCAGCAAGCCGACGAGCTTGCCGAACGAGGCGGGGCCGTCGCTTTCCCACGCCAGGAGGAAGCCCGGACGCTTGGCGAAGCGGACGTGCTGGAGGAGAGGGAGGGCGAAAGCGGGATCGAGGAAGGCGTTGGGCTCGAGCGCACGAGCGACGAGGTCGCTCCACGCCGGCTGAAAGGCGATCATCGCGCGCGCCTGGACGAACTCGACATCGAGGGCCGGCGTCGGGGCATGCCGCGCGCCTGTGCCGGACCGGGACGCAACGGCCATCATCTCGTCGGCCGGCTCCGCTTGCTCCACCGCAAATGCCACGATGACCTCTCGCGTCCCGCTCGTTCGGCGAGAGCTTGTCCCAGAAGGAAACACGCGATCGCCTTGCGGCGGGGCGCGCCTGTCCCGGGGACAAGATGGAGGCCAGAGGCTGACGTTCCGTTGCGCGGACGGGAAGGATCGGCTCGCGTGGTTAAGGCCGAAGGCCGGCCGCGCGAGAGTCTCTGCTCGGGCTCACCCCTTGCCCTTGGATCCCGTGTCTTTCGATCCGCTGTCCTTGGATCCGCTGTCCTTGGGGGCGGCAGCCTTGGCGGCAGCGGCCTTGGCTTTGGCCGGCCGCTTCGGCGGAATCTCCCTTTCCTTCGATTTGGCTGGTTTGGCGTCGTCGCTGCCGGCCACGGTGCTCCTGACGTGCAGGGCCTTCTTTTTCGCTTCGGGTTTCTTGACGTCCGATTTGGGGACGTCCTCTCCCGGTTCGGCGACGCCGTCGGCGAGCACCTTGGTCGCTGGAGCCTCGACGGAGGCCTTCAGCGTGCGCGCCTTGCCGGCGTGCACCGCCTTGGCGATGCGGCCGCGGCCGCGCAGCGGCAGGGCGGTCGGATCGACGCCGAGCGGGTTGCCGGCGGCGGGCGGCGGGGCGGCGTAGGCGATCGCCGCCGGGTCCGGTTCCGTGCCGACGGGGGAATGGGGCGGTCGCGCCTGCGCGACGAGGCCGATGTAGCCCGGCTCCGGCCCGACATGCACGGGAACGGGCTCTGCCGGGGCGGGGTGGATCGTGTTGATCACCGTCGCCATGACCTGCGGCCGCGCGGCTGGAGCGCCGAAAAGGGGTGTCCGTCCCAGCGCCGACGTCAGCAACGGCGCATCGAGCTGCTCGACCTCGCTGTTGAAGGCGGCGATGAGGCGGCCGCGGTTGCGGCAGACTTCGTTGCGCATGTCCGGCGGGCTGACGGCGCCGGAGGCGGGTAGCGACACGACAGAGGCGGTGGGAGCGTCGATACCGGCAAAGCCGCGGTCGAACAGGGCGGCGGCCTTGGCAGTGCGGGCGGCGACGTTCGGGGCGCCCATCACCACCGTCACCAGGCGGCGGCCGTCGCGGTAGGCGCTCGCCACCACGTTGAACCCGGCCGCGCAGGTGAAACCGGTCTTCATGCCGTCCGCGCCCGGATAGCGCCCGAGCAGGTTGTTATGGTTGGGCGTGACCGACTCGCCCATCGCGAATGCGCCGATGCTGAACAGTCCGGCCTGGTCGGGAAAGCTGCGGTAGAGGGCGCGGGCGATGATCGCCATGTCGCGCGCGGACGACACGTGGCCTGCGGCAGGCAGGCCGTTGGGGTTGACGAAATGGCTCTCGTGCAGCCCGAGCGTGGCGCCCGCCTCATTCATGTCGTCGGCAAACGCCTCGACGGAGCCCGACACACCCTCGGCGATGGTGATGGCGAGATCGTTGGCGGATTTCACCATCAGCATCTTCAGCGCGTTGCCGAGCGTCACCTGGGTCCCCGGCGCGAACCCCATGTGCGAGGGCGGCATGGCGGCCGCGCGCGCGGAAACGACGAGCGGCGTGTCGAACGCGATCTTGTGCGCCCGCACGGCGTCAAGCGCGACATAGACCGTCATCAGCTTGGTCAGCGAAGCAGGATACCACGGCTGCGTCGCCTGATTGTGGTACAGCACGTCGCCGCTTGCCACGTCCATCACCAACGCGGGCGTGGCCCTGGCCGCACTCGCGCTCGCCAGGACGATCGCGGTGACGGACGCAAGGTGGTGGCGGACGGAACGACGACGCATCAGCGGGGTCTCTTCGGCGGGATCTCTTCGGGACGAAGCGCGACCGTGGGTCCAAGGTGACACTACCCGAGGCCGGCGCGTTCGCATAGGGAGGGCGGCAGCACGCGCCGTCGATGTCGCGGCGCGACGTGGCGCTTTGATGGCCGGCCGGCTCAGACTTCGCCCGGCGCCCGCGCGTCGATGGCGACGGCATGGACACCATCCACCCCCATCTCGGAGGCCAACGCCGCGTTGACCGCGCGGTGTCGATCGAGCCGGCTCTTGCCGACGAAGGCGGGCGAGACCACGTTGATCTGGAAGTGCGTGCCGCCGACGTGTCCGGCGGCGCCGGCGCGGGACACGACATGGGCGTGGCCCGCATGCTTATAGGACTCGTCGATGACTTCGAGCCGGGTGGGTTGGAGCGCATGCTTCAGCGCCTCGGTGATCCGGGTCGCCACGTCGCCGTCCTGTTCGCTCATTCAGCGCTCCCAAACCCTATGCGGCCCGGCCGTCGGATACGAGCGGCGCCGCGTGACCTCGCATCGCAGCTGCAGCTTTACCCGCCCACGGCGCTTGCAGCCAGCCCAAACAATCCCATAATGACCGAGCCATGAACCTCAACTCCCGCCTCTTCGACAGCATCAGGGTCAAGCCGGCCCAAAAGAACGCCCCTGCGGCGACGACGCAGGTGCCGTGCGACTATCCCGGCTGCAAGGCGGCCGGCGAGTTCCGCGCGCCGCAGGGGCGAGACAGGGAAGGACAGTTCTTCTGCTTCTGTCTGGACCACGTCCGCGAGTACAATTCCTCGTACAATTATTTCAATGGGATGAGCGCCGACGACGTCGCCGTCTACCAGCGCGACGCCCTGACCGGCCACCGCCCGACCTGGGCGATGGGTTCCAACCGCACCGCCAAGGGGTTCCGCGAGGACGGCGACGATCCCGCCACGGTCAAGGACCCACTCGGCATGTTTCGTGCCCGTGCCCAGGGCGAGGCACGCGCCCAGGCGAAGCGGCCGAAGATCGGCGTCGCCGCGGTCAGGGCGCTCGACCAGCTCGGCCTCGAAGAGGGCGCCGACAAGGCGGCGGTCAAGGCGCGCTACAAGGAGCTTGTCAAACAGCTCCACCCCGACGCGAACGGGGGTGACCGATCGAACGAAGCCCGACTTCAGGAGATCATCCGTTCCTACAATTATCTCAAGACGGTGAAGCTCGCCTGACGGCAAGCTCGCCGGCTCCCTTCGACCCGCAGCGTGCCCCGGCGCGCCGGCCCACCAGATGGATGTCCGATGCAAAGCGTAATTCACGATGAGGGCCGCGTCGGCGGGATGCCCGACATGACGGTCTCCGTCCGGCAAGTCTTCGGCATCGACAGCGACATGGAGGCGCCGGCCTACTCGACGAGCGAGCAGCACGTCCCGGACACCGACCCGGACTACATCTTCGACCGCGACACGACGCTGGCCATCCTCGCCGGTTTCGCCCGCAACCGCCGCGTGATGGTCACGGGCTACCACGGTACGGGAAAGTCGACGCATATCGAGCAGGTGGCGGCGCGGCTCAACTGGCCTTGCGTCCGCATCAACCTCGACAGCCACGTCTCGCGCGTCGACCTCGTCGGCAAGGACGCGATCGTCCTCAAGGACGGCAAACAGGTGACCGAGTTCCGCGACGGGATCCTGCCTTGGGCGCTGCAGAACAACGTCGCGCTGTGCTTCGACGAATACGACGCCGGGCGCCCCGACGTGATGTTCGTGATCCAGCGCGTGCTCGAAGTCGCCGGCCGACTGACTCTGCTCGACCAGAGCCGGGTCATCCGCCCGCATCCCGCCTTCCGCCTGTTTTCGACCACTAACACGATCGGCCTCGGCGATACGTCGGGGTTGTATCACGGCACCCAGCAGATCAACCAGGGCCAGATGGACCGCTGGTCGATCGTCACCACCCTGAACTACCTGCCGCACGACCGCGAGGTCGATATCGTACTGGCCAAGGTGCAGAGCTTTCGCGACCGGAAGGGCGGCCGCGACACTATATCCAAGATGGTGCGGGTGGCCGACCTCACCCGCAACGCCTTCGTCGCCGGCGACTTGTCCACCGTGATGAGCCCGCGCACGGTGATCACCTGGGCGGAGAACGCGGAGATCTTCTCCGACATCGGCTTCGCCTTCCGCCTGACGTTCCTCAACAAGTGCGACGAACTGGAACGCGCGCTGGTGGCGGAGTTCTACCAGCGTTGCTTCGGGCAGGAGCTGCCGGAGAGCGCGGTCAACGTCGTGATGAGTTGAGGCGCGAGCCGAGGAGGGACGATGAAGGACGCGGCTTTTCCAGCGACAACCGATCCGCTCGCCCTGCGTGCCGATAGGCCGGAACCGGACACCCCCGACGACATCTATCGCTGGGCCGTCAAGCAGGCCGACCATATCAGGGCAGGTCGCTTCGATCTTCTGGATCGTGTCCTTGTGGCTGACGAGATAGAAGACGTGGCACGTCGTGAATACGAAGCCTTGGTCGGCGACTTGAGGGTCACGCTGCTTCACATGCTCAAGTGGGATCATCAGGCCACACTGCGATCGCGCTCCTGGGAGGCTTCGATCCGAGAACATCGCCGCCGCATTCTGCGTCGGCTCGCAGCGAGCCCGAGCTTAAAGGCCCGTCTCGTCGAAGCCACCAGCGCGGCATTCGAGGACGGGAAAGACCAGGCTTCGGCCGAGACGCAACTCTCAATCCAGCGCTTCCCGGACTCGTGCCCTTACACGTGGGTCGACATCATCGAGCGGCCCTTCGTCCTGGATCAAGGATAAGTCGATTTCTTTGCCCTCAAACTCCAAACCGCCCGCCAAGTCCGAGTCCCTTCAGGAGCCGTTCAAGCGCGCTACCGCCGCCTGCATGCGCGCGCTCGCCAAGACGCCCGACCTGGAGGTCACCTACGCGCCCGAGCGCCCAAGCCTGATCCGCGGGACGGAAGGGTCCAAGGCGCGGCTGCCGGAGCCCGGGCGCAAGCCCGACCGACGGGAGACAGCGATCCTGCGCGGCCATGCCGACGCGATGGCGCTGCGCCTCGCCTGCCACGACAGCGACATCCATCGCCGGTTGATGCCGCAGACGCAGACCGGCCGCGCCTGTTTCGACGCGGTGGAGCAGGCGCGCGTCGAGTCGATCGGCGCGCGGCGGATGCAGGGCGTGTCGGACAACATCGGCGCCATGCTCGACGACCGCTACGCCCGCGCCAAGTTCCCCGAAGTGACGAGTCGCGCCGACGCTCCGCTGGAAGAGGCGCTGGCGATGATGGTGCGCGAGCGGCTGACGGGCGTCGCGGCGCCGACCTGTGGCGCGCCTGTCGCCGACCTGTGGCGGCCCTGGATCGAAGAGAGGATCGGCCCCGACCTCGACCGGCTCGGAGCCGCGATCGAGCACCAGAAGACCTTCGCCCAATTCGTCAACAAGCTCCTGGCCCAGCTCGATATGGGCGAGGAAGCCGGAAGCGAGGAGGAAGACAACGAGGAGGACGACCGCGAGGAGGGGCGCGAAGAGGGTGAGCAGGACCAGGAGCGCATGGGCGAAGCCGAGCGCTCGGATGACGCCACGCAGAACGAGAAGGCGGAAACCACTGACGAGGACGTCGAGGACAGCGCGATGGACTCGGCCGAGGCGCCGAGCGGCGAGGTCGACCGGGAAGCGGACTATTCCGACGCGGACACGGCCTCCGACGTCAGCCGCGCCCCGGGCGCCGGGCGCAACGAACCACGCGGCCCCGACTACAAGGCCTACAGCCGTCGCAGCGACGAGATCATCGCGGCCGAGGACCTCTGCGACCCCGAAGAATTGGAGCGGCTGCGCGCTTTCCTCGACAAACAGCTGCAAAACCTGTCTTCCGTCGTGGCGCGGCTCGCCAATCGGCTGCAGCGCCGCCTGATGGCGCAGCAGAACCGCTCGTGGGAGTTCGATCTCGAAGAGGGCATGCTCGACCCCTCGCGCTTGCCGCGCATCATCATCGATCCACAGCAGCCGCTTTCCTTCAAGCGCGAGAAGGACACCGACTTCCGCGACACGGTGGTGACGCTGCTGCTCGACAATTCGGGTTCCATGCGCGGGCGGCCGATCACCGTGGCGGCGACCTGCGCGGACATCCTCGCCCGCACGCTGGAACGCTGCGGCGTTAAGGTCGAAATCCTCGGCTTCACCACGCGCGCCTGGAAGGGCGGCCTCGCGCGCGAAGCCTGGTTGCAGGCGGGCAAGCCGGCCACGCCGGGCCGGCTCAACGACCTGCGCCACATCATTTACAAGAGCGCCGACGCGCCCTGGCGTCGCGCACGCAAGAACCTCGGTCTGATGATGCGCGAAGGCCTCCTCAAGGAGAACATCGACGGCGAGGCGCTGGACTGGGCCCACAAGCGCCTGTTGGCCCGGCCCGAGCAGCGGCGTATCCTGATGATGATCTCCGATGGCGCGCCGGTCGACGATTCCACGCTCTCGGTCAACCCCGGCAACTACCTCGAGCGGCACCTGCGCTATGTCATCGAGGAGATCGAGACCCGCTCGCCCGTGGAGCTCATCGCCATCGGCATCGGCCACGACGTCACGCGCTATTACCGCCGCGCCGTGACCATCGTCGACGCCGAGGAGCTGGGCGGCGTGATGACGGAGAAGCTGGCGGAACTCTTCAGCGAGACCGCGCGCCCAGCGCCGAGCGGACGCGGGTCGAAGCGCAAGTCCGCCGTGCGCTGACGTCCAGGCAGAAAGCGGCGGAGCGTTCGGTCTTCATGCCGCGGGTGTCCGGCTGGAAGTCGGGGGTGTGTCGCGCGGGGCGCTCGGCTAATTCTGCGCTTTGGCGATCATGAGACGAGCTTGACGATGGGTTCTGAACGGCTGGCTTTCGTCCTCGCGACCGCGGTCGCCTTGCTTCTCTCCGGTCCCGCGAAGGCCGCGGACGAAGCCTGCAAGCGCGAGATGAGCCAGCGGATCAAGATTTGCGGCGAGGAATGCCGCGGCCGCGCGGTTGCCGCGACCGACATCGGCGACCCCAACAACAACATCCTGTTCGGCTGCATCAAGAAATGCGCGCAGGACATGACGCTGCAGCGGCAGGTTTGCCAATAGGCGCCTTTGCCTGGCTCTGCCCCGGCCTCGACCGGATGCCGACGGTCGCGACGTCGCCGCGACGTCACCGTAAGACCGCTCAGGTGTTCATCGACTCGAAGAAGGTCGCGTTGCCCTTTGGCGTCTCGCGCAGCTTGCCGAGCAGGAACTCGACGCCGTCGATGGTGCCCATAGGGTTGAGGATGCGGCGCAGCACGTACATCTTCTTGAGGATGTCGGCTGGGACGAGCAGTTCCTCCTTGCGGGTGCCGGAGCGGGTGATGTCGAGCGCAGGGAAGGTCCGCTTGTCCGCCACCTTGCGGTCGAGGATGATCTCGGAATTGCCGGTGCCCTTGAACTCCTCGAAGATCACCTCGTCCATGCGCGAGCCGGTGTCGATCAGTGCGGTCGCGATGATGGTGAGCGAGCCGCCCTCCTCGATGTTGCGGGCGGCGCCGAAGAACCGCTTCGGCCGTTGCAGGGCGTTGGCGTCGACGCCACCGGTGAGCACCTTGCCGGACGACGGGACGGTGGTGTTGTAGGCGCGCCCGAGGCGGGTGATGGAATCCAGCAGGATGATCACGTCGCGGCCGTGCTCGACCAGGCGCTTGGCCTTCTCGATGACCATTTCGGCAACCGCCACGTGGCGCGTCGCCGGTTCGTCGAAGGTGGAGGAGACCACCTCGCCCTTCACCGAGCGTTGCATGTCCGTCACCTCCTCCGGCCGCTCGTCGATGAGCAGGACGATGAGATAGGCGGTCGGGTGGTTGGCGGAGATCGACTGCGCGATGTTCTGCAGCAGCACGGTCTTGCCCGTGCGGGGCGGCGCGACGATGAGCGCGCGCTGGCCAAAGCCGATCGGGGCGACGATGTCGATGACGCGGTTCGACAGGTCCTTGCGCGTCGGATCCTCGATCTCCAGCTTCAGACGGCGATCGGGATAGAGTGGCGTCAGGTTGTCGAAGTTGACCTTGTGCCGAACTTTTTCCGGATCCTCGAAATTGATCGTGTTGACCTTGAGGAGGGCGAAATAGCGCTCGCCTTCCTTGGGCGAGCGGATCAGCCCCTCCACGGTGTCGCCGGTGCGCAGGCCGAAGCGGCGGATCTGGGTGGGCGAGACGTAGATGTCGTCCGGGCCGGCGAGATAGTTCGCGTCCGCCGAGCGGAGGAAGCCGAAGCCGTCCAGCAGGACCTCGATGACGCCGACGCCGATGATTTCGATCTCGCGGCTCGCCAGCTGCTTGAGGATGGCGAACATCAACTCCTGCTTGCGCATGGTCGAGGCGTTCTCGACCTCGTATTCTTCCGCGAAGGCAAGGAGCTCGGTCGGCGAGCGGTCCTTCAAATCGGCGAGCTTGATCTCGCTGACGGTGGTAGGCACCTCGGCGAGAAGGTCTGTGGAAAGCGCCGGAACGTCGGACATAGCACTGTCTGGAAACGCGGTCTGGTCAGACATGATCTACTTCTTGGAAAAGCCAGAGCAGGCTGTTCGTCGGACTTAGAGCCGGAATACGGGCTGACGCGCCGCTCACAGGCTTGGCCGAACGGGAGGGATCTTGCTTCTACGGCCTCGCGGACGTTGTGGCAATGGGGTCGGTCGCCGGACACCAGGTCGCGCCACATCGCGCCAAGTCCCTGATCTCGGAGCTGTTGCGCCGCGAATGCGTGGCCTCAGAACGGTTTCACGATCACCAGAACGACGATGCCTATCAGCAGCACCGTGGGGACCTCGTTGACGACCCGGAAGAACCGGGCGTCGCGCCGGCTGGTGCCAGCCGCCAGTCGCTTGCGTTCGGCGGCCAGATAGCCGTGCAGACCGGTGAGCAGCAGCACCAACCCGAGCTTGCCGTGCAGCCAGCCAGCGGTCCACCAGCCGCCTTGGCTGGCGAGCACGAGACCGCTAACCCAGGTGACGAGGAGAGCGGGCAGCATAATGAACCGCTGCAGCCGCTTCTCCATGATTTCGAACGTCGCCGCCTGCGGCGAACCCGAGGGTGCCGCGACATGGTAGACGAAGAGGCGCGGCAGGTAGAGCATGCCCACCATCCATGAGATGACCGCGAGCACGTGCAGGGCTTTGATCCAGAGATAGGTCATCAATCCTCAGGGATGGTCGCGGCGGACGAGTTCGACCAGCCGCTCGACATGGGCGATCGGCGTCTCCGGCAGGATACCATGACCGAGGTTGAAGATGTGCGGCCGGTGGCGGAATGCCGCGAGGATACGGGTGACCGCCTCTTCGAGGGCCGCGCCGCCGGCGATCAGGGCGAGCGGGTCGAGGTTGCCCTGCAGCACCGTCGTCTTCGGCAGGCCCGCCGCCCAATGCGGGTCGACCGCCGTGTCGAGCCCGAGCGCGTCGGCATCGGTCGCGTCCTTCAGCTCCACCAGTCGCGGCCCGGCACCCCGCGCGAAGACGATGATCGGGATGGCGGGATGGCGCGCCTTGACGCCGGCGACGACCGCGGCGATGGGCGAGACGCACCAGCGGTCGAACTCGCCCGCCGGCAGGACGCCGGCCCAGGTGTCGAAGATCTGCACCGCATCGACACCGGCGTCGATCTGCCGGTTCAGGTAGGCGATCGAGGCACGGACCAACCGGTCGATGATGCGGCCGAACAGCGGCGGGTGCCTGTAGGCGAAGAGACGTGCCGGCGCCTGGTCCGGGGTGCCGCGGCCGGCGATCATGTAGCTCGCCACCGTCCAGGGCGCCCCGCAGAAGCCGATCAGCGGCGTATCGCGCGGCAGGTCCTGTTTAAGACGGCTGACTGTCTCGAACACCGGGGCGAGCCGTTCGAGGTCGATCGTCTCGCGCAGGCGCGACAGGCCGACCTCGTCGATGATCGGAGCCAGCCGGGGCCCTTCGCCCACCTCGAAGCTCACCGGCTGACCCAGCGCATCGGGCACGACGAGGATGTCGCTGAAGAGGATGGCCGCGTCGAAGCCGAAGCGGCGGATCGGCTGCAACGTCGCTTCGACCGTCGTCTTCGGGTCGTAGCAGAACCCGAGAAAGGAAGGCGCCTGCGCGCGAATGGCTCGGTATTCCGGCAGGTAGCGGCCGGCCTGGCGCATCAGCCACAGCGGTGGAGGCCAGACCGCTTCGCCCGACAGCGCGCGCAGAAACTTGGGCTTCGCCGACCGCGTGTCCTCGATCAAATCCTATCAATCCTTTTTAAAGACTCTTCCTGTTAAGTCTTCTTGGGGTCCTAGGTGTGCCCGCACCATGCCGCGCACAGGAGCGCCGGCCTCCATGCATCCGCGAGTCTTATGCACAGGCTGGGACAAAGCAAGGCGCGGCGCGAGTCGGCAAGCAAATTCAAGGCGCTCGTCACCCTACCGGCACGTCTCCCCCCGCGTTGACGAGTTGTTAACGCTGTTCCCGCCGCGGGACAGGACCGCTACCCGTCGCCGCGCCTGTTGATGGAAGGCGGCGGTTTTCCGCCCGCGTTGACGACCAGGCGACCAAGGGCCAGTTTGTCCCCAGCGGTCCCCAGGTTTTCCCAGTTGGACGGCCCTTCTCCTAACCGCCGAGCAACGCGTTGAAACGCAATTATTTCCATCTTCATCTGATCTCGGACGCCACGGGCGAGACGCTGATCGCGGTCAGCCGCGCGGCCGCCGCGCAGTACCAGGGGGTGTCCTCCATCGAGCACATCTACCCTCTCGTCCGCACCGAAGCGCAGCTCGAGAAAGCGATCGCGGAGATTCAGACCGCGCCCGGCATGGTGCTCTACACGCTGGTCGAGCCGAGCCACAGCGCCCGGCTGGAAGAGGCGTGCCGGGCCTGCGGCGCGCCGACGCTCTCCATCCTGGGACCGATCCTCAACTTCTTCCAATCCTACATCGGGACGTCGGCGACACCGCGCGCGGGAGCCCAGCACATCCTCAACGCGGATTATTTCCGCCGCATCGATGCGCTCAACTTCACGCTGGTCCACGACGACGGGATGAACGTCGATAATTACGAGGAAGCCGACGTCGTCCTCATTGGCGTGAGCCGGACGTCCAAGACACCGACGAGCATCTATCTCGCCAACCGCGGGGTGAAGACCGCCAACATCCCGATGGTGCCCGACGTACCCCTGCCGCCGGCAATCCTGGGCCTGAAGAACCCGCTGATGGTGGGACTGCTCGCCACGCCGGAGCGCATCATCCAGATCCGTCAGAACCGCCTTCTCACTCTGAAGGCGGACGAGGCGTCCGACTACGTCGACCGCACGCGGGTCACGGAGGAGGTCGGCGCCTCGCGCCGCTTCTTCGAACGGCAGGGTTGGCCGACGATCGACGTGACGCGGCGCTCCATCGAGGAGACCGCGGCGGCGATCATCGACCTCTACCGCGGACATCGGCAGAAGTTCATCGTGCAATCGTGACGGCGCTGTGGCTCGCCGACCGCCCCCTCATACTCGCTTCCAAGAGCCAGGCGCGCCGGGCGCTGCTTGCCGCCTCGGGCATCCCGTTCGAGGCGATGGACGCGCAGGTCGACGAGCGCGACGTTGAGGCGCCGCTGCGCCGCGCGGGTGCCAGTGCGGCTGCCATCGCGCAGCATCTCGCGCGCCAGAAAGCGCTGGCCGCCAGCGTCCGGCAGCCGGGACGGCTTGTCCTCGGCGCGGACCAGACGCTCGCGTTGGGCGAGACCATCCTGACCAAGCCGCTCGACTTGGCAGCCGCGCGCGCCCGACTCGCCGCCATGTCCGGCCGGGTCCATGTGCTGCACGCGGCTCTCTGCCTCGCGCGCGACGGCGTTGCGGTGGCGGAGGGAGCGGCGGAGGCGCGCCTCACCTGCCGCGCCCTTACGCCGGCGTTCATCGAGACCTACATCGACCTCGCGCGCGACACCGCGCTGCAGAGCGTCGGCGCCTATGCGGTGGAAGGGCTCGGCATCCACCTGTTCGAACGCATCGAAGGGGAGCATTCGACGATCCTCGGGTTGCCCATGCTGCCGCTCCTGCGGTTGCTGCGCGAGGTCGGGAGTCTGGCGGCATGAGCGGACCGCGCGCCTGCATCATCGGCTGGCCGGTCGCGCATTCGCGCTCGCCGCTCATCCACAATTATTGGCTCGGGCACTATGAGCGTTCCGGCTCCTACGCGAAGAGGGCGGTCGCGCCGGAGAACCTCGGCGCTTTCCTGACCGGCCTCCGCGCCGAGGGGATGAAGGGAGGCAACGCGACCATTCCCCATAAGGAAGGTGTGCGCCACCGGTGCCGACACCTGACGCCGACGGCCGCGCGGCTGGGCGCCGTCAACACGTTCTGGGTCGATGCCGCCGGCGCGCTGTGCGGCGACAACACGGACGGGACCGGTTTCCTCGCGGCTCTCGACGAGGAAGCGCCGGGCTGGGGCGTGCGGCGGGGGGAGGCCGTCGTCCTCGGCGCGGGGGGCGCGGCGCGGGCGATCGTCGATGCGCTGGTGACTCGGGGCTTCTCGCGGATCACCGTGGCGAACCGTTCGCCCGGACGTGCGGCCGACCTGATCCGCTCGATCGGCAGCCCGCCCGCCAGCCAAGCCGGCACCTGGGCCGAGGCGCTGAAGGCGTCGGCCTCGGCCGATCTTCTCGTCAACACCACGCCGGCCGGCATGACCGGGCATCCAGACCTAGCGTTCTCGATCAAAGCGCTTCCAAGTCACGCGGTGGTCAACGATATCGTCTATGTCCCCCGCGAGACGCCGCTCCTGCGCGCGGCCGCTGCCCGGGGGCTGCGCACCGTCGGCGGCCTCGGTATGCTGCTGCACCAGGCGGTGCCGGGTTTCGAGCGCTGGTTCGGCACCCGGCCGTCCGTCACCGCCGGCCTGCGCGCCGCCGTCGAGGCCGACATCGCGGCTGGCCTATGATCGTGCTAGGTCTCACCGGCTCGATCGGCATGGGCAAGAGCACCACGGCCGGTTTCTTCCGGGCGGAAGGCGTGCCGGTGTTCGATGCGGACGCGACCGTGCATGACCTCTATGCCGGGCCGGCGGCGTCGCTGGTAGCGGCCCGCTTTCCCGACGCGGTGCGGGACGGGCGCGTGGACCGGGCCCAGCTTGGCCGCGCCGTGCTGGACGATGCCGAGGCGCTGCGCGCTCTGGAGGCCATCGTCCACCCGCTGGTTCGCGACGCGCGGGCCGCTTTCCTCGCCGGCGCGACGAAGGCTGGCGCCGCCGTGGTGGTGCTCGACATCCCGCTGCTCTACGAGACGGGCGGCGAGGCGCTGGTCGACAAGGTGATGCTCGTCACCGCCTCCGAAACGGTGCAAAAGGCCCGCGTGCTGGCCCGTCCGGGCATGACGCCGGCACGGTTTGACGCCATAGTGGCCCGGCAGATGGCGGACGCGGAGAAGCGTCGGCGGGCCGACATCATCATCGAGACCGGCGGCGGACTGGAGAGCGTGGAGCGGCAGGTCCGCGCCTTGCTCGCCGACCTGACCGGACAGGGGACGTGCCGTGCGTGAGATCGTCTTCGACACGGAAACCACGGGCCTCGATCCTACCGCCGGTCACCGCGTCGTCGAGATCGGCTGCGTCGAGCTGCTGAACGGCATCCCCACGGGCAAGACGTTCCACGAATACATCGATCCCGAGCGCGACATGCCGGAAGACGCGTTGCGCATCCACGGCATCACGGCGGCCATGCTGCAGGGCAAGCCGGTGTTCGCGGCGGTGGCCGATGCCTTCCTGGCCTTCACCGCCGGCGCGAAGCTCGTCGCCCACAATGCCGAGTTCGACTTCCGCTTCCTCAACGCGGAACTTGCCGCGCTTGAACGGCCGACGCTGTCGAGCGAGCGGATGGTCGACACGCTGTCGATGGCGCGCCGCCGTCATCCGGGCGCGCCGGCCAGCCTCGACGCCCTCTGCCAACGCTACGGCATCGATAATTCGCGGCGAACCAGACATGGGGCACTGCTCGACGCCGAGATCCTGGCGGAAGTCTATGCCGAGCTGACCGGCGGTCGGCAGACGGCGCTGGTGTTCGGCAGCGCCGGCTCGGGGGGCTGGAGCGGGACCGACCAACCCCCGCGCGGGCCGCGCCCGACGCCGTTGCCGCCGCTCGCGACCGCTGCGGAGCGCGCCCGCCACGCCGCCTTCGTCGCCGGGCTCGGCGACGCTGCCATCTGGGTGCGCTACCGGGATGCCGGAGCGGGCATGGAGACCCTGGCCGCGGGGTAACGCGGCCGCCGTTCGGTTCAGGAAGGCGCGTTGCTCGTGTTTGCGACTTCCGCCATGCGGGTCTGGTACAGGGCGGCGAAGTCGATCGGGTCGATGTAGAGCGGCGGGAAGCCGCCGCCGCGCACCGCCTCCGCGATGATCTGCCGGGCGAAGGGGAACAGCAGCCGCGGGCACTCGATCATGACGATCGGATGCATGCTGTCGGCTGGGATGTTCTGCAGCCGGAAGATGCCGGCATAGTCAAGCTCGAACTTGAACAGGGTCTCCGTGCCCTGGCCGGCCGAGCCTTCGAGCATGATGTTCACCTCGAAGTCCGCCTCCGCGAGCTGCTTGGCGTTGACGTTGACCTGAATGGAAATGTTCGGCGGCTTGTCCTGCGGCCCGAGCGAGCGCGGCGCATTCGGGTTCTCGAACGAGAAATCCTTGGTGAACTGCACCAGGGCGTTCAACGCGGGTTGCCCCGGTGTCGTGCCCGCTACCGGGGCGCCGCCGTTCCCGTTCGTCTCAGCCATAGCCGTGCCCCGCTGTGCGCGCCGCTTCGGGGCGCGTCGTGTGAGGGGTGCGGGTAGCATGCTTGCCGGGGAGCGACAAGACGCGGAGGGACCGCTCAGACCTTTGGCATCGGACGACCTCGGACCTCGTCGTCCGCGCGCCAATCGCCCGGCTCCAGGTCGATCTGCGTCGGGCCATGCGGCGCGCGGGGCTGGCCGCCTGGCCCGCGGGCGCCGCCCTGAAGCCGCCCTGCGACCACGCGGCGGACGACGGGGACGGCCAGCCCAAGCCCCAGCGCGTCCGTGAGGAAGCCCGGCAGCAGCAGGAGCACGGCACCCAACCCCGACAGCAGGCCGTCCACCGCTTGCCCGCTCCGTAAGACGCTGAAGCCATCGGCGCCGGCGCCACGCCGCAAGCTGCCGATGGCGGAGCGGCCGAGGCGCTTGACCATCGACGCGCCGAGCAGGCTCGTGCCCAGGCCGAGCAGCAGGGCGCCTGAAACGCCGACAAGTTTCACCACAAGGGCAAGCATCAGCGCTTCCGCCGCCACCCACGCGATCAGAACCGCGGCGATCCGGGTTCGCCAGGGTACGCGCAGCCAGACCTTGAGAACGGGAGAGACCATGGTTTTGACGCTTCCTCGGCCCCAGCGTACGATCACGCCGCCGCCGGTGGCTTCTGGACGTTAGGCCCAGTGCCACCCACATGAATACATGATCGGTCGCGCGCCGTTTGCAATGTGCCGCGCCGCGCCCTCAATCCATGGTGCCCTGCTCCCATGCATTCGCTCGATTCGATTACGACGATCATCTTCGCCCTGGTGGCGGTGATCGTGATCTGGAAACTCCGGTCGGTCCTTGGTGCGCGCACCGGCTCGGAAAAGCCGCCCGGGTCGGGCCTGTTCGGGGCGCGGCAGCCCTCCAGTCCACCGGCCGCCGGCGGCGACAATGTCGTGCGTTGGCCCGGCACGGCGCCCGCGCGTGCGGTGTCGGCGGGCGATGGCGAGCGTTGGCGCGGCGTCGCCGAACCCGGCTCGGCGGTGGCGCAGGGCCTCGACGCGATCGCGGCCGCCGACCCGAACTTCTCCGCCCAACCTTTCCTCGACGGAGCCAAGAAGGCCTACGAGATGGTGGTGACAGCCTTCGCGGCCGGCGATCGCGAGACTTTGCAGAAGCTTCTGGCCGTCGAGGTGTTCGACAGTTTCGCGGCGGCGCTCGAAGCGCGCGCGCAACGCGGCGATGTCGTGAGCACCACCGTCGTCTCGATGGACGAGGCCAAGATCGAGGAGGCTGGCCTGAGCGGGCGTACGGCGCGCGTCACGGTCCGCTTCCTCTCGAAGCTTATGACCGCCACGCATGACAAGGCCGGCACGCTGGTCGACGGCAGCACCGACAAGGCCGTCGATATGAACGACGTCTGGAGCTTCGCCCGCGACGCCGGCGCCCGCGACCCGAATTGGAAGTTGGTGGCGAGCGAATCGGGCCATTGAGGCCGCGCCGTCTCGCGGCCGCGCTGCTCTGGCTGACGGCCATGGGGCACGCCCGAGGCGCGCAGGACATGCCGGGCATGCCGGTTTCCTTTGAAGCGGTGCCGGGCTTCGCCTCCGACGATCATGCCGCCGCGCTGCGGACGTTCCGCGCGACCTGCTCCTCGATCGTCGCCGGCGCCGCGCCTTTGCGATCGGCCCTTCCCGCGCCCGCCGGTCTCCGCGCCGCTTGCCAGGCCGCGCTCGCGCTGGGCACCGCTGCGGACGCAACGACCGCACGGCAATTTTTCGAGACGCATTTCACGCCGCGCCGCCTGCCGGACGCGTTCCTCACCGGCTATTACGAGCCCGTGGTGGAAGGGTCGCTGACACCGACGGCGCAGTTCGCCACGCCGCTTCTCGCGCGTCCGCCGGGTGCCTCCACCGCGACTTTTCCCGACCGGGCCGCGATCGAGGCGGGTGCGCTGGGTGAGCAAGCCCTGCCGCTCGTCTATGTCGCCGATCCCGTCGAGGCCTTCTTCATCCACGTGCAGGGCTCGGCGCGGATCCACCTCCCGGACGGGTCGTTGCGCCGCCTGGCCTATGCCGGCCGCAACGGGCAGCCCTACACGTCCATCGGCCGCGTGCTGGTCGAGACGCTCGGCATACCGCCCGCCGCGATGGGCCTGACGCAACTGAAGGCGTGGATCCGCGCGCACGGGCAGAAGCCGGGCGAGGAGGGCGCCGCGCTGATGGCGCGCAACCGCTCCTTTATCTTCTTCGCCTTCGACGCGACTCTGTCGCCCGAAGCTGGTCCGGTCGGTGGGGCCGGTGTCAGCCTGACGCCCTTGCGCTCGCTTGCGATGGACCGGACGCTGTGGCCCTACGGCCTACCGGTCGCCATCGACGCGTTGCTGCCCTGGAAAGGTGAGGCTGCGACCCCGTTCCAGCGGTTGATGGTGGCGCAGGATACCGGCGCGGCGATCCGCGGCCCAGCGCGTGGCGATATCTTCTTCGGCTCCGGTCCGGACGCTGCCGCGCGGGCGGGTGCGCTGCGCCATCCCGGCACGCTGTTCATCCTCTGGCCCAGGGAAGCCGACGCGGGCGAAGCCGCTGCCAGGCGTCAGCGGTGACGAAGCCTCCGGGACCTCCGATCCGGCGCCTGCGACGCTTGAGCGAGGAGGAGATCGACCTGTGGCTCACGGTGGCGGAGCGCGTCCAGCGCCGGCCCGAGAGCCGCCTGCCGGACCGCGTGCGGGCGGCGGCGCCCAAACTTGCCGAGGCCCCTCCAATTCGTCTCGTGCCGGCCCCGCCGCCCAAGCGGAGCGCCTCGCCGCCGCCCATGCCACTCGCGCCGCTCGAGCGCCGCTTGAAGCAGAAGCTGTCGCGCGGCCGGATGACGGCGGATGCGGCGATCGACTTGCACGGCCTGCGGCAGGACGAGGCGTACCGCGCTCTACGCGCCTTCCTCCATCGCGCGCAGGGCGATGGCGCGACGGTGGTCATCGTCGTGACGGGCAAGGGGGGTCGGCCGGGCGTTCTCGGGGACGCTACCTTCGGGGACGGGATCGGCGTGCTGCGCCGTGCCGTGCCGCTGTGGCTCGCCATGCCGGAGTTGCGCCTCCTGGTGGTCGGCTTCGAGGAAGCCGCGCGCCACCACGGCGGGTCCGGCGCACTCTATGTGCGCCTGCGTCGGCCGCGTGGCCTCGGCTGACGCCCGCTGCCCCGACCATGCACCGGCCAAGATCTGGGACAGAAGCCCTTCCCCCGACTGCGGGAGGCCGCGACGGTCTTTTGATCCTCCCCGATCTGCGCTACGTTTCAAGGCATGGACAAGTTCACAAGTCTCACAGGCGTCGCCGCGCCGCTCAAGATCGCCAACATCGACACCGACAAGATCATCCCGGCGCGCTACCTCAAGACGATCAAGCGCACCGGCCTCGGCCAGGGGCTGTTTGCCGGCATGCGCTACCGCGACGACGGTTCCGAGGACCCTGATTTCGTGTTGAACCAGCCGGCCTACCGGCACGCGCAGATCCTCGTGGCGGAGGACAATTTCGGGTGTGGCTCCTCGCGCGAGCATGCGCCCTGGGCTTTGCTCGATTTTGGCATTCGATGCGTGATCTCGACGAGCTTCGCCGACATCTTCTACAACAATTGCTTCAAGAACGGCATCCTGCCCATCGTCGTCTCTCCCGAAAACCTGGTGAAGCTGATGGACGATGCGGATCGCGGCGCCAACGCGACGCTGACGGTCGACCTGGAGAACCAGGTGATCCGCGGTCCCGACGGTGGCACCCTGCCCTTCGAAGTCGACGCCTTCCGCAAGCATTGCCTGCTGAATGGGTTGGACGACATCGGCCTGACGCTCGAGAAGAGCGGCACGGTCGAGATCTACGAGGGCAAGCTTGCGGCGGAGCGGCCGTGGCTCTGACACGCGCGGGGCTGGCGACCGGTCTCCTCGCCCTCCTGCTGGTGCCAGCCCTCGCCGCGCCGCCCGAGCCTGAAGGCCAGGGATCGACCAAGGATGCCCCGGCAAGAGACGAGTCGCTGGTCTATATCTTCTCCGGCGCCCTGCCCAAGACCAACGAGACGTTTTCAGGCACGCTCGTCGATGCTGCCGGCGGGACGCAGGTCGAGCTGAAGCTCGGACGCGGCGCGACGTGCGAGGCCAGCCGGTTGGACCCCGACAAAGGGTTCTTGCGCCTGCCGGAGAGCCCCTGCTCCGATGGCCGCGTGCTGAAAGCCCTGTTCGTCTACCAGGAAGGCGGCGTCTTGCGCGTGTATGGCACGATCGGCGGCGACCGCTTCGCCGCGCAGGCGCACGTCCTGCCAAGCGACGCGCCCGAGCCCGTTCCGGCCAAGCCTGCGGCGCCGCCGGCCGACCTGATGGATCGGGCGAAGTAGCGGCACCGCCAGAGCGTGAAAGCGCGGGAGCGCGTCACCTCCGGCGCCCGGCGAACTTGACCCTCGCGACCGCCTCCTATATGGCCTGCTGCTTCCTGATCGCTGTGTTTTCCGAGGTAGATGATGTCGCGCCGTTGCGAATTGACCGGCAAGGCCGTGCAGACCGGCAATGTGGTCAGCCATTCCAATCACAAGACCCGCACGCGCTTCCTGCCGAACCTGTGCAATGTCACGTTGACCTCCGATGCGCTGGAGCGCTCGATCCGTGTGCGGATCGCCGCCGCCTCGTTGCGCTCGGTCGAGCACCGCGGCGGTCTCGACGCCTTCCTCGTCAAGGCGGACGACACGAAGCTTTCGCCGTCCATGCGGGCGGTCAAGCGCGAAATCGCCAAGAAGCACGCGGCGGCCGCTCCCGCGGCGTGACGCTCTTGCGCGTTGGATGAGCCGGCCCGGACTTCCGCGGCCGGCTTTTTGACGCGCGCCTTACAGCGCGGCCAGGCTCTCCCGCAAGGTGGTCGCGTCGCGCACCGGCAGGGAGCAGGCTCCGGCGACGCAAACGAAGGCGGCGCCGGAGCCCGCCGCTGCCAGTTGCGCGTGCGCGGGATGGTCGTGCGGCAACGCCTCCGCGTCGTGAAGATCGACGACGCTACGGAGGAGGTAGGGTGTGGCAAGCGCCGCTTGCGTGAGTGGGCGCCGACCATCGCCGGCCGTTACCACCGTCGCCCCGCGCAGCCGCGTGTCGAGCGCGTTGAGAATGCCGAGGTGGCCGATCGGCTGCTTGCGGACGGCGCCTCCCACCGCCGCGAAGAGCTGGTCCGCCGCCTCGAGCCAGAGAGCGTCGCCGCTGAGGGCGGCCAGGCGCACGAGGGCGTCGAGCGCCACCGAATGGGCGTTGGGGATCGCGTCGTCGGCGGTCGGCTTCAGCCGCAGGATCACGTCGTTCGCATCGTGCGCCGCCATGCAGAGCTGCCCGGAGGCGGGATCGCGATGCAGGCGGTCGAGCGTCTTGATAAAGCCTTCGGCGTCACGGAGGTAGTCCGGCGCTGCGCCTTCGAGCATGGCGCGCGCTTCGTGCAGCGCCAGGGCGGCCCGGGCCATCGCAGCATAGTCGAGCGCCAGCGCCGGCTTCACCAGTGCCGCGCCGCGCCGGCTGTGGGCGAGACGCGAGGCCCCGTTCGCATCTCTATAGGTCATGGTGTCGACCACCGCCGCATAGGCGCGGGCGGCCGTGGCCAGCCAGTCCGACCGCCCAAGAGCGGTACCGGCGCGCACCAGGGCGGCGATCATCAGGCCGTTCCAGTCCGCCAGCACCTTGTCGTCGAGGCCGGGGCGCACCCGCGTGGCGCGTTGCGCCAGCAGGCGCTGCCGCAAGGCCGGCAGGCGGGCCTCCTCCCGTGCGTCGAGCGGAGCCGTTTCGAGCCGGTTGAGGATGACGACGCGTGGCCCGTGCGGTTCCTCGGCCCAGTTCCCCTGCGCCGTCACATCGTAGGCGCGTGCGAACAGCGCTGCCTCGTCCGGCCCGAGCACCCCTGCGACTTCATCGGCGGTCCAGACGTAGAACTTGCCCTCGACTCCCTCGCTGTCGGCGTCGAGGCTGGCGCAGAACGCGCCGTCCGCCGTCGTCATCTCGCGCATGAGCCAGCCGACCGTCTCTTCCGCCCGCTCGCGGAACAGGGCGTCGCCGGTGACCGAGGCCACAACGGCCAGCAGTTCGAGGAGCTGCGCGTTGTCATAGAGCATCTTCTCGAAATGGGGCGCTAGCCAACGCTCGTCGGTCGAATAGCGCGCGAAACCGCCGCCAAGGTGATCGTAGAGGCCTCCCTGGCTCATCCGCTCGAGCGCGCGAAGGACGAGGTCGCGGTAGGTGGCCTCGCCGGTGCGCCTAGCGGCGCGCCAGAGGAACTCGAGGATGGACGGATTGGGGAATTTCGGTGCGCCGCCCATGCCGCCATGCACCGCGTCCAGATGCGGCGCGAGCTGCGCGGCCACGCGGTCCATTTCGGCCGATGTCAAGGCCGCCGCCTCGCCGGGTGTGGCGCGGGCAAGGTGGGCGAGCACGGCCTGCGTGTTCTTCGCGATGTCGCCGGGTTTGGCCGCGTAGGCCTGCGCCGCGCCGCGCAACACGCTCGTGAAGGCCGGCTGGCCGTAACGCGCCACCTTGGGAAAATAGGTGCCGCCCCAGAACGGCTCCCCCTTGGGCGTCAGGAACATGGTAAGCGGCCATCCGCCGCGCTCGCCGAACGCGTGCAGCGCCGCCATGTAGATGTGGTCGATGTCCGGCCGCTCCTCGCGGTCGACCTTGATGTTGACGAACAGCGCGTTCATCACCCCGGCCGTTTCGACGTCCTCGAAGCTCTCGTGCGCCATGACGTGGCACCAATGGCAGGCCGCATAGCCGATCGACAGCAGGATGGGTTTGTTCGCCCGCTCGGCTTCCACCAGCGCCTCCGGCGTCCACTGCCGCCAGTGCACGGGGTTGGCGGCATGCTGCAGCAGGTAGGGGCTGGCTGCGCTTTTGAGCTGGTTCGTCATCTTTATCCTTGGGGCTGGCGCCGTTCCCGTCATACATGGATGAGGTGGGGGCGACCAGGACCGGACCAGGCCGGAGCGACACGCGAGCAGGACCATGCGAGCCACCACCATCTACGCCGCCGCCACCCCGGCTGGCCGCGCTGCCATTGCGGTCATCCGCCTTTCCGGGCCTGACGCGCGCGCCGTCGTGCGGCTGCTTGCGGGGCGCGTGCCCGAACCGCGCCACGCCGAGCTCGTGACCTTGCGCCACCCCTCGACCCACGAGATCCTGGACCGTTGCCTTCTTCTCTTTTTCCAAGGACCGAAGAGCGAGACCGGCGAAGACTGCGCGGAGTTCCACCTGCATGGGAGCCGCGCCATCCTCGCCGCCGTGCTGGCCGTGCTCGGCGACCTGCCCAACCTTCGTCAGGCGGAGCCCGGGGAGTTTGCCCGGCGTGCCTTCCTCAACGGCAAGCTCGATCTCGCGCAGGCGGAGGGGCTGGCCGACCTTATCGACGCGGAGACGCAATGGCAGCGCCGGCAGGCGCAGCGGCAGATGTCGGGTGCGATGCATGAGGCTGTGCAGCCCTGGCGCGCGGCCCTCGTCCAGGCGTCGGCCGAAGTCGAGACGGCCATCGACTTCGCGGAGGATGTCGATCTGGCCGGCGCGTTGCCGGCGACGCTCGCGACCCTGCTCCGCCCGGTTCTCAAAGGGCTGCGTCACGAACTCGGTCAGGCCGCGGCCGCAGAACGCGTGCGCGACGGCGTGCAGGTGGTCATCGCCGGGCCGCCCAACGCGGGGAAATCGACGCTGTTCAACGCCCTCGCCCGGCGCGAGGCGGCGATCGTCTCGCCGCTCGTAGGAACGACGCGCGACCTCATCGAGGTTCACCTCGACCTGGAAGGCTGTCCCGTGACCCTCGTCGATACCGCCGGGTTGCACGAGGGCCGCGATCCCGTCGAGCGGATCGGTATCGATCGCGCGCGACGCCGTGCCGGGGCCGCCGACCTCGTGCTGTGGCTGAGCGAGGACGGGCTGGGACCCGCCGATGCGATGGGCGAGACCGTCTGGCCGATCGTCGCGAAGGCGGACCACGTCGCGCTCGACGCGCGGCTGCCCGGGGGCTTTTACCTGAGTGTGCAAACCGGCGAGAACCTCGCGGCCCTCGTGGACCGGTTGACCGACTATACCAGGGGCATCGCGCAGGTCGGCGCGGCGGGCCTTCTCGCCCGAGCGCGGCACCGCGAGGCGTTCGCTGCGGCCGAGCACGCCTTGGCTCCGCTTACCGTTGCACCGCTTCCGCCCGTCGAGATCGCGGCGGAGCACCTGCGCAGTGCTCGGCTCGCGCTCGATCGCCTCATCGGCACCGTCGGTGTCGAGGACATCTTGGGGAACATCTTTTCCCGGTTCTGCATCGGCAAGTAGCACGCCTGTTTCACGTGAAACAGCTTGCATGCTACAGGCTAGGCGGACGAAGAGGCCGCTGAGCCGCTCTTTCCTTAGGTAGGCTATGGGTTCCCACTCCTTCGATGTCGTCGTGGTCGGCGGCGGCCATGCCGGCTGCGAGGCGGCCGCTGCGGCGGCGCGCACCGGTGCCCGCGTCGCCCTGGTGACGCAGCGGCGCGAGACGATCGGTGCCCTCTCTTGCAACCCGGCGGTCGGGGGCCTTGGCAAGGGGCATCTCGTTCGCGAGATCGACGCCTTGGATGGTTTGATGGGGCGCGTGGCGGATGCGGCGGGCATCCAATTCCGCGTGCTCAACCGCACCAAAGGTCCTGCCGTGCGCGGACCGCGCGCGCAAGTCGACCGCAAGCTCTACCGGTCAGCGATGCAGGCGGCGCTGGAAGCGGTCGAAGGGCTCAGCATCCTCGAAGGCGAGGTGATGGACGTGGTGGTCGCGTCGGGCACGGTCGCCGGCGCGCGGCTTGCGGACGGGCGCCTCCTGGCGAGCGCCGCCGTCGTGCTCGCTACAGGCACATTCTTGAGCGGTATGATCCATTGCGGCGCGCAGCAGCGCCCCGCCGGGCGGGAAGGCGATGCGCCCTCGTTGCCGCTCGCGCGCCGCCTGCGCGACCTTGGCTTCGCCGTGGGGCGCCTGAAGACCGGGACGCCGCCACGGCTCGACGGGCGCACGATCGACTTCGCCGGGCTGCTGCGCCAAGGCGGCGACGCCGTGCCAGAGCCCTTCTCCTTCCTGACGACCGCGATCACCACGCCGCAGGCCGATTGTTTCATCACCCACACGACGCCCGCCGGTCATAGGATCATCACCGACAACATCGCTTCGTCGCCGGTCTACTCCGGTGCCATCACAGGTCGCGGGCCGCGCTATTGCCCCTCCATCGAAGACAAAGTGGTCCGCTTTGCCGAACGCGACGCCCATCAGGTGTTCCTCGAACCCGAGGGATTGGACGACCCGACCGTCTATCCCAACGGCATCTCGACCTCACTGCCGCCCGACATCCAGGAGGCGTTTCTACGCACGATCCCTGGCCTGGAGCGGGTCGGCGTACGCAGGCACGGCTATGCCATCGAATACGATTACATCGATCCGCGCGAACTTTCGGCGTCCCTGGAGGCGCGCCGCCTCCCGGGTCTGTTTCTCGCCGGGCAGGTCAACGGCACGACCGGCTACGAGGAGGCGGCCGCCCAGGGTCTCGTCGCAGGCCTCAACGCCGCCCGCCGCGCGGGTGGCGAGCCGCTGGCGACGTTCGACCGCTCGGAGGCTTTTCTCGGCGTGATGATCGACGACCTCGTGACGCGCGGCGTCAGCGAGCCCTACCGCATGTTCACCTCGCGCGCCGAGTACCGGTTGACGCTGCGCGCGGACAACGCCGATGCGCGGCTCACCCCGCGCGGCCTCGCGCTCCGCTGCGTCGGCGTGGAGCGTGCGACGCGCTTCGCGGCGAAGCAGGCGGCGCATCGAGCCGCGCTTACAGCGTTGCGGGACCGGTCCCTCACGCCCAACGAGGCGGCGCGGCACGGCCTCGCCGTCAACCACGACGGCTTGCGGCGCGACGGCTACGCCCTGCTCGGCTTTCCGGACCTGAGCTTCGCCGCCCTGCAGTCGGTCTGGCCGGACCTTGCGGCGATCGACGCGGCGACGGCCGCACAGGTCGAGATCGACGCGAAATACGCCGTCTACCTGCGCCGCCAGGCTGGCGATATCGCCGCCTTCCGCCGCGACGAGAGCCTCGGGCTTCCCGAAGGCCTCGATTATACGGCGATGCCCGGGCTCTCCACGGAGATCCGCTTGCGCCTCGAGCAGGTGCGCCCCGAGACGTTGGGCCAGGCCGGCCGCATCGAGGGTGTCACGCCGACCGCTCTCACGCTGCTCGCCGCCCATGTCCGCAAGGGGCGTCCCCAGGCGGCGCGCGGCTGATCCCGGATGGCCATCGCCGCCCCGGACGTCGCGGGTGTCGCGGACCTGTCACCTGAGGGCCGGCGTCGGCTGCACCTCTACGCCGACTTGCTGCGGCGATGGCAACCGACCATCAACCTGGTCGCGCCGTCGACCTTGCCCGAACTCTGGTCCCGCCACATTGGCGACTCCCGTCAGGTCCAGGCCGCGGTACCACAGGCGCTGCGATGGCTCGACTTCGGGTCGGGCGGCGGGTTCCCCGGCCTCGTCACCGCGATCGTGCTGGCCGAGCTGCCGGGAGCGGTCGTCCACCTCGTGGAGAGCGACAAGCGCAAGGCTGCGTTCCTCCGCACTGTTTCACGTGAAACAGGCGCGCCCGCCATCGTCCATGCCGAGCGGATCGAGCAATTTTCGACGTGGTTCGACGATCCTGTCGACGCCGTGAGTGCCCGCGCCCTGGCACCCTTGCCCGCCCTCCTCGCCTACAGCGAAAAATACATCCTTCGCGGGGCGACGGGCGTATTTCCCAAGGGACAAGCGGCGGAAGCCGAATTGACCGAGGCGGCGCGGGACCCTAGGTTCCGTGTCACGTCCCGGCCAAGCCGGACGCAGGCGACCGCGCGCCTCATCCTCGTCACGGCCGTTCTGCCGCCCCCGGAGTTGTAGCGTGACGCTTGCCACAGCCATGCGTGTCCTCGTCCTCGCCAACCAGAAAGGTGGCGTGGGCAAGACGACGACGGCCATCAACCTCGGCACCGCCCTGGCGGCGATCGGCGAGCGGGTGCTCATCATCGACCTCGACCCGCAGGGCAACGCCTCGACCGGCCTCGGCCTGGATCGCAAGAATCGTTCGACGTCCACCTATAACGTCATGGTCGGCGAGGCCTCGCTGAAGGATGCGGTAACCCCGACCGCGATCCCCAACCTCGCCCTCGCCCCCTCCACGCTCGACCTGCTCGGCGTCGAGCTGGAGATCGCGGCCGAGAAGGATCGTGCCTACAAGCTGCGCGAGGCGGTGCGCGAGTTCGACGTCCTGCAGGCGAGCCTGCCCAAGGAGCAGGCGTTCACCTACGTGCTGATCGACTGCCCGCCCTCGCTCAACCTGCTGACGATCAACGCCCTCGCGGCCTCGCATGCCGTCGTCGTGCCGCTGCAATGCGAGTTCTTCGCGCTCGAAGGGTTGACCCAACTCCTCGCCACGGTCGACCAGGTGCGCTCGGCGCTCAACCCGGAGCTGGAGATCCACGGCGTCGTGCTGACGATGTTCGATCCGCGCAACAACCTCGCCAATCAGGTGGTGGCCGACGTGCGTGGTTTCCTTGGCGCGAAAGTCTACGACACCGTCATTCCGCGCAATGTGCGTATCTCCGAAGCGCCCTCGCACGGCAAGCCGGCGTTGCTCTACGACCTCAAATGCACCGGCAGCCAAGCCTACCTGCGGCTCGCCTCGGAAGTGATCCGGCGCGAGCGGGCCCTGCGCGCCGCCGCCTAGCACGGGAACCCATGATGAAAGCAGTGCAAGAGGAACCCCGCTCCCGCCTCGGCCGCGGCCTGGCCGCGCTCATCGGCGATTCCGGCGAAGAGGGCGCGGCCCTGGTCCGGGCGCGGGGCCAGAAGCGGGTGCCGATCGAATTTCTGCGCGCCAACCCGCGCAACCCGCGCACCATCTTCGACGAGGACGACCTCGAAGAGTTGACGGCCTCCATCCGCGAGAAAGGCATCATCCAGCCGATCCTGGTGCGGACGGTTCCCGGCACGGCGGACGCCTACGAGATCATTGCCGGCGAACGCCGGTGGCGGGCGGCGCAGCGTGCCAGCCTGCACGACGTGCCGATCGTCACGATCGAGGCCGACGACAAGCAGGCGCTGGAGATCGCCATCATCGAGAATGTGCAGCGCTCGGACCTCAACGCGCTGGAGGAAGCGCTGGGGTACGAGCGGCTCGGCAGCGAGTTCGGCTATTCCCAGGGCGACCTCGCCAAGGTCATCGGCAAGAGCCGCCCGCATGTCGCCAACACGATGCGGCTCCTGAAGCTGCCCGCGGCTGCCCGCGGCTTGCTCTCATCCGGGCAGATCTCGGCCGGTCACGCGCGGGCGCTGCTCGGCGCGGCCGATCCCGACGCCGTCGCCGCGCGGGTGGTCGCCAAGAGCCTGTCCGTGCGCGACGTCGAGAAGCTCGTGCAGCGCGAGGCCGAACCCCGACCGGGCGGACGGCGCGGCGCGGCGGCGAAGGACGCCGACACCCGAGCCCTGGAGAAGCGGCTCAGCGATAGCCTCGGGTTCGGCGTGGAGATCCTTCACAGGGGCGAAGGCGGCGAAGTGCGTATCCGTTATACCACTCTGGAGCAGATCGATCGCATCGTCGCGCTGCTTGGCGGTTAGCGGGCTGCCGCTGTCACGTCAGTTTAATGCTTCGAGCTTAGGCGTCCATCATGGCCTCCTGTTTCCTCGCTGCCGTCGCCGCCTTCTTCCTGCTGGTGCAGGTGGTGACCTGTGCCGTCGCCGCTTGGCGCTGCCGCCCGCGCGCCGCGTTTGGAAGGCCGTCGGACGCATCGGGCGTCACGGTGGTCCGGCCGCTGTGCGGCGTCGAGGCCTTCAGCGCGGAGACCTTGGCGGCGGCGTTCGCGACGGACTACCCGACGTTCGAGCTCCTGTTCTGCGTCGCCCGCGACGAGGACCCCATCCTCCCGGCGGTGCGTGCGGCCATTGCGGCGCACCCGGACGTCGCGGCACGGCTCCTCGTCGGCGACGACGTCATCAGCATCAATCCCAAGCTCAACAACATGGTGAAGGGCTGGCGCGAGGCCCGCTACGCGACGGTGGCCTTCATCGACAGCAACGTGCTGACACCGCCCGACTTCGTGTCCGGGTTGGTGGCGACGTGGCGCGCGGATACGGGCGTGGTCTCGGCACCTCCCGTCGGCTGCTGCGCCGACGGGCTCTGGAGCCACCTCGAATGCGGGTTCCTCAACACCTACGAAGCGCGCTGGCAATATGTCGTCGATGCCTTCGGCATGGGCTTCGCGCAAGGCAAGACGCTGGTCTACCGCAAGGCCGATCTCGACCGTAGCGGCCTGCGCGAGCTGGCGAGCGAGCCGGCCGAAGATGCCGCTACGACCAAGATGGTTCGTCGCCTGGGGCTGCGGGTGCGGCTTGCCCCGCCCTCGCCGCAGCCGCTGGGCCGCCGCAGCTTCGTCGACGTTTGGGGCCGCCAATTGCGCTGGGCGCGCCTGCGCCGCGCCACCTTCCTCGCCGAATTCCTGCCGGAGATCCTTTCCGGCAGCGCCTTGCCCGCGCTCTGCGCCGTCCTGGCGGCCGCCGGCTTCGGCGTGTCGCTATCCCCAGCGCTCGGCGGCTTCCTCACCGTCTGGTGGGGCGCGGAATTGGCGTTGGCGGCCGCCTGCGGCTGGCCGTTGACGTGGAAGACGCCGTTCGCCCTCGCCCTGCGAGACGCGATGCTGCCGTTGATCTGGGTTGGCGCCTTCACCGGAAGTTCGTTCACCTGGAAAGGCACAGCCATGACGATGGAGCGTGGCCAGGCCACGCACGAGGAAGCGCCGACCTGAACTCTCCCCCGAGCGGCGCCTTGCGCGGCTTCGCCGCCTTCGTCGACAATGCGAGAGACGGAGGCTGGGACATCAGCATGGCGAGTGGCTATCGCGAGACCTACGCGCGCTGGCAATCCGATCCCGAGGCCTTCTGGCGCGAGGCGGCCCAGGCGATCAGCTGGATCGAACCGCCGGATCGCATTTTCGACGCCGATGCGGGCATCTACGGCCGCTGGTTCCCGGACGCCAGCCTCAACACCTGCTACAATCTTCTCGACCGCCACGTCGAAGCCGGCCGCGGCGCGCAGACCGCGATCATCTTCGACGCGCCGCTGCAGGGTCTCAACCGCGCCATCAGCTATGCCGAACTGCTGGACGAGGTGGAAGTGCTCGCCGCCGTCCTCGCCCAGTACGGTGTAGGGAAGGGCGATCGGGTGCTCCTCTACATGCCGATGGTACCGGAAGCGCTCGTCGGCATGTACGCTTGCGCGCGTCTCGGCGCGATCCATTCCGTCGTGTTCGGCGGCTTCGCCGCGCCGGAGCTTGCCGTCCGCCTCGGCGACGCCGCGCCAAAGGTCGTTCTGACGGCGTCCTGTGGCTTGGAGCCGGGCCGCACCATGGCCTACAAACCGTTGCTCGACCGCGCGATCGCGTTATCGAGCGCCAAACCGGACGCCGTTCTCGTGCTGCAGCGCCCGCAGCTTGCCGCAGCCATGCTCCCCGGCCGCGACCACGATTGGGCGACCGCGACGGCCCAAGCCCGCGCGGCGGGACGGCGCGCTCCCTGCGCGACGATGCGGGCGACCGACCCGCTCTACATCCTCTACACCTCCGGGACGACCGGCACGCCGAAGGGCGTGGTGCGCGACACGGGCGGCTACCTCGTCGCGCTCGCCTGGTCGATGCGCGCGCTCTACGGCATCGCGCCCGGCGAGGTGTTCTGGACCGCCTCGGACATCGGTTGGGTCGTCGGCCATTCCTATATCGTCTATGCGCCGCTGCTGATCGGCGCGACGGCGCTGCTCTACGAGGGCAAGCCGGTGGGCACGCCGGATGCCGGCGCCTTCTGGCGCGTCTGCGCCGAGCACGATGTGGCGGCGCTCTTCACTGCGCCGACCGCGCTGCGGGCGATCAAGAAGGAGGACCCGGGCGGCGCTCACTTCACCGCCTGCCGTCCGGCGAAGCTGCGGGCCCTGTTCCTCGCCGGCGAGCGGGCGGACGCCAGCACGGTCGACTGGGTGCGCGACACGCTCGGATTGCCGGTGGTCGACCATTGGTGGCAGACGGAAACCGGGTGGGCGATCACGGGTAACCCGCTGGGGCTCGGCGCGCTGCCTGTCAAGCCCGGCTCCTCGACGGTGCCGATGCCGGGCTTTGCGCTGGCCGTACTCGACGAGGCGGGTAAGCCCCTACCGCCGGGGACGATGGGTTCGCTTGCCATCCGGCTCCCGCTGCCGCCCGGCTGCCTGCCCACGCTGTGGGGCAGCGACGCGCGTATGCGCGAGAGCTATCTCGACGAGTTCCCCGGCTATTATAGGACGGCCGATGCCGGCGTGATCGACGCCGAAGGCTACGTCTTCGTGCTAGGCCGCACGGACGACATCATCAATTGCGCCGGCCATCGGCTTTCCACCGGCGGCATGGAGGAGGTTTTGGCGAGCCATCCCGACGTGGCGGAATGCGCCGTCATCGGCGTTCGCGACGCGATCAAGGGCGAGGCGCCTTGCGGCTTCCTCGTCCTCAAGGCCGGCGCGCCGCGCGACGAGGCGGCGATCGAGGCCGAGGCGGTGGCGATGATCCGCGAGCGAATCGGCCCCGTCGCCTCGTTCAAGCTGGCAATCGTCGTGGATCGGCTGCCGAAGACGCGTTCCGGCAAGATCCTGCGCGGGACCATGAAGAAGATCGCGGACGGCGACCCCTATGCGATGCCGGCGACGATCGAGGACCCCGCGACGCTCGACGCGATCGTCGGAGCCCTCCGGGAGAGGGGGTTCTAACCGCTCAAGCCCTCAAGCATGTCGCCGCGGACGCGGCGCAGCGTCAGGTTGAACCGGCCTCCCTCCGGCAGCAGCGTCGACGAGCCGCCGAAGACCCGGTCGACGCCGTGGAAGGCGAGGCGCGCCGGACCGCCGAGCACGAGCGCGTCACCCGAGGCGAGCTTGATGCTGCGCGTCGGCCCCTGCCGCTGCGTGCCGCCGTAGCGGAACAGGCAGGTGTCACCAAGCGACAGCGACACGACGGGAGCGGAAAAACTCTCCTCGTCGCGGTCCTGGTGCAGGCCCATCCGCGCCGCCGTGTCGTAATAGTTGACGAGGCAGGCCTCGGGAGGGTCGGCGTAGGCGGAAAGATCGTCCCAGGCGCGTCGCGCCAGCGCGGGCATGGCGGGCCAGGCCTGCTTTGTCGCGGGATGCTCGGCCTGGTAGCGATACCCGGCGCGGTCCGAGACCCAGCCGAGCATGCCGCAATTGGTCATCTGTACCGAAAAGGGCTTGCCCGTCCTCGGCATCAGCGGCCGGAAGAGCGGTGCCATCCTCAGGACGGACCTTACATCGGCCAGCAGGGCCGTCTGCGCGGCGCGGTCGAGATACGCGGACACATAGCGCAGCCCCGGCGCAAGCTCCAGGGCCGCAGCCGTCGTCACTTGGCCGGTAGGCGATCGAGGATCAAGGCGAAGGCGTCCGGCATCGCCTCCTCCTTGGGGGCGTCGTAGGTGGCGTGCATCGCGCTCTTCACGCCGCCCACGGCCGGGCCGGTGGTCATGTGATCGACCAGCAGATCGAGCCGCGTCGCCGTCGCGTTATGCGCAAGCTTCATGGGCGCGCCGGCCGCGACGGCTTCCACCGCCTTGATCATCTCGCTCATCCGCACACCCTTGGTGATCACCGGGCAGAGCGGAACCTCCTCTCCTTCGGGCAAGGACGTATGTCCCGTCAGGATCGCGATCTTGGCGTCCGGCACGAGCGCGAGGACGTGCCGCGCCAAGTCCCCGCCCGACATGCCGGGCATCGTGTAGTCCACCAGGATGAGGTCGAAGGGCCCATTGTCGCGAATCAGCTCCAGCGCCGCCTCGCCGCCGACAGCCGGGGTCACGAAATGCCCGGCTTCTTCGAGTTCGTCGGCGATGACGTGGCGGATCAGCGGGTCGTCATCGACCAACAGGATTTCCAGATGCGGCATTCACGACTCGCGGGAAGGTGGCACGCTTCATGGCGCGCTTCAAAGTCACGGTGGAGAGCGAAACAACGATCGCAAGCTGTTCGTTCCGTCGATCCGCGACATCTCGCCCCGCCGGGGTGTCGGCCCTGCGCCGAGGCTTTCAGGAGGCCGTGACCTCGGTCGCCAGGATCTCCTTGGAGACGACGAGCCCGTCCGCGCCGAGCCGGTAGACGAGCGGCACGCCCGTGGCGATCTCCACGCTGGGAATCGTCTGCGGCGTCAGCCGGTCGAGCACCATCACGAGGGCGCGCAGGCTGTTGCCGTGCGCGGCGACGATCGTGGCTTCGCCGCGCAACACGCCCGGTAGGATGGATTGCAGGTAGTAGGGAACGGTGCGGGCGACGGTGTCGCGCAGGCTCTCGCCGCCGGGCGGAGCTGTTTCATAGGAGCGCCGCCAGATCGCCACCTGGTCGGCTCCCCACTTGCTCCGGGCCTCGTCCTTGTCGAGGCCGGAGAGGTCGCCGTAGGAGCGCTCGTTCAGGGCGGCGTCCCGCGTCGCGGCGAGATCGGGCTGGCCGAGCTCGGCCAAGGCCTCGGTCAGCGTGTCCTGGGCTCGCACCAGTTCGGAGACGAAGGCCCTCTGAAAGGTGAAGCCGCGCCTGTGCAGGGCACGCCCGGCGGCGCGTGCCTCATCGATGCCGCGCTGCGTCAACGGCGGGTCGCGCCAGCCGGTGAACAGGTTCTTCAAGTTCCATTCGCTCTGGCCGTGGCGGAGAAGAACGAGCAGACGGTCCATCACAAAACCCTTAAGCGAAGACGAGTGCCGGCGGCGAGGCGGTGCAATCCTGCTCTAAGCCAAGCCGAGTACGTTGGCCATCGAATAGAGGCCGGGTTTGCGGCCCCGCGCCCAGAGCGCCGCCTGCAGCGCGCCGCGGGCGTAGATCGCGCGATCCTCGGCGCGGTGGACGAGTTCGATGCGCTCGCCGACGCCGGCGAAGACCACGCTGTGGTCGCCGACTACGGTGCCGCCGCGAAGCGCCGCGAAGCCGATGGACCCGTTCGTGCGCGGGCCGACGACGCCGTCGCGGTGGCGCACGGCCGCCTCGTCCAGCGCGACGCCGCGGCCCGCAGCGGCAGCCTCGCCGAGCATGAGGGCGGTGCCGGAGGGCGCGTCCACCTTCATCCTGTGGTGCATCTCCACGATCTCGATATCGAAAGCCTCGCCGAGCGCCGCCGCGGCCTGCCGCACGAGCGCCGCCAGCAGATTGACGCCGAGGCTCATGTTGCCGGACTGGACGATCGTGGCGTGGCGCGCGGCGGCCCCCAGTCTGGCCTTGTCCGCCACGGTGAAGCCGGTCGTGCCAATGACGTGGACGATGCGCGCCTGGGCGGCGAGTTCGGCCAGCGCGACGCTCGTCGCGGGCGTCGAGAAGTCGAGGATGCCGTCGGCCCCAACGACCAGCGCCAGCGCATCCTGTGTGATGGAAACGCCGGCGCGGCCAATGCCGGCCAGCGCACCCGCGTCCTCGCCGAGCGCCGGCGAGCCGGGATGTTCGAGCGCGCCGCACAGGACGGCACCGCCGGTCTCGGCGGTGAGCCGCACGAGCGCGCGGCCCATCCGTCCGCCCGCGCCGACGACGACCAGCCGCATCTCGCCCGTCTCGTTCACCCGCAGCTCCCTCAACCTTTGTCCGGCAGAGCTACAGGATCGGCCGCCCGCGCGTAAAACCTTTTTATTCGGCCGACCGGTGCGCTAGGGAGAGCGCGGGAGGCGCGAAGGCGCCTGCTGCCCCTGTCCGGAGATCCGATACCGATGCCTTCACCCCGCGTTTCGATCGGCCGGATGATGGACATGGGACCAGGCTTGAGCTTTACGGGGCGGCGGCTCCTGCCGGTGGTCGGCGGCTTCGTCATGCTGCTCGCGGTCGCGGCGGCGACAATCTGGATCGGCGTCAGCAGCCGCAACTATGACATGCTCGTCGCTCACACGCTCCGCGTGCGCTCGGCCGCCTATCTCCTGTTGACCATGGTGCAGGACGCCGAGACCGGCCAACGCGGCTATCTGCTGACGCAGAACAAGACCTACCTCGAGCCCTACCACGAAGGTGCAGACAACGCGCCGGCCGCGCTGGACGAACTCGAGACCCTTACCCGAGACAATCCGACCCAGCATCACGCCATCGCCAGTCTGCGCACCTTGGTCCCCGCGAAACTCGTGGAAATCGCCCGTACGCTGGAGGTGAACGAGCGCGGTGACAAGGCGGCGGCGCTGGCCCTGGTCGGCAGTGGCAGGGGCAACGGCTACATGGCCCGGATCCGCCAGCATATCAACGAGGTGCAGGAGGAAGAGACCCGTAGCATGGGCCTGGCCGAGGCCGACCTGCACAGCTATGGCGCGCTGCTCGGCTGGTTCAGCGTCGGTGGCATCCTCGCCGTCATCGGGATCGGCGCGCTCACCATCGCCGCGACCCGCCGCAGCGCGATGGATCTGCAGAGCGCCCAGTCTGCTCTTCAGTCCAACAACGACAATCTCGAAGGGATCGTCGAGGCCCGCGTGGCCGACCTGCAAGCCGCCAACGACGAGATCCAGCGTTTCGCCTATATCGTCAGCCACGACCTGCGGGCCCCGCTCGTCAACGTCATGGGCTTTACCAGCGAACTCGAGGCGGCGCGGGCCGAGATCGCCAGCTTCTTTGCGGAGGTGGAGACTCGCATGCCCGAACTGGCGACACCGGACCGGCGCGCCGCCATCGAGACCGACCTGCCCGAAGCCCTCGGGTTCATCCGCAGTTCCACCGCCAAGATGGATCGGCTCATCAATGCCATCCTCAGCCTGTCGCGCGAAGGCCGACGGGTGTTGACGCCGCATCCTGTCGGCCTCCGAGAGCTGCTTCTGACGCAGCGCGAAAGCCTCTCGCACCAACTCCTGGAAGGCGACGCCACCCTGAGCGTGGCGGACGACCTGCCTGACCTGGTCAGCGACCGCCTGGCCATCGAGCAGGTGTTCGGCAATCTGATGGAGAATGCCGCCAAATACCTGCAACCGGGCCGGCCCGGCCAGGTGAGTGTCGCCGGCAAGAAGATCGGTGCCTTCGTGCGCTACGAAATCGCCGACAACGGTCGCGGAATCGACAAAAAAGACTTCGAACGCATTTTTGAACTGTTTCGCCGCTCGGGCGAACAAGATAGACCTGGGGAAGGTATAGGCTTGGCCCACGTCCGCAACCTCGTGCGGCGTCTGGGTGGCAATATCGTCGTCGCGTCGGAGCTTGGCAAAGGCTCCACCTTTACGATCACCCTGCCCGCCGTGTTCTCACCTTCGGATCGTCCTTCATGAGTTCTCAGCCCGTCGTCGTCATCATGATCGAGGATGATCCCGGCCATGCTCGTCTGATTGAGAAGAACATCCGGCGCGCCGGTGTCAACAACGAGATCCGTCATTTCGAGAGTGGCACGGCGGCGCTGCGGCACATGTTCACGCCGGATGTGCGCGACAACGGCCCGCTGCTCGTGCTCCTCGACCTCAACCTGCCGGACATGAGCGGCACGGATATTCTGGAGAAGCTCAAGGCGGACGAGAAACTCAAGCGGGCGCCGGTGGTCGTGTTGACCACCACGGACGACCAGCGCGAGATCCAGCGCTGCTATTCGCTCGGCTGCAACGTCTACATCACCAAGCCGGTCGAATACGAAACCTTCTCGCAGGCGATCCGCCAGCTCGGCCTGTTCCTGTCCATCATGCAAGTGCCGGAAGTCCCGTGACAGACAGCGGGCGGCCTGCGGTCGTATCGGTCCTCTATATCGATGACGACCCCGCGCTCGGTCGCCTGGTGCAACGTACCCTCACGCGGCAGGGCTACGACATCGCGCTCGCCGGAAGCGGCGACGAGGGGCTGGCCCTCCTGCAGACGCACAGCTTCGACGCTGTCGCGCTCGACCATTTCATGCCGGGCAAGGAAGGGCTCGAGGTGCTGGCCGAGATCCGCGCCCTGCCCGACCCGCCCCCGGTCATCTATGCCAGCGGCAGCGACGAGGGGCGCGTCGCCATCGCCGCCCTGAAGGCGGGCGCCGCCGACTACGTCATCAAGGACGTCAGCGGCGTGTTCATGGAATTGCTGCAAAACGCCATCGAGACGGCCGTCGAGCAGGACCGGCTGCGCCGACGCAAAGACGTGATGGAGCGCGAGATGCGCGAGGCTCGCGAGCGGGCAGAGACGCTGCTGCGCGAGGTCAACCACCGCGTCGCCAATTCGCTGGCGCTTGTGGCCTCCTTCGTCTTCCTCCAGCAGAAGGCGATCAGCGCGGACCAGCCGCTGGTTCGCAACGCGCTCGCCGACGTGCAGGTCCGCATCAGCGCGATCGCCCAGATCCACCGCCGGCTCTACACGTCCGACGACGTCAGCACGATCGAGATGGATGCCTATCTGCGCGGCCTCATCGAGGAACTCGGCGCGGCCATGACCTCGGCCGGCCACGGGCGCGCGATCCGCCTCGACACCGATCCGATCCAGATGGCAACGGACCGCGCCGTGTCGCTCGGCGTGATCGTCACCGAACTCGTCACCAACGCCTACAAATACGCCTACCCCGACGACCAGCCGGGCGAGATCCGGGTGGCCTTGAAGCAGCGCGACACGAGCGTCTCGCTCATCGTCGAGGACGACGGGGTCGGTCTCGTCAGCGGCGCTGTCGCGAAGGGCACCGGCCTGGGCGCGCGGATCATCCGCGCCATGGCCGCGAGCCTGCAGTCCACACCCGAGACGGACACCGCCCACGCGGGCACACGCATCACCCTGTCCATTCCCGTTCCGGCCTGAGCCCTGTCTCGAGCGGCGTCGCTGGCGCACGGCGTGCCGATGTTCCGGCGGGCGCTCTCCCGGGGGTGGTCTCCTTGTGGGTGATCTCCTGGAACGTTGCCGCAGGTCGCGGATTGCCCGTGCCACCGGCCGCCAAAATCTCCGCGGCTTCTCCCAACAGGGTCCGACTCATGCACAAGACGATGACGAGCCTCGGCTTGGCGGCGCTGCTCGCCAGCGCAATGACCTTCGCCGCGGCGCAGGCACAGAGTCCGCAAGCGCCAAACCTCAAGCCGACGAAGGTGACGAGCTTCGACCATCAGGTGACCGGCGTCACCGTCACCAAGGACGGCCGGACGTTCGTCAACTTCCCCCGCTGGACCGAAGACACGGCGGTCTCCGTGGCCGAGCTGAAGAACGGCACGCTGACGCCGTTCCCCGACGCGGAATGGAACGCGTGGCGCAACGCGCGCAAGGACGAGGTCTCCGCGGCGGATCATTGGATCTGCGTCCAAGCCGTCGTGGCCGACCATGCCGGCAACATCTGGGTGCTCGACCCCGCTGCTCCCGCAATGGCGACCCTGGTGAAGGGCGGTCCCAAGCTGGTCGAGATCGACCTCACGACCAACAAGCCCGGTCGCGTCATCGCCTTCGACGAGACCGCCGCGCCGCAGGGCTCCTATCTCAACGACATCCGTTTTTCGCCCGACGACCGCACGGCCTACCTGACCGATTCCGGTGCCAGGGGCGCGCTGCTGGTGCTCGACCTCGCCACGGGCAGGGCGCGCCGCGTGCTCGACGGCGACCCGTCGACCCAGCCCGACAAGGGCGTGACGGTGAGCGTCGACGGTAAGCCGCTGCGCCGGCCGGACGGCCGCGGCGTGGAGTTCGCCGCCGACGGGATCGCCCTCTCGCACGACGGCAAGCAACTCTATTGGCAGGCGATCAAGGGCAAGACGCTCTACCGCATCGCCACGGACCTGCTGGCGGCGGGCGGGCCTCCGACGCCGACCGCCCTGGTCGACAAGACGCTCGCGTTGACCAACGACGCATTGTCGGGCGGCCCGGTCTCGACGGTGCTGCCGACCGCCGCCGCCAAGACGCTGGCGGCAAAGGTCGAGGTCGTGGGAGAGAACGGCCCAGCGGATGGGCTGATGATCGCGCAGGACGGGGCGATGTACGTCTCCTCGCCCCAGGACGGCGCGATCAAGACGCGCGACCTCACGAGGGATGGTGCGCCGCTGAAGACAATCATTCAGGATAGCGGACTGCATTGGCCGGACACGTTCAGCCAAGGTCCGGACGGGACGATCTACTTCACCACCTCGCACATCCAGGATTCGGCCTTCTACAAGCCCGACGCGCCGGCCGCCCTGCCGACCGAACTGTGGAGCTTCAAGCCGCCGCATCCCTGAGGCGGCAGGCCGGCTCAGCCTTTGACCAGTCCGAGCAGCGCCGCCTGGATCGCCTCGTTGCCGGCGCAGACGCTGCCCTTGGCGAGCATCTCCTGGCCGCCGTCGCAATCGGTGACGAAGCCGCCCGCCTCCCTGACCATCACCAGGCCGGCGGCAACGTCCCAGGAGCGGATCCCACGTTCCCAATACGCGTCGTAGCGGCCGGCCGCGACGTAGCACATGTCGAGCGCGGCGGCCCCCAACCGGCGGACGTTGGAGACTTTCGCGGCGACGACCTCCAATTCCCGCAGAAAGCGCGGCTGCGCCGAACGCTTGCCGAGGTGGGGCACCCCGCAACCGATCAACGCGTCCGCCAGCTGGATCCGGCCCGACACGCGCAAGCGGCGGTTGTTGAGGTAGGCGCCCTGGCCGCGCTCGGCGACGAACATGTCGTCGACAGCGGGGTTATAGACCACCCCGGCGACGATCTGGCCCTCGCGCTCCAGCGCGATCGACACGCCGAAGATCGGGATGCCGTGCAGGAAGTTGGTGGTGCCGTCGAGCGGGTCTATGTGCCAGGTGTGGCTCTTGTCCGGTCCCTCGACCGTACCGCCCTCTTCCAGGACGAAGCCGTAGCCGGGGCGCGCCTTCGACAGTTCCTCGAAGACGGTGCGCTCCGCCTTCTGGTCGGCCACCGTCACGAAGTCGCCGGGACCCTTGAGAGAGACCTGCAGGTTCTCGACCTCGCCGAAGTCGCGTTTGAGACCGCGGCCGGCCTTCAGGGCGGCGGCCGTCATCACGTTCATCAGGGCGGATCGGATCATCGGGTCTCGGCTCGGCGGTGGGGACGCTGGAGGGTGTGCACCCCGAACCCGCCGATCGCAAGCGACCGCGTCAGCATTGTAGGCGGCGCGTCAGGCGCCGCTCACGACAGGTCGCCGGCATGCGCCTTCAGGTCCTCCAGCGCGCAATGGGCAAGCGCCGCTTCGTGCGTCGCCTTCAGCATCACGCGCGGCGCGGCGCCGGCGGCGAACGCTTCCTGCCAGCGCGGGGCGCACAGGCACCAGCGGTCGCCCTCCTTCAGGCCGGGAAAACCGTGCGAGGGCATCGGCGTCGTCAGGTCGTTGCCATGCGCCTGGGAGAAGGCGAGGAACGCGTCCGTGACCCTCGCGCAGACGGTGTGGCTGCCACGGTCCTCGCGGCTGGTGTTGCAGCACCCGTCGCGCAGGAAGCCCGTGAGCGGCTCGCGTGAGCACGGCTCCAGCGGCTCTCCCAGCACGTTGCGGGCCGGCCCTGCGCCACGTCCGCCCTCGCCACCCGATTCGTCGCGAAACATAAGTCGTCCTCCCGCCGGTTATCCACCGCATCGGTTCCCCGGCACTGTGTCGCCGAAGCCACAGACACCGATGCGCCACCTTGCTATCACATTTCCGGCACTGGCGGCCGCGCGACGCTTCTTCGGGGGAAAAAGCGTCACGAGGTTCGCGGGCTCGAGGGGTAAAGGGCCTGGCTCGTCGCATCGCGGCTCGAGCCGGGCCTTTTTGTTTGCATGTGTCGGAAGCGTCGCGCCGCCGCGGCGTGCCCCACAGGCCACAGGCCGACATCCCGTTCCCAAGCTGTGCGGGTCCAGCACTGTTTTTGCATGGCCCGAGGCTCCGCGGGCGCGCCGGCAGGCACGCTTCGGCTCTCGTCTTTTTCCAACGCAAAGAACCTCCCATGCAAACGATATCGCCGCCGTCCGGCCGCCGCTGGCTGCAACTTCTCCTCGGATTGATCGTCATGATGTCGATCTCCAGCCCGCAATACGTATGGACGCTCTTTACCAAACCGCTGACGACCGCCACGGGCAGCACGCTGCCGGCCGTGCAAGTCACCGTGTCCATCCTCGTCATCCTGCAGACGTGGCTGTCGCCGGGCCAGGGCTGGCTCATCGACCGGTTTGGTCCGCGCTTGCTCATCACGCTCGGCGCGGCGCTCAGTGGCCTGGGTTGGGTCCTCACCAGCCAGGTTTCGTCGCTGTACGGCCTCTACGCGACCTACGGCCTGTTCTGCGGCGTGGGCACCGGGTTCGTCTACATCGGCGTGGTCGGCCTGATGGTCCGCTGGTTTCCTGAAACGCGCGGCTTCGCGGTGGGCGTGGTCGCGGCGGGCTACGGGTTCGGCGCGCTGCTGACGACCTTTCCCGTCGACACGATGATCAAGGCGGAGGGTTTCCGCCCGGCGCTGCTGACCTTCGGCATCATTCTGGGCGTGGTCGGCGTCATCGCGGCGCTGTGCCTGCGCACCCCCGACGTGGCCGACGTGCGCTCCGGCGCGGAGCTGAGGACCGGCGCAACCCCCGCGGAGATGCTGCGGACGCCGATTTTCTGGCTGATGTTCGTCATGATGACGATGATGTCGACCGGCGGCCTGATGATCGTCTTCAACTTCGCCAGCTTCGCGCGCGACTTCGGCATCGCCGATGCGGTGGTGTTCGGCTCCGCCGCCCTGCCGCTGGCGCTGTCGCTCGACCGCATCACCAACGGATTGACGCGGCCGTTCTTCGGCTGGGTGTCGGATCGCATCGGCCGCGAGAACACGATGGCGGTCGCCTTCGGGCTGGAGGGCGTCTCTATCGCCGTGCTCCTGTACTTCCGCCACGACCCGGTCGTGTTCGTGCTCATGTCAGGCGTCGTGTTCTTCGGCTGGGGCGAGATTTTCTCGCTGTTCCCCTCGACCCTCACCGACACGTTCGGCGAGCGCTACGCGACGACCAACTACGGGTTCCTCTATATGGCACAGGGGATCGGCTCGATCCTCGGTGGTCCGCTCGCCGCGCTGCTCAAGGGCGCGACCGGCGGCTGGGAGCCCGTCTTCTTCGTCATCATCGCGCTCGACCTCATCACCGCGGCCCTCGCCCTCTTCGTCCTGAAGTCGATGCGGGCGCGGCGCGGGCTCGTCGGCCGGACGGTCGCGCCAATCCAGGGCGCGGTCTCGGCCTGAGCGCTCAGGCGGCGGTCCAGCCGCCGTCGATCGACAGGATCGCACCGGTGATGTTCTTGGCGGCATCACCGGCGAGGAACACGGCGAAGGCCGCCACTTCCTCCACGCTGACGAATTGCTTCGTGGGCTGCGCCTGCAGCAGCACGTCGGCGATCACCTGGTCTTTGCTCAGGCCGCGCGCCGCCATCGTGGCGGGGATCTGCTGCTCGACGAGCGGCGTCCACACGTAACCGGGGCAGATCGCGTTGACGGTCACGCCGCTTGTGGCCACCTCCAGCGCCACCGTCTTCGTCAGCCCGGCGATGCCGTGCTTGGCGGCGACGTAGGCCGACTTGAAGGGGGAGGCCACGAGGGCGTGCGCCGAGGCCGTGTTGATGATCCGGCCCCAACCGCGCCGCCTCATGCCCGGCAGTGCCGCGCCAATGGTGTAGAAGGCCGAGGACAGGTTGATCGCAATGATCGCCTCCCAGCGCTCGGCCGGGAAATCCTCGACGGGCGCGACATGCTGGATGCCGGCATTGTTGACGAGGATGTCGACCGCACCGAAAATGGCCTCGGCCTCGGCGATCATCGCCGCCACCGCCTTGCCGTTCGCCATGTCGGCTCCCGAGTAATGGGCGCGGACGCCGAACTCCGCCTCGATCCCGGCGCGCGCCGCCTCGATCGCACCGGCCTCGCCGAAGCCGTTCAGCACCACATCGGCGCCCTCGGCGGCGAAGGCGCGGGCGATCGCCAAGCCGATGCCGCTGGTCGAGCCTGTGACGACGGCGGTCTTCCCCTTTATCATGGCACTGTCCTTCAACGGCCTGGACGTTCGGGAGCGGATCTCGGGCCGCGCCGAGGCGGCGTTCCCTCCCCCGATCGGCGCTTGTAATGCAGGCAACGCGCTGCCATGTCAGAGGTCTCCGCGGACCGGGACGATGCGAATGGCCGATTATGTCTACCTCTACGCGGTCGGCGACGCCGTCCTGTGCGACCTGTTGCATAGCAACAAGGGCGCGGCCTCCTGCAGCATCGTTCGGCAGATGCCTCCGCTCGGCACTCTCCTGCAATACCGCATCAAGTTCGACGACGAGAAGTTCGAGCGCGTCGTCCTCGAGACGCAGCTGACCAAGATGGACGTGGCGGCCTGAGGCGCGGGGCGCCTCGGCAGGCACGAGGCCCGACGCCTGCCGCGCCTCCTTCGTCGAGGGGTACGAGCGGAGGTCACGCAACTCCGCGGCACCCCGTCAATCGATAACTACTTGGCCACCCGGCACTCGCCGGTTACTTGGCTGTCGCCGTCTACTTGGCCATGCGGCTCTTGATGGCGTCGAGACCACTCTGATAGATGCCGGCGACGGCTGTGTCGGCTGCGGTGTCCTGGCCTGCGTTGGGCTTGAAGCTGCTGGTCCAGGTGATCGTGGACTGGTCGGATCCCTTGGCCACGACTTTGAGCGTCGAGCCGTATCCGGTCAGCGGCAGCGGGCTTGTCTTGATCGCGTAGGAATAGCTGTGTTCCCCGTCGTTGCGGGCGGTCTGCTCTTCGATGAAAGTGCCCTTGCCGTCCTTGGTGACGAGGGTGCGGGTCGGCGGCGTCTTCCCATCCTCCGTGCAGGCGCCGATCGCCGGGTGCCAGTCCTTGATCGCGCAGAACGGGCCGATCGCCGCCCACACCTGCGCCGGCGTGCCGTTCACGTCGACGCTCTTGCTGACGGTCGTGGCCTGCGCTGCGGCGACGCTGGAGCCGAGCGCGGCGGCTGCCGCGAAGATCGCAATGATACGCATGGTCGCTTCTCTCCCTGCGGCCTGCTTCGGCCGCGCCGACCGGCCGCGATTGCGCGGTCCGTTTCACCTTATCCGCGCCTTGGACGGGACCTGTCGAGCCCTCTCGCCGAAAGGCCGAGCCTCCGCTGGTCCATCAGGCGGGATGGGTCGGATCGACCCAGAGCACCGTCTCCGGCTTCTCGATCGGCTCGAGATCGAGGTTGATCGCTACCGCCTCGCCGTCCGATCGCACGAGGACGCATTCGAGCACTTCGTCGGGGCTCGCGTTGATCTCCTGATGGGGCACGTAGGGCGGGATGTAGATGAAGTCGCCCGGCCCGGCTTCGGCGGTGAACTGCAAGGCCTCCCCCCAGCGCATCCGCGCGCGGCCCTTCAGCACGTAGATGATGCTTTCGAGGTGGCCGTGATGGTGCGCGCCCGTCTTGGCGTCGGGGTGGATGGTGACCGTGCCCGCCCAGATCTTCTGCGCGCCAACGCGGGCGAAGTCGATCGCCGCCTTGCGGTCCATGCCGGGCGTTTGCGCCGTGTTGGGGTCGAGTGCGCCCGCCGGGATGACGCGGACGCCGTCGGTCTTCCAGGCGGTCGAGGCGGGGTCGGCCATAGGTCCTCGCGGGTTGTCCAAGAGTGGGTTGTCCAAGAGCGGGTCATCCACGAGCGGTGCCTAAGCCGGGCTCGTTGGCGGTATCAAAGCCCCAGAACCTTCGCGTGGTGGGCGAAATGGTCCTCCAGGAACGTCTGGATGAAATAGTAGGAGTGGTCGTACCCCTCCTGCATCCGCAGCCTCAGCGTCTGGCCGGCGTCGTCGCAGGCGGCCTCGAACAGGTGCGGGCGCAATTGCGGCTCCAGGAATTGGTCCTGCGTGCCCTGGTCGATGAGGATGGGCGAGGTCGTGTGACCGGTCTTGACCAGTTCGGTCGCGTCCCAGTCGGCCCAGCGGGACGTATCCGGGCCGAGGTAATGGCCGAACGCCTTCTCGCCCCAGGGGCAGGAGGACGGGGCGACGATCGGCGCGAAGGCGGATACCGACTTGAACCGGTCGGGATGGCGCAGCGCCGCCACCAGCGCGCCATGGCCGCCCATCGAGTGGCCGAACACGCCCCAGCGCGCGGGATCGACCGGGAAATGCGTCTCGATCAGCGCCGGCAGTTCCTTGGCCACGTAGGAGCCCATGCGGTAGCCCTCCGACCAGGGCTCCCGCGTGGCGTCGACGTAGAAGCCGGCGGCGATGCCGAAATCGTAGTTGGAGCGGTCGCCGGGATAGCGCCTGTCGCGCGGGCTGGTGTCGGGCGCGACCAGCACGAACCCGTGTTGGGCGGCGAGCCGCTGCGCTCCGCCTTTGACGATGAACACCGTGTGGTCGCAGGTGAGGCCGGAGAGGTACAGCAGGACCGGCAGCCTGGCGCCCGCCTCCCTGGCCTGCGGCGGCAGGTGGACGCTGAACGCCATCGGGCCGCCGATTTCCGACGACGCGTGCTTGTAGAACGTGGTTTCGCCGCCGAAGCAGCGGTGGCTGCCGGTCTTCTCCGGGGCCGCGTTGTTTAAAGGACCCTGCATCAGTACCGCACCACGGTGCGGATGCCGTGGCCCTCGTGCATGGCGTGGAAGCCGTCGTTGATCTTGTCGAGCGCGATCACGTCGGTGATGAGGTCGTCGATGTTGATCTTGCCGTCCATGTACCAGTCGACGATGCGCGGCACGTCGGTGCGCCCGCGTGCGCCACCGAAGGCGGAGCCGCGCCAGTTGCGCCCGGTGACGAGCTGGAACGGCCGCGTCGCGATCTCCGCGCCGGCGGGCGCCACGCCGATGATGATGGAGGTGCCCCACCCCTTGTGGCAGCATTCCAGCGCCTGGCGCATCACCGTGACGTTGCCGGTGCAGTCGAACGTGTAGTCGGCGCCGCCCCTGGTGAGTTCCACCAGGTGGTTGACGATGTCGGTGCCGGCCGGCAGCTCCTTCGGGTTGACGAAGTCGGTCATGCCGAACTGCTGGGCGATGGCGCGCTTGCCGTTGTTGACGTCGACGCCGACGATCTGCTCCGCGCCGACCATCTTCAGGCCCTGGATCACGTTGAGACCGATGCCGCCGAGCCCGAACACCACCGCGCGGCAGCCGTATTCCGCCTTGGCGGTGAACAGCACCGCGCCGACCCCCGTCGTCACGCCGCAACCGATGTAGCAGACCTTGTCGAAGGGCGCGTCCTCGCGGATCTTGGCGAGCGAGATCTCGGGCAGCACCGTGTAGTTCGAGAACGTCGAGCAGCCCATGTAGTGGAAGAGTGTCCGGCCCCTGTAAGAGAACCGGCTCGTCGAGTCCGGCATCAGCCCCTTGCCCTGCGTCACGCGAACGCGCTGGCAGAGGTTGGTCTTCTGCGAGAGGCAATAGTCGCACTCGCGGCACTCGGCCGTGTAGAGCGGGATGACGTGGTCGCCCGGCTTGAGCGAGGTCACGCCCGGCCCGACTTCGACGACGACGCCGGCGCCCTCGTGGCCGAGGATGGAGGGGAAGAGGCCCTCCGAGTCCATGCCGGACATCGTGTAGGCATCGGTATGACAGAGTCCCGTGGCCTTGATCTCGACGAGGACCTCGCCGTGCTTGGGTCCCTCAACGTCGACCTCGACGATCTCGAGCGGCTTCTTCGCTTCGAACGCAACCGCGGCGCGGGTCTTCATGGGCTTCCTCCCTGTTTTTTTATGCGCTTTCTCCCGCAAGGCGCCGGTCGGCCGCACGAGAGACGCTGGCGGCAACTTGGGACAAGTCGGCGCTCTTGTCGAGGCGCCGCCGCGTCAATCCGGCTTGCGCACACGGCGTTTCGGCGCCGGCACGGGGAGCGCCGCAGCCGTGGCGCGGATCAGCGCCGCCAGAGCGTCGGCGTCGTCGCAGACGTCCTCGCCGATCACGAAGCACGGTTTCGCGCCAGGATAGGGCGAGCCCTCCCGCACCGTTCCGAGCAACGCGCGCCCTGCCGCGGTCGGCTTGACGAAGAGCTGGTCGTCGCAGACGGCGACGAGCTTCCCGTCACAGTAGAGCGCGTATTCGCCGAACATCGTGCGCGCGGACACGGTCCCCGTTCCGGCCAACTGCTCCACCAGGACATCGACGGTCGTCTGCCGCGAGGCCATGGAATGGCTAGGCCGGTCGTCGGAGGCTCATGACTTCGATGTCTGGCCGAACAGGATCTTGCGCGATTCCTCGTCAACGCTCGGCGCGGTGTTGAGCTGGGCCGCCTTCTCGTAGGCGCGCTGCGTCGAGGGCATCGCGGCGATGGCGTGGAACCAGCGCTTCAAGTGGGGGAAATGCTCGAGGTCCTGACCTTGGCGCTCGTAGGGGACCACCCACGGGTAGCTCGCCATGTCGGCGATGGAATAGGCGCCGGCCAGGAAGTCGTGCGCGGCGAGGCGCTTGTCGAGGACGCCGTAGAGCCGGTTGGTCTCATGCACGTAGCGGTCGATGGCGTAGGGCAGCTTCTCCTTGGCATACTGGCTGAAATGGTGGTTCTGGCCCGCCATCGGCCCGAGGCCGCCGACCTGCCAGAACAGCCATTCCAGCGCGGCGATCCGGCCCCGGATATCGCCGGGAATGAGCTTGCCTGTCTTCTCGGCGAGATAGAGGAGGATCGCGCCCGACTCGAAGACCGGGATCGGCGCGCCGCCGTCCGCCGGCGCGTGGTCGATGATGGCCGGGATGCGGTTGTTGGGCGCGATCCGCAGGAAGTCGGGCTTGAACTGGTCGCCTTTGCCGATGTTGACGCCGTGCAGCGTATAGGGGAGGCCCGCCTCCTCCAGGAACATGGTGACCTTGTGCCCGTTCGGCGTGGTCCAATAGTAGAGATCGATCATCGCCTGTCCCTCGTTGTCATGGTGCCGCGCCCCCGTCGGGGAAGCGGCCGGCTGGGAGAATTAAATCCCCTGTTAAGCCTCTTTAGCAAGGCTCTCCGCGGCGGCGCCCGTGCTAAGCACGCGGCTCGCTTGCTTGGGGTGATCCTGTGCCGACCCTCTTCCGCCTGCTCTTCGTGATCGGCCTGGTGGCGGCGCTCGGCTATGGCGCCATGCTCGCGCTCGTCGCCTTCGTGCAGCCGCAGCCACGCGAGATCACCCAGAGCGTGCCGCTCCCCAAGGGGGTTCGCTAGGATGGGCCGCACCGCCGCCCAGCCCGCCCTCGACCGCGGCACGGCCCGGCACGTCGAAGGCTTCCTGGAGATGATCGCCGCAGAGCGCGGGGCGGCGCCCAACACGCTGGAGGCCTACCGCCGCGACCTCGTCGCCTATGCGGCCGGGCTGAAGAGCCGCGGGACGACGCCGCTCCAGGCCGGGACGAAGGACCTGCGCGCCTATCTCGCGACGCTCGAAGCGCTCGGGTTCAAGCCGGCCTCGTCGGCGCGGCGGCTTTCCGCGATCCGCCAGTTCCATCGCTTCCTCCTCGCCGAGGGGATCCGCGCGGACGATCCCGCCCTCATCCTCGAAGGGCCGCGCCAGGGACAGCGGCTGCCGAAGGTCCTGTCCGTCGCGGAGGTCGACGCGATGCTCGCCACGGCGCGCGAGGGCATCGACGCGGAAGCGCGGCCGGCGGGCGAGCGGCTGCGCGCGGCGCGGATGACGGCGCTGCTCGAACTCGTCTACGCCACGGGCCTGCGCGTCAGCGAACTCGTCTCGCTGTCCCGCCACGCGCTGCGCGGCCGCGACCCTCTGGTGGCGATCAAGGGCAAGGGCGGCCGCGAACGGCTGGTGGTGGTGTCCGAGCCGGCGCGGCAGGCGGTCCAGCGCTACCGCGCCATGCTGAAGGCGCGCGCGCCCGACGCCCCCGAGGGGGCTTGGCTTTTCCCCGCCGACAGCGACAGCGGCCATCTCACGCGCCAGGCCTTCGCCCGCGACCTGAAGGACGTCGCCGTGGCCGCCGGCCTCGCCGCCAGTCGCGTCAGCCCGCACGTGTTGCGGCACGCCTTCGCCAGCCACCTGCTGCAGAACGGGGCGGACCTGCGCATCGTCCAGGAACTGCTCGGCCACGCCGACATCTCGACCACGCAGATCTACACGCACGTCCTCGACGAGCGGATGAAGGCGATGGTGCGCGACCTCCACCCGATGGGCGACGCGGCCGACCATGACGTTCCCGGGCCAACCGGTCACGACGGCAACGTCTGATCTGGGGCCGGCGGCGACACCGGCGTCAATCCGGCGTTGACCGAAGCCCTCCGCCCTGCCCGTCCGCCTTGCCGGGCTGAGCCAGCACGTCGGCCACCTTGCGGGCCAGCTGCTCGCGCTTGAACGGCTTGCCGAGGAGCTGCACGCCGTCGTCGAGCCGGCCGCTGTGGACGATCGAGTTCTCGGTGTAGCCCGACATGAACAGCACCTTGACCTCGGGTCGGAGCGCGGTGATGCGCTCCGACAGCTCGCGCCCGCGCAGCGCGCCGGGCAGGACCACGTCCGTCAGGAGCAGGTCCACACCGCCCGGTTCGGCGCAGAACACGCGCAGTCCCTCGTCCCCGTCGGACGCCTCCAGCACCCGGTATCCCAGTTCGCGCAGGATCGTCACGGCGATCTCGCGCACCCCGGGCTCGTCCTCCACCACGAGGATCGTGGCCGAGCCCCGCGGCAGGTCGACGGGCTCCGTCATGCGCTGGCGCAGCGGGATCGGCGCCCCGACCGCGCGCGGCAGGTAGAGCCGCACCGTCGTGCCCTCGCCCGGCTCCGAATAGACCTTCACGTGGCCGCCCCACTGCTTGACGAAGCCGAACACCATGGCGAGGCCGAGGCCGGTCCCCTTGCCGTCCTTCTTGGTGGTGAAGAAGGGTTCGAAGGCGCGGGCGACGACGTCCGGGGCCATGCCGTGCCCCGTGTCGGATACCGCGACCATCGCGAAGTCGCCCGCCGCGACCTCGTCGTGGGCGCGGGCATATGCTTCATCCAGCACCCGGTTCGAGAGTTCGATCGTCAGGCGGCCGCCGTCCGGCATGGCGTCGCGCGCGTTGAGGGCGAGGTTGAGGACCGCGCTTTCCAACTGCGCCGGGTCGGCCATCGCCGGCCACAGGCCCGCGGTCTCGACGTAGCGCACGTCGATGCGCTCGCCGAGCGTGCGCCGCAGGAGGGGCACGAGGTCGGGCATGGCCGCGGCGAGGTCGATCGCGGCCGGGGCGAGCGGCTGCTTGCGGGCGAAGGCGAGCAGTTGCGAGGTCAGCGCGGCGCCCCGCTCGGCCGCGCGTATGGCGCGGTCGAGACGTGCGCCGAGCGGGCTCCCCGGCTCGATCTTGGAGCGGGCGAGGTCCAGATTGCCGATGACGACCAGCAGGAGGTTGTTGAAGTCGTGCGCGATGCCGCCGGTGAGCTGGCCGATGGCCTGCATCTTCTGCGCCTCGCGCAGGATGCGCTCGGATTTGGCGCGGTTGGTCATGTCGCTGACGGTCACGACGAAGCCGCCGTCGGGCATCGGCGTGCGCCTGAACTCCATCAGGTGGCCATTGGTGCCGAACCGCTCGTAGGTCACCACCGCATCGCCCGGGCCGTGACGGACCTGGTCCTCGTTTTCGAGGGTGGGCAACCCGGCCGCCACCGTGTGTGCGGCGATGCTGGCGTAGGGGATGCCGGGTTGCGTGAGGTCCTCCGGCAGGTCGAGCAGAACCTGGAAACAGGTGTTCCGATGGGTCAGCAGCCGGTCCGCGTCGAACACGGCGAGGCCTTGGCTGATGCTGTCGAAGGAGGTCCGCAGGCGCAGCGCCAGGGTCCGCTGCGCCGCCTCCAGGTCGGAGGCGCGCGTCCAGGCCCCGGTGAGCAGGCGGGCCGCCGCCAGCAGGCAAACGACGGCGAGGAGAGCGCCGCCGCCCACCAACCAGCGGACGAGCGTGCTGCGGCCTTCCGCCGAGGCCATGCGCTCGGCCCGTTGCGCGCGCTCGTCGTCCGCCATCAGCGCCAGCGTCGCCTTGATGCGTTCCATGAAGTCGCGTCCGCTGCCGCCCCGCACGATGCCGATCGCCGCCTCCAGGCCGCCGTTGCGCCGCAGGTCGACGGTGCGGGCCAACTCTGCGAGCTTCTGCTGGACCAGGGGCGCGAGGGTGCGCAGCCGTTCCTGCTGCACGGGATTGTCGGCCGTCATCTCCCGCAGTTGTGCGACCAGCGCGGACACCCGGCCGAGCGCCGCCGTGTAGGGCGCGAGGTACGCGTCCTCGCCCGTCAGCAGGTAGCCGCGCTGGCCGGTCTCCACGTCGCGCATGCCGATCTGAAGGTCGTCGATGACGCCGATGACGGCTTCGGCGCGGCCGGCCCGGTCGCGCTCCGCGTGCACCGCGCTCGCGCGCTCGAGGCCCGCCACCACGATCAGCACCAGCACCCCAGCCACCGCTGCAAGGACGATGCGGTTGGCGCGAACGACGACGTGACTGCTCATAGGCTCTATTCCGGATGCGGCGGGGCCGCAGATCGCGACGGGCGAAGCCAGGCGGCTCGGCCACGTCGAAAGCGACAGATGGGATTGCGATGATTCCGTCAATCGCCGCGCGGCGGGACGGGCGCCGTCCCCGCGCCGATGACGCTTAATTTACCGCTTCGACCGGGGCAAACGTTCCGGTCGCTGTCGCCGTGCGGCTTCTGTGGGCGAAGGTGAAGGGATAGGGTGGACGCACGGGCGCGGCTCCGCAGAGGATGTCTAGGGCGACAGGTAGAGCCCTGCCAGGGCGGCGACCAGGGCCGGCGGCATCACCACCAACCCGAGCTTGAGAAACGCCCAGGCCGAGACGGCCTCGCCCTCCCGCCGGATCGCGGCGAGCCAGAGGATGGTCGCCAGCGAGCCGGTCACAGACAGGTTCGGCCCGAGGTCGATGCCGATCAGGATCGCGTCGGCAACCCGGTCGTGCACGCCCATGGCCTGCGCGCTCAAGGCCTTCACGCTCAAGGCCTGCACGCCCATGGCCTGCACCGCCGCCCCGGCGAGCAGACCGGCTGGCAGGTTGTTGACGACGTTGCCGGTGACGGCGACCACGCCGCCGGCGATCCATGCGGCGGCGGTCTCCGAACGCGCCGTCAGGCCCGTCAGGGCCGCGCTCACCGCCGCGACCGCGCCGCTGTCCTCCAGCGCCGCGACGAGGACGAACAGGCCGGCGACCAGGGGCAGCACGCCCCAGGCGACGTGCCGCACCACCGGCCAGGGCGCCTCGCGCTTGACGGCGAGCACGACGGCGCCCGTGAGCAGGCCCGCGGCGAACGTCGGCACGCCGAGTTGCAGGCCGAGCGCGGAGGACGCGGAGGCCGCGAGGCCCATGCCTGCGATCCCCAGGCCGGAGACCATCCCGCCGACGGACAGCGCCACCGGGCCTGCGTCGCGCGCGATCGGGGCGGCGAGCCGGCCGCGTTGCGACCAACGCAGCACCGCGAAGGTCACCACGACCGCAGCCGACGATGCGGCGCCGAACCGCGCCAGCCACGCGCCGAGCGGCGGCAGGCCGTGCGCGAAGACGACGAGGTTGGCGGGGTTGGAAATCGGCAGCACGAAGCTCGCGGCGTTGGCGACCATCGCGCATACGAAGAGATAGGGCAGCGGGTCGGCCTTTGCCGCCCGCGCCGCGGCATAGACGGCGGGCGTCAGCACCACGGCGGTGGCGTCGTTCGACAGGAAGACCGTCACCAGCGTGCCGACGGCATAGACGAGCAGGAACAACCGGCTCGCCGACCCGCGCGAACCCCGCACCGCGCGCGCGGCCAACCAATCGAACAGCCCCTCCCGCCGCGCGACCTCCGCCAGGACCATCATGCCGACGAGGAAGAGATAGACGTCGCCCCCTTTGAGGACGCCAGCCCAGGCCCGGTCGAACGGCAGCAGCCCGAACGCGACGAGGGCGAGCGCGCCCGCCGAAGCCCAGACCGCCTCCGGCCAGCCGAACGGGCGCGCGATGATGCCGGCGACGGTTGCGGCGACGACCGCGTAGGTGGCGAACGGCGCCGGCTGGATCACGGGGAAGGACGATGGGCAGGGGAAAGCAGGGGTCGGTCCTCGCAATGTCAGGCGGAGGCGGGATCAGCCGTCCCGCGCCATCCTTCTCCGTCGTTAGGCAGAGTTACATCGTGGCAACTATGCGGCTTTTGTCGCGTTGGAGGCTTCCTGTAGTCGCGAAGTCGTGTTCTGCTTCCTTGGCATACCAGGAATGCCTAAAAGGCTCTTGGGCTTGGGGGATAGAAGAATGCGGCACTCAATACACTTTCGCGCGGTGGCGAAAGCGTCGGTCCTACTCTGCGGCGCGAGCGTGACGGCCATAGCGTTGGTGCAGCCGGCCTATGCCGTGACGCAGGAGGACATTCTCCGGCGGCTCGACGCCCTCGAATCGAAGAACAGCAAGCTCGCGCGCGAGAACGCCGTGCTGCGCGACCGTATGCAGCATGTCGAGCGCAGCAAGGTCGTCGTCAAGGCCGAGCCGGCAAAGTCGGGCAAAGGCAATGCCGTCCAGCACGTCGGCATCGCCCAACCGCCGGCGCCCGACGCCCGACCGCCGTTGCTCGCGATCGGCTCCTTCAGGGTCAACGCGCCCGACAGTATTCCCACCGGCGCGTTCGACGCCACCACGGTGTCGATCTACGGCCACGCCGACCTCTCGATCGACGCCTTCAACACCGGCTCCTACGACAGCAAGGGCTACAGGTGGTCGGTGGCGAGCAACCTGACCTATCTCGGCTTCCGCGTCCGGCATGACCTGACCGATTACGGGTTCTCCAATTACGCCGTCATCGCCCAGGTCGAGAGCCTGGTCGACGCCTCCTCCCAGCCCAGCGAGCGCGCCGCCCTTGGCACGCGCGACACGTTCCTCGGTATCGAGGGACCGTACGGTGCCCTGAAGATCGGCAAGGGCGACACGCCCTACAAGCGCTCGACCGCCTCGTTCGACCCGTTCTCGACGACGGTCGCGGACTACAATTCCATCATGGGCAACACCGGCGGCGACGTCCGCGCGGAGTTCGACTTCCGTGCGCCACGGGCGATCTGGTACGACACGCCGATCCTGAACGGCTTCCAGTTCAGCGTCATGGCCGCGGCCGGCGGCAACCCGTCGCTCGACAACAGCGCCTTCCCCTTCGGCGACTTCAACTGCAACGGCTCGAACGCGCGCGGCAGCGGCAGCGGCTTCCCCAACACGACGCAGGGCTACATTACGCCCACCACAGGCGGTGTCGGCTACCCCGGTAACCTGGTCTGCACGGACGGGTCCTTCGGCGACCTCTACAGCACCTCGATCGTCTACAAGAAGGGGCCGCTGACAGCCATCGGCGCGTTCGAGTTCCACCGTGCCGTGAACCGCGTCAGCGACATCCTGAACAACGACAACACACCGGTGGTCCTGCCGGACGGTCAGATCATCACCGGTCAGGGCGTGGCCAACGAATACGCCGGCAAGATCGGTGTCGGCTATCTTCTGGACGATCCGCTCGGTGCCCTGCAGGCTTACGGTATCTACGAGATCATCCGCCGCGACGGCCAACCCGCGCAGTTCAACGAGCGATCGCGCGATTCGGCCTATGCCAGCGTGACGCAGACGTTCGGCCAGAGTGGGTTGGCGGCGAGCTTCGCCTACGCCCATGCCTTCAAGAGCGGGTCGCCAGGAGTTTCGCTGGTCAACAACGTCACCGCGTCCGACACGGCCACGGCCACCGGGATCACCCAAAACACCATCGGCAACGCCGCGGACCAATATTCCGCCGGCCTTCGCTACAGCTTCAGCAAGTTCGCGAGCGTCTATCTCGTCGGGACGGACCTGGTCAACGGTGCCGGTGCCCATTACGTCACCGGTGCCAGCGGCCACGGCCTGCAATACGCGGGTCGTGACAGGTTCAACCAAATCCTCCTCGGTGGCAGCATCCGCGCCATCTCGAGCGGCTTGACCCTGAACTTCTAGCCCGCGTCGTCAGGTCGGTCGAAGAGCGACCGGCCTGACATACCTGCGTTTCGGCTCGCGCGTCATCTCGGCGGAACGACTCACGAACGGTCGCGTTCCTTCGTGCAGACAAGGTGTCCCGAGGAGACTTTACTATGATGAAGACGATCGCTTTCGCAGGTGCCATCGCTCTCGCGAGCGCAATGCCGGTCATGGCACAGGGTTCGCTCAATGAGCCCCACCGTTCCGTATCGCCGGCGAAGGACGGTCCGGCGGCCTCATCGGGTCAACCCGGCACCAACGAGTACGGCAGGGGCGAGGCGGCCTCCGGCTTCCAGCCTTCGACGCCTCCCGGCGGCGCCGGCGACGCGGGCGCTCCGAACAAGCGGTACTGAAACTGTCGCCGGCCAATTGCGCCGGACAGGTCGACACAGGGGTTGGGCGCGGCAGCCAGTCTGCTCGCGCCCAAACCGTTGAGCGGACGTTTGCAGACTGGGGCGCCGACCATGACGGGGACAGTTCCCCAAACCTTGTCCCAGAAAGCCTTGCCCCAAGCCCTGGACCAGCGTCGTTGCGGACCCTGCACCGCGTGCTGCGACGGTTGGCTCCGCATAGAGGTTTACGGGCATGACGTCGCGCCGGGCAAACCCTGCCCGTTCAGCACCGGGGCGTCGTGCTCGATCTACGAGCGCCGCCCGGTCGATCCCTGCCAGCAGTTCGCCTGCGGCTGGCTGGTCGCCGGAAGCCCCCTCCCCGAATGGATGCGACCCGACACCTGCGGCTTCGTCCTCCTGCCCGCAAAGTTCCTCTGGCGCGGCGTCCCGGTCGACGTCGCGGTGCCCAGCGCCGCCACCTCGAGCGAGGCCACCCTGCGCTGGCTGCTCGACTTTACGGTGAAGAACCGGCGGCTCATCCTCTACCAGGTGGACGGCGAATGGTTCGCCTTCGGGCCGCCCGCGTTCCAGGCCGAGATGAGCGAACGCATCCAACGCGGCGAGCCCATGTGGGCCTGAGGTGTCCCGCGATGACGCGAGGCGCGTTTCGGTCTGCTGGCGGGGCTTTAATCGCGACGTTCTAGCTTGCCCATGGTCGACAATCGACCGCAAGGAGTCCCGCATGTCCGTCTCGTCCGTGTCCTCGACCAGTCCCATTGCTCCCGCGCCAGCCGTTTCCGTCAAGGCGACCGCAGCGGACGGTGACTTCAAGACGAAAGGTGCCGGCCACGAGGTCAAGGACGCCGACGGCGACTACAGGCCGACCGCCGCCTCCTCGACCGCGGCGACCACGCTGTCCGCCGTCACCCTGCTCGTCAAAGGCGGTTAGCGGCGCGGCCGTTCGACCGTCCGCATGCCTCAAGCCGCGTTGCGCGGCCCGGCAGCGAGGGCGACGGCCCAGAGGGCGCGCACCGCGATAGCCTGTGCCAGGCGTGGCTCGCGGCGCGCGCGCCCGACGGCTTCGCCCAGGGTGGCGATGGCTTTGGCGAGCCGGGCCGCGTCCCACATCTTGAGCTGCTGCTCCGCCGCCGTGCGCCGGGCGCCATAGAACCCGCCGGCCTCGAAGCCGCCTCCGCCGCCCTCCATCGCGAGCCGCGCCCGGTGCAAAGCGGTCGCGTGGCGCAGCGCCGACCCGAGCAGAAGGTTGACGTCCCCCGTCTCCGCAAACACCTTTTCCGTCGTGGTCTCCACCGCCGCGAAGCCGCCGCGGAACGCACCGTCGATGGCATGGTCGAGGACCAGCGCGGAGGCGTCGGCGACGATCGCCTCGACGTGGGCGATCCCCACCCGGCCTTCGCCGTGGGCGTAGGTGGCGAGCTTCTCCAGTTCGGAGCGGGTGCCGAGGCGGTCCTGGCCAAGCAGGGAGAGCAGCAGTTCCTTGGCGTCGGGCTCGATGGTGAGGCCGTCGGCGGCAAGTTCGCGCTCGATCAACTGGCCGATCTCGCGCGCGCCGTCGGGGTGGCACTCGATGGCGACGGCGTTGCGTTCGCGCTCGAAGAGCTTGCGCAGCGGATGGTCGCGCTTGAGGGTGCCGGCTTCGATGGCGATCGTGCATTGCGCCGGGGGCGCCTTCAAAATCCTCTCGATCGCCGGCACGAGGGACTTGCCCGTCGCCTCGATGGCGATGGCTTTGCGGCCGCCGAACATCGGGATGGCGTTGGCTTCGTCCACGAGGCGCAGCGGATCGGTCGCAACGTCGTCGCCGGACATCCGCACGAGCTGGAACCCGTCCTTGGGGTCGTCGACCGCACGCGTCAGGATCGTGCGGAGGCGCTCGGCGACCAACCCCGTGTCGCTGCCGAAGACGAGATAAAGGCAAGTGCCGGCCGGTGGATGGTTGATGGTGCGGTCCGCGTCGCCGGACCTGATCGCGACCATGATGGCGGTCCCCTTGCATCTATCGGGTCAGCCTAGGGCCGAGGCCTCCGCCGAACAGTACGATCGCCACGCTCGGCCTCCGCACATGTTCCTGCATAGGCGCGGGTTTCGTGGCACGAGACGGTCCCTTTCGGAAGCGACACCGGCCGCCTCGAAGCACCTGCGCCTTGGCTACGAGCGTGTCGGATTGGCGCCGCGCGTCGCCAAGGCGGCGGAAAGGCGGATGCGAAGCTGGTCCGCGAGCTGCTTGGCATCGCGGATCTCGGCGTCGCGCGCCGCGCGGATGTTGGCGAAGCGCTGGTCGTTGCGGTCGTAGCTGGCGATGACCATCGCCGTGCCCTTGACGATCGGATCGCCGCCGCCGACCGGGATCAGGCGGAAGTCGGCGTTTAGGTTCACCGTCGCCGCGCTGGCGATACCGCTCACCGTGTCGATGAGCGGTGTGCTCGTCGTCTCGCGCAGGGTCACGAAGAGGCGGTATTTCGGCGGCACGTGCGAGCCGGTGCCGTTGAGCGCGAAGACGAGGTTGTCGCCGAGGTAATGGCCGACGCGCTCGGGGATTGGCTCGATGGCGATAGCCTGCAGCTCCGCCGCCGTATCCGCGCCGCCGGCGCTCAGCGGGCCGTACATCGGCTGAAAGCAGCCGGCGAGTGCGAGCGCGGCGGCCAGCGCGAGCGCCGGCCTCCACGGTATCGCTCGCCTCTCACACGACGACATTGACGATCCTCTGCGGCACGACCACCACCTTCTTCACGGGCCTGCCCTCCAGCGCCTTCTGCACGGCGTCGAGCGCCAGCGCCGCCGCTTCCACCGCAGCCGGCCCAGCCGTGCGGCCGACGGTGACGTCCGCCCGCTTCTTACCATTGATCTGCACCGGCAGCACGATCTGATCCTCGAGCGTGAGGGCGGGGTCGCCGACCGGCCAGGGCGCCTGGGCCACGAGCGTGCCGTGGCCCAGCGCCGCCCAGCAGGATTCGGCGAGATGGGGCATCATGGGCGCAAAAAGTTGCACGAGGACGTCCGCCGCTTCGCGGAAGGCGAAGCGCAGGTCGGGCGCCATCTCCGGCGTCTCGATCGCGCCGACCGCGGCGGCCAGTCGGTTGACGAGGTCGTAGATGCGCGCGATCGCCCGGTTGAAGCGGAGCTGTTCGATATCCTCGCCGAGCCGCAGGAGCGCGCCGTGCGCCGCCTTGCGGATGTCGGCCGCGTCCCGGCCGAAGGTCGCGGGAACAGGCGTGCCGACGGGCGCCGCGAGTCCGGCCAGTTCGTCGACGAGGCGCCAGACGCGCTGCAGAAACTTGCCCGCCGCCTGCACGCCCTCCTCCGTCCAGATCACGTCGCGCTCGGGCGGCGAATCCGACAGCATGAACCAGCGCGCGGTGTCGGCCCCGAAGCTCTCGATGATCTCGTCGGGGTCGACCACGTTGCGCTTGGACTTCGACATCTTCTCGACCGCGCCGATCGCGACCGCGCTGCCATCGGCGAGCTTGACGGCGCGGCGGCCCTCCGGTGCCTCCTCGAAGCGCACCTCGGCCGGCGCCATCCAGGCGCCCGCGCCGTCCCGGTAGGTCTCGTGGGTCACCATGCCCTGCGTGAAGAGGCCGGTGAACGGCTCGCGCACCGCGCCCGCGTGGCCGGTCGCGCCCATCGCCCGGGTGAAGAAGCGGGCGTAGAGCAGGTGGAGGATCGCGTGCTCGATGCCGCCGATATATTGATCGACGGGCATGAAGCGATCGACCGCTGCGGCGCTCGTCGGCGCCTCCGCGTTCCAGGGATCGGTGAAGCGCAGGAAATACCAGGACGAGTCGACGAAGGTGTCCATCGTGTCCGTTTCCCGCCGGGCCGGCGCGCCGCAGCGTGGGCAGGCGACGTCGCGCCAGGTCGGGTGCCGGTCGAGCGGGTTGCCCGGCTGGTCGAAGCTCACGTCGTCGGGCAGCACCACCGGCAGGTCGGCCACCGGTACCGGCACCACGCCGCAGGCGGCGCAATGGAGGATCGGGATCGGGCAGCCCCAATAGCGCTGGCGCGAGATGCCCCAGTCGCGCAGGCGGAAGTTGACTTGGGCGCGCGCGACCGGCGCGTTGCCGAGGCTCGCGTCCGCGAGGCGGCGCGCGACCTCGGCCTTGCCTTCGACGATGGTCATCCCGTCGAGGAAACGCGAGTTGATGAGGCGGCCGTCGCCGTCGAAGGCCACCTGCGTCACCGCGAAGGTCGCCGGATCGGCGTCGTTGGGGCACACGACGGCGCGGTTGCCGAGCCCGTAGGCGTTGGCGAAGTCGAGGTCGCGCTGGTCGTGCGCGGGGCAGCCGAAGATGGCGCCCGTGCCGTAGTCCATCAGCACGAAATTGGCGACGTAGACCGGCAGGTGCCAGTCCGGGTCGAACGGGTGGGCGACGGCGAGGCCGGTGTCGTAGCCGCGCTTCTCCGCCGTCTCGATCGCCGCGACGGATGTGCCGAGCGAGCGGGTCTCGGCGATAAAGGCGGCCAGCTCCGGGTCGCGCGCCGCCGCGGCCGTCGCCAGGGGGTGGTCGGCGGCGACAGCCAGGAACGTCGCGCCGAACAGGGTGTCGGGCCGGGTCGTGTAGACCTCGACCTCGCTCCGCCCCAGCGCGTTTTCGGCGAGCGCGAACCGCACGAGCAGGCCCTCGGAGCGGCCGATCCAGTTGCGCTGCATCAGCTTGACCTTCTCCGGCCAGCGATCGAGCGTGTCGAGGCCGGCGAGCAGGTCCTCGGCAAAGAGGCCGATGCGCAGGAACCATTGCGTCAGCTCGCGCTGCTCCACCGGCGCGCCGGAGCGCCAGCCGCGCCCGTCGATCACCTGCTCGTTGGCGAGCACGGTCATGTCGACTGGGTCCCAATTGACCTTCGCCTGCTTGCGGTCGACGAGGCCCTTGGCCAGGAAGTCGAGGAACAGGCGCTGCTGGTGCTTGTAATAGGTGGGGTCGCAGGTAGCGATCTCGCGCGACCAGTCGAGCGAGAGGCCCATGCTTTTGAGCTGCGCGCGCATGGTGGCGATGTTGGCGGCGGTCCAGGCGGCGGGCGAGCGGCCGCTGGCGCGCGCGGCATTTTCCGCCGGCAGGCCGAACGCGTCCCAGCCCATCGGGTGGAGCACGTCAAACCCCTTCGCCCGCTTGTAGCGCGCCACCACGTCGCCCATGGCGTAGTTGCGCACGTGGCCCATGTGGATGCGGCCGGAGGGATAGGGAAACATCTCCAGCACGTAATATTTGGGCCGGCCGGCGGGCTCGACCCCTGTGCGGAAGAGGCCGCGCTCGTCCCACACGCGCTGCCAATGCGGTTCGGTCTCGCGGGCGTTGTAGCGCTCGGTGGTCATGGGCGTGCGGGGTGCCGTTGCGGATGCGTTGCCCGGGGAGACAGCATGGTTTACGGCTGAGGGCAAACGGAGGCCGCTATTTATCTGGACTCGTTGCAAAACCGATACCCTTAAAGAAGCCGATTTTGAGAACAGTTGAGAGGCAAATCAATCTTTACTTGATACTGATGACGTCAGACATCCCAGGCCTTGTATTTTTCCCCATCCAGCCGTCAGCGATAGAACCGATATCAATCCCTATGCCGCCAGAGCGTTTAATATCATCACAGTAGAACTTTCCGAGATAACCTGCTGCAACAAGTATAACATTTCCGCTGAGACACTGAGACTTAATGGAGCTTCTAATATCGTTGAATACTGAAGGGAAATGAAAGCGCTTGTCTGCTTGATCCTCCAGCAACGTCTTGTAAGCGCCTTCGCCTGGTATCTTATATGTGGCGACATTAGGAACACCAAACCGTCGCTCTATTGCGTATCCTAGCGCACTATGGCACGTAATAACGCCGAATTTGCAATCTTCACGAAACAATCGCTCAAAGAGACTTGATCCACTTAGTGCGAAATGGATATTCTGGACGCAGAGAGAAGGCATTTTATTGCTTGGAAATGAGCTTATCAGCCTTATTAGGTTCGTCAGCGAGGTTACTCCCGTTATGCTCGCAATTTTATGCTCATGTGCCAACCAGCTTTGATAGGGAATACCAAGTACAGAGGCGTTTTTAATGACCTCAGGCAACTCCAATGATAACAAATCAAACTGTCCGTCTGGATCCTGAAAATCGGACGTAAACCATATGTCAGTTAGCGCACGCCGACAATGTCTATAAAGTTCGCGGTAATTTACCTCATCTTTTAGGCCAATTTTTACACGCGTACCTTCTCCGTCTCCAAGTCGTATCAGTGAGAACGGAACCTTTTGACGCGCTGCTGCAAGAATTTCTTCACATAAGTCCGTGCAATGAAGATACTTATTCTCAATCTCAAGCTTAGAAAGCATCGATCTGATATCTTCATGGGAAAATTCTTCTACAAACCCGCGAAATTGATCTAATACTGTTGATAAGTCGGCGGTTGAGTCAGTGAGTGGAAGGCCTTTGAGGGCAGCAAAAGCTTTGCCTCTGGCTCCCAGATAAGATGCAGTGCTTGCTAAACCCTTCATTGCTCGGGCATCGTTTGGATGATGCCGAAGAAGAGTTTCGAATTGTCCAAGCGCCTCCATATGACGATTTGTTATCGAATAAAGGAACGCCAGTTCGAAGTGAGCAAACGGGTGAGAAGCTTCCGCTCCCAGGATTTTTTTAAACAAGCCTTCGGCCGCATCCATGTGGCCTTCGTTCCGAGCTTTGATGCCAGCGTTAACGCTCGCAAGTAGGTCTTCGGCTCTGAATTTATCCGCAATCCATTGATCGACTCCCGTAAGCTTGGCTCCGGCCTGAAGCGAATTCATGAGTGTCTTTCCCTAACCGCTGTGAAGCATGAGCACGCATTTTGTTCGTGAGCCCTTACTACCAGACCTTAAACTGCTTGCCACCATCACCAAGGTGATCCCACAAATGGCACGGGTCTTGCTGTGTTACAGCGCCGGTCTCATTGGCAAAGCCGACTAATAATAGCTGTTCTACAACGTTTAACGCCACGCAGGGTAGGATCGAATATCTGCTTCTTATTAAGCAAGGACAGAAAACTTGCTGGATTGTACTTGATGCTTGCTGTTTTTCCACGCTAGGGCTTAGCTTTGTATGCTCGGTAAGCCGTTTGCCATTGTTGGAACTATCCATCGACCAAAAATATTGAAATAGCGAGTGTAGCGCAGTTCCAATTTAAATGATAAACTGTCAAAAAGGCTTGCGAATAAAGCATTTTGCATCGCCGCTTTCAAACACGTCTGCATTATTTCGGCCAAAAAACGCATCAAACGCATCCCTAACTTCCGGCCACAGGGAACCATCCGCGAAATAGTCATCGCCAACAAGCACTCCTCCTGGTGCAAGGAAAGGCCACCAAGCTCTCAAATCGGCGGTAGCGGACTCAAAATCATGACCGGCGTCAATGTGCAAGACGTCAGGCTTAATGCCTAGCGTCTTCAGAACGTGAAAAGCGTTAACGCTATCAAGAGGCAGCGGCACCACGTAGTCTTGCAGGTCCCGGTCCAAGACGTTGGCGGCGAAGACATGGAAGAGCCGAGGGTAGCCGTCTGTATAGTTCATGCCCTCGTGGAAGACGCGATCGGTCCAATGCTCTGAAGACCCAAGCCAGGTATCGATTGCGATCACGGCACCGTCAATCTGGTTGACCTTCATGGCCTCAGCCATGGTCATCACTGAACCGCCCTTCCAAACGCCAACCTCAACCACAACGCGAGGCCGCACGGTTTCGATGGCCCGGGTTAGATACAGATGATGGGAGTTCCACCCGTGGTGATCGACCGGCGCCTTCGCGCCTCCAGCAAACGGATCTTTGCCGTACCAGATGCGGTCGATCATCTCGGATTTTGCGCTCGGCATTATTTACGGTCTCCAGCTTTGAAAATCCCATTAGCATCTCTATCCCTGCTGTTGCCAGCCTGAAGTTCAAATCGCAGAAAATCGCAACACTCACCGCGGACTCTCCTTGTCTGAACCATCCGTTCAGCTTTCAGCCAGTTTACAGGCGCCCATGAGTCGCGCACAGCGTGTGCCGATATAAAAAATAAATTAATATTGTATCTAGCTAAGCTTGCGAGATAACCGTTCTAAAATGAGACCTAACCCTATTGCGATAAGAGAAAATCTTATTGTATACCACTTATCCAATATAAGGTGTGGATAATCAGGATAGTATGCTGCCCTCATCCACTCTACTGTTTGGAGAACAGGATTGTAGCTCAATATCTCTCTTGCTTCGAGCGGAAGGCTAGAAGCAATAAAAACAATACCCGACGACGCGTAAACAATTATAATACATAATGAAAAAACGGTAAGCCATGTTGGAAAGAAAGCAGCGATAGCTCCATTGAAAATACCGATTCCGGCAGCAAGAAAAATCGATGCGACCAGTGCGGAAAAAGCATCAATAGGGTTAATAGGCCAGAAGTCGATTCCCAATAAGAAAAGTACGACACCCATCAGAATGGTAAGTATGATAATATTCAATGTCTCCAGCAAGGACCTTGCAATCATTAAATCTAAAGATGTTACAATAGGATACTGCCGAAACGACCGGTTCTGAACAGAAGAATATACTATCCACCGTGCCATATATGCGAATATGATAAACGGTAGGACCCCTGTTGCGCAATAAAGAATTGAACTGCTGCCGAAAGGAGTTGCTCGACCCGAAAAATAATAAATTGCAAGCAACATAATTATGTGGACAAAAGGCCAAATAATCATAAGAATCTGCCCAAGACCGTTTCCAAAAAAGCGTGTCTTGATGTCATGCATGATTAGCGCGTATATAACATCAAAGTATGTGCTCACGACGCTTTTGGAGCTTCGCTTTTCATTCATTTTTTTCAATGCTCGATCTTTGGGATGTATTCTTGGAGAGGACATGATCGCTCCAATGGTCAGCACCAACAGTTCTACTGCAAATCGCTAATGTTACCCCGGCGCCAGCATCGTCTCCGGGCGCACCACGCGGTCGAACTCTTCGGCGCTCACCAGGCCCAGCGCCAGCGCCTCCTCGCGCAGGGTCGTGCCGTTCTTGTGCGCCTGCTTGGCCACCTTGGCGGCGTTGTCGTAGCCGATGGTGGGGGCCAGGGCCGTCACCAGCATCAGCGAGCGGCTGAGCAGGTCGGCGATCGTCTTGGTGTTGGCCTCCAGCCCCTCCACGCAATGGGCGCGGAAGCTGTCGCAGGCTTCCGCCAGCAGGGTGACGCTTTCCAGGAAGGCGAAGGCGATCACCGGCTTCATCACGTTGAGCTCGAACTGGCCCTGGCTGGCGGCGAAGGCGACGGTCGTCTCGTTGCCGAACACGCGGGCGCAGACCATGGTCAAGGCCTCGACTTGCGTCGGGTTGACCTTGCCCGGCATGATGGACGAGCCCGGCTCGTTCTCCGGCAGCAGCAGCTCGCCGATCCCGGAGCGCGGGCCGGAGCCGGCGAGCCGTATGTCGCTTGCGATCTTGTAGAGGCCGGCGGCGAGCGAGTTCAGCGCGCCATGCGCGAAGGAGAGCGCGTCGTGGGCGGCGAGCGCCTCGAACTTGTTGGGCGCGGTCTCGAACGGCAGGCCGGTGTAGGCCGCGATCTTCGCGGCGAAGGCCGTGTCGAAGCCTGGTTTGCTGTTCAGCCCCGTACCGACCGCCGTGCCGCCCTGGGCGAGCTGCAGCAGGCCCGGCAGGGTCATCTTGATGCGCGCCTGCGCGTTGGCGACCTGGGCGACATAGCCGGAGAACTCCTGGCCGAGCGTCACGGGCGTGGCGTCCTGCAGGTGGGTGCGGCCGATCTTGATGATGGCGGCAAAGGCCTTCGCCTTGGCGTCGAGCGCGCCGCGCAGGCGTTCCAGCGCCGGCAGCAGCGCGCGGGTGACCTCCAGCGCCGCCGCGATGTGCATGGCGGTCGGGAAGCTGTCGTTGGAAGACTGGCCGCGGTTGACGTGATCGTTGGGGTGGACCGGCTTCTTGGTGCCGCGGGCCTGGCCGAGCGTCTCGTTGGCGCGGTTTGAGATCACCTCGTTGACGTTCATGTTGGACTGGGTGCCCGACCCCGTCTGCCAGACCACCAGCGGGAAGTGGTCGTCGAGACGGCCCGCCTCGATCTCCATCGCCGCCGCGACGATCGCGGCCGCGAGGTCCGGCGCCAATTCGCCCTGTGCCGCATTGGCCTCGGCGGCGGCGCGCTTGACCACGGCCAGCGCGTGGACGACGGGCAACGGCATCCTCTGGCCGCCGATCGCGAAGTTCTCGCGCGAGCGCTGCGTCTGCGCGCCCCACAGCCGGTCGGCGGGCACGTCGATGGGCCCGAAAGAATCCGTCTCGGAGCGCGTCGCGCCCGCCGCCGTGTCGCTCATCCCGCATCCCATCCCAGGCCGGCCGATCCTCGTCGACCTCGTAGCGCCCTTCCCCTCGCCCTTCAAGGAAGGGAGGGTAGGGCGAACGGCAGGGCCTAATCGCTGCCGGTGCGGGAAAACCGCTGGCCGAGGAAGATCGGGTCGATCGCCTGCCAGTCGCCGTCGTTGCCGAACTCGCCGCTCGTTTGCAGCGACAGCATCTCCGCCAGCCGGTTGCGGGCACGGTTGACGCGGCTCTTCATCGTGCCCACCGCGCACTTGCAGACGCCCGCCGCCTCCTCGTAGGACAGGCCGGAGGCGCCGATGAGCACGAGCGCCTCGCGCTGGTCGGTCGGCAGACGCTGCAACGCCTCGCGGAAGTCCTGGAAGTCCATGTGGCCGTGTTGGGCGGGGGCGGCCGCAAGCTTGGCGGCGATGGCGCCGTCCGTGTCGGCCACCTCGCGGCGGCGCTTGCGGTACTCGGAATAATAGATGTTGCGCAGGATGGTGAAGAGCCAGGCCGGAAGGTTCGTGCCCTCGACGAACGAGCCGAGATTGCTCCAGGCCTTGACCAGCGTCTCCTGCACGAGGTCGTCGGCGCGGTCGGGATTGCCGCACAGCGAGACGGCGAAGGCGCGCAGGTTTGGGATGACGGAAATCAGGTCCGCCTTCATCTGCGCGCTGGCGGGGGGGCGCGGCGTCGGCGTAACGGCGGGTTCCCCTGTCACTTGGATGCCTTCTTCTCCGCAAGGGACGGCGAGGGCAGGGCGTCGAGGTCTTTCAACAGGTCGAGGAAACGGTCCGGCACGGGTTGCGCGAGCACGTCGTTGTAGACGGACCGCAGATGCCGCCCGATCTGATCCGTGATCTCAGGTTTTGCGGTCGTTTTTTTGACACGAAGAGACGACAAAGGGCTACCCTCTAACGATGTTGGCGTCCGGCGGCGACGCGGGTCTTGCATGAAAATGGGAGACTGGGCAATAAGCCGTGAGCCTGCTGCGGCAGCGTGGGTGTGGGAACCGGCAACGGGCCTAGAACGGACTCCAAGGTAGCTCGTCAGGTGGTCGCGGACTGCAAAGCAGTTTGAACCGCCCAACAGGTTTGGGTCTGGATCAACTCCGGTGGGCACGCAAAGAATGCAGCCAGCCGGCGTTTGGTTCCTCCGCCGCGGAACTTTATTGCAGGGTCGCGCGTTCTGCAGCGTAGCTCAAGCTGATGCGCCCGCCGGTCGGATCGAGAGGAATAGGTTCATGTCGGTTTCCCAGGCCATCGCCTCTCACATTCCCTATCTGCGTCGTTTCTCCCGCGCCTTGACGGGCAACCAGGCCGGCGGAGACGCCTATGTGCTGGCCACGCTGGAGGCGATCGTCGGCGACCCGGCTGGGTTCGACGCCGGTCCCGATGTTCGCGCCTCGCTCTATCGCGCCTTCCTCAAGGTCTGGGGGTCCATGCCGGTCAACGCCCATGTCGACCAACCCGACCTCTCGTCAGACGAGCACGGCGCCCGCCGCAACCTCGAGGCGATCACCCTGCGGCCGCGCATCGCCTTCCTCCTCAGCTCGCTCGAAGGCTTCGACACCGCGGAGGTGGGCCGCGTGCTCGGCTGCCCGGGCGAAGAAGCAGCCGCGCTGATCGATACGGCCGGCAAGGAGATCGCCAACCAGATCCGCACGGATGTGCTGATCATCGAGGACGAGCCGTTCATCGCCCTCGACCTGCAGACCCTGGTCGAGGAACTCGGCCACCGCGTCGTCAACGTCGCGCGCACCCACCACGAGGCGGTCGAGGCGGTCAGCAAGGAGCGGCCCGGCCTGATCCTCGCCGACATCCAGCTCGCCGACGGCAGCTCGGGGCTGGAGGCCGTCAATCAGATCCTCGACACGTTCTCGGTGCCCGTGATCTTCATCACCGCCTATCCCGAGCGCTTCCTGACCGGCGCGCCGCCCGAGCCCGCCTTCCTCATCACCAAACCCTTCGGCGTCGACAGCCTCAAGGCCGTCATCAGCCAGGCGCTGTTCTTCGACCGCCGCTCCCGCCGCAAGGAAGAGGCCGAGAGCGTCGGCTAGGCCGGGAGGCCCGCTCGAGGCATTCCGAGGTCCAGGGTCGCGATGCCATCGCGCAGCCAGCGCTGGGCCGGATGCCCGTCGTTGCGTCTGTGCCAGGACAGCACGAACAAAATCGGCTCCAGCGCGAGGGGCGGTTCCAGCACTCGCAGCGCGTGCGCGTGGCCGGAGGCGGCGACGATCCCGCTCATGAGCGTTGCGACGAGGTCCGATCGCGCGACGAGGGCAGGCGCGGCATACATTTGCGGCAGCGTCAAAGCGAGACGTCGCTTCAAGCCCTGTCGTGCCAAGGCGGCATCGACGAGCCCGAAGCGCTCGTTCTCCGGCGACACCAGCAGATGCGGCAGGCGGAGGAAGGCGGCGAGGTCCAGCGCGCCCATCGCCGCCGAGGGATGGTCTTTCCTCAGGATGCAGACGAAGCGTTCGGTGAACAGCGGGCGCGTCAGGATCCGCCCCGACGCAACGGTCGGGGGCACGCCGACTGTGAGGTCCACGTCGCCCGCGTCCAATAACGCGACCGCTTCGTCGCGCCCAACGAAACTCCGGATGCGGAGCGCCACCGCGGGTGCGACGGCGCGCAGCCACGCGACCAGGATCGGCAGCAGGACGTAGGCCGGATGGTCCGACAGGCCGAGCGTGAAGGTCGCGGCCGACGATCCAGGGTCGAAGGCCTGGGTGAAGGCGAGGGTGCGCTGGATGGCGGCGAGCGACTGCCCAAGCGGCTCGGCGAGGTCGAGCGCGCGGGGCGTCGGCTGCAACCCGGACGGGCTGCGCACGAAAAGCTCATCCCTCAGCAGCGTCCGAAGGCGCGACAAAGCTGCGCTCATGGCCGGCTGCGTGCGGCCGATGCGGACTCCCGCGCGCGTGACGCTGCGTTCCGCCATGAGCGCGTCGAAGGCGACGAGCAGGTTCAGGTCGATGCCGTGCAAATCCATGACGTGGATGCTGCCATAGAAGCGAAATCGCTTCCAACCATGAAGAGAGCGGTCTTTCTCGTCCGGACCTGCCTACCGGCTCGATCGGGAGGGTGGCGCAAAAGACCGTCACCCGCGCGTCGCGGATAGGAGGTGCTGTTCGTTGGACTGCTTGAAAACGCCTGCCGTTGTCATCAGCAAGGCAGGATGAACCTCTCCGTCGCGGCCCTTGGCCGGTCGTCTCAGTATAGCGGCGGCAGCTCGACCGCGGTCACCACCGGGCCGACGCCGAGGTGGCCGTTGCGGAACTGCAGCGGCAGACGGATCGCGTCGGGGTCGCCGGGCGGCCGGGTGGCGGCGTCGCGCTTGCCGAACAGGCTGTTGAGGATGGAGCCCGCCGCCACCAAGTTCGGGTTGATGCCGTAGCGGCGGAGGATGGGGCCGGCCCCGGTGAAACTGGCGTCGAGCTTGCCCTCGACCCGGTGGTTGCCGTCGAGGTGGAGCGCCCCGGTCGCCTCCATCCGCGCCGCGCCGCGCGCCGCCCGCGCGACCGAAAGGCTTATGCTGCCGCCACGCTGCCGCCATCGCTCGATCAGCGCCGGAAGGGTCTCGGCGTCCGCGAACATCGCCTGGGTGAGGCGGCCCGCAAACACCGAGGAGACCGGCTGCGCGTCGCCCAGGGCGCGGTCGAGCGCTACGGCGGGCACGCCCTCGAGCGCGAGGTGGAAGTCGAGCGTGGGATCGACCGCGGCGACGCTCGCCACCGCCAGGTCGAGCCTGCCCAAACGCGGGATGTCGGCGTTCGTGCCGCCGAACCGCCCGCGCGCCGCCACGCCGGCCCCGCTCAGCGTGCCGCCGGCGACGGCGTCCGGCAAGCCGCTCACGTCGAGCGCCAGGGCGCTCCAGTCGGCCGTGAAGTCGCTGGTGCCGTCGTCGCTGCGATAGGCCAGCGGCGCCTCGAACACCAGCACGGCGCGGCGGGGATCGAGGGCGCTGAGCCGGAGGCGCGCGCGGGCCACCGACCCCGACGCCTGCTCGCCGAGCGCCAGGCCGGCGAAGGTGGGGTGGTCGCACGTGACCTCGATCGCTGTCGGATAGCCGCCGACGCGGCGTCCCGGGCAGGTCCAGCGCCGGCCCTGCGCCAGTTCCCCGTCCATCCAGCCCTCGAGCGCGCGGCCCGCCGCGCCGGCGGCGTAGAACCAGGCCGCGGTCCAGCCGCCCGCGAGGAGAAGGAAGAGGGCGGCGAGGGTCAGGCCGGCAACGCGCATCGATTCGCCTTTGACCTCGCGGAGCCTGTCGGGCCATACCGGCCTTGGGGGATGATGGCCTGCACGGCCATCTGAGCGGGGAACGTGGCACTTTCGGGGCGCGAGGCGGATGACGGGGGACGACCTCTGGGTTTTCGGCTACGGCTCGCTCATGTGGCGGCCGGGCTTCGTCTTCGAGGAGCAGCAGCTCGCCGTGGTGCGCGGCTACCACCGGGCGCTCTGCGTCTACTCGCACGTGCATCGCGGCACGCCGGAGCGGCCGGGGCTAGTGCTCGGCCTCGACCGCGGCGGCTCGTGCAAGGGCCTCGCCTTCCGCGTGCGCGCGGCTGAGACCGAGGCGACCGTCGCCTACCTGCGCGGGCGCGAGCAAGTCACGATGGTCTACCGCGAGATCGTCCTCAACGCGACGCTCGCGGACGGCCGCCGAGTCAAGGCCCTGTCCTACGCCGTCGATCGACGCCACGGCCAATACGCCGGCACGCTCGACCTGCCGGCGCTCGAGCGGTTCGTTGCGCAGGGCGTCGGCGCGTCGGGCGCCAATCCCGATTACGTTCGTAACACCTACGCGCACATGACCGGCCTCGGCATCGCCGACGCGACCCTGGCGGCGCTGGCGCGGCGGTTCGGCTGAAGCACCGGACGATCCTCACGGCCCCCAAGTCCGCGTCCAGAGTCGCCGCGGAATCGCGTCGCGACCGATGCTGTGGCCAGGCGATGGTGGCGCCTCGGCCTATCGCGCGGTTGCGTCGCGCGCCGCCTCCGCCAGGGCGACGAGCGCGGCGCGCAGGGCGGCGGGCGTCGTGATGCGCGTGGGAAAGGCGATCCGCGCGGTCCGCTCCTCGCAGGCGAGGTCCAGGCCCTCGGGGTCGATCCCCGTTGCGCGCCAGGGGCCGTCGGTCTCGCCGGCGAGGGCGCGGGCGTAGAGCGCCAGCGTGTCGGAATGGTCGGTGTTGACGTGGGCGAGCGCGCCGGCTTCCGCCTCCAGCAGCGGTTGCGCGCCTGCCACCGCGGTGAGGATGCGCGCGGCCGGAAACCGTGCCGCGCGGGCGAAGCCGCCGTTGAGATGGACCTGCTCCATCGCGATCCGCCAGAAGGAGAAGTCGGCGAAATCGGCGTAGAGCGCCGCGTCGGGGTGCCGGGCGAGGAACCGCGCCTTCGCGGCGGCCCGTGCCGCCGGCTCGACGACCTGCGCGGCTTGTCCGGTGACCGTCAGCCGGGCGTGGCGGAGCGGGTCGCCGGCGCCCGTGTCCGCCAGCAGCAGCGAGGCGCGGGGGTCGCGGCCGAGGTGTCGCGTGTGGGCGGAGAGCTGCGAGACGAGGATCAGCGGCGAGCCGTCGGGGTCGGTCGCGACCGTGACGAGCGACGCGAAGGGGTCGCCTGCGGCGGTCAGCGTGGCGAGCGCGCCGGCACGCGTGGCGCGCAGCAGGCGTTTGGCTTCGACCTCCGGCCGGAACTCCGGCTCCATCGGCGCGGGTCCAGCGGTCTCGTCGGGCATCGGCATCTCCTCGCGATCGACCATGGCCCGCGCGAGGCAGACGGCGCAAGACGCCGCGGCGACCGGCTGCAGAGACGGGGTGCGTGGGAACCATGCTCGGCAAGCCTGGGTTTGCGCCACGCATTACGTGAGGAGACGACAGATGGTGGAGCATTCCAGCAGCCGCGAGGACCAGGACAAGGTCTGGTCGATGATCAAGGACGTCGAGTTCACGCTGATGGTCACGCGCGGCGCCGACGGCAAGCTGAGCGGCCGGCCGATGGCGGCAATCCAGCGGGCGTTCGAGGGCGAGCTCTGGTTCTTCTCCAAGGACGGCACGCCGAAGGTCGAAGAGGTGCTGCACGACGAGCACGTCCTGCTCGCCTATTCCGAGCCCAAGCGGCAGAACTACGTCTCCGTTGCCGGACGTGGCGAGATCGTCCGCGACAAGGCGAAGATCAAGGACCTGTGGAGCGAGCCGGTCCGCACCTGGTTCCCCAAAGGACCGGACGACCCGGCGATCTGCCTCATCAAGGTGACTGTCGAGAGCGCGGAATACTGGGATGCGCCCTCCTCCACCTGGCTGCACGCCTATGGCTACGTGAAGGCGCGGCTGACCGGCGAGCCGCCCAAGAACGTCGGCGACAACAAGGTCGTCGGCTTCTGAGCCGACGCGACCTTCCGCGGCGCGCGCGGCAATGCAGCGGTAGAGGCGGCAATTGTTTCGCGCTCAACTCGGAACGAAGACCAATCGAACGGCCCGCCTGCCGCGCGAACTCTAGGGTCTTCTTTGACAAACGAACGTTTGACGGCCGCTCGCTTAAGGTTCATCTTCGCGACATCGGCAAGTAAGTCACTCCTGTCACATTTCGGCCGTGAAGACCGCTAAAGCTCTTGACGCCGCCGTGCGACCAAGTTGCCAGGCAAGATCTCCGTCGCCCTCTTCTGGCCGACATGAAGCGCGAGTAAGCCGTATGCCCAACATCGCCCTGGTCGACGACGACCGGAACATCCTCACTTCGGTCTCGATCGCGTTGGAGGGGGAGGGCTACCGCGTCCAGACCTACACGGACGGGTCGATGGCGCTCGACGGGTTGAAGGCCTCTCCGCCCGACCTCGCCATCTTCGATATCAAGATGCCGCGGATGGACGGCATGGAGTTGCTGCGCCGGCTGCGCCAGAAGTCCGACCTGCCCGTGATCTTCCTGACGTCCAAGGACGAGGAGATCGACGAGTTGTTCGGGCTCAAGATGGGCGCCGACGACTTCATCCGCAAACCCTTCTCGCAGCGGCTCCTGGTCGAGCGGGTCAAGGCCATCCTGCGCCGCGCCAACCCGAGGGAGGCGGCGCAGCAGAAGGAATCCGAGGCCAAGCTCCTCGAGCGCGGCTTGCTCAAGATGGACCCGGAGCGCCACACCTGCACCTGGAAGAACGATCCGGTGACCCTCACGGTGACCGAGTTCCTGATCCTGCAGGCGCTGGCCACCCGACCGGGCGTGGTCAAGAGCCGCAACGCCCTGATGGACGCCGCCTACGACGACCAGGTCTACGTGGACGACCGCACCATCGACAGCCACATCAAGCGGCTTCGCAAGAAGTTCAAATCGGTCGACGACGACTTCGAGATGATCGAGACGCTGTATGGTGTCGGTTATCGCTTCAAGGAATAGGCTGCTCGCGCCGGCGGGGGGAAGCGGCCGGAGGGCGGGGTGAGCGTCGGGACGCAGGGGCCGGTTGCCTCGAGCGCGATGCGCCGGGCGCGCCAGGTCCGCCGAAAGCTGGTGCGGCGCGGCAAGGCGCTGTCGCACTCGCTCTCGTTCCGATTTTCGTCGTCGCTGACGCGGCGCATCGTGTTCCTCAACCTCGGCGGCCTCGTCGCCCTGGCTGTCGGCTTCCTCTACGTCAACCAATTCCGCGAAGGGCTGATCGACGCCCGCGTGCAGAGCCTGCAGACGCAGGGCGAGATCATCGCCGCCGCGGTGCTGGCCTCCGCAAGCGTCGACACGGACGCGATCACCATCGATCCCGAAAAGCTGCTGCAACTGGCACCCGGCTACAAGGGCGACGCGCTGGAAGAGACGCCGCCGACGCTGCAGTTCTCCATCAACCCCGAACGCATCGGCCCGGTGCTGCGCCGGCTGGTGCTGCCGACCCGCACGCGCGCGCGCATCTTTGACCCCGACGGCTACCTGCTCCTCGACTCGCGCTCGCTCAGCCGTCGCGGCATGACCACCCGCGAGGACCCGCCCGCCAGCGCGCCGCCGCAGCCGGAAGACGCGCTGACGCTGATCGAGCGCACCTGGAACGCCGTACGCGGCAATTTCGGCCAGTCCGAAGACCTGCCGCGGCGCGACGAGTTCGCCACGGCCAACGGCAAGAATTACGCGGAAGTGTCCCAGGCGCTGACCGGCGGCGTGCAGTCGATCGTGCGCGTCAACGCCAAGGGCGAGACGATCATTTCCGTGGCCGTGCCGATCCGCCGCCTGCAGTCGATCAAGGGCGCGCTGCTGCTGTCGACCCAGGGCGGCGACATCGATACGATGATCGCCGCCGAACGCTGGACCATCGTTCGCATCTTCCTCATCTCGGCCGTCATCATGTTCCTGCTGTCGCTGTTCCTCGCCGGCACCATCGCCGAGCCGATGCGGCGCCTGGCGGAGGCGGCCGACCGGGTGCGCAAAGGCACCAAGTCGCGCCAGGAGATCCCCGATTTCACCGGTCGCGCCGACGAAATCGGTCATCTCTCGGGTTCGCTGCGCGACATGACGAAGGCGCTCTACAACCGCATCGAGGCCATCGAGAGCTTCGCCGCCGACGTCGCCCACGAGCTGAAGAACCCGCTGACCTCGTTGCGCAGTGCCGTCGAGACCCTGCCGATCGCCCGCACCCCGCAGTCGCAGGCGCGGCTGATGGAGGTGATCCAGCACGACGTGCGCCGCCTCGACCGGCTTATCAGCGACATCTCGGACGCCTCGCGCCTGGACGCCGAACTGGCCCGTGGGGAAAGCCGCGAGGTGAGCCTCGTCCATGTGCTGGAGACCGTGGTGTCCATCGCACGCGACACCGGCGCCACCGGCATCGACGTCACCCTGGAGGTCGTCGAAGCGGTCGACGAGGACGACCAGCCCTGCACCTTCCTGGTGCTTGGCTACGATTCGCGCCTCGGCCAGGTGTTCAACAACCTGATCGACAACGCCCGCTCCTTCTCGGAGCCCGGCGGGAGCGTCCGGGTTTCGATGAGTGTGATCCGCGACGCGGCGAGCGGGCGCAAAGGCTACGAGATCGTCATCGACGACGACGGGCCGGGTATCCCCGCCGACGCCTTCGAGCGCATCTTCGAGCGGTTCTACACCGACCGGCCGAATCAGGGCTTCGGCCAGAACTCCGGGCTCGGCCTCTCCATCTCGCGCCAGATCATCGAGGCGCACGGGGGCCGCATCCGCGCTGCCAACCGCCTCGCGCCCTCGAGCGCGGTGGTACCGGCCGTGCGCGGCGCCCGCTTCATCGTCTGGTTCCCCGCTCTCCTCGATGCCGACTGACGCGAAGGCGATCCATGCGACCGCCATCGCGATCGACGGTTGGGCCCTGGCGATCCGCGGACCGTCACGTTCGGGCAAGAGCACGCTGGCGCTCGCCCTCCTGGCCTGCTCCCGACCAGGGCGCGCCATCCACCTGGTCGGTGACGACAGGGTGCTTCTGCGTCACGAGGGCGGGGCCGTGCTGGTGTCCCCCCACCCTCGCATCGCCGGCCTCATCGAACGGCGCGGATGCGGCATCCTTTCGCTGCCCTATCGCGGTGACGTGCCTCTCGCGGGCCTGGTCGACCTGGCGCCGGCCGCAGCCTGCGACGCGGTTGCCGGAAACTTCCCCACGCTCACCCTCGTAGACTCCGGTACGTGGGACAGCCGCGCCGCCCGCGTGTTGGGCTGGGCCGAGACATTGCCGGCACACTCGCGCGTAAAAACCTTAGGTCGGTCAAAAGATTAGAATTGGTAACAAAAACGCGCTGATATATACCGGCCGCTTCCGAGCGGGCCTGGTGTTCCGAGCGGGCTTGTTGGGGCCGGGTCGGGCGGGCGCCTTCTCCCGGCACGGATCATGAGCGGCAGCGCGGAGTTTCCGGATGGTTGGTTTCTGCCGATGATCGGAATGGTACTCGTGACCCACGGCGAACTCGCCACCCAGTTTCGGGCGGCGCTGGAGCATGTCGTGGGTCCGCAAAAGCAGGTGGCAACCGTCTCGATCGGGCCGGAAGACGACATCGAGCGGCGTCGCGGCGACATCGTCGACGCCGTCAGCGCGGTGGACACTGGCTCCGGCGTGGTCCTCCTGACGGATATGTTCGGCGGCACGCCCTCCAACCTCGCGATCTCCGTTATGAACGGCGCGCATGTCGAAGTGGTGGCCGGGATCAACCTACCCATGCTGATCAAGCTCGCCTCCGTGCGCGACGCCGCCTCGCTCGAGCAGGCCGTGATCCAGGCGCAGGACGCGGGCCGCAAGTACATCTACGTGGCGAGCCGGGTGCTCAGCGGCAAATGAGCGAAGCCGACGCGGAGGGCGGGACGGCCGTGCCCCTCAGCCGCGAGCTCATGATCGTCAACCGCAAGGGTCTGCATGCCCGGGCCACCGCCAAGTTTGTCCAGTGCGCCGAGCGGTTCGATGCCGCGGTGACGGTGACGCGGGGTGCCGACACGGTTGGCGGCACCTCCATCATGGGCATCCTGACGCTCGGCGCCGGTATCGGCACGACGATCCTGGTGGCGGCCGAAGGCCCGCAGGCCGCCGAGGCGCTGGACGCCATTGCGGCGCTCGTCGCTGCCCGTTTCGGCGAGGACGAGTAGCTCCCGCCGCCTCGCCGGCGAGCGCCGATCTCCGCGTCAGCCCACGCCTGCCAGAAGGCGGTCCGGCAGCTCCGCAAGCACCCGCCTGAAGGCGGCCGGCGACCCGCTCGCCCGAGCCACGACGAGGGAGCCCTGGACGGCGATCAGCGCGTCCTCGCCGCGCCGCCCGGCCTCCTCGGGGCTGAGGCCGGCCTCGCGCAACACGGCCGCGATCGCGCCGGCGATCTTCAGCACGGTGCGCGAGAGGGCCACGGCGAAAATATCTCGCGCGGTGCCGATCGAGAGGACGTCGACGACGCAGGCCGCCGCGCCGTCCCGGTAGAACGCGGACAGGCCCTCGCCCATCGCCTTGAGTTTTTCGCGCGGCGAGCCGGGTCCGTCGAGCGGCGCGAAGACGGTGCGCTTCATCTCGGCTCCCAGGGCGGTCAGGACCGCCGCTGCCATGTCTTCCTTCCCGCGTGGAAACTGGTAGTAGAGGCTCGCCTTGACGAGGCCGCTGGCTTGCGCGAGGCGGGTCAGGGTGGCGCCCTCGTAGCCGTGGGCCCGGAAGACGCCCGCGAGCTTTTCCACCAGTTCCTCGCGTGATTGCGTCGCCTGCGCCATCGTCGCTTCCGCCTCGCCGCCCCCGTGGTTCCGGGGCGATTCCGGTTTATGGACGCGCGACCCGGCCGTTCGCAAGGGCGGCCGGTTCAGCGCCGGCGGACGGTCGAGGTGACGTCCCAATCGCTCGTCGCCCCTTCCGGCACGAAGGCGCCGTCGCCGCGGATGGCGCCTCCGCGGATTGGGCTTGACGGCCGCGCGCTCAGCCCCGCATAGGCCGGCGGCGCGCCGGCGACCAGGCCGGACGGTCCCGGCTGCAGGTTTTGGGGTTCGGCGGGCGGGTGCCCGTCGGCGATGTCCTGCTCCTCCTCGACGAGCGGCGGGTCTGGCAGAAGGTCGCGGCGCGGCCCGGGTCCCGGCGCGCTCGCCTGCGGCACCGGCTTGCAGACGCGACGAGGCCCGCTCGACGTGTTGCCGTGCATCGCCAGGTCGACGTGGATATGGTTGTAGTGAAAGACGTTCGCGCCCGGCCCGAGCACGGTCGTGAACGTCGAGCAGGCACCCGCATGGACGTCACGCAGGAAGGCCTGGGCCTGCTCGTCGCCGCGCGTCCAATCGTGCACGACGGTGATGCGGCGGCCGTCCGCCAGCCGAAAACCGGCGACGTCGAGGGCGTTGCCGAAGGCGTGCTCGGAGACCCGGGCGCCGGCCTGCCCGTTCATGCCGCGGCAGGAATAGGAGCCCATCGTATCGATCTGCGTCACCGCCGCCCCGAAACGCGCCTGCGCCACGGGCTGCACGACCTCGGCGACCCAGCGGTCGAGCGCGGCGATCATCGGGCAGTCGAGGGTCGCGACCGTGTCGAGTTGCACCTGGTCGCCGCTCAGGGCCCCGACGAGATAGGGGCGGTCCAGGCCGCAGACGCCCGGTCCGTCGATCGCCCGCGCGCGCGGCTGCAGGTAGCGCGAGAGGTGAACCCGGCGCTCGGCGATGCAGGCGTTGTCGGCCTGCGCGCGCCAGGCCGGGCGATGCGGCCGCTCGTAGTTGGAGCAGCCGGCGAGCGCGAGGGCGAAGCTTGCCAGGGCGAGGAGGGGCGGGACGCGACGGGCCATGCCTGCCAGAATGCCGGCAATGGCTTAAGCCCGAGGTAATCCTTAGCGTTAACGCGGGGTAAACCGTGGAGCCGGCGCATCGCCCGGCGCGCGCAGATGGTGCGGATGGTGTAGAAAAAGTCATGGCCCTTATTCCCGTCACCCCGACGCTCGCCATCGACGAGGCCGAACTCGTCTTCGCCTTCGCGCGCGCGAGCGGTCCGGGCGGCCAGAACGTCAACAAGGTGGAAAGCGCGGTCCATCTGCGCTTCGATGTCTGGGGCGCGCCCAGCCTCGATGCCGGGACCAAGCGGCGCTTGGCTCGGCTCGCCGGCAGCCGCCTCACCGTCGAGGGCGTGCTGGTGCTTTTCGCGCAGTCGCACCGCAGCCAGGAGCGCAACCGCTCGGACGCACGAGAGCGGCTGCTGGCCTTGATCGCGGCGGCGGCGGAGCGGCCGAAGCCGCGCATCCGCACGCGCCCGACGCTCGCCTCCAAGGTCCGGCGGGTCGACGCCAAGGTCAAGCGCGGCCAGACCAAGCGGCTGCGCACGAGCCGCGACGATTAGGGTCGGGAAATCAGCATGACCGGTGGCCGTCCACCCGTGAAGATCGCTCGCCACTTGGCCGGGCGCGTCGGCGCAGTAGCCGGTCACACCCTTCAAGCCGCCGGCATCACCGTCGTGTGCGTCGTCGCCGAGCGCGCGGACGCGGAACGCCGCCTCATCAACGAGGGACCACAGACCGCCTCCACGCGTTCGCCGCCGTCGAGACGGTCGGTGGCACCCGGTTGTCGCGATCGTCGCGGGTTGGTGACGGCCCCTTGCGGCTGGCGGTCACGCCGATCGAGCGCCACCCGTTCGGCACGCAATGCTTCTTCCTCCCCTGCAGCCGCTCCCCGGGCTGGTGGTGGTCGGCGACCATGAGGAAGAAGCCGAACGCCGCCGCCTACGCTGCGGCTAAACGGGACCCTAACCAGCGCTCAGCGGCCAACGAGAAGCTGCCAGCCCGACGTCGGGCCTCGCGTCCCGTAGGGTCGCCTTAATAGGCGCGCTCGACGGTGCTGTTGAACCCCTTCTTGGTGTCCCCAAGCCTTCCAGCTCACTGGCAGGCGTAGCGGTCGCCGCCCGCGGACGCGGACCAGCGCCTCATCGAGGGCTGGAGGCCCTGCCCCGCTGGACCCGGCAGTACCGCCAGGCGGCGCGGCACAGCGCGACAGCCTTCTCGTAGGTCAGTCAGTCGATGCGGCCGCGCGGCCCTAGCAGAGCGCGAGAACTTGACCTGGCCCTGCAGAAAGCCAGCCCTTAGATGTCGTCGGCCGCCCTGATATCCAAGGCGGGCGCCGAACGCGAGCGGATCCTGCGGACCAGTTTGGCACCGGCCTGCCGGGCGGCCTCGTCCCAGAGGAGCGCACTCGCGAGAACGGCAAGACCAATCACGCAGGCGATAGCTAAGGCCGGCACCAAGGACGGGTGCAGCAGTTCCGCCGTGAGGAACGCAACGATCATCCAGGCGACAGGGGCGGCGATGGTCGCAATCGACGAGGTCAGCAGGCGCCCGGCGCCGAGCAGCAGGATCAGGTCGATCGAGACCCGCAACGTCCAGGCCAGGGCCGCGCCCGGCAGGCCGAGCCAGACGGTCAGACCCCAGACGACCAGGAGAAACGGGATGATCTCGATCGTGTGGAGCTTTGCCGGGAGGTCGGGCCGACCCTGCCCCTGCAGAAAGGTGTAGGGGATGAACGCGATGCCGTTGGTCCAGGCTCCGACGAGAAGGATGTCGGCGACAGGGGTTGACCTAGCGGCGAAATCCGCGCCGAGCCACAGCGTGAGGAACGGTCCGGCGACGATGATCGCGGGACCGCAGACTGCGGCGAAACCATAGGCGAGCGTGACCGTGGCCTTCATGGTCAGGGCCCGCGCCTCCTCCCTGTCCATTCGCGACAGGCGCGGAAACAGCGTCTTGGCCAGCGCCAGCGCCACGAACTGCGAGCGGGTGGTCATGCTCATCGGCACGGTGTAGTGGGCGAGGGCCGCCGGCCCGAGCAGCGAGCCGACCAGCATCTGGTCCAGCGTGTCGAGCATGGGGCTGATCATGCCCGTGACGCTGACCCAGGCGCCGTAGCCCAGGAGCGTCTTGACCTGCGTGCGATCGAAGCGGCGCGGGTCAACAGGCCGTTCCAGCCACGCGACATAGGCAAACATCACGCCCGTCGATATGGCGCGGGACGCAAAGGCCGCCGGAACGATAATAGCCAGGTTGGGCCCGAAAAGGATGGCACAGGTGATCGGCAGGACCTGGCCGAGGACACCACCGAAGGTCGTCAGGAGATTGGATAGGAGGAAGCGTTCCCGCGACTCGATCGCTCCGGTTCCCACCCCCGCCACCATGCTTAGCGGCAGCATGAAAGCCATCCACGGCACGGCGGACAGGATCTCGGCGTGCAGAGACGGGGGGAGCGACGCCATGTGGTTCGCCCAAAATGAAGCGGCGATGTACATGACGACGCCGCCGACTGAACCGAGCGCTAGGTTCAGGTAAAGGGCCGTCACCAGCACCGGGACGCGGACTTCGGGCCCGGCGTTCGGGATCCGACTCAGGGCGTTGGCCGACGCCCGCGACAGGCCGAAATCCAGAAAGCCGAAGTACCCGAGCAGCACCCAGACCAGGGACATGACGCCGTAGCGATCGGCCCCGATCCGCCCGATGTAGAGCGGGACGATCACGAGGCTCAGCGCCAGCGGAACGATCGTGCCGGCGGAATTCAGGATAAAATTGACGCCAATCGTCCGGCCGGAACTCTGACTTGAATCGGGCTTGGTGCGTGCCAAAGGCAAAGGTCCACTTCGACGAATCGCAGAATGTCTGCGGCATGAGGCAACACCTCAGACCAAGGCACTCCAGACGAGTATCCTGGACCGGCCGGACGCCGGTCCAGGTTGGACAAAGCGCGCCTTCGACTAGCGCGCCACTTTAAGCTCGCGGACATTGGCATGCAGAGCGCGCCCAATCAAGGACAGGGCGAACTGGTTGCAGGCCTGCACGGCAGGACGGCCAGCCCAGGTGTAGGGGCGAAGCTCGCCGCGGGCGACCCAGAGCTTGGCTAGCTGGCCGCCGAACCGGAACGCCGGCCGCTCTAACGTGGTGAACGTAAAGGAGGCTAGAATTGCGGCGAGGCCGGCAACCAACGGCAGCAGCATGGCCAGCTGCGACGTCGTGAGGAGGTCCGTGACGACGTGGCCGTCGACGAACACCACGCTGAGAAGGATGCCGTGCAGGAGGTAGATGCCGAAGGAGCATTCCCCGAGCACGAGCGAGGCCCGGGTCCGCAGCACACCGCCCAAGCTGTTGCCGCAGGCGACGCAGATGAAAAAGAAACCAAACAGCGGCAGGGCGAAGTAGAAGGGCGTCTCGAAGCCAGTCATTCCAACGGCAAGGGCGGTCCCTGCGGCGACGGTCGCGTACCGGGTCTGCAACACCCGCACGAGAACCGCCTGACGCTGACACTCGAACGCGATCATGCCGAGGGCGAAGAGCGGGAGATAGGTCAGCATGGGGAGCGAGAAGCCGACGCCACGCGCCACGAGCGAGCCGGTCAGCAAGGCGACGGGGACGACCCAGGTCGGAGCGCGGCCACGAACCAGGTCCATCGCCAGGGCGCAGGCCGGGAACACGAAGACGTAGAACAACCACTCGTACCACAGCGACCACAGAACGTAAGCGTTGACACGGCCGCTGTCCTCGTAGCCAAGGAGAGCCGGCTGGCTCCAGGCGGTGAGCCATTTCGCGGCGGCGGCCGGGAAGCTGCGGTCAAGCGCGTGGCCGGTCCGCAGTGCAATCACGACGGTTATGATCGCCACGGAGACGCCCACCAGCGGGACGATGCGGAACACCCGCGTCAGGTAGACCGCCGGCCACGAGCAGGTTCGGAACCCGGCGACGATGCGCGGGTAGAAGACAAAGCCGGTCGCCATGAAGAAAAGCGCGACCGCGCCGGCCCCCATCTGGTTGAAAAGGTGAACGGACGGGGCCGACCAGCCCGCGCCGAGGCGAGCATCCTGTATCCAGATAATAAAGTGGTGAACGACGACGGAAATCGCCAGGTAGCCGCGCAGTCCGTCGATGCAGCCGATGCGTCGGTCGCCGGCCGGGAGCGGAAATGCCGTCCGGCCGACCAGCGACCCGGCCAAGGTCGCGACAAGGAAGGCAAGCATAGCGCCTGCGATAAGAGACCAGAACGGGTAGTCGACCAGAGCCGAAGTGTTCGTCTCTGTGCCTGAGAGAGCAAAAGCAAACAAATTCATCGTAATAGATCCCTTCGAGCCTGCGAGTTGATACAGAAAGATAAGTTTTCAGAGTAACTGGATTGACCAAGCGAAATATACCGATGTAACCATGGAAGGCAAACCGCAAACCGTGATTCGCGTTGTCCATTTTGACCGTGGGCTGCCCCGAGCCGGTCTACATAAGTTGGGCAGTGGGATGGGCCGGGCGGAAATAGCCTCACCCCCCCCCCCCCCCCCCCGCAAGAGCCCATCGGCGCGGCGGCATTCTCGTACGTTCATCCGGATCGGCCCCGCCGCTGAAGCGGGATTGAGGCTGCTTGTTGCTGGACTGCCCGCGAACAGCTAGGCAGAGGCGCGGGGCAGCGACCCTTCCCGTTACGGTTTGGTTGCCGAGCGGTCATTCGAGGACGGCATCAAGGACGGCGGCAAGCCATGGCGATCACGTCGAAACGACAGTTCTCGTCCCTCGGCTCGGCGCAGTCAGGGCAAGTCGCCGTCCAGTTCCACAAGGTCACCATCCACCTTCTCCTGATCTTCGACGTGATCTTCAGTTCGCGCATGAACAGGATCCTTGGCGACTGGCTGCAGCCCGTCGTGCTCTCCTCGTCCGCGGCTATCGTGCTCTATTTCGCTGTCTTGGCGTTTATCAGCGGCTACGTCTGGCAATTGTTGCTGCTCATGGGTTCGCTGTGGCTGGTGATGCACCAGTTGCAGCAGTCCAGCACCATCACTTCGCTTCCCTACGTGCCGAACTTGGGCTTCATGTTCACGTTCACGATGACGTTCGCCGTCTATTTCATGGTGAGCAAGCTGCAGTTGCGGGCGTACCTCGTCAGGACGCTGGCTTTCTACGCAACCATCTATGCCGTAAGTTACACGATCGTTGCGGTTCTCTACAGTGTCGGGGCGCTGCCGCACCAAGTCTTCGAGCCGCTGATCCTGAGCGACATCGAGCGCGGCGACCGGCTGTTTGCCTACTCGGCCGCCAGCGCGTTCGCTTGGCTTTACTGGCTGGAGATGCGAGGCAAATCGCCTTTCATGGGAAATATTATGCTCGCGCTCTGTGGGATCGGCATCATTCTGACCCTCTCGCGATATTTCATCATCTGTGTCGCTCTGATCACGCTTCTAAGAATGGCGAGCGTGTCACAGCGTAATATCGGCCGGTTCTGTTTCGTAATCCTATCGATCGCCGCCGTCGTCTACCTCTACGGTCTCGTGAACGTGGACTGGAACCCTTTCTCGGGCTTCTCTGGCGATTCGTCCGGCGACACAAGGATCAAGGAATACGATGCCGCCCGCTTCGCCCTTCTGGCCCACCCCTTGTTCGGCTTCGGACTGACGGCCGACGACAAGGCGGTCTCCGCCGTCGTTGGCGACCTGTTCTTCTCGTCGGGCGATATCGGCATCATTGGCATATGGTGGGACTTCGGACTGATTGGGATCGTTCTGTTCATGATCGGCTCGTATATCTGCTGCAAGCCGATCAGCGGCCTTAGCTCCGATCTGGCAGGTCCGCTGTTCCTGACTGGATGCATGATGGTTCTGTACAACGCGGTCGCGCCCATCATCTTCTACGCCGGCGGCAGCAATTACTTTTGTATCATACTAGGCCTTTATCTGGACCAGTCGTCGGCACAACGGGGAGGGGCAGGGCCCTCGGGGCTTGCACCAGTCGGGGGAGCGCCATCCCGCCACACCGGCGAAATGGGGTGACTTGGTCCGTTGCCGGGATTGCGTCATCCCGCTTGCGCGTCGTCAGCCAGGCCCTTGCCGGCGCCGAGGCGAACCGTGGCGCCCGGTCCTTCATCTGCGTGTCGTTCTCCTCGCAGACCGATCCACGCTATGGCAGAGTGGTGGCGTGGACACGCCAGCTTTGCTTCTGCCTGTAGTCTGCGGCCGATTCCGATGCCGGGTCCCGACAGCCGACAGGGGTCCAATGAGGTCGCAACGGTTCAGTCGTCCCGACTTAAGACGCGCGGGCGCGCTCAACCTCCTTGATCTTTCTGGGAAATGTTCGCGTCACCACAGATTTCCAGGCATTGCGTCAATGGTCCCACCTGAAGTACGAGGCTGGACGAAGCCAAGCCGTATCGCTTCGCAAAAATGTCTCTGCGCGCGCGGATTGATCGTTATAACCGCCCGGAAGACGTCGGGACATCGCCTGTTCGAACGGGATAAGGATGGGGTTCGGTTGACCCGTGGTTTTGTTCAGGTCAGCGAGGAGAACGCCTTGTCCGCGGAGCGGGACGCCTGTCTCGTGGCGGTGTCGTCGATGCGTGAGAGTCGCGCCGTCTTTCTACAACGAAGGTGCCATGCTGGACCATGAGCGCATCGGCGCGAAAAGAGGATCGCCGCCTGCCGCCCGTCCAGGCCGGCAACATCACTCGGACGTCTTCCGTCTGGAGATCGCGGCGGCTCCAGGCGACGCCACGTGAACGGATCTGTGATCGATGAATGCCAGTGAAGGTCGTGATAAAGCAATGCTGACTTCCATGATCTTCGGGGTGCAGATCACGCGCATGTCCGTGGAAGACATCATCGACGACTTCATCAACGATTGCGCTTTCAACGGCGTTCGGGTCGTCCATACATTGAACGTCGATCATTTGGTCAACCTAGAGACGAATCCCACCTTCAAGCAGGCGTACGACTGCTCGTGGATCAACACGATTGACGGATTTCCCATTCATCTGCTGGCGAAATTCAAAGGGCTAAACGTCGAAAAGCTTTCGGGGTCTGACATCGTACCCATGGTTCTGCACCGCCTGAACCCTCTTCGCCACCGGCTGTTTTTCCTCGTGCCTACCGAAGCGACAGGGTGCCTGATCGCGGAAAAGATGCGGAACCGGGGTTTCGACGATGTGCGCTTCATCGTCCCTCCCTTTGGCTTCGAACACGATCGGGACTATGGGACCGAGATCTGCAAGGCGATCACGGAGGCCGGGACGACCCATCTCTTCCTCGGTGTCGGTGCGCCGAAATCGGAGATTTGGACGTTTCAGCATCGCCAGGATCTGAACGGTATCTACGCTTTCTGCGTGGGGGCAGGCCTCGACTACTTCAGCGGACGGCTCCGACGGGCGCCGGCGTTCATGCAATCGACGGGGCTGGAATGGATGTGGCGCCTGATGTCCGATCCGCGTCGGTTGTGGCGTCGCTACGCGAGGGGCCTGTTCAAGTTCATCGCGCTTGCGATCAGAGAATTTCATCGATAGCCGCTCGGAGCGGGGCGAGCCGACGTCCAGCAGGGGACGTCCCCTGTAGCGCGTCCCGATCCGCGCGAGAGGAACCAGCGGCTCCCTCCCCGGTGGGCAGCCTGGACTTGCTACGCTATCCTGATGGCGGGCTTCCGGTGGGCGGATGGGCGCGGGTTCTGACTGGGTGGCGTCTCAGCTTCGCCCTCCGGAGGTCGCACCCCGGCCGAGCTGAGAGCCGGATCGTGGAGGAACCGGATGGACGTCATACACAGGATCTGGAAGGCGCGGACCTGCCCCAACATGTCCGCCACCGGGTCGCGGCGCCGCACCGGACGTTTGGTGCGACATCCACTTCCAAGGGGCGGGCTGCAGCGGGCTGCTTGCTTGTTCGCAACGCTCTTGCTGGCCTGCGGGGCTCCGGCGAGGGTCCAAGCGGCTCCGCGGGAGATGGTCTCCTTGGGAGGTGGCGTTCACCTGTGGAGTCCCGGTTTCTGCGGCGGCCGGGCCGACGTGTCCAAGGAGGTCGACTACTTCTACGACCAGGGCATGCGGCTGTTCCGGATCGGCCTACCGTGGGAGGTCTCCCAGCCCGCGCTGTTTGGTCCGCTCAACGAAGATTACATGACGATCATCGATGCCGATATCGCACACATTTTGGCGAAGGCGGATACTCACGTGATCCTGGAGCTTCACGCCTATATGCATCGAAGCCTCGGCGCGACGTATCACGACGGGAGTGGGGTCTACATTCTCCCCTGCACGCAGGGTGGAACGTTGACGCGGGTTGGCGACCCTGGGGTGCCGGTGCACGTGACGGCGGATCTGTGGACCCGGTTAGCGACGCGCTACCCCGACCCGCGCATCGTCTATGGCTTGATGAACGAGCCGGAGGACGTGTCAGAGCGGGTGATCTTCAGCGAGCTGAAGGAGGCCATGCTGGCGATCCGCAGGCTGGGGCGCTCGAACACCCTGGCGGTGACGGTGGAGTCCAACGGCAACCTGTGCAACTACGGCGGGCTGTGCTCGGGTCGCACCGACATCCAGGCGCTGGTGGCGCTTGACCCGCTGCACGCCACGATCGCCGACGTGCACAACTACTTCGACAACGGGTCGGGCCAGTCGGCGACCTGCGAGCGGGGCAAGGGCGCCCGTCAGGCGGCGGCCACGCTGGCCTGGGTCGACCTTTACGACATCAACTTCGTGACGGGCGAGTTCGGCGCCGGAGCCAACGCGGCCTGCCGGGAGGAGGTGCTCGCCTATCTCACCCGGACGCGGGCGGACCGGCACGACCGCGGCTGGACGTGGTACGTCGGCGGCGTCAACGACGCTTACATCTACCAGCTGCTGCCGAGCGCGCTCAACGCGAACATGCAGGCGGTCGGGCCGTTCCAGGCCAAGCCGCAGATGGAATGGCTGCGGCCGTTTCTCCCCTGACGCTTCGCCTCGGGGCTGACCGCTCGCATCAGGCGCGACGGGTTCGGCCGCCTCTCGCCACCAGCGCGCGCCCGATCCGTCCGCTACCGGATGTGGCTGTGCTTGTCGCTGCGGCGACCCAGGCAGAACGCGGCGATCGCCTTGGAACCGCTTCCGATCGCGCTCAACAGCAGGCCCGCCCTCTGCCACGACCCGCGCAGGCACCGCTTCAGAAGTTCGCGGCCGATGCTGGCAAACACGTAGGGAAGCGACTTCGGTGAGAACATGAAGCAGAAGAAGATGCGGTTGCGCAGGAAATGATACTCGACGAAAGGCGAGGCCGCCTCGAAGTCGGCCGTGCCGATCGACGCGCCGACCTTGTGGTATACGATAGACTTGGGCGCGAACCCGAGACTGAAGACCTTGTTGCCCCTGAAGGCCCAATCGATTTCCTCCCAGTAGAGGAAGTAGCGTTCCTCCATCAGCCCGACAGTCTCCAGGAACTCGCGACTGACCAGGGTAGAGGCGCCGTTCACGTAGCTCATCTGGCGTTCGATGGACGCGCGATCGACGGCGGCGTCGAAGGGTTCTCCCATTCCGATGGCGGAGCTGATGCCGTGCCAACTGCGGAAGGCGGCCCCGCCGTAGTTCTGCACCATGTCGCGGCGGCCGTGGTACAGGAGCGTGGAACCGCAGAGGCCCATCCGCCGGTCCTCGGCCATCCTCGCGAGCAGCCAGTGCAACGCTTCGGCATGCACCTCTGTGTCGTTGTTCAGCAACCAGAAAAAGCGGTACGGCCGCTTCCACGCCTCGATAAGGCCGACGTTGTTGCCGGCCGCGTAGCCGCCGTTGCTCCCCGACTGCACGAGAAAGATCGTTTTGGTCGACTTGCCTTCAAAGTCGGCCGGCAACGCACCGGCTTGGAGCCTACCCTTGCCCAGATCGACAAACGCGACGGGATGGGGCGTGGTGATGTTTGGCGCGTTCCGATCGCCGAAGACGCGGTCGCCCCAGGCTTGCAGCGTGCCGTAGGAACCGTCGGGCGAGGCATTATCTACCAGAAAGACGTCGACTGGCTCGTTCAGCCGGCACAGAGACTCGACACAGGCCATCGTGTCGGCCGCGCCCTTGTAGTTCAAAACGATAACGGCGGTCGAGAAATCTCGCGGATAGTCAACGATCACGTTGGCGGTGCTCCCCTTGGTTGACGACGCATCGGATCTGAACCCGTTGGGCAGGTCTTCGCCAAGCTGGCGCCGTCATGTTATCTCAGCGAGATCCGATATGGAATTGCGGCAGACGAAAGCCTCTGGAAGCATCGGCCTGTATGATGTATGCGACATCCTCATACTTAGTCCTCGTCGATTCCGGAGTGCGCGGTGGCAGACGATAGTAGTGAAGCGGCTTCTCTAGGCTTTTGCTGCTATTCGAACAGGCGGGACGATGTAATCGGAATAAAACTTCTACTCCTCAGTCTCAAGAGCTTCGAGCCTCGGGTCCCGGTGACGTTGTACGTTCCGAGCGCTTTCGATGCCGAAGCACTTGCAGCCTTCGCCACCTTGCACGACCGGCTTGCGATCCGTGAGTACGACGGCCACGCGACCGGGTGGAACGCCAAGCCTAACATCTTGCTGGACCAGCTTCTCTCGTTCCGACGGGCGGTGTGGCTGGATGCCGACCTCATGCTGACGGGGCCGATCCGCGCGTTCGTCGCGGCAGACGACAACATCTGCATCGCGGCGGAGGAAGTGCGCTGGTCGAGGCACCAGGGATCAGCGGCTCGGACCTCCGCCTGGGCGCTCCAGGGCGGCCGCGTGCTCGGACGCACGGTCAACACCTGCGTCGTGTCTGTCACCGCCGCGCACCACGATCTTCTCAGCGCATGGAAGGCGCTGCTTGATCAGCCCGCCTACCTGGAGGCTCAGCGATCGGACTGGTTCGCGCGGCCGCTGCACATGCTGGGCGACCAGGACGCCTTCACGGCACTGCTCGGATCCGCAGACTTCCGGGACGTCAAGTACAGGCTGCTCAAGGAGGGCATCACCGTCGCGCATTGCTTCGGCGCAGACGGCTTCGTGGTCGCGGACCGGCTGCACGCTCTCTTCCACGGCTTGCCGCCGCTCCTGCACGCGCAGGGCGAGAAACCCTGGGCCACGCGCTCGCACCGCCCCCTGTATCTGCAAGTGTCCCCCTACGCCCTCGCCGCGAGGACATACAAGGCCGCTCTTCCCGCGGACGAGTTCTCCTGGACCTTGGACGTGAGCCCCGCCGCCAAGATCCTCTCCGCGCTGAGCTTGAATCATCCCAGTCTGCCAGGCCTTCCCTCCGCCCTGGTCAAGCAGGTCGCGAGGCGGCTGGCCGGCCTGGTCGGTCGCGGCCAGCGCCCGCTGGGAGCACCCGGACCCGCGGCGTAGAACGCGATGGACCGTTTACCACGATAGCGCAATCCTGCCTTTGTCAGCAGCCCAAGCCGGTCTATAGCTTAGGAAAAAGCTTAATGATGAAGGACAAGATGCATACTCTCCGTGCCGTCGCCATTGCGGCCCTCGCGCTCGTCGCCTTGACAACCCTAGCCCGGGCGCAGGGCATGGGCGGCTACCGCCGCCCCTGTGACGTCCGTGATCGGAGTCCCTCTCCGTCGCTGTTCGATCTGACGCCGGCCGGCTGTGTCCTGGAGTACGATTACGAGGGTCGTCCCTTCTACACGGTCGCGCCGACCCCCTCGATCGGGCTTCCCTACATCTATCGCTATCGTTCCTACAACGAACGCAGCATCGACTAAGCGGACGAGCACCTGCCGCCGCTCCCGTTTCCGGCGCCCACGGTCAAGTCCGGCACTATGGGCGGAGCACCTGGCCGGCGGGACGCAGTCCGCCCCGTTCCGCGTGCTCCAGCCCGACTTCCTACAAGGGGGTTGATGTCATGATTAACCATCAAAATAACGTGGGCGTCCTGCGGCTCCTTTTCGCCAGTCTCGTTATTGTCGGACATGCCCCGGAGCAGATCGACGGCGACCGACATCGCGAGCTGCTGACCATGATATTCCATACGATCTCCCTGGGTCAGGTGTCGGTCGCCGCGTTCTTCCTACTGAGCGGCTATCTCATCACGATGAGCATGGACCGCTCCACGTCTCTCAAGACCTACCTCGAGCGGCGAGCGCTGCGCATCTGGCCCGGATACCTGGTGGTCTGCGTGCTGAGCACGTTCGTTTTGGCGCCGATCGTCGGCGGTCAACCCTTGCGGCAAGGCTTGCAAGCCTACCTCGGCATGCTGTTCCTGTTTGGTCCCGTGAACTCGCCGGAACAGCTCGCCGGCCTTCCCTATCCCGTCCTCAACGGGTCGATTTGGACGATCGCGCTGGAATTCTTCTGCTACCTGATCGTCGCCGTCCTCGGCGTCGCGGGTCTCCTGAAGCGGCGGCGCTTGATGACGGCGGCCACGCTACTCATCCTGGTTGTGCTGATACTCGGGACGTTCGACAGCTTCTGTTTGTGGGTCGACAGTTTCGGCCATCGCGGAGTCACCCTGAACCTGACGGGCAACCCGCTCAAGGTTGTCGCCGTCTTCGTGGTCGGAGCCGTCGCCTATCTGCACCGGGAGGAGCTCTCGCACTGGGTGACGGGGCGCAAGGCCCTGATCTGTGCCGTCATCGCCGCGGCTTCGTTGTTCAACATTCATACGGCCGAGACGGGCCTCGCGGTGTTCGGCGGCATCGCGCTGTTCTGGATCTCCTTCAAGGCGCGCTTCGGACCGATCCAGCGCATCAACGACCGCTGGGACATAAGCTACGGGACCTACCTCTACGGCTGGCCCATCGCTATCACGATCCTGTATTTCGACCGGAGCATCGGTCCCGTCGAACTTGCCCTCGTCACGCTTCCCTTGGCCCTGCTTGCCGGCGCTGCGAGCTGGTTTCTCGTTGAACGGTGGAGCAAAGATCTGTTCAAATCCCGGCGCCATAAATTGACGGTGTCGCCGCAGGCCGGTTGACGGCCAACGTCATTCCGGCTACCCGCGGCCGATCTCGATACCAGCGAACCCGTCAGCCGATCCGATGCCAACTCGAGTCGTAGATGGTCGTCGAAGTGGGGTTCGTCGGATCTCCGGCGGCGAACATCTGTACGGTGTTGGTCCCGTTCGCCGCGATGTGGTCGATAGAGGCCAGGGAGCCGCCCGGACTGAACTGCTGCACCTCGAACGGATGCCAAACGGCATCGTATATCGTGACCGTCGACGGATTGGCGCTTCCATGCATGTCGAAGGCCGAAATCGTGTGCGATCCATCCGCATTGTCGTTGCGTGTGCCGGTGACGAGACCGGCTTGGTCGTAGTTCACCTGGCTGAGGAGGTGCCAGTTTGCATCGTAGACCTCGCTGCTTGTCAGGGGGCTGGAAGGGCCGGCAGCGAAGTCACTCTCGTAGATGCGGTCCGTACCGGACGTGACCCGCGTCTTGACGACACCGGATCCGTCCAGGATGTCGATCGACTGCTGGTGCCAGGCCGCATCGAACGTCGCCACCGTCGAGGGATGGTCGCTCCCCTGGACATTATAGGTGGCGATGGTGTGCGATCCATCCGCCCTGTTGGTGAACATCTGGTTCTTGAAGCCTTGGGCGTCGTAGGTGGTCTGGTCCAAGACGTTCTTCATGCCGGCATCGAGATGCGTGGTGCTGGAGAGCCTATTGCTGCCGGAGACGAAGTCACTCTCGGTATAGGTGCCATCCGCCTGGAGGGCCGTCTGCGACTCGAGCCGTCCCTGCTTGTCAAAGACCTCCCTGCAGGCAATCTGCGTCGATCCCGGCGTATACGCGTTGATCTGATAGGAGTGGTCCGACAGGACGGTGAGCGTGGACGTGACGTCGCCTAGTGCATCGAGGCTGATCTGCGAGTCGACCGACCAGGACGCATCGTACGCCGTCGTCGTGGCGAGGACGCCCTCGGAATAGGCCTTGATGAGATGACCGCCTGCGCTCTCGTTGGTTTGGACGGAGGCCAACGTCCCGTCCGCATTGAAGGCCGTTTGCGAGGTCACGGCCCAATTCGAGTCGAACTGGACGATATCGGCCTTGTGGCCCGACGCGTAGGCCGTCGACGTGAACGAGCCGTCGTAATTGTAGTCGAGCTCGGACGTCATCTTGCCGTCGGACGCGTACTGGTCCGTGCTCGACCAGTAGGTGCTCGTGGGTACGTAGCTTGCCACGCTCCTGCTGCCGTCGGCCGCGACGGTGGCCTGACTGAGCAGGGCGTTCTGGGCGTTGTATGTTTGGATCGTGGTCGGCAACGCGCGTCCCGTCCCGTCGTACAGGGAGAGCGCCAAGGTCCCATCCGCATTTTGGATCAGCGTCCGGTCGAGGTTTCCATTCGCGCCGTAGAGGGACACAGACACGAGGTGACCGGATGAATCCAGCACCTGGTTCATCGCAGGCTTGCCTGCCCCGACGGTCGTGTAGAGGATGCTCGATCCGTCCCCTAATGGGAACTTCGCCGTGTGCGCATCGCCGAACATGTTCAGGACGTTCATCTGCGGTGTGTTGAGGAGGCCGTATGCGGGCTCCACGCCATACATGTAGTGGTTCCAGGTCAGGCCTGCCGCCCAATAGGTTCCACCCTGCCAGACGTCGCTGTTCTGCTGCATGTAGCTCAGCATATTGTTCAAAGCCGCGAGCGGGGTGGCGTCGCTGGTGACCCCGAATTCACCCAGGAACAGCTTCGACCCTGTCTCCCTCGCCCACTGCGTTACCGATTGGAGGCGTTCCACCCCGGTGCTGGACGAAGCCACGTCGGCGCCCTGGCCGGAACCATTGTAATCCAGGTATTGATGAACCTCGAAGGCGTAGTTGTTGGACGGATCGACGATGGCGCCGGGTGCGCCCAGCACCGCGGCGTTGCCGTTCGCCGTCCAGGTGGCCGCTCCGTCCCAGCCGAGACCGGGTACCAGAACCTCCTGGCTGGTCGCGCCCGCGCTGCGGATCGCCGCAATGGCCGTGTTGACCGCCGAGAGCCAGACATGCTCGTCAGTTACCTGCGGCTCGTTCATCAAGCCGAAGACGACGTTGCCGTTTGAGGCGAACTGACTGCCTAGCTGGCCCCACACGTTGGCAAAGGCCGCAATCGGCGTCTGCGCGCTGCCGATCAGACTGCCATTGTAGCTGCCGAAGTTATGCAGGTCGATGATGACCTTGAGCCCATCCTGGCTCGCGGCGGCGACGGCGGTGTGCATTTGAGCTAAGTAGGACGCGTCCAGAGCACCGCCGAGTTGCGGCTGCAAGGCCTGCCAATCAAGCGCCAATCGGATCGAGCCCGAGCCCTGCGCGGCGAAATAGTCGATCTCGTCGCGGGTCGGAAACAGCGGCTTGTTGTCCGCGCCGTAGGGCGCAACCAGTATGTTGACACCAAGGTCCATCTTCGCGCCTTCTATAGGGATCGAGGGTTCTGCGACCGGGCCGCTTCACCGAATGCATGTCCGTCCCGTGACCAGTCCGCAAAGCACGGAACCAAGGCCTGCCGCGCGCTCTATCGGGGCACACCTGCCAAGAACCAGAAATCGGCAGCCATGGAAACTCGTGGGCACCAAACCATGCAGACCGAGCGGTCGGCTCTCGTTGCACACCGTGAATACATGAGGTTAATGAAGAATGACCTTCAGCCGCTTCCGTTGCCGCGCGTTGAAAGAGTTCTTAAGCCTCTGCGGCGTTGGAATCGCAGCGTCCCGGGCATCTCACCCGGCAACCCCCGCTCGGACGGATACGAATCACAATATTCGGTCCAGCCTACCCCGCTGCAGGACTGTGACGAATCCGCTCAAAGACGTTTTATATAAGCTATTATCGACGATAGAGAGACGCGCTTTCACGGTACCGACCGGCACCCGCGCCTGAGAGCGGCCGAATAGACCTGCACAAATGATTGGCAGGTTGGTCCCTCTGTATCCTCAACGTCCTGCGCTGGGGAACGAGCGCGCGCTAGGGAACGATCGCGCCTAAGGGAGCAACTCCGGCCGCCGGCATGTCCGGCGCAACCGTTTTACCGCGCGCCGTTGCGAACTGCTTGCGCTCCGGCATGTAAAGTTGACCGAGGCTTTCCGCGGTTTCCTTGCCGATCCAAACCTTGAGGCAATCGACCCGATTCAGCCGATGCGATTGGCCTGCCCAGTATAGATACCGGCCCTGCTTATACTTATAAATAACCGGAGGCATGTTAAAAGACGTTTTTGGCGCTCTAATTTCGATCGCAGGCATTTATGCCTCCTAAACACGGAATCGCCTCTTTAGCCATCAAGAGAACGATCCGCCCTTTAGGTTAACCATGTCTAAAGATGGGCGTCAAATTAACTTCGATGCACAGTCGCCGAATCTGCGTCTGAGAAGAACGTCCGAAACCAACGTCAGGCTCCGTCCAGTCGGTAGGACGCAAAACAGGGCTTACTCCTGCCTCTGCTTCTTCGCCTAGAAAGCCAGCAGGATGTCACATTTGTGACTAGCGAGCATGAGGTGGTCGGCCGGTTTTGAAGTCTCGGACGGCGTGTTCGCGATCCCGGCGGCGGCTTCGTTCCCGTCGCATCCTCGGACGTCGCAGCGGACGCTCGGAAGAGGCTGGCGGTCGGACGCCGGCTCAACGGACATTGTCGGGTGTCGACCTGTGCGATCGGCGAGATGAGAGGGCTGCGCCCACGTTGACCTTTGTCCGGACGTCAAGCTCAATGATTGGGCCGGACGTAGCCGCCCGCCATCCGACAGAGAGCCTGCTGCGGACCGTCAAGACGGCCGCTCCACGCAGGCCGACTCGCGAGGAATCCATGTCGTTGTTGACGAATGCAATTGAGGTCCCATCGTCCCTCTGGGTTGATCTCGGCGCCGGGCCGCTCACGGTGGCGGCGCGCAGTTCCGATTGGGTGGACGTCGCGCTCGTGGTGTCGGACGAGCGCCCACCCGCAGAACTTGTCGCCGGCGAGCCGTTGCAAGGGCGTCGCTTCTTCGCCGGGCCGGCGCATGTCTGGGCCTCTGCGGTCAACGACCCGGTCGTGGTTATCGTGACGGCGCCGGACGGATCGGCGGCAAGCGCAGCCGACTCGGGTGGTGGCGGCCTTCGGCCGTCGGACGTAACGCCCCTGATCGGAACGTTCGCCACCGCTGGAACGAGCGGGTCGTTCCTACCGCTTGCTGGGCGAAGCTTCAACGTCAGCCTTTGGGGCTGGTTCGCCGGCCGAGTGCATCTCGAGCGGTGTTTCGACGGCGGCGCGACTTGGTTGCCGATAACCGCCGCGGGCGTGTCGCTCTACGCCTTCGCGGCGGCCGCGTCGGAGAGCGCGCAGGAAGACGAGGTGGGCGTCCTCTACCGCTTGAACTGTACGTCGTTGGCCACCGGTCCGATCAATTACCGGCTCAGCCAGTAACCTGCACGCTGCCGCCTTGCTGCGTGTCCGGCCAGGATGCGCTAAAATCAAAGCGTCATGGATCCGATCTCCCGCCGCAGCCTCCTCACCGCGCTCGCCAGCGTTCCCGATCTTCTGCCACGGAGCAAACCATTGAGTGTCGATTCGATCGCTAGGGGCCTCGCCGCGAAGGCGCTGCCGCAATCCTATCTCGGCCAGGTCGCGACCCGGACCTATCAGCCCTTCGGGTTCTACGCGGGCAACACGTCCATCCAGTCGCGTTCCACCCATTTTGCGCGCGATGCCGTATCCAGCCTGCAGGTCGTGCTGCCGAACTGGTATGGGGTCGCCGGCACGGGCGAGGTCGCGCCAGGCGCCGACGCGAGCATCGCAGCCTCCATTGAATACCCGAGCGGCAGTTTCACGCCGCTGACGTTCGCCGGCGCCCCGTCCGGCACCATCCCCGACGGCGGCTTCGCAGTCAGCGATCCAGCGAAGGTCGTCATACCCGTCCATGCGCAATTCTGGGTGCGAACGAACTATCACAATCCCAACGGGGTGATCTACGAAGGGTTTAACAATGCCTTCGCCGGTGACGGGTCGGAACTCTCGCCTGCCGTCCAGGCCGACAAAACCACTTCGGGAGCAATTGCGGCATCGGGCCTGCTCTACATGCCTGCCGCCATCCTCGCAGAGACAACCAAACCCTCAGTGTTGTGCCTTGGCGACAGCATCATGCTGGGCGTCCGGGACACCTTCGATGACCTGACCGGTGATCAGGGCATCGTCGCCCGCTCGATCGGACCGTCGTTCGGATACGCCAATTTCGGGCTCGCCGGCGATACGATCGGCGCCGTCCTCGCCAGCCACAAGAACCGCGTGGCCTTGGCCTCCTACTTCTCGCACGTCGTCTCCGACTACGGCGGTCCCAACGATTACAACAGTCCGACGATCCTGACCGACATCAGCTCGCTCGGCGCCCTGTTCCCGTCCAACAAGCGGTTCCAGACGACGCGGGTACCCAACAGCACGTCCAGCGACGGCTGGGCGACCGTGACCGCCCAGTCCTCCGGCACAGCGGCCTTCTTCAGGGCGGTCAACCAGAGCATCCGCGCGGGCGTGCAGAATTGGGACGGCTATTTCGATGTTGCAGCGGTGCTGGAAAGCGCGCCCGACAGCGGTCTGTGGAACGTAGGTCCCGACGGGTCCCATCCACTGACGGCTGACGGCGTCCACCCAGACACCCTTGGCAACGTGCTGGTCGCCCGTTCGAGCGCGGTCCGGCCGGAGGTGTTTCGTCGATGAACGCCCGCCGATCTGTCTTCGGACTTCTACTCGCATTGACCGTGGTCGTGCCCCAGACTGCGGCGTGCGCGGGCGGGCGGGCTAGTTCCTTGCTGGGCCAGGGCGTCAACCTGTGGAGTCTCAGCTTCTGCGGTGGTCGGCCCGACGTGTCCAAGGAGGTCGACTACTTCTACGACCAGGGCATGCGGCTGTTCCGCCTGCCGCTTCCCTGGGAGACGGCGCAGCCGGTCTTCAATCAGCCGCTCCGCGAGGCGCTGATGACGATCTACGACAAGGCCATCGCTCACATCCTGGCCAAGCCCGGCACCCGCATCATCTTAGACGTTCACGCCTTTATGCATTACAACGTCGGGGGGACATTCCATTCGGGCGCCTTTGAGCCGCCCAGCGGCTACTACAACGGTCTCCCCTGCACGCAGGGTGGAACGTTGACGCGGGTTGGCGACCCTGGGGTGCCGGTGCACGTGACGGCGGATCTGTGGACCCGGTTAGCGACGCGCTACCCCGACCCGCGCATCGTCTATGGCTTGATGAACGAGCCGGAGGACGTGTCAGAGCGGGTGATCTTCAGCGAGCTGAAGGAGGCCATGCTGGCGATCCGCGGGCTGGGGCGCTCGAACACCCTGGCGGTGACGGTGGAGTCCAACGGCAACCTGTGCAACTACGGCGGGCTGTGCTCGGGTCGCACCGACATCCAGGCGCTGGTGGCGCTTGACCCGCTGCACGCCACGATCGCCGACGTGCACAACTACTTCGACAACGGGTCGGGCCAGTCGGCGACCTGCGAGCGGGGCAAGGGCGCCCGTCAGGCGGCGGCCACGCTGGCCTGGGTCGACCTTTACGACATCAACTTCGTGACGGGCGAGTTCGGCGCCGGAGCCAACGCGGCCTGCCGGGAGGAGGTGCTCGCCTATCTCATCCGGACGCGGGCAGACCGGCACGACCGCGGCTGGACGTGGTGGGCCGGCGGCGTCAACGACGCTTACATCTACCAGCTGCTGCCGAGCGCGCTCAACGCGAACATGCAGGCGGTCGGGCCGTTCCAGGCCAAGCCGCAGATGGAATGGCTGCGGACCCGCGTTCCTTGAGTGTTGCCAAGGCCTGGAATTCGAATCCGGTCGCTTCGTTACTCTGCCCGCTTGGGCGATGATGGGAGCCGAAAGGCCAGGAGACTTATGGCGCGGTAGGAGTAAGCATCACGGCTGGAGAGCGAATCAATGACCCTGATCGTTTTAAAGATCGTGTGTATTTCCTACGGCGTCTGCTTGTACGGCTTTCTCTTGCTAGTCGAGAGGTCGCGAGACCTGCCCTGGCACAACTGACCATCGGCTTCGCGCGCGTCGATGCTTCACAGTCGAGGATTCCAGGCCGGCTTGCTCGCAGTTCGACGCTTTAGACAGTTCGATGTTTTATAGGGTGTGCTGATGGCCTCAGACCCGGACTTCCGCGCGGTGAGGTACGACCGCAATTCCGCGCGTTAGGGTCGGGACTTATGCCGCCGGTCTTGGACCGAAGCAAAGCAGCTAGAACGAAGCTTTGGGGAATTGGGCGCTTGGGATCGCCGCGTATTGCTCGGGCGTCATCACGCCGGCATGGAGCAGCAGCCCATGCCGAAATCGTTCTTCCGTGAAGCGGGTGAACACGTCCTGCCGGGCGCGCGCGCCCATTCGTGCGTAAAACTCGGCGTTCGCCGGATCCATCACGTGAAGCAGCGCAGTCCGAAGGGCCTCTTCGGTGGGTGGAACAATGACGCCGGTCTCGCCGGGGATAATATAGTCCCGCACGCCTGGCGCTTCCGTGACGATGACGGGTTTGCCGAGTCCCATGGCGTTGAGGTAGGTCTGCTGGCCGGCGCTTCGCACCGATTGCCGAAGGGGAACGACAACGGCGTGCGAGCGGGCGAGGAGATCCATGAACTCGAGGTGCGAGGTTAGTCCGGCCGAGAGGTTGGCCAGTCCGAGCATCGGTTTCCAGGCGGTGGCCAATTTGGTCGGAATGGTTGTTCCAACCAGCGCGCGTTCGAGCAGGCCGTAGTCGCGTAGCGAGTTCCCGCCGGCGAACACGAAGCCTTCGTTGCTGGTCTGCATCGCGCGGTGCTCGTGCAACGTGTTGGGAAAGGGCTGGAAGACCACTCGCGCTGGATCGACGCCCCAGGTGCTGGGAAACGTCCCGACCTCGTCCGTGCTCAAGACGGCGTAGCGGACGTTAGCCCCATCCAACAGACCGATAACCGACCGCGCTATCCTGGGAAGCGCCCGCTTCAGAAAAGGGAATTGCTTGATCAGGGCCGCGCTCGTCGGCTCCCAGGTGCAATCATGTATCAAGACGGGGACGCGGCTGCGCGTCAGCTTGAGGAGAAGCAGGAAGACAAGGTCGCGATAGCGATGCCGCCGCCCGACGGATCCGTTGAGGATGAGGGCTTGGCGTCCCTTTGCCAGCCGCATCAGGCGGATCTGGTCTCCCAGCGTCCCGATCCGGTCGGAGGGCGCATCCTCGACGTAGACGTTCCACAAGGGATCTGGTCCCGGGATCGTCGCGAAAATCGGCTTGCGCCCGCCGTTGCCTTCGAGGCCTCCGACGCTGGTGGTCGAAGATGGCAAGCGTTGCAATGCGGGCGTTTCCAAGCGACCCTCTCTGTCCCGGAGACCAAATCGCCCGAGCCGTCGCAAGCCGTCCGGCTCGCCACGATCGTCGAGATGAAGGCAGCGTCAACGTCTTACGGGGTGCTCATAGCATGCAAGGCCTGCGCGAGCCAAGCTCGAGGCCGCCGCTCACGTCTGTAGGAAGTACCGGCCTTGCTCGTCCAGGACGACGCAGCTCAGCCGCCCGGTCGCATAGGCTCCCGTGTCGATGTTGATGCGATTGCAAAGGACGTCCGGCGCTCGAACGGGCGTATGGCCGTGCACGATGAACTTCTCGTGCTGGAGCGTCGACCCGGTGAACTCCCTCCTAATCCAGAGAAGATCCTGCTCTTTCTGGCGGTTGAGTGGAATGCCTGGGCGCAGCCCGGCATGCATGAAAGCGTAGTCACCCCAGACCCAGAACAGGGCGAGCGATCGGAGGAACGCCGCGTGGGATGGCGGCATGACGGCCGCCAGCGCCTTGGCGAGGGCGTGAGCTTCTGCCGGCGACGGGCGCAGAGGCGGCGCGATGCCATAGGATTGCAGAGTAGTGAGGCCGCCCATAGCCCGCCAATTGTCGATCAGGTCGGGGGTCTGTAGGAAGGTGAGCAGCACATCCTCGTGGTTGCCCTTGAGGAAAATGGCCTCGTACGTTCCGGCGACCTCGACCAACCGATGGATGACCTGTGCCGAGCTCGGTCCCCGGTCCACGTAGTCGCCGAGAAACACGAGGCGTTGCCGGCTCGCGTCCCGCGCGGCGATGTCCGCGTCGATGAGGTCGAGCATCGCGTCGAGAAGGTCGAGGCGGCCGTGGATATCTCCCACCACGTAGAGGCGCTCTCCGCCCGGAGTAGCGGGCATGCCCGCAGCCGCGATGGTCTGAGTTTTCCAAAACATGACTGTCAGGGGTTTGGCCGCAGCACTTTCGGCCACGGCTCGTCGGCCTCCCTATGACCCTTGCCGCTTCCTTGCGGCACGAGCGGCGGCGCGTCCCCGCCTGAGCAAGCCAGGCCCCACCCGTTCCGAGCACCGGCCGACCCTCCGGCCCTGCTTCTGAACCAGTGGACGATCACCGCCTCCTCGCGTCGAACGATTTTTTACTTTGACGCACGGTATGCCACGCTGTCTAGCGATGGTTGGAGAGAAAAACGGTTGTTGTGCGGCGCAACAAGCGTCTCACGATAGCCTTACTTGTGCCAATCTAGTATGGCTTGATCGTTGCAGACGCAGTGGCCTTGCCGCCGGGCGGCCTTGGCGTGGATCACACCCGGAAAGACGATCATGAAGTGCGGAGCGAGAGCGGCTTGGAGATACTGGTTCGGCCGTCGGCGGCCGTTCTCCGCACTGAGCGCGCTCGCCCTTGTCGCCGCCGTTGCGCTGCCTGCCGCTCCTGCTTGGGCGGTCGGAGCCCTGCCGTTCTTCGGTACCGCCTTCCCGTCCTACTACGTGCCGGCGTCACGACCCTGCTACGTCACGCGCCTGCGGGAGATCCCCGACGGTTTTTTCAGCGTCCGAGTGATCGCCGAACGGGTTTGGTCCTGTGGCCCCGCCGGGCGCTTACGAGACTAATGGGTTCGCGTTAACAAGCTCTATCGAAGGGTAATCATGCGTACGATCATTGTTCTTCTCGCGGCTACCTGTTTGTCAGCTTCGGCTGTGCCGGCCCTCGCCTCCTGCCCGACAGCGGCGTCCTCGTCGGACCTGCAGAACTTCAACAGCGATCCCGTGAAGTGGATTCGGGCCAACAAAGGGAGCGCGGACGTCGGGGCCAAGGCCCGGGCGCTCGCGTCCGCTGCCGTGAACGCCCGCGATCCTGCATTCGGGCACGGGCTCTATGTGGCTCTCGGCCACGCCTCCGGCGCGGACGGCGCGGAGATCGGGCGGGCGTTGCGCGGGCTCGACACGACCTGCGGTAGCCCCAGCCAGGATCAGGACCGTGGCGACAAGCTCTACATCGCGGACAATGTCGTGCGCAACGTTGCCTCCAACACCGAAGCCAACCAGGCCTACGGTGCCGGCGATGTGGTGACCGCCTCCACTGGCGGTGGCAGTGGGGGTGGCGGTGGTGGCGGCGCTGGTGGGGTCGGCAGCATCGGTGCCGGGCCGCCGTCCGGCGGACCCAACAATTCGGTGATCGCGACGACCAGTCCCGCCGTGATTCCACAGTCGGCGCCCAACTCGTCGTTTTCCCTGAGCGGCGGCAGCTTTACCACGCAGACGAGCACCTCCACGTCGCTCGGCAGTTCCATCATCGACTGAACGCCTCTCCACCGGCCTCCGAGCCGGTTACCTCCGATCGAGCCAGGGAGACCCCGCCATGCTGCAAGTCGCGAGTTCCAAAGCCGAAACGCACAATCGGCATATCGGCGAGTACGACCTGCGAGCGACATTGCATGTGATCTCGCGGATCTTTCGGCGCCATCTTGCCATCATCATCGCGGCATCGGTGGTGACGCTGATCGGTGGGCTCATCTACCTGCTCACCACGCCCTCCATGTACTCCGCGACGGCGTCCATGATCATCGACACGCGAAAGGTGCAGCTGTTCCAGCAACAGTCCGTGCTGGGCGATATCCCGGTAGTGGACGCCGGAACGGTGCAGACCGAGTTGCAACTGCTGCGGTCCGACACGGTGAGCCTTGCCGTGATAAAGGAGCTCGACCTTATCCACGATCCCGAATTCGTCCCACAGACGTCCGGCCTGTTCGGCGCCATGTTCGGCGGCTTCAAACGCATGTTCGCCAACCAGGACGCGCCCACCGACGCGCAACTGCTCGGGCGAGCCCTCGCAACCTTCAGCAGCCGCGAGTCGGCGGCGCGCGACGGTGTGACTTACGTCATCAACATCACGTTCTCCTCGCTGGACCCGGCGAAAGCCGCGCGCATCGCCAACGCGATCGCCAACGCCTACGTCAACGACCAACTCGATTCCAAGTTTCAGGCGACGCGCCGCGCCAGTCTCTGGCTTCAAGGCCGCCTTGGGGAACTGAAGGTCCAGGCCAGCGCCGCCGACAGAGCGGTCGTCGAATTCAAGCAGAAGAACCACATCTATACCATCGATTCCCAGGGCAATCTCATGAGCGACAAGCAGCTCACGGAGACGAACACCCAACTTATCATGGCGCATGCGGCAACGGCCGAGGCGAAGGCGCGGCTGGACCGGATCTCCGAGATCACCAAGCAGGGCTTGCAAGACGGTTCGGTCGCCGACGCCCTCAAGAACGAAGTCATCATCAAGCTGCGCAGCCAGTACCTAGACCTGCAGTCGCGCGAGGCGCTGTGGGCGCAGAAATACGGCGCCACCCACCTCGCGACCGTGAACCTGCGGAATCAGATGCAGGAGGTCCAGCGTTCGATTACCGACGAGATCGGCAAGATCGCGCAAGGCTACAGGAGCGATTACGACATCGCGACGGCCCGGGAGCGGGCGCTGCGCGAAAGCTTCGCCGGCACGGTGTCGGAGGCCAATCTGGGCAGTTCCGCGCAGACCCAGCTCAAGGAGCTGGAGAGCACATCCCAGTCGTACCGCATCATCTACGACAAGTTCCTCCAGCGTTACACCGAAGCCATCCAGCAGGAGTCGTTCCCCATCACGGAGGCTCGGCTGATCAGCCCCGCCGCCGCTCCCAGCAGCCGGTCCTCGCCGAAGGCCCCGATGGTGCTGGGCGGCGCGCTGTTTTTCGGGCTGATCGCCGGCTTCGGATTTGCGTGCCTACGCGACTTCACGGACCGGGTGTTCCGGTCCAGCACGCAGATCGAAGATCGGCTGGGGCTAAACTGCCTCACCATCCTTCCTCTGCTCAAGGTCGGGCGTCGGGTGCGGCCGGTGGCCCTGCCCGACCCGGCGACGCGGTCGATCGGGACCCTCCAGGGCCTCTGGCGTCACGTGCTGGACGAGCCCTTCTCGCAATATGCGGAAGGACTGCGCGCGGTGAAGGTCGCCTCCGACCTGTCGGGATCGACCGGAGCAAACAAGGTCATCGGCTTCACGTCCACCCTGCCTAGCGAGGGCAAGTCGGTGATGTCGATGAACTTTGCCGAGATGATCGCCCATTCGGGTGCGCGCGTGCTGCTGATCGACGGCGATCTCCGCAATCCGTCCATGACCCGGGCGCTGGCAGCGGGGACGACCGATGGGCTCGTCGATGTCATCCGCGGGGTCAAGACCCTCGCGGAGGTCATCTGGAAAGATCCGGTGACAGGGCTGTTCTTCATCCCCGGGAGCGGCGGCGGCCACGTTCTCCACACCAGCGAGATCTTGGGCTCCGAGAAGGCCAAGCGCCTGTTCTCGCAGCTTCGCGAGCAGTTCGACTATGTCGTCGTCGACCTGGCGCCGCTCGCGCCCGTCGTCGACACGCGGACCACGGCAAGCTATATCGACAATTTCGTCTTCGTGGTTGAGTGGGGCCAGACCAAGATCGAGGTGATCGAGCAGGTGCTGAACGAGGCGCAGGAGGTGTACAACCAGATCCTCGGCGTCGCCCTCAACAAGGCCGATCCCCGCGTCATCGGTCGGTACGAACTCCACCGCAGTCAGAAGTACCACAAGAAGTACTATGGGGCCTATAACCAGGCGGCTTAAAGCGGGCGCTATGTTCCTGGGGCTCGCGGCCCGGCTGCCACTCGCCGCAGCCGGACTGGCGCTCGCTCTCGCCGGATCGTACGGCTTTGTGGCCGCCTCCAACGGCGGCGAGATCGAGTCGCTGAGTGCTCATGTCAAGGCTGGGGACCGATTCGGCTTCAACGTGCTCGAGGGGTTCGAGCCGAGCCTGTCGCAAGCGGTTAGCCTTCCCGTGCCGAACCCGCTGCTCTTGCGCGAGATCGCGGTCATCCGGTTGCGTCAGGCGGACGTCAGGATCGCAGCTTCGCCCGTCCCGACCGACGCTCCCGAGGTCCTGCGCGCGGAGCAGGCGGCCCGTGCGGCCCTGCGCATCACCCCGACCGACGGTTTTCTTTGGTTCGCGCTCGCGTGGCTGGCCAAGACGCGCGGCGGCTTCGATGATGCGGTCATGTCGGAGCTGGAGATGTCGTATGCCATGGCGCCCCACGAGGGATGGATCGCCGTGCACCGCAACGCCTTCGCCGTCCCGCTCCTATCGAGCCTGCCGCCCGGTCTTCGCGACGCGGTGATCCGCGAGTTCGGCAACCTTGTGGTGTCGGGCTATATACCCAATGCCGCCGAGATCCTGACCGGTCCGGGCTGGGGCGAGCGTGACGCCCTGCTCAAGAGCCTCGACGGTTTGCCCCTCTACGATCGAACGCAGTTCGCGCGCGAGCTCCAGGCCCGCGGCGAGAACCTCTTTGTGCCGGGCGTCGACGTGAAGACGCCGCCGTGGCGCCGGTAAGCAGCCCGGCGATGGCTGTCGCCGCTTTCGCTTGGCTAGGTTAATCGGTTCTTAAGGTTAATAATCGAAGTTCGGGCCGAGCGCTGATCGACGTCAACGTCATCTCGAAAGCCTTGAATGAACGCGCCCGTTGCTGAAGAATACGTGGGCCGGCCGGATTGCGGACTACGCGCGCTGTGCAGCGTCGCCGCGTTTCATCGCTTGGCGGCCAATCCTGCGACGTTAGCACGTGAGCTTGCGCTGGCCGGACGCCCGGCGCGGGAGGACGATCTTGTCCGGGCTGCAGCGGCGATCGGGCTTCAGGCCCGGGTGGTCCGCAAGATAACGGCGGCGCGCCTCGCGACGGCGCCGATGCCGTACCTTTTGCTGATGCGCGACGGCCGGTTCGACGTCTTAGTCGGGCGTACGGGATCGGGCGCCCTGCGGGTCATGAATATCACGACGCGGTTGTCGCGCGATCTGCTCCCTGACGATCTCTACAAGGAGGCGGGCGACGCGCTGCTCCTAGTGAAGCGCAAGATCTACGGTATCACGGTCGATCCCAAGTACCTCGGCCTCGCCTGGTTCATCCCTTCCATCTGGCGCTATCGCAAACCGCTGATGCACGTCCTAACCGCATCACTGTTTGTCCAGATCTTTGCTCTCGTGACGCCGCTGTTCTTCCAGGTGGTCGTCGACAAGGTGCTGGTCGAGAAGACCTATTCGACGCTGCTCGTGCTCGTTGTCGGCCTCGTCCTTCTCGGATTCTTTGACACGGCCCTGCAGTATTTGAGAACCTTTGCCCTGTCGCACACCACCAATCGCATCGACGTCGAACTCGGGCAGCGGCTCTTCGCTCACATGCTCCGGCTGCCGCTCGCCTACTTCAAGACGCGGGCGTCCGGACAGACGATCGCCCGGATGCGTGAATTGGAGACGATCCGAACCTTTCTCACCGGGCAGGGCTTGTTCGCCGCGATCGATCTCGTCTTCGCGACGGTCTTCGTCGCGGTCCTCCTGTCGTACTCGGTCAAGCTGACCTTCGTCGTGATCGTCAGCGTGCCGCTCTACGCCGGCATCGCCGCGCTGATGCGCCCCGCGCTGCGCGATCTCATTAGGGACAAGTTCAACAGCGGCGCGGCCAGCCAGCAATTCCTGGTAGAGACGGTCGTAGGGATCGAAACCATTAAGGCGGGCGCGGTCGAGCCGATCATGCGCAAGGAGTGGGAGGAAAAGCTCTCGGTCTATGTCACCGCGAGCTTCAAAGCCACGCTGCAGGCGGCTCTTGGCCAGAACGCCATCCAATACGTCAGCAAGCTGAGCACGGCCGCTATTCTCCTGCTTGGCGCTCAGGCCGTCATCGCCGGCGACCTGTCGGTGGGGGCCCTCATCGCGTTCAATATGATCGCCGGTCAGGTCACGCAGCCGATTCTGCGCCTCTCCCAGCTCTGGCAGGACTTCCAGCAGGTGCAAATCTCGGTCGAGCGACTGGGCGACATTCTCAATGCGCCGCCTGAAGCGGCACCCCGCCTCTCGGCGGCTCTGCCGCCACCTGCTGGAGGCATCGAGTTCCGCAATGTCTTCTTCAAGTACAATCGGGAAGGCGCGGACGTCCTGAACGACGTCAACCTCGTTATCCGGCCGGGCGAGGTCGTCGGCATCGTCGGCCCTTCCGGGTCCGGTAAGTCGACGCTCGCCAAGCTCGTCCAGCGCCTTTACTCTCCCAGCGCCGGCAGCATCGCCATCGATGGGCACGATCTCGCCCACATCGATCCCGCGTGGTTGCGCGCCCACGTCGGCGTGGTCCTGCAAGATAACCTCCTGTTCAATCGCTCCATCCACGAGAATATCGCGCTGGCCGCGCCCGGCCTTTCGCGCGCGCAGGTCGTATACGTCGCGCGACTTGCCGGTGCGGAGGAGTTTATAACCCGACTGCCGCAGGGATTCGACACGATCGTCGAGGAGCGCGGGGCGAACCTGTCCGGTGGCCAGCGTCAGCGTATCGCCATTGCGCGGGCGCTTGCGACCAACCCCCCGATCCTCATCCTGGACGAGGCGACCTCGGCGCTCGACTACGACAGCGAACGCATCATTCAGCGCAACATGCAGAACATCGTCGATAAGCGAACCGTGATCATCGTCGCGCATCGGCTGGCGGCGGTGCGCCGGTGCCATCGCATCATCGGCCTGCGCGACGGCAAGGTCGTGGAAATCGGCTCGCACGACGAGCTTCTGAGGCGACCGAATGGCCTCTACGCTCACCTCTGGCGCCTCCAGTCGGAACAGGCCGAGGTGTTTGCATGATCACCCTGCGTTCGGCGCAGGCGGCGCTGACTAACCGCCGGCCCGTTCTGGCGAGCCGCTGGCGCGTCGATCATGAATTCCTCGCCCCTGCGCTCGAGATCCTGGAAACGCCGCCCTCTCCGGTGCGGATGGCGTTCATCTCGCTGATCTGCGCGTTTCTGACCGTGACGCTGGTGTGGGCCTATTTCGGTTGGATCGACGTCGTGGCAAGCGCGCAGGGCAAGATCCAGCCCGTCGGCCGCGTCAAGATCGTCCAGCCGCTCGAGATCGGAAAGGTCTCCCGCATCCTTGCCGTGGATGGGCAGCATGTCAGCAGGGGTGACGCGCTGATCGAGTTCGAAGCGGGCGAACTGACGGCGGAGGCGATGGCGGCGAAGATCGCCTATAACGCGTCGCGCGCGGAGGTGGCGCGCAGAAGCGCCCTCGAGGCCGCCGTCGACGGTGCCGGTCCCCTGCCTCCCATCTCTTGGCCTGCCGACCTTCCTAACCTGCTTCGCGCGCGCGAGGAAAAGGTGGCCGTCTCCAGTCTGGCGCAGCTCCGGGGGAGTTTGGCCGTGATCGCGGCACAGCGGAGCCAGAAGGCGGCCGAGCGCGACCAGATCGCCGAAACCATTGCAAACCAGCAGCAGCTCGTCGCGACGTTGAAGCAGAGGGTGGACATGCGCACGTCGCTGATGCGCAGCGGCGCCACCGCTCTCGCAGCGGTGATCGACGCGACGGAGACGTTCAAGTACCAGCTTACGCAGCTTGCGATGCAGAAAGGCCAGCTCGTGTCCGCCGACACCGGCATTGCCGTGTTCGACACCCAAGCCGAGAAGGCCCGTCGTGATTTCCGGTCGGAAAACGCGGAAAAGCTGCGCGAGGCGCTGCGCGAGGCGGCCAACACGGAGCAGACGCTTGCCAAGGCGCAGGCCAAGCTGCGCCATGCGTCGCTCCTGGCGCCGGAGTCGGGCGTGGTCCAGGCCTCGGTTGCGACCTCCGTCGGGCAGGTCCTGACGCCCGGCGAGGAGGTGCTGCGCATCGTTTCGGACACCGCGCCGCTCGAAGTGCAGGTTTACGTCCTGAATCGGGACATCGGCTTCGTCGAGATCGGGCAGGACGTCACGGTCAAGGTCGAGGCGTTCCCCTTCAGCCGCTACGGCGTGATCGCCGCCCACGTCGCGGCAATCGCCGGTGACGCGATCCCCGAGGCGGACGCTGGCAAGCTGGAGGGGCGGCCCAACGAGCCATCCGCCCAGATCGGTTACGGCGGCGCGCAGCGCACCCAGAATCTGGTCTTTCCGGTGCGGCTGAGGTTGGAGGCGAATAGCATCTACGTCGGCGACCGCAAGGTCCCGCTCGCGTCCGGCATGACGGTCACCGCGGATTTCCAGACCGGGCGCCGGCGGCTGATCGACTATTTCCTGTCACCTCTGAGCGAAATCGGATCGCGCGCGATGCACGAGCGCTAGCGGCCCCGACCCCTCGATCAGTCACGACCGCACGGAGACGGCGCTCCGCGCGCCCACACCGTTTGTTAAGCCGTTGCTGGCTAGGTAGCCGGCATGTTGTTCAGCAGAGCCTCCGCCCTAACCCTCTACGCCGCGGCCGGCGTGCTGGTTGCCGCCATGGTGGCGGCGGCGTCCCCGCGTTCGGCTCAGGCGGCCTCGCCGGGGGGAGTAGGCCCCGGTGACGCGATCATCCTCGCGCGGTCTGTGCTGGGGCCGCTCGCCTACACCCATTTCTGCCTGCGCTACCCTGAGGAGTGCCGCAGCAAGGAACTCGGGAACCAGCCGTCTCAGTCGGTGGAGCTGACGCCCGCGCGCGATGTGGAACTCGCCACCATCAACGCGCGTGTCAACCGATCCATCACGCCGATGCGTCACGTCGGCAACACGACCCACGACACATGGCGTGTCGGGCCGCGGTCGGGCGACTGTAACGACTATGCGGTGACCAAACGCCATTGGCTGTTGAAGTCGGGGTGGCCAAGCGCCGCCTTACTTCTGTCCGAGGTGGTGACGCCCTGGGGGGAGCACCACCTCGTTCTCCTCGCCCGGACGAGCGCGGGAGACCTGGTGCTCGACAATCTCGACCCGCGCGTTCGGCCTTGGAGAGCAGTCCCATACGCCTGGGTGCGGGTCCAGATGCCGTCGGAACCCAGCCTGTGGTCTACCGTGCAGACCGCACGCGCGGCCGGGGTGTAACCTTCCGGCGGCTCTGTTAAACGAAGGTCTTGATGTAGCAGTTTACTTGTTTATAAGGGACGTCGCACGATCAGATGGATGGGCGGAGGGATTGTTGCACGAGGGACACGGTCTATTGTAAGCCGCAGCCGGCAATAGTACGGGCTAGACTTCCGACAGACACAAATTTTAGAGTAGTATGACTTGAGGGTTAATTGATGTTCCGCGGCCAAATGCCTGCAGTTCGCGTTTTGGTCGCTCTGATAGCCTCGGCGTTGGCAGGGTGCGGCTTCATCCCGACATCGGGGCCGACCACCCAGGCCATCGAGGCGCAGGCCCCCTCCACGCTGCCTTACCTGCTGGTCCCCTTGACGCCCGCCGTTGTCGACATTCTGTCCCACAACGAGCCCCCCGGCCTGGCCGGCGCCTTCACCGATCGCCGCCGTCCGTCCGACCTGAAGTTCGGCATCGGCGACGTCATCTCTGTCACCATCTTTGAGGCCGCTGCCGGCGGCCTGTTCATTCCCTCCGAAGCCGGGGTGCGGCCGGGCAATTTCGTCACCATACCCGATCAAGCCGTCGACAACGATGGTAACATCAGTGTTCCCTACGCCGGAATCATCCGGGCGAACGGAAAAACCAACGTCCAGGTGCAAAACGAGATCGTCAGCCGCATCAAGAACCGGGCGATCGAGCCTCAGGTGGTCGTCGCCCTGTCGTCCCAGCGGACCAACCTCGTCTCGGTATTCGGTGAGGTCAACGCTCCGATCCGGTTCGCGGCGTCGGCTTCCGGCGCGGGTGACCGCATCACCGACGCCCTGACGCGCGCGGCCGGCATCAAGGGCCAGGGCTTTGAGACTTGGATCGTGTTGGAGCGTGCTAACAAGCGCGCCACCGTGCCCTTCGAGAACCTCGTGATGAACCCGGCCAACAACATCTACATCCAGCCGGGTGACCGTATCTACGCCTACCGCGAGCAGCAGAAGTTCATCGCGTTCGGCGCGTCCGGGCGTCAGGGCGAGTTTAATTTCGACGCGTGGCGGATCAACCTTACGGAGGGCATAGCCAAGGCCGGCGGCTTGGTCGACTTCCAGGCCAACCCCGGTTCGGTATTCCTGTATCGGCGGGAGCCTAACGACATCGCTGTGCTGCTCGGTGCCGACACCACGAAATTGTCGGTCAACGGAACCGTCCCCGTCATCTTCAAAGTCGATATGAGCGACCCTGCGGGCTACTTCGTAGCAACAAAGCTGCTCATGCGGAATCAGGATGTAATCTTCGCCGCCAACGCGAAAGAGGTGGAGGTGACCAAGTTCCTCACCTTCGTCAATCTCGTCACGGCAACCGCAGGCAACGGCCTGATCGCCACCAGTACGGCCCGAGCCATCCGATAAAGGACCTGTTGCTTGCGAAGCCGTCTCGAGCCGCCGCGCAGGTTGCCTGCCAAGGCGATGCCGGGCGAGCTGCAGCGGCTTCGCCCGCGACTATCGCGGGCTAAGCTCGCACCACCGTTGCCGCGCCCCCGTGCAGGCAACCGCGTTGCCACGGCGCTGCTTTCGGCTGTGCTCGCGTTGGCGCCGCTGCCGTTCGGATCGATCGACCAGGTCTCCCTCGCATTCTGGTGCGTGCTGCTCGGCCTCAACCTCGTGATCGTCTCGCCGAGGCGCCTCGGCGCAAAACGCGCCGGGGCCCTGGTTCTCATCGGCGCGCTCGCCGCATCGGTGGTGGTCGTCTCAATACTGCAGGGGACCGGCGCGAACCCGCTGGTCGAAGCTGATCCCATCTGGGCCCAGACCGCTCGTATCCTTGGTCCCCTCGCTGGAGCCGGATCCGTGGCGCTGTGGGTGCCGCTGTTCGCGATGGGTAACCTCCTGGCGTGTATGGCCGCGATGGCCATCGGCCTGATCGTCGGCGTCGACCATCGAAACACGCGCCGGATCCTGGTCACCGTCGCCATCTCGGGCGTGTGCTACGCGATCTATGGTATCGTGTTTGCCTTTGTGACGCCGGATATGGTGTTGTGGGAGCGTCGGCCGGGTTATTTCGGCAACGTGATCGGCACGTTTCTTCAGCGCAACACGGCTGCCGTCTATTTCGGATCCTGCGCCTGCCTGTGGCTTGCGATGACGTGCCGGCACCTTCGCGATGTCGAGCTTGGCGCCTTGTGGGCGGGGGGGCGATCCGGTCGGGTTGTCTCGGCGCCGCTCCTGCGGCTGATCCTGCTGGTTGTCTGCACTTTGACGTGCACGGCTGCCTTGCTGATGACCTCGTCGCGCGCGGGGGTCCTTCTCTCGGTGGTGGCCCTCTCCGCCGTGGCCGTGATCTCGCTCTGGGATATGAAGTCGCCGCACCTGCGCCGCATCCCGCTCAAGGCCGGCCTTCTGGTCGCCGTCTTCTGCCTGATCCCGCTGCTCGGCGGTACCACCGCCCTCCGCTTCGGTCAGATCGGCTTTTCGGACGAGAACCGCCTGGACGTGTACCGGTCCACGTTGCGCATGATCATGGACCGGCCGTGGTTTGGATCGGGCCTGGGGACGTTTCCCCTGGTGTTCCCAAGCTATCGCGACGTTCCCCCTAGCCTCTGGGGTGTATGGATCCGCGCCCACAGCACGCCGCTCGAACTCATGGCGGAACTCGGCATCCCGCTGGCGGGGGCCATTATCGTCGCCTGCCTGGCCGCTCTCATCGCACTGGCCGTCGGCGTACGGGCGACGCGGGGCCGCGAGGCGGCGCCCCTCGCCGCGGCAGCGGCGCTCGTCATCACCATGGTTCATTCGTGCATCGATTTTTCACTGCAGATACCCGGATGCGCTATTGTGGTGACGGGTTTGGTCGGTCTAGGGCTCGCGCGCAGCCTGAGGAGCGCGTCGCCTCGATCTCTATCGGACTCCCTGCGTGATTGCAGTTGGAACGACGTTGCGATAGCTCAAAGCGAAGGCACGGATCGGACCACCGATTTGGGCTTGCACGCTCGATTTGGGAACTCAATGCCGCTAGAGCGAAGTGTCATCGACGAGATGTTGGACTTACTCGAGCGCACCACAGTTCTCGCGACCACGGAGCAGCAGGACGAAATCGTTCAAGGTCTGCTTGCCGGCGACCGGACACAGATCGTCTCCTTCATCAATCAACACGCCTTCAATCTCGCTTATGAGGATCAGAGCTTCAGGGTCGCGCTCGAGGAGGCCGATTGTTTGCTGCGCGATGGCGTCGGGATCGAGGTGGCCCTCAAGCTGCTCGGCCTGCAGACCGGGATCAACGCCAACGGCACCGATTTCATACCACGCCTCTTGGCCGGAGCGGGCGAACGCAAGGTGGCAATCTTTGGCACCCGCGAGCCCTGGCTCGGGACCGCGCTGCTCCAGATGCGAAAGGCCGGGATCGTCGTTGTGGCCTCTCTGGACGGGTTCCGGTCACGGACCGATTACGTCGAGGCCGTGCGCCGCTCAGACCCTGACATCGTGATCCTCGCCATGGGAATGCCGCGACAGGAGGTCGTCGCCAACGAGCTGCGCGCGTGTTCGGAGCGACCGCGCCTGATCGTCAACGGCGGAGCGATCCTCGACTTCTACGCGGAACGGTTCCGGCGGGCTCCTTTGCGAATGCGGCAGCTACGGCTGGAGTGGCTGTTCAGACTGGCCCAGGAGCCGCGCCGCCTCGCCAGGCGCTACCTTCTCGGCGGAACCAAGTTCACCTGGCGGATCGTGCTGGTGATGATTGCGGCTCGCCTGCGCCCGCTGACGAAGCGTCCACAACGCCCAGGCTCGACGGCCGACCGTCGCGGGTCCAAGATCGCTGGCCTTGAGGCGCTGTCGTCGGGCATCATCATCGTTTCGCCCGGCGGACAAACCGGGCGCGGCGGCATGGCGTCCGTCACTCGCACGATGGCCGATTGGATCGAAGCCGCCGGCGACCTAGACGTCTTCGTCGTGGACGCCCGAGGAAGAGGGTCGTCCTGGTTGTGGCCGTTCTACTTCTGCAAGGCCGCCGCCAAGATCGCCTGGCTCGGCCTCCGTCGCAAAGCCAGCATCCTGCACCTGCAGGTCTCCGAGCGGAACAGCTTTATCCGCAAAGGTCTCCTCCAGGATCTTGGCCGAGCGCTTGGCATGATCGTGCTCTTACACCACCACGGGGCCGAACTAATCCCTTTCTACCGGTCCACCAACCGGGCGATGCGATGGTGGACGCGCCGCACGGTGTTGCGAGCGGACTACAACGTTGTTCTCGGCGAACGATGGAACACGTTTCTCTGCGACGAAGTCGGCGCTAGCGTGGATCGCGTGGGTGTCCTCTACAACGGGAGCGTCGACCTTGGGCCAAGCGTGGCCGCTTTGGGCGTCCGCCCGACGCGCCCGGCAGGTACACTTCATGTGCTGGTCATGGCCAACCTGTCGCCGCGCAAGGGGATCGGCGAATTTCTCGCCACAGTCAAACGCCTTCGCGACGAGGGGATCGCCATATCTGCGACCCTGGCCGGAGGCGGCGAGGTCGAGCGCTATATCGCGGAAGCCAAGGTGCTCGGCCTTTCCGAAATCTGCCATTTTACGGGCTGGATCGAGCGCGACAAGGTCAGCAGCCTCTTCGCGAAGGCGGACTGCTTGGCGCTGCCAAGCTACGAGGAGGGCCTCCCGATCGCAATTCTGGAAGCTCTAACGTGCCGCGTGCCGATCGTCGCAACGCCAGTCGGCTCGATCGGGGAAGTGCTGTCGGACAACATCGACTGTCTTCTCGTCCCTCCCGGGGATGTCGATGCGCTAACCGACGCGTTGCGCCGCCTGGCGCGGGACCCGGCCTTGCGCGTGAGCCTCGCGGAAAACGGCCGCGCGTTGTTTGAACGCCTGTTTTCGGTCGATACGCTTATGAAGGCTCTGTTTCAGCGTTACCAGTGGATGCTGCGCTCGAAAGCGGTCTGACTTCTCTGCGTCGAGATCTCTGGACATTCGGGGGAAGCGTCGAAGGGCCGAGCTGCTCGTCCGCCGGTGGAAACTCTCGTCAGAGTCGACCCAACCGGCATCTGGCATGACTGGGCGCCCGGCTGGCGGGACACGCTCGGACCTATCCGCGTATCAGCCCAGGCGAAGGGGAACGTCGCTTCCCGTTCGGCTGCCGCGGTAAGTTCGTCCGCCCGCCGGAGGCAGGCCGGGGCGTCGGCTTCCGGAGAGGTATTCCTTGCGCGACCTACTCGAGCGAGGCAACGCCCTGCGTCTCGAAAGCAGGTTCGAGAAGTCGCGTGAGGCAGTCCGGAAGGGGCTTGTCTGGCCAGCTCGTCAAAGCGAGATCCAAACGTTGCTGGGTGTCTAACAAGTCGTCCGCATCTATGATCCGGCTCGCGCGACCGGGCCAGACGGAGACGGCGAGGACAGCCGCGCAGCCGGAAAGGTAAAGAAGTATGACAATGGAGAGGGTCATCGCGCGACCTCGTTGCGGAAGCAGTTACCAGGGTGTTAACACGGTTGGTCACGCCTGGTTCAGCAAACCCGGGGCAAGGTTACCGCTGGCGGAGGATGCAATCGATCGACACGAACCCCCTCGTCCGGGTGACCTGTCCGCGTCGATCGGGCTCGTTCCCCACCTGGCCCAGTCGCTCGCCGGCCCCGACCTGGCCCTCGAAGGCAGGTCTCACCGCTGCGCGGCATCGGCTGGCGTGTTTGGAACGCGCGCCGGCGGCCGCAGTCAGCGACTTGGCGTCGGCGGAGGCAATTGGTGCTTCGCCTGCCTAAAGCGCGGACGCGCGTGCAATGACTAGCGTCTGCGTCGGACTCCGATCCTCTCTGGCTGCTGCAATTCTGGTCGTGTGGGGCGCGGCGGCGTGCGCCGGCGATGGATCTCTCGAGGTCTCGATCGGCGACAATCACCTGCGCGTCGATGCCCTTGCGCCAGACCTCGTGCGGATCCGCCTTGCACGGCAGGGTATGTGGGCCGAGGACGCCTCCTGGAGCGTTCCGGCGGATGTGCGGAGCACCCGCGCCCCGACGCAGGACGTTTCGGACGCCGGCAGTGCCGGTCTGCGGACGGCCACCCTGACGGTACGGGTCGACCGTGCCAGCCTCGCCGTGCGGATCGAGAACGCCACGGGTCAGACCGTACTTTCCGACGCTCAGGTGCCGGTCGACCCCGATCGGCCGGGCTTCATCCTGGCGAAGGCGATGCGGCACGGGGAGCATTACTTCGCCCTGGGTGACAAGACCGGGCCCCTTGATCGACGTGGCGGCCGCTTCGCCAACTGGACCACCGACCAGACGGTCATGGAAACGGCGGATCCTCTCTATAAAGCCATCCCGTTCCTCGTCGTGACGGGCGGATCAGCGGGCAGCTGGGGGCTGCTGGTGGACAATCCCTGGCGCAGCACTTTCGACCTCGGGCACGGCCAGGCCGGTCTCCTGACAATCGATGCCGAAGGCGGCCCGCTGGACTATTACGTGATCCTCGGCACCGGCGTGAAGCAGATCGTCGAGCGTTACGCGGACTTGACCGGCCATCCTCCGATGCTGCCCAAATGGGCGCTGGGATACCAGCAGTCGCGCTACAGCTACGAGAGCGCGGATGCGGTGCGGGCGATCGCCTCCAGGCTTCGCCACGACCGGTTTCCCGCCGACGTCATATGGCTCGACATCGATTTTCAGGACCGCAATCGGCCGTTCACCACCAATCCGAAGACCTTTCCTGACCTGCCGGGGCTTGTCGCCGAGCTCCACGCGCAGGGATTGCAAACCGTCGTGATCTCCGACCTGCATATCGCCAAGGCGCCCAACCAAGGCTACGCGCCCTTCGACAGCGGACAGGCGATCGACGCCTTTGTCCACAATCGCGACGGCACAGTGTTCTCGGGCGGCGTCTGGCCCGGACCGGCTGTATTTCCGGACTTCACCAGAGCCGATGTTCGCACTTGGTGGGGTGGGCTCTACGCCGGGTTTATCCAAGCGGGTGTCGCCGGCTTCTGGAACGACATGAACGAGCCGTCGGTCTTCGACACGCCGGACAAGACGATCCCGTCTGACGCCGTTCAGCGCATCGCGACGCCCGGCTTCGCGCCACGCGCTGCGAGCCACGCCGAGGTTCACAACCTCACGGGATCGCTCAACGCCCAGGCGACCTTCGAAGGTCTGACACGGCTGCGACCCGACGAGCGGCCGTTCGTGATGACCCGCTCGGCCTACGCCGGCGGACAGAGATGGGCGGTGACCTGGACGGGGGACAATGCTTCGACCTGGGGTCAGCTCAAGCTTGGGGTAGCGCAGACACTGAACCTCGGGCTGTCCGGCTTCGCCTACACGGCCGTGGACGTGGGCGGCTTTCTGGGAACGCCGACTCCCGATCTCCTCACCCGATGGTTTGAAATTCAAGCTTTCATGCCCCTGTTCCGCGATCACACAGCCAAGGGGACGCCCCCGCAGGAGCCGTGGGTTCACGGCCCTGAGCACGAGGCGATCCGTCGCCACTACGTGGAAGAGCGCTACCGCCTGGTTCCCTATCTCTATGCGCTCGTCGACGAGGCGCATCGCACCGGAGCGCCCATCGTCCGGCCCCTCTTCTATGACGATCCAGACATGCTTCGTTCGCCGTGCGATGCCGCGCTCTCCTTCATGCTCGGCTCCGGCCTAATGATTGCGGGTCCCCCCAAGCCCGAAAGCGCCGCGCCCTACCGCGTCTGTTTGCCTAGAGGCCGGTGGTTCGACTACTGGACGGACCGGGAGGTTGTGCCGCAGGGGGCCGAGGCTGCGACAGTCCCCGTAAGGACCACCACCGAGACGCCGCGTCTCGACCGTCTGCCCGTCTATGTCCGCGCGGGCACCATCCTGCCGCGTCAAGCGCTTGTGCGGGCGCTTTCCGAGGCACCGGACGGTCCGCTCGAGCTCGACGTCTGGCCTGGCGACGACTGCCACGGCATCCTGTACGACGACGATGGGCATTCCATGGGGTTCGAGCGCGGGCTCTTCCTTCGCCAGCGCCTGCGTTGCGCGGAGACCGCGACGGGCTTGAGCCTGGATTTCGCCGCGCGCGAAGGGTCTTACCAGCCGCCGTGGCGCGACGTGGACGTCACCGTGCACGGCTGGTTCGGCGCCAGCGCCGCCGTGGCCGGTCCGGATGGAGGCTCGCTGCCGGTGACCGTCGACCGCGACCGCAGGACCGTTCGCTTTACGATGCCTGCGCCCGCAAGCGCCCTGACCATGCGGCTGACCCATGGCAGCTGACGAGACATCGTGCCGACCGCCCAAGCCATCGGCGGTAGGTTCCAACCGACTTTATGCCGCGCGTCCCTCGCTGGCCCCATACTGCAGGTAGTGGGTGAGGGGGTCGACGTGCGCGGCGGCGACGTCGGCGTTGGTGGTTTCGTAGGCGGCGGTGTTGAAGGTGGGGGACGCGTTGCGGCCCTCTCTCCAGCCGTAGGTGTCGTAGTGGGCGAGAGGATCGATACCCGCCGCCTTTACGTCAGTGTTGGTTGTGAGATAACTCGTCACGTCGAAGAAGGCATTGGGATTGCGGCCCTGCTTCCACCCGGTGGCTTCGTAGCTCTGATAGGCGTAGTCGACGGTGTTCTTGCCGCTGCTCAGCGCCGCCTTGGCCACATCCGGGTTCGATAGCAGGTAATATTCCGCATCGAAACTGCCGTGCGTGAAGCTGCCGGCCGGCCCAATTGCCGCGTAAGTGGCGCGACCCTCCGTTTGCCCGTAGTCGAGGTAGTGGACCAGGGGATTGAGCCCGGCCGCTTTGACGTCCGGATGGTTCTTCAAGTAAAGCCCGTCGTCGAAGTTGGCCGAAGGGTCGCGGCCTTCCGTCCAACCGTGCTGGTCGTAGTGCGTCAGCGGGTTTATGCCGGAGGCGGCCACGTCCGGGTTGGCGGCCAGGTAGCCGTTGGTCGAGAAGAAGGCGTCGGGGTTGCGGCCCTCCTTCCATCCGTACGTGTCGTAATGCAGCGTCGGATCCATGCGCGCGTTCCAGACATCGAGGTTGTTGATGTCGTAGTAGAGGTTGTCGACGAGGGCTCCGGCACCGGTGTTCTGGTTGATCGTCCCGTCCGTGAAGACGAAGTGCTGCAAGCCGGTGACGTCGTGGGCCACCCCATCGAGACCGGTGAGGTAGGACTGCCCGCCGACATAGGTCAGGTGTTCCTGGGCGAGCGCATAGTCCAGCGTGATGGACGAGGGATCGACGGGCGCCGGCACGTCCAGAGGCGGGTCTACCGACGCCGTGTTGCCCGCGAGGTCCGTCGCGACAGCCAGGATGTTGTAGGATCCGGGCGCGAGGACGCCTTGGTAGCTCCACCCCCCCTTGCCGTCGAGGATCGCCGGACCGAGGTAGGCGGCATCGGCATAGACCTTAACATTGGTCACCGTAGCATCCGAAACCGTGCCGGTGACCGAAGACTTGCCGGTGGCCGCGGAGTAAAGCTCCGAGGTGATGGTGATAGTCGGATCCTGCGTGTCCACCAGGATCGTGGAAGCCGACGCGGTTGTCGTCTTGCCGCCGACCACGTCCGTCGCCGTGGCGCTGAGGGCATGGGTGCCCTCGCCGAGCGTCGTCGCGTAGGTCCACGCGCCATTGGCGCCCACCTTGGCTTGGCCAAGGTCGACGTTGCCGTCGAAGATCTCGACCGTCGTCGCGAGAGCGGAGCTGACGGCGCCGGCCAGGGTAACCGCCCCGTTGCTGGTGATTCCGTCCGTGGCGCTCGCACCCGTGTCGGCGGCGAGCGCCTGCGAGGACAAGCTGATGCCGGGTGCGGCGTAGGTCCTGTAGGACAGGAAGTTCCACGACGTATCAAAGGTTTGGACGTTCGCTACCTTCGTTCCCGAAGAGTCGAAGTTGGCGACGACGTGGTTTCCGGAGGCTTGGACATAGTCCGAGCTCGAGAGGACCGCCTGTGCGGAATAGAAGTCCTGCTCGGTCAAGGTCCAGTCGGCGTTGAAGGTTTGGATGACGAGTTGTCCGTTGCCGAGGTGCTGGTTCGCAACGTGAAATCCGTCTAACCTGGTGACGATGTCCGAGGCCAGGACGCCGCCCGCGTCATAGTTGGCGGTGTAGTTCTGGAAAAGAGCTTTGGGGGTAACGAAGCCCACACTCCGGCTCGCGGTGTTCCCGGCGAGGTCTGTGGCCACGATCTTCAGGTTGGTGGATCCGGAGGCCAGGGCGCCGCTGTAGCTCCAGCCACCCTTGGAGTCGAGCGTTGCGGCCCCAAGGTCCGTGCTGCCGGCATAGACCTCGGCCGTCATCGCCGTTGCGTCGGTAAGGGTGCCGACCAGCGATACCTTGCCCGACTGCGCCGAGTAGGAGGCGGAGGCGAGGGACAGGGCAGGGCCCTTGGTATCGACGACGATGGTGGTACCGCCGGCTGCAACGCCAGAGGTCCCGCGGGAATCAGTGGCGACGGCGCTCAGGCTGTGGGCGCCCTCGCCGAGAAGGGTCGCGTAGCTCCAGGTTCCGTTCGCGGTGACCTTTGCCTGACCAAGGTCGGTCTTGCCGTCGTAGACTTCCACGGTGGTGGCGAGGCCCGACATGACCGTGCCCGACAACGTGACCGCCCCGTTGCGGGTGACGCCGTCGGTCGCGCTCGCGCCCGTGTCGGCGGCGAGAACCTGCGCGTTTATCGTGGTCAGCGGCGCCGCGTAGGTGGTGGACAGGAGCGTTCCGGACGCGGTGTAGGCCTTGGTGATCGTGACGTCCGTCCCGGCCGCGTCGAAGTTCTGAACGAGCCTGTTGCCGGACGACTGGATTTTTGTGGCGGTCTGCAGCACACCTTGGGCGGAATAATCGTCCTGTTCCGTCAACGACCAGGAGGCGTCGAAGGTCTGCACGACGGATTTCAGTCCGCCGTTGAATTGCGTCCCTGTGTGGGTGCCGTCGGCATTGTTGACGATGGATGAGGTCAGGGCACCGGAGGCCGCATAGTTCTCGATCTTCGAGAGAGTGTAGGGCCCAGTGTGGTAGTCGATCTCCTTGCTGCCGTCGGCGTTGACCTTGGTCTGTCTCAGCAGGTTGTTTGACGCGTCATAGGTGTCGATCTCGAAGGCCGAACTGGCGCCTTCGTACAGCGACAGCGTCTGGGTGCCGTCCGCCGAGACCGTCAGCGTGCGGTCGAGGTTGCCGGCAGCGTTGAACAGGCTCGCGGCGACGAGCGCCTGCTTGGAGTCGTAGATGTCGACGAGGTTGGGCTTGGCTCGTCCGTCGATGAAGGTGTCCACCTCCACGTTGCCGTTGGCGAGCGCCTTGGTGGTGGTGCTGGCGTGGCCGTAGTTCTTCAGGACGGAAAGCTGCGGCGCGTCCACCAAACCGAGTCCCGGCTCGACCGAGAATGAGTAGTTCGACCAGCCCTGGCCGGCGGCCCAGTAGGCGGCGCCCTGCCACACGTTGCTGTTCTGCTGCATGTAGGCGAACATGTTGTTCAGTGCCGCCTGCGGCACCTGGCCCGACGAGACGCCGACTTCGCCGAGGTACAGCTTGTTGCCCGTCTGCTGCGCCCACGCCGTGATCGTGCGTAGGCGATCGACGCCGGTCGTCACGGAGGCCACGTCGTCGTGCTGGCCCGACCCGTCGTAATCGAGGTATTGATGCACCTCGAAGACATAGTTGTGAGAGGGGTCGACGACGGCGCCCGCCGCACCGAGGATCGCTGAATTGCCGCTGGTCGTCCAACCCGCGGCGCCGTCGTAGTCGATGCCCGATACGAGAACCTGCTGGCTGACTGCCCCGGCCGACCGGATGGCAGCAATGGCGGCGTTGACGTCCTTCAACCAGTCGCTTGCGCTCGTCAGATGCGGTTCGTTCATGAGACCGAAGCTGACGTTCGTGCTTTTGGCGAACACGCCGGCCAACTTGCTCCAAAAATCGGCGAAGGCCGAGGTCGGAACCTGCGCGCTGCCGATCAGGTTCGGGTTATAGTTGGGATAGTCCTGGGCGCGGTTGGGGTCGTATTCGGCCTGGTTATGGTTGTCGAGGATGACGTTGATGCCGGCTGCGGCGGCGTAGCTCACGACATTCTTGATCTGGGTCAGCAAGGTCTGGTCGAGTGGCCCGTTGAGCGTTGGCTGCAACGCTTCCCATGAAAACGGCAGACGAATAGTGGTGAAGCCTTCCGCCGCGAAATAATCGATATCGTCCCGAGTGGGAACAATATAGGCGAGGCCGCCTGTATCCGTCTTGTAGATCTGGCTTGCCAGATTGATCCCGAGGTCCATCGAAGCTATCCGATATTGAGGAGCCTCAAGAATTACTATGATCTATGAAGGTATCACTCATAGAGCTAGTTAATGAGATCTGATGCAGATAGTTTAGTCGCGAGAGAACGATTAATAAACATGAACCTTAAGAGAATTACGGTGGTTTCGATTGTGATTTAAGCTCCAGATTAACGTGCCCGTGGCGCTGGGCCGCGCGGGGAACCGTCAGCCACGCCTCGGTCGGGGTCGTGGCGCGAGGCGTGTCCGTCGTCAGCCCGGGTACGGCGACCGAGGCGGCCTGCTTCGGCCGAGCGCCATGCCATGGCGCGCAGCGCAATGGGCACCGTGGGAGGCGGACGCCGCCGTCGCCGTTCCCGATTTGGATCGCAAAAAGCGTCACCGACCTGCCGACGACGATCGGACCGCCGCTACTCAGCCCTCTCTAGAGACTCGCTGCGATACGGCGCCACTTGCTCTGCACGCGGGCTGTGATCGCGCGTACCCGGACCTCTTCGGCATCCCAGAAGGCTTTGCCGTGGCGCGGGGGCTTGCCAGCGCGCGCGAGGGCAGCGATCGGCGCTCCGGCTGCGGAAAGCGGAGCTGCGCCCACGAGAGCCGGAGCCTGGCCGGTCGCCGCGAGAACGGATTTGCTCACCAACAGGTGCGCGCGAGCACGGCTGCAGTAAAGGCTTGACAGGGGGCTCATCACCTCCTCGCCATGTCCGGCGCGATATTTCATCAGGGTGCGGCACACGTCGCCTTTGGTCAGGCGCCACGCCTGCCCCAGGTAGGTCGCCCCGTAATGGATGTTGGTGGCAGGCAGGGCCAGTTCGGCGACCGTCCCGCGGAAGCCGAGCATCGCGGCCGTCGCGGGCCTAATCTGCATCAAGCCGATCTCGCCCACCAGCCCGACGCGCGAGGCTTGATAGTCGCTCTCGACCTTGATGACGGCATCCACGAGATCGAACGGAAGCCCGGCCAGACGTGCCTCTTCCTGGGCGATGAGCTTGTATTTGACCTTGGTCTCGGCGGTTGAGCGCTCTGTAGTAACGCCCGCAGCGAGAGCTCCAAACGGCGCCTTCGTCGCCTCCTGCGCCACGACTGGCCATGGCGCGAGGGCAAGCCAGGCGATCAGCGCCGCGCCCCACTTCGACACGTGCCCGAAGCCGCGCGCGCGGTGGTCGGCAGGAGATCCGATGGGGGGGAGCCGCCCGCCGTCACGTGTCATTCAGCGATCGTCCTACACGGGCCGATGCCGGCGGCCGCTGCTTGCGTGCGGTTCCGGTGCGCGTCGTTTTGACAGGCATAGGTGAACAATGCGGAAAGAACGTGAAAACGCGACCCCGCCCTTGAAGCTGCGGCGGCGCGGAGAGGGGATCCACCAGCCAAGACCCATGACGCGATCAACTCAGAAGACGCGATCGCCCGCGGCGATGCGCTTGAGGTAGGCCCCGTAGCCCGACTTCCCGTAGCGCGTCGCGAGCTCCAGAAGATTATCGCGGGTTATGAACCCTTTATAATAGGCGATCTCTTCCGGGCACGACATCTTCAGTCCCTGTCGCCGTTCGATGATTTCGACGAACTGCCCCGCTTCCAGCAGGCTGTCGTGCGTCCCGGTATCTAGCCAGGTGAAGCCGCGGCCCATGACCTCCACCTGTAGGTTGTCGCGTTCCATATAGATCCGGTTCACGTCCGTGATTTCGAGCTCGCCACGCGGCGAAGGCTTGATGCCGGCCGCTATGTCGAGCACGGCGTTGTCGTAGAAGTAGAGGCCCGTCACCGCGAAGTTCGAACGCGGATTGGTCGGCTTCTCTTCAATAGATAACGCGCGCCCCGTGGGGTCGATATCGACCACGCCGTAGCGTTCGGGGTCGGCGACCACATACCCGAAGATCGTGGCGCCGCGCTTGCGCTGCGCGGCGGCGTAGAGAAGGTTGGGTAAGCCATGGCCGTAGAAGAGGTTGTCTCCGAGGATCAGGGCGACGCTGTCGCTGCCGACGAAGTCGCGACCGATGATGAAGGCTTCGGCAAGGCCGTTGGGCGCCTCCTGCTTCGCGTAGCTCAGGTGCAGGCCGAAGCGACTGCCATCGCCGAGCAGATGGCGAAAGGCCGCCTCGTCGCCGGGCGTCGTAATAATCAGAATGTCGCGAACGTCCGCCATCATCAACGTCGACAAGGGATAGTAGATCATCGGCTTGTCGTAGACCGGGAGCAGTTGCTTCGACAAAGCGATCGTGAGTGGATACAGCCGCGTGCCGGAGCCGCCGGCGAGGATAATGCCTTTCATTGTGCTACCGATTCCTGCTTGAGGAGGATGGCGACTGTTTCTTTCACGCGTTGTTCCAAGAGGATCGCCGCCACCCGAAACATTAGGACGAGCAGGCTGCTAACCAACCACGGCTCTGAGCGTCGGGCGAGACTTCCTTACCCAACAGCCGCCGGCGCCGAGAACGAGGAGCGACCGCTCAGCCACTCTGCCCTAGCCGTTCGCCACGGTAAATGCCCGAGCGAATCCGCCCCCACCAGTCGGGATTGTCGATGTACCACCGCACAGTCTTGGCCAGCCCGCTGTCGAACGTCTCGGCCGGACCCCAGCCGAGGTCACGCTTTATCTTGGAGGCGTCGATCGCGTAGCGCTGGTCATGTCCCGGCCGGTCCGTCACAAAGGTTATGAGATCGCTGCGGGAGCGTGATAGGGCGTCTGCCGCCATCTCGTCCACAAGCTCGCAGATGCGCCGCACGACATCAAGGTTGCTACGCTCGTTCCAACCGCCGACGTTGTACCCCTCGCCGATCTGACCGTGTTCGGCAATCGTCACGAGGGCCGAGGCATGGTCTTCGACGTACAACCAGTCGCGAATGTTCGCACCGGTGCCGTAGACGGGGATGGGGCGGCGCTCCAACGCGTTGAGGATGGCGAGCGGGATCAGTTTTTCGGGGAAATGGTAGGGACCATAATTGTTGGAGCAGTTTGATAGGACGGTCGGCAGGCCGTAGGTATGGTGCCATGCTCGCACGAGATGATCGGACGCCGCCTTGGATGCGGAATAGGGGGAGTTGGGCTGATAGGGGCTGGATTCTGTGAAGAGTTCGTTCGCGCCAAGCGAGCCGAACACTTCGTCCGTGGAGATGTGGTGAAAACGGAACGCGTCCCGCCCCGGCGCGGGGAGCGCCTGCCAATAGGCACGCGCCGCCTGCAGCAGCACAAAGGTGCCGGTCACGTTCGTCTCGATGAACGCGCCAGGCCCGTCGATCGATCGGTCGACGTGGCTCTCCGCCGCCAGATGCATGACCACGTCCGGCTTGACGGCGGCGAACAGCGACCCCATTGCGGTAGCGTCGCAGATGTCGGCCTGCTCGAAGCGATACCGGGAATTGCCGGCAATTGGGGCCAAGTTATCGAGGTTGCCGGCATAGGTGAGCTTGTCGAGCACGCAGACGCGATGGTCGGTCTTCGCGACGAGATGGCGAGCTACGGCCGATCCGATGAAGCCCGCGCCGCCTGTCACGAGGAAGCTGCGGCTCATGCCAAGATGTCCATCGAAAAAGGCAAGCGAAACTCGGCAAAGCCGGGCAATGCGCTGTCCTTGTCCGAAAGAACGGGGGTGCGACCCTCAAGTGGCCAATCGATTGCGAGTATGGGATCGTCCCAGCGCAAGCCCTGGTCGCACTCCGGCGCGTAGAGGCCATCGACTTTATAGCAGACCTCCGTGTCCGGCTCGAGCGTGCAGAAGCCGTGGGCGAAGCCGGCCGGGATAAACAATTGCTCGCCTCCCTCCGCTGTCAGCGTCGCGCCACACCAGCGGGCATAGGTCTGGCTGCCGGACCGCAAGTCAACGGCAACGTCGAAGATCGAGCCGCGGACGACCCGGACCAGCTTGGCCTGGACGTGGGGGGAAGTCTGGAAGTGGAGACCGCGCACGGTGAAGGGCAGCTTCGACAGGGACTGGTTGTCTTGGATGAACGACGTGCGGATGCCGGCAGCGGCATGTGTGGCGCGACTATAGGTTTCCATAAACCAGCCGCGGGCGTCGGAAAACCGTCGCGGCCTGCAGAGGATTACGTCGTCTATCGTCAGCCGTTCCGTCAGCACGAGATTTCTCCGAATGGATCATCGGCATTTCAGGTAAACTGGACGGCCGCTTTATCCTGGGCCGTGGCGCGCCATGCCAACGCCAACCCGTCTCTCCCGACGCCGCGCCCGCCGAGCTACGCCCGCCGCACTACAGGCCGTTCCGGGCTGAAAAGGTTTTATCCCTACTCCGACAGGGACAAGCCGTAGACCAGAACCATGTCGGCTCTGTGTGCTGCCGACTAATACGCCTTGTGCCCGAGAACGGAGACGCAGGTGCGAGCCAAGATGATAAAATCCAACACTAATGACCAGTTGTTGACGTACCAGACGTCGAGATCGACGCGTGCCTGCATATCCTGGATCCGTACGGTTTCCCCACGTACCCCTTTGACCTGCGCCCATCCCGTGATCCCGGGCTTGACGTGATGACGGCGGCAGTAGATCGCGATCCGCTCGCCGTAATGGTCGTCGTGCGCCACCGCATGCGGGCGCGGCCCAACTAGGGACATGCTGCCCTGAAGGACGTTCAGCAATTGCGGCAGCTCGTCGATGCTGGTGCGGCGCAGGAGACGGCCAAGCTTCGTCACCCGGTTGTCGTTTCGCTTGGCTTGCGTCACCGCGGCTCCGTCCTCCTGCACGGTCATGCTGCGAAACTTGTAAATGGTGAACGGCCTCTGATCGAACCCCTTTCGCTGCTGCCGGAAGATCGCCGGGCCGGGGCTGTCGAGCTTGATCGCCAAAGCGACCGCGAGCATGATCGGCGACAGCAGCAGCAGTGCGACGCTTGCCATGAGGAGGTCGAAGGCCCGCTTCGCCAGTTGTTCGACATAGGTCAACGGCGAGCGCTGCAGAACCACCATCATCGATCTTGCCATCGAGTCACGCGAATGGCGCGACAGAATCGTCCGCGCCCGGAAGTCGGGCAGCAGTTGCACGGCGAGCGGGGAGTCGCGCAACGCCTGATCCAGCTTGCCGACGCACGACGTATCTGCCCATTCGACGGCGAGGCTGAACGCCTTCGCTCCGCACTGCCGAGCGAGCATAACGGCGTGCTTAACGTCCGCTTCGCTCGCCTGATGGTGCGGAAGGACCATGCGGCCGGCCTCCCGCTGGCCGAAATGGAAGAGGAGAGCCGTCGCGCTGAGACGGCCGAGCTCCTGCGCGTCGCCGATGAGGAAGACCGGCTTGCCGACGATGGCGCCCCTTGCCAGGAACCGTCTGAGAATGACGCCCTGAACCGAACGCGCAACCACCAGCAGGACGCTTTCTACCAGCAGGAAGACGACCACCGCCCCACGGGAAAAGTTCGATCCGGTTTTGAGCAGGGCAAGAATTGCTGTGAGCGCGAGCCCGACCACGATGGCTGTGGAAACGATGCGACGCAGATGGCGATTGGGCGAGGCCAATACCGCAACCCGATAATATCCGAGGTTGTGGGCGATCGCGACATGCACGAGGCAGATCAGCGTTCCGATGCCGCTTACTACCAGGACATCAAACGAGCGCGGCTGCCACATGTAGCCGAATAGAACCTGACCCAGGACGCTGGCGAGGATGATGACCGAACAGTCCAGGCCAATGGCCAGCACCTCGATGAAAACATAGGAGAGGCGAAGGGAGGAAGACAGGCTCTCGCGCGACGGCCGGGCCAGGCCGAAATTCGCTGAAGATGCAACACGCATATAGGTGCCTCCCGCTCTGCCAATATAGTAAAAAAGCGATTTCTAAATAGCACGGTATTTTGCACCGCACAACGAAGGTGATGCTAAATGCTGGCTTCATTTAAATTATTGCTAAGGCCAATTTGGTTCCGTACGCCCTACCTTTGCGCTAAGCGCATGGCTACTATGCCAAATAGTATTGGAACATTATTGTCTAGACGTCCGCATCTCCTCCGTTCAGCGGGCCATACCAGCCACAAGCTGGCCCCACTCCATCTCTTTGGCGATCGCCATCGATCCCGCTGCGCTGAGGTGAACGCCGTCGCGATAGACGATTGTTCCGTTCAGCCGCGTCTTGCAGTGGCCTGTCGCACACATCCAGGTCGAGAGATCAAGGATGGGAACGACATCCCTGGTACGGATATCCGACAGAAAATCGAGGATCGGACGACGGTCCGTGTGAAATTCCGCGGTTGTGAACGTGCAGTCGGGGTGCGTGGTGACGGTCGGCTTATGTTCCGCCAAGCGTTCCTGGCAGCGCGACGCGTCGAACGAGCTGCTGGGGGGCGGGGCGAGCAGAACGACGCGCCTGCCGAGTTGCCGCACTGCCGCGACGGTTTCGGCTAGGGCGTCGATCAGCTGCTTCTCGCTTTGCGGCTCCACCTTGAAGCCGTCGGAGGTCTTCACGAGGTTGTGCCAGTTCAAGTCTTCGGCGCCGGGAACGTATTGGGCGAGAGCGCTCGAGAGAACGACGACCTTGATGTCGGCGTTGGCGGCAAGATAGCCGAGAACGGACGCATTGAAGGCCGCGCAATCCTCGCCCCAGCGATACCCGTAGATCGCGTTGATCGGAGACAAGCCAAGGAAAGGGCCGCAGACACTCCTTGTCGCCTGGACAATGCCGTCCGGCGATGTCGCGGCGAGGCCTGGCGCCGCAGCCATTGCGAAGGAATCGCCCCAGAGCAGCGTATGGGGTTTAGCGGCGCTCATGCATTCGGGAGCAGGTTTGAACAGGCCCCTCGACTCGCAGCTTGGCGCCAAGCCAGTGCCTCCAGCCCGTGATCGGGTGTCGAGCGATCCCATCGATTGCGCGACCCAGAAGCTCGCGCCGACCGAGACGATCGGCACGGCGAGCAGCATCGCCAGCGAACGCCAAGTAAGGGCCAGTTTCCGGAACGGCCCCTCGACGAGGCGGTACTGCAATTCGGTGAAAACCGCTGCGAGCGCGAGAAGGGCGAGCCGGACTCCAAGCGGCACGGGCGCGATGAAGATGTTGTTGGCGAACGCGATCAGCGGCCAATGCAGAAGGTAGAGGGAATAGGAGCGATCGCCGATCACCGTGATGGGCCGCAATGGGCCGGCGAAACGGTTGAGGGCGGCCCCGGGCACCAGGAGCATCGCGGTCGCGAGGCAGACAAGCGATGCGACGAGGCCCGGATGTCCGTCTTCGCTCGCAAGGAAAGGCGCGACGAGGAGAATGGCGCCGCACACCGCGCGCACGGCCGTGGCCCGCATTGGCAGCACGAGCTGGCGCCTCACGAGCAGCGCGACGACCGACCCGATCCCCAGTTCCCACGCGCGGCTCGGCAACAGATAGAAGGCAGCGGTGGCACTTCGTGTCATGAAGACTTGGCAGACGGCAAAACTGCCCACGACCATCAGAATGCCGAGGGGCAGCCGCATTCGGCGCGGGCACACAAACAAGGCAAAAGGCAACACCAGGTAGTATTGCTCCTCGATCGACAATGACCAGATGTGGAGCAGCGGCTTCATTGTCGCCTGGGTGCCAAAGTAGTCCGCTTGTTTCCACAGGACGAGATTGGCGGTGAACGTGTAGGCGGCGGCGAGCTGCGCCACGAAATAATGATATTCGGTCGCGTCGAGGAGAAATGGGGCGGCCAGAGCCGTGGCCACGAGGGTCGCGTAGGCGGCCGGCAGGAGCCGTCGAACCCGGCGCGCGTAGAAGCTCGAAAAGGTAAAGCTGCCGTTCTCCAGCCCCTCATCGATGATCCGGGTCATCAGGTAACCGGATATGACAAAGAAGATATCAACCCCAAGGAAACCGCCGGGAAGTGCCGTGAGCCTCGCGTGATTGAGAACCACCGTCAGGACAGCCCAGGCTCTGAGTACCTGGATGTCGGCTCGGACCCCCGTCTCCGCCCGGGCGGCCGCAGGATGCCGGTCGGTCCCGTCCCTGAGCACGGAGGTGGAGACAGTCATTGCTTCATCAGCCTCGGCTCGTTCGATCCTGCGAAAGCCCGGCTCCACTTGCGCCATGGGCAGGCCACAAGTGACCCTACTTTCGTCGAGGTTTGCAGGACGCTCTTGCAATCCAGTCGACACGCGCATCACGTGTATGACCGGTGCATTACCTTTAGGTCGACGGTTTAACCCCCAGCGATCTCGCATGGTCGCGTCAAACGGGTCAAGCGGCGAATCCACGTGCCGACGATGGCGGCGTTGGCCGTACCCGTCGGTGGCGTTTCTCACGGGTAGGCGCCGGGGCTTGCCCCGGCGCGCTGCGCAGAGCCCGTGCCGCCGGTTGCTCCGACCTCTTGACAATGGTATCGCTGCCTCGCATCTCGCGATGGTCGAGATCGTCCCGCTGTTCTGGTCGAGGCCGCTGTTATGGAATCAATCCAGGCTTTCGCAGGCGGCAAAGACCCCTCAAGTACCTCGCCGCTCGTCAGCATTGTGGTGCCGTTCTTCAACCGTCTGAACCTGCTCCCGCAGGTCATAGAAACGGTTGCGCGACAGACTTTTTCGGATTGGGAGCTCATCCTCGTCGACGATTGTTCGACCCAGGACATAGCTGCGGCGTTCCAGCCCTTTTCCAACGACCCGCGGATTCGGCTCGCTCGGACCCCACAGAACGTTGGGCCGGCTGGGGCACGGAACGTCGGGATCGACGCCGCTCGCGGTCGCTTCATCGCCTTTCTTGATTCCGATGACCAGTGGCTTCCCGAGAAACTCGCGCGGCAGGTGGCGGCGATGGAGGCAGGAGGCCGCCCGGCGATCTGCGTAACCCGAACCAAGGTCTTAATGCATGGGGGATGGATCCGGGTGCAACCAGAGCGGGAGCCAAGGCCGGATCGCCTCTTCTCCGCGTACCTTTACTGCGACGATGGCTTTGCGCAGACCAGTTCCCTCCTCGTCCAGGCGGACATGGCCCGAGCTGTGCGGTTCGTGGAGGGTCTTCACCAGTACGAGGACCATCTGTTCTTTATGGAGATGATCCGGGCGGGCGCGAAATACATCCTTATCCCAGAAGCGTTGACGATCTGGCACAATGACGAGCGGCAGGATCGCCTCAGCCGGCGCGACGACCTCGAGCGAGGACTGGCTTTTCTGGCGCGCGCCAAAGACGTTTTCTCGCCGCAGGCCGAAGCCGCTTTCAGGATCCGCGTGCTCGGCGGTGATCTGATGCGCCGCCGTCCTTTCGCGACCATTGCCTACGCCTGCCGCGCGGTGGCGACAGGCGCCGTGACACCGCGGCAGGTCCTGGCCGTGATCGTCCGCAAGAACCTGCCGCGTCCGCTCTATGACGTATGGCGCCGCCGCGCCGCCGCGTAGGCCTCCATAGGCTGACCGCGTTCTACCCTCGCGTGCGTCACCCGCCTTTGTCGGAAGCTTCGGTCATGTCGCGGGCGCCGCAGCCGGTCGCCTCTGGTCCGCATTCCGTCCTGCGGCGATCGCGCCAGAGCTGAAGCCAAAGCCATGCCGTCTCGGGCTTGATGGCAGAACACTCCGATGCCCCGCCAGTTCTTGCCGTGGGCTTTCGATCGGTTGTTCATCCGTCCGGACCGAAGCTCACAGCTGCCGAATGGAAGGCGTGCGGGGCTATAAATGATCGCCGATCGCGCTAGCTACAGGTTCTGCCTTGATTATGGGAGCGTCTTCACCTCAGTGTGAAGGCATGAAGAAGCTGCTCATCCTGATCCTCGCGCTCTCGGGGCTACCGGTCGACGGACCAGTGGCGCAGACGACGATAAGGCCGCTCCACTCGCCCTATGGTCAGGAAATCTACGGTGTGACCCCGCCGCGGCCTCGTCAGGCTCCCATCGCCGTCCCGGACTCGCGCAACACGTTAATGCCTCTTGCCCCGGCCGAGCGGGCACGAAGCGGCGGTGTGCGGGACTGATCACCGGGGTCACGCCGCCTGTGCAAGCGTCATCGATGCGGGAGTCTGCGCGCTCCGCCGCTTTCCTCAGCGGTGAAACATGCCCGCCAGACTCGCTACCGTTTGCGCGCGACGTCGGCGCGATGTCGTCGGGTGATACCGTCGCGACGCGGCATTGAAACGGTCGCCGACGGTAGAAGGCAACATATCCGCAAGGTATGATCGCCGAGCCGACCCGCGAGCGGCAAGACGGGGGTCGACGTGATGCCCCATCGTAAGACCATTCTCGCCGCCAATCTTAACGCGCTGCTGCGACGAAGCGACGACCGAACCTGTCTCGATGTCAAATAATGGTTTGATACTCATAGAGAGGTCAAGGCGCGTCTCCTTCCCGACTTGTCGCGCGCGCAAGGTATGATCGTGAAAGTTCCGAATTGATAGCCGGATAAAGGGTGTATCCTTCAATACTAACGTATGTTAACTTCGAATCATTTCCGGTCTAGCCTTTATTTCAAAGTCGACCCATAAAGTTCCGCGCGGGTTGGACGTCTTGCGCGTGTATCAACCTTAACCCCGATGCTGATATGTCGAGGAAGTTGCGTCAGATTTATTTCTTATGCCGCAATTTGCGCCAGCATATGATGCTCGCAAAGGTTATTGACGCGTGCGCAAAGCAGTCCCTGCTCAAGAGGGAAGCCGTCTCGATTAGGTCCTTTTTTAAAGCCTACCAGTTCCGATATCTCCGGCCGTACATTTCGTTAGCGCTGACAACGTCGCAACGGTTTGATATCCTACGGTCCTACCACGGCATACTTCACGCCGCCTGCCACAAAAGCCAGAAGGTCGACGGGTTTGAGGCCAAGGCCGTTTTGTGGGAAAAAGTGGCCGGCGGCCAGAAGGCCAGTGTGGTCATCGAGCAAGCCCTAGCCTGCGCCCTGGAGGGAGATCTCACCCTGTCCTTCGTCATAGACGGACTGGAGCTCTACCGCGTCACCGTGTCGATATTCAACGGGTCGTGCCTTGGTCTCGTGCCCGGACGCGTGGTCTACGTCGGTGGCATCCAAGGCTTGGCGAACGCTCGGGATCAGATGCGATCCGCGGCACGATCCAATGGCGAGATCGCTCCGCTCGACATGCTGATGATCGCGGTCCGCGCCCTAGCGCAGATCTGTAATGCGGGCAAACTCGTCGGCGTAAAGAAGGCGGATCACGTTTCGCAGGCCTATGCGTCCGAGGATCTGCACTTCGACTACGATACCTACTGGATGAGCTTGGGCGGCATTCCCACCAGCTTCGGCTACGTCCTCGACACGCAGCCCGTCGAAAAGCCCCTGGCGGAGATCCCGACTACCCACAGGTCACGCACTCGGCGAAAGAGAGCGTTGAAGGCGAGCATCGCCGAGATCATGAGGCTCCGGGCGAGCGAACTTTTTCCGCTCATGTCTTCCCAAAAGCCGATGCCTGACGCGCCTGTGGTGCGGCCAGTTCTCGCCGTTTCCATCTCGCCTGTGGCGACTGCGGGCACTGGTTCCACATAAGACCCGCCGCAGGATATTGCTTGTGTCGGTTCGCCGACTTCGGGCGTGCGGTCTTCAGCAGCTCGTTAAGAAACCTGCCCCGGTCCGGTGGTCGCGCGCGAAACACGGACGCACCGCTTGCCGACAAAGCGAGACCGCGTCGAGACCGCCGATAGCCCGCAGGAGGTGCGACAAGCGCAGCGCCTCTCTCTCAGCGCCTTACCTGGATACGTCGCTCGGGGTGTAGCCCAAATCGTTGGTCTTCAAAGGTGCACCAATCTGACCCGGTTTGGGATTGACGCTGTTCGTGGCGGTAGACGGCGGAGCTGGCTTGGATGCGCTTGCGGCGTTTGGAGAGCCTGTGCTGGCGTTTGGCCCGCCCATGCCGGAGACACCTCCCGTCGGCGCTCCTCCACCGCTGCCGGCCGACGTGCCACCCGTCGCTGCACTACCGCCGGCTGTCGCGTTGGTTCCGCCCGTTGCGGCGCCGCCACCGGCCGAGCTCGCTCCGCCGGAGCCACCTCCGCCTCCGCCCCCTCCGCCTCCGCCTCCGCCCCCTCCGCCCCCTTGGGCTAAAGCGAGGTTCGGCAGGGTCAACGATGCTATCAGCAGGACGAGGGCAGGGGCTCGCATCTCGATCTCCGTTTCTTGAACCTGGATCTAATCGCACGCGGAACCGAACAGAGACGGTGCGATCGTTGGCTCAGCACGCGTGTTCAGGAGTAAAAATCCTGCTGTGGCTATGGCCACGTAGGGTGGGACACGACACCGATCGGCATGCGCCACGGGTCCATCATTCCACGGTAGCTCCAATTAGCACACACGCATAATGATCCATCGCGATGATCGACTGCGGACCGGTCTGCTACATAAACACACACGTGGTGAGCCAACGGTCGCCTTAACAGTCCACATCGTCCAAAAAGTTCGAAGTCGTCAAACCAGTATCAGGGGCGATCTCTCGCCCTTGATCGCTCGGGCACCGCCGACCGCCTGCTCTGCCTTTGTGATAAGAGGCCGCAAGTTGCGCTGCAGGCACTGTTAGTGCGCCGCTATCCCCGCAACGCGGATCGATCGGACCCGTCGCCCCGTTTCGCGCCCAAAGCTCAGAGCCGACGCCCGTCAACACAACGCGTTATCGGTTGACCTTTTGCAGCAACGGCAAGATCTCGCCCGCATCTGACGCAAGCTTGCGCGCGGCGTCATCGCTAAATGCCGCGTCAAGACTCAGCGTGCTCTTCTCCGTCGCCACGTCAACGACATAGAGGCCGAACTCCTGCAGAGCTTTAAACAGGATGACACCCGCCTTGCTCAGGTTTGGTGGCGCGGGTGTCGCCCGAGGAATGGCCAGGTACTCTCCTTCCTGCAGGGGACCGCTGCCGGCCTCTATGTCGGTTGCGACCGCCGGCGCAACGAAACCCGGTCGCAGCATCGTGTCGGTGGCACTTAGGGCAATGGCATGATCGATGGAGCCGGATTTCACCTCGGCATCCATAATCAAGCCGCCGAGCAGACTGGCGCCCATCGCGCGGGTCCCTGCTCCCTTGATCGGTGACGTCAGTGCGAATCCCGTGTCGGTGACGACGTCGCACATCGCCCAGGCATTAGCGGTCGCGGCGTTGGGTCCGGTTCGCCTGTATTGCCAGAAGTTGTAGACCGTTGTTCCCGCTACCACGATCAGGTCACGGTCGCTCAAGGTGGCCTCGACCGAGACGTCGTCGATTGGCAGTACCGGATCGGCTGGAAAACCCCATCGGGATTCCGCCCGCACCGTCACGATCGGCGATGATGGACCCACTACAGCGACCGGCATGCCGGCCGCCGCGTTGTAGGCTTTCGGGTCCTTCGGCCACTCTACACCGGTAAAGGTGGCGTTGGCGGGCACCCGCGTGTTCCACAGGGATGCAGAACTAAACGGACGCACTCCGGGTCGCCACGCCGACTGCGCGTGAGCCGCGGCTGAGACAAGGAGGAGAATAGCGGTCGCGAACGACTCGATCCAATGCCGGTTCAAGAGATTTCTCCCGGGATCGAAGACGCTAGCCCGATGCGCCAGCAGCAAGCCACGGCGACCGCTCGCAATCAACCCGATGTAAAGAGACCCGACGAGTCTGTGCGAGGCTCTGGCTGCAACAGCATTAGACGATGCCGGGCTCTCAGTTCAAGCCGACCGCACACCGGTTTGTATGCCCGGAGACATTGGTGACATGTCGTTCCGGACCCATGGGTAACACTTCTCGCGTTTAGGCAGAGATGTGGATGCTATAGTAATCAGGCTCGGCAATGGAAGGACGCCTCCGGGCCGACGTATGGTAGGCGACGTCGATCACGCGCCCGCCATGCTCCTCCGCGACCTGGGAATGTCTCAGGTCGGGTTTTAACTCGCAACCACCGTGGGCCATTTCGATTGGCCGGGCCACGTGCCCGGTCGAGAGGCGCCGCAGCAGTAGCAGCCGGCTTCCGGGCTCACCCTTTCAAGATGTAATCCGCGAGTGCCGACCAATCGCGGTCGCCCATACCTGCGTTCGACGCCGCGCTCATCTGGCTCCGCACCGTGTCGAGCATCGGAAGGCGCTTCCCCGATGCCTTTCCTGCCTCGGTCGCCAGCCGCAGATCCTTCAAGCCGAGATCGAGGCGGAAGCCCGGTTCGTAATCGTTGGCGAGCAGTTTGCCGCCGTAGTTCTCGTAGGCGCGGCAGCCGAACAGCGTCTGTGTCATGAGGTCGAGGAAAGCCTCGCGGTGAACGCCTTGCGCCTCGGTGATCGCGACGCCCTCCGCCATCGCCTCGATGGCCATGGCTATCATCATGTTACCGGCAACCTTGGCAGCATTCGCTTGCTGAGGCTCGCCGCCCATAATGAAAACGCGCTGCCCGATCACCTCCAGAAGTGGGCGAATTTTCTCCAGCGCGTCGGGGTGGCCGGCGGCCATTATATTGAGTTTGGCGGCCTCTGCCACGTCGGGGCGTCCGAACACCGGTGCCGACACGTAGCCTATCCCACGCGCTTTATGCACCGCGGCCAGCTCCTCGGCGAACGCCACCGAAATGGTGGCTGTGACGACGTGGACGAGTCCGGGGCGCGCGTGGTCAAGCACGCTGCTGTCCAGCACCACGGCACGGATCGCGGCGTCGTCGGCCAGCATGGTAAAGACGGCATCCGCATCGAAGGCTTCTGCCGCCGTCGCCACGATCCTGCCACCTGGAATGGCATCGTGGGGTACGGGCGACCGGTTCCAGGCAAGCACGGCGTGACCAGCCGCGGCCAGATTGCGCGCAACAGCGATGCCCATTCGGCCCAAGCCGACAAATCCGACGTTCATGTGTAGGTCCTCTTCAACGCAAATTATAATTGGTCTGGGAATGAAGTCAGGCGGTCACCGGTTGCAAAGCGAAGTCGGAGATCGCGTGGATCAGAGGCGACGCCACTTGCACGGATGCTCATTCCTACTTTCCTCCGTCAGGCGCCGAAGCCCCCATCGATGGTGTGCATTGCGCCGGTAATGCCGCCCGCATGCGGTCCGGCGAGATAGGCGACCAAGCTCGCCACGTCGGTGCTCGTGCCGTGCCGCTTGACAGCCATGACGCTGTGCATCAGCTCTGCGTCTGGGCCATTCGCGGGGTTCATCTCCGTGTCGGTCGGGCCGGGCTGGACGACGTTGACGGTGATGCGGCGGGGTCCGAAGTCGCGGGCGAGGCCACGCGCCATGCCCTGCAGGGCCGATTTACTCATCGCGTACGCGGATAGGCCCGGGAACGGCATGCGGTCGCCGTTGACCGAGCCGATCAGGATGATGCGGCCGCCGTCGGGCATGGTCCGCGCCGCCTCGACGGCCGCGTGGTAGGGTGCGCGAACATTGACGTCGATGAGCCGATCGACGGCGTCGGGGTCGAGCGCGAGCGGATCACCGACGATCAGCAGGCCGGCGTTGTAGACCATCACGTCGAGTGCACCGACGGCGCGAACGGTAGCGACAAGGGCGTCACGATCGGCCGCATCCGAGCGGATCGCGGCCGCGCCAGTCTGGTGCGCCAGCGTTTCGGCGGCATCCTGCGACCCGGCATAGGTGAACGACACGTTTGAGCCGTCCCCGGCGAAGCGCGTCACGATTGCGGCTCCGATCCCTCGACTGCCGCCCATCACGAGCACTGTCTTGCTTGCTATCTTTGCCATGCCACGCCCTTGCGAAAAGTGTAGCGAATGTTACACAATATTCGGATGGGCGATGCAAGGCTTTTTTATAGTGGCTACTAACTTATCACGTCGCGGCCGGCCCCGCCGCTTCAATCCCGAAGCAGCGCTGGCAATCGGCCAGGCGATGTTCCACGAGCACGGCTATGACGGGGTGGGGCTCGCGGCGCTGACAGCGGCGCTCGCGATTAAACCGCCCAGTTTCTATGCCGCCTTCGGCAGCAAGGCCCGGTTCTTCGAGCGCGTGCTCGATCGATATTGTGCGTCGGCGCTCCCGGTCGAAAAAATCCTTTGCGATGGTCGACCGGTGGCCGACGCTTTGGCTGCGTTGCTGGTGGATGCGGCCCGAACCTATGCGGCCGATCCGAACGCGCGCGGCTGCTTGGTTCTGGAAGCGGCGCGATCATCCATCGACGGCGAGAGCGCGATGCTTGCTCGCACTGTGGCTCAGCGGAACCGCAACCGGATTCGCCATTTTGTCGCCCAAGCGCATCCGGCGGCGGCCGACGCCGTCACGGACATGATCGTCCATACGATGTCGGGATTGTCGGCATGCGCGAGGGAGGGCTTGAGTGTAGAGCGGCTCACCGCGGTCGCGTGCACCGCCATGATCGGCATCAGGGCCATTCTTGGTGGAGCCGACGGGGGCTAGCCGGCACGCTGCCAGCGCGATCCTCGCCCGATCCCCGCGATGCGCTCGGCCCTGCAGGGACCCAGGCTTGTCGAAGGCCGGCGTCACGACGATCCGGCGTCGCACGTGATGGGTTGCATCCTAACCTTTTATTAAGCTTAACGCTTTAATTTTATAGCCATCCCAAAGGGACGAGAGGTACCCCCTCGTGAGTCTATCCAGCGCAGCGTCCGTGATCTCTTCGGCAGCCCCTGCGCTCGTGCGGACGAGCAATGGGGAGTACACGGCCGCCTCGGTGTTCGCCGTCCCGGCACAGGCGGCGCGGCGCGGTTTGGTGCGCCAGCCAGATGGCGGCTACGGACTCGACAAGGTTGCGGCAGGGCGACTGCCCGACGCGGTCGGCGCGTTCGACACGGCGGCCGCGCGCATCGCTCCCGGCCTCCTCGGCGCCCTCGCGTCCCTTCGCCTGGGTGGCTGACTGGGCTCAGCCACCCTTCTGCCTGCCTCAAGAGGCCCGGTGGCGGAGCCTCCTATCGTCGCGGCTTAGGCCCGCCTCCCTTGCTGCCGCCATCGCCGCTTGAAGGATCCCATCGTCTCTCCACGCAAGGCGGAGCCCGCGTGCGGAACGGCGTTGCCCGCGGTCGGGGCGCGGTATACGGCCTAGCACAGACCGCGGCCGGCGAGACCGCAGCCGGATGCGCCGGCGGAACGCCCCGTCCCGCGCCTGGAAGGACCTGTCCCGATGATCGACCCTGCCCATCAGACCGCGCTTGCCAAGCTCGTCAACCTCGCCTCGCCGCGCCTCGGCACGCGCGTCCACGCGGCCTCCGACGAGTTCTTCGGTCCCAAGGAGCGGCTGATCCAGGACGCCGAACCGGTGTTCGCGCCGGGCAAGTTCGACGACCATGGCAAATGGATGGACGGCTGGGAGACGCGCCGCCGCCGCGGGCTGGGTCACGATTGGTGCCTCGTTCGCCTCGGCGTGGTCGCGCAGCTCTCCTACGTCGAACTCGACACCCGCCACTTCACCGGCAACTACCCGCCTGGCGCCAGCGTCGAGGGCTGCGCCGACGAGGCCGAGCCGACGCCGGCCAGCGCATGGCGCGCGTTGGTGCCGGGCACGTCGATCGGCCCGGGTGCGCGCCACGTGTTCCCCGTCGCGGACGCCAACCCCGTGCGCTGGCTGCGCCTGTCCATCTACCCCGACGGCGGGATCGCGCGGCTGCGCGCCTACGGCACCCCGGTGGTCGATCCGCAGACGTTCGCTGACGGCGAGGTCGAACTGTCCGCTTTGCGCCACGGCGGCCGCATCCTCGGGGTCAGCGACGCGCATTACGGCAATCCATGGCGCCTCCTCACCGAGGGACGCGGCTGCGACATGGGCGACGGCTGGGAGACGCGACGGCGCCGCGAACCCGGCCACGACTGGATGGTGATCGCGCTGGGACTGCCCGGCACGGTCAGCCGCGTCGAGGTCGACACCGCGTTCTTCAAGGGCAACTTTCCCGACCGGGTGTCGCTGCAGGCCGCGCACGTGGCGCCCGGGACCGACGAGGCGATCACCTGCCAGGCGATGTTCTGGCCCGACCTGATGGCGCCGCAGCCCATGCGGGCCGACGACATCCACGTGTTCGACCAATCGGCGCTGGCCGCGCCCGGTCCCGTCACCCACGTCAGGCTGAACATCCATCCCGACGGCGGCCTCTCCCGCTTCCGCGCCTTCGGGCATCCCGGCGCGTGACGCGCCTGCTCGCCGTCGAGCCGCTGACAAAGGCGGCCTTCGCGCCCTACGGCGAGGTGCTGGAGCGCACGGGCGCGGAATGCCGCCTCATCAACGAGGGGACCACCGATCGCCTCCACGCGCTCGCAGCCGTAGAGGCGGCTGGCGGCGGCCGCCCGGTCGTCTCGATCTTCGCGGGGCGGCGACGACCCCTGCCGCTGGCGGTGACGCTGCTCGAGCGCCACCCGCTCGGCTCGCAATGCTTCTTCCCACTGCAGCCGTTTCCCTGGTTGGTGGTGGTCGGCGACCAGGCCGACGATGCCGAGCGCCGTCGGCTGCGCTGCTTCAGCGCGGAAGGAACGCAGGGCGTCAACTACCGCGCCGGCACCTGGCATGCGCCGCTGCTTATCGTGGAGGCGCAGCAGGACTTTCTCGTCGTTGATCGGGACGGCCCGGGCGAAAACTACGAGGAGGTCACCTTTGCCCCGGTCGTGATCGCAATGAAGTGGAGGCTTCCATAGCCGCCACGCGATATTGAAGAGCACTGACCGGTGCCGCAGAACATCGAGGGTCTGGCGGCGGGCCCGTTTGCGGACGACTGCCAGGATCGAGTTTCAGACGGCGGAAGAGCGCGAGGACCTTCTCCTCCTGCCAGGATAGATCAGGTTCGAGCGCAGCAGCGACAGCATCCAGTGCGGCCGCGGCCTCCGTTAGCCGGCCTTCCGCTATCAAGCGTCGGGCATCGTCGATCTCTTCACGCCAAACACCTTGATGGTTTCTGTCCGTGAAACTGTCCGACAGCGGAAAGATGGCTTGAGATCTAATCCCGTAAGTCTGACAAAACCCTACGATTTTGATGGTCGGAGTGAGAGGATTCGAACCTCCGACCCCCTCGTCCCGAACGAGGTGCGCTACCAGGCTGCGCTACACTCCGACATGCGACCCTTGGGCATGCGCCGGTGGTCGCGCCGCTTATAGCGAGGGCTCCCGTGCGGCACAAGAGTGATCGGCGGCCCGCGCAGGGCCTCAGGCTTCGCGGCGAGCGCCTTCAGGCGCTCCGCCTCCGCGGCCTCCAGCAGGCCGCGCGCGACGAGGTCCGAGAGGTCGAGGACGACCTTCACGATCGGCGGTCCTGCTTTAGGCGGGGGGCGCGGCGAGGTCGCCCGCCGCCGCCTCGTCGCAGAACATGACCAGGCGACCGCCCGTCTCCACCTGCGAGGCGGGGAGCGCGAGGTCCTTCGCCAACACGCGCTTCAGCATCGCGTGCTTGGCCGCGCCCGCCACCATGAAAGCCACGGTGCGGCTCGAATCGAGGCTGGGGTAGGTCAGCGAGATGCGCGGCTCAGGCTTGGCGCCGACCACCGCCACGACCCAGCGGGTGCGCTCCAGCAGCGCCCTGGTGTTGGGAAACAGCGAGGCGGTGTGCCCGTCCTCACCCAGGCCGAGCAGGGTGACGTTGAACAACGGCCGGTGCAGGTCGAGCGTCACCTTGCCGTAAAAACGCTGCAGGGTCGCCTCGTAGGCGCGCGCGGCTGCCTCCGGCGTCTCGCACTCCGTCTCGACCGGATGGACGTTCTCCGCCGGGATCGGCACGCGGGCGAGCATCGCCTCGCGCGCCATGCGGTAGTTGCTGTCGGGATGGTCATACGGCACGAAGCGCTCGTCGCCGAAGAAGACGTGGACACGTTCCCAATCGATCATCCGGCGGTAGCGCTCCGTCGCCAGCAGCGCATAGAGCGCCTTCGGCGTCGAGCCACCGGACAGGTTGAGGGCGAAGGGCCCGGTCGTGTCGGCGATCTCCCCGACCAGCCAGTCGGCCATGCGTTCGGCCAGCGCCGGCACGTCGGCGCTGACGTCCAGGTCCGCTTGCGGCATCAGCGTGAATCCCCTCGGGCCACCAGGAGCTTTTCGACGGCCTCGGCGAAACCGTCGTGATCGCAATCGGCCGTCACCATGTCGGCCTTGCCCTGCACCTCGGCGGACGCGTTGCCCATGGCGATGGAGAACCCGCCGCGGCGGAACATGTCGACGTCGTTGGGCATGTCGCCGATCGTGGCGATCGCCGAAACCGGGATCGCGAAGCGCGTGGCGAGGTAATCCACCACGCTGCCCTTGTTGGCCTGCGGGTGGGTCACGTCGAGGTAATAGGGTTGCGAGAGGGCCGCGGAGACTTTGGCGCCAAACCGCTCGCGCATTGCCTTGGCGCAGGCGCCGATCTGGTCGGGGTCGTCGCTCACGCCGACGATCTTCACCGCGCGTCCGGCGGCCTCGCCAAAATCGTCCACGACCTTGGGCTCGAACCGCACCGTCTTCTGCTCGCGGGCAACGTGCGGCGCGTCGCGCTTGTGCACCATCCAATCGTTGCCGGCGTAGAGCCACGCATCCATGCCGGCCTTGCCGATCATCGCGATGACGTCGCGCGCGACGTCGGCCGGCAAGACCTTCTCCTCGATCGGCGAGAGGTCGGGGTTGACGAACAGGCCGCCGTTGAAGCCGGCGATGGGCGTGGTGATGGCGAGCGGCCCGATCAGCATGGCCATGCCTTTGGGCGGCCGGCCGCTGGTGATGGCGAAGTGGATACCGGCCTTGGCCAGCGCCGCGACCGCTTGCGCCGCGCGCTCGGTCAGCACCTTCTCGTGCGTAACGAGCGTACCGTCGACGTCGGCGAGCAGGAGGGAAATAGGTCCGGGCTGGCGCTTCATTGCGTGGGGGCTCTCGGGGCACGAGGCAGGACGTAGCGTTCCATGGCGAGGGCGAACCCGTCCTCGCCGTTCGAGGCGGTCGTGAAGTCGGCCTGCGCCTTGAGCTCCGGAATGCCGTTGCCCATCGCGATGCATAAGCCCGCGACGGCGAACATCGGCAGGTCGTTGGCGGCGTCGCCGATCACCGCGACGTCCGCCATCGGGATGCCGAGGACGCCGGCGATGGCGGTCACGGCATGGCCCTTCGTGGCTAGGGGCGGCGTGACGTCGAGGTAGTAGGCCTGCGAGCGCCGCGCGCTGGCGGTGGTGCCGAGGCGCTCCTGCAGCACGGCTTCGCAGCGCGCCAGGAGGTGGGGATCGCGCGTCGAGCCGACCAGCTTGCCGACGCGGCCGATGTAGGGCTCGAAGGAGGCGACGACCGCCGGTTCGGCCTGGATCGTGTGCCGCTCCTTCGCCACGTAGGCGCCGGCGGCATCGAGGACATACCAGGTCTCGCGGGTGAACAGCCAGGCGTCGACGCCCATCTCGGCGAAGGTCGCGAGCGCCGGACGCGCGGCCTCCGCCGGCAGGAGCGTCTCGTCGATGACGCTCCCGTCCGGGTTGATGAGGGCGCCGCCGTTGAAGGCGCCGAGCGGGTGGCTGAGGTTGAGCGGCCCGCTCAGCATGGCGAAACCGGCTGGCGGCCGGCTCGACACAAGCGAAAGGGCGATCCCCGCCTCCGCCAGCAGGCCGGCGGCGCGGATCGCCCCAGGCGTCAGCGTCTTGTCCGCCGTGACGAGCGTCCCGTCGATGTCGGAGACGACCAGCCGGACCTGCCGCGCCGGCTCGCTCACAAGGAGAGCCAGCGCCGCCCGTCGCGGGCCAGCAGGTCGTCGGCCTCCTTTGGGCCCGCGCTGCCGGCCTCGTACCAATGCACCTCGTCGTGCCCTTCGGCCCAGGCGTCGAGCAGCGGCTGCACCACCGCCCAGCCCGTCTCGACGTTGTCGGCGCGCTGGAACAGCGTCGCGTCGCCGATCAGGCAGTCGTAGATCAGCGTCTCATAGCCGGTCGAGGGCGAGGACTTGAAATAGTCGGAGTAGCGGAAGTTCATGTTGACGTCGGAGAGCCGTACCTTGCGGCCCGGCTCCTTGGCGGAAAAGCGCATCTGGATGCCCTCGTCCGGCTGGATGCGGAAGATCATCCGCGAGGACGAGAGCTGGCCGTCGTCGACGTCGCGGAACAGCACGCCCGGCGCCTTCTTGAATTGGATCGCGATCTCGGTCTTGCGCGCCGTCATGCCCTTGCCCGTGCGGATATAGAAGGGCACGTCGGCCCAGCGCCAATTGTCGATGAACAGCTTCAGCGCGATATAGGTCTCGGTGCGGCTCTTGGGGCTCACATCGGGCGATTGCCGATAGGCCTGCATCGGCTTGCCCTTGACCTCGCCGAACACGTATTGCCCCCGCACCGAGTTCTTCAGCGCCTCGGCCTGCGGCATCCTGCGGATCGCCTCGATGACCTTCGCCTTCTCGGCGCGCACGGCGTCGGCGTCGAAGGAGTTCGGCGCTTCCATCGTCATCATGGCGAGCAGCTGGAACATGTGGTTGGGCACCATGTCGCGCAGCGCGCCCGTCTTGTCGTAGAAGCCGCCGCGCTTCTCCACGCCCACCGTCTCCGCCGCCGTGATCTGCACGTGGTCGATGTGGTCGCGGTTCCAAATCGGCTCGAACATGAAGTTGGCGAAGCGCAGGACCATGATGTTCTGCACCGTCTCCTTGCCGAGGAAATGGTCGATGCGGAAGATCTGGTCCTCGTCGATGATCTTGAGGATTTTTTCGTCGAGTGCGCGGGCGGACGCGAGGTCGGTGCCGAAGGGCTTCTCGATGATGACGCGGCGGAAGCCTTCCTCCGACTTTCTGAGGAGGCCGGCCCCACCCAGCCCCTCGACCACGGGGCCGAAGAATTCCGGACCTGTGGCGAGGTAGAACACCACGTTGCCGTGGCATCGGTCCTTCAACAGCGCGTCGAGCTTGGTCTTGAGGTCGTGATAGGTCTCGGGCGTGGTGACGTCGCCCTGGAGGTGGAAGATGCGCTGCTGGAGCCAGGCGGTCGCCTCGGGGTCGAGCTTGGGGTGGCCGGCTTCCGTATGGCTCTCGACGATCTCCTTGACGGAGTTGATGAGGTCGACCCGGAACTTTTCCTCGTCCGTACCGCCGCGGTTGATGCCCAGGATCGCGAAATCCTGGTTGAGCATCCCCTCGTTGTAGAGGTTGTAGATGGCGGGCATCAGCAGGCGCTTGGTCAGGTCGCCGGAAACGCCGAAGATCACGAGGATGCAGGGCGGCGCGACGGTCGTGCTCTTCTTCGAAACCTTGGCAAACGGCATCTCGTTCATGGCCTCGACCCTTACTTGCGTTCGACGTGGCCACCGAATTGGAAGCGCATCGCGGATAGGAGCTTTTCGCCGAACGTGTGCTCCTGGCGAGAGCGGAAGCGGGCGAAAAGCGAGGCGGAGAGCACGTCGGCCGGCACGGCCTCCTCGATCGCCGCCTCGATCGTCCAGCGTCCCTCGCCCGAATCCTCGACCGCGCCGGAGAACTTCGCCAGCTTCTCGTCCTGCGCGAGCGCGATGGAGGTGAGGTCGAGCAGCCATGAGGCGACCACGCTGCCGCGCCGCCAGACCTCGGCGATGTCGGGCAGGTTGAGCGTGAAGCGCTGGTCCTCCGGCAGGCTCTCGGACGCCTTGTTCTTCAAGATGTCGAAGCCTTCGGCATAGGCCTGCATCATCCCGTATTCGATGCCGTTGTGGATCATCTTGACGAAATGACCCGCGCCGGCCGGCCCGGCGTGGATGTAGCCGTGCTCGGCGCGCGGATCGAAGGCCTCGCGGCCCGGTGTCTTGTCGATCGTGCCGACGCCGGGCGCCAGGTCCTTGAAGATCGGGTCGAGGTGGTCGACGGCTTCCTTGGTGCCGCCGATCATCATGCAATAGCCGCGCTCCAGACCCCAGACGCCGCCGGAGGTGCCGACGTCGACGTAGGTGATCCGATGCTCGCGGAGCTCGGCCGCGCGGCGGATGTCGTCCTTGTAGAACGAATTGCCACCGTCGATGACGATGTCGCCGGGCGACAGCGTCTTGGCGACCGTGGCGATCGTCTGCTCGGTGATCGTGCCCGCGGGCAGCATGATCCAGAGCGCGCGCGGCGCCTGCAGCTTGGTGACGATGTCTTCGAGCCCAGTGGCGCCCGTCAGGCCCTCCCCGGCGAGCGTGTCGACGGCTTTGGCATCGACGTCAAAGACGATGACGTCGTGGCCGGCGCGCTTCAGCCGGCGGGCGATATTACCGCCCATACGACCGAGACCAACGATACCGAGCTGCATGACCAAACTCCCAGGGGCCGCGTTGCGATTATCTTGCCAGCGTGCCGACGGCCCGCGGCACCGCGCCAAAAACGCTGCGTTAGCCGTTCTTCGCGTGGAGGGCGATCTGATGGCGCGCGGCCTCCAGCACTTTTTCCGGCGTGAAGCCGAACTTGGTCAGCAGGTCCTTCAGCGGCGCCGAGGAGCCGAAGGTGTGCATGCCGATGATGCTGCCCGACGCGCCCGCGTAGCGGTCCCAGCCCATCACAGCCGCCTGCTCGACCGTGACGCGCGCCCTGATGTCCGGCGGCAGCACGGAATCGCGGTAGGCTTGGTCCTGTTTCTCGAACAATTCCCAGCAGGGCATGCTGACCACGCGGGCGCCGATCCCCTCGTGCTTGAGGGCTTCGTAGGTGCTGACGCAGAGGGCGACCTCGCTCCCGGTCCCCATGAGGATGACCTGCGGGCGACCGTCCGGCGCGTCGGCGAGGATGTAGGCGCCCCGCGCCACGCCTTTGGCCGAGGCGTAGGTCGCGCGGTCGACCGTCGGCAACGCCTGACGGCTCATCACGAGCGCTGCCGGGTTGTGCGTCAGGTTCATCACCACGCGATAGGTCTCGGCGACCTCGTTGGCATCGGCGGGGCGGAACGTGTAGAGGCCGGGGATCGAGCGCAGGCCGACCAGCTGTTCCACCGGCTGGTGGGTCGGGCCGTCCTCGCCGACGCCGATGGAATCGTGGGTGAAGACGTTGAAATTGTGCAGTTCCATCAGGGCCGAGAGGCGGATGGGTGGGCGCATGTAGTCGGAAAACACCAGGAAGGTCGAGCCGAAGGCGCGCAAGCCGCCGAGCGCCAGGCCGTTGACGACCGCGCCCATGCCGTGCTCGCGGATCCCGAAGTGCATGTTGCGGCCACCGGGCGTCTCCCTCTCCAGGGCGTCGGCGTCCTTGATGGTGGTCTTCGTCGAGGGCGCGAGGTCCGCGGAGCCGCCGATGAACCAGGGAACGCTCTTGGCGACGGCGTTGATCACCGTGCCGGAGGCGTCGCGCGATGCCACGCCCTTCGCGTCGGTCGGGAACACCGGCAGGTCCTTGTCCCAGCCCTCGGGCAGGGTCCGGGCGACGATGTGGTCGATCTCCTTCGCCAGCTCGGCATGCGTTCCGCGGTAGGCCGCGAAGGTCTGCTTCCATTCCGCGTTCAGGGCGGCGCCGCGCGCGCCGATCCCCTCGTCGAAATGGGCGTAGACGCCTTCGGGCACGAGGAATTGCGCGTCCTCCGGCCAGCCGTAGAACTTCTTCGCCCCGCGGATCTCGTCGACGCCGAGCGCGTCGCTATGCGCCTTGGACGAGCCCTGCTTGGTGGGCGCGCCGTAGCCGATGATGCTGTTGACGACGATCATCGTCGGCTTGTCGGTGGTGGCCTTGAAGGTCTCCAAGGCGGCCATGATCGCCTCGGTGTCGTTGGCGTCGCGCACGTGGAGCACGTTCCACTTGTAGGCCTCGAAGCGCCGGGCGACATCCTCGGAAAAGGCGAGGTCGGTGTGGCCCTCGATGCTGATCGTGTTGGAATCGTAGATCCAGCACAGGTTCGACAGGCCAAGGTGCCCGGCGAGCGAAGCCGCCTCGCTCGACACGCCCTCCATCATGTCGCCGTCCGAGCAGATCGTGTAGACGCTGTAGTCGAACAGCGTCGCGCCGTCCCTGTTGTAGCGTTGGCCCAGCCAGCGCGGCGCCATGGCCATGCCGACGCTGTTGCCGCAGCCCGCACCGAGTGGCCCGGTGGTCGTCTCGACGCCGACGGTGAAGCCGTATTCGGGATGACCCGGCGTCTTGGACGACAATTGGCGGAAGTTTTTAATGTCTTCGAGCGTCAAGGCGGGCTCGTTCCTGCCGGCGCCGGCCTTGATGCCCGTCAGGTGGATGAGGGTGTAGAGCAGCAGAGAGGCGTGCCCGCAGGAGAGCACGAAACGGTCGCGGTTGGGCCATTCCGGGTCGGCGGGGTCGTAGCGCAGCACGTCCTGCCACAGCGTGTAGGCGAGCGGGGCGAGCGCCATCGGCGTGCCGGGGTGGCCGGAGTTTGCCTTCTGCACGGCATCCATCGTCAGCGTGCGCATCGTGTTGATGGCCAGTTGGTCGAGCGCGCTGCTGTCGGAGGTCGCGTCGATGGTCCGTGCCGTATTCGCCATACATCATCTCCCTGACGGGTTCGGAGCGGCGCACGCCGGAGCCGAAGCGCCGCCTACCCCGATCCTTTATACTTGGCACGTAACGTCCTGTTAACGCCTTTGGCTTCCCCCTCCGCAAAATACCGTGGTTTGGCCCGGCGGCTCGCAGAACTTTGCCGACGATCGAGGGGGTTGCCGATCAGATGCGATCGATGTCGATCGGGATCTCGGCGACCAGCGTGAAGCCTTCGCTGGAATAGCGGGCATCCACCTTGGCGCCGATCTGCTGCGCCAGGACCCGGCTGAGGATCATGGACCCGAACCCAAGCCGCGTCGGCGGTGCGACGGCCGGGCCGCCCGTCTCCGTCCAGCGGCAGACCAGAATGCGCTTCTCCTTGGCCGGGAGGACGGACCAGGTCACGGCGATGCGTCCGTCCGGCGTGCTCAACGCGCCATGGCGAAAGGCGTTGGTCGTCAGTTCGTGAATGGTCATGCCAAGTGGCACCGCGAGCTGGGAGGGCAATTCGACGTCCGGCCCCTCCAACAGCACGCGGCTCGCGTCGCCGTCGGAATAGATCGCGACCTCCTGCTTGAGCAGGTTCGGAAACGACACGAACTGCTGGATTTCCTCCGTCAGCAGCGAATGGGTGCGCGCCAGGGACGAGATCCGCCCGCTGAAGGCCCACTGGTAGGCCTCGATCGATTCCGCCGTGCGCGCGGTGGAGTTCATCACGCCCTGCACTGTGGCGAGCGTGTTGCGGACCCGGTGGTGCAGTTCGCGCACGAGCAGCGCCTGCGACTTCTCCGCCTTGACGTGGTCGGTGACGTCGTTGCCGTCCACGAAGATGCCGACGACGCGGCCGTCGCCGCCGAAGATCGGCTGGTAGACGAAGTTGAGGTAACAATCCTCGATCCCGGCACCGGGCGTCCGCTCGAACTCGGCCCGCATCTGCTTGCCGACGAACGGTTCGCCCGAGCGGTAGACGGTGTCGAGCAGGTCGAGCAGCGACTGGCCGCGGGCCTCGGGGATCGCCTCGCGGATCGGCCGGCCGATGACCTCGCGTTCGCCGACCAGCGTCATGAAAGCCGAATTGGCGAGCTCGAACCGGTAGTCGGGGCCGCGCAGCACGCACATGAAGCTTGGCGCCTGCATGAAGAGGTTGTGGAGGTAGGCGCTCTCGGCCAGCAGGGAGACGTTGAGCGCCTGGACGCGCTCGGCCCGCTGCATCACGGCCGTCTCGAGCGTCGCGCCGTTGGCGACGGTCGCGCCGTGCATGGCGGTCACGTCCTGGGCATTCTGCAGGATGAAGGCGACCCGCCCTTCGCTGTCGCGCACCGGCAGGTGAGAGCAGCTCCAATAGCGGTCCTCGATAGTCTGACCGACGGCGATCGGATAATGCAGCACCGCCAGGATGTCCGGCTTGCCGGTCTCCTTCACCCGTCGCAGCGACGCCTCGAGCATGGTGTGGGATGTGCCCTCCGACGGAAACACCTCGAAGATCCCGCGTCCGACAATGTCCGCCACGCTGCGCGCGACCACGTCCGCGTAGGCCTTGTTGATCTCGACAATCTCGAAGTCCGCCGTCATCAGCATGAGCGGCGTCGGCGTTGTGTCGAACACGGCTCGGAAGTCGATGGTCTCCTTAAGCACCAGCTAAACCTCTAGGGACCGGGGCATTGCCGCTCCTCGACACCGGGAACCGTCATAGAACTACCGCCGTGGCCATCGAAGGCAAGGCAAGGTCCCTACCTAATGTCCCGCGTCGCCGTTCGGTTCAGGAGCGGCCGGTGAAATCGCTTGCCTTGGCCGGGTCCCATACCGCACACCTCGTCGCAATGGCCGTCACGGGGCGGTGCGCTGGGGACGCCGGTACCTTGAAGCTGCCATCGATGATACTGGGCTTCCTGCCCGCGCTGCTGCTGGCGGCGACCCCTGGCCGTGGGCAGGCGCCGCCGCCACCAGCTCCTTCCGTCGGCGTCCAGAAGGTCGAGCGGACGCCTATCACGGAATCGACGGAGTTCATCGGCCGCATCGAGGCGATTAACCGCGTCGCCGTCGTCGCCCGCGTGACAGCCTTCATCGATAAAGTGAACTTCACGGACGGGGCGGAGGTCAAGAAGGGCGACCTTCTCTATCAGTTGGAGCGCGGCCCGTTCCAGGCCGACCTCGACGGCAAAAAGGCCGTGGCTGATCAGTTCGAGGCGCAACTCGTCAACGCCAACGTGTCTCTGGAGCGGGCGCAATCGCTGCTGAAGAGCAACGCGGGCGCACAGGCGACCGTCGACACCGCGCTCGCCTCGCAGAAAGCGCTGGCGGCGCAGGTCCTGGGTGCCAAAGCCAGCGTCGAGCAGTCGCAGATCAACTTGAACTATACGACCATCGCCTCGCCGATCGACGGTAAGATCGGCCGCACCGCGATCACGATCGGCAACGTCGTCTCGCCCGGCAGTGGGACGCTGGTGACGATCGTCGGGCAGGACCCGATGTACGTCACCTTCCCCGTGTCGGTGCGCACGGTGATCGACCTGCGGCGACAATACGCGGGCAACGGCGGGTTCGGCGCGGTGAAGATCCGGCTCAAGCTCCCGAACGGCGAGATGTATCCGTCGCCGGGTAAGCTCGAGTTCATCGACAATTCGGTGCAGGCCGGGACCGACACGATCATCCTGCGCGGCACCGTCCCCAACCCGCTGCTGAACATCCCCAACGCGCGGGGCAACCTGCGCGAACTGTCGGACAACGAGTTCGTGACCGTGCTGCTCGAAGGGGTGAAGCCGGTCGAGGTGCTGACGGTGGCCCGCGCCGCGGTGCTCATGGATCAACAGGGCGAATACGTCTACGTCGTCGATGCCGACAACAAGGCGCAGCGCCGTCCGGTGAAGCTCGGCCAATCGACGCCCGCCGTCGCGTCGGTGACGAGCGGCCTCGAGCCGGGCGAACTCGTGGTGACGGAGGGGATCCAACGGGTCAGGGCGGGCCAGCCGGTGCTGCCGGCCCCCCAGACGCCGACGGGGGCCAAGCCGCTGCCATGAGCAAGCCGATGCCGCGAGGCGCGGCCCTTGATGCTGAAAGCAAGCCGCTTCCGTAAGGCGACGGCTCTTAAAGCCGAAAGCAAGCCGCTGCCGTAAGGCAGCGACCCTTCGAGCTGAAACGCGGTGGACCACCGCAAAGCTGACGAGGCGCCATGTTTTCCGCAATTTTCGTCGATCGCCCGCGGCTCGCGATCGTCATCGCCATCGTCATCACCCTGGCCGGCGCCCTGGCACTGACGGCGATCCCGCTGTCGCAATTTCCCGACATCGTGCCGCCCCAGGTGCAGGTCACGGCAAATTACCCCGGCGCCTCCGCGGCCGTGGTGGAGCAGTCCGTCGCTCAGCCGATCGAGGCTCAGATGGTGGGCGTCGACAAGATGCTCTACATGAAATCGACGTCCGGCAACGACGGCTCCTATACGCTGACCGTCAGCTTCGCGCTCGGCTCCAACCCCGACATCGACACGGTCAACGTCAACAACCGGGTGGCGACAGCGCAGTCGCAGCTCCCGGCGCAGGTGACGTTGCAGGGCCTGACGATCCGCAAGCGCTCGTCGGCCATCCTGCAATTCATGATGCTCTATTCGGACAACGGCAAACAGGACCCGCTGTTCATCACCAATTACGCCGTCATCAACGTGCTCGACGAGATCTCGCGCACGCCCGGCGTCGGCCAGGCGCTGTTGTTCGGCAAGCTCAACTATTCCATGAACATCTGGTTCGACACGCAACGACTGACCAGCCTCAACCTCGCGCCCTCCGACATCGTCAGGGCGATCCAAGCGCAGAACAACCAGGCGGCGCTCGGCCGCATCGGCGCTCGGCCGATCTCCGACGACCAGCAGTTCCAGCTCAACCTGCAGACGCAGGGGCGCCTGACGACGCCGGCGGAGTTCGGCGACATCGTCCTGCGCGCCAATGCCGACGGCTCCGTCCTCAAGATCAAGGACGTCGCCCGCGTCGAACTCGGCGCGCAGAACCAGGACACGGAAAGCTCGCTCTCCGGCAAGCCCGCGGTCGCCATCGGCATCTATCTCGCGCCCGGCGCCAACGCGGTGCAGACGGCCAGCGCCGTCAACGCCACGCTCGCCAAGGTGAGCAAGCGCTTCCCCGAGGGCCTGAAGACCACGGTCGTCTACGACACGACGACGTTCGTGCGCGACACGATCAGCGAGGTGCTGCGCACGCTTGCCGAGGCCTTCGCGCTCGTCGTGCTGGTGGTGTTCCTGTTCCTCGGCTCGCTGCGCGCGACGATCATCCCGGCGATCGCCGTACCCGTCAGCCTTATCGGCACCTTCGCCGTGCTGCTCGCCATCGGCTATTCCGCCAACACCGTCTCGCTGCTGGCGCTGGTGCTCGCCATCGGCATCGTCGTGGACGACGCGATCGTCGTCGTCGAGAACGTCGAGCGCGTGATGGAGGAGCATCCCGAGCTCACCCCGCGCGAGGCGACGAAAAAGGCGATGGGCGAGATCACCGCGCCCATCGTCGCGATCTCGCTGGTGCTGCTCTCGGTCTTCGTGCCCATCGCCTTCATTCCCGGCGTATCGGGGCAGTTGTTCCGTCAGTTTGCGGTGACGATCAGCGTCGCCATGTTGATTTCGGCGCTTAACGCGCTCACCCTCTCGCCGGCGCTTTGCAGCATCTTCCTGAGGCGCAGCGGCCCGCGCCGCGGCATCATGGGCCGGGTGCTGCGCGCCATCGACTGGACGCGCGACGGCTTCGCGCGCATCGTCGGCGGGCTGGTGCGCTGGTCCTTCGTCTCCATCCTGGTCATCCTGGCCTTTGGCGCCGGCATCTATGTCCTGTCGCTGCGCACGCCCACGGGTTTCCTTCCCGAGGAGGACCAGGGCGCGTTCTTCATGTCGGTGCAACTGCCCGACGGCGCCTCCGTGCCGCGCACCAAGGAGACGGTGCGCCAGGTCGAGAAGCTGCTGCTCGGCCTGCCGCAGGTCGCCGACACGTTCGCCGTCATCGGCTTCTCGCTGCTCGACGGCGGCAACGAGTCGAACAACGCCTTCATGGTGGTCAAGCTGAAGCCCTTCGCCGACCGCACGGCGGCGCAGGATTCCGCGCAGGCGCTCATCCGCAAGGTGTTCGTCGAAGGCCAGCAGATCCGCACGGCCTCCGTCATCGCCTTCAACCTGCCGCCCATCATCGGCCTGTCGACGTCCGGCGGCTTCGAGTACCAGATGGAGGCGCTCGAGGGGCAAGACCCCACGCAGAACGCGAGCGTGATGCAGGGGCTGATCGCTGCGGCGAACAAAAGCCCGATGCTGACGCGCGTCTTCTCGACCTATACGGCGACGACGCCATCCGTCTTCCTCGACATCGACCGGGTGAAGGCGCAGGCGTTGGGCGTGCCGGTGTCGGCGATCTTCGACACGGTAGGGGCGACGCTCGGGGGCAACTACATCAACAACTTCAACCTGTTCGGCCGCGTCTGGCAGGTTAACATCGAGGGCGAGAACTTCGACCGCCGCGAGATCTCCGACATCTGGCAGATCTACGTGCGCAACAGCTTCAACCAGATGGTGCCGATGCGCTCGCTCGCCGCCAGCCGCACCGTGCTGGGGCCGCAGGTCATCACCCGCTACAACAACTACCGCTCGGTCTCGGTCAACGGCACGCCGGCGCCGGGCGTGTCGTCGGGCACGTCGCTCGCGGTCATGGCCGACCTGTCGGATCGATCGCTGCCGCCGGGCTACAGCTACGAGTGGACCGGCACGGCCTACCAGGAGCACGAGGCGGGCTCGCAGACGGGCGTGATCCTCGCACTAGCGCTGCTCTTCGCCTTCCTCTTCCTCGTCGCGCTCTACGAGTCCTGGATGATCCCGATCCCGGTCCTGATGTCGGTGGCGGTCGGCGTGTTCGGCTCCTTCGCCGCCATCCTCTATGCCGGCCTGTCGCTCGACCTCTACGCGCAGATCGGGCTCGTGGTGCTCATCGCGCTCGCCGCGAAGAACGCCATCCTGATCGTCGAGTTCGCCAAGGAGGAGCGCGAGCGCGGCACGAGCATCGTCGAGGCGGCGATCCGCGGCTCGCGCATGCGGTTCCGCGCGGTGATGATGACCTCCATCGCCTTCGTCGCCGGGCTGTTCCCCCTCGTGACCGCGCAGGGGGCGGCGCAGATCAGCCGGCGCGGCGTCGGCACGCCGGTGTTCGGCGGCATGATCGCGGCTAGCACGATCGGCATCTTCCTCGTGCCCATGCTCTACGTCGTCTTCCAGCGGATCCGCGAGGGGCGCGTATCGAAGACGGCGCCCGGGGACGCCGCACCGTGAGTCTCACGCGGCGCGCCCTTGGTTTTGGCCTCGCCGCGTCCCTGGTGCAGCCCCACTCTGCTGCGGCCGACCCGGCCTTCGCCGGCTTCCTCGAAACCCTGCGGCCGCTAGCCGAGGCCAAGGGCGTCCGGCGCGCGACCTTCGACGCGGTGACCGCTGGCCTCGCGCCCGACCCGAGCCTGCCGCGCACGGCTGGCGGCCAGCCCGAGTTCGACCGGCCCCTGCAAGCCTATTTCGCCGAGGCGGTCTCGGCTGGGCGCATCGCGCAGGGCCGCCGGCTGGCGGCAGCGGAGGCCGCCGTCCTCTCCGGCATCGAGGGCCGCTTCGGCGTGCCGGGCGAAATCCTGCTCGCCGCCTGGGCGATGGAGAGCGACTTCGGTCGCGCGCGCGGGACCCGCGACATCGTCCGCTCGCTGGCGACGCAGGCGTTCACCCGGCCAGACCGACCGTTGTTCCGCGACGAGTTGATCGAGGCGCTGGCGATCCTCGACGGTGGCAAGGTCCGGCGCGCGCAGATGGTCGGCTCCTGGGCCGGCGCGATGGGAGACCCGCAGTTCCTCCCCTCCGCCTATGCCAAATTCGCGGTCAGCCTAGGCGGCGGGGCGCCCGACATCTGGACGAGCCCGCCCGACATCCTGGCCTCGATCGCCAACTTCCTGAGCGGGTCCGGTTGGCGGGCCGACCGTGCCTGGTCGAAGGAGGTGGTGTTGCCGGCCGGCTTCACGGTTCCGACGCTGCACGCGGACGCCGCCGAGTGGGCGGCCTTGGGCCTGCGCGCGGCAAGCGGCTCCCTGCCGGCCGACGGCGAGGCCGCGCTGTTCCTGCCGGCAGGTGCCTCGGGACCGGCGTTCCTGCTCTTCGAGAATTATTGGGTCGTCAAGCGGTACAACAATTCGGATTCCTACGCCCTCTCGCTCGGCGCGCTGGCGCAGCGGATCGCCGGAGCGCCCCCCTTGGCCGGAGCTTGGCCAAAGGCGGCCATCAATCTTTCGCGCGCGGACAAGGCCTTCGTTCAGGCCCGGCTGGCCGCGCTCGGGCTCTACAAGGGCGCGGCCGACGGCAAGTTCGGGCCGAGTTCGCGCGACGCGATCCACGCCTACCAGAAGCAGGCCGGCCTCAGCCCCGCCGACGGCTTCGCCACGCCCGAACTCGTCCGGCGCTTGCGAGCGGCATCCTGAGCGCCACGCCTCCCGGTGCCGGAACCGGCTTCATGCCGCGCCTCCTCATCCCGCCACTTATTTGGGCGCTGCCGGCGCGTTGGGGCTGGAGAGGCCGGGCGCCTGGGCACCCCCAGCCTGGGTGTCGACGCGTCCGCCCGTCGAGATGTTGCCCGTGTTCATTTCGAGGCACGTCAGCACCTCGACGTAGCTTGGGCTCGGCGCGCGCGCCTGCTCGACGCAACTCTGCTTGTCGTAGGGTTTGAACTTACCCCAGTTCTTCGCGAGCTGGTCCTTGGCGTTCATCTCGTCTTGCATGCAGCCCCTGTACGCACTGCCTTTGTTCTCGTTTTGCGTGCTGAATTTCTGCGCGTCGGTGCAGGAGCCTTTTACGTCGAGTTCGGGCACGCCTTTGTAGGAGCGGGGGGCCGCTTGCGCGCAAGCGCTAAAGGCGGCCGCGAGCACCAGGCTCCGCGCCGCCACGGACAGGATGGTCATGGGCTCTCTCCAGGCGGCAATCGGCCGTCACTTCGACAATGACGGGATCGCCGCGCGGGTTCAAGGGGCCGATTCCGCCGAACGGCCTCCGGCGTGGCGATGCGGCGCGAGACGACGACGCCTGCCTGGCCTCCGCGCGACACCTTCGAGCTTGTCTCTCCGCATCCATCGCCGACGATTCCTGGTCCAAGTGCTTTCCAAGGAGGCGCAGGCGCGGGCCGTCTTTGTGAACCGCGACGGCGACGACGCCTTGGCCCGCATCTCCCGCGTCCCCACCATGGCGACGAGGCCATGCTTGAGGGATGGTCGCCGCCTCAGCGCTGCAGCCGCACACCGACGAGGAAGATGGTGTCCGTGTAGCTCGAGCCGAGCAACGAGCTGTCGAGCCGCTGCCGCGTCGCGCTGGCGATGAGCTGGACCTCGCGGGTGAAGCTGTAGGCGGCCTTCAGGGTGCCTTGCGTGAAGGTCTCGTGCACCGATGCGCCCTGGTACTGGTTGACCTGGTAGGTGGCGATGCCGCCCACGGTGAAGTGGCGGAAGAAGGTGTGCGCGACCTCCAGGCTCGCGATGCGCGAGACCGCGCCGGAGGCACCGGCGAGCGTGGTCTCGGACAGGATCGTCGCGCTGCGCAGGGTGAGCGTGGTCAGCGGCGAAAACCCATAGACGAGCGCGGCGTCGAAGGTCGGCCCGCGCAGGTCGGGCAGCCGTGGGTCGTCGTAGTGGCGCTGCGCATAGCCGCCGCTGGCCGTGCCCGTCAGCAGGCGGCTGAACTCGAAGGTCGAGCCGGCCCGCGCCAGTACCCCGCGCGAGTTGCGGGCATAGCCGCTGGTGTCGAGCACGTTGTCGCGCACCCGCGTGTCGGCGCCGACCTCGAGGAACGGGACGATGCCGGGCGTCACCTCGTAGGCGGCGCGCGCGATCAGGCCATAGTCGTTGTAATTGTCTTGCGAGAAGCGGAACCTCGTCCCGTCCGACTGGGTCGCGTCGCCGTACTGGGTGCGATCGAACGTGGCGCGTAGGCCGAGCGAGAGCCGGTTGAACGCGTGTGCGCCGCCCAGCGTCGCGCCCGCCGAGACGATCGTCGGCCGGTTGGTGATGAACACGCTGCCCGGCACGGCGAGCAGCGGCGAACCGGGCGTCTGGGTGGCGATGGCGAAGCGCCCCTCGAGGTCGACCCGGTCGTCGCGTGTCACGTCGATGCGACCGTCGACGACCCCGTTGGCGTCCGGACGGTTGGCCTGCGCGTTGCGCGGAAAGTCCGAGTAGCCGCCGCGCAGCGAGGCGGTGAGGCTGTGGGCGGAGAAGTCGGAGCGCACGTCCAGGCCCCCCGCCGCGCGCAGCACGGGGGAGGCCCTGACCCCGGCACTGGTCTGGTTGGGGTTGGTCTCGTAACCCCCGCCCGCCTCGAGGAAGGGGAACAGGCGCAGGGCGCCGGCCCTGACGCCGAGCGGGGCGAATGGGTCGTCCTCGACGGGCGGGCGGCGTTGCCGCAGCGGGCTGGGCAGCACCGCGACCGTCGGCCCAGGCTGCGCGGGGTCGATGGCGTCGCGCGGTGGCGGAGCGGGGTTGAGCAGGCCTTTCGGCTGGCCCGGTGCACCGCGATAGGGCACGAGCGCCGCCAGAGGCGGCGAGCCGCGGAGGCTCGGCCGGTACAGCTTGGCCTTCCTCGGCCGGGCCCTGCCGTAATTGGGCGCACCGGGATCGTCGGAGGGGCGGCTCACGATCGGGGGAACCGCCTCGTCGGCATCGGCCCTGGAGCGGCGAAGGGGCTGCGGCGCGCCCGCGTCCTGCGCCAGGCGTGGCGCAAAAGCGGCGCGCGCGGGTGCCGCGGGATCGTCGCCGCCGCGCAGGTCGAGGCCTTGCGCGCCGGCGTCGTGGACGAACCCGGCCGCCGCGAGGGCCGCCGCCAGGCAGAGCGCGGTGCTTGAAAGCCCGGAGCTTGGACGTGATCGAAACCGCACCGGACCCTCGACGCGCGGCCCGTGTCCCGCGCGTCACGAGTTTTACGTCGCCATGGTTAATCCGCCGTTAGCACCCGTCCCGAAACGGCACGGCGGCGGCGTGCTGCAACGCATTAACCGGTCCCGGCATTGCCGCAGGGGCCCAAAGGCCTGTCCGCGTCGTCCGACGCCCTTCGGAGAGCCACCGCCATGACCAAAAGCGACGACCGCGAGCACATGAGGCCGCCGGCCAATCCCTGCGCCATCGTGATCTTCGGCGCCTTCGGCGACCTTACCAAGCGGCTCGTCATGCCGGCGATCTATAATCTCGGCTGCGAGGGGCTGCTGCCCGAGGACTTCGCGATCGTCGGCGTCGACCTGGCCGATGGCGACGTGAAGGTTTGGCAGGAGCACCTCCACACGATGCTGTTGAGCTTCGTCGGCAACAAGGCCTCCGAATTCAACGTGGACGCCATCGACGAGGCCGCGTGGCAGAAAGTTGCGAGCCGCATGAGCTATCTCCGCGGCGACATGACGAAGCCCGACCTCTACGGCGCCATCGGCAAGGCCCTGGAGAGCGCGGGTTTCTCCGGCGGCAACGTCATCTTCTACCTGGCGATCGCCGACCGGTTCTTCGCGACGGTGGTCGACCGGCTCGGCGAGGCCGGCCTGACGAAGCAAAGCGAGGCCGGGGAGGGCAAGGCCGACCCCTGGCGGCGCGTCGTGGTGGAGAAACCGTTCGGCCACGACGTGCCCTCGGCCGAAGCCCTCAACGCCAGCCTGCTGAAGACGCTCGACGAGAGCCAGATCTACCGGATCGACCATTTCCTCGGCAAGGAGACGGTCCAGTCGATTATGGCCTTCCGTTTCGCTAACGGGATGTTCGAGCCGATCTGGAACCGCGACCGCATCGACCACGTGCAGATCACCGCGGCGGAGGTCGTCGGCGTCGAGCGGCGTGGCAAGTTCTACGAGGTGACGGGCGCCCTGCGCGACATGGTGCCGAACCACCTCTTCACTCTTCTGGCGATGGTGGCGATGGAGCCGCCGACGAGTTTCAGCGCCACGGCGATCCGCAACCGAAAGGCCGAAGTCTTCGCGGCCATGCCGCCGCTCGACCCCTCCGCCGCGGTGCGCGGCCAATATACCGCCGGCACCGTCGACGGGACAACGGTCCAGGCCTACCGGTCCGAGCCCGACGTCTCGCCGCAATCGACCATCGAGACCTACGTCGCCATGCGCGTCGGCATCGACAGCTGGCGCTGGGCAGGGGTGCCCTTCTACCTGCGCACCGGCAAGCACATGAACGACCGGCTGACGGAGATCGCCATTCGCTTCAAGCCGGCGCCGCTCGCCTCGTTCGACAAGATGCGGGTGGACGAGCTCTCGGCCAATTGGCTGGTGATCCGCATCCAGCCCGAGGAGGGCATCTCGCTGCAACTCGAGGTCAAGCAGCCCGGCCCCGACATGGCGCTCGCCACGGTGCGGATGGATTTCGCCTACAGGAACTGGTTCAAGCACGAGCCCAACGTCGGCTATGAGACCCTGCTCTACGACGTGATGATCGGTGACGCGACGCTGTTCAACCGCGCCGACATGGTGGAGGACGCGTGGCGCGTCGTGCAGCCTGTGCTCGACGCCTGGGGCGCGGGCGGCGCGCCTGCGCCCTACGCCTCGGGCTCGGCCGGCCCGGAGGAGGCCGACGACCTGCTCGCCAAGGCGGGCCATCATTGGCGTCCGGTGGCGGAGAAGCCGATGGCGGGGTGAGGGCGTGCGCCTTCAGGTCATTCCCAGCGCGTTCATATAGAGCTCGAGGATCGCCTCGAGCTCCATGCGTTCCGAATGGTCCTGCTTGCGGATGCGCAGAATCTGCCGGATGGCCTTGACGTCGAAGCCGCGGCCCTTCAGCTCGCCGAAAACCTCCTTGATGTCGTCGGACAGGGCCTTCTTCTCCTCCTCGAGCCGCTCGATGCGCTCGACGAACTGCTTCAGTTCGGCGGCGGCGACGCCGCTGTCCGCTATATCCTCGACCATGTCATCTGCCCCTCGGTGCGAACCCTTGGCGCGGACGCCGGAAAGCGCCGGGGCATGCTATGCGGCGAGGCCTGCGTCAAGCCGTCGGAGCAGACCCGCCGCGAGTGTGGCTTCAGTGTCGCCCGGTCCGCGAGCGTGGGAACGCCGTCTCGTGCAACTCCGGGCGAGCGAGAACCGGCCCGAGCACGTCGGCGCAGCGGTCCGCCAGCGCCTCTGCGGTGGCTCGCGTCGCGACGAGGTCCTGCCGCGCCTCCAGCAGGAGGCCGGCCAAGCCCCGGCGCGTCACCTCGCAATCGAGCGTGTCGCCCTCCAACGCGCCGTCGTAGGGCTCGTTGTCGCCCACGTTGAAGCCGGCGGCGGCGAGGCCTGCGATCAGCGGCCTGGCGAAACGCGCGTCGCTGTCCCACAGGACCCCGATCTCCCAGGGGCGCGGCAGGCCCTTCCAATACGGCGTAAAACTGTGTACGGCGACAACCGCCGGCAGCGGGCCGGCCGCTGTCATCGCCTCGATCGTCGCGGCGACGGTCGCACGGTACGGCCGCCAGAAATGCTCGAGACGGTAAGCGATTTCTGCCGCGTCCGCCCGCGCGTTGCCGGGCACGACGGCCCCGTCCGACAGGCGCATGACGAGGGTCGGGTCGTCCTCGCCCCGGTTGGGGTCGATCAGGAGGCGCGAGAAGGTCGTGAGCACCGCCGGCGCTCCAAAGCGCGCGGCAAGCCGGCGGGTCATCGCCGCCGCGCCGATATCGTAGCCGATGTGCCGCTGCAACTGATCGGGAGGCAGTCCCAGGGTTCCGTAGGCGGCCGGCAAGCTGTTGCAGGCGTGGTCGCAGAGGAACAGCACGCCGGCGTCCAGCGCGCCGCTCACCTGTTCGACGGGGTCGTAGGCGTTCCGCTCGGCTGACGCAGCCATATCGATTCCTTTGCTTCGCGTGCCAAGGCACCGCTTGGTGGAGGCGCTGTCAATGCGACCGGCTCCAGCTAGCAGGCACGCCGCGCCGCCGATCCGCCGCGTCAAGATCGCTCGCGACGCGCGTCCCGCGACCGGTCGCCTCGACAGCGTGCTTGAGCTTTGCCATGGTCCGCGACGGTCCGCCATGATCGCGGCCAGATTTGCTCTGAGAACCGCGGCGACCGGGACTGAAGGACATGAGCGAGCCGTGACGAAGACTTCTGCAGCCGTAGCGATAGCGATTCTTCTGGCGTGCGGATGGGCAGGCGCGGCGCGCGCCGACTTCCGCCTGTGCAACAACACCAACAACCGCGTCTCCATCGCCATCGCCTACACCGACGCGGAGGGTTGGGTGAGCGAGGGCTGGTGGAACGTCAAGGCGAACGGCTGCGAGACCCTCGTGCGCGGCCCGCTTGCGGCCGAATTCTACTACGCCTACGCGATGGACGAACGTGGCGGCGAGTGGAAGGGTAAGGCCTTCATGTGCACCCGCGACCGCGAGTTTAAGATCAACGGGCGTAACGAGTGCTTCACTCGCGGCTTCGACCGCACCGGGTTCTTCGAGATCGACACCGGAAAGGACGCGCGCAATTGGACCGTTCAGCTGACCGACCCTGCGCTCGCGCCGGCCAATCCATGAACGTCCGCCTGGCTCTGCGATGAAGCGCCTGCGCTGCTGCAAGATCGTCGCGACGCTGGGGCCTGCCTCCCTCGCGCCGGGCATGCTCCCCAAGCTGCTTGCGGCCGGGGTCGACGTGTTCCGCGTCAACATGAGCCACACGAGTCACGCGGCGATGCGCGATAGCGTCACCGCGATCCGCGCGGCCGCGCAAGCCGCCGGCCGCCCGGCCGCCGTGCTCCTCGACCTCCAGGGGCCGAAGCTGCGGCTCGGCACCTTCGTGGCCGTCGCGGCCGAGTTGCGGCCCGGCGACGCATTCACGTTCGACAGCGATCCCGTGCCCGGCGACGCCACGCGCGTCCACCTGCCCCACCCGGAGATCCTCCAGGCGTTGCGACCGGGGCACGCGATCCTCATTGACGACGGTCGCGTGCGCCTGCACGTGACCGCGGCCGACGGCACCCGCGCCCACGCGTTGGTCGATATCGGCGGAACAATCTCCGATCGCAAAGGCGTCAGCCTGCCGGACACGGAGATCGCCGTCTCCGCCATGACGCCGAAGGACCACGCCGACCTCCAGGCGGGGCTGGCGGCGGGCGTCGACTGGGTAGCCGCCTCCTTCGTCCAGCGGCCGGAGGACGTCCTGGAAGTCAGGGCGATCGTCGGCGACCGCGCGCTCGTCATGTCGAAGATCGAGAAGCCGCAGGCGCTGACCCGATTGGACGAGATCATCGCGGCCTCGGACGGGCTGATGGTCGCGCGCGGCGACCTCGGCGTCGAACTGCCGCTTGAAAAGGTGCCGGGTCTGCAGAAGCGCATCACGCGGCGCGCCCGGCTGCAAGGCAAGCCCGTCGTCGTGGCCACCCAGATGCTCGAATCGATGATCGCGGCGACGATGCCGACGCGGGCCGAGGTGTCGGACGTGGCGCAGGCGGTGTTTGAGGGGGCCGACGCGATCATGCTCTCGGCCGAGAGCGCGGTCGGCCGCTACCCCGTCGAGGCCGTCGCCTTCATGCACCGCATCGCCAGCGAGGTGGAGACCGACCCGCTCTACCGCTCCATCATCAACGCGCAGCGGGCGGAGGCCGAGCCGACGGCTGCCGACGCGGTGGCGATGGCCGCGCGCGACATGGCCGAGACGCTCGACCTGCGGGCCGTTGTCGCCTGGACCGCGAGCGGCGCCACCGCCTTCCGCATCGCCCGCGAACGCGTGCGGCCGCCGATCCTCGCGCTCACGCCCGACATCGAAACCGCGCGGCGGCTGGCGATCGTCTGGGGCGTCCACCCCATCGTGACCCAGGATGCGGCCGACGTCGACGACATGGTCGAGCGCGCCTGCGCCGCCGCGGCCGACGCGGGCCTGGCTCTGGCCGGTGAGCGCATCGTCATCATCGGCGGCATCCCCTTCGGAGAGCGCGGCGGCACCAACATGATGCGGCTGGCTTTGGTCAAGGGCTAGGAGGCGTCTCCCTTCGTGAAAGGGCCGCTCAGATACCCTGCCCCTCGACTTCCAGAGTCAGTTTTTCGACGATCTTCTCAACCTCCGGCTGGTGCGGGTAGACCACGAGCGCGCGGCGATAGACCTCGAGCGCGCGCTTGGACAAGCCGGTGCGCTGAAGGATCATCCCCAGGCCGTCGAGCGCGCCGAAATGCCGGGGTTCAAGCTTCAGGACGCGGTCGACGTCGGCCATGGACCCGTCGAGGTCGCCGGCAAAGTAGCGGACGGAGGCGCGTTTGTTCCAGGCTTCCGGCCAGCTTGGCTGGAGCGCCACCAAGCTGTCGAGGAGCTGGAGCGCGAGCGGATAGTTCTTCGCCTCGATCGCGGCCAGCGCCCGCGTCATGAGCAAGCCGGCTGTATCCGACCCGGATCGCAGCCAGATGCCGCCGATGAGGTTGGCCAGGCCCTTGGCCTCGTCCTCGCTGTCGGCGGCGGCGAGCTTGACATAAAGCTCGTCCAGCGTCTGCTTGCGCACGAAAGCGAGGGGGGGCCGTGGTGCGAGCGCGCGGCCGATCGCGGCTGCCCGTTCGGCGGGGGTTTGTGGCGGGGGCGGAGGCGTCGTATCGGCGCCGCGAAGGTGCGGCCGGGGTTCGACATCCGGGACGCCTGAACCGCCGCCTGGCACAAGACCGGGAAAGCGAGGCATCCCGGGGAAGGATGGAAGCCCGTCTCCGCGCCCCTCGAAGGGTTCGGACCGCGCGACAGCCGTCGACAACATCGCAAGGGAGGCAATGAAAAGTGTTAGTCTGCTAAGCGGCACCATCGCGCCAAGCTAGGACGGCGACGCCCGAACGTCAAAGTGGACCGAACCGCCGGAGCGCCGATGCCGCCTCAGCCCTGACGCGCCTTGAAGCGCTTCTGCGTCTTGTTGATGATGTAGACGCGGCCTTTGCGGCGCACCAGCTGGTTGTCGCGATGACGCCCGCGGAGCGACTTCAAGGAGTTGCGAACTTTCATGGTCTCACCCTACAAACCGGAAAAGCACCGGCGGCGAGCCAGCGAAGTCGAGCGAGGTATGAGGCATCGCGGCCAGTGGATCAAGGGGAAACTCTCCAGCTTGAGGCATGGCCTCCCGCACCATGCGCCGTTTCACCGCGTGGACGTCCCGCGAGCCGGCATGGTTGTTGCGAATTCGCCGTCCTAGCCGGACTCGCTTGCGTTCTTCCTGGAACGCCGACCCGGCCATCGAGACCGGCCCGTCCAGGATCCTGGCGGACGCCGTCGCAAGCGGACACGAACCATGAGCGAACCTCTCGTCATCATCGGCCAGGGCATGGCTGGCACCAAGCTCGCCGAGGAACTGAGCCAACGGTCGCTCGGGCGCTACTCCATCATCCTCATCGGAGCCGAGCCGCGCCGCGCCTACAACCGCGTGCTCCTCTCGTCGTTGCTCGCCCGCGAGGTGACCGCCGACGATATCGAGCTGAAGCCGCGCGCCTGGTGGGCGCGCCAGGGCATCACCAACCTCTTCGGCCAGCCGGTCGCGTCGATCGATCGCGCCGCGCGCACGCTGGTCTTCGAGAGCGGGGTGAGCCTCAGCTATTCCAAGCTCGTGATCGCCACCGGCTCGCATGCGATCCGGTTGCCGAAGCCGGGCATGGACCTGCCGGGCGTCATAACCTTCCGGGCGATGGACGACGTCGACCGGATACTGGGCGGGGTCGAGCCCGGACGCCCCGCGGTGGTGATCGGCGGCGGCCTGCTCGGCCTGGAGGCGGCTTACGGCTTGGCCAAGGCCGGCGTCCGCGTCACGCTGCTGCATATCGCGCCGCGGCTCATGGAGCGGCAACTCGACGATCCCGCGGCCGCCTTGCTGCGGGAGGCGATCGAGGCCCGGGGCTGCGAGGTCATCCTCGGCGCCGACACCGCCCGGGTGCTGGGTACCACGCGCTGCGAGGGCGTCGCGCTGATCGATGGGCGGACCATTTCGGCCGACCTCGTCGTCTGCGCCGTCGGCGTGCGCCCCAACATTGATCTTGCCCGCGCCGCCGACCTTGCATGCGGGCGTGGAATCCTCGTCGACGACGGGATGCAGACGTCCGACCCGGACGTCTTCGCGCTGGGCGAATGCGCCGAGCATCGCGGCACCACCTACGGCCTCGTAGAACCGGCCTACGAGCAGGCGCGCACCTTGGCGCGCCGGTTGGCCGGCGACCGCAAGGCGAGCTACGAGGGCTCGGTGCTCGCCACCAACCTGAAGGTGTCGGGCGTGTCGCTGTTTTCCGCCGGCGATTTCGTCGGCGAGGGCAGGGAAGCGCTCGTCTATGCCGACGAGGGGCAGCGGGTCTATAAGAAGCTCGTGCTGGACGGCGGACGGGTGGTCGGCGCCGTCCTCTACGGCGATACGGGCGACGGCCTGTGGTACCTCGACCTCATCAAGTCCGGGTCGGATGTGGCCGCCCTGCGCGATGACCTGATTTTTGGGCGTAGCCTGACGATGAAAGAGGCAGCTTAGGCGGCATCGGCGGTGTTTTTCGCCGAGGCGCTCGCCGGGACAGTCTCGCCGTCGCGCCTAAGGCTGATGATCTGACAATTGTTTCTCCCGGTGGCGCCTTCGACAGCCTCCGGTCCTCCTTCTCACGGTCCGGACAAGGGTTTTGGGGCATGTGTCTTGCAACGCTCTTGCCCCTTTGCAAGGCCTGTCCCCAGGCGAAGCGTCGGGATTGACGCGAACGAACCGGCGTCGGCAAACAAGGTCTAGAGTATGGACGGCGATTTCACTTCCGAGCAAAAGCGTTACCTCGAAGGCTTCACGTCGGGCATCCAGGTCGGCCGCCTCAAGCCGGCCGGCGCCGCCGCGGCGGCCGCACCTGCCGCGCCGAGCGGCCCGGACGCCTCGCACACGGCCGCGCAGGCCCGCACCGAAGCCGCCGGCAAGAAGCTCGTCGATCAGGAAAAGTGGAAGCGCGACGAGCACCCGTTCGATGCCTACAACCGCCTGAAGGACCAAGCGGCCAAGGACGAGTTTCCGAAGCCCGCCGACAATTTCCGCTGGCGCTACTACGGCCTGTTCTACGTCGCGCCGGCGCAGGATTCATACATGTGCCGCCTGCGCATTCACAACGGCATCCTCAAGCACTGGCAGTTCGCCGGGTTCGCCGAACTCGCGCAGGCCTATGCCGGCCCCTTCGCGCATGTCACGACCCGCGCCAACCTGCAATTGCGCGAGATCCCGGCACGCCACGGGATCGAGGTGATCGAGCGCATCGTCGACCTCGGCCTGTGCTCCAAAGGATCGGGCGCCGACAACATCCGCAACGTGACCGGCGACGCGACCGCCGGCATTGCCTCGGGCGAGCTGCTGGACACGCGGCCCTACGCCCGCGAATGGCACTATGCCATCCTCAACGACCGCGCGATGTATGGGCTGCCGCGCAAGTTCAACGTGGCCTTCGATGGCGGCGGGCCGATCCCGACGCTGGAGGACACCAACGATATCGGTTTTCAGGCCGTGGAGGTGAGGGACGGCGCGGGGATCGAGCCCGGCGTCTACTTTCGGCTGGTGCTGGGGGGTATCAGCGGCCACAGGGACCTGGCGCGCGACACCGGGGTGGTGCTGAAGCCGGCCGAGGCAGCGAAGGTGGCAGAAGCCATCGTCAAGGTCTTCGCCGATACGGGCGACCGCACCAACCGCGCCAAGGCACGGCTCAAATACGTGCTTGATGATTGGGGTTTCGCCAAGTTCCTGGACGCGGTCGAGGTCAAGCTCGGCCGCAAGCTCGCGCGGGTCGAGGCGGTGCACGTGGCACCCCGCCCCGCGCAAGACCGCCTCGCTCACGTTGGGATCCACCCGCAGAAGCAGGAGGGGCTGTACTACGTCGGCGTGGTCCTGCCGGTCGGCAAAATGCTTGTGCCGCAGATGCTGGAATTGGCGGCGATCGCGCGCGACTTGGGCGACGGCGACATCCGCCTTACCGTCTGGCAGAACCTGCTGGTCTCCGGCATCCCCGCCGCCCGGCTCGACGAGGCCAAGGCGCGCATCGAGGCCGCCGGCCTCGAGTGGCGCGCCTCCAGCGTGCGCGCCGGCCTCGTCGCCTGCACGGGGTCGCAGGGTTGCAAATTCGCCGCCGCGGCGACCAAGGCGAACGCCGAGGAAGTCGCCGCCTATCTCGAGCCGCGGGTCGCCCTCGACACGCCGGTCAACATCCACCTGACCGGCTGCCACAATTCCTGCGCCCAGCACTATATCGGCGACATCGGCCTTATCGGCGCGCGCGTGCCGATCAACGACGACGGCGACACGGTCGACGGCTACGATATCCTGGTCGGTGGCGGCTTCAGCGCGACGGCCGCCATCGCGCGGCCGATCTACCCGGCCGTGGCGGCGACGGACGCACCGCAGGTTCTTGAGAGGCTGCTGAAGTCTTACCTCGCCAACCGGGCTGGCCCGGACGAGACTTTCCACGGCTTCACCGCCGGGCGCGATGTCGAAACCCTCAAGAAACTTGCCGAGGAAGTGACGCTATGAGCTTCCAGGGACCGACCCCCACGATGACGCCGATCATCCCCGAGAACGCGCCCTTCTCCGTCGAGCAGCGCGCCTGGCTGAACGGCTTCTTCGCCGGCTTCGTCGCGCCGCAGCCGGGCGATGCCCAGCCGGTCGACGGCGCCAGCGTCGCCTTAGTGCCGGAGGACGACGACGCGCCCTGGCACGACCCGTCCATGCCGATCGTCGACCGCATGAAGCTCGCCGAGGGCAAGCCGCTGCAGCGGCGAATGATGGCGGCGATGGCGCAGCAGGATTGCGGCCAATGCGGCTACGACTGCCACAATTATTCAAAGGCCATCGTCGAGGGCGCGGAGGCGCGCCTCAACCTCTGCGTACCCGGCGCCAAGGAGACGTTGCGCATGGTGCGCGCCCTCGCCGACGAGATCGGCGAGGCGCCGGCCGTGGCCGACGCGCCGAAGGCCGAGGTGGCGGCTCCCTTGGAAGACGCCAAGCCCGGATATGGCCGGGCCGCGCCCGTCGACGTCACCTTCACCTCGCGCCGCCGCCTCAACAAGCTCGATTCGGAGAAGGCGACCTTCCACATCGAGATCGACCTGCGCCAGGCCGGCATCGATTACGTCGTCGGCGACAGTTTCGGCCTGTTCCCCCAGAACGACCCCGAACTCGTCGAGCGCGTGATCGCCGCCATCGCCGCGCCGCGCGACTTTCCGATCGGTGAGAAGACCCTCTACGAGACGCTGCTCGACGACGTGGCGCTGGGCAGTGCGCCCGACGCGCTCTTCGAGCTGATCTCCTATGTCACCGGCGGCGAGCGGCGGCGTAAAGCGAAGCTGCTGGCCAAGGGCGAGGATCCCGACGGAGACGTCAACACCCTCGACGTGCTCGCCGCGATCGAGAAATTTCCCGGTCTGCGTCCCGACCCCGAGGCCTTCGTCGAGTGCCTCGACCCGTTGCAGCCCCGGCTCTACTCCATCTCCTCGTCGCACAACGCGCAGCCCGGTTTCGTGACCCTCACGGTCGATCACGTCCGCTACTTCGTCGGCGACCGCGCGCGCCATGGCGTCGCCTCGTCCTGGCTGGCGGAGCGTCTGGCGCCGGACAGCACGATCAAGGCCTACGTCCAGCGCGCGCACAACTTCGCCCTACCGGCCGACACGAGCGTGCCGATCATCATGGTCGGACCCGGCACCGGCGTCGCGCCGTTCCGCGCCTTCCTGCACGACCGGGCAGCGGCGGACGCCCAGGGCGGCGCTTGGCTTTTCTACGGCCACCAGCGCCGCGCGGCAGACTTCTTCTACGAAGAGGAAATGGAGGACTTCCTCGGCCGCGGCGTCCTCTCCAAGCTGTCGCTCGCCTGGTCGCGCGACGGCGAGACCAAAACCTACGTGCAGGACAAAATGCGCGAGGACGCCGGCGAACTCTGGGCCTGGCTGGAGCGCGGCGCCCATTTCTACATCTGCGGCGACGCCAAGCGCATGGCGAGCGACGTGGAGAAGGCGCTCGTCGAGATCGCCGGCAAGCAGGGCGGCCACGACGAGGCGGCGGCCAAGGGCTTCGTCGCCGGCCTGAAGAAGAGCGGGCGCTATCAGGCCGACGTGTACTAGGGCGAGGGGCAATCCGGTGAAAGCGCTCGGTGCCCGTGGTGCGTCCACCGATCTGGACCGCGAAGGAGTGGCCTCTTGACGATCGCTGTCAGGACCACCTGCCCCTATTGCGGTGTCGGCTGCGGCGTGCTCGCCACGCCTGACGGCCGCGGCGGCGCGGCGATCGCCGGCGATCCCGACCACCCCGCGAACTTCGGCCGCCTCTGTTCCAAGGGTTCGGCGCTCGGCGAGACGCTCGACCTCGATACGCGGCTGCTCCACCCGATGGTCCATGGCGAGCGCGCCACCTGGGAGGTCGCGCTCGACCACGTCGCCTCCGGCCTGCGGCGGACCATCGACCGCTACGGGCCGCAATCGGTTGCGCTCTATCTCTCCGGTCAGCTGCTGACGGAGGACTATTACGTTCCCAACAAGTTCATGAAGGGCTTCGTTGGCTCGTCCAACGTCGACACCAACTCGCGGCTCTGCATGTCCTCGTCCGTCGCCGGCCACAAGAAGGCCTTCGGCACGGACACGGTGCCCGGCTGCTACGAAGACCTCGACGAGGCCGACCTCATCGTGCTCGTCGGCTCCAACGCCGCCTGGTGCCATCCGGTGCTCTTCCAGCGCATGGTCAAGGCGCAGGAGACGCGCGGCGCGACGATCGTCAACGTCGATGTGCGCGCCACGGCGACCGCCGAGGGCGGCGCCACCCAGCTATCGATCGCACCGGGGCAGGACACCGCGCTGTTCAGCGGCTTGCTCGTCTACCTCGCCGATAACGGCCATCTCGACCAAGGCTACATCGACGCCCACACGTTAGGGTTCACGGCGGCTTTGGCGCGCGCGCGGGCCATTGCGCCGACCATTGCGGCGACCGCCTTGCGCACCCGGCTCCCGCCCGACGAGATCGCCCGTTTCTTTCGCCGCTACGCCGCGACGGAGCGGGTGGTCACGCTCTACAGCCAAGGCGTCAATCAGTCCTCGCAGGGGACGGATAAGGTCTCGGCGATCATCAACTGCCACCTCGCGACGGGACGCATCGGCCGGCCCGGCATGGGGCCGCTGTCGCTGACGGGACAGCCCAACGCGATGGGCGGGCGCGAGGTCGGCGGCCTTGCCAATCAGCTCGCGGCCCACATGAACTGGGTCCCGGCCGACGTGGACAAGGTGCGGCGCTTCTGGCAGGCGCCGAACATGGCGCCGGGCGGCGGCCTCTCGATCATCGAGACGATCAAGGCGATCAAGGCCGGCACGATCAAGGCGCTCTGGGTGCTCGGCACCAACCCTGCGGTGAGCCTGCCGCAGTCCGCCGAGGCACGCGCCGCCTTCGCCAAGCTCGACCTGTTCGTCGTTTCCGAGAACGTCGCCTCCAACGACACGATCCATTGCGGCGCGCACGTGTTGCTGCCGGCCACCGCATGGGGCGAGAAGGACGGCACGGTCACCAATTCCGAGCGCCGCATCTCGCGCCAACGCGCCTTTCTCGAGCCGCCGGGCGAGGCCAAGCAGGATTGGTGGGCGGTGAGCCAGGTTGCCAAGCGGCTCGGTTTCGCCGGCTTCGACTATGAGAATTCCGCGGACATCTTCGCCGAGCACGCCGCCCTGTCCGCCTTCGAGAACGAGGGCACGCGAGACTTCGACATCGGCGGCCTGGCAGCGCTCGGCCGGCCGGCCTACGACGCTCTGGCGCCGGTGCAATGGCCGCTGCCGGTTGCGGGCGCGTCCCGCAAGCGCTTCTTCGCGGCCGGCGGCTATTTCACGGCGGACGGCCGCGCGTCTTTCGTCGCCGTCGAGCCGCCGCAGATCGCCGAGCCGGTCTCGCCCTCGTTCCCGCTGCTCCTCAACACCGGCCGGGTGCGCGACCAGTGGCACACGATGACGCGCACGGGCCTGTCGCCGCGCCTCGGCAGCCACGTCACCGAGCCTTTCGTGGCGATGCATCCTGCCGACGCGGAGCGTTTCGGTCTGGTCGACGGCGGTCTTTGCCGCGTCAGCAACCATCACGGCCACGCCACCTACCGGGTGGCCGTCACGCCGGCGCAGGAGCGCGGCGCCGTCTTCGTGCCGATGCACTGGAACGACGAGACCGCGAGCAGCGCCCGCACGGGGTCGCTCGTCCACGCGATCTGCGACCCGTTCTCCGGCCAGCCCGACTTCAAGGCGACGCCCGTCGCCGTGGCGCCCGTGCCGGTGCGGGCCGCTGGCTTCATGCTGGCGCGCCGCCGCGTGATGCTGCCGCGCGACAGCTTTTGGGCGTGGAGCGCGCTTGCCGGCGGCTATGCCGCGCGGGTGGACACGGCGGGCGACGGCGCCGACCTGCTGGAGGCGCTAAAGAGCGCCGTCGGGCCTGACGTCGAGACGCTGCGCTACGAGGACAAGGCACGCGGCCACCTCCGCACGGCTTTCGTCGTCGGCGACCGTCTGCTCGGCGCGCTGTTTCTGGCGCCGCCGGAGCGCGCCCCCAAATGGTCGATCCTCGCCGACGCGTGGGCGGCCGACACAATCGACCGCACGCTGCGTCGCGTGATCCTTTCGGGCAAGCGGCTCGACGGCGCTGCCGACGAGGGACCCAACGTCTGCGCCTGTTTCGGCGTGCCGCACGGCCGGATCGTCGCGGCGATCGCCGGGGGGGCGGGGACGCCAGAGGCGATCGGCGCCAAGCTCAAGGCCGGCACCAACTGCGGCTCGTGCATCCCGGAGCTGAAGCGCCTGCTCGCCGCGCGAGCGTCCGAGGCGACCCAGCCGCAGACGGGCGTGTCCTGAACCCGCGCGGCGGGGCGTTACGCCTTGTGGTCTGTCAGCCGGTACCAGCCGTCCTGAATGGAAGTGGAAAGCCCCTTGAGGTTGCTGTTCACCACCTCCCAGTTGACCATCCGCGCAGCCTCCTTCTGGTCGGGACCGGGGGCGGAATGCATGGTGTCGCTGACGTAGGCGCATCCAACCGTCAGCACCATGCCGACGATGACGCCGAAGATGAAGCGCATCGGAATCTCCAGACAGTTGTTAGAAAGACGGTCTAGAAAAGCAACGCTTTAGGCGCCCATGCCGTTCCTGGGGTTCACCGAGGCACCCGTTCGTAGGACGCGCGCCTGGTCAAGACCTGAGGAACCGGCATGTCCTTGAAGATCGAAGACTACGCGATGATCGGCGACTGCCAGACCGCGGCTCTGGTGGGGCGCGATGGCTCGATCGACTGGCTGTGCTGGCCGCGCTTCGATTCGGGCGCTTGCTTCGCGCGCCTCCTCGGCGACGAGACCAACGGCCGCTGGCTGTTGGCGCCCACAGACGCCAGCGCCAGGGTGACGCGCGCCTATCGCGGTAACAGCCTCATTCTCGAATCCCGCTACGAGACGGAGACGGGCAGCGCCCTCGTCATCGACTTCATGCCGGACTACCTGCCCGAAGGCAGCCTCGTGCGGATCGTGCAGGGCCTGCGCGGCACCGTCACCTTCCGCACCGAACTCGTCATCCGCATGAACTATGGCGTGGCCGTGCCTTGGATCCGCCGCTGGGCGGACGGTAGTTTGCGGGCCGTATCGGGCCCCGACGCGCTCATCCTGCGTACCGCCGTCGTCCTCCAAGCCGAGGAAGGCCGCCGGCACGCCGCGACCTTCACCGTCGCCGCCGGCGAAACGCAAGACTTCGTGCTCGGCTACCATCTCTCCTACGAAGACGTCACGAAGCCGGTGCAAGCCGCCAAGGCCCTGGCGCATGCCGAAGAGAGTTGGGCCACGTGGTCGAAGCCCTACCGCTACGAAGGCCCCTATTCGGCGGCGGTCATCCGTTCACTCGTCACCCTGCGCGGCCTGATCTTCGAGCCGAGCGGCGGCATCGTCGCCGCGCCGACGACCTCCCTGCCGGAGGCGCTCGGCGGCGAGCGTAACTGGGACTACCGCTTCTGCTGGCTGCGCGACGCCACCTTCACCCTCTTCGCCCTCATCAACGGCGGCTTCGAGGAGGAGGCCAAGCGCTGGCGCCTTTGGCTACTGCGCGCCATCGGCGGCGACCCCGAAAACATGCAGATCATGTACGGCATCGGCGGCGAGCAGCGCCTCCCGGAGTTCACGCTCGACACACTCGCGGGCTACGAGGGCTCGAAACCGGTCCGCGTCGGCAACGCGGCGGCGACGCAATTGCAGCTCGACATCTACGGTGAACTGCTCGACGCCTTCTACCAGGCCCGCAAGCGTGGGCTTGTCGACGACGACGCGGACTGGATGGTCCAGAGCGAGCTCCTGAAGCACCTGGAGACGCTGTGGTTCGAGCCGGACGAAGGCATTTGGGAGATCCGCGGGCCGCCCCAACACTTCGTCTATTCCAAGATCATGGCCTGGGTCGCCTTCGACCGCGCGGTAAAGACCATCGAGGAGTTCGGCCTGCCGGGGCCGCTGGCCCGTTGGAAGGCGCTGCGCGACACGATCCACGCGGACGTGTGCGCCAAGGGCTGGAACGCCGAAGTCGGCGCCTTCGTCCAGGCCTACGGGTCCTCGACGATGGACGCGAGCGTGCTGCTCGCCTCGCTGGTCGGCTTCCTGCCGCCGGAGGACGAGCGCATCCGCCGCACGGTCGAAGCGGTGGAGCGGCATCTGATGATCGGCGGCTTCGTCCGGCGCTACGACACGGACGCGAAAGCCGACGGGCTCGAGGGCACGGAAGGCGTGTTCCTCGCCTGCAGCTTTTGGTTCGTCGACAACCTCGTGATGCTCGGCCGGCGCGACGAGGCCGACGCCTTGTTCGATAGGCTCGTGGGGCTGAGCACCGATCTCGGCCTGCTTTCGGAAGAATACGACACGAGGGCCAAGCGCCTGGTCGGCAACTTCCCGCAGGCTTTCTCGCATATCGCGCTGATCATCTCGGCCTACAACCTCGCGCGCTCCAACGCGCCGGCCGAGGAGCGCTCGGGCCACAGGGTTGACGGCCAGCCGGCGCTCGCCGGCTCCCCCTGAGCTGCGGCGTCAGGCTTCCTGCAGCAGCTTGCGCAGCTCGCGGGCGAAGCCTGGCGCGATGTCGCGGTCGGCGAGCGCGAAGGCCACGTTGGCGCTGAGGAAGCCGAGTTTCGACCCGCAATCGTAGGTCGTGCCGTCGAAACGCACCCCGTGGAACGTCTGGTTCTGGCTCAAAGCCTTCATGCCGTCGGTCAGCTGGATCTCGCCGCCCGCGCCTTTCTCGACGCTACCGAGGATGTCGAAGATCTCCGGCCCGAGGACGTAGCGGCCGGAGATGATGAGGTTGGAGGGTGCGGTGCCGGGCGCCGGCTTCTCCACCATGCCGGTGATCTCGAAGGTTGCGCCATGGTCCGCGCCGACGGAGACGATGCCGTATTTGTGCGTCTCGTCCTGCGGCACCTCTTCGACTGCGATGATGTTGCCGCCATGCGTCTCGTAGGCGTGGATGCACTGGCTGAGGCAGCGCGTCTTCTGTTTGCCGGAGCCCATGGTCACCATGTCCGGCAGCAGCACGGCGAAAGGCTCGTCGCCGATGAGATCGCGGGCGCACCACACGGCATGGCCGAGGCCGAGCGGCGCCTGCTGGCGCGTGAAGCTCGTGGCGCCGGCTTCCGGCAGCTGGCGCATCAGAGCATCGAGTTCCTTGGTCTTGCCGCGGCGCTTCAGCGTGTCCTCGAGTTCGTAGGCGACATCGAAATAATCCTCGATCACTGCCTTGTTGCGCCCCGTGACGAAGATGAAATGCTCGATGCCGGCTTCCCTGGCCTCGTCGACGACGTGCTGGAGCACGGGCGCGTCCACCACGGTCAGCATCTCCTTGGGAATGCATTTTGTGGCGGGGAGAAACCGCGTGCCGAGACCGGCAACGGGAAAGACGGCCTTCCGGATTTTGTTCGTCATATCATCCTCGTGTCCGACGTCTTCTCGGCCAATCGCAGATTCACCGGGGCGCTGTCCAGTCGCTCCGGCAAAAGACCAGGCAAAATACTTCGTAGTTTATCAACGCGTCTTGCGCCATTGTCGCATCACTGCCGAGCTTTGGGAAAGTCGCATGAGCGTTCTGGTCACCGGCGGCGCCGGCTACATCGGCGGACACATGGTGCTCGCCCTTATCGATGCGGGCGAGCACGTCGTGGTGCTCGACAACCTCTCCACCGGGTTTCGCTGGGCGGTGCCGCCGCAGGCGACCTTCGTCGAGGGCGACTTTGGAGACGCGGCCCTGGTGGCGGACGTGCTGGCGGAACACGAGGTGGAGGCCATCGCTCATTTCGCGGCGAAGATCGTCGTGCCGGAATCGGTCACGGACCCGCTCGGCTACTACCTCAACAACACCGCGAAGGCGCGCAGCCTGATCGAATGCGCCGTCACCGGCGGCATCAAGCGCTTCATCTTCTCCTCGACTGCCGCGGTCTACGGCGAGCCGTCGGTCAGCCCCGTGACGGAGGAGGTGACGCTGGCGCCGATCAATCCGTACGGCCGCTCCAAGCTGATGGTGGAATGGATGCTGGCCGACACGGTCAAGGCGCACGACCTGCACGCGGTCGTGCTGCGCTATTTCAACGTCGCCGGCGCCGACCCCCAGGGACGCCTCGGCCAGTCGACGCCCAACGCCACACACCTCATCAAGATCGCGGTGCAGGCGGCGCTCGGCCACCGCGCCGGGATGGACGTGTTCGGCACGGATTATCCCACGCCCGACGGTTCCTGCGTGCGCGACTACATCCAGGTCACCGACCTTGTCGCCGCGCATATGCAGGCGCTTGCCTACCTTCGCGCCGGGGGCGAGAGCCTCACCTGCAACTGCGGCTACGGGCGCGGCCTGAGCGTGCTGGAGATCATCGACGTGGTGAAGGCCGTGTCGGGCGTCGACTTCCCGGTCCGGATCGCCGGTCGGCGGCCGGGCGATCCGGCCTCCCTCGTCGCCGGTGCGGACCGGGTGCGCGACGTGCTGGGCTGGGAGCCGCGACACCAGGACGTGCGTGGTATCGTCAAGCAGGCGTTGGACTGGGAGCGGCGACTGCACAACCGGCAGAACGCCTAGACCGCACGACGGCCGTCAGACCCATCCCATCAGTTCGCGCTCGACGACCGCGCGGATCACCCCCATGCCCTCGGGCTCGGCGTTGAGGCACGGCAGGTAGGCGTAGTTCTCGCCGCCCGCGTGCACGAAGTACTCGCGATTTTCGACGTTGAGCTCTTCCAGCGTCTCCAGGCAGTCGGCGGAGAAGCCGGGCGCCAGGACCGCCATCCGCTTCACGCCCTTGGCGGCCAGCGCCTTGATCGTCTCGTCCGTGTAGGGCCGCAGCCATTCCGCCCGGCCGAACCGCGACTGGAAGCTCATCTGGAACCGCTCCGGCGACCAGCCGAGGCGCTCGCGCATCAGCCGGTAGGTCTTGACGCAATGGCAATGGTACGGGTCGCCCTTGAGGAGGTATTCCTTGGGGACCCCGTGGAACGAGGCGAGCACGACTTCGGGCTCGAAGTCGAGCTTCGCGATATCGGCGAGCATCTTGGTGCAGAGCGCCTCGATGTAGGCGGGGTCGTCGTGGTAGGGCGGCGCGACGCGCACCGCCGGCTGCCAGCGCATGGCCATGAGCGCGCGGAAGGCCTGGTCGCAGGCGGTCGCCGAAGTGGCGCCGGCGTACTGCGGATAGAGCGGCACCAGCAGGATACGGTCGCAGCCTTGCGCGAGCAGCGCCGCCAGCCGGTCGGCGACGGCGGGTTGGCCGTAGCGCATCGCCCAATCGACGCTGACGCGCGGGTCGTCCATCGTCGCGGCGAGCGCCTCGGCCTGGGCCCGCGTGGTCGTCTTCAGCGGGCTCTCGTCCCGCTCCTTGTTCCAGATCGAGGCGTAGTCCTTGCCCTTGCGGCCGGGGCGGATCGTCAGGATGACGAGGTTGAGGATCGGCCACCACAGGAGCCGGTTGACCTCGATCACCCGCCGGTCGGACAGGAACTCGTGGAGATAGCGGCGCATCGACCAGTAGTCGGTGCCCTCGGGCGTGCCGAGGTTCATGAGGAGTACGCCCACCCGGCCAATCATGACGGGGGGATGGCCGGCGGGGAGCGGCCCGACGGGTACGGCCCCCGCCCGGACGGCCGCGGCGGTCGATGAAACGGGAGGCATGGCGTTCATGGGGGCTATCCTGCGGCTCCGCGCCAGACTAGGCGGCGGCCGGGCGGGTGGATAGTGCGCGCGGTGTCGCTTGCGCGGGTCCTCAGGCGCCGGCACCGAACTCCGCAATTCCCCCGTGCGCCGCCGACCATTGCGCGGGCTCGTTGAGGAAGGACTCGACCTCGCCGAGGATCCGCGGCTCGAAATGGCCGGCCTCCTTGGCGACCGCCAGCACGTCCCACCACGTCGTGAGAGCGTGCAGGCTGACCTTCAGCTCGTCCATCAGCGCGCGGCTGTTGGGAAAGATATCGTAGTAGAAGAACACGAGGCAATGGTCGACCACCGCGCCGGCTTCGCGCAGGGCCTGGACGAAGGTGACCTTGCTGCGGCCGTCGGTGGCGAGGTCCTCCACGAGCAGGGTGCGGGCGCCGGCCACCACCTCGCCTTCGATGCTGGCGTTGCGGCCGAAACCCTTCGGTTTCTTGCGCACGTATTGCATCGGCAGCATCAGCCGGTCGGCCATCCAAGCGGCGAACGGGATACCGGCGGTCTCGCCGCCGGCGACGATGTCGATCGCCTCGTAGCCGACGTCGCGCAGGATCGTCGCCACCGCGAAATCGATGAGGGCCGAGCGCAGGCGGGGGTAGGCGATGATCTTGCGGCAGTCGGTGTAGACGGGGCTCGCCCAGCCCGAGGTGAAGATGAACGGCTTGTCCTCGTAGAAGTGGACGGCCTTGATCTCCAGCAGCATCCTGGCCGCCTGGCGGGCGATCACGGCCCGGTCGACGGGCAAGGGGTAGGTGGCCATGGCGATGCTCCCGGTGAGGTCAAGCGGCGGTAGGGTTCAAGCCTTGTCCAACCCATACAGCGTGTGCAGCGTGCGCACCGCCAGTTCGGTGTAGGCCGCCTCGATCAAAACGGAGAACTTGATCTCCGACGTGGTGATCGCGCGGATGTTGATGCCCTTGTCCGACAGCGCCTTGAAGGCGCGCGCGGCGACGCCGGCGTGCGAGCGCATCCCAACGCCGATCGCCGACACCTTCACCACGTCGCTCGACCCCTCCAGCGTGGTGAAGCCGATCGTCGTCTTCAGCCCCTCCAGCAGCGCGCAGGCGCGATCGAAGTCCGCTGCCGTGGTGGTGAAGGTCATGTCCGTGGTCTTCTTGTCGTCGGACATGGTCTGGATGATCATGTCGACGTTGATGTTGGCCTCGGCCAGCGGCAGGAAGATGCCGGCCGCGACGCCGGGCGCGTCCTCGAGCTTGCGCAAGGTGATCTGCGCCTCGTCGCGGGAGAAGGCGATGCCGGTGACGACGGGCTGTTCCACGATGTCTTCCTCTTCGCATATCAAAGTGCCGGGACGCGGGTCGTCGGGGTCGTCGAAGCTGGAGCGCACGAAGGTCGGTATTCGGTGGAGCATGGCAAGCTCGACGGAGCGCACCTGCAGCACCTTGGCGCCGAGCGAGGCCATCTCCAGCATCTCCTCGAAGGCGACGCGGTCGAGCCGCCTGGCTTTCGGCACCACGCGCGGGTCCGTCGTGTAGACGCCGTCGACATCGGTGTAGATGTCGCAGCGGTCGGCCCGCAGAGCCGCCGCCACCGCCACCGCAGAGGTGTCCGACCCGCCCCGCCCGAGCGTGGTGATCCGTCCGGTCGCCGCGTGGATACCCTGGAAGCCGGCGATGACCGCGACCTCGCCGCGCGCTGCGAAGGCCTCGAGGATCGCTCCGCCGGCGATCTCCTCGATGCGGGCGACGCCATGCGCCTCGCTCGTGCGGATCGGCACCTGCCAGCCCTGCCAGGAACGCGCGGGCAGGCCGGCGGTCTGCAGCGCCAGCGCCAGCAGCCCCGCCGTCACCTGCTCGCCCGAGGCCACCACCGCATCGTACTCGCGCGCGTCGGGCAGGGGCGCGGCGTCGCGGCACCAGGCGACGAGCTCGTTGGTCCGACCCGACATGGCGGAGACGACGACGGCCACCTCGTGCCCCGCTTCGACCTCGCGCTTCACGTGGCGCGCGACGTTGCGAATACGGTCGAGGTCGGCGACGGACGTGCCGCCGAATTTCATGACGAGACGAGCCATTGGAGCCGGGGTACTCGAGCGGGTGGGGCAGGGAGACGAGGGCGCGCATACATGACGGCGCGTCGCCGCTTCGTCAATCCGGGCGGCGGCAGCAGGGTTACGCGCGCGCCATCGGCCAGAGGATGTGCCCCGAGAACGAGAACACCAGGGTGCCCTCCCTCGTGCGGCCGGTGCCCTCGACCGTCGCCAGGCCCCAGCCGGGGCGCGACACCGGCCGCTTGCCGATCAGCGTCAGGCCGTAGTGGACCGTGTCGCCGGCGCGGACCGGGTGGATCCAGCGCAGGTCGTTGAATCCTGGCGAAGGGCCGCCCGCGGCTGCCGGCCGGCCCGCCGCCGCGCAGGCCGCCGCCGCGCGGCCGCGTGCCGCCACATAGTGTTTCATCCAGCAGGCCGCCGTCTGCCAGCCCGACGCGACGAGGCCGCCGAAATGGCTCTGCGCGGCGAGCGCGGCGTCGAGGTGGAACGGCTGCGGATCGTAGGGAGCGGCGAACGCGACGATCGACTCGGGCGAAAAAAGCTGGTGGCCGAGCGCGACCTCGGACCCGACGTCGAAGTCCTCGTAGAAGGCGGCCAGTGCCGGTTCGGCATCCGAGAGACGGGGCGGCGCGGCCGAAGGCGGAGGCGCGGGGAGCGGTCGCCGAAGGGTTTGGCGGGTCCCGCGCCGCTGCAGCATGATCGAGAAGCGCTGCGTCATCACCGTCGCGTCGCCGGCGTCGCGAAGCTCGAGGAGCATCCGGGCGAAGCCGCGGTCCGCGCGCGAACCCGACGGCCGCGTGGCCTCGACCGTGACCAGGGCGCTCAGCTGGTCGCCGGGCCGCACCGGCTTCACCCAGCGTAGCGCGTCGATGCCGGGAGCGCCCATGGAGGCGACGTGGCGCACCCAGGCATCGAAGAAGAGGCGCATACCGATCGCCGCCGTGTGCCAGCCCGAGGCCGCCAGGCCGTGGAGCAGGGAGGCGCGGGCCGCCGCCTCGTCGAGGTGGAACGGCTGGGGATCGTAGACGTCCGCGAAGCCGAGGATCGCTTCGCGCGTCACCACGACCGGCGCCGAGCGCGCCGTCTCGCCCGCGCGGACGTCCTCGAAGAAGCGCAGTCCCGCGTCCATGTCGGTGCCAGTCAGTTGGCGAACCGGAAGTGTAGCACGTCGCCGTCGGCGACGACGTAGTCCTTGCCCTCCAGCCGGAACTTGCCGGCCTCGCGCGCTCCCGGCTCGCCCCGGCCGGCGACGTAATCGTCGTAGCCGACCGTCTCGGCGCGGATGTAGCCCTTCTCGAAATCGGTATGGATGACGCCGGCCGCCGCCGGGCCCTTCGTCCCCTGCGCGATCGTCCAGGCGCGCGCCTCCTTGGGGCCGACGGTGAAATAGGTGATGAGGTCGAGGAGACCGTAGCCCGCGCGGATCACCCGGTTGAGGCCCGGCTCGGCGAGGCCGACCGCTTCCAGGTAGTCGCGCTGTTCGGCCTGTGGCAGCACCGCGATCTCGCTCTCGATGCGGGCGGAGACGACGACCGCCACGGCGCCCTCGCTCGCCGCGCGCGCGGCGACCTCCGCTGCGAAGGCGTTGCCGGCGTCGGCGGCCGCCTCCTCCACGTTGCAGACGTAGAGGACGGGCTTGGCGGAGAGCAGGCCCAGCCCCGAGAACAGCTTGCGTTCCTCAGGCTTGACGGCCGCCATGCGAGCGGGCTGGCCCTCGCGCAGCAGGGCCAGGCAGCGGTGAACGAGGTCGAGCGTCTCCCTGGCTTCCTTGTCGCCGCCCTTCGCCTTCTTTTCGAGGGCGAAGAGCCGCTTCTCCAGGCTGTCGAGGTCGGCCAGCATCAGCTCGGTCTCGATCGTCTCGATGTCGCTGATCGGCGCGATCTTCCCGTCGACGTGGGTGATGTCGTCGTCGACGAAGCAGCGTACGACGTGGGCGATGGCGTCGCATTCGCGGATGGTGGCGAGGAACTGGTTGCCCAGGCCCTCGCCCTTGGAGGCGCCGCGCACCAGGCCGGCGATATCCACGAAGGTGAGCCGCGTCGGGATGATCTCCTTCGACCCGGCGATGCCGGCGAGCGTTTCCAGGCGCGCGTCGGGCACGGCGACGTCGCCGATGTTGGGCTCGATCGTGCAGAACGGATAGTTGGCGGCCTGCGCCGCGGCCGTCTGCGTCAGGGCGTTGAAGAGGGTCGACTTGCCGACGTTGGGCAGGCCGACGATGCCGCATTTGAAGCCCATGGCTGCTCTCGATGGTAAGGCGCGGGAAGGGACGCGCGGTGGTTAGCGCGCGGCGGCGCAGGCGGCAAGCAGCCCGTCCGGCGCCCTAGCGCGGCGCGGCCCGGGGCGCCAGGGCGCAGAGGGCTGCGACGAGGATCAGCGCAAAGCCTTCGAGGTCAGGCGCGCTCGGACGATCGCCCAACACCAAGGCCGAGGCGAGCACCCCGATGACCGGGACGAGCAGCGTGCCCAGGGCCGCCGTGCTGGCCGGCTGCCGCGCCAGGGAGCGGAACCAGAGGAGATAGGAGAGGGCGCTGCCGATCAGGGCACTGTAGGCGAGCGCCAGCATGGGCAGCAGGTGCAGCCCGGTGCCCGTCTGTGCGCCGGCGCTGGCGAGGCCGACCATCATCGCGGCGGCGCCGGCGACCAGCTGCCACCCGGCGACGGCGATGGGGTGCGCCTCGATCCGCGCCCATTTCAGGTAGACCGTGCCCGCCGCCCAACTCACCGCCGCGCCGAGCGCGAAGAGGACGCCGCCGGGGATGCCCGCCCCGTCCTGGAGAAGGGGCCGGAGCAGCACCATCAGCCCGCCGGCGCCGAGCGCCAGGGCCAGGCCGCGCCACCGGTCGAGCCGCTCCCGCAGGATCAGGCAGGCCAGCAGCGTGGTCCAGATCGGCATCGTGAAGACGCAGATCGCCGTGCGGCTCGTTGTCGTGGCGAGCTGGGCGAAGGCGGCGAGCACGCCGAAGCTGCCGACGTTGAGCAGGCCCGCGATCGCGACGTGCAGGCACTGCCGCCGGTTCTTCAGCCGCAGGCTGATCCCTGTCCGCTTGGCGATCAGGAGGAGGGCCGCCGCACCGATGCTGAAGCTGACGGTGCGGAACGTCCAGGGCGAGAGGTCGAGCAGGACGTATTTGGAGGCCACCCAATTGAAGCCCCAGAAGACCGCGACGAGGACGATGCTGGCGCGCGCCGCGGTGTTGGCGCGCGTCTCGCTCGTGCCGGCGGCGGTTTGAATCGACAATTGTGTCTCGCTGAGGGTGCTGGAGGCAGCCCTCTCCTACGGCCATTCGGCCAGGCTTGATAGGTGCGGCTCAGGCTTCCAGTGCGACGCCTCGGGCCGGCCGGACGGGAGACTGCCGGATGCAGAGCCAGGCCCCGACTCCGGCCAGCACGGCGACGGCGAGGGAGACGACGACGTTCCAGCCGGCTAGGGACAGGCCGAGGACCCGGATCGCCACCGCGTCGCAGCGGACCACGCGAACGCTCTGCAACTGGTTCATGAAATCGCCCATGGAGCCGGCCCGGCTGAGCGGGCCGGTGCAATCGCTGGGGCCTGCCCACCAAGCCCATTCCACGCCGGTGTGGTAGCCGCCGAAGACGGCGCTGCCGCAGAACAGGAGGGCGAGCGCGGTGAAGCAAGATGCCGCGGCCGCCCCGGGCCCACGCCGCGCCACCGCCACCGTGAGCGCCCCCAGCGCCAAGCCGGAGTAATAGGGCCAACGCTCCTTAAGGCAGAGTTCGCAGGGCGCGATCCCCGCCGCCTGGAAGGCCAACGCGCCGGCGATCGCCGCCGCGACAAGGCCCAGCGCCACCCAGGCGAACGGCAGGGGGTAGAGACGGAAGGTGGGTGCGGCCACCTAGATCACCTTCGCCGCGAGATAGAAGCCACCCAGGACGAGCAGCACCAGCACCACCATGAAAACACCGAAGTACCGCTCGAGGTAGCCCTTGATGGTCTCGCCGAAGGTGTTGAGCAGCAGGGCGAGCAGGAAGAACCGCGCGCCGCGCGTAATGGCGCACAGCAGCACGAAGAGGGGAAGGTTGTAGGCGAGGAGGCCTGAGGTGATGGTGACGATCTTGAAGGGGATCGGCGTCAGCCCCTTCAGCAGGATCACCGCCCACCCCCATTGCGCGAACAGCGCCTTCAGCTCCGCCACCCTCGCGCCGTACCCGTAAAGCTGGATCAGCCAGCGGCCTACCGTCTCGAACAGCAGGGCGCCCAAGGCATAACCGAGCAGGGCGCCTGCGACCGACCCTACCGTGCAGATCAGCGCGTAGAGCCAGGCCCGCTTCGGCTTCGCGAGCGACATCGGCACGAGAATCACGTCGGGCGGAACGGGGAAGAACGAGCTCTCTGCGAAGGCGACGATGCCAAGCGCCCACGGCGCGTAGGGTCGCTCGGCCAGTTCCAGCGTCCAATGGTAGAGGCGCTTCATTGGCCCCGCCGCCGGGCGCGGCGCGGCGGCCGTGGGGGACAGCGGGGCGGCTTGGCTTGGATCGCTCATGGCATTCCATTCGTCGGCAGGCGTTCGGCCATAACGCCGAGCCGGCTTTGACCATGGGGTTAGGGCTTAAAGATGGTGCGGTGCCTTCCGCAAGAGGCAAGGCGCGCGCCGCTCTCGCCGCGCTCTCGCCACCCTCTCGCCATCGCGAAATCGACGCGGCGCCGCGGAAATGCTAAGATTGCGTTAACGCGGCGTGGTGCGCCGCGGGAAAAGCCACTCGGCTCCTCCTCCGGGAGGACGCGACCGTGATTGAGAGAGCATGATCTTCATTCGATCCCTTGCCTTCAACATTGCCTTCTACCTGACCTTCACGGCTTTGATGATCTTCGGACTTCCGACGATGCTCCTCTCGCACCGCAGCGTGATGGTCGTCGTCCGACTTTGGGCGCGGGCTTCGCTGTGGCTGCTACATGTGGTGTGCGGCACGAAGGTCGAGTTTCGCGGCCTACACAACCTGCCAAAGGGCGCGGCGATCATCGCGCCCAAGCACCAGTCGTTTTTAGAGACGATCGCGCTGATCGTCGTGCTGCCTGACTTCACTTACATTCTGAAGAAGGAACTCCTCGCCATTCCCTTCTTCGGCTGGTGGCTGAAGGCGAGCGACCAGATCGCCATCGACCGCGCCAAGGGCAGCGGCACGCTGAGCGAATTGCAGAAGGCCGTGCGGGACAAACTGGCGGCCGGGCGGCAGGTCATTATCTTTCCCGAAGGGACGCGCCGGCCGATCGGCGCTCCGTCGGCCTACAAGAGCGGTGTCGCCGTGCTGTGCGCCGACGGGGCTGTACCGTGTACCCCGGTCGCGCTCAACGCCGGCCTGTTCTGGCCGCGCCACAGCATGATGCGGCCCCCCGGCACGGTGATCATCGAGTTTCTCGCCCCGATCCCGACAGGGCTGGAGAAGCGCCGCTTCATACGCGCGCTGGAGGCTGCCATCGAGCCTGCCACGGCGGCGCTGGTCGCCGAGGCGGTGGAAAGCAACCCGGACCTGATCTGTCCCCAAAAGGCGCATCCCGCCCACGCCTAACTTGACTTGTTTCTTTTTTGTTCTAATCATGTTCTCATGATGAGAGCTGAAGACACGCTTTTGTATGGTGGCGACCGTCGAGGCAATGGCTGGCCGACCGCGACGTCGGGCGCGTTTCGCCGACGCGAGGAGCCCCTGGCTTGTCTGCGCGAGCAGGCGATCGCCGGGCGGTTCCATGCCTGGCACGGGCGATCCAGCCGTCGATATCTCGCCACCATCTATCACATCGACCACGAGGACCCCGCCGCCTGCTTGCCGGACCTCGGACCTGCCGTGTTGCTGGCCGTGTCGCGGCGCGCCGGTGCGCGCACGATCGTCGGGTCCATGGCTGTCGAGCGGGGCAGCGACTGGGCGCAAGCGGTCGCAAGGTTGCATGGCCGCGCCGACGAGTGGCACGTTCATCTCCTCGCCCCCGACCGCGCGGCGCGCGCCGCCGTTCTGGCGGACCTCCACGGCGGAGCGGACCTGGCCATCGTCGCCTAAGCCTTTCCGGTCGACGATCCCGACCTGACGTGCTTCCCATACGATAGTTCGCTACGGCTCCGCCTCGGGTGCTTCGGCGGTTAGGGCGAGGAGCCCCCGCGAGCGCTTCTCGAACTCAAAAAGCCTTGAGATGGCGGTCGGGCACTGGCCCTCAACTCCCGACATATTGCTTCACGGCCGCCTCGACCGCCGTGCGCTGCAAGGGTGTCAGCATGTTCAGTTGGCTGTCGAGCCACTCGTCCTTCAGCCCCGCCGAGCGGGCCAGCAGGTGCCATTTCATGCCCTCGATCACGTCCTGCTTGACGCCTCGGCCGCTGACGAGGAGCCGCGCCGAGCGGTTCTGCGCGACGGGGTTGTTGCGGGCCGCCGCTTTGAGAAAGTAGCGGGCAGCGCCGGCCTCGTCGCGCGGCACGCCGATCCCATTGAACAGCATGATCGCGTATTCCACGCTCGCCGCGATGTTGTCGTCGGCGGCGGCCTGCTTCATCAGCGCCGCCGCCCGGGTCGGGTCCGGCTCGACGCCGCTGCCGTTGCTGTACATGATGGCGAGGGCGTATTCGGCCTCGTTGTTGCCGAGATCGGCCGCGCGGGAGAAGTAGGAAAACGCGGTCTTGAAGTCCTGCACCACGCCGTTGTTCTGCAGGGCCATGACACCCAGGTTGAACAGGGCGCCCGCGTGGTTGTGGGAGGCCGCCTGCTCGAACAGGCTCTTGGCCGCGTCCCGGTCTTGTGGCACGCCGGCACCCTTCATCGTCGCCGTGCCAAGCTCGAACATGGCCTGGGCGTCGCCCGACTTGCTCGCCAGCCTATACCAGCGCACCGCCTCGGCCGGGTCGCGCTTGATGCCCAGGCCCTGGGCGTAGAGTTCTCCCATCAGCGTCATCGCTGGCCCGTCTGCCTTGTTGCGCCCCAGGCGTTTCACCGCCTCCCGCATCGCCGTGGCGTAGAACCCGCGTTGATAGGCCCCGAAGGCGAGGTCGACGTCCGCGCCGGGCGGAACTATCGCCGGCCTGTCGGGCTGGCTGCCCGGCGTCGGGAGTTCGTCGCTCGGGGCTGGGGGGGCGGCAAAGCTGTTGAGCGCTGGCCGCCCGAACGGCGAGGGGTTCGTCGGCACGAATTGTTGCGCCCGGATCGCGAAAGAAGCGGATGCGAAGGATAGCGCCAGCAACACCCGAAAGGTGGCCCGCTTCATCGCACACCCTCGCCGATCGGGAGGATCGCGCGCGCGACGCTCGCAAGGACGGCGCGCGTCTCGGCCGGGTCGGTCCAAATGCCCTCGCAGAGGGCGACGAATTCGGCCCCCGCCGCGGCCAGGTCGCGGGCTTGGGCGGGATCGCGGGCGTAACCCACGCAGGGCACGTTGAAGATCTCCGCCCACCATTCGACCCGCTCGCGGATGGTGTCGTGGCCGTCCGGCTCGTCCGGGCCGCCAAACATCAGGTAGTCGACGCCGGCCTCGCCCGCCTCCATCGCCGCATCGCGACCCGTGAGCCCGCCGGCCCCCACGATCCGCTCGGGCCGCAGTGCGGCGACCGCCTCCTCGAGTTCGTCGCCCGCGCCGGCCATGTGGACCCCATCCGCTCCCACTCGCGCGGCGACGCGCGGCGCGTGCTCAACGAGGCAGGCCACACCCCGCGCCTGCGCGACTGGAAGCAGCGCCCGCACGAGCGCCTTGATCCGGCCTTCGTCGCGCGTTGACGCGCGGATCAGCAGACAGGCGACGTCGGCCGTCTCCAGCGCGGCCTCAAGCAGCGGCAGGAACGGCGCGGCTTCGTCCAGCAGCGGCGTGATGAGGAACAGGCGGGGCGCTTCGTCGAACATGCGCAATCGGGTCGTGAGGACAGCAGCCCCTGTCCTCGGCGAGAAATCGGGCGAAAGCAGGACTGCGGCGCGTTGATCGTCGCTCGGAGAGCCGAGCCGAGACCTGGAGCGCTCGCATCTTCCCGCAGACGGCGTGAATAAGCTCAGCCGACGTCGTGCAGCAGCTTCTCGATCGCCTGCAATCGCGCCTTCACCTCGCCGAGTTCCCCGCGCAGGTCAGCCAGCAGGCCGCTGGAACGCCGCCCCTCGCGCGCCGCCGCGAAATATTTCATACCGAACACCAGGAGGATCGTCGCCAGGCTCAGGATCGTGAGCGTCAGAAAGGCATGCGCGTGGTTGGCCATGGGGATCTCCTAATCTAGTCCGCGGCGCCGAGCGTGGTGGCGGCTGCCATGACAGTGGCGGGGGTGAGGGCGAGAGCGAAGCTGGTCACCTCGAAATAGTTCAGGGCTTTGCCCGTGTCCGACACCTCAAGCTGGCTGCGGACAAGTCCGGCCGCTTCCAGCTTTCGCAAATGCAGGTGGAGCAGGGGCCGGCTGATGCCGATGTCACGCGCGAGCTGGCTGATGTAGGTCCGCCCACGCGAGGTCAGCGCGGCGACGATCCGCAACCGCTGGGCGCTAGCCAGGGCCGTCAGCACCGTCAGCATCCGGTCTCCCTCCCGGTCTTTGTCGTTACGATCGTCATACATGTGTTAGGTATGACTGACGCATCATTCGCGATCCGTCAAGCGTTTTGCGCCCGAGCGGTGACGACCGACGCCTTCGGCACGATTGAAACCGGCTTAGACGAAACCGGCGGCCGCAAGCCGTCGCTGCACCTGGGCGGCAAAGCCGGTGTCGTCACCCTGCGCGAGGTCGACGGCGCCACGCGCGACCGCGTCGCACATCACATCGAGCCAGCCTTGCTCGTCCTTGGCGAAGGGGCCGAGCACGTAGTTCAGCACGAGGTCCTTGGAGCCTGGATGGCCGATGCCGAGGCGCACGCGGCGATAATCGTTGCCGACGGCGGCAGAAATTGAGCGCAACCCGTTGTGGCCGGCGTTACCGCCGCCCGTCTTCACGCGGAGCGTGCCCGAGGCAATGTCGAGTTCGTCGTGGAACACGACGACATCGCCGAGGCCGAGCTTGTAGAAGCGCATGGCCTCGCCCACCGCTCGGCCCGACTCGTTCATGTAAGTCTCGGGCTTGAGCAGCACCACGCGCTCGCCGCCCAGGGGCAGTTCGCTCGCGAGCCCGTGGAAGCGGGCGCGGAAGGGCGGTGCGTCATGCGCGCGGGCGACCGCATCCAACGCCATAAAGCCGATATTGTGCCGCTGCCCCGCGTGCTGGCGACCGGGATTGCCGAGACCGGCGAAAAGAAGCATGGGCGCTCGTCCGAGGAGTGGATGTCAGGCTCCCGCGCCATGGGAGGGGCTTGCGCCGGACGGCCACAGGCATCGGCGAGGGATGCAGCCGTTGCCGACGCCAGCCCAGACGAGCGCACCGCGACACCCTCCCCCACGGAACGGGAGAGGGTAAGGGCCTACTTCTTCTTCGGCGCGGGGGCCGCGGCCGGCTTGGCGGCACCCTTGGCGGCCTTCGGGTCCGGGGTGGGCGCGGCTGCCGCGGCGGCCGGCTCCTCCTCGGCTTCGGCCGGCGGCGCGACGGTCACCACGGTCGGGTTGAGGCCACGCTGCGCGAGGCGGGCGCCCTGCGGCAGATCGATCTCGCCCAGGTGCAGGGAATCGCCGATCTCCATCTTGGAGATGTCGACCATGACGTTCTCGGGGATCGCGTCGGCGCCGACCTTCAGGTCGAGCGAGTGACGAACGATGTTGACGACGCCACCGAGCTTGACACCGGGAGAGAGCTCGGCGCCCGTAATGACGACGGGGATGTCGACGCGCAGCCGCGTGCCGGCCTTCAGCCGCAGGAAGTCGACGTGCAGCGGCCGGTCCTTAATGGGATCGAGCTGATAATCGCGCGGGATCACCCGCTCCTTGGCGCCGTCGACGTCGATCTCGAAGATCGTCGTTAGGAAGTGACCGGCGTAGATCACCTTGTTCATGTCCCGGAATGAGAGCGTGATGGCGGTCGGCGCATCGCCGCCCCCATAGATCACGCCTGGTATGCGACCTTCACGGCGAACACTGCGGGCGGCCCCCTTGCCTGTCCCGCTGCGCACCGAGGCCGCCAAAGACTTCGTCTCGGCCATCTGGTGTTCCTTGTACTGATGATGCGCCCACGCCTCCAGGGGTGTCGGAAACGGACGCATTACCGTATGTATAGAGGGCGGACGAGGGAGCGGCAAGACCGCAGCAAGCAAGGGACTTTGCCGAGCAGCAGCATCGACAGGTGGCAGCGATCGTCGACCCGGAGGTCGCTTCATGCGATCAAGCTCCGTCGCACGGCAGCGATCAACCGCGACGACGGCGATCAGATCGAAGTCATCGTCGGCGAACAGACGAAGCGAAAGTCCCGAACGATGATCCTCGAAATCGCCACTCTCACCGTCAAGTCCGGCATGGACGCCGAGTTCGAAGCCGGCGTCGCCAAGGCCGTTTCGGCCTTCCGCACCGCTCAAGGTTGCCATGGCATGGAACTGCAGCGCTCGCACGAGACGCCCGGCCGCTACTTGCTCTTCGTGCGCTGGGACAGCGTCGAGGCTCACACCGTCGGCTTCCGCGGGTCGCCGCAGTTCCAGGAATGGCGCGCCTGCGTCAGCCACTGCTTCGCCGCGCCGCCGCAGGTCGAGCATGTGGCGAGCGTATGGCACGGGTTCGGCGGCACCGTCGCGGGCTAGGCGCGGCCGCCCGGCGGCGCGACGGATCCCGCCGCCCGCAGCGCCGTCGAGGAGAGCGCCGAACGCTTGCCGTGCAGAAAGACGAAGGCCGGGGGCGTTGCGGTCGCCAGGAGCGGTCCCTCCTTCTCGTCCAACCGGTAGCGGCGCAACGCCGCCGCAGCCCGTGTCTGCACGGCGCGCAGCGTCGAGCCCGGCCGATCGACCACCGCCATGGGAAAGGTTTCGGCAATGAGCCGCCAGTTCTTCCAGCGGTGGAAGCCGGCGAGCGAATCCGCTCCCATCAGCCAGACGAAACGCACGCCCGGGCAGCGCGCCTTCAAGGTCGCGACGGTGTCGCAGGTGTAGGGCGAGCCGAGGGTCGCCTCGAAGCCGGTGATGGCGATGCGCGGATGCGCGGCGACGCGCTGCGCCGCCATGGTGCGCTCGGCGGCCGGCGGCAGCGCGCCATTGTCCTTCAGCGGGTTGCCGGGGCTGACGAGCCACCACACCCGGTCGAGGCGCAGCCGGTGCATGGCGATGAGGCAGGCCGCGCGGTGCCCGGCGTGCGGCGGGTTGAAGCTGCCACCGAACAAGCCGATGCGCTGGCCACGCGCATGCGGCGGCAGGCCGGCGTAGGCCGGGGAGATCACAGCCGGCTCACCTTCGCGCCTGTCACGGGCGGATCTGACCACTGCCGTGGACGCGGTACTTGAACGTGGTCAGTTGCTCGACGCCGACAGGCCCCCGCGCGTGCAGCCGTCCCGTGGCGATGCCGATCTCGCCGCCGAAGCCGAACTCACCCCCGTCGGCGAATTGGGTCGAGGCGTTGTGCAGGACGATGGCGGAATCGACCTCGCGCAGAAAACGGTCGGCGGCGGCCTGATCTTCGGTGACGATCCCATCCGTGTGGTGCGAACCGTGGTGCTCGATATGGCCGATCGCGGCGTCCAGGTTGTCCACGACCTTGACCGCGATGATCGCATCGAGGAACTCGGTGCGCCAATCCTCCTCGCTGGCCGGCGTCACGCGCGGATCGAGCGCCTGAGTCGCGGCGTCGCCGCGCACGGCGCAGCCGGCGTCGAGCAGCAGGGCGACGAGGGTGCGGGGCAGCGGCGAGGCCCGATCCTGCAAAGCCTTGTCGATGAGCAGCGTCTCGACCGCGCCGCAGACGCCGGTGCGCCGCAACTTGGCGTTGCGGACGATCGCCGCCGCCTTGCCAGGGTCGGCGGCGCGATCGACGAAGAGGTGCACGTTGCCGTCGAGGTGCGCGAACACCGGCACACGCGCCTCCGCCTGCACCCGCGCCACAAGGCTGCTGCCGCCGCGCGGCACGAGCACGTCGAGGTTGCCGTCGAGCCCGGCCAGCATGGCGCCGACGGCAGCCCGGTCGCGCGTCGGCACGAGAGTGATCGCGGCCTCCGGCAGGCCTCCGGCGCGCAGGCCCGCCACCAGGCAACGATGAATGAGGCGCGAGGACCGAAAACTCTCCGAGCCGCCGCGCAGGATCGCCGCGTTGCCGCTCTTCAGGCAGAGGGCGCCGGCATCCGCCGTGACGCCCGGCCGGCTCTCGTAAATGATGCCGATGACGCCGAGCGGGACAGCGACACGCTCGATGAGGAGGCCGTTCGGCCGCGTGATCGTCGCCAACACGCGGCCGATGGGGTCCGGCAGGGCGGCGATGGCTTCGAGCCCCTCCGCGAGGCCGGCCACCCGCTGACCGTCGAGGATGAGACGGTCGATGAAGGCGGCACCGATGCCGCCGACCCGGGCCTCGTCGAGATCCTCCGCATTGGCGGCGAGGATGTCTCGCGTGCCCTCACGCATCGCGGCGGCGGCGGCGCGCAACGCGCGTGAGCGGTCGGCATCGGCCGAAAGCGCCAGCGCGCGGCCTGCGGCGCGGGCTTGGCGTCCGAGGGCCGCCATCACGTCGACGACCTCGGTTGCGGCGATGGCTGCTCGGTTCGACTGGTGCATGGGCTCGGGTTGCGCGGGTGCTGCCACGCGTCTCTTATCACCGCGTTGCGCGGCCACGGCAACCTCGGGGCCCCGCCGAGGGAGGCAGGACGCGAAGTTGAGCAGCGCCGGATCCTGCCGGACAGCGAGTGGCGTGTGCCAGGGATGATTGGGCGTTCTGCACGGGGATGGTCGCGGCCATGATCCCATCCGGTCACGCACGCCGACCCCGCCGTGACCGTCGTCGCTGATTTCTGCGGGTGCGTCGGTGCATCAAACAAACGTCGACGAATGGCGCAACGCTTGATCGCACATTGTCGGGAAGGTTTGGCTACATTCTCGTCTTTGTGCAGATAAGAAAAAAGCCGCCAGCGAGCTGACGGCTTGAAGTCATGGGAGGAAGTACCCAAGAATGGGCTGCAAGAGGCAAGCTCTTGCTGGTTGGAAACTACGCGAAGCCGATCGACACGCAAGTCGGCGCGCGGCATGCCAGCCATGCTAGAAATGCATCGGCTGGTCTTAGCGAATGTTGAGTTGCATCCTCAGGGAGCGGTCAAGGCGGGTTCCATGTCTGTTGCGGCCATGAACTGGGCGCGCGCGAGCGCCGCAAACACGCCGCCGCGCGCCACCAACTCATCGAAACACCCGCTCTCGACGATACGGCCGCCGTCGAACACCAGGATCGTGGAGGCATGCCGCACGGTCGCGAGCCGGTGCGCGATGATGAAGGTCGTGCGGCCCTCCGTGGCCCGCGCGAGCGCCTTCTGCAGCTTGCGCTCCGTGGTGGCGTCGAGCGCGGCGGTCGCCTCGTCGAAGATCATGATCGGCGGATCCTTGAGAAGCGCGCGGGCGATGGCGAGGCGCTGGCGCTCGCCGCCCGAGAGGCGCTGCCCGCGCTCGCCGACGCCGGTGGCAAGCCCCTCCACCTGGCGCGCCACGAAGTCGCTCGCCTGTGCGAGTTCCAGCGCCTTGGCGATCTCCGCCGGCGTGGCGTCAGGCTTGCCGATGCAAAGGTTTTCGGCGATGGAGCGGGCAAACAGCATCGGCTCCTGAAACACGACGCCGATGTTGCGGCGCAAGGCGTCGAGCGGCATCGCCCGGATGTCGATGCCGTCGATGGTGATGCGCCCGCGCGAGGGGTCGTAGACGCGGTGCAGCAGCGACAGTGTGGTGGACTTGCCCGAGCCCGTCGCGCCCACGAGCGCCACCGTCGACCCTGGTTCCACCGTGAAATCGAGGTCCGCCACGGCCGAGTGCGCCCCTTGCGTGTAGGTGAAGCCGACGCCCTCGAACCGCACACGGCCCGCGAACCGGCCGGGATCGCGTGCGCCGGGGCGCTCGACCACATGGGGTACTGTATCCAACACCGCGAAATAGTCGCGGATGCGCTGCGCCTGGAGGAACAGGGCGTTGAACAGGTTGGCAAGCTGCTCGAGGCGGCCGACGAGCATGGAGGCGAAGGTCATGAACATCACGATCTGGCCGATCGTGCCCAGGCCCTGCAGGTAGAGCGTGGTTCCGAAGACGAAGATGAGCAGCAGCGTCACCGTGGCGGCCGCGCGCGCGCCCACCACCGCCAGCGCCCACCAAGTCAGCACCGGCATCTGCGCGTGCAGCAGCGTTTCGGTGAGGCCGCGGATCGCCGACGTCTCGCTGTCGATGCGGGTGAAGCTCTGGATCACCGGCACGTTGCCGAGCGCGTCGGAGGCCCGCTCGGCCAAACTCGTGTTGTGATGCTCGACCGTCGTCTGCAGCGTTTCCGTGCGGCGGCGGACGTAGACGATCAGGCAGAAGAACACCGCCATAAGCCCCACGAGCAGCAGCCCAAGCCGCCAGTTCAGCAGCAACGACAGCGGCAGCAGCACCAGGATCGCGACGAAGGCGGCGATGCTCTCGCGGAAAAAGGTGAGCGTGAGCATGAACAGGCCGTTGGCGCTCTCGATCATGACCTTCAGCGAGCGGCCGGAATGGGTGGCGGCGTGGAAGGAGAGCGGCAGGTGCAGCACGTGCTCGAAGTAGCGGCCCATGGCGGCAAGCCGCTGCCGGTGCGCCAGGCGGTCGGCCTGCAGCGACACGAACATGGAGGCCGCGATGGAGGCGAGCGCGAAGACGATCCAGGCGCCGATCAGCGGCATCAGGTCCACCAGGGTGGGAAGCTGGTGGCGCGCCTGGCTCGACGTCAGGCGGTCGATGACGCGGCCGAACAGAATCGGTTCGGCGAACTGCGCCAGGATGAGCGTGACATTGGCCACCGCCAACACGCTGGCCGTTCTGACTTCCCCGCGCAGGAGGGTGAAGACGCGGCCATAGAGGCGGAGGAAGGACATGGAGCCTGCTGCTGGTCGGCGGTGAGCGGACATCCCTCGGGTGTTCCGCCTGAACGCGTTCTGAACGCGAGGGTGGCACCCAAGGGGTGGCATGGAGGCCGAGGGACCAGGATGTTATAGGGCCACCGATGGCTCCAACCAAGCAGGCCCCTGTGACGCTCCACGACGACCAGGACTTCGACCCCGACTGCCTCAGCCTGCGCATCGCCGAGGGCCAGGGCGGCGCGCGTCTCGACGTCGCATTGGCGGCCGAGGCCAAGGAGATCGGCCTGTCGCGGACCCGCGTGAAAGCCCTGATCGAGGAGGGGCACGTCACCCTCGACGGCGCCGTCGTGCGCGACGCCAACCTGAAGGTAAAGACCGGCCAGGCGATCCTCCTCGCGGTGCCGGCCACGGTCGATCCCGTGCCGCAGGGCGAGGCGATCGCGCTCACGATCGTCTACGAGGATGCGCACCTCATCGTGATCGACAAGCCGGCGGGGCTGGTCGTGCATCCCGCGCCCGGCCACAGCAGCGGGACGCTGGTCAACGCGCTCATCGGCCATTGCGGCGCAAGCCTGTCCGGAATCGGCGGCGTGAGGCGGCCAGGCATCGTCCATCGCCTGGACAAGGACACGTCCGGCCTGCTCGTCGTCGCCAAGACGGACGAGGCCCATCGTGGGCTCTCAACGCTCTTCGCCGACCACGGCCGTACCCTGCCGCTGCGGCGCAGCTACCAGGCCTTCGTGTGGGGGCGGCCGGATCGGCTCTTCGGCAGCGTGGATGCGCCGCTCGGCCGCCACGCCACGGACCGGCAGCGCATGGCTGTCGTCCCCTCGGGGAAGGGCCGCGAGGCGATCACGCATTGGCGGCTGGAGGAGAGTTTTGGGGCCGATCCACGGGCGCCGCTCGCAGCGCTTGTCGCCTGCAACCTGGAGACCGGTCGCACGCATCAAATCCGCGTGCATATGGCGCATGGCGGCCACCCGCTCCTCGGCGACCCGCTCTATGCCCGTGGCTTCCTCAGCAAGGCCGCGCTGCTCGCGCCGGAGGCTCAGCGTGCCCTCCAGGCCCTCGGTCGCCAGGCGCTGCACGCGGCAGTGCTCGGCTTTCCGCACCCCGTCACGGGCGCGGCGCTGGAGTTCGAGAGCCCCCTGCCTCCCGACCTCGTGCGACTGCAGGCGGCGCTGCGCCAAGCGGCGCTACCTGCTGCGACGTAGGTGCATGCAACTGCGTGCGGTCCCGCTCATTGTTTCCCGGCAGGGTAAAGCAACGGACCCGATCGGCGAGATTGCGAATTTGTAATGACGCGTCGCGCCGGGCGGGCCTTATCTTCTCGCAGCCGCACCCCACATCGTTCAATCGTGCGGGCCGACACAGAGGTGTGGCTCCGCAAGGAGCCTGCCGATGCGGGGGCTCCCAGGAGGTTTTTATGGCCGCTGCCCTACCGATGATTTCAGGCGAAAGCGGGCTTTCGCGTTATCTGAACGAGATCCGCCGCTTCCCGATGCTGCAGCCCGAGGAAGAATATATGCTCGCCAAGCGCTGGAAGGAGCATCAGGATCCTGCTGCCGCCCATCGCATGGTGACGTCGCACCTTCGCCTCGTGGCGAAGATTGCGATGGGGTATCGCGGCTACGGCCTGCCGATCGGCGAAGTGGTTTCCGAGGGCAACGTCGGTCTGATGCAGGCGGTCAAGCGTTTCGAGCCCGACAAGGGGTTCCGGCTGGCGACTTACGCCATGTGGTGGATTCGCGCCTCGATCCAGGAATACATTCTACGCTCGTGGTCGCTCGTGAAAATGGGGACGACCGCCAGCCAGAAGAAGTTGTTTTTCAACTTACGCAAGGCAAAGAGCCAGATCTCCGCCTTGGAGGAGGGCGACTTGCGCCCCGACCAGGTGGAGATCATCTCGACCCGGCTCGGCGTCAGCAAGCAGGACGTCATCGACATGAACCGTCGCATGTCCGGCGACGCTTCGCTCAACGCGCCGTTGCGCGAAGAGGGCGAGGGCGAGTGGCAGGATTGGCTGGTCGATAATTCTGCGAGCCAGGAGAAGCTGCTGGTCGATCGCGAGGAGAGCGACAACCGCCACGGCGTTCTGCATTCCGCGCTCGGCGTGCTCAACGAGCGCGAGCGCCGCATCTTCGAGGCGCGCCGGCTCGCCGACGATCCGGTCACGCTGGAAAGCCTGTCGGACGAGTTCGCCATCTCGCGCGAGCGCGTGCGCCAGATCGAGGTGCGCGCGTTCGAGAAGGTGCAGGTGGCCGTCAAGAGCGGTATGGCCAAGCTCGAAGCGCCCGTGCCCGCCCTGCCGCGTCCCGTGGCGCAGATCGGCGCCTGAGACGCTGTTCGCCCGCTCGTCGAGCGGGCGACTTAAAGATGACATCTCTGGGGATCTCTCGCTTGCACGGGATACTCCGATTACGCCGCGAGGAAGTCGAGCACGGCCTTGCGAAACACGTTGCGCGCCTCGAGGTGCGGCACGTGGCCGACCCTGGGTAGGATAACGAGGCGCGCGTCGGGGATGTCTTGCGCGGCCAATGGTGCCGCCTGCGGGATGGAGGGAATGCGTGCCGCGACGTCGGGGGCCGCATAGGCCTTCAGCGGAACCGACGCGTCCGCCGCGCCGGCGAACATCAGCGTCTTCGCGCGGATGTCCCGGTAGCTGTCGCGCACCGGCTCGCGGTAGATCATCTGGTAGGTCAGCGCCGCCGCGCGGCAGAAGCGATCGTATTCGCTGCTCAGCGCCACCCGCATCCGCCATTCCACAAACGGTTCGGTCGCTGCGGGCGGCAGGAGCGGGAAGAAGCGTCGTACGAAGGCGCGGTAGCTCGCCACGCTCTGGCGACGTTCGGCTGCCACCAGCGTCTCCGTGGTCTGCGGCGGAATGAAGCGGCGATAGTCGATCAATCCGATCGGGTCTTCCAGGATGAGCCTTTGAATTCGATCGGGAAAGGCCGTCGCGAGGCGCACCGCCAGCATCCCGCCGGTGGAATGGCCGATGACGTGCGTCTCGCGGATCTGGAGGGAGTCGAGCAGGGCGACGGTCGTCAACGTCAGCATGTCGAACGAGTAAGCGACATCCGGCTTGGAGGACTTGTTGAAGCCGAGTTGGTCGGGCACGATGACGCGATAGCCTGCTCCCGACAGGTCCGCGATGGCACCCGCCCAGTAGGACGAATCGAAGTTCTTGCCGTGCAGCAGGACGATCGTCTGGTTGCGCGGATCCGCGGTCGGCGCCACGTCCATGTAGGCCATGAGCGCGGGCTGCCCTTCGGCGCTGCAGGCAAACAGATGCGTGGGCGCGGGGTAGGGCCAGCCTTCCAGCCCAATCCCGAGCGGCTCGTCGTAACGATCCGGCAGCGGGGCGCCGGCCGCTTGCGAGCGGGCAGTGCGCGGAGCAAATCCCGAAACCGCGACGGCTGCGGCAAGCGGGAGGAGAAGCTGGCGTCGTGCGATCATCATCGGTCCTGCGAATTGGCATAGGCTGAGAGGCTTGACATAGCGTCGCTGCGGCGGCGTAAGCCCAAGAATACGTGATCGCGTCGGCGTGCGCGGAGAATGAGGTCCCGATGAGTGACGTTGAAGGCTTGAGCAGTGCGGGCGACCGCCTCCGCGACGTCCGCGTGCGCATCGCCAGGGCCGCGCACGACGCTGGCCGGGCGCCGGACGCCGTGACGCTCGTCTGCGTGTCGAAGACCTTTGCCGCCGATGCCATCGTGCCGGTGCTGGACGCGGGCGAGCGGGTGTTCGGCGAGAACCGGGTCCAGGAGGCCATGGGCAAGTGGCCGATGCTGCGCGAGCGCTACGGCGCGCTCGACCTTCACCTGATCGGTCCCCTCCAGTCCAACAAGGCGGAGGAAGCGGTCGCCACCTTCGACGTGATCGAGACGGTGGACCGGCCGAAGATCGCCGAGGCGTTGGCCCGCGCGATTGACAAGGGTGGCCGCAAGCCGAGGCTCTTCGTGCAAGTCAACACCGGGGCGGAGCCGCAGAAGGCGGGCATCCTGCCGGACGCGGCCGACGGTTTCCTCGAGGCCTGCCGCGAGACCTACGGCCTCGATGTGGCGGGCTTGATGTGCATCCCGCCCATCGACGACCAGGCATCGCCGCATTTCGCCCTCCTCGCCACCATAGCGGCGCGCAACGGCATCGCCGCTCTGTCGATGGGGATGAGTGCGGATTTCCCGCTCGGCATCCAGCTCGGCGCCACCCACGTGCGGGTTGGCAGCGCGATCTTCGGGGCGCGGTGAGGCTTAGACGACGCGCAACTCGTCATAGGGCACCATGACGTGCTCGCGGTAGGCCGGGCGCTTTGTTAGCCCGTCGTAGTAGGCGCGCAGCGCGGGCTGGTCCGCGCGGGCGATCGGCAAGTCGTAGTAGCGGTAGAGGATGTGGCCGAATTGGACGTCGGCCAGAGTGAAGGCCGTGCCGGCAAGGTAGGCGTGCCGGGATAGCTGCGCCTCGGCGATGGCGAGCGTCTTGACGAAGGCGTCGACCGCGCGCGCGACGGCGTCGTCGTCGCGGTCCCTGGCGGCGGTCCGCACGAGCGGCCAGAAGATGGGCATGGTGAAGCGAGGCGCGAGCGTGACCTTCACCCATTCCGCCCATTTGTCGACGCCGGCGCGCGCCAAAGGCTCGCTTGGCCAGAACGGATCGGCGCCGTAGCGGCCGGCCAGGTAGCGCAGGATCGCGCCGGTCTCCCACAAGGGCTCGGCGTCGCCGTCCTGGATGACGGGCACCAGGCCGTTGGGGTTCATCGCCCGGAAGGCTGCGGTATCGGTGACGCCGTAGCGGTGGCCCGCGTCGTGGCGGGTGTAGGGCAGGCCTAGTTCGCCGACGCACCAGAGGGTGGCCTGGACGTTCGACGATGTTTTGCGGCCCCATATCGTCAGCATCGGTGTTCTTCCTTTCCTTGAACGTCCGCTTCGTAAGATCGACTGCAGCTTGGACCAAGCGGCGGCACTGGCGGCCCGGAATGAAATGCCCTACATTGATTGTGCGGCGCTGCGGGGTACGTGTTGGATTTGTATTCCCGGGGCCTTATCGATCTCAAGGGAGCTGTCCCTGTTCTTGCCCGTGGGCTTGAGCATATGGCGCCCACCTACGTTGTAGGTTCCCGGGATCGGTGTCCCACGGCCATCGTGGCCCGCACCTTTCCACCCACCGGCTCGAATTGACAACCGGCACCATGGGTTTTGACAAGACGGCAGTCCGCGCTGCCACCCTCACCGCGCGCGGCGCTGTCCCGGCTCTCGACGCTGCCGCTTTCGCGGCGCGGCTCGCTGCGGTTGGTCCCGCCCTCGCACGCGAGCATGGCGCGCGCGTGGTCTCTGCCTATTGGCCGATCGGTGACGAAGTCTCCACCCTGCCGCTCATCGATGCCTTGGACGAGGCGGGTTTCGCCGTGGGCCTACCGGTCACCGGCCGCATCGGCGAGGCGCTGGTGTTTCGGCGATGGCGACGCGGCGACGCGATGGAGCGCGGCCGCATGGACATCCCGGTGCCTTGCGCCGCCGCTGCCGCGCTCGCGCCCGACCTGCTGTTCGTGCCCCTCGCCGCCTTCGACCGGCGCGGCCACCGGGTCGGCTACGGGGCCGGCTTCTACGACCGGAGCCTCGCCGCCCTGCGCGAGCAGAAGCCCGTGACGGCGGTCGGCGTCGCCTTTGCCGTGCAGGAGGTGCCGGCCGTGCCCGCTGAGGCGCACGACCAGGCCCTGGACCTGATCGTGACCGAGCGCGAGACGATCGTCTGCGTGGCGGGGCGTCGCTGATGCGGCTGCTGTTCGTCGGCGACGTGGTCGGCCGCGCGGGCCGCCACGCCGTGACCACCCTCCTGCCGGACCTGCGCCGCTGCTGGGCGCTCGACTGCGTCGTGGTGAACGGCGAGAACGCCGCCGGCGGTTTCGGCATCACCGAGGCGATCTGCTCGGAGATCCTGGAGGCCGGAGCCGATTGCGTGACACTCGGCAACCATTCCTTCGACCAGCGCGAGGCGCTGGTCTTTATCACCCGCCAGCCCCGCCTGATCCGGCCGATGAACTATCCCAAGGGCACCCCGGGTAACGGTACGGCGCTGATCGACACGGCGAGCGGCGCCCGCGTCCTCGTCGCCAACGTGCTCGGCCGGACCTTCATGGACGCGATGGACGATCCCTTCGCCGCCATCGACGCCGCCATCGACGCCTGCCCCCTGGGCCAGGTGTGCGACGCCGCCATCGTCGACATGCATGCGGAAGCCACGAGCGAGAAACAAGCCATCGGTCATTTCGTCGATGGCCGCGTCTCGCTCGTCGTCGGCACGCACACCCACGTGCCTACCGCCGACTATCAGATCCTGCCCGGCGGCACGGCCTTCATGAGTGATGCGGGAATGACCGGTGACTATGATTCTGTCATTGGCATGGACAAGGAGGAGCCGGTCCGGCGCATGGTGCGCAAGGTGCCCGGCGCCCGGTTCGAGCCGGCGACGGGGCCGGCGACCCTGTGCGGCGTCGCCGTCGAGACCGATGCGTCCGGCCGCGCCATCAAGGTCGCGCCGGTGCGCCTGGGTGGACGGCTATCGCAGGCCGGCGCGGACTTTTGGGACGTCTAACGCCGTCTCGCTTCGATCATCGTACTGACGTGGGCAAGAAGATCGCCTTCGCCGTAAGGTTTGGCAACAAATTGACCATGGTCCGGTAGGTCGTCGTCGACAAGATCGACGCCTCCTGACGTGACCAGCAGCAGAACGTTAGGCCACCGTTCGTGGACTTTGCGGACGAGGTCGAGGCCGTCGAGGGCGCCGGGCATCTGCACGTCCGTGAAGAGCAGCCTCACGTCCTCGCGGGTCTCGAGGATGCGCAACGCCGTCGCGGCGTCATCCGCCTCGACGACCCTGTAACCCGCCGAGGCCAGCAGGTCAGAAGCATGCCAGCGCAGCAAAGCCTCGTCGTCGACGACGAGGACGACCGGTGCAGGTTGAGGGTGCTGTATCATTATGCCCAAACAACGTTTGGATGCAAAGGTTGCATCGCGTCTCCGCAAGATCTCGCGTAACGCTTTACTTCGAGATGGGACCCCTAAACGCATCCAGCTTTGTCATAGCAGGTAACTTTACAGGAGAACCACCCTTCGCCGCCTCGTAGATGGCGGCGATAATCCGTTGATCTTGGAGGCCTTCCTCACCCGGCGTGTGAGGTTCGCGGTCGGCGCGGATCGCGTCGGCAAAATGGTCCATCTCGACCGCAAACTGGTTTTTGGGCTCGAACACGCGCTGCTCGCGGGTATCGGTCTCGCCGAGCTTGCGGCCCACTTGCATCACGAGGTTGGCGTAGGCGAAGGCCGGGTCCATGTCGATCCAACCATCCGTCGCCATCGCGCGCAGCCGCCGACTGTTGTAGCTGCTGTAGCTCGACGTGCCGACGGCGAACACGCCCGAGGGGAAGCGCAGGGTGAAGCTCGCAAAATCCTCGACCTCGCGGAATCGGGGGTCGTCCTTCGGTTGACCGATGCGCCCGGTGACCTCGATCGGCTCCTCGCCCGTGATGTAGCGGAAGGCGTTGAGGCAGTAGAGGCCGACGTCCGGTAGCGAACCGCCGCCTGCCAGCGCCTTGATCTGCCGCCACTGGCCGACGGCCGCGTCGTGCTGCGCGTTCACGGCCTCAATCATGCGAAGCTCGCCGTGCTCCTTGCCGCGCGCCATAGCGATCAGGGCGCGATGGGCCGCGTTATATTGCAGCCGGTAGGCGATCATCAGCTTGCGGCGGGCTTCGCGGCAGGCCTGCACCATTTGCTCGGCCTCGGCGACGCTGTTGGCCATCGGCTTTTCGCAGAGGACGTGCTTGCCGGCCGCGGCGGCGCGCAGCGTGAACTCCAAGTGCATGGCGTTGGGCAGGACAATATAGACCGCCTCGATATCGGGGTTGTTCTTGATCGCGTCGAAGGAGGCGTAGTCGTAGACGCTGCGTTCCGGCACACCGTATTGCGCCGCGACCGCCAGCGCCTTGCCGCGGTGACCGCTGACGAGCGCCGTGCAGCGCACGGCCTTGGCCTGCGCGAAACCTGGCATGATCTGCTCGAGCGTGAGGTGACCGATGCCGACGACCGCAATACCGAGGCGCTGGGCGGGCGGCTGCGGGTTGGCAAGGAGCTCGCCGCCCTCGCTGGCGGCATGGAGCGGTGGCAGGGTGACCTTGCCGCCCTCGGCCTTGCCGTAGAGCGCTTCGGGTTGCTCCGGAGCCGCCGCGGCAGCCTGGCCCAGGCTGAGGGCCGCGAGGCCAGCCGTGCCGGCGAGGATCGATCGGCGGGTTGGATCTTGCATGGGTGCTCCGTCAGCGGGGAGGTCGGAAACGCTCGGCTATCAACCCAACGGGCATGAACAGCCGAGATCGCGTCGTGTTACCGTGACCGCTGGTCGCATTACGCAAAGTCCGTTGCGATCGAACCCTGCGTAAACGCGGGCCGCCGGATACAACAAAGCTTCTAGTCGTGCTATGGCTTGCCGTAACAAGGCCCTACCGGATATGCCTCTCAACATTCATGTTCGAGAGCGAACCGCGCGGGCTTTCATCGGGTTAGGATCGCTCATGGATGACGAATTCGAATATCATGTGCGCCACCGCGCTTACGAACTCTGGGAGAAGAGCGGCCGGCCGGCCGGCAAGCACCAGGAGTTCTGGGAAGCCGCCGAACGTGAACTCCAAGCCCAACGCAGGGCTGGCCTGAACGGAGCCTCGCCGTTGCCGAGGCCGCCTGCCGACGTGCCGGACGACGTCTGAGGCCCTTGGGTCGGCGACTTCGCCGGTCTAGCGCCGACGCGAGTTGGCGGCGCTCTTCTGCAGGTCGCTGACCCGGTCGATCACCCCGTTCTGATCCTCGTGCGTCAGCCGGAAACCGTCTGCCGCTTGCACCAGCCCGGCCCGGCAGGGGAAAACGCGGCGAATCTCGAAATGGATGCGGACGATCTCGTAGCCACTCGGCGGCTGCCGGTTCCAAGAGCCATACATGGTCTCGAAGGCGCGCCCTTGAGAAACCGGCTCCCGTTGTTAAGCCCCATCTGCCTGTCGAAACGATGCACGGCTGCGCGGAAGATTGCTCTGCGGTTAGTCGTTCAAGCGGCACGCCATGCTCAACACTACGACGAGGTCAGCGCCGACGGTCGAGGGCGAAGCCCACGAGCAGCCCCAGCACGCCGCCTCCCAGCGCATAGAGGAGAACGTGCCGGGCCTGGCCGCCCGTCAGTGCACTGGACGAACCCGACGACACCCGGTTGTCGCTGAATTCGACAGCGACGTCGCCGACCACGATTTGCGCGACGGACGGGCGCGTCAGGTAGCCCGCGACCGCACCGACCAGAAGGCCGAGCAGCAGCGTCGCCACTTTCGCGTTCAGCGTCATGCCGAGGAGGACCCGGTGTCGATCAGGCGTCGAGCTTCATCTTTTGCGCCTTGGCCTCGGCCTCCTCGATGGAGCCGACCATGTAGAAGGCCGCCTCCGGAAGATGGTCGTAGTGGCCTTCGACAAGGCCCTTGAAGCCCTTGATCGTGTCCTCGAGCGAGACGAGCTTGCCGGGCGATCCGGTAAAGATCTCGGCCACGTGGAACGGCTGCGACAGGAAGCGCTCGATCTTGCGGGCGCGCGCCACCGTCAGCTTGTCGTCTTCGGACAGCTCGTCCATGCCGAGGATGGCGATGATGTCCTGCAACGACTTGTAGCGCTGCAGCGTCTGCTGCACGCGCCGGGCGATCGAGTAATGCTCCTCTCCGACGACGAGCGGCGAAAGCATGCGCGAGGTCGAGTCGAGCGGGTCGACGGCGGGGTAGATGCCTTTTTCGGCGATGGAGCGCGACAGCACGGTCGTGGCGTCCAAGTGGGCGAAGGAGGTCGCGGGTGCCGGGTCGGTCAAGTCGTCGGCGGGCACGTAGATCGCCTGCACGGAGGTGATGGAGCCCTTGTTCGTCGTCGTGATGCGCTCCTGCAGCGCGCCCATATCGGTGGCGAGGGTGGGCTGGTAGCCGACAGCGGAGGGAATGCGGCCGAGCAGAGCCGACACTTCGGAGCCCGCCTGTGTGAAGCGGAAGATGTTGTCGACGAAGAACAGCACGTCCTGTCCCTTGTCGCGGAAATCCTCGGCGATGGTGAGGCCGGTGAGGGCGACGCGGGCGCGGGCGCCGGGCGGCTCGTTCATCTGGCCGTAGACCAGCGCGCATTTGGAACCCGCGGCTGAGCCTCCATGCTCGTGCGGATCGACGTTGACCTTCGACTCGATCATCTCGTGGTAGAGGTCGTTGCCCTCGCGCGTGCGCTCGCCGACGCCGGCGAAGACGGAATAGCCGCCGTGCGCCTTGGCGACGTTGTTGATGAGTTCCATGATCAGCACGGTCTTGCCGACGCCGGCGCCGCCGAACAGGCCCACCTTGCCGCCCTTGGCATAGGGCGCGAGCAGGTCGACGACCTTGATGCCGGTGACGAGGATCTGGCTTTCCGTGGCCTGGTCGGCATAGGAGGGCGCGGGCTGGTGGATGGCGCGGCGGGTCTCCGTTTCGACGGGTCCGAGCTCGTCCACCGGCTCGCCGATGACGTTGATGATGCGGCCCAGCGTCTGGTCGCCGACCGGCACCATGATCGGGGCGCCGGTGTCGGTCACGGGCGTGCCGCGTGTCAGACCCTCGGAGATGTCCATGGCGATGCAGCGAACCCCGTGCTCGCCGAGGTGCTGGGCCACTTCGAGAACCAGGCGGTTCCCGTTGTTCTCGCACTCCAGCGCGTTGAGGATCTCCGGCATGTGGCCGTCGAACTTCACGTCGACGACCGCGCCGATCACCTGGGTGATCTTGCCGGTCGGCTTGTTGGTGGCGGCGGCTTCGGCCATGGGTTCTCTATCCTCTTTGATGGGTGGGACGCGGCGCCCCTAGAGCGCCTCGGCGCCCGAGATGATTTCGATGAGTTCTTTGGTGATCATCGCCTGGCGGGAGCGATTGTAGAGCATCGTCTGCTTCTTGATCATTTCGCCGGCGTTGCGGGTGGCCGAATCCATCGCGCTCATCCGTGCGCCCTGTTCCGAGGCGGCGTTCTCGAGCAGCGCGCGAAACACCTGCACCGAGATGTTGCGCGGCAGCAGCGCGGTGAGGATATCCTCTTCCTCCGGCTCGTATTCGTAGGCCGAGCCGGTGCCCGTCGTCACCTCCGCGCTCTTGGGCAGCAGCAGCGGGACGAGCTGCAGCGCCGTCGGGATCTGCAGGATCACCGACTGGAAGCGCGAGAAAAACAAGGTGCAGACGTCGAATTCGCCGCGGTGGAACCGGTCGATGATGTTGGCGCCGATCGGCGCGGCGACGCCGTAGTTCAGCACCTTCTCGCCGCGCAGGTCGATCAGCTGAATGATCTTGTCGCCGAACTGACGGCGCAGGACGTCGTTGGCTTTCCTGCCGACGCAGATGATCTTGACGGTCTTACCGTCCCTCAGGAGGGCGTTGATGCGGTCGCGCGCAAGCCGGGCTATGGAGGCGTTGAAGCCGCCGCACAGTCCACGCTCGGCCGAGCACACGACGAGGAGGTGAGTCTGGTCCGAGCCGGTCCCGCGCAGCAGCGGCGGCGCGCTGGAGCCGCTGCCGAGGCTGGAGGCCAGGCTGCCCAGCACCTTCTCCATACGTTCCGCATAGGGGCGGGCCGCCTCCGCGGCCATCGAGGCACGGCGCAACTTGGCTGCGGCCACCATCTGCATCGCCTTGGTGATCTTCTGCGTCGCCTTGACGGAGGAGATGCGGTTCCGGAGGTCCTTGAGCGAGGGCATGTCTTATCCGTCTCGACGGCCGAGCCGGCGCGGGACGCGTCGGATGCCGTGGTGGAACTGCAGGACGATCAAGCGAAACTCTTGGCAACGTCCTCGACGAGGCTCTTCAGCTTCCCCGCGGAATCGTCGGAGAGGTCCTTGGAGGTGCGGATCGCCTCGAGAAGGTCGGTGTGCTTGGTGCGCAGCTGCGCCAGCAGCGCATCCTCGAAGGGCCGTACCTTATCGACGCCCATCGTGTCGAGGTAGCCGTTGACGCCGGCGTAGATCACGCAAACCTGCTCCTCCGTCTTGAGCGGCGAGAACTGCGCCTGCTTGAGGAGCTCGGTCAGGCGCGCGCCGCGGGCCAGCAGCTTCTGCGTCGAAGGGTCGAGGTCGGAGCCGAATTGGGCGAAGGCGGCCATCTCGCGATACTGCGCGAGTTCACCCTTGATCTTGCCGGCGACCTTTTTCATCGACTTGGTCTGCGCCGACGAGCCGACGCGCGACACGGACAGGCCAACGTTCACCGCCGGGCGGATACCCTGGTAGAACAGGTCCGTCTCCAGAAAGATCTGGCCGTCGGTGATGGAGATCACGTTGGTGGGGATGTAGGCCGAGACGTCGTTGGCCTGCGTCTCGATGACGGGCAGGGCGGTCAGCGAGCCGCCGCCGCGGGCGTCGTTGAGCTTGGCGGAGCGCTCGAGCAGGCGGGAGTGAAGATAGAACACGTCGCCGGGGTAAGCCTCGCGGCCGGGCGGGCGGCGCAGCAGCAGGGACATCTGGCGGTAGGCGACGGCCTGTTTGGAGAGGTCGTCATAGACGATCAGCGCGTGCATCGCGTTGTCGCGAAAGAACTCGCCCATGGCGCAGCCGGCGAACGGCGCCAGGAACTGCATCGGCGCCGGGTCGGAGGCGGTGGCCGCCACGATGATCGAATATTCCAGCGCGCCCTGCTCCTCAAGCACCTTGACGAACTGGGCGACGGTGGAGCGTTTCTGGCCGATGGCGACGTAGACGCAATACAGCTTGGCCGACTCGTCCGTGCCCTTATTGAGCGACTTCTGGTTGAGGATCGCGTCGAGGGCGACGGCCGTCTTGCCGGTCTGCCGGTCGCCGATGATCAGCTCGCGCTGGCCACGGCCGATCGGGATGAGCGCGTCGATGGCCTTCAGGCCCGTCGCCATCGGCTCGTGCACCGACTTGCGTGGGATGATGCCGGGGGCCTTGACGTCGACGCGGGCGCGGTGCGCCGCCTCGATCGGCCCTTTACCGTCGATTGGGTTGCCGAGCGCGTCAACGACGCGGCCGAGCAGGCCCTTGCCGACCGGCACGTCGACGATGGCGCCGGTGCGCTTGACGGTCTGGCCTTCCTTGATCTCGCGGTCGGAGCCGAAAATTACGACGCCGACGTTGTCGGATTCGAGATTGAGGGCCATGCCCTGCACGCCCGACTCGAACTCGACCATCTCGCCGGCCTGGCAATTGTCCAGCCCGTAGACGCGGGCGATGCCGTCACCGACCGACAGCACCTGGCCGACTTCGGTGACTTCGGCCTCGTTGCCAAAGTTGGCGATCTCGTTCTTGAGGATCGAGGAAATTTCAGCGGCGCGGATATCCATCAGCCGACCTCTTTCATGCGTGTGCGGATCAGGTTGAGTTTTGTTTTAAGCGAAGAGTCAACCATGCGGGACCCGAGCTTGACGATCATGCCGCCGATGATCGACGGATCGACTTTGACGGTGACCTCGACGCTCCGGCTGGCGGCGATGTCCGCGAGCGCGTTCTCGATGGCCGCGACGTGGGCGTCTTTGAGCGGCTCGGCCACCGTCACTTCGGCGCGGGTGACGCCGCGCGAGGCGTCGTAGAGGCGCTGGTAGCCGGAAATCATGTCGTCGACCGCGAAGAGCCGGCGCTTGGTGGCGACGAGCTTGAGGAACCTGGCGGCCTGGCCGGCGATCCCCGCCTTGGTCAGAATCGCGTTGAGCGAGCGAACCTGCTCGTCGGCGGTGAACACCGGGCTCTTCACGAAGCGACGGAAGTCGTCGCTTTGGGCCACGAGTTCGCGGAAGGCGACGAGGTCGGCGGCGACCTGATCGGTCGTCTTGGACTCTTTGGCGAGTTCGAACAGGGCTTGCGCATAGCGCCCGGCCATGCCGGAGACGAGTGTTTCCTCTTTCGTCAATCCGTGCCCCTGAACCTCTTGTGAAGCCGCCTGGAAACCCTGCGAAATCAAGAGGGTGATCATCCTTGACCGTGGGGCAGCGACGCGCGGAATGGCGCGGCCCTTGCGGTCCGCCTTCCGGCGACCGGTGCGTAACATACGGCTTTTTTGTGCGCAACCCTAAGCGCGGCGGGAGTGGGGCAATTGGCGGCGCCGCGTCCACCCATGGGTTCATCCCGACGGTTACCACGAGCCAGAAGTCCTTGCCCGCCTCACCCGTGAGCCGCCACATCCGCGCCGATCGCCGCCAGCAGGGCGCGGGCGCCGTCCTCCAGCCGTCCGACGTTGACGATCGTCACGTCCGGCGCTGCATCGGCGACGCTGCGGTTCAGGCGTGCGACCAGGGAGCCGTCGCTCGTCCGTGCGCGGGCGGCGAGCCGCGCGGCGAGGACGTCGGCAGGTGCGGTGACCGCCACCACCGTCACGGCGGCATAGGCCGCGCGGGCCTGCGCGGCGACCGTGCGTGAAACGTTCGCCACCACGGTCCGGCCGGCGCGGATGTCGTCGTCGATCGCGCGCGCCAGGCCGTAACGCAGGCCGTGCGCCTCCCAATGCAGCGCCAGCGCGCCGCGCTCGAGCGCCTCCTCGAACTGGGCGGGCGTCAGGCTCGCGTTCTCCTCGAAGCATGAGGCAGGGCGGGTCACCAGCCGTTGCGCGAAGACCGTGCGGCCGTCTCCGTCGCAAGCCGTGCGAGCGAGCGCGAGAAGCGTGTCCTTGCCGGCGCCGCTCGGGCCGACGACCAGCACGAGCCGGCCCGGCCCGAGGCGCCCGGAGGCGGCCGTCACGCGACCCGCCGTCCCGCGCGCCAGGCGCTGCGGACGACCGCCGCGCCGGCTGCCTGGTGCACGCGGATGAGGTCGGCCCGCTTGCCGATGGCCACCTCGCCGCGATCGCCGAGCCCGACGGCTTCGGCCGGTCGTTTGGTTACCGTACGCACCGCGGCGGCGAGCGCCATGCCGGGCACCTGGCGCGGCAGCGCCAGCGCGCCGGCCAGCAGGCTTGAGGGCACGTAATCCGAGGAGAGGATGTCCAGCAGCCCGGCGCGGGCGAGGTCGACCGCGGCGATGTTGCCGGAGTGCGAGCCGCCGCGCACCACGTTGGGCGCCCCCATCAGCACGGCGATGCCGGCCTCGTGCAGGCCCTCGGCGGCCTCCAGCGTCGTCGGGAACTCGCCGACCTGCACGCCGTCGCGGATGGCGTCGGCGACGTTCTCCGCCGTGGTGTCGTCGTGGCTGGCGAGCGGCACGCGATGCGCGTGCGCCAACGCCACGACGGCGCGCATGTTACCGGCGGCGTAGGTCTCCTGCAGCTTGAGGCGCTGGGCGAAGAGGTGGTCGAGCTGCGCTTCGGTCAGGCCGCCGCTCTTGCCGCGGTAGTAGTCGCGCATCTTGCTCGCGTCGCGGAACTGCCGCTGCCCCGGCGTATGGTCCATCAACGAGAGCAGCCGGACGTCCGGCCGCCCGACGAGGCTCGTCGCTTCGCCGATGACGCTCGGCATCGGGATCTCGCAGCGCAGGTGGAGGAAATGGTCGGCGCGCAGCAGGTCGGCGGTGCGGGCCGCGGCGATCGCGTCGGCGAGGATGCCCGCCTCGCCGTCGAGGTCTTCGGCCCCGTCCTCGCGCCAGACGCGCAGGGAGTCGAGCACGGTGGTGATGCCGCTCGTCGCCAGCTGCCCGTCGTGCGCGATGACCGCGGCGAGGGCGTCCCATTTGACCTTGGGCCGCGGCTGGTAGTGCGTTTCGAGGTGGTCGGTGTGGAGCTCGACGAGGCCGGGCATCAGGAGGTCGCCGGCCAGGTCGATGACCGGGCCGCGCGCGTCGCCCTCCCCGAATTCGGCGATGATCCCGTCGGCCATGGCGAGCCAGCCGCGCGCGATCACGCGGTCGGCAAGAACGATCCGTGCGTTGCTCAGGACGGTGTCGGATTGGCTGCTCATCACGCGGCGGCCGCGAACGAGGCGACGTCCACCGTCCGGTCGGCGATGCGCGCGCGCACCGCCTCGTCGTGGACGATGGCCACCATCGCCGCCCCGCCGCGCTTTTTCTCGTCGATGAGGTCGATCACCAGCGCGCTGTTCTCCGCGTCGAGGGAGGCGGTCGGTTCGTCCAGCAGGAGAAGTGGCAGATCGGGGAGGAAGCCGCGCGCGATGTTGACGCGCTGCTGCTCGCCGCCGGAGAAGGTGGCGGGTGGCAGGCTCCACAGCCGCTCGGCGACCGCGAGGCGGCGCAGCAGGGCGCCGGCGCGTTCGCGCGCCTCCGGGCGCGGGACGCCGGTCGCCAGCAGCGGCTCCGCCACCACATCGAGGGCGGCGACGCGCGGCACGGCGCGCAGGAACTGGCTGACGTAGCCGATGGTGTGGCGGCGCACGGCCAGGACCTTCCGCGGTTCGGCTGCGGCAATGTCGATCGTCTCGCCGCCGTGCCGGACCATGATAGCGCCGCGCTCGCAGCGATAATTGCCGAAGATCATCTTCAGGATGGAGGATTTTCCGGCCCCGGAGGGACCGGCGAGGACGACGCACTCGCCGGCTCGGGCCGCGAAGGTCACGCCGCGCACGACCGGGATGCGCAGACCCCCCTGCGCGTGCATGGTGAAGGTCTTTTGGGCGTCGCTTACGGCGAGTATGACGGGCATGGGGTCCTCAGGCGGGCAGGATGGAGGAGACGAGGAGCTGGGTGTAGGGCTCGCGCGGGTCGTCGAGCACCTGGTCGGTGAGACCCGATTCAATCACGCGACCGTCCTTCATCACCAGCATGCGATGGGACAGGAGGCGCGCCACTGCAAGGTCGTGGGTAACGATGATCGCCGCGAGACCGAGCTCGCCGACGAGGCCGCGCATGAGGTCGAGCAGACGAGCCTGGACGGAGACGTCGAGGCCGCCCGTCGGCTCGTCCATGAAGACGAGGCGCGGCGCGGTGACGAGGTTGCGGGCGATCTGCAGCCGCTGGCGCATGCCGCCCGAATAGGTGCGCGGCGCGTCGTCGATGCGGTCCGCCGCGATCTCCACCCGCTCCAACCAGGCGGTCGCGGCCTCGCGGATGCGGCCGTAATTGCTCCAGCCGATCGCCATCAGCCGCTCGCCGACGTTGGCGCCGGCGGAGACGGCCATGCGCAGCCCGCGCGCCGGATCCTGGTGCACGAAGCCCCAGTCCGTCCGCAGCAGGAAGCGCCGTTCCGCCTCGCCGAGGCTCGCCAGGTCGCGCAGCACGCCGTCGCGCATGCGGTAGGAGACGCGGCCCGCGTCCGGCGCCATCTGCGCCGCCACCATCTGCAGCAGCGTCGACTTGCCGGAGCCGGACTCGCCGACGATCGCCAGCACCTCGCCGGGGCAGAGCGCGAAGGACACGTCGCGGCAGGCGCTGAGCCGGCCGTAGCTCTTGGCGATCCCTTCGACCAGCAGGAGCGGCGCGTCGTCTTCAACCATGGGCCCGCTCCGGGATCGGACCGCCCTCGCGGCTGCAATGGCCCTGCGCGCGCCGCGACTCGCAGTAATCCGTATCGGAGCAGACGAACATCCGCCCGCCGCGATCGTCGGTGATGATCTCGTCGAGGTAGGAATCCTGCGCGCCGCAGAGCGCGCAAGGCGCGTCGAAGCGGTAGGGCGCGAACGGGTGGTCCTCGAAGTCGAGCGAGACCACGCTCGTGTAGGGCGGGATGGCATAGATGCGCTTCTCGCGGCCCGCGCCGAAAAGCTGCAGGGCCGGACAATGGTCCATCTTCGGGTTGTCGAACTTGGGAGTCGGCGAGGGGTCGGTGACGTAGCGGCCGGCGACCATGACGGGGTAGGCGTAGGCCGTCGCGATATGACCGAAGCGGGCGATGTCCTCGTAGAGCTTGACCTGCATCAAACCGTAGTCGCCGATCGCGTGCATGCGCCGCGTTTCCGTCTCGCGCGGCTCGAGGAAGCGCAGCGGCTCGGGAATCGGCACCTGATAAACCAGCACTTGACCCTCGCGCAGGGGCGCCTCCGGGATGCGGTGTCGCGTCTGGATCACGCTCGCCTCGCTGGTGCGCGTGGTGGTCCGCACGCCGGCCGTCCGCGTGAAGAAATGGCGGATGGAGACGGCGTTGGTGGTGTCGTCCGCGCCCTGGTCTATGACCTTTAGAACGTCGTACGGGCCGAGCACGGCGGCGGTCACCTGCACCCCCCCCGTGCCCCAGCCGTAGGGCATCGGCATCTCGCGGCTGGCGAAGGGTACCTGGTAGCCCGGGATGGCGACCGCCTTGAGGATCGCGCGGCGGATCATCCGCTTCGTGCCCTCGTCGAGATAGGCGAAATTATAGGCGGGCGCGATCATTCGGCAGCCTCCTTCAGGGGCGCCTCGGCGGCCCGGAACTCCGCGCGCAGCTTGCGCAACAGTCCGAGTTCGGACTGGAAGTCGACGTAATGGGGCAATTTCAGATGTTCGACGAAGCCGGTCGCCTGCACGTTGTCGGAATGGGAGAGAACGAATTCTTCGTCCTGCGCCGGCGCCAGCGCTTCTTCGCCGAGTTCCTGCGCCCGCAAGGCGCGGTCGACGAGCGCCATGGCCATGGTCTTGCGTTCGGATTGGCCGAAGGCGAGCCCGTAGCCGCGCGTGAAGCACGGCGCTTCGGTCGCCGAGCCCTTAAACTGGTTGACCATCTGGCATTCGCTCAGGGTCAGCGCGCCGAGCGGCACGCTGAAGCCCGCGTCTTCCGCAAAGAACGCAACGGCGACCTCGCCCATGCGGATCTCGCCGGCGAACGGGTGATTGCGCCCGTAGCCGCGCTGCGAGGAGTAGCCGAGCGCCAGCAAGAACCCCTCGTCGGCGCGCGCGAGGTTCTGCAGGCGCAGGTCGCGGCCGGCGGGGAAACTCATCGGCTCGCGCGTGAGGTCGCCGACGGGCGCCTCCGTCGCGGCGGGCGAGGGCTCGATGAGCCCGTCTTGGCCGAGGATGTCGGTGACGCGCGGCATCGGCTCGTCGATTGCCGCAGACTGCGCGGGCTGCGGCGGGGCCACACCGTCGGCGAGGGTCGGGTCGAGCAGGCGGTGCGTGTAGTCGAACGTCGGCCCCAGCACCTGGCCGCCCGGCACGTCCTTGAACGTCGAGGAGACGCGTCGGCGCACCTGCATCGCGCCGGTGTCGACGGGCTCGCTCGCCCCAAAACGCGGCAGGGTCGCGCGGAAGGCGCGCAGGAGGAAGATCGCCTCGATCATGTCGCCGCGCGCCTGCTTGATGGCGAGCGCGGCGAGTTCGCGGTCGTACAGCGAGCCCTCCACCATCACCCGGTCGACGCCGAGGCTCAGCTGCTCCATGATCTGGGCCAGCGCGAGGTCCGGAACGGCGGGGTCGCCCCGCCGCTCGTGTGCGAGCAGGCGGTGGGCGTTGGCGATGGCGCGCTCGCCTCCTTTGACGGCGACGTACATGTTCAGCTCTCTATCGGCGTCAGGCGCGTGGTGCGCGGGATCGCGGCGATGGCGTGGTCGGCCACGAATAGGAAGTCGAGTCCGCGCGGGAACAGCCCACGCGTTGCGGCGATCTGCCCAGCCAGGCCGTGCGGCAGCGCCGCCGCCAGTATCGCTGTCTCCTTGACGCCGGGGCCGCGGAGCACCAGAGGCGGGCCGCCGGTCAGGCTTTCCACCTGGACGATCAACGTGGCGGAGCGGTCGGGATAGTCGTCGCTGCCGAGGGCGAAATCGTCGAGGGTTCCCAACCCGGCCGCGTCCGCCACCAGGGCGAAGGTCGCCGCCGCGCGCGTGGCGGTCAGCGGCGTGCCCGTGCGAAAGCGCAGCCAGGGTCCCACCTCGGGCGACGCAGCCAGGGTCGGGTCGAGCCAGACGGGCGTGTCGCTGTCGCCTAGGGCGAGCGCGAGCGCCGCCGTGGCCGGCATCAACGCGGCGGGCGCGTCGACCGGGCCGGCGATGGTCTGGATCGTGCCGGGGCGCGAGAGGGCCTGCAGGGCGGCGCGGAACGTCGCCTGCGCGGTGAGGACGGCGGCCGGAATGAGGGCCGGCGCAACGGCGGACGACGTCATGGCTCAGCCCTCGCCTCGCACGAGCGTGTAGAAATCGACGCGCGTCGCGGCGGTCTGCGCGTCGCGTTCGGCGCGGGCGGCGGCGGTCGCGGCGCGCAACGGCGCGAGCACCCGCGCCTCCACCGCCTCGGCCAGGTCGTCGCGCTGGATGAGGGCATCGCAGACGGCAATCAGCCGGGCCTTCTCGCCGTCGCGGCCCAGCACGTAGCCGAACCCGACCTCGCCGCTGGCGAGGCGGACGGCGGCGCGCGAGACCGTCGCCTCACCCAGGTTGAAAGGCGCCCCGTCGCCGCCGGTGCGGCCGCGCACCATCACGAGCCCGCTCTCCGGCTCGCGCAGCGTCGCGCACACCGGCGCGGCGACGGCTCTCAGCGCTCGCGCGATATCCACGGTCTCCGCCTGGACCAGCACCGCCATCGCGGCCTGCCGCAGCCCCGTCGCGTCTTCGCGTCCTGCCATCCCGATCATCCGACCAACTTGTCTAATAGACTAGACAAATCCATAGAGGCGCGCCATGACCTTCTTGTGACGATGGAATGCTCGTGACGACGGAATGATTTTTTTCGAGACGCCGTGAAACAGGGCGACGCATGACCCGGTCCGAGACGGCTTCCGGCATCACTCTGTGGCGGCGCATCGCCGATGCTCTCGAGGGCGCGATCGCCGCCGGCAGCTATCCGCCCGGCCAGCGGCTGCCCGGCGAGACGGAGATCGCGGAGACCTACCAAGTCAACCGCCACACCGTGCGGCGCGCGCTTGCCGTCCTGGCCGAACGCGGGCTCGTGCGGGCCGAGCAGGGCCGCGGCACCTACGTCGAAGCGCCGCGGCTGGGGTATCCGCTGCGCGCCCGCACGCGATTTTCCGAGATCGTCGGGGCCGAGGGCCGCGCGCCGCTCGGCCGCGTTCTGGCGGCCTCCCTGGAGCCGGCTGGCCCGGCCCTCGCCCTGCGTCTCGCCCTGCCCGAGGGCGCGCCGCTTGCCCGGGTCGAGGCGCTGCGGCTCGCCGACCACGCGCCCATCTGCGTTGCGACGACCTGGTTTCCGGCCGAGCGTTTTCCGGAAGCCGCGCAGCTCTACGACCGCCTCCGCTCGGTGACGAAGCTGCTCGCGCACTACGGCGTCGACGACTATCGCCGCGCGGCGACGCAGGTCACCGCCGCGCTGGTCGAGCCGGCCGATGCCGTGGCGCTCGACCTGGCGCCGGGGCGTCCGGTCCTCGTCGTCACCAGCGTGGACGTCGATGTTGCCGGCACGCCGGTGCTCGCCAGTCGCGCCCGCTTCGCGGCCGAGCGGGTCGAGTTCATGGTCGATGGCCCGGGCTGGGCCTGAACGCGCGTCGGATCCTAAGACCGCGTGCCGCGCGGACCCATGATCGCCGCGCGCAGGCGGCCGGACACCCAGTCGATCACCAGCACCGCGACCAGGATCATCAGGATGAGGAACGACACGTGTCGCCATTCCAGAACGCGGATTTGTTCCGCGAGTTGTAGGCCGATGCCGCCCGCGCCGACGATGCCGATGATCGTTGCGGACCGGGTGTTCGACTCGAAGAAATAGAGCGCCTGAGCTGCGATCACCGGCAGGGCCTGCGGCAGGAGCCCGAAGCGGATCTCGTGCAGCCGGCCGCCGCCCGCCGCGCGGATGCCCTCGACCTGCTTGGCTTCCACGGCCTCGAACGCCTCCGAGAACAGCTTGCCGAACGATCCGAAGTCGGAGACCGCGATGGCGAGCACACCGGCGAAGGGACCGAGGCCGACGACGTTGATCCAGACGATGGCCCAGATGAGCGTGTCGATCCCGCGGATCGCGTCGAACACCCGGCGGGAGGGAAAGCGGACGAGGGCGGTGGGTACCACCGTGCGGGCGGCCAGCACGCTGACAGGCAAGGCCGCGGCCGCGGCGAGCGTCGTGCCGAGGAAGGCGATCGCCAGGGTCTCGCCCAGAGCCCGCAGGTAGGCCGGTAGCGAGGAGCCAGGATCGGGCGGCACCATAAGGCTCACGAACCAGCCAAGCTGGCGCAGGCCCGAGGCGATCCGCTGCGGCGTGAAGCCGACGTGGACGAACCCGTACAGCAGCAGCGCACCCGCGCCTACGGCGACGGCGGGCGCGGTCAGCCGAGTCCGCCACGACCGGCGGAACGCGCCGGGATAGCGCGCCCGCAGCGCCGCCGCGTCGTCCGCCGGGAGCGCCCTCATCGCCGGGGTGCCAGGCCGGACAGGTGCGCGCGCAGCCACCCCGTGCCGATGTCGATGACGAAGACCGCCAGGATGATAAGCGCCAGGATGGCGCTGACGTCCGCGTAGTAGAACTTCTGCACGGAGACGATGAGTTCCTGCCCTATGCCGCCGGCTCCCACGAAACCCATCACCGAGGCACCGCGCACGTTCATCTCGAACCGCAGCAGCGCGTAACTCGCGAAGCCGGCGGAGACTTGCGGCAGGACGGCGAAACGCATGGCCGCCGCCCAGCCGGAACCCGTCGCGCGCAGGCCCTGGAGCGGCTGCATGTCGATCGTCTCCACCATTTCAGCGAAGAGCTTGCCCAGGGCCCCCGTCGTGTGGACGGCGATGGCGAGCACGCCCGCCAGCGGGCCGAGGCCGAACGCGATGACGAAGACGAGGGCGAAGACGATGTCGGGGACCGTGCGGCAGAACTCCAAAGCGCGTTTGACGGCGAACCGTAAGGCCGGTGCCGGGGTGGTGTTGACCGCTGCCGCGAAGCTTAACGCGAACGCCAGCAGCGCGCCGCTGAGCGTGCCGACATAGCTCATCAGCACCGTCTCGCCCAGGAGCGAGAGCCAGGACCGCCACCCCCAGAACCAGTCGGCGCCGTCGGTCCAGACGCGGGCACCGCTGTCGAGCGTCAGAATGCGGTCGAAATAGCTGAAGAAGTTACCGGATTTTGCGGCGAGGGCGCGCAAGTCGACTTCGGCGCCCCGCGCGGCGAGCGCGACGGCAAAGGCGAACACCGCCGCCGCCAGCAATATGCGGCGACGCTTGCGGGCGACGGCTTCCTCGTAGGCTGCGGCAAAGCCCGCAAGCCTCGGGCTGGGACGGGCGACCTGCGTCACGCGCGCGGCGTCACGTCGAGAGAGCGCCGACCCGATCCGCTCAGGAGGCTTTCTTACGCAGGTGATCGACGAACTTCACGAGGTCGATCGTCGCGTTCCAATCGGATGTCGTGGCAGGATGGAAGCCCTTCTTTTGCCCGTCGGCGAGCCGGTCGAAGGCGTCCTTGGCCTTCTCCGGCGCGTCGGCGAAGGCTTTGGCGATGGCGGCCTTAAGGTCGTCCGGCAGGTCGGCGTTATAGGCGTAGGGGCCGTTGGGGATGATCGCCGACTTGTGGATGATGCGGAAGTCGCTCTTCTTCATCGCCGAGCCGTCGGCGTTCTTCAGCATGGTCTTGCGCAGCATCTGCGCCAGCGTGGAATCGTCGTCATTGGTCCATTGGTTGGCGGCGACGTCCACAGTGCCCTGGGCCAGCGCCAGCAGGGCGTTCTCGTGGCTGCCGGCATAGACGACCTTGCTGAAATAGGCTTCCGCGTTGTGGATGCCTTCCTTGTCCAGCTCGAAGCGGGGCACGTTGTTGCCCGACGTGGAGTTCGGGTCGACCAGGCCGAGATTATGGCCCTTGAGGTCGGCGATCGTGGTGTAGGGGCTCGTCGCCTTGACGAAGAGCACGGAGTAGTAGCCGGTGCTGCCGTCGATGTTGATGTCGTTGGCGAAGGCTTCGGTCTTCACGCCGGTCAGGCGGGCGCGCGCGAACGAGGCCGAGCCATAGCTCGCGATCTGGATGAAGCCCGAGCGCTGCCCCTCGATCACCGCGGCATAGTCGTTGGCGATACGCAGTTTGACCTTCACGCCGAGTTCTCGCGAGAGGTAATCCACGAAGGGCGTCCAGCGCTCGGTCACGCCGGACGCGTTCTCGGCAGGGATGACGGCGAAGGTCAGCTCGGGATATTTGCCCGTCCAGCTTTGCGCGGAGGCGGTGCCGGCGCTCGCGGCGAGGGCGGCGGCGGCGAGAAGCAGCGTGCGGCGATGGATCATGGTCGTGTCGTCCTGTCGAACCGGGGTGGTTGGGGGTAAGCTCAAGCGAAGGCCGGCACAGGCGCGGCGGCCGGCTGGCTGGCGGTCTTCGCGCCCATGACTTCGTCGGCCTCGAGTTCGTAGAGTTCGCGCGCGATCGCCTCCGTCAGCGCCGCCGGCGGCCCGTCGAAGACGATCCTGCCGCCGGCCATGCCGATCAGCCGGTCACAATAGGTGCGGGCGATGTCGAGCGAGTGGAGGTTGCAGAGCACGGTGATGCCGAGTTCCGTGTTGATACGCGCGAGCGCGTCCATCACGATGCGCGTCGCGCGCGGGTCGAGCGAAGCGATCGGCTCGTCGGCCAGCACGATGTCCGGGCGCTGGACGAGGGCGCGGGCGATGGCGACCCGCTGCTGCTGCCCTCCAGACAGCCGATCCGCGCGCTGCGCAGCGAAGCCCGCCATGTCGAATTGTTCGAGCGCGGCCATGGCGGCGGCTTTGTCGGCCTCTGGCCAGAGTTGCAGCAGGGCCCGCCACGTCGGCACCTCCGCCAGCCGGCCCATCAGCACGTTTGTCAACACGTCAAGGCGGCCGACGAGGTTGAATTGTTGGAAGATCATGGCGGATCGGGCGCGCCAGCGCCGCAGGGCAGCCCCGCGCAGAGCGGTGACCTCCACGTCACCGAAAGCGATGCGGCCCGCGCTCGGCTCCACCAATCGATTGACCATCCGCAGAAGCGTCGACTTGCCCGCCCCGGAGCGGCCGATCACGCCGACGAAAGCGCCGGGCGCGATGGAGAAGGAGGCCTGATCGACGGCGGTCTTGGTGCCGAAACGGCACGTCAACCCATGGACTTCAAGCATGCCGCAACTCCACCATCCGTCGGAGAGCAGAGCTAATCCCCGAAGCCTACATTTATGTGACATTCCAGAGCGACGAAGGCCCGTCATGATCCTGTCATACGCGGTGCCGAAGAGGTCTGCGGTGCCAACGGCAAAAGGACGGACATGGCCGGCAAGATGCTCTCCGCGACGCCCGCGCTCGAAGAGGCCGCAGAGCTGCAGGCGGCAACTTTCGGGACCTTCTGCGAAGTTAGGTCCCGAACTAAATTGTTAGAGGTCTCGGTGGGCGAGTGTTCCCGCGTCGCTAGCGATAGCCAGATCACCTATGCCGCCATCGGAAAGTTCTGCTCGATCGCGGCAATGGCGCGGATCGGTCCCGGTAACCACCCGATGAAGCGCGCGCCGCGGGCGCACTTCACTGATCGCGCCATTGCCTATTGCTCGGGCGAGGCGGGGGAGTAGCGCGATGGCGGTGCTGTCCATCGAAGGTGGCCGGACTCTCCTGGCGGAAGGCTTGACCGGGATCGGCGTTCAGGTCGTCGGCGACACCGTCGTCGCGCTGGATATCGCCCGCGAACGGGGTGCGGCGGTCCTTGATGCGCGTACGCTTCTGGTGCTGCCCGGCATCGTCGATATTCACGGCGACGCGTTCGAGCGGCAGATGATGCCGCGCCCGGGCGTCGAGTTCCCCATCGACGTGGCGCTCGCCGACAGCGACCGGCAGGCGGTCGGCAACGGCATCACGACCGTTTTCCACGCCACCACCTGGTCGTGGGAGCCCGGCTTGCGCGGCGCGGAGAACGCGCGCCGGCTGTTGCAGGCGATCGAGGCGATGCGACCGCGGCTCGCCGCCGACACGCGCTTCCACCTGCGTCACGAGACTTACAACCTCGAGGCGGAGGAGACCATCGTGCGGTGGATGCAGGCCGGCCGCGTCGAACTCCTCGGCTTCAACGACCATATGGACGCGACGGTGGGAGACCTGGTTAGGCCGGAGAAGCGTCAGCGCATGGTCGATCGCACCGGCCTGTCGGGCGCGGCCTTCGACCGTCTCGTCGGCGTCGTCAAAGACCGCGCGGCCGACGTGCCGGCCTCCGTGGTTCGGCTGTTGGCGGCGGCCCGCGCGGCGGGCGTCCGCACCCTGTCCCACGACGACCGCACGCCGGCCATGCGCCAGGCCTTCCGCGCCGGGGGCGCGGCGATCGCCGAGTTCCCCGTCAACGAAGAGACCGCGCGCGCGGCTCGGCGCGGGGGCGACTTCACCGTCTTCGGCGCCCCCAACGTGGTGCGCGGCGGCAGTCACACCGGATGGACCCGAGCGGCCGACATGGTGGCGGCGGGTCTCTGCTCGATCCTCGCCTCGGACTATTATTATCCTGCCCCGCTCCTGGCGGCGTTCCGCCTCGTCGCCGACGGCCTCCTCCCGCTGCCGGAGGCCTGGTCTTTGGTCTCCGCCGCTCCGGCCGCGGCCGCCGGCCTCGTCGACCGCGGCGTCATCGCGCCCGGCCGCCGGGCGGACCTCATCCTCGTCGACGACGCGGTGCCGCTGCGCCCGCGCGTGGTGGCCGTGGTCGCGGCCGGGCGCCTCGTCGCCCTTGCGGAACCCGAACGTCTCAGTCGGGCGCCGGAGACCGCGCGTCGCGCAGGGGCGGCCGCCTGATGCCGGGGGCGCCGCGCTACGCCCTGTATTACGTGCCGCCACCGGAGACGCCGCTCTACCGGCTCGGCGCCTCGCTGCTCGGCTACGACGCCTATGCCGGCCTCGCCTTGCCATTCCCTGGCGGAATCGAGGAGGAGCTTCCCGATTGGCGCGAACTCACGGCGTCGCCTCGCCCCTACGGCTTCCACGCCACGCTCAAGGCCCCGTTCGCACTCGCCGCCGACCGCCAGGAAGAAGACCTGCGCGCCGCCTGCGCGGCCTTCGCCGCAGCGCCGCGTGCCGTGCCCGTAATCGAACCCGCCGTCGAGCTCCTCGACGGCTTCGTCGCCCTGGTGATGCGGCAGCCTTCGGATGCCCTCGATAGTTTGGCGGCCGATTGCGTGCGAGCCTTCGACGCGTTCCGCGCGCCCCTCACCGCGCGGGACCGCGCGAGGCGGAACCCGGCGGCGCTGACCGCCGACCAGGTCGCGCTCCTCGATCGTTGGGGCTACCCCTACGTCATGGAGGCGTTCCGCTTCCACATGACGCTGACGGGTCGCCTGCCGGTCGCGCGCCAGGCAGCGGTCCGAGCGACCCTACAGGAGTGGTTCGCGACGCTTGACCTTGGCACCCTCGCAATCGACCGGCTGGCCTTGTCGCGCCAGGACGAAGCCGGCGCGCCGTTCCAGGTGCTGGCGCACTGGCGGTTGCGTGACGCGGCGTGACCGCCGCCGATCGCATGGCCGCCGGCGTTTCCGCCCGCATCAGAGAGGTTTCTTGATCAGCCTCGCCAGCAGGCCGACCAGCCCTTCGCGGAAGGCCAGTACGCAGACCACGAAGACGGCGCCCTGGATGATCGTCACCCAGCTGCCGAACTGGGCAAGGTAATTCTCCATCGCGACGATGACAAAGGCGCCGGCGATGGGGCCGAACACCGTGCCCATGCCGCCGACCAGCGTCATCAGCACCACCTCGCCCGACATCGCCCAATGGACGTCGGTGAGGGAGGCCAGCTGAAAGACCAGCGCCTTCGTCGCGCCGGCCACGCCGGCGAGCGTCGTCGACAGGACGAAGACCGCGAGCTTGTACTGGTTGACGCGGTAGCCGAGCGAGATCGCGCGGGGCTCGTTCTCGCGGATCGCCTTCAGCACCTGGCCGAACGGCGAATGGATGATGCGGTAGATCAGCAGCAGGCCGGCCATGAAGATGACGGCGACGAGGGCGTAGAGGGCCCGGTCGTCGGTGACGGCCAGGAGCCCGAACAGCTTGCCGCGCGGCACGCCCTGGATGCCGTCCTCGCCGCCGGTGAACCGCGCCTGCAGCGAAAAGAAGTACACCATCTGAGCCAGCGCCAGGGTGATCATGGCGAAATAGATGCCTTGCCGGCGGATGGCCAAGGCCCCGAACACGAGGCCGAGCGCGCCGCCCGCGATCGCCCCGGAGAGGATGGCCAGCTCGGGCGGGAAACCCCACACCTTGGCCGCGTAGGCGCAGGCGTAGCTCGCCATGCCGAAATAGGCCGCGTGGCCGAAGGAGAGGAGCCCGCCGTATCCGAGCAGGAGGTTGAAGGCGAGGGCCAGGAGGGCGAAGCACAGCCCCTTCATGAGAAAGACCGGGTAGAGCACGAAGGGCGCGACGACGAGCGCCAGCGCGATGCCGACGAACACGCGTCGGTGCAGGGTCGCTGCTTCCCGCGCCTCGCTTACCGGTGGCGTGAGCGGCGTCTCGGCGGCTGGCGGGATGAGGGCGGTCTGCGTCATCACGCGGTTTTCCCGAACAGGCCGGCGGGTTTGACGAGCAGCACGCCGACCATAATGACGAAGATGACGGTCGACGAGGCTTCGGGGTAGAACACCTTGGTCAGCCCCTCGACCAGCCCGAGCCCGAAGCCGGTGACGATCGCCCCGCCGATCGAGCCCATGCCGCCGATCACCACGACCGCGAAGACCACGATGATGATGTCGGCGCCCATGGTCGGGTTGACCGAGTAGATCGGCGCGGCGAGCACGCCGGCGAAGCCCGCGAGCGCGACCCCAAACCCGTAGGTGAGCGTCAGCAGCAAGGGGACGTTGACGCCGAAGGCGCCGACGAGGGCCGGGTTCTCCGTCGCCGCGCGCAGGTAGGCGCCGATTTTCGTCTTCTCGATCGTGAGCCAGGTGGCCAGGCAGACGGTCGCCGAGGCGACGACCACCCAGGCGCGGTAGTTCGGCAGGAACATGAACGGCAGCCGCTGTCCGCCGGCGAGCTGTGGGGGGACGGCATAGGGCAACCCGGAGACGCCATATTGCGTGCGGAAGAAGCCCTGGATGAGCAGCGCGAGCCCGAAGGTCAGGAGCAGGCCGTAGAGCGGATCGAGCTTGTAGAGCCGCGCGATGAGAAGCCGCTCCAGGACGATGCCGAAAAGGCCGACGAGCAGCGGCACCAGGAGCAGCGCCCACCAATAGGCGAGGCCAGCGTAGGCCATCAGCATCCAGGCGACGAAGGCGCCCATCATGTACTGGGCGCCATGGCTGAAGTTGATGATGTTGAGCAGGCCGAAGATGATGGCGAGGCCCAACGAAAGGATGGCGTAGAACGATCCGTTGATCAGCCCGAGGAGGAGCTGTCCGAACAGGGCCTGGCTGGGGACGCCGAAGACGGTGCTCATGTGGGGACCCGAACCATCGCTAGACTCCCAGATACGCGTGGAGCCGGTCGGTCGCGCCGTCGAACTCGGCGTTGGCGATGGTATCGATCACGCGACCCTGCTCGACGACGTAGTGCCGGTCCGCGACGCTCTGGGCGAAGCGGAAGTTCTGCTCGACGAGGACGATGGTGAAGCCCTGCGTCTTCAACTGCTGGAGGCTGCGGCCGATCTGCTGGACGATGACGGGGGCGAGGCCCTCCGTTGGCTCGTCGAGGAGGAGGAGTTTGGCGCCCGTGCGCAGGATGCGGCCGATGGCCAGCATCTGCTGCTCGCCGCCCGAGAGCTTGGTGCCCTGGCTGCCGGCCCGTTCCTTCAGGTTGGGAAACATGGCGTGGATGGTCTCGATGGTGAGACCGCCGGGCTTCACGATGGGAGGCAGGGTGAGGTTCTCGGTCACCGTCAGGCTGGAGAAGATGCCGCGCTCCTCCGGCACGTAGCCGAGGCCGAGCCGGGCGATGTGGCGCGAGGCGAGGCGGATGGTCTCCGCGCCCGCCACGGTGATCGAACCCGTGCGGCGACCGAGCAACCCCATGATCGCCCGCAGGGTCGTGGTCTTGCCGGCGCCGTTGCGGCCGAGCAGCGTCACCACCTCGCCGGGCGCCACGTCGAAGTCGAGGCCGTGCAGCACGTGGCTTTCGCCGTACCAGGCCTCCAGGCCGCGCACGGCGAGCAGCGGGACGCGAACCGCAGCGTCAGCCATGCGTGTCCCCGATATAGGCCTCGATCACGCGGGGGTCCTGGGAAACGGTGGAATAGTCGCCTTCCGCCAAGACTTTTCCGCGCGCGAGGACCGTGATGCGGTCCGACAGCGAGGCGACGACGGACAGGTTGTGCTCGACCATGAGGATGGTGCGGTCGACCGACACCCGGCGGATGAGCGCGGCCGTGCGCGCGATGTCCTCGCGGCCCATGCCGGCCATCGGTTCGTCGAGCAGCAGCATCTCGGGCTCGAGCGCGAGGGTGGTGGCGATCTCCAGCGCGCGCTTGCGGCCGTAGGAGAGCTCGGCCGCCGGCCGATCGCGGAAGGCGTCCAGGCCCACGCTCTCGACGAGCGCCAGCGCCTCCGCGTCGAGCGAGCGCAGCACCCGCTCGGAGCGCCAGAAGTCGAAGGAGGCGCCGCGCCAACGGCGCTGCAGCGCGATCCGCACGTTTTCCTTGACGGTGAGGTGCGGGAACACGGCCGAGATCTGGAACGACCGCACCAGGCCGAGTCGCGCCACGTCGGCGGGCTTCATGCGCGTGATGTCGCGATCCTTGAAGCGGATGCTGCCCGCGCTCGGCGTCAGAAACTTGGTGAGCAAGTTGAAGCAGGTCGTCTTGCCGGCGCCATTGGGCCCGATGAGCGCATGGATGGAGCCGCGCCGCACCCGCAGGGTCACGCCGTTGACGGCACGAAACCCCTTGAACTCCATGACGAGATTGTCCGTCTCCAGGACGATGTCCGACACGCTGTCTCTCTCGCTCGAAGCCGAGGTCTCGATTGGCCCATACCATCGATCGCCACGCTTTGGCCACGGGGAAAGCCGTTCGGCCGAGGGGGGCGCTCGGCCTCTGAGCCCCGTTGGATAACCCGAACGACACGCTTGACGGCGGGCGTCTGGACACGGAAGCACGGCGCTGTGCCTGTTTCGCCGAAGGAACCACCATGCTGAAGTCCCTCCTCCTCGCCACCGCGCTCGCAGCGTTCTCGGTTGGCGCCTACGCCGAGACCGCAATCAAGATCGGCGTGCTCAACGACCGCTCGGGCGTCTACTCGGACTTTGGCGGCGAGGGCTCCGTCGTCGCCGCCCGGATGGCGGTGGAGGATTTCGGGGCGGCCAAGAAAGGCTTTGCCGTCGCCGTCGTCTCCGCCGACCACCAGAACAAGCCGGACGTGGGCGCCGCCGTCGCCCGCCAATGGTACGACAACGACGGGGTCGACGCGATCTTCGACGTGCCGACCTCCTCCGTGGCGCTCGCCGTGAGCCAGATCACCAAGGAGAAGAACAAGGTCTTCGTCGTCTCGGGCGCGGGCTCCAGCGACCTCACTGGACCCAAATGCACGCCCAACACCGTGCATTGGACCTACGACACCTATGCGCTCGGCAACGTGACCGGCAGCGCCATGGTCAAGCGCGGCGGCACGAGCTGGTTCTTCGTCACGGCGGACTATGCCTTCGGCCAGGCGCTGCAGCGCGACACCAGCGCGGTGGTGGTGAAGGCCGGCGGTACCGTCGTCGGCTCGGTCAAGACGCCGTTCCCCTCGTCGGACTTCTCCTCCTTCCTCCTGCAGGCGCAGGGGTCCAAAGCCAAAGTGATCGGGCTCGCCAATGCTAGCGGCGACACGGTCAACGCCATCAAGCAAGCGGGCGAGTTCGGCATCACCGAGGGTGGCCAGGCGCTCGCCGCCTTGCTGATCTTCTCCTCCGACGTCCATGCCCTCACCCCGAAAGTGGCGGAGGGATTGGTGTTGTCGGAGCCCTTCTACTGGGACCTGAACGAGGGCACCCGCGCCTTCTCCGATCGCTTCGCCAAGCTTTACGGCGGCCGCAAGCCGACGCAGGTGCAGGCGGGCGTCTACGCCGGCCTGCTGCATTACCTGAAGGCGGTGGAGGCGCTGAAGGGCGCCAAAGACGGCGCCCAGGTGGTGGCCAAGATGAAGGAGATGCCGACCGACGACGCGCTGTTCGGCAAGGGATCGGTGCGCCAGGACGGCCGCACGATCCACGACATGTACCTGTTCGAAGTCAAGAAGCCTTCGGAGTCCAAAGGCGAGTGGGACCTCTACAAGCTGCTCGCCACCGTGCCGGGCGCGGAAGCGTTCCGGCCGATGGCCGACGGCGGCTGCCCGCTGGTCGCGCAGAAGTAGCCGCGGAGGCCACCTTGCGTCAGCGGGGGCATAGGGGCTAGACGCGGAGCCTTCCAGGTGAGCCGCGAGGTCCCCTATGGTGTCATACACAAGGCCTGACGGGGCCGCGGGCGGTGCCGGCTTCGCGGGCATGGCGGACGAGCACGACGGCGCCGCGGCGCCTGTTCCGGTGGACCAGCCCGTCGCAACCGCGTCCGTCCCTCTGATGATCACGCGACGGCAGAGGGTCGACCTCCGCGCGCTCGGCGTGAGCGCGGAGGCCATCGCCACGATGACTCCGGTCGAGGCGCACGCGCTGTTGCGCCTGCACGCGCCGCGCCTCTGAGCGCATCCGCCGCGGCTAGGGCGCATTGCCCCTAGCGGCGGCCTGCACCACACCCCTGCTATGGCCACCTTCTTCACAGCCGACACGCATTTCGGCGATGCCCACATCCTGCGCCACCGCGGCGGCCGCTACCCGACCCTCGCCGAACACGACGAGGCCTTGATCGCGCTTTGGAACGCGACGGTGGGCCCCGACGACGAGGTCTGGCACCTCGGCGATTTCGCTTCCGACGCCACGCCGGCCCATTGCGCCGCGGTGTTCGCGCGGCTCAACGGGGTGAAGCGTCTGGTGCGCGGCAACCACGACACCAACCGGGTGCTCGCTCTACCGTGGTTCTCCATCGCCGAGAGTGCGCGCGTCACGCTGCGCGAGCCGGGCGGCGCCGAGTGTCGGCTTTTCCTTTCGCATTATCCGCACCGCTCCTGGCCGGGACTATGGCGCGGCACCCGGCACCTGCACGGCCACACCCATGCCGTGCTGGCGGACACGCGCCGCTCCTGCGACGTCGGGGCGGACGCGTGGGGCGGTCCTGTCGGCCTCGCCGCGATCCTCGCTCGCCAGGCGGCTGCGGCGGACCTGCCGGAGGAACTCGCCTTGGCGGAAGCGCGCGCGCGGGAGTCGCGGAGGGCGGCTGCGACGAGTCCGCCGGTGTGACAAGCCCCGGTCGCGAATGGTGCGGCCCGGTGCTGTCGCGTTGCGCGAATATGGGCCAGGCCGCGGCGGCTCGCATCGGATCGCGGCGGCACCGGCCTTCACGCCATGTTAGGCCAGCGTGCCCTTGTAGAGCGCGCTCAGCTCCGACCAGGCGCGCTCGGCAGCGGCCTCGTTGTAGACGGCGCTGCCTTTGACGCACCAGCCGTGGTTGGCGTCGTCGTAGACCTCGACGCGCGCCGTGCGGCGGGCCTTCTCGAAGCCTTCGCGCAGCGCCGACTTCGCCGCAGGGTCACGGGCGTCGTCGTTGGCGGCTACGGCGCAATAGGCCTGCGCGCGCATCTTGGGGATCAGCAGGTGCGGGCTGTCGGGTTTGTCCGTGACGAGGCCACCGCCGTGGAACGTCGCCAGCGCACCGATCCGGGCGGGCAGCGCGGCGGCGGTTCGGAAAGCCTGCGGGCCGCCCATGCAATAGCCCTGCACGCCAGCTTTGGCGCCCTTGCTCGTCTGCGGCTGGCCATCGAGGAAGGCGAGGAAGGCGGTGGCGTCGCGGACCGTCCCCTCGGGGGTCAGCGCGTCACCCAGCGGCATGACCTTGGCGCGGTCTTCCGGCTTACGGAAATCGAAGGCCGCGTCGACGACGGGGGCGCGCCTGACGCGGTAGAACGGATTGGGCACCAGCACGGTGTAGCCCTGGGCGGCGAGCCGTCGGCCGAGTTGGCGGAACACCGGCCTCAGCCCAAGGATGTCGGGCCAGACGAGGACCGCCGGCCAGGTGCCCTCGCCGGGCGGATGGAACAGGACCGCGTCGGCCGACCCGTCGGATGTCGCAACCGCCACGTCGCTCTCCACCACGTCCGCCTCCGCCGCACTCACCGGCGCGGCGAGCACGATGGAGGTCGCGACTGCCGCCAGGCCGAAGCTGCGGCGCGACAGTGCGGGGTCGTGGGTCAGCCCCTGGTGGATATCGTCATCGCACATGCTGCCGTCTCCGCTTGCAAAACGGCCCCTCATAGCGCCCGCGCGCCCTATCGGCAAACCGAACCCGCTCCAGAACCCGCACAAGACCGGGTGCCTGTCCCTCGCCGGAAAAAAGAATAGCTAACGTTTTGCATAATACTGGTCAGCCGACAGGCTAAAGCATTTCTGCCGCGCTATCGACAGCTCGATTATTATATTTATTTCATAAAAATAAGTCGCAGACATAGGGAAACATTCCTCTTTCTTCAGGTTCCGACACCGCTGACTCGTTAGTCGGCAACTGCAGAAATGACATCGAGGCCTCATGAAAAATCTATTCTTATCTGCCAGCGCAATGGCCACGGTCCAACTCCTCCTTGTGACCGCCTCCCCGAGCTATGCCTCTGCTAGCCGGAACACCGTCGCGACCACCGCCGATTTGCGTCAAAGCGCGGAGCGCCTTGTCGTTACGACACCGCCACCGGGCGGCTGGCGCGTTGCAGAGACGTCACAAAAGGCCGGTTCGCCGTCGTCGCAGCCCGAGACCAGCGGCGAGGCTGTCAGCATCCCTCAAGCCACTGGATCGTTCCCAGAGAATGAGACAACCACCCTCCCGGTAATTGTCACCAAGGGCGGCGATGTTGCCTTCAAAAAGGATGTCGCCGCGCTTCAGCGTACCCTGACCGAGCTACAGCAGCTCTCCCTTCAGCTCAAGCAGGCGCATTGGAACGTGTCGGGCACGCTATACTATCCGCTGCATCTGCTCCTGCAGGAGCATTATGAGGGCGTGTCCAAACTTGCCGACACCATCTCCGAGCGGATGCTGTCGATCGGCTCCTCTTCCGATGGCCGCGCCACCACGATCATCAAGACGTCCGGTCTCCCTGAAATCCCCGGCGGCTTCCTCGACGACGCCCAGGTGTTGAGCTGGTTCACCATGGCGTACAAGAAGGTCGGCGATGAAGTGAAGGTGGCAATCACCGACACCAACGATATTGATCCATCGACCTCAAACCTATTGCAGGAAGTCGAACACCAGATCGCCAAGTACCAGTGGCAGTTCCGCGCCGAGTTCCAGCGCACCGCCACCAACAAGAACGACGGCTCGGACATCAACGATAACAAGCCGATCCAGCTGCCGCAGGGCATGTCCACGCCTGCTCCCCGTCAAGGAAAATAGGATGGGCAAGCCGCGCCCGATCTGAGTGGAGCTACGACAAACTCAGCAATGGTCCGATCGAGGCGTAGGCCTGCAGGCCTGGATCTCGCCAGTAAGGGCGGCTGCCTCCGGCTCTCGTCGGGCTTGAGGTAGGTCAAGCGCGACACGCCAAGACGAGGCCGTCGCGCCGTGGAGGAAAGCCGATGGGGACGACAGAGCCGCCGGTTTGAGGTGGCGCGGTGGACCCATCGGCTCGCGTTTGCCGAAGGCCGGCGAACGACACACTCGGCTCGGGTGGCGATCCCACCGGGGACCTTCCGACGAGCGGCCAGCCGGTCAACGATTGTGCGACCTCGACGCCACGGCAACGCAACCCGGCGGGGCGGGTCCTCCGGACGGCGGGCAAGATAAAGCGGCCAACCACATTGAAGCCTCCGCCGGTTTGAACAATAGTCCCGTTGCGAGACAGAGCCGTTGCGAGGGACCCATGAAAGTTTGCATCTACGGAGCCGGAGCGATCGGCGGCTACATTGGCGTGCTGATGAAGCTGGCGGGCGCGGACGTATCTCTCATCGCGCGCGGAGCGCACCTCGAGGCGATCCGCAAGGATGGGCTGCGGCTGCTGGTCGGCGGCGAGGAGAAGCTCGCCACCATGACGGCGACGGCGGACCCCACCGAGCTCGGCCCTCAGGATTATGTGATCATCGCGCTGAAGGCGCACCAGGCGTGGGAGGTGGCCGATCAGATGCGCCCGCTGCTCGGGCCGCATACGGCGGTCGTGACCGCGCAGAACGGCCTACCCTGGTGGTACTTCTACGGGTTCGACGGACAATATGCCGACCGCCGCATCGAGAGCGTCGATCCCGGTGAACGCCAATGGAACGCCATCGGCCCCGAACGCGTCATCGGCTGCACCGTCTACCCGGCGGCGGAGATCCAGGCGCCCGGCGTCATCAAGCACGTGGCGGGCGATAAGTTCGGGCTCGGAGAGCCGACGCGCAAGGTGACGGAGCGCGCGCAGACCCTCTCGGACCTGTTCGAGCGGTCGGGCATGAAGGCGCCTATCCTGCCGGAGATCCGCAACGACATCTGGCTGAAGCTCTGGGGCAACCTGTGCTTCAACCCGATCTCGGCGCTGACCCACGCGACGCTGGACGTCGTCGCCACCGATCCCGGCACGCGCGAGCTCTCCCGCCACATGATGGAAGAGGCCGAGCGTATCGCGCGGCGCATCGGCGTGCACTTCCGCGTCGACATCGACAAACGCATCAACGGCGCGGCCCGCGTCGGCGCCCACCGTACGTCCATGCTGCAGGACGTGGAAAAGGGACGCCCGATTGAACTCGACGCGCTGCTCACCTCCGTCCAGGAGCTCGGCCGCCTCGCCGAGGTGCCGACGCCGCACATCAACGCGGTGCTCGCCCTGGCGCAGCAGATGGGCCGCGTCAAAGGCATCTACCCGACCTATCCGGAGGATTTCGGGATCGACGCCTACGACTGAAGCCCTCGCGGAAGCGTCGCCCCCGCGAGCGGCCGCAAATCGCTTCGATCTGTGCCGTCCTCGCGCGGTACGCGCAGCTTAGGCATCATTGTTGCAGGCAGCGCCGCGGCCTTACGCTGCTGGAGAGTCGGCGCGGTGCGCTTCCAGGCGCCGTCGAGGGGGAGATGGAACATGATGGACCGCAGGCATTTCAACACGCTGCTCGGTGGCGGCCTCGTCGCGGGCGCGGCGACCGGTCTGGTGCGGCCGGCCCAGGCCGCCGTGCCGAAGGTCGCCTTCGTCTATCTTGGTCCCGTCGGCGACTTCGGCTGGACATATCAGCACGATGTCGGACGGCAGGAGGTCGCGAAGCATTTCGGCGACAAGGTCTCGACGACATTCATCGAGAACGTGCCGGAGAGCGCCGACGCCGAGCGCGTCATCGCGGCCCTGGCCGATAAGGGCAACCAGCTCGTCTTCACCACCTCGTTCGGCTACATGAACCCGACGCTCAAGGTCGCCTCCGCTCACAAGCAGACGTTCTTCGAGCATTGTGCCGGCTACAAGCGCGGCCCCAACATGGGCACCTACAACGTCCGCTTCTATGAAGGGCGCTACATCCAGGGGGTGATCGCGGGCAAGATGTCGAAGAACGGCGTCATTGGCTACATCGGCTCCGTGCCGATCCCCGAGGTCATCATGGGCATCAACGCCACGCTTCTGGGCATGCAGAGCGTCAACCCGGCCGCCAAGCTGAAATTCGTCTTCATCAACAGCTGGTACGATCCGGGCAAGGAGGGCGACGCCTGCAAGGCGCTGCTCGACCTCGGCTGCGATATCATCACCCAGCACACCGATTCGCCCGCGCCGCTCCAGGTTTGCGAGCAACGCGGGTTGAAGGCCTTCGGCGAAGCGACGGACATGATCAAGTTCGCCTCCAAGACGCAATTGACCGCGCCGGTCAACAATTGGGGGCCCTATTACGTCAAGCGTGTGCAAGACCTGATCGACGGGACATGGAAGCCCGACGACGTCTGGGGCGGTTTGACGTCCGACATGCTCGTCATGGCGCCCTACCGCAACATGCCCGACGACGTGGTCGCCCTGGCGAAGGAGACGGAGGCCGGCATCAGAAGCGGCAAGATCATCCCGTTCAAGGGTCCGCTGAAAGACCAGGCGGGCGCCGCCAAAGGTAGCGGCGCCTCGCCCCTCGACGACGGCAGCATCGCCTCCATGAACTGGCTCGTCCAGGGTGTGGAAGGCAAGCTTCCGTCCTGATGCCGTCCTCGGCGCCCCGCGTTTCGATAGCGCGCGGGAGCGCCTCGTTGCGTTGAACCATCGTCTGACGCTTGCAGGGACCGTGATGCCAGGCTTCGACTCCGCCTTCCCGTCCGCGCGCCGCTACCGCCTGCGGCGCGCGCGCATTCCCGGACCGTTCCTCGCGGCCGGTCTGCCACCCGGCGCGGCACCGGACGCCGAGGGATGCGTCCTCCTCGACCTCCTCGTCGACGAGGGGCGCGTCGCCGCCGTTGCGGTCGCCTCCGCGGAGGCCGACGCGGTGGACACGTCGGGCGACCCTGCCGTCGATCTCGGCGGCCGGCAACTCTGGCCGACTCTCGTCGACATGCACGCGCACCTCGACAAGGCGCATACCGTGGCGCGCACGCCGAATGCGGACGGCACGTTCGCGGGCGCCCTCGACGCGACCAGAAGGGACCGCATCGGCTTCTGGACCGCCGACGATATTCATCGGCGCATGGATTTCGCCCTGCGCTGTGCCGAGGCGCATGGCGTCGGCGCGATCCGTACGCATCTCGATTCGCCCGACGATGGGCCGCACCGCGATCAGGCGGCCACCACCTGGGGCGTGTTCCGCGCGATGCGCGAAGCCTGGGCCGGGCGCGTGGTCCTGCAGGGCGTCGGACTCGTCCCGATCGACGCCTATGCGACCGATCACGGCCGGCGTCTCGCCGATATCGTCGCCGCTTCCGGCGGCCTCGTCGGCGGCGCGCTGCGGCCGACCGACCCCAGTCCAGCGGCCGCCGCGACGATGGCGGCGCACCTCGAAGTCCTGTTCGGCTTGGCGCGCGAGCGCGACCTCGACATCGACCTCCACGTCGACGAGGTCGACGATCCCTGGGCCGCCTCGCTCGACGCCATCGCGCGGGCCACGTTGCGCTTCGGCTACGAGGGGCGCGTCACCTGCGGCCATTGCTGCAGCCTCGCGCTGCAGCCGCCGGAGCGGGCGGGCGAGACCATCGCGCGGGTCGCGACGGCGGGAATCACCATCGTCACCCTGCCGACGGTCAACATGTACCTCCAGGATCGCCACCGCGGACGCACGCCGCGCTGGCGCGGCGTCACGCCCGTGCACGAGCTGATCGCGGCGGGGGTGAGGGTCGCCGCCGGCGGCGACAATTGCCGCGACGGTTTCTATGCCTACGGCGACCACGATGCCCTCGACACGATGCGCCAGGCGGTCCGCATCCTGCATTTCGACCATCCCTTGGACGGGGCGCCGGCGCTCGTCGGCCCGGCGCCTGCCGCGGCCATGAAGCTGGAACACGCGGGGACGATCCGGATCGGCGCGCCGGCGGACTTCATCCTGCTGCAGGCATCCACGTTGAACGAGGTGGTCACCCGTCCGCAATCCGATCGCATCGTGATCAATCGGGGGCGGCCACTGGCGGCGACCGTACCGTCCTATCCGCTCTGAAGGCCGCTCACTCGGCGGGTGCGCCTGGCATAAGCTTTGCTGTCGCTTGCTCTGATCTTCCGAGGACCCTCATGTCGCATCTCACCCCATCCCGCCGTACCCTCCTCCTCGGTGCCGGAAGCGCCGCCGCGCTTGCGGGCACGCAGAGATCGCTGGCCTTTGCCAAGGGTCCCGTGACCATCGGATTCATCTACGTGGGCGCGAAGGACGATTACGGGTACAACCAAGCCCATGCCGAGGGTGCCGCCGCCATCAAGGGCATGAAGGGCATCAAGGTCGTCGAGGAGGAAAAGGTACCCGAGACGCTCGACGCGCAGAAGACGATGGAAAGCATGATGGCGCTCGACGGCGCGACCCTGTTGTTCCCGACCAGCTTCGGCTATTTCGACCCCTTCATGCTGCGGGAAGCCGAAAAGCATTCCGACGTCCAGTTCCGCCATTGCGGCGGCCTGTGGGATAAGGCGAAGAACCCGATGAACGCGGGTTCCTATTTCGGCTACATCGGCCAGGGCCAGTATCTCAACGGCGTCGTCGCCGGCCATATGACCAAGACCAAGAAGCTCGGTTTCGTCGCCGCCAAGCCGATCCCGCAGGTGCTGATCAACATCAACTCCTTCCTGCTCGGGGCTCGCTCGGTCGATCCCAGCATCACCGTGCAGGTGATCTTCACCGGCGACTGGTCGCTTCCCGTCAAGGAGGCCGAGGCCACCAACAGCCTCGCCGACAGCGGCGCGGACGTGGTGACCTGCCACGTCGACGGCCCGAAGGTCGTCATCGAGACCGCCGAGCGGCGCGGTCTCTACACGTGCGGTTACCACGCCAACCAGCAGAAACTCGCCCCCAAAGGCTATCTGACCGGCGCGGAATGGAACTGGGCGACCGTCTACCAGATGTTCGCCGACAAGGCGCTGAAGGGCGAGGCGCTCCCAAACTTCGTGCGCGGCGGCCTATCCGACAATTTCGTCAAGATGTCGCCCTATGGTGCCGCCGTCACGGACGCGGCCAAGACGCAGGCCGACGAGACCAAGGCGGCCATGATGAAGGGCGGATATTCCGTCTTCAAGGGCCCGCTCAAGGACAACAAGGGTGCGACCGTCATCCCGGCGGGCAAGGCCTACGCCGAAACCGCGATCGAGCTGGAGAGCATGAACTACCTGGCCGAGGGCGTTATCGGCAAGCTGGCGTGACGGGCGGGGCGGCCCTCGCGCCTCCGCGAACGGCCGCCGCCGCCGCGTTCGATCGTGGCTACCGCTATCGACACGCACTCGAGGCTGTGCTGGTTCCGCTCCTCGCCCTCGTCCTCGCCGCCCTCGCCTTCGCGCTGTTCCTGATCTGCCTCGGTCAGTCGCCCGTGGAGTTCGTCACCCTCGTGTGGCGCGGGGCCTTCGGCAGCAGCTTCTCGTTGCAGAACACCCTGCTGAAGGCATCGCCGCTCCTTCTCACCGCCCTCTGCGTCGCCCTGCCCGCGCAGCTCGGCCTGGTCATCATCGGCGGCGAGGGGGCCGTGGTGCTCGGCGGCCTCGCCGCCGCGGCACTCGCCCCGCCCCTGACCGGCCTGCCCTCGCCCGTCGTGCAGGTCGCGATGATGGGCGCCGGCATGGCGGCCGGGGCGGCGTGGATCGGCCTCGCCGGCTGGCTGCGCGCCATCCGGGGCATCAACGAGACCATCTCGAGCCTCCTGCTCGCCTATATCGCCATCGCTCTGTTCAACCACATGGTCGAAGGGCCGCTGCGTGATTCCGCCAGCCTCAACAAGCCGTCCACTGCGGATATTGGCGCCGCCAACATGTTCGGCAGCCTGCCCGGCACGGACCTCCACCCCGGCCTTCTCTTCGGCGTCGTCGCCTGCGTCGCCTTCTACGTGCTCGTCTTCAAGACGAGCTTCGGCTTCGGCTGCCGCGTCACCGGCGGCAGCCTGCGCGCGGCGCAGCTGCAGGGGCTACCGGTCAACCGGCTCATCGTGATCGCCTGCGCGCTCGGCGGCGCCTGCGCAGGCCTCGCCGGCGCCGTCGAAGTCGCCGCAGTGCAGGGCCGCGCCAACGCTTCGCTCGCCGCGGGCTACGGTTACACGGGGATCCTCATCGCCTTCCTCGCGCGGCAGAACCCGCTCGCCGTCATCCCGATGGCGGCGCTGCTGGGAGGGCTGACGGCGAGCGGCGGCTTGATCCAGCGTCGCATGGACCTGCCGGACGCCACGGTGATGGTCCTGCAGGGCATGATCTTCGTCGCCATCCTCGCCAGCGAGACTTTTTACGGCCGGTTCGCCTGGTTCCAGCCGCGGCGCGCGGCATGAGCGCCGCCGCCGTCGGTACCGTCCTGACCGCGATGCTCGCCGGGGCGCTGCGCGTCTCGACGCCGTTCCTCTTCGTCAGCCTCGGCGAGTGCCTGACCGAGAAGTCCGGGCGCATCAATCTTGGCAACGAGGGCGTCCTCGTGCTCGGCGCCATGTCCGCCTACGCCGTCTCGTTCGAGACGGGCAATCCCTGGATCGGCCTCTTGGCCGCCGCCTTCGTCGGCGCCTGCCTCGGCACGATCCATGCGGCGCTGTGCGGGCTGAGCAGGATCAGCGACATCGCGATGGGCATCGCGATCATGCTGGCGGGCACCGGCATCGCCTTCTTCTTCGGCAAGGCCTACATCCAGCCGTCCGCGCCGCAGCTTCCAGCCATGCCGTTGGGTGCCTGGTCCGGCTCGGCGCAGCTCCGCAACGCGCTGGATATCAGCCCCCTCTTCCTGTTCGGCCTGCTCGTCGGCCTCGCCATGGCGTGGGCATTCCGCACCACGCGTCTCGGCCTCGTCATCCGCATCGTCGGCGACAGCGCCGATAGCGCGCGCGCGATGGGCCTGCCGATCAACCGCATCCGCATGGGGGCGACGGCGGCCGGCAGCGCGCTCGCCGGGATCGGCGGGGCCTTTCTCTCCCTCGTCTATCCCGGCAGCTGGAACGAAGGCCTTTCCTCGGGCCAAGGCCTGATCGCCGTCGCGTTGGTCGTGTTCGCGCGTTGGGACCCGCTTAGGTGCATCGGGGCGGCACTGCTGTTCGGAGCTGCCGGTGCGCTGGGGCCGTCGCTCCAGTCCGTCGGCATCTCCCAAGGCTACTACCTGTTCAACGCCGCTCCCTACGTGCTCACCCTGGTGCTGATGGTCGCCTCCGTGCGGCCGGGCCGTGCCTTGAAAGGTGCGCCGGGGGAATTGTCGATCGTGCGCTGAGGAAGCCATGCGGAACGCATCGAACGAAGCGAAGCCTGCCCCCGTCAAGACGCGCGCCGTCGGCGTCGAGGCGATCGGCGTCACCAAGCGCTTCGGCGCTTTCACTGCGCTCGACGGCGTGTCGCTGAAGGTCCGCGCCGGCACCGTCCACGCGCTGCTCGGGGAGAACGGGGCCGGCAAGTCGACGCTCGTCAAATGCCTGCTCGGGTACAATCGGGCGGAGGAGGGCAGTTTTCTCGTCGATGGGCGCGAGGTCGCGATCGCCCAGCCGCAGGATGCCGCGCGGCTCGGCCTCGGCATGGTCTATCAGCATTTCACCTTGGTTCCCTCCATGAGCGTGGCGGAGAACCTCGTCATGGCGCGGGCCGACGTGCCGCGCGTGATCGTCTGGGCGCGGGAGCGGGAGCGCCTCGCCGCCTTCATGGCGGATATGCCGTTCAAGATCCCGCTCGACGTGCCCGTCGACGGGCTTGCCGCAGGCGAGCGGCAGAAGGCCGAGATCCTCAAGCAGCTCTACCTCGAGCGCCGCGTCCTCGTCCTCGACGAACCTACGTCCACGCTGACGCCGCAGGAATCGGAAGAGGTGCTGGGCCTTGTCCGCGACCTCGTCCGTGCCGACGCCATCACGGTGGTCATCATCACCCATAAGCTGAAGGAGGTCGCGGCCTTCGCCGACGACGTGAGCGTTCTGCGCCGCGGCCGCATGGTCGGCGGCGGCCCCGTGTCGAGCCTCGGAGCGTCCGCGCTGACGACGCTGATGATCGGCGAGACGCACGTCCCGGCCGACGTCGAACGGGTGGGCGCGCCGGAGGCGGAGCCCCACCTGCGGATCGGCGGCTTGACGACCCTCGGCGACCACGGCCGTCCCGGGTTGAACATCGCGGCGATCGCGGTGCGGCGGCGTGAGATCGTCGGTGTCGCCGGGGTATCGGGGAACGGCCAGGCGGCCTTGCTGGAGGTGTTGGGGGGCCAGCGCGCGGCCACGGGCGGCAGCGTGACCATCGGCGGCAAGCCCTATGGGGCCTCGCGCGAGGAGACCTTCGTCAATAAGGTCCGGGTGCTGCCCGAGGAGCCGCTGCGCAACGGTTGCGTCCCAAGCCTTTCCGTCGAGGACAACGTCAACCTGCGGGCCTTCGATCGCGACGACAGGGGGCGCCCGCGGTTCTGGCTCGATCGCCCGCGCATGCGCGCCCGCGCCCGCGCGATGATTGCCGCCTATGGCATTCGTACGCCATCGAAGGACGTCCCCATCGCGAATTTGTCCGGCGGCAACGTCCAGCGTTCCATCCTCGCGCGCGAGCTCGACGGTAGCGTGGATGTGCTGATCGTCGCCAACCCCTGCTTCGGGCTGGACGTGAAGGCCGTCGCCGAGATCCGCGCGCGGATCGTCGTTGCGCGCAACGCGGGCGCGGCCGTCCTGCTGATCTCGGAAGACCTCGACGAGATCCGCGAGCTGTCGGACCGGATCCTGGTGATGCGCGACGGCGCCGTCGTGTTCGAGGCGCCCGCCGGCGCCGACGCGCGGGACATCGGCAGCCATATGGTCGGCCACGCCTGAGGGCGCCTGGGCGCCTGTCGAGACACCCAAGCCCCCGCTAGGCGTCCGTCAGGAGCCGGAAGGCCACGCCGTTGCGGTCCGCCAGATAGGCGTTGTGGTGGTCGGTTTCGTTGGTGTCGGCCAATTCCAGGTTGAAGAAGTTCATACTGGCGGGAACGAAGAAGGGTCCGGCGTGCCAGGTGCCGGGGTGCAACTTGATCGCGACGCCCGGCGGGATGCGGAACCCGCGGATCGCCGCGAGGTCGGGCTCGTCGCCGGCCCCCGCGGGCGCCAGCGCTATGAACCAGGGATAGGTTCCCGCCGCGGCAAGGCATTGCGTGACGCGGGCGTGGCGGGTGATCTGGGTCACGACCATGCTACGATGGTGAAGCCGCATGATGTAGAAGCGCGGCGTGCCACGGCTGAAATCCAAGACCGCATCGTCCGGGCCGAAGGGGGTGCCGTCCTCGCTCGGCAGGATCAACTGGCCATAGGGCGCGAAGCTGGCCCGGTCGGGCGTTACGGTCGCGAGTTCGACGATCCGGTAGGTGTCGGTGGCGGGTTGGATGCTCATGCGGATCCCTGTGCGATGGCCGCCGGCGCGGCCGGATGTCATTCGGCTGCACGAATCTCGCCAAACAGCGACGCGCTCGGCGCTCCGTCGCGCACGGGCAAGTGCAACTCGACCTCGTCGTAGCGCTTCAGCGTCGGTACGAGCCAGGCCTGCTGTTCCAGGAACAGGCTCGAGGTGATGCCCTGCACCAGGCGCGGGATCGCGTATTTGTGACCGCTGATGGAGGTGGAGTGCGGGCCGCAGCTGACGATGGACGAGAAGTTGAAGGCGAAGATGCGCGAGAGAAACGGCGCCGCGCCGGGGGTGCGTGCCTGGAAGGCGTAGGCGCCGTCGAGGTAGGGGTAGCGGCCAAGTGACGGGTGGCGCTCCTCCGGCGGCGGCTCGAAACGGTCCTGCCACAGGGCGATGTCGCCGACGAAGCCGCGCAGTTCCGGCCGCAGCCGCAGGTCCACGTGGCTGCCGGTGGCGGCGACCACGACATCGAAGCGGAAGCTGTCGCGCGGCGTCTCCACCCGAACCGTGCCGTCGTAATCCACCCGTGACCAGGGTGAATTGGCGTGGACCCGGAAGTTGGCGAAAGCATGCGCCGCGTCGTAGCTGTGGCGCGCCGGTGGCTGGTCCACCGCGTCGACGTGGTGGTTGACGCTCCAGCGCGTCGCGTCGTCGAGCTCCGGGAAATGCTTGAGGAAGGCCGCGAACTCGAACCAGCGGTGCGGATTGCTCGTCGGCAGCTTGTCGCGGCGGAAGCAGAGGTCGACGGAGGCGGCGCCGTGGCGCAGCGCCGCCAGCGCCGCATCGAAGGCGGAGGCGCCGTGGCCGAGCACGCCGACGCGCTGGCCCGCGACGGCGGCGAAGTCGATCGCCTGGTTGGAATGGTGGCAGACGCCGGCGGGCAGCGCATCCTTCAGGAAGCCAGGCACGTGCCATTGCCCGCCGCTGTCGTAACCCGTTGCCAGGACCACGCGGCGCGCGAGGATCGTGTCCGGGCCGTCCGCCGTCGCGACCTTGAGCGCGAAGACCTCGCCGTCCGGCTCGATCGCCTCGATCACCGTCTCGTTGCGGACCGGGAGGTCCAGCGTCCGGCGGTACCAGCGGAGGTAATCCATCCAGTCCAGGCGGGGAATGCGGTCGAGCGCCAGCCAGGCGGTCGCGCCGTATTTGGCCTCGAACCAGGCGCGGACGGACAGGTTCGGCAACCCTCGCTCCAACCCGACGAGAAAGCGCGGCGTACGCAGCCGGTCCATGCGGGCGAAGCGGCCCCACAGGCCCTCGTAGCCGGCCGGGTTGGCGTCGATGACGAGGACGCGGACGACGCCGTCGCAGCGTAGGTTGAAGGCGGTGCAGAGTCCCGATTGGCCGCCGCCCACCACCACAACGTCCAGGACAGGCTGGCCGGACCGGTGGTGAATCGGCTGCACCCAGTCGACATTCGGATAGGCCATCGTCGCCAAGTCCTCGCGGACGCGAGCGGCGAGGGCATCGAGGCGGTCGTCGACGGAGCAGGGTGCCATATCTCGGTCTGGCAAGATATATGCCCGTCAGGCAAGAAAGTCCCGCTCGTGGCCTAGCCGACCTGAACTCGCGAGGGGGCTACCTCATTGGTCGGATAAGGCGCTCGACGTGCGTCCGACACGGAGAGCCGCATGGCCAGATCATCGACGTTTCTCATCGGGTTGTGCTGTCTGGGGCTGACGGTCTGCGACCTGACCGCCGCTCTGGCGCAATCCAAGACGCCTCCCGCCGGCTCGGCCCTGGCGCTGACGCCGCCCGTCGATCGGCGTGCCAAGCAGTACAGCGGGTATGGGCGCGCGCGTCACGTTCATCCCGCCCACCGCCGGCATCACGCGCGTTGAGGCGCGACGAGCCGGGCTAGACCGTGGCGGGATGCCGAGCCATCCAGTGGCGCGCCAGCTCCAGGCGGCGCGTCACCCAAACGTCGGTCTTCGACTCGATGTGGTCGAGGAAGCGGAGAAGCGCGGCCGTGCGGCCGGGGTGGCCGATGATGCGGCAATGGAGGCCGATTGACATCATCTTTGGGCGCTCGCCGCCCTCGGCGTAGAGGACGTCGAACGTGTCGCGGAGATAGACGAAGAAGTCGTCCGAGGTGCGAAACCCCTGCGCCTGCAGGAAGCGCATGTCGTTCGTATCCATGGCGTAGGGGACGATGAGTTGCGGGGCGCGGCCGGTGGGCCGGACCCAATAAGGGAGGTCGTCAGCATAGGAATCGGCGGAATAGACGAAGCCGCCTTCCTCGGCGACCAAGTCGAGCGTGTTCTCGCTGGTCCGACCCGTATACCAGCCGAGGGGCCGCTCCCCGGTCAACTCCGTGTGCAGGCGCACCGCCTCTCGGATATGTGCGGCCTCCATCTCGCGGGGCATGTTGCGGTAATCGATCCAACGCAGGGAATGGCTGGCGATCTCCCAACCCGCTTCCACCATGGCGGCGGTCTGCTCGGGCCCGGCGGCGAGCGCGCGCGTCACGGCTTGGACGGTGACGGGAACGTGCCGCGAGGAGAGCAGGCGCCAGAGGCGCCAGAACCCGGCGCGCGCGCCATATTCGTAGCTCGATTCGACGTTCATGTGCCGCTGTCCCGGCCACGGATCGACGTTGAGGACTTCGGACAGGAAGGCTTCGGACTCCTGGTCGCCGTGCAGGAGGCAGCGTTCTCCGCCCTCCTCGTAGTTGAGGACGAACATCACGGCCACGCGCGCCCCGCCCGGCCAGTCCGCGTGCGGGGCGTCGCGCCCGTAGCCCTTGAAGTCGCGGGAAGCGGATAGGTGCGAGGTGGCCATGCGGGTTCTTTCCGGAAGCGGACGGAGCCAGTGCGTAATCCGGCCGTGCCCGCTCCCGCAAGGACGACAGCGCGCCGCGTCGTCCCTGCCGTTTGGAAGAGGTCAGGCCTGCGCGGTCAGGGCGGGGAGCAGCGCCTCCGAAGAGGCCACCCAACCGAAGATCCCGCCCTGGGCCGCGATCATCCGCAGCGCAGCGTCGTGGAACTCGGGACAATAGGAACCGCAGCAATCTTCGAGGACGAGGCATTCCAGGCCCCGGTCGTTGGCCTCGCGGACGGTGGTGCTGACGCAGACCTCGGTCGTCACGCCGGTGACCACGAGTTGGGTGATGCCGCGATGCTGGAGGATGGCCTGCAGGTCGGTCGCGAAGAACGCCCCCTTGCCCGGCTTGTCGACCACGGGCTCGCCGGGCGCCGGTGCGAGTTCGAGGACGATGTCGTGGCCGGGCTCGCCGCGCACCAGGATGCGGCCCATCGGTCCGAGGTCGCCGATCGTCACTGCGCCGCGCCCGCGCGCCTTCTTCGTGGGCGACAGGTCGGCGAGGTCGGGCCGATGGCCTTCGCGCGTGTGGATGGCGAAGAGGCCGGCGGCGCGCCAGGCCGCCAGGAGACGGCGGTTGGGTTCGACCGCGCGGCGCAGCAGGCCGACGTCGTTGCCCAACGTGGCGCCGAATCCGCCGGGCTCGATGAAGTCGCGCTGCATGTCGATGACCAGGAGGGCGCAGGCCGCGAGATCGAGCGCGAACGGATAGGGACTGGCAGGGATGGCGATGGTTGCAGGCATCGATCGGCTCCACGTCGGGCCGCGGCAAGTTTCGAGCCAAGGCGGAGCCGGCGACCGGGCAGTTCAGGCGTCCGCAGCGATGGCCTCGAGGCGCAGCCGGGCGATAGTTTTGATTTCGGTTATCGCACGGGCCAGTTCGGTGTCGGCGTCGTTGCCGAGCCTTTCCTCGAATGCGGCGAGGATCGCCGCCTTGTCGCTCTGACGGACCGCCATGACGAAGGGAAAATCGAATTTGCCCCGGTAGGCCGCGTTGAGGCGCGTGAACCGCGCGCGTTCCTCCGCCGTCAGGCTCGCCAGGCCCGAGGCATGCTGCTCGCTGCGTGACCCTTCCGTCAGCGTGCCGGCCAGCGCCGCCTTGCCGGCAAGGTCGGGGTGGGCGCGCACGAGCGTCGCGGCGGCCGCCGCGCCCGCCCGATCGAGGACGGCGACCATCGCCGCGTGCAGCGCCGCAAAGGATGAAAATGGCGCGTGCGCCCAGGCGCCCTCGGCGATCCAGGCGGAATGTTCGAAGACCTCGCCGAAGGCGGCGACGAACCGCACGCGGTCGAGGCCGGCCAATTCCGCGGCCTTCATCGCGCGGGGCCCATCAGCCGCGCCCGACGACGCATTCGATCTGCCCGTGCGGCTCGTCGGTGGGCAGGAACAGGGTGCCGTGGAAGTCGCGGTCGAAGGGAGCGAGGTTCATCGGGATGTAGTGCTTGTTCGGTGCGGCCATGCTGATGGTGGCGACCTCCGGCACGGCGGCGAGCGCGGCCATGCCCATGCGGTAGAGGCTGTCCTGCACGCTGTTTGAATAGGTGGTCGCGAAGACCGACAGCATCGTGTCCAGAATGATAGCGTTCGTCTCCGGATAGTCCGCTGGCGCGCGCGACCAGTCCCACGAGACCTGGAGGCTAGTGGCGCACAGGCGGTCGTCCGTCGCTTTGAGGGTCGTCAGCGGGTCCATCGCGAAATTGGACCAGCCGGACTGCGTCGTCTTCAGGAAGGTCAGGCCGGAGACGCCGGAGGTAGTCGTCAAAGCCGTCCGCGTCGCCATGACGGTGGCGAAGGGTTTGCCGTTTTCGGCGAGCTGGAAGCTGTGCGGATGCTCCGACCCGTCGACGACCAGCCGTGCCCAAACCGTCTCGACCGCGCGTGCATTGACGTTCTCGACCTGTGGATAGTCCTTGAGGAACCGTTGGGCGAGCACCTTGCAGAACAGCTCCGCCGGCAGGTCGAGGTTGTCGTGGGCCACGACATTGACGACGTTCTTGATCGTGTCGGTCGATACGGAAGTGGAATTGTCGGCGTCGGTGTAGGCGCGGCCGAAATCGCCTTCGAGGATAGCTTCGACCGTCAGTTCGCGGACCTCATGGCGCGCGGTGTCTCGCTTGACGCGCATCACGCGCACGCGCCCCTTGCCGTAGCGGTTGCCTATGAGAGCCATGTCGCCTTGCTCCTTACTCAAAAATCCTATTGAGCCGACGTCGACGCCCGCGGCGTCAACTGCCGCGATAGGTCGAGAAACTCCAGGGCGTGACCAGCAGGGGGACGTGGTAGTGCAGCCCCGGGTCGGCGACGCCGAAGCGCAGCGGCACCAGATCGAGGAACGGCACCGCCGGGCCACCCCCGGCGCCGGCGAAATAGGCGCCGATGTGGAAGAGCAATTCGTACGTGCCCGCCACCATCTGCTCGCCCGAGAGCAGCGGCCGGTCGAGCCGCCCATCGGCATTGGTCACAGCCTCGCCAAGGAGCAAGGCACCGCCGGCCTCGTAGCGCGAGACGGCAACCCGCACGCCGGCCGCAGGGCGCCCTGCCGCAAGGTCGAGAACGTGCGTCGTCAATCCGCCCATCACTTTGCGATGTCCCTAGCGTCGCGCGTTTCGCACCCGACGCATGCGCAGCAATCGTCGTGCCATTCCGTTCCCGGCATCGTCGGAGGAACGTCATCGCTCGACGAACCAAATCGTTTTGGAAAAAACATGGCATGTTTCTTGAGAGATGGCCTAGGTAGCCCGTCCGCGAGGTGACCATGTCCACGCAACCTCATGCCGTCGAAGAGATCTTTCCGGCCCCGCGCCTGCTGACGCTCGGGCTGCAGCACGTCCTCGTCATGTATGCCGGCGCGGTGGCCGTGCCCCTCATCATCGGTCGGGCCCTCAAGCTGCCGCCCGAGGACGTCGCCTTCCTCATCAGCGCCGACCTCTTTGCCTGCGGCCTCGCGACGATCATCCAGAGCTACGGCCTGCCCTTCGTCGGCATCCGCCTGCCGGTGATGATGGGCGTCACCTTCGCCTCCGTCGGGCCGATGCTCTCCATGGCCGCGGACCCGGAAATCGGCGTCCTCGGCATCTACGGCGCGGCGATCGCGGGCGGCGTCTTCGCCATTCTCGTCGCCCCTTTCATCAGCCGGCTGCTGCCCCTTTTCCCGCCTGTGGTCACGGGCACGATCATCCTCGTCATCGGCGTCTCGCTGATGCGCGTGGCCATCAATTGGGCAGCCGGCGGCCTGCCGACCATCACCAAGGTCGTGGACGGCGTACCGGGCGCATTCCCCAACCCGGCCTATGGCGGCCTGCAGGGTCTCGGTGTCGCGCTCTTCGTCCTCCTCACCATTCTCGCGCTGATCCGTTGGGGCAGCGGCTTCGTGTCCAACATCTCCGTTCTGCTCGGTATCGTTGCCGGCGCCGTCCTGGCGGCGGCCCTGGGGCTGATGAGCTTCGCCAAGGTCGGCCAGGCCGGCTGGTTCGCCCTGGTCACGCCGTTCCATTTTGGCGTCCCCCAGTTCCACCTGGTGCCGGCCTTGACCATGTGCGTCGTCATGGTGGTGGTGATGATCGAGTCGCTGGGCATGTTCCTCGCGCTGAGCGACATGACGGGCAAGGTGATCGACCAGCAGGCGCTGACCCGCGGCCTGCGCGCCGACGGGCTCGGCACCCTGCTCGGCGGCATCTTCAACACCTTTCCCTACACCTCGTTCTCGCAGAACGTCGGTCTGGTCGGCATCACGGGCGTGAAGTCGCGTTGGGTGACGGTCGCCGGCGGCGGCATCATGATCGTGCTGGGCCTGCTGCCCAAGTCCGCGGCGCTCGTCGAGGCGATCCCGCAGGCGGTGCTCGGGGGTGCCGGCATCGTCATGTTCGGCATGGTGGCCGCCACCGGGGCACGCATCCTGACCGAGGTGGACTTTCGCGAGAACCGTTACAACCTCTATGTCGTCGCCATATCCATCGGCTTCGGCATGATCAGCCTGGTGTCGCCGAATTTCTTCAAGAACCTGCCGAACGCCCTGCATCCGCTGCTCGAATCCGGCATCCTGCTGGCGGCCGTCGTGTCCGTCGTCCTCAACGTGTTCTTCAACGGGCTCGGCAGCGCCGACGAGGCGCGCACGCAAGCGGCGCTGACCAGCGCCTCGGCCGAGCACGTGTGAGCGGCGGCGCGCGTCGGCAGGCGCTCCGTCAGCCGGCCCGGTCCCTCCGCGCCGGTCGCGGTGCCGCCTCAGATCGGGTGAGGCAGGGCAGCCAGCAGCTCGCGCGTGTAGGCGTGGGCGGGCTGCGTCATCACCTCTTCCGTCTCGCCTTCCTCGACGATGCGGCCGCCGCGCATCACCAGCACACGGTCGCAGAGCAGGCGCACGACGTGGAGGTCGTGCGAGACGAAGAGGTAGCTCATTCCGAGTTCGGCCTTCAGGTCCGCGAGTAGGTTCAGCACCACCGCCTGCACGGACACGTCGAGCGCCGCCGTCGGCTCGTCGAGGATGACGAGCTTGGGGTCAAGCGCGACCGCCCGCGCAATGCCGACACGCGCTTTCTGGCCGCCGGAGAGTTGGTGCGGAAACCGGTCGAGCAGGCCGCGCGGGAGCCCGACGAGGTCGGCCAGCCGCTCGACCTTCTCGCGTGCTTCGTCCGTTCGTTTTGTGCCGCCCAGGCGGAACAGCGGGTCGGCGATGGCGCGGAAGGCGGTGTAGCGCGGGTTGAGGCTTTCCGTGGCGTCCTGGAACACCATCTGCAGCTTGCCGCGGTCGGGATCGCCGGCGAAGCGGGCGGACGGCACCGCGCCGATGTCGCGGCCTTCCAACGTGATGGTCCCGGCGGTGGAATCGAGCAGGCGCATGACCATCATGGATGTCGTCGACTTGCCGCAGCCGGATTCGCCCACGAGCCCAAGACTCTCGCCGGAACGGATCGCGAAGCTGATGCCATCGACCGCCTTCGTGGTGCCGTAGGTCTTGGTGAGGCCTTGCACCGCGAGGAGCGGCGCACCGGCGGGGATCGCCGCCAGCGGCGGCGCCTCGGCCGGCAGCAGGTCGCGCAGGCTGATGCCGGGGCGCGGCGTCGCCCGCATCAGCCGCTTCGTGTAGGGGTGTTCCGGCGCGGTGAACACCTGGCGCGAGGGTGCCGTCTCGACCACGCGGCCGCGCTCCATGATGACCAGGCGGTCGCAATAGGTGGCGGCGAGCCCAAGGTCGTGGGTGATGAGGATCGTCGCCATGTTGCGCGCGCGGCCGAGTTCGACCACGAGATCCATCACCGCCTTCTGCGTCGTCACGTCGAGGCCGGTCGTCGGCTCGTCGGCGATCAGCAGTTGCGGCCGGCAGGCCAGCGCGATGGCGATGACGACGCGCTGGCACATGCCGCCCGAGAGCTCGAACGGATAGGCGTCCACCCGCTCCTCCGGCCGGGCGATGCGCACCAGGCCGAGCGCCTCGATCGCCTTTTTCCGCGCGTCCTGCGGCGTAGCCTGCCCGTGCTGGACCAGCACGTCGGCGATCTGCCGCCCCACCGTGCGGATCGGGTTGAGGCTGGCGCGCGGGTTCTGGAAGATCATGGAGATCTCCGAACCGCGCACGCCTTGCATGGCCGCTTCCGACGCTTGCGTCAGGTCGCGCCCGGCAAAGGACACCGTGCCCCCGGCGATCCGTCCGGCCCGATCGAGGATCTTCAGGACGGCGTAGGAGGTGACCGACTTGCCGCTGCCCGACTCCCCGACGATGCCGATCGTCTCGCCGCGATTGAGCGCGAACGAGACCTTGTCCACCGCTCGAACGAGTCCGTTGCGGGTGACGAATTCCACCGCCACCTGGTCGATATCGAGGAGGGCGCCCGTGACGGCCGAGGGCGGCGGGTCCGCGCGCAGGCTCACGTGCGCCTCTGCGGATCGACGAGGTCGCGCAGGCCGTCGCCCAGCAGGTTGAACGTGAAGACGGCGAGCATCAACGCCAACCCCGGGAAGATGGCGAGCCACCACTCGCCCGAGACGATCGTATTGGCACCTTCCGCGACCATGATGCCCCATTCCGCCATCGGCGGGCGTACGCCGAGCCCGATGAAGGACAGGCCGGCCGCGTTGAGGATGGCCCACCCGAGGTTGAGCGAGATCTGCACCATCATCGGCGGCAGGATGTTGGGGAACACCTGCGTGGCGAGGATGCGCAGGCTGCCGTTGCCCGACAGCCGCGCGGCGACGACGAAGCCGGCGTTGCGCCGCACCATGACCTCCGTGCGCGCGAGACGCGCGTAGAACGGCAGGTTCACGATGGCCGTGGCGTAGACGACGTTGGCCACCGTGTTGCCGAGCGCGGCGACGATCCCCATCGCCAGCACGAACAGCGGAAAGGCCATGATCGTGTCGATCAGCCGGCCGGAGATCCGGTCCGTCCAGCCGCCGTAGAAGCCGGCGAGCGAGCCGATGATCGAGCCGACGACGAACGAGAGCGCGACGGCGCTGACGGAGATCAGCAGGTCGAGCCGCGTCGCCACGATCACGCGGGAGAACACGTCGCGCCCGACGCTGTCCGTGCCGAACCAGTGCACGGCCGACGGCGGTTTCAGCGCCTCGGCCGCATCGCTGGCGAGCGGCGAGAAGGGCACCAGGCTCGGGCCGAGCAGGGCCGTGAGCACGAGCAGGACGAACAGGGTGAAGGAGACGAGCGTCAGCGGGTTGCCGCGCAGAACGTGGCGCAGGTGGCGCCAGTTGCGGGCTGCCGCGCTCGTGCGGACGCCGGGAGCAAGGACGTCCGTCATGCCGGCACGCTGATGCGGGGATCGACCAAGGTGTAGATCACGTCCACCAGGAGGTTGAGGAGCACGAAGAGCACGGCCATCATCAGGACGAAGCCCTGCACCGCGGCATAGTCCGAGCTGACCAGCGCGTCGATGGCGAAGGAGCCGATGCCCGGCCAGGCGAAGACGCGCTCCACGAGCACGTTGGCGCCGAGCACGAAGGAGAAGACCATGCCGAGCGTGGTGAGGACGGGCAGCATCGCGTTACCAAACGCATAGGTCATCAGCACGCGCCGACGCGACAGACCGGCGGCGCGCGCGGTGCGGACGAAGTCGCTCGCCAGCACCTGCAGCATCGAGGCCCGCGTCATCCGCGCGATCGGCGCCAGGGTGAACAGCGCCAGCGTCGCGGCCGGCAGCAGCAGCTGCGCCAGCGCGGCCCGGAAGATCCCGAAGTCGCCGGCGAGCAGCGCGTCGAGCGTGTAGAAACCGGTGATGCCGACGGGTGGAGAATAGAGGACGTCGAGCCGCCCCATCGGCGCGGGCGCCCAGCCGAGCTTGTAGTAAAACACATAGACCAGCGCCAACCCGGTGAAGAAGGTCGGCAGGGAGACGCCGAGGGTCACGACAAGGCGGCAGAGATGGTCCACGGCACTGTCCGGTCGCGTCGCGGCCAGCACGCCGAGCGGCACGGCGACAGCGACCGCCACGACCAAGGCCGTCAGCGTCAGCTCGAGCGAGGCGGGCAGCCGGGCCATGAGTTCGTGGCTCACGCTCTGGCCCGTCGAGATCGCCTGACCCAGGTCGCCGTGCACGAGCTGGTTGATGTAGGCGAGGAACTGTACCGGCATGCTGCGGTCGAAGCCGAGCGCGTGGCGCACTTGAGCGATCGTCTCGGCATCGGCGGTCGGCCCGGCGAAGTAGATCGCCGGGTCGCCCGGCAGGGCGCGGGTCAGCAGGAAGGTCACGATGATGATGCCGATCAGCGCCGGCACCGCGTGCAGGACGCGGCCTCCCACGAGGGTCAGCTTGCCGCTCGCGCCCGTCATCTCAGCTGAGCGCCAGGGTACGAACGTCGACGCCGCGGTGGAACCAGGACTCGTATCCTGCCACGTCCTTGCTCATTGCCGAGGACAGGGCTGGCTGCCACAGCGGGATGCGCGGCACCTCGTCGATGGCGATGGCGATCATCCGCTTGATGCTCGGCGCGTAGTCGGGGTCCGATTGCGCCATGTTGCTGGTCTTCTGCGTCAAGGCCTCCAACTCGGCGTTCTCGTAATTGGCGGCGTTGAACAGCTTGCCCTTAAGGTAGCACCAGTAGAAGTAATAGTCCGGCGTATCGAGCCAGCCGCCGAACCCGTCGATGATCATCGGAAACTTCTTTTGCGCCAGGGCGAGCGTGCGCCAGTTGGCGCCGGGGATGCGGTCGATGGTCAGCTTGATGCCGATCTTGGCCAGGCTCTCCTGGACCAGGAGGGCGGAGGGTTCGCTCCACTCCGCCGTGCTGATGTCGATGGAGAGCGGCATCTCGAACCCATCCTTATAGGCGGTCTGCGCCAGCAGCGCCTTGGCCTTGTCGAGATCGGTCGTGTAGGGGAAGGCCACCGGCCAGACGGCCGCGTCGATCGTGGTCGGGCCAGCGAACATCTTGCGGCCCTGGTTGAACGCCGCCTGCTCGAAGATCTGCTCGTAGGGGACCGCCCAGGCGATCGCCTGGCGCACACGCTTGTCCTTGAAGGGCTCGTAGGTCACGTTGAGGCTCAGCACGTTCTCGGTGTTGACGACGGGCCAGCTCACGACCTTCAGCTTGCCGTTCGCCTTCAGCTCCTGCGCGTCCTTACCGGGCACGTCGAAGTCGATCTGCACGTCGCCGCGCTCGACGAGCGCCCGCCGCGTCGCCTTCGAGGGGATCTCGCGCAGGATCACGCGGCGCAGCTTGGGCATCGGCCCGCTGCCGTAATGATCGTTGCGGGTGTAGACCAGCTGCTGACCCGGGTCCCAGCGCTCCACCTTGAAGCCGCCGGAGCCGATCGTGTTGCGGTGGGTGTACTCCGCCGCCCACGGGTCGGCCGCTGTCGCGTGCGCCCTGGCCACCTTGGAATTGTAGATGATGGCCAGCGGCACGGCGAAGTCTGGCAGCGAAAGCTTCGACTTCACGGGGAACGTCACCTTGACCGTGTGCGGGTCGAGCACCTCGAACTGCTCCGGCCTGGTCATCCGCCCGATGGCGAACTGGCCGGTCGGGAAGCCGCCGATGGACACGGCACGGTCGAGCGACCACTTGACGTCGTCGGCGGTGACGGGTGTGCCGTCGGCGAACTTGGCGTCTGGCTTGAGCTTGAAGGTGACGGAGAGGCCGTCCTCGGCCACCTGCCAGCTCTCGGCCAGCTCGCCGCGCAGCTTCTGGTAGTCGGAATCGATGCCGCCGGAGCCGTCGGTCGCGGTGCCGAAGCTGAGGAGCCGGTCGTAGCAGTTGATCGCGATCTGGTAGGCCGGGCGGTTGGTGCCGGCGCGCTGGATGTCCAGGCTGTTGATCGTGTCGCCGATGGCGATGACGAGCGTGTCCTTCTCCGCCGCCCAGGCCGAGCGCAGATCCAACAGGCCAGCGGCGCCAAGGGACCCCACGCCAAGCAAAACTTTTCTACGATTCATCAAAAACTCCTATGAGCCGCCGACATGCAATTCGGGGGCCTACAGGCTGATGGGCGACGCGGCAAGACGCCCGCGCGCTTTCGCTTCGTAGGCGTCACGCTCGCTGTTTTTCGGGATTTTGGCGCATCGATGCGGGGCGTCGCTCCGGCGCGAAGAGCGCACGCGTTCCCAACGATGACGATTTCCGCTCGCCATGATGCGTTGGAAAGACGCGGGTCAAGCGCAGAGGCTACCGTTAAGGTCTATCTGCCCAGCCTTGTCCTAGCGCACCGCGACTCCATGCGGGTCGTCGCGGACGATATAGGGCTCGTCGGCGGCCGGCTCGCCGCGCAGGAACCGCGAGGGCGGCACGCCGTAGTCGTAGGGGTAGGCGTAGAAGCCGACGACCGGGCGCGTATAGATCGGCACGTCCGGGGATTCGATCACCTCCAGTGGCGGTGGCGGAGGCGGAAGCTGGCGAACCCGGGGGATGCGGCGGCCGTCGAAGTCGGCTGCTCCGGCGCCCGGCGCGAGCCAGGCGGAGCCCGCGAGGATCGCGGCGAGGGGCAGGAGCGTGGCGAGAGGTCGGAGGCGCTTCATCGTCTTTCCCTTGCGGTGCGCGAGGGAGGGTAAACCGGCCGCCTTGCGCCGGCCTATCGGGCTGTTTGGCGAGGATAAGCATGGCGCGCGTCTTCATTACGGGATCATCGGACGGCCTCGGTCGCATGGCGGCGCAACTCCTCGTCGAACAGGGCCATCGCGTGGTGCTGCATGCCCGCAACGCCGAACGTGCCCGCACCGCGTCCGCGGCCGTGCCGGAGGCCGAGGCGGTGCTGACGGGCGATCTCGCGAGCCTCGAGGAGACAAAGCGGCTCGCCGCAGCGGTCAACGCCCTCGGGGCCTTCGACGCCGTGATCCACAACGCCGGCGTCGGCTACCGCGAACGGCAGCGGCTCGCGACGGCGGAGGGCGTGTCTCACGTCTTCGCGGTCAACACGCTGGCGCCCTATGTCCTCACGGCGCTGATCGCCCGGCCGAAGCGGCTGGTCTACGTCAGCTCGGAGCTCCACCGGCGCGGCGACCCGAGCCTCGACGATCTCGCCTGGGCGCGGCGGCCCTGGCGCGGCAACCAGGCTTACAGCGACACCAAGCTGCACGACGTGCTGCTGGCCTTCGCGGTCGCGCGCCGCTGGCCCGACGTGCGCGCCAACGCGCTGGAGCCTGGCTGGGTCGCGACCAAGATGAGCGGCCCGCGCGCGACCGGCGACCTCGACCAGGGGCACCGCACGCAGGTCTGGCTGGCGGCGAGCGAGGACCCTGCGGCCTCCGTCTCCGGCGAATATTTCTACCACCGGCAGCGCCGCAAGCCGCATGCCGGAACGCGCGACCCCGCTCGGCAGGACGCGCTGATCGCCGCGTGCGCGCGGTATTCGGGCGTGGATTTTCCTGAGTTTTGAGGGCGGCGTGCCAAGCCAGGCCGCAGGTTCCGCGCCTGCTGCCTCGCGGTCGCGCCGGTTAGCGGGCGAAGACGCTCGCGCTGTCGTTGAAGCCCTTGACCTCGATCGGGTTGCCGCTCGGGTCGAAGAGGAACATCGTGCGCTGCTCGCCCGGCTCTCCCTCGAAGCGCACGACGGGAGGAATGTCGAAGGGGGTGCCGGCCCGCTTCAGGCGGTCGGCGAGGGCGAACCAGTCGTCCAGGCCGAGCACCACGCCGATATGGGGCATCATGACCCTGTGGTCACCGACATGGCCTGTGCGCGTGGTCTCGAACGGCTTGCCGAGATGCAGCGAGATCTGGTGACCGAAGAAATCGAAGTCGATCCAGGTCTCGCTGCTGCGGCCTTCCCGGCAGCCGAGGACGTCGCCGTAGAAGCGCCGCGCCGCGTCGAGGTCGGTGACGTGGTAGGCCATATGAAAAAGCGACGGCATCGGCGGAGCCTCGGATCGGAAGGGAGCGCGCGCTCCGGGCGGAGGTTTATACGCCCGGTCGACGCGGGAGGAACAGCCGCGGAAGGCAGCCTCGCTCGTCGCGCCTCCCGCGCTGGACCAGCCGCCGGTCGCGCCGATGGCAGGGTCTTTGCTGCGGCCGCGAGAGACACCCGAAGGAATCAGGCTATGCAAGCGGGACGGGGACGGCGCAGCCTGCGAGCGCTCGGCCCGCGCGGAAGCGGCAGACCATCGAAAGAACCGGCGTGGACACATTCATCCAGCAGATCATCAACGGCCTGGTGCTCGGGAGCGTCTATGCGCTGATCGCCCTCGGCTACACGATGGTCTACGGCATCATCAACCTCATCAATTTCGCGCACGGGGACGTCCTGATGGTCGGCGCGATGACGAGCTGGACCGTCGTCACTGCGCTCGCCGATTCGGGGCTGCCCGGCTGGCTCGTGATGCTTATTTCGCTCGCCTGCGCGGTCGTGGTCTGCTGCAGCCTCAACTTCGTCATCGAGAAGGTCGCCTACAGGCCGCTCCGCAACGCGCCGCGGCTGGCGCCCCTCATCACGTCCATGGGCGTGTCCCTGCTGCTACAGACCGTGGCGATGATCATCTGGAAACCGAGTCCCAAACCCTACCCGCAACTGCTCGACGCGCGGACCTTCGACATCGGCGGCGCGGTAATCAACACGGTCCAGGTGCTCATTCTGGTCGTCACGGCCCTGACGCTCGCCGGCCTGATGCTGCTCATCAACCGCACCAAGCTCGGCCGCGCGATGCGTGCCACCGCCGAGAACCCGCGCGTCGCCGCCCTGATGGGCGTGCGGCCCGACCTGGTCATCTCGGCGACCTTCGTCATCGGCGCGGCGCTGGCGGCGCTGGCCGGCCTCATGTACGCGGCGAACTACGGCTCGGTGCAGCATGCCATGGGGTTCCTGCCCGGCCTCAAGGCCTTCACCGCGGCGGTCTTCGGCGGCATCGGCAACCTGCCCGGCGCGATGCTGGGCGGGGTGCTGCTCGGCCTCATCGAGGCGTTCGGCGCCGGTTATATCGGCGCACTCACGGGCGGCGTCCTCGGCAGCCAATACCAGGACATCTTCGCCTTCATCGTGCTGATCCTCGTGCTTACCGTGCGCCCGCAGGGGCTACTCGGCGAGCGCGTGGCCGACCGCGCCTAGGGCGCCCCGTGGTCGCTCTCGCGCGCAACAAGCTCCTCTCCGGTCTCCTCGCCGGGGTCGGCCTCCTCGCGCTGCCGTTGCTGGCGCAACTGGTCGGCAACGCCTGGGTGCGCATCATCGACACGTCGTTGCTCTACGTGCTGCTGGCATTGGGCCTCAACATCGTAGTTGGCTTTGCCGGCCTGCTCGACCTCGGCTACATCGCTTTCTACGCGGTCGGCGCCTATCTGTTCGCGCTGCTCGCCTCCTCGCAGCTCACCGACAACTTCCCGGCGCTGGCGGCGCTCTTCCCCAACGGGCTGCACACGCCCTTCTGGGTCGCCCTCCCGCTCGGCGCGCTGGTCGCCGGCAGCGTCGGCGTGCTGCTCGGGGCGCCGACGCTGAAGCTGCGCGGCGACTACCTGGCCATCGTCACGCTGGGCTTTGGCGAGATCGTCCGGGTGTTCATGAACAACCTCGACGCCCCCTTCAACGTCAGCAACGGCCCTATGGGCATCGCCGGCATCGACGACATCAACCTGTTCGGCCTGTCGCTGGGGCAAAGCCACGACGTGCTCGGCGTGACGATCCCCAAGGTGACGAACTATTGCTACCTCCTCCTCGCCGTCGTCGCGCTGGCAATCCTCGTCTGCTCGCGGCTCGAGCGCAGCCGCATCGGCCGGGCCTGGATGGCGATCCGCGAGGACGAGGTCGCGGCCAAGGCGATGGGCGTCAACACCCGCAACATGAAGCTTCTCGCCTTCGGCATGGGCGCCACATTCGGCGGCGTCTCGGGCGTGATCTTCGCCGGGTTCCAGGGCTTCATCTCGCCGGAATCCTTCAGCTTGCAGGAGTCGATCATGATCGTCGCGATGATCGTGCTCGGCGGCCTCGGCCATCTGCCGGGCGTGATCGTGGGCGCGTTTCTCCTGGCCGCCCTGCCCGAGGTGCTGCGCTACGTGGCAGGCCCGCTGCAGCAGATGACGGACGGGCGGCTCGACGCCTCCATCCTGCGCCAGCTGATGATCGCGCTGGCGATGATTGGCATCATGCTCGTGCGGCCGCGCGGCCTGTGGCCCGCCCCCGAGCACGGCGAGGCGGCGCGGCCGGACGGCGTGCCCGAGACCGGGACTGCCGCCGTCGATCAGATCCCGCCGGCCGTCACCGGCATCGCACCACCATGATGGACAGCAGCGGGAGCGATGTCGTCTTGCGCGTCAGCGGCGTCTCCAAGCGCTTCGGCGGCCTGCAGGCTTTGGCCGACGTCGGCCTCACCATCAGGAGGGGCCAGGTCTACGGGCTGATCGGCCCGAACGGCGCGGGCAAGACGACCTTCTTCAACGTCATCACCGGCCTTTACCAGCCGGACGCCGGCACCTTCGAGCTCGGCGGTGTGCCCTACACGCCCAGCGCCGTCCACGAGGTCGCCCAGGCGGGTATAGCCCGCACCTTCCAGAACATCCGCCTCTTCGCCGAAATGACGGCGCTGGAGAACGTGATGATCGGCCGTCACGCGCGGACCCGCTCGGGCCTGTTCGGCGCGGTGTTCCGCACCAAAGGCTTCAAGGCGGAGGAGGCGGCGATCGAGGCGCGCTCGCGCACGCTCCTCGATTATGTCGGTATCGGCCAGCTCGCGCGGTTCAAGGCGCGCACGCTGTCCTACGGCGACCAGCGCCGGCTGGAGATCGCCCGCGCGCTCGCCACGGACCCCAAGCTCATCGCGCTCGACGAGCCCGCCGCCGGTATGAACGCGAGTGAAAAACTGGTGCTGCGCGCGCTGATCGACCGTATCCGCAACGACGGCAGCACGATTCTGCTGATCGAGCACGACGTTAAATTGGTCATGGGGCTGTGCGACCGGCTCACCGTGCTCGATTATGGCCGGCCGATCGCCGAGGGCACGGCGGCCGAGGTGCAGAACGACCCCAAGGTGATCGAGGCGTATCTCGGCGCCGGCCACGCGACCCTCTCAGCAGGATGCCCGCCGTGAGCCCGAACGTCCCGGCCGACACGCTGCTCGAAGTCCACGACCTGCGCGTCGCCTACGGCGGCATCCAAGCCGTGAAAGGCGTCTCCTTCGCCGTGCGGGAGGGCGAACTCGTCAGCCTCATCGGCGCGAATGGGGCCGGCAAGACCACGGTGCTGAAGGCGATCACCGGCATCCAGCCGGTGGCCGGCGGCGACATCCGGTATTGCGGGGCCTCCATCAGGGGCCAGGGGCCGTGGGACCTCGTCAAGCAAGGCCTCGTGATGGTGCCGGAAGGTCGTGGCACCTTCGCTCGGATGACGATCGTAGAAAACCTGCAGATGGGCGCCTTCGTGCGCGCCGACCGGGAGGTGGCGGCCGACATCGACAAAGTCTTCGTCCTGTTCCCGCGCCTGAAGGAGCGTCGCGCCCAGCTCGCCGGCACGATGAGCGGCGGCGAGCAGCAGATGCTGGCGATGGGTCGCGCGCTGATGGCGCGCCCCAAGGTGCTGCTGCTCGACGAGCCTTCCATGGGGCTGGCGCCGCTGATGGTCGACAAGATCTTCGAGGTCGTCGCCGACATCCATGCACGCGGGACGACGGTGCTGCTGGTGGAGCAGAACGCCAGCCGCGCCCTGCAACTCGCCTCGCGCGGCTATGTGCTCGATTCCGGCGAGGTGACGATGAGCGGCGAGGCGAAGGCGCTGCTCGCCGATCCCAAGGTGCGCTCGACCTATCTCGGCGCTTGAGGCGAGGTCGCCGCGGCTTCTCGGTCCAGTAGGGCGCGCTTGCGCTCCACGCCCCAGCGGTAGCCCGACAGGCCGCCGTCGGCGCGCACGACGCGGTGGCAGGGGATCGCCACGGCGAGCGGGTTGGCGGCGCAGGCGCCGGCCACCGCCCGCACTGCGGTGGGCTGGCCGAGCCGGGCCGCCACCTCGGCGTAGCTTGCCGTGGCTCCGGGTGGGATCGCGCGGAGGGCTTGCCACACCCGCAGCTGGAACGCTGTCCCGCGCACGTCGAGCGGCAGGTCGAGGCCTGTGCGCGGCGCCTCGACGAAGCCGACCACCTGCGCCACAAGCCCCTCATAGCCGGCGTCGCCGCCGACGAGCTCTGCCCCGTGAAAGCGGTCGTGGAGGTCGTGCAGGAGCGGCTCCGGCTCGTCGCCGATGAGGATGGCCGCGACGCCCTGGGCGCTGGAGGCGACGAGGATGGCCCCGAGGCTGCATCGGCCGAGCGCGAAGCGCAGGGTCTCTCCGCTGGCGCCCAAGCGGAAACGGCGCGGCGTCATGCCGAGAATGGCAGGAGCGGCGGCGTAGAAGCGCCCACCCGAATTGAAGCCGGCCGCATAGAGCGCGACGGTCACGCTGACGCCCTCTGCTAACGTGTCGCGCGCGCGCGCGGCTCGGCAGGCCGCCGCATAGGCATGCGGCGTCACGCCCGTCGTGCGGCGGAACAAGCGATGGAAGTGGCTCGGGCTGAGCCGTGCGGCGTCGGCGAGCGCGGCAAGGGTGGGCGGTGTCTGCGCGGCAGCGATCGACCGCCAGGCCTCGGTGACGCGGGCGACGCCCTCCGCCGCTGGGGACAGGCCGTCTGGGTTGCAGCGGCGGCAGGCCCGGAACCCGGTCGCCTGAGCGGCTGCCAGCGTGTCATGGATCGCCAGGTTTTCAGCCTTGGCGGCGCGGGAAGGGCAGGAGGGCCGGCAGTAGACGCCCGTGCTCGCCACCGAATACCAGAACATGCCGTCCGCGCCCGTATCTCGCGCGCGGATCTGCGCCCAGCGCGGATCGTCCGCGACATTCGAGGCCTCCTTTCTATCGCGATCATGGCCCATCGTGTCGCAAGTCCACGGTTTCTGTCTGCACGCTTCTAAGCCAAGCGCGCCCCATCCACACTCCGGATCTTGCGCCTAAATCGGCGAACGTCCGCTCGTGAACGTGTGCAGGATCGCCCGCGCGTCCGCCGGCAAGTCCAGCGGCTCATGCGCGCCGCTCCCGTAGCCGGTTGCAAGCTACAGCTTGCACGACGAGAGCAAGCATAGAGAAATTCGATTTCTAGAGCGAACAGATACGCAAACTTGCCATAATCGAACGAATAATAATTTATACTTAAAGTGTTCGATCATTTATACCGAGTAATTATACTGCGTACTGCCGAGAGAATGTCTGCGATGGGCTTGCGATTGTCGAGGGTTCATCAAACAGAAACCATCGCGACGTCGATATATTATGTTAACAATCTTCCGAAGGCCGCTTTTAAGCTTTGCCCGATAGACGTGACCTCGCCCCGAGGCTCTCGGATGAGGAGACTTGCGTGATTCCCTGGCTTTGCCTGTGTCTCCTATCCGGCGTTTTCCTCGGGACGCGCTACAGGATCTACGCTTTGCTTCCTGCGAGCGCGGCGGCGACGCTCCTGGCGATAGCGGTTGCGAGCGCCGGAGGCGCGACGCTTTTTGCGACGCTGAGCCTCATCGTAGCATGCCCAACCACCTTGCAGGCCGGCTATGCGGCGGTCCTGCTTCTCCAGCTTCGGTCTGCGTCGGGCCGCCCCGCTAGGGCGGCTCTGAAGTCGTAGCCGACCATTCGCTCTACGGCCATCAGTAACTTGTCGTCTCGAAATCGTCGTGGCTCGACCTGACGGAGACCGCGTCAAGCGTGCCGTGCAGCGGCCCACCCCCATAGGGCATCCCGCCCGATCGCGCTCGCAAAATCTGCTGGACGCGGATCGGAGCGTCGGACGCAGCGCGGCGAGCGAGGTACTCGCCGCGCTGGCGTTCTCAGAAAATCGAGCGGCGGGAGGCGATGCCTCCATCGACGGTGAACACCGTGCCCGATGTGTAGCCGGAACGAAACGAGGCCAGGAACAGGAAGAGGTCCGTAATCTCGTGGATTTTCGCCGGACGCCCGAGGGGATAGCGCGCCAGGATTTCCCGATAGCGCTCGCGGTCGCCGAGTTGCTTCTCGGCGAACGTCCGGAGCATGGCGTCGATGCGCGCGGTATCGACCGGCCCGGGATTGACGCCGACGACGCGGATGTTGTCGCCAAGGCTCGTGCCGCCCAGGGCTCGCGTCATGGCCATGAGCGAGGCGTTGCCGGCCGCGCCCTCGATGTAATTGGGGTCGCAGACCTCGCCGCCGATGCCGATGTTGTTGAGGATGACGCCGCCGCCCCGGGCCTTCATGCCGGGGTAGACCAGGCGGATCATGTCCGCATAGCCGAAACCCTTCAGCGCCCAACCTTCGCGCCATTGTTTCGGGCCGATGTCGGCGAGTGAGCCGCCTGGGATCACGCCGGCGTTGTTGACGAGGACGTCGATGTCGCCGGCCTCTTCGACGATCCGCTCGCAGGCTCCCTCCTGGGTCATGTCGACGGCCGTCATTCCTACGGCGACCCCGTGGGCTGCCGTGATCGTCTCCGCCAAGGTCGCGAGCCGGTCGGCGGAACGCGCCGTGAGATGGAGCGGGCAGCCCTCCGCAGCAAAGCCGTGGGCGAGACCCTCTCCGATGCCCTGCGATGCCCCGGTGACCAGAACCTTCTTGCCCGTAAGTTGCAGATCCATGTGCCTCGTTCCTGACGGAGGTGCCGCTGCCAGCGCTCGAAGCGGCGATCGCTCCGCCCTCGTGGCCAAACCTCTAACGTCTCGCCCCGCGCTTGTTTCCTGCATGCGGTGAGCCCGCGCCGCAGCCGCTGACGAGCTCCCGAGTCGATCCATATGTTGGGTTCTGCGGGTGAGACGCGCAGCCGCCTCGGCAAGGCCCTTGCGATGCCGAACCTAGAGGCGTCCAGCGCTGTCCCTCGATCGCATGCCGCTCGATCTGAGATTTATCCCATCCCTGCCGCAACCAAACGTTTAGAGGTTACCTTGCTCGGCAATCGGCGGATGGTCGTCCGGTCCGTAGTACAGCCGGGCGCATTCGGCTCTCAGTACGCCGCCCTCGATGCTGAGGTCGTCGCGGTAGGCGTTCCGGATAAAATCGAGCGTGTCGATATGCCGGGCCTCGAAATACATCGCGTGGACGTCCTCCCGCCCGGCGCCGAAGACCACCCGTCCAACTTTAGACCAGACCGACGCCATGGTGCACATGCCGCAGGGCTGCAGGGTGGAGTAGAGGGTCGCGCCGCGCAGCTCGCCGTTTTGCAAGGCGCGCCCGGCCGCGCGGATCGCGGTGACCTCGGCATGCGCCGTCGCGTCGTGATCCTGCTCCACCCTGTTGCGCTCAGCCGCGATGATGCGCCCCTCCAGGACGATGACGCAGCCGATCGGCGAGGAGGCGGGATCATCGCCTTCGCTCGTTGCGACCCGCAACGCCTCGCGCATGAAATACTCGTCTCGTGATACGTCGATGTGGGTCATGGCAGGGCTCCGGCCGGTGCGTCAGCGGACGGCAATGCCGCCGCGTGACCTCGGTTGCCTTCGTCGATGGGAACCGGAGGGCAGGTCTGCGCCGTTAATCGCGTAATCGGAAGGACGGTGACCATGTTGCTGCGACAAACGGGCGAAGGCGTCTTCGCGATCACGCAACCCGCGCACGCCTGGCTATCGGGCCTCATGTTGGGCGCGTGGGGGAACGAACGCTTCGCGCCCCCCACCCCGCGCCAGGAGGTCTGCCTTGCCGCCGGCCTTCACGATATCGGTTGGCTCGACTGGGAGCGGCGACCGGCCTTCGATCCGAACACGGGTTGGCCACGCGTTTTCGCGGATGTGCCCGCCGAGGAGCACACCCGGCTTTGGGAGCACGGCGTCGATCAGGTCGGCGTCTACAGCCGCTACGCCGCCGTCCTCGTCTCCATGCATGGGGAGACGATCTACGACAAGACGTTCGACCCTGCGACAGCCCGTCCTGAGGCGGCGGAGGCCGTGCGCCGCTTCCGAGAAGCCTGCGCCGCGTTCCAGCAGCAGGTGGTCGAGCAAGTCCGCGGCGATGCCGCGCTTGCCACGGAGGCCTCGGACGAGCGGTTGGCTTTCAACAAAAGACTTCTTGGAGCCGTCGACACGCTGTCGCTGCAGGTGTGCTGGGATGCCGAGCGAGCCGAGATCGCCGACGCTCCGGTGCGGGAGAGCGAAACCGCGACGCTCGTGCTGACGCGCGGCGAGCGCGGTAGGTTCGTGCTCGATCCCTGGCCGTTCGCGCCGCCAAGCCTTACACTGCACGTGCAGGGCCGGTATTTGGCGCACCCGTTCCAGACCCAGGGCGAGATGGCGGCAGCCCTGGATAGGGCGGAAGTTTCGACCTTGGAGATGAGGCTGGAACCGCGCTGAACCTTCAATCGTCGCAGGCGCGAGCTGGACTGCCTCGTCCTCTCGCTCGATGCCCATTAGAGGATAAAGACGATTTCGCGCTTAATCGTGTTCAAGATTCTTATTTGCGAAGAAGCTCGTAAAACGCTGAACCTAAGATCGCAAAGTGGGTTCGACACTTCATACAGGATGGGGGCGGCGGGCGCCCCCATCCTGTAGGCGCCACTCGCGTTGGTGAAGCTCTGCTGCAGGCTTTGCCGGCGGCGTGATCCTGAAGCTGGGGTTGAGCGCTGCCGCCATGCGCGGCCGCGACGTTCGGTCTTAACCCCCGACAATTCAAGTCTTGGCTCCCGGCGGGAGCATGCCGAAGGAGGGTTTCATGTCCATCATTGCCTGGCTCGTTCTAGGACTCATCTCGGGTTTCATCGCCAGCAAGATCGTCAACAAGTCCGGCGAGGGGCTGGTGCTCGACATCGTACTGGGCGTCGTCGGCGCTATCGTCGGCGGCTACCTGTTCACGCTCCTGGGCGCCGCGCCTGTCACCGGGCTCAACCTCTACAGCATGGTCGTGGCGGTGATAGGGGCGGTCGTCGTTCTCGTCGTCTATCACGCGGTAGCTGGGCGCCGTGCGCTGTAAGGTGGTGGGCCATGCCGGTCGGTACGCGCCTCCGTCCGGTCGCAAACGGTTTATTTACGGGGCCATACCGCCTTCCCCCTGTTCTGGCGGTCGCCAAGCAGCCTCTACAGCCGTGTCCCGTCGCCTTCGAGGAGACCACAGATGTTCATGCGGATCGATAAGCTTCAGGCCGAACTCCCCGCGCCGAAGAAGGCGGACCCTAATGCCGCCGCTGCCCTCCAGGAATTGATTGGCGGCAAATACGGCGAGATGTCTACGCTCGGCAATTACATGTTCCAAAGTTTCAACTTCCGCAGCAAGTCCAAGCTGCGGCCCTTCTACAATCTCGTTGCCTCCATCACCGCAGAAGAGCTTGGCCATCTCGAACTGGCCTCCAACGGCGTCGCCATGCTGGCGAACGGCCCGGACAAACCGGCCAACGAAAAGGGCGACGCCGATATAACTGGCGCACCCTTTCACGCCATGCAGGACGTGCGGCTCGCCGAAGCCTTTCTGTCGCACGGTGGCGGTGCCATGCCGGTCAACAGCAACGGCGCGTCGTGGAACATGGATTTCGTGACCACCACGGGTAACGTCATCATCGACCTGCTCCACAACTTCCACCTGGAATGCGGTGCTCGCCTGCACAAGCTTCGCGTCTATGAAACGATGAGGGAGGCGACCGGCCGCGAGGTTTGCGGCTACCTTCTGGTGCGAGGTTCGGTCCATGCCCACGCTTACGCGCTGGCGCTGAAGAAGGTCACTGGCGTCGCCATCGAGCAGATGCTGCCGACCCCCAACATCGATCTATCGAAAATTCCCGAGTGCCAGAAGTACCTCGACGAGGGTTCGCACCGGCGGCTCTACACCTGGAGCCCGGAGGATTACAAGCAGATGTCCGGCATTTGGGGTAACGGCGAAATGGCCCTGCCGGGCGACCCGCCGGGAGATCTGGAGATCGTCGAGGGGCTGCCCCAGGGGGGCAAAATCCACGAGCTCAGCGGCGTCGCTTCGGCCTTCGCGCCGGACTACGCGCCCGAGGAAATGTTCGAGATAGCGTCCAAGCTATACAAGGCCTCGCGCTAGGGTCGTCCGTGTATCGAGCGGAGCGATCAGCGCGAGAACGGACGGAAACGGCTGTGTCCACCCGTCGTCCTTGCAGACCGAGGCGGCGACGTCGCCGTAGCACGCTGGGCGATTGTCGAGGCCCAGCAGATACCCAGTCCGTCGGGCAGGGTGAAGCGCCTTGCCTGGCGAGCACCTCCCGCGTGTGCCGCGAGCGTCTTGCGCTCGGCCGACTCATGATTATAGTGCGCGCTCCCAAGACCGGGCCGTGAGGCCTCAAGGCTCCTGACCACAGCCGGATGGACGCGGGCGACATGGCAAGCCCGCGCTAGCATCGTCTAGCCGCATGCTCCACGTCGATGCGGAGGGGTGGCCGAGTGGTTGAAGGCGCACGCCTGGAAAGTGTGTATACGGGAAACCGTATCGCGGGTTCGAATCCCGCTCCCTCCGCCACGAGTTACCTAATTCTCTCCACTACGTTTTCTGACTTTCGGAAGCCAAATCTCGCCGGTGTTTCCGGGGCTTTGCACAACCGACTTTCGGGTCTGGTAGCCAGAGACCAATTCCCGCGATTCCTGCAGAAAATATCGAATTTGTCTCCGCACGCCCCTGAGCGCAGTACGGGCGTCTCTGACTGCGTGCTAGGCAAGTTTGCAAGCGCATGACGCAGGCGCATCTGCAGTTCAGCATGCCGCATCGGGTGTTATGCAGGCGACGATAAGCCCTGCCGTCAACCCAGCATCACGCTGCGGCGAACATCCGGCGCTGCTCGCTCCAGTCGAGCGGGAGCCTTGTGTCGGCCATGAGGCGCGTGACGGTGAGCTCGGGATCGTGCCGGCCCGAGAGGATGCTGCCGGTGACGTCAGGTGCCAGGAAGGCCAAGCGGACCAGCCGCGTGATGTAGGATGGGATGAGGTCCTCGGCTTGCGCGACCTCCTCGATGGTCGATCCTAGATCGAACAGCCGATGCTTGATGGTGTGGGCTCTGGCGAGGACGCGGACTAACGCAGCATGGCTTGGCGGCAGCTCGTGCTCGCTGCCGAACACTAGCCGCATCTCCTGACCGCGCTGCTGCAGCCGAACCGCTGCGGTGATGATTACCGGAGCGTCATGGTCTTCGCTGCTGCGCGCTGCGAGGTCGCCCCTGATCCAGGCTGCAAGCCTGTCGGGATGGATGGTCAGCTCGACGCGGTCAGCCAGCACCGTGATGCGCGAGACGAAGGCTTGGAGAGCCTGGCTCTTGTCGGCCGATGTAAGGTTCGGCCAGCTCTTAGCCCTGCCGAAGGCTGCAGCGATCAGCCCGGCATGGTCGTCGTACAATGCTGCGACGGATGCGAGCTCGGCCGGGTCGGTCAGCAGGGCCGCGATGCGGGTCTCGACGAGGGCTTCGATGCCGGCCGCCGGCAGCCGCATCCCGCGCGTCTCGCGCTTGGCGCCCGCGATCAGGTGGCGCGAGACGTAGTAGCGGTAGCGCGCGCCCTTCTTCAGTGCGTAGCTTGGCGTGAGGCGCTCGCCATCGGCGTCGTAAAGCAGGCCGGTGAGGAGGCTCGGCTCGCGTTCGTGCCGGCTCACCCGCTCGATCCGGTTGCCGGCCAGCGTCGCCTGCACGTCTGCGAACAAGGCTGCATCGACGATCGGCTGGTGCTCGCCGGTGTAGGCCGCGCCTTTGTGCACGATCTCGCCGACGTAAATCCGGTTCTGCAGCATGGCGTAGAGGGCACCGGCCGAGAAGGGCTGAGCACCGTAGGGTGAACCATCGGCAGCTTTCCGCTGCTTGCTGATCATACCGGCAGCATCGAGCTCGGCTTTCAGGTCGCGCACCGAGTGCAGGTCGAGGTAGCGGCGGAAGATGTGCCGGACCGTTGCCGCCTCGGCCTCGTTGACGACGAGCTTACGGTCTTTGACGTCGTAACCGAGCGAGGGCTGACCGCCCATCCACATGCCCTTGCGCTTGGACGCTGCGATCTTGTCGCGAATGCGCTCGCCCGTGACCTCGCGCTCGAACTGAGCAAACGATAGCAGCACGTTGAGGGTAAGCCGCCCCATGCTGGTCGTGGTGTTGAAGGCCTCGGTCACCGAGACGAACGACACTTTGTGTCGGTCGAACAGCTCGACGATGCGGGCGAAGTCGCTGAGCGCGCGGGTGAGACGATCCACCTTGTAGACCACGACGACGTCGATCTTACCCGCATCGATGTCGGCAAGCAGCTTCTGCAGCGCCGGTCGCTCCATGGAGCCGCCGGAGAAGCCGCCGTCGTCGTAGCGATCGCGCAACAGCCACCAGCCCTCGTGGCGCTGCGAGGCGACGTAGGCCTCGCAAGCCTCGCGCTGGGCATCGAGCGAGTTGAACTCCTGCTCCAGCCCTTCCTCGCTCGACTTGCGGGTGTAGACGGCGCAGCGCAGCCGCGGCTTCGAGGAAGGCGACCCCTTCCACGAAGCTGATCCATTCGGCGCTCTGGACTTCGCCGATCGCTCAGCCATGGCTGGCCTCCGCGGCACCCTTGCGGTCGGTCAGGCCGAAGAAGCGCGGGCCTGACCAGTGCGCGCCGGTGATGAGCTTGGCGATCTCCGTCAGGGAGCGGTAGCTCGCCCCCGCATAGTCGAAGCCAGCCTCCGTGACGCTGACGACGTGGCTACGGCCGTGCCACTCTCGTACCAGCCGAGCACCCGGCCGCAGCGCCGGCGTAGGAGCGGGTGCGCTTGGCCCTGCCCCATCGCCGCCACCCACGACCTTGAGCTGGCGCAGGCTGGCTCGAGACAGGCAGCCGAACGCGCGCTCCTGGATACGGTAGGCGAGAGCCCGCACCAGGAGGTCGCGGCTGAGCCGCGGCGGCTCGGTGCCGAGGAGCTGCCGCCACTCAGTCCGGAGATCGAGGAGCGGCATCTGCTCCAGCGCGCGGAGCTGATCCGCCACCGGCGAGTGCCGCTCCGGATCAGCTGCAGCTATCTCGGTCACGCCGCGGCCGCAACCGCTGGCGCGTCGATCCGGTACACCGAAGCATCGGCCTCCGGCGCTCGCGTGCGGGCGATGGCGACACCGCTCTTGCGCAGGCCAGTCAGCGCGGCCCGCGTGGTGTGCGGCAGCCAACCCGTTACGCCAACCAGATCGCCTATCGTGGCGCCCTGCTCCCGCTGCATTAAAGCCAGGATCAGCGTGCGCTTCGATCCCGCCTTCGGCCGAGCCGGCTCCACAACCTGCGTCGTTACTTCCTCGCTGCGCTTCGCGACCTTTGCAGCGGACGCAGCACTTGCTGGACCCATCGCAGCTGCCGGCGCGGGCTTCTGCGCCGCCTGCTTCGCTGTCGTCTTTACCAGCGCTCGCCCAGCCTTGAGGATCTTCAGGCTGAACGCCTTATCCTCTTCGTCCTTGCGCCACACCGGAGCGTCGCGCTTCGCCGGCACTTCCTGCACGAGTGCCTGCTCGATCAGCTTCGCCGCGACCTTCGCCGCCCGCGCTGCGATTGAGAACGGCGGGTCGGGGCGCAACACCGTCGGGGCGCTCGCAGGCCGAGGAGAGGACGGTCATCTGCGTATCGGTCAGCTTGATCATGGTGGTCTCCAGGTCACGTCGGAGCCGGGCTCGGCTCCCACTGCCTGGAGCCCGCGTCGGAAACTCCGACGCTGGCTGCTGCAAGGACAAGCGCTCGCCTTGCGGAGGATCAGTCGGGCTCGCTGCTGCGGTGTCGCCGCCGCACGATCGAGCTCGCCTGCACCAGGGCCAGAGCCTCGTGCATCAACGGCTCGATCTCCAGCAGCGAGTGGAAGGCGCGGTCGATTAGACCCTGCTTGCCGAAATCGTTCGCCATTCGCGCGATCACCACCGCCTCGTTGAGGCGCACCACGACGTCTGCTGCAAACCCCTGGATGATCCTGCCGTCGATCTCGTCCGCCATCACGCACCCTCCTCAACCGTCCACGCCCGCATGCATGCTCGGTTCGCGGCAGCAGTCGAATGGAATGTGCCGCGCGCGCGCACTTTAGCCGGCACACAACGCGAACTGTCTCCGTTCGGAGACAGACGATCAGGCGAAAGTAGGTCTGCTCCTCCTAGGGGCTGCAATTTGCTGCGCTTCAGAGTAGAGCCGCTTCTCAGAAGCGCAGCACAAAGCATCCTAGCGTCGGTGCTGTTTCGGCCGAAGTTGGCCCTTAGCGGACTTTCAGGAAGTCTGCTTTCGGGTAGTCGGTTGACAGACCAAAGTTCTTTCTACCCCCACGCCGCAGCCAACGTCTCGGCCTGTTGGATAACCAAGTCGACGGCAACCTTCTGGAGGTCGGGCGGATACCCGTACCGGGCGAGCAGCTTGCGAACCTCGATCCGCATCTTCGCCCGGACGCTCTCCTTCCGGGTCCAGTCGATGCTCATCGAGCCCCGGATCGTCCGCGTGAGCAGTTGCGCCAGTGTACGAAGGGCCTCGTGAGCCATGAGCGCCTTCGCCGAACCGTTCTCCGCGAGAGCGTCATAGAAGGCCAACTCCTCCGGGCTGAGGCCTAGCTCGGTGCTCCGCTCGTTGGCCGCGCTGATGTCCTTGGCGAGAGCGATCAACTCCTCGATGACTTGTACGCTATCGACGGCTCGGTTGTGATAGCGCCTCAGAGTCTCGTCGAGCCGTTCGCTCAGTTTGCTGGCCTCGACGAGATTGGAACGCGAACGCGCCTTGATCTCATCGGCGAGCAGGCGTCGCAGTGTCTCAACCGCCAGGTTCTTCTCCTTCGTGCGTCCTACCTCCGCCAGGAACTCGTCGGACAGGATCGACAGGTCAGGCTGGTCAAGTCCCGCCGACTTGAAGACGTCTAGGATGCCGTCCGCCATGACGGCGCGAGACAGCAACTGGCGGATGTCCCGTTCGATGCTCGCTCGCCCCCGCCCAGCTCCGGCCGTGTATTTGACGAGGTTCGCCCGAATGGCGGCTATAAGGGCGATCTCGTCTCGGCGTGCGGTGACGCGCTCGTCGCCTGCGCTCAGCGCGTAGGCCGTCTCAAGCTCCGTGGCAGTCTTGATAAATTCATCTCGCCGCCCGCTCGCCAGCACGCGTTCGAGGCACTGCTTGAGAACCGTCAGACGCGCCGCCGGACTTCCGGGGAAGAAGTCGTGCCAGGGGGCTCCCTCCAAGTACGTCTGCGCGCTCTCAAGCCTCATCAAGGTCTGACGGACGACCTCATCGGGGTCCAGCCGGACCTGGTCCTGGTCGCGCGCGGTGTACTGCGCGAGAGCCGCCCTCAGTTCCGCGCCGATGCCGAGGTAATCGACGACGAGGCCTCCCGGCTTGTCGCCCCAGACCCTGTTAACGCGCGCGATAGCCTGCATCAACCCGTGCCCACGCATGGGTTTGTCGATGTAGAGTGTGTGCAGCGAGGGTGCGTCGAACCCAGTCAGCCACATGCTCTGCACGATGACGAGGTCGAAGCCGGAGTCCGGTTTCTTGAACCGGTCAGCGAGCGTCTCGCGGGCCTTGCCGCTACGCAAGTGCGGCTGAAGCGCCGCCGGCTCGTCGTTGCCTCCGCCGGAGATGACGACCTTCAGCATCCCAGACGCGTCATCACGCGAGTCGACCGACACCCAGCCGGGCCGAAGAGCCGCGATGCGGTCGTAGAGGTCGACAGCGACGCGCCGACTGATGGCAACGATCATGCCCTTGCCACCCGCTATCGCCTCTCGCCGACGCTCGAAGTGCTCGACGGTGTCGGCCGCGACCTGGCCCACGCGGTCTGGGGAGCCCACGACTTCCTCAAACCGCGTTAGGTTGCTCTTGCCGCGCTCGATCGCGGCGTCATCGCCCTCGGTGAGTTCTTCGGCCAGCGCGTCCAGTTCGGCGCGTTCCTCGTCCGACAGGTTAAGCCGGAGCCTGCCGGCCGCTACGACCCGCAGGACTTCTGAGATGGACCAAACGCAAGGTCATCCCGATGCGGTTCCGAACGCGGCATTGCTGGCAGAAGAAGCGAGCAGGATAGACCCATTCCGCCGTCTACCTCCGTCCCTGCTGTCCGCTTCCCACATCGAGGCCTACGTCCGCGCTACTGGTATGCTCAGCATCTTCAACAGGAGCGCGCTCAAGAGCGCCTCCTATGAGGTGAAGCTTCGCGGTGAAGTCATCTACTGGGACGAAGAGGGCGTGAAGCAATGCACGCAAGTCGACGATACCACCCGGGTTCTTACGCTCCCGGCGAACTCGATAACGTTCGTGCAAGTAGAGCCCTATTTCCGCCTGCCGCCATATATCGCGATCCGCTTCAATCTACGCATTCACCACGTACATCGCGGCTTGCTCTTAGGCACAGGCCCACTGGTCGATCCAGGCTTCGAAGGAAGATTATTAATTCCACTGCACAATCTCACAGCCAGCGCGTATGCGATGGACCTGAGTGAGGCCCTGATCTGGATCGAGTTCACCAAGGCTAGGCCCTGTTGACAAAGGTTGGCATCCAGATACGGGCGGCTGCAAGACAGAGGAAGCCGCAAAAGGACAAGCGGGTTTTGTCGTAACGCGTAGCGATGCGGCGGAACTGCTTCAGCTTGTTGAACATCCGCTCGATACGATTGCGATCCTTGTATCGTGTGAAGTCGCAGGCGGCCGGTTCTTTCCGGTTAGCCTTGGGTGGAATGACCGGCAAAATGCCTTTCATGAGAAGTGCCGCGCGGACGTCATCCCCGTCGTAGCCTTTGTCGGCGAGCATGGCCTTGGGACGATCGACGGGTAGGGCCAACAGCTGCGGAACGGCTGTGTAATCCGAAGCTTCGCCGCCTGTTACGACAAAGCCGAGAGGGCGTCCTTGACCGTCAGCGCGGGCGTGCACTTTGCTCGTAAAGCCGCCGCGGCTTCGACCAAAGCCCTCCTTATACGTCCCCCTTTTGCGCCCGCTGCCTGGGAGTGACCTCGCACCGTCGTCGAGTCGATCATGTGCTGCCAGTGATCGGTCAGTCCGAGTTCGACCAGCGTCTCCAGCAACGCGTCCCAGACGCCTTGTTCGGCCCAGCGCCGGAACCGCACATAGATGGAGTTCCACTTGCCGTAGCGCTCATGCATGTCGCGCCAGGGACATCCGACCCGCAGCACGTAAAGCATGCCGTTCAGGACGACCCGATTATCGTTCGCCGGACGCGCTGATCTTCCCCGCTCAGGCGGCAGAAGAGGACCGATGATCGCCCATTCCGCATTGCTTAGATCGCCTCGACTCAATCGCGCCTCCCCTCAAGGAGCACGCTTGAATCATTCCCAACGCGATCTGGGAACCGTCTTTGTCAACAGGACCTAGAGGACAGTCTCGCGTCACCTTGGAGGAGCCTATGGCCACCCTCCAACAACCAAACATCGCCATTGCAACCCAACTTCGGGAGCTCCGACCCATCCATATCCTCCTCTTCGTCAACGATCGGGCCGATTAGACGAGCATCGATCTCGGCGGCGGTGAAACCGGTGAAGAGACCAAGGTCGGGATCTGCGTCTAGGATTGCAGCAAGCTCGTCGCGCAGCAGATCTTCATCCCAGCTTGATAGCTCCGCCAAGCGGTTCAACGACAGGCGTAAGGCACGGATTTCAGCGTCGGTGAACCCTTCGACGACCACTGTAGGTATTGGTCGCCCGAGCGACTTGCACACCTTCCAAACGCTATGTCCGTCGATGATCTCGCCTTCTGGAGTGACGGGTATCGGCACAACACACCCGAAGCGCTCGATGTTGGTTCTTATCCGTTCCATTTGCCCTTTGCTGGGCTTGCGTGCCCGAACGGTCGCAGGATGAAGTTCGTCGGCCTTTCGCTCCACGACGATCATTCGGTTAGACAGCGGGAGCGAGGTCGGCTGCGCAATCGTACGGCTTCTGATACGGCTGGTCGAATAAGACATACTTCCTCACTCTAAGATCTAGGGATCTAAGTCGCTTTGACGTCATACATTGCTACGGCGCTGCATGTTACGTCGTTCACTTTCGCGGCGCATCGCCGGATTGGTTTGCGCAGCATCTCGGGCGAGATAATCAAGGGCCTGCGAAGTCGAGTCGACCTGATCGTCATGGCGCCCGACCGGAAAGGCGAGCAGCTCGCTTTCGTAATCGGCCAACCAAGGCGCTCTTCTCGGCAAGAAGAGGCGTCCGTCTTCGATCATCGGCAGGTGGCGCATGAGGCGAGCGACCTTGTCGACGTTAGGCTTACTCAGGCGCGGAAGAGGTCGCGTGAGCTCTTGATCGCGAAGATTCTGCGCGATACCGCGGCCAACGCCGTCTGCCTCGATGATGAAGACATCGGCAGAGTGGGTTTCCGCGACCTCGATCATCAAGCGTTGGAGCGCCGGGACCTCCAAGCGCACTCGAAAGACTTCGAGGAGGTAGAAGTCGTTACGAAGTCGGCCCCAAACAGTGCCGGCGGAATAGTGGCTGCGCTCTTCAGTGGAAGATGCCGTGTCCCAGGAGATTACCAGTCGATCGAAGGCAGTTGGCGCTGGATCATAGTACTTGAGCCAGTCTCGACGGACAACATTGCCGATTGCCGGGATCGGCTGCTGCTGATACTGAGCGGCGAAATTGTACATGCCGAGCGCACGTCGTTGTTCTTCAATCTGCTCGAGACCCTCACGCTCGGGCTGAAGAAGGTCGCCGACCGCCCGCTTGTGGACGTGGCCAGGATAGGAACTGAGGAGGTGCGAGGTTTCTTCGACGGCGATAGCGGGTATGGATATGGTCGTCCACCCTCCCCTGCGGATGAGGTGACCTCCCAAATCGTCCTCGTGAAGCCGCTGCATAACAAGGATGATGGCACCTCTTCTCCGATCGTTGAGGCGGCTCCACAAGGTGGTATCAGCGAAGTCTAAGACGCGCTGGCGTGCAGCCATCGACAGAGCATCTTGAGCTTTGATTGGATCGTCACAGATGATAATATCGGCGCCGCGTCCGGTAATGGCGCCCCTATCCCCACAGCCAAGCGGCTTCCGTGTCTTGTCGTTCGGAGATCCGTATCGCGCGGCCGGCGGTGGGTCAGGAGCGTGTTAGGAAACAACCGACCGTACCATTCTGTCTGCATTAAGGATCGCGTCTGGCTTCCGAAAAGACGAGCTAGCGGCTCTGAGTGCGAGACGCATAAGAGGCGGATGCTAGGATCGCGGCCTAAGATCCAAGCCGGGAAAGTGACCGGGAAGACGAACGACTTTATTGATCTCGGCTGCGCATTTATGATCAGACGTGTGATCCGCCCCGCTGCAACCTCTTGCAGGAGGAAGCAGAGATGGTAGAAAAGCCAATTATCGTAGAGCCGCCGGCCACCTTCCAATGTTGCAAATGCGCGGAGAGCGAAGGCAGCCAACGAGCTACGCGCCAGGTGGCGCGCAGCTCCGACTTCAATGATTGTCATCGGTCCGATCCACTGCCAGCGAATTGGGATGACCTTCTGAAATTGCGTCTTTCCCGTCGGCGACATCGCTGAAGAAGCGGGGATCAAGATCGAGGATGCGTCGAGCGGCGTCTAGATCCTCTTCCTCTTCACTCCGGTCCGAACCCTCATACTTCTTTGCTAGAACATACAAGTCTAGCAGCTTGAACGCAGTTTTTGCATCGCCGGCCATCGCAGACTTGATCAATTTCATGACGACCAAGTCGAGAATGATCTGATCATTATTCGCGCGCATCTCCAGCATTGCCACAAGACGATCGTAGACGCTGACCTCTCTTTTCTTCCTCTTTCCACCTGGATTGCCGCTTTGCCCCTTTCGGAAACGATGAGCCTTTGGTGGCCGACGGAAACCGACTTTGTTTTCGTCTTTTTCACTCATAACGCGCCCCGCAGATTAGTCTGAAGTCGCCGTAGGAGATGCGTCGGCCTGAGCCTGCGTCGCTTCTCTACTGGCCAGCTCTGATCGGAGTGTCCCTGTGACGTGCTTTAGAGGTCAACGGCTTTTGTTCGGGTGCAAATTCCCAAGGCCTGGGTGCAAAAATTTCACTGTTTTTTGGCGTATCGAGACAAAATCGAACGCTGTTTAAATGGCCAGAAACGCATCCTGGGCGGGACTCTCCAATTTAAGCACGTTTTCCAATTAGATCGTGAGAAGGCAGTTGCGGACCTATTTAGGCGCGCCTAGGCGGCAGCTCACGTTCTTTGTCAAGTCATTCTGGGCTGTGGAAAACTTTTTGGCTGTCGTTTAAGGCGTTTTTGCAGGGGACATGGTCGACGCATGGCCCTCTTTTGCGAAGGATCGAGCATAAGCGTCGAGCCTCCGTCATTATCTTCACACGAGCGGTTGCGTGCGTGGTGCCGGAGGGGAGTTGGCTGCACGCTTGTCTTGGCTCTGGCAATGTGCTCGAGCTACACAGGCTGTCGCAAGCGGCATTGACGCGGTGAAGTCCGCTCAGGCGCTTCTTATCATATCGTCGAGGTGTGCACTGCCGTCAGGTCGAAGACCTCAATACGCTCCAAGCCGTCATCATTTCGCGGCGCTGACGCGACTGGCGCCGGTCGATGCCAAAACTCTTGTGTAAAGTCGCTCAGCAATTCCCTCAGAACAGGGAAATCGACGCGGGATGAGGGCCAAAAGTTTCCCTGCTTCTTTCCCTCATTCGCCGGAGACTGGTTCGGCGGGACTGCGTCCACCGCCAAGAACTAAGCAATTGTTATGGCTTCGTTTTCTGACTTTTAGGAGCCGAATTACTCCGGTGTCTAAGGGGTTACCCGCGCGAGATTTCGGCTGTGCGGGCCCGAGACCAAATTCCGCGATCTCTCCAGAAAATACTCCCCCTTATCTCCGCGGGCCTTCGAGCGCAGTACGAGCGCCTCTAACTGCAAGCTAGGCAAGCATGAAAGTCCGTGTCGAGACTTCGATTCGACCGTTCATGACGCCTGCCCCCTTCCTCCCCCTCGACAGCGGCTCGGCGTCGGCATCTCGGCTTTGGCGGTCATCATGGCAACTGGGCTGGCCGGCGCGAGCCTGATGGAGACGACCACGTCACCTTGCCTCCTTGCGTACCTCGGCGATAGCTGAACCCCAGCCAGATCGGTTCATTGGCAACTGGCCAGCGCTTTATCGCACATGTTTGATCTCGATCGATCCTCTCGCGCTATCGAAGACTTTTGAAGGTCTCGAACTCGCGGCTGCGAGCCGGCGCGCCCTCGACTATGAGAAGCGTGGCCCAAACAACAGCCGTCGGAGTAAAATATCCGACATGGCCGGATTTCTTCGCAGAGGTAGCAAATGGGTTGTTTCTTCTTCATTCATCGATGATTTCACATATCCATTTCATCGACGAAGTGACGGTTGTAAGCCACTCTACTGATGCCGATAGGCTGATCTTGAACACGAGAGATCTGCTTTGGCGGCGTATTCAGGGCTATGCGGAAACATCGGTGACGGATGCCATTCTGACATTAGGGCGCCAGAGCTCGCGGGCGGCGAACCGCGTCGCCCGGTCTTCTTGGGCTGGACGCTCATCGGTCGGCTGGCTCGCTCCGGTCCTGCTTCTCGCGACCTGGCAGGTTTGCGCCTCGATCGGTCTGATATCGTCCGGTATCCTGCCCAATCCTACCGATGTCGCGCGGGCGGCCTGGCGCCTGACGCTGAGCGGGGAACTTGCGAACAACGTAACCGTCAGCGCCGCTCGTGCTTTCGCCGGGCTCTTCATCGGCGGCGGTACCGGCCTCACCTCCGCCTTCGCCATTGGTCTTTCGCGCTGGTCCGACACTCTCACCGATACACCGCTGCAAAGGGTACGCAACGTGCCCCATCTCGCGCTGATTCCGCTCGTCATCGTTTGATTCGGGATCGACGAGGGCGCCACACTGTTCCTTGTCCGATCTCGGGGTCTTCTTCCCGATCTACCTCAACACGTTGCACGGCATCCGCGCGGTGGATCCGCAACTCGTCGCGATAGGGCGGAGCTACGGCATGTCTTCGCGCACCCTGTTCTGGCGCGTGATCCTGCCGGGCGCCTTACCATCTATCTTCGTCGGCCTGCGGTTCGCGCTGGGCATCACCTGGCTCACGCGGATCGTGGCCGAAACCATCGCCGCGCAGTCGGGCATCGGCTACATGGCCATGCAGGCCTGCGAGTTCATGCAGCTCGACGTCGTGGTGCGGGCCATCCTCATCTACGCCATCCTCGGGAAGCTCGCAGACAGCAGCGTCCGCGTTCTGGAGCGGATTTTTCTCTGGTGGCACCCGGCCTACCGGAAGGCGGGCGCAGGAGCATCGGACTTTCCGTCGCCGCGCGTGGCCTGGCGAAACGCTTCGACAATCGCACCGTTCTCTCCGACCTCGACCTGCATGTCCCGGCGGGTCAGTTCCTCGCGATCGTCGGCCGCAGCGGTTACGGCAAGAGCACGCTAATGCGGCTTCTGACCGGCCTCGACACGCCGGACGCAGGCTCCTTCGCCTTCGGCGACCCGGCCATCGTGGCTCCTCCCATCGCTATCCTACGCGTCATGTTCCAGGAGCCGCGCTTTCTGCCGTGGGCGCGTGTCCAGGCGAACGTCGAGGTCGGGCGCTGAACGTAGAACATTGGTAGTTGAGCCGCGGTTACTCCTGCTAACCCTGTCATCCAACACCAAAGCCTACGGCGCTGATCCCGGAACTGCATCAAAGAGCTGTTCTCGAATCACGGCGCTTATGAGATCGAGGCGGCAGGCGAACGTTGGGTGATGAGTAAGCCATGATCGGTGCGACGGATGCACGATAATGATTCTTCCGCGCGTCCAGCCTTTTACTGCAGGTCAGTGCAACAACATTGCGAGCCGCTCGACCTATTCATCGAATTCGGCATGCATGACCACATCGCAGAAGCTGGGAATCGGCAATTGCTCCCGCTCCCGGCCGACGTCGCCCATGAGGTTTATCGCGCCGGTCATGGGCTTGCGCCGGATCACGGTGCCCATGGCCTCCAGGAAAGCCTTCTTAAAGCCGAGCCGTGGATACTCGGCGAGGATGATCTCTACGCTTTCGGGCGTCACGAGCGATCGCGGGATGGCTCCTACGTCGATGCCGGCGCCGACCTGAAGGAGCGCGATCTCCGGCTGTTTTCGCTGCGACACGCCGAGCGTTGTGTGGAGCGCTATCGCGTCCCAGATGACCGCGATCTTTCGGTCGGAGTACCCGTTCTTCGATAGGAAGTCGGCGGCGGCGTCAGCACCGTCGATCTCGAAGCGGTCTTCGCCGACGAACTTTTCCACGAGGCCGAGGTCATGCAGCATCGAGCCGAGAAAAAGCATCTCCTGATCGTACTGCGCGCCTTGCATCGCTCCGGCGTTGTGCCCGAAGGCGAAGGTGCGCATCACGTGGTTGAACAGGAACGGGGGAGAGTGGTCGCGTGCTAGCTCCATCGCGGCGACGCACACTTCAGTGTCGGGGTGCTGCATAGCTCCGTCCTTCGACTTACAAGGTTCCGATTCGGGCAATCTACGTTGCGTCCGATCGAGTATGGCGGAAAGGACATTAAGACCGCAAATCCGGACACGACGATCAAGCCCCTGAACTGCTGTGGGCTCGATCCAGCTTATCCGTGCAAGCGGCCGCACCTCAGGCGGCAAGGCGGAGGACGCATCGTGCAGGTGTCGTCGGAAGGAGGCGGATCGCAGCGGCGGTGCCGTGCTTCCGCGCGCAGCAGAGCGGGTATCATCAACCTGAGCTTGGTCGCCGGCATCAATGTCTTCGTGCCCGGCAATATGATTTATTCCGAACCAAGTTAGCGGGTCTCAGTGTCAGGACCCGGCCGCCTCGGCGCGGCGCAGGCGCGCGGCGTCGGCGGCTGGTGGCAGTCCGAACATGCGGCGGTACTCCCGGCTGAACTGGGACGGGTTGTCGTAGCCGACGTTGAACGCGACGGTGCCTGCCTTCAACTCATCGACGAGCATAAGGCGCCGGGCTTCTTGCAAGCGGAACTGTGTCCGGTATTGCAGCGGGCTCATCGTGGTAATGGCCTTGAAGTGGCGGTGGAACGAGCTGAGGCTCATGCCCGCGTGCGCGGCTAAATCCTCGATACGTGCCGGCTCGGTGTAGTTCTCCCTGATCCAGTCGATTGCGCGGGCGATCTGGGATAGGTGGCTCCCGGCGGTCGCGACTTGGCGCAACAGTGCGCCTTGTTCGCCCTGCAACAGTCGATAGTAGATCTCTCGTTCGATCAACGGGACCATGACGGTGATGTCGTCCGGGCGGTCGAGCATCGCCAAAAGACGGGCGAGTGGATCGAGCAGTTCTTCTCCGAGCGCGCTCACCGCCATTGCGGCCGGCCGACGCTCTTGAGACGACGAGGCTGGCGGCAGGTTGAGCAGAAGGTCGGCGAGCCGCGCCGGGTCGAGGTCGAAGGACGCGCCCAAATAGGGTACGGCTGGGCTGGCCTCGACGATGCAGCCGCTGACGGGAAGGTCGACCGTCACGACCAGGTACTTGCTGGCGTCGTAGGCGAGGATCCTGTCGCCGAGCACCACCTGCTTGCGACCCTGCGCTACGATACACAACGTCGGTCGATAGATCGTATTGACCGGCTTGTTGGCGTGCTGGGCGCAATACAGGGTCAGCCCGGCTATCGCGGTGGCCTGCCGGCCGGGACGGCCGTGGCGCGTAATCGAATCGCAGATCCGATCCATGTTCTGCCGCATCGTTGTATCCCTTTCTGAAAACGCGCGGCGCAAATGCCCGAACAAGGCGGCAGCCTAGCGATTTGGCACGATCGTGCAAAGAACTGGCAGCATCCCTCGATGCCGCGCCGGCCCGCTGTCGTTATCTCCGGATCGAAGCGACGCTCCCCTTCTCCCCCCGGTTAGCGCCGCTGCCCCGCCCCTGAACGGATGCCTCTCATGAACGACACACTCATCTGGTTCATCACAGGCAGCTCGAGCGGGCTCGGCCGGGCCTTGGCGACGGCTGTTCTCGAGCGCGGCTGGCGCGCCGTGCTGACCGCGCGCAACCCCGAAACCTTGACCGATCTCATTGACGCGCATGGCGACCGGGCGCTGGCGCTCGCGCTCGATGTTACCGACGCCACTTCGGTCGCGCGGGCAACGACAGAGGCTCGGGCACGGTTCGGCCGCATCGACGTCCTGGTCAACAACGCCGGTTACGGCTATCTGGCGGCGATTGAGGAAGGTGCGGACGCCGATGTCCGCGCGCAGTTCGAGACCAATGTGTTTGGGCTGCTCGCCGTGACCAAGGCGGTGCTGCCCGGGATGCGGGCGCGTCGAAGCGGGCACGTCGTCAACCTGTCGTCGCTGGGAGGTCTGGTCGCCTTCCCGGCCACCGGCTATTATCACGCCACCAAGTTCGCCGTCGAAGCGCTATCGGAATCGCTTGCGATGGAGGTGGCGCCACTGGGGATCAAGGTCTTGATCGTCGAACCCGGGGCGTTCCGGACCGACTGGGCCGGCCGATCGATGAGCGAGTCGGCGACGGTGATCTCCGACTATGCCGAGACCGCGGGAAAGCGCCGCCAAACTACGCGTGCCAGCTCGGGCGCGCAGCCGGGCGATCCGGTCCGTGCCGCCGCCGCCATCATCGCCGCGGTCGAGACGGAAAACGCGCCGCTTCGCCTGCTGCTCGGCGCGCCGGCGCTCGACATCGCGCGGAAGCGACTCGACGCTCTGCGTGCCAACTTCGACGCGTGGGCCGCCCTGACCTTGAGCGCCGATTTCCCGAAACCGGCGGCCTGAGGCCGCCCTTCTCATTCGCGAGGAAGCGAACATGGATTATCGAACTCTCGGCGACACCGGGGTGCTCGTCTCCCGCCTGTGCCTCGGCACGATGACGTTCAGCGGTGGCAAGGGCGTCTATGCCCATATCGGCAATGTCGATCAGGCCGGTGCCGATGCGCTTGTGCAGGCGAGCATCGCTGGCGGGATCAACTTCTTTGACACCGCCGACGTCTATTCGCAAGGCGAGAGCGAGACGATGCTCGGTCAATCGTTCCGCAATCTCGCCATCGCCCGCAACGACGTCGTCCTTGCGACCAAGGGCTATATGCGGATGGGCCCGGGTCGCAACCACGTCGGCGCGTCGCGTGGCCACATCGTCGATGCCGTCGAGGCCAGCCTCCGACGGTTGCAGACCGACTACATCGATCTCTATCAAATCCACCAGAACGACATGGTGACGCCGCTCGACGAGACGCTGCGCGCACTCGACGACCTCGTCCGCCAGGGCAAGGTGCGCTACATCGGCTGCTCGAACTGGCCAGCGTGGCGGGTCGCCACCGCGTCAGGCATCTGCGAACGGCGGAATTACGCAAGGTTCAGTTCGCTCCAGGCCTATTACTCGCTCGCGGGCCGCGACCTCGAGCGGGAGGTCATTCCCTGTCTGACCGCCGAGCGGGTCGGGCTGCTGGTCTGGAGCCCGCTCGCCGGCGGTCTCCTTGCCGGGCGGTTCAGCCGCGATAACCGGACACCGGAAGGCGCGCGCCGGTCGAGCTTCGACTTTCCGATCGTCGACAAGGAACGCGCGTGGCAGGTGGTCGACGTGCTGGCCCCGATCGCCACCGCGCACGATTGCACCCCGGCCCGCGTCGCGCTCGCCTGGCTGTTGAGCAAGGCCGCCGTCACCGCCGTGATCGTCGGCGCCAAGCGCCGCGATCAACTCGACGACAATCTGGCGGCCGCCGATCTCACCCTGACCACGGAGGAACTCGGCCGGCTTGACACGGTCAGCGCGCTGCCTCCCGAATATCCGGGCTGGATGATGTCGGCGATGAGCGCCGATCGCCTGGGCCCAATAGAGCTATGGGGCCAAGTCAGCGCCGGGCGGGATGGTTGAGCGATCCGGCGGCTCCCCGACGCGCGGGATCGCCGAACCCTGCGATCAAAAACGATCATGTTGGCTCGGAAGAAAGTCTCGGACACATACGACGCGGGGATATCGTTGGGCTAGCGACGGTTCTTGATGATTGCACACCGGGTATGAACAACAACTCGTGCATTTTGGTCGATAGACTAAGCATCCGTTCCTAGTCTAGCGCCTCGAACTGAAGCAAGGTGGATTGTATTATCGTCATGTTGCTCGGAGAGTACAGCATAGCGAACGCGATCGGTCGTCGCATAGCCTGTTTGATTTTGACGAAGGAAGAACACGCTACCTGGAGCGCCAGGTGCGGGGGGTCGTGTGGCGCGCTCGTTGTCGGAGAGGTGCCGGATCATCCTGCGCTGCGCGGATGGCATCGCGAGCAAGGTCGTTGCATCTGAGTTGGGCGTGGACGAACACACATTCGGCATATGGCAGCGTCGCTTTCTCAAAGATCGGGTCGAGGGGCTACTCGACGAGGCGCGGCCAGGTCGACCGCGGTCCATCGATGATGATCAGGTTGCTGCCGTGATCGAGCGGACGTTGCGCGCAACGCCAAGTAACGCAACGCCTTGGTCGATCGGCTCTATAGCCGGCGCGACCGGCTTCTCCCATACGACGTTCCGTTGAATCGGGAATACCTTCGGGCTGCGGCAGCATCGCGCGGAGACGTTCAAGCTCTCGAGTGATTCGATGTTCGTCGATAAGGCGCGTGACATCGTCGGGCTTTACCTCTCGCCACCTAATAGAGCGCTGGTGCTCGGCGTCGATGAAAAGAGCCAGATCCAAGCGCTTGACTGCGAGCAGCCGGTTCCGCCGATGATGCCGGGCATTCCCGAACAGCGTACCCCCTCCTATGTCTGGCACGGAACGACCTCGCTTTTTGCAGCGCTCGACGTCGCCTCGGGCTTTGGGATCGGCAAATGCTACAAGCGCCATCGCGCGGCCGAGTTCTTGGACTTCCTAAAGCAGATCGATGCTCGGGTGCCAGCAGACCTCGACGTTCACATCATCATGGGTAATGACGCGACCCACAAAACCAGTTCGATCCGATCCTGGCTGGCGCGTCGGCCGCACGACCGCGTCCATTTTACCCCAACATCGGCGTCGTGGATCAATCAGGTCGAACGCTGGTTCGCCGAGTTGACCCGCAAGCAGCTTCGTCGCGGCGTTCACACCTCCACCGCGCAGCTGGAAGCCGACAGTCGCAGCTTCATCGAGCGCCACAACGAAGCGCCCAAGCCGTATCGATGGACGAAATCCGCCGACGAGATCCTCGCCTCGGTGAAACGCTTTTGCCAGAAAACAGAGCAGACCCTATGCCACGAACTTAGATTCAGGTGAAGGGTAACACCTTATTCCGCCATGAGGAGCCCCGAACGCACAACTGCCATGACGGAAATCGAGATAAAAGTTACTGCGAGCCCGGTCAGACTACTCTGCAGCATCGAGAGAATGTGCTCGCGTCGCGAGATATGCAGGGCGAACTTCATACGGTATCCATGATGTTGCGCCGGCACTATTGGAGGCGCGACGATGAATGTGCCGACCTCAGCTTTTGGTAACGTGAAATAAAATCGCGCAATTTGAGCAGATATTGAGTTGTAATTCGGCCGCCCCTCGCATGGTTCGACTTGGGCATGACTGGAGCGTCCGTCAAACATTTGTTAGTCACGACCGGCAATGACGCTGCGAACTTCATAGCGGCTGCTCAAAGTTAATCGTTTATAAGAAGTGCCTAAAGCATAGGTTATGCGACGGCCAATGTTGCCGCCAGGTAACGCATGGATCCGACGCATGAAATTTTCATGGATCTTGAAGTGTGTACTCGCGAGCCTGGTGGGCATCCTCGCCGCGACCGCCGCCGGGGCCGCGGATCTCGACGAGATCAAGGCACGCGGGGAACTGCGCCACATCGGCATTCGCTACGCCAATTTCGTGACTGGATCGGGCGACGGTTTCGATGTCGAAATCATGCAGGGGTTCGCCCGCCGTCTCGGCGTCAAATACACGCTCGTCTATTCCGACTTCTATAACGTGATCCGCGATCTCCTCGGCAAGGATGCCGTTCGCAAGGACGGCGAAGTCTTGCTGACGGGAAACTACGTGATCAAAGGCGACGTCATTGCGACGGGCTTCACCGTCCTGCCGTGGCGCGAGCAGATCCTCAACTATTCGGACGCGATGTTCCCGTCCCAGGTTCTCCTGGTGGCGCCTTCAAACGCGCCGTTTCAGCCGATCCACGATGGTGCCGATCTCACGGACGACATCAAGGCGACCACGAAACTGATCGGAAGTCACAGCTTACTGGTTATGGAGCGCACCTGCCTCGACCCAGCCAACTACGGTCTCACGGGCATTGGTCTCGACCTCAAAGCCTATACTAAGAGCGCCAACCTTAACGAAATGGTGCCTGCGCTGCTCGACAGCGAGGCGCAGCTCACTCTGCTTGACGTGCCCGACGCCATCCTCGACCTGCGCAAATGGGCAGGGCAGATTAAGGTGCTCGGGCCGGTCTCGGAGCCGCAGACGCTTGCCGCAGCCTTTCCGAAAGACGCCTTGAAGCTGCGCAACGCCTACAACGACTATTTGCGCGACCTCAAGGCGAACGGCGAATACGACCGTCTCGTGGACAAATATTATCCGGGTATCCGGCGCTTCCTGCCCGACTTTTTCGCTAAGAAGGCATAACCGCCGCCATGCGAGACCGACAACGATTTCTGCTCCACTGGCCGCTGATTATGTCGGGCATCTTCCTGCTGTTCGCGCTCATCCTATGCTGGAGTCTTTATTCCACTCAGTTCCAGTTGCGCGCCACCACCGACATACGCCTCCAGGCAGACAGCGTGCGGCGCGCGGCCGTGATCGAGGACTTTCTGTCGGATCAGAAGAAGCTTGCCTCGCAAATCGCCGGCAGCCGCGAGATCGAGGACTACCTTTCGAACCGGGCGCTTGGCATGTCTCCGCGCTATGGGTTGAACGCCAACCTCGATGCCATCGAAAGACGCTTTCAGCAAACGATCGCGCAAACGACGCTTCGCGGCGAAACCCTCTTGCGACGCATCAGCTTCATCAATGAACGGAAGGTCGACCTCGCGCACTTCGGCAACACCGAAAGCTCCGCGATCGAGGAATCTGCGGCCGAAGAAGCGGCTGTGCTGATTGACGCGAATGGCTGGTTGATCCAGGTGGTCGCGCCTATCTACTTTAAAGATGTGCGCGCCGGCTTAGTGGTGATGACCGCCGACCTTCGGGCGCTATCGCGATTGCTGATCGAGGAAGGCGACTCGGGGGGGGGGTATCACGAGTTTCTCGTCGTTGGCGACGGTGATCGCACGCTCGCTCCCGGAGGGTCAGGATCTCAACTCGTCTTGAAAAAGGGATCGCTCGCCAAGCTGCCGGGCAACAAGCTGACGCCGGCCGACGGCATCACTGAAGGCGGGGACCTCAGCGGTATGCTCGCGCTGCGGACGCGGATCAAGGGCGCGCCGTTGTCGCTGTTGACGCTGACATCGGAAACGGCAGCCTACGGCCGCTTCGCTTCGCCCGCTTACGCGCTTGGCTTGGCCACGTTTCCGATTATTTTGTTCCTGATGGCGCTCAGATCTGAGTGGCAACATCGGCGGGCTCTGCAGCTGCAGAGCGATGTTGCGGAAGCCGATCGCCGGCGCGACGAGCTCTCGCGTCATAATTCGGCACTTTCGCAAGAGATCGCCAGGCGTGAAGTACTCGAGGACGACCTGCGCCGCAAGACGGATGCTCTCAAGGAGACTAATGCCGACCTTCGCATCGCCGCGACCGCGTTCGAGGCGCAGGAAGGCATGGTCGTCACGGATGCGAACCGCCGTATCCTGCGGGTCAATTGCGCTTTCAGCGAGCTTTCCGGTTATGACGCAGCCGAACTCGTCGGCCAGCCGATTGCCATCCTGAAGTGCGAGAAGACGGACCGCACCGTATATTTCAATATGCTACGGGCCACTGCGCGCGATGGCCATTGGCAGGGCGACATGTCGATGGGCACCAAAACCGGTGCCTCGGTAGAACGATGGTTGACGATCTCGGCCGTTTGCGACGACGGCGGCAGCCATTCCCATTACATAGGTACGTATTACGACCTGTCGGAGCGTAAGAAGGCTGAGGAAAAGATCCGTGTACTCGCGTTTTACGATCAGCTGACGGGTCTACCCAACCGCGCGATCTTGATTGAGCGGGCGCGCCACGCGACAATCATCTGCCAAGAAACCCGCAAATATGCGGCGATGCTGTTCATCGACTTGGATCATTTCAAGCGGCTGAACGATACGCTCGGCCACCACAAGGGCGATCTGTTGTTGAAGCAATCCGCAGCGCGTGTAAAGGGCTGCGTCCGCGAGAGCGACACCGTTTCGCGGTTCGGTGGCGACGAGTTCGTCGTCCTGCTTACCGACCTTGGCGCGTCGGATGTGAGCGTTGCGGCGCTGCGCGCCAAAGCTATCGCCGAGAATATCATCTTCGCGCTTAGTCAACCGCAGGACCTCGAAGGTTTCTCGTTCTGCTGCACGGCAAGCGTTGGTGTCGCGCTATTCTGCGACGGCGGGCAGACTATGGATGACCTACTGAAGCGGGCCGACATGGCGATGTACGAGGCCAAGACCGCCGGTCGCAATGCGGTGCGCTTCTTCGATCCTATGATGCAGACGCTTGTCGAGTCCCGCGCGGCGATCGAGTCGGTGCTGCGAGAAGACATTGCCGACAAGAACTTCGTTCTGCATTATCAGCCGCAAGTGGACTATGAAGGCGGTCTGACCGGCGCAGAAGCGCTTATGCGCTGGCCGCACGCCGATAGCAAAGTATCTCCGACGGAGATCATCGCGGTTGCGGAGAGTTCCAGCCTTATGGTGGCGCTCGGCGAAGGCATTCTCGAAGCGGCCTGCAGGCAGCTTTCCGACTGGGCCAACGACCGCGTGCTCTCGCACCTGTCGGTCTCGGTGAACGTCAGCGGCGTACAACTGCACGACCCCAATTTCGTCGAGCGGGTCGCAAGTGTGATTGAGCGCACCGGTGTCAATCCGCAACTCCTTAAACTCGAGGTCACAGAAAGCTTTGAAATCTCCAAAGTCGAGGAAGTGATCGGCAAGATGACCGCCCTTCGGCGGATCGGCATCCGATTCTCACTCGACGATTTCGGCACCGGATATTCATCCCTGTCCTACCTCAAGCGCCTTCCAATTGACGAGCTCAAGATCGATAAGAGCTTCGTACGCGACATCCTCGTCGATCCCAATGACGCGGCGATCGCCGAAACCATCATCGCGCTCGGAGAAACCCTCGGTTTGACGGTCATTGCGGAAGGCGTTGAAACACACGAACAGCGCGCCTTCCTTGAACGGCAGGGTTGCCGCGGGTTCCAGGGCTATCTGTTTGGCCAGCCGATGCCGAACAGCCAATTCGCGCAGTTTGCCCGCGCCTTCTCGCGGACGAAAGCAGCGGAAGCCAGCCAAGCCCGATTGACCTATCTCGATCAGGTCGTCGAGCGCCCTGCCCAAGTCGAGAGCGCCTGACGGCGGTCGTCGATCACTCGCGGGTTCGGGCGGTCACCGGTACATTCGCCAAGTCCGGTGCCGGCTTTCGTGCCATCGCGGCAAACACGTCGTCCTTCACGTGCCGGACCGCCGCGAGAAACGATCGCCATGGAGCAAGGAGGCTCATGAGCGTGCTGATCACCAGGACCGCCGCGTAGAGAGCGATCTGCTTCCATTCCATCTGCACACCGTGCAGCAGCCCGCGCCCTTGATATCCCACCGTTTCATAGAACAAGATGAGCGGTGCGCATCCCAGGATCGTCGTGATCAGGAACTGAACGGACGACGCTTCCAAGAACACCGCGAAGCAGTTTACGAACGGACCGGGGACGACGGGCGACAGCCGCAGCCCCAAAAGCGTCATCCAGACCTTCAAGGGCCGCATCGCGGCGGATGGACACCGAAATCGGTCAGGAATGTACTTGCGGTAGAGCAGGAATGCGCCAAAGCCGCCGCACGCGCTTCCTAGCAGGACCGAAAGACCGCCATACAGCGCGCCAAGGCAGTAGCCCGCTGCGATGTAAACGAGGGGCATGGCGGGAAACGAGAAATACGTGAGGAGCGCGGAAGCCACACTGAACGCGACCGCTGTCTCGAAAAAATGGGCTTTAACGCGTCCTTCAATGAGGGTGAGCAACCGCAGCACATCGTCGTGGTCGACCGATGAGAAATGCCAGGCAAGCGACAGGAATACGACAACTGCGGCGTAAAGGCTGAGAGGTCTATAGCGCCGCATGGGCGCCGCCGGAGTTCCCCGACAATGATGGCACATAGCCAGCGTAGTCGAACGCGTTATACGTGTTCCAAAATAGGACGCGCTTGCCTTTGAGGGCGCCGGTCTCTGCCATGGAAACAAGTGAGCGCCACGCTTTCTGCGTGAAGACCGGATCGAGCCCGATGCCGGCCGAGGCAAGCTCGTCGCGCCACGGGACGTCGGCCGATTGGATCAGGCCGTAGCCCGGCTCCCAGGACGCCGAGTCCGGCAGAAACGCCTCGCGCCGTAGCAATCCGTCCGCGTCCGTTGCGAGGCCGGGGAATCCCGACGCGTTGAGCCAGTTCATTGCTTTGCCGGCAAGCTTGGCGACATTGCCCTGGACGAAAGGCACGGAGGGCTGCTGGTTGGCCAGAAACCGGGACACGTAGGACCGATCTTGGTCGGCCACGCCGACGATTTGGGTACTCCATTTCAGGAGGTGAACGCCTAGCAGCAATCCCAACACGGTCGAGCCGCTGCCCATCGCCACGACGATCACGTCGGGCGGCGCGTTCCAGGCTTGCGACGTCTCGAGCGCCTGCGCCAAATCGGCAACCGCGTTCATGTGGCCGAGAACGCTGAGCTCGTTGGAACCGCCCGGGGGAATTATGGTCCGCGGATGCGCCTCCATCTGGCGGTTCGCGAGCTCGTAAGCGATTTCGCCGGCCAAGCCTAACATGTTGCTAGCCACGACGACGCGCGGCGACAGCTGCTTGAGCAGTGCCAGCCGTCGTTCGTCGGTCGGCACATCGGGAACCTCGAACAGCACGACGTCGAGTTCGCTGTTCAAGGGTTCGCCAGATCCCGTTAGGTCGGCGAAGCGGTTGGCGAGTGCGAACTGCAGAACGTGGTTGCTGGAGACGGCGCCGACGGTCGCCGTGCGCTGCACCTTGGACCACTGCAGATTTGGAAGCATAAACTCGTATTTGCGGGCTTTGTTACCGTAAATCGAGTGCTCCCTGCTGCTTTCGTTCCACACAAGCAGTTCGGCACCGCCGAGTTTGCGTGTTACGGATTGGGGCGGCTGCAAGATGGTCTGTTCCCGGGCAAACAGCGGCGTCCACGGAATTATCGTTCGATTGCGTCCAGGCACAACAAAGGTGGCGTTTCCTGGTTCACCGCGCCCGACCAGCGACGCTCCCCGGCCGTCAAATGAATTGACGATGAGTGGCCCGCTTTTTGCGCGCGGATCGATCAGGGATGGGAAGTATTTCGCGAGCGAAAGCGGTTGTTTCTGCGCCGTTGCGAGACCAAGGCTCGGAATTTTGTCGGACACCTGTGGATGGAGTACGCGGCGGCTCGAGTACGCTCCGGCGCCCAGCCCGACACATCCGAGCATTAGCCCTCGAAAGAAACGTCGCCGCGTCGACTTCATCACACACGGTCCGTTGATCGAGGTTTAGCGTGACATGTATAAATTGCAAATCTGCGAACGCAACAACCGGTTCGGTATTCATCGGTGGGTGTGACTTTGGTGCAAACAACGTTACCGCGTAAGTCGTGAGACAGGCCTGACAGCGACATTCGTGAGCATCTCCCTCGAAGATTGACGACCGACCCTGGAATGTCGGTCCACTGCTACACCGCTACGCGCAGCGTGCGGGGATGAGCTTCCACAAAACGTTCGACCTTGGTCGGATCGACATTCAGGATTCACAAGAGGTTTGATCGCTGGCTCATAGGGCTCCGTGTTTCGACGCGGAGCGAATGATGGCGGTTAGGCGGTACGAGGTTGGCGAGGCGCAGTGGTTGCAGATTGCGCCTCTTGTGCCGGGCAAGGCCGGCGATCCTGGCCGCACGGCGTTGAACAATCGCCTGTTTGTCAACGGATGTTTGTGGGTGCTCCGGTCGGGCGCGCAGTGGCGTGACCTGCCGGAGCGCTACGGCAAGTGGGAAACGGTGCATCGCCGCTTCAGCCGCTGGTGTCACGCGGGCGTTTGAGATCGCGTGTTCGAGGCCCTCACCGCCGATCGCGACAATGAATATCTGATGATTGACAGCACCATTGTCCGCGCTCGTCAGCAGGCGGCGACTGGAAAGGGGGTCTGCGATCAGGCGCTGGGGCGCTCCCGAGGCGGACTGACGACCAGGATCCACATGCTGGCCGATCCGCTCGGCCGACCGCTCCGCTTCATCGTCACAGCCGGTCAGGTTGGCGACATCACCCAGGCACCAGCCTTGCTGGAAGGCCAGACCGGCGCGGCGGTGCTCGCCGACAAAGCCTACGACAGCAAGGCTCTGTGCACCATCATCGCCGCCTTGGGCGCCCAGGCCGTCATTCCATCGAACCGCTCGCGCAAGATCATCATCCCGCACGATGTCGACGCCTACAAGATCCGCAACCGCATCAAGCGATGCTTCAACAGGTTCAAGCATTTCCAGCGCTTCGCTACACGCTATGACCGGCGCTCCACCCACTTCAAAGGCTTCCTGTACCTCGCCGCAGTCACGATATGGTTCAAGTGAATGTCGATCCGCCCTGGACCGAGAAGTTGCGCGGCGCTCTGCGCCCGTTCGCGTCAGTCGGTGAAGCTGAGGACAATGCCGGACGCGGACGTTTGCCTCGGCCCCACGTCTGGTTTCTGCCATTGAGCAAAGCGCAATGGATCTGTCGGCGCCCATCACCTTCGGCTTGAGTGCTATGCGACGCGGGGTCCCGTGAAACGCCTACCGAAGCCCGGCGATGTTGAAGCCGCCGTCGACGAGGATGCTCTGACCGGTGATGAAGCGGGCTTCTTCCGTGCACAGCCACACCGCTACGTCGCCTACGTCGTCCGGCTCGCCCAAGCGCTTCAGCGCCGCGTGCGCGCCATAGGGTGCCAAGGCTTCGTCGGGCAGCCCCGCCGTCATCGGCGTCCGGATCACGCCGGGGCTGACGTTGTTGATCCTGATCCCCTGCCCCCCAACCTCCAGCGCCACTGCCCGGATCATCGCGTCGAGCGCACCCTTGCTGGCGGCGTAGGCGGACAGACCTGCGGTCCCGCCGGTGGCCGCAATGGAGGAGGTGTTGACGATGGCGCCGCCCTGACCGCCCGCCCGCATTGCCGCCACCTCGTGCTTGACGAGCAGCCAGACACCCCGGACGTTGGTCGCCATGACCGCGTCGAACTCGGTTGCCGTCAGTTGCTCGATCGGTTTGTAGGCCGTCACGCCGGCGTTGTTGAAGGCGACATCGAGCTTACCGAAGCGCTCCAGGGTACCCGCGACCAGGGCTATGACCGCGCCCTCATCGGATACGTCGGTCGGGATCGCGACGGCGTTGCCGCCTGCTACTTCGATCTCGCGCGCGACCGCTTGCAATTCGGACTCGCGTCGTCCCGCCAGGACCACGCTCGCCTTCTCGCGCGCAAAGGCCATCGCCGCCGCCCGGCCGATGCCACTGCCGGCGCCGGTCACGAGGGCGACCTTCCCGGTCAGGCGCCCGAGGCCGGCCGCAGGCTGAGCCCGCGAGACGGGTGATGCGAGCGTGTCGAGCATGATGATGTTCCTCCGCGTGGTGAGGTAAGGGGATAAGGCGATCCATCATGCTCGATAATCCTCTATGATCGGCATGGCTTGCTGAGCCGGAGCCAACAATTATGCGCGGGTCGAACTACGCGGAGCTACTCGCCTTCGTCTCGGTCGCGGAGGAACGCAGCTTTCGGCGCGCCGCCGTCCGGCTCGGCCTCTCACCCTCGGCGCTTAGCCACACCATCCGCGGCCTGGAGGAGCGGCTCGGCGCCAAGCTGCTCAACCGCACGACTCGCAGCGTCGCGTTGACCGAGGCGGGGCAAGGTCTCCTCGACCGGCTTACGCCGGCCTTCGCCGACATCGCCGGCGCGGTCGGGGCCGTTCGCGCTGCCAGCGCCCGTCCGTCCGGGAGGGTCAGGCTCAACCTGCCCAAGCTGGCGGCGGAGCTGATCCTTGCCCCGACCTTCGGCCGCTTCGCCCGCGCCTACCCGGACGTGCACCTGGAAAATCTTTCATGGCTTGACTTTCGTTGATATCTTCCCGGTTTCGTCGTCGTGCATGTCTTCAGCATTTACCTGGACGGCAAACTGCACGTTAGACGTCGTAAGTTGTCCTCGGCGCGCTATCTAGCATGGAGTCATCTCGTAAGGGGGTGGATCCAAAGACCGAGACCAAGCCCCTGCGCGATCTAGCCCACCTGCTCTCCGTAGCGACCGCATCGCCGCCCTACGTCGTCACCCAGGACGCAGTGGCCCAGGCTGCGGGCCAGGCATTTGCGACCCGATACGATGATTTCGAACGACTTTCGCGTGTCTTTGGCCCGAGTAGCGGGATCGTGACCCGTCAGGCGGTCAGGCCGATCGAGTGGTACCTGCAGCCGTTGGGCTGGCCGGAGCGCACCGCCGCCTTTGTCGATGCCGGCAAGGCCTTGTTCGTCGAGGCTGCCCGAAAGGCGCTAACCGCCGCCGGTTTGACGGGCGGCGAGGTCGACACCGTAGTGTCGGTCAGCTCGACCGGCATCGCGACGCCGAGCCTCGAAGCGCTGGCGGTGCAGGAAATGGGCTTTCGCTCCGACATCACTCGCGTGCCCGTGTTTGGCCTGGGCTGCGCCGGCGGCGTCACCGGCTTTTCGATTGCCGCGCGGCTCGCCGAGGCGCGCCCCGGCAGCAACGTGCTGCTTGTGGCAGTGGAACTCTGCACCACATCGTTCCGGCTCCAGGCGCTGACGCCCGCCAACATCGTCGCTACCGCATTGTTCGGCGACGGCGCCGCCGCCTGCGTGCTCCGCGCCGGCGACGCCGAGGGCGCGCTGGCCTTTGTCGAAGCCACCGGCGAGCACACGTGGCCCGACACACTCGACATCATGGGGTGGAACATCGAGCCCGAAGGCTTGGGCGTGATCTTCGCCCAGGCGATCCCGCCTTTCGCGCACGAGCACGTCGGCCCGGCGATTGCCGGCATTCTCGCGCGCTCGGGCCACACGTTCGCTGACGTCGATCGGTTCATCTGCCATCCCGGCGGCAAGCGGGTGGTCCTGGCCCTGGAGGCCACGCTGTCGCTGGCGCCGGGTACGCTCGACCACGAGCGTGCCGTGCTGGCCGATCACGGCAACATGTCCTCGCCCACCGTCCTGTTCGTGCTCGACCGCGTGCTGCGGCAGGGTCTGCCCGGCCGCTCCGTCCTCAACGCGCTGGGGCCGGGTTTTACCTCGAGCTGCGCGGTCTTGAGGCGGACAGCGTGACGCTCGCGCCCGCCTTGCTCGCGTTGGTCACGCTGCAGCGCCTCGGCGAATTGATGCTGGCGCGGCGCAACACGCGCGGCCTGCTGCGCCGCGGCGGCGTCGAAATCGCGCCGCAGCACTACCCCGCGATCATCGCCTGCCATACGCTGTGGCTCGTCAGCCTGTGGGTCTTCGGCCGGGCGCAGCCGGTTGCGTCGGGATGGCTCGCCCTGTTCGCGCTGCTGCAGCTCGGGCGCCTCTGGATCCTGGCGACGCTCGGCTCGCGTTGGACCACGCGCATCATCGTCGTGCCGGGAGAGACGCTGGTCGCGCGCGGCCCCTACCGACTCGTCAGTCACCCCAACTACGCCGTGGTCGTCGGCGAAATCGCCGTGCTGCCGCTCGCGCTCGGCCTTCCATGGGTTGCGGTCATATTCACGCTGTTCAACGCCGCCGTGCTCTTCGTCCGCATCCGGGCGGAGAATCGGGCGCTCGGACGCGGCCGCCTTGATGCGCACGCGGCTTAGCGTCCTGGCAGATCCCGACGCCTCTTCGGAGGCGAGGCGGGTCTCGTTGGCGACGGCTGCCGGCTTCGTCGCGATGTGCGTAGGCATGTTCATGGCGATCCTCGACGTGCAGGTCGTGGCGACCTCACTGCCGACGATCCGCTCCGCCCTCGACATCTCCGACTCGGCGATGAGCTGGATCCAGACCGCCTACCTTGTCGCCGAGGTGATCGCGATCCCGCTCACCGGGCTGCTCACGCGCGTGCTCACCATGCGCTGGCTCTTCGTCGTCGGCGTCTCACTCTTCACCGTCGCCTCGCTGGGCTGCGCGGCGAGCACGACCTTCGCCGAACTCGTCACCTGGCGCGTGATGCAGGGCTTTTTCGGTGGCACGCTGATCCCGGCGGTCTTCGCGGCCGTGTTCCTGCTGTTTCCGCTCAGACATCAGGTGCTGGCGACGACGCTCGCCGGCGTGCTCGCCGTGCTCGCGCCGACGGTCGGTCCGATCGTCGGCGGCTGGATCACCGACACCTACGCCTGGAACTGGTTGTTCCTCGTCAACGTCGTCCCCGGCATCCTCGCCGCGGTCGCCGCCGGCGTGCTGCTGCCCCGGCACCGCCCAGATTTCGCGCATCTGCGCACGCTCGACATCGTCTCCCTAGCGGCCTTGGCGGTGGGGCTCTCGGCCCTGGAGATCGGGCTGACGCAGGCGCCGCAGCACGGCTGGATCTCACCGTTCGTGCTCGGCCTCGTCGCCCTGGCGGCGGCGGGCGGCGCGGTGTTCGTCCTGCGAACGCTCAGGGTGGCGAACCCCATCGTCAACCTCACGCTGTTTGCGGATCGCCGCTTCGCCGTGGGCTGCGCGCTCAGCTTCACGCTTGGCATCGGGCTGTTTGGCACGATCTACCTCATGCCGGTGTTCCTCGGCGTGGTGCGTGGCTACACGTCGCTGCAGATCGGCGAGATCATGCTGGTCACCGGGATCGCGCAGCTCGTCACCGCGCCGCTCGCAGTCGTCGCGGAACAGCGCATCGATTCGCGCCTGCTCTGCGTGGCGGGATTCCTCGTATTCGGTATCGGGCTCGGGCTGAGCGCCTGGCAGGCGGCCGACGCGGATTTCGGCGGCCTGTTCTGGCCACAGGTGGTGCGCGGCGCGGCTAGCATGGTGTGCCTGCTGGCGCCGACGAACCTGGCGCTCGGTCGCCTCGCGCCCGGCGTCGTCGCCGACGCCAGTGGCCTGTTCAACCTGATGCGTAACCTCGGCGGCGCGGTCGGTCTCGCAGCGATCGACGCGGTGATCTACGGCCGCGTACCGGTGCTGGCGGGCGCGATCATGGAACGGCTCAAGATCGGCGATGTCGCCGCCGCCAGATTGATCGGCCTGCCGGTCGACGTCTTTCTCTCGCGCCTGTCGCAGCCGCTTGATGCCGTCTCAAGAACAGCGCTCGTCGACCTCGTCAGGAAAGCGGCGTTGGCGAAGGCGATCGGCGAGGCCTGGGGGCTGATCGCGCTGGTCACGCTAGTCGCCATCGGCTTGCTGCTGTTCGTACGCGCGCGCGGCTGCGCCGGGACGAGCGTTCGGACGCTCGATCCAGAGATCTGAGCGTCAATTCGGCCACTCTTGTCGGAGCCTCGCATGCCCCATGTAGCCGATCGCCAAGGTCGGCAGGCGGCCGAAGCGGAAGTCGAGATCGCGGTCGAGGCCGGTGGGTCCGAAGCCGACGAACGGCGCCACCGCAAAGCCGAGCGCGTCCAGGCGTGCCGCGAGGTCTTGTGGCGCGATGAAGCGCGCCGACTCATGGGTGCCGGATGGCAGGAGGCGCAGCACCCGCTCGGCCATCGTCACCATGACAAAGGCGGCGACCCGGGTGCGGTTGATCGTGTCTAGCATCAGGAGGCCGCCGGGCCGGAGCACGCGGCCGATCTCGGCGAGCACGCAGTCGAGATCGTCGACATGTTCCAGCACGTCGACGCAGACGACGAGATCGGCGCTGGAGGGCGAGCAGGGCAGGCTCTCGCCCTGCCCGACGCGGTATTCGATCGCCAGCCCCGCGCGGGCGGCATGCCGCTCAGCGACCGCGATCGCGCCCGCGCAGGGATCGACGCCGACGACGAAAGCGCCGTGCCGCGCCAGGACTTCCGCCATGAAGCCGCCGCCGCAGCCGAGGTCCAGCACGTGCAGCCCGTGCCAGTCGGGGATCTCGCGATCAAGGTAGGCGAAGCGCGCCGGCACCAGCTTGCGCAATTGCCGCAGCCCGCGCACCGAGCCGTCCCACCAGTCCTCTGCCTCGTAGATGGAGGGTGCGGAGGGCGTCACGGTTTAGGCATCGCGCGCGGCCAGGGCAGCCAATAGGGGATGCGGCGGCTATAGAGGGCGAACTCGGCGCCGAACACGCGGCGGAATCGCGCTTCCTTGAACAACGGCCCGAGCATGCAGTAGAGCGTCAGCACCAGAGCGACGACGAGCTGGTCCGGCGTCCAGGTTGGGACCGTCCAGAGCGTCAGCGCAAAGGCGACGTAGATCGGCTGGCGGCACAGGCGGAAAAGTCCTCGGCGCGGCATCGGCGGGTAGACCGGCTTGCGCCCGCGCACCACCGCCCACCAGCCGAGTAGACCCACCTGGAGCGGGAAACCGGCATCGACGATGGACTTCAGCAGGAGCAGCCAGGCTGAGGTGTAGAGCAGCCCCATCGTCACCAGCCAACCGCCTTGCGCGCGCCACCATACGACGCCGCTCGGGGTCCACAGCGCGAAGAGCAGCCCGATCTGCACCGAGGCGATCGCCGCGTAGGTTGTCGTCGACAATCTGCCGCCGAGGCCGAGGGGCGCGAGGCGGCTCAGCACCCTGCGCCCGCGTGCCGACAGCAGGGCCGAATGGAACAGGGGAAACTGGAGGAGAAGCAGGCCGTCGGCGACTTCGCGCCACGGCGTCGGCAGCGTGCCAAGGCTTGAGCTCATGCCGAACGCCATCGCGACCATCATGGTGCCGACGCCGAGCACGAATAGCGTGTGGCAGAACGCGCCGTAGGTTACGGCGACGATCGGCTCGAGTCTCGGGCTGGACACGATGGGCGGTCTCTCCTGGCAGGCTGTGAATGGTAACACCTTCTCCATCGCGTCGCAGTCCTCCCTTGTCTGAGTTCCCTCCCTGTGCGGTTCCGCCAACCAGCGCGGCGGGGCCAATGGCGGGCGCCTCGCGCTTGCGCCGCAGAAGGACTGGGCGGTCAACCGCCGGGCCGCACCCGTCCATCGGCCTCAAGGCAACACTGACCGCGCCCATCCAATCAGCCATGGTCGACACGTCGATCTCGACGCCTTCGCGAGCAAAGGCCCGGCTCTGCCGATGCAGCGGCAGATGCAGGCAGAACTTGGCCGAGGCGATCTCGGCCAACAGCATCGGCCCGGCGCGGCCACGCGCGATCGGGTGGGATGGCGCGGGCGGCTGGGTGATGGCCTCGCAGGATCGGCAGAGCCTGCCCTCGGACTTGATCTTAGGGAGAACTTCTCGCGCACGTGCTGGATCACGACCCAGCTCGCGGGCACGCGCTCGAGTGTCTCTGTGACGTCTTCGCCGAGCTTGTGCAGGCGACCGGCGCAGCACGGGCATGCCGACGGGCCGGGATAGACCTGCCGGATGCGCGGCAGATGCTCAGGCAAAGGACGCCGCGCCGGCTTGCGGCGGGTGAACGCGCCGACCGCCGTGTCGGCCTCTGCAGCGGCGCCGGCCTCCATCGCGGCGAGCGTCTCTTCGATATCTTCCAGCGCGAGTTCGATCTGCTCCAGCTTGGAGCCGGGCTCGGACAAGGAGCCGAAAGCCTCGCGTCGCACCTTCGCCAGTTGGAAGCGGAGGCGATCAAGTTCGAGGTCGAGGACGAGCCGCTCGCTTTTGCGCTTTGGCGACGGCCGCCTCCGCCGCCAAGCGGCGCGCGCGGCGCGGATCATCGCATGGGCGGAAGCGAGGTCTGTAGGCAGCGGTTCAGTGGGCGTGCTTACACAGCCAGAGAATCACGGATCCGCCTCGCGGGGGGAGCCGTCACGCAGGCTATGCACAGCCTTCTCGATCTACCCAGCGGCGAGAGGACGCCAGGTCTTCTGCGGCGCCCGCCAATCGATCCCTTCGAGCAGATAGCCGAGTTGGGCTGCCGATATCGCCACCGTGCCGTCCGCCATCGAAGGCCACAGGAAGCGGCCGCGTTCCAGCCGCTTAGAGAATAAGCAGAGCCCCTGGCCATCATGCCAGAGTACCTTCATGAGATCGCCACGGCGACCGCGGAAGACGAAGATCTGTCCATCGTGCGGGTCGCGCTTCAGCGCCTCCTGCACCTGCAGTGCCAGTCCGTTGAAGCCGCGCCGCATATCCGTGTGGCCGGTGGCGAGCCAAACCCGCAGGTTGCTCGGCACCGGGATCATCGCCGATCCAGAACATCGAGGACACGCGATAGCGCAGCAGGATCGACGTGCTCATCGACGATGATGCGCCGATCGTGAGTGAGCACGATCTCGATGCGAGCCGAACGGGCCGACCTATCGCCGCCGCAAGCGCGACCGCCGGTGGAGAGGATGCCGGCTTGGCGATAACCGGCACGAAGGCGGCCATCGACGGGACCGATCCACCCGCCTTGAAGGCGCGGCGCCACACCACCAGCATGGAGCGTGAAATATTGTGGCGCCGGGCCGTCGGAGCGACGAGACGAGGACCCGCCATACTCTCCAGCACAATCCGAGCCTTCTCGTCCTCGGACCACCGACCACGCCGTCCCATCTCCACGATCTCAAGCCGGTCCAACGTCCTGAGCGTATGACTGTCCATAAGCGCTGTTCTCAGCGCTCAAGGTCATGTACCGCAAGGCGGCCGTTGCCGATGCTCACCGCCGCTGGTGCTCAACGGACCAATGAACGGCGCGGCCTTCCTGGCCTACACCGAGCAGATGCTGGTCCCCAGCCTCCAGCCAGGCGACGTGCTCGTGATGGACAATTTGCCCGCCCACAAGGTCGCCGGCGTCGCCGAGGCGGGAGCCAGCGTGCTTTATCTGCCTGCCTACTCCCCCGACCTCAACACCATCGAGCAAGTCTTCGCCAAGCTAAGAACTCCCTTGCGCAAAGCAGCCGCGAGAACGCAGCACGCCCTATGCGAGTCCATCAAAGAAGCCCTGCAGACCTTCCGACCCAAGGAATTCGCCCGCTACATCAAACATGCCGGGTACGGAATCAAGTAGGACGAAAATGCTCTAGCGGCCTGCGGTTTCGTTCCTTGGAGGCTTTCGGACGCCGGCCGTGAGACCGAACCGAACATCGCGTTCGGCCGGCATCCGAAACCCTTCACAGGAGCTGCCGTTCGCTGGCTGCCAGAAAGCAGACACTCCACTGTGTGTTGGCTGCGGATGTGGATCAGAGCCGAGGACAGCCATTCCGCTCTCGACCGACAGAAGCTGCAGGTCGGGAGTCAACGATGCCGCCATGGGCGTGAAGTCACTTGGCAACTATAGAAGACTTTGCCCGTGCGACGACCTCCTCTGGCGTCGGTGGGTTCGGCGGGTGGTAGCTGAGGCAGATCGGCGTCCTCAACTTGAACGGCTTCCCACTTCTTTCCGTTTTGAAGTAGAACTCGCCCGCAGCTAGCTTGCCAACATCGTCGGCCGCTCCACCCGTTGCTGCAATCATCGCCTTTACCGATTGCTGATCGGTTGGTGAATTCTGCTTGCCGAGGAACTGCGTGGTGCAGTTCGACACAACCTTGTTGTCGATGCCCTTCGGCGCCTGCGTTACGGCGATCATGCCGAGTCCGTATTTCCGCGCTTGAGCAACGAGCTGCACGCCGCTCGTCTTCGACAGCGCGCCGGCGCCGGAGGGAATGAAGTTCTGCGCCTCGTCGATCACATAAAGCAGCCCGCGCGGCGACGGGTGTTTCTTGACCCAACCAAACAGCGTCATCTGCAGCCGATTGACAAAATCCTGTCTGGCTTCGTCGGAGGCAAGTCCCGACAGGTTGATGACGGAGACGCGGGTGCGCGCCGGGTCGGGACCATAGAACAGGAGGCGAGGATCGAGCACCGGGCCGCTTGCCTTGAGCAGCGGATTGGTCGCGACGGAAGCTTTCAGCTCGTCGGCCATTTTGCCGGCAAGCTTGCCGGCATTGCCGATTTCGCTGACGCCGTCCGGCAGATCGGCAAGCAGCCCCGTCATCGCCTTGAGGTCGCCACCCCGCACCGCAAAGGCGCGCAGCGCATCGGCGAGCACGCCCTTCTGCAGGCTGGACTTCGCGCCGGCGAGCGGGCCTAGCGTGTCTGCCGCCATGGTCACCGCCTGCGCCCTCTCGTCCGGGTCATCGCCTAGCGCGGCAAAATCGGGCAGGACAGACAGGAACAGCGGATTGCCGGCCTGAATACCCGGCGTCCACACAACCACCTCGACGGTGGCGGCGTAGCGGGTCGCTTTCGCCGCGTCCTCGTCGGTGAACGCGGCCGGGCGCTCCGGCCATTGGTCGCCCAGACGCGAAAGGTCGTTGTTGGGATCGATCACGATAGCCGGCACGCCAGCCAGCGCCGCCTCCTCGACGATGCGGCGCAGCAGGACCGTCTTGCCCGAGCCGGCACCCGCGATAATCGCGACATGACGCGGCAGCAGGCTGATCAGGATCTCGGCCGCCTCGCCGTTTGTGGCCCGGCGCCCGACAGGGATGGTTGCCGACAGGTCCTCGGTAGGTGCCGATCCTCGAGCCGGTGTGGGCGCAGTTGGGACCGCCGCCGGAGCAGGATCGTTGTGCCCTGGCTTGCTCTGCCCGGGGTCGGGACGGGAAACAGGCGCGGTCGGCTTCGCTGCTGCAGCCGCCGCGCCGTCCCACTGCGGAAGCGGCGGCGGGCAGAGGCCGGCTTGTTGGAACAGCGCCGTCTCACAGAGCGGCTGGCGCGCGACGAGCCAGCGCTCGAAAGCATCGTAGTCGCTTTGCGCCAGGGCGGCGTCGCGTATGTGGCGCAGGGCCAGGAAGGCGCGAAGGTCCGCGTCCGCGGGATCGACCACGAGGCCGCCGGCGATGCGGAAGGCCTCGAAGAGCTCCTTGGTCTTGGGCCCGCTCGGCGGCGGCCCGCGCCGCACCACGATGAGCGTGCGGTGAGGGATTGCAGCCGCGATGCCGGAGGCCGTAAGCGCCGCTCGGAAGCGGGCGCATAGGGCGACAGCATTGCTGTGCTGAAGGGCGCGAAAGCAAAAGTGCCGCTCGCGATCGCCGGCGCGGTGATCAATAAAAGTCAGCCGCCCGTGAAGCGGGGGCGTTCTCTGCACCGGATCCGCCTTGCTGACCACGTCGTAGTCCTCGTGCGGGGGGATCTGCTTGGCATACAGGTCGAAGGCATCGCGCAACAGGGTGCCGAGTTTGCCGTCGTCCTTGTCATCGAACAGGTCGTCGGGCGCAGTTGTCTCCCTGGCCGCGGCATAGGCGCGGTCGAAGTCGTTGGAGCTGGGCGGTGGTTCGAGCGTCTTGCCCGGTTCACCGCCGAGCGTCTCGCATGGCAGAACTCGGCCTTGGGCGAGACAGTGCCTCCTGTGCTCGTCGCAGCGCATCAGAATGGTGCGCGGCGTCATGCCGGCGGCGGCGCTGAGAATCGCCGCCTCGGTAAACGGTCCCGTCGGGGTGCCCGGTGTGAAACCGACCTTGGCGTAGGCTGACGCCAGCCGGTCGGCGATCAACCCGCGGACAAAGGCGCCGCTCTGCGCCAATCGCAGGGACACCGGCGTGGTAAAGCGTTGAACAAGCGGGTTTGGCCCGTCGCGCTTGATGATCTCCCAGGAACTAGCCAAGCACGTGACGACGATCGTGCTGCGACCGGCGACGGTGGCGAGATCGAGAAGGCCGGCGGTCAGCAGCTTGGTGAAATCCGGCGCCTCGCCGAACTCCGACCCGCCGCCGGCGCTGAGCACCCCGTCGATCTGGTCGACGGCGATGAGGGTAGGCCCAGCCAAACCCATCACCCAGAGAAGCCCGCGCACAATCTCGACGGGACTTGGCGGCGGCGTCAGGAAGCCGAGGCTCTTGCGCATTGTCTCCTCCACATCGAAGCCTTGCAGCCACGCATGCGCGACCCCGACGATCGCGAGGTCGTGCGATCGCAGGAGCGCCAACGCACGGAACACGTCTTGATGCTTCAGAGCGTTCGCCGGATCGCTCCTTATCAAGCCGCCGACGAGAAGGTCGACGATCCGCTTCGGGTTCACCGTCGAACTCGCAAAGGCAACGTTGACCTCATTTTCCACCTTGAAGCGCCGGGCGACGCCCGCGATCACCGCCTCGTACTGGCGTTGTTCATCACCCGCCTCCTGGAGCAGCGAGGTGACGAAGCTCAGCGCCGCGCTTTTCCAGAAGTCGGTAATGCCGACTACGTCCAGCATCACGAACCAGCAGCGCTCGGCCATGGCTTTGCGGCGCAGCACCCCGACGAGGTGCGTTTTGCCGATACCGGCCTGCCCGAGGAAAACGCGGCCCGGCGGGTTGGCTGCTGCCGTCAGCTTGGCGAGTTCGGCAACCAGCTGATCGGCGAGGTCTTGGTTCGGCCCGGCGTCCGCTCCCGCCTCCAAGCCCCAGACGCTGTCGAGCGACTGCACCCAGCCAAAGTCGGCATTCTGCAAGGCTTGCAACTCATCGGTCATGACGCGATCCAGAGAACGTGAAAGGGCTCGCCGCTCGGAGCGAAAGCGGCGTCATGGTCGGCCTTGGCGAGCTGGCGCGGGTCGTCGTGGCGCATCAGCGAGGCTTTTCCGGCGCCCTGCTTATCCCCCGCGAGGATGCGGCCCAGCGCGCCATCCAAGACGGCGCGATCGAGGTCAGCCAGTTCGGCTCGCAGGTGAGCGAGGCGGACCATCTCGTTCTTTCGGCCGCGGGTCTGCGCGATATAGGCCGCTTCAATCCGCTTGCGCAGTTCCGCCTGGGTCGGAGCTTTCGCCTTTCCGCGAGCGGCCGGTTTAATCGCAGGCTTCTTCTTCGCCGGCTGAGCCGGAAGCTCCCCCGCATCGGTTCTCGCGCCGATGACGTCCGCCAGCGTCCCGCCGGTTCGAGACAGGTGCTCGCCGAGCCTGGACAGCATGTCGGACAGGGCGCGGTGCGCCGGCGGCAGCGCGGCATCGAGGTGCGCGGCCGTCCAGGCCCAACCGTCATCTGTTAGGGTGAGGCCGAGACCGCGGCCCACCTTGCCGACCGCTACGAGCTTCGCCTTTTCCAGCGCCTCGCGATCGGCTCTCTTCACCGCCGGCATCAGCTCGGCCTGGGGACATTGTCCGTGGCGAGCGGTGAGACCGAAGAGAAGCAGGGCCTGCGTCGGGGTCGGCGTCATGCGGGCGGTCTCCTGAGGGCAACGATGCGGCGCACCTTGTCGAGTGAGCGGGCAAGGTCGAGTTCGACTTCCGCGTTGGTAAGCCTCAACACGAGGTAGCCTGCCACCAGCAGCTCGAAATCACGATGGCGGTCCGCGGCGTAAGTCCCGTCGCGCTCATGCTCCGATCCGTCGAGTTCCACCACGATCTTGCCATCACGCCACAGCAGGTCGACGCGCGGCGTGGGCGCGAGGGGGCCGAGGCGTACGGTCACCTCGTCCTCGAAAAGGCCGGCAAGCTCTCGGTCGGCCGCGAGAGCCAACCGCATGCGCTTCTCGATCGCACTGCCGACCTGCTTCTTGGTGGACGGCGGAGGGACAAGGCGACAGCTGGGCAGCTCGGGCGTCGGATCAAGAATCAGTGCGCCGTGTAGCACGCGGTCCCAGGGCGGCTCGGACCGCGGATGCTCGGCCAGCACGGCCACGGCGGCCGCACCCTGGCGGCAGCACCATTCCAGTGTGGCGATCATCGGCGCAGCACGCTCCCGTCGGATCGGGTCGAGCGGGATCATGAGGATCAGGGGTCCGGCCGCGGCATAAAGTTCGACGAACAGCGTCTCTGCCGCAAGGGATCGGAACCGCGGCAATTGCCCCTTTGCCGCCAGGCGCCCGGCGGCACGTCCCCAGGTAGGCAGCGTCGCTTCAGGCCAGGCGGGCCAAGCCGCTAAAGCGAGCGCGGCAAGGTTGTCAAGGATCCGCCCGACGGCCGCTGTGGGCCCGGCAACACCGGCGAAGTCGAGCCGCAAGACGCGCGGCGCATCGCGCGAGAGTCGGATCGCGGCGGCTTCGACGCCAACCAGCGTGAGCATACTACCGGATCGTAACGCGCGCAGGCGGCCGATCAGATAATCTTCCGTGGGCGGCTCCGATGGAGCACCAACCAGTCTGCGCGTCATGTTTGCGTCTGCAATTGGAAGTAGCCGCAACGACGTACCATACCTGATTAGCTCCGCTAACCTGAATACGGACGAATGACCGCGAACGGCGGCGGTGTAGTAAGAGAAAAGCCAAGGTAGGAAGATCTTGCCCTTGCGTCACGCCTCGGTGCCGAGAAGCCGATGTCCGCTTCTGGCCGCGTTGAGCTGATGTCCAATCGGCGCAACAGTCCGCGGTGGCACTGAGCCACCGCGGCCTTCGTCAGAGATCAGTCTGCTCAGACAGGATCAGGGCGTCATCGACCTCGATACCGAGATATCGGACCGTGCTCTCCAGCTTCGAGTGGCCAAGTAAAAGCTGACACGCCCGCAGATTACCGGTCCGCTTAAAGATCAGCGCCACCTTGGTGCGGCGCAGGCTATGGGGTGCCGTAGGCTGCAGGGTCCAGACCCGCCAACGCAACCCATTCATCGACGAGCCGGCCGTACTGCCGCGTCGTGACATGGTCGCCGACATGGTTCCGGCTCGGAAACAGCCAGTCGCCCGATCTCAGGCCGCGCTTCTTCAGCCACGCCGCCAACGCCTCGCGGGTCGGATCGGTAAGCTCGAAAGGAACAGGACGGCCGGTCTTTTGCTGAACCACAGTGGTGCGCAGTCGCACACTGTCGCCTAAACAGACGTCGGCCACACGCAGCCGGACGACGTCGCAGCCGCGCAGCTTACTGTCGATCGCGACGTTGAACATGGCGAGGTCGCGGACTTGGCCTTCATGCTGGAGGCGGGTGCGAATAGCCCAGATATGCTTCGGCTTAAGCGGCGGCTTTGGACCGATGATCCGACCGAGGTTCCAAGGGATGCGAGGTGCGGGATGAGTTGTTGTCATGGGGAGCTCCTTTCAGGAGCCCGTTACGCTCGTCCCTTTGTGCCCGGGCGCCAATTACTGGCCAGCCAACTGCGGGCATCGGCTAAATGGCAGGAAGCGGACGTTCAAGTGTTCGCTTGACCCCGTTGTTTCGATACCTGCTGATCCTGTTGTAGTTAATCGTTCCGCGAGCATTCTGCCCTTGAGGCGCGTCACACATGCCCGTGCACTCGCATGACTTGTGAGACGGCGCCGCGCTCTGGGCGCCCGGCTGTGTCGGTCGCAACAAGCGGACAGCCGCGGGTAGAGAGCCCCATCATTGGAAGATGTTCCGCATGACGAGCAAAAACGCGCAACAGCGCTGCGACGACGCACTCGGCCCCACCGTCGCTCCACCTGACCCGGCCAGCCTCGCCTTCGTGCTCGACCGCAATATTCGGGCGCTGGAATCGCGTCGCCAGGCCGAGGAGCGGCAGGCCACGACGCAGGACAAGGTCGCGCAGGCCATGACCCGCTTCACGGGCAGCATGGTCTTCGTCTACATCCATCTCGCGATCCTGGTGCTCTGGGTCGTCCTCAACCTTGGCGTCGTCGCGGGTATCAAGGCCTGGGACCCCAGCTTCGTTATTCTGGCCACCGCGGCTTCGGTTGAAGCGATCTTTCTCTCGACCTTTGTCCTGATCAGCCAAAACCGGGCTGCGGCGCTCGCAGACAAGCGGGCTAATCTCGACCTCCAGATCAACCTGTTGTCGGAACACGAGGTGACGCGGCTGCTCACCTTGACAATCGCCATCGCCAAACGCCTCGACGTCGACATGTCGGCGCAGCCGGAACTCGCGGAGCTGGAGAGGGACGTCGCCCCCGAGACGGTGCTGGACAGAATGGAGGATGTGAAAGACCGATAGGACGTACGATGGCCGTCTGCATCCTGGAGGCTCCTGTCCGCGTGCAGCCTCGCTCTAGAACGGTCAGAGAGCTTCAAGAAGCTCGCGTCGTCACGCGCCAACAGCCGACATTGACTCGCTCCCCGGAAGCGGACGTTGGGTTCTGCACCCGTGCAGCCGATTTCATATGCCTGCCTGGACGCTGTGCTCGTCGCAATGGCGGGCACCTCTGATTTTCGAGGCACCTAATCGTGGAGCGTCGGTGCGCATCTAGGTCGATGCCATACGCTTCCTACTTGCTCGGCTCTTTCAGACGGACCCTTGTTCATGCGCCGCCGACAGGTGCGGAAAAGAAGAAGGCCAGCGCGAACAGGAGGTACACGCCGATGAGCAGGACGCCCTCGAACCAGGTGGTCTCCCCGTCGCTGGCGATGGCGTTCACGATGAAAGCGGTCCCTGCGATGGCGAACAGGTCGAGCGGGTTGCCGAACACCAGCGTCAGCCGGTGGCCCATGAACCAGGAGGCCAGGACGAGGACCGGTGCGACAACCAGCGCGACCTGGATGGAGGAGCCGACGCAGATGCTCATCACCAGGCCCATCTTGTCCTGCCGGGCGAACACGGCGGCGGCAATGAGGTCCGAGGCCGTACCGACCAGCGCCAGGACGACCACGCCGAGGAACACGTGCGACAAACCGAGCGTGGCGGCCGTTACTTCCAACGCGCTGGAGACGATCTCGGCTTCGAGCGCGATGGCGGCGGTGAGGGCGACCATGACGGCCAAGGCGACGGGCAGCGGCCAGCCTGGTTCGGCTTCGCCGTGTTCACGCGGCTCGGCGGCGCTAAATACGTCGCGATGCGTCACCAGCGTGTAGACGAGGTTGGCTGCGTAGAGGCCGATCAGTACGACCGCGACGCCGATCGAAAGCTGTTCGTCTCTCAGGGTGGTTTGCGCCTCCTGCGCGGCGCGGTTGGTCAGGTCGAAGACCGCGGGCAGCAGCAGCGCGATGAGGACGATGACCAGGAGGCTCGTCAGCTGCCCGGCGCGCTCGCGCTTGAACGTCTGCCGCACGCGGCCGGCACCCCCGACCACGATGGCGATGCCGAGACCGAGCAGGCTGGTGCCGATGATGGAGCCGGTGAGCTGAGCGCGGACGACCTCGGCCTGTCCGCTCGCCAGCACGAACAAGGACAGGATCAGTTCCGCGAGGCTGCCGAAGCTGACGTTGAGAAGTCCTCCGATCGCCGAGCCGACGCGCTCGGCCACCTGCTCCGTCGCGCGCCGCATCCAGTCGGCGAGGATCGCGATGGCAACCGCGCCGGCCAGGAAGACGATCCAGGCCGGCACGCTGAAAGCGTAGTGCATGACGGGCGCGACGGGGACGACGAGCAGAAGCGCGAGTGGTACGGCCAGTCGCTTGAGATCGGCGCCCATCATCATTCCTGTCTGAGAACCGCCGGCGAAGACCACGTTCAGGGCCGGCCTGCTGAGTACAACAAAGATCGCTCGGATTACCCGACGACGAAGAAGACGAAGCCGGCGTAACCCAGGAGAAGCAGCGCGCCGGTCAAACGGTCAAATCCGCGCCTCACCGTTCCGAGGACCAGCGAGGCGACCGTGATGCCGATCAGCCAGGTCGCCGAGGCCAGGCCGCCCCGTGAGGGCGGCTCTTGCACCACGAGCAAGGTCGGGACGTAGATGCCGATCAGCAGGTTGAGCGAGTTGGAATTATAGGCCTCGCTCGTCAGGGCCGCGCCCCGGTTCTTGGCGGCAAGCGCAACCGCGGCGACCAGGTTGGGCAGGCCGGTGAGCGTCGCCACGACAAAGGTGCCGATCACCACCTCCGAGACATGCCAGGTCTCGCCCAGCAGTGACGCTGTCCTAACCATGGCGACCGACGTCGCGACGACCACCGCCAGCATCGGCAGGATCGACAGGCCATCGGCTAGGGTCATGGTGCGGCCTGACGAAGCGTCGGCTTCGTCTTCGGCCTCCTCCGCCGCCTCGTCCCGGCTTGCCGAGCGGGTCGCCTCGACGAGCCAGCGCGTGACCGGGGCAGGCAGCGGAAGCCTGGCCAGCCGCGCGGGCTGCAGGGAGCAAACCGCGAAATAAGGGATCAGGATCAGGGCGAGCAGCAGGCCCGCCGCCCGCCAGTCGATCAGGGTCGCGGTTTGAGCGCCGATCACCGCGGTGACGCCGAGCGCCACGCCGCCGTTCAGCGCGAGATTGGCCCATCCCACCGCGACACGGCCGGCAGCGAGGGCGCTGAAACCGAGCAGGAATGCGACGTTGAAGATGTTCGACCCGAAGATGACCCCTTGCCCGAGGTCGTGCTGGCCGCCGATCAGCGCAGTGATGGCCGATGCGATCTCCGGAGCGTCGGCGCCGAGCGCCGTCACCAGACCGAGCAGCCCTGCGGGAAAACGGAAACGCTCGCCGACCTGATCCAACCGCTCGGTCAGAACCACGCTGGCTAGGAGGCTGAGCACCAAGCTGCCGGCGAAGATGAGGAGGGCTGTTGCGGTGGACATGCGTTCCGATCGAGGAAGGACGCAGACCGTTGCGGCCGCCCCTCCGGTTCATAGGACGAGAAGGACCTTTGCCGCACTCGGTCGCGGCAGACGGGATGCCGGGAAGCCAGCGGCAACCCGATTGTCCGGGATCGGCATACGTTAAATGCAGCGCCGGTCGGTCAGCTTGCGGGCTTAGCGCGTGACCACTTGCCAAAGCCTTGAGATCAGGCCCGGTCGCGGGTCACGGCGAGTGCCCAGATCGTCGCCGGGATCCAGCCGATCAAGGTGAGGTGGAGTATGACGCAGATCACCCCTTGGAAGACTTTGCCTCGCAGGAACATCGCGAGCCACGGAGCCAGGAAACATATGATGATCATGAGCATGGGAAGGTTCCTGTTCTGTGGGAAAGAGAAGCGCTGTCCTGCAGCGTCTAGGCAGGGAGCGGCGGCTGATCGGTTTGCGCAGGCGACCGCTCGATCCGGACCGCCGGAAAGCCGACGATGTCGTAGGTGGCGGACGCGATACCGATGCCGGCCTTGTCGAACTCCGCGATGATGTGCCGGCTCATCGCGTCCTTGGCATTGCGGATCTTGTGCGTGCCGACGATAAAGCGGACCGTGAGCTCCAGCCAATTGTCGGTGATGCGGTAGAAGACGCGGGGCTCGAGGTCGACCGGCTGTACGCCGAAGCGCTGCTCCAGGTTCTGTTTGGCCTCGGCCGCCATCGCGTCGGCGCTGGTGGCGTGGAGCCTTGCGGCTTCGAGCAGGATGGCCTCCGCGCGGCCGCGGTCCGCCTGATAGGTGTTGGGGATCGGCATCTCCTCCCAGATGACGGGGAAGTCGCGGGTGTGGTTGAACACCGGCTCGGCGAAGATCTTGGAGTTGGTCACGGTGACGATGCGCCCGGTGAACTGCCGGCTCTTCACCCACATGGCTGGGTCGGCGCCCTGCGCGCTCGGCGGCTCGCCCATTTCCATGATCGTCGTCTGGATGAAACCAAGCCGCATGACGTCGTCGCGCACGCCGCCCATGGAGATGCGGTCGCCGACCGTAAGGTGGAGCCGCGCAGAATGACGAAGTAGCCGGCAATCGAGGTCACCACCTGCTGTAAGGCGAAGGCGAGGCCGGCGGAGATCAGGCCGAAGGCTGTCGCCAAGGCGCGCGGGATCGTTGAACCAGATCGACAGCAGGCCGAGGATGAGCAGGACGGCGGCAAACAGGCTGACCCCCTGCCGCATCCAGAACTTCGCCTGAATGCTCGAATGATCCGCGCTTCCGAGGACGCGCCCGAGCAGTGCGCGCAAGCCCGCGCTGCCGAGCAGCACGAGCGCGACGAAGGCCAGCGACAGCAGAAGCTTGCGGCCGTTCTCCGCATCGACGCCAACCCAGGAGATCCCGAGGAAGTCCATAAGCCTATGCCTTTCGATGATCGGGGAAGGTCGAGACCCGCCGCGGCGACAGGCGCGACAGGCGCAGGCCGTCGTGCCTCCGCCTTATCGATCTCCTGCTGCAGGAAGAAGTTGAGCGCGGTCCGCAGGACGACGATGGCACCGAGCTGGCCGATCTCCGTCCACGTCGGAGCGACGGCGGTGCGCAGGATGTCGGCGCCGAGTTCCAGTTCAAGCGCCACGGCGAGCCAGCGGCCGAGGCGCAGGCGCACGGCTTCCTTGAGGTCGGGCGCCTGATCGCTTCGGTCCTGCCCGGGAAGAAACAGGACAAGGGCACGCAGCGTCGCCTCGACCGCGGCTAGGCCGATGACGAGGGCGCCCGCCCCTTCGATCCCATCCGCCAGCAGAAGCGTGGCTTGCATGAGCAGGTCCACCTCAGACAGCTCCCATGGCAATCATCGCGAGCGGTCCCTGTGCCACGACGGCGCCGAAGCGGGCGTGGCGGCGTCGCACCCCACAGAGGTCCGCGGGAGTTTCGATATCGCGTTCGGCGTCGTGCAGCATGAGGTCGGCATGCCGTTGTAGCTCGCGCTGCCGCGTCGGCGCGCGCTCGCAGGACGCGACGGCGGTGAGCACGTCCAGCAGGCGCCCCAGCACGGCCGCGCTGCCGGCGGCGTTCTGGCGGATGAGGTCGAACATCGCGTCGGCGAGGCCGGCGTAGTCGAGGGTGGGCACGATGAGGACAACGCGGTCGTCGCGGCGGTGGACGCCATCGGGCAGATGCAGCGGAACCGTGTCGCACAGCGCCGCGCCAAGCCGGTCGAGCACGCTCATCGCGGTGTGCGGGTCGTTGATGCCCGGCGACAGGGCGCGCACGGCGACCTCCACCAACTGGCGCACGGCATAGTCGAGGCCGATCGAGCCGAGGCGCTGGCCGCCGACGGCGGTGGCGCTGTCGATCGCCTTCGCCGCGCCCTCAACCGCCGGCATCACCGCGGCAAGGGCGGCGCCGGGAAAGACGAAGTCGCCGGGCCGCACCAGCATGCGGATCGTTACGCCGTACGCCGCAGCCCAATCGGCCAAACCGTCCTCGTCGAGCTGCTGCATGTAGCCGCGACGAGATCCGCGCACCACGTCGGCTTCGTGCCAGTCTAAGCCCGCCAGAGGTGCTCGCGGCGGCGTCTCCCGCATCAAGTGCCTCATGGACGCGCGGATGTCCTCGCTGACCAGCTCGATCACCGTGTCGACGTTGATGCGTCCTGCCATGTGGCCGACGAAGAAGACCAGCGTGCCCACGCAGACGAAGGCGAGCAGGATGCTGACGCTGAGCGACAGGTGGGGCACGAAGGCGCCCTCGCTCTGCGTGCGGACGCTGCGCAACACCATCAGCGCGTAGGAGAAGGTGCCGAGAAAGGCGCCGAGCGTGAACTGGTTGCCGCGGTCGCGCGTGAAGTTGCGCAGCAGGCGCGGCCCCATCTGCCCCGCCGCGAGGGAGAGCGCCGCGATGGTGATGGAGAACACGGTGCCGGCGACGCCGATGGTGGACGAGGCGACCGCGCCGAGAAGGGTGCGCGCGCCGGTGCCGCCGCCATTGTAGAGCCACGGGCTGTCGATCAGCCGTTGGGGAACCATGCCGCTACGATCGAGCGCCACGAGGCCGAGGGCGAGCAGAATGCCGCCGAGGACCATCAGCCCGGGCAGGATCCAGAACACGTCGCCGAGGGCGCTGAGCAGTTTGCGGAGGCGTGCGGTCACGAAGGCCGATCGGGAACGGCGCCGGAAGGCGCGAAAGGCTTCAAATCCGCTCGGGCGAAGTGACGCCCGGGTGAGCGATACGCCACCTTTTATCCTTTTATAACCTTTTAACCATCGGTCGGATCGATTCGATCCCGCCTTTGTTGCTCAGGTTCAATTTAGGGGTCGGTCATGGCGAAAATTGCGGTTGTAACCGGGGCGGGCGCCGGCGTCGGCAGGGCGACCGTGGAGGCGTTCGCCCAGGAGGGGTACGACATCGCCCTGCTGTCGCGCGATCCCGACCGTTTGAACACCGCCGCCGAGGCATTGCGCCGATACGGTGGTCGGGCGCTCGCCATCCCCACCGACGTCGCCGATGCGGCCGCGGTGGAAACGGCCGCCGATCGGATCGAGCAGGAGTTGGGGCCGATCGACGTGTGGGTGAACGTCGCCATGGCGACCGTCTTCGCGCCGGTGCACAAGCTCACGGCGAAGGAGATCGAGCGCGGCACGGCCGTCACCTACCTCGGGCAGGTGCACGGCACCATGTCGGCCCTGAAGCGCATGCGCGAGCGCAATCGCGGCACCATCATCAACGTTGGTTCGGCGCTCGGCTACCGCTCCGTGCCGCTGCAATCGATCTACTGCGGCGCCAAATTCGCAATCCGCGGTTTCACGGACTCGCTGCGGTCCGAGATCATCCACGACAAGCTCGACATCCACATCACCATGGTCGACCTGCCGGCGGTGAACACGCCGCAGTTCGACTGGGCGATGAACAAGATGGGTCGCAAGGCGATGCCGGTGCCGCCGATCTACCAGCCCGAGGTGCCGGCCCGCGCCATCCTCTTTGCCGCCACGCATCACCGCCGGCAGATCTGGGTCGGCTTTCCCACGATCAAAGCGATCCTCGCCAACCGCATCGCGCCGGGGCTCATCGACCGCTACCTCGCCAAGGCCGGCTACACCGGGCAGCTGACGCAGATGCTCCTGCCGGCCGACGCGCCTTCCAACCTCTACGAGCCGGTGCCGGGCGCCTATGGCGCACACGGGCGCTTCGACGCCAAGGCGCGCACCGGCAGCTGGGAAATGTTCACCGATCGCCACCGCATGGCCTTCTGGGCGGCGGCCGGGATCGGCGCCATCGCCGGCCTGCACCTGCTGGCTAAGAAGCTGAAGGTCTGACCGCCGGCTGCCTCCGCCGCCCCTATCCCGCGCGATCAGACGAGGCGCCATGAGTTCCCCCATCGAAGACTACGCCATGATCGGCGATAGCGAGACCGCCGCGCTCGTCAACCGCAACGGCTCGATCGATTGGCTCTGCTGGCTGCGCTTCGACGACGACGCCTGCTTCGCCGCGCTGCTCGGGACTGCCGAGAACGGCCGGTGGCTGATCGCCCCACAGGGCGAGGTCACCCGACGCGAGCGGCGCTACCAAAGCGACACGCTCATCATCGAGCAGGAGGTGACCACGCCGCAGGGCACGGTCCGCACCATCGACTTCATGCCGAACCGGGGCGCGTTTCCCAGCCTCGTGCGGATTGTCGAGGGCCTGTCCGGCGCGGTGCCTATGCAACTCGACCTCCGTCTGCGCTTCGACTACGGCGCGCTGCCGCCCTGGAGCGAGCTGGACGAGACGAGCTTCTCGGCGCGCGTCGGCCCCAATCGGGTGACGCTCCACGCCCCGGTGCCGCTCACACTCACCGACCACGATGCCCAAGCGCGCTTCACGGTCCGCGAGGGCGAGCGGCTGAGCTTCGTGCTCAGCTACGCGCGCTCGACCGATCCGCGAACACCGCCGATCGATGTCGATCGCGCCCTGCGGGAAACGCAAGAATACTGGCGCGGCTGGATCGGCGCGTTCGACGACCGCAAGACCCGCTGGCCGAAGGTCGTGCGGCGCTCGCTGATCACCCTCAAGGCGCTGGTTCACAGGGAGACCGGCGGCCTCGTCGCCGCACCGACGGCCGGGCTGCCCGAGGCGCCGGCGGGGTCGATGAATTGGGATTACCGCTACTGCTGGCTGCGCGACGCCACCTTCACGCTTGGCGCCTTCTGCAACGCCGGCTTCCTTAAGGAGGCGACCGCATGGCGCGACTGGTTGCTGCGGGCGGTGGCGGGCTCGCCCGACAAGATGCGCATCATGTACCGGGTCGACGGCTCGCGGCACCTCTCGGAATGGACCGTCGAGGCGCTGCCCGGCTATCGCGAGGCCCGGCCGGTCCGCATCGGCAACGCCGCCTCGACGCAGCACCAGATCGACGTCTACGGCGAGGTGCTGGACTGTCTGCACTTCGCCCGGCGCGCCGGCATTGCCATCACCGATCATCATCGCGAAGTCGAGAAACTCATCGGCGACCATCTCGCAAAGGTCTGGCAATCGCGCGGCTCGGGCATCTGGGAGTCCCGCGCGGAGCCCAAGCGGTATACCTACTCGCAGGCGATGGCCTGGGCCGGGTTCGACCGCGTGCTGCAGGACGAGACCGCGTTCGGCACGCTCGGCGAGGAGCGGCGCGCGCGCCTCGAAGGGCTTCGGCAGAAGGCGCATGCCGACGTCATCGGCGGTGGGTTCAACGTCGGCCTAAACAGCTTCACCCAAAGCTACGGATCGCACGTGCTCGACGCCAGCCTGCTGCTGATGCCGCTCGTCGGCTTCCTACCGGCGGATGATCCGCGCATGGCGGCGACGATCGCCAGGATCGGCGCCGAGCTGAACGAGGGCGGCCTGATCCGGCGCAAGGCGCTGGAGGCGCAGGAGCCGAACGAGGGCGCCTTTCTCGCCTGCTCCTGTTGGATGGCCGATTGCCTCAACCTGCAGGGTCGTCACGACGAGGCTGTGGCGCAGTTCGAGCGCGTGCTCGCCGTCGCCAACGACGTAGGCCTGCTGTCCGAGGAATACAACGTGCCCGCCCAATGCCTGGTCGGCAACTTTCCGCAGGCGCTGACGCACCTCGCCGTCGTCAACACCGCGCTCGGGCTGTCGGGTCCGGTCCTCAACCGCGGCGCCTGACGCCCCAAGTCTTCGAGCAGAGATCCCCAGCATGAGCGACACGCATTACGACATCATCGTCATCGGCAGCGGACCGGGCGGCGGCGCGCTGGCGCAGAAGCTGGCGCCGACCGGCAAGCGCATCCTGATGCTGGAGCGCGGTGAGTACCTGCCCCGCGCCCGCGAGAACTGGGATTCCAAGACCGTCTTCGTCGACGGCAAATACCAGGCGCCCGAAACCTGGTACGGCAAGAACGGTGAGAGCTTCGCGCCGGGGCTGCACTACTGGGTCGGCGGCAATTCCAAGGTCTATGGCTCCGCCCTGTTCCGGTTCCGCGAGCGCGACTTCGGCGACCTGCAGACCTATGACGGCACCTCGCATGCTTGGCCGCTCGGCTACGACGTCTTCGAGCCTTACTACGGCGAGGCGGAGCGGCTGTTCCACGTCCATGGTCAGCGCGGCGAGGACCCCAACGAGCCATGGTCGTCGACGCCCTATGCCTACGCGCCGGTGTCGCACGAGCCGAAGATCCAGGCGCTGAACGACACGCTGAAGAACGAGGGCCTGAACCCCTTCCATCTCCCGCTCGGGATCCTGCTCGACGAGAAGGACGGCAAACCGACATCGACGAGCCCCTGCATTCGCTGCGACGCTTTCGACGGCTTCCCCTGCGCGACCAACGCGAAGGCCGATGCCCAGGTGATCTGCGTCGACCCGACGCTCAAGCTCCACCCCAACTTCACGCTTCTGACCGGCGCCTACGTGTCCAAGCTGGAGACCAGTGCCAGCGGGCGCAGCGTCAGCGCGGTGCACGTGACGCGCAACGGCATAGCGGAAACGTACTCGGCCGACATCGTGGTGGTCGCCTGCGGCGCACTCTCCTCCGCGCTGCTGCTGCTGCGCTCGGGCAACGATCAGCATCCCAACGGCCTCGCCAACGGATCGGACCAGGTCGGCCGCAACTACATGCGCCACAACATGAGCGTGCTCATGGCGCTGCTCAAGGAACCGAACCCGACGGTGTTCCAGAAGACCCTCGCCGTCAGCGACTTCTACTTCGGTTCCAAGACGCACGCGTTTCCGCTCGGCCTGATCCAGATGTGCGCGACGTCGCACGGCGAGCAAATCCGCGGCGAGGCGCTGCCCGGCTGGCTGTCGTTCGTGCCGGAAATGCCGTTCGACGTCATGGCCGACCACTCCATGGACTTCTGGCTGCAGACGGAGGACCTGGCGCTGCCCGAGAACCGCATCCGCTACGAGGGCGGCAAGGTGGTGCTGTCGCTGACCGAAACCAACCAGGGCGCGGCGAAGGCGCTCAAGCAGGAACTCGAAAGCCTGCTCGGCGTCATCGGCGCCCATCCCGTGCTGCTGGAGCGCAGCCTCTATCTCGGCAAGAACATCCCGCTGAACGGGACCGCGCATCAGGCCGGCACCTGCCGGTTCGGGACAGACCCGACCTCGAGCGTGCTCGACCTCAACTGCAAGGCGCACGAACTCGACAACCTCTACGTCACGGATGCGAGCTTCTTTCCCTCGATCGGCGCCGTGAACCCGACGCTGACCATCATCGCCAACGCCCTGCGCATCGCCGATCACATCAAATCGCGCCTACACGCCTAATCAGGGTCGCCATGCTTCAGAACGCTTTCGTCCGCATCCTCGCCCGCGCCTGTCTCGTCGCGCTGTTCCCATTCAGCGCGGCCGACAAGGTGTTCAACTGGGACACCGCGATCAAGCAGGCGAAGTCTGGCCCGATGCCTCAGGCCGCCCCGCTGTTGATGACTGCCGCGATCGCCACGGAGGCGCTCGCGCCGGTCGCGATCCTGACCGGGCGACGCGACCGCGAGGCGGCGGCCCTACTCGCCGGCTTCTGCGTAGCGACGGCGCTGCTCTACCACCCGTTCTGGAGACACAAGGATCTGCTCGCCAAGGGCAAGAGCACCGGCCGCGACGAACTGTGGGAGTTCCTGAAGAACTTCGGCCTCGTCGGTGGCTTGGTCTACGTGATCTTTGATCGCGCGCCGAACTCGCGACCGTGATGGGCCTTTCGCGCGGCTTCCTTACATCATCCGTGTCTGCAGGTTGAAGAGGACGACAAGCGTGCCGCCGACCATCAGGAGGATAATCAATGTCGAGAAGACGATGAGTTGGAGGTCGTCCCGCGACGATCCGCGTAGGGTGACGTGGAGGAAGCAGCGGAAGTGCACGACCATCTGCACGAGCGCGAGCGCGAAGACGATCGTCAGCGCCGTCGCGGCGGGCGCCCAGTGCCAGTGAACCAGCGCGAAGGCCGCGGCCGTCAGCGCCAGGGCGAGCGCGTAGCCGATCGAATAGGTGACGAGTTCGGGGCGCATGGAGGACGTTGTGACGGGCGCCGAGGATTGCGGCGAACGGGTCGGTAAGGGCTGCGGCGTCGGCACGGGTCCGGAGGTTGCGGCGCCGCGCCGGAACAAAGCGATCGATGCCGCGATCAAGACCGCCACACCAGCGAACTTGAGCAGCCTGCTCGCGAGAAGTCGCCCGCGCCCGGTCACCGCATCACGCCCTGCAGGTAGACGACCGAGAAGATCGCGATCCAGACGATGTCGAGGAAATGCCAGAACAGGCCAAGCCGGAGCAGGTTGATCTTGACGCGGTCGTCGAGGCCGAAGAGGACGATCTGGACCAGCATGATGACGATCCAGCAACAGCCGGCGGCGACGTGCAACCCGTGCGTCGGCACCAGCGCGAAAAAGGCGGACAGGAAGCCACTGCGCTCGGGATAGGCATCGTCGGAGAACATCGTCGCGAAGTCGTGCAACTCCAGCCCGAGGAAGAGCACGCCCAGGGCCAGCGTCGCCAGCATCAGGCCGAGCAGCGCGCCGCGCGAGCGCCCGAACTTCATCGCGAGCGAGGCCATGCCGAAGGTGAAGCTGCTGGTGAGAAGCACGAGCGTCTCCCAAAACGCGCTGCCGAGCTTGAACTCGGCGGCGGGACCCGGCGCGCCGGCCGTCGCCGCGAGCTGGGTGCCATAGATGGCGAAGAGCAGCGCGAACAGCACTGCGTCGCTCATCAGGAAGATCCAGAAGCCGAACAGGCCGGTCTCGGCTTCGCCGGGCTCGAGTTCGTCGAAATGGTCGAGCCTGAGGCCGACGTGGCGGAGCTGGGGACCCGTCACGCGGTGAGTTCCGCGAGCCCGTGGTTGGCCGGCGTCTCCTCGAGCTGACGCGGGATGGCCGACGTCGCGGCGGCGGCGGCGAGCCAGCGCCGATCTGTCGCCTCGACCTCCGCGGCGGTAACGGTGCGCCGGGTGTCGCGCACAAAGCTGCGGCCGATCACGGTGGCCCAGCACGCCGCGAGGCCGAGGATCGCCATCCACCAGATATGCCAGACCAGCCCGAACGCGCAGACGGCGCCCGCGAAGCCGATTGCCGGCCCCACCATACTGTTGCGAGGGATTTCGATGTCGCGGTAGTGGTCGGCCGGCTTGTAGGCGCCGTGGTTGACCTTGCGCCAGTAGAAGGCGTCGCGGCGGCTGGCATGCGGGATTGTCGCGAAGTTATACTCTGGCGGCGGCGCGGAAGTCGACCATTCGAGGCTGCGCGCGGCCCACGGGTCGCCCACGGGCACGCGGTTGCCCGCGCGGTCGCGCACGCTGACCCAGAGCTGGACGAACAAGGTCGCGAGCCCCGCCAGGAGCAGGAAGGCGCCGACCAGCGCCACATCGAGCCAGGGCCTAAAGTCGGGTTCAAACAGCGCCTGGGTGCGCCGCGCCATGCCCTCCATGCCCAGCACGTAGAGCGGCATGAAGGCGAGGTAGAACCCGAAGAACCAGCAGACGAACGAGAGGCGGCCCCAGCCCTCCGACAGCCGGAACCCGAACGCCTTGGGGAACCAGTACTGGTAGCCCGCGATCATCCCGTAGAGCAGGCCGGGGATGAGCATGTTATGGAAGTGCGCGACGAGAAAGACGGTGTTGTGCACGACGAAGTCGAGCGGCGGCATCGCCAGGATGATACCGGTGAAGCCACCGAGCACGAAGGTGACGATGAAACCGATGGAAAACAGCATCGGCGGCGTGAACCGGACCTCGCCGCGGAACATGGTCCAGATCCAGTCGTAGACCTTGACGCCCGTGGGGATGCCGATCGTCATGGTGGCGATGCCGAACACCGCATTGACGTCGGCGCTCTGCCCCATGGTGAAGAAGTGGTGCAGCCAGACGGTGAACGAGAGGACGCCAATCGCCATGGTGGCGATAACAAGCGAGGTGTAGCCGTAGAGCTCCTTGGACGAGAAGGCGGAGAAGACCTCCGAATACACGCCGAAGGCGGGCAGGATGAGGATGTAGACCTCGGGGTGGCCGAACAGCCAGAACAGGTTGACGTAGTTCATCATGTTGCCGCCGAGGTCATTCGTAAAGAAATGGAACCCGAGGTAGCGGTCGAGCGCGAGCAGCGCGGTGGCGAGCGTCAGCGGCGGCATCGCGAAGATCATCAGGATAGACGTGCAGAGCGTCGTCCAGCAGAACAGCGGCATTTTCATCAGGCTCATGCCGGGGCAGCGCTTCTTGTAGATCGTCGCCGCGAAATTGAGGCCGGTCAGCGTCGAACCGAGCGAAGACAGGGTGATCGCCCAGATCCAGTAGTCGGGTCCCACGCCGGGCTGGAAGCCGGCCTCGGTATAGGGCGGGTACCCCGACCATCCCCCCGTGGAGAACTCGCCGATCGCCAGCGACACCATGATGAGCCCCGCGCCGCCCGCGGTGAGCATTAGGCTGACCGAGTTGAGCAGCGGAAACGCCACGTCGCGCGCGCCGATCTGCAGCGGCATCACGTAGTTGATGAGGCCGGTGAGGAACGGCATGGCCATGAAGAAGACCATGATGCTGCCGTGCGTACTGAACAGTTGCGCGAAATGATGGGGATCGACGATGCCCGGCGCCTCGACCGCGAGCGCCTGCTGCGTGCGCATCAGCACGGCCTCGATGAGCGCGCGGCTCAGCATGATGCCGGCCAGCATGATGTACATAATGCCGATCTTCTTGTGATCGAGGCTCGTCAGCCAATCGAACCACAGCGGCTTCCACCAGCGCTTCCACGTCAGCAGGAAGACCAATGCGACAGCGCCGAGGATGACGATCGAGCCGGCGCCGGCACCGATCATCTCGCTCACCGTGGGATTGTCCCAGGCTCGCACGAAGGGCAGCGCGTGCGCGTCCAAGCGGCCGAAGAGCGCCTGCCAGAGGCCTTTGCCGGTCAAGGTTGCGCCTTCATCTCAGCCGAGCGCATGCCGGGCCTGTCCTTGTCGAGTATGGATTGGAACAGGCCCGGCACCACCGCGCCATAAACGATGGGATGATCCACGGTGGAGCGGACTGCGAGTTTCGCATAGCTCGCCGCATCGAGCGTCGCCGATTGGGACTTCAAGCCCGCGAGCCATTGGTTGTACTCGGCGGCGCTCAGCGCGCGCACCGGAAAATGTTGGCGCTGGAAGCCTTCGCCGTTGAACTGCGTGTTCTCGCCGCTGTAGGTCCCCGGCCTGTCCGCCGCGATGTTGAGCTGAGTCGCCATGCCTGCCATCGCGTAGATCTGGCCGGCGAGCCGGGGAAACAGCAGCGCCTGCATGACGGTGCCGCTCGTCAGCGTCAGGTGCACGGGCCGATCGGCGGGAAACACCAGCTCGTCGAGCGTGGCGACCTTGAGGTCGGGGTAGATGAACAGCCATTTCCAATCAAGCGCCACGGCTTGGACTTCTGTGGCGGGCAAGCTCGACGCCAGTGGCTTGTAGGGATCGAGTTCATGCGTGTCGCGCCAGAGGAAAAACGCCAGGCAGATCACGATGCCGGCCGGTGGAAGCCAGATCAGCCCCTCGAGCGACCAGTTGAACGCCCATCCCGGACGGTACGCGCTCTTGGTGTTCGCCAGGCGATAGTGCCACGCGAACAGCGGCGTCAGCACGATGACGGGCCCGATCACCAGCAGCATCACGAGGCAGACGATGATGAAGAGATGACGTTGATGATCCGCAACGGGACCCGCGGCTGCGAGGAAGCCGTGATGAAACGGGCTGCAGCCGGCGAGCGGGACTACAGCCGCCGCGACGAGCAGACGAACTAGCCTCAACGGACTAGGCCGCCGGCGTATGCTTGCATGTCCATCACTCCGTTCCGACAATTCTCCACGCTACTCGCATCTAAGTGAGGACCAGTCGAGTTTTATTCACGTTTGAAGCACGCAACGATGTTACAAACTTTAAAATGGCACTTTAGATTATACGTTCGCGGTTCCATACCAATTTGCTTCGGATTAGGTCGTTGCCGGTGCTGCCTCGCGCCAATACCCGACGTTGGACCCGCTCCAGTTTGCAGACATCTCGCCGGTGCCCCAAAAGTTGGATGATCCGCTGCGGACCTTACCCTAGGTTTGCTCGCCAGCCAAAGATCTGTACGTCGGCGCGATGCGCGACGCGGTCATGCCATCTATCATACGCAAGCATCTGCGGCGGCGAGTACGCGTAAGCGCCGGATTAGCCGAGCGATGAATTGCCAGTTATCGCTCGCGCACGCAATTCACACTCAAGGGGATCGCGCGATTGTGTGATCTATTCATTGCATCTTCTGATAAGCTGCCGGTCAGTGAGCGTCCGGTGACGGCCGCCTTGCGGATCCTGGATGATGCGAGAACAGGGATTGTTCAAGCGGCGCGAGCGGTAGTGATCTCGGGCGACCAGCGCCACGGAAGAAGCTCGTGGATTCGCTTGGCGGGATGGTCTGGCAGGCGGCTCAGGATGTCAGCGAGCCAGCCGCGGGGATCGACATCGTTGAGCTTGCAGGTCTCGATCAAGGTGTAGATCGAGGCGGCACGCCGGCCGCCAGCGTCGGAGCCGGCGAAGGTCCAGTTCTTACGGCCGATGGCGACGCAGCGCATGGCGCGCTCGGCGGCGTTGTTCGACAGGCAGATGCGGCCGTCGTCGAGGAACCGGGTTAAGGCTGGCAAGCGCTTCAACCCGTAGTCCATTGCCTTCGCGGTCTCGGACTTCGGCGACAGGGCGCGACGTTGCCCGTTCAGCCAGGTGACGAGCGCGTCGACGAGCGGTCTGATCGTTTGGTCTCTGACGGCCTGCCGTTCGGATGGCGTCGAGCCCTTGATAGTGCGCTCGATCGCGAAGATTGCATCGATACGCGTCACGGCCTCGATGGCGATCGGCGCCTTCTTGAGCGCGGCGATCTCGTAGAACTCGCGCCTCCAGTGTGCCCAGCATCCCGCCTCGACGATCGTCCCGGGCAGCCGCCCCGGCTCGTACAGCCTGTTGAAGCCGGCATAAGCATCCGCCTGCATGATGCCGGACCAGGTTCGCAGGCATGCTTCCGGATGCACCCCGCCACGATCGGGCGAGTACACGTAGAAGGCAGCCGGTGGATCGGCACCGCCGAAGGAGCGATCGTCGCGGACAGCGGTCCACAATCGCCCCGTCTTCGTTTTGCTCTTGGCCAGGACCGGCACCGGCGTGTCCCACGGGTCGAGCCCGAGGGCAGGCTCGACGTGAAGGCGTTGGGCTCCCAGGACGTAAGCTTCGATGATGTCGACCATCGGCTTCAGGGCGACGCTGACCGCGCCCATCCAGTCGGCCATGGTCGAGACGTCGATCTCGACGCCTTCGCGGGCGAAGGAACGGCTCTGGCGATGCAACGGCAGGTGGAGGCAGAACTTGCCGAAAGCGATCTCGGCCAGCAGCACCGGTCCGGCACGTCCCCGCGCGATCGGATGCGAGGGGGCCGGTGGCTGCGTGATCGCCTCGCAGGACCGGCAGGAGAACTTCTCGCGCACGTGCTGGATGACGTACCAACTCGCCGGGACACGTTCGAGCGACTCGGTGATGTCCTCCCCTAGCTTGTGCAGGCGACCGGCGCAGCAAGGGCATGCCGACGGGCTCGGGTAGACTTGGCGGACGCGCGGCAGATGGTCGGGCAAGGGGCGTCGCGCCGGCTTGCGGCGCGTGAAGGCATCGACCGTCGTATCCGACGTCGTCGCGGCGGCTCGATCGCGGCGAGCGTCACCTCGATGTCCTCGAGCGCCAGCTCGAAATGACCGATCCTGGCGCCGGCCTCGGAGGACTGGCCGAACGCCTCGCGCCGAGCCTTCGCCAGCTGGAAGCGCAGACGCTCCCGCTCGAGGTCGAGCACGATGCGGTCTGTGTGGGCCTTGGCGACAGCGGCCTCGGCGGTAAGCCTTGCCTCGCGTTCAACGTCCCTGGCGGCGCGCTCGGCGAGGATCATCGCGTGGGCAGCGGCAAGGTCCTTCGGCAGCGACTCAGAGGGCGTGTTCACCCAGCAAGAGAATCACAGACAGCCTTCGCTTGGGAGCCGCCTCAGGCGTTGTACACAGCTCCGACCGGTACTATCCCGCAGCGTGCGGCCGCCATGTCTTCCGCGGCGCCCGCCAGTCGATCCCGTCGAGCAGGTAGCCCAGCTGCGCCGAGGAGATCGTCACCGTGCCGTCGGCTACCGAGGGCCACAGGAAGCGGCCGCGCTCTAGCCGCTTCGAGAACAGGCACATCCCTTGGCCATCGTGCCAGACGACCTTGATCAGGTCGCCGCGGCGGCCGCGGAAGACGAACAGATGGCCATCGTGCGGATCACGCTTCAGCGTCTCCTGGACCAGCAGGGACAGGCCGTCGAAGCCCTTCCGCATATCGGTGTGCCCGGTCGCCAGCCAGACGCGCACGCCGCTCGGGAACGCGATCATCGGCCGCTCAAGACGTCGAGCACACGGGCGAGAGCCTCGGCGTCGACACCCGCATCGACCCGCACGCGCCGACCGCCGCCGAGATCGATCTCGATCAGACCGCGCTCCCCGGCTGGGCCACGCGTCCTGCGCGGCTTTGTGGGAGCCGCCGGTACGACGCCAACCGGCTCGGCGGTCATCACCGGCACCATCGTCGTGGAAGCAGCTGGAAGCCTCGCCTGCCGCCGCCACGAGAACAGAACACTCGGCGCGACATCGTTGCGGCGCGCGACGAGAAGATGAGGATACTGGCGGAGAGCCTTGAGCCGGGCGCGAAGGTGGCGGAGGTCGCGCGCCGCAACGATGTCGCGCCGAGTGTTCTGTTCTCGTGGCGGCGGCAGGCGAGACTTCCAGCTGCTTCCACGACGATGGTGCCGGTGATGACCGCCGAGCCGGTTGGCGTCGTACCGAGGTTCGCTGTTCGAGCAGCAGCAACGCCAGAAGGGAAAGCCCTGTCAGAGTACCCGTCAAAACTAGAGCATCTTGCGCTTTTTCCGAGTCGGTCCAGGTTCAGTAAGGCGCAGATTCTGATTCACTCTCCCGATGGAAGGGAGAGGCCCATGACGCAGGCGTACGGTCAGGATCTGCGGGAGCGGGTGCTTGTTCAGGCTGATCGCGTCGGCTCCGCCCGCGCGGCGGCAACGCGGTTTGGAGTCGGGGTTTCGACGGCGATTGAGTGGGTACGCCGTGCACGAAGCGGTGAGCGCACCGCGCGGCGGCAGGGTCAGCCCAAGGGCTCCAAGCTCGACCCGCATTCCGCCTACCTGCTGGGCTTGGTCGAGGACACCTGCGACATCACGCTGGACGAGATGCGGGCGCGGCTGCTGGCCGAGCGCGGCGTATCGGCGGGGGCAAGCACGCTGTGCCAGTTCTTCCAGCAGCGTGCGATGACCTTCAAAAAAAAGCGCTCACGCGGCCGAGCAGGACCGGGCGGACGTGCGCGCCGCGCGTGAAGCCTGGTTCGAGGCCAGCCCGACCTCGATCCAGAGCACCTCGTGTTCATCGACGAGACCGGTGCCAGCACTAAGATGGCCCGGCTGCGCGGGCGAGCGCCAAGGGGCGATCGGCTGCACGCTGGCATCCCACACGGCCACTGGAAGACGACCACCTTCGTGGGCGGCCTGCGCCTGAGCGGCATGGGCGCGCCCATGGTGCTGGACGGGCCGATGACCGGCGCCTGGTTCCGCGCCTACGTCGAGCAGGTCTTGGCCCCGACACTTGGCCCGGGTGACGTCGTGATCCTCGACAACCTACCGTCCCACAAGAGTCCCGCCGTGCGCCGCGCGGTGGAAGCCGCTGGCGCGAGCCTGCTGTTCCTGCCGCCGTACTCGCCCGACTTCAACCCCATCGAGAACGCCTTCGCCAAGCTCAAGGCGATGCTGCGCAAGGCTGCCGCCCGCACCATCGCCGACCTCTGGTGCATCATCGGTGAGAGCCTTGATGCCTTCTCACCCGCCGAGTGCGCCAACTACTTCACAGCCGCAGGATATGAACCGGAGTAAGTGGAAAATGCTCTAAGTGGAACGGCCCCCGCTTCTTCGGCCTGCGCGATAAGCCGGAGGTGCCTGCCAAGACCCAGAGCAAGACGGCGGTCGGGTCGAAGGTTGAGGCGAAGACGCCCGTGATCGGCCGAGGCCGCGCCGCAGGCCGCTCCTCGCCGCAGCGGGTCTCGCCATGACGGCGGCCAAAGCGCTGCGCTGCGCCATCTACACGCGGGTGTCGAGCGACGCTGGCCTGGAGCAGGACTTCAACTCGCTCCAGGCCCAGCGCGAGGCGGCGGAAGCCTACATCAAGAGCCAGGCGCACGAAGGCTGGCGCCTGCGCCGCGAGCGCTACGATGACGGCGGGTACTCCGGCGGCAGCATGGAGCGACCCGCCCTGCAGCAGCTGCTGGCTGACGTGGCCGAGCGGCGCCTCGACGTCATCGTCGTCTACAAGGTCGACCGCCTCACAAGATCGCTCGCCGACTTCGCCAAGCTGGTGGAGCTGTTCGACAGCAAAGGTGTGTCCTTCGTATCCGTCACCCAGAGCTTCAACACCACCACCAGCATGGGCCGGCTCACCCTCAACGTGCTGCTGTCCTTTGCCCAGTTCGAGCGGGAGGTCACGGGCGAGCGCATCCGGGACAAGATCGCCGCCTCCAAAAAGAAGGGGATCTGGATGGGCGGGGTGGTCCCGCTCGGCTACCGGGTGGAAGCCCGCAAGCTGCGGGTGGACGAGGCGGAGGCCGAGACGGTGCGGCTGATCTTCCGACGCTATCTCGAGCTTGGATCCCTCCCGGCGCTGCAGCGCGATCTTCGCGACAGAGGCGTTCGCTCGCGAGCCCGTGTCCTTGCGTCCGGCGAGAGCGTCGGTGACGTGCCACTGACGAACGGGCCCTTGTCTCACCTCCTGAAGAACCGGATGTACTTGGGCGAACTCAATCATCGGGACAGCAGCTACAAGGGCGAGCATCCCGCCATTGTTGACGTCGAGCTGTTCGGGGCCGTGCAGGCCAAGCTTGCGGCCAACCTGAACCGGCGCGACCTGCGCAAGGGCAGGTCCGACGCGCTGCTGACGGGCTGCCTGTTCGACGATCGCGGCACTCTGATGAGCCCCACCCACGCGGTGAAGAAGGGGGTGCGCTACCGCTACTATGTCTCGACCGCAGCGATCCAGGGCCGCAGGGCAGAGGCCGGCAGCATCGCCCGCGTGCCTGCAGCGGAGATCGAGACGCTGGTCCTCGACGCGCTCGGCCAGCAGCTGGTCGGCAGCTTGCCGGAAGACGGGCAGGGCAAGCGCGAGCTGTTCAGCCAGATGGGCTTGCGCGTGATCGCCCGCAGCGGAGCACTGGACGTCACGTGGAACGCTGCGGAAGGCGAGGAGCAGCAAGAAGACATCACCTGTCCCATGAGCGGTGATGATGAGGCAGGCGGCATGCAGCGCATCACCATCCCCTACGTCGTCTCGCCCCACAAGCGCCGCCGCGAGGTCATCCTGCCTGACAGCGCCTCGGCCCACGTCCGACCGATCCGCGAGCAGGAGCAGCAGAACCTCGGTCGCTCGATCGCGCAAGGCAGGGGATGGCTGAAGGAGGTCATGGCCGGAACAGCTATCGCTACGATTGCACAGCGCGACCATCGCAGCACCCGCATGATCCGGATGGTGCTGTCGCTCGCCTTCCTCGACCCCAAGCTGGTCCAGGCCGTGTTGCACGGCACTCTGCCCCGCGGGGCCAGCACGCGCAGGTTGATGGACGCGCCGATGCTCTGGCAGGAGCAGTGGCAGGCCGTCGGGCTCTCGCGACCGAACTGATCCAAGGTCGAATATCGACGGCTGCTACTTGGTGCGGCAGACCGGATCAGGGCCGACCCGACATCCTCGTCACCGATGCCGAGCCTGCAAGCTGCTTTCGCTTCGACGCGCCCGGGCCAATTCGGAAACGCTGAAATCGGCCGCGGAGACAAACGCCGAAACGGCCGTTTGGAGACGCAGGAGACCGGGAAAACAGCCTCGGAGACGACAGGATCTCGGGCTAAGTCGCGGAAGTTAAAAGACTTGCTAGACTGAAGCCGGCCTAGCCTATTCTTACAAGAGTGCGTGGTGGTGGGCGCAGTCTTGCCGAACCAGTCTCTATTCCCTGCACCAGGGAAATCTACAGTGAATTTGTTGATGTAACGTCCTGCGGCGCTGAACCGCTTGTCTGCCAAGCTATACAACCATGAGTTGAGACTTTGCGTTCTCATGACAGCGTAACAACTTTGTTATATCCGAGCTTCCTCATCGGCCTGGCTCTGCCCGCATAAGGGCCAGAGCTATGCCTTTCTTTGTTTAGGTGGCTGTGCCGGACAAAGAGGCGTGGACGCAAAGGCAGTAATAGTTCACATTTAGCTCATGGTGACCCGATCCGCTCGGGCTCACGATCGTTCGAAGAGTAGTTTCCGCGCGACGGAAGTTCGAGCAGCTTGCCAAGCAACGCTGCAGATCCGTCGAGCTTCAAGGAAGGGTCTCCGTCACTCGGGAGACCGCCACGTCTCCCGCTTCAGGGAGATCGTCATGCAAACCAAACCACAATTGCGTCCTGCCTCTCCACAGGAGGCAGCCGGATTCGGCCTGCCGAACCGCACGCCGTTGGACGATGCGCCGGAGGTTCTGTTGGCGCCCGGACTGAGAGGGCGATATGGCCTGTGCCCCGTCGCGTCCATTCTCGAAAACAAGCACGCGGTGCGGACGCACTCGAAGCGGCACATCAAGAAGATCGGACGCGCTCAACAAGTTACCGGGCCGCTCGCCCCCCTTGTCATCGACGAGAGTTACACCCTGCTCGCTGGCCATGGCCGCCTGGCAGCGGCAAAGGACAACGGCTGGGACGTCGTGCCCGTCGTGCAGGTATTTGGTCTCAGCGAGGCAAGGAAGCGGTTGTTTCTCCTGTCTGACAATGAGCTCTGCCGGGGTGCAGGCCTTGACCGAGCTAAGCTCGCCCAGCAACTACCCGAGCTGACCTTCCTTTTTGAGGAGGCCGGCTTTGAGCTGACCGACACTGGCTTCGAGGTCGCCGAACTCGATCAGATCATGCTGGACGGGGTGGAGGGCGAGGGCGACGAAGAGGAGGCGCTCGAGGCCGAGCTTTTCGACGAACCAGTGGTCCTAAGTGCGGGCGACCTCCTCATCTTAGGCGAGCACCGCCTCTTCGTCGGCGATGCGCGGGAGGATGCTGTCCTGAGCCCGTTGATGGAGGGACAGCAGGCTGAAGCTGCCTTTCTTGATCCACCCTACAATGTGAGCGCCAAGCAGATCGGCGGTCGCGGGCGGATCCGCCATGAAAACTTCGCATTCGCCTCCGGCGATATGACCAGTAGAGAGTTCATCGCGTTTCTTACGACGAGCTTCGAAGTGGTATCGCGCAAGTGCACTCCAGGCGCCGTAATGTTCGTGTGCATGGATTGGAAACACGTGCGCGAGCTCATCGAGGCCGGCCAGGCTGCCTTTGACGAGTACCTGAACCTGGTTGTATGGAACAAGACGAATGCCGGACAAGGAGGTCTGTATCGTAACAAGCACGAGCTCATCGGCGTTTTCAGGGTTGGTGATGAGCCTCATCGCAATAACGTTCAGATGGGTCGCTTCGGGCGCAACCGGTCCAACGTTTGGACTTACGCGGGCGTGAACACCTTCAGGACTGGACGACTCGAGGAGCTCGCCCAGCATCCCACGGTTAAGCCAACGCAGCTTGTTGCCGACGCTTTGAAGGACGTGACGAAGCGCGGCGGCATCGTCCTTGACACCTTTGTTGGCTCCGGCACGACAATCCTTGCGGGCGAGAAGGTCGGGCGGCGCGTTCGCGCCGTAGAGATCGATCCGCGCTATGCGCAGGTCGCAGCACGACGATGGGAGAAGCTGACCGGACGTGATGCGATCCATGGAGAGACGGGGCAAACTCTTGACGAGCTTGTGGCGCGTCTCTCAGGCAAACCGACCAGAAGCGATGAAGCAACTCAGGCTGCGCCCCGGCGAGCGCCTGAGCCACGCGTGCGCGTACGCCCAATATCCACCAAAGCTGTGGACAAAGGGGATTAAATTTGCTCCTGCCGTGTGTATAGGTTACGCAAGAACATCAACCGCTTGATGCGGGCCCCGGGAACTCTGCTCACAGGCATTCCGGCCACGCTGATCTTCCGCTTTCTGCGGAAGCATCTGCGTGGCCGGCGTGCATCAGCCTTAATTAGGCTTGATTACGATGAGCAAGAAGATCAGCGATCTCGACGCTAAGCCTGCCACACTCGATGCTAAGCCTACTACTCCCGATGCTGAGCCTACCACCGCTGAGGATAATTCCTATCAGGTTGGCTATGGCAAGCCTCCCCTGCACAGCAGATGGCAGCCGGGTCAATCCGGCAACGCGGACGGCCGCACCAATGGCAGTCTAAACCGCAAAACGCTTGGAGACATGCTCGCGGAAGAGCTTGCCGTACTTGTTCCAGTAAAAGGGTCAGACGGCAAAAAGAAGGTGTGCAAGCTACGAGCTTACTTCAAGACGTTGATCAATGACGCCCTCACGGGCGGCGCGCGAGATAAAAAGATCCTTTTGGAAGCCATGTTAAGGCTTGTTGAGCCTCAAGCTCTTGCCGCAGACGGCGTCGACGGCGAAGCGGTCCCGGGAGGGGCCGATGCTCTGGAACGCCATGTCGAACGCGCCATCCGGCGCAAAAAGCTGGAGGACGACACTCCAAAAAGAGATGATGAAGATGGGGAGGACTCGCCATGAGCTTCCCCCTGAACGCGTTGTGGCTCGCCGCTAACCGCGACCTGCTGACCTTCGTCGAACTCGCGTTCGCGGCTCTCGAGCCGGGAACTGTCTTCAAAGGCAACTGGCACTACGAGCACATCTGTTGGATCCTCACGCGCGTCATGCGCGGCGAGGTGCGCCGGCTCATCATCAACGTGCCCCCGCGCTCGGGTAAGTCGGTCATTACCAGTGTGGCCTGGCCGTTGTACCTACTTGGGCAGAACCCAACCCGGCGCGTCATCTGCGTGTCGCATACGGAGGACCTCGCGCGTAAGTTCTCGATCGACCGCCGCACCGTCGCCCAACAGCCTTGGTACCAGAACGTCTTTCCCGAAATGCAGCTAGCCAGCCCCAAGCCGCGCGACCTCGAACTCGCCACTACGGCGCGGGGAAGCATCCTCGCGGCAGGCGTCGGCGGCGGCATTCTTGGTCGCGGCGCCGACGTGATCGTGGTGGATGACCCCATAAAGGCGCTCGATGCCCTCTCCCAGGCCGAGCGGCGGCGGGTTGCCGAGTTCTACGACAACACGCTGGTTACCAGGCTCAACGATAAGATCAACGGCGTAGTGGTCATCATTATGCAACGGCTGCACCAGGATGACCTCGTTGGCCACGTGCTGGAGCGCGACGAGTGGGAGGTGATCTCCCTGCCGGCCATTGCCACCACCGACAGTTTGCATCAGCTCAGTGACCTGCCGGACGACGTGCACCACCGCCGCGCCGGCGACCTCCTTCAGCCTGAACGTGAGCCCCGCGACGTGCTTGAGCAGCTCCGCCGCTCCCAAGGTAGCCTCACCTTCCAGGCCCAATACCAGCAAGAGCCCGTACCGGCTGGCGGCAACGTCGTCCAGCGCAGCTGGCTGAAGTTTTACACCGACGAGGAAATGCCGGAGCACTTCGAACGGACAATCGTCTCCTGGGACACGGCGAGCACGCTGGGCGAGCACAACGATTACTCGGTTGGCACCGTGTGGGGCTCGACCGGCGTCGACTACTACCTCCTCGACGTGTTCCGCGGACGCCTAGAAGCGCCGGACCTTCGCCGCCGCATTATGGCACTGAGCGACCATTGGGCAGCCGACGCGACGGTAATCGAAGATACCGAGCTTGGCCGAGCACTGCTCCACGACCTGCGTCGAACGGAAGCGTTCCGGCCCATCCTGTCGCGGCCAGGCCACGACAAGGAAGCGCGCTTGCTGGCGCAGAGCGCGCGTTTCGAGGCCGGTCAGGTACACCTCCCGCGCGACGCAGCCTGGCTGGCGACCTACATGGACGAGCTGCTAGCATTTCCCAACGGGCGCCACGATGACCAAGTCGACAGCACCTCGCAGGCCCTATATTGGCTCACGGCCCGCGCACCTCGCGACCGTCCGATCGAGCGACGCAACGTGAGACGGCGCTAGGTGGATTGGACAGGCATTATACCAAGCCTCTGAAGGCGTGACTCGCGGTGGTGTTTTCAAATTGGCTGCGGTCTGACTCAAGACGGCGACGCGAGGAGGTTCGCCATGCCTATTCCGCTTCGGGCCGATTCTGACGCGTACCGGGTGAGGGCCGCGACCAAGCGGTCGAAGGACGGGCCGCAGACGCGGCGGCTTCTGGCGTTGGCGGCGATCTACGAGGGCGCAACGCGCACCCAAGCTGCCGCGCCTGGCGGCGTGACGCTGCAGATCGTGCGTGACTGGATCGTCAAGTTCAATGCGTTGGGCCCGGAAGGCCTCGTCGACCGCCAGCCGCCAGGCCAACCCTCCCGGCTCAACGACACGCATCGGGCGGCGCTCGCCGCGATCCTGGAGAGTGGGCCGATGCCGGCTGTGCATGGTGTGGTGCGCTGGCGCGTCGTGGATCTCTGCCAATGCATCTTCGACGAGTTCAAGGTCTCCATCGCCGAGCCGACCTTGAGCCGGGAACTGCGCGCCATGAATTATCGCAAGCTCTCCGCTCGCCCGCGCCATCACAAGCAGGTGGACGGCGCGATCGAGGATTTTAAAAATGCTTCCCAGCACGTCTGGACGAAGTCGCACGCGAGAAAGGCGTCGATCCGTCCGACATAGAAATCTGGTTCGCCGATGAGGCGCGTATCGGCCAAAAGAACAAGATCACCCGGCGTTGGGCAAGGCGCGGCACGCGACCATCCGCGCCGCACGATCAGCGCACCGCCTCGACCTACATCTTCGGCGCGATCTGCCCCCGCGAAGGCAAGGGCGCGGCGCTCGTCCTGCCGCGATGCGATATCGGGGCGATGAACCTTCATCTCGCCGAAATCGCCACGGAGATAGCCCCGCGCGCTCATGCCGTGCTGGTGCTCGACCAAGCCGGCTGGCACATGTCGAGCCGGCTCGTCGTGCCAGCAAACATCACGCTGGTCCCGCTCCCGCCGAAATGCCCGGAACTGAACCCGGTCGAGAACCTGTGGCAGTTCATGCGCGACAACTGGCTGTCGAACCGTGTCTTCACTTCCTACAAGGACATCGTTGACTATTGCTGTCATGCCTGGAACAGCCTCATCGACCAACCCTGGCGCATCATGTCCATCGGGCTCCGCGACTGGGCGTACAGGTCATGATCAGAGAGGATTGGTATTACATCCTGCCTGGCACCTTGCGCGTAGTCAGCTCAAAATCTTATGCTTACGAAATCAATAATGTGGCCGCGCTCAAGCGTTAGAGCCGTTGTCTCTCGCTCCGAGTCGGCTGGGGTAGCGCCGGAGCTTTTGCTGTGATTCCGTAGGGCGGACACGGAGGAGCACCATGGCGGCAGTCCTGTCACTGGATTTGCGCGAGCGGGTCATAGCCGCCATTGAGGCGGGAGCGTCGTGCCGCCAAACGGCGGAGCGTTTTGGCATCGGAGCGGCGAGCGCCATTCGCTGGTACGCCCGCTTCCGAGAGGAAGGCGAGATCGCCGCCAACCGGTGGGCGGTGACCGACACTCGCATCGGGTGGAGGCTCATGCCGTCCTGATCATGCGGAGCTATAGGGCGCAGCCGCAGATCTTTCTGCGCGAGGTGCGCGCGGTCCTCCAAGAGCACGGGGCCGATGTCAGCCTGAGCGGACTGTCGCGTTTCTTCCGGCGTCACGGCATCACGCGTAAAAAGGGGCGATCCACGCCAGCGAGCAGAGCCGACCGGATGTGATGGAAGCGCGGGAGACCTGGTTCGAGGGGCAACTCGACCTTGATCCCGAGCGGATGGTCTTCATCGACGAGACCGCGGCCGCGACCAACATGGAGCGGCGCTATGGCCGAGCTCCACGCGGGGAACGCTGCCGCATTGCGGTGCCGCATGGACATTATAAGACGACGACCGTCACCGCGGCCTTGCGGGCCAGCGGCCCGTGCGCGATCGCGCTCATGAACGGCGCCACGACGGGCGAACGCTTCCGCGCCTATGTGGCCGACACGCTTGTGCCGACGCTCAAGCCCGATGACACGGTCGTGATGGACAACCTCGCCGCGCACAAGGTAACTGGCGTGCGGGAGCTGATCGAAGCCGCAGGCGCGCGCCTACTCTACCTTCCAGCCTATAGCCCTGATTTCAACCCGATCGAGATGGCCTTCGCCAAGATCAAGGCTCTCCTGCGCACGGCCGCAGCGCGAACAGTTCCCAACCTATGGGCAGCCATACGCACGGCCTTCACCCGCTTCACGCCCACCGAATGCCGGAACTATCTCGCAGCGGCAGGCTACGACGCCTATGATCCAACCTGAGCGGCAGCAGCTCTAGTGTGCTATCCGGCAGATCCGCAAGCAACGATGGATTTGACTCGGTCACAATGATCCCAAGATCCGGGCATGTTTACCTGAGTGCACGCAGAGCATCGACGTAACGCGCCATAAGCGCGGGAGCCAAGCCTTGAAACGGCTCGTCGAAAAGAACGATTTGCCTGCCACTCATCAGCGCTCGGCCAGCCATGACGAGGGTGTGGTTAATGGCCTCGAACAGGCCGCTGTCGCGCCACATGGCGAATCAGCGAAAGGCGGTGCTCTTGGGCGGCAGGTCGTTGGGCAGGAGGCGCCACGCGATGCCGCCGCGCAGGACGTAGAAGATCGCGTCGAGCACGTCGCGAAACGACCACTCCCTCGGTCGGCCGCAAGAGCACGGCGGCGGAAGATGGGGCTCGATCACCGCCCATTCAGCGTCGGTCAAATCGGTTTCGTAGCGCAGGCCGTAGCGATTATGCTGCCGCCGCGTGGTTGGGGTCCACATGGTGCATCCAGGTAAGCTTCAGCACCTTCCTGGAACCAGCACCATCCCGACCGCGCAATCTTTCGAGACGGGCTCTGAGGACGACACCTCCCAGCGCCGTCCAGGGAAAGAGCTGAGCGTCACAGCCGCAAGCCTTTTAATAGATTCTAAGCGTAGGTCACACTGTTAGCCAAGGCGTTCCGCAACGGGAGGGGTTTCGCGCGATTTTTCGAATACCCAATCGGCAAATATCTTAGTTTTCGGATGACCTTGTCGGAATTTGGGGGAGCAGAGGTAGTAAGCAAATGTGTTTTCGAGCGAAATGTTTGTTAGCTTCGTAAGCTTTCCTCGACTGATTTCGTCGAAGATTAAGGAGTGGCGGCCTAGGCCGACCCCTTGTCCCTCCAGCACCGCCTGAATGAGTAATCCGGAATTGTTGAATATACATCGGTATTGTGGCTTGGCTTCCATCAGATTTGCCGCGTTAAACCACAGCTTCCAGCCGTCAGCACGATGATGGCAAGTTTCGTCTGCCAATAGGGGAGCATTGAGCAAGTCGGTTGCGCTCTTTATATTCAAATCCTTCGCTAGTTCTGGCTTACAGATTGGATATAAGACGTCTGTAAAAAGCATGCTTGTATTAACATCGGTCCAGCAGCCGCTGCCGTAACGTATCGCTATGTCGGCCTCGCCTGCCTCAAGATCGACGACAGTATTCTCCGCTTCTATTTCAAGATTTACCGAAGAGTTACGAATAAGAAAGTCGTTTAGCCGAGGTATCAACCATCTTGTTGCAAATGATTCGAACACACTGAGCTTCAGGCTAGCCTCGGGACTATGACTAAGGTCGTGCAATTGCATAGTGGCGGTCGCTAGTTGCTGCAGGGTAGGCTCGATCAATGCTAAATAAATGCTTCCTGCAGCGCTTAAAGCTAACCCCTCATTTTTTCGGTGAAAAAGTCTCACGCCTAAGAACTCTTCCAAACCCTTTACTTGAAGGCTCACAGCAGATTGGGTTAAATTAAGCGTTTGAGCTCCGCGTGTGAAACTCAAGTGCTTTGCCGTGGCTACAAACGCCTGAAGCGCTCGCAGCGATGGGATACGATCAATGAACATATCCCTCTTCCGTGTTTCGGAAGGCTTCATCCTCTGGCTCAACGAACGCCTCCTCCGATTGCGGGGCTTTGTCCGCTATCTATGCGATTCTTGTGCTTGAGGGTGCAACCGCTTTGTGTAATGTGTTTGACAGCGGTTCACTTTATAATCTCGGCCGTAGGCCTACCTGAGAGCGCTTGTGGGTAGGTCCCCTTGATGCAGGATCCATCTCGCGAAAGGACGCTCAACACGTTGCGATGGCTGGGAAGTCACGTGAAGAGGAGAGCGGAAGGGGTTGAAAGCTCAGGTAGGAAGTTGGTAGCCAATCTGAGGAACTCCTGTCTGGAGCGTTTTGCGCTTCAGCCGAACTTTCCTTGGTGAATACTGCGAAAAACGCCAGGAGCAACAGACGAGGTCATTCTTCGGCTCGCTCGCTCATCGGCAGTGTAGGCAAACTTTACTCTCTTTTTCGACCTTCATTAGCCCACGAAGAGGCAGCACATTCTGGTGATCAATCGATGTGATCTCCAGGATCGCACGCGAGTATGATACAATCAAAATCTGTTCATACCTAACAGGCTGCTGAAAAAGGACTACTCGTCATCGAAGATCTATCGTGACTCAGTTTTCTCGCTGAGGAGGTCGATTTGCGCGGATCGGACGAGCGAACGGGGTCGTTGTTCAGCTACGTGGGCATCGAGGGGCGACTGCGGCCCGATCACCCGTTGCGAAGGATCCGGGTACTGACGGACGAGACGCTGGCAGCGATGGAGCGCGAGCTGGCGGCGTTGTACTCGGGATTGGGCGCCCCTCGATCGCGCCGCAGATGCTGCTGCGCGCCATGCTGCTGCAGGCGTTCTACTCGGTGCGCTCCGAGCGTCAGCTGATGGAGCGTATGGAGTTCGACCTGCTGTTTCGCTGGTTCGTCGGCCTCGTCGCTGACGACCCTGTTTGGGATGCCTCTACCTTCTCGAAGAACCGCAACCGAATGCTTGAAGGGGATGTCGCCGCTCGTTTTCTGGCGACCCTGATGGCGCGGCCACGGATGAAGCGGCTGCTGTCGTGCGATCACTTCAGCGTCGACGGCACGATGATCCAGGCGTGGGCATCAATGAAGAGCGTCAAGCCGATCGAGCCCGGTAGCGGGCCTGGCGACCAGCCACCGCCGTCGGGCGGACGTAACGCCGAGGCCGACTTCCATGGCGAGACGCGCACCAACGCGACGCATGCCTCCACCATCGATCCCGAGGCCAAGCTGTATCGCAAGGGCGCGGGCATGGAGGCCAAGCTCGCCTTTCTTGGCTACGCGCTGATGGAGAATCGCTGCGGGCTCGTCGTCGACGCCTGCCTGACACAGGCGAACGGCCACGCCGAGCGGCTCGCGGCCCAGGCGATGATCGAGCAGCGCGCGGATCGGCCGGTGGCGGTGACGCTCGGCGCCGACAAAGGATACGACACGTCCGACTTCGTGAACGAGCTGCGCTCGATGAACGTGAGGCCGCACATGGCGCGACGTCTGCGCGGATCGGCCATCGATCGCCGCACCACGCGCCACCCCGGCTACGGCGCGAGCCAGCGCATCCGCAAGCGCATCGAGGAGGCGTTCGGCTGGATGAAGACGATCGGCGGCATGCGGCGGCCGATGCGGCGCGGCACCGAGCGCGTCGGATGGTCGTTCACCTTCGTCGCAGCCGCCTACAACCTCGTAAGATTGCCAAAGCTGATGCGCGAGCAAGCGGCGTGACGGAGGGAAACCTGACCGATGGCCGATGCGGTCTCGACATCACTTGCCCCGACACTCAGCCCACGTCCGATCCAAGCGATTCGGCAAAACCAGCGGTTTCTTCAGCAGCCTGCTAGGCTGTTACGGACTGAGAACGGGCCTTAGCTTATGGGATGTCCTGTTCTTACGTCTACGATTACCCGACCGACTGCATGGAAGAGGAGTGGGCGTTTGTTGCACCCTATCTGACCCTGCTACCCAAGAACGCCAGGCAGCGTCGGCACGAGTTGCGTGCCGTGTTTGATGCGATGCGCTGGCTGTTGCGCGCCGGCGCGCTCTACCAGCAGGCTCAGCGCTGGCTGGCTGCAGGGTGCTTCGAGCAGCTCGCCGACGACCTGCGCGGCGTGCTGCGTCTGGCTTCTGGACGTACTCCCGAGCCGAGCGCCGTCATCTTTGATAGCTGGACCTTGCGCTCCTTGCCCGAAAGCGGCGAGCGCGCAGGTTATGACGGAGCCAAGCGCAAGAAGGGGTCGAAGCTGCACTTGGCCGTGGACACGCTGGGCCATTTCCTGGCCCTGCACGTCACGCCCGCAAACGCGGATGACCGCGCCCAAGTCGGCCAGCTCGCCAAGGCCGTGCAGGCCGCCACTGGCGGTCACGTCGATCTGGCTTATGCGGACCAGGGCTACACCGGCGAGAAGCCGGCCCAGGCCGCACGCGAGCACGGCATTGAACTCGCGGTCGTGAGGCTGCCGGAGGCCAAGCGTGGATTTGTGCTGCTGCCGCGGCGCTGGGTGGTGGAACGCTCCTTCGCCTGGGTCAACCGTTTCCGCCGTCTCGTCAAGGATTACGAGCGTTACGCCAGCACCCTCGCGGATCTACACCTTGTCGCCTTCACCTGCCTCATGCTCAAACAAGCCGCTCAACTAGCCAGCGGTCCATAACAGCCCCTAGCACTATCTGGGCACTTTGATGTCAGAAGGCAGGCGGAAGCGCTGTTGGCAGTGTGGGCAGCGCACCGGCGGGATGAGGCTGGCGAACAGCCGTCCGATGATGGCCTGGCGCACGGCGGGCAGGCTGGGCGCGGGCGGTGGTCCTGGAAGGCGGCGGGTCGTCCTTTTTTCCCCGCCCCGTCCGAGGCTGCTCGGCGAGGCGCAGGTGCTGCAGGTAGGCGCAGGCGATGCACGTCATCAGCGCGTGTCGGTGCAGTCCCGTCCAGGAGCGGCCCTCGAAGTGGTCGAGGCCAAGGTCCTCCTTCAGCTGCTGGTGCGCCTGCTCGCATACCCAACGCGCCTTGATCGTGCCCACCAGGGCGCGTCGGGACGTGCGGGGCGGCAGGTTGGCGAGATAGAACTTGCGCTCACCCGAGGAGCGGTGCTCGCCCACCAACCAGACCTCCGCGCCCGGCAGGTGGCGGTTGTTGCCCCACACCGGCCCATCGCCGCCCCGCGCGCGGGTGACAGCGAAGCGGGCCGACAGGGTGCCCTTGGTGCCGCGCCGCCACGTCACGCGGCGCCAGGCGAGCGCGGCCAGCACGGCCTCGACCTCACGGGGCTCCTTGTCCGGGACGGCCCTGCGCGCCCGGCCAGTGGGCGGCACAAGCCGCACGTCGGGGTCATACACCTTCTGGTTCCTGGCGGTGCCAACCGCCCACGTCAGCCCGCGGGCGTCGAGGCCGTGGTGGAAGGCGGCGCTGGTGCCATAACCGGCATCGGCCAGCACCACGCCGAAGCCCAGGCCGCTCGCGCGCAGGCGGTCCAGTTCGGCGAGTGCGATCTCGCCTTTGCTCCGCCCTACAATCACCGCCTCGGGCACGCCCACCTGCGCACATCGCGTCGCATCGTTCACCCACTCCTCAGGCAGGAACAGGCGCAAGGCGACCGGCACGGGCACTTCGCCCCGCGCCAGGGTGAGCGAGACCAGCGACTGACAGTTGGCCTGCTTGCCCAGTGATCCGCAGTACTGGCGCGCTACCCCGACCGGGCGCGTGCCCTTCTTCGGCAACGCCGTGTCGTCGATCACCAGGCAGGCGTCCGCTCCGCCGACCAAGCGATCGGCCTCCCGGGCCAAGACGCTCCACAGCGGCCCGTCGTCCCAGGCCGAGCTGGCGATGAAGTGCTGCAGCTGATCGTGCCCGACAAACCAAGACGCGCCGCCATGGGCTGCAAGCTTTTGCGCTCGCCGGGCCCGAGCAGGCCGCGCAGGTAGAGCGGCGCCCAGGTGCGTCGCGTCTTGCGGCCCATCGCGACCAGGAACGGCGCCAGCCACGCGTCGAGATCCCGCACCTGATCACGATCAACCAACATCGCCATCGCCTCAGCCTTTCAGGAGACAACGCCTCGTGTCGCCTAAAGTGCCCAGGTAGTGCTAGGCTTAAGGCAGCGAAAGGCATGCTGCCTCACCGCTGCCGTGCGGATCGTGAGAGGCTTTCGAAAAATATTTCGCTTGAACCTAAAAACCTCAAATTGAGTTCATGGATAAAGCGTCCCTAATAGTCACTGAGCAGAAAGAGTGAATTTTAATGGAAAGTAGATGCGGCGGTTGTCTCTGTGGAGCAGTGAGGTACACCGTTATCGGGCAACCCGAGAGCGCTGGCTTCTGTTACTGCGAGAGCTGTCGGCGCACGGGATCAGCTCCGGTGCTACCATTCGCAGTCTTCAAAACCGATCAATTTCGCATCACCCGAGGGCAACCAGTTTACTATAAACCGTCAAACTATGTTTCTAGAGCTTTTTGCGGCCGCTGCGGTTCACCAATAACTTATCGAAACACAAACGAAGCCAATCGGATCGATCTAATGATCTGCAGTCTTGACGAACCGAGCTCAATTGTTCTGAGTCATAAAGTCTGGTTGCAAGAAAAGATAGCATGGTATGGCGAGAACGATCATTTGCTCGCTTTCGAGAAGTCGCGAGACAGCTAGCTCATAGAAGCCGTCTGCAACGATGTGAACTCGCGACCGTCCAGCGGGCGTTGTAGACCGGCGTCTCGTTCGGCGTGCCTTCGGAGAAGCGGATCTTGAGCTTGGCCAAATCCTCGAAGATCGCGGCGGCAGCTCTGGCCGGTCCCAACTGAGTGGTGCGGGTTTTACGTTAGTTCATGGTGGGCCGGCGCGCGAGGGCTAGTGTAGCCGACGCAGCTAGTCCGGGTTGCGCAGCCGGCCACACCAAGGCTTCAGGTGCGGGTGGTCGATAGACGAGCGATGAATGCGAGCGGATCTTATTGTAGTGCTATCGCCAGCTCACGATGATGACCTGCGCTTCCTTCAACATCTAGGGTCTGTCATCACTTGAGCCAGTCGAGAGCGGCGGCCAGGAACAGAACTCCGGCGAAGCTGGCAGCGGTCTTTTCGTAGCGAGTTGCGACTGCCCGCCACTCCTTCAGCCTCGCCCATAGCCGCTCGACGCGATTGCGGTTGTTATAGATCCATTCCGGGCAGGCGACCGGGGCCTCGTGCCGCTGGTAGGGAATGGCCGGTCTCGCACCGACCGACCAGACGTGGTCACGGAAGCTATGGCTCGTGTAGCCTCTGTCGCCGACGACCCATCTGGGAATGCCTGGCAGTCTGTCGAGAAGCGGAATGGCGTGGGGCAGTTCGTGCGCTTGACCCGATGCCAAGCGGAACGCGACGGCACGTCCAGAGCCATCGGCAATCACGCAAGCCTTTGTTCCAAAACCGCCACGAGACCGGCCAAGCGCTTCACGAACGTCTCGCTCGTCCTGAGATCCCCTTTTCGCGGAGCATCGGCAGCTTTCTGGTGAGCGCGGATGTTGGTGCCGTCCAAAAACGCCAGGGGTGTCAGGAGACTTCCTGCGTCACCTCGTCGAAGCCGTGCCCTATAAGGTGCACACAGTGCTGACCGACAACGGCATTCAGTTCACGACGCCGGGCGCAGGCAGCTCCGCCGTCCCAGAAATCCGCGAAGCCATGGCAAAGGGCGAACTCTTCCGCGCTCACGCCTTTGAATACGCCTGCGCGAAGGCCTGGATCGATCATCGGACCACCAAACCGAGACACCCGTGGACGAACGGCCAGAGCCTGCGCCGGCGGAGGCCGGGGTCGAGCGGATGAACCGGACCATCAAAGATGCGACCCTCAAACGCTTCCATTACGACGATCACGACCAGCTGCGACGCCGCCTTGCCGACTTCGTCTCAGCCAACAACTTTGGCCGCCGTCTCAAGACGTTGAAGGTGATGCCGGGCTTCGCCATCGTCAGCTCGCGCAGCAGCTCTCCGTGACCAGCCAGCAAAGGCTTGCGCCAGCCGCCGATCCGCGCTGGCTCCGTGCTGCCCGTCTCACGCATCCGCCGCACCAGCTTGATTGCTGCGGATGCGCTCACGTCGAAACGCGCTGCCGCCCTCCGCGCGGAGCTGCCTTCGTCAACCGCGCGAACCACTCGTCTGCGCAAGTCCTCGGACAAAGGTGCCGTCATCACAGCCTCGCTGCTCAAACAACACTCTCGAATCAGAACCGCCGAGTCCGTGCAACCTCAAGCTGCTCTAGCAGCAGGCCAATGACGTCAGTGAGCGCATGGACCTTGGTCGTCCAGCCGCCGCGCGAACGGCCGACCGCCTGCGCTGAAGCCCCTTTTTGACCCGAATGCCGAGCGCTGGGCTTTGACGTAGGTGCTGTCGACCGCGGTGCTCCGCGTCACCGCTCCCGCGTCCACCAGCGCATCACGTAGCCTCAGCCAGAAGCCCCGCGCCGACCAGCGGTTGAAGCGGTTGTAGATCGTCGTCGCGGACCGTAGTCGGCCGGATAGTCGATCCATCGGCAGCCGCTCTTCAGCACATGAAAGATAGCCGAGATCACCCCGCGATCGTCAACCCGACACGCTCCTGGCTTATTCTTCGGTAAATGCGGCTCAACCGCTGCCCACATCTTATCCGACAACCAGAACAGTGACGCAATCCTCACCTCCATCGCTCCCGCAACGATTTGAATCAGAAAACCGCAGCACCTCAAGCGGCTGATCGGGTTTTGACCTCAAGGCGTGCTGTCCGCACAAGACGCGAAGTTTTAATGGCTTCGTTCTCAGTGCCCCACCACCGAGATCATTGTTCTTTCCAGAGTCGACGGACGTCTCATGATGAACTCTAGATGCGACGCCTCATCGTTCACAGCAAAATGCAGCGTACCGCCTCAGCGGATTAATCGACGTCGGCGCACCACCATCCCGAAGGCGACATGACAGGCCCACCAAGAGAGCCAAATATCGTTGGGATGCGCCCGAGTTAAGCGACCTTCGTGGGGTCCATTCAACCAGGCGCGTGCCGAAGCTTCCGGCGCCGATCAGCGCAGCAGAAGCGACTCTTATACGGCCATTTGAATAACCCATTCGACGACATCATCGAGGAAGGCTAAGCATTCCACTAGGGTTAGCTAAGCTCTTTCTAGTTAAGTGATGACCTTGAAGGATGCGAACGTGCAAAACAATCTCGATCTACCAAGTTCCTACAAAACGTGCGAAAATCAAAACATGTCAGATGCACTAGAATTAGATCGCTATGGGTTTATTAGGTTCAAAGCAAGTCTAAATGATACGCCTAGTACCGAGGTGTATCTCAAGGAGATTCAAGAGTCATTTCATCGGCTCCCGGTAGACCCCTACGACCCCTCGGCGAACCGACATCGCCGCTACTCCAGTGCGGTACTATTGCCCTGGAGCAGGACTCTCCAATGGATGCCACCTCTGTATAACGATGTTGGCGATGAGATATCAGTCTATAGACAAGGAAACTTCAATCCAGAATACAGTGGGCAAAGCCGTTATTTTTCACCAATTGACGGTACGATTAGGAAAAGTGAGCTTCTGATTGACTTAATTTGGGGTGATTACGACCGCACAATGTGGGAAAGCGCTGAGCAAGGGATACCGAAATACGTCGGCGTACATTTCGTTTCTCTTAGAGTTGCGATAAGCGCAAACGAGGCCATCTCATCACCAAATCACCTGCACCAAGATGGCGAAACTTACACGTTCGCGCACCTGATTCAGCGCCAAAATGCTCACGGCGCCACGAACTACATTGCGGGGCCGCAATGTGCGCATTTGTTGCCTGAAGACATCGCCCCGCATAAAATCATGGCTAGCTTCGATTTGCACCAGCCTTTTGAGTCCTACGGCGTACTGGATCGAAAAGTAAGCCATTATGTTAGCGCGCTCCAGAAGGCAGACAACTCAAAAGAGGCGGTTCGAAGTATAATCCTCATCGACTTTACTCCATATGTACCAAGGATATAGCGAACAAATTTAAAAGGCGCCGCAAATGCATTGCACATCTCGCGATTTCTTGATTGTTCCGATGCCGCCGACTCCAAATGGACGACTACACCTAGGGCACCTTGCAGGGCCGTATCTCAGAGCAGACATCTTGGCCCGACATCTCGAAAGAGAAGGACACAAAGTATCCGTGATTACGGGTACAGACGCATATGAAAGTTGGGTTTTGCTCGACTGCTCGAAACCGCCCAATGAAAGCAGCACTATCTATCATGACAAAATCCGTGAGGATCTGCAACAGATTGACATTATACCAACCCAATTCATATTGCCGCTAGACAAAGAACATTCTGCTGCATACGGGCGGATACACGAACATCTGTTGCTTGAACTGATAAATAACGGAACCGCCCACCTGTTAAAAGAGCCAATTCCCGTCTCCTCAGAAAGCGGACGAATAGTAGTTGGGCCATGGCTGCTGGGGCGTTGTCCAAAATGCAAGGAGAAAAGCGGGGGGAATGCATGTGAAAGTTGCGGCTATCATTATCAGCCATCACAGATTTTAGATCCACACTCGCGCCTTTCTGAAGGCGATCTACACTGGGAGGAGCGAGAGAGTTGGTTCGCGCGACCAACCGACCTTGCGCGTCTCGTATCATCGCTAAGTGCAATGCAAGTAGATCCTCTTATTAAAGAAGCCGCTCTCGACTACCTTAAGAACAATGGCGCGGCGGTCAGGCTATCTATGCCAGGGTCTTGGGGAATAAGATCCGACCTGGTGGGCGAAGATCAGGTACTATCAAATACTTTCTTTGCCTACGCTCTATACTGTGGGCATCTGTTCGCGAAAAATGGTGATTACAAAAATCCGTTTTCAATAGATTCAAGTGTTTCCACACTTTGCCTGTTCGGTATTGATAACGCAGTTGCCGCAACTGTTGGCCCCAGCAGTATTGCTCAGTGTTCCGGCACCAAAAAGAGTTTTGACTACTACCTATCAAATCATTTCTTAACCCTTGAGTCTCAGAAGTTTTCAACGAGCAGAGGACATGGTATCTGGGCTCATGACCTTTTCCGAACAACAAATATTACTAGCGATGAGCTACGCTATCTACTATCCAGTGTGTCGCCTGAGAAAGAGGCGCGGGATCTGAAGATCCATTTCGTTGCAGAGAGAATAAACGGGCTTCGAAAAGTAATAAACGACAGGGTGAACCCTGCTATAAGGCAGGGTAACAAAACGGATGAAATTAACACAAAATGGATCACCACAAAGCTGTGTGATGCTGTCAAAGCGCAGTCTGCTCTCATCTCGCCGGAAAGACTAGAGGTCTCAGGAGCAGTCGCTGTTCTAGACGGTTGGCTTCAACATCCCGACGTAGTCGACTCCCCTGGAGTCGCTCGGGCCTGGCTTGTAGGGATTGCAATCTTGGCTTGGCCGATCATGCCACAGATGAGCGCTCAGATTTGGATGGGACTTGGCGGTTGTGGAACGCCATCACTCCCCAACTCAGTAAGTCTGCCGTCCCTATCATGTCCGGAGCTTGAAACTCCTACACCTCTACAAGAATGCACCATTTTTGCGGCGGCACGAACCAGCGCTTTGTGACCAGTAAGCTTAAGGAATGATCAAGGACTCGTAACGTCAACCAAGGACATCACTGTGATAGCTCTTGATTCTGAAATACGGCAATTTGATCTGATCGGAATCGGGGTAGGTCCGGCTAATTTAAGTCTGGCATCTCTTTTAGCACGCGTACCCGATCTGGATGCACTTTTTCTTGAGGCGCGTTCTAGTTTTTCATGGCACCCAGGGTTGCTTTTCGCACACTCCACACTTCAATCGCCTTTCCTAAAAGATCTAGTTACCCTTGCCGATCCGACGAATCCGTACTCATTCATCAACTATTTGTACAATGAGCACCGGTTGTACCAGTTTATCGTCGCTGACTACCGTAATGTTACCAGAAAAGAGTTTGACCTATACCTAAAGTGGGTTTGCCAACGCTTGAATAACCTAAGGTTTAGCTCGGCTGCGACCAGTGTTTCCATACAAGAGAATGGCAAGTCCGCCTGCTTCAGGGTAGAGAGTGCGTCTGGGCGCTATGCTTCGAAAGCAATTGCTCTTGGGGTCGGTCGTGAACAAAACATCCCCAAAGAAGCAGAACGACACCTTTGCGAACGGTTCTTTCATGCGAATGAATACCTGCATCGAGCACCCCAAATAGCAGGAAAACACATAACCGTTGTAGGTGGTGGACAGACAGGAGCTGAGGTGTTCTTCGAGATTATTACTCGTGAGTCTGCTTTACCTCATAGCGTCACTTGGATAAACAGGCGACACAACTTCATTCCATTTGACGAGTCACCGTTTGCAAATGAGCTTTACGTTCCCGGATACTCCAATCATTTCTTTGGCCAGTCGGCTGAAGAAAGAACCCGTCTCCTAGACGCTCAAAAGTATTCCAGTGATGGCGTGCTCCCTAGTTTGTTGGAAGCAATATACAGGCGACTTTATGAATTGCGGTTAGATCAAGGAGGAAGGTACGGGAAGTATCGTCTGCTGCCTGGAAGGAAAGTTGAGTCGATCGAGAAACAGGGTGCGGGGTGGTTAATAACTACTGCAGGTTCTTCGTCATTCGAGAATACTTACACAGACTTGGTGATACTTGCAACTGGACTTACTAGCAGCTTTCCAACACTCCTGAACCCGCTCAAGAGCCGAATATCATTAGGTGCGGACAATAGCCTTGAGCTGAATGAAGACTTCTCTCTTCGGTGGGAAGCGCCCCCAGGCTTGCGAATATTTGCGCATAATGCGGGGTTACAATCCCATGGCTGGATCGATGCCAATCTCGCAGGTATCGCTTGGCGCAGCGCCACGATCGTGAACAGTCTCGTGGGATCTACTGTGTATGACATTGGAGACACGGAAACGATCGTCGATTGGAGTGGCAAAGCCAGCCCTGGCGCAGCTCCAGCGATTTGCGAGGGAGTAAAAGATGTCCTACTGTAACATCTTAACCGACTTTGGCAAGTGGCTGGCGCACCCTAGTGGAATTTGCGCTCTTGCCTGGTCGCCGGATGGAAGTGTGCTTGCCTCTGCAGGTAATGACGGAGTGATCCGGCAGTGGGATTGGATAAGTGGAACAAAGCAAAAGGAGCATTCGCGCGTCACAGCTCCAGTTCGCTCTATTGATTGGTCACGCGATGGTACCTTAATGCTCTCGGGAGATGAGTCTGGCGCGACGACAATATGGAACCGCCTTGATGCATGCCAGATTCATTTACGGCGCGACCACCACGCTTGGATCAACTGTGTTCGCTATTCTCCAGACGGAAGCTTCTACGCGTCTGCTTCAGGCGACAAATCGATTCTGGTTTACAATGCCAAAGACAATAACGTGGTTGCTCGGTTGGAAAGCCCTTTTGGTGCGGTCCTTTCACTTGCGTGGTCTCACGATGGTAGCCTGCTTGCAAGTTCAGCCCGGACAGACTTGGTAAACATATGGCGAACGAGTGACTGGACGCTCGACCGGCAGCTTCATGGAAGAGGGGGAGCAGTTTGGAGCGTTGAATGGATGCCTTTCTCTCTTGTGCTTGCGACAGGTGACCGCTCTGGACGTATAACGTTTTGGGACGTCGCAAGCACCCTGCCTGTAGCGGTGATGGAGGGGCATGGCGACACAGTGGCCGCCTTGAGCTTCTCTGCGTCTGGCTCGGTCTTGGCAAGTTTATCGCACGACGAAAGTATGGTCATATGGTGCACAGCAAGCCTGATCCCGATCAAGCGCTTGTCTCCAGCTTATCCGGGGTGGACTGAATGCCTCGCCTTTCATCCTCATAAGCCATTTCTCGCCGGCACTGACGTCAGAGGAAGAGCGGTCCGCATTTGGAAGGTCCAAGAAAGTCAGTCCGGTTCGGTACCATTCATTTCCAGGAATCATCATGTTGCCGTAAAGAAATACACAAGTTGGGCGCACACGAAAGTCAGAAGCGTCATTTTAGAAGCTTCGAGATCTAGAGTAGCAATAAGTCTAGAGGAGATTAGGATCGAATGTGCAGCTCTAGGACTTACATTGTCAGACCGTCTTCTCCGCTGCGTTACAAGACAAATGCATTATGAAGGACATCTAAATTGGACAGAAACCTCCAACGAAGTGTTCTTGAATAGTCGCCTACTTAGAGCTATTTGCAGGGAGTTGATCGACGGCTTGGACGGTCGAGTTGATCCGGACGGTTCGATAGCGCTGTCTGATCTTCAGAGGTATCTGCAAATGAGACTTGGCAGAGAAAAGTCTGCGGATTACGCGAGCGCGACCAGAGCACTAGTATCTTTAGTCATCGAGAACAGCCTCGGGTTTTATGAGAACTCCAAATCGGACCCACGCCTTATTATCCCTGCAGTAGCAGGCTCTAGACATTTAGGAAAATCCATCAATACCTGCGGGGAAGCGGTATTAGAAATCGGGTTGGGGGACGATACCTCGTTATTCTACCGCATCGTGACTGTCCTCTCGTGCACTAGTATGTTCAACGAGGTATCCTTTTCTAGGCAAGAATGTCTTTTCCGAAGTAAGACTTTCGACAGCATTGTCGGTTTGCGGCATTTTCCCTCGGTCCGCCAAATGCAAGTGCAATTTTACCAGGAGTTTGGCGATAGTCAGGACAAAACCTCGTCGCGCAAATTTCACAACCTGATTGCTGTTTTAATCGCAAATTTAGCGTATGGATCGCATGGCAAAGAGTCAATGAGTTTACCTTCTGAGCTCGAGTTAAGTGATGATGTCATTCAGCTAACTGAGGCGCTGCCTTGGATGAAATTGTCCCGCTCAAGCGCGGTCGGCTTGACATCGAATTCGCTCTTCGAAGCTAGCATGCATCCTGTACGCTTAGTCGCGGATCTTCTTGAGCAAGCCGACGACGAGAGGCAACGACAAAAAAGGCTATTATTTGTATTTGATAACAAACTATCAGACCTGTATCATCTATTTTTGTGTCATCTACCTGAGGATATTCAGCTCGCCAGAATGATAAAGGCTGAGCTCGAAGAAGAAGGTCTTGGAGTTTGGCTGGACGAGCAGAAGCATCTGACTCAAGACCCCGTGTGTTCACAAGTTCGAAGCCGAGCACTTTCAATTGGAGTAGTTGGAGTAATAGTCAGTTCGGCAATGCGAGATCTGGTCTGGGAAAAGACGGCCTTTTATCCCTTTTACGCCTCCCTAATAGGCGCAAGAGCGAAGGCTAATGCGCGTGTCCGCTGGATCCCAATTCTAGCTACCGTTCCAAGTATGCGATCCTTCCTCCCCGACTTTCTTCAATCCTTCGATACCGTCACGATCCCAGGCGACCCAGCAGAGTCAACTGGGGGCTGGCGGTCGCTTGTGGCAGCGGTACTGATAGATCGAGCTCGGTTGTAAGTAATCCCCATAAAAAAATGCGAATGGATCACGCGTATTCTTGCAGTCGGCTAGAAGAACTGAATGACCAGGAACCTTTTGACCGGAGTCTTCAAATGAGCTTAAATTGGGATCTTCCTTATACGTCAAGACGCAGTCCCGTTTTAGCACAGAACCTAGTTGCCACAAGTCAGCCACTTGCAGCACAAGCGGGATTGAAGATGATGCAGTTGGGCGGTAATGCCGTTGATGCCGCAGTTGCTGCCGCCATTGCGTTGACTGTGGTAGAACCGGTAAGCGCCGGGATCGGTGGTGACGCATTTGCGTTGCTTTGGGACGGTGTTGGAGTTCAAGCTCTGAACGGTTCTGGTCGCACTCCTCAAGCGTTCGATGCATCGGCCTCCCGTTCGTACGAGTCTAGTGGCGAGCTATTTGGATGGGACAGCGTGACAGTGCCAGGCACCGTGTCAGCGTGGGTGGCGTTGTCACAGCGCTTTGGTCGGTTACCCTTTGAGAAACTGTTTGAACCTGCAGTTGCATATGCCCGCGATGGCTTCTTAGTCACTCCGACTGTAGCAAGGCAGTGGAGCGGCCTAAATCGCTTGTATGAGCATTTTCCAGAGACCGGGCCGTTCTTCCCTGATGGCAAATCGCCGGATGCGGGCGCGTTATTTAGTTACCCCGATCAGGCGAAAACGCTTGAGGAGATCGGAGCTAGCAAAGGGGCATCATTCTATTGCGGAAGCCTTGCTAGGAAAATAGCAGATCATGCTAAAGCTGCCGGTGCCGCTTTGAGCCTTGGGGACCTCGAGCAGCACAAAGCCGATTGGGTGCAACCGCTGTCCATTCAGTATCGCGATCTTACCGTCCATGAAATGCCTCCGAATAGCCAGGGGTTGGTTGCATCTATAGCATTGGGTATCCTGCAACACTTTGATATGTCTCAGTTCGCTGTAAACTCTGCGGAGAGCATCCATTTACAAATCGAGGCATTAAGGCTCGCATTCAGTGATGTCGATGCCCACCTTGGCGATCCGTCGTTCATGAGCAGAAGCCCTCATGAGTTCCTAGATCCGAAGTACCTTCTTGAGAGAGCAAATCAGATCAATTTCGCACAAGCGCAGTTTCCAATTTCCGGTTTGTCGACGGGGAGTGGTGGTACAACTTACATAGCTGCAGCTGATAAATCGGGGATGATGATTTCATTAATACAGTCAAACGGCCGAGGCTTTGGCTCTGGAATCATTGTGCCACAAACTGGCATAGCTCTGCACAACCGGGCGCGCGCTTTTAGTCGTTCCCATGGGCATGCAAACCAGATCGCCGCGAACAAACGGCCGTATCATACCAACGCACCTGCGTTGGTGACACGCAACGGACGCCCCCTCTTAGCTTTCGGCTTAATGGGATGGACCATGCAGCCGCAGGCGCACGTTCAATTCCTTACAAGACTTGCTGACTATAATGAAAATCCGCAGGCGGTGCTTGATGCTCCACGGTGGAGGCTCGCTGTAGAGGAGCCATCGATCGTCATCGAACAAGGCATTTCTGCCCAGGTCCAAGCTGATTTAACCAATCGAGGGCATGATATTTTGGCGGTAGAAAGGAAATACCTTCCAGCATCGACCCCATTTGGCAGCTACATGATGTTTGGGGCTGCGCAAATGCTTTTGTCGCAGGACCACGGATATGTAGGAGCCTCAGATCCGAGGCGGGACGGTCAAGTTGTAGGTTTCTAAGCCACACTTTTATTAAGGGCTATCATGTCTGAGCTAAATCGCCCCCTTCTTGATAAAAAGTTGTCTGGAGTCGAACAGTCATCAGGAGCGTGTGCTGTTCGACTATCAGTTCCCATTTTGCCAGGGCGCATGGCTGCGCCAGTTATATGGATACTGCTTGCTGGCTTCTGCTTTGGATGCATGAGCGTACTCGTAAAGTATGGAAGTTCCTCCCTGTCGGGTGCAGAATTAGTATTCTACCGGTCTTTGACTGGGCTGGCCCTTCTTTTGCCAGTCGCAATTAAACAGTCCCGTAATCTTAAATCACCGCAAATTGACATTCACCTCATTCGAGGTTTGATCGGGGCCGCAGCACTCATAGTGTACTATATGGTGATAGCCTATCTACCGATAAGCATTGCGGTTATGCTCATTCACACTGCTCCGATATTTCTTATTCCGCTGGCAGTAATTATCCTAAAAGAACGTCCGACATTTTCTCAATCGGTGGCAATCGCCGGCGGCTTTTTGGGAGTCCTTCTACTGCTAAGGCCCGTTTTCACATCTCACGCGTTGATCCCGTTTCTTGGTGGTATATCCGTCGGTGTAGCAACTGCTATTGGATATGTGAACCTTCGCCAACTGGGTGTTAGAGGCGAGCCTGAATGGCGAACTGTATTGTACTTCACGCTAATATGCACAGTCGTAAGCGGTGTGTACTGTTGTTATACAGGATTCCACCATGTAAATAAAGAAAACGTCTGGATAATATTGGGTGTGGGCTTGGCGGGAAGCGCCGCTGAGTTTGCGAGAACTAGAGCTTATCGTCACGGTAAGACGTTATTCATTACTACTTTAACGTATAGTAACGTGCTATTTGCAACGCTTCTCGGTGCACTAATACTGCGGGAGTTGCCCACCCCGTCGACGTGGCTTGCATTTTTAATAATAGCTGTTTCTGGTGTTCTAGCATCTCGATCTAAGCCGCAGTAATAGAGAATTTGGAGGCGCCGTGTCCATCAAATCAATTTATGATAATGGTTTCGTGCGTGTCGCAGCTTGTAACTTTCCTGTCTCACTCGCGCAGCCGTGTGAAAACGGGAAGCGCTTGATTGAGGTTGTTGCTGAATGTGTTCGTCGATCCGTAATGATTGCTGTGTTTCCTGAGTTATGTATCACCGGTTACTCAATCGAGGATATAGTATCGCAAGACATTGTGCTCGACCAAGCAAAGCAGGCCGTCTGTAATGTGGCCTCGGCTTCAAGGGATCTCCCAATTGTGCTTGTAGTCGGTGCGCCGTTGATGAATGAGGGGACCATCTTTAATGCGGCGGTGGTCATATTTTGGGGCAACTTTGGAGTGCGCCCCTTCGAGCGGACAGCGTCACGCTGCGGAATTGACCGTGAGCTGAGCGTGTTGATCCTCGAACATCGCGGGGCTGAGGTAACCCAGCGCTGAGTGAAGGCGTCGCCTATTGTAGACCTCGTCGATGAAGCGCGGAAGATCGACGGTGACGTCCTCCATGGTTTCGTAATCCATCGGATAGACGGCTTCGACCTTCAGCGTTTTCATGAAGCTCTCCGCCTTGGCGTTGTCATATGGATTACCGCGCCGGCTCATCGATCCGACAAGGCCACGGTCCATTAACATTTAGCGGTAGGCACAGGATGCGTATTGCGATCCACGGTCGGAATGGTGCACGCAGCCTGGCGGCGGTTGCCGCGACTGGATGGCCGCCTTCAAGGCCGCTGTCGCAAGGCGCGCATCGATCGATCTGCTGATCGCATAGCCGACCACGCGTCGGGACCAGGCATCAAGGATGGCGGCGAGATAGACGAAGCCGGCGGTGATCGTGATGTAGGTGATATCCGCGACCCAGAGCTGATTAGGGCCGGTCAGCACGATGTCACGTGCGCGATCGGGGAAGATCGGACTGTCGTGATTGCTGTCGGTCGTCGCCACGTAGCGCCGTCGACGCTTGGGCTGCAGATCGTGCTCGCGCATCAAGCGCCGGACTTTCTTGCCATTGACGACGAAGCCTTGATGTCGAAGCGCCGCGCCGACGCGTCGGTAACCGTAGGTCTCGAACGCGTCGCAGATCGCCGTCATGCAGCGGACGATCGCATCGCCTGATGGGTCGACTACAGGCGTGTCGTAGAAGGTCGAACGCGGCAGGGCCATCAGCCGACATCCTTGCGTGAGGGAGAGACCAACGGGCCGGCCGTGACGGACGTAATCGCGCTTCTCGGCCGTGGTGCGCTTTTCAGAGCCCCCTTTAGAAACTCGATCTCGAGAGCCTGGCGTCCGACCATGCGCTCCAGCGCGGCGATCTTGGCTTCGTAGTCCTCGAGCAGACCGGCGGCCCGGGTGTCGTCATCGAACGCGCCGGTCTCCAGTTTAGCGACCCAAATGCGGATCAGATTGCGCGACAGGTCGTGCCGCTTGGCGAGCGCATGAAGAGTTTCGCCGGCGACGAACTCCTGCGCGATCTGACGTTTGAACTCGATGCTGTGAATACGGTGGCGTACCATGGCTTTCATCCTGTGAAAGCCCAGCCGTCCGGTCAAATCAGCCGATGATCCTTGCCCACCTTCAGGGGCGCGCTCCGCTTCTAGCACTACTTTGGCAGACTATGGATGAGCCATGCTTTGCAGCGGGGACATCGATGCCGTGAAGGCGTGAAGAGCTGATCCAAGATAGCTTGTCTGATCGCCGGCAGGCTCGGCTGGGGCGGCGGCCCGGAGATTCTTTTTTTCCTCGCTCGCCTGGACGAGACGTCGGTTCTGAAGGAAGGCATAAGCGATTATGCTCATGACCGAATAAGATTTGCCTTGCAGAGTGATTGCAGACAGCTCCAGTGCTCCCAGCTTCTAATCCATTGTGAAATGGTTGGAACGCTGGGTCGGCTCGCCCATCAGCGCTGCAGACCGGCTCCGATCTTGGCCAAGACGGACTCGAGTTCGTCGATGCCGACTGGTTTGACAAGGTGGTTGTTGAAGCCCGCGCTGGCCGATGCGGCACGATCCGTGTCTTGTCCCCAACCCGATTGAGCGATGATCGTCGTTTGGCTGAACAGCGGATCGGCGCGAAAAGCGCGGCAGACTTCGAGCCCATTCATGCCTGGCAGGCCGATATCCATTAGAATTACGTCGGGTTATAGAGCTTGGCCAGGGACGAGGCCTGCGGGCCGTCATAGGCGAGCTCGTACTCATGACCGATCGTTTCCAGCATCCAGCCGATCGTCGAGGCGACCTCGATGTTGTCGTCGACCACGAGGACGCGCAGGGGCGGCTCGTCCGCCGCGGGCGCGTTCGCTGTCGGCGGTTCTGCGATGGGCTTTACCGGCACGACCGTCGCGGCAGGAGCGGCTGCTGGAACATGGACGATGAAGCGGCTACCCCTATCGACACCGTCGCTTTCCGCAACGATCGTGCCTCCGTGCAGGTCGACAAGCTGACGCAGCAGGGCAAGTCCGATACCGAGGCCGCCTTGGGCACGATCAAGGGTGCGGTCGACCTGCGTGAAAAGTTGAAAAACCTTCGGCAGCATGTCGGCCGGGATCCCGACGCCGTTGTCCGACACGGTGATGACGGCATGTCCCGCCTCCCGGCGTACGGTTACGTCGATCTTGCCGCCCTCCGGCGTATATTTGGCGGCGTTGTTTAGGAGGTTACTGACGACCTGAGACAATGCGCACAAGGTCTGCGTCAAGCAGGATCGGCTCTTCTGGCATATCGACAGTCAACTGGTGGCGGCCGGCGTCGATCACGGGCGTGCTGACCTCGATCGCGGACAGAGGGATCGTCTGCGCCTCTATTTGCGCGCGGCGCAAATCGATCTTGCCCTGGCTCACGCGGGACACGTCGAGCAGGTCATCGACCAGTCGGATCAGGTGTGTCACCTGTCGCTCCATCATTTCGCGGATGGTATCGCCGTCCCGGCCATGCGGCGACTTGCGCAGGATCTGCAGCCCGTTGCTGATCGGCGTCAAAGGGTTGCGCAATTCGTGCGCGAGCGTCGCCAAGAACTCGTCTTTGCGGCGAACGGCTTCCTTCAACGCCTCGGCAGACCTGCGCAGCTCATCTCGATGCGCGGCGATCTGCTGCCGCACGATCGAGAAAAGCTTGCTGACCGACAGCACGGTGAAAGTGCTGCGGCAGTCGCGCCATACCTGCCCACCCTGACTCGCGGCTTCATGCGCCGACCCTTGCAAGAAGGTAAAGCATATCTTCTCTATTCCGCGGCCCATTTGGCCGCCCGTAAGGTTGATCAGAGGGATGCTAGCGCCACGATAGTCCGCAGCAAAACAACTCAACGCAACATTATTGCTTTGGTAGCGTGAATCCGGTGCGCGTGGTAGATTCGGTCTTCCAGGGGAGCGAGTGCTGCATGCCGACGATTTCGCCCATATGGATGGCCGTGCTTATCGCCTCGCCGTCGCTTTGGCTCATACGAGGCGTGAAATATTGTATCTGGGGCGTGAAGACACGAACCTATGTGCAGCGAGGCTGGTCGGCCTTCTTTGCTGTGTGGGCAGCAGTCGCGACACTCGTGCTGATTTATGGCCCGCAATGGATTGTTGACAACGGCCGGTTCATCCCAATTGCCGTCGCGGGCGTCGCGATCTCCCGCATCGCCGAAATCATTCACGGATTCTACAAGGATGCCTTCGATAAGATCGATGCCGCCGACCCGACCAGCGCAAACAAGGAAGGCGAGTCCGGTACCAGTATGCGGGTTGTCGAACGCCTGCGATGGCTTGGCATAAGCTATGCCGAGAACATCCTGAGCTTTGCGGTCCTCTTCTTCCTCGACCAGCGCTTTGTGGAAGACTGCCCTTTTTGTACGTTAATCTCGAAGACGCCTTTGAGCATGGCAGACTTTCTGCATTTCAGCGTCATGACCGTCACGACCACCGGCTACGGCGACATTGCTCCCGTCACGCCCGTCGCGAGGGCGCTCAGCGGCGCCGAAGCACTCAGCGGGGTCCTGCTCTTGGTCCTTGTGCTAGCCGCCTACCTCAGCACAATCAGCGGATGGTCCAAGCCGGAAACCAAGGGACCGCCGCCTCCCAGCCCTCCGAAACCGGATTGACAGCCGAGCACGAGGCTGCTGGCCTCCCTAGGCCATGATAGCCGACAGGGCATTGCGATGAGCGACGAGGATTTTGACAACGAGGTCGACTACCTCGCCAACTACAAGACCGACCACGTCTATGTGCATCCGGCCGCCGCCGGCACCGGTGCCTACGTCAAGCTGCTGGCGCAGGACGAGGAGCTGCTGTTCGAGAGCGAGATCACGGAGCGGTGCCGGATTGTGGTGACGCTGTTCTACAAGAACGAGCGGCGCGATTTCACCAGCCTTAAGATCACGAAGATCAGGAAGCATGGCTCAAACTGGCAGCGCGATGGAGAGGTCGCCGTCAACGGCACCCAACGCGTCAAGCTGCAGGAGTTTCTGCAGCTCCTGCTGTCGCTGGAATTCATCGGAGCATCGAAGGCCCGCATCGCCGTCGACACGCTGAACCTCGACGCCCTGTCGGCCATCCTGACGACCAGCCGCGGCGCGGACCTTGTCGAGCAGCTGGCCAATAGCCCTGAGCTCTCCGCCGACATCTTCGCACTGGCGCACAAAAAGCGGTCGCTCGAGATTTTTGGCACGCTGCTGAACGACGCCGGTGCGGTCGAAACTTACAAAGCCGAGCATGACGTTCGAAAGCCCGGCCGAGAGGCCGCATGGCAGCATTACTTCGAGGCCAACCCCTGGATTTTTGGCCACGGCCTCAGCTACGTCTTCCTGAATAAAGTGGCCAAAAAGCTCGAAGTCACCACGACCGGGGCCAGCCACACGGCGCATGGGGATCGCATCGACGCCCTGATGCGAACGAAGGCTGCCGTTAGCCAGTACGTCCTTATTGAGATCAAGACGCCGGGGCTGCGGCTCCTCGGCAAGGAATACCGGACCGGCTGCTGGGCCATCCACCCTGACCTGACCGACGCGGTAAGCCAGGTGCAAAAGACGGCCTTCGACTTCACGATCGGGCAGGCCGCCAAGGTGCAGCTGCGCGACGAACAGGGATGGACCGGGGGCGAGGAGGTCTACCGCGTGCAGCCCAAGACCTACCTCGTCGCCGGCAGCCTCGAGCAAATGCGTGGGCACGACGACATGGTCACCTGCTTCCAGCTGTTCCGCGCCGCACTGACGTCACCGGAGATCCTGACCTACGACGAGCTTTACGAGCGGGCGAAGTGCATCGTGGAGACGATCAGCACAGCGGGGCAGGACGCAGTTGCCGATCCGATAATCCCCGAGATCGATGATGACATGCCGTTCTGAAGCCTGTGGATAGGTTCGATCTGTCTCACCAGGCGGTGGCATTTGCCGGCGTGCGGAACAAAATGGCACTCTCGATCAAACCTCAGAGCGAGTCGGCTGACCCATGAGCGACAAGGATGACCTAGACGCGACGGCGCCTGGTCGAGGTCGCGCCGAAAAAGCCGATGCCGTGACCTCGGTTGCGCGGCCAAAGGGTAAAAGCCTCCAAAGCCACGGTCAGAACTCAGTCGTCTATGTGCCCGTCATCCTCAAAATCTTTCAGGATCGCTGGCGCCCGGGGGCCTCGACCGTGGTGTTCTCGCTGGATGATGTCCGCACCGCCGTTGAGGCTGTACGGGCCGACTCAGCCACACCGGACCGGATTTCGTCGCGCAATCCCGCTGACGTCGTTTACCGCATGCGCTCCCGGACGGTGCTCCCGAAAGAGATCCTCGATAAGGGCTTCCATGTGCTGCGCGCGGTCGGGCGAGGCCGGTACCAGTTCGAGAAAGCATCCAGCGGCATCATCGAGGTGCCGGTGCGAGAGCTCACGCAGACGATCGATCAGACACCGATGCCTGTTCGTCGTCTTTTGCCCGAGACGATCGCCGAAATGGATGAGCAGGCGATGCTATCCGTCGTCGGCTACTGCAACCTACTGGATCATTTTACCGGGATGAAGGTCTACCGGCTGAGATCACACGTGCGGAAGAGCGTGCCGGGGGTCGGGCAAGCGGAGCTTGACGCTATCGACGTAGGAATCGCTGCCTCCGAGGACGACGTGCCGGTCATCTTTCCAATTGAAGCCAAGGCGGTATCCGACGAACTGAACCGAGTTCAAATCCACAACATGATCCAATATGCCGCTCACTATTTTCCAGGCCTGATCGTGCGTCCGCTCGCCTTAAAGGTGGACTACCAGTCGGCTATTCACCTCATGGAATTCAATGTTGCGAAGCGAGCAGGAGACCTGCGGGTAATCCGTTCAGCCAGCTACGCAATCAACACGTCGGAACAGCAAATCGCTATGATCCGCGCAACCAATGTGCCGAAGCAATGACAGCAAAAGCCAAAGTCGGTATCGAACTCTTTGCCGGCTGTGGCGGCATGTCGACGGGCTTCCTCGATGCCGGGCTTCGGGTCGCGGCCGGATTCGAGATCGACACACGAGCGGTCGACGTGTACGAGTACAATCATGCCTACCGAGGTAGCCATGGATTCGTCACGGATCTAACCGCCGCAACCGGCGCCGATCTGTTGAAGCGCGCCGGCATCAAGCATGCGGATTTTGTTGTCGGTGGGCCGCCTTGTCAGCCGTTTTCTATCGTTGGCAAACGGCAGGGCAAGCGAGACATCCGCGCCGATCTCATCGGGCACTTCATCAGGATCGTCGGCGAGATAAAGCCGTCGGCCTTTATGCTCGAAAACGTGCCGAACTTAGCCTCGATGTCGAATGGCGAGTTTTTGAAGGAAATCGAAAGCGGTTTTTCCGCGCTCGGGTACAGGTTGGGGCATTGCATTGCCTCCGCGGCGGACTACGGCGTTCCTCAGAACCGCAAACGCCTTATCGTGCTTGGCCGACGCGGACGCCAGAAGGTGTCGTTTCCCTCGCCGACACATGGGACGCCCGACAAGCCGTTCATCTCGGCTTCGTCAGCAATTGGCGATTTGCCTGACTCAGGCGAATTTGGGGAGACCGGAGTCTACAATCACGAGCCGACTGTTCATTCAGAAGACATGCTCATTCGCTTGAGCGCCCTTGCGCCCGGCAAGCGTGAACGCGGCTCTTTTCACGACCGCCTGCATCCCGAGCGACCATCCTACACATTGCGAGCTGGGTCAGGCAATTTCAGCCCCTTGAGGCCAGTCCACTACAAACACCACCGCGTCATCACCGTGCGCGAAAGCGCAAGGCTACAGGGCTTCACCGACGACTTCCTATGGCCGGACCGGATACCCAGGCTCCAGCAATATCGCCAGGTCGGCAACGCCGTGCCTCCGCCTATGGCGCGGGCCTTCGCGGAATGTCTGGCCGATCAGATGGGCTGGTACCTTAATCCGGCCTCATGCGTCGGCGACCCTTCCACCAGAGACCCGGCCTACGCGCTGACAGACCTTGAGCGAAAAGCATTGAGGGCTGTCAGGATGCGGGGAGCGTCCTTGGGCAAGGTGGCGCTGCACAAATAGGTGTTGTGAGAAGCTTCGGTCACCCGAAGCTCCTGCTAGAAGGTCGACATGACGACGATCGAGCCCAACTCTGGCGGTTTGCTGAACGTAAATGTCAGTGACATTTTTGGAGCTTGCAAACTTGCCGACCAAATCGGTCCGGTAGCCTCAGAAATCTTGTCCAAGGTCGGCTCCGGGCTTGGGCTTATCGCAGAACCGGCGCGCTTGTATCTGACTCAAAGAGCCGAAAGCCGCGCCGCTTCCAAGAACGCTATCGAACGAGCCGAAACCCAACGGCGGGTGGCCGAGATCGAGCAAGAGACGGCGGCCCTGATGAGCCGTGCCGGTTCGCGCCTCGTGGCTCAAGAGGTGAGACGTCAGAAGAATATCGAGGCTGTCACCTCCGAAGCTATCGATCTTTCTGCAGGCCGGGGAGCGTCAAGGTCCATCGATGAGGACTGGCTTGCCGATTGGATGACAGGCGCAGCGGACGCGTCCGCAAGTGAGCTGCGAACGATGTGGGCAAAGTTGATCGCTGAGGCCGCAAGCGAAGCGGGGAGCGAGATTTCGCAAGCGACACTCCAAGTTTTAAAGTCGTTCGATGCAAAACTTGCAAGGGAGTTTGACAGACTCTGCCGATACACCTTAGCGATTGGCGCGATTATCTCTCCAGCGGGATTGAGGTGGGCCAATCTTGAAGAGATCCCAGACCTTCACATTAATACGATATTGATAAGCGAGCTCAGGCTCAAGAAAATTTATAAGATGATGCTTTACAGCATTTCTGAAGGCTATATTTACTCAAGCACAGACGGCGATAGTGTGCTTGACATCGAGCAGATGTTTCCCAGCGAACGAGGCATACAGATAAGGCGAGCGCTCTATACTGGCGCCAGCGCCTTTAGCCGAAAGAGCGCTGATCTCGGCTTGGTGAGCATGGAGAATCAAGTCTTCGTTCTGAAGCAGGTCTTGCTCCACTATCTCTGGGATCGACGCCCCTGCTATATCATGCTTATTGACGAAGCATCCCGCGCTACTCTCCTGCCGGGGGAACGGGCGGCCGATTATGTTCTATCGTTTGATCAGGAGGCGCCGAGCCTTTCTAAGTTAGCTGAATCCAAGGAAGTTCTAAGTCCAAGACTGATGGTTGCGATCGAACAGGCCTTAGCGATAAGCCGCGAAGACTTGGAAGCGAACTATTGACGACGTATTTCGCTTAATCGAACGTCATCTGCTCCGGCAGGCCAAGCTGCCACGTCACCCACGCTGTAAAACCAAGCCGATGACTTGAGGCCCTGTTCTGTCCGCGCGGCGTGGTTCGGCGTTTCGAAGTGGATGCACCCGTTCGGCAGCAGGAGCTGTTGGCCGTGGCGGCGCAGGAGATCGCGCCGGACCTCGGAATCATAGACCGTCGCCGGCATCAGCAGCGCAAACGGCCTGCCCAGCTGATAGCACCGGGCCAGGAACGCATCCTTGATCGAAAATGGCGGGTGCCAACGATGCAACCGAACACCGCCGGCGCGTAGGTCAGCGCGTCATGGCCGGTCAGGAGGTCGGTGCCGATCACCGGCCAGACGCCGATGGGATCGAAAGCCACGAAAGGGACTTTCGCTTCGAACAGCTTTTCAGCCAGCAGCGTCGCCGTGTACGTCTTCACTGCCGCGTATGCCGAGGATTGCACTGCCCTGACTTGCATACGCGGGCGTCTCGATCGCGAGGCCGCCGAGCTTGAAGGAAGGAGGGCTGCTCATACCTCCATCCCGATCGCGGAGGCGTAAAGCTCGAGCAACTCACCCTGCTCGCGGCAATCCTCGACCTTCTGCTTCCGCAGGGCGACGATCTTGCGGATGATCTTTGTATCGAAGCCAGCGCCTTTTGCTTCGGCATAGACGCCCTTGATGTCCTCGCCGACGGCGCTGCGGTCTTCGTTGAGCTTCTCGATCCGCTTGATGATCGACTTCAGGCGATCCTGGCTGATTCGCTGTCAGAAACATTCTCGCTCATCGGGGATTTCCTTCTTGTTGCTCTTGTCTGCAACAGAACTAATCCCGCAACGGGGATCAGGGGAAGGAAAAAGCGAGCAAGATTGTTGCGTTGTTTAGCTTCGTATCAGGGCAAGCATTGAGTTCTCGATATCGACCAATTGCTTTATGACTGTTTGCGCCACATCCGTAGCTTTTCGACTCGGCGCGTGAAAGTGATCCTCTTCGGCTTTGGCATATTCTATCTGCAAATCAGCATAGGCGATGTGATACGAGCATTGATCGATAGCCGACCGGATCGCAGCAGGTAAAATGGGCGCATATGTTGAGCTATAGAATCGGAGGGCCCCATTGATCTCGCCGAGCCGGGGAAATATGTCACGCGCCGCATCGCTTAGGTAGTAGTCCGGGAAGTTTGCCATAGGCATCCAGTCTGACGTCAAGCCGACAAACGCTTTGACGGCCTCCAGCTCCTTGTCGAACAGCCACTCCTGCTTCTTCAGACCCAGCTTGTGCAACTCCGCGGCTTGGCCAAGCTCGGCCTTGACGTGCTCGATGGCTATGCTCGACGCTTGCTGCATCTCGTTCTTCGCCTTGTCGCCCGCTGACAATATTCGCCAGTTCGCGACTGCCAAGATGATTGCCGAGGCCAAAGCGCCGATCCACGCGGCAATGGCAGCGAAGGTGTCCCACCGCCAAAAGTGGGCACCAAACGACTCCGCTGCGTTGGGGTCGATCGCCATTTGCGAGTGTCCTTATCTTAGCCACCCTCGGAGGGATTCAGTTCGATCTTAGCACGCCTTATGCTCCTGACTTGGAGGCCCATGTCGCGCACGGGTCGCGTGGGATGGCGGACCCCCGCGCGGCCTCTTCAACTGCTGACAGAGGACTAGGCTCTGAACTCGATCAGGTTGCGGAGGATCGACAGTGCTGATTCAAGGCTTTCGCGGATGTGGAGGCATGGATGGGCAAGTCGCTGACCTGGTTGAGTGATGCGGAGTGGGTCCGGATCGAGCCGTTGCTGCCGCAAGGACGATGCGGGGCACGGCGGGTGGACGACCGGCGAGTGATCTCGGGGATCGTCCACATGCTCAGGATTGGAGCACGGTGGCGCGACTGCCCGCCGGAGTATGGCCCTTACACGACCATTTACAACCGCTTCCATCGCTGCAGCCGGCAGGGCGTATGGTTCGCGGTCTTCGAGGCGCTGACCGGGCACAGCGGTGCGTGGGGCTCGGTCGCGATCGACTCCACCAGCATCAAGGTCCATCGTTCGGCGGCGGGCGCAAAAGGGGGGCCTTCCCGCAAGGGATCGGCACCTCGCGCGGTGGTCGCACCAGCAAAACTCACGGGCTGACCGACGCCGATGGACGCCCTCGCGTCCTGCTCATCTCGCCGGGCAACACGAGCGACATGACGATGGCGCCAGCCCTGATCGAGGCAGCACGGGGCCGCTTCGACCGGCTGATCGCCGACCGAGGCTACGACAGCAACGCGATCCGTGCCGCCATCGAGCAGCAGGACGCCGAAGTCATCATTCCGACCACCCGCAGCCGCAAGGCTCCGATGCCCTACAATCGCAAGGCCTACCGCACCCGCAACCTCGTCGAACGGCTCTGGTGCCGGCTGAAGGACTGGCGCCGCATCGCAACTCGCTACGACAAGCTCGCCGCCAACTCCATGGCCGGCGTCTTCCTCGCCGCAGCTCTCACCTTCTGGTGCAATTGAGTCCCGAGCCTAACCAATGAGCCGCCTCACCATCGCTGCCCTCATTGTGCTTTACGCCACATCCGCGCAGGCCGATGTCTTCACCTACATCTGTCGGCTCAAAGGCAGATCGCTCCCGGTCAAAATCGACATATTCTGAAGCTCGACCGCCTGCGGCTCCGCGGCCCGAACGGAGCGCGAGACGAGTTCCATCTCGCCGCCACGGCCCAGAACCTCAGAAAGCTCGCCAAACTCCTCCCGCAAGGGCCGCAGATCCGACTAGCATGAGAGCCTCGGCCTCCTTGTTCGAAATCGCTGCCGCTTCGGCCTCGATCAAATCCACCGACTTTTTCAACGCAATCCGCCAAAAGCATCCTTGCGAGCTTCGAAGGGTCCAGGGGCGACGACGTGCATGGTGGTTTCTTGATGAGCGATTACGGCCTAAGCGCCGCCCGATCGCTCCTCGTCGGTTGCCATAGCCACGAAGGGTTCGCCTCCCGCCCTGCGGATCTGAAGGCAACCGTTGCACAAGCGGAGCGTGTCGACACCGCCAGCCGACCGATACTGCACGGGGAGGCGGTAGTCTTCAGCCGGATCATCGCCGCATACGGAACACACGTCCGCGCGGCCAGCCATCCGGATGACCTGCCCGGTCATCTGGGCTTGCGCCGGGTCCCAGCGCTCCAGGGCGGCGAACCATTCCTGGCTGTGCGGCGTCAGCGCCGCCGGCGATTCCCGGCGAAGATGACCGTGCGCCTCCAGCCATTGCGCAGCCGTCTCGACGCGCTGCCGATGCAGCGTCGCGAGCAGCTCATAAAGTTGGGCCATCTTGCGGAAGAACCGGAGACCGTGCAGGCGATAGAGGAAGGAGTAGGCGCCGCGATTTACGACATAGCGGTTCGGACCGCTGTCCTCGTTCGAGAGAACGCTCCAGCAATAGTCCGCGATCCGGTCCGCGGGGAAAGCGTTCATCAAGGCCACGTTGTATTGCCATGGGTTTTTGGCTTGCTCGACCTGCCACACCGATAGATAGCCGGAGGTCTCGAGAAGACGGCACATCTCCCCGTCCTGATCGGGATGGGCGGCGAGATGGGCGTTCAGGTCGCCGAACGTCTCGATCTCCGGATCCTTCCCCCGCGCGCCGCCGAGGAGCGAGTTAATGGCGTCGCGCATAAGCTGCGGCACGTCCTCGCGGCCTTCCCATGCCGCCGCCTCTTCGGCCGTCACCGGCAGCGTGGCATCCGGCACGAGATCCAGCAGAACGCTCGCCTTTAAGTCAGCGGGCGAGCAGTAATTTGGGTCGGGCACGAGCCCGATGCCGGCGGACGCGAACGCCTGCGCGACCAGCCGCGAGCAGAATTGCTGCCGGGTCCAACGGAGGGCTCCGCCAACCCCGGCCAGCACGGCTTCGCGCTTCGAGTAGCGGGTGCCGATGGTGCTGCGCAGATGATCGCGGACCGCGGCGAGCTGGTCGGCGGAGATGCCGTTCCGGAGGCGGAGGATATGAACGGGACAGGCGGCCTCAATGAAGAGGCGTTGCGTGTTACGGGCCTGGACACCCTCGTCGGTCGCGTCGATGACGGATCGGTCTTCGACATAGACCATGGCGTGCGAGATGTCGCTTCGGGTCGCGGCGCGGATGATAGCGCTGACGGTCGCCGTAGTCGTGACCAGGATGATGTCGCCGGTCTGGAGTTGCGCCTCGTTCAGCCGCTTGACTCCGGGCTCGACTTGATCACCGCGTCTCATTTCGGCTTCTCCGAGATTACAGAGGTAATCGCGACTGTGAACGACGTCGGGATGAGGCCTGCCTGTCCGAGCGTGAAGACCATCGGGGTCCGGCGTTGGTCCGGAAGGTCGTAGGGCCGATACGTCAGATCCTGCACCCGCAGCGATGTCACCGACGCTTGGTCGGCATGAGCGCGCAGCACGTCGTCCCGAAGGAGCGGCGTGTCGGGTGTCTGTCCCCGGTCGCCGACCTGCAGCACCCCGCCCGGTCGCAGCACGGTGTCGGCGAGCTCATAGGTCGCGTTCTGGACATAAAGGCGGTGCGCGCCGTCGCTGTCCACGCCGCGCTCCCGGACCTTCACGTTGAACTGGCGCATCATATGCACGCCAGACAGCCAAACGGTCACGGCGTCGAACGGACCGGACGCTTGCAACGCCGTCATCAGGTGCGGATCGTTGCACACGTCGGCTTCGATCAAAACGCAGGGCGCCACGGGATCGATCGTGAGTGGGTCTGCAACGTGATCGTATCCGGCTGACCCTAACGATACCGCCATTCGTTCGACGATGGTGGTGTCGATCCCATGCTTGCGCAACGTGTCGCGGGCAATTCGGAGGCACGACCGGTTCTCGTCTAGCGCCACGATCTGCGTATCGGGGCCGAGAACCTCGCGAAGGGCCACGAGTCCGTGCCCGCTTCCGCATCCGACATCGAGGATCCGCTTGGGGCTGTAGCCGGCCAGCGCCTCGGCGAGCCAGTGATAGACGTCGTCTTCGTAGTTGTGCTGCGCCGTCCCTTCCCAGTTCCGAGCGTAGACATCCTGTGCCGCGGCATACTTCTGGTTTTCCGCGGCTGTGTCGATCTGGTAGTGGCAGTGCTTGTACTTCCGGCCACTGCCGCACCAGCAGTCTTCGTTACGCTTCGGCATTCTCACACGCATGAACTAAGTGGAGGGACTTCCTGAGATGGGGTGTCGCCCCTTCGGGATCAATGCTTTGCGGCGAGTGCGATCGAGCCGATTACGAGTCAGCGAAGCGTGTTCCATGGAACAGCTGACTCATGAATCGCTAGCCGCAGCGGCTCACCACTTGCCAGAATCAGGATTGGGAAGGGGAGATTGGGCGGCTCCTATACCGGCGCGACGCCAGCGACAACATGACCGCCATCAGTTCGTCGAGGAGGCCGACGAGTTCGGTCGCGGACTTTACGCGCAGGTTCTCAGTCGGCATGTTTTCGAGGTGCCCGCACCAGGCCTCCAGCCAGCAGATGATGGGCTGAGCGGTGCGTTGAGATGGCGTGGGAGCAGACGTTCCGAACGTCCGCAGTGGGCCGATTGTGTTGAAAAAGTCCGTTTTCCGCTTTGATCACAAATGGCAGGGCTTTGGAGAGCCTCGCTACGAAAGAACGCGGTCGACCTCATGAACTTCGGAAAAGCTTGTGAAGAGCTTCTGCAGTGCCAGCAAAATGATTTCTGCGGCAGAAACGCCGCCGCTTTCCTAATCGGGCGTTTTCGGCCCAAGCGGCAAAAACGACTTTTTCAACAATATCCGCCAACCGCGGTAGTGAGCCTCTCTTTCCGCCACTGTCCATCGCCCGCTGGCCGATGTGCATTGATCTGTCTCCGAACGGAGACAGTTTGCCCCGTTGCTCCAGGAATGTGCGCGGGTCCCGCACATTCCATTCGACTACGGCGGCGAACGGAGCATGCATGCGGCCTGCGACGGCGCGCAGGAGAGCGGCATGACGGACGAGCTCGAAGCCAAGATGATTGAGAGTTTTGCGGCAGACATCGTGACCCACTTGGTCGAAGCGGTCGTGATCGCACAGGTGGCGGACGGTTTCGGCAAGCAGGGGATGACGGAGCGCGCGTTCCGCGCCCTGATGGAGCTCGAGCCTGTCATGCACGAGGCGTCGGACCTGCTGCGGGCCAGCTTTATCGTGCGTCGCCGCGATCGGGAGCGGACGACACGATCCGTCGAATGAGTGCCGCAGTCTCGGCTTGCCGGTTGCTCCAGTCCTGTGCCGATCGTCGCGGTGAGGGCTCCAGCATGCCGGACGCCTGCTGCCGATCCCGCCCCTGCCCGCGTTGCTGCGCCGGACGCGGGCCCGCGCTCGTGGGAGCCGCAGCGGCGGCTTCTCCAACACTGGAGTGAGCACGATGACTAAACTGACCGACACGCAAATAAGCGTCCTGGCCTCTGCTTGCCAGCGTGCCGATGGCATCGCCATCCGTCCCGACGCCCTGAACCGCACCGCTGCCGTGAAGGTGGCGGCGAAGCTGCTCGCGCAGAGCTTGGTCCAGGAGGTGCCGGCGAAGCTGGGCTGGCCGATCTGGCGCATGGACGAGGAAGGTCGCGCCTTCAGCCTGAAGATCCTGAAGGCGGGTCGGGCGCTCGTTCAACTGAACTCTCCCGTGAGCGAGCGGGCTGGCAAAGGAGATGCCTTGCAGTTGGCGGCCGAGGCCGACGCCTCGAACGGCTCGGCCCTCCCGGCGGAAGGTTCGCCTACGCCGAACGCGCCGGGACGCAAGCGCGACATCGTCGTCGCTCTCCTGCAGCGGGAGAGCGGGGTCACCCTCGACGAGCTGATGGCGGTGACGGGATGGTTGCCGCACAGCACGCGCGCTGCGCTGACCGGGCTGCGCAAGACGGGCCTTGCGATCACGCGCAACCGCGAGCCCGGCAGCCAGGCCTCCGTGTACCGGATCGTGTCCTCGGCGGCTGCCGCGGCGTGATCGGCATGCGAGCTGGCGAGCGACAAGCCGCTGACCAGCACCTCGGGGCGGCGCAGGGCCGCTTCGAGGCAGAGCTCGCTGAAGCCGTGGCCGAACTGGAGCAGCTCGGTGGGGCGGCTATGCGCCGGCGCTGGCGGTCCCTTGTGGGATCATCGCTTCCGGAGGGTCTCGGCCGGCCTCTGAGCCTCCGTGTCCTCGCCTACAAGCTGCAGGCACAGCATCTGGGCGATCTCGACAAGGCGAGTCTGCGCGAGCTCGCCAGCACGGTTGGTTTGCGGATTCGCAAGAGGGTGAGTGGCGACGCTGACCTGACGGGTTCCTCCCCGGATCCCAAGAGCGGAGACAAAGCGGAGCCGACCGCGCTTGTTCCAGCGCCAGCGAAGCCGCGCTCGTTTACCAGGCCGGGCACGGTGCTGGTGCGTGAGTACGGTGGCGTGCGCCACCGCGTGATGGTGCTGGACGCGGGAGTCGCCTGGAACGGCAAGACCTTCGACAGCCTGAGCCAAGTCGCCTTCGCCATCACCGGCACGCGCTGGAACGGCCCGCGCTTCTTCGGCCTGCGCGATAAGGCAGCCAAGGATGACAAGGGTTCGGTGGGACGACCGCTTCGCCATCGAGGGCAGGGTGTTCGTTCTCGCCAAAGCGCCTCATCGCCGACGCGAGCTGTCTCGCCAGCGCAGGACCGTCCGTGAGCGGCGCCAAGGTCCTCCGCTGCGCCATCTACACCCGCGTGTCGAGCGACGGCGGGTTGGACCAGGAGTTCAACTCGCTCGACGCGCAGCGTGAGGCGTCAGAAGCCTATATCAAGAGCCAGGCGCACGAGGGCTGGCGCCTGCGCCGCGAGCACTATGACGATGGCGGCTTCTCCGGCGGCAGCATGGAACGACCCGCGCTGCAGAAGCTGCTCGCCGCCGTCAGCGAGCGCCGGCTCGACATCATCGTCGTCTACAAAGTCGACCGGCTCACCCGTTCACTCGCTGACTTCGCCAAACTTGTTGAGCTGTTCGACAGCAAGGGCGTGTCGTTCGTCTCCGTGACCCAGAGCTTCAACACCACCACCAGCATGGGCCGGCTCACCCTCAACGTGCTGCTGTCCTTTGCCCAGTTCGAGCGCGAGGTCACCGGCGAGCGCATCCGCGACAAGATTGCTGCATCCAAAAAGAAGGGCATCTGGATGGGCGGTCCCGTCCCGCTCGGGTACCGGGTCGAACAACGCAAGCTCCTGGTAGAGGAGGCCGAAGCCGAGACGGTTCGACTCATCTTCCGCAGCTATCTCGAGCTCGGCTCGCTGCCGGCACTGCAGCGCGATCTCCGCGACCGCGGGATCCGCACCCGCGTCCGCACTCTTGCCACCGGCAAGGTGGTCGGCGGCGTCGCCTTGACGAACGGGCCCCTGTCTCACCTCCTGCGCAACCGGACCTACCTCGGCGAGCTCAATCATCGCGGCATCAGCCACAAGGGGGAGCACCAGGCGATCGTGGCGCTAGACTTGTTCGAAGCGGTGCAAGCGAGACTGGCCGAGAACCTGACCCGGCGCGCGAGCCGCAATGGCCGATCCCATGCTTTGCTGGCCGGCTGCCTCTTCGATGACCGCGGCAACGCCATGAGCCCGAGCAACGTGACCAAGCGCGGCATCTGCTACCACTATTATGTCTCGACTGCCCTAGTGCAGGGGCGTACCGCCGAAGCAGGTTCGATAGCGCGTGTTTCGGCCCAGGAAATCGAGACGCTCGTCGTCGACGCGCTTCGGGCTCATCGCCGGGATAGATTCGTCGCAGACGCGACGGTCACCAACGAGCAGCTGAAGGAGTTCAGCCTACGCGTAGAAGTCCAGCAAGGGCGGCTCCAGCTATCCTGGTGTAACCAGGCTAGGAGCGACGACGGCGAGGCCGAGCGGCAGACCGTCGAGGTCGCCTACCGCCATCAGCCGCACAAGCGACATCGCGAGATCCTGCTGCCGGCTAACGCCTCTTCAAGCGTTCGACCGATGCGGGAGCAGGTCCAGCGCGACCTCATCGCGGCGATTGCGCAAGGCAGAGCATGGTTGCAGGAGACGTTCGCCGGCATGAGCCTGCACGCCATCGCGCTGCGGGAAGGCAAGAGCGACCGGTCGGTGCGGATGACCCTTTCGCTCGCCTTCCTCGATCCCAAGCTCGTCCAAGCGGCCTTGCACGGCACCCTTCCACGCGGCGCCAGCGCCAGAAGCCTGACCGACGCACCGCTGCTTTGGCACGCGCAGTGGCGAACCTTGGGTCTGTCGCGTCCCCTATAAACCCGGAGACCGGCTAAGCCTTCTTGCCCTTGCTGGCCTCTTTGCTCGCTGGCGGCAGCTGCCTCAGGAGATCGGCTGGCTCGACGTGCAGCACCTCGGCGAGCTTGGCGAGGACGTCGATGCTGACCGCATACTTGCAGCGTTCGAGCAGGCTGACGTAGGTGCGGTCGATCTCCGCCTGGTCGGCGAGCTTTTCTTGCGACAATCCGCGTTCATTGCGCAGGCGACGTAAGTTGGTGGCGAAGAGCTCGCGGATGTGCATGCGGCGAGTGCGCCGACTTGCAGATTATGCTACCACTGAGTATACTCTTCAAACGTAATCGGCTCACAGGTTTGCCGTTGAAAACGAGTGTCCCTCCGCCCGCCCCAGCCGCGCAATCGCGTCGCCACTCCCGCTCCAACCTCCGCTTCGCCAATCAGTCCTCGATCTCGAAAACCTTCTTGTTCTCTTTGCGAGGCAGCGGCTTTGCGCTGTCGACGAGTGGCGCCTTCAGCGCCGTGCCTCGGAGTTTTAGCCGATGACCGGGTACAGCGACCTCCCGCTACGAGAGCGCGCAAGGCGGAACCCGGTGACGATCGGTCTCCTCGTCGTGATCTCCGCAATCGTTCTCATCAAGCTGTTCTCTGGTGCAGCGCGCTCGCAGACGCAGCGCGATGGGGCTGACGCAGCCGTCCTCCATGTCTGCGTCGAGCACATCGCGAAGAGCCAGGAAGACTTCGACAATCTGTTCAGCAGTGGCGCAATCGTTCTTCCTGTGGGTATTGTCTTCGACACGGCGGGCCCCGCATTCGGGCCCGCCTCCGATCCGCGCGACATCGAGCATGCAAAGCCGTTGGCGGGGTGGACCGGCATCTCTGATGCGGAAGAGACGCGCCGCGGCGCTCGACTCGCGGAACAACTCAAAGCTGACGCCAGGCACAAGGCGGGACTGATCACCCTTGCGCAGGCGAGCCTCTCGCGATCACAGTCCTGCGCGGACATCCCCGTCGCAGCCGCGCGCTCCTCCGAGTGGGGTTGGACCGTGTCGCCGGTCTTCGGATCGTCGGATGTGTACTTCCAAGCCGTCGGCCGTGTTCGAGGCCAGAGATATGCCACGCCCGACAACGGCCAAAGCGCTCTCGACGACGCCATGCTCGATGGCAAGCTCAACGGCATCCTCGCCGGCGTCACCCAGCGCTCCATCGAGATCCCGAGTGACTAGGAAAGCTGCATGACCGCACCATCGCACGACGAGCTGGTATCCGCTGCCGACGCGCAGCGTCCCGAGGAGCGCGTCGGCGGCGACAACCTGGCTTCGCAGGCCATTGACGTGGCCGCGCGTGGAGCCAAGCAGCTCGGGCACTGGCTCGCAGCGGAAGTCGAAGGAACAGGACCGGTGCGGACGATCCTCCGCAAGCTAGCCGAAGGTTACAACAAATCTAAGTCGCTTTTGATCGAGCCTCTGCCGCCCGCTCTCGAGGCTGGTCTCCGCCGTCAGATCGGATCCGACGAGACGATCCTCGTCAGATTGAAAGGGCAGTACAAGGAAGCTTTGGTCTGCACAGACCAGAAAGTCTACATCATCAAATCAGGGTTCCTGACCGGCAACACCTTTGGCGCGAACATCTTCCAGGTGCCTTTGACGAATGTCGACAGCATCGATGTCAAGTACAGCGGAGCGAGCTTTCAAGGACGATTCGAACTGCTGGTACGTGGTGGGACGAGCGCCATCCGGTTTGACAACCAAGCACGTGAAGCCATCAACTGCGTGACTTTATATGGTCCGTTGCAAGCTCAGCGTTTCAGGAATGCTGCCAGCTTGATCCTGGAGCAGCGAACCAAAGCTCTGGTGCCGATCGCGTCCACCGTTTCGGACGACCTGTCGTCCGACGCCAATCCAATTGCATTGCTGGACAAGCTGGCGGAGCTCTACGGCAAGGGCCTGCTGACGCGCGACGAGTTCGAGAGCCAGAAACAGCTTCTGCTCAAGCGCGAACCCGCCGAGCGCTGAGATCACAATCCGAAGCTCGGCTTTCGGCGATGGCATAATCTGCTGCTCGCTTCGCTGAACGGTGCTTCTACAACTGCGACCAACTAATCCGACGAGCCAATGCAAACCGCGTTTTGGATTCGGAAACCGGAATTCCAGCCGCAGAGACAAAAGGCGTTCTGCCGGCAATCGGCGTCCAGAGACGGCGACAGCCGTGCTAGAGACAGCAATTAAATCAGGTAAGTACCTGATAAAGCCGGCTTATTATCCAACCTGCGCAAACCGGCTATTTCGGGTGGACTGGGTGGTGGAGCTGAGCGGAATCGAACCGCTGGCCTCTGCAGTGCGATTGCAGCGCTCTCCCATCTGAGCTACAGCCCCGGCCAGCGCGCTGTTTACGGCGGGGGAGGGGCGGCGTCAACGGTGGAATTGCGGTTTGACGGGGGCGTCACGTCTCGTCATGGGCTGGGGCCATGACGGACCGCCGGTTCCTCCTGCCCTTGCCCATCGATGACGTCCTGCCGGCGTTGGCCGCGGCGCTGCGCGAGGGTCCGGCCGCCGTGCTCGTCGCGCCGCCCGGTGCCGGCAAGACGACGCGCGTGCCGCTTGTCCTGCTCGCCGAGCCCTGGGCTGCCGGGGGGACCATCGTGCTGCTGGAGCCGCGCCGGCTCGCGGCGCGCGCCGCGGCGGAGCGGATGGCGGCGACCCTTGGCCAAGCGGTCGGCGCCACCGTCGGCCTACGCGTCCGTTTCGAGGGCGCGGTCTCTGCCGCGACGCGGGTCGAGGTCGTCACCGAAGGCGTCTTCGTGCGGATGATCGCCGAAGATCCCGCGCTCGGGCGGGTCGCGGCGGTGATCTTCGACGAGTATCATGAGCGCTCGCTCGATGCGGACCTCGGCCTCGCGCTGGCGCTCGACGCGCGCGCGCTCCGGCCTGAGCTGCGGCTTCTCGTCATGTCCGCGACGCTCGACGGCGCTCGCGTCGGGCGGCTGCTCGACGACGCGCCGCTGATCGAGGCCCAGGGCCGCGCCTTTCCCGTGACGACGCGCTACCTCGGCCGAGACCCCGCCGAGCGCGTCGAGGATGCCGTAACCCGCGCCGTGCTGCGGGCGCTGGCGGAAGAGGGCGGCTCCATCCTCGTCTTCCTGCCGGGCCAGGGCGAGATCCTGCGCGTCGCCGAACGCCTTGGCGCCCGCAACCTCGGGCCGGAGCGGATCGTCGCGCCGCTGTTCGCGGCGATGGACCGGCGGGCACAGGACGCCGCGGTCGCGCCGGCGCCGGCAGGGCAGCGCAAGATCGTGCTGGCCACGTCGATCGCCGAGACCTCGCTGACCATCGAGGGCGTTCGGGTAGTAATCGATTCCGGCTTGGCGCGCGTGCCGCGCTACGAGCCGGGCCTCGGGCTGACGCGGCTGGAGACCGTGCGCGTATCGCGCGCCTCGGCCGACCAGCGCCGCGGCCGTGCCGGACGCACGCAGCCCGGCGTCTGCTACCGCCTGTGGGAGGAGGCGGGTACGGGCGCGCTGGAGGCGTTCGCCAAGCCGGCCATCCTCTCAGCGGACCTTACCGGCCTGCTCCTCGAGTGCGCCGCCTGGGGCGCGCGCCGTCCCGAACGCGACCTGCTGTGGCTCGATCCGCCACCGGCGCCGGCGCTGCGCGAAGCCCGCGCCACGCTCGAGACGCTGGAGGCGATCGACCGGGACGGCGGCGTCACCGAGGCCGGTCGCGTCATCCGCGCGCTCGCCCTGCCACCTCGCCTCGCCCGCATGGTGGTGCAGGCCGCGGGCGATGGCCAGGCGACGCTGGCGGCGGCGGTCGCCACCGTCATCGTTGAGCGCGGGCTCGGCGGGGAGGGCGCCGACCTGCGCGAGCGCGTCACTCGCTTCCGCCGCGATCGCGGCCCTCGGGCGGACCAAGCCCGGGCACTGGCACGCGGCTTCGCCCGGCAGGCGGGGGGCGCAGGCGGGACAGGCGAGGGCGACGTGGACGATTGCGGCCGGCTGCTCGCCCTCGCCTTCCCCGACCGCCTCGCCATGGCGCGTGGCAGGCCGGGCGAATTCCTCATGGCGAACGGGCGCGCCGCGGCGCTCGCCCCCTACGATCCGTTGGCGGCCTCGCCCTACCTCGCGATCGCCGAAGTGGCGGGGCGCGCCGCCGGTGGCCGCATCCTGCTAGCCGCGCCGATCAGCGAGGCGGCGATCGCCGCCGTGGCTGGCCGCGCCATCGTCGAGCGTGTCGAACTCGCCTTCGATCCCACGCGGGCCGCTTTGCGGGCGCGGCGGACGCGGCGTCTCGGTGCCCTCGTCCTGGGCGAGGCGTCGCTGGCGGTGCCGTCGGACGCGGCCGCCGCGCTGTGTCTGGCGGCGGGCGTCGCCGCCTTGGGCGTGGAACGATTGCCTTGGACGCCGGCGCTGCGGCAATGGCGCGACCGCGTGCTCTTCCTCCGCGTTGCGGAAGGCGGCGACGCCTGGCCGAACGTTTCCGACCTGAGCCTCGCCGCCGACGGCGCCGCGTGGCTCGTCCCGCAGTTGGAAGGCGTGACGAGCCTCGCGGGGATCGGCGCGGACCGGCTAGAAGCGGCGTTGAAGGCGCTGCTGCCATGGGACATGGCGCGTCGACTGGAGGCGGAGGCGCCGACGCATGTGACGACGCCGGCCGGCGCCAGCCACCGGTTGGATTATGCGGCAGAGGCCGGCCCGACGCTCTCGGCCAAAGTGCAGGAGCTATTCGGCCTCGCCACCCACCCGGTGGTGGCGGGGGGACGCGTGCCGCTGGTGCTCGAACTCCTGTCGCCGGCCGGCCGGCCGATCCAGGTGACTCGGGATCTGCCGGGGTTCTGGCGCGGCTCCTGGGCCGGCGTACGGGCCGACCTGCGCGGGCGCTATCCCCGGCATCCCTGGCCGGAAGACCCGGCCGCGGCCGTGCCGACGCTCAGGGCGAAGCCGCGCGGCTCGTGAGCGTCGCTGAGCGGGCGGTACCCTCGTTGACCATACCTCCCAATGTCGGCCTTTTCGCCCGAAAGTGGCAGCGACCTTTTGGCGGCAATGGCGTTATGGGTTGGAGCCGCGGGGGGACCTTCCGGAAGGGAGCGCCTGGCGCGGCTCATCCGACATCGAGAGGATATTTGATGGATAAGAAAATCGCGGGCTTAATCGGCGCCGTGTCGACGCTCGCCTCGGTCGCCGGGTCGCAGGCAGTTGTGGCGGCCCCCGCGCGGGACGTGCTGCAGGCGGCGTCCTATGACGACCTGCTGCAGCCGATCCCCAACGCTGTCGCCCAGCTGAAGGCTAGCGACGCCGTCCTGTCAGAGCAGGGCGCGGTGGACGATGGCGCGAAGATCGAGATGGCGCAGTACTACTACCACCATCACCACCACCATCATCGTTTCTTCCGCCCCTTCTACCGTCACCACCATCACCACCACCGGTATTACCGGCAATATCACCACCACCACCATCACAATAACTACTACCGCTACTGAGAGGGTCGGGGACCACGTGAAAAGGGGCGCATCCGCGGGATGCGCCCCTTTTTCGTGCAAACGACGGCTCGCGAAGCGGAGCAGTCCCGATACGCTTTCAGTCTTTCCGCTCGCGGGCTTTGGCGGCCCGCAGGATGTGGCGATAGGTGCCGTCGAAGACGGTGTCGGAGGTCGAGATCCACCGCGTGTCGAGCGACAGCGTATCCCGGCTCGCATGGATTCGCCGGCCCTGCAGCTCGCGTTCGGCCATCGTCTCCTCGTCCATCGGCACGAGTTCGAGGTCGGGTTCGCTGGGAATGACGATGAGCTGCGCCATCGGCTCGCCGGGCCGGAACACGTGGGTGCGGCCCTCGGCCGGCGACTTGAACACCATAAAGGAGAGCATCGGCCACCAGTTTCGCACGAGGGCGGGCACGGCGATCGGGCAGGTGTCCGTCGTGTCCGTGTAGAAGCGCGGGTGTGGCTCCATGCGCGTGGCGTAGCCCTCGGCCGGTTTCAGGTCGAGGAGGAGCTGGTAGGTGTAGAACTTCTCGCCGAACGTGCGGAAGGGCGGCCATTCGATACCGGTCTCCGGGTCGGGGCCGAAGTCCGCCGCGAAGACGAGCTTGCCCTCGACTGTGGAGACGGTCATCTCGAAATCGTAGGGGTAGAAGATCTCGATGCCGTATTGCGCGCCTTCGGTGAAGGGCAGGCAATGCCACACGTGCTCGTGCGACCCGGTCTTGCGCGGCTCCGGCTTGCCCGACCAGCCGGGGATTTCCATCTTCGTGCGGCGCGGGGCGAGCCGCGGGTCGACGAGCCGGTAGGTCACTGTCTGCATTCGTGTTCCTTGGGTTGAGGCGGCGCGTCGCGAGCGGCCGATCGTGGCGGGACTAACCTGGCAGGTCGGCTTGAGAGGTCAGGCGGCGGCGTCGAGCAGCCCACGTTTCTGCAGCAGCGCCGCGGTATGCGGGTCGCGCCCGCGAAAGGCGCGGTAGGCGGCTTCGGGGTCGCGCTTGTTGCCCGCGCTGTAGACGTTGTCGTACAGGCGGCGGGCGACGGCGGGATCGAAGATGTCGCCGGCTTCCGTAAAGGCGTCGAACCCGTCCGCGTCGAGCACTTCCGACCATAGGTAGGCATAGTAGGAAGCCGAATAGCCGTCGCCCGCGAAGACGTGCTGGAAGTGCGGCAGGCGGTGCCGCATCACGATCCCGGCCGGCATGCCAAGGCCCGCCAGCGTCTCCGCCTCGAAGGCGCCCACGTCGAGCGGGCCATCTTCGGGGCGCGCGTGCAGGTCGAGGTCGACGAGGGCCGAGGCGGTGTATTCCACTGTGGCGAAGCCCTGGTTGAAGTTCCGCGCGGCCAGCAGGCGGGCGAGCAGCGCCTCCGGGATCGGCTGCCCCGTGTCCTTGTGCACGGCGAAGCGGCGCAGCAGGGCCGGCTGCTCGAACCAGTGCTCGTAGAGCTGCGAGGGGAACTCCACGAAGTCGCGCGAGACGCTTGTGCCGGACAGGATGGGATAGGTGACGTTCGACAGCATGCCGTGCAGGCCGTGCCCGAATTCGTGGAACAGGGTGCGCGCGTCATCGAAGGAGAGGAGGCTCGCCTCGCCCGCCGGCGCCCGCGCGAAGTTCATCACGTTGACGACGATGGGCAGCACGGGTCCGTCGAGACGCTCCTGCGAGCGGAACGCGCTCATCCAGGCGCCGCTGCGCTTGGACGGTCGCGCGAAATAGTCGCCGATGAACAGCGCGATCGGCTGATCCGCCGTATCGCGGACCTCCCAAGCGCGCGCATCGGGATGATAGAGGGGCACGTCCGGCCGCGGCGTGAAGCGAACGCCGAAAAGCTTCTGCGCCGTGTAGAAGGCCGCCTCGATCATCCGTTCGAGCTGGAAGTAGGGCTTGATCTCCGCCTCGTCGAGGTCGAACTCCGCCACTCGGCGACGCTCCGCGTAATAGCGCCAGTCCCAGGGCGCGATCGTGAAATTGCCGCCCTCGCCATGCGCCAGGGCCTGGAGGGCTGCCGCCTCGCCCGCCGCGCGCACCTTGGCCGGACCCCATACCGCGTCGAGCAGGCGGCGCGCCGCAGCCGGCGTCTTGGCCATCGTGTCGGCGAGCCGGTAGGCCGCGAAGCTGTCGTAGCCGAGCAGCTTCGCCTTTTCGGCGCGTAGGGCGACGGTCTCGGCGACGATCGCGCGGTTGTCGCTCGCGCCGCCCCCTTCGCCGCGCCGCGCCCACGCGGCGAAGGCCTGCTCGCGCAGATCGCGCCGGGCGGAGAACTGGAGGAACGGCTCCACGGACGATCGCGACAGGGTGACCACGTGCCGCCCGGGTTTTCCGCGCGCGGCCGCGGCTGCTGCGGCGGCCTCGACAAGGGCCGCCGGCAGGCCGGCCCAATCATCGGGCTCTTCTAGCACCAGCTCGTAGCCGCTCTCGTCGGCGAGCACGTTCTGGCCAAACTGCGTGCCGAGCGTCGCCAGCCGCTCGCCGATTGCGGCGAGCCGCGCCTTGGCGGCCTCCGGCACGCCGCCGCCCGCGCGCGAGAAGATCGTGTGGTAGCGCTCGAGCACACGCATCTGCTCCGGGTCGAGCCCTAGCTCCGCGCGCGCCATCCAGAGGTCGTCGATGCGGCGGTAGAGCGCGCCGTTGAGGTAGATGGCGGAAGAGTGGCGCGAGAGGAGGGGCGCCATCGCGCGCTCGATAGCTTGGATCGCCGCGTCCGTATGCGCGCCGGAGAGATTGAAGAACACCGAGCAGACCGCGTCGAGCGCCCGTCCCGACCGTTCCAGCGCCGCAACCGTATTGGCGAAACTCGCCGGCGCGGTATTCTCCGCGATGGCCGCCACTTCCACAACGTTTTCCGCCAGCGCGGCGTCGAAGGCCGGGCGGAAATGCTCCGTTTTCAAGGCGTCGAAGGGCGGCGCCCGGAAAGGGCCGGTCCAGGGCTGAAGCAGGGGGTTGGCGGTCATGGTCATCCTTTCGCGCGTCCGCTCCATATAGGGATCACGGGCGCAGGAAGGCAAAGCGGCACCCTGCCCGTCGGCGCGTCTTCCGGCGAAGCCAAGCTTCGTGCGTTCTGCGTCCTCATTCTGCAAGGCACTGTTGCATCATGTGACTTGCCCCTGTGCCGGCGCCCCGGTAACCACGCCGGAACGATCAACAGCAGGCGGGCCCCTCATGACGGCGATGGACGGTAATTTCGCGAGCGGGTCCGACCGGCTCTGCGCCTCGCCGCGCCTGTTCGAGAACCCGTTGCTCGACAAGCTCTCGCGCGTCCATTGGTCGGTCCCGCTGTTTGTCTATGCGCCGATCATCGTGATTCTCGGTGTCCTCAGCCTGCAATCGCTGTCGTCGCTCGTGACGCTCGGTGCCGGCGTGCTCGGCTATCTCATCTGGACGCTGATCGAATATTTCGGCCACCGCTACCTGTTCCACTGGGAGTTCCCCGGCACGTTGGGCAAGCGGCTGCACTTCCTCATCCACGGCGTGCACCACGACCACCCAAGCGATCCGCTGCGCCTCGTCATGCCGGTGCTGCTCTCGGGACCGATCATGATCGCCGCCTTCGGCGTCGCCACTGTGCTGTTCGGCGAAACGCTGCGGACTCCTGTGCTGATGGGTTTCATCCTCGGTTACCTCGCCTACGACATGGTGCATTACTACACTCACCACGCGGAGCCGACGACCAAGCTTGGGATGGCCCTGCGGCGGCTGCACCTGATGCATCATTTCCGCGACCACGATAAAGGCTTCGGGGTCAGCGCGCCGTATTGGGACTTCGTGTTCGGCACCGCGGAGCGTCGGCCGAAGCGCGGTTGATAGGGCCCTATCGATCCTTCCTGCGGAGGACGTTTCGAACGTCCTGTCTGCTGCCGGCCCAGGTAACCTCCCGCGTCGTCCAAGCCATCGTCCAGGCGGTGAGCAGCACGAGGTCTCGGCCCAGGACGGCCGCCGGCGTCCACGGCCGCAGCTCCCATCGCTTGGCCGCGGCCACCAGCGCCTCCAGCGCGTACCAGCCGGCAAGCGTCGCGGCTGCCCCCCACCTCGCATCAATGCCCACGAGCGGCGCCGCCAGCGCTGCCGCCGCCGCCGCCGGCAAGGCGCAGGCCAGCGGCTCGAAGGTAAACGTGAGCGGCTCCTCGGCGCGCCGGATCACCGCCCAGCGCGCTTGTCGGGCGTAGACGTCGCGCAGGCGGCGCGCGCCGATCTCCTGGTCCACCGTGACGCCTGAAAAGCAGGTGGCGAGGCCGAGGCCCGCCATTGCCCGCGACAGGGCCGTGTCCTCGGCGATCGTGTAGCCGACCGCTCCCATGCCGCCGGCGCGCGCGAGGTCGCTGCGGCGGAAGGCCATGACCTTGCCGACGCCGTAGCCCTTGCCGCCGGCGGAGGCGGTGAGCAGGAGACGCGCGTCGCGGTTGATGAGCACCGCTTCGATGCGTCCGGCCAGCGTTGCCGCGCGCACGGCGACCGGCACGGCGCAGACGAGGCCGACGCCGGACGCCAAGCCGCCCACCATCGCCCGCAGCGTGTCGGGAGAGAACGTGATATTGGAATCCTTTGTCACCACCACGTCGTGGCGCGCCTCGGCGAGCGGGACGCGCAACGTGTTCAGCTTCGGGCTGACCGCCGCGCCGCCCGGCGACACGAGGATGCGGCAGGGGACGGGGGACGCGTCGCCCAGTCCACCCATCAGGTCGAGCGCGGGCGAGCGCTGCTCCGCCGTGCCGACCAGCACCTCGTAGTCGGGATAGTCCTGCGCGAAAGCCGACGCTTGCGCGCGAGCGAAGCCGGGGTTGACCAGCTTTACCGGCAGCAGGAGGGACACCGGCGGCAGAGCGGCCGAGGCGCCGCGCCGCCGCTGCAGCCAGGGTTGCAGCAGCGCGCCGGCGAGCGAGGCGAGGAAGACCGCCACGGCGATCGTCCACCAGAGCGCCGCGAGTGCCGCCGGCAGGATGGAAAGGGGAGAGGCGGTCAACGTGCCCCCGCGACGGCGACGCTGGGAAAAATGGCCATGAGCTCCGATCCGGCCGGCCCTCGCCGCGCGCTTGGCGGCATAGCGCGGGTCGTCTCGTGGTACAACGCGGAGCGTCGCTTACCTCTCGCTCGCCCGCTCGGGAAACGCGATGAAGACTGACATAAAGCGACATAAAAGGTGACTGCCGCGCCTGCGGGTTTTCTGGTTTGCGCAAGGTGAATGGCGTAGGCGTGGCGTCTCGGCTGAGCGGCAGAGGGGGTCGACCATCCGCACCATGCTTCAGATAGGCTCCGCAGGGCTTCAGATAAGCTCCGCGAAGCATCGGATAGGCTCCGCAGGGCAGATGCGATCCGCGGGAGTCGCTCGATGACCGGCCGTTTCGTCGTGCCACGGCGCGTGTCCCGTGCCGTTGACCGCGAGCGAGCCGCCGCTCCGCAGGCCCCCGGCGCTTCGCCGTTGCGGGCGATTTCTCCTCGCCTTCCCGACGTTTCCGGCACCACGCTGGCCGACAAGTACGACCTCGCCAAAGATCGGGTGTTCGTCTCGGGAGCGCAGGCGATTGTGCGCACGCTGCTCATGCAGCGCGAGATCGACCGTCGCGCGGGCCATCGTACGGCGGGGTTCGTGTCCGGCTATCGCGGCTCGCCGCTCGGCCGGCTCGACTCGAACCTTTTTGCCGCCAAGGAGGCGCTCGCGGCGGCGTCGATCACCTTCGAGCCCGGCCTTAACGAGGACCTCGCTGCCACCGCCGTCTGGGGCGCGCAGCAGGCCGAGATGCGCGGCGAGGGCCGCTACGAAGGCGTGTTTTCGCTCTGGTACGGCAAAGGCCCGGGCGTGGACCGCTCGGGCGACGTGTTCCGCCACGCCAATCTCGCCGGCACCTCGCCGCTCGGCGGCGTCCTCGCCCTGATGGGCGACGACCACATGGCCGAATCCTCCTCGACCGCGCACCAGTCGGAGTTCGTCTTCGCCGACATGATGATGCCGATCCTCGCGCCGGCCAATGTGCAGGAGATCGTCGATTACGGTTTGATGGGCATCGCCATGAGCCGCTACGCCGGCACCTGGACCGGTCTCAAATGCGTCAAGGACACGGTCGAGTCGACGGCCTCCATCGAGGCGGGCATCGAGCGCTTTGCCTCCGTCCTGCCGACCGATGTCGTGCTGCCGCCGGGCGGCCTCAACATTCGTCCCAGGGATTCGATCCTCGACCAGGACGTGCGCCTCACCCAGCACAAACTCGCCGCCGTGCACGGTTTCCTGCGCGCCAACCGGCTCAACCGGGTGATGCTGTCCGGCGGGCCCAAGGCGCGCCTCGGCATCGTCGCCGCCGGCAAGGCCTATGGCGACGTGCGCCAGGCGCTCGACGTGCTCGGCATCGACGAAGTGCGGGCCAATGCCTTCGGCTTGCGCCTCTACAAGCTCGCCTGCCCGTGGCCGCTCGAGCCGCAGGGCGTGCGCGCCTTCGCCGAGGGCCTCGAGACGGTCATGGTCGTCGAAGAGAAGCGTTCGCTGGTCGAGACCCAGCTGCGCGAGCAGCTTTACAATTGGCCTGACAGGCCGGTCTGCATCGGCAAGGCCGACGAATCCGGTGCCGGCCTGTTTCCGCCGCACGGCGCGCTTGACGTCCATGACATCGCGATCGCCATCGGCCGCCGCGTGCTCCGTTACGCCCCCAACGTCGACCTGGCCGCGCGCCTCGACCGGCTGGAACGGGTGCAGGGCCGCGTCGCCCCCCTCAAAGACGCCGCCACGCGGACCCCGCATTTTTGCGCCGGTTGCCCGCATAACAGCTCGACCGTCGTGCCCGAAGGCGCCCGTGCCTACGCGGGCATCGGCTGCCATTACATGGCGCAGACGATGGAGCGCGGCACCGATGGCTTCACCCAGATGGGCGGCGAAGGTGCCAACTGGATCGGCGAGGCGCCTTTCTCCACGCGCGGCCACGTCTTCCAGAACCTTGGCGACGGGACCTACAACCATTCGGGCGTGCTGGCGATCCGCTGGGCGGTCGCCGCAAAGACCAACATCACCTACAAGCTCCTGTTCAACGACGCGGTGGCGATGACCGGCGGCCAGGCCCACGAGGGCGGGCTCACCGTCGTCGCCATCGCCCGGCAGGTCGCGGCCGAAGGGGTGGCCGCCATCGCGATCGTCTCGGACGAGCCCGGCAAGTACCCCGCCTCCACGGCCTGGCCGACGGGAGCGACGATCCACAGGCGCGACGAGCTCGACGCGGTGCAGCGCCGGTTGGCCGCGCTCCCGGGCACGACCATCCTCATCTACGACCAGACCTGCGCGGCCGAGAAACGCCGCCGGCGCAAGAAGGGCCTGCTGCCCGACCCCGACGTCAAGGTCTTCATCAACGAGCTCGTCTGCGAAGGCTGCGGCGATTGCGGCGCCACCTCCAACTGCGTCGCCGTGCAGCCGGTCGAGACGGAGTTCGGCCGCAAGCGCACCATCGACCAGTCGAGCTGCAACAAGGACATGAGCTGCGTCAGCGGCTTCTGCCCGGCGATCGTGACGGTCAGCGGCGCGCGGCCGAAAGTGCTTCCGCCCGCGGCGATGCAGGGCCTGCGCCCGCTGCCCCCGCGCGTCGCGCCGGCCTCGCTGGCGGCCAAGCCGTATTGCATCGTCGTCACCGGTGTCGGCGGCACCGGTGTCGTCACCGTCGGCGCCATTCTCGGTATGGCCGCGCACCTCGAGGGCAAAGGCTGCGGGATCATGGACATGGCCGGCCTCGCGCAGAAGGGCGGGGCGGTCTACAGCCACGTCAAGATCGCCGAGCGCCCGCAGGACATCCATACCGTCCGCATCGCGGCTGCCGAGGCGGACCTCGTGCTCGGCTGCGACCTCGTCGCGACGGGCGCGAAGAAGGTGCTCGCCACCATTCGCTCCGGCGAAACGGCGGTGATCGTCAACGCTGCCGAACTCTTTCCTGGCGAGTTCGCGCGCAAGCCGGCCTACGACTTGTCGGCCGCCCGCATCAAGCAGGCGATCGGCGCGGCGGCGGGCGAGACCGTCACCTATTTCGACGCGACCGCTGCGGCGACCACCCTGCTTGGAACCTCGCTCGCCGGCAACATGTTCGCTTTGGGCCTTGCCTGGCAGCGCGGCCTCGTCCCGCTCGCCGAGGAATCGATCCGCCGCGCCGTCACGCTCAACGGCGAGGCGGTCGCCATGAACCTTCAGGCGTTCGCCTGGGGCCGACACGCCGCCGTCGATCCGGCAGAGGTCGTGGCGCTGATCGCCGCCGCACGCCCCGGTGCCAAGGGCAGCGCCCCGGCCGCCACGCTCAACGAGCAGGTGGCGCGGCGCGAAGCCTTCCTCACCGCCTACCAGGACGCCGCCTACGCCGAGCGCTACCGTGCCCTCGTCGATCGCGCCGTCGCCGCCGAGGCGACCCATGCGCCGGGCTGCAGCGGACTCGCCGCGGCCGTTGCCAAGGGCTTCTTCAAGCTGCTCGCGATCAAGGACGAGTACGAGGTCGCCCGGCTCTACAGCGACGGCTCGTTCGCCCGCCAGCTCGCCGACACGGTCGAGGGCGACCTCAAGGTCACCTACCACCTGGCGCCCCCGCTGCTCGACCGCCGCAACAAGGCGGGCGTGCCGGTGAAGACGGCGTTCGGACCTTGGCTGCGGCACCTGCTGCCGGCGCTGGCGGCCGCCAAGCGCCTGCGCGGCACGCCCTTCGACCTGTTCGGCTACACCACCGAGCGTCGGGCCGAGCGTCGACTGATCGACGATTACGAGACACTGGCGGGCGAACTCCTCGCCGGGTTGGCGCCCGACAACCACGCGACCGCCGTCGCCCTCGCCGGGCTGCCGGAGACGATCAAGGGGTTCGGTCCGGTCAAGGAGCGCAACCGCCTCGCGGCCAAGGCCGAGGAGGAAGTGCTTCTGGCGCAGTGGCGGACGACGGCGCCGATGGTCCGCCTGGCGGCAGAATAGCTTGCGCCGCCTGCGGAAAGTCACCATGTCTCGCTGAGGCGGCGGACCCCTGTCCGATGCCTTCATGGAGAGCGCCATGCGCCAGTCCCGCGGTCGCCTGTTCGACGATTTCTCCCGCCTCGTCTCCGACGCCACCGGCGTCGCCAGCGGAGTGCGACGGGAGGCCGAGACGGTGCTGAAGGCGCAGGTAGAGCGCCTGCTCGTCGCCATGGACGTCGTCACGCGCGAGGAATTTGAGGCGGCCCGTCAGATGGCCGTGATGGCGCGCGACGAGAACGAGCGGCTGGAACGTCGGATCAAGGCGCTGGAGGCCAAGCTCGGCGTGTCGGCCGAGCCTCCGGCCGAAGCCGGCGACCCTGCGATCTAACCCACCCGACCGAGGCATCGCTTCCGGGTCGGGACGGGTTCGACCTGGCGCGGAGACGCGCTTCATCTGTGGACATGCCGGCGGCGGCGATGGACGGGGACTCGCGAATACGGGACTCTGGTCGGTAAGGATCCGCGCCGGGGATGATCGTCTTGATCGCACAGACCCCGGTGTGATTCAGTCGCAGCGCGCGTCGGCGATTCGGAGCGGGCGACGCCTCGGCTGACGGCCCGTCGAGTGAGTACCCCGCGTTCCGTTCACCGGCGCTCCCGCTGCGCTTCGTCTCGCCCGCCTGTACCGAGGCTACGCAATGTCGCTTTCGCAGATCGAAGCCGATCGTCACGAGAATCCCGTCGACCTCGTCGAGCGGCTCGCCGCCTCCAACCAGTGGTCCTTCGACCGCGACGAGGAGGACGAGATTTCCATTTCGGTCGCCGGAGTGTGGACGGACTACAATATCGCCTTCACCTGGTTGCAGGACATGGAGGCGCTCCACGTCGCCTGCGCCTTCGACCTCAAGGTGCCGGTGCCGCGCCGTACCGACGTGCTCGGGCTTGTGGCCCTCATCAACGAGCAGATGTGGATCGGCCATTTCGACATCTGGCCGGGCGACGGCGTGATCATGTTCCGCCACGCGTTGCTGCTCGCCGGCGGTGCCGAGCTCAACCGGCGGCAGTGCGAGGCGGTGCTGACCAGCGCCGTCATGGCGTGCGAACGCTACTACCAGGCCTTTCAATTCGTCGTCTGGGCCGGCAAGTCCGGTCGCGAGGCGCTCGACACCGCGATGATCGAGACGCGCGGCGAAGCGTGACGGGCATCGCGCCCTGGCCGCGCTCGCTGGTTCTGGCCGGCGCGGGAAAGATGGGTGGCGCGCTGCTGCGGGGCTGGATCGCCGGCGGGTTCGAGCCGGCGAGCGCCCAGGTGGTCGACCCCGCCTGCGACCCGGCGACCGCGGCCTTCTGCGACGCCCATGGTATCGCGCGGACAGGGCCGTCATCGACCGCAGAGGTCCTCGTGCTGGCCGTGAAGCCCCAGACCTTCGCGGCCGATGCAGCCTGCTTCGCCGTCCTCGCCGGCCCCAAAACCCTGGTCGTCTCGCTTTTGGCGGGCCAGACGCTCGGCCACCTGCGCGCCGGTCTACCTGACGCCGGCGCGATTGTTCGCGCCATGCCCAACCTGCCGGCCTCCGTCCGCCGCGGGGTTACGGCGCTCGCCGGTGAGCCCGGTTTGTCCGACGACAGCCGCGCGATGGCGGACAGGCTGCTCGCCGCCGTGGGCGCGACCGAATGGCTGGACGAAACGCTGATCGACGCCGTCACCGCCGTGTCGGGGTCGGGACCGGCCTACGTGTTCCTGCTGGTGGAAGCGCTGGCGCAAGCCGGCGAGGCGGCGGGGCTGCCGCGCGACGTCGCGGGACGCCTCGCGCGCGCTACGGTCGAAGGCGCCGGTGCGCTGATGGCGGCGCAGCCGGAGGTGTCCGCCGCGGCGCTGCGGGAGGCCGTGACCTCGCCGGGTGGCACGACGGCGGCGGCGCTTACAGTCCTGCGTTCGCCCGACGGCCTCGGCCGTCTGTTCGAAGTCGCCGTCGCCGCCGCAAAGCGCCGCGCGGGCGAACTCGCCGGTTAGGACAAGGCTCAAGGCCTCATGTCGCCACTCGACCGGCGTCCCGCACCTTGGAAGCCAACCTTCCACGGTCTACATAGACGACAGGGCGCTCGGGCGCCGCCAGGAGACGACGATCATGGCGCAGGAAGACGGCGGCCCGTCGCCGGACGGGTTTGAATCAGCAGCCTCGTCCGCGGCCATCGACCCGCCGCACGAGCCCAAGCGCGTGCCGAAGGACGCCCTTGTCGAGGCGCTCATGGAACTTGCCGGCGAGCGCGTGTGGGAGGACATCTCCATCTCCGACGTGGCCGCGCGCGCCAACCTCTCGCTGGCTGACTTCCGCGAGCATTTTCCCTCTAAGGGTGCCGTGCTTTCGGGGTTCTCCCGCAAGATCGACCGCTTCGTCCTCGAAGGAACGACGAACGACCTGGGCGACGAGCCTGCCAAGGAACGCCTGTTCGACGTGCTGATGCGCCGCCTCGACGCGCTCACGCCCTACAAGCACGGGTTGGACGGCATCGCCGAATGGCTGGGGCGTTCGCCCATGGCGGCGGCTTCCGTCAACCGGCTCGAGGTCAATTCGATGCGCTTCATGCTGGAGGCGGCCGGCATTGATTCCGAGGGGGCCGTCGGCGCGGCCAAGGTGCAGGGCTTGGCGCTGCTCTGGGGCCGCGTCCTCCGGACTTGGTTCCACGACGACGACCCCGGCATCGCCGCCACTATGGCGCTGCTCGACAAGGAACTGGAGCGGGGCGAAAAGTTCGTAGCGCGGGTGGAGGACGTGAACCGCCTCGTCTCGCCGCTCTTCGCCCTCGGCCGCGCCCTGTTCGAGCGACGCCCGGCCTCGCGCGGCGGGGACGGCGACTGGGCCAAGGAAGCCGAAGACAAGGTCAAGTTCTAGCGGATGCGCCAAGCAGTCCGGCGCGAGCGAGCGCACTTGGCCGGCTGTTCGGCATCGGGCGCTCTGCTACACCGGTGCGCAGCCGCATCGTTCGGCTTTGACCGGCCCGGCAAGAGTGTCGATCGCGTCGAAAGCCAGGATTTAGAGCTTCAGCGCGGCCTTGAGTTCGCGTAGCTGGTCACACTTTTCCTGCGCGAGACGATGCGTTTCGTCGCCGCGCGCGCCTTTCAAGGCCGTCTCGGCAGCGGCGATGTCCTTGTCGATCGCCGCGGCGCTCAACTCGCCCAACGGGACGGCATAATCGGCCAGCACCGTAAATCCATTCGGCGCGACGTCGGCGAAGCCGCCGCTGACGAAGAGCTTCTCTTTGCGGGAACCGGCGTCGATCTCGATCACACCCGGCTTCAGCGTCGTCATGAACGGCGCGTGGTCCTTGAGGACGGTGAACTCGCCCTCCGTGCCGGGCGCCACGACGGCTTCGACCTGGCCGGAGAACAGCAATTTTTCGGGCGAGACGAGTTCGAATGAGAAGGCAACCATACGCGGTTCCTAACGGGACTCGTGGTGCCGATCAAGCGGCTTTTCCGGCGGTATCGCCCTTGCGGCCGAGTCCGGGAGCGAAGGTGTCTCGCCGCTCAAGCCGACGGTGCGGCCGGGAAAGCCGGCGGCGTCGAAATAGGCGGTGGTGCCGACGAGTTGATAGTCGAGGATCGTCGTCAGGCCATCGACGCCGGGCGCCGACACCTGCCGCCGGTGCTCGCCCGCCGGCACGACGCCGCCTGGCAACGCTTCGCTCAGCACGCGACCCACGAGGACGCCCTTGTCCTTGATGGTGAGGCCAAGTACGGCGGCGATCGTCCGGCCGAGGTCGGCGTTGCTCGCGGGCGCCGGATCGCTGAAACCCTGCTTGAAGCCCGGCCCGCGTGCGGCCATGAAGTTGCGGGTGTCGGCGCGGCTGAAGCTGCCGTGCATGCCTTGGCCGGTTTGCAGCACGGTGTCGGCAACCTCCACGCCGCACAAGGTCGGGTCGGCGCAGCCGGTCGAACTCGAGGTGAAGTTGACCGCGATGGCCGGCATCGGCGTCAGCGCCGATCCTTCCAGATTGATGGTCTTGAGCGGCAAGGTGCCGGGGATGGCGCCGAGCGCGGAATCGACGAACAGGCCGCTGACATAATCCTGCCGCGACAGCAGTTCGACGACGCGTCGGGCCAGCGCCGGGTCCTTACCGGGGATATAGACGAGATCCGATCCGCCGTTGGCCGCCACTACGACGTCCGGCTTGCGCGGGTCGGTCCCGATCAGGCCGTTGGCACGCGAGGGATGCTGGCCCAGGTCGAGCCGGCGTTCGTCCGCGTCGGGATCGAACAATGGCAAGCCGAGGCCGGTGGCAAGGTCGAGCGCGAGGAAGCCCGGCGGCAGTTCGCCCGGCTTGGTGTCGCGGTAGGTCTGCGCGGCGGCGGGGCTGGTCCGGCTCGCCTTCGAGATGGTGGAGAACCCGTGGTCGGAGGTCACGAGGATGTCGGTCGTCTCGATCAAGCCGAGGTCGGTCAGCGCCTTCTCGATACTGGCGAGGTTGGCATCCGCGTTGCGGATCGCGGCCATGGACGTCGGGCCGTTGATACCAGGCGTGAGGCTGCCCAGGCTGTCGCCCTGGTTGTGCTGCGTCCCATCGGGGTCGCGCGACCAGTAGACGAGCGCGAAACCCTTGGCCTCCGCCTTGAAGCGCGGCAGCACGACCTGGGTCGTCGCGGCGGTGAACCAGTCCTGCTGGACAAGGTTCGCCTTGAGCGTCCCGGCGGTTTCGAATGTGCCGGCCGGCTGGCCGCGTCCCGGCGCCTTCGGAGCCAGGCTTTGCGCGGCGAGGCCCTGGGCGACCCAGTCGGCGAGCGGCACGCCCTCCTTCGAACCCGTCTGGTCGTCGATGACCACCGTGTGCCGCCCATCCCGTTCCGTCGAGTCGAAGATGAGCGCGGGCCCGAGCTTGCCGATCGCAGCCGTGGCCATGCCCTTGTCGCGGGCCGCCTTGAGGATGGTCTCCTCGTCGAGGTAGTTGCCGGCGAAATGCTCGTCGACGTCGGCCAGCACGGGATCGCTCTCCAGGAACGGCGTCACCGTCTTGCCCTGGCCCGGCACGGCCACGGGATAGCCGGTGTAGATGACGTTGGAATAGTCGCCGGTGTCGCCCAGGTAATGGCCGGTTGCCATGGCGGAGGCGTTGGCTGTCGTGAAGGTCGGGAACAGGGAGTGGGGATTGGTGAAAGCGACGCCCGCGTCGCGCAGTTTCGCCATCGCCGGCGCCGTCTGCGGGGTAACGATGCCGTCGCGGAGCCCGTCGGCGACGAACAGGACCAGGTTGCGCGGTTGCTCGGCCGCGGCGCATGGGGTTGTGACCAGTAGGGCGAGCAAGGCACCGATCGGCTTCATTACCGAGTCTCCATTACCAGGTTTCCGCGATCTCTGGCCCAAGGAGGTAGCGAGGTGGCATGACAGTTTCGTCACAGTGACGCGCCGCTCGCTGGTCTTGAAGTCGTCCGCAACCGAAGAGCGGCAATCTCTCGCTCGCCAAAGGAGCCCGCCCATGCCCTTGTTTGCCGAAAATTGGGCGCGCATGTCGCGCGATGCGCGCGACGCGGCTTTCGACAATCAGCGCGCCGTCGGCGCCGCGCAGGCGAAAGCGCTGGTCGAGGGTTATGCCGCCGCCTCTCGACGATTAATCGAGCGTCGGCCCGGGCACCTCGACATCGCTTACGGACCGGGCGCGGAACAGAAGATCGACGTCTTTCCAGCAGCCGATCCGGCCGCTCCATGCCTCGCCTTCATCTTCGGCGGCTTCTGGCAACGTAACAATCGACAAAGCTTCGCTTGCGTCGCGGAAGGCGTCCTCGCCCGCGGCTGGTCCGCGGCCTTCCCCGGTTACACACTCGCGCCGGCCGCGAGCTTGAGCGCTATCGCAGCCGAGATCCGGGCGGCGCTCGATTGGCTGGCGCGTGAAGAGGCCGGTATTACTGGGCCGCTGATCCTGTCCGGCTGGTCGGCCGGTGGTCACCTTGCGGCGCTTTCGGCGGATCATCCGCGCGTGGCCGCCGCGCTGCCCGTGTCCGGTGTCTTCGAACTGGGACCGCTGCGCGACGTACCGTCCATCGATGCCAAGGTGCGGCTCACGGACCGTGAGGTCGAAACCCTGTCGCCGCTGCGGCTCCCGCCCATCCCAAAGCCCATGACGGTCGCATACGGCACGGCGGAACTGCCGGACATGGTGGCCAACAGCCGCGACTTCCACGCCTACCGCGCGGCGCACCATCGCCCTGGGGCACTCTTGCCGCTGGCAGGAGCGGACCATTTCACGATCCTGCAGGCGTTCCTGCACGCCGACGGTGCCCTCACGCGGGCGGCCGTCGCGCTGGCCGAGGAGGTCAGCCTCGCGTCGTAGGCGCCGCCACCTCGCCACCTTGCGCGGCCACGAGAGCCTGCAATTGGTCGCGCGTCACGGTCTCGCCGCCCTCGACGGCCGCAACGGCGATTTCGAGCAGGCCGAGGTCCTCGAACTCGTGGATCTTGACGAGGACCTCGATAGGGTCGTCGCGCACGACAGCGACGCTCGTTTTGGCCGTCGAAGCAGAAATCAGGTAGGCCATCGCCACCTCCGGAAATGCGACCGGCCGAGCCGGTCGGTCCCTCTGATGTGGCGCGCCTGCGACCCTGCCGCCTTCCGCCTTTCGGCCGGCCTCCTTCAACGAAGGAGGCGCGGGTGACGTTACGAGCGCGACATCACGCGCGCGCAGGCGGGGCTCAGGTGCTTCTTTTCCTTGTTGAGGCAAGCCACGATCTGCGCCTCGTCCGGGATATACTGGTCGCAGAGGCGATGCACGTCGGGCTCGCAGGCGGCCTGATCGTCCTGGCTTCCACGCTGCTGGGCGACAGCCGCGCCGGACAATCCGCCGACTAGAATAAGCGACATCACGGCTGCTTTGAACATCATCACTGTGGTTCCTCGTTTTTTCGACGGACATGCAACGTGCCTGACTCCTAAACGATCCCTACGATGGTGCCCAGCGCTCGAATCGCGGCATCGGGCTTGGTGGCGGAAGGGCTTTGCCGCATAAGGCCGCCATGGCGACGAACCCCTATTACCAAGGCCCGCTCTCGGACCATTTCGACGGCACGCGGTTCTTCATGCCGGGCCGCACCGTGGACAAGGCGAGAGGCGATGTGTGGCGCATGCTGCGCGCGCCGCGCGCGAGCTGGCCCACGACCGTCGCGAACCCGCCTCCCGCACCCGTCCTCCCGCGCGTGGACGCGGCGGCGCTGCGGGTCACCACCATCGGCCATGCCAGCCTGCTCATTCAGGCGCACGGCCTCAATCTTCTCGTCGATCCCGTATGGTCGTCGCGCGCCAGTCCGCTGCCGTTCGCCGGGCCCAAGCGCGTCACCGCACCCGGCCTGCCGCTCGAGGCGCTGCCGCCACTCGACGCGATCTTCATTTCGCACAACCACTACGATCACCTCGATCTGAACACGCTTGGCGCCCTGCACCACCTGAACCCGTGCCGGATCATCACGGTGCTGGGCAACGACGCGATCATCCGCCGCCGTCATCCTGCGCTGCCGGTGGAGACCTACGATTGGGAGGAGACGGTCGCGCTGGCACCCGGCGTGCGGCTGACGATGGTGCCGACCTACCATTGGTCGGCGCGCTGGCTGAACGACCGCCGCATGGCGCTGTGGGCCGGCTTCGTTCTGGAGATGCCGGGCGGAGCCGTGTACCACATCGGCGACACCGCCTACATGGACGGTGCGATCTTCCGCGCCGTGCCGCGGCGCTTCGGGCCGCCGCGTCTCGCGATCATCCCCATCGGCGCCTACGAGCCGCGCTGGTTCATGAAGGACGAACACGTCGATCCGGCGGAAAGCCTGCAGGTCTTCATCGACTGCGAGGCGCATTATGCGCTGGCGCACCATTGGGGCACGTTCCAATTGTCGGCGGAGGCCATCGACGACCCGCCGCGTCGGCTATCGGTCGCGCTGGCGGCGCGCGGCATCGCCGCCGAGCGCTTCCGCGTGCAGCGGCCCGGCGAGGCTTTCGACGTCCCGCCGATCACCTGAGGCTCCCCCGTCCGGGATCAGCCGTGGTCTCAAGTGATCGCAACGCCGGCATCCTTTGCCTTGGTGGCGAGCTTCGCCCGCATCGCACCGCTGGCGGGAGCGACGATGTAGCCGTCCACAAGGTCCCCGACCATGACCGACTCGCTGGGGGGCGCCAATCGCCAGCGCAGGCCGACGAGCAGGCAGAGGACGGCGTCGAGCCGGTCCTGGTCGGCCTTGCGCGGCTTGGCGAGGTCCTTCTGGTCCGCCAGCCATCGTGCGGCGGGCGCGCAACCGAGCCTCTGCGCCTCAGCTTCCGCAGCCGAGACGACGGCTCGCCAATGGTCCGGGCGGAAGGTCGGCCGCGTGGGGTTGTAGCGTGGCGCCAAGAGCCGCCCGAGGAAACGCTCGTCCCAGGAGAGAACCGCCAGCGCCGGGAACACTTCCATCACGAACAGGCCGCTCGCCGCCGCCCTGGCGCACAGGGGATCGTCCGTCGCGCCGAGCGCGTCGAGGAACCGCCAGACCGGCGCGCCATCGTCGAAGAGGCCGCGCCGGCCGCGGTTGGCAGGCTGGACGCCGCCGCCGGCCCAGGAGACCACGGAGGCGACCACCCGCTCCGCCGCGCGCATCCCGGTCGCATTCGAAACGATCGTGGGCTGGTCGATGGCGACGATCGTGGGCCGGTCGGCCCGATGCAGGGTACGGATGCAGGCAAGGGCGCTGGCAAATCCGACGAGGCCCGGCGCCTGAAAATCGCTGAAGCCGGTCTCCCCATACACGATCGAGCACAGCGCGCCGGGCGCTTTCGGCCGGTCGGCCCAGGCGGAGTCGAACCCGACGAAGGCGACGGCGGCGCTCAACTCGCCGAAGACCACTCACCAGCGCACAGGGCACCGCAAATAGCGCGCTGGTCGTGACGAACGAGGCGGAAACCAGAGCGGCTCCGCCGTCGAGGCGAGGCCGGGTCGCCGACGGCGCACAATCCGCGCGTTACGGAGCGATACGCCCGTCGGGTCCGGCCGCCCAAATTACGCGTCTGGAGCGCTCTCTGCGGCGTGGCTCAGAGCCGTGCCAAGCGCCTTGATCTTCTCGGCATTCTTGCTGTCGCTCTTGCCGGCGATCGTCACCGTCTCCTTGCCGAGCTTCAGCACCAGCTTCTTGATCTGGCCGCCGTCGATTTTGTCGGCCTGGAGGTGCTTCTTCAGGTTCTCGAGGTCCTTGACGATGGCCTTGGCGGCCGGCGCCTCAACCTTCTCGAGGGTCGCCTCCCAGCCTTCAATGTTCTTGACGGCGGCGGCGACCGTGAAACCCTTTACGCCTTCCTTGAGGTGCTTGATGGTGGCATCGAACTGAGGCATGGGACACTCCAACTCCAGCGGCCCTGATCGGCAGCTGCGACCGTAATCTGCGGCCGCGGCCAAGGTTGCACCCGCCGACTGCGCCAATCGCGCACGGGCCGCCGGCTTTGCCCGAGCCCGGCGGCGGCAGGGCGCAAATGCCGGCGCATGGCTTGACTTATGAAATCGTTGGCGCTTCGGTTTCGCCCTTGTCTGGAGAACCATCCGTGAAACTTATCCTCCGCGGTTTCGGCGTCGCTGCCATCCTCGCTCTGGCGCCGCAGCCAGCCTCCGCCGACCTCTTCGGCAATGATGGCCCGCTCTGCTCCGTGCTCTCCATCGGCTGCCCGCCGCCACCCTCGCCGCCGGCACCCGTAGTGGAACCCGTGGCCGCGCCGGAAAAACCCGTCCAGCATGTCCGCAAGGCCAAGCCGAAACCGAAGAAGGCCAAAGCCGAGAAGGCCGAGGAGACCCCCGCGGCCACCGAGGCGCCTGCCGCGAAGTAGCGGCGCATTCGCGCCCCTGATCGAGGCGGAGATCGAGTGGCCGTCGGTAGGAGGACGGCCGTGCGGGGCCGCGTTTCCAAACTTCCTTTCCCGCCCGCGGCGGCTCCAAACTTCCTTTCCCGCCCGCGGCGGCTTATGTAGCGCTCACACATCACCATGAGGGACGGCGGGGAAGCGGCATGGCCGGGCATAGTCAGTTCAAGAACATCATGCATAAGAAGGGCAGGCAGGACGCGATCCGCTCCAAGCTCTTCTCCAAGCTCGCCCGAGAGATCACCGTCGCCGCCAAGATGGGCCTGCCGGACCCGGCCATGAACGCGCGCCTGCGCGCCGCGGTGATCGCCGCCCGCGCCGAAAACATGCCCAAGGACAACATCGAGCGCGCCATCAAGAAGGCGTCCGGCGCCGACGCCGAGAACTACGACGAGGTGCGCTACGAGGGCTACGCGCCCGGCGGCGTCGCCGTCATCATCGAGGCGTTGACGGACAACCGGAATCGCACGGCGGGCGAGGTGCGCTCCTACTTTACCAAGGCCGGGGGAGCGCTGGCGGAGTCGGGCGCCGTCGCCTTCATGTTCGACCATGTCGGGCTGATCGAGTTCGACACCAAGGTGGCGAGCGAGGACCAGATGCTGGAGGCGGCCATCGACGCCGGCGCCGACGACGTCGCCTCGAGCGAGGAGGGCCACGAGGTCATCACCTCGCTGGAGGCGCTGCGCGCCGTGGCGCAGACGCTGGAGGGCAAGCTCGGCGAGCCGCGCAAAGCGGTGCTCGGCTGGAAGCCGCAGAACACCATTCTCGTGGACGACGAAGCCGGCGAGAAAATCCTCAAGCTGATCGGCAACCTGGAGGACAACGACGATGTACAAACCGTCTACGCCAACTTCGAGATCTCCGACGCGCTGATGACGCGAATGGGTGGCTGAGGGCTCGCTCAGCCCGCAGGGGTCGGCCCTCATGGGGGTAGACGGCCCTCGGCGCGAAACGGCAGACAGGCCTCGACCGGGCCTAGCTCTTCGGGGTGACCGTCTGCAGCAGCGCATCGACGCTCGGCAGGATGTGGGCGACCACCGTCTCCACCCCACGCGCGTTGGGATGCATGCCGTCGGGCAGCTTCTGACCAGGGTCCTCGACCATACCTTCGAGAAAGAACGGGTAGAGCGGCACATCGTACTTCTTGGCCAGCGCTGGGTAGATCGCCTCGAAACGGACTGCATAGTCGCGCCCGAGGCTCGGCGTCGCACGCATCCCGGCGAGCAGCACCCTGACGTGATCGGCCTTGAGCTTGGCCAGAATGGCGCCCAGCGCCTGTTCGGTCACGGCAGGATCGACGCCCCGCAGCATGTCGTTGGCACCGAGTTCGAGGATCACCGCGTCCGCGCCGCCGCCCAGGGTCCACTCCAGCCGGGCGAGGCCGCCGCTCGCCGTATCGCCGGATACGCCTGCATTGACCACGGCGACGTTTCTGCCCTGCGCCCGCAAAGCCTTCTCCAGCACCGCCGGGAACGCGGCCGCTTCGGGCAGCTGGTAGCCGGCCATGAGGCTGTCGCCGAAGGCGACGACCCTCACGGGTGCCGGTGCTGACGCAGGTGTCTGCGCGGCGGCCGGCAGGCCGGCCCATAGCAACGCCGCCATGCCCAGTAGGAACCGGCGGCTCGCAGCCCCATATGCGGGCGGCGACCGACAAGCCCGCGGCCGAGGGGCGCACAGCGGCGACGCGGATATCGGCGACTTGGAAGGCATCATGAATCCACCGGCGATCGAATTGGCGCACGTCGACCTGAGCCTCGGGCGAGGAGCGGCGCGCGTGCACATTCTGAAAGACATCTCAGTGCATATAGGGCGCGGTGAGACGGTTGGCCTGACGGGTCCCTCCGGCTCCGGCAAATCCACCTTGCTGATGGTGATTGCCGGCCTCGAGCGGCCGGATGCCGGCCGCGTGGTCGCGGAGGGGACGGACCTTTCGGCCCTCGGCGAAGACGCGCTGGCGCGGTTCCGCGGTCGGCGCATCGGCATCGTCTTCCAATCGTTCCATCTCATCCCGACGATGACGGCGCTGGAGAATGTCGCCGTGCCCCTCGAACTCGCCGGCCATCGCGACCCGTTCGGCCGTGCCCGGGCCGAGCTCGACGCCGTCGGCCTTGCCGCACGCGCGACGCACTATCCGGCCCAACTCTCGGGCGGCGAGCAGCAGCGCGTGGCGCTCGCCCGCGCGATCGCTCCGGAGCCGGCCATCCTGGTCGCCGACGAGCCCACCGGCAACCTCGACGAGGCCACCGGCGCAGGAATCGTCGACCTGATGTTCGCGCTGAAGCGCGACCGCGGTGCCACGCTCGTCCTCGTCACCCACGATCTGGCCCTAGCCCGACGCTGCGACCGCACCGTGCGGCTGCGCTCCGGGCGCATAGAAGCGGTCGAGCCGGCCGGTACGCAGCAGGTCGCCTGACCGCGGCGCGGACGAAGGGCGACGGTCCCCGCGCCTTAAGCCTGTTGCCCGGCCTCTCTTGCGGCCACGCTGTTCCCTCGCTACCAGACACGCCAGTCCCCCTTCATCGCAGCCGCCCCGGAGACGCCATGCGCGCCTTACTCGACCTGATCCTGCTGGTCCTCAAACTCTACACTTACGTGATCATCGTCGTGGCCATCATGTCGTGGCTGGTGGCCTTCAACGTCATCAACATCTACAACAACGTGGTGCGCTCCATCTGGACCTCGCTGAACGCGCTCACCGAGCCCGTCCTGCGTCCGATCCGCGCGATGCTACCGGCGATGGGGGGCCTCGACATCTCACCGATCATCCTGCTTCTATTGATCTTTCTGATTCAAGACATCATCCTGACCTACATCTACCCCTACGTTTTCTGATTGCTTTGAACGTGGGATCGCAGGCGGCGGCTTTGATTCCGGGCGTCTTGTTCCTACACTCTCAAACCTATTGTGCGCTCACGATGTTTTGAGACGCCGGCGCCGAGCTTGCGGCCTACACTGCGGTGCAACATGAACGTTGCTCAGTGTGTATGTCGCGTCGCTGTCGCCGAGCGCGATGGTCTGGACGCAAGCTTCATCTAGCCGCGAGTTTTCATGGGTCTCGTCCAGTACGCGCTCAAGTTTCGCGTCAGCTTCTACGTGCTGGCGGTGATCATGATGCTGGGAGGCATCGGCTCGGGCGTGGTCGGCACGAAGGACGTGCTGCCGACTGTCAACATTCCAGTGGTCGTGATCGTGTGGACCTATACCGGTCTCGACACGACGGACATGGCGAGCCGCATCACAACCTACAGTGAGTTCTCGCTTTCTAACAACGTCAACAACATCAAGCGGATGGAGAGCCAGACGCTGCCCGGCGTCGCGATCGAGAAAGTCTATTTCGATAGTTCCGTCAGCATCGACCTGGCCATCACCCAGGTGGTCTCGTCCGCCAACTCCATTCGCGCGCTCATGCCGCCGGGCGTCCAGCCGCCGGTGGTGCTGCGCTTCTCCGCCTCCTCCGTGCCGGTCATCCAACTTGCCCTGTCCTCGAAGACGGAGAGTTTGGCGACGCTCTACGACTACGGGCAGTACCGCATCCGGCAGACGCTCACCCAGGTGCCGGGCTCGACCCTGCCGGCCCCGGCAGGGGGCGCCCCGCGGCAGGTCCAGGTCGATCTCGACCTCCACGCCCTGCAGGCGAACAATATGACGCCGACCGACGTCATCAACGCCATGGCGTCGCAGAACGTGGTCGTGCCCTCGGGCCTCGCCAAGATCGGGCAATACCAATATCCGGTTCGCCTCAACTCCGCGCCGGCTGCGATCAGCGACCTCAACAACATTCCCATCCGTACCGTCGCGGGCGTGCCGGTGCTGGTGCGCGACGTCGCCTACGTTCGCGACGGGTCGCCCCCGCAGTTGAACATGGTTCGCGCGAACGGCAGCAAGGCGGTGCTGCTGCAGGTTCTGAAGAATGGGACCGCCTCGACGCTTTCGGTGGTCGAATCCGTCAAGAACTTCCTGCCGCAGATCCGTGCGGCGGCTCCCAAAGGCATCGACATCAAGCCGCTGTTCGACCAGTCGGTCTTCGTCTCCGGGGCGATCTCGGACGTGATCCGCGAAGCGGCGATCGCCGCCTTCCTCACGGGCGTCACCATCTTCATCTTTCTCGGCTCCTGGCGCTCGACCCTCGTCGTCCTCGTGTCGATCCCGCTCTGCGTGCTGACCTCGCTCGCCATCCTGACGCTGATCGGCGAGACCATCAACGTGATGACGCTCGGCGGGTTGGCCCTCGCCGTCGGCATCCTGGTCGACGATGCGACGGTGGCGGTGGAGAACACCTATCGCCTGATGGAAGAGGGCAACGGCTTCCGCAAGTCAGTGGTGGAGGGCGCCGCCGGGATCGCCAAGCCGGCGCTGATCTCGACGCTGGCGATTTGCTCGGCCTTCGTCTCCGTGCTGTTCCTGACCGACACGCCGAAGTTCCTCTTCACGCCGCAAGCCTATGCGGTCGTCTTCGCGATGTTGACCTCCTATCTCCTGTCGCGCACGCTCGTCCCGATCCTGATCGACGTCTTCGTCGCCAAGGAGTTCGACCGGCGGTTCGGCGAGGGCGGCTCGCACCATGGCGACGCCGGCGGCAAGCGGAACCTCGGCGAGCGCTTCCACGCCAGCTTCAACAGGGGGTTTGCCCGATTCCAGCGCGGCTATCTCGGGCTGATCCACGCCACCATCAACCATCGCATCGTGACCCTCGCGGTCGTGCTCTGCGTCTTCTGCCTAGCCGGGTTCCTCTTCACGTTTGTCGGACAGGACTATTTCCCGCAGATCGACTCGGGCGCGATGACGCTGCACATCCGCACCAAGTCCGGCATGCGCATCGAGACGACGGAGCAGAAATTCGCCGAAGTGGAGAAGGTCGTCCAGAAGACCATTCCGGGCGAGGTCGACCAGATCATCGACAATATCGGCTTGCCGTCGATCAATTATAACTTTGCCTTCGGGGACGGCTCCTTCGTGGCCTACAACGACGGGCAGATGCAGATCGCGCTCAAGGAAGGGCACAAGCCGACCGCCATCTACATGAAGCGGCTCCGTAAGGTTTTGCGCGAGCAGTTCCCCGACGTGCTGTTCTACTTCCAGCCGGCGGATATCATCACCCAGATCCTGGACTTCGGCACGATCACGCCGATCGACGTGCAGGTAACCGGTCGCAACCAGGAAAAGGATCTCGCCGCCGCCAAGGCGATCGCGCGCAAGCTGCGCGCGGTCAAGGGCGCGGTCGACGTTCACGTCCAGCAGATCACGGACGCTCCGGAGTTCTTCGCGACCGTCGATCGTGAAATGGCTTCGGAGATCGGGGTCAGTACCCAGCAGATCGCTACGGCCATCAACGTCTCCCTGTCCGGCTCCTTCCAGGTGACGCCCAACTTCTGGGCCGACCCGAAAAGCGGCATCCCCTACCAGCTCTGGGTGCAGACGCCGGAGTACCGCAACGACACGCTCGACGCGGTGAACACCACGCCGATCTATATCACCGCCTCCACGGCGACCGACCCGCCGATCCTGACTATGCTGAGCAGCGTCGCGACGCTGAAGCGCATCTCCGAGCAGACGGTCGTGAACCACGTCAACACGCAGCCGAAATACGACGTCTTCGCCAGCGTCCAGGATCGCGACCTCGGCTCGGTGTCGAAGGAGATCGATCGGATCATGGCGGAGGAGCAGAAGACCCTGTCGGCACCCGACAAGATCTCCGTGCTCGGCCAGATCGCCGACATGCAGAGCGCCTTCTTCAACATCGGCACAGGCCTCGCGATCGCGGTCGTCGCCGTGTACCTGCTGATGGTCATCAATTATCAGAGCTGGGGCGACCCGTTCGTCGTGCTCTGCGCTCTGCCGCTCGCCTTCTGCGGGATCATCATGAGCCTGTTCATCACGCAGACCACTTTCTCCATTCCTTCGCTGTTCGGGGCGATCATGAGCGTGGGGGTGGCCAGCGCCAATTCGATCCTGCTCGTGACCTTCGCGCGCGAACACCGGGAGGCGACCGGCTGTTCGGCGGTCGAGGCGGCGATCGAGGCGGGCGCGACCCGCTTACGCCCCGTGCTGATGACGGCGGGCGCCATGTTCGTCGGCCTGATCCCGATGGCCATCGGGATCGGCGAGGGCAGCGAGCAGAACGCGGCTCTGGCGCGCGCCGTGCTCGGCGGCGTGGCGGTCGGCACCTGCTCCACGCTGCTCTTCGTTCCCTTCTTGTATTCCGTCCTGCGTCGCGGCGACGTCAAGCCGGTTGAGGATTACCTATGACCCGTTCCGCCCCCGACGACGACGGCGTGTCGGTCGAGCGCCGCGAGGACACCGCGCCGCAGGAGACCGCGGCCAACAAGCACAGCGGCGGCGGCGAGCCACCGCCGGCGCCCTCGAAGTGGATCTTCTTTTTCGTTCTCCTGGGCGTGGCGGCCTTGCTCGGTTATGGCGGCTACAAGCATTGGGCCCTCGACGCCGATGCGAGCCAGACGCAGCGCGAGACGATCGACTTCGTGCCCACGGTCCGCACCATCGTCGCCGAGGCGGACGGCAAGCCGACCAAGCTGACGCTCCCCGGGGGAACTGCTGCCTTCGACAACGCCAGCCTCTATCCCCGCGCGACCGGCTACATCTCCGAACGCCGCGTCGACATCGGCTCGCGCGTCAAGAAGGGTGACCTGCTCCTGCGCATCGCCGCGCCCGACCTCGACCGACAGCTTGACCAGGCGCGCGCGCAACTGAAGCAGGTGCAGGCGACCATGACGCAGGCGCAAGCGACCCTCGACCAAGCGAAGGCCGGGGCCTCGCTCGCCGACCTCAACTACAAGCGCTCGAAGGATCTCGTGCAGCGCGGCTACGAGACCGTGCAGAACAACGACACCCAGCAGACCAACGTGGCGACGCAGCAGGCCTCGCTCGGCACCGCCAACGCCGGCATCAAGGTCGCCGCCGCCAACGAGCAGGCGCAGCAGGCCACCGTCGACCGGCTCGTGACCCTGACCCAGTTCGAAGAGGTCCGCGCACCCTTCGAAGGCATTATCGTCACGCGCGGCGTCGACACCGGCGACCTCGTCAACGCCGACTCGAAGACCGGAGTGCCGCTGTTGACCATCGCCAAGGACGCGGTGATCCGCGTAACGGTCAATATCCCGCAGTCCAACGCAGTGGCGATCCACGACGGTTTGAACGCCTCCATCGCGGTGCCGCAGATCCCTGGCCGGATCTTCGTGGGCAAGATCGCCCGCTCTTCCGTCGCCCTGCTGAACACGTCGCGCACGCTGACGACGGAGGTGGACGTGCCCAACCCCGACGGCACTCTGCGTCCCGGCCTCTTTGTCAACGTGTCCTTCGAGATCCCGCGCGTGCGGCCAAGCGTGGTCCTGCCCGCCGAGGCCCTGATCTTCGATCAGCGCGGTCTGCAGGTGGCGATAGTGCAGGACGACCAGATCCACATGCAGCCAATCTCGATCTACCGCGACTTCGGCAAGACGGTGGAGCTGCGCGACGGCCTGCAAGGCGGAGAAACCGTCGTGCTAAGCCCGCCGAGCGACCTGATCGAGGGATCGAAGGTGAAGGTGGAGCCCAAGAAACCGCAGGAGCAAGCCCAGAAATAGAGGCCGGGCTCCTCTCCTGCCCCGAGCCGCAAGGGGGCTGAGCTCTGTCCAGACCCTCGCGCATAGCGGGGTCGGCCACAGCCGCCGGCGCTTCAGTGGATCGCGCGCGCACCCGCGTCGAACGGCAGCACGGCGAGACGCGTCGACGGCTCATCGCCCACGATCAACCCGTCGGGGCCCGCACCTATCGTCACCTCCGTGCCGTCGAGCGCCTCACCGGCCAGGATCCGCTCGGCCAGCGGATCCTGCACCGCCTTCTGGATCACCCGCTTGAGTGGCCGCGCACCATAGGCCGGGTCGTAGCCCTTTTCGGCGAGCCAAGTCCGGGCGGCGGGAGAAAGGTCGAGCGTGATCTTGCGATCCTCGAGCAGTTTGGCCAGTCGGCCGAACTGGATGTCGACGATCGCGCCCATGTCCTCGCGGCGCAGCCGGTGGAAAAGGATGATCTCGTCGACTCTGTTGAGGAACTCCGGCCGGAAATGCGCCCGCACCACCTGCATGACCTCGTCGCGCACCGCGCTCGAGTCTTCGCCCTCGCCCTGCATCACCATGATGTCCGCGCCGAGGTTCGAGGTCATGATGATCAGCACATTGCGGAAATCCACCGTGCGGCCTTGCCCGTCGGTGAGCCGCCCATCGTCGAGCACCTGGAGCAGCACGTTGAAGACGTCCGGGTGGGCCTTCTCGATCTCATCGAAGAGCAGGACCTGGTAGGGCCGACGCCGTACCGCCTCGGTCAGCGCGCCGCCCTCCTCGTATCCGACGTAGCCCGGCGGCGCGCCGATGAGGCGGGCGACCGAATGCTTTTCCATGTATTCCGACATGTCGATGCGCACCAGCGCGGCCTCGTCGTCGAACAGGAACGCGGCCAGCGCCTTCGTCAGCTCCGTCTTGCCGACGCCCGTGGGCCCGAGGAACATGAACGAGCCGATCGGCCGGTTCGGATCCTGGAGGCCAGCCCGCGCACGGCGCACAGCGGTCGAGACCGCCTTCACCGCCTCGGCCTGGCCGATGACCCGCTGCGAGATCATGCTCTCCATGCGCAGCAGCTTGTCGCGCTCGCCCTCCAGCATCTTGTCGACCGGGACGCCGGTCCAGCGCGAGACGATGCCGGCGATATGGTCGGGCGTCACCGCCTCCTCGACCAGCACGACCCCGCGCTTGGCCTCCGTCTCGGCCAGAACCTTCTCCAGGTCGGGGATGACGCCATAGGTCAGCTCGCCCGCGCGCTGATACTCGCCGCGGCGCTGCGCCTGTGTCAGCTCGTTGCGCGCGACCTCCAGCTTCTCCTTGATCTTCTGCGCCGAGCCCAACTTGTCCTTTTCGGCAAGCCAGCGCTGGCTCAGCGCCTGCGAGCGCTCTTCCAGATCGCCGAGCTCCACGTCGAGCTTCACGAGCCGGTCCTTGGAGGCGGCGTCGGTCTCCTTCTTCAGCGCTTCCTGCTCGATCTTGAGCTGGATGATGCGGCGGTCGAGTTCGTCGAGTTCCTCGGGCTTGGAATCGACCTGCATGCGCAGGCGCGAGGAGGCCTCGTCGACGAGGTCGATCGCCTTGTCCGGCAGGAACCGATCGGCGATGTAGCGCTGCGACAGCGTCGCCGCCGCGACGATCGCGGCATCGGTGATGCGAACGCCGTGGTGCAACTCGTATTTTTCCTTGAGGCCGCGCAGGATGGAGATCGTGTCGGCAACTGTAGGCTCGGAGACGAAGACGGGCTGGAAGCGGCGAGCCAGGGCCGCGTCCTTCTCGACGTGCTTGCGGTACTCGTCGAGCGTCGTCGCGCCGATGCAGTGCAACTCGCCGCGCGCCAGGGCGGGCTTCAGCAGGTTCGAGGCGTCCATCGCCCCATCCGCCTTGCCGGCGCCCACCAGCGTGTGCATTTCGTCGATGAAGAGGATGATGCCGCCGGCCGCCGCCGTCACCTCGTTGAGCACGCCCTTCAGCCGCTCCTCGAATTCACCGCGGTATTTCGCGCCGGCGATGAGCGAGCCCATGTCGAGCGCCAGAAGCTTCTTGTCCTTCAGACTCTCGGGCACGTCGCCGTTGACGATGCGGAGCGCCAGCCCTTCGACGATGGCGGTCTTGCCGACGCCGGGCTCGCCGATGAGGACGGGGTTGTTCTTGGTGCGGCGCGATAGCACCTGCATGGTGCGGCGGATCTCCTCGTCGCGGCCGATCACCGGGTCGAGTTTGCCCGCACGCGCCGCCTCCGTCAGGTCGCGCGCGTACTTCTTTAGCGCGTCGTAGCTGTTCTCAGCCGAGGCGTTGTCGGCGGTGCGACCCTTGCGCAGGTCGTTGATGGCGGCGTTGAGCGTCTGCGGCGCGACCCCTGCGCGCTCCAGGATCTTGCCGGCCTCGGTCGCCTTGTCCATCGCCAGCGCAAGGAGCAGCCGCTCCACCGTGACGAAACTGTCGCCGGCCTTCTGGGCGATCTGCTCGGCGCTGTCGAGCACGCGCGCCGTCGCCGGCGCGAGATAGACCTGGCCGGCCCCCGAACCACCGACCTTCGGCAGCTTGGCCAAAGCGAGTTCGACCTGCTGCAGCGCGTCGCGCGAGCGTCCGCCCGCGCGGTCGATCAACCCGGCCGCAAGGCCCTCGGCATCGTCGAGCAACACCTTGAGGAGATGTTCCGGCATGAACTGCTGGTGGCCCTCGCGCATGGCGAGAGTTTGCGCGCTTTGGATGAAGCCGCGCGACCGCTCGGTGTATTTCTCGATGTTCATATGACTCTCTCCCGCCCGCGCTTCGTCCCGAAGTGGCGGCGGCGCGTCATCTGATTGGCCCCTGAGCATCCACAGATGTAAGACCGGCCCTCATAGCCCGGTAGGGCTCTCCAGGGTACAAAACGAAAAAGCCTGAGACAAAGGCGTCTCAGGCTTGGATCGGCAGCGATGCCGGCCGGTTACTCGCCGACGGGGTCGGAGGCGGGCGCTCCCTGTGGCTCGCCACCGGCCTCCATGAATTCCGCCTTCGTCCGGCGGCGGCGGCGGGGTCGCAGCGCGAAGCCGGCGTCCTCCCCGTGCGATCCCTCCGCCATGGAGGGCGGCGCTTCGGTGCCCGGAGAAGCGGCTGTCGGCTCACCCACTGGAGCCGGCTCGGGCGCGATGCGGACGGGCGCGGTGATGAAAGCCGGCAGAGCGCCGACTGTCGCCGGCTCCACCTCGGGTTGGCGCTGCTCCCGGAAATCGCGGCGGTTGTTGCGCGCGCCGCGGTTGTCGTAGTCGCGGGTCGGACCGTTCCGGTCCGCCGCGGCTGCCTCGGGCGCCGGGCGTTCCTGGTAGGGCGGCCGTTCCTGCCGGGGCGCGCTGCGATCGCCATAAGGCTGGCGCTCGCCGCGGTTGCGGTCCTGCCGGTTCTCGTAGCGCCCCTCACCCTGAGACTGGCGGTCTGCGTAGGGCCGCTCCTGATGGGGCTGGCGATCTTGAGGCTGGCGATCTTGGGACGGTCGATCTTGGGGTTGCCGGTCCTGAGATTGCCGGTCCTGACCTTGACGCTCGCCGTTGGCACCCTGATTCGCGCGGTCGTAGCGCTCGCGGTCCGGCCGCTCGCGATCGTGCCGCGGCTCGTAGGGGCCGCGCTCGCCGCCGCCATTATAGCTCTGGCGCTCGGCATAGGGCTGGGGCGTCGGCGGAGGCGCCACCTTCTCGACCGGCGAGGCGAACCGATCCGGCAGGCTGGAGAAATCGTCGTCGTCGTCGCCGTCGTCGGACTCGACGGGCTCGCCGGCAGGCCGCTGGTACCCGTAGGCGGCCTGCTGCTGTGCCTGCTGGGCGGAGGCGATCAAGCGGAAGTAGTGCTCGGCATGCTGAAGGTAGCTTTCCGCCATCACCGGGTCGCCGGACGATTGCGCGTCGCGCGCAAGCTGGAGGTACTTTTCACCGATGTGGTGGGCCGTCCCGCGGATTTTGACGTCCGGTCCATTGGATTCGTAGGAGCGTGTGAGCGGGTTCGGACCCTTGCGGTTGTTGCCGCCACCGCCACTGCCGCCACCGTTGTTGTTGCGGCCACGCATGCGTTTATTCTGACCAGGTCTCATCGATGATCCTTGATTGGCATCGGTGTTGATCGTCCCGCGGTCATGCCGGACTCGGCGTGCCGCCCTATGGCGTGCCTCACAGGCGTTAGCCTAAATGACCGAGGTGGTTTGGCTCTCCCGCCGGTCCGGCGGCGCATGGGACGCGCGCGGCGGTATTCCTCATTTAGCGTCCAGACGTTTGGCCCCGCGTCGCATCCCTGTCGATTTCGAAGCCTGCAACGACAGACGCCGCAATACGCTCGCGAACCCCTGAAGCGCTCCACGCTTTCACACCGATCACGGCGGCGTCAAATACGATTGTTTCGGTCACGGACCCGTTTCAAGCGAACCCTCGTCGCGCCTTCCAGAACGTCGCATCGGAAGTACCGGAGGATCAAGAGACGTCAACCGCGGCATCGCAAGACGGCGAAAGACTGTTCTTGACGATCCACATACTCGCTTTCCCTGACAACACCAAGGTATTTTCGTCGTATCCGGCGCTTTCCCTCAACACCAGTTTCCCGGCTGCCCCGATCTACGGCCAAAGGCGACCCGATCGTGTCCACCGAGGTCGCGCCACAGGCCTACCCCGACCAGCCCCGTTTGACTCAGCATCCCGGCAATGGCCGCGCCCTGGTTCCAACCGCCTTCGAAGGCGGCGAAGCCGCCGGGCGCGAGCAGGGCGGGAAGGTCGGGCACGATGGCGCGATAGGGGTCGAGACCATCGGCTCCGCCATCGAGGGCAAGGAGTGGATCGTAGCCTGCGACCTCGGGCGGGAGCTGGGAGAGATCGGCGTGCGCCACGTAGGGCGGGTTGGCGACCACAATGTCGAAGGGTCCGCGCACCGCCGCGCCCCAGGAACCCCGCACCGCAACGCCCCGCCCCGTGAGCCCGAGCGCTGCGAGGTTGTCTCGGGCGACGGCGCAGGCCGCCGCCGACACGTCAATGCCAATGCCGAACGCGCGGGGACACGCGTGGAGCAGGGCGCAGAGCAGGGTGCCAGAACCGGTGCCGAGGTCGAGCACCCGGAGCGGGGCAGGCCGCCGCGGCCCCAAGTCGTGGAGGACCGCCTCCACGACTGCCTCGGTGTCGGCGCGCGGGTCGAGCACGTCCGGCGTCACCGCCAGCGACAAGCCCCAGAACTCCCGTCGTCCGAGGATGCGTGACACTGGCTCGCGGCGCAGACGCCGGGTTGCGAACCCCGCCAGGCGTTCCGCCGCCGGGCCGCCGAGCGGCAAGCCGGGGTCGCGCACCAGGCCGGCATGGTCGGTGGCGAGCGCGGCGCAGAGGAGGAGGCGGGCATCCAGGGCCGCGCTCGTGATCCCTGCCGCCTCGAACCGCTCGGCGAGCCTGCGCTGGGCCTCCCCCCTCGCGGTCGCGGCGGCAAAGGGAAGAGCGCCGCCGCCGGTCAGATGATGCCGTAGCGCAGGAGCGACAGAAGGAATCGCGCCTTGGAAACCCGGATGCGGGCGCGCGGCGGAGCGAAACCGCGCGCCACGAGGCTGCTGAGAATGGCGTGATAGGCGTCGCCCATGATTCGGCACGGTTTCACGGTGGCGCGCGGGCAGCGCGCCATGATGGCTTCAGCCTCGGCGAAATGCTTCTCGGCGCGGGCGACGACCGGCGCGCAGGCTTTGGCCAGGCGCGGGTCGGCGGCGACCGCCTGTGGGTCGCGAGCGGTGATACCGGCCGCGGCCAACGCCTCCGCCGGCAGATAGAGCCGGTCGATCGCCGCGTCCTCGTCGATGTCGCGCAGGATGTTGGTCAGTTGCAGTGCCTTGCCGAGGTGGTGGGCAAGGCCCTCGCGCTCCGGCTCCGGCGTGCCGAAGATGCGGACTGAGAGCCGTCCGACGGCGCTCGCCACGCGGTCGCAGTAGAGTTCCAGGGTCGCCCAGTCAGGGGCCTGGATGTCCTGCACCGCGTCCATCTCCATCCCGTCGACGACGGCGAGGAAATCCTCGCGGCACAGGCCGAATGTGTGTGTCGCCGCAGCGAGGTCGGCGAGGCCGACCGGCGGAGGCCCGCCTGCGAAGAGCGTTTCGATGTCGGCGCGCCATTGCCCGAGGGCTTGGCGGCGCTCCGCGCGCGACCCGCCTTCGTCGGCGATGTCGTCGACGAGGCGGCAGAAGGAGTAGACGGCGTACATCGCCTCGCGCTGGGGCTTCGCCAGGATGCGCATGCCGAGGTAGAACGAGCTGCCGCGCGCCCGTCCGGCGCCGGTTTCCTGCGCGCTCTCCGTCACGGCCGCGCTCATACCGGGTCCGACCGCGACAGCGTGGGCGCCGGTCTGCGCAGGCGACCGGCGACCCCGGTGCCAAGGCCGAGCAGCGCCTGCAGCAGCGCGCCCGACTTCGATAGATGGACGCGCTCGCTCAGCGGGTCGCGGGCGAGCAGCCAGCCGTTGAGTTTGCGCGCCAGCGCCGCGATCACCGCAGTCTCCAGGCAGAGCCGCCAGTCGCGGACCTGCGGCGAGAGCGTCGCTCCCTGCGCGACAATCAAGGCGTTGCGGACGGCGACCTCCCGCACCGCCTCGCGGAGGGGCGGGCTCGCCTGCGGCGCGCCCAAGGCCTCGACGCCGACGCCGAGGCGGGCGAGCACGTCTGTCGGTATGTAGACCCGGTCGATCTCCCGGTAGTCCTTGCCGCAGTCCTGCAGATGGTTGATGATTTGCAGCGCCGCGCAGAGCGCATCGTTGGCGGGCCAGGTCGTTTCCGCCTCGCCATGCACCGCGAGCACGAAACGACCGACGGGCGCCGCAGAGTAGCGGCAATAATGCAGCAGCTCGGCGAAATCGGCGTAGCGGAGCTTCGTCGCGTCCATCCGGAAGGCGACGAGCAGGTCGAGCGCGTGGCGTGGCGCTAGCCCCGTGCGATCGAGGGCGGCGCGCAGCGGCACTGCGTCGGCGACCGCGTCCGAGCGGCCGAGCAGCGTCGCCTCGAAGGCGTCGAGGCGGCTGATCTTCTCGTCGGCGGGCAGGTTCGGGCTGTCGGCCACGTCGTCGGCAGCCCGCGCGAAACGGTAGAAGGCGAGCACCGTCTCCCTGTGGCGTGACGCGATCAGGCGGGAGGCGACGGGAAAGTTTTCGCCCTTGTCGGTCTTGGAGGCGGCCACTTCGATCCCGGCCACGGAGCCGCTCACGGCTCAGCTCCCAATCTGATGCGGCCGGCGCTGCTGCGCGTCCGCAAGCGCTGAGATGTTCGGCATCGACGCATACGCATCCCAATCGTCATCACGAGCCCGGTCCTTCCCGGCACGACGCCCCTGTTACAGCAGGCTGTACGATGGTGCAAAACGACGGACCCCGGCGCTCTGGTCCGTTCCCAGGCCTTGCCGCCAAGACCTTGCCGCCAAGACCTTGCCGCGTCTTGGACTCGGCGGACATCTCGTGTCAGAGGAAGCCGTCCGGGCGGCAGCCTTGAAAGCGACGGAATTGCCGAAGCCTATGCCTCGGCTGTAAGGCTCACGCCATGCCCCGCGACGTGTTTGGAAAACGGTAGCCGCCCGATGGTTCATAGAAGATCGCGCGGTCATGCGGCGCGCTGGTTGGTTCTCCCCTTGGCCGGCCTGCTCCTCGGTGCCGCCCCCAAGGCCGGTGACAGCCTCCGGGCGCATTATACCGTTACCCTGGTCGGCCTCCACATCGGCGACCTCTACGCCGACGGCACTTTGGGCCCGCAAAGCTACAAGGTCGCGCTGAACGCCAGGCTCACGGGCTTGGCGGCGATGGTCTCCAACGTGAAGATGGCACTCGCCTCGTCGGGGGCGGTCCGCAAGGGGAGTCTTTCGCCGAGCGCCTACGCGACGAGCGCCGCCAACACCAACGAGACCCGGACCCTACGCATGGCGCTTGCCGGCGGCACGGTGCGCGCCGTCGAGATCATGCCGCCGCCCGAGTTCCGCGGCGACCGCGTGCCGGTCAGCGAGGCGGACAAGCGCAACATCCTCGATCCGACGAGCGCCCTCATCATGACCGTTCCGGCGCAGGAGGCCCTCGTCGGACCGGCCGCCTGCAACCGCACGCTTCCCATCTACGACGGCTACGCCCGCTTCGACATTCAGCTTGGCTACGCCGGCCAGCGCGACGTGGCGATCGGAGGCTACAGCGGCCCCGTCTCCGTCTGCACCGCGCGCTATCGCCCGATCTCCGGCCACCTGATGAACTCCAAGGCGACGCAGTTCATGGCGGACAACACCGAGATCGAGGTCTGGCTTGCCCCGATCGAGCACGCCCACGTCGTCGTGCCCATGCGCGTCACCATGCCGACGACCGCCGGGAACCTCTCCGTGGAGGCGGTGGAGCTCGAGACCAGCCCGCCCGAGGCTGGCGGCGACGCGATCACCCGTTGAGCCACGCCCTGCCAAGCCGATCCGCTTCGCGCCGGGTCCGGCCGCGACCCGTCATGCCGTTTCTCCTGCGCCTGGCGCTGCGCGACCTGCGCGGCGGCCTGCGCGGCTTCGGCATCTTTCTCGGCTGCATCGCTCTCGGCGTGGCGGCGATCACTGGCGTCGGCTCGGTCTCCCACGCGCTCGGCGACGGTTTGGCCAAGCAGGGACGGACCATCCTGGGCGGCGACGCCTCCTTCGATCTCGTCCAACGCGCGCTGAGCCCCCAGGAGCATGCCTTCCTTGCCGCCCGCGGCCGCCTCTCCCATGTCGCCGTGCTACGCGGCATGGCGCGGCGCGACGACGGGTCGTCGGCCCTCGTCGAGATCAAGGCCGTCGGTGCCGACTACCCGACCGCCGGCTCGGCCGTACTCGACCCGCCGGGAACGCTCGCCGGTGCGCTGGCGGAGCGCGACGGTGCCTATGGCATCGCCGCCGACGCCGCGATCGAGGCGCGGCTCGGTCTGCACGCCGGCGACGCGCTGCGCATCGGCGATGCGCGCTTCGTTCTGCGCGCGGTGCTCGTGAGCGAGCCGGACAAGCTTGCCGCTGGGATCGGCTTCGGGCCGCGCGTGCTGATGTCGGAGGCCGCGCTGCAGGCATCGGGCCTCGTCGCGCCCGGCTCCCTGGTCCGCAACCTCTACCGCGTGGCGCTTCCCGACGCGGCACCGGGTCAGCCCGCCTCCGGTGCGGCCGTGCGTGGCCTCGTCGCCGACGCGGCCCGGGCCTTCCCGGAGGCGGGGTGGGAGGCGCGCACCCGTGAAAACGTCTCGCCGCAATTCTCGCGCGACCTCGACCGCTTCACCCAGTTCCTCACCCTCGTCGGGCTGACATCCCTCATCGTCGGGGGGGCCGGGGTCGCCAACGCGATCCGCGCCTTCGTCGATCGCAAGCGCCCCGCCATCGCCACGCTGAAGTCGCTCGGTGCGACCGGTGCCACGGTGTTCGGCCTGATGCTGCTGGAGGTGGGCCTCATCGCGGTCGGCGGCATCCTTGCCGGCGTGGTTCTTGGCGCCGCGATGCCCTTCCTCGTGGCGGCCCTGTTCGGCGCCGTCCTGCCTTTCCCCCTGGCTCCGTCGGTCTATCCAAGCCAGATCGCAGAGGGCTTCCTCTATGGCGGCGGGACCGCGCTCGCCTTCTCGCTGGCGCCGCTGGGGCGCGCCCATGACGTCCCCGTCTCGGCCCTGTTCCGCGACCACGTCGAGCCGAACGGCGGTCGGCTGCGCTGGCGCTACCGCGCGATGGTCGCGGCCGCCGGCCTCGGCCTCGTCGCCACCGTGCTCCTCCTCTCGCCCCAGCGCTCGCTCGCCGGCTACTACATCGCCGCGACGGCGGTGGGCTTCGGTCTGCTCCGGCTGGTGGCGGCGCTGCTGATGGCCGGCGCGCGGCGCCTGCCGCACGCGCGCTCCGTCGTCCTGCGGCTCGCTATCGCCAACATCCACCGGCCGGGCGCGCTGACGGCTTCCGTCGTTCTGTCGCTCGGGCTCGGGCTCGCGCTCCTCGTGTCGCTGACGCTCATCGACGGCAACATCCGCGCGCAGCTCGACCGGGCGGGGGCCGGCGGGACGCCGAGCTTCTTCTTCCTCGACGTCCAGAACACCCAGGCGCAGCCGTTCCGCGACTTTCTCCAGGCCAAGGTCACGGACGGCCAACTCGAGTTCGTGCCGATGATGCGCGGCCGCATCGTCGCGGTGAACGGGCAGCCCGCCGACAACGTCAAACCTGGCGAGAAGGCGGCCTGGGCGCTGCAAGGCGATCGTGGCATCACCTTTTCGGCGGCGCTGCCGGCCGGCAGCGTCCTCGTCAATGGCGCATGGTGGCCGGCCGATTACGCTGGCGGGCCGCTGGTGTCTCTGGAGAGCGAGGTCGCCGCGGGGCTCGGTCTCCACGTCGGCGACACGGTCGCCGTCAACGTGTTCGGTCGAACCATTACCGCAACCGTCGCCAACACGCGCAAGGTGGACTGGCGCAAGTTCGGCATCAACTTCGTGCTCGTCTTCTCGCCCAACACGTTCGCTGGTGCCCCCTACAGCGACCTCGCCACCGTGACCTATCCCAAGGGCGCCGACCCGGCGCGTGAGCTGACCTTGCTGCGCGAGGTGGCGCAGGCGTTTCCCTCGGTCACGAGTATCCGGGTCAAGGACGCGCTCGACGCCGTCGCCACCGTGGTGGGCCAACTCGCCATCGCGATCCGCGGCGCCGCGAGCGTCGCCCTCGTCACCTCCGTGCTCGTGCTCGCCGGGGCCCTGGCGGCGGGCCAGCAGGCCCGCCTCTACGACGCGGTGGTGTTGAAGACTTTAGGAGCCACACGCGGACGCCTGCTCGCCGCTTTCCTCTTGGAATACGGGATCATCGGAACCTGCGCGGCCGTGTTCGGGGTGCTGGCGGGCACGGCGGCGGCCTATGGCGTCGTCGCCAAGCTCATGCAGCTCGACTTTGTCTTCCTATGGCCGCAAGCGGTGACGGCGGCGGTTCTGGCGCTGATCGCCACGGTGGTGCTCGGCCTCGCTGGGACGTGGCGCATCCTCGGCCGCAAACCGGCACCCGTCCTGCGCAGCCTGTGACCGGCGCCTCGGCGTCGCCCGCGCCACGCCGAAAGACAGAGGGAAACGATCCATTCACATTACGAAGGTTTAAGCTTGGCCGGCACGTCGCGGACTTGTGATGAGGGCGGCTCCGCGCCATATTCCTGACAGAGGCCGCTTCCGTGTGGCGGCGGCGCGTGACGGCCGAGGCCGCCGCCATCAGCTCAGAGGGTTCGATGTCCGATTACGATCGCAATGCAGTTCGCTGGGGGCAGGGCGCCGCCCCGGCTCGGGGCGCCGTCGATCAGGGCCTGCGCTCCTACATGCTCGGCGTGTACAACAACATGGCCATCGGGCTCGTGATCACGGGCGTGGTGGCTTACCTGACCAATCAACTCGCCGTGGCCGGCACCGCCTCGCAGGCCGAGGCCATGATGCGGGGCATCCCGCTGACCGCCTTCGGCGTGGCGCTCTACGGTTCTCCGTTGAAGTGGCTCGTCATGCTGGCGCCGCTCGCGTTCGTGCTGTTCTTCTCGTTCCGCATCAACCAGATGTCGGCTTCCGCGGCGCGCACCCTGTTCTTCACGTTCTCGGCCGCCATGGGTCTGTCGCTGTCGTCCATCCTGCTCGTTTACACCGGTGCCTCGGTCTACCGGGCGTTCTTTATCACGGCAGCCGCCTTCGGCTCGCTGAGCCTCTATGGCTACACGACGAAGCGCAACCTGTCGCCGATGGGCTCTTTCCTGATCATGGGCGTGTTCGGTCTGGTCATTGCGGGGCTGGTCAATGCGTTCCTCGTCAAGTCCACAGGCTTCCAGTTCGCGCTGTCCGGTCTGTCGGTCCTGATCTTCGCCGGCCTGACGGCCTGGGACACGCAGGCCATCAAGGAGATGTACTGGGAGGGCGACGGCCACGAGGTGATGACGAAGAAGTCGGTGAACGGCGCGTTGATGCTGTACCTCGACTTCATCAACATCTTCCAGTCGCTGCTCTACCTCACGGGTTCACGCAACAACTAGGCGCAATTTGTTTCCCAGTGCGGTGCGGCCAAGGATATAGGAGCGTCCCTCTCGAGGGGCGCTCTTCGTTTGATCGAGGACGGCGGGCGCCGGGAGAGGCTGCCGGGCCAAGTGGCCTGGCATGGCAGGGGCGTCCGCATTGTCGAACCAGAAGCTGAAGCCGCCCTCTTATTGGGAACGCCAGGTGGCGAAATACGGGCGCAAGGCCGCCGCCGCCAAGAACCCCACCCAGCGCAACTATGCCAACCAGATGAAGCGCGCGGCCGAGAAGAGCTTGGCGGCGGCCAACCAAGGGGCGGAGGTCGTGGCGGCCGAGGACGTCCTGGACCTCGACGCCACGGACTATCATGAGATTTGACCCGCCTTGCCGCTCAGGTCGTCACAAGCTTCACCTTGCGTTCGAGCACGTCGATGACCCGGCGCAGGTTCGCGCCGCGCTTGAGGACCTGTCCGGCGCTTGTCACGACGGCGAAGGCACCCTGCCGGCGCGCCAGCTTCGGAACCTTTTCGATACGGTAGAGCGGATATTCCGAGGCGCGGCGAAAGATCGAGAACACCGCCCGGTCACGGGTGAAGTCCAGCGCATAGTCGCGCCACTCGCCTTCGGCCACCTTGCGGCCGTAGAGGTTTAGAATGTCGCGCAATTCATGGCGGTCGAATGTGACGGTCTCCCCGACGGGCGGCCCGGCCATGCCTGTTCCAGGAGGGCGCAGGACCCTCACTTCACCGCGTCGCGTGTCCGTCCGCTGATCCTCGTTCACCAGTCCGCCGTTCGCTTGAATCGCTGCATCGCCGGAGCGTGACATGGGCGCTCCCTGTGGTTTCGGCAATCGTGCCCTGCCGATGATCGCTTGCCAAGGGCCGGCCGGCAAGGGCATGTCATGCCCCGACTTCGCGAGCCTTGCCTTGAATTTCACCCGCGCGCGGGTGATATGAACCCCGCTTTTCAGGCTGCGCGCGCCGCGGCTTTTTCCATGGAGCCACCATCATGACCGCTGCCGAAGGGTCGCTTCACGATACGTCCACCCAATCCGCGCACCAACCCGCGCAGACCCATGCCTTCCAGGCCGATGTCGCGCGCTTGCTGCACCTCATGGTGCATTCCGTCTATTCCGAGCGCGACATCTTCCTGCGCGAGCTCGTGTCCAACGCCGCCGACGCCTGCGAGAAGCTGCGCTACGAGGCGATCGCCGACCCGGCCCTGACCGCCGACGAGGCGCCGTTCGCGATCACCATCGGCCTCGACAAGGAGGGTAAGCGCCTCACCGTGACCGACAACGGGATCGGCATGTCGGAAGCAGACTTGACCAACGCGCTCGGCACGATCGCCTCGTCCGGCACCCGCGCCTTCCTCGACAAGCTCGGCAGCCCCGAAGGGGCGGAGAAGCCGTCCGTGGGTGCCGACCTCATCGGCCAGTTCGGCATCGGCTTCTACTCGGCCTTCATGGTCGCCGATCAGGTGGTGGTCGAGACGCGCCGCGCCGGCTCGGACCAGGCGTTCCGCTGGACCTCGGACGGCAAGGGCGCCTACGCCATCGCGCCCCTGGCGCTCGACGCGGCACCGGTGCGCGGTACGCGCGTGACCCTGCACCTGAACGAGGCGTCGGGAGAGTACCTCGAGCCTTTCAAGCTCGAGCGCATCGTGCGCGACCATTCCGGCGCCATCGCGGTGCCGATCAAACTTGTGGACGCGCCCGACGCCGAGGTGCGCAGTCTGTCGGAAGGCACGGCGCTTTGGGCCAAGCCGAAGAGCGCCGTCACCCCGGAAGAGTACAAGGACTTCTATCAGAACCTCGCCAGCCAGTTCGACGAGCCGGCGCTGACCATCCACTGGCGCGCCGAGGGACGGCATGAATACACCGTGCTTGGCTTCGTGCCGGGTTCGCGGCCGTTCGACCTGTTCGATCCCGGCCGCAAGGGCAAGGCGAAGCTCTACGTGCGCCGCGTGCTGATCTCGCAGGATGCGGAGATCCTGCCGAACTGGTTGCGTTTCATGCGCGTGGTGGTCGATTCCGCCGACCTGCCGCTCAACGTCTCGCGCGAGCTGATCCAGGAGAGCGCCGTCTTCGCCGCGATCAAGAAGGGCGTGACCAACCGCGTCGTGCAAGAGCTCACCAAGTTCGCCGAAACCGACAAGGACGGGTTCGACAAGGTTTGGGAGAACTTCGGCGGTGTCCTTAAGGAGGGCCTCTACGAAGACCCTGAGCGGCGCGACGCCATCTACAAGCTGACGCGCTTCGTCACCTCGACGCATGCCGATGGCAAGCGCAGCCTGGCCGACTACGTCGCCTCCATGAAGGAGAACCAGACCGAGATCTACTATCTCCTCGGCGAGGACCTGAAGCGGCTGCAGTCTAGCCCGCAGCTCGAGGGCTTCCGCGCGCGCGGCCTCGAAGTTTTGATGCTGCCCGATCCGATCGACGCCTTCTGGATCGGCAATTCCGCCGGCTACGAGGGCAAGCCCTTCAAGTCGGTGTCGCAGGGCGCGGCCGACCTCAAGAACATCCCCCTGGAAGAGGGCAAAGAGGAGCCATCCAAGGAGACGAGCGCCGAGCAGGTCTCGCTCTTCGCGCGGATGAAGGAAATCCTGGCTGACAGCGTCGAAGACGTGCGCGCCTCCGACCGGCTGGCGGAGAGCCCCGCCTGCCTTGTGGCCCAGGATCGCGGGCTCGACCGCCGGCTGGAGCGGATGCTGGCCGAACACGGCCAACTCGGCCAGGCCACCAAGCCGGTCCTCGAGGTCAATGCCGGCCATCCTCTCATCGCGGCTCTGTCCGCGCAGGTCCAAGGTGGCGACACGGGCGCGTTCGAGGACATCGTCTGGCTGCTGCTCGACGAGGCGCGGCTGATGGAGGGCGAGAAGCCGGCCGACGCTTCCGCCTTTTCCGCAAGGCTGACGCGCGTCCTCACCAAGGTCGCCGCAGCCTGACGCCCTTCTCCGGCAGCCTGATCTGACCTCCAAGAACGGGTGGCGCCGCCGTCCGAACCCCTGTCGCGAGGCCGCTCCATGAGCCAACCCACGATCCACGTCATCGGCGCCGGCCTGTCAGGGCTGGCTGCCGCCGTGGCGGCCGGCGAAGGCCGGCACGCGATCGTCGTCCACGAGGGTTCGCGGCAGGCGGGCGGGCGCTGCCGGTCCTACCACGATGCCGCCCTCGACATGGAAATCGACAATGGCAACCACCTGCTGCTGTCCGGCAATACGGCCGCGCGCGCCTATTGCCGCCGGCTCGGCTCCGAACACCTGCTCGTCGGGCCGCCCCAAGCAAGCTTCCCGTTCGTCGACCTCGCGAGCGGCGCACGTTGGCAGGTCCGGCCGAATGGCGGCCGCCTTCCCTGGTGGATCTTCCGCCGCGCCCGTCGCGTCCCGGGTACCAAGGCATCCGACTACCTCCAGCTCGCGCGGCTGATGACGGCCGGCAAGGGGGAGACGATCGGCGCGCGCATGGCCTGCGCCGGCCCGCTCTACCGCGCGCTTTGGCAGCCGCTGCTGCTCGCCGCGCTCAACACCGACCCTCCGGAAAGCTCGGCCGCGCTCGCGGCCGCCATCATCAGGGAGACGCTCGCGAAGGGCGGGGCGGCGTGTCGCCCGCTGATCGCGACGCAGGGGCTCGGCGCCGTTTTCGTCGAGCCGGCGCTGCGCCGCTTGGCGGAGACCGGCGCGGCCGTGCGCTTCGAGCACCCGCTGCGCGCCCTGAGGATAGAAAACGACGCCGTCGCGGCCCTCGAGTTCGGCGATGAGACGGTCGCGCTCGGTCCCGCCGACAAGGTCGTGCTGGCCGTACCCGCACCGGTCGCTGGCGCGCTCCTGCCGGGCTTGAGCGTGCCGACGGCGTTCCGCTCCATCGTCAACGCCCATTTCAAGATGGCGCCGCCCGCCGACTTGCCGCCGATCCTCGGCGTGGTCGGTGGCACGGTCGAATGGGTCTTCGCCTTTCCCGACCGGGTGTCCATCACCATCAGCGGCGCGGACCGCCTCCTCGACGTGCCGCGCGAGGCGCTCGCCGCAACCCTGTGGGACGACGTCCAGCGGGCGACCGGCATCGCCGCGCCGCTTCCGCCTTGGCAGGTGATCCGCGAGAAACGCGCGACCTTCGCCGCGACCCCCGAGCAGGACGCACGGCGACCGGGCACGCGGACGCGCCTGGCCAATTGCGTGCTCGCCGGGGATTGGACCGCCACCGGCCTGCCCGCCACGATCGAGGGATCGATACGCTCCGGCAACAAGGCCGCAGAAACGCTCCGACAGGCTTGATCGGACATCGGAATCGGTTTCTTCGCCTCGCCGGCTCAGGTAGAAGGCGGGAACGTCTGGGTCCTCGGCGCGCGAGCCGTCGAGCGTTGGAATAATGCGGAGTTTGGAAACGGTGCAGGCGGCTATACTCTCCCCGACAGCTTTCGACGGTCTCGACCGGTCGATCGAGCACGCGGAGGCGGCGCTGCTGGCTATGCAGCAGGCCGACGGGCATTTCGTGTTCGAGCTCGAGGCCGACGTCTCGATTTCGGCCGAATACATCCTGTTCCACCATTACCGCGCCGCCCCTATTCCGCCGGCGATCGGTGGCAAATTCGTCCGCTATATCCGTGACCGCCAGGCGGCGCACGGCGGCTGGCCACTCTTCGAGGGTGGGACCTTCAACATTTCCTCAAGCGTCAAAGCCTATTTTGCGCTGAAGCTTCTCGGCGATGATGCCGACTTGCCGCACATGCGCCGCGCGCGCGAGGCGATCCTGGCGCACGGCGGCGCGGCCCAGACCAACGTGTTCACCCGGGCGCTGCTGGCGCTCTACGGCGAGGTGCCCTGGCGGGCGATCCCGGTCATGCCGGTCGAGATCATGCACCTGCCGCGCTGGTTCCCCTTTCACCTTGACAAGGTCAGCTACTGGGCGCGCACCGTGCTCGTACCGATGATGGTGGTCCATACGCTGCGCCCCAAGGCGCGCAACCCGTCCGGCGTCGGTATCCCCGAATTGTTCCTGACGCCCGCTGCCAAGGTCCGAACCTGGCCGGCAGGCGCCCAGCAGTCGTCGTTCTGGGCCGCTGTCTTCGCTGGCGTCGATAAGCTGCTGCAGGTGGCCGTGCCCCACTTTCCGCGGCGCTTCCGGCGTAGCGCTCTCGCCAAGGCCGAGCAATGGGTGACCGAGCGGCTCAACGGCCGCGACGGACTTGGCGCGATCTATCCCGGAATGGCCTATTCCGCCATCATGTACGAGACGCTCGGCGCCGCGCCCGACGATCCGCGCCTCGTGCAGGCGCTTCGCGCCATCGAGCGCCTGATGGTCGAGCACGAGGATTATGCCTACCTCCAGCCCTGCGTCTCACCTGTGTGGGACACGGCACTTGCCTGCCACGCCTTGATCGAGGCGGACCAGGGCGGCAACAGCGCGCGCGTCAAGGCCGGTCTGGAATGGCTGAAGCCGCTGCAGATCCTCGACGTCAAGGGAGACTGGGCGGCCCAACGGCCCGACGTCCGGCCCGGGGGATGGGCGTTCCAGTACAACAACGCCCATTACCCCGACCTCGACGACACGGCCGTCGTCGTGATGGCCATGGACAGGATGCAGAAGCACGCCGCCTCCAAGGTGCCCGGCACCTATGATGCGACCGTGGCTCGTGCCCGGGAGTGGGTCGAAGGCCTGCAGAGCCGCAATGGCGCCTGGGGCGCGTTCGACGCCGACAACGATCACGAATACCTCAACAACATCCCGTTCGCCGACCACGGTGCGCTGCTCGATCCGCCGACCGCCGATGTCACGGCGCGCTGCATCAGCATGCTGGCGCAACTCGGCGAGACGCAGCAGACGAGCCCGGCGATCAAACGGGCGATCGACTACCTCGTCACGACGCAGGAGCAGGACGGCAGCTGGTTCGGCCGCTGGGGCCTGAATTACATCTATGGCACCTGGTCGGTGCTCTGCGCCTTCAATATCGCCGAGGTCGATCCGCGCTCCGAGAGCGTGCAGCGCGCGGTTGCCTGGCTAAAGGCGGTGCAGAATGCCGACGGCGGCTGGGGCGAAGGGGCGGAGAGCTACGAGCACGGCTACGCCGGCTACCAGTCCGCGCCCTCGACCGCGTCGCAGACCGCATGGGCGTTGCTCGGCTTGATGGCCGTGGGCCTCGTTGACGATCCTGCGGTGGCGCACGGCGTGGGTTATCTCAGGGAGACGCAGACCGCCCACGGCCTGTGGGACGAGGCGCGCTTTACGGCGACCGGTTTCCCTCGGGTGTTCTACCTGCGCTATCATGGCTACCCGAAGTTCTTCCCGCTATGGGCGCTGGCGCGATTCCGCAACCTCAAGTCCAGCAACCACCGCGCGGTCCTCGCCGGCATGTGAGAGGCGGCCCCGGTCCCGCTGCGACCATCGCGACGCCCGGGGCGTGCACGGTGCGTTGCCGGGGGTTCGGCTTGGCCGGCCCCAAACCATCGCTCGGCGGTGTGCCGTCGCTGGGTTGGTGTCGGACCTCCTGCGGCGTCGCCGTCTCAGACCAAGAAGAGCGCCGTGCCTCCATCCCGCCCTGTGACGGTCGTTTGCGGCTTCAAGGCCGAAGCCAGGATCGCGGCCGGACCGGGCCTGACCATACTTGCCGGCGGCGGCGATTGCGCCGGCTTGGCCCGGGCGCTGGAGACGGCCGCACCCGCGAGCCGCGCCCTGGTGAGTTTTGGCATCGCCGGCGGTCTGGCGCCAGAACTCCGCCCCGGCACCTGCCGCGTTGCGAACCTTGTGGTCGGGCCCGACGGCGCGCGCTACGAGGCCGACGAACACTGGCGCCGCAAGCTCGCAGAAGTCCTGAGCGTGCCTCTGGTCGTGTTCGCGGGCGTCGACGCGCCGTTGGCGGGCGTGACCGAGAAGCGGGTGCTGCACCAGGCTTGCGGTGCGGCCCTGGTCGACATGGAATCGCACATCGTCGCGCGGGCGGCGGCGCGGCACGGACTGCCCTTTGCGGCCGTGCGCGTCGTCGCCGATCCGGCGGAACGCCAGTTGCCGCATGCGGCCACCGTCGGAATGCGGCCAGACGGGCAGGTCGACCTGGCCGCCGTCCTGCTGTCGCTGGCGCGCGACCCGCGTCAGCTGCCGGCCTTGGTGCGAACCGCGCGCGACGCGAGAGCCGCCTTCGCCGGCCTATTCCGCTGCCGTCAGCTGCTCGGCGCCGGCCTTGCCGTCGATCTCGGCGATCCGCTTCTCGACGTGCCGTGAAAAGACGAACTCGGCCGGCCGCTGGTTGGCGAGAGAGAGCTCCGGCGCCATCCTGCCCTTGGTGCGGATGCCGCGCAGCGCCGGACCGATCAGCTTCCATGGCCGACGGAACGAATCGGTGACGGCGGTGGCCTCGAAGCCGCAATGGACCATGCAGTCCGCGCACTTCTCGTAATTTCCCGTGCCGTAGCGGTCCCAGGCCGTAGTCTCCATCAGCTCCTTGAAGGTCTTGGCGTAGCCTTCGCCGAGCAGGTAGCAGGGCTTTTGCCAACCGAAAACGGTGAGCGTCGGGTTGCCCCACGGCGTGCACTGATAGGTCTTGTTGCCGGCGAGGAAGTCGAGGAACAGGGCCGACTGGTAGAAGGGCCAGCGCTTGCCGCCGTCGCCGAGCGCGAAGATCTTGCGGAACAGATCCTTCGTCTTCGCGCGATTGAGGAAGTGCTGCTGATCGGGCGCGCGCTCGTAGGCGTAGCCGGGCGAGACGGTGACGCCCTCGATGCCCCAAGTCTTCGCCTCGTCGAGGAAGCGGGCGATGCGCTCGGGGTCGGCATCGTTGAACAGGGTGCAGTTGATGGTGACGCGGAACCCCATCTCGCGCGCCTTCTTCAGCGCGGACAACGCCTTATCGTAGACGCCCTGCTGACACACGGATTTGTCGTGCATCGCCTTGTCGCCGTCGAGGTGGATCGACCAATTAAAGTATTTGTTCGGCTTGTAGCGCGGCAGGTGTTTCTCGAGCAGCAGCGCATTGGTGCAAACGGTGATCCACTTCTTCTTGGCGATCGCACCTTCGACGATCTGCGGCAACTCCTTGTGAAGCAGCGGCTCGCCGCCGGCGACCACCACCACCGGGGCGCCGCACTCGTCCATCGCCCTCAGGGCATCGGCGGCCGGCAGGCGCTCGTTGAGGATCTTGTCGGGATAGTCGATCTTGCCGCATCCGGCGCAAGCGAGGTTGCAGCGAAACAGCGGCTCCAGCATCAGCACGAGCGGATATCGCTTCTTGCCGGCGATCTTTTTGCCGAACAGTTCCTGGCGCGCCACGTAGGATCCGACGGTCGCCATTTGCAAAAAGGGAATGCCCAAGGTCCAGTATCCTTCGTGAGGTCCGTAGCGGCTGCACGGTCGGTTCGCCGCAAGCATGCGAGGTCCACCTACCTCCCATTAGGAGTCCAGCGGCCCCGGAGACCCAGGTGATTCCGAGCTAAAGTATAGGCCGACGTCCACTAATGCCAACGCTAAGGCCCAGCCGGCGTATCGACCCGAGTATTCCGCCCATGGGCTCAAACTTCGTTCTTTTTGCTTGCCCAGCCCTGGCAGGAATGACATTCACAACCGGGAATTACAAGGTCGAGGCGCGCGCGCACCGCTTTATGGTAGACGCTGCCGCATCTGGGCCACAGGTTTTGTCTCGCCCCCGCTCGAGGCAGGCGGCAGACGACGCGGTCCCGCCCTCATCAATGGTGTTCGCAACGCATGACGATCTCTCATGAGACGGCCGGCCTCGACGCTTCGGGCATGCAGACGTCGCACGGCCCCATCACCCGTTTCGTCACCGCGATCGTCATGACCTGCGCCCGGCGGCGTTGGCTTGTCCTGGCCGCCGCTGCGATACTGACGATCGCCAGCGGATGGTACGTCGTGGGTCGCTTCACCGACCCGAACGATTCCGCCATCAACACCAACACCGACGATTTCATCGACGCCTCTGTACCCTGGCGTCAGGACGAGATCGCCTACGGCAAATCCTTTCCGAACCAATCGGACTCGATGATCGTCGTCATCGACGGGAAGACGCCTGAGCTCGCCAACGATGCCGCGGCACGGCTCAACGAGCGGCTGCAGAACCACCCGGACGTGTTCAAGTCCGTGGTCCAGCCGGACGGCGGGCCCTTCTTCGCCAAGGCCGGCCTGCTCTTTCTTCCATTGCCGGACCTGCGCAAGACGGTCAACGAGCTGCAGCAGGCGCGCCCCGTGCTGGCGATCATCTCCTCCGACCCGTCGCTGCGCGGCCTGATGGACGGATTCGACTTCATCACCAAAGGCGTGCGCGCCGGCAAAGGTTCGCTCGATAGCTACGACAAGCCGATCGCCGCGATGAACCGGTCGTTGGAGAACATCCTGGCCGACAAGCCGGCGTTCTTTTCGCTGCAGAACCTGATCGGCAACGACGACGCGCCTTCGAGCCGTCAGACGCGCAAGTTCATTCAGATCGCGCCCGTCCTGGATTACTCCGCCGTGGAGCCGGGTGCGGTGCCGACGGCCTTCGTGCGTAAGACCGCCGTGGACCTCCACCTCGATCCCGACCATGGCGTCACCGTACGCCTGACCGGTCAGGTGCCGATCGCCGACGCGGAATTCTCGACCGTGCTCGACGGGTTCGGCTTCAACGGGCTCCTCATGATCGTCGCGGTGATCGCGATCGTCTATGCCGCGCTGAAATCCTTCAAGCTCGTCGGCGCCGTGTTCGTCGCGGTGCTGGTCGGCCTGGTCGTCACCTTCGCAGCCGGGCTCCTGTTGGTGCACCAACTCAACGTGCTCTCCATCGCCTTCGCCGTGCTGTTCGTCGGGATCGGGGTCGATTTCGGGATCCAGTTCACCGTCCGCTTCAAGGCCGAGCGCTACGACCACGCCGATTTCCACGAAGCCCTCTACATGGCTTCGTCCAAAGTAGGGCGGCCTCTCGCCCTGGCGGCGCTCGCCACCATGGCTGGTTTCTACGCCTTCCTGCCAACTGATTACCGCGGTGTGCGCGACCTTGGCGAAATCGCCGGAACGGGCATGCTCATCGCCTTTGCCTGCGCCATAACCGTCCTGCCGGCCCTGCTCGCGGTGATCCGCCCGGCCGCCGAGCGCGAGCCTATCGGCTACAAGTTCCTCGCGCCCGTCGACGACTTCATCGAGCGCCACCGCTACGTCATCGTCATCGGCACGCTGGCCGTGGCGCTCGCCGGGGCGCCGCTCCTGCGCAACCTCTCCTTCGACTTCAACCCGCTCAACCTCGACAACCAGCACACCGAGGCGATCTCCACCCTCACCGACCTGATGAAGGACCCGGAGACGGACACCCAGACGATCAGCGTGCTGGAACCGAGCCTCCAGGTCGCCGACGAGACGGCCTCCAAGCTGCGCAAGCTGCCGGAGGTGGCGCGGGTAACGACGTTGTCGAGCCTCGTGCCGGAAGACCAGGACGAGAAGCTTGGGCTGATCGGCGGCGCGGCGAAGACCCTGCTGCCGGTCATGGACCCCGCGCGCGCCATTGCGGCCCCGAGCGATGCGGACGACGTCGCCGACCTGCGTAAAGTCGCGGACTCGTTCAACCAGACGGCCGGGTCCGCGGCGACGAAGGGGGCCGGCGACGCGCGGCGTTTCGCCGAGTTGGCGCAGAAACTCGCGGACGCGCCGCCGCCGGTGCGCGAGCGCGCTAGAGGGGTGCTTCTGCCTCCCGTGAACCAGACGCTGGTCGGCCTGCGCGCCACACTCGCGGCCGAGAAGGTGACGGTCGACGATATCCCGAAGGCGCTGAAAGACCTCTACGTCTCGCCTGACGGACACGCCCGCGTCGAAGCGGCGCCGAAGGGCGATGCCAACGACAACGCGACGATGATCCGCTTCGCCGACGCGATCAAAGCAATCGCCCCGCACGCGACCGGCCAGCCCGTGGCCATCCAGGAAGCCGGCAAAACGGTGAAGCATGCCTTCCTCGTGGCGGGGGCCATCGCGGTCGGCCTCATCTTCGTCATCCTGCTCATCGTCCTACGCCGCGTCGGCGACGTGCTGCTGACCCTCGTGCCGCTGCTGTTGGCCGGACTGGTGACGTTGGAGATCACGGTGCTGATCGGCATGCCGCTGAACTTCGCCAACATCATCGCGCTGCCGCTGCTGCTTGGGCTCGGCGTCGCCTTCAAGATCTATTTCGTCATGGCGTGGCGCGCCGGCACGAAGAAACTGCTGCAGTCGAGCCTGACACGCGCCGTCTTCTGGAGTGCGCTGACCACCGCCACCGCCTTCGGCAGCCTCTGGGCGTCCAACCACCCGGGAACGTCGTCCATGGGCAAGCTCATGGCGCTCTCGCTGGTCTGCACGCTGGCCGCCGCCATCCTGTTCCAGCCGGCTCTGATGGGGCCGCCACGCCAGACCGAAGTGCGCTGAGATACACAATCGCGTCCGGCGCCAAGCCGGGTGCGTTCGCATCGCCTTGGCGCGGCCCGCTAGCCGCGCCAATAGGCTCGATCGGCCTATTTCTCCGCGGGGGGCGTCCCCTCGCCTGGCGCGCCGAGCGTCGGGCCTTCAGCCGGCGGCGCGGCGGCGGTGCGTTCGATCTTCGCGGTCTTGCGCAACTCGACCACCAATTCGCTCTGCGCCTTCTGCACGGCGTAGCGGGCGATCTGGTCTTTCACCTGATCGAACACCGGGAACGTCTTCGGCCGTCGGTCTTCGAGCTGGATCACGTGCCAGCCGAACTGCGTCTTCACGGGATCGGAGATCTGGCCTTTCTGCAGCTTGAAGGCGGCGTCGGCGAAAGCCGGCACCATGCGATCCTTCGTGAACCAGCCGAGGTCGCCGCCCTCCGATCCCGGGTCCTTCGACATGTCCTTGGCCACCTTGGCGAAGTCCTCGCCGGCCTTCAGGCGCTTCAGCACCGCCTGCGCGTCGCCTTCCGTCGCCACCAGCACGTGGCGGGCGTGGATCTCTTCCTCAGGCTTCTGCGCCTTGGCCGCCTCATCGTAGATCTTGTGCAGGTTGGCATCGGCCGTGGCGCTCTTCGCGATCTCCGTCAACTGCGATTCCATCAGCAGCTTGTCGCGGGCATACGCGAGCTTCTGCGCGAAGGCCGGACCCTGGTCCGCCTTGTCGGTCACGGCTTTCTGCGCCACCAAATTGCCGTCGATGAGGTAGTCGAGCAGGTAGGCGTCCTTGGCTTTGCCGGTCAGTTGCTGCGGCAGGTTCGCGCCAATGTCCTCGCCCGCAAGGTCGAGGTCTCCCTGCGTGATCGGCTTGCCGTTGACGGTGGCAAGCACCGTGTCGGGCGCGAGCTTCGCGGTCTCGGTGATCGCCGAACCGGGAATGATGGGCATGGGCGCGGCGGGTTGCGCCAGAGCGGACGGGCCGACCGCGAGGCTGAGCGCGACGAGGCTCCATCGCGAGCGACGAAGGCTCGATAGGCTCCTGGGCATCGACATATGGCGAATTCTCCGACGGTCTAGCGGCGATTTGGGAGCCCCCACCTTGGTCGGGGCGTCAAACGTAAGTGTGCCAGATCGCGCCTCGAGGCAAGGCCGCAGGTCGTCAGGGCGCTGCGAGCGTTGACCAGGCCGGGGTGATCGCCTTGGCCGCGTAGCGCTCGATCATCGCGACGCAGAAGTCGACGAATTCCGCCGGATCCTGCGGCGCGCTGCTGTGGTGGGGCGCCATGCCACGATGTTCGGGCGTGAAGCAGAAGGTCACCGTCACGTCGAAATCGGCCAAGGCTTCCATCTGCCGGTCGAACCAGCCGAGCGCGTCGGGGCGGAAGCTATCGGCCCAGGAGAGGCCGGTGCGCATGTAGGTGACGCCGAGGCGCTTCATCCAGGCGACCGCGTCATCCAGGCGATGGTCTTGGTAGTGAAACCATTGGCAGAGGCCGATCTGCGGCGTGTGCCGGCCAAACTCCTCCAGCGCCTGCTTCGGTCGCCCGTCCTGGTCGAGCAGGCCCATGGCGAAGTGCCTGTAGTAGGAGGAGCCCTCCGCTTCGCGGTGGCGGGTCGTCGCCTCCCATTCGCGCGGCAGGTCGTAGAGGCTGTACCAATGGATGCGCGGCGCCTGGCCTCGCAGAAGCTCGGCCGTGCGTGTCAGCCCCCACGCCTGCACCTCCTCCGCGCCGAAGGTCGAGATGCCGACTTCCGACACCCAGACGGGCAGGGCGGTCACAGCCTTGATCTCGGCGATCTTGGCCGGCCAGTCCTTCAACGGCCACAGGTTCCAATCGAGCGGGAAACCGTGCACCGCCACCGCGTCGACCGCGTCGAGCACGCCATGCCCGGCCATGCGGGTGATGAAGTTGGGATCGATCGGCGACATACCGCCGAGCACGCGGGTGATGCCGGGGTTGGCCCGGCCGATCGCGCGGCCGGCCTCGCGAGCCATGGCCGCGAAGAGCGACCAGTCGGGATCGACGGCGGGATCCCAATGCGACTTGTTGTTGGGCTCGTTCCATATCATCGCCGCTTCGATCATGCGCCTCCACCTCCTCCTTGCCGATGCGCCGGGTACACCGCCCTTTCGCCCCAGGGCACCTCCACGCAGCGGCAGAAGTACACTTCTTCCTCCAGGTGGTCGGTGATGGCGAAGCCAGACGACCGCAGCATCGCCTCCGTCGCAGCGCGGTTTGGGATCCACCAGTTCGTCGGATCGTTGGCGTAGCGATGCTCGACGAAATGCATCTTGGGAAAATCTGCCGCCTCGAAGGGCGAAAAGTCGAAGAAGTCGTAGTCCTCGGCCGTCTCGTGGACGCTGGCGCCGCCGCGTTGCAGCGATTGGAACAGCAGGAGGTCGTCGGCCACGTGCTCGCGGATGAGGTCGAGCGCCAGCAGCGGGTGGCGCAGGTGGTAGAAGACGCCCATGAAGATGACGAGGTCGAAGCGTTCGCCGAGCGCGCCGACGTCATAGACCGACAGGTTGCGGAACTCGATCGCCTGCCCGCACCGGGCGGCGGCGAAGCGGGCCTGCGCGAGGTAGCGCTCGTCCGCGTCGAGGCCGAGCACGCGCGCCGCGCCGCGCCGCTTCATCTCGATGGAATAGAAACCCGCGTTGCAGCCGATGTCGAGCACGCTCTTGCCGCTCAAGTCGGCGGGCAGGCGGTCCGCGTAGCGGCGCCACTTGGCAGCCGGGTAATCGTAGAGGAAGTGGTCGGGCGCCGTCCACACCCCGCCGAGGTCCATATGGTGGAACCACGGACCCAGCGCCGTGATCGCCCGCGCCAGTTCGGCCTTCTCGTCTTCGCTCACGGGCGGACGTCTCCTGGGCTCAGAGTCTCGTTCAAGCCCGTCACCTTGCCGCCGCCCGGCCAGAGCGCGAGCGTGGTGATGGAAGCCGGCGCGATGTCGAACCGGGCATAGGCGTCGAGCGACAGGCCGAGGACGGACAGGACCGCCGCGCGGATCACGTCGCAATGGCTGACCAGGACCGCGTCGCGCCCGCTCGCGGCGAGGTCCGCGAGAAGGGCGGCGACGCGCGCCTGCGCGGCCGCCATCGTCTCGCCGCCGGGCGGGCAGGCGGCCGCCCGCCCGGTGTTCCAGGCGTGCCAAGACGGATCGCCCCGCAATTCGTCGAAGCGGCGGCCCGTCCAGCCGCCGAAATCGATCTCGTCGAGCGCCGGCGTGACGAACGGTTCGACGTCGAGCGCGGCGGCGATGGGCGCTGCGGTCTCCTGCGCGCGCGCGAGCGGGCCCGTCATCACCGTTCTCGCCCCGCATCCCCGCAAACGCGTGGCGAGAGCGGCCGCTTGAGCACGGCCTTGAGCCGCGAGCGTCACGCTGGACATGCGCCCGCACAGCACCGCGTCGACGCGCTCATGGGCTGCGTGGCGCACGAGGGTGACCGTGTTCACGCGCTGTCCGGTTCGCCCGCGACGAAGCGGGCTGTGCGCTCGCGCGCCTCGTGGTCCGTGAACTGCGTCGGCGGCGATTTCATGAAATAACTCGAGGGTCCGACCAGCGCCCCACCGATCCCGCGATCCAGCGCCAGCTTGGCGCAGCGCACCGCATCGATGACGATCCCGGCAGAGTTGGGAGAATCCCAAACTTCCAGCTTCAGCTCCATGGCGAGCGGCACACCACCGAAGGCCGTGCCCTCCAGCCGGATATGCGCCCATTTGCGATCGGTTAGCCAGGGCACGTGGTCGCTTGGCCCGACGTGGATGTCGTCGGGGGCGAGCGGCGTGCCGAATTGACTCGTCACCGCGCGCGTCTTCGAGAGCTTCTTCGATTCGAGCCGTTCGCGCTCCAGCATGTTCTTGAAGTCGGCGTTACCGCCGAAGTTGAGCTGATAGGTACGGTCGATAGCGATGCCGCGTTCGCGCATCAGGTTGGCGAGCACACGATGCACGATGGTGGCGCCGACCTGGCTCTTGATATCGTCGCCGACGAGCGGGAGCCCCTTGGCCGCGAAGCGTTCACGCCAGGCCGCGTCCGAGGCGATGAAGACGGGGATGCAATTGACGAAGGCGCAGCCGGCGGCGAGCGCGCATTCCGCATAGAACTCGGTCGCTTGCTGCGAACCGACAGGCAGGTAGGAGACCAGGACCTCCGCTCCCGCGCGCCTGAGCGCCCCGACGACGTCGGCGACGGGCGCCTCGGATTCGGCGATGTCGTCCCGCATGTACTTGCCGAGCCCGTCGAGCGTCGGACCGCGTTGGACGACCACGCCGAGGTCGGGCACGGCGGCGAAACGGATCGTGTTGTTGGGCGCGGCGCCGATCGCCTGCGCCACGTCGGCGCCGACCTTGGCGGCATTGATATCGAAGGCCGCCACCACCTCCATCGTGCCGACATGGTAGCCGCCGAGCTCGACGTTCATGAGGCCGGGCACGGTCGCGGAGGGTCGCGCATCGCGATAGAAATGCAGGCCCTGCACGAAGGAGGACGCGCAATTGCCGACGCCGATCAGGGCGACCCGAATGCTATGCCGCGTCATGCCGCCTCCGTCCTGCCGCGCCTGCCGCGCCTGCCGGGCCCGTCGCGCGCGCGGCTTTGATCTTGAACGCCATGGCTTCCCGCACATGCGCCTCGAGTTCGGCGGCGCGGTGAGCCGCGCTGTGGCCGCCCAGCACACGGGCGCGTGCCGCATCCGCCATGTCCTGCCGCTCCGCCTCAGAGCGCTGCGTCAGGATCGCGAGCACCGCGTCCGCCGTCTCGGCGACGAGGATCTCGCGACCGGGCGTGAGGACCGTCTCGAGCCCATCCCACCGGTCGCTGATGAGCGGCGTACCCGTGGCCGCCGCCTCGAAGAGGCGCACGCTGGGGCTGTAGCCTGCGGCGATCATGTCGGAGCGGGTGACATTCAAGGTGTAGCGGCTCGCCGCATAGAAGGCGGGGTGGTCGGCTGGCGCGCGATGTTCCATGCGCTCGACGTTGGCGGGCCAGACTATCGTGGCCGGGTATTGCGGCCCGGCGACGGCGAAGCGCAGGTGCGGCGCGCGGCGCGCCGGCTCCAGCAGCAGGCGCTCCAACGTCGGCTGACGGTCGTCACTGTAAGTGCCGAGGTAGGAGAGGTCCCAGCGTTTGGGCGCGTCGAGCCTGGGATAGGCGTTCGGGTCGACGGAGCAGTAGAGCTGCCGCGCCATTGGCGATCCGAACTCGCCCTCCAGGGTGCGGAGTGTCGGGCCGCCGGTGAATGACAGGGTGAGGTCGTAGCCGGGGATGAGATCGGGACTGAGGTATTCGTGGTCGTGCGCGCGCAGTTTCCGCAGCGTGATGGGCGTGTCGATGTCGTAAAAGGCGACGACGCCGCGCGCCTGCCCCTGGACGAGGCGACCGACGGCGACGCCCTCGGGCACGTAGGAGCCGACGATGACGGCGTCGGCCGCGGCGATGCGGTCGCGGAACCGGGTGAGGTCGGCCAGATCGCGGTAGAGTTCGAGCCGGCAGAAGTCGGGTTCTGGCAGATCGCGGTGGCTCGCGTACCAGGGCACGTCGCGCTCCAGGAACAGCACGTCGTGCCCGCGCGCGGCAAACGCCTTGAGCAAGGCGCGATAGGTCGTGGCGTGGCCGTTGCCCCAGGACGAGGAGAGGCTGAGCCCGAGGACGACGAGCGAAAGCGGCGCGGGGCTCATGCGACGCTGCGCTCCCGCTTCGCGCGTCCCGTATCCTGGAGGATGGCGTCGACCGCCGCCCCACGACGGCTGTAGGTGTGCTGCGCCACGATCCGCGCGCGCGCCGCCGCGCCGATCGCCCGCGCGCGCTCGGGCGTGAGAGCCGCGACGTGGTCGGCGACGTCTTGCCCGTCGCGGGCGACGAGCACCTCCGTGCCCTCCTCCAGGAACAGGTCGAGGCCGGTCCAGGCGTCGGTGATGAGGCAGGCCCCCGCGCCGCAGGCCTCGAAGACGCGGGTGGCGGGCGAGAAGCCGACCGCCGCCATGCTGTCGCGCGCGACGTTCAGCACCGCGAGCGGCGTCGTGTTGAAGGCGTTGTGCTCGCGCGTGTAGACGTGGCCGATGGCGCGGACGTTGGCCGGCATGGCCTTCGTGTCCCAACCGTTGCCGCCGATGAGGAACCGTCGCTGCGCCAGCCGCGCGGCGGGCTCCAGGAAGAAGGTCTCCACGCGCGCCTCGCGATCGGGCAGCCGGTTGCCGAGGAAGGCGAGGTCGGCGGCAAAGCGCGGATCGGCCGGGACGGAATGGTGGGTCGCGGGGTCGAGCGCGTTGTAGATGGGAAGGCAGCGCGCCGCGCCGAGCCCCTTGTAGGCCGAGACGACCGGCGGACCGCCACCGTAGGTCAGCACAAGGTCGAGCTTCGGCAGGGCGCGCCGCAGCGCATGGTCAGGCGCGCCGGCGATGTCGGCGAGCGTCGCCGGTGCGTCGACATCCCAGAAGATACGGATCGCCTCGGGTCGCGAGGCGGCGACGACGCCGTCGAGCAAGGCGTCGTCGAACACGCCGACGCCGCTCGCCTTGACGACCACGTCGGCATGGGCTGCCCGGGCCACGACCTCGCGCACCGCCTCGATGGTCGCGGGATAGACCACTACCTCCGCCCAAGGGGGCGGCTCCATGTCGCGATGCTCTTGCCGGCCGAAGGCGTCGGGTTCGTAGAAGGTGATGGAATAGCCGCGTCCCGCCAGGTCGGACAGGAGGCCGCGGTAATAAGTGGCGGCGCCGTTCCAGTAGGACGAGAGTAGGCTGGACCCGTAAAAGGCGATCTTCAAGCCGTCACCTCCGCGAACTCCGCCGCGCGCAGCGTGGCGACGACGCTGAGAAGCTCGTCGGCCCGGTGCCGGCAGGTGTGCCGGCCGGCGATGGCCGCGAGCCCGCTGCGCACGAGCGCCTGCCGCAGGCCGGCGTCGCCGCGCAGAGCGATCAGGTGCCGTTCCATTGCGGCGCCGTCGGACGCCACGAGGTAGTCTTCGTTGGCGCGGAACAGTCCTTCGCTGTCGTCCCACGGCGCACTCACCAGCGGGATGCCACAGGCGAGCGCCTCGAAGACGCGGATGGTCGGAATGCCCGGCAGCTGCTCGACGTAGAAGCGGCGGGGCACGTGGATGGTGGCAAGATGGCGGGCGAACAGCGCCGGCGCCGCGGCGTTTGGTGCCCAACCCCGGTGGTGCGCGCCATAGCGCTCCAGCATCGCGCCGGCCTCGATCGGGTAGCGTACGCCATAGACGTCGAGCGGCAGCTTGACAGCCTGCGCCGGGCGCAAGAGGAACGTCTCCAGCTCCGCCGTGCGCTCGCCGTCCCCCCAATTGCCGATCCAGACGAGGCCGCTGCGGATCCCTTCGACGGCGGGCGGGTGGAAATGTTTGGGGTCGGCCGCCTCGTGCCAGACGAAGACGCGGTCGCCCCAGCCCCAGCCCCTGTAGACGTGCGCCAGAGCCTCGCCGAAGGCGAGCACGCCGTCATAGCCGGAGAGATCGTAGCGCCGCATCGCGTCCGGCTCGCTCACCGCGCGATGATGCGTGTCATGGAACAGCAGCGTGGCCCGCGCGCCCTGTTTCCGCGCGGTCCCCAAGGCGGCGACGAGCGTGGGCTCGTTCCATTCGTGAACGAGGACGAGGTCGGCCCCCGCGACCTGCTCGACGACGGCGTCGGCATCGCGGTAGGTCCTGCAGCTGAGTTCGGGATAGGCCTCGCGGAAGGCGTCGAGCCCACGCTCGCCATGGTCGCGCAGGAGGTTGGCGAGGCTCCACGACGCATCCGGCTCGAAGGCTTCGACGTCGTGCCCGGCGGCGATCAGTTCGCGCAGGACGCCGCGTAGAAAGTGCGCGTTACCATGGTTCCAGCAGGAGGCGAGCGAGTGGGTGAAGTAGGCGATCTTCATGCGCCGCCGCCCATCCGGGCATGCGCCCGCACCGGCATCTGTCGCGCGGCCAGCACGCCCTGGAACGCGGCCAGTACGCCTTCCGTCATCGCGTCCGCGCTGTAGCGCGCCGCGCGGTCGCGCGCGGCCTCGCCGAGTGTGGTGCGCGCGACCGGGTCGCCCGCCAGCCTTTCCATGGCGGCGGCCGCCGCCGCCGGATCGTCGGGCGAGACGAAGGTCGCCGCGCCTTCCCACAATTCGCGGAATGTCGCGATGTCCGATAGCACCAGGGCGCAGCCGGCCTGCGCCGCCTCAAGCACCGCCAAGCCGAACGGTTCATAGCGGGCGAGCGACAGGAAGAGCGGTCGGCGCGCAAGGTAATCGGCCACCGCCATGTCGCTGAGCTGGCCGACCCGCTCAACGTGCTTCAGGCGCACCAGGTCGCGGTGCGGCCCCTGGACCGCACCAGCCGCCACCACCGGGAAGCAGAGGCGGGCGGCGACGCGGTCCACTCCCTCCATATTTTTGGCGCGGTCCCAAAGCCGCCCGGCGGTGAAGCCGAACGGTATCCAAGACTCCCCGGCGCCGGACGCGTACGAGCGCTGCCGGCGCCCGTTGCGGACCATTGTGGGCCGACGTGGCAGGCCGTGGATCCGCGCGGTCTCGATCGCGAAGGCCTCGGTCGGCGCGAGAAGGGCATCGGCGCGGCGGAAGCCCTCCTCGGCGAGGCCGACGCGCCAGGCGAGATCGGCCGGTAGCGGTCCCACGCCGACGGCGTTCCACCAGGTTGCGATACAGGAATGGCAGACCGCGACGACGGGCGGGGTGAAGGCGTCGCCTGCTGCGAGCGCCGGGCTATGCAGGTGGACGATGTCGGCCTCGATCTCGTCGGCGAACCGCGCCAGCGCCGCGCCCGCCGCCAGCACTGCCGCCGGCGAGGGCGCCATCCAATCGAGCGGTAAATTCAGCGGCACGACCTGGCAGCGGGGGACCGCGTGCGCCGCCTGCAACTGATGAGCGGAGGGCGAAGGCCCCATCGCGGCGAATGTCACCCGGTGCCCACGCGTGCCGAGGCCGTGCGCGAGGTCGAGCACGTACTGCCACACGCCGCCGACGGTGTCGCCGGTCATCAGGACGTGCATCGCGCCTCGCCTGTGCGGCACGAGGCGCGCAGCGTCAGCGGCATCCGCACGCGGCCTCCAAGGTCGGGAGCGGCAGGGGACGGTCTTCCTGGATATCGCTGAAATGGTCGAATTGGCCGAGATAATGCTCGTGCGCGCGCTCCCAGGCGTGGTCGTCCGGCTTGCCCCAGAGGCGCCGATAGTCCGGCGAACTCGGATAGGGATACAGCGGCACAGGGTCGTTGGCCCAGACGTCGTGTCGGCGCAGGCGATCGCGCCACTCCGCGACGAGCGCGGGGTCGTCGCCCTCCACCTTAATGAGGTTGGCCTGCACGAAGGGCACGGTGCGGCGCGCGTGGATCAGCCGTTCCGCCAGTTCGTCCGTAGAGGCGCGGCAGCTCTTGTCGAGCGCTGCGCGCCCGGCCTCCGTGAGGCTTTCGACGCCGGCCTCGATCGACACGCAGCCGGCGGCGCCGAGCAGGTCCAGCATCTCGGGCTTCCAGAGGTCGATGCGGGTTTGAATGCCGAAGCGGACGTCGCGTGCCGCCAGCGCCTCGAGAAGCGGTTTCTGCGGCAGGAAAATCTCGTCGATGAAATAGACGTAGGTGACCCCCGCCGCGATGAGCCCGTCGATCTCGTCGACGACGAGTGCGGTGTCGCGCCGGCGGTAGGCGTCGCGAAAATCGATCTTCGCGCAGAAGGAACAGCTGTAGGGACAGCCCCGCGAGGCTTCGACTTCAGCACCCGGCCCATCCGGCTCGCGGTCGAAACGGTGGTGGTGATGCACGTGGCGGGCCAGCCAGTCGGGAGACCAGCGCAGCGGCGCGAGATCGGTGAAGCGGCCAGCGTGGGGGCCGCCCGTGACGGTCACGGCCTCGTCCTCGCGGAAGGCGATCGCCGGAACGTCGCGCAGGCGTGCCGCCTCGGCCAGGCGCAGGACGACCTCCTCGCATTCGCCGCGCACCACGACATCGACACCGAGCTTGGCCAATGTAGGCCGTGGCGTCGCGGAGCCGTGCGGGCCGACGGCGACCGTGCGGCCGCCGCGGCGGCCGAGCGCGGCGAGGAACGCGTGAGGCACACGCAGCTCGGGAGGGGCGCAGCGCCAGAAAAGATAGGTCGGAGCGGTCGCGACCACCGTCATGTCGGCGCCGAAGGCGGCCACGGCTTCCGCGCTCGCCTCGTTCGACTGGCCGTTGAGGTGGGCGTCGAGGAGGAGCACCTCGTGGTCGCCGGCCTCCAGCAAGGCGGCGCTGTAGCCGAGTTCGAGGGGCAGGTGCGGCGTGCGACAGCCGAAATAGATGCTGTTGCCGAAGGTCCAGGCCGGGTTGACGAGCGCGACCCTCACGAGGCCACCTCGGCGGGCTGGAGCGCGGCGCGCGCGAGCGAGGAGCCCCGCAGCGCGGCGAGCCAGGCGGCGAGGTCGGCGACACCCGCGCGCCACGGTGTCGGCATGGCGAGGCCAAGCGCCTCGGTCGCCTTGCGCGTGTCCGACACGTAATAGCGCTGGTCGCCGGCGCGCCAGTCGGAGAAGCGGAGGTCGATCGCGCCTCCGACCAACGTCTCGACATGGCCGAGCAACTGCCGCAGGCTCACGGCGTTGGACGGGCCGCCGCCGAGATTGAAGGCCTGGCCGGCGATGGCGTCGATCCGTTCCCAAGCGGCGAGATAGGCCGCCACCACGTCCGACACGTGCAGGATGTCGCGCACCTGGCATCCGTCGCCGTAGATGCTGATCGGCTTGCCTTCGAGGGCGGTGATGAGGAAATGCGCCACCCAGCCCTGGTCTTCCGTGCCCATCTGGCGCGGGCCATAGATGCAGCTCATGCGCATCACCGCGGTGGGAATGCCGAAGCTGCGGGCATAGTCGAGCACGTATTGGTCGGCACCGCCCTTGGAGCAGCCGTAAGGGGTGTGGAAGTCGATCGGCCGATCCTCGCCGATACCGCTCGCGCGCAGGTGGGCGTCCCGCGGCACGTAGGCATCGCCGACAAGGTCGAGCGCGACATCCGGCAGGTTGCCGTAGACCTTGTTGGTGGAGGCGAAGAGCAGCGGCACGCGGACGCCGTCGCGGCGGCGGCGCAAGGCCTCCAACACGTTCATCGTACCACCGAGATTGATCTCGTAGTCCTCGCGTGGCGCGGCGAGGCTGGTGGTGACGGCAACCTGCGCGGCGAGGTGGAACACCGCGCCGGCCTCGGCGACTGCCCGTCCAAGCGTCGCGGCGTCGCGCACGTCGGCGATAACAGGAACGATCCGCGAGCCGTGCCGCCCTTGAAGCCACGCGAGGTTCGCCTCGACACCGGCGCGCGCGAGGGCGTCGTAAACGATGACCTCGTGTCCCGCTTCGGCAAGCCGGTCGCTGAGGACTGAGCCGATGAAGCCCGCACCGCCTGTGACAAGGACGGGACGGCCGTCGGGAAGGGCCGACATCACAGGTCCTGTCACGCTACGAGGCCCCGCGCGGCGAGTTCGTCGCGCGCCTGGTAGACGCGGTCGACGGCGGTCTGCTGCTCAGCCACCCACGCGGCAAGTTCGACGAGCCCCTCGTGAAAGTCGCAGCGCGGCTCGTATCCAAGCTCGCGCCCGATCTTGCCGATGTCGGCGATGCAGTGGCGGATGTCGCCCGCGCGTGCCTTGCCGGCCACTTCGGGTTCGATATCGTTCTTTCCCATGGCGACGGCGAGCGCCCTGGCGACGTCGCGCACGGACCGGTCGTCGCCGCTGCCGACATTATAGACCTGGCCGGCGGCGGCAGGGTGCTCCAGCGCGCGCACGAAGGCCTGCGCGACGTCCGCGACATGGACGAAATCGCGGCGCTGCTCGCCATCCTCGAAGATCATTGGCGCCTGGCCGTTGAGGAGGCGCGAGGCGAAGATGGCGAGGACGCCGGTGTAGGGGTTGGATAGCGCCTGACCGGGGCCGTAGGCATTCCACATCCGCAGTGCCACCCCCTCCATGCCGTAGGCCGGAGCCAAGGTCAGGGTCAGGCGCTCCTGGGCGTATTTCGTGAGGGCATAGACGGAGGCCAGCGCCGGGCGCTTCCATTCCGGCGTCGGCACCGGGACCATCGGGCGGCCGTATTCGTCCAAGGGGTCCCAAGGCTCGCCGGGCTTGCGCGGCTTGCGGAGCACGTCCTCCACGGTGGCGCCCGCACTGCTGCGATAGAGCCCTTCGCCGTAGATGCTCATCGAGGAGGCGGTGACCACGCGCCGGACGGGCTGGTCGATCAGCGCCTGGAAGAGGACAGCGGTGCCGTAGTCGTTGACGGAGACGTAGTGGTCGACGGCGTACATGCTCTGGCCGACCCCGACTTCCGCGGCGAGATGCACCACCGCGTCAACACCCTTCAGCGCTTGGGCAACGACGGCCTTGTCGCGTATGTCGCCTTCGATAAAGTCGATGTCCGGCCCCATGCTAGTGGGCTTCGCTCGACCGACATGCACCTGCGCGATCAAACTGTCGAGGACGCGTACCCTGTAGTCTCGCCGAAGTAGTTCCGCAGAGAGGTGGCGCCCGATGAAGCCGGCGCCGCCGGTAACTAGAACTGTCTCGACCAACCGTCCGTCCCTTAACAAAAGATGCAAACGTCGGGAAAACAGACGCCTGCGCGACACATGCGCCGGATAAGTACTACACTTCTTCTATGTTCCTCCCAATTTCGTCCAGCGCAAAAGGCTTTCCGCTGCCGATTTCGCCGACTTGGCGCATTATGCCCAGAAGCCGTCGTCGTGCTCAGGACCCATAGTCGCATCGTCGGCGTCCGCTGTCGCGGGGATCAAGCGCCGTCGATGGCGGGCAAACCCGGCCTGGTCGCCTCAGGACCAGCCGCGCGCCACGTCGCCAGCGGCCCTTCGACCCACTTTTCCAAGACCCGCTTCTGCTCCTCCGCCATGTCGTCGCCGATGGCCTTCAGCATGGCACGCGCGCCCTCCAGGAACCCCTCCCGGTAATCCTGCGCCTTGCCGGCTCCACCCGTTTCCTCGCTCATCGCCATTCTCCCCTCGCGGTCCGCTGATTTCTGAATGCAGAGGTCGGCGAAACGTGCCACGCGAGGCGGCGGCCCTTGCACCTTTTTACGCCTCGGACGGAGCCTTCCGCCCCCGCTCTCGTTGGCTTGCATGCCGCCTGCGAGGCGGCGAGCGCAGGGAGAGACCGGATGGCTATCGTCGACACGAGCAAGATCGTCGAACATATGGATGTGATCGCCGCCGATGGCGAGACCATCGGCAAGGTCGATCACGTGCAGGACGGTCGGATCAAGCTGACCAAGACCTCATCGCCCGACGGCCAGCATCATTTCGTCCCGCTGGAGTGGATCGACCACATCGATCGGCACATCCACCTCAACAAGACGCTGGGCGCGATCCGCGCCGGCAGCGAAGAGCAGAAAAGCGCCGCGCATCCGTCCTGAGACGACGCGCGGTGCCGGTAGCGTCACCGGGAGACGGCTGAACCTACCCCTCTCCAGGCCGCGCACCCGTTCTCCGCAGGACCTCGGCGACCTCGCTGATCAGCGCGTCGCCGGCATCGATCCGCGCGCCCCTCTGCAACGCCGTGTGGATCATCCCCGCCATACGCCGACAGTCCGCGGGTACGCCGGCCGCTTCGAGCTGCGCGCCGTAGGCTTCGGCCTCGTCGCGCAGCGGATCGTACTCGTTGGTGACGATCAGGGCCGGGCAAAGACCTGTGAGCGAAGCGCTCAGCAACGGCGACACATCCGGGCGCGTCCTGTCCGTCCCACCGAGATAGCAGGCGAGACTTCGGTACAGCTCCTCGATGCGGATCACCACACCGTCAAATTCTGCGCGCGAGGCCTGGCCAGCGCCCTCGCGCAGGTCCGTGTTGGGGTAGAGCAGGACTTGCAACGCCAATGTCTGCCCGGCATCGCGCGCCCGCGCCGCGACAGCCGTGGCGAGCAGGCCGCCGGCGCTGTCGCCGCCGATGGCGACGCGTGTCGCGTCGACCTCGCAGGCGGGGTCATTCAACAGCTGGTCCAGCGCCATGGCACAATCGTCGAGGGCTGCCGGGTAGGGGTGTTCCGGCGCGAGCCGATACGCCGGCGCGGCGACCTGCCAGCCCGACCGTAGCGCCAGCCAGCGCAGGGGAATGTCGTAGCCTGCGAGCGACCCGGCGACAAAACCACCGCCGTGCAGAAACAGGAGTGTCGGCCGCAGCCCTTCCGCCTCGGGTCGAAATAGCCGCATCCGCAGGCGCACGCCAGACCCGACGACGACGTCCTGTTCGCACACGGCGATCTCCGGCGGCGCGCCCTGCATGGCGACCACTGCATCCAGTGTGGCGCGATAGTCCTCCAGCCACTCCGCCTCATTGGCGGGCATGGGTTTGGTGGTCGCCTGCATCTCCCGCAGGACAGCCTCAGCCTGCGCATCCATCATCGCCCAGAGTCCCTCTGCCTTCGAAAGCAACGATCTCTCCGGCTCCCGTGTTCCCGGTCTTTCAGAGACAGGATCTGGCATGGATTACGGGATCAAGGGCAAGACCGCGGTGGTGACCGGGGCGGATTCTGGCATGGGTTTCATGACCGCCCGCCTTCTGCTGGAGGAAGGCGCGACCGTCGTCATCGCCGACCAGTACCCGGACCAGATCGAGCGGGCGGCGGCCGAACTCGGGGTCTACGGCACGGTGCATCCGGTGGTGGTGGACGTCAGGGACGCAGGATCGGTAGCCGCTTTCCACGCGGCCGCAATCGCCAAGCTGGATCATGTCGACTTTCTAGTCAACGCCGCCGGGGTCACCGGCGCCACGGGCGACTTCCACACGATCGACGACGCCGGCTGGCTCGACACGATCCAGGTGCTCCTGATGGGCGCCGTACGCGTCGCGCGCGCTTTCGTCCCCGGCATGGTGGAGCGCAAGAGTGGGCGCGTCATCCTCTTCGGTTCGGAGGATGCCGAGCAACCCTATGCCGACGAACTGCCCTATTGCGCCGCCAAGGCCGGCATTCTCAACCTGGCGAAGGGTTTGTCGAAAACCTACTCCAAGCACGGCGTTCTGGTGAACGCCGTCAGCCCCGCCTATATCGCGACGCCCATGACCGACGCGATGATGGAGAAGCGCGCGAAAAAGAACGGCACGAGTGTCGACGACGCAATCACATCCTTTCTCCAGGAGGAGCGCCCCACGCTGGAACTGCAGCGTCGTGGCCGGCCCGAAGAGGTGGCCTCGCTGGTCGTGTTCCTCTGCTCGAAACATGCCACGTTCATCAACGGGGCCAACTACCGCGTCGACGGCGGCTCGGTTGCCACAGTGTAGCGGTCCTTGCCGAAAAGGGCGACGATATCAGACCTGGCCAAAGCGCAGAGCGATGAGCTCTATCTGTTCGATGCCAAACATCAGTAAGGGGCGAATAATGCCGTCCGGCCGCGCGGATGCGCCTGAAACACCGTCGACCGTTGTCGCGCGCGGCTGTGCTTTTAGCCGCGTGCGACCTCACTGGAGGATTGTCGCGAGGCGCTCGACCTCAGCCTGAGCGTGGCGGCCATTAAGCACCCAGGCCCTCGCATAAGCGGGACCGGACAAGCCAATCATTCAGAATAGTCCGGCCGTTCGATGTCTGCGATGAGATCCACCTCCTTCGGCTCCCAGCCGAGAACCGCTTTCGTTTTTTCGCTGGAGGCGGGGCCGTTGCCCGCCACCCACATCGCCAGGCCGCCGAAATGCGCCTCTGCCTCCTCGGACGTCAGCGACTTCGCCGGCAGGCCAAGCTGCCGACCGATCGCCTCGGCGATGAGCCTAAACGGCACGCCTTCTTCGGCGACGGCGTGGAAGGCTTCGCCTTGGGCTGCGCGCTCGAGTGCGAGACGGTAGACGCGCGCGGAATCCAACCGGTGCGCGGATGGCCAGAGGTTCTGCCCGTCCCCGGCATAGGCAGAGACGCCTTTTGCGCGGGCCACGGCGGCAAGCATGGGAACAAAACCATGGCGTTCGCCAGCGCCGTGGACCGAGCGCGGATTGCGGACTACGGAAACCCGCAGCCCGCGCTCGGCGAGCGCGAATGCGGTCTGCTCGGACGCACGGGGGAAGCCAGGGATCATGGGCGGCCTCGCGTCCTCCATGAAGGTCTCCCCAAACGGCGACAGACCGAAGCCGCCCGTTACGACGATAGGCCGGTCCGAACCCGCGAACACCTCTCCGAAGGTCTCGATCGCTGCGCGATCTTCCTCAGCCAGTTCGTCGATCTTCGAGAAGTCCAGACCGAACGCCGTGTGGATGATGCCGTCGGCTTGACTCGCCCCCTCCCGGATTACCGCGAGATCGCGCAGCTCGCCCACTAGCGGCTTGACGCCGGCTGCGACCAGCGCCTCGCCCTTCTCCTTCGACCGCACCAAGCCGACCACCGTGTGGCCCGCATCGCGCAGCTCGCGAGCAACCACCGACCCGATCCAACCGTTCGCTCCCGTCAGAAACACGCGCATGGGTCATCTCCTTGACTGTCACGAATAGGGATATGCTAACCCCGTCAGTGACTGACATAGAGCCTCTGTCAGTCACTGACAACAGGAAACGGGTGCCGCGGTGGCGAAAAACGAGGGTGATGTTCGCGCCAGCCTGCAACGGGCGGCGTTGGACCTGTTCCGCGAGCGCGGCTACGATGAAACCACAGCTGCGGCGATAGCCGCGCGGGCCGGTGTGACGGAGCGGACCTTCTTCCGTCATTTTCCGGACAAGCGGGAGGTCCTCTTCGATGGCGAGGCCACGTTGCGAGCCGCCCTCACGGGCTCAATCGCCGACGCGCCCCCGGGGCTTGGATCGCTCGACACGCTGTTCCGAGCGTTCCGGTCGGTCCAGCCGCTGCTCGAAGGCAATCGGCCATTTTCAAAGCCACGACATGAAGTTATCTCAAACACGCCCGCACTTCATGAGCGCGAGATGGCGAAGATGGGTGCTCTGGCCGAGGCGCTTGCCGCCGCATTGAAGGCGCGAGGCGTCGCTGACCTGCAGGCGGTCCTTGCAGCTCGGATCGGTATGGCGGCCTTCGCGCAGGCTACGGTCTCCTGGCTCGACGATCCCAAGCCAGGGCTCGGCGAGCGCATAGATCTCGCCTATCGCGAGCTGAAAGCTCTCTTGGCCGAAGGCGGCTGATGATTTCTCGTTTCACCCAGAGCTGATCGCTCAGTCCGAAGCTCTGCCGATCAGCCTCCGCGAGCACGGCGTGTGGACGGAGAACGCGTGACATATGAATATTGATACCGAGCTGTTGAACGCCACCGGTCCTGTGTCCTCTGACTATGTGCCGCGCGCGGCGCTTCTGGCCACGCGACGCGGCCGGCGATCGGGATCCCAAACCGTAAGGATTGACAAGGAAGGGTAAATGCCAACCGATCCGCATCGCCGCAAACGTCGACGCAAGGGACGATTCGATGACCCCGGAGACCGAGCTCATCATCATTGATCGGGTCAACGCCGGGCGCTTCGGTACCGTGGGCGTCCCCGTGCGCGCTTCCCCGCGCCTGTTGGAGGTGGACGAGCGCTGGCGCGAAATGTCTGCTCAGCACGATGGCCGCGAGGACCGGCGCGACCAAAGGCGGGACTAGATATGCAGGTCGTCGGCATCGGCGCATCGGCTGGCGGAATCGAAGCGTTCCGGCTGTTCTTCGAGTCCACGCCGCCAGACAGCGGCATGGCGTTCATCATCGCGCTGCATATGTCGGCCGATCGCAAGAGCATGCTGCCGGAAATCATCGGGCGGTGGACCGCCATGCCGGTAGTGGAGGCTAAGGACGGGCAACGCGTCGAGGCGAACTGCGTCTATGTGATCCCGCCCGGCAACATCGGCACGCTCCGCGACGGCAGCCTGCGCCTGCGACACCTGGCGCCAGACGTGCCGCGTGAACCGGCGCCGATCGACGAGCTTTTCGACAGCCTCGCCGCCGACCTTGGCGAGAACGCCATAGGAATCGTGCTGTCGGGGACGGGGCACGACGGCGCGCTGGGCCTGAAGGCGATCCGCTCGCGCGGTGGTTTGACGCTGGCGCAGGGCACTGACGGGACGGCGCCCGAGCACAGCGGCATGCCGACCAGCGCGATTGCCACCGGTGCCGTCGACCTCATCATACCTGTTCAGGACATGCCAAGTCGGCTGGTGCGGATTAAAGAAGAGCACGACGCGGATGCTCCGAATTCCGCGGCCGAGCTCAACACCGACACCTTGCGCCTGAGCATTTGCGAGATATTGTTCGCGTGCGTCGGCCACGACTTCAGCGGGTACAAGGAGGCGACGTTCCTGCGCCGTGTGCAACGCCGAATACAGGTGCTTGGCCTGCAGGACATGCCCGCCTACGTCGTCCGGCTGGAGGAGGATCGCCCGGAAGCGATGCTGCTGTTCCGCGATCTTCTGATCGGTGTGACGACGTTCTTCCGCGATCCCAGCGCCTTCGCGGCGGTCAAGCAGGTCGTGATACCCCGGCTGTTCGAAGGAAAGGGTGCCGGGGACCAGGTTCGCGTGTGGGTGCCCGGCTGCGCAACGGGGGAGGAGGCGTATTCGATCGCCATCCTGCTTCGCGAGCATATGGACGAGCTGACCGGTGCGCCAACCGTGCAGGTTTTTGCCACCGACATCGATGAGCCCGCCATCGGCACCGCGCGAGCCGGGCGCTTCCCCTCAACGCTGGTGAACGGCCTGTCGCCAGAACGGCGCGAACGCTTCTTCAATCGCCAAGAGAACAGCTTCGTTGTCGCCAAGGAAATCCGCGACCTCTGCACCTTTTCGGCGCACAGCCTGGTGCGAGACCCGCCCTTCTCGCGCATGGACCTGGTTTCGTGCCGCAATCTTCTCATCTACATGGACGTTGAGCTTCAAGCGACTGTCATCCCCACCTTTCACTATGCGCTGCAACCCGGCGGCGTACTCCTGCTCGGCAGCGCGGAGACGGTCGCGCGGCACGACGGGCTGTTCGCGCCGCTGGAGAAGAAGCATCGCATCTTCCTGCGCCGCAACGGCCCGAGTCCGCCGCTCAAGGTCGCGCCGCGCTCGCTGCAGCGCGCAGCTTCGGCCGCCGCCGCGCAGCCGGATCAGCAAAAGGGGCGGACCGACTGGCCCCGCTCGCTCGCCATCGCCAACAGCCGCGTGCTCGAACGCTTCGCCTCGCCCTTCGTGGTGGTAACCGAGGACGGATCGGTCGTGCACTATTCCAGCCACGTCGGGGGCTTCCTGCTGCCAGCGCTTGGTCCGCCCAGCCGCAGCCTGTTCGACATGGCCCGTCGGAATCTGCGCCACCCCTTGCGCACGGCGCTGCGGCTTGCGGCGGAAACCGGGCGGGCTGTGAAGCAGGCCGTGCCGGGCGATACTGATGGCACGGGCGCCGTGACCCTTGTCGTAGAGCCGCTCCCGGGTCAGGAGCCGGACCGGCCCTATCTGATTGTCTTCAGGGAAGACGATGCGGCGGGGTCTGATCTGCCATCGGCTGCCGGCACCGGCGCGGACAGCGTCGCCGCCGAGATGGACCGGGAGCTGCTCGACGCACGCGAGCAGCTGCAATCGCTGTCCGAAGAGCACGAGACCGCGTTGGAGGAACTACGTAGTTCGAACGAGGAACTGCACTCGGTCAACGAGGAACTGCAGTCCAGCAACGAGGAGCTCGAAACGTCGAAGGAAGAGATCCAGTCGGTCAACGAGGAGCTGCAAACTGTCAACGCGCAACTGGCGATAAAGGTAGACGAGCTCGACCGGGCGAACAGCGATCTGCGCAACCTGTTCGAAAGCACGCGCGTCGCCACTGTGTTCCTTGACCAGCACAACATCATCCGTGCCTTCACGCCGGAGGTCGCCGGCATCTTCAACCTGATCCCCAGCGACTGTGGCCGCCCGCTGACCGATATCGTGAGCCGACTCGACTACGCCGAGCTTCGTGAAGACGTCGACCGCGTGTTGCACACGCGCGAACCGCTCGAGCGCCGGGTGTCGCGTCACGATGGTACGGTGCATTATTTGCTCCGCATCCTGCCCTACCGAACGCCGGAAAGCGCAGTCGACGGGTCGCTGGTGACGTTCGTGGACGTCACGCAGATTGCCAAGGCGGAGCAGCACCAGAACCTGCTGGTCGATGAGCTGAACCACCGGGTCAAGAACATGCTGACGGTGGTGATCTCGCTCGCGACGCAGACGCTGAAGCGGGCCGGCACGCTCGAGGAATTTTCTAGCGTGTTCCTGGGCCGGGTCCATGCGCTGACCGCGGCTTATTCGTTGCTCAGCCGGGAGAGCTGGTCGGCGGTGCAGCTTGACGAGATCATTGCCGAGGAGCTGCGGCCGTTCATGGCCGACGACCGCAAGAACATCGCCATCACTGGTCCGCCCGTGCTGTTGGACCCGCGCGGGGCGCTGGCGCTGGGCATGGCAATTCACGAACTGGCGACCAATGCCGCTAAATATGGCGCGCTGTCGGTTCCCGAAGGTGATGTTGCGGTGCGGTGGACCGTCGAGAGCGCCGAGGATGGCGAGCAACTGCTGCTGGAATGGGTCGAGCGCAGTGGACCACCGGTTACGAAGCCCGCCAGACGCGGATTTGGCAGCATACTGATCGAGCGTGCCTTGAGTCATGACCTGTCGGGGAAAGCCGACATTGAATTCTTACCCGAAGGTGTTAGGGCAGTTGTTCGGGCGCCATTGCCGGACGCCGCGGGATAACCCGCTTCATCGACCCTGGATCTCACTTGATGCCGCTCGAACTCGTCGGCAAGCGCGTGCTGGTGGTCGAAGATGAGATGCTGGTCGCGGTTCTGGTCGAGGACATGCTGGCCGACGCTGGCTGCATCGTCATTGGCCCGTTCGCGCGTGTGCCCGAGGCGCTTGCCGCTGCGGAAACGGAGCCGCTCGACGTGGCGCTGCTGGATGTGAACGTAGCGGGCCAAAGCAGCTTCATCGTGGCGCATGCGCTCGAGCGACGTGGCGTACCGTTCCTGTTTGTCACAGGCTATGGGCAGGCCGCATTGCCCGATGACCGGCCCGCTTGGGAAGCCGTCGGCAAGCCATTCCTGCCGGGTCAGCTTGCCGATCGCCTCGCTCGCAAGGTCAAGGGCGCATAGGCACCGGCCTGCGACTGACGAGCTGATCCCGGCGTTGGCCGATGCGATCGCGATGTCGCGGCCTTCAGACTTGGCGACGCGTGTCCTCTGATTCTGGATGATCCCCGCAATACATCGCCCGATCACGCTTCGATAGCAGGTCGTCGTCGCATCGTAGCTAATCGTCGTCCAGCGCTGCAAACCCGACCTTCTCAATCGGGCATCGCATGCTGTACAGCGAATTGTCAGCGGAGACCGTTCTATGATCGGACGATGCCCTATTTGAATTGCTCTTTCAGACGCGATCTTTGCCGAAGGCTGCGGCGACCCAGTCGATGAATGTCCGCGACTTCGGCGTCTGGCGCCGGCTCGCAGAGAACAGGATATGCATCGGGCGCGTCGGTCCCGTATAGTCGGGCAGCACACGAACGAGCCGGCCTGCCGCGAGGTCGTCGCGCAAGACGCTCTCGGCCTGCAGCATGATGCCGTGTCCCGCCAAGGCCGCGTCGTGCAGCACGCGAGAATCATTGACCTGGAAGCGGCCGCGGACCTCGATGGTCTCGGTACGGCCGGCTCGCGCGAACTGCCAGTCCGAATAGAGCAATCCCGACGAATAAACGAAGCGCAGGCACTCGTGCCCAGAAAGCTCGGCCGGCGTCTTCGGTGTGCCGTGACGCCGCAGATAATGCGGCGCCGCGCATGCGATCAAACTATGCGGAGCCAGGGCACGCGCCAGCAACGTCGAATCCTGCAGGGGCCCGAGGCGGATGACGGCATCAAAACCCTCGTCGACGATGTCGACGTAGCGGTCGGTCAGCGTCAGTTCGACTTCGACGTTTGGATAGGCGGCCAGATAAAGCTCGATCACAGGCGCCAGGCAACGGGCTCCGAAAGTGGTCGGCGCGTTGACCCGCAGGCGTCCACGTGGCGTCGCGCTGAGGTCGTGCGCGAGGGCCTCCGCCGCATCCGCTTCGGCGAGGATCGAGCGACATCGCTCGTAGAAGGCTTGGCCGATCGCGGTCAGGCTCTGTTTGCGCGTCGTGCGGCGGATGAGTTCGGTGCCGAGTCGCTCCTCCAAGAGGCCGACATGCTTGCCGACCATCTGTGAGGATAGCCCCATCGCCGCGGCCCGATGCCGGTCGATTGGACGATGACCGGCTACGGCAGCGGCCAGGACGGCTGGCTGGCCGAATACAAGGTTGTCCCGCAGGAGACCGTGGTGCGCCTGCCGGACGCGATCTCCTACGCGGAAGGTGCGACGCTCCCCTGCGCTGCGGTGACGGCGTGGACCGCGCTGACACGCAAGGGGCCGATCGGTCCCGGCGACACCGTGCTAACGCTCGGAACCGGCGGCGTCTCCATCTTTGCCGTGCAGCTTGCCAAGGTGCTCGGTGCACGTGTCATCGCGACGACGTCGAGCGCTCGCAAGGGCGAGGTCCTGCGTAGGCTTGGGGCCGACGAGATCGTGGATTATTCCGAGACGACCGAATGGGGCGCCGCCGTTTGCGCGCTGGCCGGCGGCCGCGGTGTTGATCGCGTCGTGGAGGTCGGCGGTTCGGGGACGCTCGGCCAATCGCTGAAAGCGGTCGCGCAGGGCGGTGGCATCGCGCTCGTCGGCTTTCTCGACACGGCTAATCCCGGCATCGACTATTTCGCGCTCTTTGGCAGCGGCGCGACGGTGCAGTCCGTGTTTGTCGGCAACCAGCCCGAAACGGAAGCCCTGGTGCGGGTCTGGAGCGCGAGCCGCCTGCGACCTGTGATCGACAAGGTCTTCGCCTTCGACGACGCCAAGGCGGCATTCGAACACCTGCGGGACGGTGGCCATATCGGCAAGATCGTCATCCGCGTCGCACCCTGAGTTCGAGCGGCGCAGCAACGGGGCAAGCGGCTCGAGGCCAAGCTCCTCGACCAGACTCTCGAGGAGGTGCCCGCCAAGCGCGGCCGGCCGATCTGGCGCATGGACGATATGGGGAGGGCGTTGAGCTCAAGGTCCTCAAAGCACGACGTGTTGTGGTTCAAGCCTCATCCGGGAAGCGCGTCGGGGGTGTGCCGCTGACGGATAGCCCTTGGTCTCACCTCCTGAAGAACCGGATGCAGCTCGGTGAGCTCAACCACAAGGGGGCGAGCTATAAGGGCGAACATCCCGCGATCGTCCGAGACGAGCTGTTCGACGCCGGGCAGGCCAAGCTTGCCGGCAATCCGAACCGGCGCGATCTACGCAGGGGGCGATCGCACGCGCTGCCTATCGGCTGCCTGTTCGACGATCGCGACACCCTGATGAGCCCCACGCCTCGTTGCCCTCACGGCGAAAGCCGCGAGCACGGTCTCCGAAGCGACGAGGCTATCGCGAAAAGCTCAGCATTGTTTCGAGGCCGCTCTAGGTTCCTCTGTCGCAGCGTGCCGACAGGCTGACCTCCTCCGCATCGAGCGCGACGAGAGGCCCACCACCCGAAAAGCCTAAATAATCAAGGCAACGCCCTCATGAGGGCGAGCCTTGGGACGCTCCGAATAGCAGACGAACGAACCACCAGCCCGCGGACGCTTACGAACAGAGAGGCGACCCGGCTTGAAGCAGCATTGAGGCCTCAATGCCGCTACAAGCCTTATCTAAGTGGTCAGTTTGCCATCACACCCGATCCTCGAGACGCGCCAGGTCGTAGCGATCGGCGTTCATCACCTTGACCCATGCCGCGACGAAGTCATGAATAAATGCCGGTTGCGAATCCGCGCAAGCGTAGACCTCAGCAAGCGCACGCAGGTGAGAATGGGATCCGAAGATGAGGTCGACCCTGGACGCGGTCCAGCGGGACTGTTTGGTGTCTCGATCGACACCGACAAAATCGTCGTCCGCATCGTTCTGCCGCCACTCCGTCCGCATATCGAGCAGATTGACGAAAAAGTCGGTCGTCAAGACCTCGGGTCTTTGCGTGAACACGCCGTTCTTGGAACCCTTTGCGTTGGCACCCAGGACACGCAGGCCGCCGACGAGAACCGTCATCTCCGGACCACTCAGCTTCAGAAGCTGGGCGCGATCCACGAGCGCCTCCTCCGGCGCCAGGGCCTGTCGTCCCAGGCGCCGGTAGTTTCGGAAGCCGTCGGAGATCGGCTCGAGTGGAGCAAAGGACGGGGCGTCGGTCTGTTCGGCCGACGCGTCCATGCGGCCGGGCGTGAACGGCACCGTCACGTTGGTGCCGGCATCCTTCGCCGCCTTCTCGACTGCCGCGCAGCCGCCGAGGACGATCAGATCGGCGAGCGACACTTTCTTGCCGCCGGTCGCCGCCGCATTGAACGTGCTCTGGACCAGTTCAAGCCTACCCAGCACATCCGCCAGCACGAGCGGATCGTTGACCGGCCAGTCTTTCTGCGGTGCGAGGCGGACGCGGGCACCGTTGGCGCCGCCGCGCTTGTCGGACGCGCGGAACGTCGAGGCCGAGGCCCAAGCGGCCGAGACTAGCTGCGACACGCTCAGACCAGTGGCGAGAACCTCGGCCTTCAGGGCCGAAACGTCAGCCTCGTCGATCAGCGGATGGTCGACAGCCGGGATCACGTCCTGCCAGATGAGCCTTTCTGTCGGCACGAGCGGGCCGAGATACCGCTCGAACGGCCCCATGTCGCGATGGGTGAGCTTGAACCAGGCGCGGGCAAACGCGTCGGCGAACTCTTCCGGATGCTCGTAGTAGCGGCGCGAGATCTTCTCGTAGGCCGGGTCCATCCGCATGGCGAGGTCGGACGTCAGCATCCGCGGCTTGCGCCGCTTGGAGGGATCGTGCGCGTCGGGGATGTCGGCGGCGGCGTCCTTCGCCTCCCACTGCCAGGCGCCAGCGGGGCTCTTCGTCAACTCCCACTCATGCTTGAAGAGGTTGTCGAAGTAGTGGTTGCTCCACTGCGTCGGCGTCTGCGACCACGTCACTTCCGGCCCGCCGGTGATGGCGTCCGCACCGATGCCGGTGCCGTGGTTGCTGCGCCAGCCCAGCCCCTGGTCCTCGATGACCGCGCTTTCCGGCTCGGCGCCCACGAACGATGGGTCGCCGGCGCCATGGGTCTTGCCGAAAGTATGGCCACCGGCGTTGAGCGCGACGGTTTCCTCATCGTTCATTGCCATGCGCGCGAAGGTGGCGCGGATGTCATGCGCCGATCCGAGCGGGTCAGGCTTGCCGTTCGGTCCCTCGGGGTTGACGTAGATGAGGCCCATCTGCACCGCGCCGAGCGTCTCTTCGAGCTCGCGCTCGCCGCTATAGCGTTCGTCGCCGAGCCAAGTGCCTTCGGGACCCCAGTACAGCTCTTCGGGCTCCCAGGTGTCCGGGCGACCGCCGGCAAAGCCGAACGTCTTGAACCCCATCGACTCGAGCGCGACGTTTCCCGTGAGAATGTAGAGGTCGGCCCAGGAGATGTTGCGGCCGTACTTCTGCTTGATCGGCCACAATAGGCGGCGCGCCTTGTCGAGGTTGGCGTTGTCCGGCCAGCTGTTCAACGGGGCGAACCGCTGCTGGCCGCCGCCAGCGCCGCCGCGCCCGTCGGTCGTGCGGTAGGTGCCCGCGCTGTGCCAGGCCAAACGGATGAACAGCCCACCGTAATGACCGAAGTCAGCCGGCCACCACTTCTGCGAATCCGTCATCAGGGCGTGGAGGTCGGCGATCACGGCGTCGAGGTCGAGCGTCTTGAACGCCTCCGCGTAGTTGAACGCCTCGCCCAGCGGGTTCGAACGCGGCGAATGCTGGTTCAGCATCTCGAGGCTGAGCTGATCCGGCCACCAGTCGCGGTTGCGGCTTCCGCCGCGCCCCATCGGGCACTTGCCCTGGCCGGCATCGTCAACTTTCGCGTCCATGACAATCTCCCGTGTTCGACCTCAAAGGTCGGACCGGCGACTTGATATCCAACGCGTAGGGCGCGGAGGATCGGAAAGCCCGCCAGCCGATGCCGCCTTCTCTAGCACTGGACTGTGCCCTGATGAAATTGATTGATGTTATGGCAACGATTGATCGGACCTATCGTCTTTGACGTCAGGGTGCTCGCACAGGGTGATGCCTGGCGGCAAGTGCCGGCGCAGGGTCTGCGCGAGGAGGTGGAGATTGGGGACCATGGGATAGCTGCGACGCCATACGAGGCCGATCCGCCGTCCGACGCCGCCCTCGATTGGCCGCGCCGTGACCCTTCCGTCGCGAAAGTCGCCGCACGCCATCGCTGGCAGCAGCGTGCTACCCAGTCCCGTCGCCACCATCTGACGGATGGTCTCCAAGCTGGTAGCACGAAAGTCTCCTTCATCGTCCTGATTGGTCATGCCGCAGATCGCCAGCGCCTGGTCACGGAGGCAATGACCTTCCGTCAGAAGAAGCAGTCGCTGTCCGCGGAGATCGTCGACGGTCGCGGGCTTGCGATCTTCGGTCTCGCTGCTCTTCGTTCGACCGCCCCTGGGACGACCTGCCCCCTTGGGTCGACTTCCACCCTTGAATCGACTTGCGTTTAATTCATGGTTCCGGGACGCGGTTCTATCAGGCTCAGCGAACCAGAAGGGTTCGTCGAAGAGTGGAAGGCTTTCCGTCCGATCGTCAGAAATCGGGAGCGCGACCAGCGCGGCGTCGAGGCGGTGCGACACCAGTCGTTCCAGGAGGTGGGCCGTCAGATCCTCGCGGATCACGAGGTGGAGCTCGGGATAGTCGTGCCTCAACGCCGGCACGAGCCAAGGAAGAAGATAGGGCCCGAGCGTCGGGATAACGCCAAGGCCGAACGGACCCGACAGCGGTGCGGAGACGCGGCGACCCGCGTTGCTGATCGCTTCGACGTCCAGCAAGATCTGACGGGCACGGGCCACCACCTCTTCGCCAACGCCGGTCACGTGTAGCGATTTATTGGTGCGCTCGACGAGCGTCACGCCGATCTGCTCCTCGAGTTTCTTGATCTGTTGACTAAGCGTCGGTTGACTGACGTTGCAGGCCTTCGCGGCCCGGCCGAAGTGACCATGATCGGCGAGAGCGACGAGATAACGCAGATCCTGCAGGTTCATAGGCGATCGTGATCCGAAGGTGAGCCGTCCGTCGCGCTGCGGTCGCAACATGGTCGCCGGGAAAGTTTACCGCGCAGTCCTCGGCTCCTAGTGGCAAACGATGCCAAGACGCGTCTCGCTCAAGCGCGTGCGGAAGTGAAGCGGCCGTGTCTGACGTCGGAGATGTTGAAGATGCCAATCCCTTCGGATTGACCGCAAAACGGTCTAAGCCGGACACGATCGCATCTCGGTGTTTACTCCCTTGGCTTTGATGAATTAGGTCGATCGTTAATCTTTTCGGCTCTTCCGTCCAGATCGGGCAGATGTCTTCGTACGGCGTGAGACCGTGCCGGGTCTGCAAGCGTCATCCCTCATCGTAGGCAGCGTCAGGCCGCGATCGCGTCCGGCAGGATCGGCGAGTCCGCATCGAACCGCTTACCCGCGCGCAGGCAAAAGGCTGGCCGCAGCAACCGCTCCGCGACGACTTTGGTGTCTTCGTTGTCCCTGAGGAGAAATCGACCGCGGTCGTCGTGCAGGACCGAGATATCGGCAGCGAAACCGGGACTGAGAGCGCCAATCTCGCCCGAGAGACCCAACATCTCGGCAGGATGCGACGTCACCATCGGTACGACCTGCTCGAGAGTGAGACCCAGCGCCAGCATGGAACTCATCGCCTGGGTGAGGGAGAACCGCGCCTGACCAATGAACGGATGGTTTTCCTCGTCATAATGCTCATCTGGGGTGCCGGCAGGTTGTGGCACCTGCGTGTTGTAGCCATGCATGTCGGCGCCCAGCGTGTAGGGAATGACGCCCGCCGGCAGAGATGCACGCGCCACGCGGTACGAGAAGTGGCTGCCGTGGCCGACATCGACCCGCAGCCCCGCATTCATCGCAGCGCGAATGATGGGATGCACCACACCATCCTCGTTGATGAAGCCACCGGGGTGGCGTGTGAAAGGATGGGCCAGCACGTCGCCAGGGCGCAAGATCGGAATGACTTGCTCCATGATCGTGTTGGCATCCTCACCATTGGCGCCAGTGTCTGGCAGTCCCCAAAGCTGCCCGAAATGGACATAGAGCGGCAGGTCCGCCCGCCGGCTGATAGTGGCGGCCATTTCCATGACCTTGATGCCCCAGCGCGCAAAACCACCGATCTCGGCATGCCCCTTGATGCCGCGCACGAGATCTCGGTTTTCGACCGCCGATTTCACAGTGGCGTCGATATTTACACCGTCCGGGCTATAAAGACTGGGGTAGAAATGCCCTTCCAGCCCGCCGACGAGATAGGCGGACAAGAAGGCATAAACCCTTGTCTGCGCCTGTTCCGCGATGAAGTGCCGGAAACCAGGCAACGTCATGCAGGACGGGCCACCCTGGTCGACCACTGTGGTCACACCGGATCGGACGCCCACCATATCGGCGTTCAAACCAAAGCGGCCGGTTACATACTGATAGACGTGACCATGCGTATCAATAAGGCCCGGCAGCACGAGCTTTCCGCTTACATTCACAACTTCGACTGCGGCAGAGGGTACGATCGTTTCGGAGACGGCTGCGATTCGTCCATCGCATATTGCGACGTCGCGTATGCCATCGATGCCGGAGACCGGACAGATGACCCGGCCGCCCTGGAGAATCATATCATACCGGCTGATACCGTTCATGGTGCTACCCAGGAAAGAGCGCCTCGGAGCCAAATACGAACAATCGGCCAAGCGCAGAAGGCGCGAAGTGTATGTGGCAGCCATACCATGGTCTATGCTACGCGGCAAAGGATGCGACGACCAATGAGTATGAAAGGTAAGAAACAGAGGCAAAGGATGAAATTCTTGCAGGAGAAGGCTGCAGCAAGTGCGAAGTAGGTCGCGACTTGACGGACACATCCAAGATGGCTGCTGGCAGATCGTTTGACGGACACCTCTTACGCCGGCGGCGGTTCGGCTTTTGGCGGCGCGCGATCGTTTCGATTTCGACCGCGCCGCTACGGTCCTGCGCAGTGCCGCTTGCCTTCCTGCGGGTGGGTAGGCTGCCCATTGGAAAGTAACCGAGATAGAGGCGGTTCAACTCCGCATCAGTCTGCCCGGTCCGGTCAAGAAGATGTGCACGCCCACGACGTCGGGCATCCGGTAGCGATCGACTTTTATTCTAGCCGCTCGCGATCTCTCCCGTGACGAACGGCCCGCTGTCCCGACCGCCGACGTGCTATAAAGTCCGACCTTGGGGCGTGTGCAGCGACGATCGCTGAGAAGATTGGCTGGCCTGTCGCCTACGCCTTTTGTCTCTGTCCACCGGAGTAGCGCAGGAGGAACTGCCGCGCACGCGCGGTCCGCGGCCCATCGAAGAAGGCTTCGGGCTTGGCCGTTTCGACCACGCGCCCCTGGTCCATGAACAGGACGCGGTTCGCCGCCTGACGCGCGAAGGCCATCTCGTGCGTGACGACGACCATCGTCATGCCCTCGTGTGCCAAGTCTTGCATCACGGCAAGCACCTCGCCCACCAATTCGGGGTCCAGCGCGCTTGTCGGTTCATCAAACAGGAGCACGTCGGGGTGCATCATCAACGCCCGAGCGATGCCGACGCGCTGCTTCTGTCCCCCCGACAGGCGCGCTGGATAGGCGTCCGCGCGTTCGAGCAGGCCGACCTTTCGCAGCAGCCCCTCGGCCTCCGGCAAGACCTCGGCCCTGGAGCGCCGTTGCACGTGGAGCGGGGCCTCCATGATGTTCTGCAGCACCGTCATGTGCGGCCAAAGCGCGAAGTGCTGGAACACCATGCCGATCCGCGCCCGCATCCGCGCGAGTTCGGCGTCGCCCATCGACGTGTCACCGCCAGACCGGACGCCGATGCGTTCCCCGTTCAGGTGCACGGTGCCGCGATCGGGTGGCTCCAGCCAGTTTACGCAGCGCAGCAGCGTCGACTTCCCCGAGCCCGACGGCCCCAGCACGCATATCGTCTCGCCGCGTGCCACGTCGAGGTCGATGTTGTCCAGAACCGTGTACGCGCCAAACGTTTTGCCGAGGCCCCGCACGGACAGCACAGGGTTTGTCATCGCCATGCCGCCGCCCGGGAGGAGGCGACGCCCACCACGGCTTCCACGGCCAGGCACAGCAGCCAATAGAGCAGTACGGCGGCAACGAACGACGCGAAAGGCACGAAATAGGTCGCCTGGATCGCCGTAGCCGCATGGGTCAGCTCGGTCACGGCGATAATGGTCAGGAAGGCGCTGTCCTTGATGATCTGGATGACTTGGTTGCCCAGTGTCGGCAACGCCGTAACCACGACCGGCGGCAGGATGATCCGACGAAACAGCGAAAGGCCGTGGAACCCGTAGGCCCGCCCAGCCTCGATCGTCTCGGCCGGTAGCTGTCGCCATGCACCGCGGAGCAGCTCGGCCATGTAGGCCATATGGTACATGACCAGCGCCAGCAATCCGGCGACCCAGCTGCTGAGCCGCAGGCCGAGGGATGGAAGGCCGTAGTAAATCAGGTAGGCGAACAGCAGGAACGGCACGCACCGCATGGTGTCGACCAGGGCCGTGGCCGGCCGGGCGATGCCGGGTCGGGCCGACATCAGGGCGATGGACAGCAAGGCACCCAGGACCAGCGCCGCCGCAGCGGACACCAGCGCGATCAGGATCGTCTGCCCGAACCCGTCCAGTAACAGGCCGCGGTGCTCCCAGACCGTCAAAAACTCTTCCATCATGCAGGCTGCCCCTCGCGGCTGCGGCGCTCCACGAGCCGCTGCAGCCGCACGAAGACGAACACGATCAGGCTGTAAATGACCAAGGCGGCCATGAAAGGTGGCAGTGGCTCGTAGGTCTGCGCGCCGATGCGGACGGCCGCACGTGTGATGTCGACGACACCGAGCACGGCAATCGCCGGGCTGACCTTTACCAGCAGCGTCACCTCGCTGACGAGCGCCGGCAGGGCGGCCCGCGCTACCTGGGGCAACACGATGCGGCGCAGGCGCAGGCTACGCCCCATGCCCACCGACAAGGCTGCATCCATCTGGTCGGCGGGCAACGCGAGCAGGGATGCGCGCCAGATCTCGCAGTTGAACGCGGCTGTGGACAGGGTGAGGGTCGCGATGGCGGCCGGCATTCGGTCGAGGGACAGACCTATGGAGGGTAGCGCGAAGAAGATCAGCAGGGCGAGCGTCACGGCCGGTGCCGCGCGCAGAATGCTGACCACGACCGCAACGATGGGAGAGAGTACCGGCACGCGCATCCAACGGATCAGGGCTAGCCCGAGCCCGGCCGGTACGCCGATTGCGACCGCGGCCAGGGAGAGCGCGACGGTGAAGACCGCGCCCTGCAGAAGGCTCAGCCAGTCAGCACCCGAGAGACCCATCTGCCAGGCCTCACGCCCCGATCACGCAGTGTTCCGGCATATCGAAGGTGGTGCCAAACCACTTCTGCTGCAGCTTCGCCATTTCGCCGTTCTTGCGCTGCGCCAGCAGGAAGCCGTCCAGCAGATCGCGAACCTCCGTGTTGCCCTTCTTCACCGCCCAGGCGATGTAGATCTTCTTCGACACGGCTTGGCCAAGTTCGAAGATGCCAGGCTTGTCTCTGACCAGGCTCTGCAGGTTGATGACCGTGTTCACGACATAGTCGGTCCGGCCAATGGCCAGGTCCTGGTACGCCTCGGGGTTGGACACGTATTGCACGACCTCGCCCATCTTGCCGCCGGTCGCCTTCAACATCTCCTCCAGTTCCGGCAAGGCCGCAAGCATGGCGCTGCCGGCCTGCACGCCGCACTTCTTGCCCGCCAGGTCCTTGATCCCCGTAATCGCGGCGTTGCCCTTCTTCTTGATATAGAAGTCGGTGGCCTCGGCGATCGGGCTGCAGTAGTCGAGGAACTTTTCACGTTCGGCGGTGATCAGCGCAGCGGTCACGGCGGCGTCGTACTTGCCGGTGCTGACGCCTGGCAGCAGGCCGGTCCAGGGAATAATCTCCTGCTGCACTTTGAAGCCGGCGGTCTTGCGGAACAGCTCCAGGAGTTCGGTGTCGTAGCCCGTGGGCGTGCCGTCCTGCACGAACTCAAACGGTTTGAAGTCGTCCTCGGTAGCGACGACCATCGTGCCGCGGGCCTTGATCTCGGTCAGAGTAGCGGCTGCGACCGCACGGGCGAGCCACGTTCCTGCGATGGCGAACGTTCCGGTCTGCAGCAAGGCGCGGCGCTTCATGTCCATCGAACGTGTCCTCATTGCCGTGCGGTCAAAGCGAAACCAGGCCTGCAGCCAGGATAGGGCGGCCAGTTCGGGTGCGCCGCCCGCGCTGGCAGGAGGCGCGCATTCGAGACGGAGGCGAGCCTCGAAGAGTGGGTTCGTTCATCGCAGGCGCGCAGCAACGGTCATGCCAGACGTCGGTCTTCTGTCCAACTATGGGATCGTCAGGTGACCTCAAAGATGCCGTAGGTGACCTCAAAGATGCCGTCCACCTCGACGCTGGCCCCGGCTGGCAGGGTTGCGACGCCCACGGCCGTTCGCGCATGGCGCCCGGCCTCGCCGAACAGCTCGAACATAAGATCGGATGCACCGTTGATCACCCTGGGCACGTCGGGGAAACCGGGAGTCGCATAGACGAACCCACCCAGGCGGTGACAGGCGACGACACGATCGAGGTTGCCATCGAGGGCCAGTGACAGCGACGCCAGGAGGTTGAGAGCACAGAGCTGTGCCGCGCTTCTGGCGAGCGCCATGTCGTGCCCCCGGCCGATGGGGCCTTGGAAACGGACCTCGCCGTTCCATTCGCAGATCTGCCCCGCGAGATACACGATGGTGCCTGCCCGCGAGAACGGCTTGAACGCGCCGCGGGGGGGAGGCACCGGCGGCAGTTCCAACCTTAAAGCGGCGAGACGGGCGGCGACCAAGCCGCTCATAACGGATCACGTTTAAGCATAAGATGCTTACTTGTTGACCAATGACCGTCGGGTTTCCAGGCGTACCCGATCATAAGTAACTTTCGCATGAGGCGCCCTTAATGGAATCGAACTATCGTTCTACGTCGTCCAGCAACACGACCGAGACCTTCAATGCTCGGCCAACAGGAGGCCATGACCGGAAAATCGATCCGGGATGCCGGACAGCCGAAGCGCGCTCCAGTAGGTCGCCGCGTTGATCGCGATCACGGGGATGCCGAGCCATCGCTCCGCCTCGTCGGCAATGTCGACTGCCGCCAGGTCCGTGCCGACCTGAACGATTGCGTGCGTCCCGGCTGCGGCCAGGTCCTTGAGACCGTCGCGGATGTCGGCGTCCGTGGCGTGGGCGATCTGCACCTCGCTCAGCCGTTTGAGGCTGGCCACCGCTGCGACCTCATACCCGTGGTCGGTGAAGTAGCGGGCCACATGGGCGTCGCCGATCGGCTGGTAGGGCGTTAGGATGCCTATGCGCGTCACCGCGGGGAAGCGCGCCAGAGCGTCGATGCAAGCTGCCGACCCCATGCTGACAGGCACGCCGGCGCGCGCCTGCAGCCGCGCCTTCAGCGCCTCACCGCCCGTCCTACCGCCCCAGAACGTGGGGATCGACATGCCCATCAGGAGGTGGCCCGGCTTGCACGTCATCACTCGGTCTACGGCACCGAACAGGTCGGGCCCGATCGAGTCGACCATGGCTTCGAACTCGGCGTCGCTCGTCAGCGGCAAATCGGGGACGTGGATGCGCCCGATATGGTTGGTCACGCCGTTCGGACGCATCCGGTCGGTCTCTGGCTGCACGGTCGTGTTCGTCGAGGGGACGACGATCCCGATCTTCGACCGATATCCGAGCCGGTCCGTCATGTCGGGTTCCTTGGCTTGATACGAGGATGGAGGCTTGGCAGGCCTCTTGCACTCACCTGAAATCGTGCCGTTAGAAAACCACCACTGCAAGACGAATGCCGACGTTCTGGCCGCAGCCCGACAGACTGGAAGACCACGCTTGTGATACGCTCGACACCGGCCGATACCTTGATCGCCAGTAAGTTGGCCGTCCACCGGTCGCGTCACCTCATCGCCCCGTTCCGCCTCTTGAGACCAAACAGCTTTGTTCAAGCGAGGCAGATGCTCGATGATGTCCCGCATGCCGTCCCCTTGGCGGGCGGCCTCGATGTGGTAACCGGTATGAAGACAGGGGCTGGTCCAAGCACCCTCGTATGGCTGGGAGGTATTCCGGATGCCTCCGCCCCGATACTGGAAGGCGACAGCTTGGTTCTTCCGGCGGGATGCCGCCACGACCAGCTTGTGCAAAGCCCCATTGTCGCTCGGGCGTTCCCCGACCTGGCCACAGCTTGGTCGGGTATCTCCAACATCCGCATCCGTAGTCAGGGAACCGTCGTCGGCAACCTGATGGCTGGCGTCGCGGGCTACGAGGCGGCGGTCCTCCTCATGGCAGTGGGCGCCACGCTTGCCGTCTTGATGCCCGGCGGTGGCACGCATGCCATCGGTGTCGCGGACCTGGGCAGCGAAGACGGCCCGCCGATGCCGACGCCACGGCTTGTTACAGCCGTTCACATCCCGTTGCCTAAATCCGGTCGGGCCCATCGCTTGGCCTACGACCGCTCGTTGCGGCCGGGCTTGTCCGTTGCGCTCGGCCTCGAGACGCAAGACGGGACGATCGTTCGGGCTCGCGCCATACTGGGGGGGTGCCACGCGCGCCCTATCCTGCGTGAACTGCCGTTGGGTGGCGCCGAACTCAGTACGTTGCGCGGCCAAGATACCAGGATCGCCTCTCTCGCTTTTGCCGATTTGCCGCCACCCTCCGCACCCTGGCTGGGCGAGCCGGGCTACCGGGCCTTGATGGCGCCCTTGCTGCTGTCCCGCCTGCTGAAGGCTCTGTCATGACCGGATTCGTGTCGTTCATCCTTGATGGAGAGCCCGTTACCCTGGGCCATGGCGCCCCGGATATCCTCGCCGACGCGCTCGCGACCGCGTGCGCGCGCAGCAGCGTCCGCGTCGTCTGCGACCATGCCGCCTGTGGCGCCTGCACGGTACTGGTGGACGGCGTCCCGACGACTTCGTGCACCACGCTGACCCAGACGGTTGGAGGGAGGGCCATCACCACGTTGCAGGGTCTGCGGCCCCTCGGCGGCAAGCCCAGCGCGGTGCAGCAAGCCTTCGTGGAAGAGGGTGGGTTTCAATGCGGTATGTGCACGCCGGGCATGGTGCTGCTCGCCGAAGCGTTGCTGAACCGGATCGCCGCCCCGACCCGTGCCGAGGTGCGGGACTGGATGGGAGCCAACGTCTGCCGATGCACTGGCTACCGAGCCATCGAGGATGCGGTGCTCAAAGCCTCGCAGCTGCGTCGCTCGGAGGGCATGCCGGCTCCGCAGCCCTGGCGTCCGGAACAGACGGCGAAGGTAACGGGTCAGCCCTTTTTCACCATGGACATGAGCCTGCCCGGCCTGCTGGAAGCGAAGATCCTGCGCAGTCCGCATGCCCATGCTCGTATTTGTGCGATCCGGATGGATGCGGCCAAAGCTTTGCCGGGCGTGTATGCCGTCGTGACCGGCGCCGACGGGACGGCCCTGCCCGAGCCATACTATGGCCTGTGGATCAAGGATCAGCCCCTGCTGGCGACCGACCGCGTGCGCTACATCGGCGATCCTGTGGCAGCGGTGGCCGCCTGCGACGCCAGGACCGCCTTGCAGGCGCTGGCCCTTATCGAGGTGGATTACGAGCCTCTGCCTACCATCGGCACTCCCGACGAAGCGCTCGCACCCGGCGCACCGACGCTGTTTGATGCACCCAACCTTGGCGCGGTGCCGCTGCACGGGGCAGGAGTAACGACACACAAGGAGCCTTCGGCGAACGTCCTGTACTCCTTCCATCACCGAATCGGCGATGTGGAGGCGGCGTTTGGCCGAGCCGTCCACGTCTTTACTGATACGTTTGAGTTTTCGCGCATGGCGCATTACCAGCTCGAACCGATCGTCACCCTGGCCCGTCCTATGGGCGAGGGTGTGGAGCTGTGGTCCTCGAACCAAGATCCATTCCTCCTGCGCCAGGACATCGGCGAGATTTTCGGCCTTCCCGAGCACCAGGTACGGGTGCATACGCTCCACATTGGCGGGGCCTTCGGCGTCAAGAGCTTCTGCAAGCTCGAACCGCTGGCGGTGTTGCTGGCCCGCAAGTCGGGGCGTGCCGTGCGGTTGGCCTTGACCATGGACGAGGGCTTCGCAACGTTATCGCAGCACGCGGCGCGGCTCCGCCTCGAAACCGCCGTCGACGGAGGTGGGACGTTCTTGGCCCGCCGCTCCGATATCGTGTTGGACGGTGGAGCCTATGCGGACGCCAGTGCGCTGGTTGCGGACAAAGCGGGATACCGCATCGGTGGCCCGTATCGCTGGGAGGCTCTCGATAGCCTGGCGCGAGCCGTAAGGACCAACACGGTGCCGGCAGGCTCGTTTCGCGGCTTTGGCGGCACGCAGGCCTCTTGGGCATCGGAAAGCCAAATCGACATGATCTCGCGCCGGCTCGGCATCGACCCGGTCGAGCTTCGCCGACGCAACCTGCTGCGGCCAGGCGAACCCTATCGTCCCGGCGATAGCGCCATCGATTGCGACCTGGCCGCCGGGCTTGACGTTGTGGCGAAACGCATCGACTGGGGCACGCGATCGACGCCGCGTGCGCACTATTTGGCGCGCGGTAAGGGCGTCGCCATCGGCTTTAAGGACGGCGGCGGCCAAGGCCGCTATGCCCAGGCCCAGGTGAAGGTCTTACCCGAGGGCCATGCCGTGATCAGTTGCGCCACGGTCGATATGGGCCAGGGTGCGACCGAGGCGTTCCGCCAAATCGTTGCCCGGGTTCTGAAGATCGATCCGGATTGGGTCTCCCGCGCGGCCGTGGACACCGACCAGACCGCGTTCGACCAGGGCACCCACGCATCCTCCGCCACTGTCGTGACGGGAGAGGCGATACTGCGGGCTGCGGAGGCTGTGCGGAGCCGCATCCTTACCTTCGCGGCAGAGCGGCTAGGCGTGGCATTGGACGGTTTGGAATACGCCGAGGGCACGATCCGCCACGGCAACATGGCGACCTCCCTAAAAAGTCTGATCCGCGGCTATTACGGCGGCCTGGGCGCCGAGTTCGCCGGATCGGGGGAGGTGAAGGTCGAGACCCGGCTTGCGGCGGCGCTGAATGCGGATATCGTTTACTGGATGCCCAACTGGGTCGGCGTGGAGCTTGAAGTCGATGTGGAAACAGGAAAGGTGACGTTGATTCACGTCGCGAGCGCAGCCGATGCGGGGCTGGCCTTGGTACCCAACGCGGTGCGCGGGCAGATGGAGGGCGCATCCATGCAGGGCATCGGCCAAGCCTTGTTCGAGGGGCTGATGTTTGATGGCACCGACCTGTGCAACGGCACGCCTCAGCGTTACCGAGTGCCACTGGCTACGGACCTACCAGAGGTGTACGAGGCGATCATTCTGGAACATGGTCTCGGACGTGGGCCGCTTGGCGCGAAGGGCGTCGGCGAGGCGGGCATCCTCGGGATCGCAAGTGCCATCGCCAATGCCCTGGAGGATGCGGTCGGCGTGCGTATCACTTCGCTGCCGATCACGGCGGATAAGGTTCTGGCGGCGCTGCACGATAAGGCCGTGTCCAAACAGGTCATGGCGTGACCACAGACCGGAACGAGCTAGAGATCCAGGGTCCACGAAGCCGGAAGCCGTCGCCTGCGTCCGCTCCGATCAGGGCTCGCCGCCCCTGCATCGCGACGCAGGGCTCGAGACGCCACGGCAACGGCCGACCGCATCCTTAAGGCCGCCATCGATGAGTTTGCCGCCAACGGCTACGATGGCGCTCGGGTCGATGCCATTGCACGGCGCGCCGATGCCAATATGCGAATGCTTTACCATTATTTTGAAAGTAAGGACGGACTCTACGTCCATGTACTGGAGTCGGTGTTCGAGGATATACGCCTTAAGGAGCAACGCCTTAACTTACGGAGGCTGGCACCAGTCCCAGCGATGGTCAAGTTGTTTGATTTCACCTACACGCATTTTGCCTCCAACCCGCTTTTCGTCCGCATTCTGATGATCAGTTTGAAACACCTTTTTAGGACTGAATCGGTTATTCGGCCGTGGCATACTTCTGCTTGAGATGCCGCTCTTCGACTTCCTATTATGGATCAGCTTCATACAACACAGAAACAGCCTTTCCTGCGACGAAGGCTGCTAAATCCTCCCTACTATTGAGCCTGAAGTAAGAAAAAGTCAATTCCGCTCCTGATCGAACAGATTTCGTGTCAACACTGTCATCGAAAACACTGGCGGAGACAGATATAACCTTACGGATACCGACAAATTCTTCTTTGGCCACTTCGCCGTCGAGCTCTATATCATTTTTACAAACCTCTTGTCTTGCGAGGCGCTCGGCTTCGTGAAGAGCGATTTCACCATCTGTTGCCTCCACTAAGTATATTCTTTCTTCCAGAAAAACCTCTTCGGTGAAGACCTGAACCTTATTGGTTACGAAAATAGCACTTACAGCGTACCACATAGCTAAAATTCACGTTATTTGTTTGGCTTCCTACAGCCGAACGCTTTTTGCGCTGTAATGACAGTGTATTCCGGCATGCCTCCCATAACCTGATCCGGCCTTTATCCTGATACAACCTTTATGTTGCCAGCCGCGGGACCATCGTTTGGCGAATCCGAAGTCACGTCCCGGCCATGCCTCGGCAGCGATCCGACCGCTGGAAGTCCTGAACTTCTTCATGGCCGACATGCAGTCCGGCATCGGTCCGTTCCTCGGCGTCTTCCTCTTGGCGCATGGCTGGGAAAGCGGGCTGATCGGCTCCGTCATGACGATCGGCGGCGTCGCGGGCACGGTGATGACGGCGCCGGCCGGGGCGCTCGTGGATGCGACCTCGCGCAAGCGGCTCTATGTGATCGTGCCCGGCATCTGCACGGTGCTGGCGTCGTTCCTCGTCCTCGCGTCCCAGGACTTCTGGCTGGTGGCCGTTTCGCAGGTGGCGACGGCAGTCGCCGGCGCGGCGATCGGGCCCGCTGTCACCGGGATCACGCTCGGCATCGTGCGGCAGGCGGGCTTCGTTCGTCAGGTTGGCCGTAACCAGGCGTTCAACCATGCCGGCAACATGGTCGGTGCCGGCCTGTCCGGTTTTCTCGGCTGGACGTTCGGCTTGACGGCGGTGTTCTGGCTCGCCGTCGTCTTCGGCATACTGTCCATCGCCTCGGTGCTGCTCATCCCCGGCAGCGCCATCGACAACCGGGCGGGGCGAGGCCTCGGGGCGGAGGGAGAGGACGAGAAGGCGAGCGGTTTCCGCGTCCTGCTCGGGAGCAAGCCGCTGCTGATCCTGGCTGCGGCCCTCTCCTGCTTTCATCTCGGCAACGGCGCGATGCTGCCCCTGTACGGTCTGGCCGTCGTGGCGGAGAAGCAGGGCGACCCCGCGACTTTCGTGGCAACGACGATAGTCGTCGCGCAGGGCGTGATGATCGTGACGGCCCTCTTCGCCATGCGGGTGGCGGAAGCCCGAGGCACGTGGCTGGTGCTGCTGATCTCGTTCGCCGCGCTTCCCGTACGGGGCGTCATCGCGGCCTATTGCATGAACAAGTGGGGCGTCTACCCCGTACAGGCGCTCGATGGCATCGGGGCAGGCCTGCAAAGCGTGGCGGTTCCGAGCCTGGTGGCGCGTCTTATCGAGGGCACCGGCCGGGTCAACGTCGGCCAAGGAGCGGTAATGACGGTGCAGGGCCTCGGGGCGTCGCTCAGTCCCGCGATCGGCGGCTGGATCGCCCAGAGCATCGGCTACAGCCCGATGTTCCTGATCCTGGGCGCCTTCGCGCTCGGCTCGATCGCGCTCAAGCTCGGCTTCGCGGCGATCCTCAGGCCGGCCTGCTCCGGCGGGACGGACAAGACGGGCGCGCGCCGTTCGGCACAGGCACGGGCATAGGGGGGAAAGCATTGCCGCGTCGGTCCCGGCCTTCTCCTTGACGTCACCGCGCGTCTCCCTGGCCAGGCAGGTCCCGCGCGCTCAGGATGCGAGGCGCTGCAACGCGCCGACGACCTGGCTGGGCCGGTAGGGCTTGGCGAAAAAAGTGGCGCGGGGCGGAAGCTCGGCGGAGGTCGGCTGGCGATAGCCCGACGTGACGATGATGTCGATCGGCGGCCAGCGGTCGCGGATGGTGGCGGCGAGTTTCAGCCCGTCCATCGATCCCGGCATGTCGATGTCGGTAAAGACGATCCGCACGTCCGAGCGGGACAGGAGGATGGCCACGGCCTCGTCCGCGCTCCGGGCCGTGACGACGGAAAAACCGGCGTCCTCGATCATATCGACCGCCATCATCAGCAAAAGCGGCTCGTCCTCTACGATAAGAACGATCGCCTTAGCCTGATCTGTCACATCGCCGGTCATGATGGACGAAGACTCCATGACATTTAAGGTTCCGTTACGATCCCCAGCGGCGCTTCGAACGTGGCGGCCAGTCCTTCGGCCCGATAGTCGATCTTGGCTCGGGCGGCGCCGGCCAGACCCATGGCGATCAGCCGCGACCCGAAGCCGCGGTGGTGCGGCGCGACGGCTGGTGGGCCGCCGGTCTCCGTCCATGTCAAAACGAGAACCGCCTCGCCGCCCGCGCCGTCGATGCGCCAGACCAGGTCGATGCTGCCGTCGGGAACGGAGAGCGCCCCGTACTTTACCGCGTTCGTCGCCAATTCGTGGAGGAGCAGCGAAAGCGAAAGCGTGGCCTTGGCCCCGCACAGCAGGTGGGGCCCTGCGACGGCGAAGCGTTCGGCTCCGTGCAGTTCGACGACCTTGGCGACGATGGCCGTGATCGGCGCCGCGCTCCAGCTCTGCTGGACCAGCAGGTCGTGCGCCTTGCTCAAGGCGATGATCCGCTCCTCGAGCGCGCGCACGAGGCCGCGTTCCGGCAGACCGCGGAGCGTCTGGTTCACCATCGCCTGGACCATGGAGAGCGTGTTCTTGAGCCGGTGGCTCAACTCGGCCTGAAGAACACGCTGCTGCTTCTCCGCTTCGATGCGGGCGATGGCGGCATAGGTGCGGTCGGCGACCGAAACCGCGAAATCGGTCTCGTCCCGCGTCCAGGTCCGCGGCTCCCCATCCTGGACGAAGAGCAGCCCGGTCAAGTGGCCCTGCCGCAGCAAAGGTACCGCCAGCATCGCCTTCACGTCGCGCAGAAGCGGCCCCTGCCGTTCGGCGCCGAGCCACGAGGCGGCCGCGACGTTCGCCACCACCACCGGCGATCCCAGGGAAAGCCGGTCCGCCACCATGCGGACGGCGTCGATCGGGTGCGCGCCCGCGAGGCTGTGCTGGCCGGGGGCGCGCCAATCCTCCCCAATCGTCAGGTGAGACATGGCAGCATCGACCTGGGCGTAACCCGTGCGCGCCGCGGCGAGCGTCTCGCCGGCGATCCGCACCGCGACGGCGACCACCTCCGCCACGGCGGTGACGTCGCGCAACGCGTCGCCCAGTTCGACGAGCGCCTGCATCCGCATGTCCGCGCGCTTGCGGTCGGTGACGTCCTGGATCGTGCCGATCATCTGCTCGACCGCGCCGTCCGGCCCGGTGCGGAAGCCGACGCGACGGATGATCCAGCGCAGAGCGCCATCGCCTGCGCGGCGGATGCGGTACTCGACCTCGCGCGGCGCCAGGCCATTGCGGCGCATCGCCGGCGTGGAATGGCGCGCTTCGCTCAGGGAGAAGCTCAGGGCCTGGAACTCGGCGAGCGTCAACGGCGAGGTGGAGGGAAAACCGAGCATGCGCCGGAACTCCGCCGATACGGTCATCGCGCCGGTGGCGACCTCGACCGCGAAGGTGCCGATGCCGCCGACCTCCTGCGCCAGCGCCTGCCGATCTCCATCGGCAGCCAGGCGGGCGCTGACCTCGTCGCGGGTGGTGAGCGCCCGCCGGAAGGAAAGCAGCGTCATCACCAGTCGGGCGAGCGCCTTGAGGGTTTCGGCCTGCCCAGGCGTAAGGCCGCCGGGGCGCGGTTCGTCGTCGATCACGCAGAGGGAGCCGATCGCCACGCCCTGCGGGCTGCGCAGCACGGCGCCGGCGTAGAAGCGGATCCGCGGCTCGGCCGTGACGAAGGGGTTGGCGGCGGTGCGCGGATCCGCTGCGAGGTCGGGGATCACGAGTATCTCGTCCACCAGCAGCGCGTGCGCGCACACCGATTTGTCGAGGGAGGTCTCGCTGACCGGGAAGCCGATCCGTGCCTTGAACCATTGCCGGTCGGCATCGACCAGGCTGACCAGCGCGGTCTTCGTGCCGCAAGCGTGTTGCGCGATCGCCACCAGATCGTCGAACTCCGCCTCCGGCGCCGTATCGAGGATGTTGTAGCTGGCGAGCACGTCTTCGCGTTCGGTGGGCGGCATCTGTTCAGCGGCTGGAGCGTCGGGAGCGGCGAGAAGAGCAAGAGCCGGAACGGTTTGTAAAGGATCATGCGCCGCGGGGCATCCGTCCCCGGTAGGGCGACCAGCGACATTCCTGTCGGCCGCGAGGCTCCTCAGAGAAACTTGAAAACGTCGTCGTCCGGCCGCGGCGGCTTCTCGTCCGCGCGGTTCCACCAGCCCCCGCCGAGTGCCTGGAACAGTGCCACCGTGTCGGCGTATTGCGCGGCCTTGGCCTGCACGGAGGTCGTCAGGGCCGAGAGATAGGCCTGCTGCGAGACGAAGACTTGAAGGACGTTGGCGGCGCCGGCGGTGCGTTCCTTGCGCAAGAGGTCGAAGCTCTTGGAGGTGGCCGCCTCGGCCGCGCTCGCCGCTTTCACGACTTGAGCGTCCGACTGCAAGGCCCGCAACGAGTCGGCCACGTTCTGGAAGGCGGAGATCACCGTCGACTTGTAGCGCGCCTGCGCCTCAATCAAGCTGTCTTGCGAGGCGCGCTGTCGGTGGTAGAGCGTACCAGCGTCGAACAGCGGCTGGGCGACGGCGCCGACGACGCTGTAGAACCCGGCCGGGCCGGTCGCGAGTTCCGTCAGGTTGATGGCGCTCGACCCTCCGTCCGACGAGATCTTGAACTGCGGTAGGCGGTTCGCCAAGGCGACGCCGACGTCCGCGCTGGCCTGATGCACGAAGGCGTCGGCGGCCTGGACGTCCGGCCGCTGCCGCACGAGGTCGGAGGGGAAGCTCACGGGGAGCCGGGTCGGCAGCCTCAGCGCCGAGAAGGTGAAGCTCTGGGCCACGGGATCGTTCGGCAGCCGCCCGGCCAGCGCCGTCAGCAGGTTGCGCTGGATCGCGAGCTGACGCTCCAGCGGCGCCAGCAATTGCTGCGACACCGCCAGCGCTGCCTGTTGCTGGACCACATCGGCCTGCGCGATCTGACCGAGCGCGAACTCCTTGGCGTAGAGGTCGAGGATAGCGGTCTGCGCGTCGATGACCTTGCGCGTCATTGCGATCTGCTCGCGCAGCGCCGCCTCCTGGATCGCCGCGAGCACCACGTTGGTCGTCAGGGTGAGGTAGGCGGCCTCGAGCTGGAAGCGCTGGTTCTCGACACGGGCCTGCAGCGATTCGATCTGCCGCTGCGCCCCGCCGAACAGGTCGGGGGCGTAGGACACCGCAAGGCGCGGCGTGAACAGCGCGTAGGTGAAGCGGGACTGGTTGGTGAGCGGGCTCTGCAGGCCGCCGCCGGGCGCCTTTTGATAGGAGGCCTGGCCGTTGGTCGAAACGCTTGGATAGAGCGTACCCCTTTGCGCCAGGACGTCCTCGTAGGATCGCTCCAGCGCCGCCTGCGCCGCCTCCAGGTTAGGGTTGTTGGCAAGGGCCTCCTCGACCAGGCGATCGAGGGCCTTGGAGCCGAACAGCGTCCACCAGTGGCCGCTGAGGTCGGCGCCGGGGGCGAAGGTCTGCGCCGCGGTGCCGCCTTGCGCCGTGCGTACGCCCTCCGCCCCCGCCGGTTGGCGCAGCGGCTCCTTGGTGTAGCGGCTCGCGAGCGGCGCGGCCGGCGGCGCGTAGTCGGGCCCCACCGTGCATCCGCCGAGTCCGGCAAGGACCAGGGCGCCGCACGCGAGAGGAGCGAAAAGGCGCCTCGTCCGCCTCGAAGCTCGGGCCGCGTCCGCGCGCGCAACGCGTGGGCCGGGGGTCATCGCGGGTGCCTCCAGGACAGCTGCCCGTCTGGCACGGGCCCAGTCGCCGGGCGCTCTTCGCGGCGGCGGCGGCCGAACAGGTTGCCGAGGCGGAAGTCGGCGACGGCGGGATAGATGGCCGGCAGCACCACGAGGGTGAGCAGGGTCGCCGAGATCAGGCCGCCGATGACCACGGTCGCGAGCGGGCGCTGGACCTCGGCGCCCGCGGTCGTCGAGATGGCCATCGGCAGGAAGCCGAGCGTCGCCACCATCGCCGTCATCAACACCGGGCGCAGCCGCATCTCGGCCGCCTGCGTCGCCGCCTCCCGTGCGCTCGCGCCGGCTTGGCGCAGGTGGTCGATGTGGCTCGTCAGGACCACACCGTTCAGGATGGCGATGCCGAAGGTCGCGATGAAGCCGATCGCCGCGGAGATCGAGAACGGCATGCCGCGCAGCGTCAGCGCGACGATGCCGCCCGTCGCCGCAATGGGGACGTTGAGCAGGATGAGGGCGGCGAGGCGCACGTTGGAGAACATGATGACGAGCAGGATGAGGATCGCCGCGAGGGCGGCGGGTACGACGAGCGAGAGCCGCGCCGTCGCCTCCTGCAGGTCCTGGAACTGGCCGCTCCAGGTGACGGAATAGCGGGGCGGCAGCTTGACCTTGTCGCGCACCGCCGCCTCGGCTTCCGTGACGAAGCTCTGCGCGTCGCGGCCGCGCACGTTGGCCTGGATGCTTATGCGCCGTTGCAGCCGGTCGCGGCTGATCTGCGCGGGGCCGGTGGCCACATCGATCGAGGCCACGAGCGACAGCGGGATCATGCGCCGCCCGCTGTGCCCGACCGGCAGGTTGCGTACGCGCTCGAGGTCGCCGCGGTCGCCGGGCGCCAGGCGCACGACCATCTCGGTGATCGAATTGTCGTCGCCGTAGACCATGCCCGCCGTGCGGCCACCGATGCTCTCCACCACATCGAGGATGTCGGACGCGTTCACCCCGTAGCGGGCGGCCTTCTCCCTGTCGATGGCGATCGTCAGGGCCGGCATGCCGGCCTGCGCCTCCGGCTTGACGTCGGCCGCGCCTTTGACCTGACCGACGACGCGGGCGATCTCGTCGGCCTTGCCGGCCAGCACCTTGAGGTCGTCGCCGTAGAGACTGATCGCCACGTCGCCCCTGGAGCCCTGGAGGAGGTCCTCCATCCGCATTTGGATCGGCTGCGAGAAGGTGAAGGCGACGCCCGGCACCTGCTCCTTCAGCTTCTTCTCGAAGGCGGCGACGAGGTCGTCCTGTGTCCCGCCGGTCTTCCAGGTGGAGGGGTCGGTCAAGGTGATGAAACTGTCCGTCGACTCGACGCCCATCGGATCCGTCGGGATCTCGGCGCTCCCGGTCAGGGAGACGACGCGCTGCACCTCGGGAAAGGTCTTCAGCACCGTCTCGATCTCGTGGACCTTGTGGAGCGAGGCGTCCAGATTGATGCCGGGCAGCTTCTCGGAGGTGACGACGATCGACCCTTCCGCGAGCTTGGGGAGGAACTCGCCGCCGAGCTGGGTGGCGAGCAGGCAGCTTCCGCCGAAGAGCAAGACGCTAACGAGGAAGGTCAGCCCCGCGTGGCGCTCGGCCAGCTTCAGCACCGGCGTGTAGGCGCGCCGCGCCCCGCGCACGAGGAAGGTCTCCTTCTCCTTGATCCGCTGCCTTGAGAGGAAGGCGGCGGCGAGCGCCGGTGTGACCGTGAGTGTGAGGACGAGCGAACTCGCCAGCGCCAGGATCACCGTGGTGGCCATCGGCCGGAACATCTTGCCGGCGACGCCGCTGAGCGCCAGGATGGGGAGGTAGACCATGATAATGATCGCCACCGCGAACATGATGGGCCGGGCCACTTCGGCCATGGCGTCGCGGATCACCTCGCCGGCGGGCCGCTCCGGCGCATCGCTGCGGGCGCGCAGCACCGCCTCGATCATCACCACGGATCCGTCGACGATGAGGCCGAAGTCGATCGCACCGAGGCTCATGAGGTTGCCGGACACGCCCAACGCGCGCATTCCGGCGATCGCCATGAGCATGGACAGCGGGATCGCCGCCGCGACGAGGAGGCCCGCCCGCAGGTTGCCGAGGAGCAGCAGTAGGACCACGACGACGAGGACCGCGCCCTCGACGAGGTTATGCGCCACCGTATGGATGGTACGGTCGACCAGGGCGCTGCGGTCGTAATAGGGCTTGATGGCGACGCCGGGCGGCAGCTCGCCCCCCAGCCTGTCGATCGTGCCCTTAACGGCGGCGACCACCTTGTCGGCGTTCTCGCCGAATTGCATGAGGGCGATGCCGACCACCGTCTCGCCGACGGCGTCGTGGGTGACGGCGCCGAGCCTCACCTTCGGCGCCTCCACGACGCTGCCGAGCGTGGCGACGGTGATCGGAACGCCGCCCTCGCCCGTGCTGACGACGATGTTGCCGATGTCCTTGGTGCCCTTGACCAGCCCGAGGCCGCGGATGACCTCCTGCTGGTCGTTGTGCGAGAGGTAGGCGCCCCCGCGCGCCGCGTTGTTGTCGGCGAGCGCCGTATAGAGCTGGTTCAGGCTCACGCCGTAGCGGCGCAGCGCGTCGGCCCTGATCTGCACCTCGTAGGTCGGCATCTCGCCGCCGTAGATGTTGACGTCCGCGACGCCAGGCGTCAGGCGCAGCTGCGGGGCGATCGTCCATTGCAGCAGGCGGCGCAGCTCCATGGGCGAGAAGCCGGCACCGCGCACCTCGAACTGGTAGATCTCGCCCAGCCCCGTCGCCATCGGACCCATCGACGGGTCGCCGACGCCCGTCGGCATCATCGTCTTGGCCTGGGCGAGCCGCTGGAACACCTCCGCCCGCGCTTCGGTAAAGGGCACGGCATCGTCGAACTTGATGTAGACGGCCGAGACGCCGAACCGCGAGATCGACCGCAGCTCCTTGAGGTTGGGAAGGCCAGCCATCGCGTTTTCGACGGGGAAGCTCACCAGGCGCTCGACCTCCAGCGGCCCAAGGCCGGGAGACTGGGTGAGGATCATCACTTCCTTGGGCGAGATGTCGGGGACGGCATCGATCGACAGGTTGCCGAGGTTGACCACTCCGGCCGCCGCAGCGGCGAGCGCGATCGCCAGGACGAGCCAGCGGCGGCGGACGAACAGGTCGAACCAGGCTTTCATCCGCGCGTCCTCAATCCGTGGAACCCAGAAGGCTGCGCAGCAAGGCAGCCTTCAGCTCGAAGCTGCCCTTGGTCGCCACCGTCTCGCCGGCGGCGACGCCCTTTTTGACTTCGACCCAATCGACCCGCTGCAGCCCGAGCGTGAGGGCACGGCGCTCGAACCGCGTTTCCCCCGTCCGAACGAAGGCGACCGGGCCCGCGTCCGTCAATTGCACGGACGCCGCCGGGATCGTCACGCCGCGACGCCCAAGGTCCGCGGCGATGGTGACCGTCACGAACATGTTCGCCTTCAGGCGGTACTGCGGGTTGGCGACCTCGATGCGTGCGGGAACCGCGTTCGTCAGCGGGTCGAGGGAGGCGTTGACGGAAAGGACCTTGGCGTCGAAATGCGCGTCGTCCTCCACAGGCGCGTCGACGACGACGGCGTTGCCGGGTTTGACGGCGCCGACGTCGGACCCAAACAGGCTGGCGACGACCAGCACCCGCGAGGGATCGGCGACGGTGAACGCGTCCTGGTTGGTGTCGACGGTCTCCCCCAGGGTCACGCCAGCGCTCACCACCACGCCCGACAGGGGCGAGACGATGCTGCTGGTGCCCGGCGCCCCCGCGTCGCCCGGCGCCAGCCGGTCGTATTGCGCCAAGTAGAACGTCAGCTTCGCCTGCGCGGATTCGACCGCCGCCTGCGCCCTGGCTTCCTCGACCTGCCGCTGCTCCACCTCCGCCGTCGAGACTCCGCCGATCTTCACGAGTGCGACCGCGCGCTTGGCGGCGACCTTCGAGGCGGCCGCCGTCGCCTGCGCCTCCCGCAACGCCGCCCGCGACGCTTCGACGCCGTTGCGCGCGTCGAGTACCCCGCTGGCGTCGAGGCTCGCCAGAACCTGCCCCGCAGTCACCCGATCGCCCGGCTGAACGGCCAGACTGAGGACGCGCCCGCTCGTGCGCGGCTTCAGGTGAGTGACGCGGCGCTCGTCGAAAGCGACGACACCGGAGGCTCGGACAGGCTTTACGATCGCCTGCATCGTCGCCGACGCGGTCGCCAGGTTCATCCGCTTCTGCGTGTCCGCGTCGACTTCGACGATATTGGAATCCTGCGCCTTGCCTCCGCCGGCCGGCGGAGGCGTGTCCCGCGTCGAGGCGCCTTTATCGGAAGCGGTCTGTGTTGGGGCGGTGAGCTTATCGTATTGCGCGCGGATCGGCCCCGCCGAGAACCAGCCCGCAACGCAGAGCGCGCCGACCGCGATCGCGCCGAGCAAGGTCTTGGAAGTTCTCGTCAAGCCTGCGCTCCAATCACCGGCCACCATCCAAGTCGACGAAGCCTGAGGCGTGCAGCAGATCGATGTAAAGCGCGCCGCCGACGACCCGAGGCATATGGCTTCGATTGAGATTAATCAACGCCGCCCCGATTTCAAAGAGTGAAATCCATTTAATACTTCGATGATGCAGCCTGGGATCCGCCGGTGCCGCTTAAACGACGACGCTCCGCAGGGGTGGTCTTGCCGCAGCTCGACATGTGCGTGGGACGCAGGCTTATCGCCGTCGGCGCGCTGCGTGTTCGAGCGCCGCGGCAGGAGTGCCGCAGGCGATAGACGTCTGGCAGCCTTCGTCCACGGCATCCACCGAGAAGCGGAACCCGTGCAGCTTGACGATGGACTTGACCAGGCTCAGCCCGATGCCGTGGCCGTCGACCCGGTCCGCGACGCGGCCGCGCTTGAACCGGGACGTCACGAGTTCCACCTCGTCGAGCGCGATACCGGGACCGTCGTCGCGGACGCTGACGACGACCTCTCCCGCCGCGGCGCGGACCGCGACCTCGACTGCCCCGTCGGCATCCGCGAACTTGACGGCGTTGTCGACGAGGTTGGCGACCGCTTCCATCATCAGGTCGCGGTCGGCGACGATCCAAGCGGGCTCGTCGAGCCGCGCCTGCAGCCGCACGCCGCGATCCTCGGCGATGGGCGCGTAGAGCTCGACCGCGTCGCGGGCGATGGCGGCGAGGTCGACGTCGGTGAAGGCCGATCCCCGCTTGCCCTCGTCGACGGCGCGGATCCGCAGGATGGCGCTGACGATCGCCAGGGCCTGGTCGATCTCGCGCAGACAGGCTTCGCCGGCCTCGCGAAAGTCGACCCGGGTCTTGGCGTCCTGGCAGCCGCGTTCGAGACGGGCGCGCAGGCGCGTCAGCGGCGTGCGCAGCTCGTGCGCCATGTCGTCGCCGAGGCCGCGCAGGTCGGCCATCAGCTCGGTGAGGACGTCGAGCATCCCGTTGACGTCGCGGCAGAGCCTGCCGAACGCGTCCGTCGACGGGTCGGCGGGAAGCCGGACTTCGATGTTGCCGCCCCTGACCGCGTCGATCGCCGCGCCGACCCGCGCGAAGCGCCGCTGCCCCCTGAGGCTGAGGAGGAACCCGAGGCCGGCCGCGAGCACCGTCGCCGGGATCGCCAGAACCAGGATGGCGCGTCGGCTCAGCTTCGCCACATAGGTCTGTTCGTCGAGGTCGCGGCCAACCACGAGGAGGCCGCCGGAACCCAGGGGGCAAGCGATGGCCCGGCTCGGATTGGGGATCTCTTCGGGCGGATCCGTGCGTCGGAGGCCAGCCTCGATCGGGGTGCGCGGCGGCGCCTCCCGAAGCGCATCCGGCAGCGAGAGGATGTTTCCGGCGATCCGGTGCCCAGCCGCGTCGAACAGGCCGGCGTAGCCGTTGCGGTGCACGTCGGCGTCGTTATCGGCCGCGACGCGCGCGACCAGCGCAGGCTCGTCGAGGACGGCGGCGCGTTCGCAGCTCTCCCGCAGGCCGCCGTCGATCTGGGTCAAGGCGTGGCGCGCGGTGTTCCACCAGAAGAACCCGCAGACGAGCGCGGTCTGCACCAGCAGCGCGGCGGCGAGCGACAGCGTCCAGCGCACGGTGGTCGAGCGCATGATCGTCGAATGAATGGTCCTCGACTGCATGGCGCTAGCGAGGTTCGTCAAGCCGGTATCCCTGGCCGCGGACGTTGCGGATCAGAGGGACGTCGTCCGGCCCGTCGATCTTGCGCCGCAACTTGCTCATATGCACGTCGACGACGTTCGAGCGCGGCTCGAAGCGGTAACCCCAGACGTCCTGCAGCAGCATGGAACGCGTGACCGTCCGGCCCGGCCGCCGCATCATATAGTCCAGCACGTCGAGTTCGCGCGCCAGCAGGTCGAGGCGTTGGCCGCCGCGCGTCGCCGTCCGCGAGAGCAGGTCGATCTCCAGGGGCCCGAGCCGCAACCGTGTCTCCCGCGTCTCGGCGGGGCGGCGCAGCAGGGCGTCGAGCCGGGCGACGAGCTCGACGAGGGCGAAGGGCTTGGGGAGGTAGTCGTCCCCGCCCTCGCGCAGGCCGCGCACGCGCTCGTCGAGGCTACCGAGCGCGCTCACCACCAGGGCCGGCGTGCGGATGCCTTCGCTCCGCAAGGTGCGGATCACCTCCAGGCCGTCGCAGCCGGGCAGCATACGGTCCACCACCAGCGCGTCGTAGGCGCCGCGTGCGGCGACGATCGCTTGCGTGCCGGACGTGCAGCGCTCGACACGGTGGCTGCAGCGCACGAGTTCCATCGTCACCTCGGCCGCCGTGCCGTCGTCGTCTTCGATGAGGAGGATCGTCGCCAGGAGACCGGTTCCGTTGCCGATGGAGCCGTCCCATCTTTCCGACGCGAGCGCAACTCGAGCCTGCGGCCGCTCTCGTACGACGTCGGCCCGACCGGTCTCGTCGTGAAGCCGGACTCAGGCCGCGAGCTGCCCGATCGCCGCGTTTGCCGCGGCGACGGCCTTGGCGCGGGACTCCTCACCCACGGCCAGCCCTTCCGCGAGGATGAACTTGATGTCGCTCACTCCGAGAAAACCGAAGACCGCGCGCAGATAACTCTCGCCATGCTCGGCCGAGATCGCCGCGCTCTCCGGCCCGTAGAAGCCGCCGCGCGCCACCGCCACGATCACGCGCTTGCCAGCGACCATGCCGTATGGGCCGTTGGGGCCGTAACCGAACGTCTTGCCCGCCACGCAGATGCGATCGATCCATGCCTTCAATTGCGAGGGGATCGAGAAATTGTACATGGGCGCGCCGATGACGACGACGTCGGCCGCGATGAAATCCTCCAGGATCCGCTCGCTGGCGTCGCGCATGGCCTGCATCGGCCCGTCGAGCGCGCCGGCCATCTGAGCGACCCGGTGGGCTCCCGGCAAGGCCGCGGGTGTAATGTGCGGCAGCGCCTCAGCGGCGAGGTCGAGATAGGTCGTCGACACGTGTTCGTCCGCAGCCAGCTTCGTGACGATCGCAGCGGTCAGCTCGCGGGTGACGGACTTGTCGCCCAGGATGCTAGTATCGAGATGGAGAAGGTTCATGGCGTACCCTATCGGACCGGGTTGGTCCCGGTCGGAGGTAGGCCCTCCGCCGAAGACGAACAAGACGGCACATCAAGCATACCCAGGGCACAGCGAAGTTACCGCCCGGGGGCTGCGCCGATGGCCGACCTCCCGGTTTGTGCGAAGGCCAGCTTTTTGTTACGGCTGAAGGCGGCAACGTCGGTGCGAGGGTTCGTCCAGTGCTAGAGAATGTGCGAGGGCCGGACGGAGGGAACTGTGCGCAGGTCCGTCACATGCTGGCCCGCATCGGCGACAAATGGAGCGTGCTGATCGTCATGTTGCTCGGGCAGCAGCCCCACCGCTTCAGCGATCTCAAGCGCGCCGTGCCGGAGATCTCGCAGCGGATGCTGACGCGCACGCTTCGCGGCCTGGAACGCGACGGCCTCGTGCTCCGCAGCGTCACCCCGACCGTGCCGCCGCGCGTCGATTACACGTTGACCGTGCTCGGGCGCTCGCTCTGCCAGCCGATCCGTGAACTGGGGCGCTGGGCGCTCGACAACGTCGACACGATCGCGGCCGCCCGCGCGCGGTTCGATGGCGTCGGCACGCCGGCAACGGCCGCATCCAACCTGGGACGCGCGGCCTTGCCTCCCCTCGGGTGACGGGCACCTGTAACTTCTGCCGCAATCCACCCGTACGCCCATGGGCCGACACGTCACGCCAGGAGATCCATGCCGATGCGCCCGATGAGCACGAGCCTACTCGCCGGAGCTGCCCTGTCGGCGGTCGTCCTCTCCCTGGCACTGCCACGCAACTCCTCCGCAGAGACGGTCAAGCTCGTGCCTCCGCCGGCGGATAGCGGGCCGTCCGCTACGACTGCGAGCGAGACGGCCGTCCTCGCCGGCGGCTGTTTCTGGGGCGTGCAGGGCGTCTTCCAGCACGTCGACGGCGTGACGAGCGCGGTGTCGGGCTATGCCGGCGGGACGGCGGAGGACGCTTCCTACCCCTCGGTCAGCAGCGGCACGACCGGTCATGCCGAGAGCGTGAAGGTCACCTACGACCCGCGCAAGGTCTCTTTCGGCAGGCTGCTCCAGATCTACTTCTCCGTGGTGGCCGATCCCACCATCTTGAACGCGCAGGGGCCCGACAGCGGCAGGCAATACCGCACCGCCATCTTCGCCATGACGCCCAGGCAGGCGGAGGTCGCAAAGGGCTACATCGCCCAATTGCAGGGCGCCCGCGTCTTCGCGAGGCCGATCGTGACGGAAGTGACGACCGGCGCGGCGTTCTACCCCGCCGAAGCCTATCATCAGAACTACCTGACGGAGCACCCGCACAACCCCTATATCGCCCGCAACGACATCCCCAAGGTCGAGGGCCTGCGCCAGCTGTTCGCGGGGGAGTACCGCGAGGCACCCGTATTGACCGCCGCGTCCGCCGACTGAGGATGTCGGCCGCGAGCGCGGCGAGCTCGTCCACAACCGGTGCGCCGACGCCTTCGGAAAAAGGCGATCTCGACCTCTCGCCCGCCGAGGACGCGTTGCACCGGCCTGAATCTTCCCCTACGAGGCAGGCTCTTACGCCATCCGCGCCGCGAGCGAGCGCGCAGGACCATGCCCGATGCCGGACCGCCCGCTTCCCCTGCTCGCCACCCATAGCGGCAAGTTTCACTGCGACGAGGTGTTCGCCTATGTCGTGCTTCGGCTGGCGCTCGGCCTGCGCGGGGACGACCATCGGCTGGTACGCACCCGCGACGCGGCCGTGATCGCCAGCGCCGACGTCGTGTGGGACGTCGGCAGCCTCCACGACGAGGCGACCAACCGTTTCGACCACCACCAGCGCGGTGCTCCCTCTCGAGTCGACGGCACGCCCTATAGCGCCGCCGGCCTGGTTTGGCGGCGCTACGGCGCGGAGGCGGTCGCGGCGCTACTCGGCGAGACCGAGCGATCCCTGGCCGCGCCGGTCGCGGCGGAGATCGACGAGGCCTTGGTGCGCCGCATCGACGAGCTCGACAACGGCGTGGTGCCGGAGCGCGACACGCTTGGGCTCGGCGCGTTGGTCGGCGACTTCAACCCGCCCTGGGACGCGCCGGGCGGCGAGGCCGCGACCGACGCCGCCTTCATGCAGGCGGTGGCCATGGCCGACGGCGTGCTGCGCCGCCGCGTCGCGGCGCTGCGCGGGCGCCTCGCGGCGGAGGCGACCGTCGTCGCGGCGCAGCGCGCCTCATGCGACCCGCGCATCCTCGAACTCGATCGCGGCATGCCTTGGAAGGGCGCCGTCTTCGCGCACGACCTGCCGGTCGCCTACGCCGTCTATCCCGCCTCGAACGGCAATTGGATGGTCGATTCCATGCCGCCGGAGGCCGGCTCCTTCGACCAGCGCATCCCGCTGCCCGAAGCCTGGGCCGGCCTGCCGGAAGCGGAACTCGCCGCCGTATCCGGCGTGCCTGACGCGGTGTTCGTCCACCTCCGCCGCTTCGTCGGTGCGGCGAAGACGCGGGCCGGCGCGCTGGCGATGGCGCGCGGGGCGATCGCGCTGAGCGAAGCGCAGACTTCGGTGTGAGCGCGTCCACATGAGCCAAGCGGCCTAGCGCCGCCACCACAGGGGCCATCCATGGAATACGTCCTCATCGCCCTGGTCCTCGTCTTCGTGCTCGCGGTCTCGCTCGGCATCCGTGCCGTACCCCAGGGGCAGGTCTGGACGCTGGAGCGTTTCGGCCGTTTTACCCGCCTGCTCCACCCCGGCCTCAATCTCATGACGCCGTTCGTCGAACGCGTCGGCCACAAGATGAACGTGCAGGAGATCGTCCTCGACATTCCCGAGCAGGCGGTCATCACGCGCGACAACGCGGCGGTGATGGTCGACGGCATCATGTACTACCGCGTGCTCGACGCGGAGAAAGCCGCCTACGGCGCGCAGAACCTGGTGCAGGCGCTGACCTCCATGGCGATGACAAACATCCGCTCGGTCGTCGGCGCGCTCGACCTCGATGGCGCGCTGTCGGGCCGCGAGGAGATCAACGGGCGCCTGCTTGAGACGCTCGACCACGCGACCGGCCCGTGGGGCGTCAAGGTGAGCCGCGTCGAACTGCGCAAGATCGAGCCGCCGGCCAATCTCGTCGCCGCGATGAACCTGCAGATGACGGCCGAGCGCGAGCGCCGCGCCACCGTCGCCCGCGCCAACGGCGAGCGCGAGGCCGGCATCGCCCGCGCCGAGGGCGCCAAACAGGCCCGCGTGCTGGAAGCCGAAGGGCGGCTCGCCGCCGCGCTCAAGGACGCCGAGGCCCGCGTCGCGCTCGCCGAAGCCGAGGCCAGGGCGACGCAGCTCGTGGCCAAGGCTGCCGAGGGGACCGGCGCCGAGGCGCTTCGCTATTTCGTCGCCACCAAATACATCGAGGCCGTGGGCGCGCTCGCCGCCAACCCAGCCGGACGCACCCTCGTGATCCCCATCGAGAGCAGCGGACTGGCCGGCGGCATTACCCAGGCGCTCGCGGCGATGCAGCTCGGCGGCTCTCCCGGCGGCGTCGCCAAATGACGCCCGGTCTCTCCTGGATGCTCGCGGGACTGGCGCTGTGCGCGGCCGATCTCTTGCACCCCGGCGTCTTCCTCCTGTGGATCGGCTTGGCGGCGCTCGGCGCCGGCCTGGTGACCGCAGCCGAAGGCTTTGCCTTCGCCGCACAGGTCGCGACCTTCCTGCTCCTGTTGGCGATCTCCCTTGCCGTGCCGGTGCTGCGGCGGCGACGCACGCCGGTCTATGACGGCGGCGTCAACGCGCCAGGCCGCGACGTGCTCGGCAAGACCTGCCGCGCGCTCGCCTTCGATGGCGCGGAGGGCCGTGTCAGCTTGCGCGACGGCACATGGTCCGCGCGGCTCGCCGCCGGGCCGCCGCCAGCCCCCGGCGCGACCCTGCATGTCGTCGGGCTGGAGGGTACGACGTTGATCGTCAGCGCCGAGCGGCCAGTGCCCGATTGACAGGAGGCGGCAAGCCAAAGACCCTCAACGGCACCGCGATCCCTGCGGCAGCATCGGAGGTCGCGGCATGTCGGCATACCACCAGGACCCGGCTTCGTTCGCACCGGCCGCGGATCGGTACGACGCTGGTCGGCGGCGCTGGCTCCGCACCGGGGTCGTCGCGGCCGCCTGCGTCCTGGCTGCGCCCGCCTGCGTCCTGGCTGCGCCCGCCTGCGTCCTGACTGCGCCAGCCTTCGCCCGCGCGCCCGGCGCTCTCGCCAACGTGACGATCCTGGCCACCGGCGGCACCATCGCCGGCAGCGGCGCCTCCAGCACCACCACGGTTGGCTACACCGCCGCGACCGTGGGCGTGGACGCGCTGCTGGCCTCGGTGCCGGAACTGAAGACGGTCGCCAACGTGCGCGGCGAGCAGGTCCTGCAGATCGCCAGCGAGAACATGAACAACGACACCTGGCTCAAGCTCGCCAAACGCGTAAACGCCCTTCTGGCGCAGGACGACGTCGACGGCATCGTCATTACCCACGGCACGGACACGATCGAAGAGACGGCCTATTTCCTCGATCTGGTGGTGAAGAGCCGCAAGCCGGTGGTGATCGTCGGTGCGATGCGCCCCTCGACGGCGATCAGCGCGGACGGGCCGATCAACCTCTACAACGCCACCCTCGTCGCCGCGAGCCAGGAGGCGGTCGGCAAAGGGGTGCTCGTCGTGCTCAACGACCAGATCAACGCCGGCCGCGACGTCACCAAATCGAATACGTCGACCGCCGACACCTTCCGCTCGCCCGACCTCGGCATGCTCGGCTACGTCCAGGGCAACAGACCCTATTTCTACCATCTGTCGGCACGCAGGAACACGGCCGACACGGAATTCGACATCTCGCGTCTCGACGCACTGCCGCAGGTCGACATCGTCTACGGCTACGCCAACATGGGCCGCACGGCGGTTGACGCTTTCGTGGCGGCAGGCGCCAAGGGCCTCGTCCACGCGGGCGTCGGCGACGGCAGCCTTGCCGCGCCCGTTCGCCCCGCCCTGGCGGAGGCCCGCGGCAAAGGCGTGGTCATCGTGCGCGCGAGCCGCGTCGGCTCCGGCATCGTGGCGCGCAACGGCGAGGCCAACGACGACCAACTCGACTACGTCACCGCCGATACGCTCAACCCGCAGAAGGCGCGCATCCTCCTGATGCTGGCGCTAACGAAGACGACCGACACCAAGGAGATCCAACGGATGTTCTCCGACTATTAAGCGGATTCATCACGCTCTGACCTCGGCTCCTCAAAGCGCCGCGGCCGCGAGAAAGACGCTACGTCCATCGCGTGACGAAGCCGTCGCGACCGCCGCCCTTGACCCTCCCTTCTCGACGCTTTATCACCCCCTTTCCCCAAACGGGGTCCGACCGCCAGACTTTTCGAAGTCTGCGGCATCGTCCGGCAGCGCATTGCGCCCCCGGGCGCGTTTTGCGTTGCAGGCTCGCCCCCGTTGCCGTGTCCTCAGGCATTATGCGGCGTTCACACAAGGATCGGCATGTTCGAAGGTCTTTCCGATAAGCTCTCAGGCATCTTCGATGCTCTGACGCGGCGCGGCGCGCTGTCGGACGAGGACGTCAACACCGCGCTGCGGGAGGTCCGCCGCGCGCTGCTGGAGGCCGATGTCGCGCTCGACGTGGTGAAGAGCTTCGTCGACAAGGTGCGCGTGCGGGCGGTGGGCGCCAACGTCGTCAAGTCGGTCACGCCCGGCCAGATGGTCGTGAAGATCGTCAACGACGTGCTGGTCGAGACGCTCGGTGACGACACCCAGCCGATCGACCTCGACGCGCCCGCGCCCGTGGCGATCATGATGGTCGGGTTGCAAGGCGCGGGCAAGACCACCACCACCGCCAAGATCGCCCGCCGGCTCGCCGACCGCATGAAGAAGCGGGTGCTGATGGCCTCGCTCGACGTCAAGCGTCCGGCCGCGCAGGAGCAGCTCGCGGTGCTCGGCAAGCAGGTCGGCGTCGATACGCTGCCGATCATTCCCGGTCAGACCCCGGTTCAGATCGCGCGGCGCGCGGAACAGGCCGCTCGCCTGCAGGGCTACGACGTGGTGATGCTCGACACCGCCGGGCGTACCCACATCGACGAGGCCCTGATGGCCGAAATGGCGGAGATCAAGGGCGCGGCCAACCCGCACGAGATCCTGCTCGTCGCCGACAGCCTCACCGGCCAGGACGCCGTCAACCTCGCCAAGAACTTCAACGATCGCGTCGGCATCACCGGCATCGTCCTCACTCGCGTCGACGGCGACGGCCGCGGCGGCGCGGCACTCTCGATGCGCGCCGTCACCGGCAAACCGATCAAGCTGCTCGGCACCGGCGAGAAGATGGACGCGCTGGAGGATTTCCATCCCGCGCGCGTCGCCAACCGCATCCTCGGCATGGGTGACATCGTCTCTCTCGTGGAGCGCGCGGCGGAGACCATCGACGCCGAAAAGGCGCAGGCTATGGCCAAGAAGATGGCCAAGGGCAAGTTCGATCTGGACGACCTCGCCGACCAGTTCGCCCAGGTCGAGAAGATCGGGGGCCTGAACGGCATCATGGGCATGCTGCCGGGGATGGGCAAGATCAAGGACCAGCTCTCCGCGGCCAGCCTCGACGACGGGATGATCAAGCGCCAGCGCGCCATCATCCTCTCGATGACGGGTCAGGAGCGCCGCAACCCCGACCTGCTGAAGGCGTCGCGCAAGAAGCGCATCGCGGCCGGCTCGGGCATGCGCGTCGAAGATGTCAACCGACTGCTGAAGCAGCACCGCCAGATGGCCGATATGATGAAGAGCATGGGCGGCCAGAAAGGCGGCGGTATGCGCAAGATGGCGGGCATGATGGGCGGTGGCGGCGGGAACCCGTTCGGCGGCATGCCGCAGCCCACGCCCGAACAGATGGCGGCGCTGCAAAAGCAGATGGGCGGCGGCGGCATGCCGTCCCTACCAGGGACAGGCCTGCCCGGCCTCGGACGCGGTGGCCTGCCGGGCCTGGGCGGCTCCAATTTCTTCGGCAAGAAGAAGTAACCCACTCGACGCCAGCGGGCGCCGAACGTTCAACCCACGACAAAGGAAAGAAACGCCATGTCTCTGAAAATTCGTCTGTCGCGCGGTGGCGCGAAGAAGCGCCCGTTCTACCGGATCGTCGTCGCCGACGCCCGTATGCCACGCGACGGCCGCTTCATCGAGCGCCTCGGCACGTTCGACCCGCTCAAGGCCAAGGACTCGGCCGAGCGTCTCGTCGTCGATTCCGACAAAGCCGCAGAATGGATCACCAAGGGCGCGCAGCCGACCGACCGCGTCGCCCGCCTGCTGGAGACGGTGGGCGTCGGCAAGCGCGAACAGCGCAGCAACCCGATCAAGGGTCTGCCCAAGAAGAAGGCGCAAGAACGCACCGCCGCCAACGCCGCCGCGGCGGAGAAGGCCGCTGCCGCAGCCGCCGCCCCGGCAAACGAAGCGGCCTGACCTTTGGACGGTTCGCGCATCCTCGTCGGTCGCTTCGGCGCTCCGCACGGGGTGCGTGGGGAACTACGGCTGCAAAGCTTTACCCAAGACCCTGCTGCGATCGGCAGGTATGGCATCCTGGCGGACGCGAGTGGGCGGCGACGCTTCGAGATCGCGGCGCTGCGGACGGTCAAGGACAACCTCTTCGTGGCCAGAATCGCCGGGATCCTCGACCGCACGGCCGCCGAAGAGCTGACCAACATGGAGTTGTTCGTCGCCCGCGAGGCGTTGCCGCTGCCTGACGATGACGAGTTTTACCTCGCCGATCTCATCGGTATGGCGGTCGTCGACGTAGAAGGCACCGAGGTCGGCCATGTGCTGAGCGTCCCGAACTACGGCGCCGGCGACATCCTGGAAATCGCGCCCGCCGGTGGCGGTGAGACGCTTCTCCTCCCCTTTACCAAAACCGTCGTTCCCAGCGTCGACATCGTCGGCCGCCGCATCAACGTCGTGGTTCCAGCGGTGGTCGGCGGCGACGATACCCCGGAATGAATTGGCGCGCAGACGTCCTTACCCTCTTCCCAGCCATGTTCCCCGGACCGCTCGGCCTCTCGCTGGCAGGCGACGGCTTGGCGCGCGGCGCCTGGAGCCTCGGTGTTTACGACATTCGCGACCACGGGCGTGGCCGCCACAGGGCCGTGGACGACACGCCGGCCGGCGGCGGCCACGGCATGGTGCTGCGCGCCGACGTGCTGGCTGCAAGCCTCGACGCGACACTTCCGAACGACGACGTGCGGCCACGCCTGCTGATGAGCCCACGCGGACAGCCGCTGACGCAGGCGCGCGTTCGAACTCTCAGTAACGGTCCGGGCGTGGTGCTCGTCTGCGGCCGCTTCGAGGGAGTCGACGAAAGGATAATCGTCGCGCGCGGATTGGAGGAAGTCTCGATCGGAGACTACATCCTTTCGGGCGGCGAGATGGCGGCGCTTGTCCTGCTCGACGCCTGCGTTCGCCTTCTCCCGGGCATCATGGGGAGGGCCGCTTCCGGGGACGACGAGAGTTTTGAAGCGGGGCTTCTCGAATATCCGCACTACACAAAGCCGCGCGATTTCGAAGGGCGTGCGATTCCCGACGTCTTGCTGTCCGGCGATCACGCACGGATCGCGGCGTGGCGGCGGGATGAAGCACAAAGACTGACCGCGGAACGAAGGCCGGACATGTGGCAGCGACTCGATCGCTGATTGATGGTCACCGAACGTGAATTTGTTTGCGCGCGCCGCACGCTCGCATGGAGGCAATCGTCTCCGATCGTGGCAGCCCTCAAAACCGTGTCTGGCGCTGTCGCATCGTACTGCTGACTGCCGCCGGTCTCGGCAGGAACGCCATCCTGCGCGAGGTGGGTGTTGCCAAGACCGCGGGCTGGCGCTGGCAGGAACGCTTCAGGCAGGAAGGTGTCGAGGGCCTGCTGCGTGACACGACGCGGACGCCCGGCAAGCTGTCGCTGCCGGCCGACATCGTCGACAAGGTTGTCGTCCTGACCCAGGCCGAGCCGCACGGCGAGACGACGCGCTGGACAGCGACCGCGATGGTGGAGGCCATCGGCATCAGTTCGATGCCAAGGATCTGGAAAGCGCATGGGCTCGCACCGCATCGGTGCCGGACAAGGAATTACGGTTGATCCCAGCTTCGCAAGGCGGACGCTCGCCGCAAATCCAGTTTAGGGGCAATTGCAAGCGTTACCGGAGGATCACGTGAGGTCAGCGACCCGGTCTTACTTCCACTGCTTTTCCTCGGCGCTCCAGGCCCAGCCCGGTAGACGACCAGGTTTGGCAAAGGCGTCGAGAATGTTGCCCAGCAGCTTAGCGGCGTTGTTGTCGAACGTATTGAAGGGGAGCGACTGCCCAAAGGCGATTGAGCCTGTGCAGAAGACAGCACCTAAGTTCGGCGCCGTGAAGAAGACCATGTCGGCCCGGATGCGATAGTCGTGCGAGCCGGACAGGCCCGGATAGGGATAGAGGATTTCCTCCGTCACGGTCACGTAGTTGTCGGAATGCCCCCCCGATGACGCCACGATAAGTGCGTGGGGCGGCGTGCCAAGCTCAAGGTCGTAGCGGTCCAACTCAAGGCCGCCGGCCGCTTTATGCGCGAGGCCAAAATCGCCGATGATTTCGCCTTCGATGCCCTCGAACATCCAGGCCGCACGGCGATGCCAGCTGTCCGGCATCCGACGGTAAGGGCGCGAGGAGTCGAATCCTTCGGAGATAAAGCCTACGCCGGTCAGCTTTTGCGGAGGACGGCCAAGATCTTTCCAAAGGCCGCTCTTCTGGCCATTCGTTGCCAAGTAGTACTCGCCGGGACGCGCCTGCCAAGCTCTCATGCCGGAATTCAACTTGCGCACCTCGATGCACCACGGCTCGCTCGGGCGCGCTGCACTGTTCCAGTAATAGCCGTTGCCGCCCATGTAGATCAGACGCCCGCCGCCCGCGACGTAATCCTCCGTGGCATCGAGCATGGCCTCGGATACATATTCGGGGTGCGTACCCGTCAGGACCACGTTGTAAGGCTTCAGCGCAGCGAGCCCGTCGCGGTCTAGATCTTCGTCGGTCAAGACCTCGTAATCGTAGCCCGCGTGATCGAGCCAGGCGAGAACGGAGAGGTCCGCTGGAAATTGCCAGGTGACGCCCATCGACGAAATACGCGCCTTTGGACGCATGTTCAGGATCGGCCTCCGGTAGGAGCTGTAGCAGCAGCCGACGCCGTCCTTATGCGCATCGTAGAGCGACAGACCGAAGCTCTCGGTCTGGTAGAGTTCGATATCGATCTCCGAGAGGATTGGCGATTGGCCGGCGAGCGGCTGCATAATCTCAGCGTCGAAGCTCAGATGCTCATTGGCATAGGCGAGATAGCTTGCCGTTGGGACAAGAAAGGCGATCGGCGCCTTGGGCTGCCGGGCGCGGACGAAGAAGACGATGTATTCCTCGCGTAACCCTTTCCCATCACCGATGCGGAGACGCATGCCGTAGGCACCACTCTTGAGGTCGGGCACTTCGAGAGAGTGGGTCAGCTCCCATCGGCAATCGATGATCGCGTCATCGTGAAATTCTATGCCGCCGAATTCATGCGGCGCCAGTCGGAAGCAATCGTTCTTCCCATTCCAGTTGAAGCCGGTCTGAGCGCGGACCGGCCGGTTGTAGCCTGTCGCATGGAGACGATGCGGTCCAACGTCGACAACCTCGTCGCCGATCCCCTCGTCGGTATAGCCGACGCTGGTATCCCAGAAGGCCACGACGCCGTCAGATGGCGGCCGCCCCGTCGCGCGGTAGGTGTCGAGAGCTTCGCGGTCCAGCACACGATCGCAGACGCCCGGGCGATCCAGCTTGCCGTTGAAGCATTGGGTGGCGAACGTGCCGCGCAGTTCGTGGAAGTCTTGTGCGCCAGCGAGGATGAACGGTACGTCCGGCGGATTGAGGGGCTTGAACCGTAATGTCTCGCGTACGTGCGATCGATAGTCGACGCCGGCTACCTTACCGAGAAGGCTGTTGTAGCGATTTGCGGCATCCTCCTGGTAAAGCGTGGCGACGCCGCTCTTGGCGTCGTAGGACGCAGCCACACAATACCAATGCTTTCTGAGGAGCGGCACCTCAGCGTCGAGGTAGTCGACTTCGCGCCCATTGCCGTAGCCGAATTCGAGGAACCCGGCCGGATTGAGCCAGAGGCCGTAGCCACAATTCTTATAGGCATCCCAACGACCCATGAGGCATTGGCGCTCGCCGTGGCCCGGGTGGTTGGCGTAGACGAAGGTGAATAAGGTAAAGCTGCCGTCAAGCACGAGGTGACGGTCGGGGTCGGCGACGGTCAGAAACGAACCCACCTGCGTGAACTGCTTGCGTACCGCCCAGGTGCCATTCGCCTCGCAGGCGATCTCCTCTTCCTTGTATCCCGGGCCGGAAGGGTGCGCGTCGCCGTGGATCAACCGAACCAGCTGCGCCTCGGCCGTTCGGGTGCCGTCCGCGTGAGCGAAGAAGTCGATGCGATCTCCTGCTCGGACAGAGATCTTGTCTGCGTAGCCGAAGATCTTGAGTTCAGCCATGTGTCCTGTCCTGGCGGTTCATATCTTAGCAAAGCAATGGAAAATCAGGACTCGAGCAGATCCTGCACTCGGCGCATGAAGAGCGCGTGATAGGCCTCTTCGGGCGAGGCATAGCTTCGGTCCTCGACAAGCCGGGGCGCCGTGCCTCGATGTCCAGATAGTCCCACGATGCTGTAAGCTTTGAACTCCTCCTTGACGAGAATCGCGTACTTGTCGACCTGTCCCTGCCGGCGAAAGTAGATGAGCAAACGATCCAGCGCCTCGCTATGTTGGCCGAGAGGCCGCGTGCGATGTTCTTCGATGACGTCGTCCGACACCAACCGCTTGAGAAAATCGCGCTGCATCTTGTCGAAGCGGCGATAGAAGATTTGGTCCTTGTCCTCGGTCTCTGTTGCTTCTTCGGGGAGCATCTCGCCACCTTTCTCTGCGCGCGAGGCGCGCCGCTCGCTCTTCTTTTTGTCGCGCCAGTTGCGGAACTGCGCCTTGATGCCGAATAGACCGCCACGAAGGAACAGAACGACGCCGAGCATGATCGCGCCGATCAATACGAACCGCAGTGGTCCCCATACGATCATTACGCGATCGATGAAGACGACGATCGCCGTCCCTGCGACCGCACCCTCGGACACGCCAAGGCCGCCGATTACCAGCATAGCCAAGCCGAGCAATAAAGTGTCGAACGAGAACAGGCTCGGCGACGCGCCGCCGAAGTGGCAGGCATAGAAGCCGCCGACAAAGCCGATACCCGTCGAGGAGATCAGGAAGACCTGGACGCGTGCGCGCCGATAGTCGATGCCGCAAGCTGCCGCAAAGGCTTCTTTCTTCTCAGGTGCCATACGCAGAACACGACCGAGACGCTTGCCATTAACGAAGCGGAACAGCACCAGGGCTGCAAGCATCAGGCTTACCGATGCATAGTAGCCAAACAACAGGTGATTGTGCGCCGACAGGCCGTCCGGGACATAGCTTGGCGCACCGTAGAGGCCGCCTGTCGCCGAGCCGAAGACACGCGACTGGATCACGTAGACGCGGCACAGTTCAACGACGCCCAACGTCAGCAACGCGTAATAGAAGCCGTCGAGCCGAAGCGCTGGTAATGCGATGACGATGCCAAAGACGAGTCCGATGACTGCGCCGGTTGGCATCAGCCCCCACCACGGCATACCCGTCGTGATCGAGATATAGGTCGTGCCATACGCTGCCGCGCCGACCACAGCGTAGCTCGCAAGAGAGTAGATGCCCGCGGTGCCGATGATCAGCATCCAGCACAGGTTGACCGCGGCGTAGATGCCGAAAACCGCCGCCGCGGCGACGACCGTATTAAAGTCGTCGCCTGGGACGAAAATCGGCATCACGACAAGCGCGACGAACACCATCGTCCACCAGATGGGTCGCTTGTCGACGATGGCCTTTTCGCGACGCATAGTTTTGGGATTGTACTCGCCGTGGATGTTCAGGACGCGCCGCCGCGTCGGCCAGTAGCGCGTGCGATGCCAAAGGCGGCCACCATGGCCACGCCACTTATAATAGTATCTGAGCCGCCCGACCTTGTGCATCTTCGGCGTGAAGGCGCGGGTCTCATCCCAGGTCGTCTGATGCGACGAAAAATCGTTGGTCGCGATCTCGCGCGGCGTTTCCTCGGGCGCGAAGCCAGAAAGCGGATCGATCCAGGTGCGGCTCATCAGGCCTCTCTCGCCTTGTCCAGGATACCCGCGATGCCCCGCGGGCGGATCAGCAGGATCCCGATAATCAGCAGAAACTGCGTTATGAGCACATATTGGCCGCCCAGCATCGTCGAGGTGAGGGCCTCGTTGATGCCGAGGATCACGGCGCCGATGACGGCACCGGGGACGCTGCCGAGGCCTCCCATCAGAGCGATGCTCAAGCCCTTCACCATCGGCGTGATACCGCTGAAGGGAGCCACATAATAGGTTTGAGCCAGGAGCACCGAAGCGAGACCACAGAGGCCCCCGGTGAGGGCCATCACGGAAACTCCGGTCTGCCGGACGCCGATCCCGACAATCGAGGCCGCATGGGGGTTCATCATCATCGCGCGGATCTCGAGACCGCGGCGGCTGGAGCGCATCCAGAACAGGACCAGGCTGAGTAAGACGATGGCAGAGAGCGATGCGCCGACCTTGTCCGCTGTGAGGACGACGCCGAGAATTTTGACGTGCCACGTGCCAAACAGCCGTGGCAACGACTTGGAGCGCGGCCCAAACGCCCAGAGGAGCATCTGGTTTCCGACGAGACTGATGGCCAGAGTCGCAATAAGGCCGCGGAGTTGAAAGTTCGGCTTATCGTGAATTGGGATGAAAGCGACCGCGCAAACGAGAATACCGCCCAACGCGCCGGTGAGGACGCCCGCACCCAGCACGACAAATGGTGACGGGCTGACGTACTCTGCGGCGAGCCACGCGCCATAGCCCGACAGCGCGAAAATGAAGCCATAGGCCATGTTGACCAGCCCTAGGCTCGACCAGGTCAGCGAGAGGCCGATTGCCAGTGTGCCATAGATGCAGGCCAACGTGATGGCGTTGGCGACGACGAAGCCCCAGTTCATCAAACGAGCCTCTTGTTGGATGACGGCGAGAGGACGGAGGCTTCTCCTTTGAGCTTGCCCGCGTGCATGCCGATGATCCGGTCCACGCGTCCCTCCAGCACGCCGACGTTCTGCTCGGCGATGACCATCGCCGACTCCCCAAGGTTCACCGCCATGAGGGCTTCGATCACAGACTTGCCGATCTTGGGTGCAAGGCCGAGCGAGGGCTCATCGACGAGGAAGAGGCTGGCATCGGCCATGAGACCCCGTCCCAACGAGACCATGCGACGCTCGCCGCCGGAGAGGCGACCGACCGGTGTCTTCATCAGCTTCACGAGGGGCGGGAAGATTTCCAGGATCCGCTTTTTGCGCGATCCACGTTCGGCCCAGGCGCGTTTGGTGAAGGCGCCACTATCAAGATGCTCTTCGACGGTCAGACCGTGAAAGATTTCGTCGCCCTGCGGCATCAGAGCAAGGCCTCGCCGAACGATGAGATGCGTGTAGCGGCCTGGACCCTGGCTACGGGTGCGCCCAACCTGATAGCCGTCCAGGCGGATCGAACCGCGTTGCCAGCCGCTCAGGCCCGCGATCGCCATGAACAACGTCGACTTGCCATGGCCATTCAGGCCGACGAGGCCGACCCTTTCTCCCGAGAAGACGTTCAGATCGAGGTCGTGGATGACCCGCATGGGACCCCAGCCGGCAGACAGGCCTTCGACGTGGAGAACCTCTCGACGGGACATGGACGACGACGCGACCGTCGTCATGCCACGGCCCCGGCATGAGTATCGTCGGGCATTGTTTCGAAATATGCCGCTTGAACCTTTGGGTCGCGCAACACGTCGGCGAGATAGCCCGACGCCACGATCGCACCGGAGTCCATGACCATGACGCGGTCGGCAATCGTATCGAGCAACTCGATGCGATGCTCGACGATGACGATCGCGATGGCGAGTTCTTTGGCAAGCTTCCGCATGATCTCGTCGAGTTCGTCGATCTCTGAGTTGATCAGGCCGGCGGCGGGCTCGTCCATCAGAAGGATGGCCGGGCGGCGCATGAGCAGACAGGTGAGGAGCAGCTTCCGGCGCTGCAGTGTATCCAGTCGTTCCGCGACGACGCTGCCTGGAACACGAAAGCCGACGAGCTCGGCGCCCCATTCCGAATCGTCCGGTGTCAGATAGGGCCGATAGGATTGGCGAGCCGCTTTCAGGACCTCGGCTACCGTCAGGCCTTCCGGCACGACCGGCGTTTGAAAGGTTCGGCCGATGCCAAGCTGCGCGCGTTTATGAAGAGGCAGCGATGTGACGTCGCGCCCCTTGAACTGGACCGATCCCGTTTTCGGCGCGATGCGGCCCGAAAGCACTTCGAACAGGCTTGTTTTGCCAGCCCCGTTTGGTCCGATGATGCCCATCACCTCACCGGGAGCGACCCCAAATGAGATGCCGTTCAGGATCTGCCGGCCGCCCAGATCGAGTCCGATGTTGCGGCACGCGAACAGTGTTTCGGAGCCCGACGGTTTGCTCACCGCATTACCACCACGGCGCGGCGGTCAGCTTGGTCTGCGTCAAGGCGTCGGGAAAGATGATCTTGTGTTGCTGATCCTGGACCTGAAAATACAGTTGGGCCATGCCCTCTTCGGGCTTTGTGGCCGTGACAGGATGACCGTCGTCGGGATAGTGTGCGGCCTCCTGATATTTGTTGTTCATGTCAATCAGACCGCAGACACCGCGGAACGGGTGGCTCCGGATCCAGTCGCTGACCGCGTCGAACTTGCTCGGGTCACCGACCGACTCCCAGGCCGCCTTGAGGTAATAGGCCGTATCGTAGCCGTTTCCGGTGTAGCAAAGCCCCATGATGCCCGGAAAACGCTTCTTGTATTTCTCGCGAAAGGCACGACCTTTCGCGTCATCGTAGACACCCAGCACGGTGCTCCAGACGAACCCGTTAGCCGCGGGGCCGGCAAGTTCCAGGAACTCAGGCTGTGAGGGACCGTACTGCAAGTATACGAGGGCACCCGGCAATGGGTCCGCAATATATTGCTTGCAGAAGGCCGCGTATTCCGCCGCAACCCAGTGGTCGATCATGACCGCCCCGGCGCCGACGCGCTTGATCTCTTCGATGACCGGACCCCAGTCCTGGACTGGATATTGGATCTCGGTGACATGAGCGAGTTCGAACTCGCTCTTCGGCAAAACCTCGATCAGCGCTTTGGAGATCGTTTGACAGTAGGCTATCTGCTCGCGGACGATGTGCACCTTGTTATTAATAGGCTTCCACCCGCCGCTATCCTTCATAGCCTTGAGAAAAATCGGAAACGTATAACCGTAATGGACCTCGGAAGGGTCGGTCTGGAACATGTGGCTATATTTCTTCGGATCCTTAGCCACCATGTCGGTCAAATTACGCTGGGTTGCCCCCCAAAGCAACGGCGCGCCATAGGGGGCGGCAGCATTCGCGGCCGGCACCGGTACCAGAGAAAAGGCGCATGAAATGGCCTGGACCTTGGCGTCGATCAGCTTGTTGATTGCAATCTGTCCACTCTCGGCGCCGATCGGATCGATATCGACGACAACGGTCTTCACGGGACGTCCGAGTACGCCTCCGGCCGCATTGATTTCTTCGAGCGCAAGCGTGGTTCCGTTCAGGTAGTCGGCGTGATCGGCGACACCGGTCTGCGACGTGAGAGCCGTCGGAACGCCGATCAGGATCGGTTCAGCCGAGGCGGCTCGAGCGCCAATGGCGAACGGAAGGGTGGTCGCGGCGGCACTTGCCGAAAGGGTCCGGATAATCGCGCGGCGCGTCAGATCAAGCGTCATCGGAAAGCCCTCTAGTCTCTGCCCGATCGGGGAAGCACAGCGACGTTAAGGCAGGCGATCTGACGGCGTCTTTTCTGAAAGCGAATGAGTTTTTACCGGTCCGCGCACTCTGCCCCTGGTCCGATTATTGCTGAACTCTGGAATGTGAAGACGCGGGGCGACAGCCATGGGCGGGATCAAAGAGTTTTCAACCGCGGGGATGAGTGCCGCTTCCAGCTTGGCGGCTTGGCGCGAGTATATGGCGGAGGTGTACTACAAGCTGGACATCGTCTCGGTCGGCGAGAACGTCCGTGGATCTCTCAGCGAGAGCAGCGTCGCATCGATTTGCGTATCCAGCTTCAAGGCGGATGCTCAAAGGGTCATTCGACGGAAGCAAGCCGCCAAAATGGACGGCGCGGAAAATTTTGTTTTCCTATTTCCGCTCCGCGAGGCCCTCGTCTGCCGACAGCGCAACAACGAGGGACGTATCGAGCCGGGCGATGTTGTCGTTTTGAATTCTGCCGAACATTACGAGGTCGACGTGCCCGATGGCTCGGAAAACGTGACCCTGAAAATACCATGTGCCGATCTCCGCGATCGGCTGAGCTGGATCGACGACTGTTGTTCGCGACCCAACATTGCCAATAAGCAAATCGTCCCGATCCTCAGCACGATGGCCACCCAGTTTCTAAGCATCCAGCAGGAGGTCCAGACATCTCGGTTGCAAGACATATGCTTAGATCTCATCGAGCTGATGGCCGAGACGAGCGCACGATCGTATCGCGGCCAAAGCTATGCCACGTGTCTTGGCGACCATTTGTTCGACACCGTCAAAACCTTCCTTCGAAGAAATTTGTCGAAGCCCCACTTGGGCATCGAGGATGCCGCGAAAGAAGCCAAAGTCTCCGAACGCTATATCCAGAAGGTCTTCCAGGACCATAGGACCACGTTTGGAAAGGAGCTGATGGAGATGCGCCTGATGGAGGCCGACCGTCTTCTCCGCTCGCCTGCAAATCGAACGCGCCTTCAGATTGGACAGATCGCCTTCCTGACAGGTTTCGCAAATCAAGCGCATTTCTCGGTGCGGTATCACCAGAGGTTTGGCCTCGCACCGCGGGAGGCAGGTCGCAGCTAAGGTTCGGATCCCGATGATGTTGTCGTCCGCAACTTACCTAAGAGGCAGGAGTTTCCGCCTTGTGCCGACGCAACATCCTTCGGCCCCGCCACCTCTTCCATCGAATCGGCCGTGTCTGCAAGCCGAGCGGCGCGTGTAATACCATGTCGCTGACAGGCTGGGTCTTTTATTAGTCCATGCCACACCTCCTAACCGATAGACTAAAGGGGCGCTTAAAGTGTGATCCGAAATCTATGATGGGTTGCACCGGCACTTTATTAAGATCCAAGCGGTGCGAGGAAGGTGAAGCCCAGCGCGGTTGGTGGGTGGTGCTCATAGTCTCTCACGAGCCGGCGGCTTCAACCGATCCAGGCGACGTTCGCTCAATAGTCCACCGCCGCCTCTGCACGATGGACCCGCGTTAATTTGGCGAAGCGGCGACGATGGCTTTCCCCCTTTAGGCCTCCGTCCGCCTCATGATCCGCAAACCCGGCCGGCTCCCGGCATAATCCCGGACGGACCTCACAGCTGGAGGGCATGGGCGAATGCCGCGAGTTTTGTGCTGGGTGTTCCGAGGTCTGCCCAGGTCGTCTCAGAGTCGAACGGCTCGGGAGTCGTATTGAGGGCTTCTGAGATATGCCAAACGTAGTTCATGGTCGGCGAGACCATGCCGAGCACCTTGAACACGGCAAGCGGCGCGCCAGCCACCGAGAGCTTTTCAGCGCTGTAGTTTTGAACGAACGTCTTGGCGGCCTCGTCCACCCTGAACTTTTCCGGTCCCTGCATGGTGTATTCCTGATTGATCCCTGCCTGTGCCCGACGCAGCGCCGCGGCGACCTGGACGGCGTAATCCTTCGCAGCGATCCAGTAGCTTGTTTCGCGAGGACGACCAGCGAGTACGATCCGCTTGCCCTGGCGCATTTTGAAGGGCAGCGACTCCATGAAGTTTGCGGGATAGAAGATGCTGTAATCCAGCCCGCTTTGACGGAGCGCTTGTACGGCCTGCCGCTTCATCTGCAACACCCACCAGTCCATGTGCGAGTTCTTCTGCAACAGCGAGGAGAGGTACGCGATCCGCGGAACGCCGGCCGCGCGACAGCCCGACACGATCGCATCGATGCCCTTCGACTCCGTCCAAAACCCATCGCGGGTCTGTTCGGGCGTCGTCGAAAGGCTGACGTAAACCGCGTCCACACCCTTCAGCGCCGGAATCAGTGTCCCTGCTTGTTCGACGTCGGCTGCGATAACACGGATCCCCACCGGCAGTTTGGCGCGCGCCTCCTCCGGCTTTCGCGCAAGAGCCGTCACCTCGAAACCGGCCGTCGCCAGTGCTCGCGTTACCGGCAGACCCAACATGCCGGTCGCGCCCACCACGGCGACGCGTTTGATCGGGTAGCTCATCGCAAATCTCCCCCGTGGCGCGCGCGATCACCGCCTCCCGAATGGAAGCGTGCAGGCGTCGCTTTACTGCAACAAGTGATGATAGGGTTGCCTATCACCATTTGCCGGCGACTTGCAAGTTTCATGATAGGGTCGATTACCGCATGACCGACGTTCTTACATGGCCCGACGATCATCCTCGCGCCAAGGTGCTGACTCGAACACGCGCAGCGATCGTGAATGCCGCCAGAAACCTGTTCCTGGATCAAGGCTTCGAGCGCACCAGCATGGAGCGAGTCGCATCGGACGCCGGCATTGGGTTGATGACGCTCTATCGTCATTTCCGGAGCAAATCAGCCCTGTTCCGGGTGGTGATGGAAACCGAATGCTCCATCGCGACGCTGATCCCCGACCGGGAGGCGATCTGGTCGCGGCCGCCGGAAGAGGCCCTCCGGATGTTCGGCGAGGCCATCATCGCGGTCCTGGTCACACCGCGGCAACTGGCGCTGCGACGCCTGGTCATTGCCGAAGCCCAAAGATTTCCAGAATTGGGTCAGGCCTGGCACGAAAGCGGCCCCGCTAGAGGTGTCGCTGAGGTGGCCAGGTATATCACAGCGCGGGTCCGGAGCGGCGATCTGCCCTCGACGGATCCGGAGACGTTCGCGCGGATGTATATCGGGTTGCTCGACCGGCTGCCTCTGCAGCAGCTTATGGCACTTACGCTGGCAGACCCCGAAGAGATCGTGGTCGAGGCCGCTCACGTGGCGAGAACGATGTTAGGCATCGGCCCACGGCGCTAGTAAGCTGTCGGAAGCTGTGAATTCGCGTTAGGTCGAGGAAACGCGGCCCTACGCGAGCTGAACGTCGGTGTATCGGATGGCGCCATGACGCGCGGCGTCGCCGGTGCCCCGGCGTCGCTGCTGGCGAAGAACGTCTCAAACGACCGGAGCCCTGAAGAGCCACCACGTGATGCAAGTCCGCTCACGGTAACACCTCTCTCAGCACGTCGATGAAGGCGCGGAGAGCGGGGGGAGGTTGGCGATGGCCGGGATAGTAGAGGAACAGCCCTGGAATGTCCTGGCACCAGTCCGCGAGCACCGCGACCAGTCGCCCATCATTGAGATGCGCTCCTGCCGCTTGCTCTGGGACGAAGGCGATACCCAAACCGGCAGACGCCGCATCGACCATCGCGCCGTTGCTGTTGAGCGTCAGCCGACCAGGGGCGTCGATAACGACCTCTTGTCCGTGCTGCTCGAACTCCCAGCGATACAGCTTGCCACTTGGAAGGCGGTGACGGATGCAGGCGTGCGAGGCGAGATCGTCGGGCGTGTGCGGTCGTCCGGCGCGTTCGAGATAGGACGGTGCCGCGACTGCAAGAAAACGCGCCTTGCCGCCGAACCTGACCGCGATCATGTCCTGCGGCACCGCCTCGCCGAGCCGCACGCCCGCGTCAAAGCCGTCGGCGACGATATCGACGAACCGGCCTTCGATCACCAAATCGATCGATACCGCCGGGTAATGCGTGAGCACGGCGGGAACAACCTCGGCAAGCAGTAGCCACGCGGCTACTTCGGGCGCGTTGATCCGGACGGTGCCGCCCGGCTCGGCTTGGAACGCGTCGACCTCGCCAAGCGCCAGGTCAAGATCGCGCAAGGCGGGCGCGAGCCGCGCAAGCAGTCGCTCGCCCGCTTCGGTCGGTGTCACGCTGCGGGTGGTGCGATGCAGCAACCGTACGCCGAGATTGCGCTCCAGCGTCCGCATCGCGTGACTGAGTGACGATGGCGCCAAGCCCAGCTCGTCTGCCGCGCGGCGAAAGCTTCGGTACCGGGCGACCGCCGCAAAAGCGGTAAGGTCGTTGAGCGTGGGCTTAGGCATTACTGGCGAACTTTCACGAGGGCGTGCGATCATCATCGCATAGTCTCAATAATCTAGACCGCTATCTAGGGGAGACACGATCCGGAGGACGATTCCCCATGCCCCAGACCTGGTTCATCACCGGCGCTTCGTCCGGCTTCGGCCGCGGCCTGACCGAGAAGCTGCTCGCGCGCGGCGATCGCGTCGCTGCAACCGTGCGCCGTCCGAAGGTGCTGGCGGACTTGCGCGCCGAGCATGGCGCCCGGCTGTGGATCGCGACGCTCGACATGACCGACATCGACGCGGTCCGCGCAACGGTCGACCGCGCCTTTAGGGAGCTCGGGCGTATCGACGTGGTGGTCAGCAACGCGGGCTATGGCCTATTCGGCGCGGCGGAGGAGGCGACCGACGCGCAAGTCCGGCATCAGATCGATACCAACCTTCTCGGCTCGATCGTAGTGATTCGGGCGGCGCTGCCGCACCTGCGCGAACAGGGTGGCGGGCGTGTGTTGCAGGTGTCGTCCGAAGGCGGGCAGATCACCTATCCCGCATTCAGCCTCTATCACGCGACCAAATGGGGCATCGAAGGCTTCGTTGAGGCGGTGGCCAAAGAGGTCGCGCCGTTCGGTATCGCGTTCACGCTGGTCGAGCCGGGACCTGCGGGCACCAGTTTCGGGAGCGGCATGGTGCGGACCGAGCCGATGCAGGCCTATGAAAGCACCGCCGCAGGCGACATCCGGCGGGCGGTGTCGAGCGGCGCATTCGAAATCGTCGGCGACCCGGACCGAATGGTCGACGCGATGCTGGCCTGCACCGAAGTCACCCCCGCGCCGCTGCGGCTGACGCTCGGCGGCTCGTCCTACGACAGCATCCGCGCGGCGCTGACCGAGCGGCTAGCCGCCCTCGACGCGCAACGCGCGCTTGCCTTCTCCACCGATCGCCGAGCCTGAAGAAGACGGCTGTTGGCGCCCTGCATCTCGTCGACTACCCAGCCGGCAACGTCGTCGCCGGCTTCGCCGCGCTCGATCCGGCGAGACGCGACTTCTAGCTCCGAACAGGAGAGACGGCTTGGTTTACCGAAGTCTACCTGCGGAGCTGCAAGCGCATCGGCTTCACGAATGCCCAGGAGTCAAGGGCTCGCGGTACATTGCACGGTTCATGTCCCACACTTGGAGCAGGTTCGACACCGCAGCTTCGATGGCTGTATGCGATATTCCGTCCCGCGCCTGAACCGACATGCCGACAAGCAGCGCGTCCGCCAATGTGGCCAGACCCTGAGCGTCGACATCAGCCCGTAGCTCGCCCATCTGTATAGCTCGGTCGATGCAGCGTCGGATGGCGTCTCGGATGCGTCCTCGTTCAGCGCCGACTAGCGCTTGAAGGTGCGTATTCCCCGGCGAAGCGTTGATGGCGGAAAGCACGATCATGCAGCCTTTCGGCCATTGCGCGTCGGTCTGCAATCGGGCTGATCGGCGAAGTGCCTGCTCGAGCGCGGCGCGTGGCGCGAGCGCGTCGTCGCGTAAGGCCGCAACGACCTGCCCGTGCGTGTCGAGGTAACGCGCCAGCGCTTCGCGGTAGAGGCTCTCCTTGGAGCTGAACGCTCCGTAGAAACTCGCGGCTGAAAGGCCGCCCATCGCCCGCTTGAGTTGGTCCAGCGAGGTCGACTCGTAGCCCTGTCGCCAGAAGAGCTGCATTGCGGCATCGAGCGCATCATCCCTTTCGAAGTGCCTGGGTCGACCCGTACGGGGCATCTCGCCTCTCTCTCAGACTTACGGATTATTTGATCCAAATGTCATTGACAAGCGGCAAGGGTCGAGCAACTTGTGGACCGTACGATCCGAAAGTAAGGGCGATGACCGTGGTCATGCAACGCGAGAGGTCAGCGATGGCGACGACGCCGAAAGAGGTCGTTAGGACGAGGCCGGGTGGAGGTGTGACCATGGCGGGCCAAGTTTCCACCCGCGGCGTCGTCGAGCGCTTCTACGCCGCGGAAGCCGCTTATATGAGTGCCGGAGGCAGCGAAGCGGGTGTGAGCTTCGCCGAGATGGCCGCCACGCTCGACCCGGGCGTGGTGTTGCACCAGTCGCCGGACCTGCCCTGGGGCGGCGAGTTCCACGGTCACGCTGGATACGAGGATTGGGCTCGGCAGATGAGCCAGGCCTTCGATCGGCTCGCCGTCGAGGAGACGCGCTTCTTCGCACAGGGCGATACCGTGGTCATTACCTGCCGTCTCGTCACCCGCTCGCGTGCGTCGGGCGAAACGCTCGACCTGCCGATGGCACAGGTCGTACGCGTGGCCGGCGATCGCATCGTCGAATTCCGGCCGTTCTACTGGAACGTACCCGCCTATGCTCAGGTCGTTGAGAAATCCCCATGAGCCGGCAGGACAACCCAACACCGCTCGACATCGTCCGCTCCCGGCCGGCCTCGTAGCGCGCACAATCCGGCGCGCCTATGTCTGGTCAGGCAAGTGGGCGAGGATCCGCCGCGTGCCCACGCCGCCAACATGATGATCACGATGGCGATCAAGGCTATGGCCGAGGCGGTGGTGCTGACCGAGGCCAACGGCCTGCCGCGTGGCACTTTCTTCGCGATGATCCTGGGTACGCTGTTCGGCGGCCGCGCCTTTGAGGGCTGCGGCGCGAACATCGCCAAGAAGCACTATGAGCCCGGCTTCAAGGCAAAGCTGGGGTTGAAGGACCTACGATTGGCCACCGCAGCTGCGGAAGCCGCCGGTTAAAGCCTGCCCATGCCGGACGCGGTGCGGACACGTCTGGGCGAAGCGGTCGAGGCGGGGCTTGGCGAGAAGGACTGGTCCATCATGGCCGACTATACCATCAAGCAAGGACGGCGAGCATGACGACCATGTACGTGACCTATTCCGGCGATGCAGCCACGCGCTTTGACCGTGGCTATTACGTCCGGCATCATCTCCCGCTGGTGATGGAATGCTGGGGAAAGCTCGGGTTGGAGAGTTGCGAAGCCTTCTGGCCCGCTGACACCGGCGCAGGGACAATTGCCATCGCCGAATGTCGGTTCCGCGACGAAGCTGCGATGCGGGCCGCACTTGCCTCGCCCGAAACGCCTCGCGTGATGGCGGACGTTGTTCGCTTCACCGACGCATTGCCCAAGCAGAGCCTCGTGGACCCGGTCTGACCGAGCACAGACAAACCTCAAAGATCTCTGCGCGGGCCCGCTATGTTAGCACCTCTTTCAGACGGCGAGGTGTTCGACCATAAGCCTGATGAACGCCCGCAGCCGCGCAAGTCGCTTCAGGTCGCGGTGATAACCCATCCAGATGGCCCGCTGCGGCGGCTCCTCCTCGAGAGCAAGCCGGCGCAGTCCCGGGACGTTGTCGCCCACCGGGCGGGGCAGTACGGCGATGCCCAGTCCGTTCCTGCACATCTGCGACTGCACATTGCGGTTGTTCGAGCGGAGACCAATCCGCGCGTTTGGAAATTGCGCCCTGAGCCAAGCAATATCCGGAAACGCGCCGGTCGACCCGTCCATGACGATCAACGCCTGTCCTGCACCATCACCGATCTTCGGGTCTTCCCCTTGCGCCGCGACATAGGCTGCGTAGCGCATCCCGACCAGTTTTCGCTGCACGATGTCGGCTGAGTCGAACGGAACGATGCGGAATGCGATATCCGCTTCGCGCTGCGCAAGGTTGAAAAGTCGGGAACCGGTCAGCAACTCGACGACAACATGCGGGTACGCCTGCCCCAACTTGGCAACCACAGGCGGCAGAACAAACGCTCCAAACCAATCCGCCGACGATATTCGCAACGTTCCATCAAGTTCCTGCGCATCGCCGGCGAGGCGGCGCCCGATCGTCAGGGCACCTTCCTCCATCTGCTCCGCCAGCGGGACGATCGCCGCTCCTTCGTCCGTCAGGACGAAACCATCGGCCGTCCGTTGGAAAAGGATCTGCCCGGTAGCCTGCTCAAGGGCCTGCAGACGCCGGCCGATTGTCGGATGGCTGAGGTGAAGCGACCGCGCGGCGCCGCCAAGCGTCCCCGCCCGTACGATCGCGAGGAAGATTCTGACATCGCTCCAGTCCACGCGTGCCCCACAGAATTGAACGTCGACCGTGCAGCGTTGTCAGTCGCCGCACAAGGCTGTCCCTACCACTTGGAAAACTGAAAGGAACGCTTCATGACCAAGACTTGGCTGATAACAGGATGCTCTTCCGGATTGGGTGAAGCACTGGCAGACGCAGTCCTCCAACGCGGCGACCGGCTCGTCGCCACCGCCCGTCAGGCGGACAGCCTCGATGACCTGATCGCGCGTTACCCCAATACGGCGCGTGCGGTCGCGGTGGACGTGACGAAGGCGGGCGACGCGGCGTCCGCGATCAGGCTTGCCGAGGAAACCTTCGGCGGCCTCGACGTGCTGGTCAACAACGCGGGCTTCGGCTTCGTCGGCGCGGTCGAAGAGGCGGAGCCGGCAGAATACCGCCCTGTATTCGAGACCAACGTTTTCGGGCTGATTGAAACCACGCGGGCCGCTCTGTCGGCAATGCGCAGGAGCGGACACGGCAGGATCGTCAATCTGTCCTCCGGTGCGGGGATCGCGGGCGGCGCAGGGAGCGGCTTTTATTGCGCGAGCAAGTTCGCAGTCGAGGGCTTTTCGGAGGCCCTGGCACAGGAGGTGGCGCCCTTCGGCATCCGTGTGATTATCGTCGAGCCCGGCCCGTTTCGGACCGAGTTCCTCGGTCGCTCGATCAACGCGGCCAAGCGTGAGATGCCGGAATACGCCGACACCGCCGGCCGTTTCCGCACTTACCGCGCGGCCAACGACGGCAAGCAGGCGGGGGACCCCACCAAGGCGGCGATCGTGATACTCAAGGCCGTCGACGCTCCGGAGCCGCCGCTCCACCTGCCTCTGGGCGAGCGCGCATACGCGATCGCCCACAGCAAGTTCGACGCTTTTCTCAAGGACATGGAGGGGTGGAAGGCGGACGCACTCGCGACCGGGTATTGACCGGAAGGTCGCTCACGGCGTCGCGGCCTCACCTCAGACGGCGACCGCGATCGCCGCAGGCAGTGGAGCCGAGCCGGCTCGCCGGCCGTCTCCGCCGAACGCGCAGGTGACATGCAGAGATCGGCGCACGACGTCGACGGGTTCGGTTGGCTTCGTGGCGATCCATGGCCGTCGCCGATCTGCGATGCAACAAGGGAGAGGCAAAGATGTCGATTGCAAAACCAACGCTTGTCGAAACCGATGAAGCGGCCTTCGGAATTCCAGGAGCGGCGGACGGTTCCGGTCGTCTGGCCGGGATCGGATTGCTGCTTGTCACGATCATTGGCTGGGGGATGAACTTCACGTTCATGAAGCTGTTGCTGAATGTCTGGCCGCCGCTGTTCCTGCGTGGCTCCGTCGGACTGATAGCGGCCCTGTTGCTGGCGGTGACGGCCGTGGCCAGGGGGGATCGGCTAACCGTACCTCTCGCGAGTTTTCCTCGGCTCCTCCTTGCGGCGTTCACGAACGTGTTTGCTTGGATGGGCTTTGCGACGCTCAGCCTGCTTTGGCTCCCCGTCGGCGAAGCCGCGCTGCTGATCTTCACCATGCCCATATGGGTTACCATCCTGGCATGGCCGATCGCCGGCACTCGACCGACGAGAAAGGGGGTCGCCGGACTGACGCTCGGCATGGCTGGCGTCGCAATCCTGCTTGGCGGCCAAGGCATCTCCCTTGGTGGTGGTCAACTCTTCGGAGTCGGCATTGCGCTCGCCGCCGCGGTCCTCTTTGCCCTCGGCGCGCTCCTGAACGGCAAACCCCTGCCGATGGCGCCACTGTCTTCGACAGCTTGGCAGGTGGGCCTTGGCTGCTTGCCGATGACTGTTATCGGTCTGGCGTTCGAGCACCCTCGCTTCTCCGCTCCGACGTCAGGGCAACTCGCGCTTCTCGCCTACATGGTCGTTCTCCCGATGGCGATCTGCTATCTCACCTGGTTTGCCGCTCTGAAAAGGCTCGCGCCCTCTACGGCATCGACGGCGATGCTCCTGGTTCCACTGGTCGGCGTCGTATCGGCGGTGATCATACTCGGGGAGCCGCTCGGTATTCGGGTAATCCTGTCGATCGGGCTTACTCTAAGCGGCGTTGCGCTTGCTTTGTGACGACGAGCAGGAGAACGAAGACAACCAACCGTTGATCGTGACGGTCTGGACCTGTCCCTTGCTGGTACTCGCGTGCGCCGTCGGCCTCCTACTGGGTTTGGCGTCGCGGTTCTACTTCGCGGTGGCGGCCCGCGTACCCGACGGCCCGGCAGCCGTCATGGTGCAGTCTCTCAGCAGGTTCGGCGCTTGGTTGATCGCAACGCGCTTGGCTCGTCGCTTCTCCGGCAGCGTCGGCTACAGCGCGACTCATTCTGCATGCGCCGCCAAGTACAACGACCTTTTTACATCCAACCACATGACTTCGTGTCTTCTGCGCGTGCCGAAGGAGTTGTTGTTCTTCGCCGATCGTGTCCGTTCCGAACGGCAGCGCACCGCAGAAGAGTTCCCAGCAGTTCACGCTTTCGGTCACCGAGCGGTGAAACCGCCATTCACGGCGAGCAGCGCGCCATTGACGAATGCGGCTTCGTCCGAGAGCAACCATCGAACGGCATAGCCCACGTCCTCTGACTGGCCGAAACGACCGATGGAATGTCGCTCGAGCGCGGTTTCGTTCGCACGCTTCAGCGCTGGATCTTCAAGAAGATGGCTGGACATCGGAGTCACGATGTATCCAGGGAGGACGGCATTGACGCGCACCTTCGTCTCGCCTGTCTCGGTGGAGGCGGCACGGGTCAGGTCGACCGCCGCGTGTTTGGACGCGGTATATTCGGCCCAATGCGGACGTCGATCGTGTGGGGCGACGAGGGCCTCGATATCGCGCTCTTCGCCCACGTCCGTCTTCACGATCAGCGCCTTGCCGCCCGCTGCCGCGATCTGTGCGGACGTGCGCTCGAGCGTCTCCGGCGTGGTGCCGGCCAGCACGACAGACGCGCCAGCCTCGGCCAGCAGGATGGCAGTGGCGCGGCCGATGCCGCTGCCAGCTCCGGTTACGATGATCGTCTTGTCGTCCAGTGATACGGTTTGTCTCGCTATGTCCGTCATACCCGTCAGTGCGCGGCGGCGACGAGCGCCGCGATGCCGTCGAAGCCGGCCTGATAGATGTCTTGAGGCATCCGCGCCGTCATCTCGGCCGCGTGCTCCGGGGGCGCGTCGAACCGGCCCGACCAAACGATGAACGTGCGGTCGCCGTCGGTGATCGGACGCAAGGCGATCGTCGATCGATAGTTGCTGACCGGCAGGCTCGTCTCGATAATGGCGAAGTCGAAACGAGAGGCCGCGTCGGAAAAGCCGAGCATTCGTTCGCGGATAACTCCCGCCTCGCCCATGTCCAGTCGGCGAACGGCACCAACACGATCCGCGGTACCGTCGCTTTCCAGCACGCAGCTCTCTACTCCGGGCAACCACGTGGCCACAGCGGTGAAATCGCGTACGACGAATCACACCTCGCGTATCGGCGCGTCGATCACCGAGCTTGCTTGCACCTCGATCCTTGCATGACCCTTCACATCTGACACGAGAGTTATGGATCGGGCAGCGGCATCGGCGGGCGTGCCATCGACCTCGCGACGATCGCCGCCGACGTCATCGATACGGACGCGACCAGCACTGGGCTACGGCCAGTCCTGCCCTATTCGGCTCTTAAGTGAGGTTGGCCGCAAAGAAGACAGCGATGCGCTGCTCCGCGAGCTTGGCGGAAGCGTCCAAGCGGCGCTCGCCGAACTCTGTAGCGAAGCCGTGTCCCGCACCGTCGTACTCATACACGTCGACGTGCGGCAGCGACGATAGAACTGCGCGCATCGACGGCAAAGGCATTGAACGGCTCCATCGAAGGCCCTGCTGCAGGGAGGCCGGCGGCAACGAACAACGCCTGACCCTCTGGCGTGTTAGCACTGGGAATGAAGGCAGCGTCGGCGGGGGAAATGCCCATCGACCAATGTTGTCAACTTGAAACGGCCGATGGAGGTGACAGGCTGGTCGGTCATGCTGAGGCTTCGAACTCTAGTCACGCTCGAGATCGCCGCAGTCGGTCGGATTGGCGCGCTACGACGCACGCGTACGAGGGCCTCTAGTGACAAGCCCGGGTAAACCGACCAGCGTGAACGGCGGCACCTCGCGCAGGGCGATCCACCATGGCAGGAGTGGAGCCGGGACACAGATAGGTGATCAGCAACGCGGCTGGCACGCCGAAGCGGTCGATGCGGTGCTTCGACGGAGCGGATCGAGCGTCTGTCAGCAGCGGCGTCGGTCTGCGGTCGCGACGCCGGTCAGACCTGCGTTGCGATCGGACGGACCACGATTTCGTTCACGTCGACATCGTCTGGCTGTTCGATCGCATACAGGATCGCGCGTCCGATCGCGTCGGGTTCGATCGCGATCTTGCGATACTCGTTCATTCGCGCGCGCGCGACGGGGTCGCTGATCGTGTCGGCAAGCTCGGAGGTGACGACGCCTGGGTAGATGCAGGTCGAGCGGATGGTCGCACTCTCCTTGCGCAGGCCCTCGGAGATCGCTCGGACCGCGAACTTGGTGGCGCTGTACACTGCAGCGGTCGGCTGGGCGACGAAGCCGCCGATCGACGAAACGTTGATGATGTGGCCGCGCCCTCGCGCATCCATTCGCGGCAGCACCGCCGCCATGCCGTGCAGCACGCCGCGGATGTTGACGTCGATCATCCGGTTCCACTCATCGACCTGGAGAGCGAGAAGCGGCGACAACGGCATCACGCCGGCATTGTTGACCAACACGTCGACGTGTCCGAATTCGTCCTCCGCAAAGTCGACAAAAAAGCGGAAGTCACTCGGATCGGTGACGTCGAGCCCGCGAGTCCGGACCTTGCCGCCGGCGGTTTGGATCTCGTCTGCTATGCGCGCTAGCCGGTCGGTCCGGCGCGCACCCAGAACGACGCTAGCGCCCGCGGCGGCGAGCACCCGCGCGGTCGCCTCGCCGATCCCGCTCGAAGCGCCGGTGATGAGAACGGTTTTGTCAACCTTCGACATGGTTACCTCCTGGTTACGTCCATTCCCACATAGGCTTTGCTCTCCCATCCGATTAGACGGCACGAACGGTATGCGCCGTTGAAGGAGGTGGGACGATGCACGCTGGCTTAGACGACCTGATGGCGTTTGCGGCCGTCGCCGAAGCGCGGAGCTTCCGACGCGCGGCGGCGGGGCTCGGGGTGTCCACCTCGGCGTTGAGTCATACGCTCAAGCGGCTGGAGACGCGGCTCGGCGTTCGCCTGCTCCAGCGCAACAGTCGCAGCGTCGCGCCGAGTGAGGCTGGCGAACGTCTATTGCGAACGCTGTCCCCAGCGCTGGCTGATATCGGCGGTGCGCTCGATCAACTCGGTCGCGCGCGCGGCGAGGTCGCGGGCACGGTCCGGATCACCGCGACGCGGCAGGCATATGAGGCCGTGATCCGTCCCGTGCTCGCGGTGTTCCTCGAACGGCACCCCCGCGCCGCAGTCGAGGTGCTGATCGAATACGAGTTTCGCGATATCATCGCTGGCCGGTTCGATGCGGGCATCCGCATCGGGGAAAAGCTGGAGGGTGACATGATCGCACTCGCCGTGAGTCCGCCGCTGCGCATGGCCGTGATTGCCTCACCCTTGTATCTGGCGGCGCATGCTCCGCCCAAGACGCCGCCCGACCTCAACGACCATCGTTGCATAGGATATCGGATGCGCGCCGACGGATCGGACATAGCCTGGGAGTTCAAGCGCGATGACCGCGAAGTGGAGGTCAGGCCCGCCGCGGCGGTGACTGTCAACGAGCCGGAAATCGCGCTCGATGCCGCGCTGGACGGGCTGGGCCTCGCCTATGTGCTCGAGGACCGCGCCGCGCCGTTCCTTGCCGACGGACGGCTGGTACGGTTGCTGGACGATTGGTCGCCGCAATTTCCGGGCTTCTTTCTCTACCATCCCAGTCGACGGCAGATGCGCCCTGTGCTCGCCGCGCTCATCGCGATTTTGCGCGAATGGCGGACCGCCTCTTAATCTGCGAAGCGCCATGGACCCGCTATCCATCAATCCGCTGAGCCTGAGGTCCGCTGCTCCGAGAAATCGCAGTTCAGGCAAGCCTTAACGTGGAGGGGAAAGCCTTCCCTGCGGCCGACCCCTTCTGCGGGAGTAACCGCAACGCCCCTCAAGAGTGCGCGCGTCCGTGTCGAGCCGATCCGATCCGATCCGACGGGCGGATGCCGATGAGAGGCAAAGGGCTGCGGCTGTAGTCGTGACGGGTTTGAAGGCTGAGAGAGAGGCTCTCGGGCAGGTGCCGCAGCCCGACGCCTTCTTCGCGCCGATCGACTGGCATTGGACGGCGCTGCACGAACTCGGCCATTGGTCAGGCGCCTCGCATCCTGCTTGCGTGCGACCTGCTGGCACCGCTGCGCGACCGCGAGGTGGCGCAGGTGGGACGGAACCTTGCCGCCGAGACCGGACTCGACCATCGCCTGGTCTGCGACGGTGGAAAGGCCGGCGGTGTCCACCGCCGCTCGATGATGCTGGCAAGCAACCGCTTCGCCATGCGCGACGACGGTGTCGGGTTCAGCCTCGTCCCTTGAAATCCGGTGCTCGAACAGCGGCTCGGGCAATTCGTCTCAGGCGTCGTGCGCAGCGGCCGGTGTCATGGGACCTGTCGCGTCAGCGCGGAATTGGAGTGTGACGGCGAAGCCGGCCGCCACAAACACTATTCTTCAGTCCGTCGGCTTTCTGCGTCGGCAACAGGAAGGCCGCCGCCAGTCATGCCGTTAAACTTAATTGGTCAACAATTCACGTCGGTACGGCCGTTGCGCGACCTTCTCGGAAACAGGTTTGCATCGCCGTCGCATCGCGCTTGGGCGATGCACCGAACATACGGCTATAGTCGCGGCTGAATTGGGAGGGGCTTTCATAGCCGACCTGGAAGCAAGCCGCTTCGACGTTGAACGCGTTCGAAATCATGAGCCTTCGAGCCTCAAGCAGGCGAAGCTGCTTCTGGTACTGGAGCGGAGTCATAGCGGTGAGCGCCTTGAACTGCCGATGAAACGCCGACGCGCTCAACCGGGCGATCGCAGCCAGCTCCTCTACCCGGACCGTCTCGCGAAAGCGGTCCTTCAGGCCGTGCAAGGCATTTATCAAAGGCCGTGAAGGGCTGTTCGCCAGGGTCAATCTCGCGATCTCGCCGCCATGGGGACCGGTCAGGAGCCAGTAGCAAATCTCCCGCATGATGACGGAATACAGGGCCGGAATCGCCTTCGGCGTATCGAGGAGACGGACGAGCCGGAGCGCACAGTCGGCAAGTGGGCCCTGGAAGTCGCTGACGAGAACGCCGCGACCCCAGTCCCCAAACGATCTCGGGGGAACATCCAAGTCCTCCGCGACACTCCGCATGATGGCAATGTCGAGCTCGAAGGCGAGGACGAGGCAGGGCTCGCCAGGGCTGGCCTCGACCACCTGTCCGATGGAAGGCGTTTCGACGCCGATCACGAGCGCCTGACCCGCGCAATATTCGAGCCGATCACGACCGAACGTTGCCCACTTGGCGCCCTGCGCAACGATGCACATCGACGGCTTGAAGATCATGTGGCTCGGCGGCTTGGGATGATCCGAACGCATGATCACCATCTGATCGATGGCTGTCCCGAACGGGCTTCCGCCGGGCTGGCGCTCCGTAAAGCGCAGCATGGCCTGCACCAGCTGATCCATGATCGATGGGATTTTCGGCTTGTTCACTCCGCCAGCTCATACACTGTCGAGCAGGAATAGGCAAGAAAATGGCTCGTTCCGGCATTCAGTCACCGACGTCGATCCGGCATACCGGCGGCATCAATCTTCGATCGATTCTTCGATCCAATCTGAAAGCATAGCCATGTCTGATAGCAAGATCGCCCTCGTAACCGGCGGCAGCAGGGGCATCGGACGCGATACGGTCCTTCGTCTCGCCTCTCGAAACGTTCGCTCGATCCTGACCTACAACGCAAGTCGTGCCGCGTCCGAACACGTCGTGGCTCTTACGGCGGAGGCCGGCGCGCCGGCAATTGCCCTTCGGCTCGACGTCGGCGATACGGCCACGTTCAATGGGTTCGCCGGCGAAGTACGGAATGCCCTGACCACGATGGGCGCCGAACGGTTCGACTACCTGGTCAATAATGCCGGCACGTCATCCAACAGCAGCCTCGAGACGATTACCGAGACGGAGATGGACGGGCTCTACAACGTCCACTTCAAAGGCGTGATGTTCCTCACCCAAAAGCTGTTGCCGCTGATCAACGACGGAGGTCGCATCGTCAACATCTCCTCGGGTCTCGCCCGCTTCGCCATGGCTAGTCGCATCGGGTACGGGCCGATCAAGGCGGCCGTCGAGTCCTTGACGCGGAATATGGCGCTTGAGCTGGCGCCGCGCCGGATCGCGGTCAACGTCGTCGCGCCCGGGCCGATCGCCACCGATTTCAGTGGCGGGATCGTCCGCGACAATCCCGAGGTCAACAAGGCGCTTGCCGCGCATACGGCACTAGGTCGCGCCGGGCTGCCGGAGGATGTCGGACCGGTGATCGCCGGGCTGCTCTCCGATGAGTTCGGCTGGGTCAACGCCCAACGGATCGAGGTCGCAGGTGGTATTCACATCTAGCGCCTGTCTTGGCTTGAACTTTGAGTCGTCTCAGGCTTCTGCCTTCGTTTGAAGAAGGATGAGCGATGCTGAGCGACGCGCAGTGAGCCGTGCTGAAGCCGCTGTTGGAAGCCTGCCGCCGTCCCTCGCTCTGCGCCTGGCTGTAGATACCCGGCGTCCAGGCGTAGCCCTGGCCGCGGGCTCGATCTGGGCGCCTTCGCTGACCAGGAGCCCCGCACCGGCGCGCTGACGGTAGTAAGTCGCTATGAGCAGGGTCGGGACATGACCGGGCTGCCCACTTCTCTCGCGCGTGAGCGGCGGCAGGACGATGCGGTTCTTCAGGACTAGAGGGCTGAGCCTGGTCGGCTCGAACAACGCGCTGTGGTTCATGACGGGTTTCTTCCGAAAAGAGTGTTGTGGGAGTTGGGCGCTAGAGGCCGCCGAGGCTCAGGTATTTGAGGTTGAGATATTCCTCGATGCCGTGAGCCGACCCTTCGCGGCCGATGCCACTGTCCTTCACGCCGCCGAACGGCGCCTCCACGGTCGTGATGACGCCTGCGTTGATGCCGATCATGCCGCTCTGGAGGGCACGGGCGACGCGGAAGGTGCGCGCGAGATCGCGGGTGAAGAAGTAGGCGGCGAGACCGAATTCGGTCGCGTTCGCGGCGTCGATGGCCTCCTGCTCGTCCGTGAAGCGGAACAGCGCGGCGACCGGGCCGAAGGTCTCCTCGTGGGCGACGAGCATGTCCGGCGTCGCGTCCGCGATGACGGTGGGTTCGAAGAAGGTCGCGCCGAGCGCGTGCCGCTGGCCGCCTAGCAGGATGCGGCCACCCTTGTCGCGCGCGTCCCGGACGTGCGCCTCGACCTTCGTGAGGGCCGCTTGGTTGATCAGCGGTCCCTGCGCGACCCCGGTCTCGAAACCGTTGCCGACCTTCATCTGACCGACCCGCTCGGTCAGACGCTGCGCGAACTCGTCGTAGATGCCGTCCTGGACGTAGAAACGGTTGATGCAGATACAGGTCTGGCCGCTGTTGCGATATTTTCCGGCGACGGCGTTCTCGACCGCGAGGACCAGGTCGGCGTCGTCGAAGACGATCGTCGGGGCGTTCCCGCCTAACTCCAGGGAGAGCTTCTTCATGGTCCCGGCGGACTGGGCGTAGAGCAGCTTGCCGACCCGGGTCGAGCCGGTGAAGGTTATCTTGCGGACCAGCGGGTTGGTGCTGATCTCGCCGCCGACCGCGGCGCCGTCGCCGGTCACGACGTTCACCACGCCTGCGGGAATGCCGGCCTTCTCCGCCAACACCGCGTAGAGCAGGCCGCAATAGGGCGTAAATTCCGACGGCTTGATGACGATCGTGCAGCCTGCCGCGAGAGCGGGTCCAACCTTGCGCGAGAGCATAGAGAACGGGAAGTTCCAGGGCGAGATCGCGCCGACCACGCCGACCGGTTCGCGCGTCACCAGGAGCTGGCGGTTCCCCAGGGCGAAGGGATGATCTCGCCGTTGATGCGCCGGGCCTCCTCCGCGAACCATTGCAGGTAGTCGGTGCCCAGCATCATCTCGCTGCGGGCCTCGGCGAGCGGCTTGCCCTGCTCGAAGGTCAGCATGGCAGCCGGCTCCTCGAGGTTGTCGCGGACGACCTGCGCCATGCGGGTCAGGAAGCCCGCGCGCTCGGCGGCCGTCGTCATCGACCAGGAGGCGAACGCGGTGCGCGCGGTGTCGATGGCGCGGCGGGTCTCGGTAGTGCCGAACCAGGCGATCTCGCCGATCCGGGTCCCAGTGGCGGGATCACCGACGGCATAGACCTTGCCGTCGTCCGCCGGGACCCACTCGCCGCCGATATGGTTGGCTTGCTTCATCCAGCCGGCGGCTTTGATGCGTTCCAGCGAGATCGCCTGCATGGTTCAGTCCTTTCCGGGTGTTCGGCTGATAGCTCGTGGGAGGCGTTACCCGCCTCCCACGAGGCTGGTCCGTTCAGGCCGCGCTCGTCGCGAAATGCTCGAGCAGGACCTTCGCGGCCGGGGCTGAGGATTGGGGGTTCTGGCCCGTGATCAGGAGACCGTCGCTGACCACGTAGGGCGTCCAGTCCGCCTTCTTGGAGTAGACGCCGCCCTTGGCCTTGAGCTCATTCTCGACCAGGAACGGCACGACCTTGGTCAAGCCGACGGCTTCTTCCTCGGTGTTGGTGAACCCCGTGACCTTCTTGCCTTCGACCAGCGGCCTGCCGTCCGACGTCTTCACATGCCGCAGAACGCCCGGCGCGTGGCAGACGAGGGCGACAGGCTTGTCGGCCGCCAGGAAAGACTCGATCAGCTGGATCGAGTTCTTGTCTTCGGCGAGGTCCCAGAGAGGACCATGACCGCCGGGGTAGAAGACCGTGTCGAAGTCCGCCTGTGACACGCTGTCGAGACGCACCGTCGCGGCAAGTTGCGCGTTAGCTGCCGGATCGGCCTCGAAGCGGCGGGTCATATCGGTCTGGTTGGACGGCTCGTTGCTGCTGGGATCGAGCGGCGGCTGGCCGCCCTTGGGCGACGCCAGCACGATCTCCGCACCGGTATCCTTGAACACGTAATACGGCGCGGCGAGCTCTTCGAGCCAGAAGCCCGTCTTGCGGCCCGTGTCGCCGAGTTGGTCGTGTGAGGTCAGAACCATAAGAACTTTCATCGTGCTTCTCCTGCAAGTGAACTGAGTATCGAGAGTAGACCAGTCGTCTTAAACTGGGACGCAGGACGTGCTTCGGGATGAAGCGCGGCCATCCCCTCCCTTTAGGGTGGAAGGTGGAGGATCTGACGAGTCGCCGTCATGGCTGCCTCGAACGGCTTGGTGCTGCGGACGATCTTCACCATCACACTGGCCCCGAGCCAGAGCTGATAGAGGCTCTGTGCCGCGTCGCCAGGATCGCCGTCGATCGACAGCGATCCCTCCGCAACGCCCGTCGCGACGGCGTTCCGAAGACGGTTGATGATTTGGGCTGTGCCCTGCTTGAGCGCCGAGCGCATGGCCTCGGAAAGATCCGCCACCTCCGCACCCAGCTTCACGGCAAGACACTTCCCCTGGCAATCAAAGAAGGACTGGGTCTCCTGCCATTGCCGCCAGTAGTTCATCAAGCGCTGCGCCATGGTCAGGCCAGGCCGGCGCAGCGTCTCGTCCAAGCCGGCGAGGTAGTCCTCGAAATAGGCCGCAAGCATCGCTTCGCCGAACGCATCCTTGGAGCTGAAATAGTGGTAGAACGATCCCTTGGGCACGCTCGCCTCGGCGAGGATCTCGTTCAGGCCGACGGCAGAGAAGCCCTTGCCGGCCATGATCCTCTGGCCGGTCGCGAGGATGCTCTGGCGAACATCGGTCGTCTCCTGATGCGCTTGCGGGCTCATAATCGTCATATAGGGTGACGTAGACCAGTCGTCTAGTGCTTTGTTTGGATTTCGCGGGGATATACCGTGCAGGTCAAGCAGTGAAGGAGCATTTGGGAGATGGGATCTCGCATCTCCCGGCCTTGTCTGGCTGAAACTCACCCAACGACCGCAGTTGGTGGATTGCGGTCCGGCGGTTTGCGGGGGAAGCACGTAACGATAGCTGCCGTTGCCTGGCGCGCTCGACTTTCCCAAAAAGGATGGTATTGCGCGACAGCTATGCGATCCGCATTCCGCAACGATTTTCCCGACATGCGAACCCGACGTCTGTTATTGTCAGATCCAGTCATGTGCGTCGGCCGTCCAGCCGTGCGGCAGCATGACGTTGCGGCCCGTACCGGCCTCGGTCGCAAACAGCTTGGCATTGCGCGGCGTCGCTGCAAAGGTACGTGCCGGGGTTGCGGCAAGCGCCGTTGCCCCGCCGATAGAGGCAAGCAGGCCGCGTCGCGATATCGCCGGTCGATCCATCGTCATTCTGATACCTTCACCCTGTCCCTTGACAGGCGAAGCAGATCCAAGGATCTCGTGGAGACTCTCTCCAACTACGTCCTGCGGGCGATCGGACGACCCTGCGCGTGGCGGATCGCGTCCACGACCTCGGCGGTCGCCTCGAGCGGAGCCAGATGGCCGACACCTGGAAGCACGATGAACTCGGTGTTCGGGATGACTTTACCCAACGTCGCGCGCAGCGAGCGCTCGGACTCGATGCCGTCGGCCGAGCCGACGATGACGTGGACGGGCACGTCGATCGTAGATGCTTGATCGCTGACGTCTTCGATCATGCCCCGCTCAGGCCAGGCGCGTTTCGCGGTTGGCGCGCCGCACAATGAGTCTTCGATGACCTGTTCGCGATGCGCCGCTGAGAGCGGAAGCGCTGCCAAGATGCCGATCGCCGCCTCGATACCTTCGCGCGACCCGTAAGAGGCGACCATGCCCCTGCCTTGTTCCTCCGGAACATCGAGCGGGGTCGGCGGGGCTGGTGCGACCAGGATCAGACGCTTTAATCCGTTTGGCCGTCGCGCAGCGACGATCTGGGCCACCTTCCCGCCCATCGAGTGGCCGATGATGATGCAATCGTCCAAGCCGAGCTGCTCTATGACGTTGACGACGTCGTCAGCGAGTGTGTGCAGGTCATAGTTCGTGGCGATCTTGCTCGATCGGCCCCAGCCGCGAAAGTCGATCGCGACACAACGATTGGTCGCGGACAGATCCTTTATCGCGGGGTACCACGTACGGCTTGATCCTCCCCAATAGTGAAGAAATATCAGTGTCGGTTTTTTGCTACCGAGATCGACTATATGGATTTGGATGCCGTCTACACTAATGCTCCGCTCGCCGGACATTCTTCCACTCCTGGATGGGATTAGTCGACTTTCGCGAGGGCATGGCGAGTAGACCGCGCATTATGCAGGGCAAAACTCCCCCGCCAGATCCTCTCTAACTTGCCACTTCGCGCGTCTGTCTGAAAGGACTTAAAACCCACGAATCAGGTCATGGCTATGCCGCTGTGATGAACAGACCTGCGGTCACGCCGCGCGATCTGCGTAGGCTCGGGCGACACGGCGCATGGTTTGGGGCGATTGGCCGAACAAACGCATAAAGCTGCGCCGCATTTTTTCAGCGTCGCCGAACCCGACACCGGCGGCGATCGCTTCGATCGGCTCTTGGCTGTCCTCGACCCGGGGTCGCGCGACTTCGGCGCGCAAGCGCTCGATCGCCCGCGCCGGCGTCTCGCCCGTCTCTTTGAGAAAGATACGCGAGAACTGCCGCCCGCTGATACATGCGGCCTCGGCCAACCGATCGACGGATAAATTTTCGTGCAAGTGTTCGCGCGCGAAGATGAGAGCTTCCCGAACCCGACCCGACGCCGGTTCCAAGTCGAGGATCGCTGAAAACTGCGATTGCCCGCCGGATCGGCGGTGATACACCAACAAGTCCCGAGCGATCGACTTCGACATCTCCAAGCCGAAATCGGCTTCGACCAGCGCCAACGCCATGTCGATGCCTGCCGTGATACCCGCAGACGTCCAAATGTCGCGGTCCTGAACGTAGATCCGATCGGCATCGACTAAAACGCGCGGGAAGCGCGCTTGCAGCGCGGGCGCGAACCGCCAATGCGTCGTCGCGCGATGACCGTCTAATATACCCGCCTCCGCTAGATAGAAGGCGCCCGTGCAGGTACTCGCCATGCGCCGACTGGCGGGCGCGAGTCTCTTCAGTAATCTGCTGATCTCAGGCTGCCGGCCGGGAATGTGCGCGTCAGACCCGCCGACCACGATGATCGTATCGTCGTGGCTTACCACGCTGGGCTCGACGGTTCCGATCGGAACGCCGGCCGAGCAGAGGACAGGTCCCCCATCCCAAGAGGCGACCTCGACCTCATAGGGAGCGCCATAGACATCCCGCGCAAAACTGAAGACACAAATCGGGCCACTTAGATCGAGGAGCTCGAAATTGGGAGCCACGACGAAAGAGATTTTGCGAGTCACAGCGTCGCGCCTCCAAAGTCCTGGCATCATCGCCCGGCACGAGGCCGTTCTCGAAACCGCAGTGCTCAAACAGCCATTGCCATGTCCGGATTTATGCCTTTAATGTCCATTCCGCTATACCCGATCGGATGCAAGGCGAGGAGCGGTTCGAGCTCGACGGTGCCGACGCTGCCGCCACCGCGAGCGCACAGCCGATCCCTCCAAGATCGTCGTGCCACTGCTGTCCGCCGCGAACTCGGGCGGGATGGGCGGTCACCCGCGCGGGAACTTCGAGGGCTATCTGGCTGCGGGGTCGGCCGAGAAGTGGCTGGAGGTTCACGACAACACGCATTTCGCGTCGTTCTACCGAGCGTCAGGGATCACCCTGCAGAAGCGTTTCTTCGGCCATTTCCTGAAGGGAGAGGACACCGGTTGGAACCGGCAGCGGCCGGTGGAACTCGATATCCGGCGTCCCGGCGAGCACTTCACAACCCGCGCCGAGCAAGAATGGCCGCTGGCCCGTACGCAATGGACCCGCTACTATCTCGACGCTGGGGAGAGCAGCCTGGTCGCGGAGCCGAAGCAGGCGGCCGCTCTTGCGTATGACGCAATGGGCGACGAGCTCACTTTCTCGTTGCCGGTGTCCGACAAAGAAGTGGAAATTACCGGACCGATCGCGGCGCGGCTGTTCGTGTCCCGACACGGGACGGCAGCGGCGAGCGAAGTCAATGAGCCGGGCGGGATAGATGTTCGCCCATGCCCGTCGCGGTCGCGCGCCGCTTAGAGTCGTGCCATGCCGATCAGGCTACCAGTCTCGATCCACTTTGATCAGGGCTGTGGCATTAGGCCAAGCGCGCGGAGAATGGCGAGCACGTCGAACTGCTCCCAGTGAGCAACGATGAGGCCGTCGCGCAGCTCGTACGCGGTTATGCCATTCACCGCGAAGCGTACGCCGCTTGCTGGGACGCCCATAAGAGGTCCGACGTGCTCCGCTTCAGCCGTCCAGATTCCAACATGAGTCGGGCCTTCTGAAACCGTACGCTCGACCCGGTAGTTTTGCCTAAGAGCGCTGTTGATGAGCGATACGGTGGTGGCGAACCCATTCTTGGTGGGCGCAGCGCCGAAGGCGGGCGAGTGATCAACGAATTCGGCTGAGACGCGCTCTTCGACTAGCCTTGATGCCCGTTGCGGATCGTTGGCGTTGTAGAAGTCTGCGAACAGGCCGTGGCCAAATGGGTTTGCAGTCATCGTGGTTCTCCGTTTGATAATGCGATACGCATAGAACGCGTCAGGAACCCGGCTGGCCAAGCAGACGGGAGCGGACCATTACCGGCTTGATCTCGGGAGCTATCAAGGCTTCCGGCGCGTCTTCGGCGCGGTGCACCGTCACTAGCCAACCAATCGAGATCGCGCAGGCTATTAAGGAGTTGCAGTGACCCAAGTGTGGCTGGTTACGGGTGCCGGCAGCGGCCTGGGTCGCGAGATCGTGCAAGCCGTGCTCAAAGCAGGTTGGGTCGTCGTTGCAGGCGCGCGGCGGCCGGAAGTCCTGGCATCGCTCCGCGACGAATATGGCGAGCGCCTGCTGCCGGTCGAGCTCGACGTGCGTAACGAGGAGGCGTGCCAGACCTCGGTGGCAAAAGCCGTCGAGACGTTTGGGCAACTCGATGTCCTGGTGAACAACGCCGGGTATCAGTTCAATGCCCCGTTTGAGCAAATCACTTCTGATCGGTTCCGCGATGTGATCGAGACGTGCTTGTTCGGGGTGGTTCACATGACGCGCGCGGTCGTGCCGGTGATGCGTCGGCAAAGGCACGGGTCCATTTTTCAGGTATCATCGATCGGAGGTCGCGTGACCATACCCGGCAACTCGCCCTATCATGCTGCGAAATGGGCCGTGGGCGGCTTCAGCGACTCGCTCGCGGACGAGGTCGGCCCCTTTGGAGTCAAAGTCTGCACGTTCGAACCGGGTGGCATACGGACCGACTTTAGGCGACGAGCGAGCGAGACGCTGCCTCCATTGTTGCCTGACTATGAAGCCTCGGTAGGACCGATCTACCGGCGCATGGCTGACCAGGGCGACCCGTCGGAAAATGATCCCGGGCGGATTGCCGACCTCCTTATCAGGTTGTCACGGGCCGACACTGTCCCGAAGCGGCTGATACTTGGGAAGGCCGCGAAGACGTATGTGGAGCGAGTCGAGGCAGCGCGAAAGGAAGAGATGAACGCAAATCGAGCGTTCCCTTTCGACGCTCGCGTAAGCCTCGCCGTGATCATCGACCGCCCTCTATTGCGCGCGCGAGTGAGACGAAAAAAAGTCGACCGGCGCTTGAAGCTGATAAATGCCCGTTTCTCGCCACTGCCGAATAGCGGTATCCGGTGCTTTTCAGGGGCAGATCATTCAACAGGAAGCGCTACGGATTATCACCACGCAAAATGTTGAATCATGCGATCACGATCTCCCGCATCGACGGCGGTAGGATTGCCGTTTGAACAAGCCGCACGCCGCAGCAGTCTGACCACCGTCCACTCGGCACCGGACAGATCGGTGGATCCGCGACGTTACGGACGGCTACCCTGCTCATTGGTAGTAGGCATCCACAGGCCGGCTCCCGATTAAGTCTCAGCACCCGGCCGATATCGACCGGCCCCGACAAGACCCCGCCGGCCCCTGAGCGGACAAGGCACAAACGGCGCCGCCCTAGCAGCCCTGTCACGAAGATCGCGCCGAGGACGTTCGTCTTTGGGATGGAAAAAAGAACCCCGCAGGCGACCATGATCCCGCTGAGCGTCGGGGGCAGGGTCATCGCAAACCTGGTTTCCTGCACCATACTCGTGATGTTGCCCCGCGCGAACCACTGCATCGTTCCGTCGGTTCCGCTATACAGCTTACTGTAACCGATCAATGTGATAAACTGCTCGAAATGGGCTGCATTGGTGTTCATGCGGAGATCAATAATGAGGCGCGGACATGCAGAATCTTGAGCCTGTCCTGATCTTCTCGAGAGTCGCAGAAATGGGGAGTTTCACCCGGGCGGCCGACAGCCTGGGTATTCAGAAAGGCCGGGCCTCGACAGCGGTTCGGAAGCTGGAAGACGATGTCGGTGCGAGGCTGCTGCACCGGACGACGCGCAGCGTGCAGTTGACGGAGGACGGACGAGCGTTTCATGCGCGCGCCCGCGATCTGCTGGCCGACGTCGACGACCTGCATTCGATGTTCGCGGGAAGTCGCGTGGCACTGCGGGGGCGCCTTCGGGTCGATCTGCCGACCGAACTGGCGCGCACCACGATCGTACCCGCGCTGCCGGCGTTCATGGCCGCCAATCCCGAGTTGGAGTTGGAGTTATCAAGTACGGATCGGCAAGTCGATCTGGTCCAAGAAGGGTTTGACTGCGTTTTGCGGATCGGGTCGATCGGAGACGAGACACTGGTCGTCCAGCCGCTCGGCCAGTTGCGCATGATTAATGCCGCCAGTCCCGCATACCTGGCGCGCCATGGCGTCCCTCGATCGCTGGAGGATCTACGGCTTCAGGGACATCGGACGATTCACTACAACAGGACCCTCGGTTCGAAACCCTACGGGTGGGAATATCCCGAGCACGACGGCGGCAGCTATGCAACGCTCTCGTTGCCAGGCGCGCTGCACGTCAACAGCGTGCAGACCTACGAGGCCGCCGGCCTCGCCGGCATGGGACTCATGCAGGTGGCGCTTTCAGGTATACGTCGCCACTTCGAAAGCGGAGCGCTTGTCGAGGTCTTACCGGATTTCCGTCCCGAGCCGCTCGACGTATCCCTTGTTGTCGCTCATCGAAACAACCTGTCGCGCCGCGTCCGCGCCTTCATGGCATGGGTCGGAGAGGTGCTGACGCCCTTTCTCGAATAGCATCTTTTATTGCCTGACTGACAGGGATACGAACCCAAAGGAGTTCATCTTGCGTCCGTAAACAGTCGCTAACACCTTAACGCAGCCGAACGGGTCCCGAGCATTGATCGCCGCTGCTTGAGTGACGTTCTGGCTATCCCGATCGATCTCGCGCGCCGTTGCGATTGCCGGTCGTCCCTGGCGGTGCCGAAACCGACCGAAGCGATGTTGGCATAGACGCTCTCGTAGCGCCTCGGCTCAACGATACAGGCCTGGTGGAAGATGCCGACCGAACTGTCGCGTTCACCGGCCTTGTTGAACGCGTGCCATGCTGGCTGGTGGGGGGCGACCCGGCGCATGAGCGTAGGATGGAGGGCCTCGGATGAACGCCAATACTGACTCAGTACCGGGATCCGCCGGATGCGCCAGCATCGGAACATCGACTCGTGGTTGACCAAGCCGATGTCGGAACCGGCGCTCAGCTCCCCGAGCATTCTGCCCCATTTCGCGGACCGCGGCCGCCAGCGCGTGATCCGCATCGCGCTGTTAATCCGCATTTCCCGGGCAGATCAGATCGGGGACATTCCAGCAAGGGAGGATATCCAGCGGGCCGAGCTGATCGTGAATGGCTGCGTTCACCGCTTGATTTTTAGCGCGGCTCAATGCGCGAGGGCGCGCTATCGAGTGACTCGATCGCTTCGCTTATGGCAATGTCGCCATCGGTCCCTTCCAAGATCAGCTGATTAAGGCCGGGTGCTCGCAGCAACCCTATGATCGTCGCCGCGACGTCATCCCGCCCGAGGCGAGCGCCTCTGCCTGCTCCGGCCGCCGTACGAGACCGGTGGGTTCGTCGCCTGCCTCGCCAAGTTGCTCCGCTATTTAACGATAGACCTCATCAGTGACGCCGATGACAAAGACCCTCATTTCTGCTCTCCTTCTTGGGTCGGGTGGCCGCGCGCACGCCGTCCAGCGGCTGCCGAGCGGTGATGATGCGGTTGAAGAAAGGGCGTGGCAGCCAGCATCGCCGCACTCACTGCGACGAGCGCCCATAGAGGGGCTTGGAAGCCTCCGGTCGCATCCCGCAGGAAGCCAACCAGCACCGGTCCAGTAGCGCCCACGAGATAGCTTATCAGCATCACGAAAGCGTTCCACGCGGTCGCCTCGCCATCCGTCCTGGCATTGTCGAGCGGGAGCGTCATCGCCAGCGTGAAAGCGCCGCCGGCGCCGAACGCGACAAACGACACGGCCGCCAGCGGGATAAAGGCCGGCGCGATCGCCATCCAGACGACGCCGACAAGGCTGATCCCAGAGCCCAGCGCGAGGAAGAGCCGCCGATCCTCGTTCCGGCTGAGCGCGCCGAACAGTGGGTTCGCCGCCATGAAGGAGAATGTGAAGCAGGCGAGGATCAGGCCGGCCGAGGCCCGGGAATATCCAAGATCGACGTAGACCGCGGCGATCCAGGACACGTAGCTGTAGAACAACAGGTTGTTCAACGCGAAGAACGCGGCGACGAGCCAGGCCGTCAGGTTGCGCACCGGCAAGCGGTCGCGTGGCCGCCCATCTATGACGCCGACCGCTCCGTGGCCGCGCGCTTCGATGAGCAGCCACGCGGCGATGCCGACGACGGCCGGAACGGCCCAGAGGCCAGCCGGAGCCCGCCAGGTTCCGAAAAAATGCGCCAGAATGCCCGTTATGCCGGCCGCCAACGTGCTGCCCACCGACAGCGCCATCGCGTAGATGCCCATCACTCTGGCAACGCGGCCCGGAAAGCCAGCTTTCACGAACGCGGGAACCAGCGCGCCCGCGATCGCAATGCTGGCCCCGACACCCGCCGTCGTGGCGAAGAGCGCCGCCGTTGATCCCGAGAACGCCCGGCCGGCGGTGGCGAGAGCGAGCACGAGAAGGGCCGCGATGATCACGCGGTCTCGACCGAACCGGTCGGCGAGCCAAGGCGTTGGCAACGCAAGCAGCCCCATCAGCAGCGTCGGGATTGCGGTCAGCATCGATGCCTGCGTGTGCGACAACCCGAACCCGTCGATCAAGTTGGGCAGTATCGGGCCTATCGACACGATCCCGGGTCGAAGCCCCAGCGCGACCAGAACCAGGCAGACGATTGCGATACCGGGCGGTATCCGGGTCAGCCCGATCGGGGCCGCGCCGAGCGCCCGATTGGCGCGGGCACCCGGCATAGCGGGTCGTTCAGGCGCGGGGGTCTCCACACGCCGCACGGCCATCGGAGCTACCGGCATCTCGTATTCCAATCAGTTCAAAGGTGCGCCTTCGCCGGCGCCCTGATTGGGCCCGGAACGGCTCGCAGCCCGGGGTGCTTGGGGCCTCCGTAAACGGGGCCGCCGCTTCACTCTGCGGCGGTTTCCAGCATTTGGGCCTGGTAGACCGGGTAGTCGGTGAAGCCCTTTGCGTCGCCGCCGTAAAGCGTCGAGGCATCGAGCGGGTTCAGCGGCCAGCCATTGGCGATGCGCGCGGGAAGGTCGGGATTGGCAATGAAGGTGCGGCCGAACGCGATCAAGTCCGCCAGCCCGGTTTCCAGCAGGCGTGCGCCGCGCTCCACGGTGTACTTGCCAGCGTAGATGACGCGCCCCGAGTAGGTTTCGCGCACCGCCTGCCGGAAGCTCAGCGGAAGGTCGGGAGCGTCGTCCCAGTCCGCCTCGGCGATCGAGAGATAGGCAACGCCAGTATCCTCGAGCACCTTGATCGCTTCGATATAGGTGCCGTGAGGATCAGCCTCGACGAGCCCGATGTAGACGCGGTCCTGGTCGGTGCTCTCGAAAAGCGGGGTGAAGCGGACACCCATCCGGTCAGCCCCGATCGCGTCGGCCACCGCGGCGACGATCTCACGCAGGAAGCGCAGGCGGTTCTCCAGCGAGCCGCCATAGTCGTCGGTCCGCGTATTGGCGTGCGCTGAGATGAATTGGTTGACCAGATAGCCATTGGCGCAGTGCAGCTCGACGCCGTCGAAGCCGGCCGCGATCGCGTTGCGTGCCGCCTGCGCATACAGGCCCACCAGCTCCTTGATCTCGGGCACGGTCAGCGCGCGCGGCGTCGGCGGCGAGACCAGTTTGCCCTCGCCGGGCGCGGTTTCGATGAACGCCTTCACCTTCTGGGGTGCGATTGCGGACGGCGCTACCGGGGCGGCGCCGTTCGGTTGCAGCGCGTTGTGCGAAACGCCGCCGACATGCCAGAGCTGGGCGAACACGATGCCGCCCTCGGCATGGACCGCTTCGGCGACCTTGCGCCAGCCCTCGACCTGCTCGCCCGTGTAGATGCCCGGCGTCCACGAATAACCCCGGCCGCGCGGCTCGATTTGGGTTCCCTCGGTCACCATGAAACCGGCGCTCGCGCGCTGGCGGTAATATTCGGCCATGAGATCCGTCGCAATATCGCCTGGCTGGGCGGCACGCTGACGGGTCAGCGGCGGCAGCACGATCCGGTTCAGCAAAGTATGGCGGCCGAACTGCAGCGGGCTGAAATAAAGCTGATTTATCGTCATCTTGTTTCTCCGAGCGCGCGGCATACGCCGCCCTTTTTTCAGCCGCGAAGCAGTTGGAAGCGGTTGATCGAGACATTGCGAGGCACCGGTCTCGCATGGGGCGGCTCCGACTCGGAGCCGCCCCATGCGGAGTGCTTACTTGTGGATCAGCACCGTCTTCGGGTTGGTGAAAAGCTCGCGGCCCTCGCGGCCGTGCTCCGTTCCGAGACCCGACTGCTTGACCCCGCCGAACGGGATATCGACGCCTTGCGTTTGGATCTCATTGACCCAAACCATGCCGGCCTCTAGCCGATTGGCAACGGCAACCGCGGCCCTGGTGTCGCGGCCCCAGACTGAACCGCCCAGGCCGTAGATCGAATCGTTCGCGCGATTCACGGCGTCGTCCACATCGTCATAGGCCATGATCGGGACGATGGGGCCGAACTGCTCTTCCTGGACGATCCTGCTGTCCTCGGGTGGATTGTCGACGACGGTGATCGGAAAGAAATAGCCCGACCGGCTCTCGTCGATCTCGCCACCGAGGACGATCTTCTGGCCATTGGCCTTGATGTCTTCGAGGAAGCTCTTGAGCTTGTCGAACTGCATCTTGTTCTGGACCGGTCCGACGCCGACTTCGGGGTCCAGTCCGTCCCCGACCTTCACCGTACGCGCATAGTCGACGAACGCTTTCACGAACGCGGCATGGAAGGAACGGTGGACGTAAAGGCGTTTGATGCCCACGCACCACTGACCCTGATGTCCGAGCGCACCCCAGAAAAGCTGCGGGATGATCGCCATGTGGTCGGCATCGGGCAGCACGATGGCCGCGTCGTTGCCGCCGAGTTCCAGCGTCAGGCGCTTGATCGTTCCCGCCGCCGCACGGAAGATGTGCTTGCCGGTTTCGGTTGACCCGGTAAAACTGATCTTGGCGATGTCCGGATGGCCGGTGAGCTGCGGCCCAAGGCCGTCGCCGCCTGAAACGACTGACAGCACGCCTGCCGGAAGAACGCTTTGGGCGATCTCGCCGAACCGCAGCGCGGTCAACGGGGTAAACGGCGTCGGCTTTAGCACGAAGGTGTTGCCGGTGATCAAGGCAGGCGCGACCTTCCAAAGGGCGAGCAGCACCGGGAAGTTCCACGGCGTGATGCCGCCGACTACGCCAAGCGGCACGTGGTGGAGCTCGACTGTATGCTGGTCGTTCTCCTCTACGATCTCGACCGGGATACGACGGGCGGCGATCTGGCGGATATAAGAAATCGCCTGATCGACCTCGGGAGCCGCCATCGTCTTGAGCGGCTTGCCCTGCTCCAGCGTCAGCAGCCGAACCAGATCGTCGCGATTTTCCTGGAGCGCGTCGGCATAGCGATTCAGATAGTCTTGACGTTCGTCATAGCTGAGGGCCGACCAAGTCTTGAAGGCGGTTTTGGCCGCAGCAATGGCGTCGTCGAGCTGCCGGGCCGTGGCGGATGGCGCCTGCGCGAGAACCTTGCCGGTCGCCGGGTTGATGACGTCGAAGGTTTCCTTCGCTTCGACCAGTCTGCCGGCAATGGTCAGATAGAACGGGCGGGTGAAAAAATCGGCATCTGCTGTTGCTTTGTTGATTTTGGTAATCGCATTCATCGTATAAATCCTTGTGGTTCGAGGCAGGCGGTGGTCGGAAAATCTTTCCGCCGATCCCATGGTTTAGGGTCGCGACGTGCGGCTTTCGCTTGGCAAGCCGTCGCCGCTGGCGCAGTGACGGCTTGTGCTTTCGATGACGCTCCTCCTCGCGCTTACGCAGCGCGTCCGTACACTCGATGAGCTACATTTTGGCGGTGCTACCCTGCAGGCGGCGGCGAAGTGCCGCCTGATTGCCAGCGCCCGCATACCAAGCCCGTTCGGGGACGACAGCGGATTGGACGGTCCTGCTCGCACGAAAGGTCAACATTGGCGTCCGGTGAACTTCCTTCCCGACTAGAGGTACATATTAGACCGGTCGTCTACAAGATGTGTCAAGCGATTTTTCTTCCGATCGCTGCCTACTTTCCTGAGAGAATTTGATCGGTCGCGCTCACTGCCCTATCGAAGGGACGTGCGCTGCGCGCGATCTTTGCCATCGTGCTCGCGCCGAGCCAAAGCTGGTAGAGCGTTTCGGCGAGGTCGTTAGGGTCTCGCGAGCTTTCGATTGAACCATCCGCCAGACCTTCCTTCACGACCTGCGACAGGCGATGAATAATCGCCGACGTGCCGTTTTTCAACGCAACGCGCATGTCTTCGGATATGTCGGAAACCTCAGCGCCGAGTTTTACTGCAAGACACTTGCCTTCGGGGTCGTCGCTTTCCTGATTGTCCCGCCAAAAGCGCCAATAGGCTGCGAGCCGCTTGCGCGCCGGAATTCGCTTGTCGCCGAGCAGCCCGTCAAGTTCGATCAGATACTTGCTGAAATAGTGTTCCAGGAGGTCGGAGCCAAATGCCTCTTTCGAAGCGAAATAGTAATAGAACGATCCCTTGGGAACGCGCGCACCAACAAGGATCTCGTTCAGACCTACGCCCGAGAACCCGCGCGCCGCGATAAGGAGCTGGGCCGTGTCGAGGATGTGGGATCGTACATCAGTGGCTTTCCCAGGTTCTGCTGCGATCGCCATCGCTATCCCTCAGTAAAAGACGACTGGTCTAATGTTGTACGATCGACCGCGTAGATCAAGGATAGGACCGAGAAAACGATGGGGCCTTGCCATTGGGAAAGCGTAGCTGGATGCCAAGCCACGCGCAGGCAAATCGGGGCCGCAGCCGAAAAAGTCTTCGGCGGGTTCGCCACAGCCGGTTCGACCAAGGAGATAGCACGCCGGACCAGCATCGGGATCGGCACGGTAGTCCGGCACTTTCGGACCAAGCAGATGCTGGTCGAGACCGCGATCGTGCGACGCCTCGGCCTCCTCGCTGAAATAGCGGGGGGAGGCGAGGCTGGGGAAGCCGGGGCAGCTTTCCGAATCACGTTCTGGGAAATGGTCTCAGGTGCATCGGCGAAGCTCGCGCTCGTCGCCCTGCTGGAGGAATCCGCTGATGCGGCAGAGGCCACTCATAATGTGGAGGCTGCAGCCTCTGTGTTGCGGGACGCCATCGGAATGTTGCTGTCTCCGGCGCAAGGAGGCCGGCAAAGTGCGCGCAGACGCACCGGTCAACGAGGTCTACGTGTTAATAAGTAAGTCTACGAGTTGATCAGGGCTCGGACGATGTTCAGAGTGACCATGCTTGTATGACTTGCCACTTTGCGTGACTATCGGAAAGGACATAAAACCCAGTAAATCAAGCCAAACACTATAATCAACAAAAGCCAGCCCAGCCGCTCCCGTTGATCTTGTATCGACTTGCCGGAGATTGAAACGCATCAAACCGGTCCCAGCGCGTCGATCGAAGCACGTTACGACGTGATCGTCATCGGCGGCGGTTCTGCAGGTTCCCTCATTGCGGCCGGCGGTCCTGCCATCAATGCCCTGATCCATATCCGAAGCGGATTCTTCAGAGTCCCGCAATACGGCTGGTTCGTCTGGCCCCATACCACCGTGCCTCAAGCCCATCTCGATGGAAAGCCTCTCACCGTCCAGCAGGGAAAGGAACTTGGAGGCGGCAGCTCTGTCAACGCGATGGTGTATGTCCGTGGGCAGCGGCCCGACTACGAACGCTTGCAGCAGGCGGGTGAGATCGTCTTAAGCTCGGGAGCCCTGAACTCTCCTAAGATACTGATGCTCTCTGGTATCGGACCGGCGGTGGAGCTTGCCGTCACGCTATACAGACCAGATTAGACGTCGACGTCGGGCAAAATCAGTAGGACTATCCGCAAGTCTCGATAAGCACGCCAACGGGACGATCGGCGAAGTGGCGGATCAAATCACGGCCTGATTGGAGATCGCCGAAGCAACGAGGCCCTGGAAGACGGCGCCGCACCTAAGAGAACGACGTCCGGCGGCACCTTTGGTGACCGCAAAGGCAGCTGGAGAGAGCCGGCAACTCCGATGATCAGCCCGTTCGGGCCGTTCAGCTAAGCCTGCAGTCGCGCTCAGCTTAGGACCACAGTCAACCGGCGTGCTAACCTTTTACTTACCCGCTGGAACGAAGGAGAGCAGGGTAAGCACAGGACCCTCGTCTGGATCCCTAAAAATGTCTGGAGCGGGCGAAGGGATTCGAACCCTCGACCCCAACCTTGGCAAGGTTGTGCTCTACCACTGAGCTACACCCGCATCCGATGCGAGCCGGTAAACCGTCGCGCCACAGACATATAGGCGGAAACCGGGGCAGGCGCAAACGGGAAATTACGCGGCGTCACGGACGGGCGGCGCGCGCCCATCTCGCACGAGAGCGTGGGGGAAAGCCGCGTCGGCGGCGCCGACCCTGTTGCACTGACGCTCGCCGCGCCACATGTTCGGCGGGAACGGGGCGGGCGTGGCCCGAGGAGACGACGACGATGGTGGAGCCAGGACAGGCCTTCGGGAGCGCGGCGAGCGATGGGCTGGTGCGGGAGACCACCTCCGCCGGCTTCTCCGCCGACGTGATCAGCGCTTCGGCGCGACAGCCCGTACTCGTGGACTTCTGTTCGTCCGCCTCGCCCGCGAGCCGCGAGCTTTCCGCGGCGCTGGAGAAGGCGGTCGCGGCGGCGGCCGGGCGGGTCAAATTGGTGCGTATGAATATCGACCAGCACCCGCAGATCGCTGCTCGTCTCGGGGTCCGCGGCGCGCCGGCCGTCTTCGCTTTCCAGCGAGGCCAGCCGGTCGACGGGTTCATGGGCGCGCTTCCGGAGGCGCAGATCCGCGGCTTTATCGAGCGGCTGGTCGGGCCGATCGAGGATGGGACCGAGGATGCCGTTGCCGAGGCGGAAGCGGCACTGGAGGCGGGCGACTCTGCCACGGCCGCCGCCATCTTCTCGGCGATCGTCGAGGCTGATCCCGAACACGTGCCGGCGCTCACTGGTCTGCTTCGTGCCTTCGTCGCCGCCGGCGACCTTGATGGCGCCCGCGCCATTTCCGCGCAGGTCCCGGCTTCAGGTGACAAGGACCCTGGGGTGCTCGCCGCCCGCGCGGCCCTTGATCTTGCGGATCAGGCCAGCGGCCTCGGCGACGTCGCCGAACTCACGCGCCGTCTAGAGGCGGACCCTAGCGACCATCAGGCCCGCTTCGACTTGGCGCTGGCGCTCAACGCGGGCGGACAACGCGGCGAGGCCGCCGACGCGCTGCTCGCGATCATGAAAAGCGACCGTTCCTGGAACGACGATGGCGCGCGCAAGCAGCTCCTGCAGTTCTTCGAAGCCTGGAGTCTGATGGATCCCGCCACTCTTACGGCTCGCAGAAAGCTATCGACGCTCCTATTTTCATGAAGGCTAGCGGCCGGTCGTAGGATCGGCGCCTTCGCCATCCGCTCTATTGCGGGGCGCGGCGAAGCAGAAATGGATGAGCGATGAGCAATGACGACGGCGCGACGACGCCCAACGACATGCCGAGTGTCGTTCCCCTGTTCCCCCTTTCCGGCGCGCTGCTGCTGCCGCGCGGACAATTGCCGCTGAATATCTTCGAGCCGCGCTATCTCGCGTTGGTCGACGATGCGCTGAAGGGTCATCGGCTGATCGGCATGATCCAGCCCGACCCTCAGACCGAGACCGGCCGCGAGGGGCCGGGCCTGTTCAAGGTTGGCTGCGCCGGGCGCATCACCCAGTTCGCGGAATCCGGGGATGGCCGCTATATCGTCACCTTGACCGGCGTCGCTCGCTTCGCAGTGGTCGACGAGATCGCGGCGCTGACGCCATATCGGCAGGCCAAGGCCGATTTCCATCCCTTCGCGGTGGACTTCAGCCCGCGCTCTGGCGAGGCGGCGGTCGACCGCGACGGCGTCCTGCGCACGCTGCGCGACTTCGCCAAGGCGAACGAGTTGCAGATCGATTGGGATTCCATCAACGGCGCGCCCAACGAGGCGCTGGTCAATGCGCTGTCCATGATGAGCCCGTTCGGCCCGCGCGAAAAACAGGCGCTGCTGGAGGCGACCGACCTCAAGGTCCGCGCCGACGTGCTCGTGGCGATCACCGAGGTCGAACTGGCGCGCGGTCGCAACGCGCCGAACACGTTGCAATAGAGTGAGCGAAGGAGACGGAATGGACGAGCGCGGCGAGAGGGGGCTGGTGCCGGCCCTGCCCGAGGAGAGAACGGCGGAGGCTTCGCGCATCGATCCGCGCCTCCTCGAGATCCTTGTTTGCCCGCTGACGAAGACCACCCTGGAGTATGACGCGGCGGCGCAGGAGCTGATCTCGCGCGTCGCCCGGCTCGCCTATCCCATCCGCGACGGCATCCCTATCATGCTGCCGGAAGAGGCACGCGCGCTCGACGTGTGAGCGGGCGCCGGCCGATGGTGCACCACACGCCACGCGGCGCTACGGGTCTGCCCCGCACGACGGGTCATGAACCTGCACGGCCATCGCGGGTGACGCATGGCACGTGACCTTCAAGCACTGCTCGGCGCGCTCGCGATCGAGCCGGTCGCGGCCGACGTGTTCCACGGCCATGTGCCGTCGCCGGCGGGACGCCGCGTCTTCGGCGGCCTCTTTGTGGCTCAGGCGCTGGTCGCGGTCTCCCAAACGGTGGAGGGACGGGTGCCGCATTCCCTCCACGCCTATTTCCTTTCGCCCGGCGATCCGGCCATGCCGATCACCTACCAGGTGGAGCGCCTGCGCGACGGGCATAGCTTCGCCGCGCGTCGTTGCGTGGCCGTGCAGGCGGCGCGGCGGATTTTCGAGATGACTGCTTCCTTTCACGTCGGCGAAGTCGGCCTCGACCACGCGGCCGCCATGCCTGACGTGCCCAGCCCGGAAAGCCTCCCCTCGCTTTTCACGGACGACGACGTTTCTGGCTGGGCCGGGCCGGCCGGCTTGCGCGAATGGCTGCGGACGCGGCAGGCGGTGGAGGTGCGCCCCTGCGCGCTCGGGCGCTACAATGGTTCGGACGGCCCGCAGCCGACGCAGCACGTCTGGATGCGCGCCAACGGACGCCTGCCTGACGATGCCGCGACCCATCGTGCGGCTCTCGCCTACATGTCGGACCTGACGTTGATCGACGTTGCGCTCGCCGCGCACGGACGCACCTTGTTCGAGCCGGAATTCGCGGTGGCGAGCCTCGACCATGCTCTCTGGTTCCACCGCCCGGGCCGCGCCGACGAATGGCTTCTCTACGCTCAGGACAGCCCGACCACGTGCGGTGGCCTGGGCCTGGCTCGAGGCCTCATCTTCGACCGTGGCGGCCGCCTCGTCGCTTCGGTCATGCAGGAAGGCGTGATCCGCCAGCGCCGAGCTTAGCGTGGACGCAAGTCTGGCTGGCGTCTACCGCTCAGCTGGAGCATGAGCCGACGGCCTAGCGGCCCTGTCAGAACTCGGCGCCTTTGCGAGCCAAGCGCCCCTTTTCAGACACGTATTAGAAATTTTGTGGCGGAAAAGCGATTTGCCACCGCGCACTGGGTTGTATCGGCCCGGCTCTTGCTATTGCTTGATAGCTCACGAGGGTCTTCGCGTCTGGGGCGACGGGAAGCCGCATGCAGGTGAGGGAGGTCACGATGAAACTGGTGATGGCGATCATCAAGCCGTTTAAACTGGAAGAGGTCCGCGACGCCCTGACGAACGTCGGCGTGCACGGCATGACCGTCACTGAGGTCAAGGGTTATGGCCGCCAGAAGGGCCATACCGAAATCTACCGCGGCGCGGAATATGCCGTGAGCTTCCTGCCCAAGCTGAAAATCGAGGTCGGTGTCTCGCCCGACCTTCTCGGCCCGGTCATGGACGCGATTACCGCCTCCGCGCGTACCGGCCAGATCGGCGACGGTAAGATCTTCGTGACGGATGTCGAACAGGCGGTGCGGATCCGCACCGGCGAGCGCGACCTCGACGCGCTCTGATCTTTTTTCACGTTCTTAATGACCATTTGGGGGAACTTTCTATGACCACTGTAAGGCCGAAGAGCGCCGGCGCGGCGCTTGGGCTTGGCTTTCTTGCTGCGACGGCGAGTTCGGGATGGGCTTGGGCGCAGACCGCCACCACGGAGGCCGCCACGGCCGCGGTCGCTGCGGCACCGGCCGCTCCGGTGCCGAACAAGGGCGACACCAGCTGGATGCTGATTTCGACGGCGCTCGTGCTGATGATGTCTATACCGGGTCTCGCGCTCTTCTACGGCGGCCTCGTGCGCGCCAAGAACATGCTGTCGGTCCTCTCCCAGGTCTTCATGATCGTCTCGCTCGTGTCGATCGTCTGGGCGCTCTACGGCTACTCGCTCGCCTTCACCTCTGGTCCCGACACCATCAATGGGTTCATCGGCGGCTTCGACCGCGCCTTTCTTCGGGGGCTGACGCCTGACTCGACCGCCGCGACCTTTTCCAACGGCGTCGTCATTCCCGAATACGTCTACATGGCGTTCCAGATGACCTTCGCCTGCATCACGCCGGCGCTGATTGTGGGCTCCTTCGCCGAGCGCATGAAGTTCTCCTCGCTTATCGTCTTCATCCTGCTCTGGGTCACCTTCGTCTACTTCCCCATCGCGCACGCGGTGTGGTTCTGGCAGGGTCCCGACGCGGTCGGCGACGCGGCCAAGGCTCTCGCTGCCGCACAGGGCGACGCAGCCAAGGCGACGGCGCAGGCGGCCCTCGACAAAGTCACGGGCAACGCCGGCTACTTCAACCAGCTCGGCGCCCTCGACTTCGCGGGCGGCACGGTGGTGCACATTAACGCCGGCATCGCCGGCTTCGTCGGAGCGCTGCTGTTGGGCAAGCGTATCGGTTACCCGCGGGAGCCGATGCCTCCGCACTCGCTCGTCATGACGATGATCGGCGCCTCGCTCCTGTGGGTCGGTTGGTTCGGCTTTAACGCCGGTTCCAACCTGGAGGCCAACGGCACGACGGCGATGGTGTTCGTCAACACGTTCATCGCCACCGCCGCCGCGACGCTCGCCTGGCTCTTTGCGGAGTGGATGGTGAAGGGCGAGCCCTCGCTGCTCGGCATGTGCTCGGGCGCCATCGCCGGCCTCGTCGCCATTACACCGGCCTGCGGCTATTGCGGTCCGATGGGGGCGATCGTGCTCGGCCTCGTGGTCGGTGTCGTCTGCTTCTTCTTCGTCTCCGTGGTGAAGAACAAGATCGGCTACGACGATTCGCTCGACGTGTTCGGTATCCACTGCGTCGGGGGTATCTTAGGCGCTATTGGCACCGGCATCCTGGTGTCGCCGGCGCTCGGCGGGACGGGCCTCACCGACTACACGCTAAAACCCGGCACAGGCGCACCCGGCACCTACGACATGATGACTCAGGTCCTCATCCAGGCGAAGGTCGTCGCCTTCACTCTGCTCTGGTCGGGCATCCTCTCGGCCATCTTCTACAAGCTGATCGACGTGACGATCGGCCTGCGCGTCTCGACCGACGTCGAGCGCGAGGGCCTCGACATCGCCGAACACGGCGAGCGCGCCTACAACACCTGAGCGCAGGCTTACCTGAGCACAGGCTTGGGACCGGGGCCCGCAGGCCCGCATCGAAACTCCGCCGTCGCCCGACGGCGGAGTTCTCGTTGGGAGAGCGTCCGCAGTCATGGTTATGCCGTGGCTTTGGATCGCGGGCGAAGGTTAAGCCCGCATTAACCGTCCGCTCCTACCGTCTCCGCGGAGGCCGCGTGCTGCGGCCGGATGCTGCGTCTCGGCGGGCCTTCGAGCCTGCGGCGCCTCACGGTAGAGCGGATGCGCACCACCACGACCCTCTCGGCCCTCGACCATATCCCTGAGTCCGTGCGCGTCTTCGCCTCGAGACGCCTGGCGGAACTGGTCGGCGGGATCCTCCTCGTCGGTCTCGCCGCCTTGGCGCTGGCGCTCCTCACATGGTCCGTCCAGGACCCCAGCCTCAACCACGCGACAGGCGCGCCGGTGCATAATTGGCTCGGCGCTCCCGGGGCGGTCGTGGCCGACCTGTTCATGCAGATGTTCGGCCTTGCGTCCGTCGCCATCCTTCTGCCGGTGGCGTTCTGGGGCTGGCGGCTCGTGACGGCCCGGCATCTGGCGCGGATCGGCGCGCGCGGAGCGCTGCTCCTCGTGGGCGGGCTCTGCGCCGCGGGCATCGCGGCCCTGCTGCCGATCACCGCCCACTGGCCGCTGCCGACGGGGCTCGGCGGCGTGCTCGGCGACATCGTCATGGCGATCCCGCGGCGGCTCCTGTCCGGGTTCAAGCCGGCGATGATCCTACTGGCGCTCGGTATCGGCGTCGGCGCGGTGCTCCTGCTATCGGCCGCAGCGGGCCTCCGCGACCACCCCGCGCACCGGGACGAGGACATCGCCGACGAGGCGATCCCGCCCCGTCGCGTCCGCGAGGACGACGACGACGACGCGGCCGGGGAGCCGGGCCTCGGTATTCTCTCGCTTGGCGCCGCACTCCACGCGGCCTTCAGCCTCAAGGCGGCCGTGCTGCGCCGCGTTCGTGCGGTGCGGCGCGCGGCGCGCGGGACGGGGCATGTCCCTTGGTCGGACGCGGCCTATGACGGCGACTTCAAGCCAGATGTGCCCTTCGACCTGAGCTTCGCCCCCGAGCCGCTCGCGCCCGCGATCGACCCGCCGCGTTTCGACGCCAGCGCCTATGCGCCGCCAGCGGCCCGCGCGGCCGCGGCGCAGGGGAGGGGGAGCGAGCTCCAGACTTCCGCAGCGCCTGTCCGCGTGATCCAGCCCGCCGCTCCGCCCGCAGCGAGCCAACGGGCCCTGCGGGAGGTTCAGGCGCGTCCCGAGAGGGATGGCCTCGACTCCTATGCGCTGCCGCCCCTGCTGCTTCTCGCGGAGGCCGGCAAGCTCAACGCGACGCAAGTCTCGGAAGACGCCCTGCAGCAGAACGCCCGCCTCCTGGAGGGTGTTCTGGACGATTTCGGCGTCCGCGGCGAGATCATCAACGTCCGGCCCGGCCCGGTCGTCACCCTCTACGAACTGGAGCCGGCGCCGGGCATCAAATCCTCACGCGTCATCGGCCTCGCCGACGACATCGCCCGCTCCATGTCGGCCGTCTCCGCGCGCGTCGCCGTGGTGCCCGGCCGCAACGCCATCGGCATCGAGCTGCCCAACCAGCGCCGCGAGACGGTATTCCTGCGCGAACTGCTGGCCTCCGAGGATTTCGACAAGGCCAAGCAGCGCCTCGCCATCGCTCTCGGCAAGACGATCGGTGGTGAGCCGATCATCGTCGACCTCGCCAAGATGCCCCACCTGCTGGTGGCTGGCACGACGGGCTCGGGCAAGTCGGTCGCCATCAACACGATGATCCTGTCGCTTCTCTACCGGCTGCGGCCGGACGAGTGCCGGCTGATCATGGTCGATCCGAAGATGCTGGAGCTGTCGGTCTACGACGGCATCCCGCACCTTCTGACGCCCGTCGTGACCGACCCGAAGAAGGCGGTGGTGGCGCTGAAATGGGCGGTCCGCGAGATGGAGGACCGCTACAAGAAGATGTCGAAGCTCGGCGTCCGTAACATCGAGGGGTTCAACGCCCGCGTCGCCGAAGCCGCGGCGCGCGGGGAGCAGCTGACCCGCACGGTCCAAACCGGCTACGACCGCGGAACAGGCGAGGCGCTCTACGAGCACGAGGCGCTCGACCTGACGCCGCTTCCCTTTATCGTCGTCATCGTCGACGAGATGGCCGACCTGATGATGGTGGCGGGCAAGGACATCGAGGGCGCCATCCAGCGCCTCGCGCAGATGGCGCGGGCTGCCGGCATCCACCTCATCATGGCGACGCAGCGTCCCTCGGTCGACGTCATCACCGGCACGATCAAGGCGAACTTTCCCACCCGCATCTCCTTCCAGGTGACCTCGAAGATCGATTCGCGCACCATCCTGGGCGAGCAGGGCGCCGAACAGCTGCTGGGGCAGGGCGACATGCTCTACATGGCGGGTGGCGGCCGCATCTCTCGCGTGCACGGCCCCTTCGTGTCCGACGGCGAGGTCGAGAAGGTCGTGGCCCACCTGAAAAGCCAAGGCCAGCCGGAATATCTCGACGCCATCACCAGCGACGAGGACGCTTCTGTCGACGAGGACAACGAAGGTGAGGCGGCGCTGGGCAGCATGGACGCGGAAGAGGGCGGCGACCTCTACGACCGTGCCGTGGCAATCGTCCTGCGCGACCGGAAATGCTCGACCTCCTATATCCAGCGGCGGCTCTCCGTCGGCTATAATAAGGCGGCTTCGCTCGTCGAGCGCATGGAGAAGGAGGGGGTGGTCGGCGCCCCGAACCATTCCGGCAAGCGGGCCATCCTCGTGGGCGGAGGGATCGATCGCGGCGCTTTCGAACTTGCCGGCAGCGACGATTGATCGGATATGCGCCGCTGTCCCCTTCGGAGGAGGGCAGGCGGCGGGCCTCAAGGCGCCGGGGTCCCACTAATGACACAAGACCGCTTTAGGCACGCCTTCAAAGCACAGGGTTTCTGATGAAAAGACTGGCGATTTGGGTAGGGTTGGGACTGCTGGTGGGCGGCCTCGTTCAAAGCGCACACGCGCAGACCAAGCTGCCCGTCGAACCGCCGCCGCCCAAGCCAGTCACCCCCGTCCTGCTGACGGGCAACGATGCCGACAAAGCGATCAAGCGGGCCAACGTCTTCCTGTCCTCGGCATCCACCATGGTCGGCGACTTCGTTCAGACGGGCGCGGACGGCCGCCATTCCGAGGGTAAGATCTACGTTCAGAAGCCGGGGAAGCTGCGCTTCGAATACGCAGCGCCGGCGGCCTTGGAGGTAATATCCGACGGCTCCTCCGTGGCGGTCAACGACCGCCGCCTGAAGACGCAGCAGACCTATTCGATCGGTCAAACACCGCTGAAGTTCCTGCTGCAGGACAAGATCGACCTCAAAGGCGACACGCAGGTTCTCAACGTGCTGAACTCGCCCGAAGCGACGATGATCCTGCTGGACGACCGCACGACCTTCGGCGGCACCTCGCGCATCCGCCTCATCTTTGACCCCGTGACCTACGAGCTGCGCCAGTGGCAGGTGCGCGACCCGCAGGGGTACGAGACCCTGGTGACGCTCTATAATATCGACCTGAAGCAGACGCCCGACCCGCAGCTCTTCAAGATCCTGCCGCCTTCCAAGATGATGGACACGTCGAAAAACTAGAAACATCTTGCCGGTCAACAGCCGGAGATGACCGATTTGTAACGCTGCCATGCGCTTTCCAATCATGGCAACGCTTGAAGGCGCGGCCAGCCCGACCTAATTATCCAATCGAGAGCGATCTCCCCTGGTCATCGGCATCCCCCCATGTCTATGGCTAGGTCGTATGCTGACATCCCCCTCTCAGCATCGTATCGCTCCGGAAGGGCGTCCAGCGAAAGCCGGGCGCCCTTCTTCGTTTTGGACGGCTTGCGGTCTCTTCGCAGCCGTCGCGCCGCTAAGACTCAGGGGTCGCCGCCTGCCGTGAACGAGACATGTGCCACCGCCGACGTGCTGATCCCGGTCGCGGTCGACCAGACCTACACCTATCGCGTCGAGGAAGACTCACCGCTTCAGCCGGGCGATTTCGTCGAGGTGCCGCTCGGCACCCGCCGCGTGGTCGGAGTCGTGTGGTCGCGCGGCCGGGCGCCGGCCGGTCGGCTAAAGCCGGCGGGCGAGCGATGCGACGTCTCGCCTCTGTCGTCGAACCTGCGCGCCTTCGTCGACTGGGTGGCGCGCTGGACGCTGAGTCCGCGCGGCATGGTCCTCCGCATGGCGATCCGCGCGCCCTTCGCCGTCGCGCCTGCGGCCCCCCGCCTTGGTGTGCGCTACAGCCGCCCTCCTGCCGGCGGTCGCGACACGCCCGCCCGTCGGCGGGTGCTCGCGGCTTCGGAGCCGGGCGCGACCTGGGCGAAGACGACGCTCGCCGCCGCCGCCGGCTGCTCCGTCGCGGTCGTCAACGGGCTTCTCGCCGAGGGCGCGTTGGAGGTCGCGGCCCTCGTGTCGGAGACTACTTTCGGCCGACCCGATCCGGACTTCGCCGCCCCAAACTTGTCCGCGCTGCAGGCCGCAGCCGCCACGGCTCTGCGCGCGCGCGTGGAGGAGGCTACGGCGGGCGTGACCCTGCTGCAGGGCGTCACCGGATCGGGCAAGACGGAAGTCTATTTCGAGGCGATCGCGGCGGCGCTGCGGGCAGGGAGGCAGGCCCTGATCCTCCTGCCCGAGATCGCTCTCACGGCGCAGTTCCTCGACCGTTTCGCCGCGCGATTCGGCACGCGCCCGGCGGAATGGCACTCGTCCGTCGGCGCCAAGCGTCGTCCCCCGGTCTGGCACGGCTGCGCCGAGGGGAGCGTCGCCGTGGTTGCAGGCGCGCGCTCGGCCCTGTTCCTCCCTTTCCGCAACCTCGCCGTCATCATCGTCGACGAGGAGCACGAGGCTGCCTACAAGCAGGAGGACGGCGTCTCCTACCATGCCCGCGACATGGCGGTGGTGCGCGGGCGCATCGAGGCGGCTGCCGTCGTACTCGCCTCCGCCACGCCCTCGATCGAGACGCAGGTCAACGCGCGGGCCGGCCGCTACGGCCACCTGCAGCTTCCCGCGCGGTTCGGAAACCGGCCGATGCCGGCGATCAGCGCGCTCGACCTGCGCCGCCACGGACCGGCACGCGGCCGCTGGATCGCGCCGCCGCTCGAGCAGGCCATCGTCGAGACGGTCGGGCGCGGCGAGCAGGCGCTGCTATTCCTCAACCGCCGCGGCTACGCGCCCCTGACGCTCTGCCGAAGTTGCGGCCACCGCTTCCAGTGTCCCGACTGCACCGCCTGGCTGGTCGAGCACCGGTTTCGCCACGTGCTCGTCTGTCACCATTGCGGCCATACGGAGCGACGCCCGGAGGTCTGCCCCGTCTGCGAGGCGGCGCACGCGCTGGTTCCCTGCGGCCCTGGCATCGAGCGCCTCGCCGAGGAGGTCGCCGACCGGTTCCCCGCGATGCGCACCGCCGTGCTCTCCTCCGATTTCGCCGGGGGCACGGACCGGCTGCGCGGCGAGCTCGACACCGTGACGGCAGGAGGCTGCGACATCGTCATCGGCACCCAATTGGTCGCCAAGGGCCACAATTTCCCGATGCTGACGCTCGTCGGCGTCATCGACGCCGATATCGGCCTGTCCAACGGCGATCCGCGCGCGGCCGAGCGTACCTTCCAACTGCTGCAGCAGGTCACGGGCCGCGCCGGGCGGTTCGACCGGCCGGGCCGCGCCATCCTACAGACCTACCAGCCCGATCATCCCGTCGTCCGCGCTCTCCTCTCGGGCGAGGCCGAGCGCTTCTATGCCGAGGAGACCGCCCAGCGCCGGCGTGCGACGCTGCCACCGTTCGGCCGCCTCGCCGCCATCGTGGTCTCTGGGCCCGATTTTGCCGGGACCCAGGCGCATGCCCGTGCCCTCGCGCAGGCCTCCGCCCTTCTGCCGCCCTCCGACCGATGGACGCTCGCGGCAGCGGGAGGGCTGCCTTCGGAGGACGACCTCGTCGTGTGGGGTCCGGCCGAGGCGCCGATCGCCGTCATCGCCGGCCGCCACCGCTTCCGCCTCCTTGTGCGCGCGCCGCGTCGCGCCGACCTGCAGGGGTTCCTGCGCGCGCTGCTCGACCAGGCGCCACCCGCGCGCGGCGGCGTCCGTGTCAACTTCGACATCGACCCGCAGAGCTTCCTCTAAGGCGTGCGCTTCGTCAGCAGGCTCCCCACGGCGCGTCCGGGGACGCGTCGTGGGGAGCGACCTCTGGGCTCCGCCGACCGCCGTTCCGCGCCGCAGCCGGTTTGGTCTTTATTTAGTCGGCGGATTGGACTAGGGAGGGACAATGATTTGCGCGGCTTGCGTCGGGCTTTCACGGGTTTTGGGACCATAGCTGGGAACCGGCTGGCGGGACGCGCGAGGCGCGGAGGTGCCGTTGGCGTCCCGCGTGACGACGCGGACAGGCGAGACCTCTCGGGTTCGGCCGAACGGGCTTCCTGAAGTGGTGAATGACAGCAATCGACGTGTGGGGTGATCGGTGGAAACGAAGGATCTCGACCAGGGCGAGCTCGTCAGCAAGATCATCGACGTCATTGTTGCCGAGGGCATGGTCGAGCGCGAGAAGGTCACGATGGACGCGACCATCGAGAGCCTCGACCTCAAGTCGATCGACATCGTGATGATCCTCACCGCCATCGAGGACAAGTTCGACGTCTACATCCCGATGGACGGACCCTTCCACGATGCGAAGGACGTGAAGAGCCTGATCGACGCCATCGCGGCTTACATCATCAAAGAGAAGACGAGCTGAATGGCGTCTTCCATCCGCGTCGTCGTCACCGGCATCGGGGCGGTATCCTCGGCTGGCGTCGGCGCCGAGCGCCTCTGGGCCGCGGCCCGCGACGGCCGCGCCTGCATCTTCCCGCCGACGTTTCCCTACCCCTACAGGGGCCGCATCAAAGTGGCCGCGCAGGTCCAGGGCTTTGACCCGACGCTGTACCTCGACAAGTCAATCCTACCCTTCTGCGATCCGGTGACGCAATACATCCTGGTCGCGGCGGACGAGGCCATGGCGCAGGCGGGCTACGGGCGCGAGACGCGCCTAGGGCCTCGCTCGGCGGCTATCATCGGCACCGGTATCGGCGGGATGACGACGATCGAGCACGGCATCCGCCTGTCGCTGATCGATAACGGCCGCCCCGATCCGCTCACCGTCCCGAGGCTGATCCCAAGCGCGTGCCCGTCGAACGTCTCCATGCGTTACGGCATCCAGGGGCCGAGCTTCGCGGTGGGCAGCGCCTGCTCCTCGGCAACCCAGGCCATTGGGCTCGGCTACCAGATGATCCGCGCCGGGATGGTGGACATCGCCCTTGTCGGCGGCACCGAGGATCACATCACCAACAACGCCATGTTCGCCTGGGAAGCGCTCCGGGTCATGACGCCAAACCTCTGCCGCCCGTTCTCCAAGGACCGCAACGGCATGGTGCTCGGCGCCGGAGCCGGGTTGGTCGTGTTGGAATCCGAAGCGCATGCCCGCGCCCGCGGCGCCACGGTGCTCGGCATCCTGGCCGGCTACGGCACATCAAGCGACGCGAAGGACCCCGTGCGGCCCGACGCGGCCGGTGCCGCCTCGGCGATGCGCCTAGCGCTGGAGGATGCGGGCCTGCCGCCTGAGGCGGTGGATTATGTCAACGCGCACGGTACGGCCACAGTCGTCAACGACATCACCGAATCCGCCGCGATGAACATGGTCTTCGGCACGCGTCGGGTGCCCGTTTCGTCCACCAAGCCGATCCACGGCCATGGGCTAGGGGCGGCGGGGGCGCTGGAGATGGTCGTGACCCTCGGCGCGCTGCGCGACCAGGTGGCCCCACCCACCATCAACTGGCGTGAGCCGGACGAGAAATGCCCGGTCGATCCGATCCCCAACGAGGCGCGGCCGATGCGCATCGACACGGCGATGAGCAATTCCTTCGCCTTCGGCGGCATCAATGCCGTGCTGGTATTGCAGGTGGCGGCGGCGGCGTGAGTGGACCCGGCCTGGAGCTCGGCACGTTTTCGGTTGGCGCGACGATCGCCCAGGCCGGGGCCTTTCGCCGGGCGACCGGCCAGCCGGACGGCGGCACCGCCCTGCCGCTCACCTTTCCCCTATGCTGGCTCTCCGGGGGCGACCTCCGCGTGGCGCTCGTGGCGCTCGTCGGGCACGAGCCAGTCGTCCTCGTCCACGAGTCGCAGGCTTTCTCCTACACGCGGGCGCTCCTCGTCGGGCAGCCCTATGTCCTCACCCTGACGGTGCGGCGGGAGCACGCGCCCGAGCGGCTGGTGCTGGACGGCGCCGTGGCGGACGCCGACGGTGGGCCCTGTGCTCGCCTCGAGACGATCCTGCGCCTCGTCGCCGTGCCGGAGTCGGCATGACGGCCGCTGCCGCTCCGCTGCAAACCGGCGAGGTCATGCCGCCGCGCCGTTTTGGACCCTTCGCAGCCGCGGACGTCGCCGCCTATGCCGCGGCGTCGGGCGACGACAACCCGCTGCACCGCGACCCTGAACTGGCGGGGCGCGCCGGTCTCGCGCGGCCGCCGATCCATGGCATGCTGGTCATGGGCTGCTTCGAGCCCTACCTCCGGGCTTGGCGGCCGGACATTGCGGTGGCCCGGCTCTCGGCGAAGTTCATCAGGCCCGTCCTCACCGAGGAGGCCATCGAGGTGTCGGCCAAGGTCGTGCGGGCGACCGCCGGCGAGCCGGCCGTGCTGCGGATCACGGTTCGCGGGGAGGGTGGCGCGATCGTCTGCCTCGCCGAAGCCTTCGTCGAGGCGTGACGGTCGCCCGCTCGATCCTCGTGACCGGCGCCTCCAGTGGCATCGGCCGCGCGTTGGCCCTGGCGTATGCAGCGCCCGGCGTCCGCCTGGCGCTGCTCGGGCGCGACCCCGGCCGGCTCGAAGCCGTCGCCGCCGCCGCGCGAGAGAAGGGTGCGGGCGTGGAGGCGGCCAGCATCGACGTGCGTGATCGGCTGGCGATGGCGCAGTGGATCGGCGCGGCTGATAGGCGCGACCCGTTCGACCTCGCGATCGCCAACGCTGGGATCACCACCGGCCTCGCGCCCGGCGAACTCACGGAAGACCCGGACGCGGTTCGCGCCATTCTCGCCACGAACCTCGTGGGTGTGCTCAACACCGCCGAGCCGCTCATCGCGCCGATGGCCGCGCGAGGCACCGGCCAACTCGCCTTCATCGGGTCCATCGCCGGCCTGCGCGGACTGCCGTATTCGCCGGCCTATTGCGTCACCAAGGCAGGGGTGCACGCCTATGCCGAATCGTTGCGCGGCCGGCTCGAGCGACGCGGCGTGCGCGTGAGCCTCATCGTCGCGGGCTTCGTCAAAACGCCGCTGAATGACTCCATCGATGCGATCAAGCCGGGCGAGATCACCGCCGCGCAGGCGGCGGCGCTGATCAAGCGGCGACTTGCCAGGGGAGACGCCACCATCGCCTTTCCCTGGTTCCTCTATGCCTTGACGCGGGCAGGCCGCCTGCTGCCGGCACGCCTCTACGACAGGATCATGGCGCAGGTCGAGGTCGCGATACCGTCGACCCGCGAGCGGGTCGAACCCTGACGGCCTGTCCGCTCCGTCCGGGGAGGGCGGCGGCCGCGGATAAGCCCTTCCGGCGATCCCATCAAATGCGTTAAGCATGACGCAACCCGCGGCACACTCGGCCGTGCGGCTCGCTGCGCCTCGACGGAAGGACTGCCCTTGCTGTTTTCGTGGCTCCTCGGCTTCTTTGAGACGTGCCTCTACATCTCGGCCTTCGGGCTCGTCGCAGTCGGCAGCGGCTTCCTCGGGCTGATCGGCATCAAGGTCTACGACCTGCTGGGACCGCCGCACTGGCGCAACCACCTGCCGCGCGCCTTCATGCCGGAGTCCGATCTGCCGCACGTCCTCGTGCAAATCCCGTTGTTCAACGAAAACGAGGTGGCACTCGGCGCCATCGAGGCGGCTACCGCGCTCGATTGGCCGCGCGACAGGCTGCATATCCAGATGCTCGACGATTCCACCGACGACACGACGCTCCTCATCGCGCAGGCGGTCGCGGCCTTACGAAGCCGGGGCGTGCAGATCACCCATGTGCGCCGCGAGAGTCGCACCGGCTTCAAGGCCGGCGCGCTCGAAGCCGGCCTGCGGATCAGCACGGCGCCCTTCGTCGCTTTGCTCGACGTCGACTTCAGGCCACCCCACCACTGGCTGCGCGACGTCGTGCCCGTGCTTCTCGCCGACCCCGACGCCGCCTTCGTCCAGTCGCGTTGCGAATTCGCGAACTACCGCGCGAATTGGCTCACCCGCGTGCAAGGCATGATGCTCGATGCCCATTTCGTCGTGGAGCAGGCGGGCCGCTTCCGCGGTGGCTGGATGTTCCAGTTCAACGGCACCGGCGGCGTGTGGAGACGTAATGCGATCGCCGAGGCGGGCGGCTGGTCGGCGGATTCGCTGTCGGAGGACCTCGACCTCACGGTGCGGGTGGCGCTCGCCGGTTGGCACGGGTTGTTCGTCATGGAGCCGGCCATCCCCGGCCTTGTTCCCGAGCGGATCAGCCATTGGCGGGTGCAGCAGCGGCGCTGGTCGACGGGGTTCGTTCAGGTCGCGCGCAAGCTGCTCGGCCGGATCTGGTCCGTGCCCTGGTCGTTCGGCTTCAAGCTGTCGGCGAGCTTCCTCATCTTCGTGCAGGTGTTCTATCCCTGCGCCGCCATCGCCGTGGCTTCGCTCGCGGCCTGTCTCCTCCTGCGCGGGGGCGACGTCACGCCCTATTTGCCGCTGCTGAGCGTTATCGGGGCACTCGTCGTCGTCATCGCGGTCGGGCTGACCCTGACGCCGTTCGTGACGCTGAAGCGGGGTCCTCCCTGGCGCTATCTGGCGACCGTGTTGCTTCTACCGCCGGCCATGGTGTTCATCAGCCTTTCGAACGCGCCATCCATCCTGAAGACGATGTTCGGCGCCAACGAGAGCTTCAAGCGCACGCCCAAATCGTCGAAGGCGATGCGCGAGTCGCAGGCGCGCGACTAGGTCCGGGGCTCGCTGGTGCGCCCAAAGGACGAGGCGGCACCGGGATGCAAACAACCGTTCTCTAGCTTGTTGCGGCTTCCGTGATGGCAAAGGGATCCCCTATGAACCGCTTGAAGAGAATCGTCCTGGTCGGCACCGCAGCCTTAGCGCTGGCCGCGGGCAGTGTCGCACTTCCTTCCCTGGCGGACGCGCGCGGGGGCGGCCACGGCGGCGGCGGGCATTTCGGCGGCAGACATGGCGGCGGCGGCCATTTTCGCGGCGGTCGCGGCTTTCGCAGCGGCTACGGTCGAGGTTTTAACCGGCGCGGCTACGGTTCCGGCGGCTATGGCTGCGGCCCGGTCCGCCTGGCGGCGGGGCTCTGCGGTCCTTACACTTACTCTTGATCCTCGCCGGCGCGGCGAGTGAAGGCGGGTGCCACGCCCGCCTTTTGCTTGCGCAAGACCAGGTCAGCTCGGACCCAGCGTGGAGGGGCTGCGGTCGACGCGCTGGTACAACGTGTAGCGCTTGTCGAAAATAAAGGTCAGCCACAGCCGGGTCCAGGAAGAATGGGCCTTCAGCGTCTCGTAATACTCCGGCGCGATCCGCTTCAGCTCCGGCAGGCGCCGCCACGGCACGTCGGGAAAGTCGTGGTGCTCGTTGTGGTAGCCGATGTTGAGCGCGAAGACGTTCAAGGAGCCGTAATAGTCGAAGGTCTCCTGCTCCGGGTCGAGCGTGAAATGTTCCTGGATCCAGCGTGCGCCGAGGGGGTGCAGGCCGACGGAGAACCAGAATGACAGGAACAGGTAGAGCAGCCCGTTGACGCCGCAGAACCAAAGGATCGCCGCGTCGAAGAGGAAGACCGCCGCGCCGTTGTAGATCGTCCAGCGGTTGCGCATCGGCACCGTCCCCTTCAGCCGCTCGAGCCGTGTCAGCTGGAAGAGCGCGAAGAAGAACAGCCAGGCCGCCTTGCCGTACCAGCGGTCGCCGACGAGGTCCGCCTCCCAACGACTCGGCAGGTCGGCGTCGTAGTCGTAGTCTCCGAGGTGGGAGTGGTGTTTCACGTGGTAGCAGCGGAAGCCCATCGCCGTCGGCAGCGTGTTGGGCAGGTCGGCCAGCACGATGAGCATCTTGTTCAGGAGCACGCTCTTGAATACGAGGTTATGGGTGCCGTCGTGGATGACAACGAACATCGCGTGGTTGGCGAACGCGCCGACCGTCCAAGCCGCGACGAGAGCGAGCCACCAGTAGGCGAGGCCGAGGTGGCCTAGCCCCCCGGCGATCACCACCTGTCCGAGCACCACGGCAACGGTGACGACCGCGGTCCAGCGATCGCGACCGATCAGCGCCTTGACCTCCGGATGCGCCTTGATGATCGCCGCGCGGCGGATCGGGTGGGGGCGCCGCAGGTCGGCCGGGAAAAAGGAGCGACGGAAGGGTTCCGCGGCCGCCACCCGCTTCTTGCGTCCGACATCAAGCACGTGGGTCATGGGCCTCGTCCTTCCCGAGCGCTCAGGCGCTCAAATGCTTTTCGTAGACGCGGTGGATCTTGTCGACCTGCGCGCCGGAGAATTCAATCGGGCGGCGCATGCCGAGGTTGTCTTCCAGCACCCAGCCGAATTCGACGTGGTCGATGGATGAGGACCGCGAGCGCCGGCGCAGTTCCTCGATGAAAGCCAGGATGACGACGCCGCCGACCGCCTTGCGGTGGAGCGCGCGGCGGATGCCAAACAGCGCGAGCCGGCCCGACTTGAAGGCGTGGTTGCGCACGCGCGAGATCACCTTCGGCAGCCCGAACGGCAGGAGCGTGCCGTGAAAGTCGGCGAGGATCTCATGCAGGTTCGGCAGCACGATGCCGAAGGCCTGCGGTACGCCGTCGAGTTCGACCATGAAGCCGCCATTGCCCGGCATGACGTATTTCAAGCCTTCGGCAACGGAGAGGAATTCCTTCAGGGTGAAGGGCACGAAGCCCCAGTTCTCCGCCCAGCCGTCGTTGAAGATGTCGACGATGATCGGCGCCTCGTCCTTCAGGTTCTTGAGGTCGAGCGTGCGGATCTTCAGGCGTTCCTTCCACTCGGGTCGCGCCATGATCGAGCCCTTCACCTCGCGGTCGGAGTCCCGCACCTCGTAGCGATAGGAGTAGAGGTCGCGCGCCTTGCTGTAGCCGGCGGCCTCGACGAGCTCCGAAAGGTAGGGCGGGTTCCAAGGCATGAAGACCATCGGCGTCGCGGTGAAGCCGTCGACGAGCAGGCCGCTCTCGGTGTTGACCGAAGGCGAGAACGGGCCAACCAGGCTGTCGGCACCGCGGGCCTTCAGCCAGTCCTCGGCGGCGCCAAGCAGGGCAGCGACGACCGCCTCGTCGTTCACAGCGTCGAGGCAACCGAACTGCGCCGGCGAGGCGCCGACCGGCTTCCAACCATCCTTGTAGAGCTGCGCGAGGATGCGTCCGACGTAGCGCCCGTCCTTGCGGGCGAGGAAGGCCTGCGACTCCACCAATTCGAAGTGCGGGTTGAGCTTCTTGGCGAAAGCCGTCCAGCGCTCGGCGTCGAGTGGGGCGGAAAAGCCGTCCATGCCCGCATAGATCTGGCGCGGCACCCGGCAGAACGCCAGGAACCGGCCCACCCCTTTGACGGGGAGGATTTCCACGCTCATCGCCTGGCGCTCGTGGCCGCGGGCTCGTCGCGCCGATCACACATGGCGATGCGCCCGCGCCGCGACCGCTCTCAGGCGACCGCGCCCAGCTGCTCGCGCAGCGGCGCGCGGTGCGCCGGAGTCGCGAGGTCGGCGGCGACGAGTTCGGCGGCGGCAAGGTCGAGCTCCGGCGCGCCAGGAGCTACATCGTCCGCCTGGATTTCGGCCAGCAGGGCGATCACCCCCTCGATCTCCGCTTGCGTGTGCGACGCGGAGAGGAAAAAGCGTAGGCGCGGCTGATCCTTGGGAACGCCGATCTGAATGATCGGCGGCACGTAGAAGCCCTGCGCGAAGAGGCGCTGCGAGGCCAAGACGGTTTGCAGACTGTCGCGAAAGAGGATCGGCACGACGCCGCGGCCAATCGCCGGGCCGGTGTCGAGACCCGCCTGGCGGGCAAGTTCCACGAACATCTCGCTGTTGTGCTGCAGTTTCTCGATGCGCCAGGTCTCGCTTTGCGTCAGCCGGAGCGCCGCGAGCGCCGCGGCGGAGATCGCCGGCGACAGGCCGACCGAGTAGACGAAGCCCGGCAGGGTGTGGCGCATCCACTGGATGACCGAAGACTGCGCGCAGACAAAGCCCCCGCACGACGCGAAAGACTTCGACAGCGTGCCGATGATGAGATCGATCTCTCTCGGGTCGACGCCGGTGTACTCGCACAGCCCACGCCCCTTGGCGCCCAGGACGCCGATGGAATGCGCCTCGTCGAGCAGCAGCCAGGTCACGTGTTTCTTCTTCAGCGCGACGAGGCGCGGCAGGTCGACGACGTCGCCGTCCATGCTGAACAGGCTTTCCGACACGATCAGCGTGTTCTTGAACTCGGCGCGCCGCTCGCTCAGGAGTTGGTCGAGGTGGTCGAGGTCGTTGTGCCGAAAGAAGATCGTCTCGGCAGGGCAGGCCTTGCAGCCGCTGACGATGCTGTTGTGCGATAGTTCGTCGAGGAAGATCGCGTCGCGCGAGCCCATGATGTGCGAGATCACCGTGACGTTGGCCAGGTAGCCGCTGACGAGCGTCATTACCTCTTCGACCCCGACGAAGGCGGCCAACGCCTCTTCGAGATCCCGATGGCTCGCCCGCTCGCCGCCGACCAGCCGCGAGGCCAGCGCGCCGACGCCGGTCGTCTCGATCGCCGCGCAGGACGCAGCCTTTACGGCCGCGTGGTTCGACAGGCCGAGGTAGTCGTAATTCGCGAAGCTGACAAAATGCGTGCCGCGCTCTTCGGACTCGCGCCGCGCTTTATCGACGGGCACGAAGAAGGGATTAAACTTGTCGATATAGGCCTTGCCAGCGAGGCGGTAGCGTTTGGTGGCGTATTCGGCGAGGCTCTTCGTTTTCTGCACGGCGGCGTACTCTTCTTCGCGTTGCTTCGGAGCGCTCCGGCCAAGGCGCGGGACCATGGATCGAGAAGCTTCGGTGTCTCTGGATCCGGAGGCGAGGCAGTCGCGAAAGAGCCGCCGCAGTCCTAGGATCGATGCAGGTGGCTTAACACTGCATAAATGCACAGCACATCGCAGAATGGATGAGACGCGTCCCACAGCCTCGCCGACGGCGGAAAAAATAGGCTTTCTCTCGACGTTTCAGAGGGTTGGGCCGAAGGTCAATTCGCGTTACAAAGCGTAACGCGAACGCTTGGGCCGCTTGGCCGGTGCCGATCCTGCCCAATCGGTGTAGGCAAGGCCGCATGAACCGGTCATTTCTGACGGACTCGCACGCCGCCGCCCTCGTCCGCGAGATCGGGGGCCTGAGCTATGGGCCGCTGCCGCGCTCGGCGATGCTGCGCAACGGTGGCGCGATCGGGGCCGGGTTCCTCGTGTTCGTCGCCTTCGGCCATCCCGAGGCCGCCGTGATCTGCGCGATCTTCACCAACTTCCTCTGCCTGACCGACCGCGCCAGTTCCCTAGCTTCGCGCCTCTGGGTGCAGGCGGTTGGTGCCACCATGTCCATCGCCCTTGGAGCCTTCGGCACCGTCGTGGCCGGCAACGACCCGCTGATCCTCGTCACCACCTTCGCGCTCGCCCTCGTCGCCGGCTTTATCCACGGCACCTCGCCCGGCATCGAGGCCATCCCGCGCTATGCCCTGTCGAGCTTCGTCGCGGCCGCCTTCCTACCGGTCGGCAATCTTGGCGTGCTCGCCGCGGTGCTGGTCGCCACGGCCTTCTCCATTATCGCGATCCGCATCGATCATCATGTCCGTCACGGGCGCCGCGGCATCAGGATCGAACGGGCGAACAGCGTCGTCCGCTATCCCGGTCCCCGCTTCAGCGTCGTCTATGGCATCGCCGCCGTCTGCGGTCTCGGCATCGGTCTCTTCTGGAACCAGGCGCGGCCCTATTGGGTGACGATCACCACGCTGCTCGTCATGCAGCCGGACCGGCACGCCAATACGGTGCGGGTGGTGCAGCGCTTCGTCGGCACGATCGCCGGCGTGGTGGCGGCCTTTCTCCTCACCCATTTCGCGCCGGAGCCGCTGCGCCCCGCTCTCTACGTGCTGGCGGGCGTGATCCTGCCGTTCCTCTGGCCGCTCGGCTTCGACCGTAACTACGGGTTGGGCATCGCCATCCTCTCCGCCTGGATCCTCCTGCTCATTAATTTTGCCTTGCCGCCGGGCGAGCTTGTGATCCCGCTCTTTCTTGCCCGCCTGTCGGACACGGCGATCGGCTGCGCCGTCGCGCTCGCCGGCAGTTTCATCGTCACCGAGTCCGCCGAGGCTTGAGGCCGGCACGAAGCCTGCCGGCCCTGGCGTGCAACGAACTCTCGACCCGCGACGTTAACGGCTGAAGGGTGACGAAAGGGCGGCATTCGGCTCATGGTGCAATTCGAGATTCTGAAGAAGTCTTCCGAAGCTGGCGCGCCATCCGCGGGGCGTCTCGTCGTTGTCTCCAATCGCGTGCCGGTGCCGACGGCCGCGGGTTCGCCCCCGCCCGGCGGTCTGGCCACAGCCCTGGCGGCTGCGCTCGAGAACCACGGGGGACTTTGGTTCGGCTGGTCGGGCAAGATCTGTGCGGAGAGCGATCCGCCGCAGCAGGAGCGGACGGTCGGTAAGGTCGACTACGCCGTCACCGACCTCTCGCGGCGCGACCATGACGAGTATTACCACGGCTTCGCCAACAGCGCGCTCTGGCCTGTCTGCCATTATCGCCTCGACCTGGCCGACCTCTCGCGTCGCAACGCGAACGGCTACTTCCGCGTCAACGAGCAGTTTGCCCGGCGCCTGGCGCGGATGCTGCGGCCTGACGACACCATCTGGGTCCACGACTACCATTTCATCCCGATGGCGGCCTTCCTGCGCGACCTCGGCTTCAGCAACCCGCTCGGCTTCTTCCTGCACATCCCCTTTCCGCCATCGGACATCATCGCCGCGATCCCCAATTACGATCGCATCCTGCGTTCGATCGCCGCCTACGACCTCGTCGGCTTCCAGACGCCCGTGGACGCCGATAATTTCCGCAACTGCCTCGTGCGCGCCAAGGTCGGCACGGTGCTGGAGGGGGATTGGGTTCAGGCCTACGGGCGCAAGTTCCGCGTCGCCGCCTTCCCCATCAGCATCGAGACCAAGGCTTTCGCGCAGGAGGCGCGGCTCGCCGAGAAGAACATCATCGTCAAGCGCACCCGCCAGAGCCTGGAGGGCCATCCGCTGGTGATCGGCGTCGATCGTCTCGATTATTCCAAGGGCATCAAACAGCGCATCGATTCCTTCGCGACCTTCGTCGAGCGCTCGCATGCCGCCGCGAAGTCGCGGGTGACCATGCTCCAGATCACGCCGAAATCGCGTTCCGAGGTGTCGGAATACGCGTCGATGCAGCGCGAGGTGGCCGAGCACGTGGGCCACGTCAACGGCAAGCTGGGCGACGTCGATTGGACGCCGGTCCGCTACATCAACAAGGCGATGAGCCGGGCCGCCCTCGCCGGGCTCTATCGTATCGCCCGCGTCGGGCTCGTGACGCCGCTGCGCGACGGCATGAACCTCGTCGCCAAGGAATATGTCGCCGCGCAGTCCCCCGACGACCCCGGCGTCCTCGTCCTCTCGCGCTTTGCCGGCGCGGCGCACGAGTTGGAGAGCGCCCTCATCGTCAACCCTTACGACATCGAGGAGACCGCCGCGGCGATCAGCCAAGCCTACGAGATGCCGCTGCGCGAGCGCCGCGATCGTTGGGAGGCCATGATGGCGACGCTGGAAGCCAACGATGTCGACGCGTGGTGCCGGCGATTCCTGCTTGACCTCTCGGGCGATGCGGCCGACATCGTGCTCCCGCAGACCGGTAGGGCCGATGCCCCGATGAGCGAGGACGAAGCTTGGCGGTCCGCGAAGCCGCCCCTCTGGACGACCGCCGGTCGCTAGGAACTGATGCATCGACTCGGGGAAGGTGAGGCGACGCCTCTCGGCGCGACGTGGGACGGCCTCGGCGTCAACTTCGCACTTTTTTCCGCTCACGCCACGAAAGTCGAGCTTTGCCTGTTCGACGAGAGGGGCCGCGCCGAGACGCAGCGTTTTGTGCTGCCCTGCTGCACCAACGAAGTGTGGCACGGCCACGTGCGGGGCCTGCGACCGGGGCAGCACTACGGCTACCGCGTGCATGGCCCCTATGAGCCGGGCGCCGGCCACCGCTTTAATCCGCACAAGCTCCTGCTCGATCCCTACGCCCGGCAGATCGGCGGCCAGCTGCGCTGGCACGACGCCCTCTATGGTTTCCGCCTGAGCGGGCAGCGCGGCGACCTTGCGCCGGACCGGCGCGACAGCGCGCCGATGATGCCGAAAGGGGTGGTCGAAGACCCTGCCTCGACCTGGGGCGACGACCGCAGGCCTAACGTGCCCTGGCGCGACACCATCATCTACGAGGCCCACGTCAAGGGTCTCACCAAGCTCAATCGCGACGTGCCCGATCCCGTGCGCGGCACCTATACGGCGCTGGGTCATCCCGCCGTCATCGACCACCTCGTGAAGCTCGGCGTCACCGCGGTCGAGCTCCTGCCGATCCAGGCCTTCGTCGACGACCATTTCCTCGTTGCCAAAGGCCTGAAGAACTATTGGGGCTACTCCACCCTTGGCTATTTCGCGCCGGAGCCGCGCTATTTCGGGCCGGATGGCGTGCTCGGACTGCGCGCCGCGATCAGGGCGCTGCATTCGGCCGGGCTCGAGGTCATCCTCGACGTCGTCTACAATCACACCTGCGAGGGGTCGCACCTCGGCCCGACCCTGTCGTTCCGCGGCATCGACAATCGGTCCTACTACAAGCTCGTGCCGGACAACCCCCGCTTCTTCTGGGATTGCACGGGTTGCGGCAACACACTCGACGTGGCGCACCCGCGCGTGCTGCAACTCGTGCTCGACAGCCTGAGGCACTGGGTTGAGGCCTACCATGTCGACGGCTTCCGCTTCGACTTGGCGCCAGCGCTGGTGCGCGCGCCCTTCGACGTGTCCGATCGCGCGGGCTTCTTCCAGGCGATCATGCAGGACCCCGTCCTGTCGCGGGTGAAGCTCATCGCCGAGCCGTGGGACCTCGGCTCCGGCGGCTACCGCGTCGGCGGCTTCCCGACCGGATGGGGCGATTGGAACGACCAGTTCCGCGATACCGTCCGCGCCTTCTGGCGCGGCGACCAGGGTCAATTGCCACGTCTCGCCAGCCGGCTCACGGGCTCGAGCGACATTTTCAACCATGCCGGCCGCAAGCCTTGGGCCTCCGTGCAATATGTCGCCTCGCATGACGGCTTCACCCTGCAGGACGTCGTCAGCTACACCGCCCGCCACAACGAACCCAATGGCGAGGACAACAAGGACGGCCACGAGCCGAATTTCTCCGCGAACTTCGGCGTCGAGGGCGCGACGGAGGAGCCGACCATCCTTGCGGCGCGCAACCGGCAGAAACGTAACCTGCTCGCCACGGCGATTCTCGCCATCGGCACGCCTATGCTGCTGATGGGAGACGAGCGTTCGCGCAGCCAGCGCGGCAACAACAACGCTTATTGCCAGGACAATGCGACGAGCTGGATGGCCTGGGACGGGGATCAAGACCCTGCGCTCGTCGACTACGTCGCCAATCTCGTCGCGTTGCGGCGCAGCCACGACGTGTTCCGCCGGCTCGACTTCTTCACCGGCGCCGTGCGCGAGGAGACGGGTCTCAAGGACATCTATTGGCTTGCCCCCGACGGGCGCGAGATGACGGGCGACGACTGGAGCCGCAGTGACCGGCGTATGCTGGGCGTCCAGTTCGGAAACCACGCCGGCGACGGCGAGCGCATCCTCCTGCTGTTCAACGCCGCCGAGGTCGAGGTGTCGTTCGTCCTGGCGCCGGACTTCCCCTGCGCAGCCTTCGCACCCGTGTTCACCTCGGCGACGCCGGATGGCCTCTACGCGCCGCCGGGGAAAGATTTGCGGGCCGGCGAAGCTTTTACGCTCCCGTCGCGTTCATTCGTACTGATGCAACACCACGCCTGAGGGTCGAGATCGCTATGCGCCGCCGCCACATCATGCCGTTCGGCGCCGAGATCACCGAGTCGGGCGTGCGCTTCACGCTTTGGGCTCCAGGCGCCGAAGCCGTGACCCTGGCGTGCGGCGAGCGTCGGTTGCCCATGCCATCGATCGGACAGGGTTGGCACAAGTTGGTAGATCCGCAGGCGATGGCCGGCGAACGCTACGGGTTCGCCATCGACGATGCCGCCGATCTCGTTCCCGACCCGGCGTCCCGCTACCAGCCTGACGACCACGACCGCCGCAGTTTGGTCGCCGACCCCTGCGCCTTCAGCTGGTCGGACGGATCATGGGCGGGCTTGCCGTGGAGCGAGGCCGTCGTCTACGAGGCCCATGTCGGCACCGCCACGGCGGGCGGGACGTTCGCAGCGCTGGCGGAGCGGCTGGAGGCGTTGCGCGACACCGGGATCACAGTCGTCGAATTGATGCCGATCGCGGAAACGCCGGGTGCGCGGACCTGGGGCTACGACGGCGTCTTGCCCTTCGCGGTCAACAACGCCTATGGCACGCCGGACGAACTCAAAGCCTTCGTCGACCGCGCGCACGGCCTCGGCCTCGCCGTCATGCTCGATGTCGTCTACAACCATTTCGGCCCGGCGGGGAATTTCCTCCACGCTTACGCAAAGAGCTTCTTTACCGAACGCCACCAGACGCCCTGGGGCGCGGGGATCAACTTCGACGGCGACGAAGCGGGCGACGTGGTGCGCGAGTTCTTCATTCAGAACGCGCTCTACTGGCTCGAGGAGTACCACCTCGACGGCCTGCGCCTCGATGCCGTTCACGCGATCGTCGACGACAGCGACCGGCATTTCCTCGACGAGTTGGCCGAGCGGGTCCGCACCGCGACGCCCGAGCGCCCCATCCATCTCGTGTTGGAGAACGAGCATAACGAGGCGGGTCGCCTCACCCGCGACGGTACGGAGGCGATCACCTTCACCGCGCAATGGGACGATGACATCCATCATTGCTGGCACCGTCTCCTGACTGGCGAGAGCGAAAGCTATTACGGCGACTTCGGCGGCGACACCGTCAAGCGGCTCGGTCGCTGCCTCGCCGAAGGCTTCGCCTACCAGGGCGACTTCTCGCATAACCTGGAGCGCGCGCGAGGCGAGCCGAGCGCGGACCTGCCGCCCGAGGCCTTCGTCGCCTTCCTCCAGAACCACGACCAGATCGGCAACCGAGCCCAGGGCGAGCGCCTGACGACACTTGCCGATCCCGGCCATCTGCGCTTGGCTCGCGCCCTGCTCCTCCTGTCGCCGCAGGTCCCCATGATCTTCATGGGTGACGAATGGGGCGCCACGACGCCATTCCAGTTCTTCGTCGATTTCGAGGACGCAGCCCTGCAAAAGGCGGTGCGCGAGGGCCGCGCGCGCGAGTTCGAGAGGTTCGCCTCCTTCAAGGCCGCAGGCCAACCGATTCCCGACCCGACTGCGGCGACCACGTTCGCGGCCTCGACCCTGCAGTGGGACGAGCGAGAGCGAGAGCCCCACGCGGCCATCTTGCGCGAGACGCGCGCCCTGCTCGCCCTGCGCCGCGCATCCGTGGTCCCGCTGGTGGCGAGCGGCTTTGTCGAAGCGTCCTACGACCGCCACGGGGCCGGCGGCCTTGAAGTCACTTGGCGGTTCGACGACGGCTCGCTCCGCTTCTTCGTCAATTTCGAAGCCGCGCCCGTGACCTGTAGTCTTCAGCGGGGCGAAAGCCTGCTCTGGCACAGCGAGGGGCTGGCGCCCGGCCCGACGGTCGAGCTGTCGGCCTGGACGGGCCTCGTCGCCGTCGCTCACAGCGGACACGAGCAAGAATGATCGAGGACGAGCTCCACCGCCTGGCGGCTCTGGCCGGCGTCGCGTGCCGTTATCGCGACGCTTATGGGAAGGACGTCGACTCCCCCGCCGACGGCCTCCGCGCAGTACTTGCAAGCCTCGGCTACGAGGTGGCGACGGACCGCGAGTTGAAGGGATCCCTTGCCTGGGCGGGCGAGCAGCGCCGCCGCCTGCTGCGCGCGACGCTTCCGGTCGAGGCCGGTTCTGTTGTCCGCGTGGACCTGCAGGGCGTCGACGGGGGCAGCGTCGACTGGCGCGTGACCCTGGAAGACGGCGTTACCCGCGAAGGACGCGCCGCGGTGCAATCGGACGGGGCGGGCGCCTTTTTCGCGCCGGAGCCGTTCCCGGAGGGTTACCACCGCCTGCACGTCGCGGCCGCCGGGCGCAGCGCCGAGGCGACGGTCATTGCCGCGCCCGCTCATTGCTTTTTGCCGAAGGCGTTCGAGGGCGAGGGGCGCGGCTTCGGCGTCACCGCGCAGATCTACGGGCTCAGGTCGCCGGATAATTTCGGCATCGGCGACTTCTCCGATGTGGCGCGCCTTGCCGATGGAGCGGGGCGGCTCGGCGCGGCCTTCCTCGGTCTGTCGCCGGTTCACGCGCTGTTTCCGTCCGACCGCGGCAAGATCTCGCCCTACTCGCCTTCGTCGCGGCTCTTCATCGATCCACTCTACGTCGATCCCCGGCAGGTGCCGGGCTTCGCTGCGGGTCCGGCCGCGCCCCTGTTGAACGCCGCCGCGATGGCGCAGCGGCTGGAGGGGCTGCGCGCCGCGCCCCTCGTCGATCACCGGGCCGTCTGGGCCCTGAAGCGCGAAGTGCTGGACGCGCTGTGGCTGTCCTTCATCCACTCCGGCACCGGCGCTTTCGAGACATTCCGCGCGGAGGGCGGCGAGGCGCTGGAACTGCACGCGACCTTCGAGGCGCTGTCGGAAAGCTTCGCGGCCGAGGGGCGGCACTGGATCGGCGAGTGGCCGGACGCCTATCGCGACGTGCACGGTCAAGCGGTGCGGCGCTTTCAGGAGGACCAGCCGCGCAGGATCGCCTTCCACGCGTGGCTGCAATGGCTCGCCGACGCGCAGTTGGCTGCGGCGCAAGCCCGCTCGCTGGATGCCGGTATGGCGATCGGCCTCTACCGCGATCTCGCCGTCGGCGTCGATGCGGGTGGGGCGGAAATGTGGGCGCGGCCCGATTGGTTCATGCCGGGCGTCGCCATCGGTGCGCCGCCAGATCCACTCGGTCCCGACGGGCAGAACTGGGGCTTGCCGCCCTTCAATCCCAAGACACTCGAGGAGCAGGGGCTGCAGGCGTTCCGCGCGCTGCTCTCCGCCAACATGCGTCATGCCGGCGCGATCCGCATCGACCATGCTTTCCAGCTGCAGCGTCTGTTCGTCATCCCGGAGGGCCGGCCGGCGGCGGATGGCGCCTATGTCGTCTATCCCTTCGAGACCATGCTGGCGGCGGTCCGGCTGGAGAGCCACCGCGCGCGCGCCGTCGTCATCGCCGAGGACCTCGGCACCGCGCCCGAGGGATTTTCCGACGCCATCATGCGCTCGGACCTCCTAAGCTACCGCATCCTGTCCTTCGAGAGGGAGGACGGTGGCGGGTTCAAGCCGCCCTCGGCCTATCCGCGCAAGGCGCTTGCTGCGGTGGCGACGCATGACCTGCCGACCTTCGCCGGCTGGTGGCAGTGTCGCGACACCGGCTTGCGCGAGAGCCAGGGCGCTGCCACGCCGGCCCAAGCTCAGGCCGAGCGCGCCGACCGGGCGAGCGATATCGCGCACTTCATGCAGGCGGTGGCCAACGACGGCCTGACGCCATCCGCCGCCGTACCCCGCGAGCCACCTTTCGCCGAGGCCTCGCGCTACCTGGCGCGTTCGCCAGCCATGCTGCTCGCCCTGCAGCTCGAAGACGTGCTCGGCGACACCAACCAAGCCAACGTACCGGGCCCCGACCGTGGCCATCCCAATTGGAAGCGCAAATTGACCCGCACCGTAGACGGAATCCTCGCGCCTGGCGGCCCCCTGGCGGAAGCCTCCGCTGCCATGGTCGCCGAAGGCCGTGCTGCCGGTGCCGCGGCGCCGCGGCGGACGGCGCCCCCGCCCACTTCGACCTACCGACTGCAATTCCACGCAGGCTTCACCTTCGCAGACGCGACGGCGATCCTGCCGTTTCTCAAGCGCCTCGGCGTCAGCCACGTCTACGCCTCGCCGGTGCAGAAGGCGCGGCCCGGCTCGACGCACGGCTACGATACGGTGGACCCTCGGGCCATCAATCCCGAACTCGGCGGTCTTGCAGGGTTCCAGCGCTTCGCCGCCGCGGTCCAAGAGCAGGGATTGGCGCTCCTCCTCGATATCGTTCCCAACCACATGGGCGTCGGTGGCGCCGACAATTTCTGGTGGCTCTCCGTGCTCGAGTGGGGGGAGCTGTCGCCGTTCGCGGACACGTTCGACATCGACTGGGAGCGCCTGGGCGCGCACGGCAAGCTGGTTGCCCCCTTTCTCGGCGCGCAATACGGCGAGGTGCTGGAGAAAGGCGACCTCAAGCTCGCGTTCGACAAGGAGGACGGCAGCTTCAGCGTGTGGCACTACGAGCATTGCTTTCCGGTCTGCCCGCTGACCTACCCCGACATCCTCGACCGTGCGGTGGCGGTGGACGCGGGGGAAGGCGGCAACGGCGTCGACGGGCTCCTTCGCATCGCCGAGGAGCTGCGCGCCCTGGCGCTCGAGCCGGTCCACCGCCGTCCCAACGTGGTGGACACGTGCGAAGCCCTGAAGCAGCGCATCGCCCGGCTCGCGCGCCGCGCCAATGTCGCCCAGGTGCTCGACCAGGCCATCGCCGTCTTCAACGGTACGCCCGGCGTGCCGGAGAGCTTCGGCCCGCTTCATCGCCTGCTGGAGCAGCAGGCCTATCGGCTCTCGTTCTGGCGTGTTGCAGCGAGCGACGTGAACTACCGCCGCTTCTTCGACATCGACGGGCTGGCAGGCCTGCGCATCGAGAAGCCCGCGGTGTTCGAGCGCGTGCACGAGCTTGTCTTCGACCTCGCGCGGCGCGACCTCGTCCAAGGCCTGCGCATCGACCACATCGACGGCCTAGCCGACCCGAAGGGCTATGCCGAGGACCTGCAGCGCGCCGTCGGGCCGAACTTCTATATCGTCGCCGAGAAGATCCTGGAGCCTGGCGAGACGCTCAGGCCTTGGCCGCTGGCCGGTACCACCGGCTACGAGATGCTCAACCTCATCGACGGGGTCTTCGTCGATGCCGCCGCCGAGCCGGTCTTCGAGCGGATGTACCGCGAGGCGACCGGCTTCTCCGGCACCTACGAGGAGGCGCTCGCGGCCGCGAAGAAGCAGGTCCTGCTCGAAAGCTTTTCGAGCGAGTTGGAGAGCCTCGTCTCCGATGCCAAGCGGATCGCCGACGCCAATCGCCTCACGCGCGACTACAGCGTCAACGCCATGCGTATCGCGCTCGCCGACCTCGTTTCGGCCTTCCCGGTCTACCGCACCTATGTCACGCCGAGCGAGCTTGCAGGCGAGGATCGCGCCCTCGTCAGCGAGGTGCTGGAGCACGCGAAAGCGGCGACCGCGCTGCCCGACCGCAGCGTGCACGAGTTGCTGGCTTCCGTGCTGCTCGGCACGGTGCCGACGGGACGCCCTGGCCAAGCGACGGCCGCCCGGGTGAACCGCTTCCGTCGACGCTTTCAGCAGCTGACCGGCCCTGTCATGGCGAAGAGCCTGGAGGATACGCTCTTCTACCGTTACGTCCGTTTCCTCGCGCTCAACGAGGTTGGCGGCGAGCCGAGCCGCTTCGGCATCGCGCCCGAGGCCTTCCACGCGGCCAACGTGGAGCGCGCCGCGACCTGGCCCCTGGCGATGACGGCCACGGCCACGCACGACACCAAGCGCGGCGAGGACGCGCGCGCGCGCCTGCTCAGCCTCTCGGAGGCGCCGGGTCTGTGGCAGGCACTGCTCGATCTCTGGCGCGCGGAAGCCGGCGCGCCGGCCGCGCCCGATGCCAACGATCAATACCTGCTGCTGCAATCGATCGTCGGCGCCTGGCCCCTCGAGCTGCTGGAGGCGGACGAGGCGCCGGTCCTCGCCGCCCTGCGCGAACGGCTGCTGGCCTTCATTCCCAAGGCGTTCCGCGAGGCCAAGCGCCACAGCAAGTGGATCGAACCCAACGAGGCTTACGAAGGCGCAGCCAAGGACCTCGTCACCCGGATGCTCGCCGACGGCTCTCCGTTCATCGCTCGGGCGCGCCCGCTGCTCGGCGACATCGCGATGCGCGGCATGCTCGTCTCCCTGGCCCGTACGGTTCTCAAGGCCACGCTGCCCGGCGTACCGGACTTCTATCAGGGCACGGGCCTGTGGGATTTCTCGCTGGTCGATCCCGATAACCGGCGCCCCGTCGACTACACCGAGCGCGGGGCGATGCTCGATGACCCTCGTTCCCTTCCCGCGCTGCTCGGCCAGTGGCAGGACGGCGTGGTCAAACTGCGCCTCGTGGAGCGGTTGCTCGCCGACCGGCGCGCGCACCCTCGGTTCTATGCGCAAGCCGATTATCGACCGCTGACGGCACGAGGGCACATGGCCGAGAAGGTCCTCGCCTTCACGCGGACGATGGGCACCGAGACGCTTGTCGTGGTGGTGTCGCGATTGGGCGGCAAAGGCTTGGAGCGCGCCGCCCTTCCGCTCGGAACCGCCTGGGGCGACACGGCGATCGATCTTCCGGCCGGCGCTTGGGCGGACGTGCTCATCGGCGGCCCGGTCGCCCTGTCCGGTCTGGTCGGCTTGAGCCGCCTGTTCGCGACGCTGCCCTTTGCGGTGTTGAGGACGGCGGGATGAGCGGCAAGGCCAAGAAGCGCAAGCAAGCCAAAGAGGCAGGGCATGGGAAGCATGCGTCCATGAAGCAGGACAGGGCGGCCCAAAAGGTCATCGAGAACGGCGGCAGCGCGTCGGCCCCTGCGGTGCAGACGTTTGCCGAATTGGGCGCCGGACGTGTCGTGATCGAGGCGGTGACGCCGGAACTCGACGGTGGCCGCCATCCTATCAAGACGGTGGTCGGGCGGACGGTCGTCGTCTCCGCCGACATCTTCACCGATGGGCACGAGAAGATCGGCTGCGACCTACTCTGGCGCGCCGTGGACGAGGGGCAGTGGGTGCGCGTGCCGATGCGCTTTGTCGCCAACGACCGGTGGACCGCCGCCTTCGCGCCGACGCGCAACGCGCGCCACCTCTACACGATCGAGGCGTGGCGCGATCCCTATGCCTCGCTCCTCGACGGAATCGTCAAGAAGCGCGCCGCCGAGCAAGCGCTCCTCGTTGAATCGGGAGAGGCCGTGGCCCTTATCGGCGAGGCGACGCCGCGCGGCTCGGAGGTGAGCGCCCACGAGGAGCTGCTGCAGGCGCTGCATGCCGCAGTGCCTGGCTCGGCCGAGCAGGTCGACTTGATCGTGGCCGCACAGACGCAGGCGCTGATGGAGCGCGGCGGGCCGCGCCATCAGGTCTCGCGTTACGACCGCGAACTGGGTCTCGTCGTCGATCGTGAGGCGGCGCTCTTCTCCGCCTGGTACGAGCTGTTCCCTCGCTCCGTCACCGCTAGCGTCGAGCGGCACGGCACGCTGCGCGACGTCATCGAGCATCTGCCCTACGTGCGCGACCTCGGCTTCGACGTCCTCTACTTCCCGCCGATCAACCCGATCGGCTTGAAGAACCGCAAGGGCCGTAACAACACCCTGACGCCCGCGGCCGACGATCCCGGCAGCGTCTACGCCATAGGTTCGCCCGACGGCGGTCACGATGCCATCCACCCGGAACTCGGCACGATCGAGGATTTTCGCGCCCTCGTCTCGGCGGCCCGTGACCATGGCCTGGAGCTCGCGCTCGACTTCGCCATCCAATGCTCGCCCGACCACCCCTGGATCAAGGACCATCCCGAATGGTTCGTCTGGCGGCCGGACGGTACGATCCAATATGCCGAGAACCCGCCGAAGAAGTACGAAGACATCGTCAACGTGGCCTTTTACGGCAAGTCCGTGCCGAGCCTCTGGGAGGAGCTGCGCGACGTCATGCTGTTCTGGGCGCGCGAAGGCGTGCGCATCCTGCGCGTCGACAATCCCCACACCAAGCCCATCCCCTTCTGGCGCTGGGTGATCGCCGAGGTGAGCCGCGAATTTCCCGACATGATCTTCCTGGCGGAGGCCTTCACCCGCCCGGCAATGATGCGCGAGCTGGCAAAGGTCGGCTACCAACAATCCTACACCTACTTCACGTGGCGCAACGAGAAGTGGGAGATCGAACTCTACATGCGCGAGCTGGCGGGCGCGATGGGCGAGTACTACCGGCCCAACTTCTTCGTCAACACGCCTGACATCAACCCGGTCTACCTCCAGACCGGCGGACGTCCCGGTTTCGTCGTGCGCGCGACTCTCGCCGCCACGCTCTCCAGCAATTGGGGCATCTACAGCGGCTTTGAACTGTGCGAGGCGCGTGCCTTGCCGGGTCGCGAGGAATACCTCGACTCGGAGAAATACGAGATCAAGGTGTGGGACTTCGACCGTCCCGGCAACATCAAGGACCATATCCGCGCCCTCAACGCCATCCGACGCGAAAACCCGGCGCTGCACGACTTCCGTAACCTCCTGCTCATCGCCACCAGCAACCCGCAAGTCATCGGCTATGCCAAGTTGACGCCTGAAAAAGACAATTGCGTCTTCGTGCTCGTCAATCTCGACCCCTATAATCGTCAAGACTGTTCCTACGAGATCCCGCTTTGGGAGTGGGGCCTGCCCGATACCGGCGCGCTCGCCGTCGAGGATCTACTTGGTGGCCACCGCTTCACGCTGTTTGGTAAGACCCACCAGATCGCGCTCGATCCCTACGACCGCTCCGCCGTGATCTGGCGTCTGCTTCCGCCCGCCGACTGGAAAGGCCCTCGATGATCGACCGCAGTGAGACGCAATGGTACCGGGATGCGGTCATCTATCAGTTGCACGTCAAGAGTTTCTTCGATGCCAACAATGACGGGATCGGCGACTTCGTCGGCCTTACGCAGAAGCTCGACTATGTCAAGGACCTCGGCGCGACCGCGATCTGGGTGATGCCGTTCTATCCCTCGCCGTTGCGCGACGACGGCTATGACATCTCAGACTACCGCGGCATCAATCCATCCTACGGTGTGCCGCGCGACTTCAAGGCTTTCGTGAGGGCAGCTCACGACCGCAACATCCGCGTCATCACCGAGCTCGTCATCAACCATACTTCCGACCAGCATCCCTGGTTTCAGCGCGCACGCGCGGCAAAGCCAGGTTCCGCCGCGCGCAACTTCTACGTTTGGTCCGACACAGACGAGCTGTACAAAGACACGCGGATCATCTTCCTCGACACGGAGAAGTCGAACTGGACCTGGGACGAGGAAGCGCAAGCCTACTACTGGCATCGCTTCTACTCGCACCAGCCTGACCTGAACTTCGACAATCCGCGCGTCATCGAGGCCGTCCTGGACACCATGCGGTTCTGGCTCGACCTCGGCGTCGACGGGTTGCGGCTGGACGCCATCCCATACCTCTGCGAGCGCGACGGCACAAACTGCGAGAACCTGGCGGAGACGCACGCGGTTCTGAAGACGATCCGCGCCGCGGTGGACAAGGACTACCCCGACCGCATGCTGCTTGCCGAAGCCAACCAATGGCCTGAGGAGACGGCGCAATATTTCGGCGACGGCGACGAATGCCATATGGCGTTTCACTTTCCTCTGATGCCGCGCATCTACATGGCGCTGGCGCAGGAGGATCGTCACCCTGTCACCGACATCATGCGGCAGACCCCCGAGATCCCTGAGGGCGCGCAATGGGCGATCTTCCTGCGCAATCACGACGAGATGACGCTCGAGATGGTGACCGACCGCGAGCGGGACTACCTCTGGAAGTTCTACGCCGCCGACAAGCGCGCCCGCATCAACCTCGGTATCCGTCGCCGCCTCGCGCCGCTGCTCGACAACGACCGGCGCAAGATCGAGCTGCTGAATTCGCTGCTGCTCTCCATGCCCGGAACGCCCTGCCTCTACTACGGCGACGAGATCGGCATGGGCGACAACATCTATCTCGGCGATCGCGACGGCGTGCGCACACCGATGCAATGGTCGGTCGACCGCAACGGCGGCTTCAGCCGCGTCGATCCGGCAAAGCTCTTCCTCCCCACCATTCAGGATCCGATCTACGGCTACCTCGCCGTCAACGTCGAGGCGCAGCTGGCCAGCGGCACCAGCCTGTTGAATTGGCTGCGGCGAATGATCATCGTGCGTAAGTCGCAGCGGGCGATGGGACGCGGCAGCCTGCGTTTTCTTTATCCCAAGAACCGCAAGGTGTTGACCTACCTCCGCGAACTCGACGGCGAGACGATCCTCTGCGTCGTCAACGTCTCCAATGCGCCCCAAGCGGTCGAGGTGGACTTGAGCGAGTTCAACGGCACGGGGCTGACGGAGTTGACCGCCGGCACAGAGTTCCCGCGGATTGGCGAGCTGCCTTATCTGCTCACGTTGCCGGCCTACGGCTTTTACTGGTTCAAGATGGAGAAGGTCGACGCGGATCAGGGTCTCGCGCCCAGCGTCGTGCCCGAGCTGTTCACACTGGTGGCCACCGGCCAACTGGAATCCCTTTTCGCCGGCCGTGAGCTGCAAGCCTTCGAGCAGACCGCGGCTCCGCGTTTCCTCCAGTCGCGCCGCTGGTTCGCCGCCAAGGGGCGCCATGTCGGCAAGGTCACGGTCGAGGACTTCGCCGTGCTGCGCGAAGGCGCACGCGGCCGCTACATGCTGCCGCTCCTGAGCGTCGCCGTGTCGAAGAACGAGGAGCAGGTCTATTTCGCGCCGCTCGCCGCCGAGCCTGACGGCGATAACGACGAGGCGCTGCTGCCGTTTGCCGTCTCGCGCCTGCGGCGCGGCGCCCGCATGGGCCTGCTCTATGATGCGGACGCCTCGCCGGACTTCGGTGCGGCCATGCTGCGGGCCCTGCGGTCAGGGGACGTGCTGCCGACGTCGGACGGCGGCGAGTACCGCTTCCAGCCCTCGCCCCTGCTGGCGGACGAGGCGCCGGTCGAGGCGGAGGATATCCGCCGCATGGGGGCCGAGCAGAGCAATTCCTCGCTCAACCTCGACGACCGCATGGCCCTCAAGATCTACCGGCGCCTGCAGGTCGGCGCCAACCCGGAAGTCGAGATCGGTCGCTTCCTGACCGATGTGGCGGACTTCCACAACGCGCCTCCGACGCTCGGCGTTGTCGAGTACGTCAGTTCGTCGGGCGAGGTGACGGCGGTCGCGGTGCTGCAGCGTTTCGTGCGCAACCAGGGCGACGCCTGGTCCTGGACCCTAAACGTGCTGATGCGGATCATGGACGCGTTGGCCTTCACCAGCAGCGAGAACCTCAGTGGCCTAGCCGAAGGCTTCGAATCCTACACGCCGCACATGCGGCGGCTCGGGATGCGTACGGCCGAATTGCATATGGCGCTGGCCACGCCGACCGACGATCCCGCCTTCGCCGCCGAGCCGCTGACGCTCGCCGACGTCGAGGACTCGGTCAAGGATGCGCGCCGCCTCGCCGCGCAGGCCTTCGCCCGTTTGGAGGCGCTCGATGGGCGGGCCAGCGAGCTTGCGCGCGGGCTTGCCGATCGGCTGCTGTCGCGCAAGGAGGAGTGCCTGGCGCTGATCGAGGCGGCGGCGGTCGAGCCCATCGGCGCCATCAAGACGCGGATCCACGGCGACTACCACCTCGGCCAGGTCCTGGTCGTCAAGGGCGACGTGGTCATCATCGACTTTGAGGGCGAGCCGGCGCGGCCGCTCGCGGAGCGTCGTGCCAAAGGGACTCCGCTGCGCGACGTCGCCGGCATGCTGCGCTCGTTCGCCTATGCGGTCGCCACCGCGCGCCGTCGCGTCGCCGAACGCCTTCCCGAGATCAGCTCCCGCCTGAACAAGGAACTCATCCAGTTCTCCGAGATTTTCATTGAAGCCTATATGGAGACGGCGAAGGGCAGTCCGATCTGGATCGAGGATGCCGCGACGCAGCGCCGCCTCCTCATCCTACACGTGTTGTCCAAGGCGCTGTACGAGATCGACTACGAAGCCGGCAATCGCCCGGACTGGATCAACATCCCGGTCGAGGGTGTCCTCGGTATTCTCGATTATGTTGCGGAGACGGTATGACTGACGCCCAGTACGCCACCACGGCCGGCAGCCTGCAGGGCGACGCCGAGCCGAGTCCGTCGCAGGCGGTCGAGCGCGGCGCGATGGAGGCCATCCTCTCGGCCTCGCACGGCGATCCCTTCGCCGTGCTCGGCCCGCATGAGGTGGCCCGCGGCGTCTGGGACGTGCGCGTCATGCAGCCGGGTGCCGAGAGCGTCGACCTCCTCGACTTCTACGACGACGTGCCGCTCGCCTCCTGCGAAAAGGTCGATCCGCAAGGTTTCTTCGTCGGGCGCGTCAACGCGGATCATCGACCGGGCTACCGTCTTAGGGTCCGCTCCGGCGACGGCGAGCGCACGATCAACGATCCCTACCTGTTCGGCTCGGCGCTGTCGGACGACGACGTCGCGGCGATCAACCATTCCAACGACACCGCCTTCTATTTCATCTTCGGCGCGCATCCCGTCACGCTCGGCGGCGTCTGGGGCATGCGCTTCGTCGTCTGGGCTCCGAGCGCAAAAAGCGTAAGCGTCGTCGGCGACTTCAACGGTTGGGACGGCCGCTCTCACCCGATGCGCATCCGCTTCGAGGTCGGCGCCTGGGAGTTGTTCATCCCCGGTGTCGGCAAGGGCGCGCATTACAAGTACGAGATCAAGGGGCCGGGTGGGCAGATGTTGCCGCTCAAAGCCGATCCCGTGGCCTTTGCGGCCGAGCACCCGCCGCAGACCGCCTCCTTGACGCAGGGCCTCCCGCGGATCGCCTGGCGCGACGGCGACTGGATCGCCAAGCGCGCCATCGGCGACGACCGCAAGAAGCCTATCTCGATCTACGAGGTTCACGTCGGCTCCTGGCAGCGCGTGACGGAGGAGGGCAATCGCTTCCTGACCTATCGCGAACTGGGCGAGCGGCTGATCCCCTATGTGCGTGACATGGGGTTCACCCACATCGAAATGCTGCCGATCACCGAGTTTCCCTATGATGGCTCCTGGGGCTACCAGCCGGTGTCGCTTTTCGCGCCGACGAGCCGTTTCGGCACGCCAGAGGATTTCGCCGCCTTCGTCGACATGGCGCACGAGGCCGGTATCGGCCTTATCCTCGACTGGGTGCCGGCGCATTTTCCCAACGACGCGCATGGCCTCGGGAATTTCGACGGGACCCACCTCTACGAGCATGCCGACCCGCGCCAGGGATTCCATCAGGATTGGGGGACCTACATCTACAACGTCGGGCGCCAGGAGGTCGCGGCCCTCCTCATCGCTAACGCGCGCTTCTGGCTAGACTATTATCACCTCGACGGCCTGCGCGTGGATGCCGTCGCCTCCATGCTCTACCTCGATTACTCTCGCAAGTCGGGTGAGTGGGTTCCAAACCAGTATGGCGGCAACGAGAACCTCGAAGCCATCGCCTTCCTGCGACGGATGAACGAGGTCGCCTACCAGTCCGCCCCCGGCGTCATCACCGTGGCGGAGGAGTCGACCGCCTGGCCCGGCGTTTCGCAGCCGACCTACAACGGTGGCCTCGGCTTCGGCTTCAAATGGAACATGGGGTGGATGCACGACACGCTGCATTATATCGGCACCGATCCCATCCATCGCCGCTACCACCATCATGAGATGACGTTCGGCCTGCTCTATGCCTTCTCGGAAAACTTCATTCTGCCCATCAGCCACGACGAGGTCGTGCATGGCAAAGGCTCGCTCCTAGACCGAATGCCCGGCGACGAGTGGCAGCGCTTCGCCAACCTTCGCGCCTATCTCGGCTTCATGTGGACGCACCCGGGCAAGAAGCTGCTCTTCATGGGCTGCGAGTTCGCGCAGGAGAAGGAATGGAACTACAACCAGTCGCTCGACTGGCACCTGTTGGATCAGCCCGCTCACAGGGGTATTCAGAGCCTGGTGCGCGACCTCAACGCGGTCTATGGCGCCACGCCGGCGCTCTACGAGCGCGATTGCGAGGCGAGCGGGTTCCAATGGCTGGTCGGCGGCGACACGGACAACAGCGTGTTTGCCTTCGCTCGCCATGGGGACGATGGCAACCTGGCGGTCATCGCTTCGAACTTCACGCCTGTGCCGCGGCTCCACTACCGCATCGGCGTGCCAAGACCGGGGTTCTACCGCGAGATCCTCAACACCGACGCGTCGACCTACGGCGGCAGCAATCTCGGCAATCTCGGCGGCGTCGAAGCGGAGGCGGTCTCAAGCCACGGCGAGGAGCAGTCGATCGTCATCACCGTGCCTCCGTTGGCGACGGTGGCCTTCTCGCACCAGTAGGTCAGGCGCGGGTGCGGCCCTCTGCAGAGGAGCGCTGTCGGCGCGGCGCGCTCAGGTGCGTCTCGGGGTGCCGACGCATCCAGTCGGCCAAGCAGGCCCTCGCCTCGGCCTCGGTCCGACAGAAATGGCTGTGACCAACGGGCTCGCCGCGCTCATTGAGGCGCTGGACGACCCAGTGCCGGCGCTTGGGCGAGAACCAGATGTCGATCGTATGGACCGCGTGCTCGCCGGCATCGCCGGGATCGGGGCCGTTGACCTGCATGGGGTGTTCCTCGTCGGAAGATTTCAGGCGGCGAATCCGTGACCCCCTCTTTGGTTGCCTCGAGGCATGAGTCGCCGCCCGCGCTGGTGTTGAAATACTATCGGAAGCATTGACGAGGGGAGGCGACTTTGCCTATATGGCCGCTCATTTCGCCGGTGCGCCGGCCGCGCGGCGCGTGGCGTCGCCTTCTCTGACAGATGTGTGTGGGACTTTTCCATGGCGAATACCTCGTCGGCCAAAAAGGCCGTCCGGCAGATCGAGCGACGCACGGCGGTCAACCGTTCGCGGCGCAGCCAGATGCGGACCTTTCTGCGCAAGGTCGAGGAGGCGCTGACCTCGGGCGATCGCACCGCTGCCGACGCGGCTCTGCGGACCGCGGCTCCGCTGGTGATGCGCGCAGCTCAGAAGGGCATCGTCCATAAGAATGCCGCGTCCCGCAAAGTGTCGCGTTTGACCAAGCGCGTGAACAGCCTCGCGAACTGATTGGCCCCTTCTCGCCACGACCTTTGAAGCCCGGCTTGTCCGGGCTTTTTTCGTGCTCCGTCGCCATCGTGGTTAACCTACGCCGGCCAAGCCTTCTGTGTCGTCCCAACGCCTTCCCGGCCTTCGATGGTCAAAAATTGCGCTTAGTTTTCATTGGATTGGAGACAAAGCCCTGCTGACGCGACCGCGATGGCGGCCAACACCGAGACCCTGGCGCAGAGGCTCGGAAGCTGTGACAAATTCGTCAGGCCCAGACCGCCAAAAACACCCGATATAGAGCTCCGGTGAATCAGCATCTTACCGGCGTCAAGCCTGTGCAATGCCTCCTCTAGACCGGGCTCTGTCTGACGGATTTGTGGCGGCGCGATGAAGCGTCCTTGCCGCTTGTCCCGGCTATGTTAATCTTCACCTGCTAGCGGATGTGGTGAAGCGTCGGAGGCCAAACAGCCGAAGGCGCCGCACGCCGAGCCTCGCATCTTTAGACCGGAGCGTTCCGACTGCCTTCGTGGTGGACGGTCGTCCTGTCAGAAAGAAGGCGTTGACGCGGTATGTTCGGCATGGAGTGCGGCGCTTCGCGCGCGGTATTCCAGGAATGGTGCGAGAGGCCGGTGCGGTCCCTCGGTCTTGGAAAGGCGTCGACGATGGATCAGCGGCTCGCGTTTTACTCTGCTCCATGCGTCTTCAACACCGCGTCTCGCTGGCTGAGCCATGGCGTGCCTGTCGCATAGTCGTTTGGGCGGTCTCCTGGCCGTCCGGCCCCTTATTTATGTGTTGTGTCGAGATGCTCGCGCCTTCGCGCAAGGGCTCTCCTGTGCTCGTGAGTTGAAGTCATCCCATGAAACCAATGGCAGAGGTTCGGTCGGCCCGCGATGTCGTGTCCGGAGAGGTCAAAGCGAGAAAAGCGGACGAAGCGTGGGATAAGATCTGCCGCCGGCTACGTGCGGAAGTCGGCGAGGACGTGTTCACCTCGTGGTTCGGACGGCTCGAGCTCGACGGCATCGTTGAGGGCGTCGCCCACGTTTCGGTCCCAACCAAGTTTCTGAAGAGCTGGATCCAGTCTCACTATCTCGACCGGATGATCGCGATCGTCACTTCGGAGGTCGAGGACGTGCGCGCCGTGTCGATCGGCGTGCGGACGTCCTCGCGCAATACCGCAGCGCGCGTCGCACGCCCGTTCGACGCGGTGTGCGACCCGGTATCCAGCTTCAGCGAACGTCCCGTCCGTATCGAGGCTGCCGGCTTCGCGGCGCCGGCCGCGGGTCGCCTAGCCCCGCCTCGAGAGGTGAACGACCCGGAGGCTATCAGCGGGTCGCCGCTCGACCGCCGGATGAACTTCGAGACCTTTTTACTCGGGCGTTCGAACCAGCTTGCCTATGCCGCGGCCCAGCGCATCGCGGCTGCCGGCGCGCACGAGCCGCTGATCTATAATCCGCTTTATATCCACGCCTCGGTTGGTTTGGGAAAAACCCATTTGCTGCAGGCCGTGGCCCACGCGGCGACGGCGGCCGGGCGGCGCGTCATCTATCTCACCGCAGAAAAGTTCATGTACGGCTTCGTCTATGCGCTCAAGGCGCAGACGGCCATCGCCTTCAAGGAGCGGCTGCGCGCCATCGACGTCCTCGTCATCGACGACGTGCAGTTCCTCCAGGGCAAGTCGATCCAGCAGGAGTTCTGCCACACGCTGAACGCGCTGATCGACGCGCGCAAGCAGATCGTCATCGCCGCCGACCGCCCGCCGGCCGACCTCGAGACCCTGGAGGAGCGGGTGCGTTCGCGCCTGGCCGGTGGCCTCTGCGTCGAAATGGGCTCGCTCGACGAGGCGCTGCGGGTCAAGATACTCGAGACGCGGATTTCGGTCGCGCGCGGCATCAATCCCGACTTCCAGGTTTCGCCGGCCGTCATCGCCTATGTCGCCTCGGTGATCCAGACCAATGGGCGCGACCTGGACGGCGCCGTCAACCGCCTGATGGCGCACGCCTCATTGACGCAAGCGTCGCTCTGCGTCGAGACGGCGGAGGTCGCCATCCGCGACCTGGTACGCACCCGCGAGCCCAAGCGCGTCAAGATCGAGGACATTCAGAAGCTCGTCGCCACCCACTACAACGTCAGCCGAGCGGATATCCTCTCCTCCCGGCGCACCGCCAACGTCGTGCGCCCGCGCCAGATCGCCATGTATTTGTCGAAGGTTCTCACGCTCCGGTCGCTGCCGGAAATCGGTCGCCGCTTCGGCGGGCGCGACCACACGACCGTGCTGCACGCCGTGCGCAAGATCGAGGGCTTGACGGGGAGCGACCGCTCGTTGTCCGAAGAGGTGGAACTGCTGAAGCGCATGCTGCTCGACTGATTCGAGCGGCCGGGGGAGGCCGCCGCCATCGTCGACACCGTCCGCATCATCGGCATCGACCCTGGCTTACGCAACATGGGCTGGGGCATCATCGAGGCGTCGGGCTCGCGGCTTTCCTTCATCGCGTGCGGCACGCTGCATTCTTCGGCCGATGGCGGCAATGCGCGGCGGCTGCGCCAATTGCACGAAGGCTTGGCCGGCATTATCGCGCAGCATGCTCCGGAAGAGGCGGCGGTCGAGGAGACCTTCGTCAACCGCGACCCGCAATCGGCGTTGAAGCTCGGCCAGGCGCGCGGCGTCGCCCTGGTGGTGCCGGCGTTGGCTGGGCTCTCCGTGGCCGAATACGCCGCCAATCTCATTAAAAAGACAGTGACCGGCGCCGGCCATGCGGAGAAGACACAGGTGGCCATGATGGTGAAGGTGCTGCTGCCGCGCTGCACGATCGGCAGCGCCGATGCCGCCGATGCCTTGGCCGTCGCCATCACCCACGCGCAGCACCGCGCCGCCGCCCGCCGCCTCGTCGAGGTCGCCGCGCGATGATCGGCAAGCTGAAGGGCCTCGTCGAATCCTACGAGCCGGATGGCATGGTGCTCGACGTGGGCGGCGTCGGCTATGTCGTCCAATGCTCCGCGCGCACGCTGCAGGCGCTGCCGCGCGTGGGTGAGGCGGTCGCCCTGTCCATCGAGACGCAAGTGCGCGAGGACTCGATCCGGCTCTATGGTTTTCTCTCCCACGAGGAGCGAGACTGGTTCCGCTTGTTGCAGAGCGTGCAGGGAGTCGGCGCCAAGGTCGCGCTGGCGATCCTCGGCCTCGGCCGGGTGGCGGACCTTGCGGGCGCGATCGCGCTTGGGGATAAGGCGACTATCGCCCGCGCCTCGGGCGTGGGGCCTCGCCTCGCCGCGCGCATCACCGCCGAACTCCGGGACAAGCTGCCGGCGGTCGGGGCGGTCGATCCCGCTGTGGCGCGGCTGGCGGGCGAGGAGCCCTTGCACGGGACGGCGCCCGCAGTCGCCGATGCCGTGTCCGCGCTCGCCAATCTGGGTTATGGGCGCCCGCAAGCTGCCGCGGCGGTCGCGGGCGCGATAAAGGCCCTTGGTGAGGACGCTGAAGCCTCTGTCCTCATCCGCGCCGGCTTGAAGGCTCTCGCCGCCGGATGAACGCGCCGCGCTGTTGGTCCGCCCCGGCCTGCGCCTTGAACAGTCGCGTTGCTCCCCCATGTCTTGCCCAGCGGCCGGCGCCCGGCTGGCGCGGAGGTCGGTCATGGCTGCTGGAACTCGGTTGGTAGACCGCTACTCTTCTGCCGAGGTGGTCGACACCGAAGCCACGTTGAAGCGCCTGCGCTGGCTCGCCAATTTTCTCGACACGGCCATCCGTCTCCCCGGCGGCTTTCGCTTTGGCGCCGACACGTTTATCGGCCTCACGCCCGTGGCCGGCGACATCGCGACGGCGGCGATCGCCTGCTATTTCGTCTACGAGGGCAAGCGGCTCGGGCTGCCGCGCAGCGCATTGCTCAGGATGGGCGGTAACGTCGTGCTCGACCTGGTGCTCGGCGTGACGCCGATCCTCGGCGATTTGGCGGACACCTGGTTCAAGGCCAACGTGCGCAACCTCGCGATCATCGAGAAGCACGTCGGCAGCGGCATGCGCCGCCCCCGCTAGAGCGCCTCGGCGTAGATTTCGGCGAGCGGCACCTCCACTCCAACGGCCGGCAGACCGAGCATCCCGTCGGCGATGCGGAAGCCGCTCCATTCCGTGCCGACGCGGTCGATCGTCTCGAAGTGCGCCTTGTCGCGTTCCACCAGCACATGATGTCTTAGGGAGGCGATCTCCCGATAGGCTGCCCATTTCTCCTCCCGGTCGCGACGCTTCGTACCCTCGGACAGCACCTCGACGACGACCGCAGGGTCGCCGATGAAGGTGGCGCTGCGCGGGAGAAGGCGGCAGTAGATCATAAGGTCGGGCAGCAGCGAGGAACCGGTTGCGTTGTCCTTGAAGCCGAAGGTCTCGGTCAAGGTGCGGTAAGGCGATCCACTTGCGCAGAACCGCGAACGCAGGCCGCTCCCGAGATTTGGGCGATGGTGTTGTGCTCCCAGCGCGGATCCACCATCATCCGGACGATGCAGCCGGCGAGCAGTCCCCAGCGCTCGTCGTCCGGCTGGTCGGCGAGCCGTTCCTCGGAATCATTGAGGCTCATCAGCGGTGGTTTCGGAGCAGGACGGTTCATCGCGGGCTTCCGCCGTTCCTGATACAGGATGGTGGGAGAATCGTCGAAGCGAAAGCCGCTCTTGTCTCCGCAGCCGAAAAGACTTGTCGCGCCAGAGGCCCTCGTGAGCGACCCCGACGCGTCGCTGCGCCCCTTGTCGCTCGACGATTTTACGGGGCAGGCCGGCGCGCGGGCCAATCTGAAGATCTTCATCGAGGCGGCCAAAACGAGACGTGAGGCGCTCGACCATGTGCTGTTCGTCGGGCCGCCGGGGCTCGGCAAGACGACCCTGGCGCAGATCGTGGCGCGCGAACTCGGCGTCAATTTCCGCTCGACCTCGGGGCCGGTGATCGCCAAAGCCGGCGACCTTGCCGCCCAGCTCACCGGCCTGGAAGAGCGCGACGTCCTGTTCATCGACGAGATCCATCGCCTCAACCCGGCTGTCGAGGAGATCCTCTATCCGGCGATGGAGGACTTTCAGCTCGACCTGATGATCGGCGAGGGCCCGGGCGCGCGCTCGGTCAAGATCGACCTTGCCCGCTTCACGCTGGTGGGCGCCACCACCCGCGCCGGCCTGCTGACGACGCCCCTGCGCGACCGCTTCGGCATCCCCATCCGCCTCGAGTTCTACACGGTTGCCGAACTCGAAGCGATCGTGCGGCGCGGCGCGCGGGTGATGGGCATCGGCATCAGCGTGGCGGGCGCCAACGAGATCGCCAAGCGCGCGCGGGGCACGCCGCGCATCGCTGGCCGGCTGCTGCGCCGCGTGCGCGACTTCGCCCTGGTCGACGGCGAAGCGGAGATCGGCCGCACGCTGGCCGACAAGGCGCTCGGTCTGCTCGACGTCGATTCGATCGGCCTCGACCAGATGGACCGGCGCTACCTCACCGCCATCGCCGTCTCCTTCGGCGGCGGCCCGGTAGGCATCGAGACGATGGCGGCCGCCCTGTCGGAGCCACGCGACGCCATCGAGGACATCATCGAGCCCTATCTGATCCAGCGGGGTTTCCTTCAGCGCACGCCGCGCGGTCGCCTCCTCACGCCGCACGCCTTCGCCCACCTCGGCCTCGCGGCGCCGAGCCGACCACCGCCGCAGTTCGGGCTGTTCGCCGAAGGCGAGGATTGAGCTGCGGTCCAGCCAGGCGCGGCCTGATCTTGATCGCCGAGACGAAGCGCCTCATTGAGTCTGCTGTGAACAAAAACGGAACATGCGTGCGTGCCGATGACAACGATGGTAGTCCCAGCCGACGGGGAGGCGCACGTGGACGTTACGGCGGACGTCGTTGGAGATGATGGCGAGGCGCGGGATCGCGCCGTGGCGCCCATACGTCCGCGCAAGATCATCCATGTCGACATGGATGCCTTCTACGCCTCGGTCGAGCAACGCGATGAGCCGGCCCTGCGTGGTCTGCCGGTCGCGGTCGGCGGCTCGCGCGAGCGCGGCGTCGTGGCCGCCGCGAGCTACGAGGCGCGTCGCTTCGGCGTACGCTCCGCCATGCCCTCCGTGACGGCGCGTCGAAAGTGCCCGGACCTCGTCTTCGTTAAGCCGCGCTTCGAAGCCTACAAGGCCGTGTCGGCGCAGATCCGGTCGATCTTCGCCGCGCATACCGCGCTGATCGAGCCGCTCTCGCTCGACGAGGCCTATCTCGACGTGACGGAGAACCGCTTTGGGTTGGCCTCGGCCACGGAGGTCGCGCAGAGGATTCGCGCGAGCATCAGGGCGGAGACGGGCCTAACCGCGTCGGCCGGCGTCTCCTACAACAAGTTCCTGGCCAAGCTCGCGTCGGATCACAACAAGCCGGACGGCTGCTTCGTCATCACGCCGGCGATGGGACCGACCTTTGTGGCGACGCTGCCGGTCGGCCGGTTCCATGGGATCGGGCCTGCCACGGAGGCGAAGATGACCCGGCTCGGCATCGCCACCGGCGCAGACCTGCGCGCGCAAAGCCTGCCGTTCCTGCAGGCGCATTTCGGCAAGTCCGGCGCCTATTACCATCAGATCGCACGCGGCATTGACGACCGGCCTGTCCGGGCCAACCGCATTCGCAAGTCGGTGGGCGCGGAGAACACCTTCGCGCAGGACCTGCACGCCTTCGAGCCGATGTGCGAGGCGCTGCAGCCGCTGATCGACAAGGTCTGGCGCGCCTGCGAGGTCGCCGGGGTCGAGGCCCGCACCGTGACGTTGAAGGTAAAATTCGCCGATTTCGCGCAGATCACCCGCAGCCGCTCGGCCGCCCGGCCGGTCGCGTCGCGGGCGGCGCTCGAACAGGCCAGCCTCGATCTTCTGCGTCCGGTGCTTCCGGCCCCCAAAGGCGTACGCCTGCTCGGCGTGAGTCTTTCCGGCCTGGAACTTCGGGGCGACCAAACCCGCCCGCAGATGAACCTGGCCTTGTAGCGGGGCCAGATTGGTCGTGCGATGAAGCGGCAGCGACCACCTGGGCAATTTCTAGGCATATTGCGAGACCTGTGCACCGCAAAGCATCGGTCGATCGTCTAGTCTGCCGAGGGGGTCCAATTCGGCAATTGACGCCGTGCCGGTTTCCGTTCCTGAGTGCGCTGCGAAAGGCGGGACGAATCCGCCGCATGTCTGGGAGCGAATGATGAAAAGCTGGGCGTCTGCTGCGGTTCTTGCGACGGTTCTCGCCTGGGCAAGCGAAGGGTCTGCGGCCGAGGCGATCAAGATCGGCCTGACGGGCCCCTTCACAGGCGGTTCCTCCTCGATGGGCGTCAGCATGCGCGATGGGGCCAAACTCGCCGCGGCCGAGATCAACAAGGCCGGTGGTGTGCTCGGCCGACCCCTCCAACTCGTCGAGCGCGACGACGAAGGGAAGAACGAAGTCGGCGTCCAGGTCACCCAGGAGCTCATCAACAAAGAGGGCGTTGTCGCCAACCTCGGCTTCGCGAACACGGGGGTCGCGCTCGCGTCCACCCGTTTCTACCAGGAGGCGGAAATTCCGGTGATCGACAATGTCGCGACCGGAAGCGTCGTGACGCAGCAGTTCCCGCCGCCGGCCAACAAGGCCAATTACATCTTCCGCAACGCCGCCAACGACACGATCCAGAGCGGTATGATCGCCGAGGAGGCCGTTAAACGGCAAGGTTTCAAGAAGCCTGCCATCCTGGCCGACGCGACCAATTACGGGCAGCTTGGCCAAAAGGACCTGACGGCGGCGCTGGCCAAGATGAGCGTGAAACCTGTCGCCGTTGAGAAGTTCAACATCGGCGATACCGACATGACCGCCCAGGTGCTGCGCGCCAAGGAGGCGGGTGCCGACGTGATCCTGACCTACGCCATCGGGCCCGAGCTGGCGCAGATCGCCAACGCCATGGGCCGGCAGGGCTGGAAGGTGCCGATGATCGGCTCGTGGACGCTCTCCATGGCGAGCTTCATCGATGGCGCGGGCACCAACGGCGAGGGCGCGATCATGCCGCAGACCTTCATCCAGTCGCCGACGACCCCCAAGCGCAAGGCCTTCATCGAAGCGTTTCAGAAGACCTACAACGTCGACCGCATGACCTCGCCCGTCTCCGCGGCGCAGGGCTACGACTCGGTCTACCTGATCGCCGCGGCCATCACCCAGGCGAAGGCGACGGACGGCCGCAAGATCCGCGCGGCGCTCGAAGACCTTCAGGCGAAAGTCGAAGGCGTCGTGACGACCTATGACAAGCCGTTTTCCGCCAAGGACCACGAGGCGATCTCGGCCAACATTCCCGTGTTCGGCGTCGTCAAGGGTGGTCGCGTCGTGCCCGCGCACCCCGAAGACCTCCAGGGCGACAACGCCGTGCGGCTCAAGACGGGCTCCTAGGCGCAAAACCGGGGCATCACGGCGCGCTCCACGACCGTCGGGAAGCGGTGATCCCGCTTCCCCCCCTTTCGCCAGGCGCGCTGCCGCAGCCTCATCGCATCACGCGGGTTTCCATGAACATCCTTGCCCAGCTCGTCGTCAGCGGCATCGTCGTCGGCATGATCTACGGGGTCATCGCCTTCGGCTATCAGCTCACCTTCGCCACCTCGAAGACCTTGAACTTCGGCCAGGGCGAGGCGCTGACGCTGGGCGCCCTCGTCGGCCTGACCCTCGTCTGGTTTCTCACCGCGCGCGGGCTCAACATCGGCTTGGCCTACATCCTGATGCTGCCGCTCGTCGTCGTCTTCGGCCTCGCGCAGGGTGCGCTCGTCGAGCGGCTCGGCGTGCGCCAGGCGATCAAGAACAAGTCGGAAGCCGGCTGGATCATGGCCACGATCGCGCTCGGCATCATCTTCCGCAACCTGGCGGAGAACGTCTGGGGCCGCGACGCACTCAAGTTTCCCTCGCCACTGCCGGAGGTGGCGATCACGCTCGGTCCGGTCCGCATCCAGCCTATGGAACTCGTGATCGTCGGCGGCGCTCTGGCGATGATGCTGGCGGTCGAGGCCTTCAACCGCCGCTCCATCTTCGGCAAGGCCGTGGTCGCCACCGCGAGCGACCGCGACGCCGCCGGCCTCATGGGTATCAACACGGGGCTCGTCATCACCTTCTCCTATGCGCTCTCCTCCATGGCGGCGGCGTTCGCCGGCGTACTCATCGCGCCGATCACCCTGGCCGGCGCGACCATGGGCGGCGTGCTTGGGCTCAAGGCCTTCGCCGTCGCCATCATCGGCGGCCTGTCGAGCGGCCTCGGCGTGGTGGTCGGTGGCCTGATCCTAGGCATCACCGAAACCTTCACGGGCTACTATCTCTCGACCGGCTATAAGGACGTGCCGGGCCTCGTCCTGCTACTCCTCGTCCTCGCCCTCAAGCCGACCGGATTGTTCGGCAAAGCCGTGATCCGGAAAGTCTGACGATGCTGGCCAAAGTCGCGTTGCGCACCCTCGTCGTCGCGGCCATCGCCGCCGCGCCGTTCGCCGTCACCAGCCCCTATTACCTGCACCTTCTCGTCACCATCGCGATCTTTTCGATCGTGGCGCTCGGGCTCGACATCGTCTTCGGCTACACCGGCGAGGTCTCGATCGGCCATGCCGCGCTGTTCGGCGCCGGCGCGTACACGGCCGGCTGCTTCGTCATGCACTTCGACATCGGTTTCTGGCCCTCGCTCGTCGCCGGCCCGCTGGTCGCCGCGTTGTTCGGCGGCCTGCTCGCCCTGCCTGCGTTGCGCGTCACCGGCCCTTACCTCGCCATGGTGACGCTCGCCTTCGGCACCATCGTCCAGATCCTCATCAACGAGGCGGTCGAGCTGACCAACGGCCCGCTCGGGATCAAGCTCGACACGCCCTTCTTCCTGGACCTGCGCGACTACGGCGAGGCCTTCCCCTTCCTCGACATGACCCTGAAACGCATGCGCGACGTCGAATATTTCTACGTCACCGCTCTCGCATTGCTCGTCGCCGTCATCGTCGTCAACCGCGTCACAGCCTCGCGCTTCGGCCGCGCCTTCGAGGCGCTGCGCGATGCGCCCATCGCCTGCGATTGCATGGCGGTCAGCGTCTACCGCCACAAGGTCATCGCCTTCATCCTCAGCGCGGCCTTCGCCGGCTTCGGCGGCGTGCTGTTCGCTTTTTCCGAGCAATATATCGCGCCCAACACCTTCAGCTTCGACCTCTCGATCCAATTCCTCCTCGCAGTGACGATGGGCGGCCGCAAGTCGCGGGTGGGGCCGATCCTCGGCGCCGCCATCGTTGTCTTCCTGCCCAACGTGCTCGCCGACATCGAGCTGTTCCGGGTTGTGATCGGCGTGATCGCCGCCATCGCCGCGGTCGTCGGCGCCTATGCCGCGTTGCGGCAGAGGGACATGCTCGGCCGTCTGCTGCCGCCGGTCGCCCTCTGCATCGCTTTCTTCGGCGTGTCGCTCGCCATGACCAGCATCACCGACTTCCGGCTGACGATCTTCGGCCTGATGATCCTGTTCGTCGTCTATTTCCTGCCCGATGGTATCGTCGGCGCGGCCAAGACGCTGCTGCGCCAAATCTCGCCGGCGTTCCAGCGTCGCCACGCCCACACCCAGGCCGCAGGCGAGGCGTCGCAGGCGATTACCGCCACGATCCGGCCGAACGACCGGCACGCCCCGCTCCTCGACGTGCGGACCGTCGTCATGCAGTTCGGTGGCCTCAAGGCGGTCGACCGCGTCAGCCTGCAGGTGACGCCGGGTTCGATTCATGGGCTCATCGGCCCCAACGGCTCGGGCAAGAGCACGATGATGAACCTCCTATCGGGCATCTACACGCCAACGTCGGGCGAAGTGCTGCTTGAGGGCAGGCCCATCAACGGCCTCGACTCTTCCGCCATCGCCGGTCGCGGCATCGCCCGTACATTTCAGAACGTCCAGCTTTTCGGCGAGCTGAGCCTGCTGGAGAACGTGCTGGTGGGTCTTCACCACACCTATCGTTCGACCCTGGCTGAGGTCATGCTGCGCCTGCCGCGCGCCGTGCGCGACGAGCGGGCGGCGCGACGCCGGGCCGCCGACATCCTCAGCTTCGTCGGCCTGCGCGAGCGCGCCGACGAGGAGGCGCGCAACCTTCCCTACGGCAAGCAGCGCCTCCTGGAGATCGGTCGCGCGCTGGCGCTCGACCCCAAGCTGCTGCTTCTCGACGAACCGGCGGCCGGCCTCACCGCACCCGACATCGCCGAACTGATCGCCATCATCAAGGCGATCAGCGCGCAGGGCATCAGCGTCATCCTCATCGAGCACCACATGGACGTCGTGATGGGCCTCTGCGACATCATCACCGTGCTGGACTTCGGCCAGAAGATCGCGGAAGGCCCGGCCTCGGTCGTCCAGGGCGACGCGCGGGTGGTCGAGGCCTATCTCGGCGGCACGGCCGTCGCGGCCTGAGGAGGGGACGATGCTCAAGGTCGCCAATCTCGTCGCCGGCTACGGCAAGGTGGAGGTGCTGCACGGCCTCTCGCTGGAAGTGCGCAAGGGCACGCTCGTAACGCTGATCGGGTCGAACGGCGCCGGCAAGACGACGACGCTGCGTACTTTGTCCGGCATGGTGCGCCCGACCGCCGGCTCGATCACCCTCGACGGGGTGGAGATCGCCGGGCTCGACCCGTTCCGCATCGCGCGCCGCGGTCTCGCCCACTCGCCCGAAGGCCGACGCGTGTTTCCGACGCAAAGCGTGGCCGACAACCTGCTGCTCGGCGCCTTCCCCCGCCTCACCGGCGCGCGGCCGAAGAACGACGTCCAAGCCGACCGGGACCGTATGTACGAGCTGTTCCCACGGCTGGCGGAACGTCGCGCGCAGCTCGCCGGCACGCTCTCGGGCGGCGAGCAGCAGATGCTGGCGATGGGCCGCGCCCTGATGTTGCAGCCGGAGGTCCTGCTCCTCGACGAGCCGTCCATGGGTCTCGCGCCGCGGCTTGTGGCGGAGGTCTTCGCCACGATCGCGCGGCTGAAGAGCGAGAAGGTCACCATGCTGCTGGTCGAGCAGTTCGCCGCCGCCGCGCTCGATGTGGCAGATTACGCCTTCGTCATGGAAAACGGCCGCATCGCCGCTTCGGGCGCTGCCTCGGCGTTGAAGAACGACCCGGCCGTCAAGGCCGCCTATCTCGGCTCCGCGCACACGGCCGCGCACGTCTGACCCGGCCGCCTCTTCCCTTCTCCCGCCGGCGGGAAGCGGACGAGACACGTCGCAGCCCCACGAAGCCTGCATCGGGGGCGAGTGCGCCGTGACACCTCCTCGCATAAGTGGGAGAACGGGTCCTCGCGAGGCTAAGAATGCGCAAGATCCTCATCATCGGTATCGGTGCGGGTGACCCCGACTTCCTCACCGTACAGGCGATCAAAGCGCTGAACCGGGCCGACGTCTTCTTCATCCCGGACAAGGGGGAGGAGAAGGCCGAGTTGCGGCAGCTCCGCCTCGCCATCTGCGAGCGTTACGTCGAGCGCCAGCCCCTTCGCAGCGTCACGGTGCCGATGCCCGAGCGCGCCCGAGCGCCGACCGATTACCGGGTCGCCGTTGCCGACTGGCATGCCGCCATCGCCGCGCGCTACCGCGATCGCTTCCTCGCCGAACTGGCGGAGGGAGAGTGCGGGGCTATCCTCGTCTGGGGCGATCCGGCTCTCTACGACAGCACGCTGCGCATCATCGCGGCGATCCGCGCGGAGGGTTTCCCGCTGGATTACGAGGTCATCCCCGGCATCAGCAGCGTTCAGGCGCTGGCGGCGCGCCACCGCATCGCTTTGAACCGGATCGGCGAGCCCGTGCTGCTCACCACCGGTCGCAGACTCGGCTCCACCCTGCCGGAAGAAACGAGCACCGTCGTCTTCCTCGATGGCGAGCAAGCCTTCGCGCGCATCGAGGACGAGGACGCGGAGATCGTCTGGGGCGCCTATCTCGGTACGCCGGACGAAATCCTCATCAGTGGCCGCCTGCGCGAGGTCAAGGCCCGGATCCTGGCTGTGCGCGAGAAGGCGAAGCGCGATAAAGGGTGGATCATGGACACGTATCTGCTGCGCAAGACCGGCGGCTAAAGGGAGGCCAAGGCATGAAGATCGACCTGACGGGAAAGACCGCGATCGTCACCGGCTCGACGGAGGGCATCGGCTGGGCCTGCGCGGCCGGATTGGCGGAAGCTGGCGCGGCCGTGGTCCTCAACGGCCGCAGTCCGGCAAAGCTCGAGCGTGCGCTCGCATCGCTGCAGTCTCGTTACCCTGGCGCGCCGCTGCGCGCGGTGGCGGCCGACCTGGCAACCGCCGAGGGCTGCGCGGCTCTCGCCGCCGCGGTGCTCGAGACGGACATCCTCGTCAACAACCTCGGGATCTTCCGCCTTCAACCTTTCTTCGACATCTCCGACGCTGAGTGGGAGCGCTTCTTCCAGACCAACGTCATGTCGGGCGTGCGTCTGTCGCGCGCCTATCTACGAGGCATGATGGAGCGCGCCTGGGGCCGCGTGGTGTTCCTGTCTTCCGAGTCGGCCATCAACGTGCCCGCCGACATGCTGCACTACGGCTTGACCAAGACAGCCCTGCTGGGCCTGTCCCGCGGCCTCGCCAAGGTGGCGCGAGGCAGCGGCGTTACGGTCAACGCCGTGCTGCCCGGCCCGACCCTCTCCGAGGGCGTGGAAGCGATGCTCGGCGAGACCGCGACGAGCGAAGGCAAGACGATCGATGAGGTCGGTCTGGCGTTCGTGAAGACGCATCGGCCCACTTCCCTCATCCAGCGCATCGCCAGTGTCGAGGAAGTCGCCGCCATGGTGGTGTACACCTGCTCCATCCAGGCGTCCGCTACGACGGGCGCGGCGCTACGCGTCGATGGAGGTGTCGTGGAATCCATTGTCTGAGGAGCGGGAAAGCCGTTTCGGCCCTCCGCGTCGGGCGCGTCGCTCCCATGACCGGCGACTAGGAAAGGCTATCGGAAGTCTTGAGGTGCGGGATCGGCGTGAGCATAACGGAAAGTTCGGTTTTGGCGGATAAGACAAAAGTACAGAACACCCTGAAAAATAGACTAATGCTATCGTATCAATCTATTATACGAAAAAGATATAGAAAAATAAGGTAACGATAAATAAGAGCGCATTAGGTAAGGAATCATTAAACTGCCTTAACCTAAATGGATGGGCGGCGAACGCCGCTGGTCAGGATGGTTCACCCCGGCATGGTTTCACCCAGGCATTTCCGCGCTACCAGCGGTGCGCTTGGGCGCACGACGCCGCGTGAGGCTTCGGGATGGCGGCACTCGCTCGCGATGCGGATGACGCTGATGGTGCTGAGCCTCGTCGCCGTCGCGAACCTTGCGGGAGCCGCCACCGGCTGGCTTACCCTGCGGGCGGAGAACACGACGCGCCGCGTTGATGCGGCTCGCGTCAAGGTCCACACGGCAGTGACGAGCCTGCGCGACAGTTATCCCTGGATCGCGATCGAGTTCGACGCGCGGCGCGACGTTGCCGGCATCCGGACGGAAAAGCCGATCGCCGACGAGGCCTCGGTGCTATCCACGCGGCTCGACCCGGCCGATATCCTGGCCGGCCTGTCGCAACGCATCTTGTCCGAGGTGTGGATCTTCCGGCGCAACCCGCGCGGCGGCTTCGTCAGCGTCGCGACGTCGGCCGGGCGCATGGAGGGCGCGGCGCCCCTGGCCGTTCCCGCCGGCACGCCGCTTTTCGACGGGGCCGCGGCCGAGGGCACGCAGATCGGCTTCCTCGATCTTGCCGGTGTGCGGCTCCAGGTCGGGGTCGTTCCCCTGCGAAACGGATCGGGCGAAGTGCTGGAGGTGCTGGTCGTCGGTGCCGGGCTTGAGGCGGACCTGCTGCGCGCGGAGCGTACTCTCGTCTGGCGCTCCTTGCTGATCCTGCTTGCCACGCTGGGGGCGACCATGCTGGCCTGCGGGCTGCTGTTCACGCGGATGTTCCGTCCCGTGCCGGCGCTCATCCGCCTTACCGGGCAGATCGCCGACGAGCAGACGGAGCGCGGCGTGCCCTACCAGAACCGGCCCGATGAGATCGGTCAGCTCGCGCGCGCGATCGAGAATCTGCGGCTCGCCGTCGCCGAGCGCGTCCGCTTGCGCGACGCGCAACGCGAGGAGGTGCGGAGCCGGGCGCTGCGCCAGCAGGTGCTGGAGGCCGCCATCGCCGAATTCCGCCAGGTCATCGCCAGCGCGCTGCGCTCGACCGGGGAGGGAGGCGAGAACGTGCGCTCGCTCGCCCAACACCTCTCGCAATCCGCCTCGGCGTCCGAGAAGCAGGTTGGCGACGTCCTCCACGCGTCCAACGAGGCGACGGGGCAGGTGACCGCGGTCGCCGCCTCCGCGGTGCAGGTCGCCGCGGTCGTTGTGGCGATTGCCGAGCAGACGGGCGAGGCGATCGATCTGGTCCGCCTGTCGCGCGATATCGGCGAGCAGTCGCGGCGCAAGACGGCCGACCTCGCACGCGCGGCCGAGCGGATCGGCAGCGCGGTCGTGATGATCCGGCAGATCGCCGAGCAAACCAACTTGTTGGCCTTGAACGCCGCCATCGAGGCCGCCTCCGCCGGTGCCGCCGGTCGCGGCTTCGCGGCCGTCGCCGCAGAGGTCAAGGCGCTCGCCCGCGTCTCCGCGCGAGCCACCGAGGAGATCGGCGACCAGGTCAAGGCGATCCAGGAGACCACCACGACAGCGGTCGAGTCGACGGCGCAGATGGAGGCGGCGCTCGGCAAGGTCACGGCGATCAGCGCGGCGGTCGGCATCGCGGTCGAAGAGCAGCGCCTGGCCACGACCGCCATCGCCAATGCGGCCGCGACCGCCGCCGCGCAGGTGGACGAGATCCGCTCCGGTATGACGGAGATCAGCGCGCAGCTGCGCGGCGCCGAACGCGCCACCCACGCGCTCGACGGCATCTCCACCGAGTTCCGCCGCTCGGAGGACAAGCTTACCGCGGCGGTCCAGGATTTCCTCATGACGGTGACCGCGGCCTGACGGGCTGTCGGCGACCAGACCCACGCCCCCAAGCTCGACGGCCACCGAGGGGCAGGAAGAACCAACGCGAGCTCGCGCCTCGAACCGCGAGAATGGTTGCCGCAAGCGCCGTCCCCCTAAACGCCTCCGACCGCCGGCTCCTCGACTACGATCGACCTTCCTCCACGGCGTGGCAGGCGACGCCGTCGCGCAACCGGGGCACTTCCATCCGGCACCGCGCGAAGGCGAGGGGGCAGCGCGGGTGGAAGGCGCAGCCGGGCGGCGGGTCGATCGGGTTCGGGACCTCGCCGGTGATCGGCGCCCTTTCGCGGCGCACGACGGTGAGGTCGGGCACGGCGTCGAGCAGCATGCGCGTGTAGGGGTGGCGCGGACCCGCGAACAGCGCGCGGCTGTCGCCGACCTCGACGAGCCGGCCCAAATAGAGAACGCCCACCCGCGTCGCCATATGGCGCACGACGGCGAGGTTGTGGCTGATGAACAGATAGGTGAGCCCCAGGCTCTCCTGCAGGTCGCGCAGCAGGTTGAGGATCTGCGCCTGCACGGAGACGTCGAGCGCCGAGGTCGGCTCGTCCGCCACCAGGAAGTCCGCCTCGGAGGCGAGCGCGCGGGCGATGGCGATCCGTTGCCGCTGGCCGCCAGAGAAGGCGTGCGGGTACTTGGCGGCGTCGTCGGGATGGAGCCCGACCAGCGCGAGGAGTTCGCCGACGCGGGCGGCAACGGCTTGCTCGCCCCGCGCGAGGGCGAAGGCGCGAATCGGCTCGGCGACGATCCGTCCGACGCGCCAGCGCCCGTTCATAGAGGCGTAGGGATCCTGGAAGATCATCTGGATGCGCCGGCGTAACCGCTTGCGAGCCGCCGTGGGGTCGCTCATGGACACGCCGGCGATACGGACGGTTCCCGCGGTCGGGGTCAGCAGTCCGACGACCATCCGCGCCACCGTGGACTTGCCGGAGCCGGATTCGCCGACGAGCGCGAAGGTTTCGCCGCGGCCGATCGTGAAGTCCACGCCGTCGACGGCGCGCAGCACCTGCCGAGGCTGCTGCGCCAGGGTGCGGGCGAGCCAGGGCTGCGACACGTCGAAGGTCCGACGCAAGCCCGTGACGACGACGTAGGGCTCGGTCTCGCTCAAGCGGCGCCCACCGATGCTGCGGTGTCGTAGAGGTGGCAGGCGACGCGGTGGGCGCCGACGGGTACCGGTTCCGGCCGCTCGATCCGGCAGCGCGCGAAGGCGTCCGGGCAGCGCGGGTTGAAGGCGCAGCCGGTCGGGATCGCGCTGAGGCGCGGCATGGCGCCGGGGATCTGGGTCAGCCTCCCGGCGTCCTGCGCAAGTGTGGGAATGGCCCCCATCAGGCCGCGGCCGTAGGGGTGGAGCGGGTGGCCGACGATATCGCGCACGGGGCCGATCTCCGCGATCCTTCCGGAATACATGATCGCGACGCGGTCGGCGGCCTCCGCGATGACGCCCATGTCGTGGGTCACGAGCATGACCGCGGTGCCATGGTCGCGGCACAAGCGTTTCAGCAGGGCGATGATCTGCGCCTGGACGGAGACGTCGAGAGCCGTCGTCGGCTCGTCGGCGATGATGAGCTCGGGTCCAGCCGCAAGCGCCAAGGCGATCACCACCCGCTGCCGCATGCCGCCGGAGAACTCGTGCGGATAGCCGTCGATGCGCCGTTCGGGCGCGGGGATGCCGACCTCGGCCAGCAGGTCGATGGCGCGGCGGCGTGCGGCCGTGGCCGAGAGCTTGGAGTGGGTCCGGATCGTCTCGACGATCTGCTGGCCGATGCGATAGAGCGGGTCGAGGCTCGTCAGTGGGTCCTGGAAGATCATGCCCACCCGCCGGCCGCGCACCCGCCGCATCGCGTCGTTCGGAAGGCTGTCGATGCGTTCTCCTCCCAACCAGACCTCGCCGCCGCTGATGCGGCCCGGCGGGTCGATCAGGCCGATCACGGCGAGGCCCGTCAGCGACTTTCCGGCGCCGGATTCGCCGACCACGCCGAGGATCTCGCCGCGCGCGATGTCGAAGGAGATGCCGTCGATGGCGGTCAGGAGTCCACGCCGCGTGGCGAAGGCGACGCGGAGGTTGCGGACGGAGAGGACCGGGTTCATCGCAGCTTCGGGTTCAGCGCGTCGCGCAGCCAGTCGCCGAGAAGGTTCACCGCGATGACGAGTCCGGCGAGCGCGAGGCTGGGGAAGGCGACGATCCACCATTCGCCGGAGAAGAGGAAGCGGTTGCCGGTGCGGATCAGGGTGCCGAGCGAGGGCATGGTCTCGGGCAGGCCAGTGCCGAGAAAGGACAGGGTGGCCTCCGTGATGATGGCAAGCGCGAGGTTGATGGTGGCGATGACGAAGACCGGCCCGGCGACGTTGGGCAGCACGTGGCGCACCATGATCGTCCGGGGGGAGAGGCCGATGAGGCGGGCGGCCTGGACGTAGTCCTTGTTCTTCTCGACCATGACGGAGGAGCGGACCGTGCGCGCGTACTGCACCCAGAAGGAGAAGCCGATCGACACGACGATGATGGCGACGGCCGTGCCCGTCTCCATATGGCCGCCGAGCGCCGCCTTGGCGACGCCGTCCACCACGAGCGCGATGAGGATGGCGGGAAAGGTCAACTGCACGTCGGCCACCCGCATGACGAGGGTGTCGACCCAGCCGCCGGCGTAACCAGCGATCAGGCCGAGCGCGACCCCGAGAGCGCCGGAGGCCGCGACGCCGAGCAGGCCGACGCCGAGCGAGAGCCGTAGCCCGTAGAACACGGCGGAGAGCACGTCGCGACCCTGGTCGTCCGTACCGAGGAAATAGGGGCGCTGCCCGTCGGCGTTCCAGAGCGGCGGCAGGTTGGAATTGACGAGCTCGAGCTGCGCCGGGTCGTAGGGATTCTGCGGCGAGATCCACGGCGCTGCCAGAGCGAGCGCGACGAGGAGGAGCGTGGCCAGCGCCGACGCCATCGCGAGCTTGGAGGCGCGAAAGCTGGCGACCAGGTCGGATTGCGCCAGGCGGGCGAACGCGGAGGCCGGCGCGAGGCTTGCCGGCGGGGCCGCGCTCAAGCGGTACCCCTCGCCTGAAGCCGCAGGCGCGGGTCGACGAGCGTGTAGAGCACGTCGACCGCAAGGTTGATGGCCACGAAGATGGCTGCGACGAGCAGCAGGTAAGCCGACATGATCGGGATGTCGACGTTCTGCACCGCCTGCACGAAGAGCAGCCCCATGCCCGGCCATTGGAACACGGTCTCCGTGATGATCGAGAAGGCGATGACCGAGCCGAGCTGCAGGCCAGCCACCGTGATGACCGGTACCAGCGTGTTCTTCAGCGCGTGGCCGAAGTGGATCGAGCGGGTGGTGAGGCCGCGCGCGCGGGCGAAGCGGATGTAGTCGGTGCGCAGCACCTCGAGCATCTCGGCGCGCACCAGCCGCATGATCAGCGTCATCTGGAACAGGCCCAGCGTCACCGACGGAAGGACGAGGGCGCGCCAGCCCGACAGGGTCAGGAAGCCGGTCGTCCACCAGCCCAGCCGCACCGTGTCGCCGCGTCCGAACGAGGGCAGCCAGCCAAGGGTGACGGAAAAGAGGAAGATGAGCAGGATGCCGATGAGGAACGTCGGCAGGCTGACGCCCACGAGCGACACCGCCTGAAAGGTCTTGTCGACGATCGTGTCGCGGCGCAGCGCGCAGGTGACGCCCATGACGATGCCGACCACCAGGGCGAAGACCGTGGCGCAGAGTGCGAGTTCGAGCGTGGCCGGCATGCGCTCCGCCAGGAGCGCGGAGACGGGCTGGCGGAACTGGTAGGAGATGCCGAACTCGCCGCGCAAGACCTGCCCCGCATAGCGCGCGAACTGCGCCACGACGGGATCGTCGAGGCCGAGGTCGCGGCGGATCTCCGCGCGTTCCAGCACGGTCGTGTCCACCCCCACGATCTGGTTCACGGGGTCGCCGGCGAAGCGGAACATGGCGAAGGCGATCAAGCCGACGGCGGCGAGCACGAGAACCGATTGCAGCAGGCGCTGGAGGATGAAGGCGATCACGCGGCGCGCTGACCCGCACCCGCGAAGCAGGAGAACGGCTCACGCAGCGGCGGTGCGATCCTCACGGCTTCTTCGACACCCAGTAGAGCAGCAGCAGGTTGTCCGCGCGCTGGGTCAGCTCGACCTTCTTGGACACGCCCCAGGCGAGCGCCTGCTGGTGCAGGGGGATCGCGCCCCAGTCGGCCTGCAGCGCGTCGAACCCCGCCTTGATCGCGGCGTCGCGCTTGGCCGGGTCCGTCTCGCCCTCGACCTGGTCGGCGATGGCGTCGATCTTGGGGTCGCAGAACCCGCCCAGATTCCAGCCGCCGCGGCCCGTCTTGGCGTCGCGGCAGCCGACGATCTCGTAGAGGACGTTGTGCGAGTCGAGCGAGGAGGGCGTCCAGCCCAGCAGGTAGAACGGCGTCTCGTATCTCGGCGCGAGCACCTTGGCGAAATATTTGGCCTTCGGCTGCGCGGCGAGGTTCACCTTGACGTTGACCCGCGCCAGCATGGACACGACGGCCTGGCAGATGGCCTCGTCGTTGACGTAGCGGTCGTTGGGACAGTCCATGCCCACGGAGAAGCCGTCGGGATAGCCGGCCTCGGCGAGCAGCGCCTTGGACTTGGCGGGGTCGTATTTCGGCCGCTTGAACTCGGCTCCCCGGCTGAACAGGGAGGGCGCGATCATCAGCGCCGAGGGGACGGCCTTGCCGCGCATGACGCGCTTGGCGATCGTGTCCTCGTCGATGGCGAGATACATGGCCTCGCGCACGCGGATGTCTTTGAAGGGGTTCTTGTCCTTGACGCTCGAATCGGTGAGCACGTCGCGCAGCTGATCCATGCCGAGGAAGATGGTGCGCAGCTCGGGCCCGGCCATCACCGTCGCGAGACCGCTCGCGTTCACGCGATCCTGGTCCTGCAGCGGAACGGGGTCGATCCAGTCGACCTCGCCCGAGAGCAAGGCGGCGACGCGGGTGGCGTCGTTGGAGATGGTGGTGAAAACCGCCCCGTCGAGGTTCGACTCGAGCTTGCCCCAATAGGCCGGGTTACGCGCGAAGACGGTTTTCACGCCCGGCTGGTGCGCGGTAATGAGGAAGGGCCCGGTGCCGTTCTCATGCAGGGCCGCGTAGCTGGGCGCCGAGGCACTGACGGGGGAGGGCGCCACCGCACCGTTTTTCTCCGCCCATGCCTTCGACATCATGTACCAGGTGTTGAACTGGGCGACCGCGATCGGGTTCGGCTTTTTCAGCACCATGTCGACCGTATGGTCGTCGACCTTCACGAACGTCGCGTCCGGCGGCACGTTGGTCTTGAAGGAGGAGCCGTTGGCTCGCACGCGCTCCGCGGAGAAGAGCACGTCGTCCGCGGTGAAGTCCGATCCGTCGTGGAATTTGACGCCGCGACGAAGGTGGAAGCGCCAGCGCGTCGGCTCCGGCGTCTCCCAGGATTCCGCCAGCGCGGGCGCCATCTTGAGTGTCTTGTCCAGCGTGATCAAGGGCTCGTAGGCGGCACCCTGCAGGCCCTCGGTGAAACTCTCCTTCAGGGAGTAGGGATCGAGTGACTTGAGATCGCCCTGAAACGCGAAGCGGAAGACCGTCTCCGCCCGCGCCGGCACGGAAGCTGCCAAACCAGCGAGACCCGCCAAGGTGGTAAAACCCGCCAAGGTCATGAAACCCGCCAACCCCACGTGGGCTGACAACCCCAAGTGGGCTGACAACCCCAAGTGAGCTGACAAGGCCACGTGACGCGTGAGCTTGGATCTCGAACCCTTTCCCGAAAACGTCGGCACCTGGAACTCCCCCACCTAAAGCACCCAAACCGCGCGCAGGCTTGAAGCGCAGGCGACGCGCCGTGGCACGCCGCCCCTGCCTGCGCGGGCCTCGACGGGGAGGCCAGCGAGAGCCGTGCCACGGACGCAGCCGTAGCAGCCTCCGGGCGGCCCGCATCAATTGCTTGCGCGGCGCAAAGCCTTTAGCTTCTGCGCCGGGACGCCGGCGATCGTCTCGGACGCTTCGTGGAGACTTGCATGCGGATGAATCGGAAAGCTCTTGTTATGGCTGGTGCCGCGGCGGTGGCTTTGGCCGGTGGATCGGCCTGGGGGCAGACGGTCGTGAAGATCGGGGTCGCAGCGCCGACGAGCGGAGCGATCGCGCATATCGGGCAAGACGTGCAGAACGGCGCGCGCATGGCGATCGACGATCTCAACGCCAAGGGCGTGACGCTCGGCGGCAAGAAAGTGACGCTGCAGATGGTGGCGGAGGACGACGCGGCCGATCCCAAGCAGGGTACGGCGGTGGCGCAGAAGCTCGTCGACGAGAAGGTGGCCGGAGTCGTCGGTCACTATAACTCGGGCGTGTCGATCCCCGCCTCCAAGATCTACAGCGATGCGGGCATACCGCAGATCACGCCGGGCTCCACCAACCCGAAGTTCACGCGCCAGGGCTTCAAGACGACGTTCCGCACGGTGCCGGACGATACGCTGCTGGGCGGCGCGCTCGGCAAGTATGCGGCCACCGTCATCAAGGGCAAGTCGATCGCGGTGATCGACGACCGGACAGCCTACGGGCGGGGCATCGCCGAGGAGTTCACAAAAGCCGTGAAGGCCGCCGGCGGCACGATCGCCGAGAACCAGTTCACCACGGACAAGGCGACGGATTTCACCGCCATCCTGACCTCCATCAAGGCGAAGAAGCCCGACGTCGTGTTTTTCGGCGGCATGGACGCGGTGGGCGGGCCGATGCTGCGGCAGATGAAGCAGCTCGGCCTCAACGCCAAGTTCCTGGGCGGCGACGGCATCTGCTCGGCCGAACTGCCAAAGCTGGCCGGCGGCGCAATGAGCGACGGCGAGGTGGTCTGCGTGGAGGGCGGCGGCTTGGACGCGGCCGAGCAGCCCACGATGGACAAGTTCCGGGCGGCCTATAAGGCCAAGTTCGGCATCGAGGTGCAGCAATACGCGCCCAACGCCTACGACGCGGTGGAGTTGATCGTCGCGGCGATGGAGAAGGCCGGCTCGCCCGACCCGAAGGTCTACCTGCCGATGTTGGCCCAGACCAGCGGCTACAAGGGCATGATCGGCACGATCAGCTTCGACGAGAAAGGCGACATGAAGAACCCCGGCCTCACCCTCTACACGTACAACGCCGGTAAGCAGGACAAGGTCGCCGTCCTCCACTGAGGAGCAGGCACCGACATCGGCTCGCCGCGCGGATTTGCGTTGAAGCTAGCTATCCAAGGCCGGAGCGGCACGCCTCTCCGGCGTTTTTCATGGCCGGGCTCGGCGCCGGAAGCCGAAGTTGGCCGCGTCGAATCGGTGTCGTGTGGTCTGATCTGCAACTTCGCAGGTCGACCACGTTTAGCCGAGTATAGCGGCGCCGAACGACAGAGCTTCGTCGAGAAAAATCTCCGAGGCGGCGATTGCAACACTTTAATGACGCTAATAGAGGCGCTTGGCCGGCCATTTGATGGCACTGAATCTGTGGCGAGCACGCCACAGTCCGGAACAAGAAATCACGCCTGCGGCATCCCGCAAAAGCTCGATAACGAGAATAGCGCTCACCTAACAGATTGATTTCTAATAAATATCAACGTGTCACGGCCGCGTGATCGTGCTTGCAACCCAAGCCTCTTCCCCGCTCGCCCTCATGGAACACGGCCACAAAAAGGTTCCCGGCGGGCGCAATTCGCGTATATCAAACTCATCGCGCTGGCAGGGGATCGCCACGCGGCTGAGTTTCTCCGAAGGGGGCGTCTGGTGACTGCCAAATTACAACTGAACACTTCAGCGAAGGTTGCACGCGGCTTGTTCCGGTCGCGCAGCCTGCAAAAAAGCCTCGCGGCGGTTCTTCTTCTGTCGACCTCCTCGGTGGCGCTGCACGCCCAGGATCGCGACCTTCAGAGGGAACTCGACGCGCTCAAGGCACAGATCAACTCGCTGAAGTCGGCGATCAACGAGCAGCGCACCGAGACGCGTAAGAACAAGGAAAAGATCCGCGTCGTCGCCGACCGCGCGATCGCACCGCCCATCGCTCCGCCGGGCTACACGGCCGGTGGCTTCCAGCCGATCGGCGGCTACGACGACAAGAAGCTGCATTTCGGCGGCATCACCCTCACGCCCGGCGGCTACGTCGCGGCCGAAGGCATCTTCCGTTCGCGGACGACCGGCGCCGACGTCACCACCCCCTATTCCGGCGTCCTTTTCCCGAACAACCCCCTCTCCAACACCAACGAGACGCGCTTCTCGGTCCGTCAGTCCCGCGCCGCGTTGCTCATCGAGGCGAACATCTCGCCGTCGATCCTGGGTGCCGGTTACTTCGAGTCTGACTTCAACTCCGCCGGCGCGACCACGAACTTCACGCAGACGAACAGCTTCACGATGCGCGTCCGCAACATCTACGCGACGCTCGACTTCCTCGATACGGGCTTCCACGTCCTCGCCGGCCAGAACTGGTCGTTGATGGCGGTCAACAGCAAGGGCATCACGCCGCGTAACGAGGTGTCCCCGCCCACCATCGATAGCGGTATCATGGTCGGCTACAACTACGCGCGTAACCCGCAGATCCGTCTGGTCAAGGACTTTGACAAGAAGTTGTGGCTGGCCGTCTCGGCTGAGGCGTCGACGACGGTCGTCAACGGCTGCGTGAGCGGGACGGCTCCTGCTGCTGCTCCAGCTGTGTTCAATCAGGCCAATAATATCCCCGGCGTCGCCAACGTGACTTGCCTTACGCCTTCCGGCGCGCTTGGTGGCGGCCAGACGACGAGTCTTGCTCACATCCCGGATCTCTTCGGCAAGGTCGCCTACGAGGCCCGCATCGCCGACCGCGACGTCCACATCGAGGCGACCGGCGTCTACCGCAACTTCTACGATCGCGTGAACTACGGCGCGGCGATTGCTGGCGGCGGCTACACCGGCAGCTCCTTCAACAAGAACACCAGCGGCTTCGGAGTTGGTGGCGCCCTTCTCGTGCCCGTCTTCCCGAAGGTTCTCGACTTCTTCGCGCAGGGCAATGTCGGCCGCGGCCTCGGGCGTTACACGTCTTCGGGCTTGCCCGACGCGACAATCGGAGGCGACGGATCGTTGTCAGGCCTCCGCAACATGAGCGGAACGGCGGGCTTCACGTTCCATGCCACGTCGAAGCTTGATCTCTACGCCTTTGCCGGTATTGACAAGGTCTTCGCAAACACCTCACGCACTGGAAACGGCGTCAATGGCGGCGGAACATTCGTCGGCTATGGGGTCCCTGTCAACAACAGCGGTTGCTATGTCGAAGGCAGCGGAAACTGCGGTGCGGCAACCGGCAGCGTTCTGGAGCTGACCACCGGCATATGGGACAAGATCTACGAAGGTCCCTACGGGTACTTCCGAGCCGGCGCCCAGTACGAGTTCGTCCGTCGCCAGCTGCTGCCGGGTTACGGCGGCCAGGCTCCCAACGTGAGCGAGCACATCCTCTTCACCAGCCTGCGTTACTATCCCTTCTAGGACGCCTCAGGGTTCGACACGAGAAGCCGCGCGAGTTCGTCTCGCGCGGCTTTTCACGTTTTCACGATCGCCACCAAGCTCTTGCTCAATCGGTGGTCTTGCCGCCCGCAGGCCCGCCGGTGACGGTTCTCGCACTGGCCGTCGGCGGGACGACGAGGTGTCTCTGCGATCCCTTCGGGATCGAGCGTCCTCGGCATCGCGGCCCGCCGACTACGGGGCGGCAAATCGCAGGATGTGCGCCTCGGCGACGTGTGACAGGGCGCGAATGGCCCGCAGGAGATCGTCGGTCACGGTGCCTTCCAACTCCGCCAGGGCGATGGAATTGCCGCCGGGAGCGTCCCGCCCGAGGGCGAAGGTAGCGATGTTGATTCCCGCCTCGCCGAGGAGCCCGGCGAACCGGCCGACGAACCCGGGCCGGTCCTGGTTGATGACGTAGACCATCTGCGGTGCGAAAGGCGCGTCGATGCGGATCGTGTCGAGCGCCACGAGTCGCGGCCGCCCGTCCCGAGCGATCGCGCCGGCCAGGGTGCGGTTTTTGCCGCCGGAGCAGACCTGCAAGGCCATCAGCGCCTCGTCCTCCGGCTGCGCCTCGCGCAGCACCTCGTCGACCGCGATGCCTCTGGCGCGGGCGATGGTCGGCGCGGAAACGGCGTTGACCTCGGCGAGGACCGGGCGCAGCAGGCCCGCGAGCAGCACCGCCGTCAGCGCTCTGGTGTTGAGGCCCGCCAACTCGCCCTGGTATGTCACCGCGACGCGCTCGACGCTCGCCTCCACCAACTGCCCGGCGAAGGAGCCGAGCCGGGCCGCGAGGTCGAGGTACGGCCGCAACCGTGGCGCCTCCTCGCCGCGCACGGCTGGTCCGTTCACCGCATTGGCGACGGCGCCGCGTAGCAGGAAATCCGCCACCTGTGCCGCGACCTGCAGCGCCGCGTTCTCCTGCGCCTCCACGCTCGAGGCCCCGAGATGCGGGGTGCAGATGGTTTTGGAGTGCCTTGTGAGCGCGTTGTCGCGAGGCGGTTCGTTCGCGAGCACGTCGAGGGCTGCGCCGGCGACGTGGCCGCTGTCGAGCGCCGCTAACAGTGCCGCCTCGTCGAGCAGGCCGCCGCGCGCGCAATTGACGATCCGCACGCCCCGCTTCGTCCGGGCGAGCGCGGCCGCGGAGAGGATGCCGCGTGTCTGCGCCGTCAGCGGCGTGTGCAGGGTGATGACGTCGGCGCGCGCGAGCAGCGCATCAAGGTCCACCTTCTCGACGCTCAGGCCCAAGGCGCGTTCGGGCGAGAGGAAGAGATCGAAGACGACGACGCGCATCCGGAGGCCGACCGCACGATCGGCGACGATGGCACCGATGGTGCCGCAGCCGACGACGCCGAGGCACTTGCCGGTTAGCTCCGTACCGACGAAGCCGTTCGTTTCCCAACCGCCGCAGCGCGTCGACGCGTCGGCGGCGGTAATGCGCCGTGCCAGCGCCAACATCAGCGCGATCGCGTGCTCCGCCGTGGTGATCGCGTTGCCGGACGGGGCGTTCATCACGATGACGCCGCGCCGGGTGGCTTCGGCGACGTCGATGGTCTCGATACCGACGCCGGCGCGGCCGATCACCTTCAGGCGCCCCGCCCCTGCGAGGAGCTTGCCCGTCACTTTCGTTGCGGAGCGCACGATCAGCCCGTCGCATACGCCGAGCGCCGCGACGAGCGCGGCCCGGTCGCAACCCAGGCCGGGCTGGTAATCGACGATGACGCCACGCTCCGCCAGCAGGGCGAGGGCGGGCGCGGGCAGGGCATCCGGGACGAGGACGCGAGGTGCGGCGTCTCCCGTCATGACCGCCCCGCGCCCGTCAGGCTGCCAGAGCGAGGGTGCCGCGCGCCGTCTCGAAGGCCCAATCGAGCCAGGGCGTCAGGGCCACGAGGTCGGCGGCCTCCACGGTCGCGCCGCACCAGATGCGCAGGCCGGGCGGTGCGTCGCGGTAGGCACCGATGTCGTAGGCCACGCCCTCGCTCTCCAGCCGGTCGACGAGGGATTTGACGAAGGCCGCCTGGCTGGCGGGCGAGCCCGCCGCAAAGTCGCGGTCGACGATGCCCAGGCAGACGCCGGTGTTCGAGCGCGTCGCGGGGTCCTTAGCGAGGAAGTCGACCCAAGGCGTGCGCGCGACCCAGTCCGTCAGCACCGCCGCGTTGGCTTTCACCCGCGCGTGCAACGCCGGCAGGCCGCCGAGGCCCTTCGCCCAGGTCAGCGTGTCGAGGTAGTCTTCCACGCACAGCATGGACGGCGTGTTGATCGTCTCGCCCTCGAACAGGCTCTCGATCAGCTTCCCGTTCTGCGTCATGCGGAAGATCTTCGGCAAGGCGCGGTCGGGTCGGTAGGTTTCCAGTCTTTCGACGGCGCGCGGCCCCAGGACCAACATGCCGTGCGCCGCCTCGCCACCCATCACCTTCTGCCAGGAGAAGGTGACGACGTCGAGCTTGGACCAGTCGAGCGGCTGGGCGAAGGCGGCCGAGGTCGCGTCGCAGAGGGTGAGGCCGGCGCGGTCGGCGGGGATGAAGTCGCCGTTCGGCACCTTCACGCCGGCCGCGGTGCCGTTCCAGGTGAAGACCACGTCGTGGTCGAAGTCGATCAAAGTGAGGTCCGGCAGCGTGCCGTAAGGCGCGACCAGCGTGCGGGCGCCGGGCAGCTTCAGCTGGTCCAGCGTGTCGGTCACCCATTCCTTGCCGAACGCTTCCCAGGCCATGACTTCGACGGGGCGCGGGCCGAGCAGCGACCACATCGCCATCTCGACCGCGCCCGTGTCGGAGGCTGGTACGATGGCGATCCGGTAGTCGGCGGGGACTTGCAGCACCTCGCGGGTCAGGTCGATGGCCTGCCTGAGCTTGGCCTTGCCCGCCGCGGAGCGGTGCGAGCGGCCAAGCGCCGCGCCCTCGAGCGCCGCCAGCGACCAGCCAGGGCGCTTGGTGCAGGGCCCGGACGAAAAACGCGGATTGGCCGGCCGCGTGCCGGGTCTGTGCAGGGTCATGTCTGATCCATCCTTGCAGATGGGCGCCTCCCGTTGGGGGGAGGTGTCCCGCCACAGACGATGCGGCGGGACCAGGCGGAGGTCAAGACGTCAGTCATCGATCATGTAACGGACGCCGGCGCGGACCTCGTGCGAGTAGAGCGTGCCGCTGACGCCGCTGATCCTGCCGAGGTTCAGGTAGCGATAGCCAATGTCGAGCTTGGTGTGGTCGTAGATGTCGATCGCCGCGCCAGCCATCAACGCCCAGGCGAAGTTATAGTAGGTGCCGCTGGATTGGTGATCGTAATGGCCGTGGAAGGTCGCGCCCGTCTGCGGGTCGGTGTAATAGATATTGTATGGAGTGCCATCGAATTGGGCGTAGGTCGACGCCGTCTGGTAGTGGCCGAAGCTCAGGCCGACGCCGGCCCCCACATAAGGTGTCACATTGTACCATGTGCCGAGGTCGAGGTAACCGTTCAGCAGGACATCGTAGCTGTGGATCTTTCCCGCATAGGCGCCGGAGCATCCGCCATCGGTCGTGTGTTGGGTCGTGGTACCATTGGCGTTGGTCGTATAGTAGATGCCGGTCGTGCAGGGAACGCTGCCGCTTGCAGAGCTGAAGGACGAGGCCACCGGCTGGTGGAAGTCGGCGATGAGGTCCGAGCGGAACCACCGGTTGAATTGATAGCCCGCTCCAAGGGAAGCGTCGTAGCCGACGTGGCTGCCGTGGTCGATCGTTTCGGTCGGCGCGGCGTAAAGGGGTGCGCTCGTGTTCGTGATCTTGGGTAATTGCGTCGCCCCGATATCCCCGCGGATATACCAGCCGGATCCGAACTCGACCTTGTCCTCGGGATAGGACTGCGGCGCGAAATAGGGGGAGTCGAGGTCGGCGGCATGTGCCGGGGCGGCAGCGCTGGCGAGGGCGAGCGATACAATGCCGAGGAGGGACAAGCGGTTTGGCATGAGACTTCCCGTGGGGTGCGCGGACCGATCCGTCCGTGCGCCGATGAGGAAGTATCGCCGATAAAGTTTAAGCGGGCCTTAACCACGTTTGTCGATCGCGTGCCCAAGTCCAAAGAATAGGCGCGGCCATCGCTCGCCGCGCCCTGGCTCCCATCACCGTCTGCCTGCCGATCAATACTTGCGTACGAGCGGGTACTGGACGGGCGGCGGGCCGTCATTGAACATGTAGCGTACGCCAAGCCGGATATCCTGCGAGGCGAGCTTGTAGTGCTGCGTCTCGTTGGGGCAGTTCGACTGGTTTTGACAATAGATCGGGCCGGAGCTTGCGTTGCCCAGGTTCAAGTAGCGGTAGCCGAGTTCGATCTTGGTGCTCGGCGTGACGTTGAACGCCACACCCGTCATCAGCGCCCAGGCGAAGTTCGTCTGGCTGTGGCTCGAGGAATAGCCGAAGCCGCCGAAGGCGCCCTGGTCGACGATGCTGGAGACCTTGTTGTTGGCGACGCCGACGCCGGCGCCGACGTAGGGGGTCAGGCACCACCAGGTGCCAAGGTCGACGTAGCCGTTGACGAGGCCGACGATCGAGCGGATCGAGCCGTTGTAGATGTCGTAGCTGCGCGAGCCGTCCTGCGGGTTATTGAAGTAACCCTGATTATAGCTCTCGATCGCGCCGAAATGCGCGCTAGTCCGATACTCGCCGGTGACGTCGGCGCGGAAGTAATGGTTGAACTTGTAGCCGACGCCGAGGTCGACGATGCCGGAATCGTCGAGCGTGTGCTGCTCGTAGCGGGCATCGGGCACGAACTCCTGGAAGGTCGAGGCACGCGTGCGCAGGTCGGAGATCCCGACGCCGACATCGCCGCGCAGGTAGAAGCTGCCACCGAAGTCGACGGGTATGAATGCCGGCTCGACCGGCGGGGGCGGCGGTAGGAGGAGGTCGGCGGCGGAAGCGGTCGTCGTCGCGGCAAGGCTCGCGACGCCAGCAAAAAAGAGAGCCTTGAAGCTGCCCATGGTGAACGTCCTTTATTGCGTTCCGGGCAGACTGACAGGCCCGAAGCATCCAACGTCGTGACTGTGGCAGCAACAGCTTAAAGGGAGCTTAACCCTAGGATTTAACCTTAAGAATGCTTTATTGACGCGACGAAAACTGAAAGTTGTTTCACTTTGGAGCAGATGTGCTGTCGAACATGGCCGCGATGAGGGCTCCAGCGAGTGCAGCCGCATCCGCCTCGGTGTAAGCGCGCCACCGTGCCACCGCGCAAGGCCAGGCACCGATAGTACGATCGCGCCGGTCGAGCACCGCAAATTCCGTCCCGAACGATGGGTGCAGACAGGCGGCGCTCAGGCCGCCTGCAGCGCCGCGCAGACGTCGTCCACCACCGACTCGACGAGGTCGAAATTGTCGCCCTCGCCCATCACCCGTACCACGGGCTCCGTGCCCGACAGGCGGATGACGAGCCGACCGGTGTTGCCGAGCCGCTGGCGTCCCGAGGCCACGACACTAGCGATCCTTTCCTCGGGCAGAGGCCGGCCGGCGTCGAAGCGCACGTTCTTCAGGATCTGCGGGACGGGCTCGAAGCGGTGGCACACCTCGCTCACCGGGCGATCGCGCTTCTTCACCAGGGCCATGATCTGTAGCGCCGCCACAAGCCCGTCGCCTGTGGTCACGTAGTCCGAGAGGATGATGTGGCCCGACTGCTCGCCGCCGAGGTTGTAGCCGTGCTGGCGCATGTACTCGAGGACGTAGCGGTCGCCGACCGCGGTACGCGCCAGCGAGAGGCCGATGGAATCGAGGTAGCGCTCGAGCCCGAGGTTCGACATCAGCGTGGCGACGATGCCCGGCTGGGAGAGCTTGTCCGCCTCCTGCCAATATTGCGCCACGGCGGCCATGAGCTGGTCGCCATCGACGACAGCGCCCTTCTCGTCGACGATCAGCACGCGGTCGGCGTCGCCATCCAGGGCGACCCCGATGTCGGCGCGCATCTCGCGCACTTTCTTGACGAGCGCGTCCGGCGCCGTGGAGCCGACGCGGCGGTTGATGTTGAACCCGTCGGGATCGACGCCGATGGCGAAGACCTCCGCGCCGAGCTCCCACAGCGTCTCCGGCGCCACTTTGTAGCCGGCCCCGTTGGCGCAATCCACGACGACGCGCAGGCCGTCGAGCGAGAGGTTGCGGGGCAGGGTGTGCTTGGCGAATTCGATGTAGCGGGCGCGCACGTCATCGACCCGCTTGGCGCGGCCGAGGGCCTCCGGCTTGGCGAGCTTGACCGCCGCGCCCGGCTCCATCAGCGCCTCGATCTTGCGCTCGATCTCGTCGGAGAGCTTGAACCCGTCCGGTCCAAACAGTTTGATGCCGTTGTCTTCGTAGGGATTATGCGAGGCCGAGATCATGATGCCGACGTCGGCGCGCATGGATCGCGTCAGCATGGCCACGGCCGGCGTCGGCATGGGGCCGAGAAGCAGCACGTCCATACCCACCGAGGTGAAGCCAGCCTGCATGGCGGATTCGATCATGTAGCCCGAGAGCCGCGTGTCCTTGCCGATCACGGCACGGTGGCGGTGGTCGCCGCGCTGGAACAGGATGCCGGTAGCCTGCGCCACGCGCATCGCGAGCTCCGGGGTGATGGCCCCGTTTGCCCTGCCGCGGATCCCGTCCGTGCCGAAGTGCTTGCGTGTCATGAAAAGCCTGGATTGCCTGAGGCGGGACCATACATGCACCCGTCACGCTCTGAAAGCGGCTTGCGCGCCTGCGACAGACCCGTTCTGCCTCTCCATGCCGCGATGGAGCCGGGTTTCGCGCCGCCGCCGGCAGATGCGCGCCCCGCGCGTGCTCTGTGGCGAAGGAGTTGGGCTTGCGGTTGCCGAGGAGTTGGACTTGCAGTCGACCTCCAGCGTCGCTCCCGGCGCGTCGCCGCCAAAATCTCCCCGCTGTCGTCGGGCATGTGCTACCCCTTTGCCGCTCCCGCCACGGAATTTATCGGATGCCTATCGTCCCTCCCTCCGCCCGTTCCCTCGTCGTCGCAGCGCTGCTCCTGCCGCTCCTCGTCGCGCCGGGCTTCGTGCCGCATGCCGCGGCGCAGGATTACGACCGGCCGCCGGCCGGCTTCGGCGACGATGCGCCCTATGACGGCGGCGGCCGATACGGCGGCGGTGGGCGGCGGGGTGCGGACGATCCGGGCGCGGAATCGGTGCGGGTCGGCAAGCTCGAGGGCCGCATCCGCGAGATGACGGGGCAGATCGAGGAGCTGCAGAACGCCAACCGCAAGCTGGTCGAGCAAGTGCAGCGCTTCCAGGCCGACGTCGAAAGCCGTCTGCAGGGGCGAAGCGGCGCGGCCCAGCCGGCAAAGCGCAGCGATGCCTCCGGCCTCGCCGGCGCACCGGGGGAGGTCGACCCTCTGACCTCTCCGGCTAAGCTGGCCGAGGCCAAGCCGCAGCGCCGCGGTGACGACGCCTTCGATCCCGCCGCGACACCCAGCGCGCCGGGCGCGCCAAAGCCGCTCGGCTCGCCCGCCTCGGCCACCCCCCCCGACTCCGGCGACGCGCCGCTCGACCTCTCGGGCGGCCGCCGCGCCGCCTCGAGCAGCACGCTCGCGCCGACGCTGCAACTGCCCTCCGCCACCACGCCGAAGAGCACCGGCGCGACGACGCCGAACGCGATGGTCGCCAGCCTGCGTCCGAATTCGACCCGCGAGGAGTTCGACGCGGCGCTCGGCCTCTACAAGGAGAAGCAGTACGAGACCGCGGAGCAGGGCTTTTCCGCCTTTATCCAGAAGAACCCGAAAAGCCGGCTCGTGGCCGACGCCACCTTCTATCTCGGCGAGACTTACGCGCAGCGCGGGCGCTCGCGCGAGGCGGCGGAGCAATATCTGAAGTTCTCGACCGACTTCACCACATCGAGCCGCGCGCCCGAGGCCATGTTGCGGCTCGGCTCCTCGCTGAAGGCCATCGGTGCCAAGGAGCAGGCCTGCGCCAGCTTCGCCGAACTGCCGCGGAAATATCCGAACGCCCCCGCCTACGTGAAGAGCGGCGCGGAGCGCGAAGCCAAGCGCGCCCAATGCTAAGGCCCTCGTTCCCCTTCCACCAACGGAGGAAGGGCGTGCGGCGCAAGCGGCTCGGATGAGGGGCGGGGCTTTGTCAACGGCGGGTCCGAAGGTCGCCCGCCACGGGGGACGGGTGGAAGGGGGGACGGGCGTTGCGCCCTTCCGGCTCGCCGAACTCTTCGCCGGCCTTGGCCCCACACCGGTCCTCCTCGCCGTCTCGGGCGGCGCCGACTCCCTCGCCCTTATGCACCTCGCGTCCCGCTGGGCTGGCGCGCCGCTCCACGTCGCCACCGTCGACCATGGCCTGCGCGCGGCCTCGGGAGCGGAGGCCGAAGGCGTCGCGGCGGCGGCGGCAGCGCTCGGCCTGCCGCATGCAACCCTAGTTTGGCAAGGCCCCAAGCCCCGCACCGCCATCCAGGAGCGGGCGCGCACGGTCCGCTACGCTCTTCTCGCCGAGCATGCGCGGGCCCTCGGCGCGGCGCATATCCTCGCCGCCCACCACGCCGACGACCAGGCGGAGACGGTGCTGATGCGGCTCGCGCGCGGCAGCGGACCGGGCGGGCTCGCCGGCATGCGCCGCGACACGGCGCTGGCGTCGGGCGTCACCCTGGTGCGCCCGCTGCTCGGCTGCCGCAAGGCGGACCTCGTCGCGCTCTGCCAGGCCATAGGTCAACCCTTCCTCGACGACCCGTCGAACCGGGACCCGGCCTTCGCGCGCGCGCGCCTCCGCCTGGCCGCACCGGCGGCGGCGGCGCTCGGCCTCGACGTGGCGACCCTGACGCGCCTTGCGGCCCGCCTCGCACGCGCCGAGACGGCGCTGGAGGTCGAGGCCCGCCGCTGTTTGCAAAGCCTTGGTGGACGGCAGCAGCCGGGCCGGTTCGAGGTTGCCGTCACGCCTCTGCTTGGAGCGGAGCCCGAGATCGTGCTCCGTGTGTTGCGGTTCGCCCTCGCGGCGACGCTGCCGGCGCATCCGCCGCCGCGGCTCGACCGGCTGGAGCGGCTCGCGGCCGCCCTGCACGAGGCGCTGCGCCGGGGGGCGCCTCACCGGGCATCCCTGGGCGGCGCCTGCCTGACGCTGGGACGCGACACTATGCTCACGATCGTCCCCGAGCCTGTCCGCCGCCGCGGACGCGCCGCCACGGAGGCGAACGGCCTCGGCGGCGCCCGTTAAGGCCCTCTGCCGCTTCGCGATCCGCCACCTTGGCAAGGCGGGAGGCGCGGCATACATTGATCCTAGAGGCGGACCAAGTCCCGCCGCGTTCGTTCCGTTGTCTTGTGTCTTCGCGCCGGCCACTTTTCTCGTTTGGGTCTTGGCTTTCCGCCATGCCCTTCTGGATCGCAGATGAACCCCAATTTCCGCAATTTCGCTCTCTGGGTGATCATATTCCTTCTCGTGGTCGCTTTGGTCATGCTGTTCCAAAACCCGGGACAGCGGCCGAGCGCGCAAGAGATCACATTCAGTCAGCTCCTCAACGAGGTCGACCAGGGTCGGGTGCGCGAGGTGACGATCGCCGGCGCCGAAGTGACCGGCCACTTCACGGACAACAGGGCTTTTGCGACCTACGCGCCCAACGACCCGTCGCTGGTGCAGACCCTCTACAAAAAGAACGTCTCTATCGCTGCCAAGCCGCCGTCCGACGGCAACAGCTGGCTCGTCACGCTGCTCGTCAACGGCCTGCCGCTCCTCGCCTTCCTCGGTATGTGGATCTTCGTGTCGCGGCAGATGCAGGGAGCCGGCGGCAAGGCGATGGGCTTTGGCAAGTCGAAGGCCAAGCTCCTCACCGAAGCGCATGGACGCGTGACCTTCGAGGATGTCGCCGGCGTCGACGAGGCCAAGGAGGACCTGCAGGAGATCGTCGAGTTCCTCCGCGACCCGCAGAAGTTCCAGCGGCTCGGCGGGCGCATCCCGCGCGGCGTGCTGCTCGTGGGTCCTCCCGGCACGGGTAAGACGCTGCTGGCCCGTGCCATCGCCGGCGAGGCCAACGTGCCGTTCTTCACGATATCGGGTTCCGACTTCGTGGAGATGTTCGTCGGCGTCGGCGCCAGCCGCGTCCGCGACATGTTCGAGCAGGCCAAGAAGAACGCGCCCTGCATCATCTTCATCGACGAGATCGACGCTGTGGGCCGTCACCGCGGCGCGGGCCTGGGCGGCGGCAACGATGAGCGCGAGCAGACGCTGAACCAGTTGCTCGTCGAAATGGACGGGTTTGAGGCCAACGAGGGCATCATCCTCATCGCCGCGACCAACCGCCCCGACGTGCTCGATCCCGCGCTGCTACGCCCGGGCCGCTTCGACCGGCAGATCACCGTGCCCAACCCCGACGTGATCGGCCGCGAGCGCATCCTCAAGGTGCACGTCCGCAAGGTGCCCCTCTCGCCCGACGTCGACCTCAAGGTCGTCGCCCGCGGCACGCCGGGCTTCTCCGGCGCCGACCTCATGAACCTCGTCAACGAGTCGGCCCTGATGGCGGCGCGGCGCGGCAAGCGCATCGTCACGATGAGCGAGTTCGAGGACGCTAAGGACAAGATCATGATGGGTGCGGAGCGCCGCACGCTGGTGATGACAGAGCAGGAGAAGATGCTGACCGCCTATCATGAGGGCGGCCACGCGCTTGTGGCACTCAACGTCGCGGCGACCGATCCCGTGCACAAGGCGACGATCATCCCCCGCGGCCGCGCGCTCGGCATGGTCATGCAGCTGCCCGAGCGCGACAAGCTCTCGATGAGCTACGAGCAGATGACCTCGCGCCTGGCTATCCTGATGGGTGGCCGCGTGTCGGAGGAAGTGATCTTCGGCAAGGAGAAGGTTACGTCGGGGGCCCAGTCCGACATCGAGCAGGCGACGAAACTCGCCCGCGCGATGGTCACCCGCTGGGGGTTCTCCGACGCCCTTGGTACCGTGATGTACGGCGAAAACCAGGAGGAGGTGTTCCTCGGCTATTCCATGGGTCAGAAGAACACCCTGTCCGAGGAGACGTCCCGTAAGATCGATTCCGAGGTGCGGCGCCTGGTCGAGACCGGTCTTACCGACGCGACGCGGATCATCACCGAGAAGCGGCAGGACCTGGAGACATTGGCGCGCGGGCTCCTGGAGTACGAGACGCTGTCGGGCGACGAGATTATCGGCCTGCTGAACGGTAAGACACCCGTCCGCGACGTAGACGACGATCCCGCGCCTCCGCGCGGTTCGCCGGTGCCGACCACGGGTGTCAACCGGCCGAAGCCCAACCCCGAGCCCGGCCTGGAGCCGCAGCCCCAGGCGTAAGGCTTGGACGCAAGGCTGGTTTGTAAAGCCTGAGATCAGAGCCTGCTTCTCCCGAAGCAGGCTTTGTCGTTTCAGGGCGCGCTTTTGCGGAGTACCACCAGAATGCCGGTCACGAACCCCAGTGTCTCGTAGCGCAGCGGGATCGAGCGGGTTTCAAGCACGCGGAATGCTGCCGCCTCCGCCAAAGCCAGCACCTGGGCCAAGCCATGCGCGAAGCGGCCGGAGGGGAGAAGCGCGATGTCCGTTTCCGCTGCCTCGATGCTGAAGGCGAAGAGCCCGTCGGGCGCGAGCGCACTTGCGGCGCGTTCGATCATGACCCGCAGGTCGCCGACATAAATCAACATGTCCGCCGCGAAGATCAGGTCGAACGCCGCGGTGTGCGCGGCAAGGTAGGCTGATGCCTCCACCTCCAGGAGCGTCTCGTAGCAACCGCGTTCGCGCGCTTTGCGGAGCATGCCGCCGGAGAGATCGATGCCTGTCAGATGGCGGCCGGGCCGCGCCAGCACCGGCCCCGCCAGCCCTGTGCCGCAGCCCAGGTCAAGAATGCGGGACAGCGGCCGTTCCGCATGACCCTCCACCATCGCCGCCAATTGGCGGAAACCGTCGTAGCCGAGCACGTCCACCAGTTGATGATCGAACTCCTGCGCGAACTGGTCGAAGAAGGATGCGACGTAGTGGTCCGGCGTGCGCTCGATGGCCTCGCCGCGCAAGACGGCGAGCAAGTACGCGCATTCCGGGTCGTCTGGCTTGGCGACGAGCCGCGCCTCTCCCAACCGCATGGCCGCCGCCCGATGACCGAAGGCGGCGAGGAGGTGGAACGCCTGCCGTGAGATCGTCTCGAAAGCCTCCGCCGTAACGTGCGGGCTCGCGCGACAGACGGCTGTGGCTTCGTCGAGCCTCCCCTCGATGGCCTGCGCGATGAAGCTGACCTGGGCCGCCTTGCGCGCGAGCACCGCGTTTTCCGGCTCCGCCGCCAACGCCATCGCGAAGACGGACGCCGAGCCGGCGAAGTCGCCGACGTGACCGAGCGCCTGGCCGTAGCACGCGCGCAGCGCGGGCGTCACATCCACTCCCGTCGCGACCACTATGCCAAGATGTTCGGCGGCCTCTGCGAAACGTTTCAGGCCGAAATAGACGAAGCCCAAGCTGAGGTGAGCCTCGCGCAGCACGGGATCGAGGCGCAGCGCAGTTTTCAGCGCCGCTTCCGCGCCGGGCACGTCCTCCAGCGCGCTGCGGATAGACCCGAGCCGCATCCAGTTCTCCGCATGGGTCGCGTCGCGTTCCAGCGCCTCTTCCATGCAGGCCGCGGCCTCGCGCATCTGCCCGGCCGCGTTAAGCGCCCCGGACAGGTCGGTCCAAAGGTTGACGTCGTCCTGACGCAGCGCCGTCGCGCCCGTCAGCACTTTGGCCGCCGCTCGCGGGTCGCCGTCCTGCCAGAGGAGCAATCCAAAATGCCGCAGCGCGCGCACCGGTTCGTCGTAGCGCCGGCGCAGGTCCGCGAGCCGCGGGTCATTGGCGGTCCAGGCCGCCATCGCTTGCTCGACCTCGGCGCTGCCCGGCAGTTCTATTCCCATCACCGACGCTCCTTGCCTACCTGACTCGAGCCGCTGCACGCCTTCGCGCAGGATCGCCCGACCCAGAGGTTCACCCCGCCGCCACCCTGTAACAGGATCGTTGAGCGACGCTGACGCATAATCGCCGTTGAGAAAGTGGATCGATAGGCGCTACGAGAAGCCCGACTTCCCGCCTGAGGACGACGTGCCGCGCCACTACAGCCTCCGCCCACGCTTCTGCCTCTGCGCTTCCCCGGCACAGCGCGCCCATCGTGCGCGCCGGCTATGACGCTGGCCACGCCGAAGGTGCGCCTGGCAACCGAGCGGCCTTGGACGATCTTCGCGACGAGGCTGCGCGGCCTGATTCGCCAGGAGGAGCTTGGGCTCATCACGCTCGCGGTGCTCGCCGGCGCGATCGCGGGCGGCGCGGTCACGGTGATCTCGCAGATCGCCCGCATGATGCACATCGTGCTCTTCGATCTCGACGGGCGGGGCTCCGTCAGCGCCATGACGGCGATGCATAAGCCTTGGCACCTTGCGATCCCGATGCTGGGCGGCCTGCTGCTTGGCCTCGTCAGCCGGCTCATCGCGTCCTGGCGCCGCCGCCGGCCGGTCGATCCCATCGAGGCCAACGCCTTGCACGGCGGCCGCATGTCCGTCACCGATAGCCTGCTGATCGCCGGCCAGACCCTCCTCTCCAACGGCTGCGGCGCCTCCGTCGGGTTGGAGGCCGCCTATACCCAGGTTGGTTCGGGGTTTGCCTCGTGGATCGGGACCCGCTGCAACCTGCGTCGCGCCGACCTTCGCACCCTCGTTGGAGCGGGTTCGGCCGGCGCGATCGCCGCCGCATTCGGTGCGCCGCTCACCGGAGCCTTCTACGCCTTCGAACTCATCATCGGCAGCTACACGCCCTTTGGACTCGCACCGGTCGTGGCCGCCTCCATCTCCGGCGTGCTGGTGGCGCGCGCGTTTGGCAACGGCGAGAGCTTCATCGGCCAGATGGCATCCGACGCGAGCCTGCAGGGCGGCACGATGGTCGCGCTGCTGCTGCTGGCGCTCACCTGCGCCGCAATCGGCATCGGCATCATGCGCACGGTCAGCGTGGTGGAATGGGCGGTGAAACGGGGCCGGATCCCCTCTTTCCTCCAGCCGGCGCTCGGGGGCTGCCTGCTTGGGGGCTTGGCCCTAGTGACGCCGCACGTCCTCTCGGCCGGGCACGGCGCCTTCGAGGCGTTGCTGCACAACGCCCCACCCCCGCTCGTGCTGGTCGCGCTGACGCTGCTGCTCAAGGCCTGCGCCTCCGCGCTCTCCATCGGCTGCGGCTTTCGCGGCGGCCTGTTCTTCGCCTCGCTTTACCTGGGCGCGCTCGTCGGAAAGCTGTTCTACGGCCTGCTCCTGCTTTTCGGCCCGGCGCTGCCGATGGACGACACGACCTGCGCCATCGTCGGCATGGCGGCGCTGTCGGTGACGGTGGTCGGCGGCCCGCTCACCATGAGTTTCCTCGCGCTGGAGACGACGGGCGACTTCCCACTCTCCATCCTCATCCTCGCTGCCACTACAGTGGTCTCGGTCATCGTGCGGCGGACCTTCGGCTACTCGTTCGCGACCTGGCGCCTGCACCTGCGCGGCGAATCGATTAAGAGCGCGCAGGACGTTGGCTGGATCCGTGGCCTGACGGTGCGTCAGCTCATGCGGCCGGACGTCCCGACGATCTTCGCCGATGTCGGCATCGCCTCGCTGGTGGATGCGCATCCGCTTGGCTCGACCTATTGGATCGTGGCGACCGACCCCTTCGATCGCTATGTCGGCATGGTGTCGGTGGCCGCCGCCCATGCGGCGATGTCGGATGCCGAGCTGGCGAAAGGCCACGTCACGGCTCTCCTCCAGCATCAGGGCACGGCGCTGACGCCGGACCTCAACATCCGGGAGGCGGCCCGGCTCTTCGAGGAGAGTCAGAGCGAGACGCTGGCGGTGGTCTCGAGCCGCTCGGACCGGAGTGTGGTCGGCCTCCTCTCCGAGGCCCACCTGCTGCGGCGCTACACCGAGGAACTCGACAAGGCGCGGCACGACCTTAGCGGCGAGAAATGGATCGGCGAAGGTTGAAGGGCTAAGCCGCTTCCTGCATCCGGTGCGAGATCATCTCGCGCAGTGTCTGCAGGTCGGCGGCGAACTTTCGGATGCCTTCCGCCAGCATTTCGGTGGCCATCGCATCCATGTTGATCATCAAGCGGAAAGTCTTCTCGTCCATGGCGATCTTGGCCGGCGCTTGCGACGTGGCTTTCTGCGGGTCGAGCTTTCGCGTCAGGGTGCCCTGGTCGGCGGCCAACTCCTTCAGGAGCTCCGGCGAGATCGTCAGGCGGTCGCAGCCGGCAAGCGCCTCGATCTCGCCGATGCTGCGGAAGGAGGCGCCCATCACGATCGTCTTGATCCCGTAGGCTTTATAGTAGGCGTAGATCTGCCGCACTGAGAGGACGCCGGGGTCATTCTCGGGCGTGTAAGTCTTGCCCTCCTTCTTCCTGTACCAGTCCATGATGCGGCCGACGAAGGGCGAGATCAGGAAGGCGCCAGCGTCCGCGGCGGCGATTGCCTGCGCCAGCGAGAAGATCAGGGTGACGTTGCAGTCGATCCCTTCCTTTTGAAGGGTATCGACCGCCCTGATTCCCTCCCAGGTCCCGGCGATCTTGATGAGCACGCGCGATTTGTCGATGCCGCGCGCCTTGTAGTCGGCGATGATCGCGCGTGCCTTCGTCAGCGTCGCCTCCGTGTCGAAGGAAAGGTCGGCATCGACTTCCGTCGAGACGCGACCGGGCACGATCTCGGTGAGTTCGGCACCGAAACTGACGTTGAGGCGATCGACGAGCTGGCTCGTGACATGACCGTGGCTGCGACCCCAGACCAGCACCTCGTCGATCAGGCGGCTGTAGCCGGCGATCCCGGCGGCCTTCAGGATCAGCGAGGGGTTGGTCGTCGAATCCATCGGCTCGTAGGCGCGGATCGATTCCATGTCACCGGTATCGGCGACGACCGTGGTCATGGTCTTCAACTGGTCGAGCTTGGAGGGCATGGCGGATATCCCTTGGATGATACAGGAGGCAACGTAGACCTGGCTTGATCGAAAGAAAACGCTGGACTCGGCAGTCTGTTGCATCACCTGCCGGAACGTGTCCGATCAGGCGACCTCGGCCAAGCTTGCTTCGATCGCATCCGCGAGGCGGGCGAAGCTGACTGGCTTGGCGAGGAAGGCGTCGATCCCCGCCCGGACGGCAGAGCTCTTCTCGGCCTCGTGCACGTCGGCGCTGAGTGCGATGAGCCGGGCGGGTGGGAACCGCCGCGTCACCTCCGCCAGCCGGATCCGCCGGGCCAGCGCGAAGCCGTCGAGCCCGGGCATGCGGATGTCGAGCACCACTGTGGCGTAGGGCGTTCCTGCCTCCATCGCGGTCTCCGCCAGCGCCAGCGCCGACAGCCCGTCGGCCGCGCGTGTGACGACAGCGCCGAGGCGCTCGAGGTGGCGGGTGGCAAGCAGCGCGTTGATGTCGTTGTCCTCGGCGAGGAGAACGGCGAAGCGCCGGGCCGGAACGGGTCGCGCCGGCTCTCTCGCCGCAGCGGTTGACGCGGGAGGCCGCGAGGCGAGCCTCGCAAAGAGGGAGTGTCGGCGTACCGGCTTCACCAGCCAGCCGTCGAACCCGGCGGCAGCGGGCAGGCCGAAGGCGCGCCGCTCGAACGGCGAGAACAGGACCAGGCGGCGGCCGGCGCCGGCCGCCCGCGCCGCCTCGCCGATCGCCCGCGTCGCCGCTTCGCCCAGCGCGCAATCGGCGATCACCGTGTCGAACCGGCCGCACCCGGCTGCCAATGCGACTACCGCGTCCTCCGCGTTCTCGCAGCGGGTGACGGCAGCGCCCACCGCGCGGAGCTGCTCGGCGAGGAAGCCCGCCTCGAACGGCGCGGCCCCCACGAGCAGGGCCGTCCGGGTGCAAAGCTCCTCCAGGTTTGGCAAGTCTAGGCCTGGCAAATTTGGGGCGATATCCGCCGGCAGCGGGAGCACCAGCGCGAAAATCGCCCCCTGCGCACCTTCCGGCGTCGCCGCCAGGGTGAGAGCGCCCCCCATCCGTTCGGCAAGGCGTCGCGAGATCGCCAGTCCGAGCCCGCTGCCGCCGTGCCGACGCGTCGTCGAACTGTCGGCCTGTTCGAACTCCTCGAAGATCGCCGCGCGACGGTCCAGCGGAACGCCTGGGCCCGTGTCGGCCACCTCGAAGCGCAGCGTGTCGCCTCCGGCCGAGACCCGCCGCACGACCAAGCCGACGCCGCCGTCCTCCGTGAACTTGACCGCGTTGCCCGCGAGGTTCAGCAGCACCTGGCGGAGACGCACAGGATCGCCCCTGACCCGACGCGGCACGTCGGCCGCGACGAGGCTGGCGATCTCCAGGCTTTTACCCTGTGCGCGCGGCGCGAGCAGTTCGGCGACGCCCTCCACAAGCGCCAGCAGGTCGAAGGGCTCACAGGCGAGGTCAACGCGCCCCGCCTCGATCTTGGAAAAATCGAGGATCTCGTCGATGAGCGAGGTCAGCGCGCTGCCGGAGCTGCGGATCGCTGCCACATAGGTCGCCTGTTCCGCGCAAAGAGCCGTGCCCGCGAGCAGTTCCGCCATGCCGAGAATGCCGTTAAGCGGCGTGCGAACTTCGTGGCTGACGGTCGCGAGGAAGCGCGACTTCGCCTCGCTCGCTGCTTCCGCCCGGTCGCGCGCTGCGGCCGCCTCGCGCAGTTCCCAGACCTCGTCGTGGAGGCGCTCCGCTTCCGCCTTGCGGCGCCGGCCTTCGCGCGCGGCGCGTCCCAGCAACGCGGCTGCTGCGGCGAAAACGAGGCACGACAGCAGGACGGCGGCCTTGCCGAACTCCGCACCCATGCTTCTCTCCCGATCCTGTGTCGAGGTGGGAGCTTAGCGCCGTCATGATGCGGAACGTTTGTCGTAGTCCCTCGAATCGGGAAGGATGGGTTCACACGCGCTTAACCGAGTCGCTCCCGCTAGGCGGGTTTCCACGCTCACATGCCAAAGCTTCCTCGCCGTCATCCGGTCAGACGCGCGAGGCTTGAAACGAACGGGTGCTGAAGGGATTAGAGTTCGTCGCCTCCGAGGATTGCTCCTTGCCGAGGCCAACAACGGGAGACTTTCTATGCGTTTCACTAAAATCATGACTGCCATCGCCGCCGCGGCTTTCGTTCTCGCCGCCCCGGCCGCCTTCGCGCAGAGTGCTGACGGCAGCGCAGCGTCCCGTGGCAAGATGGGGGCGTCGAGCGCCGAAACGTCGCCGGCTGGACGCTCGATGAGCGCGGGCTCGCCAGAAGCCGGCTCGGTCGGCACCGCTGGCAGCAAGACCAACGCGCCGATTGAAAACCAGTTGAACAAGGGACACCCTTCGTCCAACGGCAAGTGATCCGCAGCGGCGCATTCGAGGCGCCGCCGTCAGCCGACTGAAGGCGGCGCGATAGTCCGCCGCGCGCCCTCCGCTCAGACCCGTCCCGCTCGCGTGGGGCGGGTCTCTTGGATCCTGGCGTCGGTTACGCCGCCCATCGGCGGCCGGACCCGTCGGCGCGATAGGACAGCGCCTCGGCCATGTGCGTGGCCGAAACCGTGTCCGCGCCGTCGAGGTCGGCGATAGTGCGGGCGAGCTTGAGCAGGCGGTGGAACCCCCGCGCAGACAGGCCCAGCCGTTCGGACGCCTCGCGGATCAGCTCGAGTCCCGCGCTGTCCGGCCGCGCGACGGCCTCGATGACCTGCGGTGGCGCGGCGGCATTGGATGCGACGTGCGGGAGGTCGAGCGCGGCATAGCGGGCGCGCTGCCGCTCCCGTGCGGCTGCGACGCGCGCAGCCACCACGGCGGAACCCTCGGCGGGTGGCGGCAGCATCAAGTCCGCCGCGCTGACGGCCGGCACTTCGATGTGAAGGTCGATGCGGTCGAGCAGCGGGCCGGACAGGCGCGCTTGATATTGCGCCATGCAGCGCGCGTTCGGCTGGCGGTTACAGGCGTAGCCGGGATCCGTCGCGTGGCCGCAGCGGCACGGGTTCATCGCTGCGACGAGCTGGAAACGCGCGGGATAGGTGACGCGGTGGTTGGCACGCGCGACCATGACGGTTCCCGTCTCGATCGGCTGCCTCAGACTGTCAAGAACCTGCGCCTGGAACTCCGGCAGCTCGTCGAGGAACAGCACGCCGTTGTGTGCGAGCGAGATCTCGCCCGGTCGCGCTCGGGTGCCGCCGCCGACCAGCGCCGGCATGGAAGCAGAATGGTGCGGCGCGCGGAACGGCCGCCGGTCGGTGAGCTGGCCGTTGGCGAGCGTGCCGGCGATGGAATGGACGAGAGAGACTTCCAGCAGCTCCGCCGGCGACATGGGCGGCAGGATGGAGGGAAGGCAGGCCGCCAGCATGGACTTGCCCGAGCCCGGCGGACCGTTGAACAGGAGGTTGTGGCCACCTGCCGCGGCGATCTCCAGCGCGCGCTTGGCGCCCTCCTGCCCCTTGATGTCGCGCAGATCCGGCAAGGTGCCGCCGGCAGGCCGCAGCCCCGGCTTCGGCCGCGCCATGACCTGCGTACCCTTGAAATGGTTGGCGAGCTGGATGAGCGAGACGGGCGCCAGAATGTCGAGCTGGTTTGACGCCCATGCCGCTTCCGAGCCGCAGCCGCTCGGGCAGATCAGCCCGAGCCCCTGCCCGTTGGCGGCGATGGCAGCAGGCAGCACGCCGGCGACGGCCGTGATGGTGCCGTCGAGCGCCAGCTCGCCCAGCACGAGGTAGGAGGAGAGCATGTCGCCGGGGATCGCCCCGATGGCCGCCATGATGCCAAGCGCGATCGGCAGGTCGTAATGGCTGCCTTCCTTCGGCAGGTCGGCCGGGGCAAGGTTGACGGTGATGCGCTTGGCCGGCATCGCCAGTCCGGACGCGAGCAGGGCGGCGCGGACGCGCTCGCGCGATTCGGCCACCGCCTTGTCGCCCAGGCCGACGACCGTGAACACGACGTTGCCGCTGGCGATCTGCACCTGCACATCGACGAGCCGCGCCTCGATCCCCTCGAACGCGACCGTCGCAACCCGCACAACCATCCTGTCCCCGCAGGTTCGTGACGGCACAGTTTACGCACGCCGCCGGCTTAAGCAAGGAACGCGGCGCGCGACCCCTCGGGCGCGGCATCACGTCGGGTAGTGTGCGTCGCTGACCTGTTCCATCCAGTTCACCGCCTTGCCGTCGAGCCTTTCCTGAATGGCGATGTGGGTCATCGCCGAGGCGCCGGTAGCGCCGTGCCAGTGTTTTTCGCCGGGCTCGAACCAGACCACGTCCCCCGGCCGGATCTCCTCGAAGGGGCCGCCCTCGCGCTGTGCCCAGCCGCGGCCGGCCGTGACGATCAGGGTCTGGCCAAGCGGGTGGGTATGCCAAGCCGTGCGCGCGCCGGGCTCGAAGGTGACGCTGGCTCCCGCGACACGGGCCGGGTCGGGCGGGCTGAACAAGGGATCGATGCGGACTGTGCCGGTGAACCAGTGCGCCGGGCCCTTGCCTGACGGCTGCGAGCCGCTGCGCTTGACGTCCATTTTCGTTCTCCTCCAACACGGGCTGTAGGGGTGCGGGCATGGGCCCAAGCGGCCACACCGCGCGGACGGCTCCGACGCCACCGTCGTTCACCATAGCGCGCGAAGGAGCCAGCGCTGCGCGTTCCCCACCAAAAATGACGCCCTCCGTGAGGCGCTATTCTCGCCGGTGTGGCTCCTATCGCACAGCGAGGGCGAGCAGTGCCCGCTAGGGTCGTGGCGGACCCGTTGGAAAAGCCCTTGCCCCTAGCCCCCCGCCGGCTCGACGACCACGCCAGGGATGCCGCCGTGCTCCTCGGTTGGTTCGGCATGACGATCCTGATGGTCGGCGCGCCGCTGGTGGGCGTGCTGTCGCGTCGGGCCCTGTTCGTCCTGCTGCCGGTGGGCGCGGGCATCCTCTTTGCCGCCTTCCTCGTCTCCGTCTCCCTCTCCGGGAGCGGGCTGCGCGCTCTGGGCGGCGCCGTGCTGACGCCGCTCGGTGGCGCCGTCCTCTTCTTCGCTGGTTGGATGGGGCTGTCGCTCGTCTGGACGCCATTCCCCGGCGCAGCCGGGCCACGCTACGGCGTGACGCTCAGCGTCGCGCTCATCGCGGCGTTCATCATCGCCTCTATTCCTGAGCGCCGCTCGCGGCCTGCGCTCTATCTCCTGCCGGGCGGCCTGGTCGTGACCGCCGTACTGACGCTCGGCATGGCGCTGTTCGGCCCCTCCTCGTTCCGCGGCGGTTCCGAATTCGACTCCTCGCTGCTCGAGCGGTCGGTGTTGACGCTCCTTCTGCTCGTCTGGCCCGCGCTCGGCGCGCTCGGCCTGCTCGGTCGGTGGACGCTTGCAATCGTCCTCGCCTGCGTCGTGGCGCTCGTCATCGTCGCCACCTTCGCGCAGATCGCGCTCGCCGCCTTCGCCATCGCGGCCTTCGTCTTCGCCTGCGCCGCGACCGCGCCGCGACGCGTGGCCCGGATCGCGGCGGCGGCCTTCGGTGCACTTATCCTGCTGGCGCCGTTGCTGCCGTTCGCGCTCGCCCCGCTCGCGTCCTCGGTCATCGCTGTCGGCAGCAGCACGGTGGCTGCCATGGGCGACTGGCGCAGCCTCGTCGGCGGCGACGGCCTGCAACTCGTCACGGGTCACGGGTTCGATACGGCGCGCCGCGGCGTCGTCTACGGCTACCTACCCGCGCACACGCCGCGCACCGTGCTGTTCGAGATCTGGTACGAATTAGGTGTACTGGGCGCCATCGGGTTGGCCATCGTCGTCGCGCTCGGCTTCGTCGCCGCCGGCAGGGCCTCCCTCGCGGTCGCGCCGGCGCTGCTGGCGGGCCTCGCGGCGACGCTCACCGTCGCCGTCTTCGGTATCGCCACCGCGCAGCTCTGGTACATCACAACGATCGGCCTGGACGCCGTTGCCTTCGGCCTCCTGTGCCGCTCCTCACCGCTCCTTCCGCGGCCCTTGGCGCGCGGCGTACCCGCGCCGATGGCTGCCGGATCTGACGTCTGAACGCGGGGAAAACACAGGCGTCGACCGGCCCGATCCTGTGACGGAAAAGCTCTTGCGGGCTTGGGCGATGCGGTTCTAACATCCGCGCATGGAGACGCTGATCACCATCCGCAACGCGCGCGAGGCCGATGCCGAAGGCATTGCCGAAGTTCACGATGCGGCGTGGCGGGACGCGTATCGGGGCATCATTCCGGGCCGCGAACTTGAGAAGATGATCGCCCGGCGCGGGCCGCGCTGGTGGCACCTCGCGATCACCCGCAAGTCGCGCCTCGTGGTGCTTGATTTCGACGAAACGATCGGCGGCTACGCGAGCTACGGCCGCAACCGTGTGCCCTCTATGCCCTATGGCGCGGAGATCTTCGAGCTCTACATCGCCCCCGAGTTCCAAGGCCTCGGCTTCGGCCGTCGGATGTTCCAGGCTGCCCGCGACGACCTGGTCGATCACGGCTACGCTTCCCTCATCGTCTGGGCTCTGGCCGACAACGACCGCGCCATCGCCTTCTACAAACGCCTCGGCGGCCGCTTCGTGCGCGAGGCGCAGGAGCGTTTCGGCGCCGAGATGCGCGCGCGCGTCGCCTTCGCTTTCGAGTAGGCAGGGCCTCGGCCGGAGGGCACGCAGGCGGACGGTGCCGCGACGTTTCGAAACCTGGAGCGAGAATTCCGCACCTTTCAAGACGTTGTGAGCGCCGGCCGCTTGGCTTAAGAAGCGGCCACGGCCGGACCGATCGGCTTTGGAGCCACCTCATGAACATCGACAAACTCGCTATCGGCACCAACCCGCCCGACGACGTGAACGTCATCATCGAGGTGCCGATCGGCGGCGAACCGATCAAATACGAGATGGATAAGGCCTCGGGCGCGCTCGTCGTCGATCGCTTTCTGCACACGTCCATGCGCTATCCCGGCAATTACGGCTTCATCCCGCACACGCTGTCGGAGGACGGCGACCCGTGTGACGTCATCGTCTGCAACACGCGCGAGATCGCGCCGGGCGCCGTCATCAATTGCCGCCCGGTCGGCGTGTTGATGATGGAGGACGAGTCCGGCGGCGACGAGAAAATCCTCGCGGTTCCCATGCCCAAACTGACGAAGCGCTACGAGAAGGTTCATGAATACACCGACCTGCCCGAAATCACGTTGCAGCAGATCGGCCATTTCTTCGAGCACTACAAGGATTTGGAAAAGGCCAAGTGGGTCAAGGTGCTAGGCTGGGGCGACGCGGCGAAGGCCAAGGCGCTGATCGTCGAGGCGATCGAGCGTGCGAAGAAGGCGAAGGTCTGATCGAGGCGAATGACGGGAACCGCCGTCCCGCGCCTCGGTCGCTTTAGACTTCATCTCCGCGGCTAACCTGCCCGCTCGGGCAGGCGCCGTCAGGTCGGTAATTCAGCATAGATGGTTTCAATCGCGCCAACTTCGGCAGGGGTCAGCGCGCTGAACTCATTCGCAAGGGCCCGCTTGCTGAGGCTGCCGTGACTCTGCTGCAGGAAGCGCAGCAGAAGATCGATCGTTCGTTCTCCCATGTCAATCACCTGGGTCGCCCGCCGGTGGAAAGCGTCGCGGTGCTCGAGAAACGCGAGTTCCTCGGGAAGATCCTTGTCAACGACGCGCGCGACGCAGTCGAACAAATATTCGGCATGCGCCGTCGCGTCGAAGTAGCGGTAGAAGTCAGCTGTCCCGCTAGTCACTTCCACATTGCCCTTGCTTGTCGTTTTCCAAACGATGTGATCAAGCAGAGGGCGCGAGGTCGTCTCCAGCACGTCTTTATACCGGGCGATATCGTCGAGCATCACGCTTGAAATCGGAAGCACGATACCCGGCGGCGTGAAGCGGCGCTGCGACAAGACATGGTGCAGCAGGAATCGATGAAGACGGCCGTTACCATCCTCGAAAGGATGTATGTAGACGAAGCCGAAGGCGATTGCAGCGGCGGCGAGGACAGGATCGTAATCGAGCGTTACGGAGCGATGCTCGAATTGCGTCAGTCCAGCCATAAGCGAGCGCAGGTCGTCGGATCGCGCGCTGATGTGATCGGGGTCGGGTTGGCCCATCGCGGTGTGCCGCCCGATGAAGCCGCCTTCACGCCTCAATCCCAGCGTGACGAGCCGCGCGTCGCCAATCACTTCGCGCTGCAAGTTTTCCAAATCTTCAAGATCGAGGGCAATCTGACCCGCTCTGCCCAGAAGTTGACCCCACCGCGCGAGCCGGTCTTTGGAAGGACGTTCCCCTTCGATTTCGAACGATGCCTTGGAGTCGCTTAGGAGGAGAAAGGCGGCTGCCCGCGAGATGAGTTCTTTCGGCGCGCTGTCGACGACTTTCCTCGCTGCACCCGACAGGTCGCGTTCAAGAAATGCATCGATTCGCTTGGTCCTGTGGACGGTCGGACAAAACTGCCTTGAGCCCGGCAGGTTGTTGCGAAGCCGGAAGCGCCGCTCGTCGGTCGGGACCGGCGTGCCGTACTGTTGAGTGGGATCCAGCACGCTGACGTAGGCGCCGGCCGCCGTATCCGGCACATCGAGGCGATCATCCATCAGCCACTCGTACAAGAAACAGAGCCGACGCATGTAGCCGCTGGTCGGTTGCTCGCGCGCAGCTTGCTCGAGCGCAGCTTTGTCGAAGGCCGTGAAGATCGTCTTGAGCGTGAGGAGTTGGATGCCTTCGTAGCGCAGAGCGAATTTTAGATGATCGACATCGCCGTTGCCTGGGAACGACGTGGCGGGATAGATCGCCCAGCCGTCTTCCTTACGCCGCGTGTGCTTGATCGCGACAGCTGCCATTTCGTGGTGAAGTGGGACGGACAATCCATAGCGATCGATGAGGGCGGCATAGCCGGCAAGACGCGCCGGGACGGGGAGCGCACGTTCGCGGAAGATCGTGGTAGACTGATCGTTCAAGACGAAGGCACCGTTCAAAAAAGCGTCTCGAAACGGATTTCGCGTTAGAAATCCTTCCGAGACGTTTTTTCTTATCACAGAGCGCCGTTATGTGTTATTTTTTGTTCAGATCGACCTTTCAGGCTGCCTCCGCCTGCAACGCCGGCGCCACGGTGTAGCTAGCCTGCGTCTTCGCCCTGATCTCGTCGAGGGTCACGCCGTCGGCCAACTCCACCAGCACCATGCCCGTGCCGCCCGCCTTGTCGATCTCGAACACGCCGAGGTCGGTGATCACCATGTCGATCACGGCGGAGCCGGTGAGGGGCAGGGTGCAGCGGTGCAGCAGCTTCGGCTCGCCCTTCGCCGTGTGCTCCATCACCACGATGATGCGCTTTACGCCGGCGACGAGGTCCATCGCGCCGCCCATGCCCTTCACCATCTTGCCGGGGATCATCCAATTGGCGAGGTCGCCGTTCTCGGCCACCTCCATCGCGCCGAGGATGGCGAGGTCGATGTGGCCGCCGCGGATCATCATGAAGCTGTCGGCCGAAGAGAAGTAGCTCGTCGACGGCAGTTCGGTGATGGTCTGCTTGCCGGCGTTGATGAGGTCAGGGTCCTCCTCGCCCTCGTAGGGGAAGGGACCCATGCCGAGCATCCCGTTCTCGCTCTGTAACTGAACATGCATGCCAACGGGAATGAAGTTCGACACCAGCGTCGGCATGCCGATGCCGAGGTTCACGTAAAAGCCGTCGCGCAGCTCCTTGGCGGCGCGGGCCGCCATCTGGTCTCGGGTCCAAGGCATGGTCAGGTCTCTCCCGCGTCGCTATCCGACGAGCCGCGGCGCCTTGAGGTGGCGCCATCCCGCACCTAGGCCGCCACCCTCTGGCGGGTCGTATGCTTCTCGATCCGCTTGGCCTCGTCCGGCACGTGGACGATGCGCTGCACGAAGATTCCGGGCGTGTGGATCTCGTCGGCGTGCAGCGCGCCGATCTCGACCAGATGCTCCACCTGCACAACCGTCACCTTGGCGGCCGCCGCCATCATCGGGTTGAAGTTTCGCGCCGTCTTGCGGTAGACGAGGTTGCCTTCACGGTCGCCCTTCCAGGCGTGGATGATCGCCACATCGGCGCGCAGCCAACGCTCCATCACGTAAGTCTCGCCTTCGAACTCGCGCAGGTCTTTGCCCTCGGCGACCATCGTGCCGACACCCGTCTTGGTGAAAAAGGCCGGGATGCCGGCACCCCCCGCGCGAATACGCTCGGCCAACGTCCCCTGCGGATTAAATTCCAACTCGAGGACGCCGGACAAGTATTGCCGTTCGAAAAGCTTGTTCTCGCCGACATAGGAGGCAATCATCTTCTTGATCTGGCGGGTCTCCAGCAACACGCCGAGGCCGGCTCCGTCGATGCCGGCGTTGTTCGAGATCACCGTCAGGTCCTTGACGCCGAGCCCGTGCACCGCGTCGATCAGCGCCTGCGGCGTGCCGCAGAGGCCAAAACCGCCGCTCATGACCGTCATGCCGTCGGCCAGCACGTCCGACAATGCCGCCGTTGCGTCGGGATAGACCTTGTTCATGGTGGCGTTCCCAGCTCCGGCGACGTGCCGCGTTCTTTCGTCGTAAGGCGGTCTTTTCCGCTTGGCAAGTTGGCGATTTTCGCGCCTGACTAGGTCGTCAAACCGCGGTTCAGAGGCCCGTCGCACCCTATGAAGATCACCGTCGAAGTCGATTGCACGCCAGCCGAGGCCAGGCAGTTTTTCGGCCTGCCCGACGTCGCGCCGATGCAGAAGGCGATCATGGCGGAACTGGAGAAGAACGTGATGAAGGAGGCCCAGCGCTTTTCGCCCGAAGCCCTGATGCAGGCGTGGTTCGTCGGCGCGCCGCAGGGCGCCGAGTGGTTCCGCGACCTCTTCGGCACGATGATCGCTTCAGGAAGCGGCGGCCTGAAGCCGCCGGCCAGCCCGAAATAATAGGAGGCGGCGCCTCCGCCGTAAGCGGGATGGTCGGATTTGCGCGACCCGCTACTCTCCGCCCGATCGGCCCGCGATGGCGTCGAGCGGCATGTTGGCGGAGGTTGCGTCTTTGGCCCGGAGCGTCGTCCCTGTCCTGGTTGCCGGGCTCCTGCTGTGTCCCGCGATCGCGCATTCGGCGGAGAGGGCAGCTGTCTTCGACTTTCAAATGGCCAATCTCGGGATCGTCCCGACTACCCAGGCCGACAAAGACCGTTTGCCGCGTCTCAGCGACCAGCTCCGTAAGATGCTGAGCGACAGCGGCCGCTACGAGGTCGTTTCGACGGACCCGGTCAAAGCGGATGTGGCCAGAGCCGCCGACCTGCGCGCCTGCGGCGGATGCGCGGCCGATTACGCCAAGAGGCTCGGGGCTCAGCTGGCGATCACCGGCGAGATCCAGAAGGTGTCCTCCCTTATCCTCAACATCAACCTCTACATCAGGGAGGTCGGCGGCGAGGGGCGGGAGCGCGCCTACAGCGTCGACATCCGTGGCGACACCGACGAGTCTTTCGACCGCGGCGTGCGCTACATCGTCCGGCACAACGTGCTAGGCCAATAGACTTCGCCAGGCGACTTGAACGCTTACACGGCGACTTGGCGTCCGATCTCGACGACATTTTCGCTGGGTAGCTGCAGGAAGTCGCTGACGTGGATGGCGTTGCGCTGCATGGCGGCGAAGAGACTCTCCTGCCAATGCGGCAGGCCTTCGCCGTGGCGATGGAAGATGGTTTCGTGGCCGACGTAGTAGGTGACGTCGTCGAGGTCGATGGTACAGCCCTTCGCCACGCCCGAGCGGAGCAGGGCGGGGACGTTGGGGCGCTCCATGAAGCCGTAGCGCGCCTCGCCGCGCCAGAACTGCGGCACCAGTTCGGTCAGCGTCAGGCGCTCCGCGTCATGCGACCAGGGCGTCGGCAGCACCACGATACGCAGCACGAAGACATGATCGTGCAGGGCCCGGTTGTGGCGCACGTGCCAATTCAGGACCGGCGGCGTGTCTTTGACCGAGCGGGTGAGAAAGATCGCGGTTCCCGGCACGCGGGCGATGCCGCGCTCTGTGATGCGTGCCACGAAGGCCTCGATCGGTTCGAGATCCTGCAATTGGGAGGAGACGGCGCGCGCGCCGCGGTGCCAGACCCACATCAGGCCGAAGACCGCCAGCGCCATGAGCAGGGGCACATAGCCGCCGTCGGCGACCTTGGCCAGATTGGCGACGAAGAAAGCGCCATCGATGACGAGGAAGCCCAGCGTCACGGCGCCGGCGGCGGAGAGGCCCCAGCCCCAGATCTCTCGCATGGCGACGAACAGCAGGCCGGTGGTGATCAGCATCGTCAGGGACACGGCGATGCCGTAGGCGGCCGCGAGATTGTCCGACTTGCCGAAGCCGACCGCCAAGCCGAGCGTCGCCAGCATCAGCAGCCAGTTGACGGAGCCGACGTAGATCTGCCCGTAACCCTCGGCGGAGGTCTGCCGCACCGCCAGCTTCGGCAGCCAGTTGAGCTGCATCGCCTGGCGGGTCATCGAGAACGCGCCGGTAATGATCGACTGGCTGGCGATGATCGTCGCGACCGTCGAGAGCACGACCAGCGGGATGAGCAGGCCGGACGGACAGAGCCGATAGAAGATGTTGCCGTCGCTCGGCGCACCCTCGACCACCAGGGCAGTCTGCCCCGCATAGTTCAGGACGAGGCTCGGGAGCACCACCGCGAACCAGGATAGGCGGATGGGCGTCGGACCAAAGTGCCCCATGTCGGCGTACAGGGCCTCCGCCCCGGTGACACAGAGGAAGACGGCGCCGAGCACAAGGAAGCCCGTCAGCCCGTGCGTGAACAGATAATGCAGGCCGAGCAGCGGGTTCACCGCCGCGAAGACGCTGGGATGACGGAGGATGCCGCCGATGCCGAGCACCGCGATCGCGGTGAACCACAGCACCATGACCGGACCGAAGGCCTTGCCGATCTTCGCCGTCCCCAGCGGCTGCACCGCGAACAGGGCGACGAGGATCACGACCGCGGCCGGCAGGATGTAGGGCTTGAACACGGGCGTCACCATGTCGAGGCCTTCCAGTGCGGAGAGCACGGATATGGCCGGCGTCACCGCCCCGTCGCCGTAGATCAACGCGGCGCCGAACAGGCCGAAGGCGATGGCGACCGGCCGCTTCTTCTTGAGGCCGATCAGTGACATCAGCGCGAGGATCCCGCCCTCGCCGTCGTTGTCGATGCGCATCGCGACGGACACGTATTTGACCGTGGTGACGATCAGGAGCGTCCACAGCACGAGCGAGAGCGCGCCGAGCACGACGGCGGGCTCAGTCCGGCCGCCGGTCTCCTTCAGGATCGTCTTGAACGTGTAGAGAGGACTGGTGCCGATATCGCCGAAGACAATACCGAGGGCGGCGAGGCCCAGACCGGGCGAAAAGCCGCGCGAGGCGGGCGCTTTATCCGTCGATACTTCTGACAAACAGGCCGCCTCGCATCATGCCGGTTGATCGCTGGCGGGGAATGGCTGTTACACCGCCGGACACCGTAACGCGCGAAGCCTCACAAAAGGTCGGCATCGCGCGCCGTCACGAATAAAATTCCCGTTGGCGTGTCAGCGCAGACGCGCCAGCGCCGTCGCGTCGCCGAAGGGAGCCGCGTGGCGACCAGCCGGGCGCGGCGTAGGCGAGGAAGGGAGCCGCATCGGTGTAGTATTGCCTCCCACAAGGTTTCGCTTAGGGTGACGCCATGGCTGCCGCCCCCGTCTCGCCGCCCGATGATGCGCGCCTGCAGCGCCCGCTCGCACGGCTGCTGCGGCCGCTGGTGCGCCTCTTCATTCGCTGCGGCATCACGTTTCCCGGCCTGTGCGACCTCCTTCGCGAGATCTGCGTCAACGTGGCCGAGCGCGAGTGCGGGCTGCCGGGCAAGCCACAGACCGACAGCCGGGTGAGCCTGCTGACGGGCATCCACCGTAAGGAGGTGGCGCGGCTGCGCGGCGCCGTCGCGCCCGTCGGCAGCGTCTCGGCGGCGGTCTCACGCACCAGCTGCATCCTGGCGCGCTGGCTCTCCGCCCCCGAGTTCACCGACGCGGCCGGCCAGCCGCTGCCGCTCGCCCGAGCGGCTGACAAAGGGCACGCCTCCTTCGAGAGCTTGGTCGCCTCCGTCACCCGCGACGTGCGGCCCCGCGCCGTCCTCGACGAATGGCTCGACCGCCGCCTCGCGGTGCTCGATGCAGACGGGCAGGTCGTCTTGACCGAAGCCGCCTTCGTGCCCGCGGGCGGCAACGACCAGCAGCTCTATGATCCCAGCCGCAACCTGCACGACCACGTCGCCGCGGCCGCGGCCAACGTGCTGGGCGACGAGGGACGCTTCCTCGAGCGCGCCGTGCACTACGATGGACTCTCGCGCGAGTTGGCGGAGGCTTTGGAGGAACGCTCGCGGGATCTGGCGATGGAGGCCCTGCACACCCTGAACCGCGAGGCGAACAAGGCTTGCGCGGGTGACCCCGGCGGGTCCTGGCGCTGGACCTGCGGGATCTACGTCTACCGGGAAGAAGCCGAAAAGGGCGGCGCGCCCGCTCGCGCCGAGCCGTTGCGCGGCGGGTGCGGACGCCACCGATCCTGACGCGGCGGCCACGCGTACTGCTCACCGCCACCGCAAGCTTGGCACGGCGGGTTCTGGTCACGCCGGCGACAAGGGGATCGGCGGCACGGGCTTTTCCCTGCGCCCGGCCGATGAGGCGGCGCTGACCTTGCGCGTCCGCGAGCGGGTCCATAGATGGATGGTGACCCGTACGCCTGCGCAGAGCCCTTCATGCCCGAACCCACGACTGCCGGCCCCGGCTGGCACGGAACTACGATCATCATGGTGCGCAAGGGTAGCCGCACGGTGATCGGCGGCGACGGCCAGGTCTCCATCGGTCAGACGATCATCAAGGGCAACGCGCGAAAAGTGCGCCGGCTTGCGAAGGGCGACGTCATCGGCGGCTTCGCCGGTGCGACGGCCGATGCCTTCACCCTGTTCGAACGGCTCGAATCGAAGCTCGAGCAATATCCAGGGCAACTGACCCGAGCCTGCGTCGAACTCGCCAAGGACTGGCGCACCGACCGTTACTTGCGCAAGCTCGAGGCGATGATGCTCGTTGCCGACCGGGACGTCGGCTTGGTGCTGACCGGTACGGGCGACGTTCTGGAACCGGAAGCCACAGCGGAGGGCAGCGCCATTGCAATCGGCTCGGGCGGCAATTACGCGCTTTCCGCCGGCCGTGCCCTGCTTCCGGTGATGGACGATCCCGAGGCCATCGTCCGGCGCTCGCTGCAGATCGCCGCGGAGATCTGCGTCTACACCAACGGCAACGTCGTTATCGAAAGCGTCGGCGAATGATGTTGGCCGTGCCATGCCCGGATTGTCCCCAGGATGATCGCTATGACGGGTCCGGCGATGCCGGTGCTGCGGCGTAGATACCTTCTTCTTATCCTCTCACCGTGACCTTCCATGAGCGACTTTTCCCCGCGCGAGATCGTCTCCGAACTCGACCGCTTCATCGTCGGCCAGAAGGACGCCAAGCGCGCGGTCGCGATCGCGCTGCGCAATCGCTGGCGCCGCCTCAAGCTGGAAGGACCGATGCGCGAGGAGGTGCTGCCAAAGAACATCCTGATGATCGGGCCGACCGGCTGCGGCAAGACGGAGATCGCCCGCCGCCTCGCCAAGCTCGCCAACGCACCCTTCCTCAAGGTGGAGGCGACGAAGTTCACCGAGGTCGGCTACGTCGGCCGCGACGTCGAGCAGATCGTCCGCGATCTGCTTGAATCCGCGATCACGATGGTGAAGGAGACCAAGCGCCGAGGCTTGCGCGCCCGCGCCGAGTTGGCGGCGGAGGAGCGGCTGCTGGACGCGCTCGTCGGCGCGACCGCGTCCGCCGCGACGCGCGACAACTTCCGCCGCAGGCTTCGTACGGGCGAACTCAACGACAAGGAAGTCGAGGTCGAACTGGCGCAGGGCGGTGGCGGCATGCCGATGTTCGAGTTGCCCAATATGCCGGGCGCGTCCATGGGCGCCATCAACATCGGCGAGCTCTTCGGCAAGGGGCTCGGCAAGCAGGCCAAGCCGAAGCGGCTCCTCGTCGGCGAGGCGCACGCGCCGCTGCTCGCTGAGGAGAGCGAGAAGCTGATGGACCAGGAGGGGATCGTCCAGGAGGCGATCCGCGCCGTCGAGAACAACGGCATCGTCTTTCTCGACGAGATCGACAAGATTTGCGCCCGCGAGGGCCGCGGAGGCGCAGACGTGTCGCGCGAGGGCGTGCAGCGCGACCTGCTGCCGCTGATCGAAGGCACCACCGTCAACACCAAGCATGGCGCGGTCAAGACCGATCACGTGCTGTTCATCGCGTCGGGCGCGTTCCACGTCTCCAAGCCCTCCGACCTCCTGCCGGAGCTGCAGGGTCGTCTCCCCATCCGCGTGGAACTGCTGCCGCTCGACGAGGACGACTTTCGCCGCATCCTGACGGACACGGAGGCGAGCCTGCTCAAGCAATACGTCGCTCTTCTCGGCACCGAGGGCGTCGCCTTGGAGTTCACGCCGGATGCGGTGGCGGCTCTTGCCAAAGTCGCGGTGCAGGTCAACGGCAGCGTCGAGAACATCGGCGCGCGGCGGTTGCAGACGGTCATGGAACGCGTGCTCGATGACGTCAGCTTCACCGCCTCCGACCGCGCGGGCGAAACGATCGTGGTCGACGGCGCCTTCGTGGAGAGGAACATCGGCGACCTCGCCCGCAACGCGGACTTGAGCCGGTTCATTTTATGAGGGGATTTCCCGGTTCGCTCTGCTAGTCTGCCGACGACCGGGACCTATGGCCGTGACGATGATCGTAGACACGCTGCGCTTTTCCAAGCAGTTGCAGGACAAAGGGCATTTCTCTGTCGAGCAGGCCGACGCGCTTGCCGAAACGATTGGCGCCGTGGGGACGGAAACCCTCGTCACCAAGGGCGATCTCTCGGGACTACGCGTCGAGGTCGCTGCCGTCAGGTCGGAGCTAAAGGGTGATATCGCCGCCTTGCGGTCGGAGCTAAAGGGTGACATCGCCGCCTTGCGGTCCGAGCTCAAGGGTGACATCGCCGCCTTGCGATCCGAGCTAAAAGGCGAGATCGCTGACCTAAAAGGCGATATGGCCGGGCTGAAGGCCGAACTAAAAGGCGAGATCGCCGGGCTGAAAGCCGAGCTTTTGAAGTGGATCATCGGCGCGATCGGGTTCCAGACGCTGGTGATCATCGGCGCCGTCGTGACGTTGGCTCGCCTGGGCGGTCGGTAGAATATCTCCACCCGCACGCCTCGACCCGCAAGCTTTCGCAGGAAAGGACGGTCTCGGACCTTGAGAACCGTCGGTCCTCTTCCAGTTAAACGTAGGCAAACAAAACGTTACGGGCCACTCGACGGACCACGGGCGGTTTCGGCGTCACGGCTTGCGCGTTGCGGGCCGGCCCCCTCGTCCAGGACGTCGCGTGCCACTCCAAGGTACAGAAGCGGGTAGGACGCCCCGTCCGCAGCCGGAAAGCGGCCGAAGAAAGAGGGAAGCTGATGGAATTCAAACGTCTCGGGAAAACAGGCCTGCAGGTCTCGCGCCTCTGTCCTCGGCTGCATGAGCTACGGCGTCTCCGACCAGGGCACGCACGCCTGGACCCTCGGCGAGGAGGTGAGCCGGCCGTTTATCCGCAAGGCGCTCGATCTCGGCATCAACTTCTTCGATACGGCAAACACCTATTCTGCCGGCACCAGCGAGGAGATCGTGGGCCGCGCGCTGAAGGATTTCGCTCGCCGCGACGAGGTCGTGCTCGCCACCAAGGTCTACAACCGCATGCGCCCCGGCCCGAACGGCGCCGGCCTGTCGCGTAAAGCGATCATGGCCGAGATCGACCATAGCCTCCGCCGCCTGCAGACGGATTACGTCGACCTCTACCAGATCCACCGCTGGGACTACGAGACGCCCGTCGAAGAGACGATGGAGGCGCTGCACGACGTCGTGAAGGCGGGCAAGGCCCGCTATATCGGCGCCTCCTCGATGTTCGCGTGGCAGTTCGCCAAGGCGCTTTACACCGCCGACCTGCACGGCTGGACCCGATTTTCTACCATGCAGAACTACCTCAACCTTCTCTATCGCGAGGAGGAGCGCGAGATGCTGCCGCTTTGCCAGGCGGAAGGCGTCGGCGTCATCCCCTGGAGCCCTATGGCGCGTGGCCGCCTGACGCGCGATTGGGACGAGAGCAGCGATCGGCTGGAGACGGACGAATACGGCAAGAGCCTCTATGCCAAGACGGAGGACGCCGACCGCAAGGTCGTCGCGCAGGTCGGCGCCATCGCCAAGGCGCGCGGCGTGCCCCGCGCGCAGGTCGCCTTGGCCTGGGTGCTCGCCAAGCCAGAAGTCTCGGCCCCGATCATCGGCGCGACCAAGCCGCACCACCTCGATGATGCCGTGTCGGCACTGTCGCTCAAGCTGACGGCGGAGGAGGTTCGCTCGCTCGAGGTGCTCTACGTGCCGCATGAGAATACCGGCTTCAAATAGGCGGACGCGGGCGGTGTCTAGGCTGGCGGCGACCCCGCCCACCATCCTCCTCGTCGGCGCCTCGCGCGGGCTCGGCCTCGGCCTGGCTGACGGTTATCTCGCCGCCGGCTGGCGGGTGATCGCCACGCGGCGCGGCGCGGCGGTCGGCCTCGCGGCCCTGACAGCCGGGGCCGAGGACCGATTGCTGATCGAAAGCCTTGAGGTGACCGATGACACAGCCCTCGCGGCGCTGCGCAGCCGCCTCGCTGGCGAGGCGCTCGACCTGCTGTTCGTTTCGGCCGGCCTCTGCCATCCCGATGGTCAATCCGCAGCCACGATGGCGGCCGCCGACTTCAACCGCATCATGCTTACTAATGCGCTCGCGCCGATGCGGATCATCGAAACCTGCGTCGACCTTGTGAACCCGCGCGGTACGATCGTCGCCATGAGTTCGATCCTCGGCAGCGTCGGCGCCAACGCGACAGGCGGCCTCGACATCTACCGGGCGAGCAAGGCCGCGCTCAACACGATGTTGCGGAGCTTTTCCGCGCGGCACCCGCGGCGCTCGGTGGTGGCGATGCATCCCGGCTGGGTGGAAACGGACATGGGCGGTCCAGGGGCGTCGGTCGGCATGGCTGAGAGCGTCTCCGGCATGATGCGGGTGATCGCCGCTCGCGCCGGCCAGCCGGGCTGCGTCTTCCTGGACCATGGCGGCGAGACGATCCCCTGGTAGGGTGGCCGGCGGGCGCGGGGCGGCTTGTCAAGCACCCCCTCGCGCGGGATAAGCGGCGCCTCCGCCGCTTGTCTCAAGATTGGGCCGCCTCGACGCGATGACCGACTTTCCCCAACGCGTCTTCTCCGGCGTGCAGCCAACCGGTAACCTCCACCTCGGCAATTACCTCGGCGCGATCACCAAGTTCGTCACCCTGCAAAAGACGCACGAGTGCCTGTTCTGTGTCGTCGACCTGCACGCGATCACGGTGCCGCAAGACCCGGCCACCCTCAAAGCGAGCATCCGCGAAGTCACCGCCGCGTTCCTTGCCGCGGGGATCGACCCGGCCAAGCACGTGGTCTTTAACCAGAGCCAGGTGTCGGCGCATGCCGAACTCGCCTGGGTGCTGAACTGCACGGCGCGCGTCGGCTGGATCAACCGCATGACGCAGTTCAAGGAAAAGGCCGGCAAGGACCGGGAGGCGGCCTCGCTCGGGCTTTACGGCTATCCCGTGCTGATGGCGGCCGACATCCTCGCCTACCGCGCGACGCTGGTGCCTGTCGGCGAGGACCAGAAGCAGCACCTCGAACTCGCCCGCGACATCGCCCAGAAGTTCAACCTCGACTTCGCCGCCGCCATCGCGGCACAGGGCTTGGGCGAGACTTTCTTCCCGCTGCCGGAGCCGTTGATCCAAGGGCCGGCGACGCGCGTGATGAGCCTACGTGACGGGTCAAAGAAGATGTCGAAGTCCGATCCGTCGGACAATTCCCGCATTAACCTGACCGACAGTCCCGACGCTATCGCCACCAAGATCCGCAAGGCCAAGACCGACCCCGAACCGCTGCCCTCCGATGTCGCCGGCTTGGCCGGGCGGCCTGAGGCCGACAACCTCGTCGGTATATTCGCGGCGCTGAACGGGGAGACCAAGGCGCAGGTGCTGGCAAGCTACGGCAACGCGAATTTCTCCGTGTTCAAGGGCGCGCTCGTCGATCTGGCGGTGGCCTCGCTCGGACCGATCGGCGAAGAGATGCGCCGGCTTGTCGCGGATCCCGCCCATATCGACGCAGTGCTGTGCGACGGCGCGGCCCGCGCGAGGGCGATCGCCGGGCCGGTGCTGGATCAGGCCAAGGATATTTTGGGCTTCGTGCGCGCCGCGCCGCTTTAATATGGGCAACACGCTTCTTATAAGAAGCGGAGGCCAGGGGATCCGGTGCCTTGGTCGACGAGGCTGGAACTGAGCAGACGGCATACAGTTCTGGCCGGTGGTTGAGCCAAGCTGATGGGTTGAGCCAAACTGATGATGGCCGGTTACGGGGAACACAGATGACGAAACGGATTGTACCCATCGGCGCCGCGCTCGCGCTCGGCCTCGCCTTGGCACCCGCGCAGGCGGCCGAGGGGCCATTCTCTTCCTTCAGCGGCGCCTGGACGGGCGGCGGCACCATCACCGTCAAGAACGGTGGCAAGGAGCGGCTACGCTGCAAGGCGCATTACGAGGTCTCTGGCGGCGGCGAGGCCCTCGCGCAGAACCTCACGTGCGCGAGCGACAGCTACGTGTTCAACGTGGTGAGCAACGTGAAGGCGTCCGGTAGCGGCGCGATCAGCGGGACGTGGCAGGAGACTTCGCGCGGCGCCAATGGCCAGATCGTCGGCCGCATCGACCCCAAGCAGATCTCGGCGACGGTCGAGGGCCTCGGCTTCACCGCCGGCATCGCCATCGCGGCGCGCGCCGGCAAGCAGTCCGTCAACATCCGGCCGACCGGCACCGACATCACGGATGTATCGGTGACGCTCTCGAAAGTTTGATCGACCACTGAATCTTGTTCTAAGCCCCGGTCGCCATGGCGGCCGGGGCTTTTCCGTGGTCGCGGGTGGCTTTGCGGCACGCCCTTCGGGGACGACATTCCGCCTCAGAGCGAGCGTCGGCTCGCGACGAGGCTGCGCAGGTACATCGCCGTCGGCCGCAGGATCAGCAGGTCGGCCGTCAGCGCCGCCATCATCGCAAACGCGCTGAGCCAGCCGAAGAGGCGCAGCATCGGCAGGTTGGAGAAGGCGGTGACGGCGAGCCCGCAGGCCAGCACCACCGACGTCAGGATCAGGGCGGGGCCGACGAGGATCGTGGCCCGCTCGACCGAGCGCGCCGCGCTCTCTCCCGGCCGTTCCTCCAGCCGCAGGCGGTTGAGGAAGTGGATCGTCGCGCTGAGGCCGAGGCCGAACGAGACGGTGAGTGCCACGACGCTGGCGAACTGCAGGCCCTCCCCCATGACGTAGAGCAGGGCGCCCGAGGCGACGATAGGGAAGATACCCGGTAGGATCGACAGCAGCATCACCACCCAGGAACGGAACGCAAGACCGATGAAGGCGGCCACGAAGACGATCTCGATCGTCAGCCCGCGGCTCAGGCGTTCGATCATCGCGGCGCTGTTGCGCGCGGCGATGACCGCCAGCCCTGTCACCGCGATGCCGTAGGTCTTGTGTTCGGCGCGCACGGCATCGAGCCGCTTGTCCAGCGCGTCGACCGTCGGCAACAGCCTGCTGGCGTCGATGTCGGGGATGCGGCCGGAGACGAGCACCGCGCGCTTATCTTCCGAGATGTAGCGGCGCACGAGCGGCTTGGGGAGGAAGCCGACATATTGCTTCAGCGTGTCGATGTCGTTCCTGCCAAGCTTCTGGGCCAGCCAGTCGCGTAGGGTCTGCAGGGAGAAGACGTTGCCGACGCCCGGCTGGCTCTGCACCGTGCGCTGCACAGCGGCGATCGTCGCCAGCGTCTCTGGCGCGTAGAGGTCCTGTCCCGGAGGGAACTCGATGAGCACGTCGACGGGGTTGGCGCCGGTCAGCTTCTTGTCGAGGCTGCCGTTGGCGGTCACCGCCTGCTCGTTGTTCGGAACCTGGTCGGCGAGGCGGTAGCGGGGCTCCAACTGGGAGTAGACGACGGACAATCCGACCACGACGGCGATGCCGATGAGGCTGTAGAGGCCGGGCCGGCCGACCATTCGCTCGGCGATCCAGCGGCAGAAGCCGCGCAGCGCGTTGACCGCGCGGTCGGCGCTGGGCGTCGCTTGCGCCAGTTTCGCCTCGCCGCGCACCAGCAGGACCGCCAGCAGCGGCAGCAGGATGAGCACGGTGACGAGCGCGATCGCGGTGGTGATCAGCCCCGCCTCGCCGAAGGTGCGGATGAGGTCGGAATCCGAGAAGAGCAGGGCGACGAAGGAGACCATCGCGGTGGCATGCGTCAGTACGCAGGCGGGCCCGACCACGGCCAGCGCCCCCTTGATCGCAGCGGTCTTGCTCTCGCCGCCCATCAGCCGGTCGCGGATGGCGAAGGTGAGCTGCATCGAATCCGAGAAACTGATCACCATGATGAGCGGCGTCATCACATTGAGGAAGATGTTGAGCCGGAAGTCGAGCCAGCCGAGCGCGCCGATGGCCAGGACGATGGCGACCAGGGGCGGCGCCGCCGCCACGAACATGAAGGAGATGCGGCGGAAGAAGAGGATGGCGATGACGCAGCCGGCGATAAAGCCGATGGCGTTGTAGATGATGCGGTCGCGCTCCACGGAATCGTGTATCTCGAGTTGCATCACTGGCACGCCGGCGAGTTGGCCTGTAAGGCCCGAGCCTTCGAGGTCGCGGGTCATCGTATTGCGGATCTCGGAGACGATCGCGCCAGACTTCTGGCTGGAAGCGACGTCCGGGTTGAGGGCGAGGACGATCAGCGCCAACTGGCCATCGTCCGACAGGAGCTTGCCCTGTATCAGCTCGTTGGAGCGCACCTTGGCGACGAGGTCCTCGTACGCCTGGCCCTCTGGAAGCGGCTCGGGGAAGAGCGGCGCGGGAATTTGCCCGTTTTCCGGCGGCTGGCGTGCCGAGAAGAGGGAAATGATGCCGCGCGTGCCGTCCACCAATTGAAGGTCGGTGACGAGGTCGCGGACCTTCTCCAGCGCGTCGCGTTGCAGCAGCTTGTCGCCCTGGACCACGACGAGCACGTCGTACTCGCTGGAGGGGAAGTCGCGCGTCACCGCCTCGTACTGGCGGAACTGGGGGGTGTTGGAGCGAAACAGCTGGCTCAGCGAATCGTCGACCTTCAACCGTCCCAGGCCGAAGGCCGCGCCCACCCCCAGGATGACGAAGACGATCAGGATCAGGAACGGCGCGCGCAGGGAGACGAGGCCGATGCGCTCGAAGCCGAAAGCGAGGGGCGGCAGGTTCGAGTGAGGATCGCCTCGACCCGTCTCCGAACCTGCCACGTCCTGGTCGACCGTCTGCATCCGGAACTGCCTTCCCGTTGATCCTCGGCCCAATGCCGTAACGTAGGGTACGCTTGCACTGCATAGGCCGGTTTCCTCGCCTGTGCTAGTGCGGCCACAGGGTCGAGCCCGCTGCGGCGAAATGGGTTGCATGCCGCAAAGCCGCCATCAACCCTCGCTTTACCGTTACCGCCTTTTGTTCAATGCGGCGCTCTCCTGCAAGACCGGCCGGCACGATGGCCCTAAGGTAAGCCGGTGCATCGGAGCATGAGGAGGTTTGAGTCGCTCTGGAGGATTGCGTCATGAAGCTCACTCGTAACGCGGGGTGCATGAAGCTCGCAGCTCTCCTATGCGCCGGGCTTGCTCTGGGCGCCTGCGCCAAAGGCCCGGGCGAGGAGAGCTTGGCGTCGAACACCGGCCGCGGTGCACCTGGCAGCGCGGAGGATTTCGCGCAGAACGTGGGCGACCGCGTGTTCTTCGAGAGCGACCAGACGGACCTCAGCCCCAAGGCGCAGGCGACGCTCGACGGGCAGGCGCGCTGGCTGCAGCAGTACAACCGCGGCCCCATCACGATCGAAGGTCACGCCGACGAGCGCGGCACCCGCGAGTACAATTTCGCGCTGGGCTCGCGGCGTGCGGAATCGACGAAGCAGTACCTCGTCGCTCGTGGCGTCTCCTCGGAGCGCATCCGCACCACGTCCTATGGCAAGGAACGGCCGGTGGCGACCTGCAACGACATTTCCTGCTGGTCGCAGAACCGCCGCGCGGTCACCGTCATCGGCGGCGGGCAATCATAGTGTGCGTCCGCTAAGGGGATGGCAGGTATGAACAGACAAGACGGCCGCCCTTGGCAGGGCGCACCGGGTTAGCAGCCTCTATTTACCTCCGTCGGACGGATAGCGAGAGGTGCTATTTGAGATCGGGCGTCAGCACCTCTTCGATCCAGGTCGTGATTGCGCGGACGCGGCGCGACAGGTTTCGCTGATGGGCCACCACGATGGACACGTCGAGCGGCTCGGGGCGAACGTCAGGTGGAATCTCTACCAGCGCTCCACTCTCGAAGTGTTGGCGTATCGCTCACGACGAAGCCGCATCGCACCGTCCGGATAGGACACACAGCGGGCGCCCTGGTTGTCGCCGCGGTGCTCGCGGATGGAGCGATGCAGCTGTTCGCGCCGGCCGGCATTGCAAGTATGATGCAGGAAACCGGTTTTACGACGGGCCAGGCTCCTACGCTCGGCGCGATCATGCTCGCCTGCACGGTCTTCTATGCCATCCCGACGACTGCCGTCCTCGGCACGATCTTCGTGACAGGTTTTTTGGGAGGTGCCATTTACGCGCAAGTCCGCCTCGGCGAACTGGCGTCACCGCCGGAAGTCATCTCCCTGCTTCTCGCCGTGATGGCCTGGGGTAGCCTTTACCTGCGCGATCCCCGGATCCGCGCCATTCTGCCTCTCAGCCGGTAATCGGCCGACGACTGTTTCCCTTGCTGGAAACAATGTGTTCGTCAATGCATGGTTTATCGCGAGAATGGACCACAGTATGGCTTCGGACGAGCAGCGCCAGCGGTCGCACCGTCAGCGCGATGGACGTCGAAGCGCCAAGGAGGCACCATGACCCTACCCAGCATCACGACCGCCCTCGTCTACCATTCCGGTTACGGGCACACGAAACGGATGGCGGAAGCTGTCGCCGAAGGCGCTGCCGCCTCGCTCATCGCGATCGGCGCCGAGGGCGACATTCCGGTGGATGAGTGGGCAACACTCGACGCTGCGGACGCCATCATCTTCGGCTCGCCGACCTACATGGGCGGTCCCAGCTGGCAGTTCAAAAAGTTTGCTGATGCCACTTCGAAAGCTTGGTTTGAAGATACGTGGAGGAACAAGATTTTCGGCGGCTTCACCAACAGCGCCAGTATCAACGGCGACAAGCTCAGTACGCTCCAATACTTTTCGCTGTTGGCTGCTCAGCATCGCGGTATTTGGGTCGGCGTGGGTATGAAGTCCTCCAATACCAAGGCTTCGCAACGCGACGATGTGAACCGTATGGGATCGTTCTTAGGTCCGATGGCGCAATCGGACGCAGATGCAGCACCGGCCGAGATGTCCGAAGGCGACCTTGAGACCGGCCGGCTCTACGGCGTCCGCGTCGCGGAGATCACCAGCCGATTTGCCGCTGTACCGGCCGCCTCAGTGTCCGCCCGATGAAGGCATGCATGGTCGAATGGTTGGATGATCCAAGACGGGTGCTGAAACCTGAGCTGGAATCGCCATGCGGACCCCTACCGCCCGCGGGCAGCATTTTCGATGGGAGCTTCGCTCCTCACGCACCGTGCTCGAAAGCCAGAGTGTTAGGACCACCGAGAGCGCGGCCCGCGGGGCTACGCGCCTGCAGGCGGCGCGATCCCGGCGAGACGCCTGGAAACCCGTCGTCGTTAACCCCGCCTTAACCATAAAACCACCGCGCAGCGGTAACCAATCCTTGCAACGCTTCAGCAAGGTTGACGAAAACCTTCGTTTAACCCGCGCCCTGTACGTCGAGGGTCAAGTGTTGCGTGGGAGATCGGTGATGCGTTTCAATCAAGTTAAGGGCTCGGCCAAGCTCGTCGCCGTGGTCTGCGTCGGGCTCGCCTTCGCGGCCTGCGCCAAGACGCCTGGCGAGGAAGGTTTGGCGGGCCTTGCCGGCGGCGGCGGCAATGCCTCCGACTACGGCGTGGGCGCCGGACGCCGCGGCCGCATTGCCGGAAACGCCGCACCTGGCAGCGCGGAGGATTTCGCGCAGAACGTGGGCGACCGCGTGTTCTTCGAGAGCGACCAGACGGACCTCAGCCCCAAGGCGCAGGCGACGCTCGACGGGCAGGCGCGCTGGCTGCAGCAGTACAACCGCGGCCCCATCACGATCGAAGGTCACGCCGACGAGCGCGGCACCCGCGAGTACAATTTCGCGCTGGGCTCGCGGCGTGCGGAATCGACGAAGCAGTACCTCGTCGCTCGTGGCGTCTCCTCGGAGCGCATCCGCACCACGTCCTATGGCAAGGAACGGCCGGTGGCGACCTGCAACGACATTTCCTGCTGGTCGCAGAACCGCCGCGCGGTCACCGTCATCGGCGGCAGCGGCCAGTCCTAACGGCGCATCGGCCGCTCGCGCCGGCGATTTTAGTCTATAGGGGCAGGACGAAGGTCGGGCGTTCGACGGGCGACACGAACGAGGCGTGGATCGCGCGGTTGTTCGACACGACGAGCTGAGGCTCGTCGGGTGCGGCTGGGCGTAGGCCGCGTAGGGATTTCGTCATGATCGGTTTCGCGTTTCTGGCCGGGATCCTCTCCATTCTTTCGCCGTGCGTGCTGCCGCTGGTCCCCATCGTCCTTGGAACGGCGATCTCCGAGCACCGGTTCGGGCCGCTCGCGCTGAGCGCGGGGCTGGCCCTGTCGTTCACCGTCATCGGACTGGTCGTCGCGACGATCGGCTTCGAAGCCGGGCTCGACGGCGGCGTGTTCCAGACCGCGGCGGCGGTCATGCTGCTGCTGGTCGGCCTGGTCCTGCTCATTCCCAACCTGCAAGGCCGGTTCGCGTTGGCCACAGCGCCATTCGCGGCAGCGGCGGAGACCCGTCTCGGTGGTTTCGCGTCGGGCGGCCTCCTCGGCCAGCTCGGCGTCGGTCTGCTGCTCGGGGCCATCTGGAGCCCCTGTGCCGGCCCGACGCTGGGCGCCGCCTCGCTGATGGCGGCACGCGCGGAAAACCTCGGGCTCGTCGCCCTCACCATGCTCGCATATGCCATTGGTGCGGCGGTCCCGATGCTCCTTCTCGGGCTGATGTCGCGCGAGACGATCGGGCGCTGGCGCGGCAGCCTGTTGTCGGCGGGCCGGGGTTTGAAGCAGGCGATGGGCGTCGTGCTCGTCGTGTTCGGCAGCGTCATGCTGACGGGGTTCGACAAGGTTATCGAGGCCAAGCTGTTGGATGCCTCGCCCGCCTGGGTGACCAAGCTGACGACCCGTTTCTGAGCGTGGCACGCGCGCCAGCGCAATCGGGGTGTCGCCGCGGCGCATCCTGTTCTAGATAGGAGCATGGCTCCTCCCCTCCTTACGCTCCAGAACATCACCCTCACGCTCGGCGGTTCGACGCAATTGCTCGGCGGCGCGGACCTCTCGGTCAGCCAGGGAGAACGGCTCTGCCTCGTCGGCCGCAACGGCTCGGGCAAGTCGACCCTGCTGAAGATCGCCGCCGGCGAAGTCGAGGCGGACGGCGGCACGCGGTTCCTCAAGCCGCAGGTCAGCCTGCGCTACTTGCCGCAGGAGCCAGACCTTTCGGGCTACGCGACCACGCTCGCCTATGCGGAGGAGGGGTTGGGGCCGCTCGACGACCCCTATCGCGCCGTCAGCCTTCTTTATGAGCTGGGTTTGACCGGCGAGGAGGACCCCGCGCAGCTCTCCGGCGGCGAGGCGCGGCGCGCGGCGCTCGCCCGCGTCCTGGCGCCCCAACCCGACATCCTGCTGCTCGACGAGCCGACCAACCACCTCGACTTGCCGGCGATCGAATGGTTGGAGAAGGAGCTCAAGAGCTTGCGCTCGGCGCTCGTCATCATCAGCCACGATCGGCGTTTCCTCACCAACCTGTCGCGGCAGACGGTCTGGATCGACCGCGGCCAGACTCGCAGGCTGGGGAGCGGGTTCGGCGAGTTCGAGGCCTGGCGCGACCAGCAGCTCGAAGAGGAAGAGCTGCAGCAGCATAAGCTCGACCGGCAGATCGCCGACGAGGAGCACTGGCTGCGCTATGGCGTCACGGCGCGGCGCAAGCGCAACGTCGGCCGGCTGGCGCGCCTGCAGGGCCTGCGCACCGACCGGCGCGAGCACCGCCGCGTCCAAGGCGACGTCAAGCTGGTGGCTAGCGAGGGCGCCACCTCCGGCAAGCTGGTGATCGAGGCCAAGCATGTCGGCAAGGCCTATGGCGACAAGGCCATCATCGACGATTTCTCGACCCGGGTGGTGCGTGGCGACCGCCTCGGCGTGATCGGCGCCAATGGCGCGGGTAAGACGACACTCATCTCCGTGCTGACCGGCGCGATCGCGCCCGACGAGGGGACGGTGAAGCTCGGTGCCAACCTGCAGATGGCGACGCTCGACCAGCGCCGCGCCAGCCTTCAGCCGACCACCACCCTGAGGGACGCGCTGACGGGCGGCGGCAGCGACTTCGTCGAGGTGAACGGCGAGCGCAAGCACGTCATCGGCTACATGAAGGACTTTCTCTTCGGTCCGGAGCAGGCGCGCACGCCGATCGGCAAGCTGTCGGGCGGCGAGCGCGGGCGGCTGATGCTGGCGCGCGCGTTGGCGCAGCCCTCGAACCTCCTCGTCCTCGACGAGCCGACCAACGACCTCGACCTCGAGACGCTCGATCTGCTGCAGGAGATGCTGACCGACTATCCCGGCACGCTGCTGATTGTCAGCCACGACCGCGACTTCCTCGATCGCGTCGCCAGCGGCGTCGTCGTCGCGGAGGGCGACGGCATGTGGCAGGAATATGCGGGGGGGTATACGGACATGGTCGCGCAGCGTGGCGAGGCGCTGACCGGCCGCGCTGCCGTGGAGGCCGTCCGCGACAAGAAGGTTGCCGCTTCGCCCAAGATTGCCCTGGTCCCTCGAGCAAAGCTCTCCTTCAAGGACAAGCACGCACTGGAAACGCTACCGGGCAAAATCGCGCAGCTCGAAATCGCGAAGGCGAAGCTGCAGGCGGGTCTGGAGCAGCCCGACCTCTACGCGCGAGACCCGGCCGAGTTCGCGCGCCGCTCCGCCGCGCTCGCCAAGGCAGAGGCGGAACTGATGGCGGCCGAAGATAGCTGGCTTGCCCTGGAGGCGCAGCGCGAACTCGCGGAAGGATAGGCAAGGCCGACTGTAGCTCGTGGCGGCCGGTATTCCGTTGCCAGTTAGGGGTTTCCTAATCCGCATACGGGACTTTGGAAGCCGGGCTGCGCGGGCGAGGTTTGGGCCGGTCGCCGCGGCGCTCCGAACTGGCTGGTCCTCCCTGTCCATGTCCATGCTATATCGCCGCCTGCGGGACGGTCTCGCGCCTTGGACGCGCTCCGGCCGCTGGCTCGACCGCATCAACCTGCTCTGCGCCATCGGGCTCTGCGCCGTAGCGGGGCTTCTGCTCCGCGACCTGCGCCTGGATGCGGAGCGGCAGGCGGAGATCACATCGCGTAGCCTCATCCAGGTCCTCGGGCGCGACATCGCCCGCAACGTCAGTCTCTACGATCTCTCGCTCCAGGCTGTCGTCGAAGGTTTGCGCCAACCTGAGGTTATGGCGCTCGATCCTGCCATCCGTCAGATGGTCCTGTTCAACCATGCCGCAACGGCGACCGGTTTCGGCACGATCATCGTAATGGATCAGCGCGGCGCCATGGTCGCGGCCGCGGCGCCGGTCGCGACGGCCTTCAACTGCTTCACCTGCGAATACTTCCGCTACCTGGCCGCCCACGACGATGCCGGTCTGCACATCAGTGCGCCGATGGTCTCGCGGCTCACCGGCCGCCAGATCGTCGTCCTCAGCCGACGCTTGAACAACCCGGACGGCTCCTTCGCCGGGGTGGTGTCGGGCGCCATCCTGCTCGACTATTTCCGCAGCCTGTTCGCCGCCGTGGGCGCCGACCACGCCGGGGTCGTCACCCTCTACGGCGTCGGCGGCACGGTCATCATGCGCGAGCCGTTCCGCGCGGAAGACATCGGCGCCAGCGTGGCGCAGACGCCGAGCTACGCCAAGCTTCTGGAAACGCGCAGCGGCAGCTTCGTCGGCCCGGCGATGATCGGCGAGGGCAGTCGCCATTTCGTCGTCGCGCCCGTCGAAGACCTGCCGTTGTTCCTGAGCATCGCCACCAAGCCGGAGGAGATCTATGCCGGCTGGTGGTGGAAGGCCGGCATCCTGGGCGCCGTCGTGCTGAGCCTGTCCGCCGGGACGATGGTCCTGACGTGGCTGTTCCGCCGCGAGTTGGAGGAGCGCAAGCGGGCGGAGCGCGCCACCGCGGCCATCAACGTCGAACTCGAGAAGCTTGCCACCACCGACGCGCTGACCGGCCTCGCCAACCGTCGGCGTTTCGACGACGTGCTGCGGCGCGAATGGGAGCGGGCGGCCCGCATGGACGAGCCCCTCTCGCTCATCCTCTTCGATGCCGACTGGTTCAAGGGCTTCAACGACCGCTACGGGCACCAGCGAGGGGACGAGGCGCTGAAGCTGATCGCTCGCGCGATCGAGGCGGCCATCGATCCCGCCGCAGCGCTGGGCTGCCGCATCGGCGGCGAGGAGTTCGGCGTACTGCTGCCCGGCACGGGCGCGGCGAAGGCGGAGGCGACGGCCGACCGCATTCGCGCCCTCGTCGCGGCCTGGAGGCTGCCGCACCGCGGGAGCGCGCATGGCGTGCTCACGGTGAGCGGCGGCGTGGCGCAAGGCTTGGGCACGGGGCACGGCGGCACGATGGCGGGACCGGGCGATCTGACCGCGGCCGCCGACGCCGCGCTCTACAGGGCCAAACTTGGCGGCCGCAACCAGGTTCGCCGGGCACCGATGCCGGGGCCGCTCACGCAATCGGGACGCCCCGCCGCGTGAGGCGCGCTACTGCCTTCAGCGGCCGGAAACGGCGTTCGTCGAACGCCAGGAACTTGTCCTTGGCCGACGTCTCCAGCACCGCCAACCCGACATGGCCGCGCCGCTGCGGCAGGATCGCCCTGATCGTATAGACCGCGCCCTCGCTGAGTTCCGGGGCGTCGGAGAGGTCGAGGAAACGATTGTAGACGCAGACGACCGCTTGGCCGACGTACCACTCGCCGCCCGCCTCCCCAGCGGCGCGTCCGTAACCGAGCGGCACGACCCCGAGTCCCAGAAGCACGATGGTCAGAAGGCGCCAGGACATGGCAGCGGACCCCTGATGCGGGTGATGGTCTCGTCGGAGTAGAGATCAACCGCGACGCCGCCGCAACAGGGTCCAGCGCGGCGCTACGGCGCGGCCGCCCCGGGGATGACGACGCCGGCCGCCTGCAGGAGCAGCACGGCGTTGAGCGCCAGAACGGCGACGGTGCTGCCCAGCGCCGCCGCGTGCGTCCAGCGTCCGTTGCGGAACGCCCCCATGATCGTCGGATCGCGCGTGAACAGGACCAGGGCTACCATCGGCACGGGCAGGACCAGGCTGAGCACCACTTGGCTCATCACCAAAGCGTTGGTGGCGTTGGCGCCGACGCCCACGACAACGAAGGCCGGCACCATCGTCACGAGGCGGCGCACCCAGACGGGAATGCGGACGCCGATGAAGCCCTGCATGATCATCTGGCCGGCCATCGTGCCCACGACGGAGCTCGAGACGCCCGAGGCGATCAAGGAGGCGAGGAAGATTCCGGCCGCGCCCGCACCGAGGAGCGGCACCAGCGTGTGGTAGGCCGTCTCGATCTCCGCCACGTCGCTGTGGTCCGCGTGGAACGCACTGGCCGCCATGATCACCATGGCCATGTTGACCAGGCCGGCGACAGTCAGCGCCACGACCACCTCGCGGTGGGAGAAGCGCACGAGGCGGCGGCGCTCGCGGTCGTCGCGGGCGACGACGCGGTCCTGCGTCAAGCCGGAGTGGAGATAGATCGCGTGCGGCATCACGGTGGCGCCGATGATGCCGACGGCGACCGTCACCGCCGCCGCGTCCGGCAGAGAGGGCCGGACGGCATGAACGGCGACCGCCGCCCAATCGACGGGGGCGATGAAGAGTTCGGCCAGGTAACAGAGGCCGATGACCGCCACGAGGCTGCCGATGATCAGCTCCATGGGCCGGAAGCCGCGGCCCTGGCACAGCAGGATGGCGTAGGTGACGACGGCGGTGACGGCCATGCCGACGAGCAGCGGCACGTGGAACAGCAGCGCGAGGCCGATGGCGCCGCCGAGGAACTCGGCGAGGTCGGTCGCCATGGCCGCCGCCTCGCTGGCGACCCACATCGCCAGGGCGACCGGCCTGGGACAGCGCTCCCGGCACAGTTCGGCGAGGTTGCGGCCAGTGACGATACCGAGCTTGGCCGACAGCGCCTGGAACAGCATGGCGACGACGTTGGCGAGCACCACGACCCACAGCAGAGTATAGCCGTAGCGGGCGCCGGCCTGGATGTTCGTCGCGAAATTGCCGGGGTCCATGTAGGCGATGGAGCTGATCACCGCCGGCCCCGTGAACAGCGTCGCGCTGCGCCATCGGCTGCCGCGGCCGGCGAGCGCGTCGCGCAGAGCGTCGACCGTGCCGTCGGTCAAAGCGTCTGAGGGCAAGAAGGCGTCCGACTGGTTAGCATAGGGTCCATATAGCCAAAGCTATAATCCAATCCAAGGCCTTTCGAAGATAGACGAGGCGAAAAAATGCTGGGGCGGGCGCCGTTTCCGGAGAGAGCCTGTGCTAAACTGCTGCAGGCGGCTCGGACCCGCCGGGGCGCTCAAGGTTTGGACATGGCGAAGATACTAGAAAGCGGCAGGGCCGTGTCGCCCCTCGTCGATGCGGAGACCCACGTGCAGAGCTTCCAGGGGGCGCGGCGGGCGCGTCGCCTAGAACTCGTCGAGGACTACGTGGAACTCGTCGCCGACCTCATCGACGATGGCGGCGAGGCGCGCCAGACCGACATCGCCGCCCGCCTCGGCGTCGCCCAACCGACCGTGGCCAAGATGCTCAAGCGGCTGGTGGAGGAGGACCTCGTCGCCCAGCGCCCCTACCGTGGCGTCTTCCTGACCGAAGCCGGCCGCGCCCTGGCGCAGAAGAGCCGCCTGCGCCATCAGGTCGTCGAGACGTTCCTGGCCGCTCTCGGCGTCAGCCCGCAGACCGCACGCATCGATGCCGAAGGCATCGAGCACCACGTCAGCGCCGAGACGCTGGCGGCATTCGAGCGGTTCCTTGGCGGACGGAACCCCGCGCCGTCTCGTCGAAAGACGGATAACGCAGTGTCAACGCGATCTTAGGGTTTCTGCGCGAAGAGTATGGCGTCGAAGGATGTGAACCGATGCCCAACCTTTTCTCGCGGATGTCCCTTACGCGCCAGTTCAGCCTGTTGGCTGTCCTGGGCATGATGATGACGGTGGCCGGTCTCGGCCTGACCCTGAAGCGGAGTTACGAAGCCGCGTTCGACGCCAAACGGGCTGAGGTCGCCCACCTCGCGGAAGCCGCGGCCTCGATGGTCCAATCGTTCATCAAGTTGGAGCAGGCCGGCAAGCTGACGACGGCGGAAGCCAAGGCGCAGGCGCAGGCCGCGGTGGCCGCCATCCGCTTCGACGCCGACAACTACGTCTTCATCTACGACTTCGACGGTGTGTCGCTGGTCAACCCCAACAAGAACTTCGTCGGCGTGAACCGGCTGAACCTCGCCGATGCTTCCGGGAAGGCCTACGTCCGCGACTTCGTGCAGTTCGCCAGGTCGGGCCGCCCGGGCTTCGTCGATTACAACCTGGTCAGGCCGGGAGAAACCGCCGCCGTTCCCAAGATCTCCTATGTCATCGGTGCCCCGGAGTGGCAATGGATCATCGGTACCGGGCTCTACGCCGACGACGTCAAGGCGGCCCTGATGAGTGATATCGGCCGCCTCGCCACCCTGTTCGTGCCGATCCTGCTCGGGTTCCTCGCTATCGTCCTGGTGATGCGCCGCACCTTGGCCCAGCTCATGGCCTCGCTTGCGTCCGGCATGCGCCGCTTGGCCTCGGGCGATCGCGATGCGCCGATCGTCGGCCGTGGCCGCAGCGACGAGATCGGCCAGATGGCGGAGGCGCTCGTCGCCTTCCGCCAGGCGGCGGTCGACAAGGACGCGCTCGAACAGCGCAGTGAGGCGCAGCGACAGGAGGTCGACGCCGAGCGTCGAGTCAAGGCGGAGCGCGACGGCGTCGCCATGCAGGCGAACCGCCTCGTCGTCGACACGCTCGGCGCGGCGCTGGCCCGCCTCTCGCAGGGCGACCTGTCGATGAACGTGGCCGAACCCTATTCGGCCGAGTACGAAGCCATCCGCGAAAACTTCAACGCCGCCGTGGCCCAACTCCGCGACACGATGAGCGTCATCGCGTCCAACACCTCGGGTATCCGGACGGGGTCGGTGGAGATCGCCACGGCGGCGGACGACCTGGCGCAGCGCACGGAGCGGCAGGCTGCGACACTGGCCGAGACGGCGGCGACGTTGGCGCAGGTCGCCGCGACGGTCGACGAGACCGCGCAGGGCGCGACGCGGACGCGGGCCATCGTCGCGACCGCGATGGGCGATGCCGCGCATGGCGGCGAAGTGGTGCGGGACGCGGTCTCCGCCATGGGCGAGATCCAGCGGTCGGCCCAGCAGATCAGTCAGATCATCGGGGTGATCGACGAAATCGCCTTCCAGACCAACCTGCTGGCGCTGAACGCCGGCGTCGAGGCGGCGCGGGCGGGCGACGCGGGACGGGGCTTTGCGGTGGTGGCATCCGAGGTGCGCGGCTTGGCGCAGCGCTCGGCGGAGGCGGCCAAGGACATCAAGGCGCTGATCCTGGCCTCGACCGCGCAGGTGGGCAAGGGCGTGGAGCAGGTGGCTGAGACGGGCAAGGCGCTCGACCGTATCGGCGGGCGGATCGCCGAGATCAACGACCTCGTGTCGAAGATCGCGACGTCCGCGCAGCACCAGGCGACCAGCCTGAAGGAGGTCAATGTCGCCATCGACCAGATGGACCGGGTGACCCAGCAGAACGCCGCCATGGTCGAGGAATCCACCGCCGCGAGCCATTCGCTGGCCTCGGAGGCCGACGTGCTCGCCAATTTGGTGGACCGCTTCTCGCTCGGGGCGGGGACGCAGCCGCACCGGCGGCGTCACGCGGCCTAGCCGGAACGATGCCGGTCCTGGCGCGCAGGGCCGGCGGCCTAATCCGCCCGCTGCGTCAGCTTGAACACGCCCTGAACGCCAAACAGGTTCCACACGCCCCACGGCACGTTGACGAGAACCGGGCGCCCTGACTCGTCCAACGCCTTCGCCTCTTCGATCCGGGCGTCCAGCATCCGCACCAGGGCGACGAAGTCGCGAATGGTGAAGGCGTGGATGTTGGGCGTGTCGTACCAGGCGTACGAGAGCGCATCGGTGATCGGCATGCGACCGCGCGCCAGCAGTTGGCCGCGCACCCGCCAATGGCCAAAGTTCGGGAAGGACACGATCGCGTGGCGGCCGATGCGCAGCATGTGCTCCAACACCTGGCGCGGCTTGCGGGTCGCCTGCAGCGTCTGCGAGAGGATCACGAAGTCGAAGCTGTCGTCGGGGTAGCCGGCGAGGTCGGTGTCGGCATCGCCCTGGATGACCGAGAGGCCCTGCGCCACGCAATCGTTCACGCCACGCTGGGAAAGCTCGATGCCGCGCGCGTCGACGCCGTGGCGTTCGCTGAGGTGGCGCAGCAGCGTGCCGTCGCCGCAGCCGACGTCGAGCACGCGCGAGCGCGGCTCCAGCATGCGCGCGACCGCCAGCAGGTCGGGCCGCAGGGCGACGCCCGCGTCACGAGGCGGGGGACCGTTCATTCCGCGGCACGGCTGCGCGGGGGCGGCAGTCCGCGCGCGCGAGCCGCGCCGTTGAGGAAGCCGCTCGCGGTGGCGTTGAACTCGGGGTCCTCCAGCAGGAAGGCGTCGTGGCCGCGGTCGTTGGCGATGTCCACGAAGGAGACGGAGGCCCCGCCCGCGTTCAGCGCGTGGACGATCGCGCGGGACGCCGACGTCGGATAGAGCCAATCGGAGGAGAAGGACACGACGCAGAACCGCGTCTTCGAGCCCTTGAAGGCCAGCGCCAGCGTGCCGCCGTAGTCCGCGGCGAGGTCGAAGTAGTCGCAGGCGCGGGTGACGTAGAGGTAGGAGTTGGCGTCGAAGCGGTCGACGAAGGACAGGCCCTGGTAGCGCAGGTAATTTTCGATCTGGAAGTCGGCGTCGAACGAGAAGGTGGGCGCACTGCGGGCCTGCAGCTTGCGGCCGAACTTGCGCTGCAGCGCCTCGTCGGAGAGGTAGGTGATGTGCGCCGCCATGCGCGCGACGGCGAGGCCCTTGCCGGGGTACTTGCCCTCGTCGAGGTAGCGGCCTTTGCACCAGTCGGGGTCGGCCATGACCGCCTGGCGACCCACCTCGTGGAAGGCGATGTTCTGCGAGGAATGCCGCGCCGCCGTCGCGACCGGCATGGCGGAGAAGACGCGTTCGGGATAGCTCGCCGCCCATTGCAGCACCTGCATCCCGCCCATGGAACCGCCGACGACGCAGAACAGCGTCTCGATGCCGAGGTGGTCGATGAGCATGGCCTGCGCGCGCACCATGTCGCGGATCGTCACCACCGGCAGGTCGAGCGCGTAGACCCGACCCGTTGCCGCGTTGATGGAGGCTGGCCCGGTCGTCCCCATACATGAGCCGACCACGTTGGAGCAGATGACGAAATAGTGGTCCGTGTCGACTGGCTTGCCCGGCCCCACCATCGTCGCCCACCAGCCGGGCTTGCCCGTCAGTGGGTTGATGTTGGCGACGTGCTGATCGCCTGTCAGGGCGTGGCAGACGAGCACCGCGTTGCTCTTGTCCGCATTAAGAGTGCCATAGGTCTGATAGGCGATCGTGAAAGGGGAGAGCGCGACGCCCGCGTCCATCAGGAGCGGATGCTCCGCACCGAAGCTCGCTGTGAGGGACTGCGGCGTCTCGGCTTCCCGGCGGATCGCCGCTTTGGTCGGGATGGCGTTCATCGGCCGTCACGGCCGTCGGTGGGGACACGCATTGCTCGCGGCATATGGGAACGGCTCCGTCAGGGAGTCAAGACGGCACGACTGGACACCGGCGGCCTGCACGGCGTCGCCGACCATGGTCGCGGCCACGTGCGGGGTGCGCGCCGGCGGCGGGACCGAGGATTGCCGCGCGCTCCTTCCCTTTCCTTTGCCATGCCGCCCCGTCGTCGTTAATGAAGGCGCGAGGACAAGGAACTTATGACTGTTTCCACCCCGCGCAGCCAGACTGCGGCGAGCCGCATCCCCGACCTCGGCGCGCTCCGCGTCGAGATCGACCGCATCGACGAGGCGCTGCACGGCCTGTTGATGGAGCGTGGCGCCATCATCGACCAACTCATCGCGGTTAAGGCGCGGAGCGGCGGCGGTTCGGCGTTCCGGCCGGGCCGCGAGGCGGAGATGATGCGCCGCCTCGTGCAGCGCCACGCCGGCATCCTGCCGCTCGACACGGTCGAGAGCATCTGGCGCATCATTATTTCCACCTTCACCTACGTGCAGGCGCCCTACGCCGTCCACGCCGACATCGCGCGCGGCGACGCCACGATGCGCGACAGCTGCCGCTTCCATTTCGGCTTCACCGTGCCGCTGGTAACGCACGAGGGTCCCGGCCCGGTGATCGCCGCCGTAGCGGCCGCCGGCGGCGACCTCGGGCTCGTCCAGGCCGACGGCGCATCGACGGAGCCGTGGTGGGACGCGCTGACGGGGCCGCAGACCCCCAAGATCATCGCCCGCCTCCCCTTCGTCGAACGCGCCGGCCATGCCGCCGGCCTGCCGCTCTTCGTCGTGGCGAAGCCGCTCGCCGAGGCGGCCGTCAGCGACGTGCAGCTCTACGCGGTGGCCGCGCCGGTGGCTCTCGCCGCTCTGCCGCGCGGGGTGGAGGTCGTGGCGACCGGCGCGCGGAGCCTGATCGTGGCCGTGCCGGAGGCGATGGACGCCGGCCTGCCCGACGGTGGCGAGCAAGACGGTTGGGCCTGGATCGGTTCGCACGCGCGCCGCTTCGACTTCGGCCCCGACGCCAAGGCCGCCGGGATTGGCGTCCCCTGAGACACAGGAGAGTACGATGACCGTATCCGAACGCCTGGCCTCCCGGCCGCAACCCCATCCGGGCGTGCTCGCCATCGAGGCCTATGTGCCGGGCAAGAGCAAGGCGCAGGGCTTCGCTGGCACCGTCCACAAGCTTTCGTCCAACGAAACGCCGCTCGGTGCCTCGCCGCTTGCCAAGGCGGCGTTCGCGGCGGCGATCGACGGGCTGGAGGTCTATCCCGACGGCACCGCGGCCGCGTTGCGCCAGGCGATCGGCGAGGCGCATGGGCTCGACCCCGCGCGGATCGTCTGCGGCGCCGGCTCCGACGACCTCCTCGCGCTCCTCGCCAAGATCTACTGCGAACCGGGAGACGAGGGCCTCTTCACCGAGCACGGTTTCCTCGTCTACCGCATCGCCATCCTGGCGGCGGGCGGCGTCCCCGTGGTCGTGCCCGAGCGCAACTTTACCCTCGACGTCGACGCGGTGCTCGCTGCCGTCACGCCGCGCACCAAGATCGTCTATCTCGCCAATCCCAACAACCCGACCGGCACCTACGTAGCGGCTGCCGAGATCACTCGGCTCGCCCGCGGGCTGCCGCCGCACGTCCTCCTCGTGGTCGACGGCGCCTATGCGGAATATGCGACGGCTGCGGACTTTGACTCGGCCTTCGATCTTGTCGAGGCGCAGGAGAACGTCGTGGTCACCCGCACCTTCTCGAAAATCCACGGGCTCGCGAGCCTAAGGCTGGGCTGGTGCTTCGCTTCCGCCGCGACCTGCGACGCGCTCAACCGGGTGCGCGGCCCGTTCAACACCAACGATCCCGCGATGCGCGCCGGCGTCGCCGCGATCGGCGACCGCGAGCATGTCGCCCGTTCGATCGCCCACAATACCCCGTGGCGCGCGCATCTGAGCGAGGCGATCGCAGCGCTCGGCTTCACGGTCACGCCGTCCATGGCCAATTTCATCCTCGTCCATTTCGCCGATCCCGCAGAGGCCGCGGCAGCGGACGCCTTCTTCACCGCGCGCGGGCTCGTCCTCAGGGCGGTCGGCGCCTACGGCCTGCCGCAATGCCTGCGTCTCAGCGTCGGCACGGCGCTCGCCAACACGCTCATCGTCGAGGCCTTCGCCGCGTTTGCGGCGGAGCGCAGGGCGCCGCATGGCTGAGACCCTGGGACCGCCGCGGACGGAGCCCATCTTCGGGACGCTCGCCGTCATCGGCTTGGGCCTGATCGGCGCTTCTCTCGCGAGGGCGGCGCGGCAGCAGAACCTCGCGGACCTCGTCATCGGCGCCGACGTCGACCCGGCGGTGCGGGCGCGGGCGCGGGCCATCGCGCTCGGCGACCGGGTCGCGGACGAACTCTCCGAGGCTGTGCGCAACGCGGACCTCGTGGTGCTGTGCGTCCCCGTCGGCGCGATGGGGGCCGTCGCCGCCGCGATCGGTCCCGCGCTCAAGGCCGGTGCGATCGTCTCCGACGTCGGCTCCGTCAAGGTGTCGGTCATCGAGGCGGTGGCGCCACACCTGCCGGCGTCCGTCCATTTCGTCCCCGGCCATCCCGTCGCCGGGACGGAATATTCCGGGCCGGACGCCGGCTTCGCCAGCCTGTTCCTCAACCGCTGGTCCATCCTGACGCCGCTCGAGGGCACCGACCCCGACGCGCTCGCGCGATTGGCGGCTTTCTGGACCGCGGCCGGCGCCAATGTGGAGGTGATGAGCGCCACCCACCACGACATCGTGCTGGCTATCACCAGCCACGTGCCTCACCTCATCGCCTACAACATCGTGCGCACGGCCGCCGACCTCGAGACGGTGACGCAGGCCGAGGTGATGAAGTTCTCGGCCGGCGGCTTCCGCGACTTCACCCGCATCGCCTCCTCCGACCCGACCATGTGGCGCGACGTCTTCCTCAACAACCGCGATGCCGTGCTCGAGGTGCTGGGACGCTTCAGCGAAGACCTGTCCTCGCTCCAGCGCATGGTCCGCGTCGGCGATGGCGACGGGCTCTTCGACCTGTTCACCCGCACCCGCGCCATCCGCCGCGAGATCATCGCTCAGGGCCAGGAGACCGCCGCGCCCGACTTCGGGCGTCGCCTGGCGGCAGTCCACGACTAGAGGATCGGCGATGCCCGCGCTCCGGCGATCAGCGGCGTCGGACGAGCCGTGCCCGGACGGCGTCGGCATGCGGACATTGGCAAACTTGAACCTGGCGGCCAAGGCGCGGTAACCGGCAGAGGCGCAGGCTCATCCCGTTCCTTGAGGCCGTGAGCTTCGGGGTTCGATGGTTCGCGCACCTGGGAGGAAACCCGCATGATCTACGAAGCTTTCACGATCGTCGTTCTCGCCGCTAGCGCACAAGCCCTGCTGGTCGGGAGGATCGCGGATGTCGTGACCCGGCAGGCCAAAGGGCGCGAGGCTGCGGGCGAGCGCATCGCCTGAGTGCCACCTTCAGGAACCGCGAGAGAACGTGAACACCCAGTCGAGGTCGAGCAGCGGCAGGATCATGGCATGAAGCCGGTGCACCGCCGCGATCTTGACCCCTTCCGCGCCGAGGTGCGGCGGGGTGGCGATACGGGTGCCGGGTTCCAGCATGATCACGTCGCCGACCTCGTCGACGACGAGTGCGAAGGCCTCGCCGCGATGCTCCATGCCGATGGCGAGGCGGGACGTGTCGAGGCCTGCGCCGGCGTCGAGGCGGCGGCGCAGGCTCACGGCCGTCACGATCTTGCCGCGCAGGTTGACGAGACCGAGGATCTCGAAAGGGGCGAGCGGGACGGGCGTCAGCGCCACCATCTCGAACACGGTCTGGATCGATTCGACCGGTAAGCCGAAGGTGCGGCCGCCCGACACCACGGTGAAGCAGCGCCGGTCGTCCGCCTTGAAGGCGTCAGTGCCGCTGGCGCTCCGGCTCGCCGCCGCAACGTCCCTGCTCATGCCGCGAATTCCCGGATAATGCGTTCTTCAAGCCTGTGGGTGCCGAGGACCTGCGAGCCGAGACCCGCGCGCACCGCCTCGAGCAGGGCGCCGCGGTCGAACTTCCCGACGACCCCACACATGCCGCTCGCCGCCGCGGCTTCCGCGATGATCGGCGCGGCGTGGGCGGCCAGGGCGATGATCGGCAGGGCCGCGTGCTTGGGGTCGCGCTTGATTTCGCGCGCCAGGCTGTAACCGTCCATGCCTGGCATGTCGATGTCGGTGACGACCACATGGAAGGTCGCGCCTTTGGCAAACATGGCCAGCGCGTCGCGTCCGGACCTCACCGTCGTCACCTTGTAGCCGGCCGCTGCAAGGATCGGCGAGAGCATGTCGCGGAAGAAGGGCCTGTCGTCGATCAGCAGGACGGTGAAGCGGTTGATGACGCCGCGCGCCAGCGCGTCGGGGCGGGCGATCTTGACGTAATGCGAGATGTCGATGATCGCGACGACGGTGTCCTGCACTGTCGCCGTGCCGATCGTGCCAGGCGTCGCGCTCGAGATCTCGATGTTGAGGAAATCCTCCACGATGTCGATGATCTCGTCGACGATGAGGCCGACGCTCTCGCCGCCGATGCCGAGCACCAGCACGGGCCGTTCCACCTTTGCAGCCTGCGTCGTTTCGCCAAGGCAGATCAGCGGCATGAGGAAACCGCGGTGCTGCATGACGAGCATGCCGTCGCTCGCCTGGATCGTTTCGCAGTCCACGGTCTCGATGCGCGAGATCAACGACAGCGGCACCACCTTCAAAGCGTTGTCGCCGGCGCGGAACAGGATCAGACGCGTCTTCTCGCTCGGCGGTACGAAGGGTTCCACGCTTTCGTGGTGGCCGAGTTCGAGCACCTGCACCAGGCCGAGCATCTTGGCGATACCGGCGGGATCGAGGATGAGCACCACCGAGCCGTCGCCGAGGATCGTGTGGCCGGAGAAGACCGCGAGGTAGGCGAGCGAGGCGCCGAGCGGCTTGACCACGATCTCCTGCACGTCCGTGACGTTGTCGACGATGAGCCCGAAGCTCTGCGTACCGACGCGCATCACGACGGCCAATTGACTTTCCTGCGGCATGGGGGCGGGATCGTCGAGGTGGAGGATGTCGCCGGCGGAGACGAGCGGGATCACCTTGTCGCGCAGGCGCAGCACCAGGCTGCCTTGGACACGCTCGATGACGTGGCTTGAGCCTTCGCCGAAGCCTACCGCCTCCATCACGGATTGCTGCGGCAGTGCGAAGCGGTGCTCGCCCGTCGTCACGATGAGCGCGGGCGCGATGGCGAGCGTCAGCGGAATCTTGAGGCTGAAGCTGGTGCCCTTGCCGGGCTTTGCCATCACGGCGATGGAGCCGCCGATCGTCTCGATGTTGTCGCGCACCACGTCGAGGCCGATGCCGCGGCCCGAAATGTTGGTGACCTGCGAGGCGGTGGAGAACGCGGGCAGGAAGATGAAGCGGAAGACCGCATCGTCCGACATGCGCTCGAGGTCGATGGGCGTGACCAGGCCGCGCGACAGCGCCTTCGTCTTGATCTTCTCCAGGTCGAGGCCGTGACCGTCGTCGGAGATGGTGATGGTGATGTAGCCGGCCTCGTGGCTCGCGGCGATGTGGATCGTCCCGGCTTCCGGCTTGCCGGCCATCAGGCGCACCTCGGGGGCCTCGATGCCATGGTCGGCGGCGTTCCGCAGCATGTGGGTGAGCGGGTCGCGGATCACCTCGACGAGCTGGCGGTCGAGTTCCGTCTCGCCGCCCTCGACCAGGAGCACGAGCTTCTTGCGCGTCTCCGCGCTGAGTTCGCGCACGAGCCGCGGCAGGCGGGCGAACAGACGGCTTAGCGGCTGCATGCGCGCCCGCATGACCGAATCCTGCAGGTCGCTGGTGAGCGCGGACAGGCGCTGCATCGGTGCCTTGACCGCCTCGTCCTCTTGGTTGCGCGAGAGTTCGAGCAATTGGTTGCGGGTGAGGACCAGTTCGGAGACGAGCACCATCATCCGCTCGAGCGAGCCCACCTCGACGCGGATCGTCTCCGCGCGCTTGTCGCGCTCGGGATGTTCGGCGGCGGGCGGCGCCTCCGGCGTGGCGACTGCGGTCGTCGCGGCCGGGAGTGGGGCGGTGGGCTCGTCGGCGGGCGGCACGGCGCCTTCGAGGATGAAGAGATGGCTTTCCAGCGCCTCGATGAGGTCGGCGTCGTCGCCCTTCGGCTCGATCGCGTGGCGTTCGAGCTCGGCGAGGATGAGGCGGATGCGGTCGACGGCCTGAAGGATGATGGTGACGAGTTCGGGCGTGGCGCGCGAGCCTTCGCGGAGCAGGCTGACGACAGCTTCCGCGGCATGGGTCAGCTTCTCCAGCCGACTCAGCCCGAGGAAGCCGCAGGTGCCTTTGATGGTATGGACGAGGCGGAAGATGCTGGCGACGATCGCCGTGTTCGACGGCTCGTTCTCGAACTGCACGAGCTGCGAGCTCGCCGCCTCGATGTGCTCGGACGTCTCCGCCAGGAAATCGTTGAGAAGGTCGTCCATGGACTGTCCGGGTCACCTCGCCGCAGCGCCGAAGGACAGCATGGCTCAGGCAAGTTAAGGAGCGCTGAAGGTGCCGGCATAAACGCAGGTCCGGATCGACGTCGCGCCTGCCGCCAGGACTAAACGCCTAGGGTCCGCCATCCAGAGCGGTTTCTCACCTCTCAGAATCGCACGAGCTTTCCATAGGGCTTATTTGCTCATTCAGGATCCGGGCTGGATTTGGAGGCCACCGACGTGCCGGCGAGCTGCTGCGAAGCCTTGCTGAGTTCGCGCCCCTGGTCGTGCAATTGTCCCGAAGTCGATTCGAGGCTCTGCGATGACGCCAGCGCCTCCGCGGTCGTCGCGCGCAGGGCGTCGAGATGGCGGACGGCTTCCTTGATGGTGGTCTGGGCATGGTTCGCCCGCGCGGCGATGCTGCCGGAGGCAGCGTGGTGCGAGGCGCTGACGCGGGTGATGTCCGTGGCCGTGCGCTGCACCGCCTCGATCTCGCCGTGGATGCGAGACAGCGAGCCCGTCGACTGCGCCGCGACCTGCGTCAGCCGTTCGATCTGGGTTGCGATCTCATCGGTGGCGCTGCTGACGGACTTCGCGAGCTCCTTCACCTCGGACGCCACGACGGAAAAGCCGCGACCGGCGTCGCCCGCGCGCGCGGCCTCGATCGTGGCGTTGAGTGCGAGCAGGTTCGTCTGGCTGGCGATGACGCCTATCAAATTGCTGATTTTTCCGACACCGGCGATCTTGGCCTGAAGGTCGTTGAACACGCGCACCGCCTCCTTCAGCGTGCCGGCGGTGCCCTCGGCAATGGCTTCGATCTGCGAGGCGCGGCTGCTCGCCTCCAGGGTAAGCGCCTGGAGGGTCTCGGCCGCATCGGCCACCTGGGCGATCTCGCGCGACACGTCCGAACTGACGCGATCGACGTTGGATCGGCTTACGTCGATGTCCTCGGCCATGGTCCGCACGACCCGAGCCCCGGTTTCGACGTTCGCGGTCGTTCGCGCAAGGTGCGTCGCCACCTCGTCGAGCGCCTGCATGAGGGTGCCTATGCGGGCGCGACGCGCCTGCTCCGCCATGGTAATCGCCAGGCGGTCGGCGACATAGGCCATGAGTTCCAGCAGGTCGCCGCGCAACTCGGCCTTGTGAGGCGAGAAAAATTCTAGGACGATCTCCGTGCGGTCGTTCAAACGAACCGGAAAAGCGAAGCAGCCCCGCAAAGCGTTCACCCGCGCCGCCTCCGCGCGAAGATAATCGGACACTTCCGTCACGTCCTCGTAGGAGAGCGCCCGGCCTTCGGTCGCCACGCGCCCTATGAGACCCTGCCCGAACCCCTTGCCGGCGGAAAAGACGATGCGTTCTGACGCGGCCACGAAGATGTCGGCGGAGCGTGCGTCGAGCGAGGGCGCGAAATACCAAAGCCGCATCGACCTCATACTGCCCCCGTCCGCGGAGCGCCGGTAGGCGTGGGCGATCGACCAGCCCGTGAACTCGGCGACGATCCGCAGGCATTGCCGGGTTGCCGCCTCGCATGTCGCCGCGCCGGCACAAGCGCGGGCGACCGTGTTGAGAAAGACGAGCGTCGAGGCGAGATCACCGGGTTTGGCGACCGCGTGCTCCACCGGAGCCCGCGGCAGACTTCCCCTCTCCGGCAGGCCTAGGATGGTTCTAAGTCGTCGCAAGGAAGACCTGCTGAGGTGAGAAGCGGTATTCCACGGCTCGCTTCCTGGAGCATCGGCGACGTTGCCGACCGGCTCCGCCAGGCCTGGAACGGCCACGGCAACAAGGCGAGTGTCGCGGAGCGAATTCGAATCGACGCCCAGGCTGCAATCCAAGCAGGAATGCCGTAAGGAGCGGTTAACGCGGCGGCTTGGTATCTGGGATGCCAAGCCCGACGGTGGCCTCTCGCTGCGTGTCGTCACACAGGCTTGCGCTGTGGCCGATTGTAGGGAACACCGGTTTCGCATCGCGCGCCTCGGCACGCCCAATCCTCGATTATCTTCCGACGGGACATTCATGGACATGCGCGTCGACCGACCCGGCCCTCTCGCCTCCGGCCGCCCCGTGGCCGAGGACCAGACCGTGTTCGCCATTCTCGTCGCGCTCAGCGTCTCGCACCTGATCAACGATACCGTTCAGTCCCTGGTGCCTTCCATCTATCCCGTGCTGCAGACCTCGTTCCACCTGGACTTCGGGCAGATCGGGCTGATCACGCTGGCGTTCCAGCTCACCTCGTCGTTTCTTCAGCCTGTGGTCGGCTTCGTCACGGATAAACGGCCGAGCCCCTATTCACTCGCGATCGGCATGGTGTTCTCGCTCGTCGGCCTGGTGCTGTTGTCGCGCGCACCGGACTTCGGCAGCATCATTGCCGCGGCGGCTCTCATCGGGGTCGGCTCGTCCGTGTTCCATCCAGAAGCCTCGCGCATCGCGCGGGCGGCTTCGGGCGGGAGGCACGGGCTGGCGCAGTCGCTGTTCCAGGTCGGCGGCTACTCAGGTGCGGCGATCGGCCCGCTGCTCGCCGCCTTCATCGTCGTGCCGCAGGGGCAGCGCTCCATCGTCTGGTTCGCAACGATCGCCATCGCCGGCATCGTCGTGCTCGGCGGCGTCGGCGCCTGGTACAGCGCTCACCTCGCGGCGCGGCGAACCGCCCGGCCGCGCGCGACGACGCCCGTCCCAGCGCTCTCGCGGCGCACTGTCGTGGGCGCGGTCGCCGTCCTGCTTCTGCTGATCTTCTCGAAGTTCGTCTACATGGCGAGCCTGCAGAGCTACTTCACCTTCTACCTCATCCACCAGTTCGGCGTGGGCGTGCAGACCGCGCAGCTCTTCCTCTTCGCCTTCCTCGGCGCGACGGCGGTCGGCACGTTGCTGGGCGGCCCCATCGGCGACCGCTTCGGTCGTCGCGCGGTCATCTGGGGCTCCATCGTCGGCGTCCTGCCGCTGACGCTCGCCATGCCCTACACGAATCTGGCTATGACGGGGGTCGTCGTCGTCCTGATCGGTCTGATCCTATCGTCCGCCTTCCCCGCGATCATCGTCTTCGCGCAGGACCTGCTACCGGGACGGCTGGGGACGGTCACCGGCTTATTCTTCGGCTTCGCCTTCGGCATGGGCGGCCTTGGCGCCGCGGTGCTGGGCGAACTTGCCGACCACGTGGGCATTGCGGCCGTGTATCGCCTCACGGCGTTCCTGCCGGCGATCGGGCTCCTTGCATGGCTTCTGCCGACGCTGGAAGGCGATCGCCGCGGCTGAGGCTGCTCTAGAAGTCTTCCGGCATGGTGCGGTAATAGCCGTGCTGCTCGCGGGCGCGGGGCAGCGGCATGTAGGCGATCAGCCCCTTGCTCGTCGTCACCGTCCAGCCGGAACCATGCCGATCGATCGATTTCACCGTGCCCGCGCCAGGAATGGCGACGCCCGGCACCACTTCCATCGGGCCGCGCTTGCTCTCGACGACGGCCACGCCATCGTAAACGTCGCGCACCACCCAATCGACGAGCACGGCCGGCTTCTTCGCCGCATCAGCCTCGGCCGGGGCCGACTTTCTCGCCGGGTCGGCGACCGGTTCCGGCGTTCTGGCGGCGGCCTGCGGCTTGACCGGCGGGACGGCGACGGGGCTGGATTTCGCCGGCGCCGGCGGCAGGGAGGCCGTGACGGTCCGGTCCGCGTCCTGGTGCTCCATCCGGTCGAGCCGCTCGGCGAGCTGCTGCAGCCTGGGTGCGACATCGGGGTGGGGCATATGGTCGATCCGGCTCGTCACCTGGGCGAGGGTCACGCTGGTCTCGCTCTTGGCTGCGGCCAAGCCGCTTTTTACCCCGTCGAGACCGGCAGCGAGCTGGCGCAGCTGGTCGGCCGTCTTGTCCTGGTGCAGGGAGGCGCGCAACGTTTCGAGGCTGGCGCGCAGCGCGCCGAGGTCGGCCGCCATCTTCTGGTTGCTCCGGCGTAATTCCGTCGTCTCGTCGACGACCGCGGTCGTGGGGGTCGGTTTCGGGGCCGGCGGGACTGACGGCTTCACGACGTGGTCGCTGACCGTCCAGGCGAAGCCAAGGAGGCCGGCGATCATTGCGGCGTGAGCGCTGTAGTCGAGGGCCCTCGCGTAAAGCGAACGCCGCTTCGCCGATGTCTCATCCCCATTCTCGCGACCTGCCGCGAAGAAAGGGGCGAGCGCGGGGTCCGCTTCCAGGCCGCAGGGCGAGGCTTCGAGCGCGCGACCCGCCGCGCCGCCTTCGCGTTGTCCCGCATCCTCGGGGGTCAAGCCAGCCGGCAGCGTCATTCTTGCCATTCCTCGAAAACAGGTTGTGCGATCTTTGGCCGGCTTTGTTTAACACTCTCTAAAGGCGGCGCGCCGGTCGCATGGCTGCGTCGCGGGCTCTTCCTGTCGTGAAACCTAAGCATCAGCGAGGCGTTTCCTAGCCGAGACGGAGATGCATTATGGCAAAGAGGTTTATTGTCGGAGTGGCGCTTGTGCTGACCGGCGCTGGCGCCGGTTGGGCGCAGTCGAGCGCTCCTGCCTCGGTCGAGCGCGGCGACGCGGGATTGCGGAGCGGCAACATTACTTCGACGGGCGCGACGGTTCCCAACCCCGGCGCGTCGCAGAGCGCCGGCGTCACGGCGCTGGACAAGGGCATCCAGAACGAGGATACCCGCATCCAGAGCAGCATCTGCAAGGGCTGCTGACGCCGCCGTCGGTGGAAAAATCCTTTCGCTTGAAGTAGAGCTCCTTCCGTGATCGGAGGGCACGCGATGCGGGTGAACGGCAGGCAGCAACGGACAATCTGGCCCGCCGAGGATGGCGCAAGCGTCTGCATCCTCGACCAGGTGCGTTTGCCGCATGCCCTCGAGATCCTGACGCTGCGCACGCTCGAGGACGCGGCACACGCCATCCGCGACATGCATGTGCGTGGCGCTCCCCTTATCGGAGTCGCGGCAGCCTATGGTATAGCCCTGGCGATGGCGCAGGGCGAAGACCTCGATCGCGCTTGCGCCGTCCTGCTTGCGACACGTCCGACCGCCGTCAACCTCGCCTGGGCGCTCGACGCGATGTCCCTCCATCTGCGACCCTTGGAGCCCGGCCAGCGCCGCGCCGCCGCCTACGCGCGCGCCGCTGCCATGGCGGAGGAGGACGTCGACCTCTGCCGCGCCATGGGCGCGCATGGGCTGGCAGTCATCCGCGACGTCGCCGCGCGCAACCCCGGAGCGCCCGTCAACATCCTCACCCATTGTAACGCCGGATGGCTCGCGACCGTCGACTGGGGCACCGCGACGGCGCCCATCTATGCGGCATACGAGGCAGGCGTGCCGGTCCACGTCTACGTGGACGAGACGCGACCGCGCAACCAAGGCGCTGCCCTGACCGCATGGGAGCTCGGTCAGCATGGCGTGCCGCACACGATCGTGGTGGACAACGTCGGCGGCCACCTGATGCAGCACGCGATGGTCGACCTCGTCATCGTCGGCACGGACCGCACGACCGCCTCCGGTGACGTCTGCAACAAGATCGGCACCTATCTGAAGGCACTGGCCGCCAAGGCGCATGGGATCCCCTTCTATGTCGCGGCGCCGTCGCCCTCGATCGACTTCGCGCTCGACGACGGCGTGGCGGAGATACCGATCGAGCAGCGCGGGCCCGAGGAAGTCACGCACATGACCGGCCTCACCGCAGAGGGGGCGATCGCTCGAGTGCGGGTGACGCCGGCAGGCAGCCCGGTGCTGAACTATGCCTTCGACGTGACGCCGGCGGCACTGGTCACCGGCCTCATCACCGAGCGCGGGGTGGTCGCGGCGACCAGGCCAGCACTTGCAGCGGCCTTCCCGGAGCGGGTCGTCAGAACCCACGAGACCCGGTCAGCCTGAACGTCAGGCGACCTTCTCGCTCTTCAAGTCCTTGCCGATGCGGCGGCTGAGCAAGCCGAGCAAGGCCGCCTCCTCCGGCTTCAGCGTGTCGGCGCCCTCGCAAAGCTCCGCCTCGACCTCTTGCTTGATGTCGGCCAGCAGCCGGCCGTCGAGGTAGGCGTCGAGAACGTGCGGGTGGACGTAGCATTTGCGGCAGATGGTGGGCGTGTTGCCGAGCCGCGAGGCGACCTTCTCGATCGCCGCCTTGACGTTTTTCTTCATCGCGGCCTGGCTGTCGACCTGTTCGAACTCTGCGAGCGCCATGGAGGCGAGCACCGTGCCGGCCCAGGTGCGGAAGTCCTTCGCGGTCACGTCCTCACCCGTGACTTCGCGCAGGTAGGCGTTGACGTCGGCCGAATCGACGGGTTGCCGCCGACCGTCCTCGTCGATGTATTGGAACAAGTGCTGCCCTGGTAGTTCGTGGATCGCTTTCACCACGCGGGCGATGCGCCGGTCCTTCACGTTGAGGTTCCAGGTCTTGCCGCTCTTGCCCTTGAAGTCGAAGCGCAGGGTGGCGCCGTCCACCTCGACATGGCGGTTGCGCAGGGTCGTCAGCCCAAAACTCTTGTTCTCTTTGGCATAATCCTCGTTACCGACGCGGATAAGCGTCATTTCCAGGAGGTTGACGACCGTCGCCAGCACCTTCTCACGTGGGAATCCGGGGCGGCGCATGTCTGTGGCCACGCGCGCTCGGAGTGCCGGGAGCAGGCGGCCGAAAGCCATCATCCGCTCGTATTTGGCATTATCGCGCGTCTCGCTCCATCTGGCATGATAGCGGTACTGCTTGCGTCCCTTCGCGTCCCGCCCCGTCGCCTGAATATGGCCATCCTCGCGTGGGCAAATCCACACGTCGGTGTAGGCGGGCGGGATGCCGATCGCATCGATCCGTTTCTTCTCCCAATGGTCTTTGACCGTCTTGCCGTCCGGCCCGGTATAGCGCCATGACGCGCCGCTCTTCCGGCGGGTGATGCCGGGTCCCTCGTCGCCGACGTAGACGAGACCCACGGATTCAGCGGCCGCGCGGTTTTCCTCGCGCGCGCCATCCGGACTCGCGGCTGCGGCCGTAGCGGGATCGTTCATCGGCCTAAAGGCCGCCATAGTCTTTGCCATAGCGCGACAAGTGCGACGCTTCCGCCTTTGTTCCGGGCGCCGACGCCGCAGCGCCGCGCCGCGATCAAGCAGCGTTGGCTCTACAACGCGCCCATCGGCCGGTATTCCAGTAGCGCCTTGATGCGACGCGCCAGCCCGTCGCGTACGTCGCGGTAGGCACCGAGCTTGCGCTCGCGCGAGCCTTCGACGGCGGTCGGGTCGATGGTCGGCCAATAGACGACGTCGCAGGCGAGCGTACGCGTGAACTCCAGCGCCTTGTGGTGCGCTTCGGGCGAGAGCGTGACGATGAGGTCGAAGCTGTCGTCCTCCAGCGCCTCGAACGTGTGCGGCCGGTGCTTGGCGATGTCGACACCCACCTCGTCCATCACGGCGACGGCGAAGGGATCGAGTTCACCCTCCTTCACGCCGGCGGAGGCGACATATATTTCGCGTCCGAAATAAAGCCGCGTCAGTCCCTCGGCCATCGGCGAGCGTACGGCGTTGAAGGAGCAGGAGAACAACACCGCGGTCGGCCGTCGCGAGAGCGGCCCTATCATCGCCGCTCACCCGCGCCCCGGCGCAAGGTCAACCCTTCCAGTGCAGGGCGGTGATGAGGGTGAAGAGCCGCCGTGCCGTATCCGTATCGCTGATGATCTTGCCGGCCAGCCGCTCCAGGAGCAGGTCGGCACCCTCGTTGTGCAGGCCGCGTCGGCCCATGTCGACGGCTTCGATCTGCGCCGGGGTCTGGGTGCGGATGGCGGCGTAATAGCTTTCGCAGATCATGAAATAGTCGCGCAGGATGCGGCGGAACGGTGTCAGCGAGAGGAGATGGACGGCGCGCTGCTGGCCACCCTCGTCGCAGACGTCGAACACCAGCTTGGAATCATGCATTGACAGGGTCAGGCAGTAAGGTCCGGCGTCGCACTGAGGTAGCGCAAAGCTGTTCTCCTCCAGCAGGTCGTAGATTGCGACCTGCCGCTCGTGTTCCTGGTCCGGGCTGCCCGCGCCGATCGAGTCGCCGTCGAGGGCGACCGACTTGAGGCGATCGCGCGGCGCCTCGCTCATGCCGCCTTGGGCGCGCCGAGCCGCATCGCCACCGACCGGGCATGGCCGTCGAGGCCCTCCGCCTCGCCCAGCGTGACCGCCGCCGGGCCGATCGCCGCGAGGCTTTCGGGCGTGCACTTCAGGATGGATGTCTTCTTGAGGTAGTCGAGGACGTTGAGGCCGGAGGAAAACCTGGCCGAGCGCGCCGTCGGCAGCACGTGGTTGGAGCCGCCGACGTAATCGCCCACCGCCTCCGGCGTATGGCTGCCGAGGAAGATCGCGCCGGCGTTGCGGATGGCGTCGCTCAGGCCCTCCGCGTCGGCGGCGATGATCTCGAGGTGCTCGGGCGCGAGACGGTCGGCGAGCGGTACCGCGTCGGCAATGGCCGGCACCAGGATGATCGCGCCGAAATCGGCCCAGCTCGCGCCGGCGATCTTGGCCCGCGAGAGGGTTCCGATCTGGCGCGCCACGGCCGCCTCCACCGCGTCGGCGAGGGCCACGTCGTCGGTGATGAGGATCGACTGCGCCGCGGCGTCATGCTCCGCCTGGGCGAGCAGGTCGGCGGCGACCCATTCCGGGTTGGCGGTGCGATCGGCGATGATCAGCACCTCAGAGGGGCCGGCGATCATGTCGATCCCGACCGTGCCGAACACCTGGCGCTTGGCGGCGGCCACATAGGCGTTGCCAGGCCCCACGATCTTCGAAACGGGCGCGATCGTCGCCGTCCCGTAGGCCAGCGCCGCCACGGCCTGCGCGCCCCCAACGCGGTAAATCTCGTCGACACCCGCGAGATCGGCGGCGGCGAGCACGAGCGGGTTGATTGCCCCATCGGGGGCCGGCACCACCATCACCACCCGCTCGACGCCGACCACCTTCGCAGGCACGGCGTTCATCAGGACGGAGGAGGGATAGCTTGCCGTGCCGCCTGGCACGTAAAGGCCGACGGCCTGGATCGCCGTCCAGCGCCAGCCCAGTTCGACGCCGATCGGGTCCGTGAAGCGCAGGTCTGCCGGCCGCTGGCGCTGGTGAAAGCTGACGATGCGTTCGTGCGCCAGGCGGAGTGCCGCGATCGCCGCGGCCGGCACGGCGGCGACGGCAACCGCAACCTCGGCCGGCGTCACCCGCAGCCCCATCGCCTTCAGGTCGACGCGGTCGAATTTCTGCGAATAGCGAAACAGCGCCTCGTCGCCCTCGGCCATGACGTCGCGGATGATCGCGCGTACCGCCTGGTCGACGTCTTCCGAGACTTCTCGCTTGGCGGACAGCAGGACCTTGAACGCGCCCTCGAAATCCGGGCTCCGGCTATCGAGCCGCACGGGCATTCTCGTGTCTCCAAGCTTCGGGTCTTCGGCCGCCCTCCCTTAGCCCTCGATGCGGGGCAGGGCAATGGCCAAAACTACCGGCCGCACCGGCCGATCGGGTTGCCAGAGGAGGCTTCGGCACCAATGAAAAAGGAGGGAACGGGCCTGCCCGCCCGACCCTCCCGCATTCTGCAAGTCGCGCGCGATCCTTCGGTCTACTTTTGCGCGGCGCTCTTGCTGTGCGCCGTCTGGGAGGCCTGATGCGCCTTGGTCGTGTGGCCGTGCGCCTCTTCCGAGTGCTTATGGGCGGCCGCATGGTCGCCCTTCTCGTGGTGCTCGGCCGCCGTGCGGTGCGACTTGGCGGCAGCCTCGTGATGCTGGGCAGCTTCGTGATGAGAATTCTTGGCCATGATAGCTCCTGATGTTGCGTCCCGTACGCCTGAAGCAACGAGCGATCTTGCGATTTGTTGCATCTTGTTTGGAGGTCCTGCCTGTCGAGCGGGCAGCCATCGCGCTCCTGTGCCCTTATTCAGGGCAGGAGAGCGTTCAAGGCAGGAGGGCGGCGATCGAGGCGCGGATCGCATCTGGTTTCGTCGTCGGGGCGAAGCGCGCGACCGGCGCTCCCTGCCGATCCACGAGGAACTTGGTGAAGTTCCACTTGATGCCGGTCAGACCCAATGCGCCGGGTTTGGCGGCTTTCAGATAAGCGAAGAGCGGATGCGCCGCGTGCCCGTTGACCTCGACCTTCGCGAACAGGGGAAAGGTGACGTCATAGGTGAGCTGGCAGAAGCGCCCAATCGCCGCCTCGTCACCGGGCTCCTGATTGCCGAACTGGTTGCAGGGAAAGCCCAGCACGGTGAAGCCGCGCGGGCTAAATGCCTTCTGCAGCGTCTCCAGCCCGATATATTGCGGCGTGAACCCGCATCGGCTCGCGGTATTGACGACCAACAGGGCCTGGCCGCGATAATCGGCCAGCGGCACCTCCGCCCCGTCGATGCGGCGTGCGGTGAAATCGTAGACGTTACTCATTGGTGCCCTCGGCTCATCGGCGTCATCGCATGGCCCAACTCACGGTCTGATCGGCTCGCCGGCGGCCGAGCACGGGCCCTCCCCGTCGCCGCCCCGATCGGACGGCACGCGGACCTCCTCGGGGTCGCCGCCCTCGCGCGCCAGAGTGCCCGTGAGCAGGGCCGGAGTCGCTTGGCCGCGGAAGCTGATCGTGCCCGTTTCCGTCCGGACCGTAAAGGCGAGGGCCCCGGTCGCGGCCACGTAGGTCGCCTCCTTTGTCTCAGTCGCCACCATGAGCGCGCCCTCCGTCTCTTCGAACGAGACGAGGACGTCTGGTGGAATTCCTATGACCTTGATGCGCAGGCCGCTGATGTCGCCGCCGCCCGCGGCCGTGCAGAGGGAGGAAAAGACTTGCGTACCCACCGGGTCGGCCGCCGCCGGCGTGGAGCCGCCACGCATGAGCGCAACCATGACGAGCCCGGCTACAAACGTCCGCCCGCTTGCGGTCTTAACGGTCCGGCAAGCCGGACCCTCCATCCTCTCCCACGGACCCGTCAGCTGTCCCATCCGTCCCGCCCCGCGTCGTTGCACGCCAGATCCCTCCTGGGTACACCGCATCATGGCCCGCGCGAAACGAACCTCAAGCGATAAGCCCGCCGGGAACGATCCGGCGGATTATGCCGCGCTCGTCGCCACGATCGCCGAGCACGATCGGCACTATCACGGCGAGGACGCGCCGAGGATCTCGGACGCCGCGTACGACGAGCTACGCCGCCGCCTGCAGGTTCTGGAGGCGGCGCATCCCGAGTTCGTCGGAGATGCCGCTGCCAAGACGAAGGTCGGGGCCGCGCCGTCCGAGAAGTTCGCCAAGGTCCGCCACAAGGTCGGCATGCTGTCGCTCGGCAACATCTTCGCCGACGAGGAGGTGGCCGAGTTTTGCGCCCGCATCCGCCGTTTCCTTGGAATGCCCGATGACGCGCCGCTCGCGGTTACCGCCGAGCCGAAGATCGACGGCCTCTCCTGCGCGTTGCGCTACGAGAACGGTGTCCTTGTACAGGCTGCGACGCGCGGCGATGGCGGGGAGGGAGAAGACGTGACCGCCAACGTTCGCACCATCGCGCAAATCCCGCACGCGCTGGCCGGCCACGCTCCCGCCGTGCTGGAGGTCCGCGGCGAGGTCTACATGACCAAGGACGGATTCGCCGGTGTCAACGCGCGGCAGGCGGAGGCCGGAAAGGCGCTGTTCGCCAACCCGCGTAACGCGGCTGCGGGCTCGCTGCGCCAGCTTGATCCTTCCATCACGGCGGCTCGCCCCCTGCGGTTCTTCGCCTATGCCTGGGGCGAGGCGAGCGCCCTGCCGGCCGACACGCAGATGGGTATGGTCGCGGCCTTCGAGCGTTTCGGCCTGCCGGTCAACCCGCTGATGACACGATGCGAGAGCGCGGACGTCCTGCTCGCGCAGTACCGCACCATCGAGGCGCAGCGCGGCGCGCTGCCCTACGACATCGACGGCGTCGTCTACAAGGTCGATTCCCTCGCGCTGCAGGAGCGGCTCGGCTTTGTCTCGCGCGCGCCGCGCTGGGCGGCGGCCCATAAGTTTCCGGCCGAGCAGGCGACGACCGTGCTGCGGCGCATCGAGGTGCAGGTCGGGCGCACCGGCTCTCTGACGCCGGTGGCGCGGCTCGACCCCGTGACTGTCGGCGGCGTCGTCGTCACCAATGCGACGCTGCACAACGAGGACGAGATCGCCCGCAAGGACGTGCGTGAGGGCGACACGGTGTCGATCCAGCGAGCCGGCGACGTCATCCCGCAGGTCCTCGGCCCGGTGCTGGAGAAGCGCTTGGCGGCGGCCAAGCCCTACGTCTTCCCGGAGCTGTGCCCCGTCTGCGGTTCCGCCGCGCTGCGCGAGATCGACGCCAAGACCGGTCGCGCCGATGTCGTGCGCCGCTGCACCGGCGGCCTCGTCTGCCCGGCGCAGGCGATCGAACGGCTGAAGCATTTCGCCTCACGCAACGCGCTCGACATCGAAGGGTTGGGCGACAGACAGATCGAGCAGTTCTACCACGAGGGTCTGATCGCCACCCCGGCCGACATCTTCACCTTGGCCCGGCGCGACGTCCGCAGTCTCAAGAAGCTCAGGGACCGCGAAGGCTACGGCGCGACATCGGTCGCCAAGCTGTTCGAAGCCATCGACGCGCGGCGCCGCATGCCGCTCAACCGGCTGATATTCGCGCTTGGCATCCGTCACGTCGGGGAAGGTGGCTCCAAGCGCCTGGCGCGTCATTTTGCCAGCTTCCCGGCGCTGCGCGACACGGCGCGGGCCGCAGTAGAAGGATCTGAAGCCCGCGCGGAGATCGAGAATATCGCCGATATCGGCTCCGTCGTCGCGGAATGCGTGCACGACTTCTTCGCAGAGGACCGCAACGAGAGTGTGCTGGACGACCTCCTGAGGGAGATCGACCCGCAGCCGATGGAGGCAATCGCCGCATCGAGCCCCGTCGCGGGCAAGACGGTGGTGTTCACCGGCACGCTGGAGCGGATGACGCGCGAGGAGGCCAAGGCGCAGGCCGAGCGGCTAGGCGCCAAGGTGGCAGGCTCTGTCTCCAAAACGACGGACCTCGTGGTAGCCGCCCCCGGCGCCGGCTCCAAGCTGAAAAAGGCGGCGGAACTCGGCATCGAGACGATCAGCGAGGAGGACTGGTTGGCGCGGGTGCGGCCGGCGTGACGTGGCCAAGCGGCGAGGCATCTACGCGCCGACGTCTCGCGTTACTCCACTTGTCCAGCGCTTCGGCCATTCACTCCCGCATCAATCGACAACTTAGCGATCCTAGTCTTGATAGAAAGCAAACCATAGACGGATGTTCGCTGGTCTGATTCGATCAAGCCGATGCCGCGAGAGCTGATGGCTATCTTGGCGCCGGCGAGGGCAAGCCTCCGCCTACTTTGAGGTGGCAGGCGCAGTGGTGCTTGCCGCAGGCTGGGGGTTGCCCTCGACAGCGGCGTCGCTTGCCCTCTTCGGTCTGTCCGACACGGAGACCACGTCGAACCGCTCACCATTTTGCGCTTGACGAAGGGCCTGGCTCGCTTCGTAGAACTTGCCGCCGTTGATAAGCGTCGCCGCCTGCTGGACTTCACTGATCGTCTTGTTCAAAGGTACCACGGCCATCGTGACATTCACGTCGACGTTGGCCAGCCGCAACTTCTCCAAAGCCCCTTTGCTGTCGCCCGACTTGAGGCTCTTGTTGGCATCGGAGACCGCTGCGGCCTTGGTGGGGTTGAGGGTGTAGTCCTCGTCGATGGAGACGGTCCCGTTCACGGGGAGCCATTCCACCGGCGTCTTCGTATCCGCCGTCTTAGCGCCGGCCTGCCCGTCGCGAGCCGGCATCGCGTTCGCCGCACCACCCTGAGGCGGCTTCATGTCTGCTTCCGCCTTGGTGAAGACCGACTCGTCGTGCGCCGCTTTTCCAAACGACGTGTTCGCCGCGTCCACCAACGTCTTGGCGTCGTCGGTGCGTCCGTCGAAGATGGCGAGACGCGCCAGCGTCACATCCTGAAAGGCCTGCGACCCGTCGGCCGAAAGTTTCCCGAAATCCTTATCGAGCACGTAGCGCTGGGCTGAAGCCTTCTGTTGGTCTGCGGAAGGCTGGTTTGCCGCAAAAGCGACGCCGGTCGTCAGAAAAGTCGTCGCCGCGAAGATCGCGAGATACGTCCTGTTTCGCATGATCCATACTCCGTTGCTACCCGGCGCGACGCCAATTCAGGGGCGATCGATCGCGTCCGATATGCGTGAGAAATGAGGAGCGTTGTTTATTGTTGCATGAAATCGCGTCCACGTTCTCGCCCACAGACCGGCGGTCTACAGCAGGTCAGAAAAGCGAGGTCCACGCGCTCTACTCCGTCGCAAAGTTGGTCGTGGCTTGGCTACCGGTCTGCACCGTGGCGCAGTCGAGACGACTTGGCTTTTTGGGATGAACTCCCGCTAAGGTTCGGGGCGCCTCGTCCCTCCATCAACGGTCGTTGTGCCACGCGTTGGTTGAAAACGCGCAACGGATTGGGTCGAGTACGATAGCGTCCCGCTACAGCTTGCGCGTGACCTCACGCAGCCAGCGGCGCGCCTCGGGTGGCAGCAGGGGGCCAATCTCCTTGCGCACGCGGGCGTGATAGGCCTCGAGCCAAGCGCGTTCGCCCGTGTTCAGCAGCTTGGGTTCGACGAGCGTCAGGTCGATGGGCGCCAGGGTGATCGTCTCGAAACCAAGCATCGCGCGCTCCGCGCCCTCGATCGCGCGCGGCTCGACGACGATGAGGTTCTCGATGCGGATCCCCCATTCGCCGGCTTTGTAGTAGCCGGGCTCGTTCGAGAGGATCATGCCCGCCTCGAGTGCGACGTGACCGGCCTTGGAGATCCGCTGCGGTCCTTCGTGCACGGAGAGGTAGACGCCGACGCCGTGGCCGGTGCCGTGGTCGAAGTCGAGGCCCGCCTGCCATAGAGCCGCGCGCGCCAGCGTGTCGAGCTGCGCGCCGGTGGTGCCGGCGGGGAACACGGCTTGGGCGATAGCGATGTGGCCTTTGAGCACGCGGGTGAAGCGGTCGCGCATGAGGGACGTCGGCCGGCCTACCGCCAAGGTCCGTGTGATATCCGTCGTCCCGTCCTCGTATTGCGCCCCGGAATCGACGAGGAAGAGGCCGCGCCCGATCGTACGGTCGGACGCGTTCGTCACCCGGTAGTGCGGGATCGCGGAATGGGGACCGGCGGCTGAAATAGTTGGGAAGGACACGTCTCTGAGCCTTCCCGTCTCGCGGCGAAAGCTCTCCATGGCCTCCGCTGCCGCGATCTCCGTAAGGCGGCCGGGTCTGGCATGAGTGGCAAACCATTGGAGAAACCGCGTCACGGCCGCCCCGTCGCGGATGTGTGCCGCGCGCGTGCCGCGCAACTCGGCCGCGTTCTTACGGGCCTTCATCAAGGCGATCGGCTCGCGCCCGAGGTCGGCGGTGCCACCGGCGTCCTCCAGCACCTGCGTCAGCCGCGCGGGGACCGTCGCCGCGTCGAAGAGCACCGTCTTGCCCGCCTTGCCGAGCGCGGCCAGCACCGTCTCCACCGACTTTTCGTCGGCGACCGTCGCCACCGCTGCCAATGCGGCCTGTTCCGCGTTACCCAGTTTGCGCTCGTCGAGGAACAGGGTGGCGTGGCCAACCTTGGGCACGAGCGCAAAGCCGAGCGGCAGGGGCGTGTGTGCCACGTCGGCGCCGCGGATGTTGAACGCCCACGCGACCCCGTGCGGGTCGGAGATCAGCAGCGCGTCCGCCTGGCCCATCGCGGCGGCGGCACGGCCGAGCTTCTTCGCCGCCGTTTCGCCGGCGAGGCGAGGTCCGCGCAAAGTGATGGCGCCGCGGGGGGCGGCCGGCCGTTCGCGCCACACGGCGTCGATCGGGTTCGAGGGGAGCGCGACCAGCGCCCCGCCCGCCTGCGTCGTGGCCCGCTCCAGCCGCTGGACCTGCGCCGGCGTCAGCAGCCAAGGGTCATAGGCGAGTTTGCCGCCCTTGCGCAGATGCGCCGCGACCCAGGCCTCCGGCGTCTGCTCGGTCAGCGCTACGGCGGCGACGACCGCCACGTCGATCTGGCTCTGGACCGCGAGCGTGTAGCGTCCGTCGACGAAGATGGCGGCGCGGTCCTTCAGCACGATCGCCATGCCGGCGGATCCCGAAAACCCGGTCAGCCAGGCGAGCCGCTCCTCGCTGGCGGGGACATATTCGTTCTGGTGCCGGTCGGCGCGCGGGACGACGAAGCCGTCGACCTCCAGCCGCGCCAGTTCGGCGCGCAGGGCCGCGACGCGCGCGGCGCTGTGCGGACGGTCGTCCGCGTCCTCGAAAAACTGGAAATGGCTCTCGTGCATCGTGGCAGGGTAGAGCGCCGAGCCGGGAGGAGCAACGGCTTGCGCCGTGCCCGTTTGCTAAAGGCCGCCCATCGCGCGCACCAGCGTCCACTCGGCATCCGTCACCGGCTGCACCGACAGACGCGAGTTCGCCACCAGCATCATGGCCTTGAGGCGCGGCTCGCCCTTGACGGCCGCCAGCGTCACCGGCTCCGGCAGCGGCTCGACCGCACGAAAATCGACCATGCCGAAGCGGCCGGTCTCGTCACTTGGATCAGGGTAATAGAGCTTTGCGACCTCGACGATCCCGACGACCGCCTTCCCCTCGTTGGAATGATAGAAGAACACCCGCTCGCCCAATTGCATGGCCATGAGGTTCTGCTTGGCGACGTGGTTGCGCACGCCGTTCCAGTGCGTTCCCTTGCGACCGGCCGCCACCTGGTCGTCCCACGACCACTTGTCCGGCTCGCTCTTCACCAGCCAATGCGCCATCGCTCGATCGTCCGTTGCGTCAGAACCTTGCCTCGGCGCGCGCCGGGCGGGCGAGCAGGGCGGCAATCGCCGCCTCGACGCTGGTGCGGCCCGCCAGCACGGCGTCTACCGCTTCGGCGATCGGCATGTCCACCCCCAGCCGCGTCGCCAGCGCGACAAGGATCGGGCAGGTCTGCGCCCCTTCCACCGTGCCGCCCCGCGCCGTCGCCTCGGCCACGCTCAGGCCCCGCCCCAGCGCCATGCCGAACGCATAGTTGCGCGATTGCGCTGAGCCGCACGTCAGCACGAGGTCGCCGAGGCCCGAAAGTCCCATCAGCGTTCCAGGCTCGGCCCCCTGGGCCACGCCAAAGCGCATCAGCTCGGCGAAACCGCGGGCGATGAGCGCCGCGCCGGCGCTGCGCCCAAGGTCGCGCCCGGCGGCGATGCCGCAGGCGATGGCCAGCACGTTCTTCACCGCGCCGCCGATCTCGACACCATGGATATCGGCGGAATGATAGAGCCGGAACCAGGGGGCCGCAAAGGCCGCCGCAAGCGCTTCGGCGCCGTCCGGGTCGCGCGCGGCGAGCGTAACGGCGGTGGGCTGCCCGCGCGCGACGTCCTCGGCGAAGGAGGGGCCGGAGAGGATCGCCGCGGGACGGCCTGGCAGGGCGGCGGCGACGACGTCGCTCATGTAGAGGCCGCTCGCACGCTCGATCCCCTTGGCGCAGACCACCACGGGCACCCCGGGCTCGACGAAGGGCCGGGCGCGCTCGGCTGTGGACCGCAGCGCCTGCGCCGGTACGGCGAGCAGGACGATGGCGGCGCCAGCGACCGCGCCAAGGTCGTCGCTCGGCGCGATGGCGGAATGCAACGGGATGCCGGGGAGGCGACGCGCGTTGACGCGATCTGCCGCCATGGCGGCCGCATGCGACGGCTCGCGCGCCCAAAGCGTCACGGCGGCGCCATTGCGCGCGGCCAGGTTCGCTAGCGCCGTGCCCCAGGCGCCACCCCCGAGGACGGCTATGCGGCGCATGGCGGCTCCCTTCCTGGAATTCAGACTGCAACCTGCGCGACGCCGATCAGGCTGTCGCGAGTGACGAGCGCCGCCAGCGCCGCCTCGCTCCAGCCTTCCGTTCCGGCCGGGCGCATCGGCAGCACCATGTAGCGCATGTCCGCAGTGCTGTCGTGCACCCGGAGCGCGACGTGGCCGGGCAGGTGAAAACCGAACTCCGCGAGCACGACGCGCGGCTCGCGCACGGCGCGGGCGCGATAGGCCAGCCCCTTGTACCAGGCCGGAGGCAGGCCGAGCAGCATGCGGGGGTAGCAGGAGCAGAGCGTGCAGACGATCATGTTGTGGACGCTGGGCGTGTTCTCCATCACCAGGATTTCGAACGGGCCGGCCTCGAAGCCGAAGGCCGCCGCCGCTGCGCGGGCGTCGCGCAGGAGAAGCTCCCTATAGCCCGGATCGAGCCAAGCGCGCGCGACCATGGCCGCGCCGCGCCCGGCGTCGCGCCCCTCCATCGCCTCGACCTCGCGCCTGACGTCGCCGGCGCTGAACACGCCTGCCTCGATCAGCAGTTCGCGAAGCGCGATCTCCATCTGCTGATAGTGGGTGGGCAGCCCCTCGACGACGACACCTTCAGGCGCATGGTGATGGTGGTCATGCGCCATCGTGCGGCGGCTCCGGCTCGGCTGGCTCCAGCCAATGGTGGTAGATCTCGACCTCGATCGCGTCGGCGGCAGGCCCGCGGTAGTCGGGCCAGACGTCGGCCTGCAGGAACCGTACGCGGTAGAGCAGGGGCGCGGGCGCGCCGGACCGGCGATAGGCCAGTTCCTCCGGGTTGGGGAAAGCACCGAGGCACCGCTCGATGCGGCCCACGCGGCCGCGAATATAGGCGGGTGTGCGGACATGGCCCGGCTGCCAGGCGCGGCGCACAACAACGCGTTCTCCGACCAGAAACGCGCGGCGCACGGCGACGCGCTCTACGGGCGTAACCACGCGGCGCACGGCGACGCGCTCTCCGGGTGAAACGGCGCTCAAGGCCGACCCTCGGCGTCGCGCGCCTCGACTTCGGCCATGCGGCGCCCCAGCGCGTCGCTCGTGACCACGCCGCGCTCGATCATCGCGGCAGCGATAGCGGCGATCCAGCGCTCATAATATCCCAGGGACCCGTAGGCGCCGGGACCCAGCGCCTCGACCTGGCGGCGCAACTCGTCGACCACCAGCAGGTGGCGGGAGGGGTGGGTCAGCAGCATCATCATCGCATCGACGCGCCGCTCCCACAGCGCGTGCTCGTGCTCGTCCTTGATGACGGTCGGCGCCGGCCGGCCGCCGACGTCATGGGGGCCGACGGGATGACTTTCGTTGGAAGAGCTCTCGTTGCGCAACTCATGCTCCTCCGTTTTCGAACGGCGCCCGCCAATCTAGCAAAACGCAAGCTCCTGACTAGCCCAAGCTCGTCTTGGCGCATGTCGACGTGGTTTCAGGTCACCGATGCCGAGCCTGGGTCATATCAAGTGAAGTTGCTAGGCCTTGCCGTGGTGCGCCGCTTCCGCGGTGGCGTCGAGAGGCCAACGCGGGCGCGCGGCGAAGGTCAGGTCATCGACGAGGCCGAGCTGCAGCCGCTCGACGCCGGCCCAAGCGATCATCGCGCCATTGTCGGTGCAGAGTGCCGGCGGCGGCACCACCAGGGTCAGCCCTGCCTCGCCGCAGAAGCGGGCAAGCGCCCGGCGGATAGCCCCGTTGGAGGCGACGCCGCCGGCCGCAACCACGGTCTCGCACGGGCCGACCCGCTCGCGAAACATCCGTAGCGCGCAGCGGCAGCGGTCGATGATCGTGTCGACGACTGCCGCCTGGAAGGAGGCGGCGAGATCGGCGACGTCCGTCGCGGTGAGCGGGACGATCCGATCGGCTTCGAGCCGCACGGCGGTCTTGAGGCCGGAGAACGAGAAATCCGGCTTGGGACGGCCGAGCATCGGGCGCGGGAAGGCGAAACGGTCGGGATTGCCGTCGGCCGCGCGCTCTTCGACCAGCGGGCCGCCGGGGTAGGGTAGCCCCAGCATCTTGGCCACCTTGTCGAAGGCCTCGCCCACCGCATCATCGAGTGTGGCGCCGAGCCGCACGTAGTCGCCGACGCCACGCACGGCGACGAGCTGGGTGTGGCCGCCCGAGACGAGCAGGAGAAGGTAGGGGAAGGCGGCATTGTCCGTCAGCCGCGGCGTGAGCGCGTGGGCTTCAAGGTGGTTGACCGCGACGAACGGTTTGCGCAGGGCAAGCGCGATTGCCTTGCCGGCGGTGAGGCCGACGATGACGCCGCCGATCAGGCCAGGCCCCGCGGCGGCGGCCACGCCGTCGATGTCGCGCAGTGCCACGCCGGCCTTGGCGGCGGCGCGCGCGATCAGCCGGTCTATCACCTCGACGTGGGCGCGCGCGGCGATCTCCGGCACCACGCCGCCATAGGCCGCATGCTGCTTGATCTGGCTCATCACCTCGTTGGATAGGATCTCGCCGCCGCCTTCTGGCTTGAGGCGGACCATCGCCGCGCCCGTCTCGTCGCAGGTGGTCTCGATCCCCAGGACTATCATCGGACTTCTCCACTTGCCGGCCCATCGACCCTTAGCATAAAAGGCCATGCCATCTATCGGCCTTTGAGGGGCCGTCATCCCGGACGCCGCAGCCGACTTGGGAGCGAGGAACGGGCGAGAGGCGGCGCGGTGACGTCTCGCGCGAGCGGCATGCCTCTACATCGCGAGGTCGGCGGGTCAAGCGGTCGCGGCTTCCTGCCGTTCCGCGTCGTAGCCGAGCACGGCGTCGAGTAGCACCTGTGCTCCCGCCCCGCAGTCGTTCAGGCTTGTGAACTCCGCCTCGTTGTGGCTCAGGCCGCCGGCGCTCGGCACGAAGATCATCGTCGTCGGCGCGACGGCCGCGCAATGGGCGGCATCGTGGCCGGCACCGGAGACCATGTCGCGCGTGGCAAAGCCGCCTTTCGCCGCCGCCCGCCGCACCGCGGCGATGCAGCCGGGATCGAAGACCACGGGCGCGGTGCGGGCGATGGGAGTGAGCGCGACGGCAAGGCCCAACTCCTCGCGCACGGACGCCACGGCCTCGGTCAGCGCCCGCTCCATCGCGTCGAGCGTCGCGTCGGAGGGGTCGCGCATGTCCACCGTGAGCGCGACGTGCCCCGGAATGACGTTGTGCGAATTGGGCGTCACGACGAGGAAGCCGACCGTTCCGACCGCCGCAGGGGCATGCGCCTTCGCGATGGCGTCGACCTGCTGAATGAGGCGTGCGGCGCCAAGCAGCGCGTTGCGACGCGTCGGCATCGGTGTCGAGCCGGTATGCGCCGCCTCGCCCGTCAGGGCGACGTCGAACCAGCGCATGCCCTGGACGCCTTGGACGACGCCGATCGTCTTGCCCTCCGCCTCGAGGATCGGCCCCTGCTCGATATGCAGCTCGAACATCGCGCCGAGCTTGGTCGTACCCGCGGCCAACGGTCCGCGGTAGCCGATCGCCTCGAGCGCCGTGTCGAAGCGGGTTCCACCCGGGTCGGCGCGCGCGTAGGCGAAGCCCTTGGCGTAAGCGCCGGCATGGACGCCTGAGCCCAGCATCGCGGGCGCGAACCGCGAGCCCTCCTCGTTGGTCCAGTTTACCAGCAACAGCGGCGCTTGCGTGACGTAGCCCGAGGCCGCCAGCGTGCGCATGATCTCCAGCCCGGCCAGCACGCCCAAATTGCCGTCGAACTTCCCACCGGTGGGTTGCGTGTCGAGGTGGCTGCCGACGGCGATCGGTGGCAGGCTCGGATCGAGCCCAGAGCGAAGCGCGAACATGTTGCCGACCTCGTCCACCGTGACGGCGAGCCCCAGCGCCTCCGCCTCGTCGCGGAACCAGTCGCGGATGCGACGGTCGTCCTCGCCTAGCGTCAGTCGCGCCACCCCGCCACTCGGCAGTGCGCCGACCTTCGCGGTCTCCATGAGGCTGTCCCAGAGGCGTTGCGGGTCGATCTGGAGGTTGGACACGTCACCCATCCGCTTCCATCGCTCCGATCAGGCTGTAATCGGCGGTCGTCCGGTTCTCGGCGCCGACCAGGACCGCTTCCCGGTAATGCATACCGAAGCGGATGTCGCCGCCGGCATAGACGCGCAGGTCGGAGACTTCCTGTCCGGTGCCGTGGTCGCGCGCGGCGACGGTGAGGAAGAACCGTAAGTTCTCGACTTCGACCGCTTGTGCGTCCATCCCGTACAGTGGGCTCGCCTCGTCGATAACATGCATCAGCGTCCACAGGATCGCGAAGATCGGCAGCCGGCCGCGCACCAGCGGCAGTTCGACGAGCGAGCGCTGCGGATGGCCCTCCGCCGAAACCTGCCGCACAAGAGCGTGCACGCTCAGGCGCACGTTGGTCAGCGGGTTGGCGCGCGCGTTGCCGATCCGTAGCATCAGCGTCGGCCGCCCATTGTGCAACGTCACGACGGGGTTGGCGGCGTAGAGGATGCGCGCCCGCGGCTTGGAGAAGCGCACGAAGAGCAGGCCCGTCATGATCGCGGTGAAGATCATGCCGGTGACGATCTCGGCGCCCGAGACCAGGTGGCCGTAGAGGGTCGCCGGCGCCATGACGCCGTAGCCGACGGTCGCCAGCGTCTCCAGCGAAAAGAAGAACACGTCGCTGAAGGTGCCGGGCCGCGCATTGGCGACCGCGCCGGGCTGAGCCAGGTAGAGCAGGGCGAAGACCGTGTTGATCGTCAGTTCCGCGCCGAGGAACAGCAGGAAGAAGGCCCGCCAGCTCAGCGAGACCGCGATGTAATAGGGGTCGCGCAGGTCGAAACGGCGCAGCCCCGCCTGGATGAAGTCATATTCGCCCAGGCTGAAGCTGACGGCTTGCCGCCTGTGCGGGCGTCCCGGCCTGCGCGGCCTCGGCTCGCGCCTCATCCGCGGGGTTCTCGCTGCGAGAGCCGGCGCGCGACGATCGCCGCCGCTCTCGCGACGGCCGTCTCGACGTCGAGCGCGCTGGTGTCGAGTTCGACGGCGTCGACCGCGCGCTGCAACGGCGCCACTCCCCGGCCGCGATCGCGCTCGTCGCGTCGGAGGATGTCGGCGAGCACGGCCTCGTAATACGCCGCCTCGCCCCGGCCTTCCAGCTCGAGGGTGCGGCGCTGCGCCCGGACGGCGGCGCTGGCGGTCACGAAGATCTTGGCGTCCGCCCGCGGGCAGATGACCGTGCCGATGTCGCGCCCGTCGAGGACGGCGCCGGCCACTTGCCCGGCGAAGGCGCGCTGCGCGTCGAGGAGCGCGGCGCGCACGGCCGGGATGGCGGCGACGCGCGAGGCGGCTTCGCCCATGTCCTTGCCGCGCAGCCGTGTCTCGTCGATGTCGCGCAGGACGAGCGCGCGTGCGGCGGTCACCGCGGCCTCCTCGTCGTCGAGCACGGCGCCGGCTTCGAGCACGGCATACGCCGTCGCCCTGTAGATAAGGCCGGTATCGAGATGCGGGACACCGAGTGATGCCGCCAGGCGCCGCGCGATCGTGCCCTTGCCGGACGCGGCCGGCCCGTCGATCGCGACGATCACCGGAAGGTCGCCCCCAGCCGCGTCATGTCGGCCTTGAAGCCGGGATAGCTCGTCGCGATGGTCGCCTCGTCGTCCACCGCCATAGGTCGCTCCGCCGCGAAGCCGAGGCAAAGGAAGCTCATGGCGATGCGGTGGTCGAGGTGGGTGACGGCGAGGCCGCCGCCGCGCACCCGTCCCGAGCCGCCCTCGACCAGGAGGTCGTCGCCCTCGACCGCATGGGCGACGCCGGCCTCCGCCAGCCCGGCGGCCACCGCAGCCAGCCGGTCCGACTCCTTGACGCGCAGCTCCTGCAATCCGCGCATGCGGGTCGTGCCCGTCGCGTAGGCGGCGGCCACCGCGAGGATGGGGTATTCGTCGATCATCGAAGGCGCGCGCGCCGCCGGCACGTCGACACCGGCGAGCGCCGAGGCGCGAACGCGCAGGTCCGCCACCTCTTCGCCGCCCTCGGTGCGGCGGTCCAGCACCTCGATCCGCGCGCCCATCGCGAGCAGGGTGGTCATGAGGCCGGTCCGCAGGGGGTTGGTCATCACACCCTCGATCACCACGTCCGAACCAGGTGTGACCAGCGCGGCGACGACCGCGAAGGCGGCCGAAGAAGGGTCGGCCGGCACCATGACGTGGCACGGACGCAGTTCCGGGCGCCCCTGCAGGCTGACCTTGCGGCCGGCCTCGCCATAGGGCTCGACGCTGACGTCGGCGCCGAAGAAGGTCAGCATCTTCTCCGTATGGTCGCGGCTCGCCTCCGCTTCGATCACGGTGGTGCGGCCGGGCGAGTTGAGGCCGGCCAGCAGCACCGCCGACTTGATCTGCGCCGAGGCGACAGGCGTGCGATACTCGATGGGTGTCGGCTCCGCGGTGCCGCGGATGCGGATGGGGCAGCGCCCCCCTTCGGCCTGCTCCAGCACCTCGACGCCCATGAGGGTGAGCGGATCGAGGATGCGCCGCATCGGCCGCTTGCGCAGGGACGCGTCGCCGTCGAAGCGCGCCTCTATCGGGTGGCCGCCGACGACGCCGAGCATGAGGCGTGAGCCGGTCCCGGCGTTGCCGAAGTCGAGCGGACCCCGCGGTGCCAGCAGCGAGCCAATGCCGGTGCCGCGCACCATCCAGGAGGAGCCGTCCCGCTCCACCGTGGCGCCGAGCGCCCGACAGGCTTCGGCCGTGCGCAGCACGTCCTCGCCTTCGAGAAGCCCGTCCACGCGCGTCGTCCCGACGCTGAGCAGGCCGAAGATCATCGCGCGGTGCGAGATCGACTTGTCGCCGGGTGGGCGGAGGCGGCCGCGCAGGGGGGTGCCGGGTACGCCGCTTAGGGCGGCGCTCGCGTTGCTTGGGGAAGGTCTCACCGGGATCCCAGCGCTCTGGAGGACAGGCCGTTCGCCGCCCTAGCATGGGCGCCGCGGCGCTGTCATCCGCCCAAGCGGAACCCTCGCTAAATCCAGAGCTTGCCCAACTTCCATTTGACAGAGGGGCCTGCCCCCACTACCGACCCGCCACACCATTCACGCATGGCGCCCCGCAGGGTGCGTCCGGCCCCCCAGAAGGTTGTCTCCGTGCCGAAACCCGATCTTGGCGGCAAGCGTCAGTGTCAGAACTGCAGCGCCAAATTTTTCGACCTGAACAAGGACCCGATCGTCTGCCCCAAATGCGGAACGGTCTATCAGGTCACGCCGCTCTCGACGCGGGCTGCCGCCCGCGCTGCACCCGTTGTCCAGGACGACGAGGCGGAAGCCGACACGGGCGTGGAACTCGTGCCGCTGGAGGAGGCTGACGTCGACGAGGACAAGGTGGTGGCCGCCGTCGTCGACGACGATGCCGACGAGGTCGAGGACGACGCCTCCGAGGACACGTTCCTGGAGGAAGAAGAGGACGGCGACGACGACGTCGCCGACCTGATCGACGGCGACATCGAGACCGACGAAGAGCGCTAGGCCAATGGCGACGGTCTCGGACGCGGGTCCGCCGCTTGAACCCCGCTGGTGAGGGCCTGTCTAGGGCGCGCAGGCAGCGCGTGCCCAGATCGCGTCGGGGTTAGCCGCCAGCGGCGGCGCAGGTGTGATCGAGTAGGAACTCGCCGTGTCCCTGGTCGCGCCGGGCGCGCGCTGCGACGAGCGAGAGGAGGTAGAACCCCTCCTCGCCTCGGTCGGCCGCGCCGGCCAGCACGATCGTGACCTTCGGGCGGTCCGCCTCGGGAATGCGCAGCCCGTCCATCACCAGGCGGAAGACGTTGATGCCCTTGAGATCGGCACTTTTCAGCCGCATCACCCAGTAGCGATCGTTGTGAAAGGTGAACGGCAGGCGCGACCAAGTGTTGGCGTGAATGTCCGATGCGCTGCGTTTCAGCGCGTCCCGCACCCCTGCCTGCAGGCAGTTGACGTGGATGTGGAGCTGGTCCTGGCTTCGCCCGGGCAGAGAGTTCAGGGCCATGCCGATATCCTCCCGCGCGAGCGGCCGCGAGATGCGCTCGGTCACGTAGTGGCGGGCGGCCCAGGCGTCCGCGAAATAGTTTTCCGCGCTCGGTTCGAGAAGCTGGCTCGCCTCCACGCCTTCGACGCGAGCGGTCGGGACGACGACGATATGTGTCGCCTCGAGGGGCGCGCGGACGACGGCAAAGCCAGCCTCGACCCCCCTGCTGATGTTGACGTCGAGGCAGGGGAACGAGCCGCCGGTGATCCGCGCGTTGACGACGCAGGTTTGGACCACTCGCCAGAGCAGCCCGCGATCCGCGCCCTGCGCCACGGCGAGGCCGACGACGCACACGAGCACCGCCGCCGCCGTCAGGCTCAGCGTCGTCCGTCGCCCTGCCGCGGCGGCGCTTCGCACCCGGTCTCTGTTGCGGGGTGACAGGGCTGGGATCAAGCGAGCGCCGGCCGCCGCTCGGCCGGTCCACGCCCCGCAAGCGCCGAAAACAGCGCATCGTCCTCGCTCGTCTCGGCGTTCGGCGTCGTCAGCAGGGTCTCGCCATAAAAGATCGAGTTGGCGCCGGCGGCCATGCACAGCACCTGCGCCTCGCGCGATAGGCTGGAGCGACCGGCCGAGAGCCGCACCCGCGCGCCGGGCATGACGATCCGCGCGGTGGCGATCATCCGCACGAGGTCGAGCGGGTCGAGCTTCGGCCGGTCCGCGAGCGGCGTGCCGGCGACGGGAACAAGCGCGTTTATCGGTACGCTTTCGGGGTGTGGGTCGAAGCCGGCCAGCACGCCGAGCATGGCGGCGCGGTCGCGCACGCCCTCGCCCATGCCGATGATGCCGCCGGCGCACATCTGCAGGCCGGCGTCGCGCACCGCCTGCAAGGTACGCAGCCGGTCGGCATAGGTGCGGGTCGAGATGATATCGGCGTAGAAGTCCGGCCCGGTGTCGAGGTTGTGGTTGTACGCCGTCAGGCCCGCCGCCTTCAGCCGGTCGGCTTGGGCTGGCGTCAGCATGCCTAATGTCACGCAGGCTTCCATCCCGAGCGCACGCACGCCGCCGACCATGGCGAGCACCGCGTCGAAGTCGGCCCCATCGCGCACCTGCCGCCAGGCGGCGCCCATGCAGAAGCGATCGGCACCCGCCGCTTTCGCCCGCCGCGCGAGGGCCAACACATCGTCGGTCGCCATCAAGTCGACGCGGTCGAGCTTGACCTCCCTGTGGTGCGCCGATTGCGGACAATAGGCACAATCCTCGGGGCAGCCGCCGGTCTTGATGGACAGGAGGCTCGCGCGTTGCACGTCGCTGGGGCTATGGTGGATGCGGTGCACCGCGGCCGCCTCGGCGATCAGCTCGAGGAGCGGCTGGTCGTGCACCGCGACGATTTCGTCGACGCTCCAGTCGTGGCGGGTCCTTGGGCGGGCGGGCGGTTGGTCGAGCATCGGGTCCCCACGCCGGCTTGGTCGCCGGTTGCTGGTCAATGCGCTTTGGCGTAGCGGAAATAGCCGTGCCCTTCAACTTGCCTCGACGAGAGCCGCCTCCGGCCCGTCCGAACAGGTGACGCAACGATGAGCACCGCGCCCACGAGTCTCTCGATGCGGCGGGCGTCCCAAGCGGGCGCCGGACGATCCCGGCCAGGCGTCGTGCCTCGGACCACGCGACAGAAGAGGAGAGCTCCAGCATGATCGACGCCGCGCTCGCCGCCGCCGAGCAGATTTTCACGCGGCCCTTCCGCGTCGTGTTCTGGAAGTCGCTCGGGCTGACCCTGCTGTTGCTGGCGCTGCTGTGGGGCGGCGTCGAGAAGCTCGTCGTGGCCACGGTCCAGCTGCCCTATGCCTGGCTCGGCACGGCCGTGCACCTCGTCGCCGGCTTTGGGCTGCTGGTCGCGGGGGCCTTCCTCGTCGCGCCGGTGTCGTTCCTCGTCGCCGGCTTCTTCTTCGACGAGCTGGCCGACCACGCGGAAGCGGCGGTCGCCGGGCCGGAAGGACGAGGTCGCGCCATGGCCTTCGGGCCGGCGGTCTGGATCGGCTGCAAGTTTGCCGCGCTGAGCCTTCTCGTCAACGCCGTCGCGCTGCTGTTTCTGCTGGTGCCCGGCCTCAACGCCGTCGCCTTCTTCGGCGCCAATGCCTATCTTCTGGGCCGCGGCTATTTCGAGCTTGCCGCCCTGCGCTACCACCCTCTGGCCGAGGTCCGGCGGTTGCGGGAGCGCCACGGGCTCCGCATCCTGTTGGCGGGCTGCGTCGTCGCCGCCCTGCTCGCCGTCCCGTTCCTCAACCTCCTGACGCCGCTGTTCGCCTCCGCCTTCCTCGTGCGCGTGGCGCAGCCGATCGCCGGGCGCGGGCTGCGCGCGCCTCAGGCCAATCGCTGACCGGCGTACTGACCCGTCTTGCGGAAGCGGTAGAGGTAGCCCGGCACCACGGCCTCGAAGGATTCCGGCGTGATGCCGAGGCCGCGCAGCGTGCGGCCCTCGGCGATGGCAGCAGCCGAGACGACATTGTCGCTCTTCAGCAGTTCGACCTGGTCGCGCGTCATCTCGAGCATGGACGGGAACAGCCCGAGCGAGAGCGCCTTCACCCGCTCCGTCACGCCAGCCATCGCCTGCGCCGCAGGGAAGGGCAGGGTGACGAGCCGGCGCTTGCGGCCGGTGGTCTTGAGGATGAAGGCGAGGACCTCTTTGAAGGTACGCACCTCCGGCCCGCCGAGTTCGTAGATCGTTCCCGCCTTGGCCGTCCCGTCGAGCGCGCGGGCGACGACCTCGGCGACGTCACCGACGAACACGGGCTGCAGCTTGCCCGTGCCGCCGCCGATCAACGGGAGAGCCGGCAGCAGCCGCGCCATGCCAGCGAAGCGGTTGAAGAACTTGTCCTCCGGCCCGAACACGACGGAGGGCCGCACGATGACCGCCTCGGGGATCGCGGCGCGGACGATCGCCTCGCCCTCCGCCTTGGTCCGCCCGTAGGCCGCACCCGAGGATGCGTCGGCGCCGATGGCCGACATCTGCACGAAGTGGACGATGCCCGCCGCGCGGGCCGCTTCGACCACGGTGCGGACCCCATCCACGTGGATCGCGGCGAAGCTCTGCACGCCCGCGGGCGCGAGCAGGCCGACGAGGTTGACCACGGCGTCGGCGCCGCTGATCGCGCGGGCGACCGAGTCGGGATAGCGCAAATTGGCTTGCACCGCCGCAATCTGCCCGACCATGCCGGAGGGCTGCAGGAAAAAAGCAAGGTCCGGCCGCCGCGACGCGACGCGCACGCGCCAGCCATGCTGCGCCAGGGCCCGCACCACGTACCGCCCCACGAAGCCCGACCCGCCGAACACGGTCACGAGCTTGCCCGATTGCACCAACCGCTCCGCCATTCCAGCCGCCATTCCTCGCCTGCCTCACGCGGCATGCCCTGTCATAGGAGGGCCCCGGGCGCGCGTCCAGAGCCAAGCCGCCGCGCCCGTTGACATGCAGGGTTCCCGCCGCTTAAGGAGAGCGCATGCCCTGGTGGCGGAATTGGTAGACGCGCTGGTTTCAGGTACCAGTCTTGCAAGAGGTGGAGGTTCGAGTCCTCTCCTGGGCACCAAGCATCTTCATAAGGTGCTGTTCCGACGAGAGAATTAGCGTGATCAGAGACTAAGGGCGGCCGCGCTTGTACACAAGAGTGGTGCACAAGGCCCTGAATATGGCCTCGCCCTGGAAGCACCCGAAAACTGGAACTTACTGGCTGCGTAAGCGTGCCTCCATGAAGGGGCGACACCACGTTGCAGGATCCGCCGCCGGAGCGCTCCGTGTTTCGATCCGCGCCCCCGTGAAGGGGCGACCCACGCCGTCGACCACGGGCCGCGCGGACGGGTTTCGATCCGCGCCCCCGTGAAGGGGCGACCTCACGCTCTACCTGCTCAGCCTCCCGCTTGGACTTGTTTCGATCCGCGCCCCCGTGAAGGGGCGACCCGACGACGGCTTTCGTGCCGCCCTCGACGCAAGGTTTCGATCCGCGCCCCCGTGAAGGGGCGACATGCCTTCGCGCAGCATCCTGATTATTTGACGGCGTTTCGATCCGCGCCCCCGTGAAGGGGCGACTCGCAGTTTCTCGTCGACGAGATAAGCGGGCTCCAGTTTCGATCCGCGCCCCCGTGAAGGGGCGACGCCCCCGTCACCGGGGCCTCCGCGACGGCAAGGGTTTCGATCCGCGCCCCCGTGAAGGGGCGACCAGGTTGGGACTGCTAATAAGGCCGGACCCGTCCGTTTCGATCCGCGCCCCCGTGAAGGGGCGACGCAACCGGGAATATGGGTCATCAAACCAGACCCGGTTTCGATCCGCGCCCCCGTGAAGGGGCGACTTTGCCGTACCGGCTTGGCGACCATCAGCGAGCAGTTTCGATCCGCGCCCCCGTGAAGGGGCGACTATATCCCGCATGGCAACGCGCTTTTTGCCAGTCGTTTCGATCCGCGCCCCCGTGAAGGGGCGACGGCGACGCAGGGCGGCGATATCGCGAGCGTCTTGTTTCGATCCGCGCCCCCGTGAAGGGGCGACCGTCGGTCGGCAATCCCTTTTTCGCCTACACGACGTTTCGATCCGCGCCCCCGTGAAGGGGCGACGGCCAAGCGCTACGCCACCGACCCCAACTATGGGGCGTTTCGATCCGCGCCCCCGTGAAGGGGCGACGGCATAATCCTATCTAGCTCGCCGCCATCCGGCAGTTTCGATCCGCGCCCCCGTGAAGGGGCGACACGGCGCTCGTCATGTTCGTGCTGTTCCTGGCCGCGTTTCGATCCGCGCCCCCGTGAAGGGGCGACCAGGATTTGGTTCGATGGAACACGGTATCGTCGGCGTTTCGATCCGCGCCCCCGTGAAGGGGCGACATTACACGTACCAAGGGCCGGTCGGCAGCGACGTGTTTCGATCCGCGCCCCCGTGAAGGGGCGACGATGTCGGCCTGACAGGGAGGGCCGTAGCATGACGTTTCGATCCGCGCCCCCGTGAAGGGGCGACTTTTCGGCTTTTGTCTCTCCCAGCGCGCTTTGCAAGTTTCGATCCGCGCCCCCGTGAAGGGGCGACGGTCTGAAACGCCACGATAGCGTCGCCGCCGACCCGTTTCGATCCGCGCCCCCGTGAAGGGGCGACCGGCGCTCAACGGCGAGCAGTTCCTATCGGGTTTGTTTCGATCCGCGCCCCCGTGAAGGGGCGACCGGGCTTAATTACCGCACTTCGGCCAAGTTCGCGGTTTCGATCCGCGCCCCCGTGAAGGGGCGACGCGAGCCATAGGTATTCCTGCCCGATCTGGAACGCGTTTCGATCCGCGCCCCCGTGAAGGGGCGACGGGCGAGAGCCCCGTCCGGCATTGTCGCGCGTTCGCCGTTTCGATCCGCGCCCCCGTGAAGGGGCGACCCCAGCCTATCAAGCCGTAGGCGGCAACCAAGAAGTTTCGATCCGCGCCCCCGTGAAGGGGCGACTTCGGCCAGGTCGCGGCGCTGCTTCTCCGTCAGGTTTCGATCCGCGCCCCCGTGAAGGGGCGACCTTGAAACTCGCGATAGAGGCATTTGAGATAGGTGTTTCGATCCGCGCCCCCGTGAAGGGGCGACCGACGGCTGCGACGGGGCTTTGAGGCCGCTCGTCACGTTTCGATCCGCGCCCCCGTGAAGGGGCGACATCGGCCGGCTCGGACGTCAAAAGCGGTCTTGAGTTTCGATCCGCGCCCCCGTGAAGGGGCGACGGGCTTACGGCGCTGGCCGGTCCGACCGGCGCGGGTTTCGATCCGCGCCCCCGTGAAGGGGCGACTTTATCAAAGCCGCCCAATCGATCCCCGGCAGTAGTTTCGATCCGCGCCCCCGTGAAGGGGCGACGACCCTGCACAGCCGTGCCAAACTTTAGCTGCGTGTTTCGATCCGCGCCCCCGTGAAGGGGCGACACCGTGGCGTTGCGCGGAGCGTCTACACTTGGCGTTTCGATCCGCGCCCCCGTGAAGGGGCGACTCGGTGACCTGCGCGACGAACCAGGCTGCGACAAGTTTCGATCCGCGCCCCCGTGAAGGGGCGACTTGATAGCGCATCAACGTAGCTCCTCGATAAGGACCGTTTCGATCCGCGCCCCCGTGAAGGGGCGACTTCTGATGACTGTCGGGACGTAGCATGAAACGAGTTTCGATCCGCGCCCCCGTGAAGGGGCGACGTCGGCGGCACCCGGTAGCGGCGTCTGCGTGACGTTTCGATCCGCGCCCCCGTGAAGGGGCGACAAGCCGCTCGTGACCGCGCGGGCGACGCCGACCGCGTTTCGATCCGCGCCCCCGTGAAGGGGCGACGGTGGACGGGTTGACCAAGGGACTTGGGGAGAACACGTTTCGATCCGCGCCCCCGTGAAGGGGCGACGCACCACCGGTGCCATCGCCGGCGGCACGCCGCAGTTTCGATCCGCGCCCCCGTGAAGGGGCGACGCGCCGACGTTGGAAAAGGATTTTGAAGCCGTCGTGTTTCGATCCGCGCCCCCGTGAAGGGGCGACGTTTGGTGGCGGGGTGAACGAGCAGTGCCGACGCGTTTCGATCCGCGCCCCCGTGAAGGGGCGACGGGGGCAAGTTGCCGGTCAGGTCACGCCCGATCGCGTTTCGATCCGCGCCCCCGTGAAGGGGCGACTTGAGCGCCGTGGCGGTGGACTGCGAGGTCGAGGTGGTTTCGATCCGCGCCCCCGTGAAGGGGCGACGATAGCGCATTAACGTAGCTCCTCGATAAGGACCGTTTCGATCCGCGCCCCCGTGAAGGGGCGACGCGACACGATTGCCTCGGCTCTAGCGGGCAGCGCGTTTCGATCCGCGCCCCCGTGAAGGGGCGACGAGGCGCCTCATTCCGCGAGCGATGGTCATCGGCGTTTCAATCCGCGCCCCCGTGAAGGGGCGACGCGCCGATCGCCAGTGTCCCCGCCAGAAGCGCGCGTTTCGATCCGCGCCCCCGTGAAGGGGCGACTCTTTGTCGCTGCCGGTCACTGACAAGCCGCAGATGTTTCGATCCGCGCCCCCGTGAAGGGGCGACCGCCGCCGACGATCGTGGCGTCGCTGTGGATCAGTTTCGATCCGCGCCCCCGTGAAGGGGCGACTCCCCGTCTAAGGTTCCGAGCGCCCCCAAACTGATCGTTTCGATCCGCGCCCCCGTGAAGGGGCGACCCGACACCGGGCCAACTCAACCTCGTGCCGGACGTTTCGATCCGCGCCCCCGTGAAGGGGCGACGGCGCGACGAGCCTCTAGCGATGTTTCGCATGAGTTTCGATCCGCGCCCCCGTGAAGGGGCGACATCTTTACGCCCTCGGGGCATTTGTGGTGCCAAGTGTTTCGATCCGCGCCCCCGTGAAGGGGCGACACCTTGTTGGCCTCCGAGTGGGCCTTGGATCACGTGTTTCGATCCGCGCCCCCGTGAAGGGGCGACTGCCGTCGAAGAAGGGACGACGTTGGGGGCCTGGGTTTCGATCCGCGCCCCCGTGAAGGGGCGACGAGGCGCCTCATTCTGCGAGCGATGGTCATCGATGTTTCGATCCGCGCCCCCGTGAAGGGGCGACACGGTCAGCGCGCGTCGCCCTGCGGCAGGATCGCGTTTCGATCCGCGCCCCCGTGAAGGGGCGACCACGGCCAGCGAGGCTTTTGGAGACGTTTCGGACGTTTCGATCCGCGCCCCCGTGAAGGGGCGACCGCTTTTGCCGAGGTCCGATGATGAAAGTAGGAGAAGTTTCGATCCGCGCCCCCGTGAAGGGGCGACGGGATCGCCCAGATCGCGTGCGAAAGCACGAAATGTTTCGATCCGCGCCCCCGTGAAGGGGCGACCGCCACCAAGACGCTCATCAACCCCGCGACCAAGGTTTCGATCCGCGCCCCCGTGAAGGGGCGACGCGCCGATCGCCAGTGTCCCCGCCAGAAGCGCGCGTTTCGATCCGCGCCCCCGTGAAGGGGCGACCGGGCGAGGGCGAGTAGGCGTGGCGCATCGTTGAGTTTCGATCCGCGCCCCCGTGAAGGGGCGACGGCCACGGGCAGCGCTCCATCCTCGACGGCGGCAGGTTTCGATCCGCGCCCCCGTGAAGGGGCGACACGACCGCCACCGTCACCGTCACCGTGTTGGGATAGTTTCGATCCGCGCCCCCGTGAAGGGGCGACCCTTTACCAATTTCCAGGTCAATTCCGGTGTCGGCGTTTCGATCCGCGCCCCCGTGAAGGGGCGACGTGTCGACGTGGGGCCGGGCGCGCTTTTCGCCGCGCCCCCGTGAAGGGGCGACCCCGCGGCAGGGCGTTTCGATCCGCGCCCCCGTGAAGGGGCGACGGCTCAATGATAACAGATTGATTGCGCAAGTGTATCCGAGCGCCCTGCGCGAACCCCCGCAGCCACCGTCGCATTGCAGCTTTGCCGCTCGACCTGCGACGGACTTTGTCGTGGCGCATCAAGATCTTGGATCGCGCGCGAACTGGCGGGGCACAGCCTGGCCGCTTTCGGTTCGCGCGGCCGGTCAGAAAACCAGCGGGCCGTCGAGATCGAGCGCGAGTTTGGTGCCGACGTGCTCCACGCGCCGGCGGCCGTCGGCGCCCAGGCGGTAGAAGCGCAGGCTGTCACGTGTGGGATCGATCAAACCGAGAAGTCGGGCGCGAAGGGCCGTCCATTGCGCGGGTTCCACTTCGCATTCGAAGACGGAGTTCTGCACGCGCTGGCCAAAGTCGAGGCAGGCGCGAGCCACGCGGCGCAGGCGTGTCCGCCCTGCGGGCGTTTGCGTGTTCACGTCATAGGCCACCAGCATCAGCACCGGCGCCTCACTTCCACACGAAGGCTGGATAGCCATCCAGGTCGCCGCGCAGGTGCCGGGCCAGCATCTGAGCCTGGGCATGGGCCACGAGGCCCAGCGGCATCGTTTCGCCGAGGAATGGGTGGCGCAGTTCGTCGCGCTTGCGCTCCTGCCAGGCGACCAGCACACGGCTTCGGGCCTCGTCCGTCAGGCGGACGCCGCCCGCTTCCTCGACCACGAAATCATCGACAGCGACCTGGCGGCGGTTGACGAGACTGAGGGCCAGCCGATCGGCCAGCACGGGCCTCAGTTCCTCCATCAAGTCGAGCGCGAGGCCGGCGCGACCCGGCTTGTCGGCGTGGAGAAAGCCGACCTGCGGGTCAAGACCGTGCGCCTCGAGGGCCGATCGGCAGTCGTGACCCAGCATGGCATAGAGGAACGACAGGAGAGCGTTGACGCGGTCGAGCGGCGGCCGGCGCGACCGACCGCCGAAGCGAAAAGCTTCGTCGTCGACGCGGATCAGGGCTGGGAAAACGGCGAAATAGGTTGCGGCCGCCTCGCCTTCCAGTCCGCGTAGACCGTCGACGATCTCCATGCGCAAGCTGCGGCGCGCGATGTCGGTCAGCCGGCCCTCGGCCGCGGCGAGCGCCGCGACGGTTTCGGAGGCGAGTGAGCCTGCGTGGTCGCGCAGGCCGCGGCGCAGCACGGCGCGCTGGTTGGCGACCTTGGCGACGACCATGCCGCGCACGATAGCGGCCGTGCCCACCGCATCGCCGGCCGCCTTGAATTGCGCGCGGCGCAGCAGCACGTTGCCCGTGCGCGGCCCCTCCACGCGAGCAAGGAAGCGGCCATTGGGGTCAAGAAACGACAGCGCTATGCCGGCCTCCGCGCAGGCCAGCATCAGGGCCGGCGAGGCGCCAGGCCGCCCAAAGGTGACGAGCCCCTCCAGCATGTGCAGCGGCACGCGGCCGCGCTCTATTCCCTCCACTTCGACCACGAGGTTGGCGCCGTCCTTGCGCAGCCAAGCGCCTTCGCTGGTGACGTAGACGGTGTTGCGGAGCCTGCGCATCAGCCCTCGACCTGCGCCGCGAGCCAGCGCGCGACGGCGGGCGGCTTCTCGAGCCGCGCCGGCTGGCAGAGCGCCTCCAGCGAGCAGCGGCGGCAGGCGGGCATGCGTTTGGGCCGCGGCGTGACGGCATGCGCCAGGGTCGCGCGCGTTTCCACCGCGACGGCGGCGGTCAACGCGCGCAGCTTGCCGTCGAACTCGATGATCGTGCGCCGTCGCGGCTCGCCGTAGAACAGCGCACCCTCGGGAACGGGCATGTCGAACATCTCCTCCAGGCAGATCGCCTGGGCGCAGAGCTGCACCTCGTCGGCGCGGTGCGCCTTGGGCTTGCCGCGCTTGTACTCGACGGGAAAGGGCTGCGGCGGCCTGCCGTGGAACTCGACCGCGTCGGCGCGACCGGCGACGCCGAGCGCCAGCGAGCGCAGCATCAGCCCGCGTGCCACTCGGACGGAACGCCGGCTCTCGCCACCGCCGGCATCGACTTTCTCGTGCAGCAGCCGTCCCGCGGCAGTCGCCGCATCCTCCGCCCAGAGCTGCTCCACGTGGATCAGCGCGCATTGCCGCGGGCAGAACAGGTGGTGCTGCAGCGCCGACAATGGGATCAGCGCGTCCTCAGCGGCAGGGTTGGGAACGGGCGGCTTCACGGCGGCGGTCAGGTTACGTCCACGGTCGTGACGAGCTGGCGCAAGGGCGCACCGTCGAGGGTCACGACGTAATCCTCGAAGCAGCGCGTGGGCGGCCAGTTGTCCGTCTCTGGCGCGCCGATCGGATGGTGCGACCCTGCGTGCGCCCGCAGCGTCCTGACGCGCGCGAACAGGTCGTGCGCCGCCGCGTTCCCGAGCGCGGACGCGTGCCGGAAGATGACGAGGGCGCGCGTCGCCATCTCGCCGCGGGCGGCGGAACGGTCGTGCTCGAACATACCCGTCAGCGCCTCGAAAAGAAGCTGGAGGTCGTCCTCCGAGAACCCCGTGCCCTTCGCGGGGTGGGAGGCGAGCGGGGCGGAGACGAAGCCGTGCGCGCGGTAGAGGCCATAGGGTATGATGTGCTTACGGCCCATGGTGCGGCCGCCCTTGGCCTCCGCGTCCGCCTCCGTGGTAGCCGCCAAGCGGGTGATGGAGATCTCCAGCGGCAGCACGGGCTCGACCGAGCGGGCGAAGGCGACCTGGACGGGGCCGCGCACCTGGCCCGCGTTGACGCCGGTGGTCATGACGGCCCCGAAGGTCCGGATGTCCCAGAAGTTGGCGCACATCCAGCGCGTCAGCGCGCGCGACTTCGCCTCCTCCCGCGGCAGGCGCTTCAAGTCCTCGGGCTTGCTCACATCCGGCATGACGGCGGCCCAGGCGCGCTTGTGCTCCACGTTGAGCGTCGCGCCCTCGCGCATGTAGATCTCGTGGCCGGGCGCGTCGGGGCGGGCGAGTGCCACGTAGTTGCGCACCTTGCGCTTCAGGGCGACGTCTGACACGAGGCCCTGGTTCGTCTCCGGGTCGAGCCGCGGCAGGTTGCCAGCGTCGGGGTCGCCGTTCGGGTTGCCGTTGCTCACGTCGAAGAACAGGACGAACTCATGGCGCCTGGTGACGCCGCCCTCCTCAGCCGTTGTCATCCCCATCCCCATCTCCCTCGTTCTCTGTTTGTGTATCGTCCGGGGTTTGGTCGTCCAAGGTTTTGGCGACGTCCGGCCGCTTGGCGAATTGCGCCTGCCGCTGGTGATAGAAGCCGATGCAGAAACGGCCCTGCGCCTCCAGCTTCAGGGTGCGGGGTAGCGCGTCGGGCAGGTGGTCGATGATCTCGCTTATCTCGCGCTCGATCCAGACGTCCTTGCGGTCCTTGCGCAGCTTGCCGATGTGGTTCTGTGCGCCCTTGAGCAGGAGGGGGAAGACGAGGGCCGGCGTCGCGGAGGCCGCGCCGAAGTAGCGGTCGCGGATGGTGGCGTTGAGGCGGCCGAGCGCAAGGCGCTGAGCGGTCTCCAGCACGGCGAACAGACGGCCGAGCTGGTAGGCTTCGTCGGAACTGTCCTTGGCGAGGCTCACGGGGATCTCCTTCTGTCGTTCGGCGTCCAAGCTCAGCCGTCTATCGCGTTCGAGCACGGCGCGGATTGCGGCCGCGTGCCACCCCGTGGACGGGTCGTCCCCGGCCCGAAGGCGGATCAGGGCGGCGCTCAGCCACGTGCGCGGGTAGCGCGTGCCGCCGAGCACGGCCCGCATGACCTCGCCGGCGAGCAGCGGCGGGATGTTGTCGAACTTTTCCTGGAGCGCCGTGGTCTTGACCAGAATGCGGCCGACAGCGGGTTTGCTGCCCCATTTGAAAGGCTTCGGTTCGATCCGTAGATCCCGCTCGTGGTCGAGCAGCCGCCGCGCGAAGGTTTCGAACGTGTCGTCGAGCCAGTAGCGTACGGACAGGCGGGCCGCGTTGGGGGCGAGCCCCAGCACATGGAAGCGCGTGCCCCGTCGCATGGCTGGGCTGGCCTCCTGCGGTCGGCCTTCCGCGACCTTCTCGAGAGCGTTCCTCAACTTCGCGGTCTCCTGCGGGTCGTCGTCAATGGACTGCGGCTCGATCGCCTCGAAGAAGAACGCCTCTGCCGCGGTCGCCGCGCCTTCGTCCACACTTTCCGACGTGTCGGCCCAGAAGGCGACGGTGGCATCGCCGACCGGCCGGGCCAAGCGATTGCGGCTGCCGCGGTCGAGCATGCGATTCAGCGCGGCGCCATAGCGGAAGGCGGCGGCCTCGGATGTCGGCGCGTTGGCCCCCTGCTCCTTGCCGTAGGAGGTGAAGGCGTCGAGGTTGAAGGACACCAGGGCGGCGCCGGAGCTCTGCGCGCCCTGCACTCCCTTGATGCTGGGATGGAGGCGCCGGAGCGGGCCGCGCGCGCCTGTGACAAGGCAGGGTTCGCCGTCCTCCCCAGACGTCGCTTCAGCTGTCAGCAGAGTGCGGGCCGCCTCGCGCTCGTGAATGAAACCGAGATCGCCGTCGAGCCGGAACACGAGGTTGCCGTCCAGCATCTCCGGCCCGAACGGGGGCGCGTCGAAATCCTGCGGTTGCCACCGGTCGAGGAAGCGGAGCAGCGCCACCAATCCCGTGTCGGTTCTGCCGGCGAGGAGGTCGCGGTGGGCCAGCTTGAAAGCGGCGTGCTCGTCGGCGGTGCGCCGCCCTTCGCCGGCCGTGCGGCCGAGCACGTAGGAGGATTTGTCCCACAAGCGGTTGGGCAGGATGCCGGCGGTGCGCTTCACGGCGGCCGGCACTTCGCGCGATACCGGTTGTGGTTTCCTGCCGACGGTTTTCCGCAGGTCAATTACCTCCACAGGCTCGCCCATGGCCGAGATCACGATCGCAAAACCGATCTTCTCGCGCGAAAAGCCCAGCCGCTCGGCCTCGCCCCGCGCGGCCATGCGCTCGTAATAGCGGTCGAGCGACTGCAGAATCGTCAAGCGGCCGTCCCCTCCGCGAGGCAGCGTCCCACGTCGAGCATGTCGTCGTTTAGGCGGGCGCGAAAGAAGCGGGAGGTGCGCTCAGGCCCCGTAATGTCGTGCAGCATCCAGCCGAGATCGCGGTCGCGTTGGTCGACGGGCAGCGCCGAGGCCGGCACGTCGGCTTCGGGCGCGATGAGGGCGAAGTCGGCCGGGAACTCGCGGGTGCCGAGACAGGGCCGGTGGAAGCACTGGCCCGCTTCCGCGCGCCGGTTGAACATGCTGAAGTATTTAGCGGCCGTATCGTCCGGCCCGGCCTTGTCCGTCAGCTCGAAATGCGCGGCGATGATGTAGTCGACATCGGTGAGCAGCGTCGTCGCGCGCTGTTGACGGTTGTCCTCTACCAGCAGACCGAGTCCAGCCGTCGATCCAGCCCGCATCGCGCGCTCGGCCAGGCTCGCGGACGCCTTGGCGCCCACCTCGTTGCGGCGGAAGGACTGGAAGCGGATCGGCTTCAGCACCTGGATGCGGTCCACGACCCAGCGCATCTGCGGTTTCCAGAGAATGGCGTCCAGGATGCCCCGCGCGGCAGACGGCGTCATCACATCGTAGGAGACGCGCTCGACCTTCATCTCCGGCCGGGTGAAACAGGCCCGCTCACCCCACACGCGCAGACTGATGCCGTAGCTCATTGGACCCTCCCGTGCGACAAACTACGACAGTTGCAGCATTACGCAGCGGCACGCCGGAGTTGTTCACAGGATTATCGCTCAGCTTGAAAACACGTTATCTTCCGCTCGGCGCTCCAGCGGATTGCCGAGCTGCACACCCATCGCCGCATCGTAATGCGCCAAGCCCTCGAACCGGAGCAGCGCCTCGCCCAGCGCCCGGTGGACCGGCCGGAGGACGCCGAGCGCGAGCCAGTCCGCCCGGACCTTTCGAGGGATGGCGACCACGTATTGCTGCAGGGCGCGCAGGTCCGGCCCGAGCGGCTTGTTCATGGCCGCGACGCGGGCGAGAATGGTTTCGCACGCGCGGTCGTCCGGGGTCGCGCGCCAGGGCACGATCACCGGATCCATGACCTCGTCGATCATCCGGAACGTCTCGGCGATGGAGGCGAAGGGGAAGGCGAGCGGCGGGTCCTTTTCGCCTTTCTGCGGCGCCTGCTCGGCGATCCGCTCGAGGATGGGGAACGGCTTGCCGTCAAGCTTGGCGTCGTCGAGCGCCTCCGGTCCTTTCTGCCAGTACATTTCCCGGAAATAGGTTCGGATGGCGTCGCGCCCAAGCGGGTCGTCCATGCGGCGGAGCACGCTGCGCGCGGCCGCCCACGCCTGCTTGATCTCGTGTGGAGGCGCGACGGTGGCGGGCTCGAACACCATTACGCGCCCAAGCGTGCCGAGCTTGCCCTCGCGGTTGCAGCGTCCCGCCGCCTGAGCGATCGAGTCGAGCCCCGCCGCGGCGCGCCAGACTTCCGGCAGGTCGATGTCCACGCCCGCCTCGATCAGGGACGTCGAGACCATGCGGACGGGTTCGCCGGCGCGAAGCCGCCGGCGCGCATCGGCCAGCACGGCGCGGCGGTGGGCCGGGCACATTAGGGTGGAGAGGTGGACGGCGCCCGGCATGTCGCGGATGGCATCGAACAGCGCCCGCGCGTGCGTGCGCGTGTTGACAATGCAAAGCATCTGCGGCTGCGCGGCGAAGCGCGCGGCGACCGTCTCGTCCGTCACAGGCCCTTCGAGCCGCTCGATCGTGACGCGTTTGAGGCGCGCGAAGAGGTCGTCCGGATCGGGCGCGAGTTCGCGCTCGTTGGGTAGATCCAGCCCGCTTGTGAAGCCGTCTTGCGCGCGTAGTGCGGGCTGGGTCGCGGTGCAGAGCACGACGCTCGCCCCGTAATTGCGGGCGAGCTCGTCCAGCGCCGCCAGGCAGGGACGCAGAAGGTGCAGGGGAAGCGTCTGCGCCTCGTCCAACACGATCACGCTGCCTGCCAGGTTGTGGAGCTTGCGGCAGCGGCCCCTCCGGTTAGCGTGGAGACTTTCGAAGAACTGCACCGCCGTGGTCACGACAATCGGAGCCGCCCAGTTTTCGGCGGCGCGGCGCAGCCGGTCCAGGGGATCGCTGCCGCGCCCGTCCTCGCCCTCGCGACGGCCTGCCGCCTCCCAATCGAAGCTCGCGTGGTGTTCGAGCACGTCGTCCCGGTTCTCACCTCCCGGCTCTCCCGCCAGGGCTTCGCGGAACACGCCGGCGGCCTGCTCGATAATGGAGGTGAACGGGATCACGTAGACCACGCGCCGCAAGTCGTGGCGGTTCGCGTGAGCGAGCGCGAAGGACAGCGAGGCCAGCGTCTTGCCGCCGCCAGTCGGGACCGTCAGAGAGAACAGGCCTGGCGCCAGCTCGGCTTTGGCCGTGACGGCGTCGAGAACAGCCGCGCGGCGAATGTTCAACGGCGTGTCGTCGCGTCTCTTCAGGGCCATGAAGGCTTGCAACCGGCCATGCAGGACCGACAGGGGCGTGAACCCATCGCGCTCGACACGGCGTTTCTCCACCGCTGCGTAGAACCCCTCGGTCGCGATGGAATCGGCGTCCACCAGACAGGAGAACAGCATGCGGATCATGAAGGCGGAGGTGTAGCCGCGGTGAGCGCCGGGAAGGATGCGTCGTGTGGGAGCAAGCGCAGCGGCCTTTGGTAGCGGACCGATCTCCACCTCCCACCCTGCATAGCCAGGCAGCGTCTTGCCGAGCCGCGCCTGCAGGTCGTCCCCGTCGGCGAGACCTGCGTGATGGCCTGCGATCACAAAGGCCAGCATGCGTCCGACAGGGCCCGGATAGAGCCGCAGAGCCTCGACCGCACCAGCCGTCGAGTGGTCCGGGCCTCGGCGTGCTACATCGGCGGACCGCAGGTAAGCCTGGAACTCGACCGAGCATTTGCCGACATCGTGCAGCAGACCGGCCAGACGCCCAAGCGCCGCGAGGCCGATCAGCCGCGCCCGTTCCTCGCTCGCTGCAGCGACGTGCGATGCGTGCTCGGCGAGAGGCTCCCAGGAGGAGATCGAGCCTTGCGACGTCGAGTGCGCATAAACGGTGACGTGAGGTGGCTGCACTCGTTCCATTCCTAAGCTCGCGTAGATGCCATTACCAAGCTGCCGGCCATCGAACAGACGGATCTCGTCCGTCGACACTCAAGGCGTGCCCGAGGCCATGATGAATGTCCATCTCTTGGGAGAACGGTAAAATCAGTCTCAGATGCGAAGGTAAAAGTCTGCTTCCAAGGCAAGGCGCTAATGTCGGCTACTGTCAGAGGTTCGTATCCCGGTCGCGCGATTCCATGTGAAGCTGATAGCACCAGAAGTCTTCGAGCTCGGCGAGAGCATCGAATGCGTAGCCTGCAGCCTTGAAGTAGTTTCAGCATTCTTGTGGGCTGAACAGGTCGCAGATGCTGCCGATGGCATGCCATAGAGCATCGAAGGTGCGGGCCTTCGCGGCACTTGAGTGGGTTTTCAGCTTTGAGAAGGCCATCTCGATCGTGTTGAGATCGGGGCTATGGAGCTTGCGCCCACGGAGGCGGAGGCGGAGGTGGCAGGAACAGGAACCAGGCGCCCCGATCTTTCAGAATCCGCGTGGCTTTTGCGCTCTTTTGGGCGGCGAGATTGTCGAGGATGACAATGTCTCCCATTTTGAGCGTAGGCGCGAGTCGGGTCTCGATCCAGAGATCGAAGGCGGCACGATCCACGGTCCTGTCGACGATTCAGGGTGCCGTGAGTTCACGGCAACGCAACCCGACGACGAAGCTTTGCGTGCCCCAACGGCCGAACGGGCGTCGCCCAGCAGACGCTCTACCCGGCGCGCACGCCCGCGAAGACGCACCATCTTCGTTGTGACCGCAGTTTCGTCGACGACGACGAAATGTGCAGGCTCAGCCCGCACTCGCGCTTGGCGTCGGATGGCCCAGGTCTCGCGAGCCTCACGCACGTCGGCGCGTTCGCGCTCTGCCGCCATCGAGGCCTTTTTTGTATGTGTAGCCCTGCCGGCAGAGAAACCGCGACAGCGTCGCCGGATCGACCTCGATGCCATGAGATGCCAAGAGCCTTTCGCGCAACTCCGGCATCGTATTGTCCGGCGTTTCCTCCACGACACCGATCAGGAGCGCGGTGCAGGGAACAAGCTTGCCCGTACCGGCCGGGGCCTCCGCTTGGCCGGCTCCAACGATCCGGACGTCGGGAAACGCTTCGCTACCCTGATCGCAAAGCTCTCGCCAGTACCCAGGCGGGCCGCAGCCGCGTTCCGCGACTGACCGGCCGCGACGAACGACACGCGCATGAAGATCGACGGGATAATTGCGGCCCACGATCCACCTCTAAAAAGGCAATCAGCCAACCATCCACAAGCTTAAAGAGCCTGGGTTGGAGGCCTATGCCCTAGCACCCACAACGAGAAAGGGCGGCCCGGAGACCGCCCTCGCCGTGCTTTATAGTAAGCGCATCACGCCTTGGGCATGATCACCTTGTCGATGACGTGGATCACGCCGTTCGAGCAGGCGATATCGGCCTGTACGACCTTGGCTCCGCTGACTACCACGCCATGAGAGCCGTCGACGTGAAGTTCCTCGCCGCCCACCGACTTCGGGGACATGGTCTTACCCGCCACATCGGCGGCCATCACCTTGCCCGCAAGCACGTGAAGCGTGAGGATCTTGGCGAGCTTTTCCTTGTTTTCCGGCTTTACCAGCGACTCAACGGTTCCGGCGGGCAAAGCTTGAAAAGCCGCATCGTTCGGCGCGAAGACCGTGAACGGACCGCTCCCCTTCAGGGTCTCGACCAAGCCTGCGGCCTTAACGGCGGCGACCAAAGTTGTAAAGGACCCAGCCGCGACTGCTGTATCGACAATGTCGTGCATTGAATCTGCCAAGGAAGTCTCCCAACGACCGTCGCTCGACCACTATAGGCCAAGAAACCAGTCTGAACGCGTCCAGAGCCAGGCAAGCAAGTCTGTTCAGAGCGCGTATCCTACATATAGAGACACTCTCTGCAAATTCACCTGCGGCATATAAGGCAACAGTATTACGACAATAGCAGTCAAGAAAATAGCAAGCTGCACCAATGTCACGGGGAAACCTGTTGACATCGTTCATCGAAAATGAGGCGCCACGGTTGTGCATCATACGGTCTGTTCTGCTTATCTCCCGCAGTGGGATTCCAAGCCGTCGAGGTAGGAGACCGCCAAAACCATGCCAGCAGTGCCGACATCTCGACATCTTGAGCGCCGCTTGCAGGAAAGCGCGTCCTTTCCACGCAAGACAAAAATCCGTTCTGCCGCCATGGAAGCGCGTCCATGGGGCGAAGGCGTGGCTATGGATACACACGACGGTTTTGCGCATGAGGCCGGAGCCTATGGCCGCTGTCCTGCCTCTAATGAACGAGCCGCCCTGATACCGGGGCGGCCCTTGTCTTCACAGCTCGTTGAATACATCGCTTAGAGGTGGAACACCACCTTGACGCAGCCATCGACCTTATCACGAAACGTTTTGTAGAGCTCCGGTCCGTCTTCGAGATCGCGGCTACGGTGGGTGATCATCGAGGTCGTGTCGATCTTACCGTCCTGAATATGTTTCGTCAGCACATCGAGGTAGCGCTTCACGCTCGTCTGCCCGCTCTTGAGGGTCAGGCTTTTCTGGACGATGTTACCCATGTTGAGCACGACCGGGCCGCCATAGACTCCGGGCACGGAGACGATGCCGCCGGGCCGCACCGCCTTGATCGCTTCATTGAGGACGTAGGGGCGCTCGGTCGAGGTCAACTTCTCCTGCACCTTGCTCAGCACGCTCATGAGGCCGTGGCCGGCGGACGCTTCCATGCCGACGCAATCGATGACGGAATCAGCGCCTTCGCCGCGACTGATCTCCTTGATCCGCTCGAACACGTCCTCTTCCTTAAAGTCGATCATGTCCGTTGCCCCTGCCTTCTTCGCGAGCACGATCCGTTCGGCGACTGTCTCTATGACGATGATCCGCTCGGCGCCCATGAGTTTCGCGGATTGAATCGCGAAAAGCCCGACCGGACCCGCGCCCCAGATCGCCACGATATCGCCGCCCTTTATCTCGGCATGGTCGGCCGCCTGCCAGCCGGTCGGCAGGATGTCGGAAAGGAACAAGGCATGCTCGTCGTCCATGTCATCGGGGACGACCATCGGCGCCACGTCGGCCATCGGCACACGGACGTACTCCGCCTGTCCGCCGGCGTAACCGCCCATGATATGCGAGTAACCAAACAGGCCGGCTACGGGATAACCGAACATCTTCGCGGCCATCTCGCCATTGCGATTGGAACGCTGGCAGCAGGACCAATTGCCAAGCTTGCACTGCCGGCATTCGCCGCAGTTGATGTTGAACGGGACGACGATCCGCTGTCCCTTCTTGAGTGTATGATTGGGACTTCCTACCTCGACGACCTCGCCCATGAATTCGTGGCCAAGAACGTCGCCGCTCTTCATGGACGGCATTTGCCCGTCCATCAGGTGGAGGTCGGACCCGCAGATCGCGCAAGACGATACCTTTATGATGACGTCGCGTGCGTCCTCAATCTTTGGGTCAGGGACGCTGTCGCACCGAATATCGTTCGTACCATGCCAGCAGAGGGCCTTCATAAAACTCTCCTGTAAGCCCGCGACGACGGTCGAACCGGTTGGCGCGCGATGCCGATAAGGAAGACCTTCAGGGTCTGGCGGTTCCGCCGATCGCAAAGAAACAAGGCTAAGCTCGGCTAGACATGCTCGAAGGGTGCCTCGCGGCGGCTCGGACGTGTTTGCGCTTCATGAAGCGATGCGCCGTTATGCATGGCGCCTCTTCAGCCAGCCCACCGAAATGCGCCTTGAGCGAGATGGCCGCGCTCCAGCCGCAGAGGCTGCAAAGATGTCGCAGAAGTTAAAACGGGGCGTCGTTCATTAGTGGCTGTGGAATCCGCAATCGGGTGCAAAGCCGGTGGTTCCGCGTCGTGAGGACAGTTGGAAACCGATCGCAAACTCGACGCCCTGAACTTCGCCTTGGCTGGCGCTCGCGAAGGCTTCGGCCCTTTCCTCGGGGTATATCTGCAATCGAAGGGTTTCGATCCTGCGGCGACAGGTCTGGCGATGTCGCTCGCTGGTGCCGCCGGCCTCATCGTCACGACGCCGATCGGAGCCCTGATCGACAGGAGTGAAGCGAAGCGAACCGGACTCGTCCTCGCCGTCTCCGCTATTGCCATCGGCGCGGTCGCGATCGTCATGACCAGAAGCGCATGGGTGATCGGCGGCGCGCAGATGCTGATCGGCATCGGCGATACGAGTGTTGCGCCGTTGGTCGCCGCACTCACCCTAGGGATCGTCGGCCATGGGGTTTTTAATAAGAGACTGGCACGCAACGAGGCGTTCAACCATGCTGGGAACGCCGCAAACGCCCTTCTTGCGGGCGTGCTCGGCTACACGCTTGGACTTGGCTATGTCGCTGCGGCCATCGCCGTTATGGCGATCGCCTCCAGCGCCGTTATCGGAACTATCGACGCAAGAACAATCGACCACCGCGTAGCGCGAGGCGGTGATGCCGACGGCCGATCGACCGCCGGCGCGCTGATCGGAATCCGCGCCCTTTTGCTTCTCGCCGTAACCGTCTTGCTACTGCAGACCGCGAGCGGCGCCTTGGCACCTTTTCTCGCGCAAGCACGAACGGCATCCGGCAGCAATCCAAGTATTACGACCGCCGTCATGACGATCGTCGCGCAGGGCACCATGGTGATCGCCGCGATATCGGCGATCCGTCTGGCTAAGCGGATGGGTTATTCCGGGGTCATCACCTTAGCCCTGGCGATCACTGCTTCGAGAGGCGCGTTGGCGATGGTTGCCGACTCGTGGGGAGCCGTGATCTGCGTGCAAATCCTCGAGGGAGTCTCCATGGGCTTCAGCGGCGTCGCCGTCCCTGCGCTGGTCGCGATTATTATGAAGGAGACGGGGCGCACAAGCGCTGGGCTCGGCGCGGTTTTAACGGCGTTCGGCGCCGGGGCAAGTCTAAGTCCGCTCGTAGCGGGAGCTGTCGCACAATGGTTCGGCTACCCGGTTGCCTTCGCGACTTTAGGGTGCACCGCCATCGTCGGGCTATGCCTATGGACATTTGGACGGCATCTGCCGGGGGTCGATCTTGAGGAATTGCCGCCTCTCGATGGCGACCTCATCGACCGACAGGGTGTCTCGCCTTGAGCAACGATGGCGGAAAACGCGGCTTGTCCAGGTGGCGTCCCCTCGCATCCAGCTCTTTTCCGTCCTTCGTACTGCTTTACTCCGCACTCTTCGGGGCCTTCGGAACGGAGTCGCCGTTCTTGCCGGCCTTTTTTGGAGAGCGCGGGCTCAGCGCCAGCGAGATCGGTATCGTCCTGACGGCCGGCACAATCATCCGTCTGACCTTTGGACCCCTACTCGGCAATGCGGCGGACCGTTTCGGCGCCGCACGCACACTCGCCCTGCTGGCAGGATGCTCCGGCGCCGTCGGAATGGCCTACCTGGCGGCCAATGGCTTCTGGACCCTCCTCGCGATCTGCATGCTGCATTCGATCGTCGTGACGCCGCTGAGCGCCATCTCGGACGCCCTCGCGCTGGCATCAAGCACAAAGGAGAGAGTTTTCGCCTACGGCTGGATCCGTGGCCTCGGTTCCGCGGCCTTCGTCGTCGGCACGCTCATCTCCGGGGCTCTAGTCGCGTCTTACGGAACGGCGAGCATCATCGTCGTATCGTCGGTTCTGTTCGCTCTGATGGTCATACCGGTCATGCGAGTCCCATCGGCCGTGCCGTCGACGCGCGAGGTTGTCGCCGGCGGCATTGCGACACTTCTCGCCATTCCTCTGTTTCGCAAGGTGCTCGTGGTCGGCGGCCTGGTCATAGGCAGTCATGCCATGAGCGACACCTTTGCCGTCATCCGTTGGCGCGGGGCAGGGCTCGGAGATGGTCTGATCGGTGCGCTATGGTCAGAGGCCGTAGCGTCAGAGATACTTGTTTTCTTTGTCCTCGGTCCGCGAGCCCTTCGAAGCGTCGGTCCCGCGGGTTGCGCGGCGCTCGGGGCCCTGGCGGGTATGATACGGTGGGCGACGCTCGCAACCACCTCGTCGGTCTTCGCTCTGGCGAGCACGCAGTTGCTGCACGGTTTGACCTTCGCCTTAGTGCATCTTGCGTGCCTGCAGTCGATCTCGGAAGTCTGCCCGCCCCGATTGTCGGCCACCGCACAGTCGATCTACGGGACCTGCGCTCTCGGTCTCTCGTCCGCGATCTTCACGACCCTGTCGGGCTTTCTCTACCAGCGGCAGGGGGCGGCTGCCTTTTGGTTGATGGCGTTCGTTTGCCTTTGCGCCCTACCGGTCACCTATCGTATGCGCCGCACTGGACACAGTCCTGTGAGCGCTTCACCGTAGGACCTCGTTCGATAACAAACCGCGTCTGTCGCACGACAGGTCCCGTCTGCTTCAGTCAAGGGGCGAAAGCGGGGTATCGGGCGGGTCGGAAAGGCTTATGGTCGTGAGGGAGCTTCACTCTGACGCGATGCCTGAGCGGAGCTAATCGACTGCAAACTCGTTCCGTTTTTTTCAGGAGACGAGACATGAACCATTCCGATACGATCATGCAGACCTATCTCACAGGCCTCCGCAACCAACATGCGGTCGAGACGCAAGCGATTGGAACTATCCAGAACGAAATGCCTCGCATGAAGTCCTATCCCGACCTCTACGAAAAAATGACGGTTGAGAAGGAGCGCTCGACCGAGCAGGCCGCGCGATTAGACCGTTTGCTCGCGAAACATGATGCGAAAGCCTCCATCGCTAAAGAGGCGGTGACGGGAACTGTCGCCACGATTTCAGGATTTGCTCACTCCTTCGCGTCAGATGAAGTGTTGAAGGACGTTCTCGCGGCCATTGGTTTTAAGGCCTATGAGATCGCTTCCTACAAAGTGTTGATATCGCTAGCAAAAACCGCGGGAGCACTTGATGATGTCACGGTGCTCGAACAGTCGATGAAAGAAGAACAGGAGATGGGCGATTGGCTGGGCGGCCACCTTGCAAGCTTCGTGGATGCTTATCTCAAGCAGCAAACGGCATAACGTTCGCCTGCCTTCACGGCGGCAATTAGCCTTTCGAATTCGACGATTGCCATGCTGCGGAAGATCTTCCGCAGCATCTTCCATGGGGACCCGAGCGCGAAGCCTGACGTCGGTGTCAATATCGAGCGAGGGTTACCCCCTTGTCTTAGATTGAGGCGTCGCAAGGATTACAGGTCGCCGATCGCCTTATCGCTATGGTGGGGATGGCCTACCGTGCCAGTCGCTGGCCACGCGAGCATTGTCGCCGCGACAATATCCATAAGATCAGCCCGATCTATGCCGTCGCGCGCCAACGCCGACATGCCCAAAATTACAGCCATGACCAACCCAGACAAGCCTGCCGCGTCCGTCGACTGTGGTAAAACCCCAGCCGCTATATCGCGCTCGATGCGATCGCGAAGTCGAAGTTTGGTGTCGATGCGGATTTGCGCGACAGCCTGCTGCACATCGGCGGACGCGAGCGAACCGCTGGCCGTTGCGCTGGTCAACAGACATCCCCTCGGTGTCCTCGCACCGGTGTAGCATGTAGCGCCGGCAATTAGGATATCGCGCGCGGCTTCATAGGCCGTCGACGCGTCGGCGATCGCGGCTGCCATGGCCCGAGGATCGCCGGCATAAAGGCGCACAGCTTCGAGAAACAAGCGCTTCTTGTCTCCAAAGGCGGCGTAGAGGCTTGGGGCAGAAATCCCCATGGCCTTCGTCAAATCGACGATGGATGTGGTTTCGTACCCGTAACGCCAGAAGGCAAGCATTGCCTGCTCGAGGGCCGTCGCACGATCAAATGAGAGCGGACGGCCCGTCTTGCCACTCGAGCGCAACGGCGGTTGCACAACAGACCCTGATACTTCCATAGCGATCGTTCGGAATCCTATTGACCAAGCTGGCAACCTATAGCATGACCTACGTAACGACCACTAGGGAAGACCGGTCATGCCTCTCACTGCTTTTCGCACGCTCGGTCGTTCCGGCCTTGTCGTCAGTCCGCTGGCACTCGGCACCATGACCTTTGGCGCCGGTGCGTGGGGTGCGGACGATGCGACGTCCCAGGCTATCTTCGACGCCTATCGCAACGCCGGTGGCAACTTCATCGATACCGCAGATATCTATTCCAATGGGGCCAGCGAGACGCTGGTCGGTCGCTTCATCCGCGAAGCGAAGGCGCGCGACGAGGTCGTCCTCGCGACGAAGTTTGCCTTCAACGGGTCGGCCAGCCCGCTGACGGCGACCCAGGTCGGCGGTGGCAATCCAAATGCGGGGGGCGCGGGTGCTAAGAACATCCACCGCGCGCTCAATGCATCGCTCAAGCGCCTCGGAACCGACTATCTCGACCTCTACTGGATGCATATTTGGGATAGCGTAACACCGATCGAAGAGATCGTTCAAACCCTGGGTGATCTCGTTCGGGCAGGTAAAATACGCTACTATGCCTTGTCCGATATGCCGGCTTGGCTGGCGATGAAGGCGGCAACGATCGCCTCTGAGCGGCGTGTTCCAGGGCCAATCGCGATTCAGGTCGAATATTCGCTTGTCGCTCGCGACGTCGAAAGCGAGCATATCCCCGTCGCACGGGAAGCCGGAATGGGTGTCATGCCGTGGAGCCCTCTGGCCGGTGGTTTCCTGAGCGGGAAATATCGTCGTAATGACACCAGCAACACGGGACGCCTGAGCGGAGCCAACCCTTTCGGCAACAGCAAGTTCGTCGATCGAAACTGGGATATTCTCGATGTACTCAAAACCGTCGCCGAGGAGCAGGGCCGACCGGCGGCGCAGGTTGCGCTCGCCTGGGCGATGGCGCGCCCCGGCATCAGTTCGACCATCATCGGCGCGAGTACCGTCTCGCAGCTCGACACCAACATCGCTGCGACCGATCTCAAGTTGAGCGACGAGGATCGGGACAGGCTCACCGAGGTCAGCGCGCCGACGCTGGGGTTCACCTCGGGCCTCGGGATGCCGATGATCCGCCGCATGGTTTTTGGCGGAAACGATGTCGTCGGCTGGGCCGAATAGCTGGCGAGCGCACCATCAAAACGAGACGCAACGATCCCGTGACGACGGGGACGGCGAACGAGGCGGCGTCGAGTGCCGTCGTCGAGACGGCGCGCGAGCACGGTTTCCGCTCCTCTTGACGCCTGCCAAAGCTTCAGAACCAGCAGCGGCGACATCGGGGCGGCGTCGGCGGCCTGGCGATTGAAATAACCGTACGTTCTAATGGCTCATGAACAAGGCGACCGGACACGCCGTGAGCATAGATCGGGTCGTGCCGCCGAGGATCCATTCCCGGAAGCGCGAATGCGAATGCCCTCCCATGACGAGGAGATCTTGCGATCTTTCATGGATGCGGGCAATCAACGTCGCCGCAACGCCGTCCTTGCTGACCGGCAGCGCCACAAGCTCGGCGTTGATATTGTGTCGAAGCATATGCAGGCCGATACCTTCGAGGCAGCTTTTATGCTCTTGGCCGACGGTGGTTATGTCGACTTTAGCGACCTGTCGTAACAATGGCATGGCATCGTTGACGGCTCGGGCGGCTTCCGCGCTTCCATCCCATGCAACGAGGCATCGTTCGACAGGGAGGGGGCTGATACGCGATGGGATAACCATCACCGGGCGTCCCGTCTCGAACAAAGCCGCCTCGATGTAGCCGCTGACGATCCCGAAGCTTCGATGGGTGTCCAGAATAGTCATATCGTGCGTGCGCGCCGCCTCTACGAAGCGGCCCCTCAACGCTGCCTGACTGGCCATCCATGTCATTACTCGGCAGGACACTTCGCGGGTCTTGGCATCGACGCGTATGCGCTCTGCTAAGTCCTCGACGTCTGCTCCGGTCCGGTCGTTGACAGCCGCGGCCGCGAAGGCGGCTTCATAGTTCATGTCGCCGACCGGCATATCGTCCGCCGCATCGATGTGGACCGTGAGATGTCCATCACAAAGCTTGGCAAGATCGAAGGCGAAGTTCAGCGCAGCAGATGGCATCTGAGGATCGCCGATGAGGCTGACCAATATATTCTTGAAGCTCGGTACCGGCATCGCTTGTGCTCCGGGTCCTGATCGTCGTCGACTCAAGGTACCCCATGGACTTGTAGATTGCGGGAGGCAACCCGCCTTGATTTGGCGCAATGGTCTCCAGGAGCTCGGGTGTCGTAGGATGGGATCTTAGCTTGCCTCTCCTGGAGGGAAGTTCGACACCCTATTCGTCGCGACATCGCAATGCCCGACTATGGCCGCGGGATAGAGTGGCTACGCTCCATTTCCATTACGATGTGGCGCGGCCGCTGTAGATTACCGCGCGAATGGCCTGTCGAAAGACCATAGACCCGGAAACTACTTGGATAGTTTCCCGTCTACGCCTACCCGTCGGACACGGCAGGTATGGAAGGCCTGTGATGGCGGCGACGACCGAGGTGGTAGACGAAAGAGCGCGAAGTAGCAGATCATCGATCGTCGTTTGGTCATACACATGCCCGTCGACGACTCTCCTCAATGAGGAGCCCATGACGCCTGCGCTCCGAATGGAGCAGGCCGCCTACAACGGGGCGGATCGTAAAAGCACGCCGTTCCGTTAACGCTGCGAACGAAGTGCTGGCGGCCAGAGCAGCCAGGCACCTCCTGCCGGGTAATCCACCTATCTGACGAGCCGCGCCTGCGGAGCGAGAGGTTCCTCGCTTATCGCACGGACCTCGCTTCGGGCACTTCGGCCGATCCAGGCGGCCGAGAGTGCACTGACGACGCCCGCCACCGCGCAATAGCTGCAGACGAGCCACGGACTCTGGGCGCCGCTGTATTGCAACAGTGCCGTCGCGACGATGGGCGTCAAACCGCTGACAAAGATACCGGAGAACTGATAGACGAAAGAAATACCGGTATAGCGTACCCGAGCCGGAAACAGTTCGGAGAACAGCGCGGCTTCCGGTCCATAGATCGAGGCGTAGAGAATGCCGAAGGGGATAATGATGGCGAACCAGATCGCGGTGAGATCGCCGGATGAATGCAGAAAGATCCAGAAGGCCGGGAAAGCCGAGAGGCCGGTGACCAGCGAGCCCCAGATGTAGGTTCGCGTGCGTCCCCACTGATCCGACACCCAGCCGAAGAACGGGATCGTCGCGCACATGACGAGCGCGGCCATGGTCACTCCGAGCAGAGCTTGCGTTCGGGGGACGTGGATCGTTTGCGTGAGATAGCCGATTGAGAACACTGCGAAGATGTTGAAGAAGACGCCATCGATGCAGCGTGCGCCCATACCCGCTATAACGTTCTTAGGGTAGCCGCGGATCATCGAGAAGAACGGGACGTCCGCCTCTTTGTGAGCGCCCTTGACCGCGATGAATTCCGGCGTTTCCAGCACCATCAAGCGGATGTAGGCGCCGACGGCTACGAGAGCCACGCTGAGCAGAAAGGCGATGCGCCACCCGTAGGCCAGAAACTGCGACTCGCTGAGGACCGAGGACATGATCGCGACGACGCCGGAGGCGAGGCATAGGCCCAGGGCAAGACCGATCTGCGGAATGCTGGCGTAGAAGCCGCGCTTTTCCGGTGGCGCGTACTCGAAAGCCATGAGCACCGCACCGCCCCACTCCCCGCCGAGACCGACGCCCTGCACGATGCGCAGGATAAGAAGAAGAACGGGCGCCGCAACGCCGATCTGCGCGTAAGTGGGCAGCAACCCGATGAGAAAGGTGGAGACGCCCATCAGCATCAAAGTTATCACAAGCATGCTCTTGCGGCCGACGCGATCGCCGAAATGGCCGAAGATGATGCCGCCCACGGGGCGGGCGACGAAGCCGACTGCAAAGGTCGCATAGGCGAGAAGCGTCGAAACGAGTGGATCGTTGACCGGGAAGTATAACTTATTCAGAACGATGCCGGCTACGACTCCGTATAGAAAGAAGTCATACCATTCGATGGTGGCGCCGATTAGCGATGCCGCGACGACTTGCCTTATGCTGTTGCGTTCCATTGTTCCACCCTGTCTCGTGCGTCTCTTATTTGGTATGGATTACTCGCAGCCGCGAAGCCTGCGTCTTCAAGAATCATGTCGGATGCCTTTTCGGCGATCATGACGACGGGGGCGCTGGTATTGCCTGAAATAAGCGTCGGCATGATCGAGCAATCGACTACGCGCAATCCCTCGATCCCATGTACCCTGAGGCGGGCGTCGGTGACGGCCATCGTGTCCGATCCCATCTTGCAAGTGCCGGAGGGATGGAAGATCGTGGCGCCTGACGCGCGTGCGAAGTCGAGCAGCGCGTCATCGCCCTGGACGTCGGGCCCGGGACGGTATTCTTCCTTCAGCAGTGGCTTCAGGGCCTCGGTCGCAGCGAGGCGGCGCGCGAACTTGACGCCTTCTACCGTGCAGCGACGGTCCGTCTCCGTCGCGAGATAGTTGGCGTGTATCGCTGGTGGGTCGAAGGGATTACGGCTCTTGATCGTAACCCTCCCGCGCGATTCCGGGCGGAGCTGGCAGACGGAGAAAGTGCAGCCCGACCAGGGGTGCGGTGTGCCGCCGGCCAGGTCCGTCGACACGGTGCCAAAGTGGAACTGGATATCCGGCGTCGCGGAGCCCGGTAGGACGCGGGTGAAGAGCCCGCCCTGGTTGATTCCCACGGCGAGCGGGCCGCTGCGGGTCAGCAGCCATTGCAGCCCGATGCGTGCCTTACCTGCGAACGACGACAGGTCGTCATTGGTGGTGATCGGCTTGGCCACTTTGTACATCAGGCGGATTTGCAGGTGATCCTGCAGGTTTTCGCCGACACCCGGCAGGTCGTGCACGACGTCGATGCCATGACGGCCTAGGAGGTCGCGCGGGCCGATCCCGGAAAGCTGCAGAAGCTGCGGGCTCTGCAGGGCGCCAGCCGTAAGTATCACTTCACGCGCGCGGACGTCGTGCATGATGTCGCCGTGGCGATAGCGCACCCCGACCGCGCGCTTGCCTTCTACGAGAACTTTTGCCGCCTGCGCGTCGACCTTGACCCGGAGATTGGCCCGGTCGCGCGCCGGCTTGAGATAGGCCACCGCGGTACTGCAGCGCCACCCGTGCTTGGTGAAAAGCTGGTAGTAGCCGACGCCTTCCGAGTCTCCCGCGTTGAAGTCGGCGGTACGCGGCACGCCGAGCTCCGCCGCACCCGCGATGATCGCTTCGACCAATTCGTGCTTGGCCCCGATATCCGAGCACCAGAGCGGGCCATCGCCTCCGTGGGTGGCACTTGCGCCCTTGGTGTTGTGTTCGGAGCGGATGAAGTAGGGGAGCACGTCGTCCCAGCTCCAGCCGTGATTGCCGAGCTGCGCCCAATGGTCGTAATCGGCGGACTGGCCGCGCACGAAGATCAGACCGTTGATCGAACTCGACCCGCCGAGCGTGCGTCCACGCGGCCAATAGATACGCCGATTTTTCATCGACGGCTCGGGCTCGGTGTAGAAGCCCCAATTCAACGTCTTGTGAAACATCGTCTTGGCGTAGCCGATCGGCAGATGGATCCACAACGACCGGTCGGTCGGGCCGGCCTCGAGGAGAAGCACCGTGTGACGACCGTCGGCGCTTAGGCGGTTAGCCAACACGCAGCCGGCCGTTCCCCCGCCCACGATGACGTAGTCGAACTGGGACTCGCCCATACGTTCCTCCCGAATGTCGCGTTTTCCGCGTCTTGTATTCGGTCCCGGCACAAGCTTGTGCCGGGGTCGTCGCCGTTCAGCTCAAGGCTGGTTGCGGCCGCATGTCGGCGCGGCTGATGCCGGCGACGACGACAGGCTTCTTCATCGCGTCGCGGCGGAAGGGCTCGCCGAGTTCTTGATTAAGAATGATCTCGATGAACGTCGTAACGCCCTGCTTCTGCCGTTCGCAGGATTGCCGCAGGGCCTCCGTCAATTGGTCGGGCGTTCGCACCGTCACGCCGTGCAAGCCGCAGCCTTCCGCCACTTTGGCGTAGCTGAGTTCGGGATCAAGTTCGGTTCCGACGAAATTATTGTCGTACCACAGGATGGAGTTCCGCTTTTCGGCACCCCATTGATAGTTGCGGAAGATGACCATGGTGATGCCGGGCCATTCCTTGCGGCCCACCGAGCTCATCTCGCTCATCGAGATGCCGAAGGCGCCATCGCCGGCAAAGCCGACGCAGGGCAGGTCCGGGTTGCCGATCTTGGCGCCGATGATCGCGGGGAAGCCATAGCCGCACGGGCCAAACAGGCCAGGCGCCAGGTATTGGCGCCCCTTCTCGAAAGTCGGATAGGCGTTGCCGATCGCACAATTGTTTCCGATGTCACTCGAGATGATGGCGTTGCGCGGCAGGCCGGCTTGAATGGCGCGCCAGGCCTGACGTGGAGACATCCGGTCCCGGTCCCGCCGCCGCGCGTCCTCGTTCCAGCTGGTGCCGGGATCATCGTCCTCGTGGTCCATGCTCGACAGCGCCTGCAGCCAAGCCGACTTGGTCTTGTGGATCAGCGCCTTGCGGTCGTCGCGTCCGGCATCGCCGGCATCAGGTGCGAGTTGGGCCAGGATCGCCTTGGCGACGAGCTTGGCGTCGCCACAGATCCCGATGGCGACAGGCTTGGTCAGGCCGATGCGGTCGGCGTTGATGTCAACCTGGATGATCTTCGCCGCCTTGGGCCAATAGTCGATGCCATAGCCCGGCAGGGTCGAAAACGGGTTGAGGCGCGTGCCCAGCGCCAGCACCACGTCGGCCTTGGCGACGAGTTCCATCGCCGCCTTGGATCCGTTGTAACCGAGCGGCCCGACCGCGAGGCGGTGGCTGCCGGGAAAGCTGTCGTTATGCTGGTAATTGTTGCAGACAGGCGCGTCGAGGCGTTCGGCCAGGGCCACGCACTCGCCGATGGCTTGGCCGATGACCACGCCTGCGCCGGATAAGATGACGGGGAATTTAGCCTCCGATAGAAGCCGCGCGGCTTCGGCGATGGCATTCTGTCCACCGGCCGGCCGCTCGAATTCGACCAGCGCCGGCATGGAAATGTCGATGACCTGCGTCCAGAAATCGCGAGGCACGTTTATCTGTGCCGGCGCCGAAAGACGCTTGGCCTTCAGGATCACGCGGTTCAGAACGTCGGCGATGCGAGAGGCGTCGCGCACCTCTTCCTGGTAGCAGACCATATCGCGGAACAGGGCCATCTGCTCCACCTCCTGGAAACCGCCCTGGCCGATCGTCTTGTTCGCCGCCTGGGGTGTCACAAGCAGCATCGGCGTGTGATTCCAGTAGGCGGTCTTCACCGCCGTAACGAACCCCGTGACACCGGGACCGTTTTGGCCGATCGCCATCGCGATCTTACCTGTCGAGCGCGTGTAGCCGTCGCAGATCAAGCCGCCGTTGGTTTCGTGCGCCACGTCCCAGAAAGTGATGCCGGCCTGCGGGAAAAGGTCGGAGATCGGCATGAAGGCCGACCCGATGATGCCGAAGGCGTGCTCGATACCGTGCCTCTGCAAAACCTTCACGAAGGCTTCTTCCGTCGTCATCTTCATGGCTTGCCGCCCTTCCTCGCGTCCCATGCATCTCTGTCATGGACGATGCCACGCAGATCGGAAAAATACAATAATATCTCATATTACTTTCGTATGTGTTCCGATTTACGGAATCTGGTGCTATCGGATCAAGCCCGTGGATCGATCGATCGTGAATCTGACAATGTTGCAAGCCAGGTCTAGCGTCACGAGGCTCGGTTCCCTGTCGGAAAGCGCCAAGCTCGGTGGCCGGCTTCGTGCCGGCGTTGTCTTTCCCTGCGAAGTGGGGTCGCTCGCCGCCGTCGTCGAAGCGGCAGAGCAGGGTTTCATCGATCCGGTTCTGATCGGGCCGAGCGCCCGCATGCTCGCGCTCGCGGAGGCCAGTTGCCTCGACATCACCGGCCTCCCGATCATCGAGGCGGGCGATGCGCTGTCGGCCGCCCGGCAAGCCGTGGCTCTTGCCGGGAGTGGCGAGGTCGCGGCACTGATGAAGGGATCCCTCCACACGGACGAATTGCTTGGCGCCGTCGTAGCGCGCGATAGTCCGCTTCGCACCGGTCGGCGCTTGAGCCATGTCTTCTGGTTCGATTGCTTAGCCTATCATAAACCGCTGATGCTCACGGACGCTGTCATCAACATTGCGCCGGGCTTGCTTGAGAAAGCGGACATCGTGCGCAATGCAATCGGCCTCGCCCATGCGCTCGGCATTGCCGATCCTAAGGTGGCGATCCTCGCCGCTGTGGAAACGATCAACGCGTCCATTCCCTCGACGATCGACGCGGCCGCTTTGTGCAAGATGGCCGAGCGCGGTCAGATTACCGGCGCGACGCTGGACGGTCCACTCGGCTTCGACAACGCAATTTCCGCCGTGGCGGCCGCCGTTAAGGGTATCACCTCGGTGGTTGCAGGGGAGCCCGATATCCTGGTGGTTCCAAGCCTCGACGCGGGCAATAGCCTGTACAAGTCCTTCGTCTATATGGGAGGCGCGGCCTGCGCCGGCCTAGTGCTCGGCGCACGTGTCCCCATCATCCTGACGAGCCGGTCTGATTCCAAACAGTCTCGCGTCGCCTCTTGCGCGCTTGCAGCCGCATCGATGCCCGTCCGCCATTCCGCCTTGCTCTAGGATGTAAGCGCGACATGAGGTGGGGACCTGGCCAACCGCTCGGCCAGTAGGCGCGGCACGTCCGCCGGTGTGTCGGCCACCGAAACTTCGCCGGCCTCGAGCGCCCGGCGCTTGCCTGCGTAGCCGAAGACGATCGCCTTGGTCATGCCAGCGGCATAGACTGCCGCCGCCTCCATCCGATATCGTCGGCCCTGTCCGGCTCGGCGTTCCCGACCTTCACGCCGCCTTCCTGCTGCCGGCCGTACTGAGCGGTTTCGCGCGCGTCTATCCGCGTGTGGAAATCGAGCTACGCTGTTCACGCAGCATCCACCTCTTTGCCGCCTTGCAACGCGACGAGATCGACCTGGCGATCATGATGCGCCAGCCGGAGTTCGGCAGGGGTGGCGGTGGTGCGCAAGGAGCCGCTCATCTGGGTTGCGGCCAAATATAGCTCTCTCGTCTCGGCATCGCCGCTGCCGCTTGCCTTCATGCCCGTCGGCAGTATCTTCCGGTAACACGCGCTCGACGCGTCGAGCCGAGGCCAACAATCCTCGACGATCGTGGCCGTCAGCGGCATCGCCGGTCTGCAAGCGGCCGTCTACGCCGGCTTGGCCGTGTCGATTCCCCCCCCCTTCTGCGCCCTGACATCGAACTTGCAGAGGATCGGCGAGGCGGAGGGTTTGCCGACATTGCCGGAGCTGAAGATCATTTTCCAGCGCAGAACAGGCGGCCTTTCCGTCGCGGCGGACCACCTTGCCAGCTATATCGGCAACAGACTCGGAGACATGCCGATATGACAATGCTGCCATACTTTAATTAGTGACGTGAATGCTGCACTGCAGCATTATTACGGTGCCAGCGCGTCGCCACAAACATTGGGGCCGGCATTGATCGACCAGAACCGTTTCACCAAGATATTCCTGCAGGCTGTCACGCTTTATCTCGCGACGAGTTTTTTGCAACTCGAAGCCAAACAGGGTTCTTGGCTGAAACCGGGCGGCATCTCGTTCAAGGAAGTTTCGTCGGCCCTTTTGCGGCATGTTCGTGAGGTCGGCCGCGCGGAGCAGAACGAGGCCTATCCGTTCGCTCCGGGAAACTGACCAGCCAACCGCCTCGCGACTGTCCCGCCGCGATCCACGACACCGGAGTGCAATCACATCGGACTCGCTGGCGTTCGCCAACTCGGCGAATTGTGGTCCGGCAAGTCGTGGTATGGGACGCCTTTAAGCAGAGGCCTCCCGAACTTGACAAACAATTCGATGGACGAGCCTGACTCCTCGCCCGCCTTGAAGGCTTTCGGTCTTCTCGCAACCATAGCCGACATGGATCACGCTCCAACGCTCGCCGAGTTGACGGAGGTCACCTCGCTGCCCAAGCCGACGCTTCACCGCTGGATGTCGATGCTGGAAGGCGCGGACATGGTCAAGCGCCTTCCCGACGGGCGACGTTACGAACTCGGCGCGCGCGCGACAGCTCTTGCGTTCTCGATCCTCTCGAACAATCCAAGCTCGACGCAGCGGCACCAGATCCTGCAGCGGATCGTCGATGACCTGGGTGAATCCTGCAACCTCACTGTCTTGCAGGGAAGCGAGGTTCTATACCTCGATCGGGTCGAGGCTACGCTGCCGCTCAGAGTCGCCTTTCAAAAGGGGTCGCGCGTCCCCGTCCACTGCTCCGCCAGCGGGAAGATGTTCCTAGCCATGATGCCGCCTGCCAAGAGGGCGCGGCTGCTCGACGGAGTATCGTTCGAGCGCTACACGAAGAACACGCTCACGGTACGTGATGCGTTGGACGCCGAGCTTGGATCGATCCGGGCCCAGGGCTATGCCCTCGACGATGAGGAATTTCTCACCGGCCTCTTCTGTATCGCGGTTCCCATCTTCGACGTCGAAAAGCGCACCTGTCTCGCAGGTCTCGCCCTGCAGGCACCAGTGGTTCGCCTGTGCCGCGACAATGCCGCCGAACGGCTTGCGCCGCTGCAAGCTGCGGCGGAGGCGCTAGCCAAAACGCTCCGCTAGGCTGTGGGAACGACCATGGACCCGCACTTACGGATGGATCAGGCGCAGACGGCATTGCGAGCTAGGTGGTTGCAGCCGAGTTGAGCGAGCACAACCACACGGTCGGCAAATGATCGGGTCGCTTCCTTAAAGACCCGGATGGAAGGGTTTCTGGACGAGGCGCGGCCGGGCCGGCCGCGATCCATTGACGATGACCGAGTCGCTGCTTTGGCCGAGCAGACTTTACGCTCGATGCCAAGCGACGCTCTATTGCATCCGCTCGATGACGGGGGCGAGAGGCTTTTCCCATACTAAGGACACCGGACCTCAGCTGCAGTTCCTGCCTGTGACCTTCGGTACTCGTCAGCACTCGATTTCCGAATGAGCCAGGACGTCACCGACGTGCTGGACAGTCGTGGACGTACCGGCCGCAGCCAGGTCATCCCTCACACGCTCGACGAGAAGACGATCATCCGCCGTAGCGACGGCGATGCGGTAAAGAACATCCTGGTAGTTTACGGTATCTTCCGGTGAGGCGCCTATAGTCCGGCTGGCCCATGCAGCTAACGCTTTGACCCTGGTCATGCGCGCGCGGAACTGTTCCTCCAAACCATGCGCGAAAACTGCTTCTGCCGCACGTTCGCGCGCGTCAAAGTCCTTCATTGCCTCGTTCCTTCCGAGTTTGACGGTGATCTTGGATGGCTTGCCTGGGGAGTGCATTGATCGGCATCAAGCTCTTAAACGCGACATCAGTAATGAGAACCGCGGCTCCTGCGACGTCAATAAGGAGGGAACATGCTGCCAGGACTGGGGCCGATAGGCCTGTATCGAAGGAGAAGGTAGGCGAACGAGCGTCAGGGAGGCTTGAGGTAGATCAAGGTCGTCTTGTCCGCGCCAGCTACATTGACCTCGAAAACAGGAGGTCGGTATGAGACCCACATTGCCGAGATCGAAAGCTGGCAGCGACCTGCGTCGGATCGCTCCCAATCGCGCCGCGCTCGCTTTTGCGATCGTCGCGGCCGCCTCGAGCCTGACGGCTTGCGTGGCTTCGGAAGGACCTTTGTTAAGCGATGCGCAGCCTGTCCTGGGTCGGCAGTTCACGGCCCGGATCTACCGAAAGTTTGAGTCCGGCAAGGCCGGAGAGCTCAAGACCGCATCCTTTCGCTGGAAGGACGGTATCTACGTAAAGGAGGGGGCGGATGATTCGACGTTGACCCGGTTCGTCTCCCAGCCGCTACAAGGTGCCGACTCTATCGTTCAGGCCTGGAACGCCACAGGCAAGCTCTACAGCTACTGGATCGGTCGAAAGCTCATGCCAGGCGCCTATCTCCTCTTCCCGGTAGACGAGAAAGATGCCGATGCCGCGACCCGCACCCGACTCTGCATAGCAGCCCAGCCGCAGGGCTTCTGCATCGTGAAGACCCGGGAGCAACTTATGGCAATGGCAGGGGCTACGGCAGCCGCGCCGGTCAAGAGTGGTGAAGTTGCAATCATCGTCGAGCAAGGGGTCGACTTCGGAGCGAACGCACCGGTCACTCGATAGCCAAAGCGGCTTGCCTATCGAAGGAGACGACATGTGGCCAATGTGGTCGGCGGCAGTCTATCGCTGTGCGAGCGCCATGGCCCAAATCCAGCGGTGGAGGACGCACGCTACCTTCCCGCCAACGCGTTTTCGCATTCCCACTAACTGACTTTGGGCGCCCGCCCGTTCGCGTCAGCACTTAGAATGGTAGCGTTATAACCGCTTAGATCGGCTGGCCCGGCGCGTTTTAACGTCAACGGAGATCCGGGCTTCCATGGGCGCAATCAAAGCCGCTATCTTCGATGTCGACGGTGTTCTTTTAGCTTTCCCCCACGAGAGGGCATGGCGGGACGCGCTCCAGGATTTCGCTGACCCGATCGATTTCACGACGGCGATGTACCAAGCCCATGTCGCGGGTAAGCCGCGTCTGGTCGGCGCTCGGGCGGTGCTCGACATGCTTGGCGTTATCGGTACTCCGGAGCTCGCTCTCGCTTACGCCGCTGCCAAGCAGAAGCGGCTCGAGGCATTGATCCATGCCGGAGCCTTTACTGCCTTTCCCGATGCTTTGCGCTTTGTGACCGCGCTGATGGCCCTCGACCTGCCTTTGGCTGTGGCGTCCTCGTCCAAGAACGCAATTCAGATGCTCAAGCGCGTTCCGATGGGTGCAGAACGGTCGCTCTTCGACGTGTTCGCCGCGAACGTCTGTGGTCGCGACCTCTCGCTTGGCAAGCCAGATCCGGCTACTTTCCTGCTGGCCGCATCCGAACTGAATGTGGCGCCTGCCTATTGTCTCGTGATTGAGGACGCGGCAGTCGGTATCAAAGCGGCGCACGCCGGCGGGATGCTGGGGCTTGGCGTCGCGCGCTTTGAAGATGAAGCTCTATTGCACGTCGAAGCCGCTGATCTGGTTGTCAGCAGCCTCGACGAAGTCGCGATAGATCAATTGCGAGGCGGGTTTCTCAGACATCGCGCGATCTGACGGGAAAAGCAGCATGAGCGATGTCCTTAAGCCTACGGACGATCCCGCGTGGACCGTGCACGAGCATGGCTACGATCCGCAACGCGAGCGCGGGATCGAATCCCGCTTCTCGATCGGCAATGGTTTTCTCGGCGTCCGTGGCACCCCATCTCTCTGCGGGAACGGTGTGTTCGTGTCCTGGCCGCGCACCTATGTGGCTGGCCTCTTCGATATGTCGGGTAGTAGACCCGCCATCCTGTCCCTCGTCTCCGCACCGGACTGGGTCGCGGTCACCATCTTGGTCGACGGCACGCCTCTCTTGAAAGCTGTCGAGGACATGGACCATCATTGTCGTACGCTCGACATGAAGCGGGGCGCATTGTTCACCAGTTGGCGAGGCCGGACGGTCGAGGACGCAATCGTTTGCATACGGTCCGTCCGGCTGGTGTCGCTCGCCGATCCGGGGAGCGGCTTCGAAATCATCGAAATCCACTGCGGCGGCCAGGCCGACATCTCGTTGGAGGCAACCGGCACCGCCGCCGATGCCGCCCTCGTGCCGCTCGGCGTGATGCGGGCAAGCGGCCTCTGGCGTTTTGCGGAGACGGGTCAGCGGCTGGCGATGGCGACCGACGCGACTTTGCAGGTCGATGGACACGATCTCGCGCCCGTCACGCCGGATGGGCCAACCTGGCTATGGCGGTGGACCTCGATGCCGGGCCAGATCGCCAGTCTTGAACGCAGGGTCGGCTTTGCGCGAAGCAATGGTGTCGGCGCCGATCCAGTCTGGACCGCCCGCCACACACTGGATGCCGCCACGCAGACCGGCAGAGCCGCTACCATTCGAGCCCATGAGGAGGCGTGGAAAGCACGCTGGCTCGGTAGCGATGTTGTCATCGAAGGCGATGCGAGAGCACAGCACGCGATACGATTTGCCATCTACCACCTGAACAGTGCCGGTAACGGCGCTGACGAGCAGGTGTCGATCGGCGCGCGGGCGCTGACGGGCGAGGACTACCACGGGCATGTGTTTTGGGACACGGAGATCTTTCTCCTGCCGTTTTACACGATGACCTTGCCCAAGGTTGCCCGGGCGCTGCTCATGTACCGCTTCCATAGGCTGGCCGGGGCCCGCGCGAAGGCGGCGCGGATGGGCTGGCAGGGCGCCTTCTACGCATGGGAATCGGCGGGCACCGGGGACGAAGTCACGCCCGAGCAAGTCGTCACCGCAGATGGAACGATCGTGAAGATTCTGAGCGGTCAGGAGGAGGAGCACATCAGCGCCGACGTCGCCTATGCCACCTGGCACTATTGGTGGGCGACCGGAGACGACGGTTTCCTTTGTGATGCCGGGGCCGAGATCCTCTTCGAGACAGCCCGTTTTTGGGCAAGCCGGGCTGGGCTGGAAGCTGACGGGAAGCGACATATCCGCGGGGTCGAAGGCCCCGACGAATACCACGAGCATATAGACGATAATGCGTACACAAACGCGATGGCCCGCTGTAATATCCGACGTGCGGTCGAGGTGGCGGCGTTGCTGCGAGAGCGGTGGCCCGCGTCTTGGACTGAACTCGCGCAAAAACTTAGCTTGACCGGTGCCGAGCTTGAAGCCTGGACAAATGCCGCCGATACAATGGAGACGGGGCTCGACCCTCGCACCGGATTATTCGAACAGTTCTCCGGCTTCTTCAAGCTCGACGAGGTCGACCTTTGCCAGTACGCCAGCCGAACCACGGCGATGGACGTGGTGCTAGGCCGAGACCAGACGCAGCGCTCGCAAGTGATCAAGCAGGCCGATGTCGTAGCGTTGATCGCACTTTTACCAGAGGAGATCGACGCGCGCGGCCGTGCCGCCAACTTCCACTATTACGAGCCGCGCTGCGACCAAGGCAGTTCGCTAAGCCGCGCCATGCACGCGCAAGTCGCTGCACGGCTCGGAGAGACGGACCTCGCGTTGCGCTATTTTCACGAGGCGGCCTCGATCGACCTGGCTGATACGGCATGGCGTAGCGCCGGCGGAGTTCACATCGCGACGCTTGGCGGCCTCTGGCAGGCGGCGGTCTTCGGCTTCGCCGGTGTGTCGATGCTTGGTGACGGGATCGCTTTCGATCCCCATCTACCGCGCGGCTGGGATAGCCTCGGCTTCAATATCCAGTGGCGGGGAAGAGCCTTGAAGGTGCGGATCGAGCGGGACGGCTCCCGCTTCGAGGCGACGCTGGAACGAGGGGAGCCGATGGTTGTGACCCTCGCTGCTGTACGGCACACTCTTGTTCTCGGGTCATCGCTTCACATCGGGTTTAGGTCTGCTGGATCGACCGGATCTCCACCGGAACGCCCTATATAATGCGCATCATGGATTGTCCGACGAGCGCAGAGCCTGGAGGACGGCCTCGCGGATCTGCGGCGGCGCACACTGCTCGACAGCATCCCGCAAGAGACGAAGCCGACGGCGCTCGTCGTAAAGCTGATCGAGAAGGCGAAGCACGACCGGCATCACATCCTCTTGGAACTCAAACTCATAGCGAAGCTGTTGGATAAGGCGGAGGCGGGCGACATCAATCTCGCAGAACAGCCACGTTCCCTCGCCGCTGGTTGGGCGAACCCAATCCTCTCGGATCCAGTGCTCGACCTCTGCCTTGTCCAGCCCGTCGATGGTGACGGCCAGCACGTCGAGCGTGATCATGACCTAGGCCTCCAGTCCCTTGCGAGGATCCCATATGACCCCGTCTTTGCGGTCGCGCAGAAAACTGGCCAACCCTTCGTCGGCCGGCCCCACCATGACTCGCAAGCTGACGTACCCGTCGCCAGCCGCATGATCGCCAGTGGCGGGCACACCCCTCCCGCGCAGCCGGAGCTTGGTGCCCGTGTCAGAAGCAGGCTTCAGCGTCATCGTCACCGGGCCGTTAATCGTCGGCACCTTGATCGTGCCGCCAAGGACCGCCTCGGCGAGCGTCACCGGAAGATCGAGGTGGATGTCGCGTCCCTCGCGGCGGAACAGCGGGTGCGGCCTGACCTCGATCTCGATCAGCGCGTCGCCCGCTGGTTCGCCAGATCCTCCCTTGCCACGTAGCCGCAGGGTCTGGCCGCTCTCCAAGCCCGGTGGAATGCTGACGTCCAGGCTGCCACCCTCGGGAAGCGAGAGGCGCTGGGACGTGCCTCTAACGGCATCGAGAAACGGAACGACGAGTGAGTAGCTGCGGTCGGCACCCTCACGACGTTGGTTGGCGGATCTGCGCCCGCCGAACATACCGGACAGGATGTCGCCAAGGTCGTTATCGTCGAATCCGGACGTGTAACGCGTGCCGGACGCGCCTTCCGCATGGTCGCGGTAAGACCGTTGACCCGGCCCTGGCCCTGGCGGTGGCTTCTCTTGGCCGGCTGCATCGATCTCCCCGCGATCGAAGCGCGCGCGGCGGTCCGGATCCGAAAGCAAGTCGTTGGCAAAATTCGCGGCCTTGAAGCGATCCTCCGCGCGCGCGTCCCCAGGGTGCAGGTCGGGGTGCGAGGTTTTGGCAAGCTTGAGGAACGCGGCCCGAATCTGCTTGTCGGTCGCATCCTTGGCAATACCGAGTACCTTATAGGGGTCGTCCGCCATCAGATATCCGCCGCACCAAGGTCGACGCGGACCTCGCCCGGCCGGAATTGCCGACCCGGCAGTTCGCACCACTCGAGCAGCTCTCGCGGGCTCGTTAGTACCAGGGCGTGTATAATTGTCTCTCCTCGGTCAGCTCAGTACGATACTCGATGGTAACTGCCTTGGCGCTAATTGACTTGGCGCCAAATTAACTTGGCGGCAATTGGATTTCGCGCACAACGAGTTTGTCGATCTCCAACGTGCCGAAGTGCGCCCTCTGAACCAAAAGTCTACCGATCTTGAAGGCGCCTACGGCGATCGCGCCGACTGCTGCCGCTCCGATCGCAAGGGTTCCGATAGCACGCACACGGTTCAAAGACGATCCAATCGCCAATGAGCGGCACGAAGATACCGATGACCTAAGGCTTTTGTCCATTGGGACCTCTCTAAAGTCAGCTGTAGCAAAGGCTTCAACATCTCGCACCATGCGCAAACGAATAGGCACTGCGCAAAGATGGATCTCGGCAACAGCTAACTTATTCGTGGCTGCATCGTTCGGTAAATACGACACCCAACAAAGCGAGTTTCGCGCGCTGAAAATAGTCAGGCGTAACTCGAATTATGCAGACGCGCATCGTCGCCGGATCGCGAATGAGATCTGGCTGTAACCTGCAGCGACAATAAGAAGATTGGCGGCTGTAGCCGACAGCCGTCGACCTTACTAACGCTAATGAGGATCGCTATGCAAAATGATCTACAATTGCAGAAGTCCGTTCAGGACGAACTCGCATGGGAGCCCAGCGTGACGGCTGCCAATATCGGCGTTACCGCCCAGAACGGTGTCGTTACGCTGACCGGCCACGTGGGTACCTATGCCGAAAAACACGCAGCCGAGAAGGCGACCGGGCGCGTAAAGGGCGTCAAAGCGGTTGCCGAGAAGATCGTCGTCCGGCTCCCGCTTGAGATCAAGCGCACCGACGAGGAGATCGCGGCCTCGGCGGTCGATCGTCTCGCCTGGGACGTCTCGGTCCCCCACGATGCCGTAAAGGTCCGCGTCGAAAACGGCTGGATCACTCTGACCGGCCAAGTGGATTGGAACTTTCAGAAGGAGGCCGCCCATCAGGACCTTCGTCCGCTACTCGGCGTCCTCGGCGTGTCCGACCAGATAACGATCAGGCCACGCGCCAATGCGGCGAACATCTCCCATGAGATCACTCAGGCGTTGCACCGTTCATGGTTCTCTGATCGCGACAATGTCTCGGTCACGGCCATCGATGGCCGTGTCAGGCTCGCCGGCACCGTTCCGACCTTCGATGACAAGCAAATTGCTGCCTGGACCGCGTGGGGTGCGCCCGGAGTGACAAACGTCGAGAACGATATCGTCGTGATCTGAGGGGACGGCTCCGCATGATCGACTCCGTTGGTCCGAGCGGGGTTGCGGCTACGATGGGTCGCGGTAACAGCGGACCGCCGGTCGAGACCTGGACCGCTTGGATCGCCGGCTTGGCGTGGGATGCCGCCGCACTCCCACGCAGGCAGTAAGACCATGGACCAGAGACAGGAATCGAAAACAGCATCGCAGCGATCTGCAAACCGTCACGGGACGGCCCCCCGCTGGCAAAGACGTTCGTGTTGAGCGAGCCAGCTGCCTTGCCTCGAAGCTTAAGGATTAGCCATGAACCAGAACCGCGCCACGGTTACCTCCGCCGCTATGCGGGTGACCTGCCAGCGGTTTGCCGAGCACGAGCGCCACGCCGGTCGGTACCGTACCCATTTGTCGAAGGCGTTGCACGGGCCCCGGTCGCGCGATGTGCAGTGCCGGCCATGACGCCCGCTTCGGCTGCCGTCGGCTTACAGTGGACAGCCGTCCCCGATGGAATCAGCACCATCGTGGCGAGAGGGTCTTGGACGGTTGCTAACACCACGGCTCTCGATCGCCTGATCGCCCACGCCGAAGTCGCAACGAGAACCGTCGCGGCGACAAAAGGGTCGCTCGCTATCGACCTAGGCGATCTGGGCGCGATCGACACGTTCGGCGCGTGCATGCTCGATCGCCTGATCGCGAACGCACGGTCGGGTGGCCGCGCGGTCGCCGTTATCGGGACACCCGAACGGTATCGCGCTCTCCTAGAGGCCGTCGCGCAGACTGACGAGCGCCGGCCTGCACCCGCGCAAAAGCGGCGAACGTTCGCGGGCATCGAGGCGCTCGGACGCAGCGTCATCGGCGTCGGCGCGGCCATCGTCGTGCTCCTGACGATGCTTGGCGCGATCGGGGCCGCGGCGGGTCGCGTCGCGGCGAGCCCGCGGCGGTTCCGGCTGACGTCCATGGTCCACCAGATCGATCGGGTGGGCTTCCAGGCGATCCCGATCATGGTCCTAATCACTCTGTTGATCGGCGCCATCATCGCTCAGCAGGGTATCTTCAACTTTCGTAAGTTCGGCGCCGAGGGCTATGTCGTCGATCTCGTCGGCATTCTGGTACTCAGGGAGCTCGGCGTCCTGGTCGTCGCCATCATGGTGGCAGGCCGCTCGGGGAGTTCCTACACGGCGGAACTCGGCTCGATGAAGATGCGCGAGGAGATCGACGCGCTGCGAACCATGGGTTTGGACCCCGTCGAGGTGCTGATCCTGCCGCGGATCATTGCCCTGGTCGTCGCTTTGCCGATCCTCGCCTTCATAGGAGCGTTGGCGGCGCTCACGGGCGGTGGCCTCGTCGCGTGGTTCTACGGGGGTACGACCCCCGTCGTCTTTCTCGCGCAATTGCGAAACGCGATCTCCGTGACCCATCTCGAGGTCGGGCTTTTGAAAGCCCCTTTCATGGCGCTGGTGATCGGCGTGGTCGCCTGCGCCGAAGGGCTCCGAGTGCAGGGTAGCGCGGAGTCTCTGGGCTTGCGCACGACGTCTTCCGTCGTCCAATCGATCTTCCTTGTGATCGTGCTCGATGGCCTGTTCGCCATGATCTTCGCCGCCATCGGGATGTGAGGCATGGAGCAACCCCAAGCCCAACCTCGGCCGTTGGCTATCGGCGTCCACGATCTCGTCGTCGGCTTCGGCTCTCATCTGGTGCTCGACCATCTCGATCTCGAGGTGCACCAGGGCGAGATCATGGGATTGGTTGGCGCTTCGGGGGGCGGCAAGTCCGTGCTGCTGCGCGCCATACTCGGCCTGCTGCCCAAAAGGGCTGGCGCGATCAGCATCCTTGGGACCGATCGTGACACGACCGGCGCCGAGGCGATGCGCGACACCGAGCGCCGTTGGGGCGTCCTGTTCCAGCAGGGCGCTCTCTTTTCGTCTCTGACGGTCAGGCAGAACATCGAATTTCCAATGCGCGAATATCTGGATTTGCCGGCGTCTCTCATGACCGAGGTGGCGGTCGCCAAGCTTGGGATGGTGGGCCTCGCGCTGGAGGACATGGATAAGTTCCCGGTCGAATTGTCCGGCGGCATGGTCAAAAGGGTCGCGCTCGCCCGGGCGCTCGCCCTCGAGCCGGCGATCGTCTTCCTCGACGAGCCGACATCCGGCCTCGATCCGATCGCGGCGGCCGACTTCGACATCCTGATCAAAACGCTTCAGCGCACGCTGGGCCTGACGGTGTTCATGGTGACCCATGACCTCGATAGCCTGGAGGCCGTATGCGACCGCGTGGCGGCGCTGGCGGACGGGCGGATCGTCGCCATCGGGCCGATGGCGACGATGCTCGCCTGCGAGCACCCGTGGGTGAAGGCCTATTTCGGCGGTGTGCGTGCGCGGGACGCCATTCACCGCGCGCCGGCGGCGATGCGAAACCTCTAAGGCTATATCCCGATGGAAACCAATGCCCGCTACCTCACCATCGGCAGTTTCGCGCTGGCCGCGATCATGGCGTGCCTCGGCTTCGTGTTCTGGCTGAACCGGACCGGCGGGATAGCGCATCAGATGGTCTATCAGGTCCAATTCGGCAGTCAGGTTTCCGGCCTCCAGCCGGGCGCAGCCGTCCTTTTCGACGGCATGCGGGTCGGCTCCGTCGCCCGCCTTGACCTCGATCCTCTCGATCCCCGGCACGTGCTGGCGACCCTGGCGGTCGCGGGTGGCACGCCGATCCGGCAGGACACGCGCGTCGGCCTCGCGAGCCAGGGACTGATGGGCACGGTGGCCGTGTCGCTCGAAGGCGGCAGTCCCACCGCCCCGCCGCTCGCTGCGCGCGGGGGAGCGCCGCCGACGTTGCTCGCCGATCCCGCGGCGGGTCGCAGTCTGACCCAGTCGGCCCAGGATACGCTTGGACACGTCGATGCGGTCCTCGCCGACAATGCCGAGGCACTGAAATCGACGATGGATAGCCTCAAGATCTTTTCGGGTGCCCTCGCCAAGAACGCGGGGCGCGTCGATGCCGTGATGGCCGGCCTTGCGCAGATGGCAGGGGCCGGACCCGCCAAGGTCCCACCGCCGATCTATGATTTGGCGGTGCCAGTCCTGTCCGGTCTGCCCCACTCGATGCCAGCGGGGCAAATCGTGATCGCCACGCCTACGGCGGTTGTCGCGCTGCAGACCCAGCGGCTCCTGACACGTTTGCCAGACGGCGCCATCGTGGCTATCGGCGAGATACAATGGAGCGATACGTTGCCTGTCCTGCTGCAGCAGAGGATCGCGCAGGGCTTCGACGATGCGAAGCTGACCACGACCCTGGTAGCGCCCGCGGAATACGCCAAGGACGACCGGCAACTGCAACTCGACCTCCGCCGCTTCGACATTCTCATCGGCTCTGAACGAGTTGCGGAAGTGGTATTTTCCGCCAAGCTTCTGTCGGGGGACGGGCACGTGCTCGGCACGAAACTGTTCGAGGCCAAGGTCCCGAGTCCTGCCTCGGACGATCAATCGTCGGTCAAGGCTCTCGACACCGCCTTCGGGTCGGCCGTTGCGGATCTCGGGGCTTGGGTCGCGCTGTCTCCGCACGCGGGTGCGGCCCGTCTCCCATAGGCTTCGAGAAGGAACCGCGCCATGGGCGAGCATACCCTCCTAGTTTTCAATCCGGGATCCTCGTCGATCAAGCTCGCCCTCTTCGCCATCGGGTCGCGTGGCCCGCGCGCGATCGGCAGGGGGGAAATCGACATGCGCCATACACCCCTGACGCTGCATCTCGATCAGGGCGGCCGGCGTGTCGACGTCCCACTGAAGGCCAAGGCTGTGGATGACTTACACGCGATGATCGAGGAGACCCTCGACTGGATCGTCCAGCATTTTGCAACGGCGGATTTGTCGGCGGTGGGACATCGCGTGGTCCACGGCGGCGACCGTTTCGCCGCCCCGGCCGCGATCACTGACGAGACGCTCGCGGCGATCGAGGGTCTCGTGCCCCTTGCGCCCCTGCACCAGCCGCAAAGCCTTCGCTTGATCCTGGCAGTCAGACACCTGCGGCCTGACCTCCCGCAGGTCGCCTCGTTCGATACCGCTTTCCACCGCACCCAAACCGACTTGGTCCGTCGCTTCGCGCTGCCGCGCGAGCTGTTCGACCAAGGCGTCAAGCGATACGGCTTCCATGGCCTATCATTCAAGTTCATTGCGGGCGAGCTCGGACGGATCGCACCGGAGCTGGCCATGAAAAGGGTCGTGATCGCGCATCTTGGAAGCGGCGCCAGCCTTTGCGGCCTGCAGGCCGGTGTTAGCCGCGACACGAGTATGAGCTTCTCGACGCTCGACGGTCTCCCCATGGCCACGCGTCCCGGCGCGCTGGACCCGGGCGTCGTGATCCACCTGGTCAAGCAGCTCGGCATGACGATCGAGGCTGTCGAGCACATGCTCTATCATCGCGCCGGACTTCTAGGGGTGTCCGGTCTCAGCGCCGACACCCGCGAACTCCTTGCGAGCGCGGAACCGGCGGCGCAGGAGGCGTTGGCCCTTTTCGCCTTCCGCGTCGCCCGCGAGATCGCCGCGACCACCTGCACCTTGGGCGGCCTCGACGCGCTGGTCTTCACCGCCGGCATCGGGGAACACCAGCCGGCAATCCGCGCCGCCATCGCGGCTCATCTTGCTTGGCTCGGCGTCGAAGTCGACACAAGCGCCAACGGATGCAATGCGATCCGGATCGAAACACCCTCCAGCAAGGTGGCCGTCTTCGTCATTCCGACGGACGAGGAGCGGGTGATCGCCGACGAGGCCTGCACGGTTCTGCAGCTACACCCGCAATCCGCCCCATGACCGCCACACCCGCTCCCGCCGCGACCAGCGGCGCGTTCTGGACCCGAACCCCGGAGGTTCTATGCGCGGCGCTCGACTGCGAAGCGATCGGTTTGCAATCGTCCGAGGCCGCGCGCAGGCTTGCCGCCTATGGGCCGAACAGCGATGCCGAGACGAAAAGCGCCAGCCTCCTCAGGGCTGTCTTCCGTCGCCTGATAGAGCCGCTCTCCCTGATCCTCCTTGCGGCCGGAGTGGTCTCTGTCGCGACGGGTGACGCGGTCGGAGGCTCGATCATCGTTGCAATCCTGGCGGTCTCCATCGGTCTCGACGCCGCTCAGGAGGGGCATGCGGTCAAGGCCGCGGACATCCTGCGCCGGTCGGTCGCGCTTAAGGCGGAGGTCAAGCGCGACGGCGTATTCGGCATCATCGATGTCGAGAAGGTCGTACCCGGCGACCTCGTGCGCGTCCGCTCCGGCGACATCATCCCAGCCGACGCGCTCATCCTGGAAAGCACGGCTTTCACGGCTGGCGAAGCGGCGTTGACCGGCGAGCCATACCCCGTCGAAAAGGGCGCCGGCACTGTCACCGCACCGACGGCAGCCGAGGCCTCGAACGTCCTGTTCCGAGGCGCTGTCGCGCAAAGTGGGGAGGCGATCGCGCTCGTCGTCAACACAGGTAGGGCGACGGTCTTCGGTGCGGCGGCCTCTGCGCTCGCGGAGGTTGCGGCGCCCTCGCCGTTTCAGCGCGACATGCGGGAATACGGCCTCGTCACCGCGCGCCTGACCATGGCGTTGGTTGTCGCCGTCCTGACCGCCCGCGTCTTTCTTGGTCAGCCGGTGATCGGCTCGCTGCTCTTCGCCGTCGCGCTCGCGGTGGGGCTCACGCCCGAGCTCCTGCCGATGATCATGACTGTCACTCTATCACGCGGCGCGATGCGGATGGCCAAACGAAAGGTCATCGTCAAACGGCTCGCCTCCATCCACGATCTCGGTGCTATGACGGTGTTGTGTACCGATAAGACCGGCACGATGACCTCGGCGGAAATCACCCTTGCCCGCAGCCTCGACCCAAAAGGGACGGACGATCCCAGGGCGGCTCGTCTTGGAGCCATAGCGGCCGGCCTAAGCGGGGATCGCGGCGCACTCGACGCTGCGCTGATCCGCGGCACGAAGGATGCCGCAGACGGCTGGACCCTTCAGGGCCGCCACGCCTTCGACTTCACCAATCGTCGCGGATCGGTCCTGGCAGCCGGTCCCGAGGGTACGCTTTTGATCGTCAAAGGCGCGCCCGAAGCTGTCCTGGCCGTCTGTACAGGGCAGCGGCAAGGCGCCGCCACCACGTTGATGGAGGAGGAGCAACGATCTCGCATCGCCGCGCGCGTCCTTGCCATGGCCGAAGATGGTCTTCGCTCGGTCGCGGTCGCTTCGTGCGCATGGCCGGGCCCGGCTCGGGAGATCGATGCCGCCGACGAGAGGAATCTTATCTTTGAGGGACTTTGCGCCTTCGCGGACCCGCCCAACGCGACTGCCAAGGAAGCAGTCGCCCGCCTCGCTGCCGCCGGCATCAAACTGAAAGTCCTGTCGGGCGACGATCCCGTCGTGGTCAAGCGGCTTGCCGGGCTCGTGGGCCTCGATACCGGCGAGATTTTGTCCGGCATCGACGTCGCCGCCATGGGAGATGATGCTCTTGCCGTGCGGGTCCGTAGCGTCGAGGCCTATGGCCGACTGGCGCCCTATCAGAAATCCCGCATCGTCAAGGCCCTCCAGTCCGGAGGCGAGATCGTCGGGTTCATGGGAGACGGCATCAACGACGCACCGGCCCTGAAACTTGCCGACGTCGGCCTGTCGGTCGATGGCGCGACCGGCGTGGCGCAAGCCGCTGCCGACATGATCCTTCTCGCGCCGGACCTCTCGGTCGTAGCCGACGGCGTAGAGGAAGGGCGTCGAACCTTCGCTAACATTCTCAAATACGTGCGCATGGGGGCAAGCTCGAATTTCGGAAACATGCTGTCGATGGCGGTCGCCTCGGTCGCCCTGCCGTTCCTACCCATGCTGCCGACTCAAATCCTATTGAACAACCTCATCTACGATCTCTCGGAGATCGGCATCCCTTTCGATGGAGTGCGCCCGGAGGGAACGGCACAGCCTCAGGTCTGGGACATGAAGGGACTAATCCGGTTTGCCGCTGTGATGGGCCCGCTTTCCTCTCTGTTTGACTTTATGACCTTCGGTGCGCTGATCTATGTCTTCCATGCGAGCGCGGCTGAGTTCCAGACGACGTGGTTCCTCGAGTCGATGATCACGCAGATCCTCGTGATCTTCATTATCCGAACCAATGGGCGGCCTTGGCGCAATTTCCCAAGTCCGACGTTAGCAGCATCCTCTCTGCTCGCGCTCCTGGGCGCTATCGTCCTGCCCTTCACACCAGTGGGGGCTTGGTTTGGGTTTCACGCACCACCCGCGATGACGCTCGTCGGCGTCGGCTTCATCGTCGTGGCCTACCTCGTCATGGCAGAATTGCTGAAACCCTTCGCGGTCGGAGCCGCCTCCATGGCGAAAGTCGATCGGTTAGGAGGGAAGGCTCAACCACCAGAGGTTGCCCTCCGCAGCTGAGAACCTTCGGCAGCGAAGCGAAGCCTACAGCCCGCTTGGTTCCGATCTGCGACTTAAGCCAGATCTCGACACGCGGCGCTCTTTCCGGGCTTGGGAGAATTGAGCCGCTACGGACCGAAAGCGTCGGAGAGTAGGCGTTAGAACTGGCCCTGACCTCCGTAAGCGCCAGCAACTGTGTCCGCAGGACATCCGTCCTGCTGTCTGGCGAGTACCATGCTTATTCGTATCGACTTGAGCCAGATCAAACAGAACCTTGCCCACGAAATCTAAGGTCGTCTTCGTCGGCGGTGAGCTGGAGGTCAAATCATGTTTGTCGAGGCTTCGGGAATCGAGGGGAAACACTTACCCGATTGCGGAACATCCTGATCGCAAGCGGATGCGTCTCACCTACTGTGCCATCCCGATTAGACCGTCGATTGCGGCGATCCGTTCGCCTACCCCGGAATCCCGAACATCGATCAGGACGGCGACGCGCCGCCGCAGAATTGACCAGCGCCTTCAGAATTTAGGACCTCGCCGTTCAAGCGGTCGCTCGACGAGACTTCCACATCGGAGCCAACCCATGAGTACGATCGCAATACCCTTGCATACGTCCCTGGCTCCCGCGAGTTCAGAACGCTGGAGGCACCTTATACTGGGTGTCGTTTGCATGATCATGATCGCCAACTTCCAATATGGATGGTCGGTGTTCGTGCTTCCTTTGCAGACAACCCATGGCTGGGCTCTCTCCAGTATTCAATACAGCTTCACGATCTTCGTCGCGCTCGAAACCTGGTCGACGCCGCTCAATGGTTGGGTCGCCGATAAGCTGGGTCCCCGTATTGGCCCGAGGACGGTGATGGGTGCGGGCGGCGCGCTTGTCGCCGTGGGTTGGATCGTCGACTCCTATGCCGGATCATTGCCGGTGCTTTATCTGGGAGGGGCACTGTCCGGGCTTGGTGCTGGAGCAGTCTACTGCACGGCCGTCGGGATGGCCGTTAAATGGTTCACCGATCAGCGTGGCTTGGCGGTTGGCCTCATAGCCGGCGGCTTTGGCGCAGGCGCCGCTTTGACAATCATCCCGATCCAGATGGTCATCGCCTCCACAGGCTATGCGTCGGCTTTCTTCTGGTTCGGTTTAATCCAAGGCGGCATCGTCATCGTCGTCTCGCAATTTATCCGCAATCCCGATCTCGGCGAGGTGCCGAAGGCTACTTCTATCAAGGCCGATCAGACCAGCTACAGCTACACCGCGCGCGAGGTCTTGAGCAGCCGCGTATTCTGGGTCCTCTACGTGCTGGACCTTCTGATGTGCGCGGGCGGACTGATTGTCACCGCCTACTTGGCGCCGATCGCAGGCGCCTATCACGTATCGAGCACAATGGTCTTCTTGGGAGCTACCACGCTCTCCGTTGCGCTAATCTTCGCCAACGTCATGAACGGCGTGGCGCGGCCGTTCTTCGGCTGGGTGTCGGACCGCATTGGCCTCTCGACGACCATGGCGATCGCATTCGCTATCGGTGCCGCAAGTTACTTCCTTCTTAGTGTAACCGGAAAGCACCCGTTGGGCCTCGTCTTATGTGTCGGGATGGTGTTCTTCTGCTGGGGAGAGATCTTCAGCCTCTTTCCGGCGATGTGCACGGACTTGTTCGGACCGAAGTACGCGACGACCAATTCGGGTCTCCTTTATACGGCGAAAGGCGCTGCAGCTTTCTTGGTGCCACTCGGCGCGATTGCGGCAACCGCCACCGGAGACTGGAATGCGGTCCTTCTACTCGCGGCCGGCATAAATATCCTCGCGGTCTTCCTGGTTATTTTCGTCCTCCGCCCTGCCGCTAGGAAGCATCACGAGCTGGACACCATCGAAGCTGGATCTCCCGGCATCATTCGATAACGAGCGACTACGGAAGTACGTAGATCAGCACAGAAACGGGATTATAATCATGCATCTCCCCCTCGAAGGTATTAAAATCATCGACTTTACTGGTGTGCAGGCTGGACCCGCCTGTACGCAGATGCTGGCGTGGTTCGGTGCCGACGTCATCAAGGTCGAGCGTCCCGGCGGTGGTGACGTCACCCGCAAACAGTTGCGTGACATCCCAGATGTCGATGCCCTCTACTTTACGATGCTGAACAGCAATAAGAAGTCTATCGTGTTGAACACCAAGACGCCGCAAGGCAAGGAGGTGATGGAGAGGATGATCCGGAACTCCGACGTTCTGGTCGAAAACTTCGCGCCAGGTGCCTTGGATCGCATGGGCTTCTCGTGGGAACGCATCCACGAGCTGAACCCGAAACTCATCTTTGGATCGGTCAAAGGTTTTAGTGACGGCTCTCCCTATGAGGACATCAAGGTCTACGAGAACGTCGCCCAGTGCGCGGGTGGCTCCGCGTCGACGACCGGGTTCTGGGATGGCCCACCGACCATCAGCGCGGCGGCCCTAGGCGACAGCAATAGCGGCATGCATTTGGCGATCGGGATTCTGACTGCTCTGATCGCACGAATGAAGACGGGAGAAGGCCAGAAGGTCGCTGTGTCGATGCAGGATTGCGTACTGAACCTTTGCAGGGTGAAGCTGCGTGACCAGCAGCGGCTGGAGCGGGTGGGCTACCTCGAGGAATACCCGCAATATCCGGTCCGGGCGGATGGCAAGTACGGAACGTTTACCGACGTGGTGCCGCGCGGGGGCAACGCTGGCGGTGGCGGTCAGCCAGGCTGGGTGCTGAAGTGCAAGGGCTGGGAGACCGATCCGAACGCCTATATCTATTTCACGATTCAGGAGCAGAACTGGGGACCGACCTGTCAGGCTTTGGGCAAGCCGGAATGGATCAAGGATGAAGCCTACGCCACGGCGCACGCCCGCCAATCGCATATCTTTGATATCTTCGAGGAGATCGAGGCTTGGCTTGCCGACAAGACGAAGTTTCAGGCTATCGACATCCTTCGGACGTTTGATGTTCCATGCGCTCCGGTGTTGAGCATGAAGGAAATCGCCTATGATCCCGCCCTGCGGGCTACAGGTACGGTCGCCGAGGTGACACACAAAGAGCGCGGGACATACCTCACCGTCGGCAGCCCGATCAAGTTCTCCGCAATCACTCCTGAGATCACCGGCTCACCGCTGCTGGGAGAGCACACCGACACAGTCTTGGCTGGTCTCGGCTATGGCCCGGCCGAAATCGCCCGGCTTCACGAGTCTAAAGCCGTCGAGAGCGCGGTTGTCAAAGAACTGGTTTAGCCCAGAACTGGCCTAGACCACATGCGTCGCGTCACCTATCCGCTCATCTCAGGGTGGTGATGATGCGACGGCATCCGCCGCTGCGCCCTTGTCGAGATTTGATCCGGGGCACGTCAACAATCGATCTTCGCGAGGACCAAACATGGACGCTCCTGTTTCGATGACCGACGGGTTTCACCTCGTGGTTGATTCTCTGAAGCTGAATGATATCGACACATCTACGGCGTGGCGGGCATCCCGATCACGGATTTAGCCCGATTGGCTCAGGAGGAAGGTCTCCACTATTTCGGGTTTCGCCACGAGCAAAGCGCCGGCAACGCGGCGGCGATCACAGGTTACCTCACGCAGAAACCCGGGATTTGTCTCACGGTCTCCGCCCCAGGCTTCTTGGATGGAATGGTGGCTCTCGCCAACGCAACCACCAACTGCTTCCCGATGATCCTCATTAGCGGATCCAGCGATCGCGCAACCGTAGACCTCGAAAAGGGAGCCTACGAGGAGATGGACCAGATGAATGCCGCGAAGCCGTTCGCCAAGGCAGCCTCCCGCGTCAACAATCCGGAAGACATCGGCACCGGCATCGCCCGCGCCATCCACGCGGCCGTATCAGGGCGGCCTGGCGGGGTCTACCTCGACTTGACCGGGGAGGCGCTCAGCGCCTCGCTTGACGTCGACACCGCCAAGAAGTCGCTGGTCAAGGTCGTCGATCCGGCGCCGAGCCAGACACCGTCGGCAAAGTCGGTACAGCGCGCGATTGATCTCTTGGCATCAGCCGAGCGGCCGCTGATCATCCTGGGCAAGGGAGCAGCCTATGCTCAAGCCGACGATATCGTCCGCTCCTTCGTGGAGACGACCGGCATCCCGTTTCTCCCAATGTCCATGGCAAAAGGCCTATTGCCCGATGATCATCCGCAGTCGGCGGCGGCCGCTCGGTCCTTTGTGATTGGAGGAGCGGACGTCGTCGTGCTCATCGGCGCCCGGCTAAACTGGCTGCTGTCGCACGGCCACGCGCCGCTTTGGCCTGAGAGCACACGGTTTGTTCAATTCGACATTTCGCCGATCGAGATCGACAGCAACCGCCCGATCGAAGCGCCCGTGGTCGGAGATATTGCATCTGCCATCTCGGCATTGCTTGCGGCATTGAAGCCGGGCCAGGTCGTGCCGAACGCCGCGTGGATCGACGAGATCGAAGGCCATAGGGCCAAGAACGTCCAGCGTATGGCGGTCCGCCTCAATGCCGACCCTCACCCCATGAACTTCTCCAGCGCGATGCGTGCCGTTCGAGATGCCCTTGTTGGCAGGCCCGATGTCACGGTCGTCAACGAAGGAGCTAATACGCTCGATTTCGGGCGAAACATCATCGACATGTACCAGCCCCGTAAGCGCCTCGACAGCGAAACCTGGGGCATTATGGGGATCGGGATGGGGTATGCCATCGGCGCCTCGGTCGTGAGTGGAAAGCCGGTTCTCGCCATCGAAGGCGACAGCGCTTTCGGCTTCAGTGGCATGGAAGTCGAAACCATCTGTCGCTACCGATTGCCGATCGTCGTCCTTGTTTTCAACAATGGTGGTATTTATCGAGGTGATCCGCTCGATAGCGTGCCGTCGCCGACAGGCTTTGTCCACGATGCACATTACGAGAAGCTTATCGAGGCGTTTGGTGGTGCGGGATACCACGTCGAGGATACGCAGAGCCTCGCAAAAACCCTCACCGATGCGCTTACCTCGGGAAAGCCGGCGCTCATCAACTGCGTTATCGATCCCACATCCGGCACCGAGAGCGGGCACATTCAAAACCTCAATCCGAAGAGCGCGCTCGCGAAACGACCGGTGGCGGTCTAAGCGTCGCAAACTCGAGTCAGATTTATGCCATACATTCATCGGGGCGTCGCCAACTTTGGCAGACCAGGTCACAGCTTGTCGCTGCAGGTCTAAGACGGCAGCTGGCGGGATCCCGCACCGATGACCTTAACATCATATCCTGCGGCCACCGTCGCAACCGGGTCCAGGTTCTATGGAGTAGGGCGCGAGGGTGTCTCACTGAATGCGAAAATGCGGGTGCGCGAAAGGCCTATCCAACCACGACCTTATCAAAGCTTGTCCCCGCCCGATACTTGGAAGCCTCGGAGAAGTAGCGACAGACGTTGGTTGAAAGCCTGTTTGAAATCAGGCTGTGCATCCAGCTTCCAATGCGAGGCGAGCATCCGGCACGCCATCAGGATGTCCGAGCCTGTGAGATCGCGACGGAGCAGACCGTGGCCCTGCGCCGACGAGAGCGGCGCGGCCAGTACGGCGGCCATGCGGACTTCGTTCTTCTCGGCGTCGTAGTCTTCCATGTGGGCGAGCTGTATGAGAAATTTATCGTAAACCATCATCAACTCGGCCATGTGGCGAATGAACGCCAAGGGGTCGTCGTGCTGTTCTGCCGCAATAAGGCTGGCCATATTTTCAAGGTCGCGTTCCAGAACCGCCTCGTACATCGCTTGGCGGTGCGGAAAATTTCGATACAGCGTGCCTCGGGTCAGACCCGCGCGTTCCGCAATCAACTCCATCGGGACGTCGCTGCCTTCGGCTCTCATAATGGCGCTAGCGGCATCGATTAGCCGTTCCCGGTTCCTTGCCGCGTCCTTACGCATAGTGTTGCCGCTATCGTTGGTAAGTGAGTCGAGGTTCTCAACCTACGCGATAGACGCGATGCTCGAACCCCGCGATGCCCGGTTCTTTCGGATCGAACCGACCTTCGCCGACGAAGATAGCCTGATTCACCCAAGCATAGCGCGTGTCGCCCGCCTCCAGGAGCCAGTGCGTGCGTATACGTTGATCCTCGAAGCCGGTCGGCTTGTTCGCGAGGATCGCTTCGCGAAGCCCAGTGTTCGCCTCTGCTGGGCCAGCGTAGCGAACGCAGATCACGGCATCGTCGTTCGTCATAATCTGGAGGCGGGCGTCCATTCGGAGAAATCCGTCCGAGCCGACGAGCATCCAATCCGCGCCTGTGCCGATGGTTCGGCCCGATAAGCGCGGTCCTTCGACCATGCCATCCGTCATCTCGTAATAGTGCCGCTCACCGTAGGGGCCGTTGCCGACTCGATTAGGCCCGGCCACAGAAGTGCAATAAGTGAATTCGTGGGCGAGGCATATCGAGGTGTTCATGAGGCCTGTTCTCAACGAAGTAAAAGGGTATTGGGATCGCCCTCGGACCAGATGTTGTCGATCCCCATCCGGATGATCCGCCAGAATTCGTCAATCAGAACAAGGTCGACGTCGTACCAGTTCATCATCCTGAACCGGCAGGTAGGATCATCTCTGACGAGGTGGGTAGCCTCGACGAGCGAGCGAAGGTGCGCCCGATCGTCTTCCAGACGTGTCCGCGAATTGGTGACGGCATGGCTGGTCACATGGCGCCGCGATGTGCCTTCCAGAAATCCCACGATGGCAGCGATACCGCACAGCGGCTCGAAGACGACGTCGAGCTTTCGACCGCACGCGCTAAAATCGACAATTGCTTCGTCGGCAAAGGCCGATTTGAGCGTCGCGACATCTCCTTCATCAGTGCCGGCGCCGAAGCGAAGCAGGACATCGACGATGGCTGCATGTGGGTCTACGAAAGACGTGATATCCATAGGCTTCGTCATGCGGCGATCCTTCAGTGGAGTCGCGTCGGGGAGGAGAGGCTGCGGTCACGCGGTGACGGGGTGGTCGAAGCCAAGGTCCATACCGTAGGCGTACTTGCCGACCTGTAGGCAGGCGCGGATCTCGGCGCTGGTACGGGCCTGCATCCGGTGCTCGAAGTCCGCGATGGTGTCCGTCACGTGGCGGTCAGGATCGCCCATCAATGTCTCCGCGAGCTCGAGCGCGTCGAGGAGCGCTAAATTCACCCCCTTGCCGGTGAAAGGCGGCATGACATGTGACGCGTCGCCGAGCATCGTCAAGCCGGCCTTTGTCTGCCAGCTATAGTCCGGCGGCATGACCGACGTCGGCCAAAGCTGGAACTTGTCTTGCACCTGGGTCAGCATATCCAGTACATCGGGCGACCAATCGCTGTACGTATCGCGCACCGACGCCATGACCGATGCAGCGTCATCAAGGTCGAACCCAGCGTTGTGCGGCCAACCCTGCGGCACGGCCATCGAGTAGTAGAGCAGGATCAAATCGTGCGCGCAGCGCTGCACGAAGATGGTCTTGCTGCCGCCGGCGAACATGACCGATCCCTCGCCGAGCACGTCGGAGACCTTCGATCCACGCCACAGATCTTTGCGGATGTTGGCGGCGATCATGGTGATCCCGGTATAGACCGGCTGTACGTTGGTCAGCTGCGCCCTAACCTTCGAGCCGATACCGTCAGCGCCGACGACGAGATCGGCGACTACCGAGTCGCGCCCGAAAAAGTTCAAACGCCACCGGCCGTTTGCCTCCTGTTCCAAGGTCTCGACCTTATGGCCCCATGCCACGACGTCAGGCGGTAATGTGTCGAGCAGCATCGCCCGTAGATCGCCGCGATCGATCTCCGGCCCCGCGTCCTCGTGCGTTTCCTCGCCCGCGCCGGGCATGTCGTCGCCATTGGAGTCGATCATCCGGAAGGCCTTGGCGTCCTCGCGCGAGCGGCTCTCGAAGACCGAACCCAAGCCTGCCTTATCGATCGCGCGACGCCCGGAGTCCGGTCGAAGGTCGAGGCTGCCACCTTGCGGTCGTGCGGTCGCTGACTCGTCCTGTTCGTAGACGCGAACGGAAAAGCCTTGATCGGTGAGCAAACGAGCCAGCGTGGCGCCGCCCGGCCCAGCCCCGACGATTGCGATCGACCCGCGCTCATGAAGTTCCAGGTTCGTCATCATGGCATGTTCCTTAGACTGGTTGGTGCCACCCGCGGCGAGGAGTGGGTTGACCTCCTAATACATCATCCGTACAGTAATGCACGCTTAAACGTACGCCAGTGTATAAGTTCGAAGTGGGCTCAGGTCAGCAGCGAAGTTTCCGCGACGGAGCCAAGCCTGGTGACAATGACCGAGGGAGAGGAACGATGATCGTAGTCACCGGCGCGACCGGCAAGCTCGGGCGGCAGATTTTGGAACGACTGCTCGACGCCGTCCCCGCCGAAGAGATCGGCGCGAGCACGCGTGATCCCGGTAAGGCGGATGATCTGGTACAGAGAGGCGTACGGGTGCGATATGGCGACTTCAGCCAGCCAGACAGTCTCGCGGCGTCTTTGTCGGGCGCCACACAGCTTCTCATGGTTTCGTCCAACGCGCAGGCGCAGGGCGGCGATGCCCTTGCGCAGCACCGCGCCGCGATCCATGCCGCGATGGCTGCCGGGGTAAAGCGGATCGTTTACACCAGCCACATGGGCGCCAGCGCCACGTCAGCGTTCTCGCCGATGCACACTCATGCCGTCACCGAGGCGATGCTGCGTGAGGCCGGGATTGCCTGGACTGCACTCCGCAACGGCTTTTATGCCAGCACCGTGGCGATGGTGGTTGGGGATGCGGCATCGACGGGTGTCATACAGGCACCTGCGGATGGGAAGGTCTCTTGGACCGCGCATGCCGACCTTGCCGCGGCAGCGGCTCAGGTGCTGCTCGAGGAGGGGCGGTTCGACGGCCCCACTCCGCCGCTGACGGCGGCCGAGGCTCTAGATTTGACGGACGTTGCCGCCATCTTCAGGGATCTGTATCGACGACCGTGCGAGCGGCGGGTTCTTTCCGAAGACGAGCAAGCGTCCCGGATGGCCAATCGCGGCGCGCCGCAAAGGGCAATCGACATCACGCTCGGCATGTATCGCGCGGCCCGGGCCGGCGAGTTCACCGCCGTCGATCCAACGCTTGCGGCTTTGATCGGACGGCAGCCGGCGACACTTCGCGATATTCTGGCGAATATCAGGCACAACTAACCGTATTTGTCTGCTTAATATGCTGCATAGCAAACAAACGATTGGCGGATCCGCCGGACCGCCGAGAGGCCAACGTCCGATTGATCAAGCTCGTGCGGTCGGGATTGCTCGATCTGAGCCATTGCGATGCGACGGAGTTCGACTTGGATTATGCCAACGAGGCGGTCGCCCATGCTGCCGCTCACGGTCGCCCATTGGGATGGGATGTGATCCGGCCGTAATCAGCAGCCGGGCGGGCCGTCGTTCGCGTCGGGGCTTCGGCGCAGGCGACGCTACGCCTGCGTTGCCGACACAAACCTGTCGCGTAGCGTGGCATGTCGTGATCTTCGGGGAAGCGTACGCTGATGCGGACGCCATTCGTAGCCAGCCGCAAGGCCCCGTCATGACTATCGTAAGAGGAAGGACGATGGCGGCGAGGCGGCAACCTTGATCTCGATCAAAGCGGACGCGCGAAATCCTCATTACGGTTCGCGCCGATGGGTTTGCAAACATCGCGATCTTCGTGCCCGTCCCAACCTGAGAGAATGGCGATGTCCAGCGATAATCATATTCAAAGAGCGGTCATCGATGCCCTGCACTGGGAGCCGAGCGTCACGGCCGCTCACATTGGCGTTGCCGCCAATTCCGGAGTCGTGACCCTCACCGGCCATGTCCTCAGCTATGCCGAGAAGCGGGCCGCGGAGGCCGCGGCGTGGGACGTCAAGGGAGTCAAGGCCGTCGCCGAGGAGCTCGAAGTGCGACTGCCGGTGGAGACGAGACGGTCCGACGAGGAGATCGCCGCCGCCGCGATCAACCGAATCGCCTGGGACGTGTCGATCCCTCGCGACAAGGCGCGCGTGAGGGTGGAGAAGGGATGGATCACCTTGAGCGGCGAGGTCGAGTGGCACTTCCAGAAGAAAGCCGCCGAGCAGGATATCTCTCGCCTGTTCGGCGTGAAGGGCGTCTCGAACCAGATCACGATCAAACCGCGCGTCGACGTCGCAAACATCAGCGACGACATTGTGCACGCCTTGCACCGCTCATGGTTCTTCGATCCTACCACCGTCACCGTCAGCGCCGAAGGCAGCAAGGTGCGGCTCTCCGGATCTGTCCATTCGCCTCACGATCGACAACTTGCGGCGGTGACCGCCTGGAGTTCACCGAATGTCACAGCCGTCGAGAACGATATAGCGATCGTTTAAGACTGCGAACGGGTATACGTTGGGATGAAAGGAGCGCGGCACTGACAGCTCTCCGATTGGAACGACGATGACTACGACGCTCCACGGCGAGGCGGGCTCAGCCTGTGAACGTGAGGAGGATCCGGGGCCCGCCTTGGAAGCCGCCGACGTGGGGACGTGGCAATGGGACATTGCTGCCGAAACCCTGCGCTTCTCGCGCGGGGTCCATGGTTTACTCGACGTGGCCACCGGAGCGCTTGGCTACCACGCCTTCCTGGCATGCATCCATCCGGACGATACAAACCGCGTCGATTTCAATCTCCGCGCCGGTGTTGCGGCCGACAGCCGGCTTGATCTTCATTTTCGGGCGAGGAACACCGATCGAGCCGATCGATGGCTGCGGATGCAAGGGCGACCTTGCGAGGTCGGAACAGGGCGTTCGGGTGCCCGGGGCACGATCGCCGAAGATCCGTCATGGGCTTCCGGGGAGGCCGCGCGCACGAGGCTCACGGCGATCATCGCCTCGAGCGACGATGCCATCGTCGCCAAGACGCTCGACGGGGCTGTCACCGATTGGAATCAGGGAGCCGAAGTGACGTTCGGCTATGCCGCGGCCGAAATGATCGGCAGACCGCTGGCAATCCTCGTTCCGCCCGCCTTGGAAAACGACGAGACGGGCATTCTCGACCGATTGATGCGAGGCGAGCGGGTCGAGCATTTTGAGACGCGCCGTCGTCGCAAGGACGGGGCGATCATCGACGTTTCCCTCACCGCGTCGCTCCTGCGCGACGGGTCCGGCCGCCCGGTAGGCGCGTTAGAAATCGTGCGCGACATCACCATGGCCAAGCGCGCCCAAGTCGCACTCGCGGAGCGCGAGGCCCACCTCCGCTCTGTCCTGGAGACTGTACCGGATGCAATGGTCGTGATCGATCAACGAGGCCTGATCCGTTTCGTGAGCGCCACGGCGGAGCACCTTTTCGGTTACGCAGCCAATGAAATGGTTGGCTGCAATGTCAGCAGCCTCATGCCGATGCCTTACCGGGCCGCCCACGATGGATACCTGACGCGCTATCTCGAAACCGGCGAGCGGCGGATCATCGGCATCGGCCGGCTTATCGTCGGATGACGGAAGGACGGATCTACTTTTCCCATGGAACTATCCGTCGGCGAGGTGCATGCGGCCGGCGGCCGCCTCTTCACCGGGTTCGTCCGCGACCTGACGGCGCGCGAGCAGACCCAAAATCGTGTGCGGGAACTCCAGGCGGAGTTGATCCACATGTCGCGGTTCAACGCGTTGGGCGAGATGGCCTCGACGCTAGCCCACGAACTCAGCCAGCCGCTCTCGGCGGTGGCCAACTACCTCAAGGGCGGCCGACGCTTGCTGGAGGGCGGCCGAGGCGACGCCGTCCCGTTGGCGTGCGAAGCCATGGACCTTGCGGCCGAACAGGCGCTGCGCGCCGGGCAGATCATCCGTCATATGCGCGACTTCGTTGCGCGAGGCGAGAGCGTTCGACGGAGCGAAAACGTAGTCAAGCTTATCGAAGAAGCGAGCGCGCTCGCCTTGATCGGTCTCAAGGAAGGAGGCGTCCATGCCTCCTTCGATTTCGATCCGCTGGCCTCGTCCGTCTTCGTCGACACAATCCAGATCCAACAGGTTCTCCTGAACCTTATTCGAAATGCCGTCGAGGCTATGCAAGATTGCGCGTTGCGTTTTCTACTCATCGCCTCTCGCCGCTTGGATGATGAGACGGTCGAAGTGAGCGTCTCGGATACCGGCGTCGGCATTTCCGACGAGATTGCTGCCAAGCTGTTCCAGCCTTTCGTCAGCACCAAGCGGCAGGGTATGGGCGTCGGCTTGTCGATATCCCGGACCATCATCGAGGCGCATGGCGGAAGGCTCTGGGCGGAACCGAACCCGAGCGGTGGAACCGTCTTCCGGTTCAGTCTCAAGGCAACTTTGGAAAGGGATGGCTGAGGTGACAGTCGCAGGCGTCATCCACCTGATCGATGATGACGAAGCCGTGCGGAGGAGCCTGGCCTTCTCGTTGACCGCGGCTGGCTTGGCGGTGCGCGCCTATGCGTCCGCCGTCGCGTTTCTTGAAGCCGTGCCTGATGTGCAACCGGGCTGCATCGTGACCGATATCCGCATGCCGGACATCGACGGCCTCAACCTGCAGCGCCAGCTCAACAATCTGCATTTCGACATGCCGCTGATCGTCATGACGGGCCATGGCGACGTCCGCCTGGCTGTCGAGGCCATGAAGGGCGGCGCGGCCGACTTCATCGAGAAACCGTTCGACGATGAAGTCTTGCTCGCCGCGATCCGTGCCGCGATCGAAGGTCACGATGTCGATCGCCGACGCGGGACGAATGCCAGGGCGACAAATACGAAACTTCATCTTCTGACGAAGCGCGAGCGTGAGGTCCTTGAGGGTCTTTTGGCCGGTTGCCCCAACAAGACGATAGCCTACGATCTGAAGATCAGCGCGCGGACTGTGGAAGTCCATCGCGCCAATGTCATGATGAAGATGGGCGCCGGTAGTCTTTCGGATCTTGTGCGAATGGCTTTAATCGCAGAGATGCTCGCGCCTTCCTAAATTGCTCCAGCCGAAGTCGCGTGGGTTGCGCCTGATCAACGCGCCTTCCCTTAGACTCGTCCACGCTTCCGATCTTATAGAAGGGGCGGGTCATGAAGCCCGGGAGCCGACGCAATGGATAACGGACAGCTCCTCGTTCTCGTTCTCGACGATGATAAGGCGGTCCGAAACTCGCTGAAGTTCGCGCTGGAACTCGAAGGCTTCGAGGCGCGCGTATTCGCTAGCAGCGACGATCTTCTTGCCGACATGGGGTCGAAGGGAGCTGGCTGCATCGTGATTGATCACGACATGGCGAGCATCGGCGGGATCGACGTATTGGCCCGGCTCAGGGCTGGAGGCTGTTTTATTCCCGCCATCCTGATGAGCGATCGTTCCGCGAGCGACCTGCGACGAGGCGCAGCCGCGCTCGGTGTCCAGCATGTTGTCGAAAAGCCGCTTTTAAACGGAACCTTGATGGCGGGCATTCGAGACGTTCTTGGACTGAGTTCGTCATCGTCCAAAGACTACGTAGAAGTCCCGAGGAGATAACCCAGTACCTCTGTACGCGTGGACGCCGTAGACACGGGAGATCGGAGGTCTTCATGTCGGCACACGTCGCGATTTCGGTGGATCAAGGGTCCGCGCTAAACGTGCCCGTTGCCTGGCAGCGGCACCTGCCGGTGTCCGCGCTCGCGCAAGACGAGTGGGACAGGGCGTTGCGGGCAACCAGTTTTCCATCATCCTTCGCGCAGGATCGGGAAATTTACGGCGAGGGGGATAAAGCGCGCGTCTTCTTCAAGGTCCGGTCAGGCGTCGTGCGAACCTGCAAGTTCCTTGACGACGGGAGCCGACAGGTCGACGCGTTCTATGTCGAAGGTGACGTGTTTGGCGTCGGCGGCGATGCGCTCTACCCATTGACCGCTGAGGCGGTCAGCGATTGCACGCTGACATCCTATCGGCGTCGGGGTCTGGAAGGTCTAGCCTCCGCCGACGGGGCCTTCTCGGCTCAACTCTTTTCCTATGCGATGCGGAGCACGGCCCGCGCCCAGGACCATTCGCGACTGCTTGGGCGTCGATGCGCCGTCGAGAAGGTCCTGGCTTTCCTCGTGCAATGGGCGGGCGACACACCGGGCGAGCGCATCATGACACTCGCCATGCCGCGCCGCGATATCGCAGACTATCTCGGCCTCACCAACGAGTCGGTCTCGCGCGCCCTGACGCAACTTCAAAAGGACGGCGTGATCGAGTTGCCCAGTGCGCGCCAAGTTCGCTTCAAGGCGCAACGCCCTCGCTGAGCGATGCGCGCAACTCCCGCAAGGTTCCGGATCATTATGGAGAGCATTTTCGTGACAAGCAGCACCATCGAAGATCAGGGTTCGAATCCGCTTTCGCCGAACTCGCTGAATTTGATCGATGCCTGGTGGCGAGCCGCCAACTACCTTTCCGTCGGCCAGGTCTATCTCCTTGCCAACCCTATGCTGCGAGTTCCGCTCGAAGCCGGCCACGTCAAACCGCGCCTGCTCGGTCATTGGGGTACGACGCCCGGCCTCAACTTCGTTTACGTCCACCTTAATCGCGTGATCGCGGCCCGCGACGTCAGCGTGCTGTTCGTCGCCGGGCCAGGCCACGGGGCGCCAGGCGTCGTCGCCAGCACCTGGCTCGAAGGAACCTACAGCGAAGTCTACCCAGAGGTGTCTCAGGACGAAGACGGAATGGAGCGGCTCTTCCGCCAATTCTCGTTTCCCGGCGGCATTCCAAGCCACGCGTCCCCCGACTTGCCGGGCTCCATCCACGAGGGCGGCGAACTTGGCTATTCGCTGTCGCACGCCTACGGAGCAGCCTTCGACAATCCCGATCTTGTCGTCGCCTGCGTCATTGGCGACGGCGAGGCCGAGACGGGACCGCTCGCCACCTCCTGGCACAGCAACAAATTCCTGGATCCCGTCCGCGACGGCGCGGTGCTACCTATCCTGCATTTAAACGGATACAAGATCGCCAATCCCACCGTGCTGGCCCGCATCGAACCGCAGGACCTCTCGGCCCTTCTGCGGGGCTACGGCTACGCCCCCATCGTCGTCGAGGGTCACGATCCCGCCCTCATGCATCAGGCCATGGCCACAGCGCTCGACAAGGCCTTTGCCGAGATCGCGCTTATCCAGCACGCCGCGCGCCGCGGCGGCGTCACTGCGCTGCCCCGCTGGCCGATGATCGTGCTTCGCAGTCCTAAGGGCTGGACAGGTCCCAAGACGGTCGATGGTCTAATGGCGGAAGGGTTTTGGCGCTCGCATCAAGTTCCGTTCACCATGGATAAGCCCGAGCACCTGCAGCTTCTCGAGACGTGGATGCGGAGCTACCGGCCCGAAGAATTGTTCGATGCGGCAGGCCGGCTGCTGCCCGACATCGCCGCGCTGGCGCCGACCGGCATAAAGCGGATGGGCGCGAACCCGCATGCCAACGGCGGTGCGCTGCTGCGTCCGCTGCGCCTTCCTGCTTTCGAGTCCTATGCCGTCGTAGTCGGCTCCCCCGGCCTCGTCGACGCGGAGGCCACCCGGATCATGGGTACCTTCCTGCGCGACGTGATGCGCGAAAACGCCAGTGCCCGGAACTTCCGGGTCTTCGGTCCCGATGAGACGGCATCGAACCGCCTCCAGGCGCTCTATGAAGTGACGGGGAAAGCCTGGGATGCGGCGACCCTGCCCGAAGACACCAATCTCGCGCGCGACGGCCGCGTCATGGAAATTCTAAGCGAGCACACCTGCGAGGGTTGGCTGGAGGGATATCTCCTGACAGGCCGGCACGGCTTGCTGTCGTGTTATGAGGCTTTCATCCATATCGTCGACTCGATGTTCAACCAGCATGCCAAGTGGCTGAAGACCTCGCGGGAGATTGCTTGGCGCCGACCGATAGCCTCGCTGAACTACCTCTTGACCTCGCACGTCTGGCAGCAGGACCATAACGGCTTTAGCCACCAGGATCCGGGCTTCGTCGATCACGTGCTAACGAAAAAGGCCGATATCGTACGAGCTTACTTTCCGCCCGACGCCAACACCCTGCTCTATGTCACCGATCATTGCCTCAGAAGTTGGGATAGGATCAACGTCATCGTAGCTGGCAAGCAGCCGGCACCGCAATGGCTCGACATGGATGCCGCGATCAAGCACTGCACCGCGGGGATCGGCGTCTGGGAGTGGGCGAGCAATGATCGTGGCGCCGAGCCGGACGTCGTGATGGCTTGCGCGGGCGATGTCCCGACGCTCGAAACGCTCGCCGCCGTCGATCTGCTGCGGAAATACGCGCCAGATTTAAGAATACGCGTCGTCAACGTCGTCGACTTGATGACGCTACAATCCAAATCGCTGCATCCCCACGGGCTTCCGGAGGCCGATTTCAATGCGCTGTTCACGACGGAGCGCCCCGTGATCTTCGCCTACCACGGCTATCCCGCGCTGATCCACAGGCTGACTTACAGGCGGGCTAACCATGCCAAGATGCACGTTCACGGATACCAGGAAGAAGGGTCCACCACGACGGCGTTCGATATGGTCGTGCGCAACGAACTCGATCGCTTCCACTTGGCTGCCGACGTAATCGAACGCGTTCCACGGCTGGCCTCGACAGCCGTCTATGCCAAGCAGGCGATCCGCGACCAGCTCGTCGAGCACAAGCGCTATATCGCGCGCCATGGGATCGATATGCCCATGATCCGCGACTGGCGTTGGGTGCAGGCGGGGTGAACGATGGGAGCGCCGATGCTAAAAAGGCGCCTCTTTGAACGAGTCCGGCGCCACGGCACAACGCCGCTGAAGACTGCGCGCCCACAATCCTCTCCCGATCCCGGCCTGATGACGCTCGCGATCTCGGTCGTCTCGGTCGTCGCCCTGTCGCTCGCCAAGGATGTTCTGCTGCCGATCACCTTGGCGCTCATCCTCTCGTTTCTGCTCGCTCCTGTCGTCGGACTTCTCGGGAGAATGCGTGTCCCGCGTATTCCGGCGGTCCTGTTGGCGGTCACCTTTGGGTTGAGCGTCATTCTGCTCATCGGCGCGCTGATCGGCGTCCAGATCGCCGGGATGAGTGCCGATATCCCGCGCTATGCAGCGGCGTTCGAGCGGAAGGTGGAGGGTGTACGTCTATATGGAAATACGGAACTCGCCCGTCTCGCACAGGTCTTCGGAAGGGGCTCGGAGAGAGGCGACAATCCCCCCGGGAACGGGCGCGACGAACGGCGCCCTTCCCACGTTCCAGCAAGTGCCAACAGCTCGTCGGACGAGGCGGATCCGTTCGTCATCGCGCGCCGCATCCTTCAACCGACGCTCAACCCAGTCGCCGACACACTGATCATCGTCATCATTTCCGTTTTCATGCTCGCGCAGAGACGGGACCTGCGCGACCGCATCACCTGGCTTTTTGGTGCTGGCGATCTCCGCAAGACAACCCTCGCGATGGACGAGGCCGGACGTCTTCTTGGCCACTATTTCTTAGCCCAGTTTGCCATCAACACGACCTTTGGCATTGTGATTACGACAGGTCTTTACCTGATCGGTGTCCCATCGCCTGCACTCTGGGGCGTTGTTGCCGCGCTCCTTCGTTTCATTCCCTATGTCGGATCTCTCATGGGGTTCGCTCTGCCTATGGCCGTGGCTTTTGCAGTCAGTCCGGGCTGGACGATGATGGCATGGATCGCCGGCCTGTTCGCCGCCGCCGAAGGTCTGACCGGACAAGTGCTCGAGCCTATGACCTACGGACGCTCGGCTGGTCTCTCGCCGACGGCAGTGGTGGTCGCCGCGATCTTCTGGACGTGGATCTGGGGACCTGTCGGTTTGATCCTCTCGACGCCGCTGACACTATGCCTGGTCGTCGTCGGGCGATATGTCGAGCGGTTCAGATTCCTTGAAGTCTTGCTGGGGGATAGACCCGCGCTAAGCCCATCTCAGAGCTTTTACCAACGGGTTCTCGCCGATACGCTCGACGATGTGCAGGAGCAGGCGGATGCCCTTCTCAAGACGCTGTCGCTTACCGAGTATTACGACCAAGTTGCGATCGAAGGACTTCGGCTCGCTTCCGCAGATATCGAGTGCGGCGCGATTGCCCGTCCGCAGATCGAGCGCATCGTAAGGAATGTCCAGGCCCTCGTCGGGAAATTCGCGTTGCATGTCGATGTGCCTACGAAACCAAGTTTCGCAAACTCAAATTTGTACCAACCAGTCGTTTCGCACAGAATGCCAAATAAGTCTGAAGAGCCGGAGCTCGTCGACGCACCGCCGATTGTCTGCTTGTCTGGCGGCGGCTGCCTGGACGAAGCTGCCACCCTTATCCTTGCGCAGCTACTCCTTAGACGCGGTCTGCGTGTTTCTGTGGTCGCCTATGACGCCGCATCGCGTGAGGCGATCGGTAGTCTTAAACCCGACGGTGTAAAAGCAGTCTGCCTCACGTCTCTCGAGATCGCTGGAAGCTCCTCACGATTGCATTATCTGAATCGACGAGTTCGGAATCGCTGGCCAGAAGCAAAGATCGTTGTTGGCCTTTGGACGCGTGACGACGAAATCTTGACGGATGAGCGGATGAAGGCTGTCGTCGGTGCGGACTTCTATGCGACGTCGCTCAAGGACGTTTTAACCCGCTGTCCATTATAGCGACGGCGGCACTCGCGGCTTCGCTGGCGAGCGCATATTCAGGTCGTGGTTGATCAGGATCAAGAAGACGGGCCGCAACGCGTGTCAGGTTGCGGCGGCTTAACGGCATGTGGCGATAATCAATCAGGAGAAGCAGATGCGTGTCGATCAGATCATGACGAGGGCGGTCATCACAGTAGCGTCGCAAGCAACGTTGGCCGCAGCACTCGACCTTCTCATCGAGCATAGGGTTGGCGGGTTGCCGGTCCTCGATGAGTCGAGCCGACTTTGCGGTATCCTGAGCGAAGGCGATCTCCTCCATCGCATGGAGCTTGGCACGCAAGCGGAACCGAAGAGCTGGTGGTGGGCCTTTGGAGGCTCTACCGCTCTCGCTGAGGCCTATAGCAAAGCGAATGGCCGTCGCGTGGCGGACGTCATGAGTCCGATGCCGGTGACGGTGGACGCGGACGCTTCGCTGATGGACGCCGCCGACCTGATGGAAAAAAGGAAGTTTAGACTGTTACCCGTCATCTCTGGCGGCGTGCTCGTCGGGATCGTGACCAGAGCCGACTTCGTGCGCGCCCTGCGACAGGCTATGGCGCGGAGGGTATCGAGCCCGGCTGCCTCGGACGAAGCGATCAGGACCGCTATTCTGACGGTGCTCGGAAAGCAACGATGGGCCGTCGACTGTTCGATCGACGTGTCCGTGTCAAGCGGACGAGTCAAGTTAGAAGGAGGAGTCTTCAACGACGATCAAAGAAGGGCAGCGATTGTCGTCGCGGAGAGTATCGACGGCGTGACCTCAATCGACGATAAGCTTCAGCTCTTCGAGACGGTCGTTGTCCCCGGATTGTGAACCAGCATCCTGGCGATCTTGCCTAGGGGCTGCGTGTTCGGTTGGCGTACAGACTGGCGTGACACGCATCCGTCGCGACCCACCCGGCGTCGTTTGCGTGGGTGCTGGGTGATCGAGCTTGTGGACGGGCGAACACATGGTTCGCCCGTCCTATGGGGCCTCTTTGGAGCGCCGCAGAGACCGCTTACAAGTCTGAGCCGTCGCCGACCCTAGTTCACGTCGAACCGATCGAGCATCATGACCTTGTCCCACGAGGCGACAAAATCATGCACGAACTTCGTATGGCCGTCCCTGGCTGCATAGACCTCGCCCACGGCGCGGAGGTGCGCATCGGAACCAAAGACCAGATCTGCCCGGGTGCCGGTCCACTTCAAAACGCCCGTCTTTCGATCACGCCCCTCGAACGCCGTCTTCGACGTATCGGTTGGGCTCCAGACCGTCTCCATATCGAACAGGTTAACGAAGAAGTCGTTGGTCAAGACGCCGGGCCGATCGGTGAAGACGCCGTGCTTCGAATTGTCCCAGTTCATGCCGAGCACCCGCATCCCGCCGATCAGCGCCGTAAGCTGCGGAGCGCTTAATGTGAGTAGGTTGGCCCTGTCGAGCAGGAACGCCTCACACGCGACCTTGTACTGTCGCCGTTGAAAGTTGCGAAAGCCATCCGCCACCGGATGCAGCCACTCGAAGTATTCGACCTCGGTGTTCTCCTGCGTCGTATCCATGCGGCCCGGCGTGAACGGGACGGCGACGTTGACCCCCGCATCTCCAGCGGCCTTTTCGATCCCGGCGCACCCGCCGAGTACGATCAGGTCCGCCATCGAGACCTTCTTGCCGCCGAACTGAGCGTCGTTGAAAGCCTTTTGGATGCTCTCGAGGGTAGACAGCACCTTGGCGAGCTGCTGGGGCTGGTTGACTTCCCAGTCCTTCTGCGGGGCGAGACGGATACGTGCCCCGTTGGCACCGCCGCGCTTGTCCGAATTGCGGAAGGTCGAGGCCGACGCCCAGGCGGTCCCGGCGAGTTCCGACACCGTCAGACCGGTTGCCAGAATTTTGGCCTTGAGGTCGGCGACGTCGGCCGAACCGATGACCGCGTGATCAAGCGCGGGGATCGGATCCTGCCAGATCATGTCCTGCGCGGGCACCTCGGGGCCGAGATAGCGAACCTTTGGACCCATGTCGCGGTGGGTCAGCTTGTACCAAGCCTTCGAGAATTCCTGCTCGAAGTAACCCATGTCGTCCATAAAGCTGCGGCAGATCCGGGCATAGTCAGGGTCCAAGCGCAGGGCGATATCCGAGGTCATCATCATGAGCGGATTGCGCTGCCCGGCGATGTGCGCGTCAGGGGTCGTGCCACCGGGAGCCGTGCCGCCGGGCACCGCCGTCGTCGTGGTGCCGGACTTTGGCCTCCACTGTCTCGCGCCGGCTGGGCTCTCGGTAAGCTCCCACTCGAACGCAAAGAGATTGTGCAGATATTCCGCGTCCCACTTCGTCGGTTCCGAGGTCCACGAGCCCTCGATGCCATTGGTCATGGTGAACTCGGCATTGCCAGTTCCGGCCGCGTTCATCCAGCCGAAGCCCTGATGCTCCATCGAAGCGGCTTCCGGGGCTGGGCCGACAAGATCCTTCGAGACAGCGCCATGGCTCTTGCCGAACGCGTGACCGCCAGCGATCAGCGCAACGGTCTCGACGTCGTTCATCGCCATGCGCGCGAAGGTCTCGCGGATCTCGCGAGCGGAGCCGAGCGGATCGGCATTGCCGCCTGGCCCCTCAGGGTCGACGTAAATCAGCGACGCCTCAGACGCCGCAAGCGGATTCTCGAGATCGTAATAGGCTTCGCTGGGATTTCCGTCCCAACGCTCGCGTCCGAGCATCTCCGTCTCGGGACCCCAGTAAGTCGCTTGGTCGGCTTCCCAGGCGTCGATCCGGCCGCCGCCGAAGCCGAAGGTCTTGAAGCCCATCGACTCGAGGGCGCAATTGCCGGTCAGGACCATCAGGTCGGCCCAGCTCAGCGCGCTGCCATACTTCTGCTTGATCGGCCACAGCAGACGCCGCGATTTATCGGTGTTGCCGTTGTCGATCCACGAGCTGATCGGAAGGAAGCGTTGCATCCCGCTCCCGGCGCCACCGCGCCCGTCCGCGATGCGATACGTGCCAGCCGAATGCCAAGCCATGCGGACCATCTGCGGACCGTAATGGCCGTAATCGGCCGGCCACCAGGCCTGCGACGTCCTCAGCATTTCGAAGATGTCGTCCTTCAGTGCCTTGAGGTCGATCGTCTTGAAGGCCTTGGCGTAGTCGAAGTCGCGACCCATGGGATTGGCCGCCTCGGACGGCTGGTGAAGCAGCTCGACGTGCAGACGATCCGGCCACCAATCTTCGAGCGTCGGACCCGAGCCCTGTGCGCCTTCGATGCGCGTCCCGCGAAACGGGCACATACCCCCGCCAATGTTGGCATCGTGCGTCATTTTATCCAATCTCCAATTGTCTTAGGCCAGGACGATCTGCAAAGCCTCAAATAAGCGACTTCGTGGGGTCGGGAACCCACTACCAAATGCCGTCAGCCGACCGCCTTTAATCCATCATTATAGATAGTGCGAGGCCAGTTGGAAGACACTCTTTTTTGATACGTTTGCGGTCGTGGGTATAAAGCTACAGGCTTTAAAGCCTCCGCGCTCGAAGCTGCTGCGCTAGCTCGAAAATCGGTATCTAATTAAATCAGACAAAGAGAATTTACGTCTGTAGCTCAAAAAATTCTTGGCGTTGAACCCAACAGCAGGTTCGCACGTCTGCGGCATGAGCGTGTGCAATATTACGTCGGGAACGCGCCATTAGTGTGGGAAATGACGGCTGCGACAGGAGACTTATGACAGCTTCTCATAACGACATCGTCGAGGATAGCAATTCAGGTACAAAGAGGGGCCACCAACGTCCTGGATGGAAAAATATCCGAACATCGTACGCGTATGCCCTGCGGGTCTCGCTGAATATTGGAAAGGCTGGATAAGACAGCGCGTAGAGACGAAGCTTCCCCGAAGGGCTTGAGAACCTGCTTAGATAACGGAATGAGCCGAAGCGAAAAGTCATAGCCGAGTAAGCAGGCGGCAGAGTTTAAATAGCCGTCTTGATATCGTTAAGATATGCAAAGAGAAGCCGTGCTGCTTACCAGGCTATCTCAAAATCTTCGTGTATTCTTTGCGTGATGTATAACGATAGGCAGCGTACCGCTTCAAATTCCACAGGGATGTGCGGCGCCGCAAAAGCCGGCAGCAGGTGCACGGCGCAGGCCGAAGCTGAGCGATAAAGAAGGTGAGAGATGCGGTCAGGTCCAACACGGCTGTTTGTCGCCTTGGCCGTCTTGGGCGGGAGCTCCGCAGCTTTGGGATATAAGGTAGATACAACAGGTGCCGCCGCGGGGATCGCTGCTCCGTCCGGCGCGGTATCCGAGGATCAATAGCGTGGTAAGAGCCTTGGTGGCGCGGCCAGTGTCTCCGATGGCGCCCATGCCGGCGAGGGAGACCTGGACCCTCCGATAAGACCCCCGTCCAACCCGGCCGTTGTGCCACGCTGATTGCATCGGTGGTCCCTCCGCCGCATCGCCTCGGCCCAGAATGATCCTTGCCCTTCGAGCTTCGCCTTTGCCGCGATGGCAGGAGCTTGACCGCAAGCAAATTCTTTAAACTTTTGATGTAATTCTACCGTCCCGGTCCTGTCGCCGTCTTCGGCCAATCGCGCCGGAGCTCGACCTCATTTCAGGAAAGGTCGGAATTTTGACGGCGCTTTATACCTGCATTACAGGCAAACACGACCTCAACCTCGTTATCTTGGCGGCTCTTATCTGCGCGCTGGGTGTCTATTCGACGTTCTCTCTTGCTCGAGAGGTGCTCCGAACCGACGATCGAAGAGACCGGATTCTATGGAGCGTTGCCGCTGTCGTTGCGACGTCCTCGGCGATATGGGCGACCCACTTCATCGCCATGATCGCCTTCGAGCCCGGGCTACCCATCCGTTTCGGAATCGCGAGGACCGTTGCTTCCTACCTGTTGGCCTTGAGCTTGGTAGGCCTGGGCGCGGTCACTCTCCTTACGGTCAAGGGCGCTGGAGGACGCTTGCTCGGAGGCGCGATCGTGGGGTTCGCGATATCCGCCATGCATTACACCGGGATGAGTGCCCTTCAGATGAAGGGAGACCTCTTTTTCAACTTCGGACCGGTTACCGCCTCGATCCTCTCGGGCGTTGGATTGGCCGCTCTTGCAGCTTTGCTCCCCCTGAGCCGACACCGATTCCTTCGCGCGCTCGGCCCCGCAGCACTCCTGCTGGCGGTTTGTTCCGCCCACTTCATCGGGATGAGCGCGGTCACGATCGTCTACAATCCACGGGCGTTGGATCCCGAGGGCGCAGTAAACATCATGGTCCTGGCTATCCTCGTGGCGAACGTGGCGGTCGTAATCATGGGCCTCTCACTCGCCGCCTTGTGGCTACGCGTTCGCGAAAGCCGCCAGCGGCAGGCCGAGCAAGATCGCCTACAGGATTTTGCGGACGTCGCTATTGAAGGGCTTCTCGTCTGCGACGGTTTGAGCATAGCCGGACTCAACAGCAGCCTTGAGCTTATGACGGGCCGTTCTGCCAGAGAGATGGTTGGCCTCCCTATCGTGCGGCTTCTTCCCGGTTTAAGTGTTCCCGTCTCGCTTGACGGTACCGAATGCGATGCGACCCTCCTCACCGCGAAAGAAGAGTGCATCCCTGTCAAGGTCGCCTTCAAACGGATTGTGTTTCGCGGCAGGACACAGACCGTCGTCGGCATCCGCGATCAGCGGGACCGCCTGAGAACAGAGGCCGATATGACGCGGCTCGCGCGCTGCGACGTTCTGACGGGTCTTGCCAACCGTATGAGCTTCGGAGAGGCCGTGACGGCGCGCTGCTCATCACGACGGAAGGACGATGACTCGTTTGCCTTCTTGATGCTCGATCTGGATCGCTTCAAAACAGTCAACGATACTCTCGGCCACGCGGCCGGCGACGAGGTTCTGCGCCAGGTGGCCGCGCGGCTGGGCGAGTTGGTCCGCGATGGAGACATCGTCGCGCGTCTCGGCGGCGATGAGTTCGCCATCCTGGTCGAACGCACGGGCGGCACGAGCGATATCGTCGCGATCATCGAGCGCATCGTCGGGTGCGTCGGTCAGCCCTTCGTCATCGAGGATCAGATCGTGGACCTTGGCTTGAGCCTGGGCGTCGCTCTGGCACCTGCGGACGGTGAGACGCTGGAGGTCCTGTCGCGCAACGCCGACCTCGCCCTTTATCGCGCCAAGGACGAAGGCCGCGGCACTTATCGCTTCTTCGAGCCCGCCATGAACGATCGTATGCAGGCCCGACGCAAGTCGGAACTCGATTTGCGCCGTGCCATCGAGCGTCAAGAATTCGAAGTGGTCTACCAGCCTCAAGTGGATGCCAGGTATGGGACTTACCAGGGCGCGGAGGCGCTCGTGCGCTGGAATCATCCCCAGAGCGGGACGGTTCCGACTGCGGAGTTCATACCGCTGGCCGAGGAACTTGGATTGATCAGCGCGATCGGTCACCACGTGCTGCGTGCGGCCTGTACCGAGGCCGCCTTATGGACCGACCACCTTTCAGTCGCCGTGAACGTTTCGCCTGTTCAGTTGCGGGATCGGCATTTCGCTACCAGCGTCGCAAGCATTCTGAGTGAGACCGGATTGTCGCCGCACCGTCTTGAACTTGAACTGACCGAGAATGCGCTTCTCCAGGATGACGGCTTGACGCTCGATATCCTCCATACGCTCCGAGACCTCGGTATTCGCATTTCCATGGACGATTTCGGCACCGGATACTCGTCTCTGAGCTACCTGCGGCGCTTCCCCTTCGACAAGATCAAGATCGATCAGTCGTTCGTACGCCAACTACCGGGCGATCCCGATAGCGTCGCCATCGTCCAGGCGGTCGCCACACTCGGCGCCAAGCTCGGCATGACGGTGACGGCAGAGGGCATCGAAACGCTCGAGCAACGTAGCTTTGCAGTGGCGGAGGGGTGCGATCAGCTCCAAGGCTACCTGTTCAGCAAGCCCGTCTCCGCTGCCTTGGTGGCCGACCTGTTCATGCGAGGTCTGCCCTGTGCCGATGCCGCTTGAGGCGAGTGCAGGGTCAGGCTTTCGTTTGGTCCCCCCGATGCGCTGGAGTGTTGCCCTTGTGCTGCGGAGTGGTAACGTCCAAGTCGTTTGCTCGATGTAGCCTGTCTTCGCCCCGACACATGCAAGAACCCGGTCTGTAGCCGAGAGCGACGTCAGGATTTCGTGAGAATCGCGATGAATTCGCCGCGATGAAGGGTTCGGCCCGGCGCCGTCCGGACCTCGACGATCGTCCCGCCGGCCGGGGCAGGTACGGCGATTTCCATCTTCATGGATTCCAGGACGACGACGGTTTCACCGGCTTCGACCCTTTGGCCAGGCTCTATGAGGATTTTCCACACGTTGCCAGGGATGGGGCTGGCGACGCCTATGCAACCGTCGGGGACGCTCCCCGAGTCTGTCGCCGGCGGCGTGCTATGGCCGGACTGAAACATGTCGAGACCTTCGGCCTTCCAGCGTCGTCGTTCGACGTCGAAGGCCGTTTGTTGCCGCAACTTGGCGGCCGCGATGGCGTCGGCGTCGCGCGCGGTTTCGGCCGCATAGTCGGCGTAGGAGAAGCGGTCCTCCTCGATTCGGACGGCGTAAGCTCCGTGCGGGAAGGCGGCACGCGCCTCGGTCAGTTCAGCATGGTCGACGGGGAAGAAGCGGATCCGGTCGAAAGGCCGCAACAGCCAGGGATATTCGACGAAGGGGCCAACCTTGCGCCATGTATTCCAGACCTGGATCGTCCGGCCGAAAAGCTGGTAACCGCCCGGTCCCTCCATGCCGTAGATGCACATGTAGGCCCCGCCGATACCCACCGCGTTTTCCGGTGTCCAGGTGCGCGCGGGGTTGTACTTGGTCGTGACGAGCCGATGGCGCGGATCGACGGGTGTCGCCACTGGCGCACCAAGATAGACGTCGCCAAGTCCCAACACGAGGTAGCTCGCGTCGAAGACGATCCTGCGCACGTCCGCCTCGCTGTCGAGGCCATTGATGCGGCGGATGAACTCGATGTTCGAGGGGCACCAGGGCGCGTCGGGGCGCACCAGTTCCTGGTAGCGGCGCATCGCGAGTTCCGCCTGCGGGTCGTTCCAGGAGAGAGGCAGGTGTACGATCCGGCTCGGCACCGTAACCGCCTCCGCAGAGGGCAGTCCGCGCTCGAGGGCGCGCAGCAGGTCGAGCACCCTCGTCCGCGAGACGACCGTGCCGTCATAGTGCACCTGGAGCGAACGGACCCCGGGTGTCAACTCGATGAGCCCCGTAAGCTTCTCCGCCGCGACCGCCTCGGCGAGGAGATGGATGCGTAGTCGCAGGGCGATGTCGAGAGCCATCGGGCCATATTCGACGAGGAGGTTGTCGTCGCCCTGGCGACGATAGACGACGGGCACGGGACCGTCGTCGAAGGTGCCGAGTATGGGGCTGCCACGCTCGCTGCGGCCGCGTCGGATCGCCGGTGCGAGTTGCGGCGCGGGGTCGGCCGGCCGTGCCGCCGGCACGAAACACACGCTGTCGCCGGGCGTGAGTTGGCCAAGCTTCCAGAGTTCGTCGCGCGCGACCACCGCGGGACACACGAACCCTCCAAGGCTTGGCCCGTCCGGTCCCAGCAGGATCGGCATGTCGCCGGTGAAGTCGACCGCACCGACGGCATAGGCGTTGTCATGAATGTTGGACGGGTGCAGCCCCGCCTCGCCGCCATCTGGCCGCGCCCAGCGCGGTGTCGGCCCAATGAGGCGCACGCCGGTACGGTCGGAGTTGAAATGCACTTCGTAGGTCGCGGAGAAGAGGTCGTCGATGTCCTGCGCCTGAAAAAAGTCCGGTGCGCCATGTGGGCCGTAGACCACAGCGAGCGTCCAGTCCCGGGTCAGCGGCACCGGTTCGGGCGGCGAGGCCTCGATGGCAGGGGCGGAGCCGTAGTGGAGCACGTCACCCGTCTTGAGGGTACCGGTGGCGTGGCCGCCGAACGCCCCGAGCGCGAAGGTGGCGCGTGAGCCGAGCACGAGGGGTGCTGCAAGGCCGCCGCGCACGGCGAGATAGGCGCGTTGGCCCGGTCCCTCGATCGCGCCGATCGCCAGTTGCTGCCCGGCCTTCAACGCGATGGCCTCATCATGCGCAACGGGCGCGCCGTCGAGCCGCATCGGCATACGCGCGCCACTCAGCGCGACGGTGGTTGCGGCGGTGAAGCGCAGGGTAGGGCCGGCAAGCGTGAACTCGAGCGCAGCCGTCTCCGCCGGGTTGCCGACCAGCGTGTTGGCGCGGGCGAAGGAGCGGGGGTCCATCGGGCCGCTAGGCGGGACACCGACGGGCCACAGGCCAAGGCGGCCGGGCAGGTCCTGCACGCTCGATTGCGCGCCAGGCAGCACCACCTCCAGGCAAGCGGGACAGAAGGGAAAATCGCGCAGCGCCGTGGTGACGACGGCGCCCGACGCGAAGAGGTCCGAGGCCGCGATCGCGCGCAGGTAGCCCAGATTGGTCTCGATCCCTAAAACGGCGGTGTCTTGCAGCGCTGCGCGTAATGCCGCCAGCGCCTCGTCGCGATTGCCGCCCGCGACGATGATCTTGGCGAGCATCGGGTCGTAGTACGGCGTTACCTCGGTCCCGCGTTCGACCCAGGTGTCGACGCGGGCGCCGACAGGCCAGCGGACTTCGGTGAGCAGGCCGGCGCTCGGCCGGAAGCCGGCGTGCGGCATCTCGGCGTAGAGCCGCGCTTCGATCGCCGCGCCCCGCGGGCGCAGCGGGCCGGCCTGTGAGAGCACGTCCTCGCCGGCGGCTTGTCGGATCATCCACTCCACAAGGTCAATACCGTACACCGCCTCGGTGACGGGGTGCTCGACCTGGAGCCTCGTGTTGACCTCTAGGAAGGAGTAATCCTCGCGCCGGGCGTCGTAGATAAACTCGACCGTGCCGGCGGAAAGGTAGGCGACACTCTCGCCGAGCCGTACGGCGGCGGCATGCAAGGCATGGCGCACCGCGTCGGGCAGGTTGGGCGCGGGCGTCTCCTCGATCACCTTCTGGTTGCGCCGCTGCAAGGAACAATCGCGCTCCCCGAGCGCGACCACGCGGCCGGCGCCATCACCGAAGATCTGCACCTCGATGTGACGCGCCTCGGCAACGAAACGTTCGAGGTAGACGCGGGCATCGCCGAAGCTGGCCTTCGCGGTACGCTCCACCGCGGCGAAGCCCTCGCGCAGGGATCCGGCGTCGGGGCAGAGCACCATGCCGATGCCGCCGCCGCCGGCGGTCGACTTCAGCATGACGGGATAGCCGACGTCGAGAGCTGCCACCAAAGCGCCGTCGACATCGGCGAGAAGCCCGCTACCCGGCAGCAACGGTACGCCGCTGGCTTTCGCAAGGTCGCGGGCAGTATGTTTCAAGCCGAAGGCACGCAGGTGCTCCGGCCGTGGACCGATGAAGCCTATGCCCGCGCCGGCCAGCCGCTGGGCGAAGGCCGCGTTCTCCGCAAGAAAGCCGTAGCCGGGATGTACCGCCTGCGCGCCGGTCGTGCGACAGGCGGCGATCACGGTCTCGATGTCGAGATAGCTCTGCGCGGCCGGTGCTGGGCCAAGACGCACGACTTCGTCTGCGTCGAGCACAGGGCGGGTGAAGCGGTCAGCGTCTGAATAGACCGCGACCGTTGCGATCCCCATCCGATGACAGGTGCGGATAACGCGCGCGGCGATCTCGCCACGGTTGGCGATCAGGATTTTCGCAAACATGTTAGCTGGCGTCGCGGATGATGACACGGATCGGAGTCGGGTCGAAACCATTGCAGGGATTGTTGATCTGCGGACAATTCGAGATCGCGCAAATCACGTCCATCGCCGCGAGCATCTCGACGTGGTCACCCGGCGCGGAGATGCCATCGGCCACGACCAGCGAACCCGACGGCGTGATCGGCACGTTCATGAAGAAGTTGAGATTGGGCACGATGTCCCGCTTCGAGAGGCCGTAGCGGGCCATGATGAGCGCGAAGTTCTCGCGGCAGGCATGCTGGTAGCGTGTCTCGGAGCCGAAGCGCACCGTGTTGCTCTCGCAGGAGCACGCGCCGGCCAGCGTGTCATGCCGACCGCAGCTGTCGGCCGTGAGCGTCAGCATGAGATTGCCGCGATTGGAGAGCAGCCGAGTGCCCGTCGAGATATAGGCGGAACCCTGCTCGCGCAGCGTATCCTGCGATGAATAGCGTTCGCTCATGTCGATGGCGTTGTAAAACAGCGTGTCGACGGCCTGGCAGCCGCCGGTATCCTCCAAACGTAGCACCTGCCCAGAGCGCACGAGGCCGGACCAAGGCGCGCCAGCCGGCACGGTCTCATCGAGAGAAACTTGTAAGAGTGTGGTGCTTCTCATGGACGTTCCTTAAAGCACCAGGGCAGCGTTGTTGCTGAAGCCGCGACGCGCTTCGTCTGTGGCGGTGCGGCAGAGGTCGTTGGTCCCGGGCTGCGCCGACCGGAACCGGATGACGTCTACAGCTGCCGGAAGGGAGCCGGGCGCGGGATCGAAAGGATGCGGGCAATTCGAAAGGGCGATCAGCAGGTCCATCTCAGCGCGAAGATCGACGTAGTCGCCGGGCGTTCTGCCTTCCTCGGCCCAGACGAAGCGGCCGTCGGCGCCGACCCGTAGTGGCGCGAAGAAGGCGAGACACGGCGGGATGTCGCGCGCGGTGAGCCCGAGCTTGGCGGCGGCGAGTAGGAAGTTGTCGCGCGTGTTACGGGTGGTGCTGTCGGGATGGCGGCGGGCATTCGACGTGTGCGTGGAGCCTCCCACCAGAGCGTCATGCGCTTCGCAGCTGTCGTCGACGATCGACAGCATCACCCGACCCATATCCGAGAAGATCACGCGGCCGCGGCCCAGCGCCGCCGTCCACTGCACCTTGATCGTGTCGGCGGTGTTCAGCCGTTCCGAAGCGTCGTCGCGCCGCCAGGCGAGGAGCGACACGGCCGACGCGGTCACAGTAGTTTGAAGACGAAGCGTTTCTCCGGCTTTTAGGGCCGTGGTACAGTACCAGCCGCCGGGAATGGTCTCGCGGTGGAGCACGGCCTCTTCGGAAACAGGGGACGCCGGACGGGCGCTCGGGCCGGGTAGGGTCTTGGGTGCCGTGCCGCTCGCCCGCAAAGCTTCGTAGCGCGCCCTGCGCGCAGCGATGACTGCTCCCTGCGTTGTCATGCTCTTCTTCCTTTGGTTCTCCTCGTCACGCCCGCCTTTGCGCTGGGGCATCCACGCCGACGAGGCGGTTCGTCATGATGATCGATACTGCCGCATCTTCGCGTGAATGGCTGGGACAATTCCGGCCAAAACGAAAATTAAGATCGAACTTCCTAGAACATGTGGCTGTAGCGCGCGACCTCCCAGGCGGAAATCGTCAGGTGGTACTCTTCCCATTCCGCCGTCTTGTAGCGCACGAACTCGTCGCGGAGCGCTGTGCCCAGCGTCGCCTCGACGAGAGGGTCGGCGGCGAAGGCGGCAACGGCCTCTTGGAGCGTCTGCGGGAGGAAAGCTATGCCGCGCCCGCGCCGTTCCGCGTCGTCGAGCTCGTAGAGATTGTCCTCGTTGGGAGCGCCGGGATCGATGCGCTCGCGCACGCCTTCAAGCCCTGCGGCGAGCGCGAGGGCGGCGGCAAGATAGGGATTGACAGAGCCATCGGCATTGCGCGACTCGCAGCGCCCACCACCCATCGGCACGCGTACGCTGTTGGTACGATTGTTGGAGCCGTAGGAGTTAAACACTGGCGCCCAGGAGAAGGTTGCCATCGCGCCCTGCCTTACGAGACGCTTGTAGCTGTTGACGGTGGGCGCAAAGGCGGCGCAGAGCGCGCGACCGTGACGGAGGATACCGCCAATGAAGTGATAGCCGACTTCGCTCAGGCCGAGCCCGCGCGGGTCGTCTCTCAGGTCGCAGGCGAAGGCGTTGGTGCCGCCGGTCAGGTGGCGCAGCGACATGTTGAAGTGAGCTCCGTTGCCGGTGCGGTCGGCAAAAGGCTTCGGCATCATCGTGGCGAGCAGCCCCTCCTCCTGCGCATAATGCTTAGTCATCAAACGGAAAAACGTAAGCCGATCGCAAGTCGTCAGCGCGTCGGCATAGGCGAAGTCGAACTCGAATTGCCCGTTGGCGTCCTCGTGGTCGAACGAGTAGAGATCCCAGCCGAGCCCACTCATGGCGCTGGCGATCTTATCGAGCCAGGCGAAGTTGGAGCAGAAGCCGCGCACGTCGTAGCAGGGCTTGATGAGCTTGTCGTTCGGGTCGGGCGTGGAAAGCGTACCATCGGCCGCCTGCTTGAGGAGAAAGACTTCGCATTCGATACCGAGATCGAAGCCGAACCCGAGAACGGCTGCCGCCGCGATCTGACGCTTCAGCGCGACACGTGTCGAGAGTGGATAGGGACTGCCCTTGAAGCTAAGGTCGGCCGGCGCCCAGGCGAGCTTCGGTTCCCACGGCAGCTGTATGAGGCGTGCCAAGTCCGGTACGGACGCGATCTCGTCCTCGTTGGGCGCCTGGCCAAGGCCGTCGAGTGCGTAGCCCGTGTAGAGTTCCGAGCCACCCGCCATATGGCCGAGGTGGTCGAGGGGCACGACCTTGCCCTTCTGCGCGCCGTGAATGTCGACATAGGCGCCGATCACGTATCGGACACCATGCCGGCGCAGGTCGTCGATCATGGCGGCGATCTCAGGCGTCATGCTACTCACGATCTCACCCCGCCTGCCATGGAGAAGGTGCGCCGGACCGCGGGACTCGATCTCGCGGCACGGCAGAAGAGTTTAAAATCCTGGCGCATCGAGGCGCTGCAGGCCCGTGGCCGCGCCAGCGGTTGAATGTGTCCGCGTGGGCTCCGCCTCTGCGCGACGCTTCGACAGGCAAGGCAGACCGGACGGTAGTATCTTTCCATCATTCCACCTCGTCGCCGGCGGCGGCGAGCCGCCTGACGAGGCTAGGGCCGACGTCGTCGGCGGCAGCGTCCTCTATCGACGGATGGATCAATTCGTCCAGGCGCGCGCGCGTCGCGCGGAACTCCGGGCCGACCATCTGCGCAACCGAGCGCGGGCGCGGGACGGGAACTTCGATCAGCTCGCGCACCTCGCCGGCGACGGACAGCACGAGGATGCGGTCGGCGAGCAGCACAGCCTCATCGAGGTCATGCGTAATGAAGACGACTGTGATGTCGATCTTGCGCCAGATCTCGATGAGATAGGCCTGCATGCGCGCGCGCGACTGCGCATCGAGCGCGGAGAAGGGCTCGTCCATGAGCAGGATGCGCGGGCGGGTGGCGAGAGCGCGAGCGATCGCGACGCGCTGTTTCATGCCGCCGGAGAGCTGGTGCGGATAGGCGTCGGCGAAGCGCTCCAGGCCGATGAGCGAGAGCCACTCCCGCGCTTCACGTTCGGCGGTGCGGCGACCCTCGCCGTTTTCCTGCAGGCCGAACATAACGTTGCGCAGAACGGTGAGCCACGGGAACAGGGTATAGCCCTGGAACACCATTCCCCGGTCGGCACCGGGGCCGGAAACGGGGCGCCCGTCAATCTCCACCTGGCCGACGGTCGCCGTCTCCAGCCCGGCAAGGATGCGCACGAAGGTCGACTTGCCGCAGCCTGACGGGCCGACGACGCAGAGGAACTCCCGCCGATGGGTGGAGACCGCGACGTCGCGCAACGCCGTCGCGCTGGAGCCGTCCGCGAGCCGGAACGTCTTGCAGAGACCGGCGACGTGCAGCGCCACCTCGCGTGCCCTGAGCCTGTCGAACCGCGCCGCGACCGCCGGCGCCTGCTCGCGGTAGGAGGGTAGAGCGTAGTCGAGAGACCCGCTCATGCCTCCTCCCGCGCCCACGGGAACAGTCGACGGCCAAGGAGCGCCAGGACGATATCGGTTGCGAAGCCGACGATACCGATGACGAGGATCCCGGCATAGACGTTATCAAAATGCTGGTAGCGCGCCTGCTGCGTGATGAAGAAGGTGATGCCCGAGGAGGTGCCGATCAGCTCGGCGACGATGAGGTAGGTCCAAGCCCAGCCAAGAAGAATACGCTGGTCGCGGAACAGCTGCGGCAGTGCGGCGGGCACGACGACGCGGCGGATGAGGCGCATGTTGCGGGCACCGAGCGTCAACGCCGCCTCGATGAGCAGGGTATCGCATCGCCGCGTGGTATTGGCGATGACCAGCACCTGCTGAAAGAACGTGCCGATGACGATGATCGCGATCTTCGGTCCATCGTAAATCCCGAGGATCGCGACCATCAGGGCGCCGAAGGCGGGAGCCGGCATGTAACGGACGAACTCGACAAAAGGCTCGATGAGCCGCGCCACGGTAGGCGAGGTGCCGCAAAGGATGCCGAGCGGTACGCCGAGCGCGGAAGAGATGACGAAGCCCCAGAAGATGATCTGGATGGAAAGCCAGAGACTGGAGAGCAGGCGGACGGCGTCGGCGCTGGCTGGCGCGTCGGCGATACCGGCCCAAAGAGCGCGGACGACCTGGTCAGGGGCGGGCAGGTAGACGGGGTTGGCCGGGATGCCTCGCGGTAGAGCCGTGCCGGCGGCTTTTGCATTTTCCACCTCGGCCGTGAAGATCGTGCGGTCGAGCCGCATGCCCTTCTCGAGATAGTCGACCGAGCCGGTGTCGGTGATGACGACGAGCGGATGCCACACGAACGGCAGGTAGGACACCGCGCACCACAGTGCGAGCGGGATGACGAAGGCGAGCGCCGTCAGCACGAGACGCCGCCGCGCTGGGAGCGGTTTGGGAGCACCGATCCACAGGCGGCGCGATCCGGCCGCGGTGGCAGGACCGCGCGCGCCGGCGATGGGAGGCTGCGAGGCAGCCAGCGCCATCGTTTCGGGCAGCGTGCGGCCCTCGTTCACCGCTACTTCGCCAGCGCGTTGGTAATAGCCGGGTCGAAGTAGGTCTTCACGTCCTGAGCCTGCTTATAGACATCGAACTTGACGTTGAAGGCGTCGGCATAGCGGCTCGATCCGTAGACCGAGTCGAAACCCTCGTGGTCGGTCATCGCCTTCTTGCTTTCGGCCATGGTCAGGAGCTTCGTGCCCTTGAGGTATTTGATATAGACATCCGGCGCGACGCCGCTGCGCCCGGCCATGATCTTCACCGCGTCGGGTTGCGTCTTCGGATCCTCGATGTACTTGACAGTCTTGTCCCAAACGCCAACGAGCTTCTGCCAATCGGCCTTGTGCGCGGCATAGCTGTCGGGCTTGACCGCGATCCCGTCATAGATAAGGCCCGGCTGCTCCGCCGACGTGTAGAGAGGGTGCGAGCCCGGCTGCCCCTTCATCGCCTCACCCGCGACCGGTTGCCAAGCGCCTACGGCGGAGATGTCGGCCGAGGACAGCACCTGCGGCGTCTCGTTGGTCTTGGCGTTGACGAGCGTGACGTCTTTCTCCGGGATCTTCATCTTCTGCAGGCCGTTGATCAACAGAAGGTGTTCGACCAAACCGACTTCGATGCCGACCTTCTTGCCCTTGAGATCGGCGAGGCTTTTGATGCCCGGCTTCCCGATGATCATGTCGTTGCCGTTGGAATAGTCAGTCAGCATGATCATGACGCTTTTAGCGCCATTGCCGCCCATCACGAGGGCATCGCCATTGGTCACGGTGACGGCATCGAGCTTGCCGGCGGAAAAGGCGTCCATCGAGGCGGAATAGTCGAACCATTCGAAGCTCGCGTCGACGCCGGCCTCCTTGATGAAGCCTTTATCGATGGCGACTTGCCAGGCAACCCAGCCCGGCCAGTCGCTGAAGCCGATTTTCAGTGGCGCGCCGGCCGCCTGCGCCGGAGTCGCCACAACGAACGAGAACGAGAGGGCGGCGAAGCTGAACATCGCCGACGCGACGCGCCGGCTTAAGGCTGTAGGCCTCGCGGCGGGTTTTCTGGTAACGGAAATCGACGGCATAGGCATCTCCTCCAGCGCATGTTACGAACAAGCAAGATCGTAATACTGACGCGTTTGTAGATCAATAATCATGCCAACACAGAGGCTTTGGTGGCAAAGAAGAAAGGCGCTCGAGACGCGACCGGTGCGGGAGAAGCGCGACGCCGTCCTCTCGTCAGCCGGATCAGCATGTCGCTGTCGGAAGAGCTTCTCGGCGAACTCGATGCCATGGTCGGTGAGCGGGGCTTCGCCAGCCGCTCCCAGGCCGTCGCCTCTGTGCTGCAGCGCTCGCTCGTGCGCCACCGCTACGAAGTCGGCGACCGCGTGATGGTCGGGACGATCACGCTCTGCTACGATCACACCGACAAGGGACTGCAGACCGATTTGGCCGCGCTTCAGCGAGCGCAGATCGCGGAGGTTATCTCCTCGCTCCATGTCCATCTTATGAACAGCCTGACCCTGGAAGTCGTCCTCGTGCAGGGGCCGGCCGACGCCTTGCAATCCATCGCCGACCAGATGATCACGCGAAAAGGGGTGATCTCGGGCCACCTTGAGCTCGTCGCCGCCCTGATGCCGCAGATCCACCCTTTCCGGTCCTAGGCGCACGACGTTGGAGCACGATATCTTGGCTCAGGTCCCGGGCTGTAATCATTTCACACCCGCGAGCGCGCGGATCGACACTGTGGGTGCTTCGTTCCCGCTATGGTCGCCGAGTGGCGTTCTCGCGCGCCGGCGAGGTCGGTGCGTTGGGAACGACTCTTTCGGCCGATCATCGCATCGGCATCAAAGGACTTGGCCATGCCCATGATCTTGGAAGGTTCCTGTCGGTGCGGAGCGGTCACCTTCTCGTGCGAGAGCCACGCGCCGCATCCTTACCAGCGATGTTACTGCAGCATCTGCCGCAAGACTGCCGGCGGCGGTGGATATGCGATCAACCTGAGCGCCGATGCCCGTACCCTGAAGACGAAGGACCTTGACCGCGTCATCCGCGTCTTCCAGGCGGACATCAGCGAAGACGATGGGACGTGCGAACGATCGACGGCCGAGCGGAGCTTCTGCTCCCGCTGCGCCACCGCGCTCTGGCTGTTCTCGCCGGAGTGGCCCGACCTGATCCACCCCTTCGCGTCGGCGATCGACACAGAACTGCCCGTTCCGCCGAGCGTCTTTCATATCATGCTTCGTTACAAGCCGGCGTGGGTCGAGCCGGAGGTACGACGCGGCGACACTACCTTTGACCTATGTTCCGCGGACTCGATCGAGGATTGGCACAAGGCGCGATCACTCTGGATCGAGTAAGGGGCGTGGCCTGCACTTCGGGATCGATGTTAGGTCGGTTCGTCTCCCGTCCACCTGGTGGCGGAAACGCCGAGTATGATCACGTGCCCGCAACCCATGATCCCACACACAGGAACGGGTGGTGAGTTCAGCGGGGACGATTCTGGCGGCAACCTTGAGGCTTTTGCGCGCCGATGGATCACGGTTCCGGCCCTCAGCGCCGGGCGACCTCGATGGTCAGGTGGGACAGGAATCGCAATCCAGACAGCCGTCGCCGATAATAATCGGCCTCACGCGCCCGCGCCGTAAGGATGGAGACGATCGCGCCCAGGTGGCCGGGTCCCAGACGCCACAGGTGAAGGTCCGCAACCTTGTCGCCGTCGTCCTCCAATGTGCGGCGCATCGTGTCCGCCAGCTTTAACTCGGGATTGACGTCGAGGAGGATCGCGCCGGTGTCTCGGACCAAACCGTAAGACCAGCTCGCGATGACGAGGGCGCCGACGATGCCGGCGACCGGATCCATCCACGCCCAACCGAAAGCGCGGGCGAGGAGGAGGCCGGCGATGACCAGAAGGGAGACAGCCGCGTCGGCAGCCACATGGATCACGGCCGCGCGCATGTTGTTGTCGCGATGGGACGCACTTTTCACGTCGCCATCATGATGCTCCTGGAAGACGACCGCATGCGTCTCGTCGCCTATGCGCAGGTTAGCCGTAAAGGCATGCGGCTCGGGGATTTCGTCGACCGACTCGAGGTAATCGCCGCGATCGACCAACGCGAACAGCGTCCGCGTCCCGTCGGGCCGCACTGTCTCGACCGAGGCGCCGAGTAAGGTACCGGCTCCTTGGACGCGCACTCGGAAGCGAGGCGGGACGCCGTTTTCGAACACTTCGACGTCGCAAGGGCCGAGCCCGGTCTCGATGCGGCGGACCGCCTCGTGATGGCCATCGTGCGTCGCGGCATCGGCATGGCCGTGCGAGTGTCCGTGGCTGTGCCCATGATCGTGATCGTCGCCGCTACTTAGCAGCCAGGCACTGGCGACGTTCACGGCGAGACCGAGGCCGGCGATCGGAATCGCCTGTCCGAAATCGATGGTGATCGGAGCAAAGAGGCGGACCAAAGCCTCAAACCCGATGAGAAGAGCTATCATAGCCAGAACAATCGCACTCGCGAAACCGGCAAGGTCGCCAAACTTGCCGGTCCCGAACGAAAACCGTCGATCGTCGGCATATTTGCGCGCGTAGGTGTAGGCGAGCGCCGCCAGGAGCAGCGCGCCGGCATGGGTGCTCATGTGCAGCCCGTCGGCCACGAGTGCGATCGAGCCGAACGCCCAGCCCCCGACGATCTCTAGGGCCATCATAGCCGCGCAGAGCCCTATTACCGCCCAGGTCTTGCGCTCGCTCTTCCGGTGGGTTCGGCCGAGGAAGACATGGCTGTGAGCTAGACCGGGAACGCTGCTGTCGGTCATAGAATCCTCATCTCAGATCGGCGCGACAACGGTAATTTACGCCGCGGCGGGGCACTCAGAGGTTTAGGACGCACCGTTCCCGGCGACCGTCCTGCGGTTTCTTGGCAATGTCTATCGCGATCGAAGACTTACCCCTCGGAGCCATGTGACGCAATTGGCACCGCGCACCCGCTTCAGGCCATTCCCACGAATTCGTCCATCATCGATCGGTCGCGGGCGACTTCGGGCGAGACTTCGCGGGTGATCGCCCCCTTTTGCAAGATCAGCACGCGCTGGGACAGCGAGGCGATGAAATGAAGGTTTTGCTCGACCAGAAGCACGGCGACCGCGTGCGCCCGTCCGATCTCCAGCAGCGTCTCGATGATCTCGTCGATGATAGATGGCTGGATGCCCTCCGTCGGCTCGTCCAGCAGGATGATGCGCGGCGCACCGCAGAGGCAGCGCGCCAGGGCAAGCAGCTGCTGCTCGCCTCCCGACAACGATCCACCCAGCCGGTCGAGGTAAACTTTTAGCCGCGGGAACAGGATCAGGATCTCGTCGATCTTGGCTTTCTCGTCGGTCTTCGCCAGAAGGCATCCCACGCGGAGGTTGTCGCGGACGCTGAGATTAGGGAAGATCTCGCGGCCCTGCGGCACGTAGCCCATGCCGGCACGAGCGCGAGCGGTCGGCGATACGCCGGTGATGGGCGCGCCATCGAGTACGACCGTGCCAGCCGTCGTCGGCAGATAACCCATCAGCGTGCGCAGGAGCGTGGTCTTGCCCATGCCGTTGTGGCCGAGGATGCCGACGAACTCGCCCCGGCCGATGGCGAGGGTGACCCCGCCGAGGATCGGGATGCGGCCGTAGCCGGCGTGGAGATCGGCGACCGACAGCAGCGGGGGCGTCGTCGCGGCGGAGGACGTTGGTATGGCCTGCACGATCATGCCGCTTGTTTGCCGAGGTAGACGTCGCGCACCCGCTGATCCGCCATGACCTTTTCGACTGCGTCCTCGACCAGGATGCGCCCCTGGTTGAACACGGTCACCGTCTTGGCGATCTTGCGGATGAACGGCATGTCGTGCTCGACGACGATCAAGGCATGCGTGCGGTTGATCTCGCGGATCAGCTCGGCGGTGCGTTCGACCTCCTCGTGGGTCATGCCGGCCGCCGGTTCGTCGAGCAGGATCAACTCGGGCTCCTGCGCCAGAACGGTGGCAATCTCCACCCATTGGCGCTGGCCGTGCGCCAATTGCCCGACGGTCGCGCCGGCGATGGCGGTGAGGGTCAGGCGGGTCAGAGTCTCCTCGACGATGGCGCGGGTGCGCGCAACGGACTTGCGCCGCGCCCCCGCGATAAAAACGTTCTCGTAGACGGACAAGCCGTTGAAGACGTTTGGGACCTGCGTCTTGATCCCGACGCCGAGCCGGGCGATCTCGTGCGGGTTGGCGGCGGTGATGTCCGTGTCGCGGAACCTGATGCTGCCTGCGCTCGCGCGAAGTTGTCCTGTCAGCATCTTGAAGAAGGTACTCTTGCCCGCGCCGTTAGGACCGATCAGACAGCGGAGCTCCATCTCGCCGAGGACGAAATCGACCGATTGTACGGCAGTGACGCCGCCGAAGCGCATCGTCGCACCCTTTGCCTCGATGAGCGGACGCAGGCCCACGGCGGATGGCGCCGGTTTCATTGCCGTCCTCCCTGCGTCAGCCCGCGGTCGGCGGTCGCCGCTTGACGGGGGAGGGCGGGCGGACGAGCCGGCCGGAACGGGACCAGCCGCAAGAGCAGGGAGCGGCAGACCGGGACGATGCCTTGCGGAATAAGCAGCACGAAAGTCACCAGCACCAGCCCTAGCCCGAGGTTTGAATCGACGAGGCTCTGCTGGCCGGCCGTGTTGATCAACCACTGGATCAGCGCCGCGCCGAGCATCGGCCCGATCAGCGTGCCGAGGCCCCCCACCAGCACGAAGATGATGACCTGCGCCGACATAGTAAGGCTGAACACGTTGGGACTGATGAAGCCGCCCCAATTCGCGTACATGCACCCCGCCAGTCCAGCGATGCCGGCCGAGATCATGAAGGCGAGCAGCTTGTAGAAGCGAGGGTCGTAGCCGATGAGTTGGGCACGCGTCTCATTTTCGCGGATGGCGACGATCACCCGGCCGAACCGGCTCGCCAGGATCGCCCGCAGCAGCACGTAGACCAGGATGAGGCCGCCCATCGTCGCGTACCAGATACCGGTCTGATCGAGTTGGGCATCGGGATAGCCCGGCAGGTTGAGCGGCGGGACGGAGGGAATGCCGTTGAACCCGCCGAGCTCCGCCTCGCCGATCTTGTATTGGCTGCCGGAGGTCGCGTTGACGAGTTGAAACAGGATCACCGAGACGGTGAGGGTGATGACCCCGATATAGGCGTCGCTGATCCGCCCGTAGAACATGAAATAGCCGAGCAGTCCGGCAAACACCATCGGCACGAGGACGGAGAGCAGGACGGGGACGGAAGTCTCGCCCATGTTGATCGCCGAGACCGCATAGGCGTAGCCGCCGATGCCGAGAAACGCCGCCTGTCCAAACGACATGATACCGGCATAGCCCCAGACGAAGCCCTGGCTGACCGCGTAGGTGGCCATGACCGCGAAGATGCTGAGCTGGAGCACGCCGTAGACCGAGACGACGTGCGGCGCCCCGAACATGATCGCGAGGCCGAAGACCAGCACGGTCACGAAGCCGACCAGCCCCGGCGACCGGCCCGTCGCTATCGATGTGGTTTGCTGGCTCATGGCCCCTCGCTCACAGGCTGCGCCGCAGGAAGCGGCCGGTGATGCCCTGCGGCAGCACCCGGATGAGCAGCACGGCGGCGAGCAGCAGGGCCACGTCGCCGATGACGGGCGTCGTCTTAAACGACACGAGTTCGTCGATGACGCCGAACAGCGCCGAGGCCAGCCCCGTGCCGGCGACGATGGCCGGGCCGCCGCCCAGCACCGTGATGAAGGCACGTGCGATGTAGGCGGCGCCCATGGAGGGTGAGATGCCCGAGATCGGCGCCAGCACGCCGCCTGCGAGCCCGGCGAGGGCCGAGCCGAGCGCGAAAGTGGCCATGTAGATCGTGCCCGGCTGCACGCCGAGCGCGGCGGCCATGCGCGGGTTCTGCATGGTGGCGCGAAGGATCAGCCCGAACTTGGTAAAACGCAGCAGCACAGTCATGCTTGCGATAACGGCCATTGCGACGCCAACGATCACCAGGCTGAAGAGGCTCGCGCCGTAGCGCCCGATGTCGAAGCTGGCGACCGGCGTCGAGACGGCCCGGACCACGTTGCCGAAGACGGTCGTGATGAGGCCGATAAGGCCCAGGCTGATGCCCCAGGTGGCGAGCATCGTGTCCATCATGCGTCCGTAGAGGAAGCGGATGACGGTACGCTCCAGAACGAGGCCGACGAGGCCGACCACGAGCGGCGGCAGCACCAGCATCGCGACCCAGACGTTGACGCCGGCATCGGTGGCGACGACCGCCGTGTAGGCGCCGAGCATCATCAGCTCGCCGTGAGCCAGGTTGATGATGCGCATCATGCCGTAGATCACGCCGAGCCCGGCCGTGATCAGCACGAGAGTCGCGATGGCGGTCAGTACGTTGAAGGCGAGAAGGCCTGCGAGGTCCATGGTCGGGTTCCCGGCTTGCGGTCCGGCGGACTACTCGCCGGGGCGCCTTGTCGGCCGCGCGGAGCGATCAGATGTTCGGCGTGAACTGCTTGTTGGTGCGCGGGTTCTTGAGGAGGTCGCAGGCGCCGCCGGTGTCGCCGGGAAACTGGTCCGGGAAGGTCGTCAGGATGTCCCACTTGCGGTCCTTGGGCGTCGCCAGATAGGCGTTGCGGATCGTGTGGTGCGTCGCCGGATCCATCGTCACCTTGCCGGTGGGTCCTTCGTAGCTGATGCCCGATTCAAGCGCCGCGATCACCTTCTCGCGCTCCACGGAGCCGGCTTTCCTGACACCGGCGGCCCAGAGCGAGATGCCATCGTAGGTCGCGCTATCGAGCTCGCCAAGGTCGGTGAGGTCGGCCCCGAACTTTGCCTGCATTCCCGAAACGAACGCTTTGCTCGCCGGGTTATCGATGTTGTTGTACCAGCCGTAGCAGGTCATGATACCGTTGGTGGTGGAAGGGTCCATCGTCGTCAGCTCATCGCCGAGGCCGAAAACGCTGGAGGCGATCGGGATCTTCGGCTTCATGCCGGCCGCGTCCCATTGCCGGTAGAAGCCGGAATGGTTGGCGCCCACGAGGGCCGAGAGGACCATATCGGGGGCGGCCTGCTGAATGCGGCTGATGGCGGAGGAGAAACTCGTGACGTCGAGAGGGAAGAAGTCCGTACCCGCCACGCTGCCGCCGCCTTCCTTCATGAACTTCGTCATCCAGCTGGCGGTAATGTGCCCGTAATTATAGTCGGCCGCGATGATATAGGCCTTTTTACCCCAGTTCTTCAGCGCGTAGTTGACGAAGTGATCGACGGTCTGCCCGGGTGTCGACCCTGTGCAGAAGACGTTGCGGTCACATACGCCGCCCTCGTATTGCGTGTTGTAGAAGTAGAGCGTCTTCGAACGATCGAAGATCGGTCGGATGGCTTCGCGCGAAGCCGAGGTGATCCCGCCCTGGATGATGTCGACCTTCTCCTGCAGGGCGAGCTGCTGGGCATACTGCGTGTAGAGTTGCATGTTCGACTGCGTGTCGAAGGGGATCAGCTTGATCTGCCGGCCGAGCAGCCCGCCTGCCGCGTTCAGCTGATCGACGGCATATTGCGTGGTTTGGATCATGCGACGCCCTTCGAGGCCTAGCGCACCTGTGCCGTCCAGGAGGCTGCCAAGCTTGATCGGCTCCTCCGCCAACGCGTTCCGCGCATAGAACGGCATCGCCACTGTGCCGGCTGCGATCCCCGTCCCGAGCTTGAGCGCGCCGCGACGGCTGATCCCAGAATTCGTCATGCTTATCGCTCCACCTCGTCCCGGTTGGCCACCATATGGAGCCAAAACTCGGACGGGGATGAGCCTGCAAAGCTGATGCCACGATCCTTATTGCTCGAACGGCTCGCGAGCCCGTTGATGGGGATGTGAGCTCCGATCGCGGAAAGGGCGGCAAGGTGGGAGGGCAACTCCGACGATCGCCCGTACGCCCATTTAGAGGCTGCGGTCCATGCGCGCGGTCGGCTGACCGGGACTATCCAAATGAAACGCGAAGAGCGAGCCGGAGCGCGGGTCATCCTCATTGGAGGACGGCATGGTGGTGACAAACAGCGTTTTTAGGTCGATGCCGCCGAAGCAGCAACTTGTCGGGTTGCGAACCGGCATGGACAGCGTTGCCTCCAGGATGCCCGATGGCGCGTACACGTTAAGGCGGCTGCCGCGCCAGATCGCCACGAAGACGCGCCCCGTGCTGTCGACGGAGAGGCCATCGGGAACGCCAAGATCGAACGGAACGGTGGCGAAGGCGCGGCGGCGGATGGCCTCCCCCGAAGCGACAGAGTAATCATAGGCCCAGACCGTGCCATCGTGTGTGTCGGAGAAATACATCGTCGTGCCGGAGGGACTCCACCCGAGGCCGTTGGAGAGGGAGACGCGCGGCTCGACCACCTCGAGGTCGCCCTGTCGCCAACGATATAGCGACCCGGTCGGCTTGCGGTCGCGGTTGGCGTCGCGGTGCATGGTACCGGCCCAGAGTCGGCCGCGCGGATCGCACTTGCCGTCGTTGAAGCGGTTCTCCGCGTGCATGTCCGGCCGCACCAGCAGGGTCTCACCTGCCGTCCCGAAGGCCAAGTCATAGACTCCGCCACCGATGCCCGCCACAAGCCGTCCATCGGTGGCCGGAAGTGTAAAACCGACCGTGTCGGAAACCGGGTGGGTCGCGCCGTGCCCCGTCTCAGGATCGTACCGGTGGATCGCGTGTCCGGCGATGTCGACCCACAGCAGGCGCCCAGCCTCGGTATCCCAGCACGGTCCTTCCGCGAGGCGTGAGCAGGGCAGGTGGTCGAGCAGGCGTGCGGTGAGGGTCTCGAACATGCCTCGCCAGCCTAGCGCGCCTGAGTGAGGATGGCGACGGACAAGGCGCCGGTTAGCCCCACATTTCATGCTCGCATTCGTCATTCTGACGCGCCCAATGATGGAGACGGGAGCTTACTTCAAGGTCTTCCGCACCTACTGAGCGACTCGCCGATCCCGGCGTAGGAGGTCGAAGCCGCGCCGACGCAAACGCGATCAGTATGTCCCGAGTGACCGGTAGCCGGCCGGGATCTTGCTGTTCTCCGGTCGGGCGCTAGCGAGATTAATAAATTGAAGAAGGTACAGGAATGATCCTTCAGGTGACGATAATGGAGTGACCTGGACTTCCCTCCGTGGTGCGATTTGCAAAGAACCGGCCTTCGCTAAGCGGGAGGCAAGCTGTCAGACGCCACGGCAACGGATCAGAACCCACAACCTTTGAAAAGTGGTTGAAACCCACTCATAATCATCACGATAGCTATCCGAGTCTAAGCCAGCCAGGCGGCAAAAGATTAAAACATTTGAGGCTATGGTGCGCATAGCTCAACTAGACAGGTCGGCGTGACGGCCAAATCCCGCGCGTGACGTTGCCGCGTGATCCATGCCAAGCAGCCGAGGGGAACCTCGGTATTGTGCAGCAATCGACGATGCGGAAGGGTGCATTTTCCGGTTATGAAGGCGCAGAGCAAGCGGCAAGAGGCGCACTGTGATTCTGCATGATTGATCGGGCTGATATCGCCGGGAAGTTTGACGGCTTTCTCGCCAGTGCGCTCGGCCACACGCTCCTCTCGCTGTTGACGGCCTTTGTGCTCGGCACGCTCGTGGGACTGGAGCGGCAGTGGCGACAGCGTAACGCGGGCTTGCGGACGAACGTTCTGGTCGCGGTCGGCGCCGCGGCCTTCTCGGACCTCGGGATGCGTCTGGCCGGCGCGGAGGGCGCCACACGGATCATCGCCTATGTCGTCTCCGGCATCGGCTTCCTAGGCGCAGGTGTCATCATCAAGGACGGCGCCAACATTCGTGGCCTCAACACGGCGGCGACCTTATGGTGCTCGGCAGCGGTCGGCACGTTTGCCGGCGTCGGCCAGGCCGCGGAGGCCGCGGTGCTCGCGGGCTTTGTGCTGGCCGGCAACACACTCCTGCGCCCGCTCGTTAACTGGATTGACAGGCGGCCGATTACCTCCGACGTCACCGAGGCGGAGTATAGGGTGCATGCCACCTGCGATGCCGATCACGTCTCTGACGTGCGCGACCTGCTCGACCTCGTCTTAGAGAAGGCGGGCCTGCCTGTGCGCGAGGTGGAGACGCTTTCGGATCTGGACGATCAGGTCGAACTCGCAGCCGTCCTCGTGCCGACGTCGGTCGAGAGTGCCGAGTTCGACCCGGTGATCGCCGCCTTGGAGTGTTCACCCTTGATCCGCTCGGCAACTTGGTCGGTCGAAACCACCTCGTAATGTGATCGACGCCTCTCGATCGCGAGTTCACGATAATGCTCAGGTTCACCTGAAGGACCCGTCATGGACCAGTCTCAAGACCGTTTCCCGGCCCTCTTGTCTCGCGCCGAAAGGTATACCGCCGGCAAAGCGCTGCGGCGCGTTCTGCCGCGCGAGGAGCAGGCGGCTTGCCCCGACGTGCAGCGCGATCCCCTGATGCTCCTCACCGCCAGCGACCCCCAGCGCGTACAGGCGCTCGTCCCCGAACGCTACAGGCGCATGGCCGCGTCTGCCTTTGCGTTCTACCGCGGAGCGGCGGCGATCATGGCGCACGACCTCATGGGTCTGCCCTCGCTGGGTATCGCCGTGCAGGCCTGCGGCGATTGCCACCTGATGAACTTCGGCGCCTTCCTGACGCCGGAAGGACGCGTGCTTTTCGACATCAACGACTTCGACGAGACCCATCCCGGGGTCGATTTCACAGCGGACCTCAAGAGGCTGGCGGCGAGCGTCGTGGTGGCCGCGCAATCGGCCGGCTTCTCCGACGGCAAAGCGCAAAGCGCCGCGCAAGCCATGGTGTGCGCCTACCGCACCTTCATGCTGGAATTGGCGGCGCGGTCGCCGCTGGAGATCTGGCAAGTGGCCATGAACCTCGCCGAAGAGGTCGCGACGCTGGGTGATGCCGCCCTGGAGACGAAAGTCATCGGCAAGCTGATGAAGGCGGAACGGAGCGCCAAGCCTTCGGACGACCTGCCCGACGTCACGACCGACGAGGCGGGCGGGATCACCATTGGCGACAAGCCGCCCCGTATCTTCCATGTCGCGAGCGATGGAGAGCCCGTGGATCGCGTCCTGAACCAAAGGTCTCTGAGCGCCTACAGCGCCACCCTGCCGGCGGATCGCCGGTCCCTGCTTGATCGATATGCCTTGCGCGATGTGGCTTTTAAAGTTGTGGGTGTCGGCAGCGTCGGAACCTATTGCGCGGTCGGACTGCTCGCGACGGCCGATGGCGAGCGTCTGATCCTTCAGCTCAAACAGGCCTGGACGTCGAGCGTTGCGTCGCTCTCGGCGCACGGCGTCGTCTATGCGAACCAGGGGCAACGGGTCGTCGAGGGACAGCGGATGTTGCAGGCTGCAAGCGACCCCTTCCTCGGCTGGACGCAGGATCACGTCGGGCGGCAGTTCTACCTGCGCCAGCTGAAGAATCGGCGTCTGGGCTCCCTCGGCGAGTTGATGGAAGGCGCAGCCTTGCCGGCGTATGCGACGCTGTGCGGACGAACCTTGGCGCTCGCGCACGCGCGGACCGGCGATGCGGCTGGGATTGCCGGCTATATGGGCAAGACGGAGGTTTTCGACGCTGCCGTGGCACGGTTTGCCGTGAGCTATGCAAGACAGACCGTTGACGATCACGCCAAGCTTGCTGCTTCCGGCCTGGTGCCGCACAACGCGTAGACCATGGTCTCGCAAGGTCCAACATGGACCTGAGCCCTATTTGCGACAGCGGAGACGCGCTTATCGCGGCATCGGGAGCATCGATCGGGCAGAAGAATTGGCGGCGCGGCTACTCGCCGCACGACGTGGCTTCGCCGCGCGCGCTCATGCGAGTGTACGCGCGCGCCAACCCGCCCGGAGCCCGCGACCCATGTCAAACCCTCTCCCTTCCGCCTTCCGCGCGGCGATAGAACGAGGCGTCGAAATCGTGGCGGCCTACAACCGCAAACGGCTGCCCCGAAAGGACAGTCCGTTCCTCGTCGGCATCCACGAACCGATGCGATCGGAACTGACGCTGGATGGCCTGCCGGTGACGGGCTCCATACCGGCGGGGCTCGATGGGCGCTATCTGAAGATGGGCGCGAACCCGGTTCACCCCGATCCGGCAGGCCACCATTGGTTCCTCGGCGACGGCATGGTGCACGGACTCGCCATCGGCAACCAGCAGGCCCTCTGGTATCGCAACCGCTGGATTCTCTCGCGATTGGCTGCCGCGGCGCTCGGCCGAACCGCCGCGCCCGGACCGCGCCGGGGCCGCAACGACACGGTTAACACCAACATCGTCGACATCGGCGGCCGCGCCTTTGCGCTCGTGGAGGCAGGCAGCTTTCCCGTCGAGCTTTCCGAAAGCCTTGAAGACCAGCGCTACAATCCTTTCGATGGGACGCTCGACGGGTCCTTCACGGGGCACCCGCACCGTGATCCCCTGACCGGCGACTTCCATGCGATCGCCTACGACGGCAGCGTCTGGGACGCCGTCCGCCACGTTGTCGTCTCAGCCGCCGGCCAGGTGGTCCGCGATGTCCGAGTGGCTGTCGAACACGGCCCCTGCATCCATGATTGCGCTTTTACGGCGCGCTATGCCGTGGTCCTCGATCTCCCCGTAACCTTTTCGATGCGCGCCGTGCTGGCCGGTCACCAGTTCCCGTTCCGCTGGAACCCGACTCACCGTGCCCGCGTGGGTCTCCTGCCTCGGTGGGGCGATGGCGCCGATGTCGTCTGGTGCGAGGTCGATTCCTGCTTTGTCTTCCATGTGGCCAATGCCTTCGACGACGAGGATGGTCGGGTGATCCTCGACGTCATTGCCTACGCCACGATGTTCGCGTCCGGCGCGAGCGGACTCGATGCGCTGGGGCGGCTCGAGCGCTGGACGGTCGATCCCGTGACCCGCCGCACCGTTCGGCGTGTGATCGACGCGACGCCACAGGAGTTTCCGCGCATCGACGAGCGCCGCTTTGGGCAGAGCTATCGCTATCTCTACACGGCGTGCGTTCCGCCGGATGGTGACCCCCAGCTCACCGGCGCCACCAAGCTCTATAAGCATGACCTGCAAACGGGCGATCGCCGCGTGCACGACTTCGGCGACGATCACCTGCCCGGCGAATTCGTTTTCGTACCGGCAAGCGCGGATTCGCGCGAGGACGAAGGCTGGCTCCTTGGTCTCGTCATCAACGTGGCGGACGACACCACCGATTTCACGATCCTTGACGCGCGTTTCTTCGAGCAGGAGCCGGTCGCGACCGTCCGGTTGCCGCACCGGATCCCGCCGGGCTTCCATGGGAATTGGTTTCCGGCGACATCGCTGCCCCGCTAGCAGGCGCTGACAGTCGTCCTCCAAGGACGGTCCGGATCGTAAGCGACGCGTCTCTCTTCGCGGTCGCTGGACGGCTTTGCTTGAGCGCGTTGCCAGGGTCGAGTTCAGGACACGGCCGCCATCTTGTCGGCCATCGACTGATCCTTATCCCGCCGCGTCGAGAAGATCAGCGTGAAGAACGTGCGCTGCACGCCCATGTCGGCAAGTTTTGCCTCGCACTGCTCGGCCAAGTGGCAGATCGCACTCAGCTCGCCCTCGATGTTCGTACCATTAGGATGCATCGTAGCCGTCAGCCCGCTCGCCTCGATGATAGCCTTGATCTCACGGACGTAGCGCGAGACGGACGGGCCGACGCCCATGGGTACGATGCAGAGATCGGCGGCGACTTTCATAACTTTCTCCTCAGGTCTGGTCGGCTCCACGTGTTAGAGCAGATCATGACGTTTTACGCCGAGAAAACGGCTTGCCCCAAGCGCGGCACTGGGGAGAACGCGAGCGGTTTCAATTAATTGGGAGAAAAGCCTATGCCACTTCTTCGCTTCGACCTCGTCCAAGGCCGCAGTCCGCAGGAACTCCAGACCCTGCTTGACGCCGCTCACGGCGCTATGTTGGAAGCGTTCGAGGTTCCGCCTGCCGATCGCTACCAGATCGTGCACGAGCACCCTTCCGGAGAGCTCGTCGTTGAGGACACCGGGCTTGGCATTCAAAGGACCCGAAATCGCGTGGTGCTTCAGGTCACCACGCGCCCGCGCAGCAGAACTATGAAGGAGAAGTTCTACCGGTTGCTCTGCGCGGCGCTGCACGAAAAATGCGGGGTCGAACCGTCGGACGTGGTCGTCTCGATGATCACTAACACGGATGAGGATTGGTCGTTCGGTCTCGGCCAGGCGCAGTTCCTCACGGGCGAGCTTTGATGGGGAAGGTGCCAGCCCGCCTATAACAGGCGGCGGCCCGAGTTCCCGATGCTCCGTCGACAGGTCGCGGTCGTACCCTAAAGGTAGGCGTCCTCATGCGATGTCCAGGTCTTCGCGCACCGGGAATGGTCGCTTACCAAGGCAGATCGAACCGGGCCGCTATGTCGGAAAGGCTACAATGGAGACGCAACACCACGGCTCGTGACGGCGCTATCTCCGGTGATCGGCTATGACAAAGCCTCGAAGATCGCGCATGACGCGATGGACCACGACCTGACGCTGCGCGAAGCGGCAATCAACTCCGGCGCCGTCAGCGCGGATCGATTCGACGAAGTCGTCGATGCCGGCAAGATGGTTGGTGCCGGCCTGGCCGGTGCATGATTCCGGGTCTATGGCCTAGTCGCTCTAGTTGGCCCGTGCTTCTGGCAGGCGTGTCATCGCAAACAGGACATCGAGTACCTCCGCCATGAGCGAGACCAACGTCGCCGATCTATTCGTCCATGCCCTCGATCAAGCGGGTGTAAAACGCGTCTATTGTGTGGCGGGTTACAGCCTCAAGGGTCTTACCGAGGTGCGTGGGCCCGCGATGCTGGACGTCGTCTTCGCATGGCAGGAGTTGGCGATGCCACCGAAGGTGGGTGCCGACCAAGTGGCGGATTTGGCCTGTGACTCGCAAAGGCCGTCATCGACAGGCGCGGCACCGCGATTATCGACCTCGTCCGCACCAATCTCATCCACTGACCTCCCCTCAGATTGGAGCGGCCCATGCAAGTCCCTCCCGGCATAACGGCCGCAACGGGCTGGCGCGCCGTCCCGGATCGGCGGTACCTGCTCGTGAGCCTTATCTTGTCATTCACGGGCGGCTTCGCGGATGCTGGCAGCTTCGTCCTGGCGCGCAGCTTTACCGGGCACATTACCGGCAACTCGCTCCTGCTGGCGGTCGGTATCGTCGAGAGGCATTGGGCCGTCGTCCTCTCCTGCTTCGTCGCGATCGTCGCCTTTCTCGCCGGGACAGCGAGCGGGATCGCCTGGCCCCATGCGCCGGTGCGGTCGCCATGCCAGCGCTTGTCCGGCCCGATCGCGGTCGAATTGGCGCTGGTCGGGCTCGGCCTTGGTGCCGAGGTGCTGTTGGGGCCGCAGGGTCGAACCCTGTTCCTCGCCGCCGTCTGTTTCGCGCTCGGTCTGCAGAACGGGGTCCTGGGCAAGATCGAATCGGTGTCGTTCCACACGACGTTCATCACCGGCCTATCGACGACGCTCGTCGCCTCGCTGATCGCCGGCAAGCCGGACCCCAAGCGCGGACTGCTGCCGCCAATCATCGGCTGCTTCCTCGCCGGTGCGTTATGCGGTGCCTGGGCGGTACGCCAATTCGATGCGTTCGGTTTCGCGGCCGTCACGGTGCCGCTCGTTCTCGGCTGCCTGTTGGCGTTGACCGATCGCTCGCCCTGACGCCCAGCGCCGCTCACGCGTTGGCAAAATCGGTTCACCCATCGTAGCTGACATACGACTTGCAAGGGAGCGCTTGAACCAACCGGCTTACGATGCGCCGAGCCGATCTCGAACTCGTCAGCGTCACGAAGGCCCGGGGCGGGGCAGGCGGTTGGCAGACGGTGTGGACCGCGGTCATCCCTTGAAGCGAGCCGGAGATCACCACCGGGACAATCTTCGTCGGGACGATCATCATGGGCGACTTCATCACCGTGGGCGTCATAGGCTGGCAGCAGATCGCCTCGGCCGCCAAAATCATCTCGACCCGGCTAAACGCGCTGCAGTTCCCCGGCCGCTGCCAACGTCGTGATCATCCTCTGCATGATGCTACTCATCATCGACCTGCCGAAGCGGCTCGTCGATATCCGGTGGGAGTAGCAGTGCGCGAGGCGCGTTCCGCCTCCTATTGGCTTTTGGTCTTCTTCGCCTGCTATGTGCCGTTCCTCTACGGGCCGAGATCGCCCGTTCCTCTCAGGCGATCATAGAGGGTAACACCCTGCCGCTCGAACTCACGGCGCTCACCGCGACGGTCACGACGCTGGAGATCTGTGCGCTCGGCACCCTCGCGACCGGCGTTTCGCCCCTCGCATCGCGACCGGTCTCGGTGTATTCGGCTGGCTGCGCACCCAGCGACTTTCGGCGAGGGCAGGGCCTCCGCAGAGGCCTGATCTGACCCGAAGACAAGACTGCAGGGGATTTCCATGCCGACTGCCCGCGTCCACCGCCTGTCCGCTGCCGCTCCCGACGATATCTCAGGTCTGGAGGCCGCGATTAGAGCGGCGACGATCGACCCCCGCGGGGTCGTCGCCATTCTCGGAAAGACGGAGGGGAACGGCTGCGTCAACGACTTTACCCGCTCTTTTGCGGTCAGCGCGCTCGGCGCGTTGCTGCGCCGTCACCTCGACGAGCAGACCGCCGCGCGCGTCTGCCTGGTGATGTCCGGCGGTACGGAAGGGGGCCTGGCGCCGCACTGGCTGGTACTGGAGCGGGTGGAGCAGGCCGACGCGGGACTGTCTCCCGCCCTGGCGATCGGCCGCGCGCACACGCCCGACCTGCCCGCCACCTCGCTCGGGCGGCGCGAACAGGCCGAGCTGGTCGCAGTTGGGGTTGCCGAGGCGATGCGCGATGCCGGGATCGCGACCGCGACCGACGTCCATTTCGTCCAGATCAAATGTCCGCTGCTGACGGCGGCACGCGTGAAGGCGGCCGGGGCACAGAATGTGGCCACGCGCGATACCTTGAAGTCGATGGGGCTATCGCGCGCTGCCTCGGCGCTCGGGGTTGCGCTGGCGCTCGGTGAATGCGCTTCCGACGCGATCACGGATGCGGCAATCGGAATCGACCCGACGCTGTGGTCCGCTCGCGCCTCTGCTTCGTCAGGCGTCGAACTTCTCAACCATGAGGTTGTGGTCCTCGGCATGAGCCGGAACTGGTCCGGGCCGCTGGCCATCGATCACGCGGTGATGGCCGACCAGATCGACGTCGCGCCGGTCCGCGCCGCTGCTGCCCGCCTCGGGCTCGACGTCACGGAAGGCGTCGGCCCTCGCCTCGTCGCGCTGCTGGCCAAGGCCGAGGCCGGCACTTCCGGCGTGTTGCGCGGCTATCGCCACACGATGCTCGACGACAGTGATATTTCCTCGACGCGACACGCCCGCGCCTTTGTCGCAGGCGCACTCGCGGCGCTCGTCGGCCATGCCGAGATTTTTGTCTCCGGCGGCGCAGAGCACCAAGGACCGGACGGTGGCGGCCCCGTCGCCTTGATCGCAGCGCGCTGACGTCCCGCCCGCGGCGGCGACTCATGCCATGGAGCTGCGATTACGGGGCGTTACGTGCAGAAGCGCGCGGATTGCGTCCGCCGGAGGGCGGCGGCGGCGTCGTATCCAAGCGGCGTCATCCCAGAGGTCGCCCAACGCGTCCCGCAGGCGCTTGGAGCGGCCGGAGGGATCGCGGCTTCTACACGGATGACGAAGGTGTGACGCGGGGGCCGAGGAGAGCCGACGTTTCTAGGGCTGCCACACCGACCTTGTGCATGGCAGAATAAATCCGCCCTATCGAACCATTGGTATCGATGCCGCGCGTGGCGTCTTCGACGACCGTGACGGCGAAGCCGGCTTTGGCCGCGTCAATCGCCGTAAAGCCGACGCAGAAGTCGGCTGCAAGTCCGACTACGAAAACGTGGGTAAACCCACGTTCGTGCAGGTAGCCAGCCAGCCCCGTCTTCGTTGTTCCATCGGCTTCTATGAAGGCGGAATAGCTGTCGAGATCGGGTTGATAGCCCTTGCGTATGATCAACTCGGCATGCGGAATCGAAAGCGCCGGGGCGAGCTCGGCTCCAGGCGTTCCCTGCACGCAATGATCCGCCCAAAGCGCCTGCGGCCGCCCATCAGCCAGCGTGATTTGGTCGAAAGGCACCTTGCCGGAGTGGGAAGACGCGAAGGAGACGTGTCCGGCGGGGTGCCAGTCCTGGGTTAGGACCACATGCGCGAAGACTTGCGCGAGCGCGTTGATCGGGGCGATAACAGCATCTCCATCGGGCACGGCCAGGCTTCCCCCGGCAAGAAAATCGTTTTGAATATCGACGACGATCAAGATGTCGCTCGAAGTTATGGTCCTTGCATGCATTGTTCTCCCTCTCCTCTTCGAAAGCGCCCAGCTCACATCATACGCGGTTAGATCCGTCTTCAATCAAAGCTCCTTGCTGGGGCGACGCGTTGCTGCCTTGATAAATCTAAGGAATATCACCCATGCTGACGATGCTCTCTACTTTTGCCCCAACCACCTTGCTCGGCTTCGGCCTGGTCCTGTCGTCCGTCGCCTTGGGAGCGCCTGCGAGCGCCCAAGTGCTGACGCATCACGACCTGACCGCCGCGATGGCGCTCGCTCTGGCGCAAGGCGCGCTAGACAGCTGCGCCGCGAAGAAATACGCGGTGTCGATCGTCGTGGTCGATCGCAATGGTGAAACGATCGTTTCGGTTCGCGGGGACGATGCGGCGCCTTACACGATGGAGAACGCGCGCCGCAAGGCCTATACCGCCGCCGCCTTCCGCGTGTCGACGGCGGACTATGCCAAGCGTTATGCGGACAACAACCCTGCCGTACGCCAGCAGGTGAGTCTGCCCGGCGTGATCGCCAGCCCGGGAGGCCTGCCGATCAAGTTCGGCGAGGAAGTCGTCGGCGCGGCCGGGCTCTCCGGCACGCCGGGTGTCGACGAGCTATGCGTGCAGGCTGGCATCGATCGGATCGCGGCCCAGTTGCGCTGATCGGGCGGCATAGGTCGGGAGACCATCCATCTCCTCTCCGATTGCCTTGCGGCTGACGCGGCTTGGGGACAACCCGGTGAGTATTTCCGCCACCTGCCTGTCGGCGAGGCCGCGGCAAAAGTGTCTTGCCCCATCTTCGGGCCATCGGCCTCCGACAAGGAGAAGATTGCCGAAGCGAAAGCGCTCATCGCCGTTCGCCGCAAAGCTCAGGTCATAATATGTCCCTAGAATCTGCGTACACGCCGCCCCAACCCTACGGAGCGACAGCAATCCCGCCGGCGCGAAGAACGCGTGGCCGGCTTTCAAAGCCTTCCTGAACGATGCCATGCCCGCGAGCTAAGCTTCGGGCCGTAGGGTCCGGCTCTTCGCGGTCCGATCAACCATCCGAGCCGGTATGCGTGCCGAGGAATGCAGATCCGCTCGGCAAGCCCTTGAGGGCCGGGCCGTGAAGATGCCCAGCTGAACGCCACTTCTCTAGGGAGGCAATCGTTATGGCATTGTCGAAGTTACGGTGAGGATTTGGTTTTCCAGGGTCCTCTTAGCCGCTGTCGTGATCGCGATTGTCGGATCTGCCGCCCTCGCCGTGTTCTTCTTCGGAGGTTTTTTCAGCGTGGCGGCTAGCGAGAAGGACGCGCCAGCCCTCGCGTGGGCGCTGATCCGCGTGCGGGAGGCCTCCATCACGCGTCATTCTGCCAGCATCGCGCGGCCGCCGTTGGACGATCCCGCTTTGGTGAGAGGAGGAGCCCGGGCCTATGTCGATCTCGGCTGCACCAGCTGCCACGGTGGCCTCGGCGCCAAGCCTGCTCTGTTCTCTAAAGGGCTCAACCCCCAACCGAATCTCAAGGCCGTGATCAAGGACATCAAGCCCGAAGAGATATTCTGGGTCTTGAAGAACGGCATCAGAATGAGCGGCATGCCAAGTTTTGGGAGTGGCGCCACGCCGGTCCCAGATCGGGATCTCTGGAGTATCGCTGCGTTCCTCAAGCAGGTTCCAAGCCTCTCGGACGAGGACTTCAAGGCCTGGAGCGCAGCGCATTAGCCAACAAGGCCGCAAAGCCGTAGCGCCAGCAATGGTGGCCTTTGGCGAAAGAGGCTGGCGGCGCTGTGGCCATAGCGCGGCGCGACGCCTCATGGGCTGTGACCCCGCGCGACGTGCCGGCTAATGTGCCTTCGCATGGAGGGCTGATGTCGATGCCACGCCGTATGCGTCGAAGCTCGACTGACACCGGCCCAGCCTCTCGCGGACGAAATCGATGAACAGGCGGACGCGCGGCGGCAGATGTTTGCGTGTCGCGTAGACGGCGGAGAGGGTGATCTCGTCGCATTCGTGGTCGGCTAGGCAGCGAATGAGACGTCCGCTCTCGAGATCGCCGGTGATATCCCAGAGCGCCTTCAGACCGATGCCGCGTCCGCTGAGGATCCAATCGTGAACCACCTCGGCACTCGTGGTCGCGAGCGTACCGCGAACCTTTATGTCCAACACCGATCCGTCCTTCCAAAAGCGCCAGCGATCGAAGTCGATGACGCTTCGGATGAGGCGAATGCAGTCGCGTGTCGTGAGGTCGGCCGGTTCGGCCGGTTCGCCGTAGCGCTGCAGGTAGGACGGGGCGGCGCAGAGAACGAGACGGCTCGAGATGATCCTGGTGACGACGACGTCCTGGTCGCTCGGCAAGCCCACCCGCAACGAGACGTCGACACGGTCTTCGAAGATGTTGAGGCCGCTGTCGGACAGGACAAGGTGCGCCTCTACCTGGGGGTACATCTCTGTGTAGTCAGCGACGATGGGAGCGATCCGGCGCCGGCCGATCTCCATCGGCACGCCCACGCGCAAAAGACCGCGCGGCGCAGCGCCCCCGGCGGCGGCCTCGGCCTCGGCTTCCTCGATCTCGGCCACGATCCTCACGCAACGCTCGTGGAAGAGGGCGCCTTCCTCCGTTAATTCGAACGTACGGGTCGTGCGCGACACCAGCCTGACACTCAGGCGCGCTTCCAGCGCGGCCAATCGTCGGCTCATTGCCGCCGGCGAACTCTCGAGTGTGCGGGCGGCCGCCGAGAGCCCGCGCGCTGCCACGAGAGCGGTGAAGAAGCGAAACTCATCCATCGCAGCCTCGCCTATTCGATCGAAAAACGAAAAGGTACCTTTCGATTTGTCTGTCTATCGGTCCTGAGGTCAAGCCTCTATCTCTGTTCCAGCAAAGACCAATCGTGGTCTCGGAGATTGAAACCATGCGTAACACCCTGATCGCCGCCATCGCCCTGACGACTGTCGCCATCGGCTCCGCCCAGGCTCAGAACTTGACCGTTCCTGCCGGGGACGCCGCCTTCAACAATGCTCCGACCGCCGCAGTCACGACCGATGCAGCCAGCCGCTACGCCCCGCGCCTCACGACCGGCCGGTCCGTCTACGTCGGTCACGTCCGCGCGCCGCGCAACAACGAGGCTTACTGAGCGGACGGGATGACGATGGCTCGCAAGCCCGCGTCATCCCGCAACGTTTCGTCCGGTAAAACGTGGCCTCGGGTCTATTGGCCCGAGGCCATTTCGTTGCACCGCTTGACGGGTCTGGCCGATCGACCATATCGCCGAGCCGTAATCCATCACGAGAGCAACAGCTAACGCGTCGCGTCTTGGTGGCATATGCGGATCTGCCTTGCCTGACGCCTCGCTTCAGGTCAGGTGTTTTGGCAGGATCCCGCCGCAGCGCCACGCGCGTCTCCCGATTGGTTATGCCTCAAGAGGAGAGTTCGTGGACCAGCAGGACAGCGGCGCAGCCACGAGGATCGGGCTGGTGGTGCTTGCGTTGGCCGTGGGCGGTTTCGCGATCGGTACGACGGAATTCGCGGCGATGAGCCTGGTGCCCTATCTTGCGCGGGACCTGCGGATCGACGTGCCGACCGCCGGCCACATCATCAGCGCCTATGCGTTGGGCGTCGTCGTCGGCGCGCCGGTGCTGGCGCTGGCAGGAAGCCGGCTGCCACGTCGATCCCTGCTGCTGGTCCTGCTCACGATGTTCGTCTTGGGCAACGCGTTGAGCGCCTTTGCGCCGTCCTACCACTGGATGCTGCTGTTCCGCTTCCTCAGCGGGCTCCCGCACGGAGCCTATTTCGGCGTCGCCGCGCTCCTGGCCGCGTCTCTCGTTCCTTTGCGGCGCCGGACGCAAGTCGTGGGACGCGTGTTCATCGGCCTGACGACGGCGACCATCGTCGGCGTCCCCCTCGCCAACGCGCTTGGGCAGGCTGTGAGCTGGCGTGGGAGCTTCGTGTTCGTGGCGATCTTGGGCTGCATCGCCTTTTCGCTCGTTGCCGCCTTCGCGCCGAAGGACAGGGGGACGCTCCTCGGCGGAACCCGCTCTTCGGAATTTGCTGCGTTGCGGCGTCCTCAGGTCTGGCTGACGCTGGCGATCGGCTCTGTCGGCTTCGGCGGCCTCTTTGCCGTCTACACCTATCTCGCGAACACGATGATGGCAGTCACCCATGTGTCTGGCGCGGCTATCCCGCTGGTCCTCTCCGTGCTCGGGGTCGGGTTCACCATCGGTAATCTCGTCGTGCCCTGGCTTGCGGATCGCGCCATTCTGCCGACGGCCGGCGGGTTGCTCCTCTGGTCGGCGATCGGACTCGCCGCTTTCCCTTGGGCTGCGGCGAACATCTGGACACTGGCGCTCGACATTTTCCTGATCGGTGTCGGTGGTGCGCTCGGAACGGTCCTGCAGACCCGCCTGATGGACGTTTCAGGAGACGCGCAGGCGCTCCCCGCCGCGCTCAACCATTCCGCCTTCAACACCGCGAACGCCGTAGGGCCTTGGCTCGGCGGCCTCGCCATCGGTGCCGGCTTTGGCTGGACCTCGACAGGTTGGGTCGGCACCCTGCTGGCGCTGGCGGGCCTCGGCATCTGGGCCGGCTCCGCGCTGCTGGAACGATCGAGCAGACCGTCTCCCTGCACCGCGAGTGCGCCGCAGCATTAGTCCACCTCCCCGTATGGCGAACCGGCCGGTTCGCCTCAGCGGCATGGCCGCTCTAGGCTGTGTCATTGTCGAAAGGTGCTTCCGCTGCCATCTGCAACGCGTCCCATGGGACTGACACAAACGACGCTGGTTTTAAGGATTGATCGTCAAGGCGGAGCACGCCAGCACAAGGCGATCTTGTTCCAACTCCTCGCGTTGCTTCCGCAGCAGCCGGCGTTCTTCGGCTGCCATTTCTGCCACCCGCAGCATGGTTCTCACCAATTCGCCATAGCCCAAGTTGCTTTGCTGAAATGCTTCGAGACGGTCATTCATCGTCCAGACCCGCTAAAAAGCTGGTGGAGCACATGATGACCCACTTCGTCGTGGGCTGGACAGAGCGTGCAGGAAAGTCGTGCGCTTCGTTGCGCTTGTCCAGAATGCCGCAGCACCGATGCCGGAGCAAGGTGCATCCAAGCGTTAGGTTACCAAGATGTGTGGCTCGCATCCCGCAGAGCGAACTGTCTGTTGCGACAGAGCCGCGCCTCGTCGGAAGCGGAGGTCGGCATCTCGGCCGATGCCAAGCTTGGTCGAGATTTGCGGAAGCAGCGCGCCGCCTCGCTTTAGAGCCTGCAAAGCGCGATCGGGTAGCCCGCCATCCTCATGAGGCCAAAAAGTCCACCGTTGAAGAAGCCGGGGCCTTTCAGCGCGGCCGGAGGCCCTCGCGGGGATAGCTAGAAGATTACAACCGTGTTCGCTGATCGGATGGATCGCGCGATCGGTGAACCTCAAGGCCATAGCCTTGAGGTTCGTCTGCGTGTGGAGCGCCCTCTCGGATCGTGCGGATCAGGGGTTCTCGCCAGTTCTTACGCTCTCGGCAGGGAGCGCCTCTTCCACGCCTTCGGCCTTCTTTTCGCTCTTGGCTTTGACCTTCTCGGCGCGCTTCGCCGCCTTCTCCTTGTCTCGCTCGCGACGCTCGAACTCGAAGCTTGGCTTCCGTGCCATCTGATGGATCTCCTATGAATACGCTCCTTCATATAAGGGACGTTTCCGATTCGAGGGTCCCAGCAGGCTGTATCCACCATATTTGTAAGCCGAATCCGGTCCGCCAAGAGGATCGGGCAGCTTGGTGGCGAACCGTCGGCTGCGCTGGGCAACACGGCCGTAACCTCAAGCACTACTTGGCGCAGCACCGCGAGCTCGCCAACAACGCGATCGCCAAGCTGGTGACCTGGTACGAGGGGCAGGAGAAGGGCGACAAAGCTTAGAACCGCTGATTTCGCGGCAACCTCTTACATGAGAGGATGAGAGGTGTGAAACAGCCTCGCCTGTTCCTCGCATGTTCTCAGACGATTTCCGCTAACCCGTTGATTCCGATGGTGGGCGCGCACAGGCTCGAACTGTGGACCCGCTGATTAAGAGTCAGCTGCTCTACCAACTGAGCTACGCGCCCATCGGAACACCGCCGGTCTGCCAGCGAGGTGGTCCTCTAACAATAAGGGCGCGGTCTGTCCAGACCCGATCCTCGGAAACCGCCGCGGGCAGGGACCGGCCGTCGGCCTCAGACCGCGAGTGTGTCCGGCCGCACCTTGCCCCGCTTCACCAGCAGCTTGTTCAAGGCGGCGACATAGGCGCGGGCGGAGGCCACCAGCGTGTCGGGGTCGGCGCCGCGGGCCATCACCTGCTTCTCGCCTTCCGCGAGGCGCACGGAGACCTCCGCCTGGGCGTCGGTGCCCTGGGTCACCGCGTGCACCTGATAGAGTTCCAGCACGGCGTTATGCGGCACCATGGTGACGATGCAGTTGAAGATCGCATCCACCGGGCCGTTGCCCGTCGCCTTGAAGGTGCGGGTCTCGCCGTCGATGGACAGCGTGATCTCCGCCGTCTGCGGGCCGCTCGTGCCGCAATGCACGTCCAGGCTGAGAACCTTGATGCGCTCGTGGGCGTGGCCGATCTCGTCGTCAACGAGCGCCTCGATGTCCTCGTCGTAGACGATCTTCTTGCGATCGGCCAAGTCCTTGAAGCGGGCGAAGGCGTCCTGCAGGGCATTGTCGCCGAGCACGTAACCGAGGTCGCGCAGCTTCTCCTTGAAGGCGTGGCGGCCGGAATGCTTGCCCATCACCAGGGAGGTTTTGGCGACGCCAACCGACTCCGGTGTCATGATCTCATAGGTCAGCGCGTTCTTCAGCATCCCGTCCTGGTGGATGCCGCTTTCGTGGGCGAAGGCGTTCCGGCCGACGACCGCCTTGTTATACTGCACGGGAAAAGAAGACACGGCGGAGACGAGCTTGGAGGCGCGCGTCAGCATGGTCGCGTCGATGGCGCTGGCATGGTGAAGCGCGTCGGCGCGCGTCCGCAGCGCCATCACCACCTCCTCCAGGGCGGCGTTGCCGGCCCGTTCGCCCAAGCCGTTGATGGTACACTCGATCTGCCGTGCCCCACCGGCGAGGCCCGCGAGTGAGTTCGCGACCGCCAGGCCCAAGTCGTCGTGACAGTGAACGGAGAAGACCGCCTTGTCCGCGTCGGGCACGCGCTCGCGCACGGCGCGGAACATCGCCTCGTACTCGGCAGGAATGGCGTAGCCGACGGTGTCGGGCAGGTTGATCGTGGTGGCGCCAGCCTTGATCGCCGCCTCGACGCAGCGGCAGAGATAGTCGATCGGCGTGCGGGTCGCGTCCATCGCCGACCATTCGACGTCGGCGACGAGGTTGCGGGCCTGTGTCACCGTCCGCGCGATGATCTCGAGCACCTGCGCCTCGCTCTTGTTCATCTGGTGGGCGAGGTGGATGGGCGAGGTGGAGACGAAGGTATGGATGCGTGGCTTGGCTGCGTGGCGCACCGCCTCGCCGCAACGCGCGATGTCGCCCTCGATAGCGCGGGCGAGGCCGGCGACCGTCGCGCGTTTCGTCGCTTTGGCGATGGCGGAGACGGCCTGGAAGTCTCCGTCCGACGCGACGGGGAAGCCTGCCTCGATGACGTCCACGCCCATGGCATCGAGCAGGGCGGCGACCTCGAGCTTGTCCTCGAAGGTCATGGTTGCGCCGGGGCATTGCTCGCCGTCGCGCAAGGTCGTGTCGAAAATAATGACGGGCGTCGCGGTTCGGGCGGCTTGGACTGCGGTGTTCATCGGGATAGTCCTGGAAGGTCAGAGGGCGCTTGGCGTCAAATCCCCTGAGTGCCCAGGCCTACAGCCCGGCCGGCCCTCAGGGGCGACTAAGAAGCGCGCGCGCCAGCAGGCGGCCGGACCGCGCAGGCGCGTCCGACGCTGGGGCGCCTGCGAAAACGGAGAGATCGAAAGTGATCCGCATGCGCACAATATAGGCCATTGTGGGCTGCCGCCACAAGCCGGCAACGAACCTTTTGGCCGATCGTGACAGCGGAGTCATACTCAAGACGTCGGCTTTACGTTAGAGTGGGAGAAACGGAGGCTATCGATCGTCATGACCCGCATTGTCCTGTCCCTCGCGGCACTCGGCCTCGCCGCAGCGCTCGGCGGCTGTAACGAGACCGGGACCTCGGGGCCTGTCGTTTCCGCCCCGATTGGCCCCACCGCCTACAAGCTGCCGCCCGGTGCCGGTTGCACCGGTGAGATCAACCGGTTCCAGGACGTCCTGAAAGGTGATCTGCAGACCGGCAACGTCGGCCAGAAGGTTTATGACGATATCCAGCGCGACCTGACCCGCGCCGCCTCCGCCTGCGAGGCCGGCCGCGAAGGGGAGGCGCGGAGCATCGTGGCCAGTAGCAAGCGGGCGCACGGGTATCGCGCTTAGCACGGGATGTCGCCGCGGCTGGTCCTCGATCCGCCGCGGCCAAGACCTAGACGACCGCCTCGATCAGCCGCGGGCCCTGCGCGCCGAGCGCCGCCACAAGCGCCGCCTCGAAGGCGTGGCTGCGCTCCACCCGTACGGCTTCGACGCCCATGCCTCGAGCGAGCGACACCCAGTCCAGCGTCGGGTCGGCCAAGTCGAACATCGAGAGCGCCTTTTCGCCGGCCGCGCCTGCGCCGACGCCGGCCAGCTCCTCCAGCAGCACTTTGTAGGCGCGGTTGGCGTAGATGATCGTGACGACGTCGAGGCGTTCGCGCGCCTGGGTCCATAGCGCCTGCAGCGTGTACATGGCGCTGCCATCGGCTTGCAGGGACACGACCCTACGGTCGGGGCAGGCGATGGCCGCGCCCGTCGCGACCGGCATTCCGTCGCCGATGGCGCCGCCCGTGAGTTGCAGGCAATCGTGCGGCGCGGCGGTGCCAAGCAGGGGGTAGTCCGCGAAGCCTGACGAGATGGTCTCGTCACTGACGATCGCATTCTCCGGCAGGTGGCGGGCGACGGCGCGCATGATCGCCGCGTTGGTGAGCGGCGCGTCGCCACTGCCCTCCGGCAGGCGCAACCCTGGCGCCATGGCGTTCGCCCGCGCGCCCAGGGCCTCCGCCAGCGCTTCGAGCGCTCCCGTTCCGTCCTCGTGCGGGTGAGACAGCACCAGCGGCTCGCAGCCGGGCGGGGTTAACTCGCTCGGCTGGTCGGGATAGGCGAAGAAGGCGACGGGTGCCTGCGCGCCGACGAGGATCAGCATCCGGGTTCCCGCCAGGAACTCCAATGCGGGGGCCGGCCGATAGGGGATCCGCTCGACGAGGACGCGGCCGGCGCCCCGCTCGATGCGCGGGGTAAACGTGTCGCATACGAGGCGCGCGCCCGTCGCGGCGGCGATCCGGCCCGCGGCCGCCAGTCCGCGCCCGCGCAGGACCTCGCCGCGCAACAGGAGCGCGACGCGTCGGCCGGAGCGCAGCGCGGCGACGGACTGGACGATCGCCCGGTCCGCCACAGGGGCTGGTCCCTGCACGGGAAGGGCAGGAGCCGGACTCTCGGCCGGCATCCACGCCGTGTCGGCCGGCAGGATCAGGCTGGCGATCTGGCCGGGCGCGGCGCGCGCCGCCTGCACCGCACGGGCTGCGTCGGCCGCCACCGTCCGGGAGGTCTGCGAGGAGGCGACCCAGTGCGACACCGTGTTGGCGAAGGCGGGAACGTCGGAGGTCAGGGGCGCGTCGTACCGCTGATGCGCCGTCGCATGGTTGCCGATGATGTTGACCATCGGCACCCGCGCCTTGCGGGCGTTGTGGAGGTTGGCGAGCCCGTTCGCGAGACCCGGCCCCAGGTGCAGGAGCGTCGCGGCCGGTCTGCCGGTCATCCGCGCATAGCCGTCGGCGGCACCGGTCGCGACGCCTTCGAACAGGCCGAGCACGGCCCGCATGCCGGGCACGCGGTCGAGCGCGCTGACGAAATGCATCTCGGATGTGCCGGGATTGCCGAAACAGACCTCGATGCCGCTCGCCACCAGCGTGCGCAGCAGGCTTTCCGCACCGTTCATCGTCGGATTGGACGTATCGACATGCTCGGGGTGTTTGCCGTTCATCGTGTCGTCTCCCGGTGCGATCGGGTGGCAGTGCGTCGACATGGGCGCTCGCGCCGCCGCTAGGGGCCGGCCATGAAGCCGGGGAGCCACTCCTCGTGCGCGCGGCGCAGTTCTGCCAGCGGGATCGCCGCCTCGCGCCCGAGCACCAGGGCGTCGCCGCCGGTCGTGCCGATCCGCAGGCAGAAGATGCTTGCCACGTCGGCGCCGCGCTGGATCGTGTCGGCCTCTCCCTCGTCCGCCACCACGAGGTAGCGGGCTTGGTCCTCGCCGAACAGCCAGGCGTGAGACGCGATCGCGTCCGGGACCGCGATCGTCGCGCCGATGTCGCCGGCCAGCGCCATCTCGGCGAGCGCGACCGCCAAGCCGCCGTCGGAGAGGTCGTGCACGGCGCTGACGCGCCTGGCGAGGATCAGCGCGCGGACGAAATCGCCCTGCGCCCGTTCCGCCCCGAGGTCGACGGGCGGGGGTGCGCCCTCCTCGCGCCCGCAGACGTCGCGCAGGTAGAGGGATTGGCCGAGCCAGCCTGCGGTATGGCCGAAGAGGAAGATCGCTTCGCCAGGCCGCTTGAGGGCGGGCGTCATGCCGAGTGCGACGTCGGCGATGACCCCGACCGCGCCGATCGACGGCGTCGGCAGGATGCCCCACCCGGCGCTCTCGTTATAGAGCGAGACGTTGCCCGACACGACCGGGAAGTCGAGCGCGCGGCAGGCCTCGCCGATGCCGCCGACGCAGCCGACGAGCTGACCCATGACCTCCGGCTTCTCCGGGTTGCCGAAATTGAGGTTGTCCGTCATGGCGCGAGGGATCGCGCCCGTGGCGGTGATGTTGCGCCAGGCTTCCGCCACGGCCTGCTTGCCGCCCTCGTAGGGGTCTGCCTCGCAATAGCGCTGCGTCACGTCCGTCGTCAGCGCGAGGCCCTTGGGCCCCTCGCCGACGCGCACCACCGCCGCGTCACCGCCCGGGCGCCCGATGCTGTTGCCGCCGATCAGATGGTCGTACTGCTCCCACACCCAACGTTTGGAGCAGAGGTCCGGCGTGGCGAGCAGCGTCAGCAGGGCGTCGCGGTCGGCCATCGGCGGCGCGACCGAGGCTGGGTCGATCACCTCACGTTTCGGGCTTGGCACGTGCGGGCGGTCGTAGAGCGGCGCCTGGTCGCCGAGTTCCTTGATCGGCAGGTCGGCTTTCGTCTCGCCGCCATGCCGCACGACGAACCGCAATGCATCCGTCGTCCGGCCGATCACAGCAAAGTCGAGGCCCCAGCGGCGAAACACCGTCTCGGCCGCCTCGCGTTTCTCGGGTTGAAGCACCATGAGCATGCGCTCCTGGCTTTCCGACAGCATCATTTCGTAGGCGCTCATCCCGGCCTCGCGGCAGGGCACGGTATCGAGGTCGAGCTCGATGCCTAAGTCGCCCTTGGCGCCCATCTCCACGGCCGAGGAGGTGAGGCCGGCCGCGCCCATGTCCTGGATGGCCACGACGGCACCGGTCTTCATCAGCTCGAGGCAGGCCTCCAGCAGCAGCTTCTCCGCGAAGGGATCGCCCACCTGCACGGTCGGGCGCTTGTCGTCCGCGTCGGCCTCGAAGGACGCCGAGGCCATGGTCGCGCCGTGAATCCCGTCGCGCCCCGTTTTGGAGCCGAGATAGACGATCGGGTTGCCGACCCCGGTGGCCTTGGCGGTGAAGATCGCGTCCGCGCGGGCTATGCCGACGGCCATCGCGTTGACGAGGATGTTGCCGTCGTAGCGGGTATGGAACTCGGTCGAGCCGCCGACGGTGGGAACACCGAAGCTGTTGCCGTAGCCGCCGATGCCGGCCACCACGCCTGCCACGAGGTGACGGGTCTTCGGGTGGTCCGGGGCGCCGAACCGCAGGAGGTTGAGGCAGGCGATCGGGCGCGCCCCCATGGTGAAGACGTCGCGCAGGATGCCGCCGACGCCCGTCGCCGCACCCTGGTAGGGCTCGATGTAGGAGGGGTGGTTGTGGCTCTCCATCTTGAAGACGCAAACGTCGCCATCGCCGATGTTGATCACGCCGGCGTTTTCGCCCGGCCCTTGGACCACCCAGGGAGCGGTGGTGGGCAACGTGCGGAGATGGAGGCGCGAGGACTTGTAGGAGCAGTGCTCGTTCCACATGGCCGAAAAGATGCCGAGTTCCGTGAAGGTCGGCTCGCGCCCGATTAGAGCGAGGATGCGCTCGTATTCCTCGGGCTTGAGGCCGTGGCCGGCGACGAGTTCGGGGGTGATGGCGGGTTCTGGGGCCGACACGGTCCCTCGCTCGATGGTTACCGGCGCCGCAGCCTCGACCGCGGGCGCCAAACGAAGACGCGGCGACCGGAGGCCACCGCGCTCGATACTACGATTTACGGGAGCGCTTGTCGCCCCTGGATGCGCTTAGGGGATCGAGACGACCGGCGTCCCGACCTTCACACGGTCGTAGAGGTCGACCACGTCCTCGTTGAGCATGCGGATGCAGCCGTAGGAGGCGGAGGTTCCGACCGACGCACGCATCTTGTTGGACGTGCCGTGGATCGCGATCTCCGACAGCTTCAGGGTGAGGGCGGCGGCGCCCATCGGGTTGTTGGGGGCGCCGCCCGGGATCAGGGCCGGCAGCTCGGGATGGTCGTGCGAGACGCTCGCCGGCGGCGACCAATCGGGGCGCACGAACTTGCCTTCGATGAAGGTCTGGCCACGCCAGGCCTTACCCGTCTTGCCGATGGCGACGGGATAGCGGATGGCGGTCCCATCGCCGTTCGTCAGATAGAGTTTCCGCTCGCTCTGCTTGATGATGATCATACCGGCCGGATAGGTTTGCGGTACGGCGACCGTCTGGCTCGCGCGAGCGGGCGAGACCAATGCGACGGCGAGCGCCGCAGCCGAAACGCAGGTGGCGGCGGCCACGCGGCCGGCTTTCTTCTGGATGTCCATGATATCCCCACAGGACGAAATAACGCGAGGCGCGGAGCGCCTGACCCGTGGTTAGGACAGTACCAAGTCGATCTTCTCCGAGGCGTTAAAACCGTCTTTCCCATAAGCGAAGCTCGGCCGTTGTTGCAGCGGAGTCGCACATTTAGGCTCGGCGCGCCGCGCGCATGCGGCAGAGCGAAGTAGTTGCGCAACACCGCCGATGTTTTATATCTCGAAACGTCACGATTGCGCGATCACGCAGGCTTTTGAACCGGTGTCGTTGCTGCGAGCCGATTCGAAATCAGGTCTTCGACGACGGATGCATCGGCGAGGGTGGAGGTGTCGCCGAGCGCGCCGAACTCGTTCTCCGCAATCTTGCGCAGAATGCGCCGCATGATCTTGCCGGAGCGCGTCTTGGGCAGGCCGGGCGCGAACTGGATAATGTCGGGCGAGGCTATCGGCCCGATGTCGTGGCGCACCCAGGCGACGAGTTCGCGGCGCAGTTCCTCCGAGGGCGTCTCCCCGCTCATCAGCGTCACGTAGGCGTAGATGCCCTGGCCCTTGATAGCGTGCGGGAAGCCGACGACGGCGGCTTCCGACACGAGGAGGTGGGCGACGAGAGAGCTCTCGACCTCGGCCGTTCCCATGCGGTGGCCGGAGACGTTGATGACGTCGTCCACGCGCCCGGTGATCCAATAGTAGCCGTCGGCGTCGCGGCGGCAGCCGTCACCCGTGAAGTACTTTCCGGGATAGAGCGAGAAATAGGTCTGCACGAAGCGCTCGTGGTCGTCGAAGACGGTGCGCATCTGGCCGGGCCAGGAGCGGGCGATCACAAGATTTCCTTCGCAGACGCCCTCCTGGACCCTGCCCTCGGCATCGACCACCTGCGGCTCGACGCCGAAGAAGGGGTTGGTCGCCGAACCCGGCTTGAGTGGCGTGACGCCCGGCAGAGGCGTGATGAGGATGCCACCGGTCTCCGTCTGCCACCAGGTGTCGACGATGGGGCAGCGGCCCTCGCCCACGACCTTGTAATACCATTCCCAGGCTTCCGGGTTGATCGGCTCGCCGACGGAGCCCAGGATTCGCAGCGACTGGCGGCTGGTGCGCTTCACCGGCTCGTCGCCGGCGCCCATCAGCGAGCGGATCGCGGTCGGCGCTGTGTAGAAGATGTTCACCCGGTGCTTATCGACCACGTCCCAGAAGCGGGAGACGCTGGGATAGTTCGGCACGCCTTCAAACATCAGGGTCGTCGCTGCGTTGGCGAGCGGGCCGTAGACGATGTAGCTGTGGCCGGTCACCCAACCGACGTCGGCGGTGCACCAGTAGACGTCGCCGTCATGGTAGTCGAAGACATATTGATGCGTCATCGAGGCGTAGACGAGATAGCCGCCGGTGGTGTGGACGACCCCCTTCGGTGCGCCCGTCGAACCAGAGGTGAAGAGGATGAAGAGCGGGTCTTCGGCTCCCATCTCCACCGCAGGGCAATCGGCGGCCGCCGCCGCCATCGCATCCGCATAGGCGACGTCGCGCCCCTCCGTCCAGGCTACGACGGCGCCCGTTCGCTCGACCACGATCATCGTTTCGACCATGCCGCCGCTGCGCGCGGCCGCGGCATCGGCGTTGGCCTTGAGCGGCACCTTCCTGCCGCCGCGCAGTCCCTCGTCGGCGGTGATCACGACCTTCGATCGGCACCCGACGATGCGCCCGGCGAGCGCATCGGGCGAGAAGCCGCCGAAGACCACGGAATGCACGGCGCCGATCCGCGCGCAGGCGAGCATGGCGTAGGCCGCCTCCGGGATCATCGGCATGTAGAGCGTGACCGCGTCGCCCTTGGCCACGCCGCGCGCCTTCAGCACGTTGGCGAGGCGGCAGACCTGTTCGTGCAGCTCGCGATAGGTGATGGAGGTCGACTCGCCGGGGTCGTCGCCCTCCCATATGATCGCGACTTTATCGCCGTGCGTGGCAAGGTGCCGATCGATGCAATTGACGGCCACGTTCGTGGTGCCGTCCTCGAACCATTTGATGAAGACGTCGTCCGGTCCGAAGGAGCAGTTCATCACGCTCGAGAACGGCTTGATCCAGTCGATGCGCTTGCCGTGCTCCGCCCAGAAGCCGTCGGGGTCGCTGAGAGAGCGCGCGTACATCGCGCGGTAGGCGTCGGCCTTGATGAGGGCGTGGTCTGCCGCTCCCGTGGGAACAGGATAGGTGGTGTCCGACATGCTGGCCTCCCGGCATCGACGCCGGCTTCGCTGCCGGCCGTGTTCGGGCGAACTATGCGCCAGAGGCTGCGGCGCAAACAAGCCGGCTGCACCACCCCCTTTCGAGCGGACGTCCCGATTGCCAGGTCAGGCGGCCATGCGGCGGGAACCGCGCGTCAGCGGCACTCTTTCTGCGCGCGGTCCAAGGCCTGCTTGAAGCCGTTGAGGGAGTAGATGTCGGTCGTCAGGGCGCCTTTCAGCGGTGGCGCTTTTACGGTCAGCACACCGCCACGCTTCATCAGGTCGACGATGCGCGCGTCGTCCGACGGGTTCTTCATGAAGAAGGCGCTGGAGACGGCGACGAGGTCGAACTCCGTCTTGCCGACTTTCGCCTTCGCTGCGCTGCCTTCCTTGATCGGGAAGCCCATCATGACGGAGACCTCGTTGCGGACCTTCTCGGCCGGGCGGTCGGCGATGAAGACATAGGCCTGGTCGCGCTTCCCGTCGGGGATGCGTTGCTTGGGTTTGGCGAGGGCGTAGCAGGTCTTGGCCTTGCCGGCGGCGATGCTCGCCGTCCAATCGCCGTAGACCTCGATGAGCTTGCCACCCGCCTTGTCGTCCTTGCCGGCGGCGGCTTCCGGCGCCTTGGCCGCGGCTTTACCCGGCTTGTCCGCCTTTTTGGCCATGGCTGCCGACGGTGCCAGGCTGGCGGCGAGCAAGGCGAGGAGCAGACCGAACGGCAAGAAGCGATACATGGGAGCGATACTCTCCGAGCCAAGCGGTGAAATTAAGTTAAAAAGCTTGATAATCTGTTCAGCGGGTCCGCCCACGACCTGCACGCCGCCGGGCGGGTTCTGCCGGGCCATGCGCGCTGCCCTCTTAACTCATCCGATCCAGGCAAATTCGGGACGGCCTTCGGCTCGATCGCCGTAAGGTCTCCCGGCGCTAGCGCGCGCGCAGCGCGGTCAGTACGGAGACGCTGGCGCGGCCGTTGGGCTTTAACCCGGCCTTGCCTTGGAAGTCGACGATGGCCTCGCGCGTCTTGTCGCCGATGACGCCGTCGATCTTGCCCTGCAGGTCGTAGCCGCGGCCAACTAGGCGCGTCTGCACCTCGCGCCGGTCGGCGCGCGACAGGCCGGGGTCGTCCGTCGGCCAGGGCGTGCGTAGGCCCGGCTGCCCGCGCAGCCGGTCGGACAGAAGCGCGATGGCGAGCGCGTAGCTCTCGGCCGCGTTGTAGCCGTAGATCGCGTCGAAGTTGCGCGTCACGAGAAAGGCGGGTCCATCCGGTCCTGCAGGGAGCAGCAGCCCCGCGGTGCCTTCACCGAGCGGCCGCCCGTCGATCCGAGCCAGGCCGCGCGCGGCCCAGGCCGCCATCGGCTGCTTCCGGGTGCGGCCTGACGGCCCGGCATAGCCCACCGGAAGCTTGACCTCGAAGCCCCAGGCGAGGCCCGATTGCCAGCCGGCCTTACGCAGGTAGTTGGCCGTGGAGGCGACGGCGTCGGGTGCGGAGCCGATGAGATCGCGCCGCCCGTCGCCGTCTCCGTCAACGGCGGTGCTGAGGAAGGTCGAGGGCATGAACTGGGTGTGGCCGAACGCGCCGGCCCATGATCCCGTGAACCGTGCGGGATCGATGTCGCCGGCCTGCAGGATCTTCAGGGCCGCGACGAACTCCCGGCGGAAATAGTCTTTGCGCCGGCCCTCGCAGGCGAGCGTGGCGAGCGACTGGACCACCGGCTTGCTGCCGAACGACCGGCCAAAGTTCGACTCGACACCCCACACCGCCGTGACCGTCGCGGCGTCGACGCCGAAGCGGCTCTGCGCTGAGGCGAGAGCGTCGTGCCACTGCCGCATCATCGCCTGTCCGTCGGCGACCCTTTCGTCGTCGACGAGGCCGGCGAGATAGTCCCAGATCGCCGTCTTGAACTCGGGCTGGTAGAGCGACGACGCGATGACGTCGGGGTTGGGTTGAAGGCCCCGCGTCGCCCGTTCGAACACCTCGCCCGAGACACCGCCCGCCGTCGCGCTTGACCGCAGCCCATCGAGGCAGGTGTCGAAGTCGGCGCGCGCGCCACCGGCCATCACGAACAAGGCCGCGCCGGCGAGAAGCCCGGCGGCTACCATGGCAGTGCCGCTAGCCCGTTTGTTCGTCATCACGGATTCCTCAGTTTAGGCGTCGCAGGTGCCGGAAGACGATGACGCGCGACACCGCGCCGGTAATGACGGCGATCGCTGCGGCAATGACGAGGATCGCGGCATAACCCTTCCCGTTCAGGCTGAAGGTGCCGAACAAGGCCTCGATCTGCTCGCCGCCGGCGGTAGTCCGCCACCAGCCGGCGATGTGGCTCGTCGCGAAGAAGAAAAGGATGGCCACGCCGCCGCCGATCGCCCCGCCGCGTAGGCCGAGGCGAAAGAAGTGGCGCTGGAACTGTCGCGAGATGAAGCTGTCCGCCGCTCCGACGAAATGCAGCACCTCGATGATCTCGCGGTTGCCGGCCATGGCACCGAGCGTGGCGAAGGCGACGGCGAGCATCATCGCCAGCAGCACCAGGACGAAGATCACCACGCCGATCGCGACCGTCGCCTGCGCCATGCTGGCGAGGCGGGCGAGCCAGAGCCGGTGGTCGTCCAGGCTGACGCCGGGCCCGCCCGCCTCGAGCCGGACGCGCAGCGCGGCGACGTCGAGCGTCTTGTCCGGGTCGAGCTTCACGACGATGAGGCGAGGCACCGGCAGGTCGCCGAGGTCGAGGCCCGCGCCGAGCCAGGGTTGCAGCAGCTTCTCCGCCTCTCCCTTGGAGTAGGGCGTGACGACGGACACGCCCGCGGCCTGACGGGCGGCCGCGGCGGCGACGGCCGTATCGGCCTCCAAGTCACGGCCGGGCGTTGGGCGCACCTGGATCGTCATCTCGTGCGAGACGTCGCCCTGCCAATCGCGCGAGGCGTCGGCGATGAGGATCGCCACTCCGGCCGTAAGCGCCGCGAGGAAGGTCATGATGGCGACGACCGTGACGAGCGCGCGGCCGGCGATGGAGGCTGCGGGTACGAGTGGCATGTCGCGCTTGAGCGCGCGCGCCACGGCGTCGCCCTTGAGGGCCGTGGCGGCCGGCTTGGCCCGCCTGGCCTCTCCCGTCACCGCGACCATGGAGCCCTCTCAATCATAGATGTGCAGCCGGCTGTCGCCGAGCACCAGGCGGCGCGCGCCGTCGAACTGATCCATCAGCGCGAGGTCATGCGTCGCGATGACCACCGATGTACCTGATTTGTGGAGCTCCATGAAGAGACGCAGCAGGCGGCGCGCAAGGGTCGGATCGACGTTGCCAGTGGGCTCGTCGGCAAGCAGCAGCTCCGGCCGCACGATGAGCGCGCGGGCGATCGCCGCCCTCTGCTTCTCGCCACCCGAGAGGATGGCCGGCGGCACATGCATCCGTTCGCCGAGGCCGACCCAGCCGAGCAGCTCGATCACTTCGTTGCGATAGCCCGCCTCATCCCGCCCTTGGACGCGCAGCGGCAGGGCGACGTTCTCGTAGGTCGTGAGGTGGTCGAGGAGCCGGAAGTCCTGGAACACGACGCCGACACGCCGACGTAGCCCGGTGATCGCATCCTTGTCGAGGCTTGCGGCGTCGCGGCCGAAGAGGCTGATGATGCCGCGCGTCGGCTTGAGCGAGAAGAGGATCAGCTTGAGCAGCGTCGTCTTCCCGGCGCCGGACGGGCCCGTCAGAAACTGGAAGGATTGCGGCTCGATCCGAAAATTGATGTCCTTGAGGATTTCGTCGCCCATGCCGTAGCGGAGGCCGACATTCTCGAACGTGACCAAGCATGCACCCTTCCGCCGATCCCATGCAGCGCACCACGACCTTAGAGGCGTTTCCATCCGGAGGGAATCGCCGAGCGCGTCGCTCGCCGGTTAACGCCTCCTTAAGTATAAAGCGGCACCTTACCCTTTAACTCGGACTGGCCAGGGGCGGCCTCGACTTCCATGTTCATCGACTGTCCATCCTGCCAGCGAAGCTATCGGGTCAGCCGCGCGACCCTCGGCGGCAGCGGCCGCACGGTGGTGTGCCCCGGTTGCGAAACGCGCTGGTACGTCGCCGTGCCCGAAGCCGACGATCGTGCCGTCGGCTTTGCCCCCGCGGCGCGCGAGGCGGATCGGATCGCACGGCCTTCGGCGATCACGCGGCCCGAGCGACGGTGGATGGCGGGCGTCCGCCCGTTCGCCCTGAGTCTCGGCTGCCTGTTGCTCGCCACGGGCCTGATCGCAAGGCGCGCGGCGATCGTCAGCATCGTGCCGCGCACGGCCGGCCTCTATGCCGCGCTCGGCCTGCCGGTGAACCTGCGCAGCCTGGCCTTGGGAGAGATCAAGACAACGCGGGGCGACGATGGAGCCACGCGCGTCGCGATCTCCGGCCGCATTCACAATCTCGTCTCTTCCCGCACGGTCGTCCCGCGCCTCGATTTCGACCTCCGCGACGCGCGGGGCACGGTTTTGGCGACTTGGAGCCAGGATCCGCCCACGCGTGCGCTCGCCGCCAACGCATTCGTCGCGTTCACGACGGAGGCACCCGCGACTCCTGCCGGCGCCGAGGACGTCGTCGTCCGGTTCACCGATGCCAGCGGCGACCGGCCCCTCATCGAGCCTCGCTCCAAGGGCCGGTAGACCCGCTCGGCCACATCGTCAGGCACGGCTTCCTGGAGGCTGAGGGCTGCCGAGGTCCCGCCGGTTGAACTCCGCTAACCCATGGCGCACAAGGAAGCCTGCGATCCCTCGCCTGACAGGGAAGAAACGTCATCGTGAGCGACAGACCCGACGACGGCGAGAAGCCGACCCTGTTCAGCCGCCTGTTCGGTCGCAAAGAGCGCCCGGCCAACGCGGAACCGGATGTCCGGCTGGCCGAGACGGAGCAGCAAGGCGGCCCGCCCCCCGCGCAACCCGCGGTGCCGCCGACCGAGGCGGTGGCGGGCGCCGTGGTCGACGCGCTTGCGGCGGGCTCCGCGGTCGCGTTCGCCCCGCCGGTGCCTGCCGTTCCCCTCGCCCCCACCGAGACGCCGCGTTCTTGGTGGACGCGGCTGAAGGATGGGTTAGCGCGCTCGTCCTCCTCCCTCGGCACGGGCATTACCGACATCTTCACCAAGCGTCGGCTCGACGACGCCATGCTGGAGGAGCTCGAAGACGTGCTGATCCGCTCCGACCTCGGCACGGCGACCGCGATGCGCATCGCGCAGGCGGTCGGCCGCGGACGCTACGACCGTCAGGTCTCGCCCGAAGACGTCAAGGCCATCCTCGCCGCCGAGGTCGAGCGCGTCCTCGAACCGTTGGCCAAGCCCATCGCCATCGAGGCGGGGCCGCGGCCGTTCGTGGTGCTCGTTGTCGGCGTCAACGGTTCGGGCAAGACGACCACGATCGGCAAGCTGGCCGCTAAGCTGACGAGCGAGGGCAGCACCGTCATGCTGGCTGCTGGCGACACGTTCCGCGCCGCGGCCATCGCGCAGCTCAAGATCTGGGGTGATCGGCTCGGCTGCGCCGTGGTGGCGCGCGAGCAGGGCTCGGACGCCGCGAGCCTCGCCTTCGAGGCAATCGTCGAGGCGCGCGCGGCCGGTGCCGACGTTCTCCTCATGGACACGGCCGGCCGGCTGCAGAACCGCACGGAACTGATGGCGGAACTGGAGAAGATCATCCGCGTCATGCGCAAGGTCGATGCCGGCGCGCCCCACGCGGTGCTGCTGGTGCTCGATGCGACGGTGGGTCAGAACGCCATGAGCCAGGTCGAGATCTTCGGCAAGGTCGCCGGCGTGACGGGGCTCGTCATGACCAAGCTCGACGGGACAGCGCGGGGAGGCATTTTGGTGGCGATCGCCGACAAGTTCAAATTGCCGGTGCACTTCATCGGGGTGGGCGAGACCGCGGAGGACCTGGAGCCGTTTTCCGCGCGGGACTTCGCCGAGGCGATCGCGGGGGTCGGGCGGGCGGGGTGAGGAGCCAAACGGCAAGGGCGGGACTCCGGGCGACATTTTCGCCGTCTTTGCGGGCGGAGCGAAGCGGCCCAGGTCGGTGGCTCCCGCAGAGGGCGGCGATGTCAGCACGCCGAGACGTTCACCGCCAATCCGCCCTTCGATGTCTCCTTGTATTTATCGTGCATGTCGGCGCCGGTCTGGCGCATCGTCTCGATGACCTGGTCGAGGCTGACGTGGTGCCGGCCGTCACCGCGCAGGGCGAGCGATGCGGCGACGATAGCCTTGTTGGCGCCGAAGGCGTTGCGCTCTATGCAGGGGATTTGCACGAGGCCGCCGATCGGGTCGCAGGTCATGCCCAGATGGTGCTCCATCGCGATCTCGGCCGCGTTTTCGACCTGCTCGGGGTCGCCGCCCAGGGCCGCGGCGAGACCGGCCGCCGCCATCGAGGCGGCGGAGCCGACCTCGCCCTGGCAGCCGACCTCGGCGCCGGAGATGGAGGCGCGTTGCTTGATGAGGCCGCCGATCGCGGCGGCCGTGAGCAGGAAGATCCGCCCGTGCTCCTCCGACCAGCCGGGGCAGAAGTCGCGGCCGTAGCGCAGCACAGCCGGGATGATGCCGGCGGCGCCATTGGTCGGCGCCGTCACGACGCGGCCGCCCGATGCGTTCTCCTCGTTGACCGCGATGGCGAACAGGCTCACCCATTCCACTATGTCGTGCGGCGGCCTGCTGTTGCGCGGCCCGTCCGCCAGCAGCGACTCGTGCAGGCTTTTGGCGCGGCGCCGGACCTTGAGTCCGCCCGGTAGGCATCCCTCCTGGGCGAGGCCGCGGTCGATGCAGGCGAACATCGCGTCGCGGACCGCGTCGAGGCCGCTCTCCACCGCCGCGCGCGGGCGCCACGCCAGTTCGTTGGTCATCTGCACATCGCCGATCGTGAGGCGTCGCGCCTTGCAGATGTCCAGCAGGCCGGCGGCGCTGTCGAAGGAAAGGGGCGCCTGGGGCTGCACCAGCGCCAACGCGTCTTCCGCCTCGACCACGAAGCCCCCGCCGATCGAATAGTAGACGCGTTCGCGGTATAGCCCGCCGCCTTCGGCATAGGCGCGAAAGCGCATCGCATTGGTGTGCAGCGGCATGACCAGGTCGAAATTAAAGCGCAGGTCGGTTTCGGAATCGAAGCGGATGCGGTGCGGACCGGCGGTCACTCCGCGGCTGGCCTTCAGGCCCGCGACGAGGCGAGCCACCGCGTCGGGATCGACGCTTGCCGGCACTTCGCCGAGCAGCCCGAGGCAGATGGCGTGGTCGGTGCCGTGGCCGCGACCCGTCCACGCGAGCGAGCCGAAGAGTTCGACGCTCAGGCGTTCGGGCGCGGGGTCGAGCGCGGCAAGGTCGTCGCGAAAGCGCCGTGCCGCGATCATCGGTCCAACCGTGTGGGAGCTGGAGGGGCCGATGCCGACCTTGAAAAGATCGAAGGCGCTGATCATGCTGTAACCTGAAAGTCGGACGGACCGGAGTGTCTTAGCCGTCGAATGCGGCGACAGGCGGTCGCTGCGCGTAGCACGTCGCGCGGCATCCGTGAAAAGCCTTGCCGGCGCCATACCCTTCTGAAAGGAAGGCGCATGACCCATCTGCCGTCGAACGCCATGCCGGCCCGCACGATCAAGCCGTGGCTCAAGTTCCTGCTGGAACTCGGGCCCCTGCTCCTGTTCTTCTTCGCCAACTCTCGGCCTAAGCTCTTCGCGCCCCTGGTCCATCCGGTCCTGCCCGCAAAACTCCTCGAAGGGGAGAGCGCCGGGTTGTTCACGGCCACCGCGGTGCTGATGATCGGCGTGCTGGCCGCGTTGGTGGTCTCCTACGCCATCACGCGACGCCTGCCGATCATGCCCGTCGTCACGGCCGTGCTCGTCGTCATCTTCGGCGGCCTCACCTTCTATTTTCAGGACCCCAGCTTCATCAAGATGAAGCCGACCATCCTTTACGCCTGCTTCGGCCTGGCGCTGCTCGGCGGCCTCTTGGTTAACAAGCCGCTGCTGCCGGTGGTTCTCGACAACGCAATGAGCCTGACGGAAGAGGGATGGCGCATCCTGACGCTGCGCTGGGGCCTGTGCTTCGTCGCGCTCGCGGTCGTGAACGAGGTGATCTGGCGCACGCAATCGACCGATACCTGGGTGCTGTTCAAGTTTCCCGGCACGATGATCCTGATCTTCGTCTTCACCTTCTCGCAGGTGCCTCTCATCATGAAGCACGAGCTGCGCGGCGAGGCCGCGGCCAAGGCGCCGGAGCACCTTTAGGGTCGCCCCTCACCTGTCCGCCTTCGCGATCGCCGGCATCAGGGTCTCGCGCACGATCTGCGCGGTGAGCGGGCCGACGATCTTGGCGGCGATCATCCCGTCGCCGCGCACCACATAGGTCTCCGGTACACCGGTGACACCGAGATCGATGCCGGTGCGTCCGTTCGTATCGGCACCGACCGCGCGGTAGGGATTGCCGTCCTGGCCGAGGAAGCGCCGGGTGTTGTCGGCCTCGTCCTTGTAGGCGACGCCGACGAGGTTCACGCCGGCGCTGCGTAATTGCAGGAGGGTGGCGTGCTCCTGGTGGCAGGGCACGCACCACGAAGCGAAGACGTTGACGACCGTGACCCGGCCGGCCGTCAGGTCGGACAGGGCAAGTCCGGGCACGTTGAGCCCCTGGACGGGGGCCAACGCGAAGGGCGGCGCCGGCTTGCCGATCAGCGCGGACGGCAGGTGCGAGGCGTCATAGTCGCTGCGCAGGTAGGATTTGAACAGGACCGCGAGGGCGACGAACAGAAGCAGCGGCAGAAACACCAGGAGCGGGCGCCGGCGCTTCACCCGTATGGACTCTCGCTCTTCGGCCTTGCTCACTCGCGGTCGGCCTCGCGCGCGGCGAAGCGGGCGAGCCGTCTCCTCAGCCCGCGATAGTCGGCGAGGATCGTCACGATCATGGTCACGACGACGATTGTCGCGATGCCATAGGCAGCGAGGATGAAGCCTGCATGCGGGTCGTGCTCCATCAGCCCTGCGCCAGCGCGTCGGGATAACCGATCGGCTCGAGATCGGCCAGCTCGGCCCCACTCGCTTCCATGATGGAGAGCCGTCGCAGCCGGCGGCGCAGGATCTCGTTGCGCACGGCCATGAGGTGCAGGGTCAGGAACAGGGTCGTGAAGGCGACGGCCATGACGAGCAGCGGCCACAGCATCGAGGCCGCTATGCGCGGGCCGCCCACGCGGAACACCGAGGCCGGCTGGTGCAGCGTGTTCCACCATTCCACGGAAAAATGGATGATGGGAATGTTGACGACCCCCACGAGCGTGAGGATGGCGGCGGCGCGGGCGGCGCGCCCCTGGTCCTCGATGGTCTGCCACAGCGCGACGAGCCCGAGGTACAGCAGGAACAGCACCAGCACGGAGGTCAGCCGCGCGTCCCACACCCACCACGTGCCCCACATCGGCTTGCCCCACAGCGAGCCCGTCGCGAGGCAGATGAAGGTAAAACCTGCCCCGAGCGGAGCCGCCGCCTTCTGCGCCGCGTCGGCAACGGGGTGGCGCCACACCAGCGTCCCCAGCGCGGAGACTGTCATCACGACGTAGACGAACATCGCGAGCCAGGCTGCCGGCACGTGGAGATACATGATCTTCACCGTCTCACCCTGCTGGTAGTCCGCCGGCGCGAGACAGGCGAGGGCAAGGCCGGCCGCCAGAAGCGCCCCGGTGACGACGGCTAGCGACGGGATCAGCACGCCCGCGAGACGCAGGAAGGCCGTGGGATTGGCGTAGCGGAACATGAGCGATTTTACGGTGCGTGCCCTACGTTGGCAAATGGTGGATCGTCTGACGCGCCGCTGATTCGATGGAGGGCGGCGCTGGCGGAGGAGACGGCCATTGCGCAACCTGATTACCGACGTTCCCGGTCTCCGCGTTGGCCAAGCCGAAGACACGCGCATCGCGTCTGGCGTGACCGCGGTCGTCTTTGACGCGCCCTGTGTCGCCTCGGGGACAATTGGCGGCGGCGCGCCGGGCCTGCGCGACACGAGCCTGCTCGATCCTGGAATGACGGTCAGCGAGGTCGACGCGCTCGTGCTCTCCGGCGGCTCTGCTTACGGGCTCGACGCGATGGGCGGGGTGCAGGCCTGGCTGGGCGCTCGGGGCCGCGGGTTTCGCATTCGCGAGGCGGCCGTGCCCATCGTGCCGGGCGCGATCCTGTTCGACCTCCTCAACGGCGGCGACAAGGCCTGGGGTGCCGAGCCGGTCTACTGGCACCTCGGTTTTCGCGCCGCCGCCGCGGCCGGGCTCGACGTAGCGTTGGGGAGTTTCGGCGCGGGTCTTGGCGCAACGACCGCCACGCTCAAGGGAGGCGTCGGCTCCACGAGCGCGGTGACCGACTCTGGCTTCACCGTCGGCGCGCTCGTCGCGGTCAACGCCATCGGCAGCGCCACGCTGGGCAGCGGGCCACATTTTTGGGCCGCTCCCTACGAGCAAGGCGACGAATTCGGCGCGCTCGGCTGGCCGGCCCGGCTGCCGCCCGACGCGCTTGCCCTGCGGCTCAAGGGCGCACAGCCGGAGAACACCACAATCGCGATCGTCGCGACAGACGCGGCGCTGACCAAGGCGGAATGCAAGCGCCTCGCCTGTATGGCGCAGGATGGAGCGGCGCGCGCGTTGCGTCCGGCCCATGCGGCACTCGACGGCGACACGGTCTTCGCCGCCGCCACGGCACACGCGCGCCACGAAGCCTCGGCGGTGGCGCAGGTGGAGATCGGCATGGTTGCCGCCGATTGTCTCGCGCGCGCGATCGCCCGCGCGATCTATGAGGCGACGGCGCTGCCATTTCCTGGTTCGCTACCGAGCTGGCGGGACCGCTTCGGGCCGATCTAGAGGATCCTCGCACCCTCGCGCGCGATCTTGCGACCGCCGTCGACCGCGACGAAGTCGAAGCGCAGGTGAGCCCGCCCGGTCGAGACGACTTGGCCTCGACTGACCCGGCGCCACACCATGTCGGCGCTGACCTTGCACAGGGAACGGTCGGCGTTGCATCGCGCCGCGAACGAGCCCGGCACCTCCCTGTAGACCCGGACCGGCCATTGCCTGGCGTAGGCCCGCTTGTCGGCCAGCACCTGCGCGCGGGTGAACGCCTTGCCGTAATAGATAACGCGGGGGGCGTAGAAGCGCGACACGGAGGCCTCGCTGATATCGCCGCTGCTGGACCAAAGCGCGAGGTAACCCTGCACCGCGCGTTCGGCATCGGCCTTTGAGGCGCGATCCGCGTTCTGCGCGCTTGCCCTACCCGGGACGGAAGTCAGAAGGAGAAGGGCCACGAGGGGCAGGCTGAGCGGCGGCATGGGAGCGTCCTGTGCTATTTTTGACCTAAACGAGGCGGCGCAAGAAAAGATCGCTGGTCGCCCACAAATCGACTTGACCCCGCACCCTTTGATGACGCGCGCTCTGCGCTTCACCTGCAACACGACCCTATGCCGATAACGTGACCCGGTGCCGAGAAGGAGCGACATGCGACCACGTCTTGCCCCCATCCTGCTGGCCGTCATCCTGCTGGCCGCCCTGGCACTCGGCCTCGTGCCGGCGAGCGGCGTGCTAGCCGCGGATGCGGATCGGCCTCCGAACGGGAGCGAGAAGCCTTGGCTCGCCGATGTCGCCTACGATACTCATGCCCTTGATAAGCTCGATGTCTACCGTCCGCTGAGCACGGATACCGTTCCGGTCGTCGTGTTCATCCACGGTGGGGGCTGGTTCAATGGCGACAAGAGCTATGTCCCGCGCGAGGACGTCGCCTATTTCACCAGCCGCAATATCGCCTTTGTCGCCATCAACTACCGCAACGTGCCGAGCGCGCAGCAGGACGGTCTCTACCCACCGGTCCTCGGCCCGCTGCAGGACGCGAAGCGTGCGCTGCAGTTCGTACGCTACCATGCCAAGGACTTCGCCATCGATCCCGCGCGCGTCGCGCTATTCGGCGAGTCCGCCGGCGCGTTCGACGTTCTTTGGCTCGGCCTCGCGCCCGACCGGGCCAAGCCTAAGTCGATCGACCCGACCGACCGCATGTCGACGCGGGTCAAGGCGATCGGCACCATCGACGCGCAGACTTCGATCGACCCACAGCAGATGCGGCGATGGGTCGGGCCGCGGCTGAACTACGGCAGCCACGCCTTCGGCCTCGACGCCGCGGCCTTCACCCAGTTTCTCGCCCGCCGCAACGAGTACAAGAAATACTTTCCAATCCTCTCGCCGGCGGAAATCGTCAATCAGGCATCGCCGCCGACGTTCCTTTATTACACCCGCGAAAAAGATGGGAGCGCAACCGATCCGATGTACTACGTCCACAGCCCCGATTTCGGTACCGGCTTCCTCCAGGTCGCCGAGGAGCGGCGCGCTGACGTCACGTTGCGGATCGGCGACAAAGGTCACCCAAACGGCCGCGACGAGCTCCTCGCCTTCCTGGCCAAGGCCCTGCAATGATCGATCAGGCGATGCCGGCCGGCAGCATCGGCTCCCGCGAGGTGGAAGAGCTCTTCAGTTGGGCTCTGAGGCGGGCGCGAAGGTGCTTTTGGATCCACCGTTCCGGGTAGCGCATGACGAGGTAGCTCGAGCCGACAACTAAGCCGAGCGACACGCCGAAGGCCGAGGTTCGGCCAAGTCCGGCGGCGGAGAGCGCCGGCACGAGCACCATGCCGAGGCTGTAATGGTTGAGGTAGAGCGGGTAACTCAACCGACCCACGTCCTGGGCCACCCTGGTCCACCCCCCGAGCCGCCGCGACACCGCGGCGCTGCCGGCGACGCTCGCCGCGACCGCGGCAAAGCCTGCCCACCACAGGGCGATCGTGATGAACGTTTCTGCCGCGCTGCCGCGGTTGATGCCGAGCTCGAGAGTACAGAATGCCGTCAGCGCGAGCATCCAGGTCACCCTGGTCCGGCTGAAACGGGTTTCGAAAGCGGCCCAGAGCAGGATGCCGAGGGCGAAGAAGACGCCGTGGCGCAGCAACAGAACTTTGAAGGGAAACCGGTCGCAGAGCGCAGCGAGCGTCGCCAGGGCGGGATGGAGGGAGGCGCAGGCGGCCGCCAGCGCCATGATGGTAATGAACGCGGCGCTCAGCATTCCCAATCCTTTGGCCACACGCTCGATCTGGCCGAATCCGCCGCGCAACAGCACCACGAAGACCAGGAGATAGAAGATGGCTTCGACGACCAGCGTCCAGACGACGCCGTCGATGTAGGGGCCGACAGGCGACAGCAGCGCGGATCGGGCGAAGACGTTGGCGAGTTCGCCCCAGGGCTCGCCGGTCGTGGCGCGCGCGACGAGCGCGACGAGGCCGCAGAGCCATAGCGCCGGAAATACGCGGATGGCGCGGCTCAACGCGAATTGCAACGGCGTGCTGCCCTTAGCACTCGCCGCGATAACGAAGCCTGAAAGGAGGAAGAAGATTTCGACACCGACCGATCCGATGTTCGTCATACCCGTCAGGAAGGGGAAGGCGAGCTGGTCGGCCGGTACGGTAGCGGCGACCGAGCGCCAGCCGTACGAGCCGAAATGGTCGAGCACGACGAACGAGGCGGCCACAAGCCTTAACACGTCGAGACCGTAATAGTGAGAGTTGTGACGCATGACGTCCTCGCCTAGCTCGCGTCCCTCGTTTCCGAGCAAAACGCTGACCGTGGGACGGGCTACCATCTGTTATGGATGCTTCCAAGCGACGGGCCGCTTCGCGCGTCATCTCGCTTCACTGTTGGTTAGTATTCAGCATGAAGGCCCGCGGTGGCGTCGCGCCCATCACCGACGCCGTCGCTCGGCCTGTTCCCGAGGCGGCAACGCCGAGCAGGATGTAGAACAGGGCTCCGAGATAATAGACGGTGCCGACGAGAAGGTTGGCGAAGAGCGCGAGCATGAGCCCGATCCGCGCTGCCCAAACCAGCGCACGGCCATCGCGTTTGAGGCCAGGGTCGATCGCACCCACCGTCACGCGCGCGACGAGACCCGCGAACAAGGCGACGCCGAGTGCGCCGAGATTCGAGAGCAAGAGCAATAGGTAGCTCGACGTGCGCGTGGCGCCGATGCCGGCTCCGACGCCGTTGGTGTCGAGGAAGACCTGCCAAGCCTGCCGGTTCCAGCTGCTCCGCTCGATAGCCGAGTCGGAGCTCGCCTTGTTCAAGAGGCTCTGCTCGACGACGCCGCGCGCGACGTTGGCGAGACCGGGCAGGAACAGCACCGTGCCCGCGCCGACCAGCAGCGCGCCGCCGAGGATCACGGCGGCGATCGTCGCGGGGCGTTTGCGGCCCTTGAGGAGCGTCGCGGCCGCGACGTAGACGAGGAACCCGGTGGAGAACACACCGAGGCCAAGGTAGCCTGAACTCGACGTGGAGAGCGCAATCAGCCCCGCCAACGCGGCGCTCGCTGGGCCGGTGAAGCGCGGCCGCACCCGCATGACGAACAGCGGGAAGTTCACGCCGAGCAGCATCAGCGAGTAGGAAGCGAAGGCCGACGCCTCGCTGAACGATCCCGAGATCCGCTTGACGCCGCCGACCTCGTCGGCTGTGAGGAATGCGTAGTTCGCGGTATGGACGAGGTCCATGACGAACCCGGTCTTCGTCGCCGCGGTCACGAGGTCGAGCAGGGCGAAGCCAAGGTCGAGCGAGGTCGCGAGCATCAGGGCGGCGAGCAGGGCCTCTGTGCCGCCCGCGCGCCGGGCATAGGCGCTCGTCGCGCAGGCGAGCACAAAGCCGCCCATCGCGTAGACCACCTGCGAGATGTTGCCGCTGGTCGGGTGCAGCGGGGTCATCGCTCCGTCCGCGTCGAGCGATCGGCTCAGCGAGAAGACAGAGGTCGCACCCTCGAAGAGGCGCGGCGTGACGAGCGCGCCTCCGCAGATCCACAACGTGAGCAGGGCGAAGAGGTAGAGCGGGCGGCGCGGCGCGATCTGGTCGAGCAGCAGGCCTGTGCCGTGCCGCATGGAGACGAGGCGGAGGCCGTAGAACAGGATGAACAGGTCGGCCGGCGTGACGGAGGCACCACCGAGCGCCGGGAGCTCCAGCGCTCCGGCCGAACCGAATACCGTGAGGGCGGCCATGGAGACGACCGTGCGGCGGTACGAGCCGAATTGGCACCATGCCCCGATCACAATCACAAGAAGACCGAAGATCGTGACGGACAAGGCGCTTTCCCCGTGGGCGGTTCGCGCGGCCAGCCGCCTCGGTCAAGGCGCGGCTAGCGCGCCGTGGTGGCCGGGGCGACCGGCGGCGGCGCGGTCGAGGCGCTCGAATTGTAGGCTTTCGCCTGGTCCATCGTGGCCGAGAAATACTTGACGTCGTCGCCGAGCTTGCCCGTGACCTGGCACTTGGGCGCGCAGGCGTAGGATTGCCGCTCCATCCCGCGCTGCACGACCAGGGCGTCGGTGCCGGCCACGACGCGGATGATGGATTCGGTGAGCGGCCGGCCGGCGTCGTCGAGTGCAATGAAATTGGTTTCGCCGAAGGACTTCGGGGTCAGAATCATCAGCGCGCCCTTCGAGCCGATCATCGTCACGTCGGCGATCAGCGGGTTGCCGATGATGAGCGTGGACGTGCCGGGGGGTAGGTCGACGAGGTGCGCCTGGTCGATGACGACGCTGATGGTCTTCTCGAGCGCCAGGGCAGGGGGCGCCGCCAAACCGATCAGGCAAGCGGCCACTAAAGCTGTGCGCGCCCCCATCCTGGCGAGCCGCGCCACTCGAACGGGATAGAAAAGTGTTTTGATACGGACCATGACGACGCGTCTCCCCGGCGCGAGCGGCCGACCTTAGCCGCGTCGTCGATAACAGAGCGTTAAGCGGATGCGTTTGCGGAGCGACGGCGACCAAACGCAGCAACGTTAACCTAAAATCAAGCTTGCGCCGCCACTCTTTCCCGAAAGCCAGGAAGTCGGTGCGTGGCGTTCCCGACCAAGGCACATTCAAGGGCTGTCGCCTCGGCGACCGCAAGGGCTGCATTCATCATGACCACGCGCCTTGACGCCAAAGGCCGAACGGTTGTCGCGCTCGACGCGACACTCGACGTGACCCAAGCGGCGCCCCTCAGGGGCGTGCTACTCGCGTTGCGCGGCAAGGACATCGTCGTCGATGCCTCGGAGGTCCAGCACCTCGGCGCGCAATGCGGCCAAATCCTGCTCTCCGCCAAGAAGACGTGGAGTGCCGACGGCCGCGCGATGCCTCTGGAACGTGCGTCCGCCGGCTTCACCGAGGGCCTGCGTCTGCTTGGCCTCTCCTCCCTCATTCCCGCCGAAGAGCCCATCCCATGAGCAAAACCGTCCTCACCGTCGATGATTCCCGGACCATGCGCGACATGCTGCGGATCGCCCTGACGGCCGCAGGCTACCGCGTCGTGCAGGCAGAGGACGGCGTGCATGGCCTCGAGGTCCTCGCCGGCTCCAAGCCCGATGTCATCATCACCGACATCAATATGCCGCGCATGGACGGCTTTGGTTTTATCCAGAACGTGCGTGGCGACGAGAGGCACCGCGCGGTGCCGATCCTGGTCCTTTCGACCGAGAGCGACGCCGCCAAGAAACAGCGCGCTCGCGCCGCCGGCGCGACCGGTTGGATCGTCAAGCCGTTCGATCCCGGCAAGCTCGTCGACGCCGTTCGTCGCGTCGCCGCCTGATTCAAGGAGCGGCGACCTTGGACGCGATGGCAGAAATCAAGCAGGTCTTCTTCCAGGAATGCGAAGAGCAGCTCTTCGAGCTCGAAGCCGGCTTGCTGACGATCGAGCGCGGCGACGAGGACCCGGAGACGGTCAACGCGGTGTTTCGCGCTGTCCATTCGATCAAGGGGGGCGCCGGCGCTTTCAACCTGACCGATCTCGTGCATTTCGCGCACGTGTTCGAGAACACGATGGACTTGGTGCGTACCGGCAAGCTGGCGCCGACGCAGCCGTTGATCCGCCTGATGCTGCGCGCGGCCGATACGCTGGCCGATCTGGTGCGCGCCGCTCGCGACGAGGAAGCCTCCGACCCGGCCGCCCGCGAGGCGATGGCGCTCGAGCTGAAGGCCTTCACGCCGGGCGCCCTCCCGACGCCGGCCGTGCCCTCGCCGCCCTCCGCTGCGCCGAAGCTGGCGTCTGCCGACGCCGACGACGACACCTTCGTCTTCGTGCCGACAAAGATCGACCTTGCGGATTTCGACGACCTGAACCTGGTGCCCACGGCCCATTACAAGGTCAGCTTCGCGCCCAAGCCCGAGCTCTATGCCAAGGGGAACGAGACCGCGATCCTGTTCCGCGAGCTCGGCCGCCTCGGTTCCATGCTTGTCACTTGCGACGCCTCGGCCCTGCCGCTCCTTGACGCGCTCGATGCGGAGGGCGCCTACCTCGCCTGGACCGTGGTGCTGGAGACCACGCAAGACGAGGAGGCGATCAAGGCGATCTTCGACTTCGTCGAATGGGACTCGACCCTGACGGTCGAGGCGATCGACGCGAGCCAGGCGCCGGCACATGCCGAGGAAGCTTTCGTCTTCCAGCCGACGATGGTCGACGCCGACTTGTTCCAGATCATCGCCGAGGCTCCGACGCAGGCGGCCGCCGACTTGCCTGTCCAGGCCGTCAAGCCGACGCCGGTCAAGGCGGCGGACGACCATGCGCCGGCCGATAAGAAGGAGGCGGCTACCGCGACCATCCGAGTCGATCTCGAACGGGTCGACCGGCTGATCGACCTCGTGGGCGAACTCGTGATCAACCAGGCCATGCTGGCCGAACGGGTGGCGGAACTCGGCCTTGCCCGCATGTCGGCGGTATCCATCGGCCTCGACGAGCTTGAGCAGCTGACGCGCGAGATCCAGGACAGCGTCATGGCGATCCGCGCGCAGCCGGTGAAATCGGTGTTCCAGCGCATGCCCCGCCTCGTCCGCGAGGTCGCGGCGCAGACGGGCAAGACGGTGCGCCTCGTCACCGAAGGCGAGGGCACCGAAGTCGACAAGACGGTCATCGAGCGGCTCAGCGATCCGCTGACCCATATGATCCGCAACGCGATCGACCACGGCCTGGAGAAACCGGAGGTGCGCCGCGCCGCCGGCAAGCCGGAGGAAGGATTGTTGAAGGTCGCGGCGCTCCACCGCTCCGGCCGCATCGTCATCGAAATCTCCGATGACGGCGCCGGGATCAACCGACCGCGCGTCCGTGCCATCGCGGCCGAAAAAGGCCTCATCGCCGCCGACGCCAAGCTGTCGGACGAGGAGGTCGACAACCTCATCTTCCTGCCAGGCTTCTCGACTGCGGCGGTCATTTCGGACATCTCCGGCCGCGGCGTGGGCATGGACGTCGTCAAGCGCTCGATCCAGGCGCTTGGCGGCCGCATTTCCATCGCCTCGCGACCAGGGCATGGCTCCACCTTCACGATGAGCCTGCCGCTCACGCTGGCCGTGCTCGACGGCATGGTCGTCTCCGTCGCCGGGCAGACGCTGGTCATCCCGCTCACGGCGGTCATCGAGATCCTGCTGCCGCAAGCCACCACGGTACATAATTTCGGGGGCAACGCCCGCGTGATGGGCGTGCGTGACGCGTTCATCCCGTTGATCGACATCGGTCAGGTGCTGCGCTACCGCAGCGCCGACATCGACCCCAAAGCCGGGGTCGCCCTGCTGGTCGAGACCGAGGGCGGCGTGCGCAACGCGCTCCTCGTCGACGCCATCCAGGGCCAGCGGCAGGTCGTGATTAAAAGTCTCGAAGCCAATTACGGCCATGTTCCCGGGATCGCTGCCGCAACGATCCTCGGCGACGGACGTGTCGCCCTGATCCTCGACGTCGACGCTGTCGTCGTCGATTCGCGCTCCGAGTTGGCTTCCCTCCCTCCACTTGCAGGCTGATCCAATGGAAACGATTGCGAAGACCGACACCAAGCCGCGCGAGCTGATCTCCTTCATTATCGGCAAGCAGGAATTCTGCGTCGACATCATGTCGGTGCGCGAGATCCGCGGCTGGTCGCCGGCGACGCCGCTGCCTCACTCACCGGCCTTCGTACGCGGCGTCATCAACCTCCGCGGCGCCGTCCTCTCGATCGTCGACCTTGCCTCCCGCCTTGGCCTGCCCTCTAGCGAGCCTTCGGCCCGCCACGTCATCATTGTCGCGCAGGTCGGCCGGCAGGTGGCGGGCCTCCTCGTCGATGCGGTCACTGGCATCCTGACCGTGACGCCTGAGACCATCCGCCCGACGCCCGACGTCGCCTCCGAGATGGCGCGCTCCTTCGTCAAAGGCGTGCTGGCGATCGACAGCCGCATGATCACCCTCATCACGCTGGACCACGTCCTGCCCAGCCAAGAGCTGGAGGCCGCGTGAACCCCTTGCCACAGACATCCGCACGGCCGGGCCCGCCCGCAGGCAACCGGGAGTTCGTCTTCAGCCACGAGGACTTCCGCCGAATCGCCGCGATGCTCCACGCCGATTCTGGGATCTTTCTGTCCGAGCAGAAGGAGAGCTTGGTCTATTCGCGTCTGGTGAAGCGGCTGCGCACTCTCGGCCTCTCCTCGTTCCACGATTACTGTGCCCTGATCGCCGACGCGTCGGGGGTGGACGAGCGGCAGCAGATGCTGGCGGCGCTGACCACCAACGTCACCCGCTTCTTCCGCGAGCCGCACCATTTCGCCTACCTGAAGAACACGGTGATGCCGCCGCTGCTCCAAGCGGCGAAGGCCGGCGGCCGCGTGCGTCTCTGGTCTGCCGGCTGCTCGAAGGGGCAGGAACCCTATTCGATCGCGATGACGATCCTGTCGCTCATGCCGGACGTCAGCCGATACGACGTCAAGATCCTGGCGACGGACATCGACCCTTACGTGCTGCAGGAAGGCCGCGACGGGGTCTACGAGAAGAGCGAACTCGACGACATGCCGAAGGCGGAGCGTTCGCGCTTCTTCACCGCAACGGACGGCAGCGGCGCCTCCTGGAGCGTCTCGGACGAAATGCGACAGCTCGTCTCGTTCAAGGAGCTGAACTTGATCGGCCAATGGCCGATCAAAGGGCCCTTCGACGTCATCTTCTGCCGCAACGTCGTCATCTACTTCAACGAGGAGACGCAGGCCAAGATCTGGACGCGCTATGCCGGCTTGCTCGCGCCGGGCGCGCTGCTCTGCATCGGCCATTCCGAGCGTCTGTCCGGCTCTGCGCAAGCGCGCTTCAAACCGGTCGGCACGACTATGTACAGCTACCATTGCGGTACCGCGCCATGAGGAAGCACCGCGTCCTCGTCGTCGATGATTCCGCCAGCATGCGGCACCTCATCAGCGCCGTGCTGCTCGACACGCCCGACATCGAGGTCGTCGGCCATGCTGCCGACGCGCATGAAGCCCGCGAGGCGATCAAGAAGCTCAATCCCGACGTCGTCACGCTCGACGTCGAGATGCCGAAGATGAACGGCATCGAGTTTTTGGAAAAGCTGATGCGCCTGCGGCCGACCCCGGTCGTCATGGTCTCCAACTTCACCAGCACCGGCGGCGATCTGACTGTCAAGGCGCTGGCGATCGGCGCGGTCGATTGCATCGGCAAGCCGCAGGCGGGCGATCGGATCCTTTTCGCGGGGCTTGCGGACAAGGTGCGCATGGCGGCCGACGTGCGATTCCGCCCGCCATCGACGCCGCACGAGCGCGTCCCCGGCGAGACCGCCGCGCACGCGGCCTATGTTCCAGATGGCCGCATCGTCGCCGTCGGCTCCTCGGCCGGCGGCGTCGAGGCCTTGAGCGCGGTGCTCGATGGATACCCGGCCAATGCCCCGCCGATGCTGATCACCCAGCATATGCCGGAGATGTTCACCAAGAGCCTCGCCGCGCGCCTGGATCGGCTCTGCCACGCGCGTGTGACCGAAGCGATCGACGGCGCCCCGATCGAGGTCGGCCAGATCTACGTCGCACCAGGCGGCGCCTCGCACCTGACAGTATCGGGGACCGGTCCCTACCGCTGCCGCCTGGTGCAGACCGAACTCGTCAGCGGCCATCGCCCGTCGGTGGACGTGTTGTTCCAGTCCGTCGCTAAGGTGCTGGGCAAGAACGCCATCGGCGTCATCCTGTCCGGGATGGGCCGCGACGGCGCCAACGGGCTGCTTGCCATGCGCAACGCGGGCGCACGAACTATCGGGCAGGACGCCGCGACGTCCTTCATCTACGGCATGCCGAGAACCGCCTTCGAGGCAGGCGGCGTAGAACGCCAACTGCCGCTGACGAAGATCGGAGCGGAGATCTTGTCCATGACCAAACAAAAAGTCGGGTAAAGCCATGCCTCTCGCCGCCGCTCTCAAAGTCCTCATCGCGGACGACCAGCAGACGAGCCGACTGTTGATCCGCTCGGCTCTCTCCGACCTTGGCATTCCCAACGTCACCATGGCGAAGGACGGGCAGGAAGCGCTTGATCTTGTCATGAAGGCGCCGGTGCACCTGATCGTTTCGGACTACCACATGCCTAAGCTCAACGGCGTCGAGCTGCTGCGCGCCGTGCGGGCGCACGGGCCGACGAAGAAGTCGGCCTTCTTCCTGCTGACGGGCGCCGAGGATACGGCTTTTCTCAAGATGGCGCAGGAGCTCCAGGTCAACAACTACCTGAAAAAACCTGTCTCCGTGCCAGAGCTGAGGAAGAAGATCGAGGCGGTCTTCGGTGCGTTAAAGTAGGTAGGCGAACCGATGTCGGCACTGGAAGCTTATAACGCACGCGCGTCCAAGACGATCCACGTGATCCAGGGCGAGCACAAAATCAGTGGCGACGCCGACGTTGTCCTCACTACCATCCTGGGGTCTTGCGTCGCGGCATGCATCCGCGACCCCACGGCCGGGATCGGCGGCATGAACCATTTCCTCCTCCCCGGCGCCGAGGTGGGGGGCGCATCCGATAGCGAGCGGTACGGCGTCCACGCGATGGAATTGCTGCTCAACGCGCTGCTGGCTCGGGGAGCCTCGCGCCGTCGGCTGGAGGCGAAAGTCTTCGGCGGGGCCAAGACGATCGCCGGCCGCGCCGAGATTGGCTCGATGAATGCCGATTTCGCCGTGGGTTTCCTGCAGCGCGAACAGATCACCGTCGTTGGCGAATGTCTGCGCGGCTCTATGGGCCGGCGCATCCAGTACTGGCCGGTGTCGGGTCGCGCGCGGCGGTCCTTCCTCGACTACGCTCAGGAAGCCGCGCCGCCGCCGCCCGTCATTGCGGCCTCGTCCGGCTCGCTCGAGCTGTTCTGAGCCGGGTCGACCGACTTCCCAGCGTCTTCCACAAGGTGACACATGACGGCGCAGGCATGCACAACCTTCCCCTGGCCCGACGCGCCGCCAACGCTCGCAACCTTGCTGGAGCGGGTGACGGGCGAACTTGGCACCCTCGGGGCCCTCGTCGGCGAGATCCAGTCGGGCCTTGCCCCGGTCTTGAGCGAGGGCGCGCCCGATCGGCCGGAGACCTATCGCCACGCGCAGGCCTTGGATCTTGTCTCGCAGACGCTGGCCGGCTTGGCCGATGTCCTCGCGCTTGCCGCGCGCGACCGGTCCAGCCACCAGCGTCTCGACGTGCCGGCGCTCGTCGCCGACCTAAAGCTCGCGGACCTCGCCAACCGCCTCTGCGGCTTCAAGAGCACGGTCCACGGTAACGATCTCGACCTGTTCTGACGCGGCGTTCGGCCGATCGTCGCACTTTAATAGTGCGGGGGTGGCCTCTCGGGCGTTTCGCCTGACCCCTTGCCGAAATCCTGCACCCTCTCGTCGAGCCTGGCGACCTGCCGATGCAGGTCGTCGATGACCCGCCATTGCGCGGTGAGCGCCGCGTTCAGGTCCTCGATAAGCTGATCCTGGTGCATCGCGCGGATCTCCAGCGCGTCGAGCCGCGCAGCGGTAGCGTCTTGAGGTTGCATGGCGTTCCCTGTGGCGGCTTCGGCGGCGCGCGTCGCAGAGGACTGCCGGCTCGCCTGTGCGCGCGACGAGACGGCCGCGCGACGGAATCCCTTCGGCCTTGCGGGGTGCTTGCCACAGGCGCCATCTTTGCGCCATGTGCTGAGCGACCGAACCGGCACCTGCCGTCGATCACTCGAGCCGCGCGGCGGCCTGGAGCAGCAGCCATGCCCACGTTTTCCCTCCTTCGTGTCCTGGGCTGCGGAACCACGCTTCTGGCGCTCTTCGGCACTCCAGTTTCCGGACTGGCCGCCGCCAACTCGCTCACAGACCTCGTCGGCCAGTGGGATTTCGCGCAGGAAGGAGGCGCGAGACCGTGCCGCATCACCTTGAGCGCTGGGCGGTCGGACAAGGGTGACTATTTCGCGGCTGTGCCCGGTGCCTGCCGCCGCACGATGCCGGTCCTGGCGCGAGTCGGGCGCTGGACCTTGAGCGACCCGGCGCATATCGGACTCAGCGATCCTGCCGGCGGCACGGTCCTCACCCTTGCCGCTGATGGCGAAGCCTTCGCGGTCCAGGGCGCAGATGGCGCGGTCTACAAGATGACCCATGTCGCGGCAGCCGGCCGTAGAGCGACGGCGGACGAGGCGGTCGTTGCGTCCGCTGCCAAAATCGATGTGACGGCGACGCACAACGCCAAAACCGCGCCGCCGGAACGTATGAACGACATGGCCGGCCGCTACGCCATCCTGCGCGACAAGACGCATGACACCGGCTGCATGCTGACGCTTGACGACAAGACGCGGGTCAAAGGCGGTGCCCGCGCAGCGCTCGCGCCGGCTTGTCGCGACCAGGGTATCGTCGTGTTCGACCCGAGCGCCTGGCAGATTGTCAACGGCCGCCTCGTGCTGTCCGCCAAGGCCGGCCACGTCACTCACCTCGACAAGCAGGTGGACGGGTCCTGGCTGAAGGACGCGAACGAAGGGAAGAGCCTGTCCCTGAAGAAGCTTTAGGCAGCGGCACCCAGTCGGAAGCTAGTCCGCGGCATTCTCGCGCGAGGCTGCCTCGGTGCCCTTGAGATCGTCCGGGTGGGGCATGGAGATGGTGTTGTAGCCTGCATCCACGTAATGGATCTCGCCGGTGACGCCGCGCGACAGGTCGGATAGCAGATAGAGCGCGGAGCCGCCGACGTCCTCGATCGTCACTGTCCGGCGCAGCGGAGCGTGCGCCCGTTGATAGTTGAACATGACGCGGGCGTCGGTGATGCCGGCCCCGGCCAGCGTGCGGATCGGCCCGGCGGAGATGGCGTTGACGCGGATGCCGCTCGCGCCGTAGTCGGCGGCAAGATAGCGTACGCCCGCCTCCAGCGCCGCCTTGGCGACCCCCATGACGTTGTAGTTGGGCATGACGCGCGTTGCGCCGCCATAGGAGAGCGTGACGAGGCTGCCGCCCGCCTCCATCAGCGCCGCCGCCCGCTTCGCGACTTCCGTGAACGAGAAGGCGGAGATCAGCATGGTGCGCGTAAAATTCTCGCGGCTCGTGTCGGCGTAGCGTCCCTTCAGCTCGTTTTTGGCGGAGTAGGCGATGCAATGGACCACGAAGTCGAGGCGTCCCCAAGTGTCGGCGACTTGCGCGAAGACGGCGTCGAGCGAGGCGAGGTCCTCGACGTCGCACGGTAGCACGAGGGTCGAGCCGAGCTTCGCCGCCAGCGGCTTGACGCGCTTGCCGAGCGCCTCGCCCTGATAGGTGAAAGCGACGTTCGCGCCCTGCGCGTGCACCGCCTTGGCGATACCCCAGGCGATGGAATGGTCGTTGGCAACGCCCATGATGAGGCCGCGCTTGCCGGCCATCAGCGCCCCGGACACGATAGCGTGCTCCTCAGACATCGACGTGCTGCAGTACGAGCGTCGCGTTCGTGCCGCCGAAGCCGAAGGAGTTCGATAGGACAACGCCAAGTTGCAGGCCGTCGCGGCGCTCGCGCACGATGTCCATGTCGGCAAAGGCGGGGTCGATCTCGTCGATATGCGCGCTCTCGCAGATGAAGCCGTTGTTCATCATCAGGAGGCAATAGATAGCTTCCTGCACGCCGGTGGCGCCGAGCGAATGGCCGGTTAGCGACTTGGTCGCGGCAATCGGCGGCGCGGCGTTGCCCGACCCGAAGACGGCGCGGATCGCCTCGATCTCGCGCGCGTCGCCGACCGGGGTGGAGGTCGCATGCGGGTTGATGTAGCCGATGGGCGCCCTGACGCCTTCCAATGCCATGCGCATGCAGCGCTCCGCGCCTTCTCCGGAGGGCTGGACCATGTCGTAACCGTCGGACGTCAGGCCGTAGCCGGCGATCTCTCCGTAGATGCGCGCGCCGCGCGCCTTCGCCCGCTCATAATCCTCGAGAACCAGTATGCCGGCGCCGCCCGCGATAACGAAGCCGTCGCGGTTCTTGTCGTAGGCGCGCGAGGCGACGGAAGGACGGTCGTTGTAGTCGGAGGACATCGCGCCCATCGCGTCGAAAAGCACCGACAGCGTCCAGTCGAGCTCCTCGCAGCCGCCGGCGAACATGACATCCTGCTTGCCGTACTGGATCATCTCGGTGGCATTGCCGATGCAATGGTTGGACGTCGCACAGGCGGACGAGATCGAATAGTTCGCGCCCTTGATCTTGAACCAGGTGGCGAGCGTTGCCGAGACTCCCGAGGACATGGCCTTGGGCACGGCGAAGGGGCCGACGCGCTTGGGGCCCTTGGTCCGCGTGGTCTCCGCCGCCTCGACGATGGAGCGGGTGGAAGGCCCGCCCGAGCCGACGACGATCCCGGTGCGCGGATGGGAGACCTCGTCCGGGCCGAGGCCAGAATCGGCGATCGCCTGTTCCATTGCCACATGCGCCCATGCGGTGCCGCCGCCGTGAAAGCGCATCGCGCGCCGGTCGACGACGCCCTCCGCCTGGAGCGTCGGCGTGCCGTAGACCTGCGAGCGGAACCCAAGTTCCTGAAAGGCCGGTGCGTGGACGATGCCCGACTTGGCCTCGCGCAGCGACGCGAGCACCTCCTGCGTGGAGTTACCGATAGAGGATACGATCCCCATGCCGGTGACGACGACACGTCTCATTCGGATCTCCAATGGCCGCGGCTTCGGGCCCCGGCAGAGGCCTCGCGGACCCGCGAGGTCGAAAGCTGGCTCAGACCGGCGTCGCGGCGGGCGCCTGGAACAGACCGACGCGCAGATCCTTGGCCTCGTAGATGCGCGTCCCGTCCGCCTCCAGCCAGCCATCGGCAATGCCCAGCACCAGCTTGGTCTTGAACACTCGCTTCAGGTCGACACCGTAGACGACGCGCTTGACGCTCGGCAGCACCTGCTCGCTGAACTTCACCTCGCCCACGCCGAGTGCGCGACCGCGGCCGGGCAGGCCGAGCCAGCCGAGATAGAAGCCCAGCATTTGCCACAGCGAATCGAGGCCAAGGCAGCCGGGCATCACCGGATCGTTCTTGAAATGGCAGCCGAAGAACCACAGGTCGGGCTTGACTGCGAGTTCCGCGCGGACATGGCCCTTGCCGGCCGGGCCGCCGTCCTCCGCGATCTCAGTGATCTTGTCGAACATCAGCATCGGCGGCAGCGGCAGCTGCGCGTTGCCGGCGCCAAACAGTTCGCCGCGGCCGCAGGACAGCAGGTCTTCGTAGGAGAAGTCGGAGCGGCGCTCGCTCATCGTCATGGAAACTTTCGTATGGTCGAGCCCGAGAGCTTCGAGCTCCTGTGGCGCTTCAGCGCGGGCTCTTAGCACAGGGGTTGCGGGACCGGAAGCGCCTTGCGGCGTCGCGATGGCCGCGACGATCCCGGTCTTGAACCATTCTCAGCTTGACCGTCCCGGAGTGCTCGCGCTTGCGGAGCCCGCACGCGAACTCTATACCTTGATCCACGAACAGACTGCGCCAATGATGCGCCTGATGAAGACAAACATGACCGATCTCACGTCGACACGATCTGCGCCGCCTGCCAAGCCGCTGGAACGAACTGCCCAGGGTCGCCTCGACGCGATGATGGCCGGCTGCCCTGTCCATGCGCTGCGGGCGAAGCTCAAGGAATCGGGTCTGCGGCCGACCCGACAGCGTATGGCGCTCGGGCTGTTGCTCTTCGCCAAGGGCGACCGCCACCTGACGGCTGAGAAGCTTTATGAAGAGGCGCAGGAGCTGCGTGTGCCGGTCTCGCTCGCGACCGTCTACAACGGGCTCCACGTTTTCACGGAAGCCGGCCTGCTGCGGGAGGTCGCCGTCGACGGTAGCAAGGTGTATTACGACACCAACGTCACCGACCACCACCACTTCCTCGTCGAAGGCACGAACGCGCTGATCGACATTCCGGCCTTGACGATCGACCGTACCGTCGTGCCGGACCTGCCGGAGGGCATGGAGATTGCCGCGATCGACGTGGTCGTGCGCCTGCGTCCTAAGCTGAAGGCGCCGGCCTCTACTCGATGACCTCGTTGGGGTAGACGCCCCACAGTTCCGCCTGGTGGACGAAGCCGTCGAAGCCTTCGCCGTTGATGCGGCACCAAGTTTTGTCGCAAGAGCGAATATTGGCAAGCACGCCGGGCTGCAACTGCGCGATCGGCGCAGCGCTGGAATCAGGCTTGCCGTATAGTACCGCCGCCGCCCCGTCCTTCGCGTCCTTCTTCCAGGGCGTCACAAGTCCGGTACGCCGCCCCGACAGGAGCGAGTGCAGGACCCAGCCCTCGGAACCTTCGGAGTCCCGCACCTTCCGCCATGTCTCGAACTCCGCGGTGATCTCGACAGGGAGGCCGGCGCGTTGAAAGATCCAGGTCGTGCGGTGGTCCTTGGCCGGTCCTTCGCGCAGGTTGACACGATCCGACTTCAGGCTGACGTAGCGCGGCACGGGCAGGCCGCTCGCCGTCCCCACCTGGTCTGCCGCGACCATCGAGGCGTCAAGAGCCAAGCCGGCCAGCGCAGCGCCGATCGCGAGCACGAGCCGCCTCAGAGATCTCTTCGCACGCGGGGCGCCATCATCCATTCCCGTCAGTCCTTCGCCTGCCTCTGTCACCGAGCCATCCCACCCCGCGGTTCTTGTCTTTGAAGCACCATCTGGTAGAGAGCGCGGCATGGCCGCCGCCTGCCTTTGTTGGCGCGGTATCCTTAAGGCCGGGTGAAGGTGCCCGATCTTTACGCGGCTTGGCAGCTTTGTGACGGCGGCTCGAGAACCTGGGATCATGGCCAAGAAAAAACCGCTCGTCATCATCACCCGCCGCCTGCCGGACCGCGTCGAGACGCGCATGTGCGAGTTGTTCGACACACGGCTGAACATCGATGACAAGCCAATGGCGCGCACGCAGCTGATCGAGGCGGTCCAGCAGGCCGACGTGCTCGTGCCGACGGTGACCGATCGCATCGATGCGGAAGTGATCCGCGAAGCGGGACCGCAGCTGCAGCTCATCGCCAATTTTGGCAACGGCGTCGACAACATCGCGATCCCAACCGCGCTGGAGCGCGGCATCACCGTGACGAACACGCCGGGGGTTCTGACGGAGGACACGGCGGATATGACCATGGCGCTGATCCTTGCCGTGGCGCGTCGGATCGTCGAAGGCGCCGGCGCCATCCCCGGCGGGGAATGGACCGGCTGGTCGCCCACCTGGATGCTTGGACGGCGCATCACCGGCAAGCGGCTCGGCATCGTCGGCATGGGACGGATCGGTCAGGCTGTCGCACGTCGCGCGCGCGCGTTCGGCCTGCAGATCCACTACCACAATCGGCGGCGCCTCAGTCCCGCCATCGAGGAAAAGCTGGAGGCGACCTACTGGGAATCGCTCGACCAGATGCTCGCCCGGATGGATATCGTCTCCGTCAATTGCCCGCATACACCGGCGACCTATCACCTCCTGTCGGCGCGGCGCCTCAAGCACCTGCGCCCAGAGGCCATTCTCATCAACACCGCGCGCGGCGAGGTTATCGACGAAAACGCGCTCACCCGCATGATCGAGGCGGGCGAGGTCGCGGGCGCCGGGCTCGACGTCTTCGAGCACGAGCCCAGTGTCTCGCCGAAGCTGCTGCGGCTCGTCAAAGCTGGCAAAGTAACGCTGCTGCCGCACATGGGCTCCGCGACGACGGAGGGCCGCATCGACATGGGCGACAAGGTTATCATCAACATCCGCGCGTTCTGGGACGGCCATCGCCCGCCCGACCGCGTGCTGGCGAGCATGCTTTAAGGATCCGTCGGGAAGACCTCTTCTCGCCGGGTTTCGCTGTCCACCCAATGGAATTTGGAGGGGAGGCATGCCGCTGCTCACAGGATCAGGGCAGCATCCCGCCTTAACCAGCGCGGCCAGGCTCGTCGTGGCGCAACGGCTGATGGGCCATGGTCGGCATTTGCCGGTTCCGATCGCGGATCGTCCAGCCGAGCCGGGTCAGCTTGAAATGATCGCACGGGTGCAAGCCGCCGCGTGCCGGCATGTCGGCAGGGGCCGTCTCCGCAAAGGCGAAGCCGCATTTCTCCAGCACGCGCCGCGAAGCGGGATTTATAATGCGGCTCTTGGCGAGAACTGTCCGAACTTCTGTCAGGCTGAAGATGGTGTCGAGCAGGGCGAGAAGTGCCTCGGTCGCGAAGCCCTTGCCGGCGGAGGTCGGCGCGATGAAGTAGCCGACCTCCATCTCGCGTGAGGAGTTCGCCTCCGCACTCGCCAGACCGATCAGCGTCCGCGCCTTGTTCTTAAGGGTCACGGCCAGAATGAGGGCGCGGCCGCTGGCTGTCGCCGCGCGCGCGCTGAGGATAAAGCGTTCCGCCTCACCCACCGGATAGGGGTGCGGAATGGCCGAAGTCATTTGCGCCACGGGGGCAAGCCCTGCGATTGCACCGATGCCTGGCGCGTCGGAGGCTCGCACCCAGCGCAGCCAAAGCCGCCGCGTCTCCAGGCGGAAGATGTCGTCTCGGGTGATGTCTGGAAACAAGGCCTGTTGCTCCGCCGATGCAGGAAGGCGCGCCGTTGCACCCCCTTCAGCCCGACTGTCTGGAAACAGCGGAGCGCGACGACCGATGCCGGGGCACGCTCCTCTTCGGATCGCGCGCCGGGCAGCCCGCGACCTCTTACTCGGCGGCCTGGGCTTTCGCCTCGATGACGGAGACGAAGGCACGGCCATTGGCCTTGGTGATGAATTGTACGTGGCCTTCTCGCAGCGCAAACAGCGTGTGGTCGACACCCATGCCGACGTTAGCGCCAGGGTGCCAGGTGGTGCCGCGCTGACGGATAATGATATTGCCGCCGATGACGCGCTCGCCGCCGAACTTCTTGACGCCAAGGCGGCGCCCGTCGGAATCGCGGCCGTTGCGGGACGAGCCGCCCGCTTTCTTATGTGCCATAGTCCTGCTCCAAAGCCCTCGCCAGGTGGCCGGGCCCCATCGATGTGAAACGGTCTCGGTCGGGCAAACGTGCCCGACCGAGTGTCAGCCGGCGACCACCTGCGTGATGCGGACGGTCGTCAGGTCCTGACGATGGCCACGCTTGCGCTTGGAGTTCTGTCGGCGGCGCTTCTTGAACGCGATGACCTTGGGGCCGCGCTCGTGCGCCACGATCTCCCCGGTCACGCTGATGCCCTCCAGAAACGGCGCACCGATTTTTGTCTCGCTCTCATCGACGATCATCATGACGTCGAACGTCACGCGATCCCCAGGCTCGCCAACCAAGGTCATGACGGTAATCGTATCTTCGGGTGCGACACTGTACTGTTTGCCGCCTGTTTTGATCACTGCGAACATCGTTATCCTCGTGTTCGTGCTGGTCTGCCGCGATGGACCACCGCGCGCGACCAGCTTCTTTGCAGTCGTGTCTTCGCCTCGAACATTGGACATGGCGCTGACGCCTTGCCATAGCATAGGGCGAAGGCGCGAAAGCTAGCCAGCGCAACGGTTGTTGTCAATCCGCGCCGCGGTCGTGCCGACCCTCCAAACACGTTGTCTCGAGGTCGGTTTGCCGGCTGCCGGGTTGTCCAGACGCTCTACGCGGCTTGGTTCAAGCGCGGCTGACGCGCGATGTGCCATCCTTGGCGATGGCGTTGCCCGGATCGAGCGAGAGGGCGCGTCGGTAGTCCTCGGCCGCCTCGCCGCGCTTACCCATCTTCTCATAGGCCACGCCGCGGCCGGCCCAGGCGCTGGCGTTCTTATTGTTCACGTTCAACGCGGCGTTGAAATCCTCGACGGCGCGGTCGTTCTTGCCGATCGCCATCATGCTCTCGCCGCGTGCCTGGTAGGGTGCGCCCGCGAACGGATCACGGTCGATCGCATTGTCGAAGTCGGTGATGGCCATCGCTTGGTTCCCCTCGCGCTGGTAGATGAGGCCGCGCGCATGGAAGGCCTGGGCGCTCTCCGGGTTCAGCTTGATCGCCTGGTCGAGGTCGGCCCTCGCCTCATCGAGGTGCCCCTGCACGCGCTCCAGATTGGCGCGGCCGAGATAGGCGGGTGCGTGCCGTGGGTTGGCGGTGATAGCGCGGTTGAAGTCGCTCAGCGCGGTGTCGTTCCGGTTGATCTGGCGGTAGGCCAGGGCGCGATCCGTCAAAGCGGCGGCACTATTGGGATCGAGCTGGATGGCCTGGTTGAAGTCGGCGATCGCCTCCTGGAACCGGCCGAACTTCGCGTAGGCGACGCCGCGCGTCGTCAGAGCCTCGACGCTGCTGGGGTTTCGGTTCACGACTTCGGTAAGCGAGGCCAAGTTGTCCGACGCCGCTTGCGGGGTCTCGTTGGCGATCTCGGCTACGCCAGCGCCGCGCATCTTCGTTACGGTGCTGGTGGACTCGCAACCGGCAAGCCCAAGAGCCGTGAGGAGCAGGGCAACGGACGCAAAGCGCGCGACCCGTGATATCCCGCTCTCGGTCGGCGAGGAAGCGGCGGTGAACGTGTGTGGCAGCATTGCAATCGTCCTTCTCGGCCCTTGGCGGACAAGCGCCGGAAACCCGCGGCGCGTTATGCCAAGATCAATCCGGCAAGACTGGGACGCGCGACCAGGGGATTAACCACGAGTACCAAGCTGTGCTTTAGGAACGGTGAACGCACGGGACTCCAGCGCCTGTCATTTGCAACGGACGCGCGATAGGCGAGAGGCTTCAGCGTGGCGCGCCGGGAACCGGCTTCGGCTTCATCGGCAGAAGGCCTTCGCGCTGCATCTTCTTACGGGCGAGCTTGCGGGCGCGGCGCACGGCCTCGGCCTTCTCGCGGGCACGCTTCTCGGAGGGCTTCTCGTAATGGCCGCGCAGCTTCATCTCGCGAAAGATACCCTCGCGCTGCATCTTCTTCTTGAGCGCCTTGAGAGCCTGATCGACGTTATTGTCGCGGACGAGAACTTGCACGCATCGATCCTTATACATCGCCGCTCGAGTGCAGCGAAGAGGGTGGAAATGGGAAAAGCAAGCCTGGCGCGCGATCTGCGCACCGGATGCGACGTTGGCCTCCTACCAGAGCGACGCCGCGCTGTCCAGCGCAGGTCCGTTACGGCGCCCGTCAGTCGTAAAACACCGTCGTGATGTGGCCCATCTTGCGCCCGGCTCGCGCGGTGGCTTTTCCGTAGAGGTGGAGGCTCGCGTCGCCCCGCGCGAGGATCTCCCGCCACGCAAGGACGTCGGCGCCAATGAGGTTGCGCATCTCGACGCGTGTTCCATGGCGGCGCGTGTCACCGAGCGGCCAGCCGCAGATGGCGCGCACATGCTGCTCGAACTGCGACGTCACCGCCCCGTCAACCGTCCAATGCCCGGAATTGTGCACCCGCGGCGCAATCTCGTTGACGCGGATGACCTCGCGGCCGTCCTCGACGGTCAGGAACAGTTCGACGGCGAGCACGCCGACGTAGTTGAGAGCGTCGGCAATGGCTTGGGAGAGTTCGACGGCCCGCGCCGCGGTCGCGGGCTCGATCGCCGCAGGCGCCACCGTTCGATCGAGGATGTGGTGCTCGTGATGATTTTCGCACACGTCATAGGCGGCGAAGCGGCCGTCGAGGCCGCGTGCCGCCACGACCGAGATCTCCTTGGTAAATGGCACGAGGCCCTCGAGGATACACGGTACCGACCCGAGAGAGCGGAACGTGACGGCAAGGTCGGAGCCCTCGCGAATGGTCGTCTGCCCTTTGCCGTCGTAGCCGAAGCGTCGCGTCTTGAGGATGGAAGGGCGTCCGAGTTGTGCCACCGCGCGGGCGAGCGGCCCGGCGGATTCGACACCGGCGAAGGGGGCGGTGAGGATGCCGAGCGAGGTCATGAACTCCTTCTCGACGAGCCGATCCTGGCTCGCTGCGAGCGCGGCCGCGTCGGGGCGTACCGGCTTTAGCGCCGCCAGCACCTCGGCGGTGCGCGCCGGGACGTTCTCGAACTCGTAGGTGACCACGTCGACCGCTGCTGCGAAGCGGCGCAGTGCGGTCTCGTCCTCGTAGGATGCGACCGTGTAGGCGGAGGCGACGTCAAAGGCCGGACCCGTCTCCGGGCAATAGACGTGCACGCGCAGCCCGAGTTTGGCGGCCGCCATCGCGATCATCCGGCCAAGCTGGCCGCCGCCGAGGATGCCGACCGTGGCACCGGGCGAGAGACTTGAGCCCGCGAGGTTCATGCCGGATGGTGCGCGACGTCGGCAGCCTGCGCCGCGCGCCAGGCGGCGAGGCGGGCCGCGAGCGCCTCGTCGTGCAAGGCGAGGACGGCGGCGGCGAGCAGGGCGGCGTTGATGGCGCCCGACTTGCCGATGGCAAGGGTGCCGACGGGAACGCCGCCCGGCATCTGGACCATGGACAGGAGCGAGTCCTGTCCGCCCAGCGCCTTGCTCTCGACCGGCACGCCGAACACCGGCAGCGGCGTGAAGGCGGCCGTCATACCTGGCAGGTGGGCCGCCCCACCGGCTCCGGCGATGACGATGCTGAAGCCAGCCGCTTGCGCGCCTTTGGCGAAAGCGACCATCCGGTCCGGCGTGCGGTGCGCCGAAATGATCAGCGCCTCGTAGCCGATGCCGAGCACGTCGAGCGTTTCGGCGGCATGCGCCATGACCGGCCAGTCGGACTGGCTGCCCATAATGACGGCGACGGGCTTGAACGGCGGCACGGACGAGTCTTTCCTCGGAGATCAGCGGGCATAGACGATGAGGTCCGCGGCGGCAAGCAAGAGCCTGTGCGAGCAAGAGCCTGTGCCGGTATGAGACTGTGCAGGATGGACGCCTGTCGAGGGATCGCCTTCCTGAGGGTCGATCCTGCGTCGGCGGACGCGGGCGGCGACGCTTACGCGCTGATGTCCGGGGTGATCTGGTCCCCCAGGAATGTCATGCGATCGCGCAGGACCAGCTTGCGTTTTTTCAGGCGCTGGACCTGCAATGCATCCATGCCGCCGACATGCAGCAGCGCTTCGATGGCGGCGTCGAGGTCGCGGTGCTCCTGGCGGAGATGCTCGAGTTCGGCGCGCCAGGCCATGCGGTCCTCGTCGCTTGGTTCGCCGTCCATCTCCACCATCGCTCCGGTCCGTCTCAGACGCGTTTCGCCCTGTTATAGCAGCGGATCTCGTGTGTTTGGCAAGCCGGCCGCGGCCGGTTTCCTCCGGCCCCGTTCCGCCGCGATAGCGCTGTTTTGGCCAGCCAAAAGAGCGCTTGCGACCTGTCGTGCCTGTGTCACACTGACTTGTCCCCTTTCTTGGAAAAGGACGTCCAATGTCACTGCAAAATCATCTAAGCGAACTCGAGCGGCGCCATACGGCGCTCGACCGGCAAATCGAGAGAGAGCTTGTGCATCCCGGTTCCGACGAAGCCAAGGTCGCGGCGTTGAAGCGGCGCAAGCTTCTGCTGAAGGATGAGATCACCAAACTGCGCGGTGGCGGCACGACCTTGCACTGACGGCCTCGATTTCGCGCCTCGCGAAGCCCGCATCCAATGTTTCTCAAGGGAGAGCCCCCGTCCTGCCGGACGGGGGCTCTCTTGTTTCACAAACCTCGATCCTGAAGATCGCTGGGCGCTTCTAGTGCAGGCTCTTCAGGATGTTCTCAACCATCTTCTTGGCGTCGCCGAAGAGCATCAGGGTGTTGTCGCGGAAGAAAAGCTCGTTCTCGACGCCGGCATAGCCCGAGCCCATGCCGCGCTTGATGAACAGCACGGTCTTGGCTCGTTCCACGTCGAGGATCGGCATACCGTAGATGGCCGAAGTCTTGTCCGTCTTGGCAGCCGGGTTCGTCACGTCGTTGGCGCCGATGACGAAGGCCACGTCGGCTTGGCCGAAGTCCGAATTGATGTCCTCGAGCTCGAACACGTCGTCGTAGGGCACGTTGGCTTCCGCGAGCAAGACGTTCATGTGCCCCGGCATACGGCCGGCGACGGGATGAATCGCGTATTTCACAGTCACTCCCTCCTTCGTCAGGATGTCACCCATCTCGCGCAGCGCGTGCTGGGCCTGGGCCACCGCCATGCCGTAACCGGGCACGATGATGACGCTCGAGGCGTTTTGCATGATGTAGGCGGCGTCTTCCGCCGAGCCCTGCTTGACGGTACGCGTCTCCGCTACGCCGGAGGTCGCCGCCACTTCGCCGAACCCGCCGAGGATGACGGAGATGAACGACCGGTTCATCGCCTTGCACATGATGTAAGACAGGATCGCGCCCGACGAGCCGACGAGCGAGCCCGTGATGATCAGCGCGAGGTTGCCGAGCGTGAAGCCGATGCCGGCGGCGGCCCAGCCGGAATAGGAGTTCAGCATCGACACGACCACCGGCATGTCGGCGCCGCCGATCGGGACGATGATGAGGAAGCCGAGCGCCAGCGAAGCCAGTGCGATTACCCAGAACAGGAAATAGCTCTGGTTCATGACGAAGGCGACGATCATCAGGACGATGAAGCCGGCCAGAACGCTGTTGATGAGGTGGCGTTGCGGCAACAGGATCGGCTTGCCGGACATGCGCCCGTCTAGCTTGGCGAAGGCGATGATCGAGCCGGAGAAGGTCAGCGCGCCGATGGCCAGGCCGATCGACATCTCGACGAGGCTGCCGCCGTGGATTTCGCCGTGGACACCGATGCCGAACGCCTGCGGCGCATAGAGGGCGCCCGCCGCCACGAGCACCGCCGCCAAGCCGACGAGCGCGTGGAAGGCGGCGACGAGCTGGGGCATGTCGGTCATCTTGACCGTACGCGCGCGCCAAGCTCCGATCGCGCCGCCGATGCCGATTCCGGCGATGACCATGATCCACGAGCCGACGCCGGCTGGCGGCCGGTAGGCCAGCGTCGTCAGGACCGCGAGGCCCATGCCGATCATGCCGAAGCGGTTACCCTGCCGGGATGTCGCCGGCGAGGACAGGCCCCGGAGAGACAGGATGAACAGAATGCCGGCGATGAGATAGAGGATCGCCGCGACGTTGACGTTCATCGCTCAGCCCTTCTTCTTGTACATGGAGAGCATGCGCTCGGTGACGAGGAAGCCGCCGAAGATGTTCACGGAGGCGAGGATGAGGGCGACGAAACCGAAGATGCGTGCCCAGATCGGGCCATCGTCGGAGAAGCCGGAGGCGTCGACGCCGACAGAGAGCAGAGCGCCGACCACGATCACGGAAGAGATCGCGTTGGTGACGGACATCAATGGCGTGTGAAGCGCCGGGGTCACGGACCAGACGACATAATACCCGATGAAGACCGCGAGCGCGAAGATCGCCAGGCGGAACACGAAGGGGTCGATGACGCCGCCCGTTACGGCATGAACGGCGGCGCCGGCCGTGTGGCTGATCTCGTCGGCGTAGGACTGCGCCGCCTCTGCGGCGTGGCGGGCACTGTCGGCGGCGGCCTGGGCGCGTTCGAGAAGCTGCTGGTTGGTTGCGACGTCTTGCGCCATGGGCTGGATCTTTCGGAAGGCGTGAAGCGGGATCGGTCGATCAGGCTGCCGGGAAGGCCACGTCCTGGAAGTTTGTGTGGACGAGCGCGCCGTCCTTGGTCAGCAACGTCGCCTTCACGAGCTCGTCGTCCCACGGCACGCTGAACGCCTTGGTCTTCTTGTCCACGAACGTCTCGACAAAGGTGTAGAGGTTCTTGGCGTAGAGAGCGGAGGCCGTGGAGGCGAGCCGCCCGGCCACGTTGAGGTTGCCGACGATCTTCACGCCATTGTCCGACACGAACGTCTCGCCGGGACGCGCCAGCTCGCAATTGCCGCCGCGCTCGACCGCAAGATCGACGATGACGGAGCCCGGCCTCATGGCGGCGACCATGGCGGCTGTGACAAGCTTCGGCGCCGGCCGGCCTGGAATCAGCGCCGTCGTGATGACGATGTCCTGTTTGGCGATGTGCGACGTGGTCAGCTCGGCCTGCGCGGAGCGGTAGACCTCCGACATCTCCTTCGCGTAGCCGCCGGCCGTCTCGGCGGCCTTGAACTCTTCGTTCTCTACAGCGATGAACTTGGCCCCGAGCGATTCGACCTGCTCCTTCGTGGCCGGGCGCACGTCCGTGGCGGTGACGATGGCGCCGAGGCGACGCGCAGTGGCGATCGCCTGCAGCCCCGCCACGCCGACGCCCATGATGAACACTCTTGCGGCCGGCACCGTGCCCGCCGCCGTCATCATCATGGGCATGGCACGCCCGAACTCAGCCGCCGCGTCGATGACGGCGCGATAGCCGGCGATGTTGGCCTGGCTCGACAGCACGTCCATCGACTGCGCGCGAGTGATGCGAGGCATCAGCTCCATCGCGAAGGTGCTGGCGCCGCGCTGCGCCAGCGACTTCAAGGCGTCGGTTTGCCCATAAGGATCCATGACCGCGATGACCAAAGCACCTTGCTTCAGGCCGTTCAGATCTTCGGCGCTCGGCCGGCGCACGCGCAGGACGACATCGGCATCGCGGATCGTCGCCTCCGCGCCATCGGTGACGGTCGCGCCCGCCGCACGATAATCCTCGTCGCGGATGCCGGCCTTGAGGCCGGCACCGGCCTGTACGGCAATCTCGGCGCCCAAGGCGATGAAGCGCTTGACCGTGTCAGGAGTGCCGGCGACGCGGTGCTCGGAGGGGTCGTTTTCCGCGGGAACTGCGATACGCATGAGGGTCTCCGACAGACCGATGGCCACCCGGTGCGGGCAGGCCGTGGTCACAGCATGAAAGAGGGGGCCGAGGCGCGGCGGAGCCGTCAGCCCCAGATGACGGCGAGAATCGCAAGGATGACAACGACGCCGATGGTGCCGTTCTTCAGGAGCCAGAGGAACAGGCGGTAGGTCTTCTCGTGCTCGGAATAATCCATGTCTGGATGTTCCGTCGACAAAATACCGTCATCGACCATCGTTACCCCCACGATCTCCGCCCTCCCGGCCCCTGTGTCTGCAGAGCTTCAAGTCTGCCGAGCTTCGGGTCTGCCGAATCTCGAGCCTGCCCGACAAAGCCTGGACGGCGCCGACGCCAGGGCTTCGCGGCCAGTCGCGCCAGAGTCTCGCCGATCCGGTCGCGATGCCCTTAGCCAACCCTCATCATTTGGGCGTCACCCATCGCAACCTTCTCGTCGGGACGCAAGAGGGCGACCGCGCAAAAAAGCCTCATTTTTTCTGACGGGCGATCAAATCGGCGACGGTGCCAAACCTTGGGCCTCCAGCGCCAGAGATTGCCGCGCTTCCAGGGTCTCGATCGAGAAGTCCTCGATGAGATCGTTGTAAAGCTTATGAAAATTCATCCGCGCGTTGAGGTGGAGGAAGACGCTGCCAAGGCCGACCGCCGCCCGGTCCATGAACACGAACTGGCGCGGCACCTGGATCGGACCCTGCCTCTTCAGCGCCTGGTGCATGAGGAAGGCCTCACGGCGCCCGTATTGGCCGGGAGCGATGCCGTCCGCCACGGTGCGCACACGGTCGTCGAGCAGGGGCGCGTAGATGAAGCGCGCCCAGATGTTCAGCGTCTCGATCAGGTCCTTCGTCAGGCTCTTGAAGCCCCACTGCTCGTAGGCGTGGACGATCCTCGCCTCGTCGTTGGCGAGAAAGCCGCGGTAGAGGTCGACGACTCCGGCGGCGAAGGACGGCGGGAAGATGCGGATGCAGCCGTAATCGAGCAGGTTGATGCCCGCGGGCTCCCCGCCGGCATTGCGGAACACCGTGTAATTGCCGGGATGGGGGTCGCCGTGGATCACGCCATAGTGGCTGAAGGGATACCACCAGGCCTGGAACATGGCATAGGCGAGACGGTTGCGCGTGTCCTCGTCCGCCCCCTTGAAAGCCAGCAGCTTTTCGCCCTCGAGCCAATCCATGGTCAGCAGCCGCTTGGTCGACAGCGCCTCGTGCACGCGCGGCACGTGGACCACGTCGACGCCGGCGAGGATTTGCGTGTAGAGCGCGGCGTTCTTGGCCTCGTGCCGATAGTCGAGTTCTTCGCGCAGCCGGTCGCCGATCTCCTTGGCCACCTCGCGCGTGTCGATGCCGGGGCTGAACTGGCGGTGAAGACCGAACAGGAGGTCAAGCTGGCTCAGGTCTGCCTCGACGGCCGACTGCATGTCCGGATACTGCAGCTTGCAGGCGAGCGCCGCGCCCTCGTGCGTGGTCGCGCGGTGAACCTGACCAAGCGAGGCGGCGGCAGAAGGCTTGGGGTCGAAGCTGCCGAAGCGCCCCTGCCAGTCCGGCCCGAGCTCGGCCTGCATCCGCCGCTTGACGAAGGCCGCGCCCATCGGTGGCGCGTCGTTCTGCAACGACTGCAATTCCTCTGCGTATTCGGGCGGCAGCAGGTCGGGAATGGTCGCCATCATCTGTGCGACCTTCATCATCGGTCCCTTGAGGCCGCCCAGCGCCTTGGTCAGGGCCGCCGCGTTGGCGATTTCGCCCTTGGCGCCGAACAGCCGGGTGCCGGCCATTCGCGCTGCTACCCCACCCATGTTGGCACCCACCCGTGCATAGCGTGCCGCGCGAGCGGAAAAACGATTGGCTTCGGTGTCGGTCATGGGCAGATTGTTCCAGAGGGCAATCTGGCATCTAGACATCGCTTGCCGCGAAGTCGATGGCGACACATTAACCACCGTGCAACTCAGCGCCGGACCGATGGGCGCAAAGGCCTTCGCCGCCTGGACCCGTCGCAGGCTCGCGTCGTCAGTCGGCTGGTTGGAACCGCGTGGGTCGGCCGTCGAACCACACGCATTCGGCGGCCGCCTTCGCCGGGTCCAAACCTTCGGGCGGGCGCAGCGGCGCGACGAAGCGGCCGTTGGCGCCGATCGGCGTCGTCACATAGGATTGGTCGGCCGCACCGTTCGCATAGTAGCAGTACTGCCGCTCCGGCACGGTGCCGTCGGGCGCGAAATTATAGCCCGTGACGACCTCGCCGGCGCCGAACTTCACGTTCTTGAATACGGTATAGTTCGTCTGCACGGCGTTCTTCGAGGGCGGTTGGGCTTCCTGTCGCAACTGGGCGGCGGTGGGGCGGGGCAGGGCTGGCGCATCGGCAAGACGCACCCTGGCATTTGGGTCGAGGCCGACTGTTGCGCCGGGATCGACGTGAACGCTCGCGTCCGGATCGAGCCGCGCGTGCATCGTGGCTTTCTCCAGCGCCGCCGCCAGCACGCCGGCGAGCCGCTCCGCCGCGCCGTTGGCGTCGCGGATGCGCGCATAGCCGAGGCAAGCCAGGGCCACGCCGGCGCCGATCATCAGGCCGAGCAGGCCGACCGCGCCGAGGCGGATGAGCATCGCCTTGGCCGCGATCATCCGAGCGTCGGCCGTGACGCGCGCGTTCACAGCGCCGGCAAGGTCACGATTGGTCTTGTTGCCAGCGATCAGCATCCGGCGTCTAGGCGGCGGCCGAGGGCGTCACGACGGTCGGGCCGACGTAGGGGGGCTTGGCTCCTTCGGCCGCGACCTCGGTCGCCTTGCGCGCTGCCAAGGCCTCGAGCGTGGCGGCAAGCACGTCCTTCTTGATCGCGTCGGCCATCGGCTCCAGCAGGTAAGTCCCCGCCGCGACAGCGTCGAGTTCAATGGGCGGCTCCTCCCGCTTCAGTGGAGTGACGGAGGCGAGCGCCAACGCGGTCGCCGCGAGCGAAGCGAAGATCGCGGGGAAGAAGACGAAGACGCGCAGGAAGCTGTGCAACTCGGCTTCCGTGACCTCGGTGGGGTCCTTGCCAAAGAACATCCCGGTGAAGGAGTGGAGCTGCGAGTTCTGGATCGCGTCGCGACGGGCGAGTTCGAGCGTGCCGACTTGGGTTTCGGTCGGCCCCGCATCGAGGCTGCCGCGCGCTGCCCGCGACGCATCGAGCTTGGCGGAGGCGTCGCTCCGCGCGCGCTGCGCGTCGCCGAGGTTTGTCGCCATGACACCCTGGCGCGCATCCGCGTGGCACTCCTGCGCGGAGTAGCGCCGCCCGTCCCGGTTGGTGTGCCACACGCGGGCGCAGCGGTCGGCCGGCAAGGCGCCGAGTTCGCTGTTCACAGCCTTCAGCCGCGCCTCCGCTTCGCTGAGTTCCGCCGTCCGTTGCGCCGCGACGGCGTCGGCGTCTCGGATTTTCGCGGCATAGACGCCGCGCGCCCGTTCCGCGTCCCGGAGAGCGGTCGTCGCATGCGTCACGTCGATGAGCCGGGGGCGGAACATCACTTCGCCGAGCTGCGACAGCGACTTGACGCTGACGGCGACCGCGCAGAGCACCATGAGGGCGAAGACGAGCTTCCACAACCAGTTCGGCTGCGTGCGCAGCGCCAGCGCCAGGGGCACGCGGGCAATCTCGATCCCGGCATAGGCGATCGGCGCCAGCATCATCATCGCCATGGTCGTGCCATCGCCATGGCCATAGAGTTTGGCGAAGAACCAGGCCGAAAGGAGTGAGGTGGCGACCACGGCGACCTCGATCCCGTAGGCCATGCCGAGGTATTTGTAATCGATGCGGTAGCCTTGGGCGGCGTTGAACGTGGTTTTGCCGGCGAAGTACCCGAGCTTCTCGTCGGTCATGGACTGGCTATCCTGCGGACCGGTGCCGGGCGGCACCGATCGGCGGATGCGTCGAACGCCCCCGCCATCGCATAGGTTAACGAAGGATTAAGGCATGGCAAGAGCGGTGATCCGGCAGCTTCGGGATCGCCTCAGTCCGCCTCGGGCCTCGATCGCGGTGCCTCGGCGCGGAGCGGAGACGCGCTGGCCAGGTGCCACGGCACGTTGATCAACACGACGCGCTGGCCCCCGCGAACGAGCAGCGCCGCTTTCAGAGCTGTAGAGCGCCGGTTGTGCAGGATGTAATGGTACTAGCGGCCACCTGCCAGTTCGGGAACGACGACGGCGATGGTGCGCCCGGGGTTGGCGTCGGTGATGCTCTGCAGCGCGGCGAAGAACGGCTTGAAGAACATGCGGAACGGCGATGCGACGAAGAGCAGGGTCGGGACCCGCCTGTGCTCCAGCCGGAGGGGATCGACCACGTAGAGGTGCCACTTGCGTTTGAGGTGCGCGCCCTCTTCGGTGTCGATGTTGACATGGACGGCGATGACGTCGTCCCGAGACGCTCCTCGCGAAGCGGATCGCGTTACGGGTGATCGTGCTCCACCGTCGCATCACGATGACGACGACGGGGGATCACGCGTCGAACGCGTCGAGCGGCCGGTCGCAAGCCGTTCGTGTGCGGACGACCGCGTAGTGCCGCTGGACCGCGGTAAAAAGCCAGAGGAGCGGGGGGATGAGGAGGAGGACTACCCATGCCCCCTCTGCGAACTTCGTCGCGAGCACGACAAGCAGGACCAGGCCGGTCGCCACTGCCCCGACAGCATTGACGAGCATCGAGAGCCGGTACCCTCTGCCGCGGTCCACCTGCTTCGTCCAGCGCACCACCATGCCAGCCTGCGACAACGTGAAGGCGCCGGAGGCACCGATGGCGAAAAGCGGGATGAGCCTGTCGGTGACGCCGCCGAAGGCGACCAGGAGCACGAAGGACATGGCCGAAAGGATAAGGACGCCGGCCGCGTTGACAAGCCGTCGGCTCCGGCTCGCGAGCGCATAGGGCAGGTAATTATCGAGTGCGAGCAGGCGGCACAGGCGGGGAAAATCGGCGAAGCTGGTGTTCGCCGACAGGCAGACGATCGCGATGACACTGCCCATGGTGACATAGTAGAAAACGCCGCGTCCGGCGACCGCGGCCGTCAGCTGGGACAGCACGCTCTGGTAGCCGGCGCCGTCCGGGTCGGTGGCTGCGATCCCGTAGCATCGGCAGAGCAGGGCGATGCCGCCGAGGAGCAGGGCGAGGACCGCGACCACTGCCGTCAGCGTGCGCTGCGCGTTGTGGACCGACGGCTTCCTGAAAGCCGGAATCCCATTGGAGATCGCTTCCACCCCCGGTCATGGCCGTGCAGCCGTTGGCGAAGGCGCGCAGCAGGAGCCACAGGCCGGCGCCGCCCGTCGCAAGCGGCACGGCCGGCGGGACTTCGACGGCGGCAGGCTGACCCCCCGCCAGGACCGTCTTCGCGAGGCCGATGGCGGTGACGAGACCTAGCGTTCCCACGAACAGGTAGGTCAGAAGGATGAAGGCCGTGCCGGCCTCGCGAACGCCGTGCAGGTTCACCAGCGTGATGATCGCCAAGACGAGGATGCACAGGGTCAGGATGTAGGGATGCAACGCCGGCACGGCGGACACCAGCGCCCCGACGCCTGCCGCAATGCCCACGGCCACGTTCAAGGTGCAATCGACCATGAGCGAGGCCGCCGCAAGAAGCCCGCAGCGTGTGCCGAGATTGGCGCGAGCGGCCGTGTAGGACCCGCCGCCGTTCGGATAGGCGGACAAGGTCTGGCGATAGGAGAAGTAGACGATGCCCAGCAGCGCCACGACGACGAGGGTGATCGGCAGGATATAGGCGGTACCGAGAAGTCCGATCGACAGGAGAACGGTCAGCGCCGCTTCCGGCCCGTAAGCCGCGGACGAGAGGGCATCCAGCCCAAGCATGGGGATGCCGGCAAGCGGACCGACCTTCTGGATGGCTTCGTCCTCAGTCGCCAGAGGCGGGCCGACGATCCGTTCGTAGAAGGACATTGTGGCTTCCCGAAGCGGCGACCGCTTCTCGATACGGCGGGTGCGCCGCTGCCACGGAGCCAGCTCCGGAGCCGTAGGATTGCCAGCGCGGGCGCGCGGCCACTCTGTAGGAATGTCATAGGGGCAGGGCGTGGGCTCGCCGGAAAATGCAAATCCTCTAGGCGTCCATTGCCTCCAGCTCGTCGATCATTCCCTCGATCACGCCGAGCCCGATCTGCCAAAAGGCCGGGTCCATCGCGTCTAGCCCGAACGGCTTCAGCAGCTCCGAATGGTGCTTGGTGCCGCCGGCGGCCAGCATCGCCAGATAGCGCTCGGCGAAGCCGTCCTGCGCGCGCTCGAACACGCCGTAGAGCGAGTTCACGAGGCAGTCGCCGAAGGCATAGGCATAGACATAGAAAGGCGAGTGGATGAAATGGGGCACGTAGGCCCAATAGGTCTCGTAGCCCGGCATGAGCGTGATCGCCGGACCAAGGCTCTCGCCCTGTACGCCGAGCCACAGCTCCGAGATCGCGTCCGCCGTCAGCTCGCCTTCGCGGCGCGCCGTGTGGAGCTTGCGCTCGAAAGTGTAGAAAGCGATCTGCCGGACCACCGTGTTGATCATGTCCTCGACCTTGCCCGACAGGAGGCTTCGGCGCTCCTCCACCGTGGCAGCCTTGGCGAGCAGGGCGCGGAAGGTCAGCATCTCGCCGAACACGGAGGCCGTCTCGGCAAGCGTCAGCGGCGTTGGCGCCATCAGTGCGCCCTGCGAGCCGGCCAGCACCTGGTGGACGCCGTGGCCGAGTTCGTGGGCCAAGGTCATCACGTCGCGCGGCTTGCCCTGATAGTTCAGCAGTACGTACGGATGGGCGGAGGGCACGGTCGGGTGCGCGAAGGCGCCCGGCGCCTTGCCCGGCCGCACCGGCGCGTCGATCCATCGCTCGTCGAAGAAGCGCCGGGCGATCCCGGCCATGGCAGGCGAGAACCCGTCGTAGGCGTCGAGCACGGTCGCGCGCGCCTCGCCCCATGGGATGGTTCGCGTCGGCCCGTTCGGCAAAGGCGCGTTGCGGTCCCAATGCGGCATCGCCTCGACGCCGAACCACTTGGCCTTCAACTTGTAGTAGCGGTGCGACAGGCGCGGATAGGCGGAGCGGACGGCGGCTACCAGCGCGCCGACCACCTCGCGCTCGACGCGGTTGGCAAGGTGGCGGGCGTCGGCCACATCGGCGTAGCCGCGCCAGCGGTCGGCGATCTCCTTGTCCTTCGCCAACGTGTTGGTAATGAGCGCGAAGGTCCGCATGTTGGCTTTGAGGCCAGCCGCCAACGCGTTGGCGGCTCCCTCGCGCGCAGCGGGGTCGCGGTCTTGCATGAGGGAGAGCACCGGCTCCAAGGCCAGCGTCTCGCCCTTGACGTCGAAGCGCAGCGTCGCCAGCGTTTCATCGAACAGCCGGTTCCAGGCGCCGTGGCCGGTCACCGACTTCTCTAGAAAGAGCTGCTCCAGCTTGTCGTCGAGCTGGTGCGGCTTGTCCTTGCGGATGTCGTCGAGCCAGGGGCGGTAACGGGCGAGCGCCCCCTGCGCCGCCGCGGTATCGAGGACGGCATCGTCGAGGCGGTTAAGCTCGAGCTGGAAGAACAGAAGGTCGGTCGAGGCCGTGGTCACCTTGTCCTGCGTGTCGCCGTAGAACTTCTGCCGCGCGGGGTCGGTCGTGTCGCCGGCGTAGATGAGGCCCGCGTAGGACATCAGCCGCCCGAGCGTGTCGTCGATGGCTTCGTAGCGACGGACCGCTGCCACCAAGCCTTGCTCCGAACTATCGCGCGCCAGGCTTTGCAAATGGCCGCGGTAATCGGCGGCGAAGCGTTCGCAGGCGGAGGCGGCATCGCGCAGGTCACGCGCGAACGTTTCGGACCCCATGCCGGGGTAGAGGTCAGCGAGGTTCCATTCCGGCAAGGTGCCGAGTGCCGCGTCGAGACCGGCGGCAGTTTCGACGGCGACGGACGAAATCATGCGCAAATTCCTGCGTGCGACGAGTGGAAGGCTGTCCTATCCACCACATCCGGCCCGATCAAGCTGACATGCCGCCGCGACAGTCAAAGGATGGCACGACTGCGGCGAGCGATGGCTCCCCCAACACCAGGTCGGCGGCCTGCGCCGCAAGCAAGACAAGTTTTGCTCACGCCAGTGTCCCCACCAAGTCATAAGTGGGGCCGATGGATCGAGCGCCTTGATTTAGCAGCAATTCACGGCAGGTCCTGCCTCATAAAAAATCTTTAATCAAGTCTTTGCAGGGAAACGGGCGCAGTATAGGAGGACCCTTCCTTGCAACAGTATGGATGTGTAAATCGTTGACTATTAGGAAATTGTTTTTTTGCGTCGCGTTGGCAGTCTCTGGGTTTGTCGCGACCACCGCAAGTGCCTCGGCAGCCCGATCGCATCACCGTCACGGAATAGTGTCCTCCCATTCCATCGGCCGTCACCACGGTCGGCGCTTCGCCAGCAGGGTGCATGCCGCGCGCCACCACGTGCAGCGGACCAGCCGCAGCCGGTATTCGCGCTTTGCTGCAAAGCGCCACCGGCATTTCCCCCTTGTTCAGCGTCTGTTCGGCAATACGGCGCGGAGCGCCGCTTCCCTGACCACCGGTGGGGTGACCAGGGCGAGCGAGCAGACCGGTAACGCCTCCTTTTATCGTGGGGGCGGGCGGACCGCCGCCGGCGGCCGCGTCGGCGCCGCCACCTGCGCTCACCGTACCCTGCCGTTCGGCACCCAAGTCCTGGTCACCAACCTGCGTAGCGGCCGCCAAGCCGTCCTCACCGTCAACGATCGAGGCCCGTTCGTGCGCGGGCGCATCGTTGACGTATCGGTCGGTGCCGCGGGCCGGCTCGGGATGATCGGCTCGGGCACGGCACCTGTGCGCGTCCAGGTGCTCGCCTCGCGCACGCTGGATTAACCCGCCGCCGCCCTCAAGACGTACCCCGCGGCACGCCTGCTTCGATGCGGCGCGTTGTGGGGTGGCATCGCTCCGGCCATCCGGCGCAAGGTCGCGCGTTGCAACGAACGTCGAGGCGTTTAACAGCAAATTTACCCTGCGTGCCGAATATACGACCAGGAACGGGCGCCGATGCGCTCGCCAACGAGGTCGCATGTCCTGCACCATCCTGATCGTCGATGACGACCCCGTTCAGCGCCGATTGCTTGAAACACTGGTCCGCCGTTTCGGCTACGAGGTCGAGACGGCGGACAGCGGCGACGCGGCGCTGAAGCGTCTCCAGCTCGCGGCGGCCGCGCCGGTCAACCTTCTGATCCTCGACCTGGTCATGCCTGACCTCGACGGGATGGGCGTGCTGACCCAATTGCGTGACCGCAAACTCGCCGTTCCCACCATCGTCCAGACGGCGCATGGCTCCATCGAGGCGGTCATTTCCGCCATGCGGGCCGGGGCGCTCGATTTTGTGGTGAAGCCGGTCGGCGCCGAGCGGCTCCAGGTCTCGATTAAGAACGCCCTTCGCGTCGACGCGCTGGAGGACGAGATCCGCAGGATGAACCGGCATGCCTCCGGCGCGCTGACGCTCTCCGACCTCGCCACGAAGAGCGAGGACATGGGGCGTGTTGTCCGCCTCGGCGAGCGCGCCGCTAAGTCGACCATCCCCGTCCTTCTCGAGGGCGAGTCGGGTGTCGGCAAGGAGCTGATCGCGCGCGCTATCCAAGGGGCGTCCGACCGGCGCGGCAAGGCCTTCGTCACGGTCAATTGCGGGGCACTCCCGGAGAACCTGATCGAATCGATCCTGTTCGGCCATGAGAAGGGTGCCTTTACCGGCGCGACCGAGAAGCATGCGGGCAAGTTCGTCGAGGCGCACGGGGGTACGCTGTTCCTCGACGAGATCGGTGAGCTGCCGCTCGACGCGCAGGTCAAGCTGCTGCGCGCCCTTCAAGAGGGCGAGGTCGATCCCGTCGGCGGTCGCAAGTCGGTGAAGGTCGACATCCGCCTCATCTCGGCGACCAACCAAAACCTCATCGAACAGGTCAAGCGCGGCCTCTTCCGCGAGGACCTCTATTATCGCCTCAATGTCTTTCCCATCACCGTGCCGCCTCTCCGCTCGCGCCGCGAGGACGTGGCCGACCTTGCTCGCCGCTTCGTGGCGCGGTTCGCCGCCGAGGAGGGCAAGCGCATCCGCGGGCTCTGCGCCGAGGCCCTGGCTCTCCTCGTCACCTACAACTGGCCGGGCAACGTGCGCCAGCTTGAGAATGCCGTGTTTCGCGCAGTGGTGCTGGCCGATGGCGATGAGCTGACGATCGCCGAATTCCCGCAGATCGCCGCCCAGGTCGAAGGGTTCGACGTCCGCATCCCCCCGCTGGCGATCGCCCAACCGGTGCTCCCGCGACCCCAGCGCGAGATGGTCCGCGTCGAGGTGCGCGACCCCAACGTGCTGGCGCTGCTCAACGACGGCGGCGACGTGCGCAAGCTGGAAGACTTGGAAGCGGACGCGATCCGCTTCGCGCTCGCTCACTATCGCGGGCAGATGTCGGCGATGGCGCGCAAGCTCGGCATCGGCCGCTCGACGCTTTACCGTAAGATGAAGGAATACGGTTTCTTCCACGGCGAGGAGCCGGAGGCCGACGACCGCGCCGCCTGACCGGTCAGGTCAAGCTGCGCGTTGCAGGGAAGCGTGACCCGCAGGCCACGAGGGAAGAAAATCCGCGAGGCCTCCGCGATGAGACTTCGGCGGTCGTTGATTTCGCCGCCTTCGGCGCCCAGATGGTGCAGGCTTAGGCCTTGCCGTTCGCGCGCCGCAGCGGGTTCATGTTGGTGCGGACGGATCTCCGCCAGGGGTCGAGCATGCGGGCAAGGTCTTTTTCTTTCCAGCTTGGCGGCGCCGCAACGCTGGCCTTCGTGCTCGTCGCGGGCCCCACGGTCTCCGGGGCTGCCGCCAGTCCAGCCACCGCCGCGCCCCAGCGTCAAAATACGGCCGCGCTGGAGAAGGTGGCAGGACGCCCCGATCTCGCCCTGCCGAAGCCGGTGCCCCCCGAGGGCGCGGAACGCTTCGAGCTCGGCGGCGCCCCGGCTCCGGACGGCAAGGCCCTCGGCGGCGCCGAACTGCTGCCATCGTGGGCGCCCGGCCGCGCTGCCGGCAAGGCCGAAGGTGCGTCCTACGACGATAAGGGGATCGACCCGGAACCCAACATGGCGATCAAGCCGCCCGCCGTCGCGCCGGCCTCCGATCCGTTAGACGCGAAGCCGCAGACGCCAGCCGAGGCCGCAAGACCTGCTGAGGATGCCCTGCCGGCGCTCAATGCCGCCATTAAAAGCGCGCTCGACAAGAGGGCGGCCACCGACATCAGGGGGCCGAACGCGGCCGAGCGGCGCAAGGAGCGCGAGGCGATCCGTTTCTTCTATCTCGCGCATTCCTTCAAACCTGTGTGGTCGGCCGACAGCGCTCCCGTGGCGGCGGCGTCGCCGGTGCTGGCGCGCCTCGCGCATGCCGGCGACGACGCGCTGCGCCTCGCCTCCACCCCCGTCGCGCTGAAGACGACCGGCACTCCCGCGGAGATGGCGGAGAGCGAGTTGGCCCTCTCGGAGGCCGTCGTCACCTATGCCCGCCAGGCGAGCGGGAGCCGCATCGATCCGCGCGCGATCGCGCCGCTCATCGGGCTGAAGCCGACGCTCGCGGACGCGGCCGAGGCACTGGAGACGGTCGCCGCCGCCGGCGCCGACGCTGGCGAGCGCCTGCGTGGTTTCAATCCGGTGGAGCCCCGCTATCGCGCGCTGCGCGACAAGCTGACGGAACTGCGCGCCGCCCACACGCCGGTGACCGCCTCCGCCATCCCTGCCGGCCCGGATCTGAAGATCGGCATGCGCGATCCCCGCGTGCCGCTGATCCGCTCCCGCTTCAGCCTCGATGGTACCATCGATGGCGAGCCGCAGGCGCTGCGCTACGACACGGAGGTTGCGGCCGCCGTCGCCGACTTCCAGAAGGCCAATGGCCTGCCGGCGTCCGGCGTCCTCACCAAGCGGACGATCGCGGCACTGTCCGGCGGCCGCCCCTCGCGGCTCGAGGGGCAGCTCGTCGCCAACATGGAGATGTGGCGCTGGATGCCGCGCGACCTCGGGACCGACCACGTCGAAGTCAACGTGCCGGACTTCACCGTCACGGTATTCCGCGACGGCGTGGCCACGTCGAAGAACCGCGTGGTCGTCGGCAAGAAGGACACGCCGACGCCGCTGTTCTCCAATGCCATGCAGGTGGTGATCGTCAATCCCGTCTGGAACGTGCCGGACTCCATCATCAAGAAGGAGATGCTGCCGAAGCTGGCGCAGGACCCCGGTTACCTCGACCGCCTCGGCTATACCGTCACGGAGAAGAACGGGCGGCTCGTCGTCAAGCAACCGGCCGGCGAGCGCAACGCGCTCGGTCGCGTCAAATTCATCTTCCCCAACGATTATGCCGTCTACCTCCACGACACGCCGTCCAAGGCGCTGTTTGCCACCGCGCGGCGCGCCTACAGTCATGGGTGCGTGCGCGTCGACCAACCCTTCCGCTTCGCGGCGAGCGTGCTGAACCAGGACAAGTGGAGCGAGATGCACCTGACGAAGCTGCTCGGCGACTCGGAGCGCCACGTCGGCCTGCCCAAGCCGTTACCCATTCACATCGAATATTTCACTGCGAGCGTCGACGAGACAGGGCGCCTTGCCCTGCGCGACGACGTCTACGACTACGTCCACCGCATCGCAGGGGCGCTCGGCGAGGAAAGCTGAGCCGCCCCCACGGCAGGATGGTTGATTCCAAGTCACACATGGCCGAAAAGCGTCGGGTAAGGGGTAACACGGGATGTTAACCCTTGTTTGTAACCATTTGGTCAACGTAGGCTCGGCCTGCCACAACCGGAAGGTTCTGCCTTTGCGAACGACGCGTTTCCGCACGGTTGCGACAAGACTCCTGGTGCTCGCGTCCGCCAGCGTGGCCTGGTCTCTTCTGGGATGGTTCGTCACTCCCACAGCCACCGAGACCGCCGTCGCCAACGGCGATACCCGCACTATCCATCTTTACCATACCCACACCGGTGAATCGATCGACGCCACCTTCCGGGTCGACGGCCGCTACGATCAGGCTGTCCTCGACAGGCTCAACTACTTCCTCCGCGACTGGCGCAACAACGACCAGATCGCGATGGATCCCCGCCTGTTCGACACCGTCTGGGAGGTCTACCGCACGGCGGGTGCCGACCAGCCGATCCAGATCTACTCGGCCTACCGGTCGCCCGAGACCAACGCCATGTTGCGCCGCCGCTCGCGCGCAGTGGCCGAGCATTCCCAGCACATGCTCGGCAAGGCGATGGACACGACGATGCCGGGCATGCCCATGGAGCGCATTCGCGAGATTGCGATGCGCCTGCAGCGCGGCGGCGTCGGCTACTATCAGTCCGCAAACTTCGTCCATATCGACGTCGGCGGCGTGCGTAGCTGGCCGCGCATGAACTACGACCAGCTCGCTCGCCTCTTCCCCGACGGTAAGACGGTCCACATCCCCTCCAACGGCCAGCCGATGGCGCGTTACGAGGAGGCGCGAGCCGAGATCGCGGCGCGTGGCGGCACGGAACTCCCGCCGGCACAGCAATCGCAGGGCTTCTTTGCCTGGCTCTTTGGCGGTTCTGGTGACGCGCCGCGTGACGGCGGTGCCGCTCCCGTGCAGCCGATGGCCACGGCCTATGCCAACAACACCGAGGGTGACGAGGCGTCGGTGGCGACCGGCGGCCCAGCCCGGCGCGAGCCGGCTGCAACGCAGGCCGCACCGGAGCCACGCCCGACGGTCGTGGCAAGCGCCTCGCCTGAAACGACCGCGCCGACGATCATGGTGGCGGAGCCCGCGCCAGTCGATCGCGGCGACGCGGCCGGCGAGGTCACAGGCAGCCTCCCGCTGCCTCCGCGCCGCCCTATGGACCTGATCGTGGCCTCCGCCGACATTCCGCTGCCGCCGACCCGGCCCCTCGCGCCCTTCAGGCTCCAACTCGCTGCTGTCGAGGTGTCGGTTCTGCCGGCGCCGGTTCCGCGGCCTGCCGTGGACCCGATCGGCGGCCTCATCGCGGCTGGCCCGGCGGACGCCGCTCTCATGCCGTCCCTCCGCCGCGCCAACCTGCCGGCGATTATCACGCAAGGCAGCGAGACACGTCGATCCGCAGGACCCGCGCTCGCCTTCGCCGCCACCGAACCGACGATTGGCCCGCGCGCCGCGTCGCGCGAGCCGGTTGCTCATTCCCCTTTGCCGAACCGCAACCTTGGACTGCGCGCCGCTTCCGCCCAGCACAGCCAGGAGAAGCCTGCGGTTCCCGTCGCTGCCGTCAAGCTTTATGCTCCACCGCCCCCGCTCGCCGGACCGCCGATTGGCCTGCGCCGCGCGGCTCAGGCCCTGGAGCGCGCCGCGCTCTAAGCGTCCGATCGACCTGTCGTTATCGCGTCGCTCGCTTGACCCACTAAGCGCCGAACGCCGTGGCAGGTCTTGCGCTCATCTTCGCTGGCTCCTGTAGATGGCGCGTTTTGGGCTGGAGGCCCTCGCCCTATCAGGTGTCACCGAGCGGACTGCCACTGCCGTAGCGTGCGACCGTCGCTTCGATGCGACGAGCCCTCATCCCGTGATGTGTTCGCCTGTCAGGGACGCAAGGATCAACGCAAGGCCGAAGGCCAGTACGCAGACCGCGGCAGCGAGCTCGGCCAGGCGGCCGACGAGCAGGCCACGACCTGAGCCGCCGCCCGCCAACCGCACGGCCACGTCTTTCGCGTAGACGGCCACGATCGCTAGAGCCCCCGTCGTCGCGGCCGTCCCGATGGCCATGGCGAAGGCCGCGGCGACACCGACCCAGAACATACCCTGCGAGAGCGAGAAGATCAGGACCGCGAGCGCACCGGAACAAGGCCGTGCGCCGGCCGTCACGATCGTCGTCGCGGCAGCCTTCCAATCGAAACCGAGCGACGCGAGAGCGACGGGATCGGGCATGTGGAAATGCCCGCACTCCGGCCCATGGATGTGGGTGACCCCATTGTCGGCGGCGAAGCGGCCGGTGCCGCCGGAGGAGACCTCATCGAACAGGACGCCCATGCCCGCGCTCGCGAGTAGCATCGAGCCGGCCGGTTTAGGCCGCAGGACGGCGGCGACGGAGCGACCCTTGCGCCAAACCAGGACCGCGCCGAGCGCGGCGATGCCAAGGTAACTGGCGAATTCGAGCGTTTCCGTCGCCGCCATCAGGCGCTGTGCCGTGGCGTGAAAGAGCGCGCCAAGAATGCCGATGAGCACCACGGCGACCAGCGCTTGCAGCAGCGCCGCCAAAGCGGCGATCGCGAGGCCACGGCGCAGCGCCACCTCGTTGGAGATCATGTAGGAGGCGACCACCGCTTTGCCGTGTCCCGGTCCCGCGGCGTGGAAGACGCCGTAAGCCAGGCTGATGCCGATTAGCCCAAGTGCCCCGCGCGGATCGTCCCGGGTGGCGCGCAAGGCGCCGTTCAACATGCGGTAGAAAGCGCTCTCCTGCCCGATGATCCAGGCGCCAAGGGCATTCTGATGGCCTACGGCGCCTTCGTTGGCGCCGATCGCGAACGGATGGTGGGCGATTTGCGCGAGGGCCGTCACCTCGCCCAACGCGAGAAGGAGGGTGGCCGCGATGCCGACCTTGATGAGGGGGACGATAGCGTTCTCCTTCACGGGCAGGCGACGATGACGCGGCTCGCCATTTTCAGTGCGAAATCGTCGCTCGGCGGCTGCAGGCCGCTGTCGAACCCGGTTGCCACCTTCTTGCCCTCGGCGACGACGAGCGGGTTGGCGCCGAGCACGCTCTGCGAGCAGCCCTGCGGCGGTTCCGCCAGCGCGACCGGGTCCTTCGCCGCCAATTCGAAATCGACGAAATAGGTCGGGTCGTAGATCTGGAACGACATGAACCGCTTGATCCGCATCGGCTCGGCCAGGGGTAGGGTGAAGCGCAGCACGACGCGCTTGTCCGGCCGCTCTTCCAGCGCGTAGTCGACCGGCTTGCCGAACTTCATCTTCTGGCCGCCGGTTTTCGCATAGGTGAAATAGTCGAATTCGGCCAGCGAGGAGACGTTCGTCTCGGCGAGCGGCGCCAGGTCCTGTGGGCTGGCCAGCTTGCCGTCCTTCTCCAGTCCCTGGACTGCGAAGGCCGAATACATCTCGTCGAAGACCCAGGTGTTGCGGATGCCGTGCATCGCGCCGCTTTTGTCGAACAGCACCTGTGCCTGGGCCTCGACCCAGACGTGCGGGTGGGAGAGGGCAGGAGTGGCGGTCAGCACCAGGCCCAGGGCGGCCAAGCGGCATCGTCGTCGCATCATGCCAATCGCATGTCCTGTTGATCCGCTCGCACTCTAGCCGCACCCGTCTGGCCAAAGCGAGGCAGCGCGGCCGCCATCTTCGATTGGCGCGGCGCCTCCACTACCATGGCTTGGCTGGTGCCAGCTATGGCGCGGCCCCGAAGACCGTCACCGCACGAGAACGTTCTTGAACTGCCAGGGGTCGTCGGCGTCGACCTCTTCGGGAAACAGGACGCCGCGGTCCTTCAGCGGCGTCCAGTCCGTGTACTGGCCTACGACCGGGCCAAGATAGGGCCGCTGAACCTCGAGGCAGCGCTCGAAGTCGATCTCGTCCGCCTCGACGAGGCCGCGCGCCGGGTTCTCCAGCGCCCAGACCATGCCGGCGAGGACGGCGGAGGTGACCTGCATGCCCGTCGCGTTCTGATAGGGCGCGATGCGCCGAGTCTCCTCGATCGAGAGCTGCGAGCCGTACCAATAGGCGTTCTTCGCGTGGCCGTAGAGCAGCACGCCGAGTTCGTCGATCCCGTCGAGGATCTCCGTCTCGTCCAGGATTTGGCTGCGGCCCTGCTGCTTCCATTGGCCTCCTGCCATCTCGTCGAGAGAAAGCACGGCGTCGTCGGCCGGACGGTAGGCGTAGTGGCAGGTCGGGCGGTAAGCGACGTCGGCGCCCTCGCGCACCGTCAGGTAGTCGGCGATAGAGATCGCCTCGTTGTGAGTGACGAGGAAGCCATGCTGCGCGCCCGGCGTCGGGCACCAGGACCGCACCCGTGTGCCGGCACCTGGGCGCATAAGGTAGATCGCGCAATCCGGGCCGAACTCGTGCCGCCGGCCCTCGGGAGGCAGCGCCTTCTCGTGCGTGCCCCAACCGAGTTCCGCCGGCTGCAGGCCTTCGGAGACGAAGCCCTCGACCGACCATGTGTTGACGAAGGTGCCCATCGGCTTCGGCGTCTTCGCGCGTTGCGTGTCGCGCTCGGCGATGTGGATGCCCTTGACGCCCACCCTCTGCGCCAGCTTCGCCCACTCCCCGCGGGTGGCCGGCTTGCCCGCTTGCACGCCGCAATCGGCGGCGACGTTGAGTAGAGCCTGCTTGACGAACCAGGAGACCATGCCGGGGTTGGCGCCGCAGCAGGAGACCGCCGTCGGACCCGCCGCGTCAAGCTCGTGCTTCAGCGTGGTCACCTCGTCGCGCAACGCGTAGTTCGAGCGTTGCGAGATCGACCGCGACGTGTCGGTGTAGAATCCCGGCCAGGGCTCGGCGACCGTGTCGATGTAGAGTGCGCCAAGTTCGGCGCAAAGGCGCATGACGGCGACGGACGAGACCTCGATGGACAGGTTTACGACGAACGCCTGTCCCTTCCCCTGGGTCAATAGCGGCCGCAGCAGGGCGTCGATGTTGTCGCGCGTGATCCGGTCCTGAACGAAGCGGATACCACGCTCGTCGAGCAGCGCGCGGTCCTTCGCCTCGGGGTCGATGACGGTCAGCCGCTTGGCATCGAAGGTGAAATGGCGCTCGATCAGTGGCAGCGTGCCCTTGCCGATGGAGCCGAAGCCGATCATCACGATCGGGCCGGTGATCGTGCCGTGCACGGGAAAGTCCGTCATTCCAAGTGTCTCCAAAGTGGTCGGCGCAAACGTGTCAACGCCGGAGAAGACCCCGGCAGCAGAGCCGCCGAGGTTGCAGATCGATCATCGGTGAAACCGTTCGGTGACAGGCTGACGACAGGCATGCGGAATTAGGCGGCGGCTTTCAGGCCCGACCGCCCGAAGGCGTTTCGTTGCGCCCCATTCAGGTCCATGACGCCGGTGGGACGCAGCAGGCCTCTCGCCTCACGCAAGGCACCGCCCTGCAACTCCAGGCCGAGGAAACGATCCGGATCGACAGGGCCCGGCATCCGCAGTCCCAGCGCATGCTGCCGGCTGAAGCCGAAGCGGGCATAATAAGGCGCATCGCCTACGAGCAGGATCGCCCGGTGACCAAAGACCTGCGCCTGCTCGATCGCCTGACGCATCAACATGCTACCGATCCCGTGCTCGCGATGGCGGGAATCGACGGCCAGCGGCCCAAGCAACAGCGCAGGGGTCGTGCCGGCGACGACGTGCCAGAGCCGCACCGTACCCACGAGCGCTCCGTCCAGACGAGCGACGAGCGAGAGCCCGCGTGCGGGCAGACGCCCGAGCCGCAGCTTCTGGCTGGACTTGGTAAAGCGCGCCGGCCCGAACGCCGCGTCGAGCAGGGTCTCGCGCGCCGCCACGTCCGCGGACTGCTCCGTGGCTATGACGAGCGCGGGCCGCACCTGGACCGCAAGTGATGGGAGTGCGGGCGCGAGAAAGTCGGAATTGTTCATGGAGGTCATCGGCGTCTCCCCGGGACGATGGTCCAGGGTTGCAGAGGGATGACCCTCGCACCGACGCCGAGGCGTGGCCGTTCGGGACAGGGGGGTGACCCGGGCGGGCAAAGTTAAGCCCCGCCCGCCAATAGTCGTCCGCGCGTCAGATGACGTAGGAGCGCAGCGGCGGAAAACCGTTGAAGCCGGCCGCGGAATAGGTCGTCGTATAGGCACCCGTTCCCTCGATCAGCACCTTCGCCCCGATCGTCAGGCTTACGGGAAGGAGGTAGGGCTCCTTCTCGTAGAGCACGTCGACGGAATCGCATGTCGGCCCGGCGATCACGCACGGCTCCTTGGCGTCCGCGTCGAAGTCGGTGCGGATGGGATAGCGGATCATCTCGTCCATCGTCTCGGCGAGGCCGCCGAACTTGCCGATGTCGAGGTACACCCAGCGCACCTTGTCCTCGTCCGACTTCCTCGAGATCAGAACCACTTCCGCCTCGATCACGCCCGCATTGCCCACCATGCCGCGGCCCGGCTCGATGATCGTCTCCGGGATGCGGTTGCCGAAATGCTCACGCAAGGAGGCGAAGATCGCATTCCCGTAGGCCTGCACCGCGGGAATGTCCTTCAGGTACTTGGTGGGGAAGCCGCCGCCGAGGTTCACCATCTGCAGGTTGATCCCGCAGTCCGCGAGATCGCGGAAGATCGCGGATGCGGCCTTCAGCGCGCCGTCCCACATCAGCGGATTGCGCTGCTGCGAGCCGACGTGGAACGACAGGCCATAGGCGACGAGCCCCAGGCGCTGGGCGTGCTCGAGCACGCGCGGCGCCATGGCGACGTCGCAGCCGAACTTGCGCGACAGGGGCCATTCCGCACCGTCGCCGTCGCAGAGCATGCGGCAAAACACCTTAGCGCCGGGCGCGACGCGGGCGATCTTCTCCACCTCCGCCTCGCAATCCACCGCGAAGAGACGGATGCCGAGCTGAAAGGCGCGGGCGATGTCGCGCTCCTTCTTGATCGTGTTGCCGAAGGAGATGCGGTCGGGGCTCGCGCCGGCGGCCAGCACCTGCTCGATCTCGACGACGGAGGCGGTGTCGAAGCATGAGCCGAGCTGCGCGAGCAGGCTGAGTACCGCCGCGTCGGGATTGGCCTTCACCGCGTAGAAGACGCGGGTATCCGGCAGCGCCTTGGCGAAGGTCGCGTAATTATCGCGCACCACGTCGAGGTCTACGACGAGGCACGGGCCGTCTTCACGGCGCGCGCGGAGGAAATCGAGAATACGTTGCGTCATCGCGGCATCCCTTCGTGCCGACCCTCTGGCCGACAAACGAAACCGAGCAAAAGGATAGACGACGTCCTTCGACCCGCCGCGCTGTGGAGACGCGGACGTTTCGTAAACACGCCATCAGCGACCTGGTTCGCCGATACCAAGCCGCAGGATGCGGACCGGTATGACGGTCAGGTCAGATGCTGCGCCGTGGCCAAAGCATTCCGCGCGGCTAAAGCCGTGAGGGTTGCAAAAGCCATCGATTGGATTGGGATGAGCTCCCGTTCCGCACGCCCGGCAAGATAGACTAGCCTCTTCATGACGTCGGCGTTGGAAGCCAACAGAGACGAAAAAGCCCGGTCCGTCGTTGCTTTAAGTCGTGTCTCCCGTTTGGCGGGATTCACCGGTTCGCTCCGGCTGCCGGTTTTTACGGAAGGTTCACCGGCCTCTTGTCCGGAACCCCATCCACCGACACACGACCACAGGCACGTGCGATTTGGGCAATGTTCAAAATAGGAGGTTTCCACTGGGGCGCAAGCGTTTTTCTTCGGCGAAGGGCATAAATCGACGTCGCTTTGCCGATTTGACGCAAGCGGCCAATTGGAGCACACGCCGACCCGCGTGCGGCAATAATGCTGTCCCGCCAAGGCGAGGAATGGCGTAATCGCCGTCGAACTCCTTCAGAGGACAATGGCAATGGGTGCAACGGCGCCAGGATGAATGTGCACGACGTCCCTCTCGCTGCCGCCTCCATGCCGACCGCCGTCTTGGCCGACGTCTGCGCCGGCTATGGTCGCCGCCGTGTTCTCGAGGGAATCTCGCTCGTTCTAAGGCCCGGGGAAATCACCGCGCTGCTCGGCCCCAATGGATCGGGCAAGACGTCGCTTATCAAGATCCTGACGGGCAAGCTGATGCCAGAACGCGGAACGCTGCGCCTGAACGGGCCCGCGCGAGACGCCGTCGCGCTGGTCCCGCAAGATCTCGCCCTCTATCCCTGGCTGACGGCGGCCGAGAACTGCCGGGCTTTCGCGCGCCTCGGAGGGGGCAGCCCCTCGACGGCAGCCGACCGCTCCGTACAAGCCCTCGCCGCGGTCGGCTGCGGCGACGTGGCCGACACGCGGGTCGGCCGGCTTTCCGGGGGCTACAAGCGGCGGATCAACGTCGCGGCCGCCCTGGTGCGACAGCCGCGCCTGCTCATCCTGGACGAGGCTATGGTCGGCATCGACCGCGACGCTCGGCAAGCGATCGCCGACGCCCTGGCCGCTTTGCGCGCGCAGGGCACGTCGGTCCTTCTCGTGACGCACGACCTGGAGGAGGCCGGCGCGCTCGCCGATCGCGTCGCCTTCCTTAGCGCCGGGACCCTGGTTGCCCAGGGCGAGCCGCGCGCACTCGTCTCCGACCTTCACGGGACCGCCAAGGAGGTCCAGATCGACCTCCCTGCCGCGCCAGACGAGACGGGGCGGGCCCGCCTGCAGGCGCGTGGCGCCCTGCCCACGGGGCACCCGAAGACTTGGCTCATCTATCGCGCACTGGAGCATTGGGACATCCGCTTGCTGGTGGCAGAGCTGGAAGCGGACGGCTTCGAGGTGCGGGAGGTGCGCCTGCGGGACCCCGGCCTCGCGACGCTCTACGCGCACTATTGTGGATCGGCCCCGGACGCATGATCGGCACTTCCGCCTGGATCATGGCGCTCGCGCTCGTGCGCGACCGCGCCGCCCTCGTCATGGCTTTCGTGCTTCCGCCGCTCCTCTTCGTCGCCTTCGCGGCGATCTTTTCCGGCGCGAGCGGCAAGGACCTGAAAATCAAGGTCGGCCTGTTCGACGCGGCGAACACGCCTTCGACCCAGCGGCTCGTGGCGGCCCTGCGGGCCGATTCGGACTTCCGCTTCATCCTGCTCGACTCCGGCGGCGAGGGGGAGGTTGCCGACGCGGTGCGCCGCGGCGTGGTCGACGTCGGCGTGCTGATCCGCGGCGACCTGGAGCGACGTCCGGAGGACGGCCCCGCCCCGATCCTGATCCTCGACGAGACGACCCGTCCGCTAGCGGGCGCCATCGCAACCGGCGAGGTGCAGCGGACCTTGAACGAGAAGCTTCCCGACGTCGCCTTGGGGCGCATCCTCGCCGACGTGGAAAAGACCGGCACGATCGGCCCGGAAGACCGGGCCTTTCTCGCGGAGGCCTTTCACAAGGAAGCCGCGGCCCGCTCGGGCTCCGGGTTCTCCTTCGCGCGCATCATCGAGTTGCGGTCGTCGGATGGCGCCGCCCGCGGCGCAAACGGCAACGTGCTCTATTACGCGGCGGCCGTCGCGGCGATCTTCCTCCTGTTCGGGGCCGTTCACGGCGCGATGGCCGTGCTCGACGAGCGGGAGAGCGGCACGACCGACCGGCTCATGCTGAACCGTGCCGATGTCGCGCGGATGATGGCGGGGCGCTTCCTCTTCCTCACCGGCCAGGGCGTCGTCCAGGCGTTCGTCATCTATGCCGCCGCCTTCGGGATCTATGGCGCTTCGTTCGGTGCGGCGGCCGTGGTGCCGTGGCTGCTCGCCGTCGCCACCTCGGCCGCCGCTGCGGCGGGCCTCGCGCTGCTTGCCTGCACGCTGTGCGCGAGCCGCAGGCAGGCCGAGCACCTGACGACGTTCGTCGTGCTCCTCCTCTCGGCGGTCGGCGGCAGCATGGTGCCGCGCTACCTCATGCCGCCCTGGTTCCAGCAGGTCGGCTGGTTCACGCCCAACGCTTGGATCATTCAGGCGCTCGACCGCGCCGTGCTCCCGGGGCTGCGGCTCGGCGAACTCGCGCTGACGCTCGGCGTGCTAGTGGCCATGGCGGCGGCAACCGCGGGAGCGGCCGCCTGGATCGCCGCGCAGCGGCACGGCTACCGCTCCGCGCCGACGCGCTCGCGCAGCTGACGCAGGCGCACGCTCAGCGCCACGCCATTCGGACCGACCTCGAAGGCGGCCTGCTCGAAGGTCGGCCGTCGCGTGACGCCCACGTTATTGCTAAGCGCGTAGGGGACCAGCGGGAGGCCCATGCGCGAGCGTTCGAGCGTTCCGGTGCCGTTGACGTCCTGGAACGCCAGGAAGGCGTAGCGCCCGGGCGGCACGTCCGTGAAGGTGAAGCGGAGCGCTGGGGCATTCGACGCCTGCCGCTGGCCGAAGCCGCAATCGCTTCGTTCCAGGCTGCCGCTGCACAGGCTGGCGAGGACCAGCGCGCCATTCGGCCTGACGTTCGTCACCACGACGGAGACGGTCGCCGCCCGCGCCGGGACGGCCAGCCCGCAGGTCGCCAGCAGAAGCGCCGCAGCGCAGACCTTCAGCATATGTTGCTCTCCCTCGAGACCGCCGTGACCCCGCCGCATCGCCGCGGTTTGACGCCGCGCCACCTTTCCATCCTCGGAGCCCCCTGCTATCCCCCGGAGATGGCGACCCACCCGATCGACAATATCCGCAACTTCTCCATCGTCGCGCATATCGACCACGGCAAATCGACGCTCGCCGATCGGCTGATCCAGACCACCGGGACGGTGGCGCTGCGCGACATGAGCGAGCAGATGCTCGACTCGATGGACATCGAGCGCGAGCGCGGCATCACCATCAAGGCCCAGACGGTGCGCCTCGAATATAAGGCGCTGGACGGCAAAACCTACATCCTCAACCTGATGGACACGCCCGGCCACGTCGACTTCGCCTACGAGGTGTCCCGCTCGCTCGCCGCCTGCGAGGGCTCGCTGCTGGTGGTGGACGCCAGCCAGGGTGTCGAGGCGCAGACGCTCGCCAACGTCTATCACGCGCTCGACGCCGGCCACGAGATCGTGCCGGTGCTGAACAAGATCGATCTGCCCGCCGCCGAGCCGGAGCGGATCAAGCAGCAGATCGAGGACGTGATCGGCATCGACGCCTCGCAGGCCGTGCCGATCTCGGCCAAGACCGGCCTCGGCATCGACCTCGTGCTGGAGGCGATCGTTACCCGCCTGCCGGCGCCCCAGGGCGACGAGGCGGCGCCGTTGAAGGCGCTGCTCGTCGACAGTTGGTACGACGCCTACCTCGGCGTGGTCGTGCTCGTGCGCGTCCTCGACGGCGCGCTCAAGAAGGGCCAGCGCATCACGATGATGGGCACGGACGCCCATTACGAGGTCGACCGTCTCGGCGTGTTCACGCCCAAGATGAAGGACGCCGCGAGCCTGGGGCCGGGCGAGATGGGCTTCATCACCGCGCAGATCAAGCAGGTGGCCGACACCCGCGTCGGCGATACGATCACCGACGAACGCCGCCCCTGCGCTGCCGCGCTGCCGGGCTTCAAGCCGGCGCAGCCCGTCGTCTTCTGCGGCCTGTTCCCGGTCGACGCCGCCGACTTCGAGGACCTCCGCGCCGCCATGGGCCGGCTGCGCCTCAACGACGCGAGCTTCTCGTTCGAGATGGAGAGTTCCGCCGCGCTGGGCTTCGGCTTCCGCTGCGGATTCTTGGGGCTGCTGCACCTGGAAATCATCCAGGAGCGGCTGGAGCGCGAGTTCAACCTCGACCTCATCGCCACCGCGCCCTCGGTCGTCTACACGCTGAAGCTGCGCGACGGCGCGGCGATCGACCTGCACAACCCTGCCGACATGCCAGACCCGACCGCGATCCTCGCCATCGAGGAGCCGTGGATCCGCGCCACCATCCTCACGCCCGACGACTACCTCGGCTCCGTGCTGAAGCTGTGCCAGGACCGGCGCGGCGTGCAGGTGGACCTCAACTACGTCGGCAAGCGCGCCATGGCGACCTACGACCTGCCGCTGAACGAGGTGGTGTTCGACTTCTACGACCGGCTGAAGTCGATCTCCAAGGGCTACGCCTCGTTCGATTACGCCATCACCGAGTACCGCGAGGGCGACCTCGTCAAGATGAGCATCCTCGTCAACGCGGAACCCGTCGACGCGCTGTCAATGCTGGTCCACCGCGACCGCGCGGAAAGCCGCGGCCGCGCCATGGTGGAGAAGCTGAAGGACCTTATCCCGCCGCACATGTTCGTCATCCCCATCCAGGCGGCGATCGGCGGCAAGATCATCGCCCGCGAGACGGTGCGCGCCATGCGCAAGGACGTCACGGCGAAATGCTACGGCGGCGACGCCACCCGCAAGCGCAAGCTGCTGGAGAAGCAGAAGGCCGGCAAGAAGAAGATGCGGCAGTTCGGCAAGGTGGAGATCCCGCAGCAGGCGTTCATTGCGGCGTTGAAGATGGATGGGTGAAATTTTGCAAGATGGCTTGCGGAATAGGGCCAGCCCTCATATTAGCGAGATTGAATGTGTGCGTCTTTGATTACGCGGTTATGTCTTAGATGCATGTTATCTGAGATGTATCCATTCATTTTCTGAGTAGCCGTCAGTATCAAATTTCGAGGGTAAATCTATATTACTTTGATGATCATACGTTGTTTGTGGCCCAGCGATAGTAGGTTTGCCGTTATGACATTCTCATTGCCAAATTGTGCTGAGCGCACCATCAGCCACCGATAATTGTCCATAGTCTCGGCAGGCTTCGGCCATCGAGGGGAGGGGGGTGCGACTTCGGCTGCGGGCGCTACATGCTACGCCATCGGCGCCAGCCTCGCATGTAAAAACCTCGCCTTTGACACATCGCCATTCGATAGGCAGGCCGTTTCGACCATCGCCGAATATAGCCGGTATGCTGTTGTCAGCGGCCTTGCAGTAAACCTTGATCGCCTCTCGAGGAAGGATGTCTGCGGGTGCCCTACGACGCACAGAGTAGCCTGAAGCTGCTACTTTAATCCAATTCGTCTTCGCAGGCTCGCCCAAGCACCTGACAGGATTATCCGCGTCCATACATGCCTCGCCACCGTCATTCAGGAACAACTGATGATCGATGCACTGCCAACGGAACGAGAAAGGGATTCTCATGCCGCTCATCGTCGCTACTTTATCAACGCGGGTGTTCGGGGTGCGGGCGATGCTTGCGCATACCTTCTGATAAGCGGAAACATCAATGTAATCCAGGAATGTGCCGACATGGACATGCACTTCTTCAGCATGCGCAGCCGTAATCGCAAGTGCAGCCAACGCCCACGCAGCGGCTGATGAAACTTGTCTCATTGCGTTTCCCCAAGTGCCGCGATGAAAATCAATACCCAACTAGTTACTACGGCCTCCTCTTGAACCTTTATAAAACTACCGACACACCACGAACCCGCTCATCGCCCGCGCCTGATCCGCGATGTCGGCCGGCGGCAGCGCCGCCCCTCCCGGCACCGCCACCTTGTACGTCACCCGGTTCGCGTCGAGGAAGGCCGCCACCATCGCCGCCTTGACCGCGAAGTTGACGTTCTGCGGCAGGTCGTCGGAGGCGAGCATCACCTTGATTGCGTCGAGTTTGGCGGTGACCACGCCGACCAGCGCCCCCGAGCCGTCGAGCAGCGGGCCGCCAGAGTTGCCGGCCTGGACGGGGGCGGAAATCTGGAGGTAGCGGATGTCGTCGCCCATGCCGCTCAACGCCGTGACGTTCCCCAGCGTGAAATTGCCGGACGTGGAGAGGATGTCCGAGTGCGGGAAGCCGAAGGCCTCCACGCCCTCGCCGAGCCGCGCGCCGATGCGCAGGGCCGCCACGCGCGCGGGCTTCTTGGCGAGTTTCAGGAGCGCGAGGTCGTTGGTCGCGTCGGTCGCGAGCACGCTCGCCGCCTGCACCGCGCCGTCGTCCGTCTTCACCGCGATGGTCGAACAGTTCTTCACGACGTGGGCGTTGGTGACGAGGTGGCCCTCCTCCGTCACGAAGAAACCGGTGCCGGTGCTCGCCCCCTGGCGGGACGGTGGAAGGGGCGCGGGCGCGACGGGGATGGCGGCCGGCTGCGGTGCCGGAACGGGCGCGGCTCGCGCTTCCGCCGCAAAGGTTGGCGGGTCGGTGAAGGGCGTACCGGTGATCGACGCGGCCAGCGCACCCGAGTCGATCACCGCAATGCGCTCGGCATGGACGTCGCCCAGCGCGTTGGTCCAGTCCATCGCGAAGCCGGTGATCGCTTCATCCTCCCGGTGGTAGCGGTAGTAATGGTCCACCCCATCAAGGCCGGTCGCCGAGACGGCGAACCAGCCGTCCTTGATCGTGGCGTAATGGATCGCCCAGCCCGCCTGCCGCTTCGGCTCGATCAGGCCGTCGAAGGCGGCCCGCAAGCCCACGTGCGGCAGCGACACGAGGGCCACCGCAAAGCGGCCGGCACGGTCGCGATAATGCGAACCCATCGCGGTGGAGCGAACCTCGATGCCGAGACCGAAGGGGACCCAGATGGAGGCAGCGTGGCCGGGCAGCTCGACTTTGCGGAGACCCCATTGGGCGAAGAGCTCCCTCGTCTCGGCGACAAGCCGATCGACTTGCGTGCCGGTCAGGCGCGCGTTGGCAGGAAACCCGTTGGTGGTTTGGAAGGCTTGAAGCGCGCGGAAGATGCGCGTGCTGAAACGCTCCGTCGGCACCGCGTTGGCGTAGCCCCCGGCGATCAGCAGGACTTGCAGCTTCATGCGTTGATCGATGGTGAGGCCAGCCTCGAACGCCCGCTCCGCCGGCCCATAGTCCGCCGCGGTGGTGGTCTGAGCGGCCGAGGGCGCGATCTTTAGAGCTGCGGCACAGATCGCCACGATCACCATAAGCCGCACGTCGCAAGCCCCCACCGCCTTCTCATGACGAGTAGCCGCCCCACTTTGCTCGCGCAAGCTGAATAGTCGGGAGGGAGATCGTCTGGTCAGGATAGCCACAGCGCATCGCGCCGAGGTCTTGCGGGGCTTGCATCCCGGGAAATGCGTTCCTTGTGAAACACGAGGGGGGGCGAACCAGATGCCCGCGCCAAACAGGGTGACGTGGAGCCTCGCGATCCGTGCTAGGCGACAGCCTTGGCCAACTCGGCCACGCTCATCCGTGAGCGCCCCTTGACGTTCTTCGCCTTCGCCTTGGCGTAGAGTTCGGCTTTCGACGGCGTGGCTTTGCCTGTGCCACGATGGGCGCTGGTTTTGCGGGCCACGTCCTTGGGTTGGGCCGAGAACTGCCGACCCTTCTCGGTGTCGGCGCGTTTCTTGTCGCTCGTGCGCTTGTACTCCGCGGCGCTTAAATTCTCGCGCGCCTCTTTCGGCAGGTAGCGCTCACCCGTATCCTCGCTCTTGCCGCCGGATTTGGTGCCCCACTGCTCGTGCGTCCACTGCTGCAGGCTATTGTCCTTGGACTTGCCGCCCTTATAGCCGCCGCCCTCCTTTTTGTATTCGGACGAGGCGAGCTGCGCCTTGCGGGCCGACCATTGGCCGGGCTTGCCGCCCTTGTCGCCGGCGACCACGTCGCCCTTGACCTTGTCCCACAGTTTCGGGTCCGTCTTCTCGGCTGTTGTACTCACGGGTGCACTCCGTCGTTGCTGGCGACAAACGTCGGGATGCGCCGGTGGCTTCCGCGTCCGAACGTCGCGCTGAGGCCTAGTGGCCCGTCGCCTTCTTCGCGTAGGTCTGCACGACAAAGTCGGCGTAGACCGGCTGCGTCTTGAGGTTGCCCAAGCCGATCTGCGTCTGCATCGCCGTGGTGAGCGCTTCGGGCGTGGTCTCCACGGTCTTCGGCCAGACGTTCTCGGCCAGCATACGTTTGACCGCTGCCTCCACCACCGCGGGATCGAGCTTGGCGAACTCCTGCTTCGCCACGGCGGTGGCCTCGGCGGGGTTGGTCTGCATGAACGCCAGCGCCTCCTCCACCGCGTTGGTGACGGCCTGAGCCTTCGCCGGGTCGACGTCGGCGCGCGCTGTCACCGAGGAGAAGGCATAGGGGCCGAACGCCTTGGGGAAGCCGAACACCACCTTCATGCCCTTGGCCACCACCTGATCGAGGCCCGGCTCGTACATGACGGCGACTTTCGCCTGCCCGGCCATGAACGGGCCGGGCTCGGTGCCGATCGGCACGGGGATTTGATCGACGTCGGTCTTGGCGTCGAGACCCTTCTGCTTGAGCAGGTTGAGGAACAGGGAGGTGCTGGTGGTCGGCATCATGCCGGTGACGACCTTCTGACCTTTGAGGTCGGCCACGTCCTTGTATTCGAAGTCGGGCGTCGCGGCGATCCACACGGCGGCACCGTTGACGACGTTGGCGATGATGCCGACCTTCGCGCCCTTGGACGCGGCGATGGCCGTCCACTCCGGCCCATGGATCGAGAAGTCCGCGCTGCCCGAGATGACCGCCGACAGCGCCGCCGGCGGAGAACCGGCCGTCTCCTTGTCGACGTCCACGCCTTGCTTGGCGAAGAAGCCTTTGTCCATCGCGACGTAGAGGGGCAGGTAGAGCAGCGATTGGAACGCTTGGGAGATGACCACCTTCGTCGCTGCGTCGGCCGGCGAGCCGAGAGGCGAAAAGGCGAGAGACAGGGTGGCGACGGAGGCCAGGACAGCGGAACGCTTGCGGAGAGACGACAAAGGAACTCCTCGTGCTCGTAGGAACGGGCTTTGGCTGTAAAATACGGGCGTCAGATCTGGACTTGCTGGCGGCCGGCGTCGAGCTTCCATGGGAGGAGTCGGCGCTCGATCATGTCGATGAGGTGGTACAACACGAACCCTAGCCCCATCAGCATGAAGAGGCCCATCCACACCGTGTTGAGGTCGTAGAGCCCGGACGCCTCGTAGATGAGGTGGCCGAGGCCTCTCTTGGAGGACATGAACTCGCCGACCACCGCGCCGACCAGGCCGAAGCCAACGTTGATGCGGAAGGTCGCGATGATGACCGGCACCGTCGAGGGCACGACGACGCCGAAGAAGACCTGACGCTTGCTGGCGCCCATCGAGATCATCAGCGATTGCAGGTCGCGGTCGGCGTCCTTGGCGCCCTGGTAGGCGGCGATGAGCGCGACGAGGGCCGTCATGGAGACGGCGAGCGCGACCTTGGAAACGAGGCCGGTGCCGAACCAGAGGATGACGATCGGCGCGAGCGCGATCTTCGGCACGCTGTTCAACGCGACGATGAAAGGCTCGGTGAGTCTAGCGAGGAAGATCGAGGACCAGAGGCCAAGGCCGAGCGCCGAGCCGGCGACCGTGCCGATGACGAAGCCGAGGATCGCCTCGTAGACGGTGATCCAGGTGTCGTATGGCAGCGAGCCGTCGCGCAGGCTGGCGACGAAGGCGGACCCGATGCCGGCCGGCGCGCCCACGAGGAACGCGGAGATCCAGCCGAGGCTCGCCGCTGCCTGCCAGGCCGCGAAAAGCAGGACGACCGCCCCGATCTGCAGGCCTGCGCGGCCAGCCGGCGTGTCAAACAGGTTTACGCGTCGCGATCGGCGGCGCCCTTCGACTTTGCTGCGACGGGTCGCTTGGGTGGGGATGGCGATGCTCACGCCGCGTCCTTTCGGGTCTGAATGTCGAGTTCGCCACAAAGCGTGTGGAAATAATCGGAGAAGCGGGGATCGCTCCGCGCGTCGATCGGCGTGCGCCGGTCGATGGTGATCGCGTGCTCCGCCTTGACGACGGTTGGCCTGCCGGAGAGCACGACGACGCGCTTGGACAGCGCGACCGCCTCGTCGATGTCGTGGGTGATCAGGATGACCGTCTTGTTGAACAGCGACACCGCGTCGAGCAACACGCCTTCGAGATACAGCCGGGTCTGGTAGTCGAGGGCGGAGAACGGCTCGTCGAGGAGGAGGATATCCGGGTCCATGATAAGCGTGCGGATCAGCGCCACGCGCTGCCGCATGCCACCCGACAAGGTGCTGGGATAGGCGTTTTCGTATCCGTCGAGCCCGAACCGGGCCAGGTACTCGCGCGCGGTCTTCACCGCAGCCGCATGCGAGAGGCCGCGAACCTCGAGCCCCAGCAGCACGTTCTGCAGCACGGTGCGCCAGGGAAACAGCAGATCCTTTTGCATCATGTAGCCGATGCGCCCGCGCAGGCTGTCGACCGTCTCGCCCCGATAGACGAGAGAGCCCGCGTCCGGCTCCAAAAGGCCGGCGATGATGTTGAAAACGGTCGTCTTGCCGCAACCGCTCGGCCCGATCACGCTGACGAAGTCTCGCTCGTAAATATCGAAGCTGATGTCGTCGAGGACCGGAGAGTTCGTTCCCTCGTGCTCGAAACCTTTGTGGATGCCACGGATGCTGAGTTGTACGTCCTGCACCATTCCTGAGACCTGCTCCCTTGAGACTGCGACGCAGCAATCGCCGTGCCATAGCCGCAAGCGCTCGGCGGGCCGCGCTCTTGGATAGCAGGAGTGCCAAGCCCCGTCAGCCTCGGATGCGCAGAGTTCATAGGACCGGCGACCGATTGCTTGGCACCGGAGACGGCAGGCCCGTTTGGCGCACGCTTAATCACGACGAAAAGGGCCGGTCGCCAAGGACGCCGGCCCTTTCCCGATCGTGTTGAGGGTGGATCAGAAGCCGAGCGTGATGTCTCCACCGAAGGTGAACTGATCGCGGCTACGGCCGACGTTTCCATTGCTCGGATTAAAGGGAGAGTTGCCGCTGAGCGAACGGTCGTAGCGGACTTCCGGCCGCACCATCACCAGCACGAACGGCTTGGGCGCGTCGGGCTTGTAGGTCAGGCCGAGCGTGATCTCGCTATAGGTCGTCGGACCGGCGGTGAACGCCGTATTGGCAAGCCCTTTGAGCGCACGGACCGCGTCGAGGTTGCCTGGGAAATTCGCCACGAAGAACCCGTCGGAGTCGCGGAAGACCTCACCGCGGGCATTGAGCGTGACCTGCTTGTTCAGCGAATAGCTAAAATACTGCGAGATCCCGTAGGCGCTCGCGCCGATCCCCGACAGGCCGGCGTTACGGAAATCGTCGCGCACGTAGTCAAGCTCGGTGACCGAGGTCAAGTCGTCATTGATTTTATAGGTGAAATCGACGGCGTTGTAGTAGCGCACGTCCTTGTTCGCCGCCGGATCGACCGTGAAGTTGTTCTCGGGACCAATGTGCGACAGGGCGAGGATCGTCAGCTTGTTGTCGAGCAGGTTGTTTAGCCCGAAGCCGACGAACCCGGCCGGCTGACGATTGGGGTCGCCGTTGGTGCCGAAGGTCGTCTGATTGCCCGTGTCGATACCGAGATAAAAATCGAGCGTCGAGTTGATGTGGGTCGTGGTGAGGATGCCCGTGTGGTTGAACGTCACGCCGTAATTGTAGATGTAGGAGTGCGAGTAGAAGGGCGAGGTGCTCGGGTCGAGCGTCTCGAAACCCATCGGTGAGGTGAAGAGACCCGCCTTGACGTCGACTCCGCCCTCCGTGAAGAACGGCAGGTGTGCCGCCCCGAAGGCCTGAACCACGCCGAGTTGGTTGCGGCTGGTGATGAAGCTGTCGCCGATCCCGAGGAAGTGGTTGTAGCGCTCGTCGGACCCGAACAGACCCTGAAGGGTGAAGCCGAAAGCGTAGCCGGTGGCCTTGGGATCGATCGCCTTCGTCGCCGTGAACAGCACCTGGTTGATCAAGGGTACATTGGCGCGGTCGGTATAGAGATGGCCGACGTTCTGTCCGTCGGGCGGGTTGGCCACGTTGCCGAGGATTCCACCTTCACCCTGCACGTGAAACTCGACGCCTTCAAAGAGGCTGAAAGCGGGCAGCGGCGGGGCGGGAGCAACGGGTGTCGCGGCTAGATCAGCGGCTTGGGCAACGGAAAAGCCAGTCGCGAGCGCCGTAATGGCGGCACATGACAGGAGAGCATATTTGCGTAAAGGCCGGGATTTCACGAGCTATTCCCCCAGAAGTAACAGCCCATAGAGAAGCAGGGAAGCCATAGTTTGATCAAGATGTTGAAATGACTTCTGTCATAGAGTTGCAAAGATGGCACTTTCCGACTGATGATAGAGCGGTTGAGTTCAAAAATACGGCATTTAAAGCTTGAAGTGCCGGCTCATGCATCCGTGTCGGGCATCTCCTATGTGGCAGGCCCCAATGCGCGGCTGCCGGGAAGGGCGGGTTCGATCGGCCTCCATGCCTCGAATCGCGGCAGCGGGTGCTCTTCTCCTCTCAGGCGCGAGTCGATATACCCACCGGGCGGCCACATGGTTCGCCTCGCGTGCGGCCATACAAGGACAACAGATGTCGCAAGACATTGCGGGTGAGGCTTCCAAACCGGCGAACCTGGTTCCCGGTCTTGTGGCGGACGCGCCTCCGTCGTCTCCAGCCGATCCGCATCATCCGCACAAGACGTCCCTGGCTTCGATGGCGGTCGGGTCCATCGGGGTCGTCTACGGCGATATCGGCACGAGCCCGCTGTACGCGCTGCGCGAGTCCCTCGTGCATTCCAAGGCCGTTGGCCTGCACGACAGCACGGTCATCGGTACCGTGTCTCTGCTGATCTGGGCCTTGTTCTTCACCGTCACCGCGAAGTATGTGCTGTTTTTAATGCGCGCGGACAACAAGGGCGAGGGTGGGACGCTGTCGCTCATGGCGCTCGCCGTGACCGCGCTCGGGCGCCGATCGACCGCCGTGTTCTTCCTTGGCGTCGCCGGCGCGGCGCTATTCTCCGGCGACGCGATCATCACGCCGGCCATCTCAGTCCTGTCGGCTCTCGAGGGCCTCGACCTGATCACGCCGGTGTTCGACCCCTACGTGCTGCCGATCACCGTGCTGATCCTCGTCTCGCTCTTCTTCGTGCAGCAGGGCGGCACGGCGCGCGTCGGCACCTTCTTCGGACCGATCATGCTGGTCTTCTTCATTGTCATCGCCGTTCTTGGAGTGCTGCATATCGGCGACGCGCCGCGCATCTTCAAGGCGTTCAACCCGCTCAATGGCTTGAGCTTTTTGCTCGGCCATGGCTTCCTCGGTTTTGTCGTGCTGGGATCCGTGTTCCTGTCGGTGACGGGGGCCGAAGCGCTCTACGCCGACATGGGCCACTTCGGCCGGTTCCCCATTCAGATCGCGTGGCTCACCTTCGTGCTACCCGCGCTCCTGTTGAATTATCTCGGCCAAGGGGCGCTCGTGCTCGCCAATCCGAAGGCGGTGGAGAACCCCTTCTTTCTCCTTGCCCCGTCCTGGGCGCTGCTACCTCTCGTGATCCTCTCGACGCTCGCCACCGTCATCGCCAGTCAGGCGGTGATCACCGGCGCCTTCTCCATCGCGCGCCAGGCGATCCAGCTCGGCCTGCTCCCGCGCATGCTCGTTCTGCACACGTCCGAGACGCAGGAGGGGCAGATCTTCATTCCCCGCGTCAACCGTATGTTGCTCGTCGGCGTCCTCGCGTTGGTATTCCTGTTCCGCAGCTCCAGCGCACTGGCCAGTGCCTACGGCATCGCCGTCACGGGCACCATGGTGGTGACGACCGCCCTCGCCTTCGTCGTCGTGTGGAAGATGTGGAAATGGCCGCTTGTCGCGTCGTTGGCCTTCATCTCGATGTTTATCGTGGTCGATCTCGCGTTCCTCGCAGCCAACCTCGTGAAGGTGGTCGAGGGCGGGTGGGTGCCGCTGCTCCTTGCGATCTTCTCGATGATCGTGATGTGGACCTGGGTGCGGGGCAACATGCTGCTGGTACGCAAGACGCAGCGCGACGCGATCCCGACGGTCGAACTGATCGCCATGCTGCAGAAATCCAAGCCGACGCGGGTCGCGGGCACCGCCATCTTCCTCACCAACCACGCGGAGACGGCACCCTCGTCGCTGATGCACAACCTGAAGCACAACAAGGTCCTGCACGAGCGCGTGGTGATCATGTCGGTGAAGACCGAGACGACCCCGCGCGTGCCGGCGGCGCGGCGCTTCGAGGTCGAGAAGCTCTCGGAAGATTTCACCAAGGTGGTCCTCCACTACGGCTACATGGAAAGTCCGCGTGTGCCGACGGCGCTCATTCTGCTGCGCAAGACGGGCCTGAAGTTCGATATCATGACGACGTCGTTCTTCTTGGGGCGGCGCACCATCAAGGCCTCCCCGACCTCCGGCATGCCGCTGTGGCAGGACAATCTCTTCATCGCCTTGTCCAAGCAGGCGGCCAACGCGACGGACTTCTTCTCGATCCCCTCCGACCGCGTTGTCGAACTCGGCGCGCAAGTGACCGTTTGATCTCGGCGGCCGCGGCCAGAGGCGCCATGCATCCCAGTGTTCATGCGTAGAACTGACCGCGACCAGGCGCCCTTCGTCTCCGATGCGCCCGGTTCCCCGGAGGCTGCCATCAAGCTCTCACCGATGATGGCGCAGTACCTTGCCATCAAGGCTGCCCATCCCGACGCCCTGCTGTTCTACCGCATGGGCGATTTCTACGAGCTGTTCTTCACCGACGCCGAGGTCGCGTCCAAGGCGCTCGGCATCGTACTGACCCGGCGCGGTCGGCACGAGGGTGCCGACATCCCGATGTGCGGCGTGCCCGTCGAGCGCTCGGACGACTACCTCCACCGCCTCATCCGCCACGGGCATCGCGTCGCGATCTGCGAGCAGATCGAAAATCCGGCCGAGGCACGCAAGCGCGGCGGCAAGTCGGTCGTCGAACGCGCCGTGGTGCGTCTCGTCACGCCCGGGACCTTGACCGAGGACCGGCTTCTCGAGCCAGACCGCGCCAATTGGTTGCTGGCCCTGTCGCGCGTCAGAAGCGCAGATAATGTGTGGCTCTTCGGTTTGGCGGCCGTCGACATTTCCGCTGGCGCGTTCGAAGTCTGCGACGTACCTCTGTCGGGTCTCGCCGGAGAGATCGGGCGTATCGATCCACGCGAGATCGTTGTGCCGGAAACTATTGCGGCTTTACCGGAAGTGGCCCGCGCGCTCGCCGATTCCAAGGCGCCGCTGACGAAACTTGGCCGCGAACCGGGCTCCGCGGAGCGCCGGCTCCTCGATTATTTCGGGCTCGCCACCCTCGACGGCCTGGGCGCGCTTACCATCGCGGAGATCGCCGCGGCCGCGACCGCCGTCTTCTATCTCGAGCGTACGCAATGCGGCGCCAAACCGAACCTCCATCCGCCCCGCCGTACCCGGCGTGCCAGCCACATGGAAGTGGACGCGGCGACGCGCGCCAACCTCGAACTGACCCGCACGCTCGGGGGCGCGCGGGAAGGTTCGCTGCTCGCCACCCTCGACTGCTGCGCGTCGCCCGCCGGCAGCCGGCTGCTCGCCGCGCATCTCTCCAGCCCGCTGATGGACCGCGCCGCGATCGAGGCACGGCTCGATGCCGTCGCCTTCTTCGTCGAGAACCAGGCGCTCCGTGTCGAGGCCCGCGCCCTCCTCAAGAGCGTGCCCGACCTTGCCCGGGCGCTGGCGCGCGTCGGCCTGGAGCGCGCCGGTCCGCGCGACCTGCAGGCGCTGCGCCAGGGCCTCGAAGCTGCGCGTTCGATCGCCGCGCTGCTCCACGACGACGCTTTTCCCCAGGGGCCGCCACCTGAGCTTCTTCTTGTGGCACGCGCCGAGGCCGCTGCGCCCGACCCGGCTTTAACCGCTTGGCTCACTGCCACCCTTGCCGACGCGCTGCCATTGCATCGCCGCGACGGCGGCTTCGTGCGAGCCGGTCGTGACGCTGCGCTCGATGAGTTGCTGGCGCTCCGTGACGAGACCCGGCAGGTCGTCGCGGCCCTCCAGGCGCGCTATTGCGAGCTCGCCGACACGCGGCGCCTCAAGGTTAAGCACAACGCCATGCTCGGCTATTTTATCGAGGTGCCGCAGGGGGTCGGCGAGCGCTTCATGGTGGCCCCGCTCAACGCCACCTTCATCCATCGCCAGACCATGATCGACGCGATGCGCTTCTCGACCGGCGAACTCGCCAGCCTGCAGGCGAAGATCGCCTCCGCCGGGGAGGGTGCGCTCGCCCGCGAGCAGGCCTTGTTCGACGAGATGGCCGCCGCCGTCATGGCGCAGGCCGATGCCGTCACGGCCGCTGCGGCGGCTCTGGCCGCGATCGACGTGGCGGCGGCGCTGGCCGAGATCGCGACCTCGCGCGACTGGACCCGTCCGGAAATCGAAGGCTCCGGCGCCTTCCTTATCGAGGGCGGTCGCCACCCGGTCGTCGAAGAGGCGCTCCGCGCGCTCGGCGACCCGTTCGTCGCCAACGGGTGTGACCTCTCGGCCGGTGCGGGGCTTGGAGCGGGCGGTGGCCGTATCGCGGTGGTCACCGGTCCCAATATGGCGGGCAAGTCGACCTTCCTGCGGCAGAACGCGCTGATCGCCGTGCTCGCGCAGGCGGGCTCGTTCGTTCCGGCCAAGCGTGCGGTGATCGGGATCGTCGACCGTCTGTTCTCTCGCGTCGGCGCGGCCGACGATCTGGCGCGGGGCCGCTCGACCTTCATGGTCGAGATGGTCGAGACAGCCGCGATCCTCAACCAGGCGACGTCCTCTTCTCTCGTGATCCTCGACGAGATCGGGCGCGGCACCGCGACCTTCGACGGTCTATCGATCGCCTGGGCGGTGATCGAGCACCTGCACGAGAAGAACCGCTCGCGCGCGATCTTCGCGACCCACTTCCACGAACTGACCCAATTGTCGGGGCGGCTCGAACGTCTCGTCAACCTCACGTCTCGCGTCGCCGACTGGCACGGCGACGTCGTCTTCCTGCACGAGGTCGTGCCCGGCGCCGCCGACCGATCTTACGGCATCCAAGTCGCGAAATTGGCGGGCCTGCCCGCTGCCGTCGTCAAGCGCGCCAAAGCGCTGCTGGCCGAACTAGAAGCCGGTGAGCGCGGGGTGGCCGGCCGCGTCCTCCCCGACCTGCCACTGTTCGCCGCGCTGACACCCGCGGCGGCTGCCGTGCCGCCGGACGAGCCCTGCGATACCCTGCGCGAGGCGCTCACCGCCATCGACCCCGACGCGCTGAGCCCGCGCGAGGCGATGGACGCGCTCTACAGGCTGAAGGCCATCGCCTCGGAGGCATCGTGAGACATCAGCCTCGCGGCGCGAGCCGGGCGATGAGCTTGGAGGTGTAGTCCACCATCGGTACGATGCGTCCGTAGTTCAGCCGCGTAGGACCGATCACGCCCAGCACGCCAATGATGCGCTGCGACCCGTCGCGGAACGGCGCCGCGATCATCGACGATCCAGACAGCGAGAACAGCTTGTTCTCCGATCCGATGAAGATACGCACGCCTTCGCCGCCTTCCGCGCGGTTGAGCAGGTCCATCACGTCCTTCTTCGTCTCCAGGTCGGCAAAGAGGAGGCGGATGCGCTCGAGGTCTTCGAGCGCGGTCAGGTTGTTGAGCAGATTCGCCTGGCCGCGCACGATGAGCTGCTGGGTCGGCCCAAGCCCGTCGGCCCAGCTCGCCAGGCCGGCATCGACGAGACGCGCCGTGATCTGATCGAGCTCGGCCTCGGCCGCGCGGCGCGAACTCTCGACCTCGTGGCGCACCTCCGCCAAGGTGCGGCCGCGGATTCGCGCATTGAGGTAGTTGCCGGCCTCGACCAGCGCCGACGGTGGCAACTCGCGCGGGATCGGCAGGACGCGGTTCTCGACCGAACCGTCCTCCGCCACGAGGATGGCGAGCGCCCGCTCCGGCTCCAACCGGACGAACTCGATCTGCTTCAGCCGGCCGTTGTCCTTGTGGGTGACGACGACTCCCGCGCCGAGCGAGAGCCCCGACAGCATGGCGGTCGCGTCGGTGAGAATCGCCTCGAGGTTGCGATTGCCTGAGGTGCCGATCTGCCGTTCGATCTGCGCGCGCTCCTCCGTCGCGATGTCACCAATCTCGAGCAGGGCGTCAACGAAGAAGCGCAGCCCCAGCTCCGTCGGCAGGCGCCCTGCGCTCGTATGCGGCGCGAAGATGAGCCCGAGGTCCTCCAACGACTGCATCGTGTTGCGGACGGATGCCGGCGAAAGCGGCGTCGGCAGCAGCAGCGACAGGTTGCGAGAGCCGACTGGCTCCCCCGTCGCCAGGTAGGATTCGACGATGCGTTTGAAAATGTCGAGCGCGCGCTGGTTGAGGTTCTTCAGCGCGCTGGCGTCGCGCAGAGAATCCTGCGCGGCCTGCTCCAAGGGGCTGGTCATAGAATCAGAATGGCGTCCGCGCCGCTCCGATGCAAGCGGCACGGCGGGGGTGCCATTGCCACAGTCGCGGCCGGTACCGAGCGGCCAGGGTCACCGCTTGCACAGGCAGCAACTCAGAAAGACGATAGGCGATTTTGCAGCCTTGCGGCGGATCAGCCGGAGCCGCCGAGAGATCAAGCGGCGCTTTGTGGGGCCTGACAAGCCTCGCCGTCGCAAAGCTTTCCTGAATCAAGCCCATGGCGACACCGCTACTCGACGTACGGGTCGAACATCGGCTGTAGCGGCGCGCGCGGCCAGTTGCAGTCCGCCCGCCCCCCCTCTATGCTTTACCTCTCCAGGCGCAGAGCGGGCTGGACCGATGGGGCGTCGCCAAGCGGTAAGGCAGCGGATTTTGATTCCGCCATACGGAGGTTCGAATCCTCCCGCCCCAGCCAAGTTCCCAGATCCCAAATCAGAAATCGAGAGGCGGTCGTCTGCCGGGATGTCTCGATATCGCGGCAGGGAAGGCGGTCCAGGCAGCGGCTGGCGATGCTCCGTTGAACCGGAGAAGGCTGCGCCAGACCGGTAGTACTTCATGCGGTGTTGTCGACGCGAGGCGGCGCAGTGGAAACTCGCGCATGATGTTGGCGCGAGGCAGAAGACCGGCCGCATTTCGACGGCTGAGAAGCGGTTGCTGGGCGAGCCGGTCGCCCGCGCCGCATGGCAGGCTTTCGGCGACATGCAACCTTCGTGCGGGTCGCCGCGGAGGTCAACGTCATGGGCCAAGGAGCTCGTTGGATGCAGCCACCTCAGGGCGTCGGCTTAAGCGGCTGGTTCGCCGAACATCCTCACTGGCGTGAGCGACGTAAAATTTGGGACGTCGCCCTACAGTTCGTCACCGTGCCGCGCGACCGCCGTGTTGAAGCTGTGCATTGAGGCGAAGGTCATCATCGTCATGAGCACGTAGACGGGCGGCGGTGCGCCGTCGGGACCTGCCAAGCCGCGCAGAACCTGATCGCTCTGCATTCCTAACGGATTCCACCGGCTGCTTACCAGTGGCATGTGGCGATGCGTGTAACAGTCGAATCGAAATCGCCGTCGCCGCCGACCGGGTACATCATCGTGACCATCAACATCATACGCCCCACCATTGCTTGCGCCGGCTGCTGCCTGAGCCAGACGGCCGACATGCGGGCTCGAACGCCTGCTCAAATCACCACGAGATTGTCCACATGGTCGCGTGTCTCGTGTCGAGTGGGCCGACCGACTTCAACAATCCCACCGCGATCGTGTCGCGGCCGCGCAGTTCGGGCAGGTCGACGCCGATGACGCTGGCCGGGCGCAGATCGACTACCGCGTCCGGCGTGAAGGCCGAGCGCACGAAATCCGCGTCGGCGTCGTCAAGGCCGATGACGAAGCGCAGCACGGCATCGATCGCCGCCTCGTGGTCGGTCAATCCCTGTGGAGTGAATATGGCGGACATGTTTTCCTCCTGACGGTGAGCGTCGATCACAGTCAGATCGACCGTGGCAGGCTCATCTGGGACAGAAACGCCGTTAAGCGCCGCATCCGAACGAACGCAGGATCATCGCCGCATTGCCCGCTTCATCAATGATGGGAATCAACGCGCCGCTAGGCTGGCGCTTGTAATCGTCGGCTACTTTCGACTTACGGCATCAAGACACGTGGTGTTGGCTCGCCAACGCGCGTGCGGTCGCATCGGCTCAAAAGATTCGTGATTTAATCAAAAGCAGTCGTGACGCCGTCACTCGAGCGGCCGATCGTCTATGGAACGGCGTGTCGGCACTCATCCGCATCGCGTAGTTTAATCGCTCATACTTTCGGCCAAGCCGCAAGTGCGACGTCCACGATCGTGTTAAGTTCGGCTGCGCTCGCGCCGTCGATCGCCTGCACGGCCATTCCCTGATGCACCGCCGCGTAGAACCGGGCGAGGGCCGCCGGGTCGGTCGCTGCGGCCACATCGCCCATCCGCTTGGCATCCTCGATCCGTGCAACGAAATCGACCAAGTCGGTGATCCGCTCCGCGGAAGCGGTTTCGCGCGCATGATCGTTGTCGGCGCCGCACTGCAGCCCGCCGACCGCCACCATGCACCCCCTGGGCCTCGCGGGGTCCGTGAACCGGACCGCTGCGTCCCGCAGATGAACTTCGAGTATGCGAAACAGCGATCCCGGGCGTGGGGACGACGTGCCTTCCCCACGCCTCCCGAGTTCCCGGAGGCGCGCAAAGACATGGCGATAAAGGCAAGCCTTGGAGCCGAACGCGGCATAGAGCGTCGGCGGCGTAATGCCCATGCGCTCAGTCAGCAAGGCAATAGACGTGCCCTCGTAGCCGTGTCGCCAGAACAACTCCGTCGCCACCTCCAGCGCCTGATCCCGGTCAAAGGTCGGTGGCCGACCCCTGCGCTTGACCTCCTGATCCATACTGAGCGGTTACCGGACGACGTTGACGGGCATATTACCATTATATAGTGACCTTAAAAATAATTCTCTAGCCTGTCGGAGCCGTCTTGAACCAGAAGGTCATCATCCGACGCCCGGGCGGCCTCGATCAGATCACGCTGGCCGATGCTCCCGACCCCCTTCCCGGCGAGGGCGAAGCGCTGGTCCGCGTGCTCGCGGCAGGAGGGCGTTTCCCGGTGACTCCGGGCTATGATCTCGTTGGTACGGTCGAGGCGCTCGGGCCGGAGACCTCGCGGGTGCGGGTCGGCGACCGCGTCGCGGCCCTATCCGGCACCGGTGCTCAGCAGCAGCTCGTCTGTCTGTCCGAAGCCATGCTTGTCGCAGTCCCGCCCGGCATCGCGCCCGAGAAGGCGGTTGCCGTGGTCCTCAACTATTCGACCGCACTCCAGCTCCTGACCCGCGCGGTGGCGCTCAAGGCAGGGCAGACGGCCTTCATCTACGGCCTTGCCGGCGGGCTGGGCAGCGCCGTGCAGCAGGTCGCGGCCCAGCTCGGCATCCGGCTCTACGGCACGGCGAGCGGTGCCCGGCTGGCGGAGGCCCGGCGCGGCGGAGCGATCGCGTTCGACCGCCAGGATCCGGACTGGATCGCCGCCGCCCGGGCCGCCCAGCCGGGCGGCTTCGACGCGGTATTCGATCCGGTCGGCGGCGACAGCCTCCCGCGGTCGTACGGCTTGCTCGCGACGCATGGCACGCTCGTCATGCTGGGCGCCGCCGCGACCGTGCAGGGCACGGGCGATCCGCGCCTCAAGATGGTCGGCACCCTCGCTCGTTTCCTATGGCTAAAGCTGCATCCTGGATCTCGCCACGTGCGGCTCTGGGTGACCAGTCAGGCTAGGCAGCATCCCGACCAGTTTCGAAAGGATCTTGACATGGTGTTTGGGTGGCTCGCCGAAGGAAAGATCGATCCCGCCATCCATGCCGTGCTGCCGCTCGGCGAGGCGTGCCGGGCCCAGGACATGCTCGAGCGGTCGGCGGCGGCAGGCAAGATCGTGCTGATTCCATGAGCGGGTAAATTGGCCTGCGGGGGAATTTTCCTAACGGAGTTCGCAGCGCTGGCGGTAAGGGCAGACAGGGGTCGCGACATGGAGGGCACAAAGATACCGTGAGGGTCTATGAGTATCGGGCTGCCGATCACGCCGCGACAAATCCGTTGGCCAGAGCGTCAAACACTGCGCGGTGACGAGCGCTGGTCTTCAGATCCTCGTGCATGACGATCCAGAGCGGCAATAGCAGCACGATGTCGGCTAGAATGCGCACCAGCGCCGGGTCGCGGCGGGCGATCGCGACCTGGCATAGACCGATGCCGAACCCCGCTCGAACCGCGGCAAGCTGGGCCAAGTTGCTGTCTGCCCGGAGAGCGAAGCTTCGCCGGTCGAGCCCCGGCAGCCGCGCCGTCATGGCGCGCAGCACGGGTGTCTCTGCGTCATAGCCTATCAGATCGTGGTCGTGTAGGTCCGCGATAGTGATTGGCGTTCCGCGCCTGGCCAGGTAATCGCGATGGGCGTGGAAGCCGAGCTCGACCGGCGGCAGGCGGCGCGCAAGGCGGTCTGCATAGGCTCGGTCATCCGTACCGCAATGTCGGACTCGCTTGCGAGGAGATCATCGACCCAGTCGGACAGCGCCAGCTCGATCACCAACGCAGGATGTTTGCGCCGCAGCCGTGTGAGGAACGGTGGCAGGTGCTCGACGCCGACCACCTCGCTGGCGCTGATCCGCACCGTCCCCGCAACGGTGCCGAGGATGCCGCTGGCGGTGCGCAGCAGCGCGGCGGCGGTGGTCGACATGGATTGCACGTACGGGCGGAGGGCCTGGGCGAGATCGGTCGGCGCCAGTCCGCGCTGCGACCTTACGAACAAGCCGGTGCCCAACGTCACTTCCAGCGCCTCGATATGGCGCGCGACGGTCGGCTGGGTCAGCCCGAGGGCGCGCGCTGCGGCTGACAGCGAGCCGCCGTCGAGGACGGCGAGCAACGTGCGGTACATCGCCCAGTCCGGATCATGGCTCGTCGATTTCCGTATAGCATGCCTATGTTTTTCGGCAATTACCGAGGATCATGTCACCGTCTAACTGGTTTTGTCGGTACGGAGACAGGCTATGACGGGACTTACCACGGTATATGGATACGGGGCGGTGGGGCGCGCGATTGTCGACGCGCTCGCTTTACGTGGCAACCGAGTTCGGGTCGCTCAACGCAGCCGACCGAAGGCTCTGCCGACTGGCGTCGAATACATGCCGTGCGACGTACTCGATGCCGCTGACGTGCGGCGAGCACTTCAGGACGCATCGCAAGCCGTGCTCGCGGTGGAATTCGCCTATGACGCTCGCGTGTGGCCCGCCGTCTGGCCTCGGACAATGACCAATATGATCGAGGAATGTGCCGAGGCGGGTTCGCGTCTCGCCTTCATCGACGGTCTTTATCAACTCGGGCCGCAGACCGGTCCGCTTAACGAGGATATGGCGCTCACCACGGCGGGCGAAAAGCCTGCGATCCGGACCGAGATCACGCACATCTGGCAAGCGGCGCGCGACCGCGTGCGGGTAGCGGCGCTGCGCTGCCCCGACTTCTACGGGCCGGGTGTCCCAATATCGCATTTGGGTGCGAGCGCGTTCGGCGAGATAACGAAAGGTAATCCGGCGCAGTTGCTGGTGCCGCCCGATATTCCGCATGATTTCGCCTATGTGCCCGATATCGCGCGCGCGGCGGGGATGCTGCTCGATGCGCCTGACGAGGACTTCGGTCAGGTGTGGAACATGCCGTGCGCGCCGACACGCAATCCGCGCGCCTTGCTGGCGATAGGCGCGGCAACGCTGGGCAAGCGGCTGCGGGTGTGGGCGGTGCCATTCGCGCTGCTGCCGCTGATCGGGCTGTTCTATCGCTTCGGCCGGGAGGTGGTCGATGTCGGCTTCACCTGGGACCGCGCCTATGTCGTTGACGGCGGCAAGTTTACGCGCCGCTTCGGCTTTGCCACTACGCCGTTCGAGGTCGGCATACCGGCGACTATCCACGCCTTTGCCGGGAGCCGCTGACAGGCCGGGTCGGACCGGGATCGTGCAGCGCTAACTGGCGCTGTGGCACGGAGACCTGCGCCAGCTGGATACCTTGGTCACCGACAAGATCGTCGTTCACGCCGTACTGGTAGTCTTGATCACCGAGGAACCGCTGGTGAGTCGCGAAGCCTCGCATGGCTGGATCGCAACCGCCCAGGCGATGTTGCCGATGGTCCGCTTCTCTGTCGAAGTCGGGCCGCTGATCGACGAGACCATAATCGCGGAGCATTGGACCAGCGCTGATACCATGCTGATGATGCAGCAGCCGATATGCTTCCGTCGCCCTCTTCATAGCGGCAGCAGAGCCGGAACGGCTATTCGCTCTGAGGGGGAGCGGCCGCCTGCCGGGAACAGGTGGTCGTGCCCGGCGCGTGACGAGCCGCTCAACATCGTTGGGTTTCGGCGAGTGCGCGGCTCCGCGGCTCGGCAGGGTCGACCGCTCGCGGCGTCGACCAAAGCCCCGTAGGGCCGCGCACGAACAAGTCGTCGTCCAGCAGAGCTCGCAGCCGCGCCAGCGCCGTGCCCATCGCCGATTTGGTGCGGCCGATCCGGGCGCCGGCATGGGTGACGCTGCGCTGCGCCATCAACGCGTCAAAGCGACCAGCAGGTCGGAATCGACGGCGTCTAAATCCATCGCATGGATGTTGGCACATGTGATCTATCGATTTCAACACCGACACTCTGCGCGCTATTTTCCGCGTCAAGCATCAAGGAGATCCTTCGTGACCGACGATCGAACGACCGGCAGCAGCACCTCGCACGAGGTTCGCGCGACGCTGGATACCTTCTACCGGGCCTTCGCGGGCGAGCCCGACCTGCTCGATCAGGTCGTCACGCCCGACTGGCGGGACATTCCGCTCCTGCCCGGTCAGGGTGCCGGTCCCGAGGGGATCAAGCCGATGATCCGCGGCTTCAAGGCGGCGATCCCGGACCTCGCGATCACCATCCAGGACGTGATGATCGATGGCGACCGGGTCGGCGTTCGCGCCGCGATGACCGGCACGCATACCGGTGAATGGTTCGGTGTCGCGCCGACCGGCCGCGCGTTCACGATCACCCTCCACGAGTTCCACCGTATCGCAGCCGGCAAGCTCACCCACACCTGGCATCTGGAGGACTGGTTCGGCTGGCTGAACCAGGTCGGCGCGTGGCCCGCCAGCAAGGGAGACGCAACATGAAGGCCGCGCGTATTGCCGCCTATAAAGCCGAGCCTGTTGTCGAAGATACGCCGGAGCCGGTGATCGGTGCGGGCGAGGTGCTGGTCCGCGTCGCAGCGGCCGGACTCAACCCTCTCGACACCAAGATCCAGCAAGGCTTCATGCACGACTTCTTTCCGGTCGCGTTCCCCTACACACTCGGCACCGACCTCGCCGGTACGGTCGAACAGGTCGGCGGCGACGTGAAGGGCTGGAGCGTCGGTGACCGGGTCGTGGCGCGCACCGATCCGCCTGCCGGCGGGGCATTCGCCGAGGTTGCGGTCGTGCCTGCCACGCATCTCGTCGCACTGCCAGCGTCGGTGTCGTTCGAGCAAGCATCGGGTGTTCCAACCACCGCAGGTACCGCATATCAGGCCTTGTTCGAGGTCGCCAACATGCAACCCGGCCAAACCGTGCTGATCCATGCCGGCGCGGGCGGCGTCGGCAGCTTCGCCATTCAGCTTGCCCACAATGCCGGCGCGCGCGTAATCGCCACCGCTTCGGGCGACGGCCTCGAAATCGCCCGCCGTCTCGGTGCCGATCAGGTGATCGACTACAGATCGCAGGCGTTCGAGGATGTCGTCTCCGACGTTGACATTGTGCTCGACACGATCGGCGGCGAGACCCAGCAGCGGTCGTTCGGCGTGCTGCGCCGGGGCGGCTATCTTGCGGCGACCGCCTCGTCGCCTGACGAGGCACTAGCAACGGTGCACGGCGTCAGCGCTAGCTTTGTGTTCCATCAATCGGACGCGGCGCGGCTGGCGATGCTGATCGATCAGGTCGCGTCGGGCAAGCTTGCCGTGCTGGTCGATCGCACCGTGCCACTCAACCGGCTTGGCGACGCGTTCGCCTATCAGGCGTCGGGCCGCGCGCGCGGCAAGGTCATCGTCGAGGTAGCGTCCGCGTGACGAAGTTGCAGCCGAGTACCGCAATCATCACCGGCGCATCGCGCGGCATCGGCGCCGCCGTCGCCGGGCGGCTGGCGCAGGACGGGTTGGCGGTGGTGATCAACTATGCGTCGGGTAGCGAGCAAGCGGACACGCTCGTGGTGAAGATCGAGGCCGATGGCGGCAAGGCGATCGCGATCAACCTGAAGGGTGTGTTCAACGGCCTGCGCGAAGCGGCAGGGAGACTTTGGGATGGCGGCCGCATCGTCAGCTTGTCGTCGAGCTTGGTCGGACTCCACCAGCCGACCTACGCGCTCTACGCCGCGGCCAAATAAGCGAAGGCGAGCGCGACGCCTTGGCGGCCCTAGTGCGGCGACACAAGACCGGGCAGGCCACCGCCCAGCGGGCCCGCATCGTGCTGGCCTGCGCGGAACCGGGCTCAACCAACATGGGCGTGGCCCGCAGCTTGGGCGTCAGCCGGCCGAGCGTGATGACGTGGCGCAAGCGCTTCGCCCGGCATGGGCTGCAGGGCCTGGGCGACGCACCGCGGCCGGGTGCCCCGCGCAAAGTGGGCGACGCCGAGGTCGAGCGGCTGATCAGCCTGACGTTGGACACGCAGCCCGAAAGCGCCACGCACTCTTCGACGCGAACCATTGCGCGCAAGCTCGGCATGAGCCAGACCATGGTGTCGCGCATCTAGCGCGCGTTCGGTTTGGCCCCGCACAAGGCCGAGACCTTCAAGCTGTCGACCGATCCGGCCTTTGTGGACAAGGTGCGCGACGTGGTGGGCCTGTACATGAACCCGCCCGAGCGCGCGCTGGTGTTGTGCGTCGACGAGAAGCCCCAGATCCAGGCCGTCGACGGCACCGCCCCCGTGCTGCCCATGCGCCCCGGCCAGCCCGAGCGGCACACTCACGATTACAAACGCCACGGCACCATCGACCTGTTCGCGGCACTGAACGTCAAAACGGGAACCGTGGTGGGCACCTGCAAGGCCCGCCACCGAGCAATCGAGTTCCGCGCTTTCCTGGACCAGGTCGAGGCCGCCGTGCCCGCCGACCTCGATGTTCATCTCGTGCTGGACAATGCCGCCATGCACAAAACCAGCTTTGTCCACGACTGGCTCATCAAGCGCCCGCGCTGGCACCTGCACTTCACTCCAACCAGCGCCCCCTGGCTCAACATGGTCGAGGGCTGGTTCGCGCTGCTCAGCCGCAGGCAGCTTCAGCGCGGCGCCTTCAAGAGCACGGACGAGCTTGAAGCCGCCATTCAAACCTACATCGACCACACTAACGCCGACCCCAAGCCCTTCACCTGGACCAAATCGGCCGACGCCATCCTGGCCAGCGTCAGCCGCTTCTGTCAGAGAACTTCAGACTCACACCACTGGGCACTGTTGACAAAGCGGATTGGTGTCTCGGACCTCTAACGTGGCGACCATGATCTCTATCAAGTCGAGAGCAAGGCCGTCGTACGCGAGATCAACAACGGGTGCGCCGAAGGTCGTTGAAAGCGCCAGAGTCATCGCATAACCTGCGCTTGACCTCTGATAAGGAGGAGCTGCCCGAAGTGAGGCGGCAGATGCCAAACATTTTGCCTTGAACAGGGTTTCGCGGCGACGGACAACGGCGCGCGGGCCGACGGGGGACGATCCCGACACCCCGGGCGCCCAGGCCTAGTCCTGTGCCGAGCTACTCTTTTGAGGCGTATGCGTGACGAGCAGTCTTGATGAAGTGCCGGTCCGCCGCCCCCGGGTGCTCCGACGCCCAAGCCTTTTGAGGACGCGCGGCTTCCCGGCCGCCGTTGGCCCGATCCTGCTTCTTATCGTGTGGGGCCTCGTCAACGGCGCCGGCCTGGTGACGCCCAAGCTTCTGCCCTCGCCCCTGCTGACCGCCGAAGCGCTCGTGGCCGGCCTGTGGTCGGGCGGCTTGGGCACCGACCTGCTTGAGACCTTGCGCCGGACGCTTGAGGCTTTTGCGGTCGCGGCCTGTGCCGGCATACCGCTCGGCATCGTCATCGGATCGAGCACCTCCGTCTACAAATCGCTCGAATTCGTCATCGATTTTTTCCGGTCTACACCCGCGACCGCTCTCTTCCCGCTCTTCATGATCGTCTTCGGGCTTGGCGATGGCGCAAAGGTCGCGGTCGCCGGCTTTTCGGCCATGCTGATCATCGTCTTCAACGTCGCCTACGGGGTGATGAACGCGCGTCCGACACGTATGCTTGCGGCCCGCATCATGGGCGCCCCGCGCCTGCGCGTCTTCTCGGACGTGACGTTCTTCGAATCGCTGCCGCAGACCTTCGTCGGTGTGCGCACGGCCGTGTCGCTCGCCCTGGTCGTGATCGTCGTCGCCGAGATGTTCATCGGCTCGGACAACGGCCTGGGGCGACGCATCATCGACTCTCAGATCACCTTTGATATGCCCGGCCTCTATGCCGCGATCCTTCTGTCGGGCGCTCTCGGCTACGTTCTCAACGTATTATGCACCACGCTCGAAGCTCGCCTCGTGCACTGGGCCGGGCGATAATGACTGGAGTCACGATGCCAAACCGGCCGAGCCGTCGCTCTTTCACTCTCTCTGCCCTTGGCGCCGCCCTGCTGCCGGCGGTTCCTGCCCGGGCGCAATCGGGTGAAAAGCTGGTCGTCTCCTGGCTACCGATCATGCAGACGACCGCGTTCTACGTCGCGCTCGACCGGAAGCTGTTCGAGAAAGCCGGTATCGTCGTCGAGGCCGCTCGTTTCGAGGCGCCAAACCAGATCATCGATTCTCTGGTTTCGGGTCGCGCCGACATCGGCGCGCCAGGCGCCGCCGCCGGCATCACCGCTTTGGCCGAGGAGAAGTTTCCGGGCACCTTCAAGGTGTTCGGCCTGCAGGGCGGCGGCATCAAGGTCGATCGTATCAACGACGGCCTGATCGTCGGCCGCGAGTCCACCATTACCTCGTTCAAGGATCTGCGCGGCAAGACGCTCGGCCATCTACCGGGCATCCAGTGGCGGACGATCTCGCGCCATCTCGTCCGCTTGGCGGGACTCGACCCTGACAAGGACGTGCGGCTCGTAGAGCTCGCCGTTGGCCTGCAGGTTCCGGCCATCGTCGCCGGGACGGTCGACGCGACGCTGTCTCTGGAGCCGGTCGGCTCGATCGCAATCGCCCTTGGGCAAGCCAAACGGGCCGCAATCAATCCGTGCTCCTCCGCCATCGCCGACCCGTTCTATTCCGGCGTCTCCGTGATGACGACCAAGTTCCTAAAGGAACGGCCAGAGACGGCGCGCAAGGTCGTGCAGGTCCTGGATGAGGCGACGCGAATCGCCAATACCGATTTCAATAGTGTGCGGCCGATCCTGCCGACGTATACCGCCATCAAAGCCGACCAGGTGGCGGTCGTGGCGCAGCCATATCTGCGCGCGTTCGCCGATCTCGAGGACGGCGATCTCGGCTCGTACCAGGCGCTTATCGACCTTTTCAGCGCAGAGCACGTGCTCAAGGCGCCGATGAAAGCCAGCAGTCTGGTCCTGCAGAAGGCGGAGATCGGCCTTTGATGCTCGCCGACATCCCGTCGGCGATCAACGGCCGCGATGCCCCCGGCTTGGAAAGCGGTGCGCGACACGCAGGCTTGGCGACGCACATCACCGTCCGCGGCCTCGTCAAGCGCTTCGACGGCAACACCCTGTACGACGGTTTCGACCTCGACTTGCCACGGGGCGCCATCGTCTCGATCTTCGGTCCGAATGGTTGCGGCAAGAGCACGCTGATCAACATCATCGCCGGTATCCTGCCACGCGAGGGCGGCGAGATCCTCTTCGACGGCAAGACGATCGCGCAGACACGGATCGGCTACGTCTTTCAAAATTATCGCGACGCTTTGTTTCCCTGGATGCGGGCGGTCGACAACATCGCCTATCCCTTAAAACTCGCGGGCGTCGGACCGGCGGAGCGCCGCCGCCGCATCGACGAGCTTGTCGCCGGGTTCGATCTGACGTTTGACCTCCACCGCTACCCCTACGAACTCTCCGGGGGCCAGCAGCAGACCGTGTCGATCATGCGGGCGCTCGTGGTCGAACCCGAGGTGCTCTTCCTCGACGAGCCTTTCTCCGCCCTCGACTACGAGATGACGCTCGTCATGCGCGACCAGCTTCAAAAAGTCTTGGCTAGAACGCGAACGACCTCGCTGCTTGTCAGCCATGATCTCGAAGAGGCAATCTACCTGGCGGACCACCTGCTACTGCTGACGCGTCGACCAACGCGGATCGCGGCCTTCCTCGACGTTCGGATTCCACGGCCGCGCCAACCGGCGACCACGATCGATCCAAGCTTCACCGCGCTCAAAGCCCAGGCGCTCGCTACCTTTCAGGCGGCGGTGAGAAGTCGATGAGCCTGCCGCGCGCGAGGATACGATGAAAGACGACGCCGACATACCGAGATGGAACCCTTGTCAATGCGGCTGTTCCGGCCGCGCGGCTGCGTTCGACTGCACCGCCGCTTCGGATGGTGAAGACACCGGCGAGGCGCGCCTCGACCGCGCGGTCGAGACGTCGTTGCTGCGGGCGGCTTTCCCTTACGCCTCCACGCGACGCCAGCTCGTCGCCGCGGTCGGCCTGGGCACGGTGGTCGCGGCACTGTCGGAGGCGCTGCCCCTCGGCGCAGCCAAGGCGATCGCCCAAACCGGCGCCGGCCCTTTGGAAAAGACGAAGCTCGCCATCGGCTTCGTTCCGATCACCTGCACGGTTCCGCTGCTGCTGGCCGATGCGATGGGCTTCTATAGGAACGAAGGACTCGACGTCGCTTTGGTGCGGACGCCAAGTTGGGCGCTGGTGCGCGACAAGCTTGGCAGCGGCGAGTTCGACCTCTCCCACCTCGTATTGGGTATGCCTTTCACCATGTCCCTGGGGGTCGGTTCGCTCCCCATCCAAACCCACGTCGCGACGGTGCAGAACACCAATGGCAACGCCATCACTATGGCCTCGCGACACAAGGACAAGCGCGATCCCAAGGATTGGAAGGGCTTCCGCTTCGGTATTCCGCATGAGCACTCCGTGCACGCGATGCTCCTGCGCTACTTTCTCGCCGAGCATGGTCTCGATCCCGACCACGACGTCGAGCTGCGCGTCTACCCTCCGCCGGACTCGGTCGCTAACATGGCGGCAGGCAATCTCGACGGCATGCTCTTCGCCGAACCGTGGGGTCAGCGCGCGGTCTTCGAAGGTGTCGGATACATCCACACGCTTAGCCGCGACATATTCCCGGACCATCCCTGCTGCACGCTTTCGGTCGCGGATAAGTTCCTCAAGGAATGCCCTCACAGCTTCGGGGCTGTGCTCCGGTCGGTCGTGCGAGCGACTGATTTCGCCCACAAGCACGAGAACCGTCTGCGGGTCGCCGAGCTGTTGGCACCGGCGAACTACCTCAACCAACCGCGTAAAGTGCTGGAACAGGTCCTAACCGGGCACTATGCCGATGGCCTCGGCAAGGTGGTCGACGCGCCCGATCGTATCGACTTCGACCCGTTCCCCTACGAGACAACGGGGATTTGGTTGCTCACGCAGCTGCGGCGCTGGAAGATCATTCCCACTGACCTTGACTATAAGGCGGTCGCGGAACGCGTCTTCCTCTCGACCGGCGCCGCCCGCGCGATGCGTGACCTCGGCCTCACGCCGCCAGCGACGGGCATGGCGAAACGCATGATCATGGGCCGTGAGTTTGACCCGCAGAAGCCGGCGGAATACCTCGCGAGCTTTGCCATTAAACGTATCTGAAAGGGGTCGTCCTTGCGAGGTTATCACGATATCGGCGGTGATCCTGCCGGACCCGTGCCGCGGCAGGAGCCAACCTGGGTCGAGTGGGAGCAGCGGGTCGAGGCGATCCGTAACCTTCTCGGTGACAGCACGCGGCGGATGGTCAGCCTCGACGAGATGCGCCGAGGCTTCGAATCCTTCGGTATCGAGAAGTACAAGGCGCTTTCGTTCTATCGGCGGCGTCTGGAGGCAATGATCGATATCCTCGTAGAAAAGGGCGTGCTGTCGCCCGGTGAGCTCGAGGCCAAGGCCGCGAGCCTGGTCCCAAACGAGCCGCCGCGCTGATGCCCCGCTATACGTTGAACGAGAGGGTCCGCGTATTGGATCTGGACAAGCCGGGCCATATACGCACGCCCTATTACATTCGCCACCAGACCGGACGCATCATCCAATTCTGTGGCAGCTTCCTCAATCCCGAAGATCTTGCCACCGGTAACGCGGGTGGGCGCGTCGTCGAATGCTACAGGGTCGAGTTCCTGCAGCGCGAGGTCTGGGAAGACTACGTGGGCGCGCCCGACGACACCATCGTTATCGAGATCTACGAACACTGGATGGAACCGGCGACAGGGAAATCCGAACATGCGTGAGGCCGACGACGCGATAGGTGAAACGATCAAGGTTGCCTTGGCCTTCGCAGCGCAGGAGGCGCTCGTGCTGGAGAGCGAAGCGGGCAACGCGGAAGCGGCGCGGCTGACCGATGCCCTGCAGGCGCTGCTCGTCGAAAAGGGCCTGCTCGCGCCCGGCGAAGTGGAGCAGGAGATCGGTCGTCTCGACGCACCCGGCCTTCACCTCGGCGCGCGGCTGGTCGCCCGCGCCTGGGCGGTCCCCGCCTTCAAGGCGCGCCTTCTCGCCGACGGAAAATCCGCCGCTTCGGAGTTCGGCGTAAAGATCGGCGAGGCGCAGCTCGTCGTGGTCGAGAATACGCTGCAGGACCACAACCTTATCGTCTGCACGCTATGCTCGTGCTACCCGCGTTCATTGTTGGGGCAACCACCACTCTGGTACATTTCGAAGTCCTACCGCGCCCGAGCCGTCCGCGAGCCGCGCGCTGTGTTGCGCGAGTTCGGCCTCGACGTCTCCATGGACGTGCGCGTGCGCGTGCACGACAGCAATGCCGATATGCGTTACCTCGTGCTGCCGCGTCGCCCAGAGGGCACGGCGGGATGGTCCGAAGATACCTTGGCGGAACTCGTGACGCGCGATAGCTTGATCGGTACGGGGGTCGTCGGCGGGAGGCCGTCGATACAGCAGGCAGAACCGAGGCCGGACGGTCCTATGACGTGACCACACGCAACGGGTCGGATCGGAGCGACGTCATCAGCGTCGTTGCTCTCAACGTTTGATCGGCACGGTTCGTCTCCTGCCTACGGCGCATCCTCGGCATGGAATACGGCGATCGACTGGAGGACGCGTCACCGCGCTGCGGTTCGCGTCTGCGCCGCCTCCACAAGCAGCCTCACGACGGGAGGGTGGCGCTGGTCGTACCCGACGGGGGGAGTGTCGCGCAAAGTCTTGGATCGACTGATCAGGAAATCCATCAGATGGTTGCGAAGCCCATGGTAGCCCGGCTCGTGATGGAGTTGGGCGCGATCGCGAACCTCAGGCAGGGGATTTTCGACGATCTCCGCGACCGTCGCCATCGGTCCGTTCGTCATCAGGACAATGCGGTCGGCGAGATAGATCGATTCGTCGACGTCGTGCGTGATCATGAAGACGGTCTGCCCGGTCTCGACGCAGATGCGGCGTACCTCGTCCTGCAGCGTGCCGCGAGTCAGGGCGTCGAGCGCGGAAAAGGGCTCGTCCATCAAGAGGATCTTGGGCTCGATGGCGAGCGCGCGCGCGATGCCGACGCGTTGCTTCATCCCGCCGGAGAGTTCCGAAGGATGCTTGTGCTCGGACCCAGCAAGGCCGACCATGGCGATCGCCTTGCGCGCCCGCTCCTGGACCTCCGACCTGGAAGCCTGCCGCCACCGCGACGAGACGGCGTAGCCAACGTTGCCTAGCACCGTGCGCCACGGTAGCAGAGCATGGCCCTGGAAGATGACGGCGCGGTCCAGGCTGGTTCCTTCGATAGCTTGACCGTCGACGATCACTACGCCCTCGCTCGGTGGCTCGAGGCCGGCCAGGATGTTGAGGACCGTCGTCTTGCCGCAGCCGGAATGACCGATCATGCAGACGAACTCGCCGCGGCGTATCGGCAGCCACATGTCTTGAAACACCGTCGTCGATTGACCGCGGGGTGCCGGGTAGCGGCGCGCAATGCCTTCGATCGAAATAAACTTCTCGTCCTTCATGCGCGTCTTTTCGAGTTCACGCGCGGCACCGCCCGTGTTTGTAGGCGTCGCGCTATGCGAGCCACCTGGTTCTTCAGACTTCATTCTGGAAACGTCACGAGACGTTGGGCGCTTGCCAGCAGTTGATCGAGCAACATCCCAACCAGTCCGATCGCGACGATGGAGACGATGACGTTGGTGATCGAGAGGTTGTTCCATTCGTTCCAAACAAAATAGCCGATGCCCGTTCCACCGACCAGCATCTCCGCGGCGACGATCACAAGCCAGGCGATACCGATCGAGATACGCATACCGGTCAGAATGGTCGGCGCCGCAGCTGGTAGGATCACTGTGAAGGCACGACGCAGCGGACCAACCTCAAGCGTGCGCGCGACATCCAACCATTCCCTACGCGTGCCGACGACGCCGAAAGCGGTGTTGATCAACATCGGCCATACCGAGCAGATAAAGATGACGAAGATCGCGGACCGACCCGAGTCCTTGATCGTGTAAAGTGCCAATGGCATCCATGCCAAAGGAGAGATCGGTTTCAACAACTGGATAAACGGGTTGAGCGCCTTGTTCATGACCGGTGACATGCCGATGAGGAAGCCAGTCGGGATCGCCACGATTGTTGCCAGGAAAAACCCAATGGCGACGCGTACGATCGAGTAGCCGAGCTGGATACCGAGCCCCTTGTCATTGGGTCCGTGATCGTAGAACGGGTCTTTGAGGTCGCCCCAAATCCTGACGCCGACGTCAATGGGCCCTGGCATCGCCGATCTACCCGTCGTCGCCGTCTGACCCATCAGCGCCGCATATTCAGGATCCATCGTCTGCGTCTTGCTGATCCCGCTGACGGCGACATGCCAAATCATGAGGAGGCATAGCAGGATCGCGACCGATAGAATGGCGGATCGGATCGTGAGGGAGAGTTTCATCGCAGCAGCCGCTCGCGGTTACAAGTGTGCTTGATCGGACGTGGCATCCAGGCGACCCATCCCGCGCCCGCCTAAAGTTGCCGATGTATTCAGGGCAAAAATCCCGTCGTGAGAAATCTCGGACCCTACGAGACCCCCTTCCGGTTGTCGGTCGCCGCGGCGAGCGGTTCAAGGCGAAATGTTCAGCGACCGACGCCTCGCTGCGGGCAGCGCATCCTTATCAGGTGGAAAGCATGACTTATGCGTGGCCGTCAGCGCCGGTAACGTTCGAGCTGCCTTGTCAGATCGGCTTCCTCGACCGAATCGATGAAGGCCTGGAGCAGCGGCGAGATCGGGCTACGTTCCTGGATCAGCAGGCCGATGGTGCTCGTTGCTTGCGGATTTATAATTGGGACGGCGTGGATATAGGACCAGTCGCCCAGGAGATAGAAGTAGGTATGGGGCACGATGGTGAGCCATTTGCCCGACCGCATGTGAGCGAACAGGCCAAGACCGCAATTGGTCTCGATCATCGCCTTGGGCGTGACGCCCACCTGCGCGAAGAGTCGGTCCAGGACGATGCGCATCTGTAGGTCGGCGGTCAGCATGCAAAGCGGCAACTCGCCGACCTCGCTCCAATCGATGCTGGAGCGCCCACGCAGGGGATGGTCGCTGGGCACGAGGAGATGGTAGCTCTCCTCATAAAGAACGTAGCGGCGCAGACCGGCTTGCGTGACGGCGTCGAGATAGGTCGCGCCGATATCGATGTCAAAGGAGCGCAGGCTGCGCTCAATGTCGGGGACGTTCTTGGCCAATACAGTGAGAGAGACGCCGGGATGGCGCTCGTTAAAAGGCGTCGTGAGGAGCGAGACCACCGACATGACGACGGGCGCAATACCAATGCACAAGGTTCCGGTAAGCTCGCCGCCGGCTCGGTTACCGGGTTCGAGCAGGCGATCATGATCGGCCAACGCCTGACGCGCCCATTGCAGCACCGCATCGCCGTGTTCGGTGAAGGCATGGAACCCGCTCTGGCGGCGATCAACGAGGGGGACGCCAAAATGACGTTCGAGCTGCTGCAATCCCTGGGACAGGGCTGGCTGACTAATCGACAGGCTTGCCGCCGCGCGACCGAAATGGCGCTCCTTGGCGAGGACTGCGAGGTATCGTAGATGCCGAAGCTGCATGGCGTGACCCTGGTCCTGCCGTCCGCCGACGCGCGTCGGAAAAAATACGAGAAGGGGTGTAGGACGTCTAGCACGAACGGGTGAACGCCATCGTGCCGGGGCCAACCGCGACGAGAGAAAGGCGGCGCGGGGTGAGGGCGGCCTTGAAGGGATTGCGCCGGGCTCGCTTGGAGGTCGACGTTCGACGGTTTTATTATCGTAAAGTTCGTGGCGGGCGCCGCCCGGGCGAACGCATCGTTGGACGTATCGTCGAGGCGGCCTAATGGAGGGTTGGTCCAGAGCCGGCAACCCGACCTTCGTCTCCGTGGAAAAGCTCCATTGTGTCGAAACGCCCCTGAGACTATCCCTAGCACCGGATTTTCTCGGGTTATCATCGGGACGCATGGCTGAGACGTCTCTCCTCGCGATATTGCCGGTTTCGGAGATCGCCAAAGCGGATCTCGTGCGACGCATGGGCGAGCCGGGGCGGCACTACCATACCATGCGCCACCTCGACCTCCTGTGGTCTCGGCATCAGCGTTTCCGCGGTCGGGACCGTATCGGTGGCGAGGGGCTGGATGACCTGATTGCCCTGGCGATCGCCTATCATGATGCCGTGTACGTCGGAGGTGCCAAGGACAATGAGCGTCGGTCGGCTGCCCTATGGTCGGAGGTGGGTTTGGACATACGCGGCCTTCCGGAAGAAGACCGGCTTTGGGTCGCCGAAACGATTTGCGCGACTGCCGATCACGTCGGTGCCGCGGCCAAAGATTTGGCCGAGCCGCGTGCTCGTGCCCGCCAATGGGTGCTCGACCTCGATCTGACCCCGCTCGGAGAGACAGCCGAAACTTTCGATGCCAATATGGACCTCCTCGCCGCCGAAGTGCCCCACCTCACCGCCATGGAGCGAAGTCTCGGTCTCCTGGCCGGGCTCCGCCGATTCGCGAGTGCTCGGCCGCTCTACCGATGTTCCGCCATCGGGATAGATTTCGAAGCGTCGGCCCAGGCCAATTTCCGAAGGTACCTGTCGCATGACGTAAAGGGCACACATGTCTCATAAAGAAGCGAAATGAATACCATTCGTTAACCTTAAGAATGTCTTGTCTGCCTGTCGGTGAAAAGGTGGCGGGCGAGTGGTGGTCGGCGAAGCGCATCGGATATGGTTTACTTTCATACTAAGAGCGCCTGTTGCTATTGGCGGCCTTATTGCTATGCTCGTCGTCGGCGCTGGAGACCGAGCCCTTGCGGCGACGGAGCCCATGGAGCTTCGAGATAGGCTTTTTCAGGCGAGCTTGAAACACCCCAGAGACGCGGTGCTTGCGTTGGCCTACGCGAAAGCGTGCGTCGACTTGCGGGATTATGAAGGCGCGATCAGTTCGCTTGAGCGTGTGGCGTTCTACGCGCCCGACGACGCCAATATCAAAGCCCAGCTTGGGTTCCTCTACTACCAGCTTCAATCGCACCAGACAGCGCGGCACTATTTCGATGCGGCGCTGAATGGCGCGGGCCTCGCCGACGATACGCGCGCCAAGATCGGCGCTATCGGGCCGGAGGTCGACACGGGTGTGTCAGGCAATCGCCTGTATGGGTCTTTGCAAACAGGCCTGCGGTATCAGACGAACGCGTCGTTCAATCCCGATAACAACCTACTGCGGCTCTCAAACCAGGATTATGTCTTCACCCGGCCTCAAGATCGTCGCGCCGATGGAAATGCGTTCGAGACGGCGCAGGTCGGTTTCGATTACGACCTCGGCAACCAACGCGGCGACAAGATCGAGGTTCTATTCACAGGATACGGGACGCAGCAGTTCCACCTTACCGCGCTGAATGTCGGCCTCTACGATGTCAGCATCGGTCCTCGGCTGGCGTTGGCTCCGGAGGCACTTCCTGGATGGACGATCAAGCCGTATGCGGTCGGAGGCCAGGTGTTTCTCGCCGGGCAGCGCTATCTCGCCTCCGAAGGCGCCGGAATTGTCGCCGATCTGCCCGTGCGGCCCGGCTATACGCTTCAGCCGGGCGTCGAGGTTCGGCACCTGGACTTCTCGAGCGTCTCCGTGTTCTCAAGCTTGAACACAGGCAATTCGGTTACGGCCTCACTGGCGGGGCAGGCGATCTTCAACGATACGTTCTCCGCTTCCGCTCGACTTTATTTTACGCGCGACGCGGCCGATGCGGCGTACCAGTCGTCCAACAATTATGCCGAGGAACTCGCGCTCGTCGCGCGTTTCTCCGCTCCCTTTCCGATGATCTCTGCGCCCTGGTCCGCATCGACTTACATCAAATTACTGCAGACGCGTTTCGACGGCGCCAACCCCTATATCGACGCGACCACGACGCGCCGCGATAACGAACTTCAGGCCGGCGTTGTGCTCGATACCCCGATCGACGCGCGCTTCGGGATCGTGACCAACATTCAATATGCGCAGGTCGATTCGAACATCCCCAACTATCGGCTGCATAACTTCTCCATACTCGCCGGCCCCGTGGTGCATTTCTGATGGTAAAGCCGGCGCGGCTGCTTCCTCTCTTCGCCTTCATGGTCATCCTCTGGGCGGCACCTGCCGATATGGCAGTAGCCCAGCAGGTGGTTGGCGCTGTGGGAGCGGCCAACTCCGCTCCAAGCGGTCGCGCGCCGGGCCAGGCCGCCCGGACGCTTACGCCGGGCGCGGACATTTTCTTCAAAGATCGGATCGTCACGAAACGTGGCGCTTCCGCGCAACTGACCTTCCTTGATCGCAGTACGCTCAACGTCGGCGAGAACAGCGATCTGGTCATCGATGACTTCGTCTACAAGCCAGGCGGCGGAGGTACGATGGGCGCGACCTTGACAAAGGGCGTCCTGCGCTTCGTCGGCGGAGCGATCAGCCACGAGGGTGGGACGACCCTTAAGACGCCCGTCGTGACAATCGGCATCCGTGGCGGCATCGGCACGGTCGGTTACATCAAAGATGCTTCTGCGCTCAGCAAGATCCCCGGTATGCCTCCCCATTTCCGCGGTGGCACGATCGTCGTCAATGGCTACGGCGCGCTGACAATCCGTAACGGCGTGAGCGAGACGGTTATCTCGCGCCCCGGCTTCGCCGTCTTCGTCGGGTCGGCCAGCGAGCCGATCGGCGCGCCGGTTCGCTTCGATATGGCTGCCGCCAACGCCCTAATGAAAAGTCTGACGAGTCAAAGCGGTCAGCACGGGGGCGCTTCATCGAGAGCGACCTCCACGTCGATAGCCGTTGCCGCCGCCTCCGCGAGTACCATAGTCCCAATCGCCGTGCCGCGGCCGCCGAGCGTCGACGCGCTCGACTTCACTGCGGTCTTCTCCGTCGGCAACGCTTTAGCCAGGACCCGGTCGCAAGCGAGCCAAGCGACACTCCTCCAATTGCAACTCATGACAATGCCCGCTGCGGCGGTACCCACACGAGGACCTGCGCCGTCACCCTCACCCACCCCAGCGCCATTACCGATACCGGTCCCCACGCCGGCTCCTGGGCCGACGTCCGGCCCAGCGCCTGCGCCGACACCAGTCCCAGCGCCTGCGCCGACACCGGCCCCAGCGCCCGCGCCTACACCCATCCCCACGCCGGCGCCCGCACCGACACCCGCCCCTTTGCCGGCGCCCGCACCGACACCCGCCCCTTTGCCGGCGCCCACCCCGACACCTGCCCCCACGCCAACTCCTATCCCGGCACCGGCTCCCGCGCCTACACCGACACCTATCCCCGCGCCTGCCCCAACGCCGACTCCAGATCCAACTCCGGCGCCAGCACCTGCTCCGACGCCGGCCCCGGGCTCGCCTGCGACACCCGCCTCTGGTGTCGACAACGGTCAAGGGAATGGCGGGCAGAACAACGGGAAGGGTAACGGTGGGCAGAACAACCAGGGCAACAACGGAAATGGCCAGAACGGGTAGAGGCTGGATCGACGACCTGTGGGCGACTTTGCGGCGAAGCCCACGGTCGTATCGAAGTCCCCTCTACCATCTCGCCTGGCTCTGCCCGGTCATGTTTGCTTGTACGTTCGGACTGATGCAGCCGGCATTCCTGACCCGGCTTCAGGATCAGATCTTCGATCTCTATCAACGGCTGGATCCCCGTACCTTCGACCCAGCGACGCCTGTCAGTATCGTCGATATCGACGATCAATCGATCGCGAAGCTTGGGCAATGGCCCTGGCCGCGAACGCAGATCGCGGGAGTAATCGAGCGCTTGCGCAAGGCGAAGGCTGCCGCGATCGTCTTCGACGTCGTGTTCTCCGAGGCCGATCGCACGAGTCCAGAGGCTTTCATCGCCGGGTTACCCGATAGCGCTCGCAAGGCTACAATTCAGTCGGCTCTGAACGGTGTCGAAAGCAACGACTCGGTTCTGGCGAGCGCCATCGGCGCGGCGCCTGTCGTACTCGGCTTGGTCTTGACTCAGGATGCGGACTTGCCGTCTTTCGCCGCCCCCTATGGAATTGCTTCAACCGGCGATCCTCCGAATGCGTTCATTCCGCATTTCTCCGGTGTTGTTTTGCCGATTGTGTCGCTGGCCGAACATGCTGCGGGGCTCGGGGCTTTGAATTGGCTTCCTGACGGTGATCAGATCGTGCGTCGCGTGCCGCTCTTACTCGGTGTCGCGGATCGGCTCGTGCCGAGCCTCGCGATGGAGAGTATACGCGTTGCTCAAGGCGCGTCGACTTTCGTCGTCAAGACCTCGCAGGTGAGTGACGACAGCGTCGTTCGAGGCGTTCAAACAATCCATGTCGGTGCAGTGACCACCGCCACATCCGCGGCCGGAGATATCAGGCCCTGGTTTACACTGCACCGGCCCGAACGCTTTGTTCCGGCGTGGAAGATCCTCGACGGCAGCGCCGACATCGCGAACATCGAAGGTCGTATCGTTCTCGTTGGCTCAAGCTCAACCGGTCTGACCGATATTCGGGCAACCCCCGTCGATCCAGCGATGCCTGGCGTCGAGGTTCAGGCCCAGGCGCTCGAAAGTCTGCTGACACAGACGCAGTTGGCCCGATCGAACGGTGTGGGGCCTGAGCTTGCTGTGGGCGTCGCGCTCGCGCTGGGTCTAGCGGCGCTTTTGCCACTGGTCCCAGCCCTTGTCGGCGCAACGGTTACCGCGGGATGCGTCGGCGCGACGATCGCCGCCAGTTGGGCAGCGTTCGTACACTGGCGCCTTCTGCTCGATCCGACTATGCCGAGCTTGATCCCCATCGTCGCCTATGTCGGGGGCATGTCGGCCTTGTTTCGAGCCGAGCAGCGTGACCGTCGTTTCGTGCAGGATGCGTTTGGCCGTTTCGTATCGCCGGACGTGGTCGCGAGCCTGGCGCGCAACCCGGGGCAACTCGAGCTTGGCGGGCAATTGCGGCCCCTTACCGTGATGTTCACGGATGTCCGCGACTTCTCGTCCTTCGCGGAGCGGATGAACCCGCAGAATCTGACACGTTTCATGAACGGGTATCTCTCGCCAATGAGCGAGATTATCCTCGCGCACAGCGGCACCGTCGACAAATACATCGGCGACGCCATCATGGCGTTCTGGAACGCACCGCTGCCCGACGCCGATCACGCCGAACACGCCGCACGCGCAGCGCTGGCGATGCTGGCGGCGCTTCCGGCTTTGCGGAAAGAACTCGCCGCCGATGTCGGTGCCGATCTATCACCCCTGCGCTGCGGGATCGGCCTTGCAAGCGGACCCTGCATCGTGGGTCACCTCGGTTCACGGCTTCGATTCGATTATTCGGCGCTAGGCGACGACGTCAATCTTGCCTCGCGCCTCGAGGGTCTCACCAAGGTTTACGGCGTCGACATTCTCGGTACCGAGGCGCTTTGGCGTGCTACATCGGACTTAGCCTGGCTGGAGGTCGATACCGTCGTCGTGAAGGGGCGGGAAGCGTCTACGACGATTGCCACCCTTGTAGGTGACGAGAGCATAGCGAATAGCCAAGCCTTCCGCGCCTTTCGCGCCCGCCACGATGCGATGCTGACAGCCTACCGCGAGCGCCGCTTCCTCGTCGTCGAGGCCGCTATCGTGGGCCTTCGCTCGTCAGCGCCACAGGGCTTCACAAAGCTTTACGACCTTTATGCGGAACGCTGTCGAGGGCAGTTGGCGGAACCGACAATGAAATGGGACGGCGTTACTCGGATGGCGCACAAATAGAAGGGGTGTCTTCAGACGCTGGGCGCCAAGCACTGATCAAGTCGAGCGTCTGATCGAGCGGAAGCGGCCGTCCGAACAGGTGACCCTGGCCGGAATCGCATCCCAGTGTTTGGAGGAGCGTGCGCTGCGCGCTCGTTTCGATTCCTTCCCCAACGACCGTCATCCCGAGTGACTTACCAAGGTGCACCATTGAGGCGACGATAGACCGTGTCGTTGCGCTATCCGTCGTACCCTGCACGAAGCTCTTATCGATCTTCAGGATGTCGACCGGCAAAGTCCGGATGTAATTGAGGCTGGAATAGCCGGTACCGAAATCGTCGACAGCGATCTTGAAGCCGAGCCGGCGCGCTTCTTCGAGCGCCTCCGAGGCTTCGCCGGGACTTTCTACCAGGGCCGTCTCCGTCAATTCGAGGGTGATCCCCTCTGCGCCGCGACAATCGTCCGCAGCGATGGCGCCGAGGCCGCTCACAAAGTCGGGGTTCATTAGGTCGTAGCCACAGATGTTGACGGCGATTTGCAAATTGTCGACGCGGTCGCAGCATCTCGTGGCTCTCTCCCTTAAGCCGGAAAGAGCCTGCACGACCTGCCGCAGGGCGATGCTGGCCAGCGTTGCGCTAAGGCCACTGGCCTCAGCGATCGGAATGAAGGTTGCAGGCGAGACGAGTCCGAGCGTCGGGTGGGCCCATCGTGCCAGGGCCTCAAAGCCCGTGAGGCGACCATCGAAGAGGCGCACGATGGGCTGATAGTGGACGATGATCTGGCCCTCCCTGAGAGCGACCTCGAGTTCCTTCTCGAGACGCAGCTCCGCGGTTGCCGCCGCATTGGCGATGAGGCTCTTCTTATTGCCCGGTTGATTAGACGCCTTGAGACCTCCGACACCGCTGAGTGTCGTCCGAAAACGCTCGATGATCGTTCCGAGGACAAGGCGCAGCACGGGATCGGCCGCCGCGAGCCGCTTCGCCAGACTGTCGGCGGTAATCGGCAGCAAGTGACAATCTTCGCGAGCGCGTATACTGGCCGTCCGGGGTGCCTGATCGACGAGCGCCATCTCGCCGACGATCTCGCCCGGGCCCAGGATCGCGAGAATTCGATCGCCATGAAGCCGCTCGAGCAACACCTCGACGCTTCCCCGTTCGATGAGATAGCCGCATGTGGGCTGGTCTCCCTCGCGGATGAGGTAGGCGTGGGCAGGCAAATGAATCAAGGCGATATGCTCCCCGTGCCCAAGGACGTTAGGAGCAAGGACTTAATTGGCCGGAAAGTAACGTCCTTACGGCCAGGTAAACGCGATATGGATCTCACGGCTGGTACTTGTCCGGTCAAAGCCGAAGACCCGTTCCATGGGCGATATGGACGCCATATTTCCACGCGATAGGCGTGTGGTCTGGCACCCTCTCAACTCTGGTGCGCAGCAGGCCGTTTTACTCTCGGATTATGGGTCAGCCACTCTGGCCTTTTGTTCCGGGCAGTGCGTCGCCCAATCGCTCGAGCGGCGTCCCAACGTGACAAGATCGGTACTGCGTTCAAGCAATGGCGCAGATTTCTAGGGTAAAAGACTACCTCGATCCATACCGCTCCCGATCGCGTTGTGTGGCCGGGTGTCTGATCGCACCAGCCTTGGAATCGGACCGTCCGGTGCCGGACGGTCCGGTTCCAACGAACTGTCTTCTCCTATTCGGCTGCCATAGATGGCATCGCGATCGCATCGCTCTCTTTGTGGACCGAGACTGGGATCGACTTTGCCGCAGGGGTCTTACTCCCTTCCGCATAGTGCCAGAGCGGCAACAGGACGTTGGCTTCCGGGTAATAGGCGCCCACGCATCCCACAGGGATGTTATAGGCCACGACTGTCAGGCCCGCGAGCTTGCGCTCAACCTTGTCCTTGGCGGAGGTGCGCAGCGTCGCCTTCTGGCCGGGCTGCAGACCCAGCCGATCAATGTCCACGCGATTCATAAATATAATGTCGCGCGTCCCGTAAATGCCGCGGAACCGATCGGTATAGCCATAGACGGTGGTGTTGAACTGATCGTTTGAGCGCAAAGTAATCAGGCGCAGTACGTCGTGGCCGACATCGGGCATATCGAGATCTTCGTCTAGGCCACGCGGAGTGATAAAGTTGGCAAGCCCGTTCTTGGTCATCCAACGGCGGTGACGTGCCGGAAGCGGACGTTGAAATCCGCCGGGCTCCCACATGCGCATATCGTAGTCGTGGAAAATTTCCGGGTACGTCTCGCCGATAGAGCGGCGAATGGTCCGGTAGTCGTCGCGCCATGTGTCCCACGTCATATGGGGATTGGGCTCCAACGTCGCTTTTGCGATTTCGCAGACGAGGCGCACTTCGCTGATCAGATGGGGCGAGGCTGGAGCGCGAATGCCACGCGAGCCGTGGATGCAGCCCGTGCTATCCTCCATCGACAGGTCTTGTGGTCCAGAGGCCTGCTGGTCGATCTCGATCCGGCCGAGAACGGGAAGGATATAGCTCACTTTGCCATGGACGAGGTGGCTACGGTTCAGTTTCGTAGCGACGTTGACCGTGAGACGTATGCGGCGCCAGGCAGGCTCCATGATCCCGCGGTCGGGGATCGCTCGCACGAAGTTCCCGCCCAGCATGAAAAAGGCTTTGACCTCGTCGGCAAGAATGGCTTCGCAGGCTTCCACCGTGTTCATTCCGAGGTCGCGCGGTGGCTCGAAACCGTATTGCTGCTTGAGCTTGTCCAGGGGGACGAGCTCCGGCTTCTCGCTGATGCCCACCGTCCTTTGTCCCTGGACATTGGAGTGCCCACGGACGGGACAGACTCCTGCGCCATCGCGGCCGATGTTTCCCCGCATGAGGAGAAGGTTGACGAGCATCTGAACCGTCTCGACGCCGGCACGATGCTGGGTCAGACCCATGCCATAGATGGCGATCGCCGCCTTGGCATGCGCGTAGACGTAAGCGGTGGCCTCCAGTGCCGCTCGTGGCAGGCCGGAACGCCGCTCGAGCCCGTCCCAATCCTGCGCCCGCAGCCACTCCAGAAACTCGTCGAAGCCATGCGTGTGCTCCGCAATGAACGTGTCGTCTAGAACCGGCGGCCGGCCGGCGCCCCGCGCCTCTTCGTCGAGCGCCAGAACCGCCTTGCAGATGCCGGTAAGTGCAGCGAGATCGCCACCAGCCTTCACCTGATTGTACTGCGAGGCAATTCGCGTCTCGTGATGCGTGATCATCTCGACAGGCGATTGCGGATTGGTGAAACGCTCGAGACCGCGTTCGCGCAACGGATTGTAGGCGATGATCGGCACGCCGCGCTCGCTCGCCTCCTGCAGCGGATGCAACATGCGCGGACTGTTGCTACCCGGATTCTGGCCAAAAAAGAGGATGCAGTCGGTCTTGGCGAAATCGTCCAGCGCCACCGTACCGACCGGCACGCCGATGCTCTCCGGCAGCGCGACGGACGTGGTTTCGTGGCACATATTCGAACTGTCGGGGAGGTTGTTGTTGCCATAGGCGCGAGCAAACAGGCCATAGAGATAGCTGACCTCGTTTGAGCAACGACCGGAAGAGTAGAAGACGGCACTCTTGCGGTCTTCGATGGCGCGCAGCTCGCGCCCAATTTCGGCAACGGCGTGGCCCCATGAGACCGGGACGTATTTGTCACTGGCCTCGTCGTAGCGCATCGGGTGGGTCAGGCGACCTGCCTGTTCCAGATGGTAGTCGTCCCAATCCAGCAGTTCGGTGACCGTGTGTTCCGCGAAAAATGCGGGCGTGCAGCGGTGACTGGTGATCTCCCAAGCCGTCGCCTTGGCACCGTTCTCGCAGAATTCAAAGGGGAGGGGGCTGGCAGGCTTGACCCAAGCGCAGCTGACGCACTGGAAACCGTCGACCTTGTTCTGCCGCGTCAACGCTAGGGCACCCGAGCCGAGCACGCCCTCCCTCGCGAGGATATTGACGAGCGAACGGGCCGATCCCCACCCACCGGAGGGACGCTTGTAGGGCCTGTAAGACGGCTTATCGCTCATGGACCGCTCACCAATCTCATCTGTCATCGACGGCGCAACATGCCGTCACCACGTATGGAACCGCGGCTCACGCTATAAGGTTCGGACCGCGCGCCTCACCCGTCGAGAAAATTGCCATGGTCAGTCCCACCTACCCCTTGCACAAGCCGGACTCGCCTTCGGCAGTGAAGGTATTCCTCGATCAGGATGTGCTTCCCGCCCTGATCAATGCGGCGGGCGAGGTTGAGTCGGTCATGGAGCGCATCGCGGTGAGCACGAGGGCGAACCCGCAGATCCTCCTCGGCCTGGCGTTCGGCTTCGGCGCCGTGCTTTCGTTTCTGTTCCGTAGAGCTCGGCGTTAGCCGCTCAGCTCAAGCTTTAGCTCGCCAGCGACACGGGATGTTTCGATATCGTCGATAACGCACCCTCATGCGACCTCTGTGACGTCACTCGTCGATCTAATAATGCAGTGCTGCGCGCAGACCGAATACGGCTGCGTTCCCCGCCGGAAGGCCGCTGAGAGGATCGGCAACGCCGTGCGCGCCCGGATGGAAGACGTATTGGAAGTCCGGCTGGATTGTAAAACCGGGACTGACAACGATCTGATAGCTGACCTCGATCAGCGCCTGGAAGTCGCGAACCAGCGGGGTTCCTGCAACTTGATCTTGCCGAGAAAGGTAAGGAGACACGCGGGCGTAGGCGGCGCTGACGCCGAACGTGTCATCGGGGCGATTTGCCAGGAAGCCCTGGTAGGCCACGCCCCCATCGACGTAGAGGTCGACGAGGTTGCGATCGCCCGGCATGCCGACCAAACGGAGAAAGACTGCCGCTCCCTGCTGGCTCTTGGCGCCGGATTCCCGATAGATGGTCTGATCGATGATGCCGTATACACCGTCATTGCCAGATAATGCACCGGCAAGGTTTGGCTTCGTGGTGTCTGCAAAAGTACCGAAGTGATGGAGATAGCCGACCTTGATCGTCCCAGGGAGCCCCTTCGCGCCGGTGGACTGGTTGTAGGCATATTGAGCTTCAGCGATCAGCAAAGGCGGGTCTTGAACCCGGAAGTTCGTTCCCGAGGCATCCCGCAGCTGCGGCAGGATCTGGTTTCTACCCGGCACGTAGGGGCCGGCAGGATCGCCGTCGAACAACGCGGCGAGAAGCGTCACGTCCTGCGAAGGTGTGACTTTCAGGCGAAATCCGGGCGTGGCGAGCGGGTAGTCCGGCCCCCCGCTCGGCAAATTGTCGGTGATGCTGGTCGGGAACCCGAAGGTCGAACCGATGAACAGTGTCGCGGTCTGACTGACGAGGAACTCGGTGTCGGCGGCCAGCTGGCCTACGCGCAAAGCAAGCTTACCGTCGGCCAACTTCTGCTCGACCCAAGCCTCGTAGAGCCGGGTCACCGGAAATGCTTCGATGTTGCTGACCGTCAAGAGATCGAACAGGTTGTTCCCGGATAGGCCGCGTCCCTGAATTTCAAAGAAGCTCGCATGGAGCGCCGCCCCCTTTGCGCCGCTCAATTTCTCCAGGTCGACATCCAACTGCCCGTCGAAGCGACCCTCGAAGGTGGCGCCGCGCTTTACGCCGCCGCTGATGTTGCCCAGGACTTCCGACGTATAAGCGAAGCTATAGTCGATACCTTTGGTGTCGAGAAGAGCCCTGATGCCGCCGGGATCACCGTACTTGCCCAGGGAACTCTGGATGCTCGGGGTTGCCGCAGCGGACGGTTGCCCGGATGATTCAGGCGAAGCGACAGACGTGTCGGGTACACCGCCCGCACCAGGGGTGCCGATCGCTTGCGCATAGGACGGGGTTACGAGAAGGGACAGAGCGAGCGCGACCGATAGCAGGCACCAAACATCCACCATAGCTCGTCCCAGACAGCTCCGCCCTACGGTCGGTATAGACCACGAGGGTCGCTAGCAAGCGTGAGAAGCGCCTTACGCCCCAATTGCAGCGGAACCTTACAAATCCGCTACACCCAGCCACAGGCGGGACCGCAAGCAACGATCGGTAAGCGATCGCGAGCTCTAGCCGTTGGATCGTTGGACATCATGGCTCTGCGGCATATTCATCTGTAGAAGGGACCAACTGCGTCGCGTCGGGCCTGTCATACGTAGCGCGCACTATTACCTCTCGCACAGCCCAATTAAGCCTATCGATTAGGTATTTAAGGTTGTTTTCACGATAATAATGACTATTCTCGTTTGACAAGATAGACAATTCAGCACGAACTAGCTCTCGATCTAAGTTTCGATGCTTTATATTTTGTGAAATGACGTTAATTGAAATCTATATAGTAAAAAGTTGTAGTTCATCGAGTGATTGGAGTGGAGCCTTGACTAGGTCTAAGCCAACATTGGGCGGCTTTGTGAGGAGGCTAGAGCGTCAAGGCCAGATCCATGCCGATATTCGAGCCGCGATTTTTCGTATGCCTGCCACGGCGCGTACCTATCCAGCGAATGTCGACATCATTTCGGAGGGCGCTGATACTACGCACACTACAGTGCTGATCTCGGGCATGGTCAGCCGATTCAAGACCCTCGCGGATGGCTCCCGGCACATCGTCCGGTTTGGGATCGCCGGTGATATGGTGGACCTACAATCTATCTTCTTTCCCGTGGCGCGCTTCGGCGTCCATACGCACATGACGACCACGGCCCTATCTGTGGCCCGCAACGATCTCCTCGCCATAGCCGAACGCCACCCCGATCTCATGCGGATCCTATGGCTGGATACGATGATCGATACGTCCATCGATCAAGAGTGGATCATGAACCTACGGCGCAGGGCTACGGTCCGGATCGCGCACTTCTTGATGGAAATGGCCGCACGATTCGACGGTATCGGCGAGTTGCGCGACAGTAGCTTCCCGCTGCCGCTCACGCAGGAGCATCTCAGCGAGGCATTGGGGATATCGTTCGTTCACGTCAATCGAACCCTGCAATACTTGCGCGAGCAGAACTACATCCGTTTTCGTAGTCGCTGCGTCACGATCGTCGACTGGGTGGCCATGCGCGAAATTTCGGGCTTTGATGCCACCTACCTTCATGCCGCAGCCAAAGAGCACGAGTGTCGTCAGGTTCTGCCCTGCCGGCAAAGCGAAACCGATGCGATCTCACCGAGGCGGTAAGCAGCAACCCGAGCATGCTCTACGTCGAGCAACGGCCCGCATGCCGTTGCAGAGCGGGCCAGCCCGAAATGGTTTACCTCCTCGCTCAGAAAGGGGGCTTCCGGCGGTCGTGCTGCGAGCGAGCCGCTTCGCTCCACCACGCGAGGTCGTCCGCAAAACGCGGGAACGCGCGAGTGAGCGCCGCGCCACCGCCCCCGGTGGGCTCGCCCGAGGCGCTGAGCGCTCGATCGATGTTGCCGACGGCGAGCGAACTAGAGATTACGACCATCCCCTGTTCCGAAAGGATGCCGTGCCACGCGAGGGCGGAGCGGACTCCGGCAAAGCGGCCCGCAGAGTAGCTAGCGAGGGCGGCCGGTCGCCAGAACCACTCTTCGAGAAAGTGGTCGGTCAGGTTCTTGAGGCCGGGCTGGATGCTCCAATTGTATTCGCCGACGACGAACACGAAGGCGTCCGCATGCCGAATTTTCTCCGCCAAGGTTTCCAGCACGGGTGGCGCCGTGCCCTTCGGATATTCCTTGTACATCCGGTCCAGCATCGGCAGGTCGAGAGCCCTGGCATCGATCAGTTCGGGACTGTCGCCGCGCTCGGTCAAGGCGCGAACGAGAAAATCCGCTAGGCGAATCCCCTCCCGGTCTGATCGATAGGAACCGTAAAAGATCAGGATCTTGTCTTGCATGGGCCGTATCCTCGTCAAGCTTCCGGACCGCCGCCTGCAGGCGGGTTACACGGCTGATGCGACGCCGGGCCTGTTACGCGACTTTCTCACGGGTTTTGGGATGCGCGGGCGTTGCGGCCGCCGACCCCGCTGTTACCGGATCGGCTTCTGGCGGGATGTCCCGGACGATCGCGCCACCTTCAAGCGTGATCAGCCGATCGAAGCCCTTCAACGTCAAGAGCCGATGCGCGATGGCGATGACGGTTCGGCCGTGCATGAGGTGCTCGAGCGCCGCACGCACGGCATCCTCGGACTTCGTGTCGAGAGCCGATGTCGCCTCGTCGAGGAGGAGAATGGGAGAGTTCTTCAGCATGGCGCGCGCGATGGCGATCCGCTGCCGCTGTCCACCGGATAGTTTGGTGCCGCGGTCCCCGACCAGGGTGTCGAGCCCCTCGGGCAAGGCCTCGATGAAGTCGCGGCAGTTGGCGGCGGTCGCTGCTGCCCACACGTCCTCGTCGCTGGCGTCCGGCCGCCCGTATCGGATGTTCTCGAGCAGCGTGCGGTGGAACAGCGAAATGTCCTGCGGTACGACGGTGATCGCCTCGAGCAGACTCTCGCGCGTGACCAGTTTGATATCTTGTCCATCCACCAGAACGCGACCGCCCTGGACTTCGTAGAAGCGCTGCAGCAGCGCGAACAAGGTGGATTTACCTCCACCAGACTCGCCGATGAGACCGATCCATTGGCCGGGCTCGATCCGCAGATTAAAATTATCAAGGACAGGGCGGCTCCCGGGATAGGTGAAGTTAACTCCCTGGAACACGACGCTTGCGCTGCGGGGCACCAGCGCGCGTGCCTCGGGATGGTCCTGCAACTGGTGCGGAACGAGGAGGGTAGACACCGCTTCCGCAAGTCTGGCGATGTGCTGTGTCGCGTCGACGAGGGCAACGGCGAGGTCCCGCGTCGCGCTCAACACGGACAGTCCCAGTGAACAGACGAGCACCACCTGGCCGGCGCTCGCGTGCCCGGCCTTCCACAGGCTGACGACCCAGTAGAGCATCGCGACTGCGGCTCCGACCGTGACCACCGCGTGGATCACGCGCAAGCGTTCGAGGTAGAGCAGGCTACGGCGACGCGCCGTCATCTCGCGGTCGAGCGTTCGATCGAAGCGCAGGAATTCGTAGGAGAGCTGGCCGAAGGATTTGACGAGCGACATGTTGCCGACGAGATCGACCACCTCGCCATCGACCGCGGCGGCCTTCTCCGCGAAATCGTGGTGTAGCGGCTTGCCGGCGGCCGCAATCGTGAACATGACGGCGATCATGACCGCCGAGATCGCGGCGAGAGTGCCGGCCATCACGCCACTCACGCTTGCGACGTAAAGGATTGCCGCCAATGAGGCGGCGCAAGGCGGCATCACGTTCCACACGAACATGTTCTCGATCGTGAAGAACGCGTTTGAGGTCGCGGTGACCCGGCTCGCCAGCGTGCCAGGCGGACGGTCTGAGAAGAACGCGGGGGAATGGCCGGTCAGGTGACGGAAAAGGTCGCGGCGGATGTCGCCAGTGACCCGCACGAAGGTGAAGCTGGCGAGGAGGCTCGCCGCACGCCACAGCATGTTGTCCGCCGCGATGAGCAGGCCGAGAACGAGGAGGGGTGCCCAGACCTTTCCAGCCGTCGGGCCGGCGGCGAGGGCGTCGACCAGTGCCTTGAGGCCGTATTGCGTACTGACGGAACAACCGACCGCGGCGATGACGCTCGTGACGATGATGCCGTGCTCCAAGGGCCGCTTGGCGATGTAGCGCGCGAAGAACGACCACGGGCGCGCTACGTAACGACATAGATCGTCCATCGGCTTACCCCTCCAGCCCACGCGGACAGATGCCCCGGCGTGTGCACGATAGCACTGCCAGCGAAACGGTAACCTCCTGGCGCACCCCCGGGTTGCCGGCTCCGAGGCGGAACCAATCCTTAAATCGTGCCAGAACACGGAATCATCGCGAGGCCACTGGTGCCCGACCCACCTCTGGACGCGTCTCGGGCATCAGGATGAGCGTCGCGACGAGGCCGACGACGCCGATCGCCGTCAGTCCGTCGAACGCGTAGGCGCTGCCGACACGGTCCGTCATGATGCCGGCCACGGTTGCACTGAACGAGCCGCCGAGCCCGATCGCCGTGCCCACCAGGCCTTGCGCGAGCGCGTAGCTCCCCGTCTTGCGCGTCGCATCGGCAGCAATCAGCGGGATCATCACCCCTAGGACGGCCGACGAGATGCCGTCGAGCACCTGGATTAGGACGAAGAGGTGCGGGTCCGTGGCGAAGCCAAGGCAGAACCCGCGCAGAGGCAAGGCCGCCATTCCCGCGATGAGCAGAGGCCGACGTCCCCAGACCTGTGCCCTTCGGCCGACGAACGGCGAGAGCACCGCCACGATTATTTGGGGGACGATGATGCAAGCGGCGATGAGAAGCGTCGGCGATCGCGCCGAACGCAAGGTCATGACGCTTCCCAGGAGCGGCAGCATCGCTGCGTTGCTCAGCGTGAAGAGGGCCGTGATAATTGCGAGGGCGATCAGCGGGCGGTTGTAGAGGAGGCCCTTCCATTCTGCCGGGCTGGTACGTTCCCGCTCCGGAGGCGAGGGGTCAACCGGCGTGGCGAGCGGCGCGCGACCTAGACGCCAGAGCGCGAGGAAGGCCGGCACGGCCAGGGCAGCTGTCACGAAGAAGACGGCGCGGTTGGAGAGATAGTAGCCGCAAGCGCCCATCCCCGCTGCGCCGAGCGCGTTGCCTGCCGACGCGAACATCGCATTGCGGCCCAGCCGTGAGCCGATCCGCTCGTAGCCGACGAGGCCAAGGCTGATCGTGGTGATCGACGGGTTGAGCACGCAACTCGCCGCCGCATGCAGAACCCAGGCGAAGAGGATGACGGCAAACATCGAGTCGAGCGCCATCGCCATTGCCGCTACGCCGATTCCCACGACTGCCGCGCCTGCGAGCAGGACCTTCGACCGGGAGGCGTCCACCAGGAGCCCCCCGGGCATTTGTCCGACAAGACCGACCAAGCCGCCGACCATAAGGACCAGACCGATATCGGTCTGTGTCCACTTCTCCGAGGTAAGATAGACCGAGACGAAGGCGCCGAACCCCGTCTGTAGGTTGGCGCAAAAGAACGTCAGCCAATCGAGCCCTGCCCCACTCCTGGAAGGCTCGAATTGCCCGCCAGCAGGCGGGGCTGTGCCGCGAAATGGTGTGCGAGGCGGATCAGAGGTCGACATGCAGGAACCTCTCGGCACCGCCTTGAGGATGGCTTGGACGCAGACCGCCTGGATTGGGTGCGGCCTGGACTTCGATCAATGCGTCGGCGCGTCGACTGTACCACTGGCCGGCGGCGTGGCGCCGCTCGACCTCGAGTCCTCGAGGATGACCACAGGCTCACCAGGCTTGTACTCGGGCGATTGGCGAACCTGGTCGCGGCTGAGCAGGACCTTCGCGTTGCCGCTCTTGATGCTGTCGGTGAAGTCGAGCACCTTCCAGTCGACCGCGACCTTGCGGCTGCCGACGCCGAGAAAGCCGCCGAAGTCGATCACGGCTGCGCGAACTTGTCCGTTGGCGCCAACGAGCACGTCGACGATGCGGCCCATGTCCTCGTTGCCCGTCTTGCTGCGGACGCTCTTGCTTATGACGCCTTCCAGCGCATTGAAGCCCACGACGGTCGCCTGCGTGCCGCTCGGGGGTCGGCTCGTGTCCGTCGGGGAGGTTGCGGGCTTGCCGCCCGGTGCGTCAGTCGGGCCGGACGCCGGCCTCGGGTCGCCGCCATCAGCGGCTTGGGCCATCATGGTTTGGTACCCATAGGCGCGAACCGCGGGGGGAGTTCTGCGCGCCAAAGCGGCGGAGGCATGCGCGTCAACCAGGCCCGACAGCGCAAGGCCGACGACCGCGAGACCTGAACGAACCATCGAGCCGTGCTGCGACATGCCCGCCTCCTCTCCCCGGACGGAGAGCCTCGGCCCGCCGTATTTGCCATGAGATCAAGGACTAGCCCCGGCGAGATGCGGGCGTCAACGCAGGCGCTCAGCCCCGCCCACCATCAGGTCGGTCCCGTTGCTCGCGAACAGGGGGTCGTTGCCACCGAACCCTAGAAGGATGTCGGACCCGCCCGTCCCATTGAGGGTATTTGCCCCATCGAAGTCGCTGGCGGGAACGATCAGTCTGAAGCTGTGGGCGCCGAACTGGGCGTTTTCGACTCCGATGACCGTATCGGCCCCATCCGGCGCTCCAGAGCGCTCGTCGGCAATCATGAGGTTATCGACGGCATCGTGCGAGAAGGCATAGTTGAACGCCTGGCCTGAGAAGACGGCCGTATCGTTGCCGTTTCCACCGATCAACGTATAGATGCCGCCGAGACCGCTTAGCGTATCGTTGCCGCGTCCCCCTGTCAGGACGTTGTCGGACGCGTTTCCCACGCCGTTTAAAGCCGTGAAGCCCGAACCAGCGAACGTCAGGTTCTCGACGTTCGTCAGCCCCGCCAGAGAGTAGCTACCCAATGTGGTCTGGACGGTGTCGGTCCCCTCGTTTAGGGTCTCGGCGATCGTCATGCCGAGGTGGCTGACGATGTAGGTGTCGTCGCCGCGCGAACCCACCAACACGTCGGTACCGGCGCTGCCGCCGTCCAGCACGTCGTTGCCTAAGCCGCCGGTGATGGTATTGGCAAGCGCGTTGCCGGCGCCGAAAAACGCCCCCGCACCGACGAAGTTGAGGTTTTCGACGTTGACGAAGCTCGCCAGGGAGTAGCTGTTCAGCGTGGTCTCGACCGTATCATTTCCCTCGTTGATATTCTCCCGGATCGTGACGCCGGTATGATCGACGAGGTAGGTATCGTCGCCAAGCAAGCCTACCAGAATGTCGTTGCCGGCGCTGCCACCGTCCAACGTATCGTTACCTGAGCCACCGGTCACGGCAAGCGCGTTGCCGGTGCCGATGAAGGCTCCGACCCCGCTGAACGCCAGATTCTCGACATTGGCAACGGTAGCCAGCGAGTAGCTGTTTAGAACCGCCTGCACCGTGTCGATCCCCTATCCGGCGACCTCAACGATTTTACCGCCGAGACTTTCCACGGCGTGGGTGTCGTTACCGGCACCACCCTCATGTGGTCATTGCCGGCTCCACCGTTCAGCGCGTCATTGCCGGCGCCTCCGAATAGGAAGTCATCCCGGCGCCGGCGCTGATCGCGTCGTTTCCGTTCATCCCGAAGAGGACGTCGACGTAGGTGCCGCCATGACCGTCCGACTTGTCGGCGCCGACCGTCGCGTTGCCTGCACCGGTGCGGACGACGAGGTTCCAGGTTGGGGACGTGGCCGTCTCGGCGCTGCCACCATTGTCGACGTAGCTCGCCACTAGCTGAACCAGAACGCGCGCCGCCGCTGTTGTAGCGTAGGAGAGGACGTGCGACGCGCCGTTTTGTTGATTGGCGCCGGCTCCAGCCGGGATATCCGTCCAGGTTGTGCCATTAACGCTAGTGCGCCAATCGTAACCGATGGCTGGGACGCTGACCGTTCCGGCAGGATTGGCGACAGACACATTGTCGAGATCCAACAGGTACTGGCGGGCGCAAGGTTGGCGAACGTGTTGCCTGAACTCGCCACGAACGACACGCTTTTGGTGGGCGCATGGTTAAGCGCCTGATCGGTCGATTAGACGACGCCGTTGAAGTAGCGCGGCACGGGTGTCAAGTCGGGCTCGTTCACCTCGCCGATCCGTAGCCCGCGAATAACTCTTACTGCTGCTATCTCCTTTCACCCACTAGAGAACGCATAGCAGCCACGCGGTTTGGTCGGTCCTGGTCGGAAGCGGCGGAACCATGTCAGGCGTAGGGCTTTCGCCGAACGCCGCCTCCTCGGGCACGCTGAAGGGTAGCGTTCACGTCCGTAGATGTCTTCGCCTTCGCGCGACAACGCGAGGCGTGGGACAAACGCAAATGAATCAGGATTTTCAATGATCACGGAAACCGTGAAGGCGGCTGGCTCGGACCAGACAGGTAGCTTGCGCTGGCGATATCTGATGCTGAGCGTTCTCGCCATGGTCATGATCGCCAACCTTCAGTACGGGTGGTCGGTCTTCGTGCTCCCGTTGCACGCGTCTCACGTCGATTGGACCCTCGCAGAGATTCAGATCGCGTTCACGATCTTCGTCGCATTCGAGACGTGGGCCACCCCGCTCATGGGGGCGCTGGTGGACCGGATCGGTCCGAGGAACGGGCCGCGGGTCATCATGGGCTTCGGAGCGGTGCTGGTCGCCCTCGGCTGGATCGTCAACGGCTTCACGACGTCCATCGAAGGGCTTTGGGTTGGGGGCGCGCTGTCTGGCCTCGGTTCGGGCGCGATCTACTGCACCGCTGTCGGTACGGCTGTGAAATGGTTCAAAGATAATCGGGGCCTCGCGGTCGGGCTCGTAGCCGGCGGTTTCGGTGCGGGCGCGGCCCTCACCATCATCCCGATCAAGATGGTGATCGAATCATCCGGTTATGCTCAGGCCTTCATCTGGTTTGGCCTGTTGCAAGGCGTGATCGTCCTACTCGCGGCCGTGTTCATCCGCCATCCCGCTGCCGTCCAAACGCCTCAGTCCACTTTGTCCGTCGCGGCTTCGCCGCAGGCGTCGAACAGCTTTACCACACGTCAGATGGTGGCCAGCCCAATCTTCTGGCTGCTCTATGTGCTCGACCTCTTGATGTGCGCCGGCGGCCTGATGACCACCGCGAACCTCACCACGATCGGCAGCTCTTACCGCGTGTCCGACGTCCCGCTGGTCGGGTCGGCGACGACGCTGGCGTTCGCGCTCATCTTCGCGAACGTGATGAATGGGATCGCACGTCCCCTGTTCGGGTGGATCGCCGACAAGATCGGCGTCTGGGAGACCATGGCTATTTCTTTCGCTTTGGGGGCTGGGGCCTATTTCGCCCTCACCGTCGCCGGCTCGCATCCCTGGGGCTTCGTGCTTTGCGTCGGCATGATCTTCTTCTGCTGGGGCGAGATCTTCAGCCTGTTCCCGGCCATGTGCACCGATATTTTCGGCACGAAATACGCGACCACGAACTCGGCCGTGCTCTACACCGCCAAGGGCGCTGCGGGCTTCCTGGTGCCGCTTGGCTCCATCGTGGTTGCGGCGACGGGCAATTGGAACGCCGTCCTCTACCTCGCGACGGGCGTCAACGTGCTCGCACTGGCTCTCGTCCTTCTCGTCCTGCGTCCGGCGACAAAGCGCTTTCATCTCGCCCACGCGTGATCTCTGCGGCCGCGCCTGCGCCAAGACCGGACTTCATCGACGAGGCGGTGACGTCCTTCACGCCGACCTGGCCTTCGGCTTGACCGGGATGAGGAGATAGCTGACGCCGTTCGATGCAGTCGGAGGAAAGCGGCCTGCCCTGATGTTCACCTGGATGGAGGGGAGCAGCAGCTTTGGCGTCGAGAGGGTCGCGTCACGGGCCTCGCGCATGGCCACGAACTCGTCTTCCGCGATCCCATCGCGGACGTGCCGATTGGTGGTACGCTGCGCCGCCACCGTGCTTTCCCAAGCGTAGAGGTCGCGGCCCGGCGCCTTGTAGTCATGACACATGAAGAGGCGCGTTTCCGGTGGAAGGTCGAGCAGCCGGCGTATCGATCGGAACAGGTGCCGTGCGTCGCCGCCGGGGAAGTCTGCGCGGGCCGTCCCGTAGTCCGGCATGAAGAGGCTGTCGCCGACGAAGACGGCATCGGCTATTCTGTAGGCGACGTCCGCCGGCGTATGACCGGGAACGTGCAGGACCTCGATCTCGAGGTTGCCGATGCGAAAACGTTCGCTGTCTGCGAACAGGCGGTCGAAGTCGCCGCCGTTCGGCTTGACGTCATCCGCGTTGAACAGCGGACGGAGGAGGCGTTGGACGTCGCGGATGTGCTCGCCGATGCCGATCGGCGCCCCCGTCCGTAACTTGATGAGGGGCGCGCCCGAGAGATGGTCGGCATGGGCGTGGGTCTCGAGGACCCAGTCGACGCCCAGGCCGTTCCTGTCGACGGCGGCGAGGATCCTCTCGACCGAGCGGGTGTCCACTTCCCCCGAAGCCGCGTCGTAATCCAACACGGGATCGATGATCACAGCCCGCCGCGTGCCCGGATCGGCGACAAGATAGCTCACCGTGTTGGTGGCTTCGTCGAAGAAGGCTTCGATCGAAGGGCGGACATCGTTCATGTCGGTCTCCGTGGCTTTCGCGTTCGATGCGGCAAGCAGGACTTGCACTTGCGGCATCGATGAGGCGGCAGACTGCGGCGTCCCCGCCGCTCGCGGACATCAAACATAGCCTGTCACGGGCTTAGCGGCAGCATTTCCTTCAATCGTCCCGCCGCCGTGTTCGGCTTCGCGCTGCCCTTGGGCCACGACCAACGCCGTCCATCGTCACGTCGGTGGACGACACGCGCGAGGCGATCCGCTTCTGGTCTTCGCGCGCCGTCGCTAAGCCACCGCGATCGGCACCTCGATCAGGTTCGGCATGCCGGAGGCGATGCCGTCCTCCACCGCGCCCGCGATGTCGCCGGCGCGCCCGACTCGGCGCGCGGCGACACCCATGGCCTTCGCCAGCGCCAGAAAGTCGATCGACGGATCGACGAGGTCCATGGCGATGAAGCGGTTCGCGCGGGCGCTGAGATAGTCCGGTTGCGCCTTCATGAAGTTCTTCAGCACGTTGTATTCGCGATTGTTCATAACGACGAAAGTCACCGGCAGCTTTTCGCGCGCGGCGGTCCACAAAGCCTGCGGCGAATACATGGAGGCGCCGTCGCCGACCAGCGCGACCACCGGCTCTCGGCCAAGCCCCAGCGAGGTGCCGACCGCGGCCGGCATGCCCCAGCCGAGGCCGCCGCCGCGCACCATCGAATATTGCCGCGAGGAGGAGGAGTTGAGGAAGGAGCGCACGTGGAGAGAGGTTGCGATCGCCTCGTCAACGATCGCCACGTGCGGACCGATGGCCCGCGTCACCTGCTCGGCGGCGACCAACGGCGTCGTCACCGGCGCGTCATACTCGGCCTGCGCCCTGGCCCGCAAGGCCGCGAGGCGCTCGCCGCGGCGCACCTCCGCAGCTTCCCGCAGGTCCATTATGGCGGGACGGTGCCGCGCCACCTTGCGGTCCAGCATCGGCAGCAACACGGCGAGCGATGCCTTGATGTCGCCGAGAACCGAAAGCGCCGTCGAATAGGTGCGGCCGAGGTCGGTCACATCGGCCGAGAGCTGCAGCACTTTGCAGGTTGGCGGTACGGCTGGCCCTTCGGAATAGAGGATCGTTATGAGCGATTTGCCGCCGAGCCCCAGAATGGCGTCGAACGATTCGAGGCGGGCGCGGATCTCGCTCGCTTTCGTCGGCAGGTTGCCGGCCCAGAGCGGGTGAGAGGTGGGAAAGGGGATGTGTGCCGGCCAGGACGAGCCGAACACCGGCGCCCCCAGCCCTTCGGCCAGCGCCACTGTCTCGGCGCTGGCGCCGGAGGCGGAGATCTCGTCGCCGGCGATGAGCGCGAGCTTGCCGGGTGTCAACGCCGCCAGCATATCGCTCAAGGTGTCGAGCGACCCGGCGACCGCCCTGCAGTCGATCCTCGACACGTCGGCGATACCGACCGTCGTCATGCCTTCCATGACGTTCATCGGCAGAGAAAGGAACACCGGCCCGCTCGGTGCGGCCGTACAATCATGGAAGGCGCGGCGCAGCAGCACCGGCAATTGGTCGGCATGGGTGACCTCCCGCGCCCATTTGACGGCAGGCTCGGCAATCTTGACGAGGTCTCCGGACAGGAGCGGGTCGGTCAGATTGTGGCGCAGGTCCTGCTGGCCGGCCGTCACCACCAGAGGCGTGTTGGAGACCTGCGCGTTGAGGATCGCGCCCATGCCATGGCCGAGCCCGCCTGCAGTGTGGAGATTGACGAAACCGGGCCGACCGGCCGCCTGAGCGTAACCGTCGGCCATCGCCACCACGCTCGCTTCCTGCAGGCCCCAGATATACTCGATGTCCGGCGCGCCCGTAAGCGCGTCCATGAGGGCGAGTTCCGTCGTGCCGGGATTGCCGAAGATGTGGTGAACGCCCTCGCTGCGCAGCACCTCGAGCAAAACTGCCGCCCCGCGGCGCGCGGACATTGAATCGACGGTCGCGATGTCCACCATCGTGAACTCTCCTGAACTCTTCTTAGGCGTGGGCCGGGACCGGCCTCTGCTGTGGCGAGGGGCGGAACGAGACGCGGCCGCCAATCGTCGATCGGCCCCGACGGAGGCCCCGGGAAGCGGCGTCCTGATGGTTTTGCAGATTGCTCCCTCAAGCGGCCCGGCAGGGGTCGGGTTCCCGCCAGGAACAGCGTCGGATGGCTCTCAGGTTGGCAGATCGCCTGCCGCCATTGCCAGAGACGCTGGGCGATATCTTCAGCGCCGATGCCAGCTTTCGGTCGCTATTCCGCGACACCTGCGTCCGAGTGGACCAGGACGTCGGCGGTCTCGCGCAGGTGCCCGGCGAGAGCATGGGACTGGCGAAGACCTTGGACAGGCGCCCCGCGCCATCTTCAGCGGCGGCACGAATCCTGCTGACACCGGCCCAACCAGCGATGGCGGCGAAGGATGGTGCATGAACGGATTGGGTGGGCTGAACAAATCGCCGAACGGCGTCGTCATCGGCCTTGTTCAGGCGAAGCTCGAACAGGTCGACACGCCCCAGGACCTGGCGCGGCAGACGCGCAAGATCGTCGAGACCGTTGCCAAGGCGCGACGCAACCTGGGTACGATGGACCTTGTCGTGTTCCCCGAATATGCGCTGCACGGCCTGTCCATGAACACCGATCCCGCCATCATGTGCCGCATGGATGGTCCGGAGGTCGCGGCCTTCAAGCAGGCCTGCGTCGAAAACCGGATCTGGGGTTGTTTCTCCATCATGGAGTTCAACCCGCACGGCAACCCCTACAACGTCGGCTTGGTGATCGACGACACCGGCGCGGTCCGTCTCTACTACCGCAAGATGCACCCTTGGGTACCCGTCGAGCCGTGGGAGCCGGGCGACGTCGGCATCCCTGTCATTGACGGGCCGCGCGGCTGCAAGCTGGCGCTCATCATCTGCCACGACGGCATGTTCCCCGAGATGGCGCGGGAATGCGCCTACAAGGGCGCCGAGATCATGCTGCGAACGGCCGGCTACACCGCGCCCATCCGCGAATCCTGGCGGTTCACCAACCAGGCCAACGCCTTCCACAACCTGATGGTGACCGCCAACGTCTGCATGTGCGGCTCGGACGGGACCTTCGACTCGATGGGCGAGGCGATGGTGGTCGATTTCGATGGCAGCATCATCGCGCATGGCACGACGGGACGCGCGGACGAGATCATCACGGCGGAAGTCCGGCCGGACCTCGTGCGCGAGGCACGCCGGCACTGGGGCGTGGAGAACAACATCTATCAGCTCGGCCACCGCGGCTATTCGGCCGTAAAGGGTGGGGCGGGCGATTGCCCCTACACATTCATGCACGACCTGGTCGCCGGCCGCTATCGCCTGCCCTGGGAGGACGAGGTCGTGGTGACGGACGGAACCGGCTGCGGCCTGCCTGCCCCGACCAGGGTCTATGCGCCGGATCGTAAGGAAGCCGCAGAGTGAACGGCGCGTCACTCGCCTTGGAACGCACCGTCGCGGCTGACCCTTACCACTGGCCGTTCGACGGCGCGTTGCGAGCCGACAATACCGCACTCGTCATCATCGACATGCAGACCGACTTCTGCGGCGTCGGCGGCTACGTCGACGCGATGGGTTACGACCTCAGCCTGACGCGCGCGCCGATCGCGCCGATCGCCGCGCTGCTCGCCGCCATGCGTGCCGCGGGCTACCCGATCATCCATACCCGCGAAGGACACCGCCCGGATCTCGGCGACCTGCCTGCCAACAAGCGCTGGCGGTCGCGCCAGATCGGCGCGGGGATCGGCGATGCCGGCCCATGTGGCCTCGTACTCGTGCGCGGCGAGCGCGGTTGGGAGATCATTCCCGAGCTGGCCCCGGTGCCGGGCGAGGTCGTGATCGACAAGCCGGGCAAGGGCTCGTTCTACGCCACCGACCTTGAACTGATCCTACGGACGCGCGGCATCCGCAACCTCATCCTCACGGGCATCACCACCGACGTCTGCGTCCACACCACCATGCGGGAGGCCAACGACCGTGGCTTCGAGTGCCTGATTGTCGCCGATTGCTGCGCGGCCACCGACCCCGGCAACCATGCTGCCGCACTCAAGATGGTCACCATGCAAGGCGGCGTCTTCGGCGCCGTCGCCTCAAGTGACGCCGTCCTCGCGACCTTGAGCGGAGCGGCACGATCGCACAGCTAGCACCGAACTCCCTCTTTGCCTGATCCATGCGGCCGCATCACAGCTGTAGGAAGCCCGCTTCATAAGCAGTCATCACCTCGACGGAGCTGATCGGAGGAACGCGGGAGATAGGGCCGACCACCTGCTCGGCGACGAATACGAGCATACACCCCAGTGCCGCTCGCGGCGCGTCGGACGCTTTTCCCAACTCGGCTGCCGCCGTGGCGGGCGCAGTCCACTTGGTCTTAACCGCGCGACGCGCGCCGATTCCGGCAGGATAGCCGGACGGCCTTTCCGTTTTCCGGGCGGAGCTCGGTTGGCTGGCCTTGAGAGCGTGCCCCATGTCACCTGCGACGGTTCCCACAGCCTACGACATCTGGAGTCGGCCGCCTTGCTCGTTCTGCTCTGGCCCGGATAGTCGATCGCGCCGCTATCTTTTAAGCTCCTGCAAAGATAAAGCCTGGAGGGAGTTGGTGCGACGCAACCAGAGCGATGCTGTGGTGTTTTATCCTCGCTGGCTCTTCGTCTGACCCCTCTGGAGGACTTAATGAGAATCGCGCAGATTGCTCCTCTTGCCGAAGCTGTTCCGCCCAAGCTCTACGGAGGCACCGAGCGTGTCGTATCGTGGCTGACGGAAGAGCTTGTCCGTCAGGGACACGAGGTGACGCTGTTTGCCGCGGGTGGGTCGCAGACCAGCGCCCGGCTCGTGCCGGGTTCTAAGAGCGGGCTGCGGTTGATGGGTGTGCGCGACCATACCGCCAGCAACCTCGTCATGCTCGACCAGGTCCTTAAGCGAGCGGACGAATTCGATATCATCCACTGCCACATCGATCTCCTGCATTACCCCATGTTTCAAGCCCTGGCACACAAGGTGGTAACCACGATGCATGGCCGGCTCGACATGCCGGATTTTATGCCGGTGTACGAAGCCTATCCTCATATGCCGCTGATTTCGATCTCTGATAGCCAGCGCAAGCCGATGCCGTCCAACGTGAACTGGTTGGCCACGGTCCACCACGGCCTACCGCCCGATGTTTGTCCCTTCAACGCGACCGGCGGCGACTATCTGGCCTTCCTTGGCCGCGTCTCGCCGGAGAAGAGACCGGATCGCGCCATCGCCATCGCCAAGGCGGCTGGTGTTCCGCTTAAGATTGCGGCCAAGGTCGATCGCAACGATCAGGAATACTTTGACACCGTCATCAAGCCGATGCTGGACCATCCGTTGATCGACTTCATCGGTGAGATCGATGAGCGCGAAAAATGCGCCTTTACCGGTCATGCTATGGCTCTGCTCTTCCCCATTGATTGGATTGAGCCGTTCGGCCTGGTCATGATCGAAGCCATGTCCGCCGGGACGCCGGTGATCGCGTGGAACAATGGATCGGTACCGGAGGTGATCGACCACGGCGTCAGTGGCCTCGTCGTCGAGTCGATGGATCAGGCGACCGCCGCGGTCGCTCAGATCCGCGACTTCGATCGCGCGGCCGTTCGGCGAAGGTTTGAGGCTCGTTTCACGGCTGAGCGCATGGCGCACAATTATGTGGCCAGTTATGAGGCGTTGATCGCCAAGTCGTCTCCGACGTTGAAGCTCGTTGCGGCGGAGTAGTGGTTTGATGGCGGCCTCGTTCGCCATCTTCTAGTACGGCCGGTTCCCTCCTTTGGGCCAAGAGGCGTGGCGGCGCGGCCTGCGTCCTCATTTGCTCCTCAGTGCTGCCCATTCCACTGCTGAAAAGAGGGTCGATGATCAAGCACGCAGCTGCGACCAAGGACGCCCGCGACGATGCCGTGTCCCCCCCGGTCGGGGAACATTACATCGAGTCGCATACCTCGCTTGTCGAGCGTCCGCTTCGAACCTTGAAATACGGCGACGCTTTTGCCGTGCTCGACAGCACCGGTGATATCGGAGTCGAGCCGGCCAGCCCTGAAGGGCTGTTCATGCGCGACACGCGCTATCTGTCGTCCTTCAACATGCGATTCGATGGAAAACGGCCGCTCCTTCTAGGCTCGGTCGTGGAAGACGACAATGGTTGCCTGACTGTCGATTTGGCCAATCCGGATATCCGCAGCGGCGACGAGATCGTCACGCCGCGCGACACGATCGCCATCAAACGGACGAAGCTTCTCTTCAAAGGCTGCTTCTACGAACGGATTGGGCTTGCGAATTACGACTGTGCGCCGCGTACCTTTCGCGTCAGCTTCTCATTCGATGCCGACTTCTTCGACCTGTTCGAGGTGCGCGGATCGCGCCGTGCCGCAAGCGGCAAGCGGTGCGGTGCCAAGGTCGAGCCGCAATATGTCGAGTTGCGCTACGACGGGCTCGACGACGTCAGCCGCTTTACGGGCTTGAGCTTCGAGCCGACGCCCGACCGTATCTCAGACGGGTTCGCGGAATACGACTTGAAGCTTGATCCGGGTGAGAAGACGGCCGTCTACGTCAGCATTGCCTGCGGCGAGGGTGCGCCGGCCAAGCCGCTCAAGTTCCTGCAGGCCTACCGTCAGTCGCGGCGCGGCCTTCTCGAGATCACGCGAAACATCGCGACGGTCGAGAGTTCGAACGTGCTCCTCAACGAGGTGGCTTGCCGCTCGACGGCGGACATCTACATGCTGGTCAGCCGGACGTCGCATGGCCTCTATCCCTATGCCGGCATCCCTTGGTTTAGCACGGTCTTTGGCCGCGACGGTATCATCACCGCCATGATGATGCTTTGGGTCGACCCGAGCGTCGCGAAGGGCGTCCTTCTCTATCTCGCGGCGACGCAGGCGACGGAGATCGACCCCGACGCCGACGCGCAGCCGGGCAAGATCCTGCACGAGACCCGGCATGGCGAGATGGCGCGATTGAAGGAGGTGCCTTTCGCCTTCTACTACGGCACGGTCGACGCGACGCCGCTCTTCGTCATGCTTGCCGGCATGTATTATGATCAGACTGGAGACCGCGCCACGATCGATAGGATCTGGCCCAATATCGAGGCTGCGCTGAATTGGTGCGACGTCTTTGGCGACCGTGACGGCGACGGATTCGTCGAATACTTTCGCGAGACGGAGGCGGGACTTGCCAATCAGGGCTGGAAGGACAGCCAGGACTCGATTTTCCACGCCGATGGGTCCGACGCCCTTGGCCCCATCGCACTTTGCGAGGTGCAAGGCTATGTCTTCGCCGCGAAGCGGGCGGCGGCGGCGCTGGCGACAGAGCGGGGCGACCACGCTTACGCGGCTCACCTCGAACAGCAGGCGGCGACCCTGCGAGCCAACTTTCAAAAGGCCTATTGGTGCGAGGACATCGGCACCTACGCGATCGCGCTCGACGGCGAGAAACGCCCGTGCCGTGTCCGTTCGTCCAATGCCGGCCACGCCCTGTTCACAGGGATTGCCGACCTCGCTTCCGCAACGCGCATTGCCGAAGGGCTTACCGGCCTTGATGCGTTCAGCGGCTGGGGTATTCGTACTCTGGCGCAGGGGCAAGCTCGGTACAATCCCATGTCCTATCACAACGGGTCCGTGTGGCCGCACGACAACGCGTTGATTGTGCTTGGCTTCTCACGCTATGGACTCAAGGCGGAGGCGGTCAAGGTCTTCTCCGGCATGTACGATGCGGTTCGTTATCAGGAGCTGAGTCGTCTGCCAGAGTTGTTCTGCGGGTTCGGCCGCAAGCAGCGCCGCGGTCCTACCGCCTATCCGGTCGCGTGCGCGCCGCAAGCTTGGGCTTCGGCGGCACCCTTTGCATTTCTCGCGGCTTGCCTCGGCCTCGAGCTTCGCCACGACAGCAACGAGATCCGTTTCGTCGATCCGCGTATGCCGGCTTTCTTGGACGACGTCACAATCCGCGGCCTCAGGCTTGGAGCTTCGCGCGCCGACGTGCGCCTCAGCCGAGACGAGACTGACGTGACAGTGACAGTCCTGAACCGTGAGGGCACGGTGCGGATCGTACAGATCAAATAGGCTTTGCCATGCGCCAGCTTGGCCCCTGCAGGAAGGCCAAGCTGGCGCGCATCGTTACGCGACCCCGGCGCCTCCCGTTACGCCATACACCTCGCCGGTGATATAGCTGCCTTCCTGGCTTGCCAGCAGCACGTAGATGGGTGCGGCCTCAACAGGCTGGCCTGGCCTTCCATACTGGCTTTCCTCACCAAACTTCATGACCGTCTCGGGCGGTTGGCCGCCGCTCGCCTGAAGCGCAGTCCAGAACGGCCCGGGTGCGACGACGTTGGCGCGGATACCCTTGCCCAGCAATTGCTTGGACAGTGCTTTGGTGTAGGCGACGATGCCGGCCTTCGTCGTGGCGTAGTCGAGAAGGCCCGCCGAGGGTTCGTAGGCCTGAATAGAGGATGTTGTGATGATGGCCGCGCCCGGCGGCATGTGCGGTACCGCGGCCTGCGTGATCCAATGGAGCGCATAGAGGTTGGTCTTCATCGTTTGGTCGAAGTCGGCCGACGTCACCTTTTCGATGGACGGGCGGTTCTGCTGACGGCCGGCATTGATCACCAGGACGTCGAGGCCACCCAATTCCCTTACCGCCGTGTCGACCATCTGCCGGCACCAGGCTTCATCGGTGATATCGCCGGGCAGCGGCACCGCCTTGCGGCCCACCGCTCCGATCAAGGCGATGACCTCCTTGGCGTCGGCCTCCTCGCTCGCCAGGTAGGAGATGGCGACGTCGGCCCCCTCGCGCGCGAAGGCGATCGCGGCCGCGCGGCCGATCCCGGAATCTCCCCCCGTAACGAGAGCTTTGCGGCCAAGAAGCTTGCCCGAACCGTGATAACTTTCTTCGCCATGATCCGGTTCTGGAGTCATCTGCGCCGCGGATCCGGGTGTGGACTGCGGTTGACGCGGAAAAGGCGGCCGCGGGTATTGCTCGCGAGGATCTTGCATCGTCAATCGATCGTTCAATACCGTGCTCCTTGGACGGGGGGTGGATGGCTTGTCCAATGGTTAACGGAGCCGGCGGTTGCGTCGCGGTCGCTCGACGTCCTCCTCTTCATGGTGCCTCGCCCGCGCAACTTGCCGGATAGGCGCCATGCTGGGTCCTCGTGGCGGAACAATGCGCGCGTTGCAGTATTATCCCGGTCCAAGGAGGATTACACTTTGAAGTCTTTGACAGCTCTACTCATCCTGACTGCTCTCGCTGGCTCGGCGCAGGCGCAAGACAGCCGCGTCGCCCCCGGCACCGTAGCACCCGATACGCCGCGTGTAGCCCCCAATGGCGATGTCTCGCCTGCGCCTTCTAAAACCGTAACCGGCGGGGTCGGCGCCAACGACGCATCCGCCCCGAACCCTTCGCAGACGAAAACAGGTGGCCCGGCAGGCGGCGCGGGTCGTAGCGGTGGAGGCAGCTGATCCACAGCGACCTGCCGACAAACCTACGGGTTGTCTGGCTTTCATGCTCGTCCGTCGCGGGAGATCGCGGCGGACATTCTTTTGGCAAGACCACCATCCGCTCTTTGAACCGCGGCTCGCGGCCAACTTAACTTATGCAATGCAATGCTTGGTTGACCGGGATAGAGGTCGCCCTCCTAGCTTAACAAGTCTGATACCAAACAAGCTCTTCTTGTCAGTGCCCGTCCATCGAGGAGTTGTGGTTTCGATGGTTGCCGCCGGGGCGGACGCAAGGGCGCAAGCGTCGGCATTCGGAGTGTTGTTTTGCAGGGATGACCAACCTCCGCAGCAGTGCGATAGCTATTACCCTATCGTTATTACGATTTCACAGAGCACGGTCGCATAACCCTTATCCTCGGCATATCCGGCGATAAAGAATTGCAAGTGGCCGCGGCGGTACGCAGCTGCGCTTCGCGTCCGGTCATGGCGGCCTCTGGACGACTTTGCGCGGAACGCGCAGCGCGCGTCGCATCTGTCGAGCCATAGCGCAAGGGCTGCTTAAGCCGCGCACCCCGAGAGACCAAGCTGCGCGCCGCCAAACGGACTGCTCGTCACTCCTTTGACGGCCGCGTGGGCCGGGCAGAAACGACTTGGTGGACAGAAGGGCCTAAGCGCTCGTTAACGGCTGCCAGCACCGTCCTCGATCATGGCCCTGACGTGGCCTAGGATCTGCCAATCGGTGTAAGGCTTGGTCAGAAAACGCGCGTCCTCGGGGATGTTCTCGTCCATGATCTTCGCGCCGCCAGAGGTGATTAGGAGGCGCATCGTGGGCCAGCGCTGCTTGACCTGCTGAGCGAGCGAGAGCCCATCTGCACCGCCCGGCATCTGCACGTCCGTGAATAGAATGCTGATATCCGTGCGCGCCTCCAGGATGCGCGTGGCGGCGGCGGCATCCCCGGCTTCGACGACGGCGAACCCGGCCTCGCGCAGGATTTCGGCGGCGTGCATGCGCAGCACACCGTTGTCATCGACAACAAGGATAGTGGCAGACGATGAAGGATTGTTCATCACGTATAAACTATTCTGAACAGGCCGCGGTTGCATGCCTGGACCGGACAATGCTTGGCGGTGGCTGTCTGCTGATCAGCGCCGCCAACCAATGCCGCCGCTGAGTAGGCGGATGAGCAGCAGCAGGACGACGGCGCCGAGCGTGGCGTTGATGATCGCCGAGACCATGCCAGTGCCCAGATGGATGCCAAGGCGGGGGAGCAGCCAGCCGCCGACGAACGCGCCTGCGATCCCGACAACCAGGTCGCCGATGATGCCAAGACCAGTACCTTGAACGATCTGGCCTGCGAGCCATCCCGCGACGATGCCGACGACGATAATAACGAGAATGCTTTCATTCGACATGTGCATGAAAGAAGCGCTCCGAAAAAGGTCCTGTAGAACGGCACCCAGGCGTGGTGGCCGACCTGCGACAGACCGGCGCGCCCCTATAACGCGAATGCCGCGGCAAGTTTCATAGAAAAAGCCGCCCGGCGTAAACCGGGCGGCTTTAACGGCAGGCGGCTGGGCCGCTTAAAGTGTCAGCCGCCGTCTTGAGTCACGTTGCCGCCCGACGGACCGCCGGTACGCGACTGCGCATTGTCGAACGGGATCTGGGTGGGCGCGACGCCGCCGTTCGCGCGAAGCGCCGGAGGAGGCGAACGCTCGCCATTCGGCAAGTCGTGCGATTGGTAGGGATCGATCGCGCTCGACGCTGGGTGATTGTCCGATTGAGCGAGAGCGAGACCGGCACCGCCGACTACCAACCCCGCTGCGATCAAGAATGAAGCGAATTTAAGCATGTTGCCTCCTTTAAAGCTCGTCATGACTAAACAATAGATAGACGACAGGGGGGTTGCAGGGCGCGGATGCACGCCAGGCATGCAACATCGGGATACACACGCGGGTTGATCACGTTGAGAAAGGCTGATCCTGCAACAGTGTAAAAGAGTGCGGTCTATCACAAAGGAAGCTGCGCCATGCCAAGGCTGATGTTGGACGAAGCGAGGGCGTTTGCCGCAGCCGCGCTCGTGCGCTGCGGCACGGCAGAGCAGGCCGCCACCAGCGTCGCCCAGGCCCTCGTCGGCGCAGAGGCCGATGGGCTGAAGGGTCACGGCCTGTCGCGCCTGCCATCCTACGCGGCGCAGGTGCGCGCCGGCAAGGTCGTCGGCCATGCCGCAGTCGCTATCACGCGGCCGAAACCCGCCGTCCTGTCTGTGGATGCCGGGCACGGCTTCGCCTACCCGGCCCTCGACGCTGCCGTGGCTGCTCTGCCTGATGTGGCGGCAGGGCAGGGCCTCGCCGCCGCCGCCATCCGCCGTTCGCATCATTGCGGCGCAGCAGGCCGACCGGTCGAGGCGCTGGCCGAGCGGGGCCTCGTCGCAATCCTGTTCGCCAATACGCCTGCCGCTATGGCGCCGTGGGGCGGCTCGCAGGCGGTGTTCGGCACCAACCCCATCGCCTTCGCCTGTCCCCTGCCGGGGCGGCCGCCTATTGTCGTCGACCTGTCGCTCTCCAAGGTGGCGCGCGGCAACATCCTCGCGGCTAGAGAAGTGGGCGAACCGATCCCGGAGGGCTGGGCGCTCGACGCGCAGGGTCGACCGACGACGGACGCCGGCGCAGCCCTCAAGGGCACGATGGTGCCGCTCGGCAACGCCAAGGGCACGGCGTTGGCGTTGATGGTCGAACTTCTCGCCGCCGGTCTAACCGGCGCGAGCTTCGCGGGGGAAGCCTCGTCTTTCCTTGACGCCGAGGGGGAGCCTCCCGGTACCGGCCAACTCCTGCTTGCGTTTCAGCCTACGGCCTTCACCGCGAATGCGACGGCGCGCTTTGGCGTGCTCGCGGCGGCGATCGAAGGGCAGGGCGGGGCGCGTCTGCCCGGTGCCCGCCGCCTGGCGCTGCGCGCCCGCGCCGCGACGGACGGGATCACCCTATCCGATGCACTGAAAGCAGAAATCGATGCCCTTTGACTCGGCGCGGTTGGCTTCCCAGTGCGCCAAGCCTACGGCTGCATCCTCAGGTGCCTTGCCGACGCTGCGGGGTAGCCGGCGCATACGCTGCCGAGCAAGTGGGTGCAGCAGCAGCTACCACCGGTCGAAGCTATGCCGAGGCTGACGATTTCGGCTCTGAAGCCGCGTTGCCGTGGGCCAAGGCGTCGAAGTCGACTCCGGTCAACCGCTCCGAGACTTCCCAGAGCCGTGCCGCCACGGTCGCGTCGTGCGCCCGCGGGGCGATCGCCGCCCGTGCCGGCGGCCCGCGAAATTCAAGCCGGCCGGCGGGACCCCAATAGTCGCCTCCCCGCACGTCCGGCATCGTCGCAGCATAGACGAGCGGAAGAGCGCCATTGACCGCATCCTGGCCCATGATCCGGATGCCCGCTTCTATGGCCGCGGTGATGGGTTTCGGGTAGCCCATGGCGGCGAAGAAGCCGGTGCTGGAGAGGCCAGGGTGCGCCGCCACGCTGACCAGCCTGCCGTGTGCCGCCCGCACGCGACGGTCCAACTCGATGGCAAAGATCAGGTTGGCGAGCTTGGACTGACGATACGCCTTCAGCCCGCGATAGCGGCGCGCGCCCTGCAGGTCAGCAAAGTCGATCTCGCCCTGGCGGTGTGCGATGCTCGCCACGGCGATGACGCGCGGCGCGGCCGCCTTCAGCAGCGAGGGGAGGAGCAGGCCCGTCAGGGCGAACGCCCCGAGGTGGTTGGTTCCGAACTGTCGCTCGAAGCCGTCGATGGTGACCGCTCTTCGCGGCTGGGCACCGAGCCCGGCGTTGTTGATCAGGACATCGATCGCGCGTTCTTCCGCATTCAGGCGCGCAGCGAAGACCCGGATGCTCGCGAGGTCCGCCAAATCGACCAGCAAGACCGCGACCTCGGCACGGGGATGGAGGGCGAGGATCCGCGCGCGGACCACCTCTCCTTTCGCCTCGTCGCGCACGGCCAGGACGACCCGTGCACCCCGCGCGGCAAGCATCTCGGCGGACGCGGCGCCGAGGCCGCTGCTGGCACCGGTAACCACGACCGTGCGGCCAAAGTGATCGGGACAGTCGACGCTCGTCCAAGTCAAGGCGGTGTCCTGATGTTCGAAAAACTTCGGTTGCAGAATCCTTAACACGGCCCTCGAAACGGTTGCATCATTTCGGGACGCAGGGATCGAAAGGGGGATGGAGCGGGTCCAAATCGCGGCGGCCGGAGAATGCCCGTTTGTTTCTAATTGCCGGTGCCCGCCATTGGGGTTACGGCGATGAAGGTCTCGTATGGCTGCATGAACAAGGCGACATCTGTTTCCGTAAGGCTGAAGCCCTGGGGATCGTCATGGATCACCTGGCCAAGCTGGCTCGCATGGCAGGCCAAGGCCTCCCGCTTCCCCGCAAGTTCGGCGACGATATCGAGCCGCATCGCCTGGGCCTCGCGCGCACTGCGCGGCAGCGCTTCAAGGGTCCAGGACCAAACGGGATAGCCGTAGAGGCGCGCGGTCGATCCGCGCAAGCTGTGGTCGGCCAGATCGAAGGCCGCCTTGTGGTCGCAATGGGGATCGTCCGTCCATGTAACGAACACGCTCTCCGCGCGGGTTTCCGCAAGACGCGCGCGCAACCGCTCGACCAACCCATTGGCCGCAGGGCCCTGGACGGCCAAGCAGGTGTCTTCCTCTGGCCAGAACCGAAGGTGGGCGGTGGCAACTCCGAGGAGCGCCGCGGCCGCCACGGCTTCGGACCGGCGCAGGGCGGTCAGCCGTTCCCGCGGGTGACTGCGGGAGTGCGGGTGAGAGCGCGAACCGTCTGTCAGAATATCGATGAAGACGGGGATACCCGCCCGCGCGGCTTGCTGAATCAGCCCGCCGCACCCGATCGTCTCGTCGTCGGGATGCGGCGCGAGGACGAGCAACGGCCCGTTTCCCACCAATCGATAGAGGTCGACAGGTGGCGCAGCCCGCCATCTTGCGTGCGTGTTCGACGGGGTAGGCAGGGTAAGATCCTCTACGACTTCTTCAACGAGGAGGGAACGGCTAAGCCCTCGGCCGGTTGCATGCGCGTGACACACGCTGCTCCTGAAAACATCGACGCCTTGAAGTGTGGGCACAAGCTCATCGAGGCGGCGAGTGCCGTTGCTGACCTTGCATCAAGCAATGCGGCGATGCTCGATCGCGATGGTGCTTTTCCCGACGCCGAGGTGCGGGAGCTTCACCGGCGCGGTCTGCTCCACGCGCCTTTCCCATCGACGATGGACGGGGACGATCTTGGATCATCGCCTTCCGATCCTGTGCTGCTGGCGAATATATTGTCGCGGATCGGACAGGGTAGCTTGCCGCTCGGTCGCCTCTACGAGGGGCACATCAACGCAATTAAGCTCGTGCGGCTCTACGGCTCGCGGGAGAATTTGGCTTTGCTGAAGGCGGAAGCTGATGCCGGTCGCCTCTCGGGCGTGTGGATGGCCGAGGATCAGCACAGCCTTGTCCTAATCGATGAAGTCGGCGGTCGCCGACTTCGCGGCCGTAAGCTCCTGGCATCCGGTGCCGGCCACGTCCGCCGGCCGCTGGTTGCCGCAAAGACCGAGGCGGGCAGCGTGCTGATGCTGCCTTGCGTCATCGGCGCCGATCGCGTCGACCAATCCGGTTGGACGCCCACGGGGATGAAGGCAAGCGCCACGGGAACGGTGGATTTCACCGGTATTCCGATCGATGCCGATGAGGTCGTCGGCCGTCCGGGTGACTATCTGCGCTCGCCCTATTTTCGCGGGGGCGCCTGGCGCGTCATGGCCGTTCAACTCGGCGGCGTGTTCGCGCTTCTCGAGTCCTATCGGGAGCAGGTCGTCGGCGCGGGCCGCGACGGCGACGGGATGCAGAGGGCTCGTTTCGCTGAAGCGGTCGCTGCGGCTGAGACCGCGCGGCTATGGATAGGCGAAGCGTCAAAGCTCGCGGAGAACCCGGCGACCAACCCGGCCAAAGTCGACGTCTATGTCGATTTGATGCGCGGAACGTTTCAGCGCGCGGCGCTCCTTGTCCTGGACCACGCGCAGAGGTCGCTCGGCCTGAAAGCCTTCATGCGCCCCAACCCGGTCGATCAGGTCGCCCGGGACCTTGCGACTTATCTGCGGCAGCCCGCGCTCGACGCCTCGCTCGACGCAGCCGGTGCCTTCTGCTTCCACCAGCCCCTTACGACAGAGATGGCTTAGCGCCCGACATGATCAGTCAGCGGAGTTCGAGTTGTGCCTGGACCATCATGGTCGCCGTGCCGGTCAAAAACGAGGTCGAACGCATCGAGGCCTGCCTTGCCGCCTTGTCGGCGCAGCGGGCTGCCACAGGCGAGGTTCTGCCGCCCTACGGCGTGCTCCTCTTCGTCAACAATTCCGACGACGGGACTGCGGAAGCCGCGCGATCCCTGGCGCCGAGTTTGGGCTTCCCCTTGCATGTGGTCGTCGCGGCGCTGCCGCCGGGCGAGGCGAGCGCCGGCGGCGCCCGGCGGCGCGCGATGGAAGCGGCCGCGACGCTCTTGGAAGAGACGACCGGCACCGGATTGCTGATGACGACGGACGCCGACTCGCGCGTTCCCCCCGACTGGATCGCCAAGACCGTCGCCGCGCTCGAGGCCGGCGTCGATGCGGTGGCGGGAACGGTAGCGCTTGACCCCATGGAAGAAGCGGCTCTGCCTTCGACTTTGAGAAAACGCGGCGCCCTCGAGGCGACTTATGAGGCGCTCGTCTGCGAGATCGAGACGCGGCTACACCCGCAGCCACACGACCCATGGCCACGTCACCCATGCGAATCCGGCGCATCGCTCGCCCTTACCCTCGCCAGCTTTCGCGCGGTCGGCGGCGTTCCGCCACTCGCGCTCGGTGAGGATCGTGCCTTGATGGCGGCGCTGCGCCGATCCGGGTTTCGCATTCGCCACGCGCCCGATCTTGTCGTGACCACGTCAGGTCGATTGATCGGGCGTGCCAGCGGCGGCTGCGCCGACACGATGCGCCTGCGCATCGAGAAGCCCGCGATCCACTGCGACGAATACCTGCGGCCAGCGTTCGCCGTCATGCGCGGGCATGGCGCGTATCCGTCTTCGCTGCTCGCGCCTCAAGCCTTGCCGCGCCAAATCCGCATCGCGCGGGTGATCCTGGCCGGAATCAAGGCGCGCGACGGTTTGACGGCGGCGCGGACGCGTCTGGGTTGGAGGCTTTCTGGCTTGTTGCCGAGGGCTGCCGCTGAACGGACCGGGTCTGAACTCGTCCCGCCGCGATAGGGCAGCCGCTCATCCTGACGGCAGCGTTAAGCCGTGTGATCGGCCTGGGTCGCACCTCGCGCGCCGATTGGTTTCGGTGCCCCGACCGTGGTGTCCTTCTCCGTCTGCGCTTCCATCTCGGCGTTGAGTTGCGCTCCCACGAGGATGACTGTGGTCGACAACCAGATCCACGTCATGAACCCGACGACGGCGCCAAGTGACCCATAGGTTTTATTGTAGCTGCCGAAATGCGAAACGTACCACGAGAAGCCAATCGAAAGTCCGACCCAGGAGACAGCGGCGAAGGCACTGCCCCAACTGATCCAGCGCCACTGCGCCGCGTTGCGGCTCGGACCTATGCGGTAGAGCGCGGCAAGAAAAACGGCGAGCAGCAGAAGTACGGCTGGCCAGCGGCCGACTCGAACGAGCAAGTCCGTCGAGCTCTGCAGGCCGATGAAATTCAGGACGATCGGCAGGACCACGACGGCAGTCATCAGGATAATGAGGAAGACCAGTGCCCCGGCCGTGAAGCCAAGCGTCACCCCTGTCAACCTGATGAAGCTGCGCTTTTCTTTTTCTTCGTAAACATTGTTCAGGGCGCTGAAAACCGCCTTGCTGCCTTGGTTGGCGCTCCATAGCGCGGTGCCGATGCCTAGGATCACGCCGAAACCCAAGCTGCTCGCCGGGTTCTCCGTCAGCCGTTTCACCTGCTCCTTGATAATGTCCAGGCCGCCGCCCGGCAGGAAGCCGGCGGCGGTGTCGAGATGCTCCGAGATCGTCCGGGGATCGGCGACAAGGCCATAGATCGAGATGAGCGCGGCGACGGCGGGAAAAATGGAGAGCAGAGCGAAGAAGGTGACGCTTGCCGCCTCGGACATAAGCTCGTTTTCCGAGAATTTCTGCGCCGTGCGCTTCAGGATGTCCAACCATCCGCGCGGCGGAATTTCCGTCGGTGTCGTCGCGCCCTGGCCGGCTAAAGTTTTACCGCCGGCGTTCGATTTCGTGTCCCGCGACAAGGGGACCTCACGCTTGGACGAGGATTGAGAGCGCTGCACACTTGCTCGTTGCATCGTCGAACGCACCGAGAGGACAAGCGCGAAAGCCGCGACGAAGGCAGCGAACGGAGACGGGCGGTCCTTCATCGCCGATGGCTCGTGCGCCGCCCCTGTTCACCGCGCACCAGGGAGCTGGTCAAGGCGAGGGCTGCGGCCCCAATGATCATGCCAGCGACGGGGCTGTGCTTCGCGAACCGGCCATAGGTCACGAGCCAGCGGGAGACCTGGTCGCGCGGGCGGGCCATCACCTCTACGATCAGTTGCTTGGGCTGCAGATTTTCCTTCAACTGGTCCAATGTCAGCGCAAGGGCGGCGCGGGCATACTCCACTTCCGCCTCGGCAGCGGCGGCGGTTTCCAGGGGCCCGTTCATCGTGCGCCCTCCCTAACTATGGCGGCGTTTTCCCCGATTTGCCGTATGCTGCGGCCCGGTTTCAGTTTGGAGGCCGACAGGCTCCGCGACGCCGCAAAGATAGCGATAAGCGCCACGACTGCGATACCGCCGCCGATCGCGAAATTGGCACTGGAGGCCGAAAGCCCAAATTGGATGAGAAGGGCAACCAGACCGGAAAGGAGGAAGATCAGTGCGATGAGGAGGAAGATCGCCGCCACGACGATGGCTAACACCGCCTTGACCGCCGTCGAAATCTTCTCGCTCAACTCGATGCGGACGAGCTGTATTTCGGCCGCCACCAATCGCGATGTCTGTGACAGGGCCTCTCCCAGCAAGCCGGCCGTCGAGGACCGCGGCGCGCCTGTTTCGATCATCATCTGCCTCGTCCAAAGCTCTTCGCGAGACCCGGCCAAGCCTGCGCCAAGGAGTGTCGCGGACACGTCTGAACGGCTAGCGCGCGAGCAACGCAACGGTTCCGCCCTCGCTTGCAAAAAAGCTGTCGAAGATGACTTTGACGCTGGTGGGGTTAGCCGGGACGGCGACGCCCAGGCGGATCGCCCGCTTTCGCTGGCCATGCAACCGATGTCTATTCGACAATAAAGCGTTTGTCGGGGGTGAAGGCTGCTGACACGGTAAGGCGATGAGCGAGGCCATCAAGACCGTCTACGCCGTACCCAGCCACTCGGCGGCCGAAGAGCTAGCGTGGACCCACGACTTGGCGCGCGGCGAAGACTTGGCGCGCGGCGAAGACTTGACAGGCGGCGAAGGGCGGACCTGGGGGCCTTCGTCGACCGGCGACTTCCGGGCGATGCCGCCTGCCGCCGATAGGATCCTCGTCTGCCGCCCGCTGCTGCCGACGGGTCGACGCTTGCTCCCCTACCTCGATCTCATCGACGCGGCGCGGCACTATTCCAATCACGGCAGCCTTGTCCTGGCGTTGCAGGAGCGTCTGCGGGCGAAGGTGGGAGGTGCCGCGCATGTGGTTCTGGCCTCATCTGGGACAGCGGCGCTGGTCGGCGCGATCCTTGCCGCAGCAGGGCGGCCGTCGCCCTCCCGCCCGCTTTGCCTGATGCCGGCCCACACGTTCATCGGCACCGTTTCCGCCGTCGAGCAGAGCGGGTACGTCCCACATTTCGTCGATGTCGATCCTGTAACGTGGTTGCTGAACCCCGATCTATGCCGCCTTCATCCCCTCATCGGGCAAGTCGGCCTGATCGTCCCGGTGGCTGCCTACGGCCGTCCTGTTCCGCAGGCTCCTTGGGAGGCGTTACGCGCCGCGACCGGCATCCCCGTCGCAATCGACGCCGCGGCGGCTGTCGAAGGCTTGATCGCACGGCCCGACCTCACGCTCGGCACCATCCCCCTCGCCACGAGTTTCCATGCAACCAAGGCGTTCTGCACGGGCGAGGGAGGGGCAGTTTTTTGCGGCGACGAGCCGACATGGCGCGCGGCAGTGGAATGTCTGAACTTTGGCTATACCCTCGAACGGGTCTCCGAGCGGCCGAGCATCAATGGCAAGATGAGCGAGTACCATGCCGCCGTGGGCCTCGCCGAACTGGATGGCTGGGACGACAAGTGCCGCCGCTATGCGGCCATCGCCCACTGCTACCGCGAGGCCGGCGCGGGGCTCAACAGCTCGCTGCATCTAGCGCCCGCCATCGCCTCCAATTACGTCCTCGCCGAGTTGCCGACTTGGGAGCAAGCGCATGGATTGATGGCGGCGCTGAACGGCGTCGGCATCGGCTGCCGCAAATGGTACGGCGCCGGCGTACACCGGCATCCCTATTGCCGCCGCTTCGGCCGGGACCCTCTTCCGCAAACGGAGGACCTGGCCGACCGTCTTGTCGGCCTGCCGATGGCGGTCGATCTGACCGCGCGCGACGTTCGCTCGATCATGGACATCGTCCGGCTGCACGAACGGGCCGCGCCGCTGCAGTAATTATCGTCCTGTTGCGCCCTCGAGCAGCGCGATCAGGAGGTCGATGCGTGGCTGCATCTGGCGCTGGTAACCATAGACCTCGAGCATGCGGCGGCGTGCGTTGCGTCCCAAGGCTTCGAGACGTCCCGGTTGGGAGGCGAGCGCCTCGACTTTGGCGACGATGTCCTTCACATCGGCTTCAACGAGCAGCAGATCTTCCCCATCCTCGAAATCCACGTTGAGGCCGAGCTTATCGGTGCAGATTACCGCCACCTCGTGCAGCCCAGCCTCCACGCTACAGCCCGTGGGGAAGCCATCGAAACGGCCCGGCCCAAGCACAAACGGTCGCGTCGGCGAGACGATCGCGTCGATTCCGGCATAGAACGAACGGAAAAACGACGTGGGCCGCGGCCCGTAGAAGGAGAAGAGCGGCGCAGCCGCGCCGAGGTCGAGGATTGTCGCGTCGAAGCGGCCGACGACGTGAAACCGCGCGTCGATCGGCGACTCGCCGAGGCTCTTTGCCATGGCAACGAACAGATCGTAACCTTTGTCGGCTCCGTGCGCGCTGTATCGATTGGCGACGAAGCAGAGGTCGAGTGTCGATTTGCCGGCACCGTAGCGCGTGTGGACGGGCGGCGGCGGCAACGCGGAGCGTGTGAGAACGCCTCCATAAAGAGGCAGAACCTGATCCTCGCGGCAGAACGCCTTGGCGAGGAGATAGTCACGGGTGACGGGTTGCGTCGCGATCACACGTTCGAAGCAGGGCGAGTCGAACACGCGGCGCATCATCGCGTCGCTTCGATCGTCATCCAACGCGAAGCCCCCTCCCGGGTAGAGCGTGAAGGCAAAGGGCTTGGCTTGCCGCTCGATGGCTTCGATGAAGCCGTAAATGACATGGAGGAACACCGCGTAATAGAGGGTGGCTGGCGGCAGTGCGCTCGCCTCGATCGAAAAAAGGCGTCCGGCATGTGTGGGATGGGAGGCCTCGTACGATGCGATAAGATCGGCTACGGGCCGCGCTTCGTCGGCCAGGTGTAAGGCGCCTCCCGTCGAGTAGATCGCACTATTGGGGATATGGTCGAGGTAGCAGCGGAACTCCTCGAAGCGGAATGCCGAGCCCGGATGTGGAAAGAAATCATCAAGCACCACGAGGATCGGCGCCGCGCGCCCTGATATAGGCGTCCACCGCGAGTTTTCATTCCATTTGCGGTCCGGATTGCTCGTCGAAACCATCTGACCTGCGTACCAAGGAGAACTGGCCCCGGTAAGAGATGTGCGTTATTGCTACCTGGAGTTGCAATGGAAAACTGAGATGGGTGGCGACAAAAAAAGTCCAGCTGCAACAGCCGGACCAAGTCCGGTGCTCGTCTTCGGCGCCTCCGGATACGGTCAGGCGATGAGCTCCGTACTTCAATATGGTTTCGCACCGTACGAGCTGGCGGTCTTGATGGGCTACATCGACGACGATGAAGGCGGCCTGGGGTCAGAGATCGGCGGCTTACCGGTCCTGTCCTTTCCGCAATGGCAGGCGAGCGCCGCAGAGACGTCGGTCCTGGTCAGCGTCGGCGCACCCACGGCGCGTCGCGCGATCGTCGAGCGCCTCAAGCGGGCCGGTGCCGGGTTCGCGCGGCTTTATGACCATTGTCCCGCCTTCGTCTTCCCCGGTGTCCAAATCGGAAGCGGGACGTTCATCGGACCCAGCAGCTACGTCGGACCCCTCACCACCATCGGCGAGCACGTGCAGATCATGTCGGCCTGTTCGATCGGGCATGACGTCGTCATCGAAGAATTCTGCACGATCTGTCCCTCCTGCACGGTGTCAGGATACGTCGTGCTGGAGCAAGGCGTTTTTCTGGGCGCCGGAACGACCGTCGTCAACGGTCGACCCGGGGCTCCCCTTCGAATCGGTGAAGGCGCAAAGATTTCCGCTGGATCGGTCGTGACGAAGTCAGTTGCGGCCTTCGCGAAGATTGCCGGCAATCCCGCGCGGTCGCTCCGCCACCTCGCGCGACCGCGGGTCCTCGCGCCCGGCTCGAAACGGATCGTGGCCTGATGTTACCGACGATCGCTGCCGTCGTCGGCGTCTGCGACGAACATGAGCTGATAGCCCGATGCATCGAACACCTGGAAGCGCTGTCTGTCGCTGCCATCGTCCTTGTCGACAACGGCTCGACGGACGGCACGCGCGAGATCCTCCACGAGTTCGTTAAGCAAGGCCGCATCGCACTGATCGAAACCAGCGGCGATCCCCGCCACGACGCCGACTATTTCGCGCGTGGTATTGCGCTCGCGAAAGAGCGGTTCACACCCGACTGGATCCTTGTGCAGGACGGCGACGAATTCTGGTTGCCTGCCTTCGGTGACCTGCGGCAAGTGCTGACAAATACAGGTGCCGAGGCTCTCTCCATCAGGCGCTTCAACGCTTGTCTGGGCGAGCGCCTCGATCGCTTCGCCCATGGCAGAACAGTCAGGCTTGAAGAGCTTGACCTGTTCGTCGCGCCTTCACGTCTGACCCAGGCCGCCATGGACAAGGACCAAGCCTTGCGGTGGATCGCCGGGCAACCGGCAGAAAAGGTGATCGCACGTGGTCCGTCCCTTGCGACGGTTTCTCAGGGCGCCCACAATGCGTTGCGAGAAGACGGGACGGTGATCGCGGCGAGAGCTGCCAGCGACATCTTAACGGTTCACATCCCGTTTTTAAATTTTGAGCGGTTCCGTCGTAAGGTCGAGAATGCCAGGACGCTGGTCGCGGCAGACGCTTCCGTATTCCCGGGGGCGACGGCGTGGCATTGGAAACGGTGGATCGCGCTTCTCGACCGGTCCCTGCTCGAAGCCGAATATCTCAACCAGACTTTAGGCGCGGATGCGGAAAGATCGATGCGTGCCGGCCTCGCGATATCACCCGCTGGATTGCATCTCCAGTCGATGGCTGCCGAGGCGATCGTCGGGACGTTATAGAGTGATGATGATAGGTTGATCACGGCAATAGGTTACGCGAGGACATTGGACAACCGGTCCGAAAGCCGCCTATTTCAGCACTCAGACGATCTGAGAAGGTGTGATGACGGGTTCGGGACTGCCACTACGGACATGCATACTCGTACTGGGCATGCATCGAAGCGGAACCTCGGCTGTTTGCGGGGTGTTGAGCGAGCTTGGTGCGGAGAGGCCGCTTCGCGAGCTTGCCCCCCAGCCCGATAATCCCAAGGGCTTCTTCGAGCCTAGCGAAATCATCCGCATCCACGACCGCCTGCTCGAATCGGCAGGGGCCCATTGGGTGGATTGGGACCCCATCCCCAAAGCCTGGTTCGAGTCTGCCGCATACCATCAGTTCGTCGACGAATTGGCGGACGCGGCTCGTCACGATTTTCCGGGGAAAGGCCCGATCCTGCTGAAGGATCCTCGCCTGTGTCGTCTGATCGACGTTTGGCTCGAGGTCTTCAAGCGCATCGATTGCCGGCCGGTCGCTCTCCTGCAATATCGGGATCCTCTCGAAGTCGCTTGCTCGCTCAAATCGCGTAACGATATCGATATTGCTCGTGGGCTACTGCTTTGGCTACGCCACATCCTCGAAGCCGAAGCAGGATCGCGTGGTCTCCAGCGGCATTTCTCGCACTATTCCGCGATGCTGATCGATTGGCAATCGGAGCTTGCGGGCTTACTCAACGATCTTTGGCCAAGACTGCCGAAGCAATCGGCACGCGCGCGCAACAACGCGGACGCCTTTCTCGACACGTCCCTGCGCCATCATCGGCGGACGGCGGGCCCTGCGGACGATCTATGTGTCTGGATCACGCAGACATACGCGGCGCTGGACCGGCTGCACCAGGATCCCGAAGATCGCGAGGCTATGGCGGTACTGGACTCGGTAAAAATAGAGTTTGATCGCGCCTGCTCCGCGTTTTCGCCCGTCTTCTTCACGCTCTCCCGCCAGATCATGTCGCACTCGGCCGAAATCGCCCACCATCATGCTGTGACTCACGATCTCAATGGGCGTCTCGATCAGGCGACGGAGCAGACGGCTTCGCTCCTGCGAGACCTAGAGGCCGCCCGCGTTGGCCTCGAGACGGCCAATCGGGACGCCGAGACCGCCTCGCTCATGAGGGTGGAGTTGGAGCATGCTCAACGCTCGCTGGCCGAGTTGGCGCCCGTCGTCGAACGAAATCAGGTCTTGGAAGCGCAACTGCAAGGGGCGCACGCCGCGCTCGAGACGACGGCTGGCGAGGTGCGGGCGGCCGCGCTCCTTGCGGCGGACCTGGAGCTCGCGCCCGTCGTCGAACGGAACCGCGCCTTGGAAGCGGAACTGCACGGGGCACGCGCCGCGCTAGACATGGCAGCCGAGGAGGCACGGGCGGCCACGCTCCTCAGGGCGGATTTGGAGAATGCCAATCGTGCACTGGAGCGGCTCGAGAGCGTCTCGAACGTGAATCGCTCGCTCGAAACTGACTTGACTGACGCGCATCGCCGCGTTGCGGAACTATCACCGATCGCTGAACGCGTGCCTCAGCTCGAAAAAGACTTGGCGTCCGCCCAGGACCTTGCCGCCAGCCTCGCCAAGAGGTCACCTCTTTTTCAACGCCTGCTAGGGCCGTCGAAAAAGGTTTGATCGCTCGCTCAAAAGTCTTGTTTAGGGAAACACGCTCGGTCTCGTGGGCGGCAGCTCGGTAAGCGTATGGAGGCGCGGCTTTGAAAATTGCCTGTCATAGGCGGGGTGGTAGGCGTCGTCGACGTAAGCCACGGTACCGTGGCGCGCCTTCAGCCGGTCCATCTCCTCCAAGAAGCGCGGCTTGTTGCGGTCGTCTTCGTCGCTGCCGCGAGATGCCGACTCGTGGTGTCGCAATTGCGCGAAGGGCGTCCACACCGTGCGGAAGCCTGCGGCTTTCGCTCTGAGGCAGAAATCGATGTCGTTGTAGGCGATCGCGAAAGCCTCGGCGTCGAACCCGCCGAGCGCGTCGAAGCAAGCCCGCGTCACCAGCATACAGGCGCCTGTCACGGCACTCAGCGTCTGGCGAACGGCAAAGCGGCTCATCGGACCGGGTTCCGTCGCCGCTGCCTCGATGTACCAGTGACCGGCAGCGCCGCCGAGGCCGACGATCACGCCGTTGTGCTGGACGAGGCCGTTGGGATAGAGCAGCTTGGCGCCAACGATCCCCGTCGCGGGAAAGGCGAGACAGGCAACCATTTCCTCCAGCCAGTCTGCGTCGAGGACTTCGATGTCGTTGTTGAGGAACAGCAGCACCTCGCCGCGCGCACGTCGTGCGCCGCGATTGCACATGGCTGCGAAATTGAAGGCTTCATGAACGATGTCGACGGCGATGCGCCCGTCGCAGCGGACCGTGTCATAGAAGGTGAGTACGGCTGGATCGTCGCTTCCGTTGTCGACCACTACGATCTCGATCTTCGAATAGGACGTTCGCTTCTCGAGATCCACGAGGATGCGGGAGATCAGGTCGAAACTATTCTTGCTCGGGATGACGATCGATACGAGTGGAAGATGCGGCATGGCGAAGCGCACCTTGTGCAGGTGCGGATCGATCGCGGGCATGACTGTGCCATCGCGACCTCCCTTATGTATCGATGCCAGGAGCGCTTGTCTGGCATTGTCGACAGCGCGTTTGATGTTGAGCGCCGAGTAGGTCTGCTCGTCGCGCCGCCACCGATAGGCGAAGAAGGGAATATGAACGGCCGATCCGGGCTTACGGTCGACGAGGTAGCGCAGCAGCAGGTCGTAATCCTGCGAACCCTCCCGATCGGTTCGCAAGCCGCCCAGCGTCTCGACGCGCTCTCGCCGAAAGATGGAGAAATGATTGATATAGTTCATGCCCGACAGCAGAACGGAGTCGAAGGCCGGCTTGCAGAACGTTCCAAGCGTCCGCAACGCGGCATCGACGATGATCTCGTCGGTGTAGAAAAAGTCGGCTTCGGGCCGGTTCTGAATAGCCTGAGCGATCACGGCGACGGCGCCGGATGCGAAGAGGTCGTCGTGGTCAATGAAGGCGACCCACTCGCCCCGCGCCGAACGCAGCCCGGCATTCGTCGCGGATGCAATCCCCTCGTTGGGCTGGTTGAAGACCACCTTGACGTTTTGCTGGTCTCGCGCGTCCATCAGGGCCGCGCGCGTCTCCGGGTCGGTCGAGCCGTCGTCACTGAGGATCAGTTCAGCATAGGCGGCGCCCTCGGCCTTGAACGACTGCAGGAGGTCCGCGAGATAGGCAAGCGGCGTGTTGTAGGTCGGGCAAATGAATGACAGGAGAGGAGACGTCCTCTCTTTCAAAAGGGCGTCCATTCCGATGCGTATGCGCGCGACCTCGGGCGCTAGATCGCGCTGCAGCTTCGCGACGGCGTCCGCTTCGCTCTCGACGATGCGAGCACCCTCGCCCCGCTCTATGTCGCGGAAGAACTTGACGATCCGCGACACGTTGCCTTTGATCCAGGCGAGGCCACCGATGCGTCCCTTGCGGTCCGCCGTCATCAAAGTGATCTTGCGATAGCGGAGATTGAAGACGTAATGGAGCACGGCCACGAGCACCGCGCTCTTCGTCTCGAACGGAAGGAACCGGAACGTCGCCGGTTCGCTGCAGGGGCGGACGCGAATACGCTCCAAGGCGGTGATCTTATCGATCGAAACGTGATAGAACCCGAAAGGAAAAGTGTCTAGCGACACGGCGGTCGCGGCGTCGAAACCCTCGCCCTTGTCGAAGGTGAGCCTCGGCGCCACTGCCCCCCGGCCAGCCGATAGGAAAAAGCCGATGAAGCCCGTCTGCCCTGGCGCCACCGTCAGGACCAGCGCCGGGTCGGAGCACGTGTTTGTCCACACGAGCGGCGACATCTGTTCGAGCCCCTCGACGCTCGCGGGAAAGAGGATCTTCATGCGTTCCCCGCGTAAGGAACGCGCGAGGAAAAAAGATCTCGGGCGCGCATCAAACCAATCATTAGCGAGCTACCATGCCGACGTAGCATTGCTTCAGGCGCGCCCAATCCGCGGGTTCGCGGGCCACGCGGACGAACTCGATGCCTTTGCGGCTCAGCTTGCGGAACAACCACAATCCCTGTCCTCCGAGACCCGGACCGTCCACGTAGCCGAGCTCGAGGAGTCGGTTCAATCCGTCTTCGAAGGTCTGCGCGTCGCATGCGACCAGCTCAGCTTCGCCGATGGTGTCGATGATGACCGTGGCACGCGGCGAAATTTGCCGATCTTCCAGGTAGAGAAGGATCAGGCGGAGCTGTTCGAAATCATGCGGCAAGGTGCGACCCCGCCATCATGCTTCCGCTCGATCGGGCAACGGCTCTTGGAAAAGGTAGCTGAAACGCCCCGCCGTGCGCCGAGAGACACTGAAGCGACCTGCCATAAAAAAGGACCCGCGACGATGCTAGGCGGGACAGCGTAGAAGGCATACGGATGATTGGCATCCCGGGCAAGCATCCATGATCGAGCTCAACGACGTCTATAAATATTACAAGACGGACGGTCACCGGAAGGTCATCCTCGATCACGTTTCCACCAAGTTCGAAAAGGGCCATTCCTACGGAATCATGGGTGTGAACGGCGCAGGCAAATCGACGACCATGCGGCTTCTGTCGGGGACGGAACTCCCCAATTCCGGCAAGATCAAGCGTTCGGTCCGCGTGTCCTGGCCGCTCGGCTTCGCGGGCGCCTTCCACCCCTTGATGAACGGTCGCAACAATGTGACCTTTGCCGCGCGGGCGTATGGACACAATGTCCGCCGCGTCCTCGATTTCGTGGAGGATTTTTCCGAACTCGGCGACTATCTCGACGCACCGGTCAAGACCTACTCCTCAGGAATGATGGCGCGGCTGGCCTTCGGGCTCTCCATGGCCATCGAATTTGACTGCTACCTGATCGACGAGATCACAGCGGTCGGCGACGCCCGCTTCCAGGCCCGCTGCGAGCAGATCTTCGCGGAGCGCCGCAAGACGGCCGACCTTATCGTCATTTCCCATTCCATGGGAACCATCAAGACGTTCTGCAGCCGAGGCGCCGTGCTGGTCGACGGCAAGCTGCTGATGTTTTCTGACGTGGACCAGGCGATCGACATGTATAATCGGCTCAATCGATGATCGGCCGGCGCGGCTGGCCGGGGACGTATGGCCTAGGAAGCGCAGAATGGTGAGACCCTGATGAGCGACGAACGGATCGGCGGAGACGTCCCCGCCATCTTCTCGCCGCGGCAGCGCGCCCAACTCGTGGCCAAGGCCCTGAGCGAAGCCGCGCGCCGGGCTCGCTTCTCGACAAAGCATCGGCGCAACGCCGCGGCCGGCGGGTACCGGGCGCGCCGCGGCGAAAAGCTGCTTCGTGTCGCCAGAATAGTCAGCTTCGTCGCCCTCGTGGCGGTGCCGAGCGTGGCGGTCGCCTGCTACTACGCGTTCATCGCCTCGGACCAGTACGTTTCGGAAGCGCGATTTACCGTGCGCGGCGGCATGCCGCCTAAGCTTGACGGCATCGGTTCGCTCACCGGTGTGCCCTCGATCCTGATCATCCAGGATACCCAGATCATCATGAACTACATCCAGAGCCGATCCATGGTCGAGCAACTGGAGAAGTCGGTCGGTCTGCGCTCCCTATTCAACGGTCCCGCGGTCGATTTCTTCAGCCGGCTGAAGGCGGGCGCCAAAATCGAGAAGTTTCTCCGCTACTGGAAATCCATGGTCGACCTTTCAGTGCAGATGCCGGCCGGCATCGTGGTCTTCTCCGTCAGGGCTTTTTCTCCGGAGGATTCCGCGCGCATAACGGATGCGGCGCTCGAAGCCAGCGAACTGCTCGTCAACCAGATGAATGATCAGATGATTGCCGATACGCTGTCGGTCAGCGAGAAGGAGCGGCAGCGTGCCGAGGCGAACCTCGCCGGCACCCGGGCCAGCCTGGAACGGGCGCGCAACGAGGAGGGCACGCTGAGCGCCGACAAATCTGCCGATGCCTTCAGCGGGCTCATCACGGTGGTGCGCGGCGATCTCGCCAAGATGCAGCAGGACTACGACACCCAGCGCCGCTATGTCGCCGAGAACTCGCCTGTCATTCGTAACCTGCAGGCCAAGATCAGCGCGGCCAACGAGGAGATCGCCAAGCTCCAGGCGAACCTGACGCAGAGCCCCGGCGACGCCGCAACCAAAAATCTCGCAGGCTCCATGTCGAAGCTCGAATATGCGACCCTCGAGAACCAAATCGCCGAGAAGATGTACGCGTCTTCGCTTGCCCTGCTCGAGCATGCGCGCCTAGCCTCCGAAACGAAGCTCATGTACATCAACACGTTCGTGCGTCCCGTTCCGGCTCAGGAGGCGAAATACCCTCGCCGTCTTCTCAACACGGCGCTGTTCGCCGCCGCGGCTCTGGCGGTTTGGGGAGCGCTAGTGGGTCTGATGGGAATGCTCAGGAACAAGTTGGCCTGAAAGCGGCGCGCCGCTCCCAGTCCTCGGATGCCCAAGCAAATGCTGTTTAATCTCCAGGAGGACCACGGCGCCAGAGTTTCCGTTTATGTCGTTCCAGACTCCGGGGGGTCGATCCCGTCCGTTCGCGTGACGAGCCAGGGCCGGGAGCTTCTGGTCCTCGCCGCCAACGAGCACATCCCCGCTCTTGTCCAGGCGGGGCGGCATGCCACCGGTCTTTGCGGATTCTCCATCGACGAGGCGCTCATCCCAGACCTATCGGCCCATTCCGACCTGGAGATCACCGAGGTGGAGACAGGGGTGCTCGTCTACAGGCGCCCGATCCCGAACGTCGTGACCGACCTGAACCTGTTCCGGTTCGAAGCGCATTTGCTTCCGCTCTGGCGGATCGACGACGCTCTTAAGATGCGGTTCCAATACTGGTACAAAGGTGTCGACCGCTTCGGGCGGGAGACGTCGACCCAGGTCTTCTGCCTTAAAGAGGGGACTTCGTCCTACGTTAGCGGACGGTTGCTTTATAAAAATTACGAGTTCTACCTGAGCAAGGGTATCAAGACCGTCGCGATGTTGCGCGACCCCTACGACGAACTCGCGGAGCGGCTGATCCTCCTCAAGAATATTGGTGCCCGCGCGGAGGAAGTGCTCGGCGCCCGCGACGCGATCACGTTCGCTCCCGTGATCGAGAGCCTGGCCGAGCACGAGACCTTCGACGAGGCTTTCTGCAAACGGTTCTTCCGGCGCGCCGAAGACGAGGTCCTGGGCGCCCTTGCCAACCCGGTGGTGCGGCAACTCACGGCGGCCACCCCCGACGAGATGCCGAACCAAGCCAGCGTCGCGGCGGCTTTGGACGTGCTCTCGAGTTTCGAGCTGATTGGACTGCGCTCCGAGGGTGCCGAGTTCCACCACGGTCTGGCGGAGCTGACGGGCTTACCTATGGCGGAGCTGCCGCTCATCAGCGAATATGGCCGCGTGATGGAGCTGGGCGCCCGCCTGCGCGACAATGGGACTGTGGAGGGCTTGCTCGAGAAGGACCTGGAAGTGTTTCATCTTCTGAGCAAGGCCTTCACGACGGCCCGGGCCTAACGCGCGGCAATCCCCGGTTTCCGATCGGCGCCCGCCTTGGTATAGGTGGCCGGCCGGGCCGCCGTCGGACCGAAGCGGCCGGAGCTCACGTGCCATTGAACGGGTGTTTTGAACGATGAGCGAGGTTCGTGATCCCGACGATCGGGTCGACGCGCCGGTCATCGAGATCGAGCCGCCTCGCGGCCGGACGCTCGCTTCGCGCGCCCTAGCTCCCCTGCGCAGGGCGGCTGGTCTAGAGCCGGCGCGTGCGACCGGTGCAGAGATCAGCCTCAAACCCGGTGCGGACTTTCAGCCGGACCTCGAGCCCGAGCGTCGGCCCCGCGTCGTCCTCCTCAGCCTCATCATCGTCGTCCTGTTGCCCATTCTGGCGGCCGGCACCTACCTCTTCTTCATCGCGTCGGATCAATATGCGGCGGAGGCCCGCTTCGCCGTGAAGACGGTGGCGAGCAGTTCCGACAGCAGCGGCAAGGGCGACACCTCGCTCGCCAGCATTCTCACATCCGGCGGGTCGCTGGGCGGCCAGGAAGCGGACATCGTCGCGAACTACATCCAGAGCCGCGCCATCATTGACGACATCGCCCGCAACCTGGACGTCCGCGCCATCTTCCAACGGCCGGAAGCGGACTTCTTCGCCAAGCTCCCGAGCAAAGCCTCCGCCGAGGACCTGACCGCCTATTGGAAGACGATGATCTCGGTCTACATCGAGAGCACCTCGGGTATCGTGACGGTCGAGGCGCGCGCCTTCCGCCGCGACGACGCTCTGCTGCTGGCTAAAGCCATCGTCAAGTCGAGCGAGACGCTGGTCAACGATTTGTCGAGCAACGTGCGGGCCGATGCGGTCAAACACGCGGAAGACGAGATCCGGCGCAGCGAGGCCGACGTCCGCTTCGCTCTCGCCGAACTGACCGTCTTTCGCAACGCGCAGGGTCTGATCGACCCGGTGAAGAGTGCGGAGCAGAGCGGCAAGCTCCTGCTTCAGCTTATGGGCGACAAGATCCAGACGGAGGGGCAGCTCTTCGTCTCGCAGCGCACGACGGGGCCGAACGCGCCCGGCGTCGCGGCCACGCGCGCGCGCCTCGATAGCATTGACGCGCATATCGCCACGCTGCAGCAGCAACTCGCCGGCAACAAGAACACCAACGCGAACCTTGCCGCAACCATCTCGCGGTTCGAGGAGCTGGACCTGAAGCGCCAATTCGCCGAGCGCATGTACGGGTTCGCGCGTGACGGCATGGATCGCGCCCGGCTGATCGCCGAACGGCAGTCGGTCTATCTCGCCGTCTTCGTGCCGCCCTCGCTACCGCAGGACTATTCCTATCCCCTTCGGTTTTCCGACTTCGCGCTGATCGCCGTCGCAGCCCTGGTCGCCTGGTCGTGCGGGGCGACCATCTGGGCCTCGATCCTCGACCATCGGCTCTAAGGCGCTGATGGGAGACGCTATCGCGTTAGCACCCGCGCGCGACGTGGAGAAGCGAGGCGAGGACAGTTTCGTTGCGGTCTCGTCCGAGCCGTGGCTGACCATCGAGGCGCCGGCCCTGCTGGCCGCAGCCGGGCACTTCGTGGAGGTCACCTACCGCGCGAGCTACTGGGACGAGCCGATGCGGCCCGTCTTCCGCTTCCATAGGGACGATGGAACAAGCCTCGACTCCATAGCCGCGGGACCGGTGGCGGGCGCGGGGGTGTGGATTGGCCGCGTTCCTTCGGGCACGATCCGGATCAGCCTTAGCCCAACCTCGCGGGAAGGCCGCTTTAGCTTCCGGGTCGAGACGATCCGACGCCGCACCTGGCTTGGCCTTGTCGCTCGGGGATTGCGCACCAACCCCCGCTCGGCGCGCAGCGCGGTCCTCACGCGCCTGATCGGGTGGGCCCCGGAATCCGATATCAATCTCGCCTGGGCGATCGGTTCGACGCCTCTCGCGGACTATCCGCGCTGGAGCGAGGCGCGCGCTCGTCCGGTCGAGCTCGCGGGGCTCGATACCCCGCGTTTCGCCTGGACCGAGGCATGTCCCATCCACCTCATCGTCGACGCGCGGCACGGCGCGGATGGGCTGGACGAGACGCTGGCGTCGTTGGATGCGCAAGTCTTCGCCCCATGGACCGCCTGCGTCCTCGACCACCGGCCAGGACCCCTGTCTCAGAAGCCCCGTCTGACAAGGGGTTCCGCGCCGACGGACCTTGGCGATGGAGGGGGCGACGCGCTCGTCGGAGTTCTGTGCGCCGGCGACATCCTGAAGCCGCAAGCGCTGGCCTGCATCGCAGAGGCAGCCCAGCGTCATCCGACGTGCCACCTTTTCTACGGCGACGAGGAGCAGGCAACGTCAGCCGGGCTTGTCCCCGCCTTCCGGCCGGGATGGAGCCCGGTGCTGCAAGCGCAACAGGGACCGATCGGCCGTGGCATTTTTGTCCGTCGCTCGCTCCTCACGGCCGTCGAGGTCGCTGAGGCCTTCGTCGATCGAACCAGCCTGCCGCCTTCGGTGCTTGCGGCCTTGAACAAGGAGACTGTGTTTACCGTCCGACGCGTGCTCCTACGGACGCGCGAGGCGGCGCACCGGTCGTTGCAGCCGGTCGCTGCTCCCCAGCCATCTCCGCAGGCGTCCAGTGCCGTCATCATTCCCACGCGGGACCAACCCGCGCGCCTGCGCCGAGCGATCGCCAGCATCGATCGGTTTTCAGGGCCGACGCGGCCGACGCTGGTCATCGTCGACAATGGGAGCGTGGAGCAGGACGCCTGCGATCTGCTGGCGTCCCTGCGGCAGCGCGACGACGTGCGAGTGCTGGAGCGCCCCGGCGCCTTCAACTTCTCGGCGATGTGCAATGACGGCGCGGCGGCGGCCGGACCGGTCGACGTGCTGGTGTTCCTGAACGACGACACGGAAATCCTGAGCGCCGGCTGGCTCGAGCGGCTCGCCGCCTGGGCCATGCAACCATCCATCGGCGCGGTCGGCGCCAAGCTCACCTATCCCGATGGGCGATTGCAACACATCGGCGTCGTGTTGGGCATGGGCGGCAGCGCCGGCCATTTTGGATCCTTCGCGCCATCGGAAGCATCAGGTTGGAACGGACGTCACGCGGCCGCGCACGAAGTTTCCGCCGTCACCGGGGCCTGTCTGGCACTGGCGAGGACGAAGTTCGATGCAATCGGCGGGTTCGACGCCGTCGACCTGCCGGTCGAGTTGAGCGACATCGACCTGTGCCTGAAGCTGGCAGACCGAGGCTGGTGCTCGCTTGTCGATCCGGCCGTTCACCTGCGCCACGATGAGTCGGCGAGCCGTGGCGGCGCAACCTTCCGCCGCACCGCTGTGTATCACGTGCAGCGAGCCATTTTCCAGCGCCGTTGGCTTTCGCGCCTGCGCGACGATCCCTACTTCCATCCGGGGCTGAGCCTGTTCAAATGGGAGGCGGCGCTTGGCTGAGGATCCAGAGACGGCATCTCGAGGCTCGATCACATGACGAAACAGGCCAAAATCCCAGTTCCTTTCGACACCTACGAGGCGCGAGTGCCCACGGCACAGAACGCGGTCGATGCAATCGACGGCTGGGTCGGACGCTTCCCGCCGGAATACGGGCTTACCGCGGGCTCGAGCTATCTGTTCGGCGACAGCCGGGTCGCTTTCGCAGCGGAGCGTTTTGGCCCTTTACAGGGTCGCGCCGTGCTCGAGGTCGGTCCCCTCGAAGGCGCCCACACCTGGAGCCTCGCCGCGCAGGGCGCCATTGTCGACGCCGTCGAAGCCAACAAGAACGCCTATCTCCGCTGCCTCGTGACAAAGGAGATCACCAAGCTGCAGAACGCGAGCTTCCATCTCGGCGACGCAGTCAAGTGGCTGGAGGAGCAGCCGAAGCGCTACGACCTCGTCTTCGCCTGCGGCGTCCTCTACCACATGCCGGATCCGCTTCGCTTCCTTTCTGCAGTCGCCGCAAGAAGCGATGCCGTCTACCTCTGGACCCACTATGTCGACGTCGATGCCTTGCCGCCTGGAGACCGGCGACGCGACGACTGGAACGCGACCGCGGAGACCCGGACGTTTGCCGGTGAAACGGTGCGGCTGTTCCGGCGTAGCTACGTGAAGGCGAACGAGACAGCCCAATTCTGTGGCGGCGTGTTCGACGACCATCGCTGGATGGACCGCAACGACATCCTCAAGGTGCTCACCCTGCTCGGGCTGAGCGCGATCACCGTGGCGCAAGAGGATCATACAAGCCCCTTCGGTTCGTCCTTCTCCGTGTTTGCCCGGCGGCCGTCGCTTTCGCCTTGAAGCGCAAAGCCCACTACTTTAGGTAAGTCGCGGCGCACGACACGGCCGGCAAGACGTCATCGCGGCCTAGCTGGCGTTGGTGAACAAGTGGCAGGACCTCGATGACGCCAGGCATGACCCTGCGATTTCTTGTGACCGGCGGTGCGGGGTTCATCGGATCCGCCGTCGTCCGTCACCTGATCTCGGATACTCCGCACGAAGTCTGCGTGCTCGATTCCCTCACCTATGCCGGCAATCGCGACAACCTCGCTCTCGTGGCAAACGACCCGCGTTATCGATTCGAGCGAATCGACATCTGCGAAGCGGCCGACGTTCGGCAGGTATTGGGCGACTTCAAGCCCGATATCGTCATGCATCTTGCCGCGGAGAGCCATGTCGACCGCTCGATCGACGGGCCGGCCGCCTTCATCCAGACCAACGTGGTCGGCACCTTCATGCTTCTGGAGGCGGCGCGGCAGCATTGGCTTACGCTCGAAGGCGCCGCGCGGGCCCGTTTCCGCTTCCACCATGTCTCCACAGACGAGGTGTTCGGCTCGCTCGGAGCGAGCGACTTCTTCGTGGAGACGAGCCCCTACCAGCCAAATTCGCCCTATTCCGCTTCCAAGGCAGGGTCGGACCATCTCGTGCGGGCTTGGCACCACACCTATAAGCTGCCGACCGTGAGCTCCAACTGCTCGAACAATTACGGACCGTGTCATTTCCCGGAGAAGCTGATCCCACTCGTCATTCTCAACGCGCTGGAGGGCAAGCCCATCCCGGTCTACGGCGACGGCGCCAACGTGCGCGATTGGCTCTACGTCGAGGACCACGCCCGCGCCCTCGTCACTATCGCGAGCAACGGCGCTCTGGGTGAGAGCTATAACGTCGGCGGCTGGAACGAACGCTCGAACCTGGACGTCGTGCACGCGATCTGCGACCTCGTCGACGAGATGACGGGCGGGTCGGGGTCGAGGCGACTCATCGCCTTCGTCGCCGATCGTCCCGGTCACGATCGGCGCTACGCCATCGACGCCTCCAAGATCAAGCGCGAGCTCGGTTGGACGCCGCAGGAGAGTTTCGAGACCGGCCTGCGCAAGACGGTTCGCTGGTATATCGATAACCCGCGATGGTGGGAGCGGATCCGCTCGGGCGTCTATCGCGGCGAACGACTCGGCCAAGGCGCGGAGACAGTGGCGTGAGGCGAGGCCCCATTTTGGTGTTCGGCGCTGGCGGCCAGGTCGGACAGGAACTGATGGCACTGGCGCTCGCCCGCGACGCCGAGCCGGTCGGCCTGACGCGTGCCGAGGCCGACATCACCAGCGCCGCCTCGGTTCATGCGGCGATCGCGGCGAGCCGGCCCCGTCTCGTCGTCAATTGCGCGGCCTACACGGCCGTCGACCGCGCCGAGTCGGAGCCCGACATCGCGGCCGCCATCAATACGCTCGGGGCGGGCGTGCTGGCCGAGGCCGCCGCCGCCGCTGCGGTGCCCATGCTCCAGCTTTCGACCGATTATGTCTTCGACGGCACCAAGGCCGGTGCCTATCGCGAGGACGACCCACTCGCGCCGCTCGGTGTGTACGGGCGCACGAAGGCCGAGGGTGAGGCGAGGGTGCGTGCGGCCGCGCCGTACCACGTCATCCTGCGCACGGCCTGGGTCTACGGCCCCTACGGCGCCAATTTCCTGAAGACGATGCTGCGGCTTGCGGCGGAGCGCGACCGCCTGCGCGTGGTGGCCGACCAGCGGGGATGCCCGACCGCCACCGTCGACATCGCGGAGGCGATCCTCGCCGTCGACCGTAGCCTCGCCGCCGACCCCGCCCTGGGCGGCACCTACCATTTTGCCGGAACCGGCGCGACAACCTGGCACGGGTTCGCCGAAGCGATCGTCGCCGCGCAGGCTGTGCAGAGCGGGCGGCAGGTCTTGGTCGACCCGATCGCCACGGCCGATTACCCGACGCCGGCGCGGCGCCCGGGCAATTCGGCGTTGAACTCGGATCTGTTCGTCCAGACCTTCGCCTACCGCGCGCGGCCCTGGCCGGAGCGCGTCCGCGAAGTCGTGGACCTGCTGCTCGCCGACAAGGGATCGTCATGAAGGGCATCGTCCTCGCCGGAGGCACCGGCACCCGCCTTTTTCCGCTGACCTGCGTCGTCTCGAAACAGCTGCTGCCGGTCTACGACAAGCCGATGATTTACTATCCCCTGAGCACGCTGATGATGGCGGATATCCGCGACATCCTGATCATCACCACGCCGCACGACCAAGCCACGTTCGAGCGCCTCCTGGGGGATGGCAGCGATATCGGCCTGCGCCTCAGCTACGCCGCGCAGGAGGCGCCAAACGACCTGGCGGAAGCGTTCGTCATCGGCCGGAATTTCGTCGGCGACGACCGGGTGGCCCTGGTGCTGGGCGACAACATCTTCCACGGCCACGGCCTGCCCGAACTGCTCGCCTCCGCCCGCGTCCGCGACACCGGCGCGACGGTGTTCGGCTATGTCGTCTCCGACCCCGAGCGCTACGGCGTCGTGGAGGTCGACGGGAGCGGGCGTGCCGTGTCGATCGAGGAGAAGCCGCAGGTGCCGCGATCGAACCTCGCGGTCACCGGCCTCTATTTTTACGACAACGACGTGCTCGACATCGCCGCCGCCATGAAGCCGTCGCCGCGCGGCGAACTCGAGATCACGGACGTGAACCGCGTCTACATGGAGCGGGGCCGCCTGCACGTCGAAATCATGGGCCGCGGCTTCGCCTGGCTCGACACGGGCACCCACGACAGCCTGCTGGAGGCCGCGACCTTCGTGGAGATCCTGGAGCGCCGGCAGGGCTTGAAGCTGTCGTGCCCCGAGGAGACCGCGTATCACTATGGGTATATCGGGGCGGAGCAGCTTGCAGTCTGCGCGCGGAAATATGGAAAATGGGGGTATGGAGCGTATTTGGAAAAGCTAGCGCCCGTGTCGTCGAACGCCAGGGGATGATTGCTCTTGATAGCCGGGCGATCGTCAAAGAATACAAAACTCCTGCATATTCATGCGATCCTCATTTTATGAAGGCACGCGCGTCCATTATGTCTATAGAATGCCGAAGTCGCTCTTTGCTAACGAACAGACATCTGCGCCGCCTTCAGGGTCATAAGCCAATGTTCTGGACGCGGTTGCTGTTCTAAAGTCGTGTTGCTCAACGGAGACACGCTGTCGTGAAGGCAGTGATACTTGCAGGTGGTCTTGGAACGCGACTGTCTGAAGAGACGGGGTCGCGGCCCAAGCCGATGGTCGAGATCGGCGGCAGGCCGATCCTTTGGCATATCATGCAGATATTCTCGGCCTATGGCGTCAAAGACTTCGTCATCTGCCTTGGCTATAAAGGCTACGTAATCAAAGAGTTCTTCCTTAATTATCGGCTTCATCTCAGCGACGTGACGATGCGTCTGGGAAGCGGCAGCATCGAGTTCCACCGGAGCGCTGGGGAAGACTGGAACGTATCCCTGATTGAGACGGGCGACGCGACGATGACAGGCGGCCGGCTCCGCCGAGTACGCGAGTACGTTGGCGAAGAAGACTTTTTCATGACTTACGGGGATGGCGTCAGCGACGTCGACCTTGCCGGCCTCGTGGCGTTTCATAGGGAGCAGCGTCGGCTTGCCACGCTAACCGCTGTCGTGCCACCGGGCCGCTTCGGTGCACTCGAGTTGGAGGGTGGTCAGGTGCGCAGTTTCCGCGAGAAGCCAGCTGGCGACGGCGCGATGATCAATGGCGGCTTCTTTGTGCTGTCGCCCAAAGTGCTCGATCTGATCGAGGGCGATTTTACGACCTGGGAAAACGAGCCGATGGAGCGCCTCGCGCGCGAGGACCAACTCTCCGCCTATGTTCACGGCGGCTTCTGGCAGGCGATGGATACCTTGCGCGACAAAAACCACCTTGAGACGCTGTGGGCCGAGGGTCGCGCGCCTTGGAAATCATGGTAGCGGAGGCACTGCGGTACGAGCTGGCTTCGCACGGGAGATCCGACAACTTGGTGGGTACACACAGCAAAAGCGGACGTAGCGCGGACCCTCATTTTTGGGCCGGCAAGCGGGTCCTGATCACGGGGCATACGGGCTTCAAAGGGTCGTGGCTTGCCTTATGGTTGAAGCGTCTTGGCGCTGAGGTGACCGGCGTGTCCCTCGCTCCCGACACGCAGCCCAACCTCTTCAGCCTGGCTGCCGCCGAGGCTGCGGCCTCGCACTTCATCGACATCCGAGACCTGTTGGCCCTGCAGGCCTGCGTCGACGACGTGCGTCCCGAGATCGTCTTGCACCTGGCGGCGCAGTCTCTCGTGCGACCCTCCTATGTCGACCCCGTCGGCACCTACTCTACTAATGTCATGGGCACAGTCCACGTCCTGGAGGCGGCGCGGACAGCCGCGTCGGTGCGCGCCGTCGTGGTCGTCACCAGCGACAAGGCCTACGAGAACCGCGAATGGGTCTGGGCGTACCGCGAGACAGAGGCGGTTGGCGGCCACGACCCCTACAGCAATTCCAAGGGGTGCGCCGAACTTGTCGTCAGCGCTTATCGCCGCTCCTTTTTTGCGCAGCGTGGCGTGCCCGTGGCGAGCGCGCGCGCGGGAAACGTCATTGGAGGCGGCGATTGGTCGGTGGATCGGCTCATCCCCGATATCGTAAGGGCCTTCGAGCGCGGCCAGTCGGTCGAAGTCCGCTCGCCCAGCGCAGTGAGGCCTTGGCAGCATGTGCTGGAGCCGATCAATGGCTACCTCGTGCTCGCCGAGTGCCTTTGCGGCGCCGGCGGAGAGACGTTCGCCGAAGCGTGGAATTTTGGTCCAGCCGACGAGGACTGCCGCCCGGTCTCCTACGTGCTGGACCGCATGGCCAACGCCTGGCAAGGGGATGCGCGCTGGCACGTGTCCGAGCGGCAGCATGCTCATGAAGCGACCTTCCTCAAGGTTGATTCGTCCAAGGCGCGGAGTCGCCTCGGTTGGGACCGCCGCCTACGTCTCGACGAGGCTCTCTCCTGGACGGCTGACTGGTACCGGAGGCAGGGCAGCGGCGCCTCTGCCCGCGACCTGAGCGTTGCGCAAATCGAAGCTTATGAACATCTTGGAGCGTGAACCCGTGACGACCGGAACCTGCCGCGCTTGCGGCACCGCCTTGCGGCACACGTTCGCTGACCTTGGGCTCTCGCCCCTCGCCAATTCTTATGTGCCGCTGGCAAAGGCGCGTGAAGGCGAAATGATGTTTCCGCTTCACGCTTATGTCTGCGATGCCTGCTTTCTTGTGCAGCTTGAGGAGTTCGAGACACCGGAAAGGATTTTTTCGGACTACGCGTATTTCTCGGGTTTCTCCACGAGTTGGCTGCACCATGCCGACGCCTATGTGGCCGCGATGATCCAGCGGTTCGGCCTCGGCCCGCACAGCAAGGTCGTCGAAGTGGCGAGCAACGACGGCTATCTCCTGCAATACTTCGTACAGCGCGGCATTCCCGTCCTAGGGGTAGAGCCCGCGGCCAACGTCGCCAAAGTCGCCGCAGAACGTGGTGTGCCGAGCGAAGTCGCGTTTTTTGGCGTGCAAACCGCGACGCGTCTTCTCGCGGAGGGTCACGCCGCCGACTTGACGGCAGCCAACAACGTCCTCGCGCATGTGCCCGATATCATGGACTTTGTGGCAGGCTTCCGCATCATCTTGAAGCCGGAAGGCGTTGGCACGTTTGAATTTCCCCACCTGCTCCAGATGGTGGAGCACAAGCAGTTTGATACCATCTACCACGAGCACTTCTCGTACCTGTCGCTGAAAGTCGTATCCGAGATCCTGGCCAAGAACGACCTGCGCATCTTCGACGTGGAGCAATGGCCAACCCACGGCGGCTCATTGCGGGTCTTCTTCTGTCACCGGGCGGCCTCGTACAAGGCAAGTGCCGCCGTGGAGCGGACCCTGTCGATCGAGCGCGCTGCGGGTCTGTGGGAGCTTGTTGGCTACACCCGTTTTGCCGAGGACGTCATCTCGGTAAAGAGCGAAACTTTGAAGATGCTGATCGACTTACGCGAGAAGGGCAAACGCGTCTGCGGTTACGGCGCCGCGGCTAAAGGCAACACTTTCCTCAACTATTGCGGTATCGGTCCCGAGTTCCTGGCAGCGGTGGCAGACCGCTCACCGCACAAGCAAGGTACGCTTCTCCCGGGCAGCCGGATCCCGGTGATCTCACCGGAGGCGCTACTTGGTATGAAACCAGACTATATTCTCATTCTTCCCTGGAACCTCAGGGAGGAAGTAGCGGCGCAGATGACGCCGATCCGCGAGTGGGGCGGGCGCTTTATAACGGCTATTCCCGAACTCAACATATTTTAAGGAGTAGCAGTGCAAATCGTGGCGGTGGATCTTCCCGGAGCGTATTTGCTTGTGCCGGAGCCGCGTGTTGACGAGCGTGGATTTTTCGCGCGTACGGTCTGCACCGAAGAGCTGGAGGCGAGAGGGCTTGTCGGTCGCTTTACGCAATCGAGCATCTCCTTCAACCTTCGTCGTGGAACAGTCCGCGGCATGCATTACTCGATAGCGCCCGATGCCGAGACTAAGATCGTCCGGTGCACGGCAGGCGAACTCTGCGACGTGCTGGTCGACCTACGTCCGGGATCGAGTGCCTATCTTCAGTCCCAAGCAATACGACTTTCGGCCGAGAACCGCCATGCGATTTACATCCCGATAGGGATAGCCCATGGTTTTCAGACGCTCAGAGATGAGACGGAAGTTCTATACGCCATAGACGTCCCTTACGTCGCTTCGAGCGCAAGGGGTCTCCGCTGGAACGACCCTGCGCTCACCCTACGTTGGCCGGAGCCCATCAGCACGATCTCCGAGCGCGATCTCATGTATGCGGACTGGTTGGAACCGTCGGCGTCAACGCTATGAAACGGGTCATTGTCACGGGGGCTACTGGGTTCATCGGCCGGGGCGTATTGCCGCTGTTGCAGGAACGAGGATACGAGGTGCACGCGCTGGGGCGCAGCGCTGCTGACGGTTCGGACATCACGTCCCATGCGTTGGATCTGCTCGCGCCGGAGAGGGTGCAAGCCGTAGTCGCGGCGATCGGGGCGAGCCACCTTCTTCATCTCGCTTGGTATGCCAAGCCGGGTCTTTACTGGACCTCGCCGTGCAACCTTAATTGGGTTGCTGCCAGCCTGAACCTTATGAGGTGCTTCGTTGAAGCCGGGGGACGGCGCGCCGTAGTGGCGGGAACCTGCGCGGAGTACGAGTGGGGCGAGAGCAGGCTTTACGAAACGCGAAGCCGATGCGCACCCAAGACGCTTTACGGCGCGGCTAAGGACGGGCTTCGCCAGGTGTTGGAAGCCTATTCGCAACATGCGGACTTTTCCTTTGCCTGGGGCCGCATCTTCTATCTCTATGGGCCAGCGGAGAAATCAAACCGGCTGGTCAGCGACGCCATTCGACAGCTGCTGGCCGGTGAGCGCTTCCCTACGAGCGCTGGGTATCAGAAGCGTGATTTCCTCCATGTCGCCGACGTTGCGGAGGCCTTCGTCGCCCTGCTCGGCAGCGACGTGAGGGGCGTCGTCAATATCGGGTCCGGCCAAGCCGTACCGGTTCGCACTATTTTAGAATTGATCGCGACAGAGATCGGGCGAGCGGACCTGATCGCTTTCGGTGAAATACCTTTGCCGCCGGGTGAGCCGCCCGTCATCGAGGCAGATACGACGCGTCTTAATGAGGAAATCGCGTTTTCGCCACGGTTCAGTCTAGAGCACGGCTTGAAACAGACGGTTGACTGGTGGCGCGACAAACTAGGGTAAATATCCCTGCACGCCTAAACTCAGGCCAATGATCAGCAGATCTCCGACGTCCTTGCCTTGGTAGGCGGCAAGAGCGCTCCTACCTTTTAACTAAGGTGTGGGACCAACGAGAGGCGTAGCATTATTGGCGAACCGCGTTCCACGAAATCGATTTTGTCGGAGCCAAACGGCTCGCTCTCAGGTGACTGAGCACATCACGTATGGCAGCGCGCGCATTCGTTCGGTTTAAAGCGGAAGACATTCCTGCATTGCAAGAATTGAGAGGCGATGCGCCGTGGGGCGGTTCTATCGCCTCAGTCGCGTCCACTTCCGCATGTAAAAACGACCAGCTCGATGTGATCGCCCCGTCTCGTCGTTATATCGTTAGCGTCCCCCTTTTCGCCGCCGCATAGCGCTCGTTGATCCGTGCCCAATCCAGCACATTCCACCAGGCTTGCAGGTAGTCGGGGCGACGGTTCTGGTATTTGAGGTAATAGGCGTGCTCCCACACGTCGTTGCCGAAGATCACGCGCGCGCCGTCCATCAGCGGCGAGTCCTGGTTGGGGCGGGAGACGACCTGCAACGCGCCGGCCCGGTCCATCACCACCATCGCCCAACCCGAGCCGAAGGTGGCCGCGCCCGTGGCGTTGACTTTCGCCTTCAGCGCGGCATAGGAACCGAAGGCCTTGGTGATCGCTGCGCCGACCTCCCCGTCGGGCTCGCCGCCCTTGCCACCCATCACCTGCCAGAACATCGAGTGGTTGGCATGACCACCGCCGTTGTTGCGCACGACGGTGCGGATCGCCTCCGGCACGTTCGCGATGCCGGCCAGCATCTCGTGCAAGGGCAGGCGCTGCAGGTCTGGATACGCCTCCAGCGCCTTGTTCAGGTTGGTGACGTAGGCGGCATGGTGCTTGTCGTGATGCAGTTGCATCGTCAGTTGGTCGATGGAAGGTTCGTTGGCAGTATACGCATAGGGCAACGGCGGGACGGCAAAGGGGTAGCGCAGCGCCTCGGCGACGTTGGCCTTGTCACCCGCAACCAGGTTTTGCGCGGACTCCGGCTTCGCAGATTGGGCTTGGGCGACGGTCGAGGCCTTCGCGAGGCCGAGCGCGGCACCTATGCCGGCGAGAAGCTTGCGTCGATTAAAGGTAAACATGGGCATGTCCTCGGTTTGGGGCAATGGACCGGCTGGCCGATCCTCACCGTGTAGGGCCTGAACGTGATTACCATATGTCACGATCGATTATCTTGACTACAATTGTAGCACGGCACTCGTCTGGGATTGAGGTCGCATGCTCCACATCGGGGTACGGGCCGCGCCCACTCGGCCTGGACCGGCGGCGTAAAGACGTAGCCGCCACCGCGCTCGGTGCAGATCACGTTCGGTGCGCGCGGGTCGCTTTCCAGCTTGCGGCGTAGGCGCAGGATCTGCACGTCGATGCTGCGGTCGAACAGGTCCTCGTGGACGCGAGTGACCGGCAGCAGGTGCTCGCGGCTCGGCGGCCTCTGGAACTATGGTGAAAAGCGCGCAGCAGCGTGCAGTCGCCCTTGGAGAGGGCGATCGGGCTCTTCCCGCCGTCGCTAAGCACGCGTGTCTGTCGATCGAGCGTCCATGCGCCAAAGAGCATGCGGCGGACCGTGCGACTGGGCTCCTGGCTGGCTCTGCCGCACCCTCGGGGGCGCTCTCTACCTGCCTTATCCAGACGCAGCGCCTAAACCTGGCCTTCAGCTCATGTTGAAGATAGTGGCCTGCGGCGGCTCAAGTGGACGGCGCGGCGGAGCCCTCGTCATGTCGACCTGACCCTGCGTTAGCTTAAGCGGCGGAAGCCATGCACGATCAATTTGGCGGCCTTGGTTCGAGCGCCCGCCGAGCCAGGTGCTGTCCTGGCCGTCGTCTCAACCGGCGTTCATCAACAGCTTCAAAAGCCGCCGCCGCAGCGTATTCGTTCGGCGTTTTCCAGCCAAGCGACGTGCAAAGGCGGCTCTTATTGTCGTCCCGACGTCAAGCCTTGATATTGGCCAGGCCTCTTCCAGAGACAGAAACCAATGCGTGCTCACACACCTGTCGCGAAGCCTTCTTTTGAACCATTCCATGGCGGCATTGTCGGCCAGCTTGCTCGGTCGGCTGATATCTAGTGTGACGACGTTCAAAACAAACGAGGAAAATAGGACGATCATACCTGTCGTGCAAACTGACGTACCCGATGGCCTTCCAACCAAAAGCTGAGTTTTCGTTCGCGCAGACGGATATAAGTTTCGGCCCGTGCATGACAATGCCATGCGATATACGTTCACCAGCGCTAAGTGCTGCGAACGTCGTGAAATGCGTCGTCGGACAGAAACGGCTGGATTTCGGCTTTCAACGCGCCGAGCCATGGCTCAAAATTGCGCCACCGGCGTAGGCCGGTCGATGATATTGGGCGCCTCACTTGTTCGGAGCTAGAGGTACGGACAGGACGAGAATTCCGGTGGAAGTCGAGGCACGCGGGCTCGAACTGCAGGTCGCAGTAATCTAAAAGGCGACGGATCTGTACCTCGGTGTCATTCACCAAATCTTCGTGGAATACTCGCAGCACTCGCCCAGGAAGCGCATGATCGAAGTGGTCCATAAGCCTGACATAATCGTTGTAGTACCGACCAAGTTCTCTAAGATCATACGTGAAGTTCTGTCCAGCTGCGAAAAGCTGCTTCCAGGCCGAAAAGCATGTTGCCATGGGATTTCGTCGCGCATCGATTATCTTCGCGTTAGGTAGAATTAAATGAATAAGGCCTACGAATTGAAAGTTGTTTGGCATCTTGTCAACGAACAACCGGCGACTTGTCATACGGTGAATGCGGGTACGGCGCACGTAGGCTTCGCCAAGATCCGTCAGTTGTTGGCTCGTTTGCGCTACTATGGCGGATAGGTAACGCGAAGGGTCGTCGCCTTTAATAGTCCCGGCGAGGTGTCTCGCCAGAATTGCGAGATCAGGCAATTCCATCGTACCTTCGACCCGACTGTGGCTGGCGAGGATCTGCTCGATCAGGGTCGATCCTGAACGTGGCAGACCCACGACGAAAATCGGATCGCCTTTCTGGCACCCCATTTTCTGTCGGGTCTGGAAGAAGGTCTTCGTCAATACCTTCTCGCAAGCAAAGACATGTTTCCGATTGGCGTCGGCGTCCCAATCGATCGATGCCCGGCGTATCGCATTGCCGCGCGTATAATGATGGAATGCGGAGCTATACATTCCCTCATCCTCCATCGCTTTGCCCAAGGCGAAGTGATAATAGATCCGATCTTCATCCTGCAGGCAAGGCTTGGCGAGGGCCGTCGTCATTGCTCTTACGTCGATTGCATCGAAAGGCACGGTCTTCAGATCGGCAAGGCTCCACCATGCTTCGCCTAGCGTAGGCTGGTAGGTAAGCGCGTTTCGATAGGCAGCGATACAGTCTGCGCTGCGCCCAACAGCCCGCAAAACGTGGCCGTAGCGAATCCATGTGCGCGCGCCGGTTGGTGCACGATGTAGAAGGGTGTCGTAACTTTCAATTGCGGCGTCGTAAAGGGCCAGTCGGGCCAGCGCCAAAGCCTTCAGACTGAGGTACGGAACGTTGTAAGGTTCACGTCCAAGTAGGAGTTCCAAGTGCCGTAAGGCCGCTTCGAATTTACCTTGATGCATCATCGCGGTCGCAAGACTGAACCGGGCGGCGTCGAAGGTTTGGCTAACTGCAAGTGCGCGGACCAGGAGCGCCTCTGCCTCACCGTACCGCCCCAATCGTAGCGCGATGTCCGCATATGTCTTCAGCGCGTGATGGTTCTCTGAAGGTTCTCCCGTATTATCCTTGAATATTGACATGCGCGCCACAGCTCTCTATTGCAACATAATATTTCCTAGGTAGCAACAAGGTAGCTTCCGATGCGGCTCAGGAATGTTTCGGCTGTAGGAGCTTCTTTGGGCGTCGACTACGAGCTGTCTTGAATAAGGAGAAAGTCTGATTGACATAGTTCGAAACCGAACGCGTCCCTTTCATGTATTCTATCAGCTTGGGCGTGCTTTCCGCCTCCATCATTCGTACGTGGCGGCACGGGTCTGCGGTCTCAAAGCTTACGTAGAACCAGGGATCGCCGCGTTGAAGCACGAGTTCCTGATCGAGATCATGCCATTCGAAGGCCCACATGAGATGGCGAGGCCAGACGTCGATAGGGAACCTACCGCCTATCATCAGGCCAGGGCAGCGTCGAGCAGCGAAGTGGTTGAAGGGAGGGACTTGTCTCATATGGACGGGCGAGTCCGCCAAAAAGACGTAGGGGGTCACGAATTGCAGTATTGGGCGCCGAGGGTGACGCCACTCTTTGGCCGGGACGCGCTTCACCATGTCTCCGAGCGCCTTGGAGCGGATCGATGACTGATCCCCCGCGACGTTAGCGACAGCCGCCTCGCCGGTCACGGGATCGATGATGACCTTCAGCCGCGCGTTGATCGGGCATGGCACTACGAAGTGTCGCGCTTCAAGGTCTATCACCGCAGGGCAAGCCGATACTGACTTAGCATGGCGAGGTCCAGCGGTTAAGTTGGTTCGAAGCCTAGACGGCGCTTCCCAGATAAAACCAGCGTGGTCCGTATCGATAATCCAGCCGACGTCTATCGAAGGACGGACGACTTCAGCCATACTGAGTTCGCTTGGCAACAAGGCTCGCGCGGAGGCTGCAGTCGCAAGAATTGACGATAGCCAAGCCATTAGCGGGACTCTCGGAAGGCGCGGTTGACTTGGTCCGCAAGCGGCTTGGTTAGATACGATATCACGGTCCTATCACTCGTCTGAACGAAGCTCTCCACCGGCATGCCGGGCACGAGCTTAGCACCCCCCATGCGCGCTACCGTGTCGGCGGGAATGGCCAGCCGCGCTGTATAGAAGGTCGCGCCGCTCTTGGCGTCAGTAGTAAGGTCGGCGGCCACGTAAGTGACGGCTCCATCGATCTCGGGCGTGGTGCGTTGATTAAAGGCCGGGAACCGCAGAATGGCTTTCTGGCCCGCGTGTATTTGGTCGATGTCCTGCGGATTTATCTTGGTCTCAACTTCCAGGCTATCACCCTCCGGCACGATCATCATGATCTGCTCGCCGGCGTTAATTACGCCCCCCACAGTGTGTACTGAGAGCTGATGGACGACGCCGTCCTGCGGTGAGCGGATGTCGATGCGCATGAGCTGGTCGAATGCAGCCACCTTTCGTTCTGAAAGTTCCGCGATGCGTCCCCGGATGTCGGATAGCTCCTTTCCGACTTCCTGGCGCATGTTCTGATCGACCTGCAAGATCTGGAGCTCGGTCTCCGTAACGTGCCCGTTGGTTTGTGCCTGCGACGAAACCAGCGCCCCGCGTTCGCCCATGAGGCGCGCCTCATCCCTCTGCAGGGAGACAACGCGCGTGAACTGCACAAGGCCTCGCTGCCATAGCATCATAACGCCCTTCAGTTCCTCCTGGACCAGCCTAATCTCCTTACCCTTGGCGGTGATTTGCTCTTGCAGGCCGCTCACCTGCTCGTGGAGCTGTGCGATACGTTCGCGCAACTGCGCCTTCTCGTTCGAGCGAGCCGCGAACCGCATGAGGAAGAGTCGATCCTCGATAGCCATGGCTCTTGGCGCATCCTCGTCACGAGTATCCAGCGATAACAAAGCCGGGAAGAGGATTGCCTTGGCGTCGTCCTGCTCCGCGAGCAGACGCGCCTGTCGGGCGGTCAATTCGATCAGGTTCTTCGACACGATGCCAAGGTTGGCGCGAACGATCGTGTCGTCGAGTTTTGCGAGTATCTGGCCCGCGCGCACGCGGTCTCCGTCATGAACCTGTAGCAAGCCGACCACGCCGCCCGAGGGGTGCTGGACCTTCTTCAAGTTCGAGCTGACAACGAGGTTTCCGGGTGCGACGACTGCTCCCGAGAAACTCGTGGATACCGCCCAGCCTCCTATCCCGCCGAGCAGGATAACAAACGCCATGCTCCCGGCGAAGGCGTGCCTGTTTATCGACCCACCAATATCGAACGACTTGTCCATCACGAAGCCTCCCCGGCAGGTACAACCTTGAAACCGCTCGATCCAGCAGCCGTGGCCCCGCTCTTACGCACGAGCTGACCGAAGACGCGTTCTTTGTCGCCGAACGCCTCGACGGCACCGTCTGCCATCATCAGGATCAGATTGCAGTTGTTAAGCGCGTTTGGGCGGTGGGCGACGACGACGACGATCCCGCCGCGCGCGCGTACTCCGGCGATCGCCTCTCCGAGCGCTTGTTCCCCCTCGGCATCCAGGTTTGAGTTCGGCTCGTCGAGCACCACGAGGAATGGGTTGCCGAACAAGGCGCGGGCGAGTGCGATGCGCTGGCGCTGCCCGCCGGAGAGATCCGCGCCGCCATCGCCGATTTGTGTGTTGTAGCCATCCGGCAGCTGCAGGATGAGTTTGTGGACGTCCGCGGCCATTGCCGCCTCGACCACCACCGCCGGATCGAAGTCCGGCTTGAAGCGGGCGATGTTCTGCGACACGGTTCCGCCGAATAGTTCGACATCCTGAGGGAGATAGCCGACGCAGTCGCCGAGGATTGCCCGGTCCCACTGGTCCAGGGCGGCTCCATCGATCATCACCTTGCCGCGTGACGGCGTCCAGATCCCGACGATAAGACGCGCGAGTGAAGACTTTCCGGAGCCCGTCGAGCCAATAACGCCGAGCGCATCGCCCGCATTTACCGTGAAGCTTGCGTCACGTACGACGACGCGCTTTCCGCCTGGGGGCGTAATCGAGGCATCTTCAACCTTCAGGTCGCGGCACGGCGTAGGCAGCTTCATCGGCTTAACGCGGACCTCGCCGGCGGCCATGAACTCGCGCAGACGCTTCCAGCCCTGGCGCGCGGCGACAAATCCCTTCCAATGCGCCAACGCCATCTCGACGGGCGCCAGCGCCCTTGAGGTGAGGATCGAACTGGCGATGATGATGCCGGCGGTCGCCTGCTGGTTGATGACAAGATAGGCGCCAAGCCCTAGCACGGCGGACTGAAGCGTGGTGCGGAACACCTTGGAGAAAGCACTGAAGCCTCCGGTGACATCGCTAGTGCGGCGCTGGCTCTCCTGGTAACTCGCGTTGTAGCCGCTCCAGCGATCCGCCAGTCGATCCATCATCCCCATGCCGAACACGACCTCGGCGTTGCGGCGATGCGCGTCGATCACCGAGTTTCGCATGCTGGCGTTCATCGCAGCTTCGCGTGACTTATTCTTTGTCAAACGATCGGTCAGAACCGTGATCCCCACCAGGATCAAGCCGCCGGCCATCGTGGCGGCCCCAATCAGCGGATGGAACAGGAAGCAAATGGCGATGAAGAAGGGCATCCAAGGCAGGTCGAAGAGGGCGATCGGACCTGGACTCGCGAGGAAGCTGCGCACCTGGTCGAGGTCGCGGAGCGCCAGCAGACCGTCGCCGTTGACCTTCATCGAGAGCGGCATGGCAACGATAGCGTTGTGGACCGGGACATGAAGGGCCTCGTCGACGCTCGCTCCGACCCGTAGAAGAAGACGTGAGCGAAGAAGGTCGAGCAGGCCCTGGAACAGGAACAGGACCGCGACGATGATCGATAGGCCGATGAGCGTCGGAACGCTGCGGCTCGGTAGGACGCGGTCGTACACGTCGAGCATGTAGAACGAGCCGGTGAGATAGAGCAGATTGATTGCCAAACTCATCAGTCCGACGGCGAGAAAGCCGAAGCGGCAGCGGCGCATGAGGAGCTTGCGGACGGACGGTTTCTTCGAGGTCATTTCGACAGTCCGGAAGGGAGGGCTTGCGCGTCTATCGTGCTGCGGACGGTGGAGTCGGGACGTGGATGCCCCGATCACAGGTGCGAAGCCTACTTCGTCAAACGTGGATGATGTCGGGGTGCTGGTTGGCGATAGGCACGGTTAAATCGGTCGCCACCAGCACCTTGCCTCCGGCCCCTAGATCCACCTGCCCGTTGACCTGGACCGTGCTTTGGGCGGTATGGTAGTCAAGGATCGTATGGACGACGCCGTTTACGGTCTCGCTGTGATAGCGGATCTCGGCAACGGAGTTCCTGCCTGCCGCGAATTCAGCGTCGTGCCCGTTCCAGAAGAAGGCGGCTCCCTGGTGTCCTACGCTCACCGCCCCCAATCCAGTCAGGTCGACTTGATCGCCGGTGCTCGTCCCTGCATGGATTGTGAAGTCCGAGAACAGATCGCGGTTCGCCCCGGTTTTCCACGAGCCTGGGGCGAACACCATGGTGTCGTTCCCCGCGTGGCCTGTGAAGTTCGTAGTTCCGCTGCCGATTATGACGGTGTCGCCGCCGCTTCCCCCGACCACGTGCTCGAAGCTCTTGATCAGGTCAGAGTGAGCGGCGTCCGGCCCGGAACCGACCACTGTCGCAAACCCCATCGTGTTCGCCGACGAACCCCGGAGATCGATAGACAGTCCCGATGTGAAGGAGGAGAAGTCGATCGTGTCGTTCCCCAGGCCGCCATCGAAGGCGTGCTGAACCCCATCGGATTTGGCAACCACCGTGTCGCCCCCAGAGCCGCCGATGAATGTCTGGATGTTGGTGAGGGTGTCCGAATGCGCGGCGTCAGCTCCCGATCCAGCCACCGCTACCTTCGTTTGGTTGAAGTCCACCGTAAGACCGACTCGATAAGCCGAGTAGTCCGCCGTGTTGCTGCCGCCACCACCGTCGAACGCGTTGGCGACATTGTCTCGCGCTGCGATAATCGTATCGTTACCGGTTCCACCAATGAAGTTCTCGATACCGTAGAGCAGATCGGTATTCTGGTTAGTGCCTGAGCCACCGACCGTCACGGCACCCCCATTGACACTGCTGAAGTCCACGGTCAGAGCAGCTCCGTACGCCGAGTAGTCGACGGTATCGCTGTGGTTGCTGTCCGCATTGCCGATGTACTGATCGCGCGCGTTATCCACGGTGGCGACAAACGTGTTGTTGCCTGTGCCGCCGGTGACGATGTTGGCCAAGGTATTTCCCGTCCCGACGAAGTCCGTTCCAAGCAGGGTCCCATTGGCACCAGCATGGGTCAGGTTTTCGACGTTTGCGGTTAGCGTATAGCTGCCCAAGGCGGCCAGGACGGTATCTGTTCCACCGCCGAAGCCCTCGACGACAACATCGCCTGGGTTGTTGACCACATAGGTATCGTTGCCCCGTAGCCCTATAAGAAGGTCCGCGCCCGACGTGCCTGCAATCTTGTCATTCCCAGTTGTGCCGACGAAGGCAACCTCGATCGAGGTAGCTTGGCCATTCGGCAGCGGGAACGGTTGCGCATAGGTTCCGGTGAGAAGGAACTGCTGGATCGCAGATGTTGCGTCAACCGTCAGCGACGGGTGCGAAGCCAGGCCAAAGGTCATTGTCATTGGGCCGGTGACGTCGGGATCAACGAAGGTTCCAACAGAGCCCTGAAGAACGGCGCTGGCATTGTTATTGCTGACTGTCGCTCCGGCGAAATGGATGTTTCCCGACGGTTTCTCGTCGACATTGCCGATAAGGACCGTCTCCGTTTGCACCGCGCTTAAGAGGCCATCGCTGACTTGGACGTGCACCGTGAGTGCGAGTTGCCCCTGCGCGTTCACGGTCGCGCCAGGTATCACCTTCAACGCTTCGAAGTCGGGCGACTTAGCGAAGGATAAGGTTGCCGCCGCAACCGAAACTGCTCCAAGTGCGGATAAGGTCGGAGTGATCGTAAACAGGTCGTTGATGGCTTGGTTGGTGTCCGCGATGGACCAGGTGAGAGGTCCCTGTGTGGCTCCTAGTGCAAGTTGGCCGGCCGTGAGGGCATCGGTTGCCATCAGAGTTCCGATTAAGGTACCTGCCGGTGTGAGGCCGTTCTGACTGGCTCCAACGGCGTTTGATGTGCCTTCGGCGTATGCCGGTCCGGCAAGTGCAGCCGTAAAGAAGGTCGGGGCCGCGTCGAGGGCGTCGACGATTCTCACCATCGTGCCGGTATTCGTCGTCTCGTTATAATTGAACGCCAGAGTCTGGATGCCCACCAGGAGGTCGGTGCCGTCCGGCGAGCCCGGACGCGTATCTTTGACCTGGAAAGCGGCGATCTTAGTGCCGTGCGCATCGACGAAGGGAAGGTAAGTGACCTGGTAGTCTGTTTGCGCGCCCGAGAAGGCCGCGGTATCGTTGCCGCCGGTTGGGCTCCCGTCACCGAGGAAGTAATTCTTATAGGCGCCCGACTTCAGGAGGTCGGTGAGGTGGTCCGCGTAGGTGACACCGCTAACGCCATTGACGCTGGCGTAATCCAAAAGACCGCCGGATAGCACCGCCGAGGCCGAAACGCGGTGACTCGCTCCGTCGACATAGCTTGTGTAGGGGTCTTGCGTTCCGTTGGCGCCCCCATCCTTGTAGGTTCCAATGAGCGTGTCGAGGCGGACGGAACCGCCGACGATAAGGTCATTACCACCGCGGCCTTGAAGCAGGTCGTTCCCGCTTCCGCCTATGAGCCAGTTGTCACCGTGGCTCACGGTCGCGCTGACGTCGGTCGGACTATCGCCGCGGAGTATGTCGGCGTTCTTGCTGCCGATAATTCCCTCCATCTCGAACCAGACGTCTCCGTTCGACGCAGCCGCGATGACGCCCGCAGGCAGCGGGGTCTTGTCCTTGGGCAACTGGCTGACCAGAGCCTGGTTGGCAAGGTCGCCGACAATCCCGGTGGCGATGGTCTGCTGGCTGTAGTCCGCGAAATCGAAGCCCGCGTCGCTGGACGAGCCGTCCGGTTTAGTTCCGGACTCACCGCCGATCAGCACGTCCGCGCCGCCGCCGTTGCCGCCGACCGAGGCGACGCCGGGTCCGGGACGAAGGATGTCGTCGCCCGCGCCGCCGAACAGTTGGTCGACGCCGGGTCCGCCGTCCATGATGTCGTCGCCGGCGTCGCCGTTCATGAAGTCGGAGCCAGTACCGCCGCTCATGTAGTCGTTGCCGTCACCTCCGAAGAAGGTCGGGTCGGTGTCTTGGCCGCCGTACATGAAGTCGTCGCCGGTCCCGCCGAACAGCTTGTCGATACCGATGCCGCCGAAGATGTGATCGTTGCCGTCGCCGCCGATGAGCTGGTCCATGCCGCCGACGCTCGCGCCCGACGAATTGCCCCAGATCCAGTCGTCGCCCTTGCCGCCGTCGATCAGGTCGGGTGCGTCGCCGCCGAATAGGAAGTCGTTGCCGTCGCCGCCGTAGATCGAGTTGTGGCCGGCGTTGGACTTGCCGCCGAAGATGACGTCGTTGCCGGCACCCCCGTAGGCGGTGTCGTCGCCGACCCCCAGTTCTATGTAGTCGTTGAACTTGGTGCCCACGAGCACCTCGGCGGAACTGGCCCCGCTGTCGATGCTGCCGTCGCCGTTGTGGGTGGTGCCGTCGGGACGCACGTCGAGAATATATCTCTCGTCGACCGACATGTGATTGGTCGGATTCACGCTCGGGTCGACGCCGCCGATGGCGCCGGCTGGTTGGAGCAGGGCAGGCGAATTGCCGTAGGCGTCCGTTCCATCGTTAAGCGTCAGTTGATAGGCATGCTCTTGGATCTGGCCGTTAGCGATCGTGCTGCCGCCCCCTACGGACCAGATGCCAACGCCGACGTTGCTGCTTTCGTCGACAACGGTGGCGCCCGTATCGCTCACCCCGTCGACTCCTGCGGTGGTGTTGGCTTCACTGGCGTGGAGGTCGACGATCTGCTGATACTTGTGCTGGTCGGCTCCGAGCGCCATCAGGGCGAAGTTCGGATCAGTCGGTATGGATATGCCGGTCGTCAGGTTCGTGTTGTGATCGACGTAGAGGGCCTTGCCGGCATTCGCCGGGGAGACCGTTGGGTCGTACGAAGCGTCGGTCCAAGTCATGGTCGAGCGGCTGAAGACTAGATGCCCGTCCTGTGCGTACAGGTCGGTGACCTCCTGCCCCCACAGATCATAGATAGCGCCGGCCGGTTTCGTCGTCGTCGCCACTCCCATCGCGTCAAGCCAAGTTCCGGAGTGCCCGTCGGCGCCGACCTTGAACACCTCGTGCCAAGAACCGTCCGCCTTTGATCCCGCGTAGAGGTCTCCCATTTTGGTGGGGTCGGTGAGGTCGGCGGTCGCGACCTTGGCGGCTCGCCCTTCGTCGTAGTACTGGTCGGCGTACGCGAAGATGTTGCCGTTCATGTTCGTGTTGCCGGTCGTGCGCTCGACTAGGTCCTTAAATTGTTCGTTCTGGATCTCGTTGCCGAATTGTTGGTTGACGAGCCGCTGGAGGTAGTAGAAGCGGTCGCCGTCCATCAAGTTCTCGATCTGCGTCACGAAGATTGTGTCGAAGGTCTCTCCCAGGACGCCGCCGGCGACGTGCTGTTCCGCCAGGCCGCCGATCCATAGGTCGACCTTGTCGATGCCCTTGTCGCCGCCGTTTAGGAAGTGGGAGGCATAGGCGACCCGGTCCGCGTAGGTCGTTCCAATCGTCGTCGCGTAGGCCTGCTCGTCCGCAGAAAGGGAGCCGAGAGCCATTCCTGCCGCGAGGTCGACGATTGTCTGGGCCTTAGTCATGTCGCCGTCGAAGGTGTAGGCGGCGATGTAGTTCACCAGCTGGTCTTGATGGATCATCTGCGCGCCGAAGTCGGCCCAGTCCGCGTAGGCCTTCATCCCGAGGGCGGTCTTGGCCTCGTTGAGCGTCGGCACGCCGACGTCGCGACCCCTGGCGATGTTGATGGCACCAAGATCCAGAGGCTGTCCGAGCAGACCCTCATTCAAGGAAGGTGTGATCGTGTTGTCGACCTCGTTCATGAGCTGGCGCTCCATGCCCAAGGCCACCGCGCCTGCTCCGATCTTCGAGAACAACGCCGGATTCACGAACGCCTGCTCAAGGGCGTAGCTCATGATCTTTCCGGTGATGCCGCCCGTCGGATCCATCGTGTCGATGGTCTCACGCAGGGTTGAGTGCCCGAAGCGGAACGCCGCCTGGCTGAACTCTTGCGAGATGTCGGCGTTGCGATCGGACGCGTAGCCGCCGAACTCCTGGATGTTGGGGGAGACCGCGCGGGAATATTGGTCCACTGCAATGTGCTGGTATTCCATCTCCACCGTCATCTTGGCGGCGTTGAACATCTTGTTCTGGTCCCAGGCGATCATGCCCGAGGCGTCGGTGTAGCTGCCCGTCGCGGTGATTGGATTGCCATCCTTGTCAGTGACATAGCCGGCGAAGGCGCTGTCCTCGGACGCGGTCGTCAAGTTGGCGCCTGTCACGTAGAAGTTGCCGTCGACGTCGCGAGCCACGACGCTGCCAGCTTTGGCCTGGTAGACGCCACTCGTGCCATCCACATAGATCGACGTTGCCGGGGCAGTGACGGCGACAGCTTCCTGCCAGTCGTGTGCGGTGGCGTGCGGGTGAGATGTGTCTTTGCCGTGGACGAGGTTGTTCTCCTGGTCGATGCCCAGGATGTAGGTCTCGATGTTCTGGACTTGGTATCCGTGCTCCTCGTGGAAGACGTGATGGATCGCGGTAAGTCCGATGTTCTCGTTGGCTCGCCCGTCGCCGGCGATGTAGTGGTCGCCGACCGCCTCCATCATCACCTCGCCGATAGCCTGGTGGAGCGCCGTCGAGGCATCTCCGATCGCGTACTGGCCGGGGGCGCCGAAGAGCGTCGACTGAATGCTGAAGTCGGCAAAGTTGATGAATGGTGCGAGTGCCGCCAAGCCAACGCCTGCTGCGCTCTCGAGGGCGCCGGTGCTGTCGAAGCTTAGCATGAACGAGCCGAGCCCCGCCGTATTGAGGGCGGCGTTGATGGTGGCCAGCGCTTCACCGGTAATATGTGCCTTGTCGTAGTGCGGGTTGTTATCGAGAAGCAGGGGTTCGACGATGCCAGCGCCCGGACCCGTGACGATGACCGCGCCGCTTGCGTCGCGCATGCGCAATCCCTGGCTTACGTCCTCCCAGGTGAGGTCGGCCCGGGCGCCGTTCACGTCGCTGCCGCCATGGGAGCGGATCTCCGCGCGAAGTTCGTTCAGCGTGGGCAGCGTATCGGTGGTCGTGTTGCCGAAGGCGTCAGAGTAGGCCTTGGACTGGTGGCCGTCGACGAGCGTATCGCCCATCTCCCAGTTGCCGGTGTTCGGATCCTTCACCCAATTACGCAGGATGTTGTCGACGTCCGCCTGCGAGCCGTAGGTTTGGCTCTGATCGATGTAGGGGCTATCGTGATTGACGTAGGCCGCCGTGAGGACGGGTTTGCCACTGGCGTCCAGCGCCGGCTGCCCGGTCACCGGGTCGATCAACTGGGCCGCGCCCTGCACGACGGCACGGTTGATGGTGATGGAGGTGGTCGGCTTTCCGTCAGGGCCGATCACGCCGTAGAGCGGGTCGTCAACGGCGAGCGGGATGATGATCTGGTAGGTGCTGGACTTGTTGATGAAGTCCAGGCCGTGGTCGAGGAACTGGCCGAACAGAGCGAACCACCCGTTGTTGGGCGCGTTCCCGGCGATCGAGGCGATGTTGCCGTCGAAATATTCGTGGTTTCCGTAGCCGGTGGCGCTGTTGGCGTCCGTGTTCTGCTTGTCGTGCTGACCCGTGATCGAAAGCGTCCCGTAGCCGGCGCCGGAATATAGGTTCGCATCGCCCGCTCCCGTGATTCCTCCCTTGCCGTCGGCCTGTCCCGTCATAAGGGCGACCGACGTGTCAACGATGGCCGCGCCCTGGATGAGCCCGGGCGTCACGATGTTGTGGTCGACGATAGCTTTGGAATAGCTGTAGGCGATGGCGTCCCAAGTTATGGCGTTCCCATGTGCATCGGAACCGAGCACGGTGCCCGCCGTGAGGCCGCGGTAGTGCTTGGCGTCGTTCGCGCCGCTGGCGATATCGGCCTCGACCAGCTTGACAAGGTCCGGGCGGTATTCCGCGCCGTCCCAGTAGACGACGTGATTGGCGCCGTCGCGCAGCAGCACGACACCGGTGCCGCCCTTGTAGGCATAGGCGTAGCCCGTGCCGGCCCACGTATGGTCAAGCGGATCGCCGGTGATGGCGGCGGCGTCAGCGACCTTCAGGTATTCGACCGGCGAGCCGCCCTGGGTGATGGTCTGGGTAATCATGCGTGGCGTGTAGTCGATCACGCTATACATCGTGGCCACCGAGGCCGGCGTCGCGAACGTGATCGAATAGTCCGTGTTGTCGGCGACGTGCGCCCGGTCCTTGAGGTTCGACACGTAGTGCGCCGGATCGAAGGTCGGGTCGCCTGGGTTGGTGTTGGTCGCGGTAAACTGGGGGTGGTACTTCGCGTCCAGTTCGCCTCCCGACAGAAACGTGCTGGACTGCGAAACGATAGGACCTGCCACCGGTAGCTCGCCTGGCATGGGAAGGCCGCTGAAGGCGTCAAAGGACGTGGTCGACGACGTGGTGGTCAGGTCGACTTCGTTCATCGACGCGACCATGTGGTGGCCGTTGAGCGTCGTCGTGGCCGCGTCGGTACTGGTCGTCGTGCGGTCGAAGGAACCATAGGTGAAGGTGCGCCCGTTCACGATCACTGTCCCGGTTGTCGTCGGACCGTCGGCGGTGGTCGTTGTCAGGAGGTGCTGCGCCATGGCCGCCGTGAGGTCCGTAACCCGGAACTCCGTCGTAGGAGCGCCTGCGACGATCTCCTGCAGATAACCGCCCTCGTGAGGTTTCGCGACGTGGGAGAAGAAACCGTCTGTCTGGCCCCAGTGAGACTGACCGGGATTGAGGTTGTTGAACAGGCCCGAAACGTTACGAAGGCCCGCGAAATCCGTCACCGCGCTGCTGCCTGAGTTGAACGTTCCGTAGGACGGGCCAAAGATCGAGAGGGCGAGCGCCGCATTTATTACCCCGCCGGAGAAGGTTCCCAGTCCGGCCCAGATCTCCGTGCCATGCGCGTCATAGATGGCGTCCGAGCCGTTCCAGACCACGATCGGCTTACCGGTCTTGTCAAAGATCTGGCCATATGGCGCATACGCGATCTTGGCCATCGCTTCCGCTTGCGAGACGGTGTAACTGGCGCTCGGGTCGAACAGAAGTGTTCGATTCTGATCGTAGATAGCGCTTGCCCCATCCCATCCTGTCGTTACGGCGACAAGGTTTCCAGAGTTGTCCAACGCGAACAACGGGCGAAATTCGATCTGTCGAAGAATGAACTCAAGGTCGGCCTGGTTGACGTTGAATGACCGGAGATTGACATTGTTCGCCATGACGATCGCTCCGAATTATTTATGTCATTGTTCTTCGTAATTAGCGTTCCTGATTGACAATAGTCGCCGCGTTCGCCCCCGACAATCGTCTAAAATTAGACAGAATCGATTAGGCGGCGGCACTTATAAACTTCGTGATAGTGGTATGAGATCGATCGGGACGGGCAAGTCCGGCTCTGGATTTTCAGCCCTCTTGCGGCGTGCGGGACAGGGTGATGCGTACCCGTGCAACGGACCATCTGAGTTTAAGTGACCGCAAGCGTCTTCCGGCGATCGTCGATGACTGCAAGCCCTGAATGGCATGTCTAGCGAGCGAACATCGTGCTCTGCACACTCGACGGACTGGGTCCGATCGAAATCATGTGGACTGCCGGGGGCCAGCCAGGACTGGCGATGCCAACAAGATCGTCGCCGCCGTCGTTAGTCGCAGGGTCCCAAACGTTGGATGCGGTTCATTATCTGCCCGCATTTAGTCAAGCCTGCCTCGCCGGTGGAACACACCACTAGCTTTCCGTACCAAGCCCAGCAATCGAGGTATCGGGCCGAAAAGCGGCTTTGTGAGTTTATTGCCGCCGGCGCATCAACCGGAATATGCAGCCGGCAGAGTTGTGATCGATCTCCGAATGGGGGAGGTAGTAAAGGTAAGAACCCCGAAAATAGATTCGATCGATTGTTAACTTGGTGATACCTTCTTAAGATAAATTCGAAGTTAGTGCGGCCGGAGTGGAGAGATGCAGGCGATTCAGGCTGATCCCATTGCGCCTATCGTGGGGAGAGTATCGCTAGCGCCAGCGACTTTAGAAGACCTAGATGACCTGTTCGATGCCCCTAAAGATGGTCATGGAAATCATTTGCAGAACTTTTCCATGAAGGCCTCCTTTTTGGTCGCCAAAGACAGAAGAGTCCTCGGAACAAATAAAGCTGCAAAGAACCTGTTGGCAGGCAGTGCTGATATTTCTGTGTTAGACGGAAGGCTGAGCATCTATTCTTCTTCTGTGAGTCGAGAATTATCGAACATGGTGGAGTCGAATGCGTTATCGGCCGATAACGAGGTTGAGTTTGGAAATGTGCTTGGAATCCCATGTAGAAGAGGTACGACTCGTTATTTTGTGAAGGTCTTGAATTGGGTTCACGTAACTTTTGCTCCTACAGCTCTGGTAGTCATAACGGATTTATACGCGCCCGCCGCGATCAGCGTTAAAGTATTGAGCAAGATCTTCAAGTTTTCTGAACGGGAGGCGGAGTTGGCAGCGTTGTTCGGGTCAGGATATCCTTTGGAGGATTGTGCTCGTCAAATGAATATTTCTCCCAATACGGCGAGAGTGCATTTAGGAAGCATATACAAAAAGTCTGGGTGCCAAGGTCAGACTTGCCTAGCGAGGATGCTAGCCAGAATTTACTAGGTTCAGGACTCATTGATTATATCCAGAAGATGATGGCTGCCGCGATGCAGATGGCGGACATGAAGGTGTGGGCGCATCGATCGTAGCAGGTATAGACGCGCCGCCAGTCCTTAAGCCTGCCGAACATGATCTCGATCTTGTGCGCTGGCGATAGAGCGTGCGGTCGTGTGGAATCTGGATCGTGCGGTTAGCCCTGATGGAATGCACGGTGCGATGCCGCGTTCTGTCAAAGCGGTGCGGAGCCAGTCGGCGTCGTAGCCCTTGTCGCCGAGCGTCGCCTTGGCGGGTGGAAGGGCGTCGAGCATCAGGGCCGCACCCTTGTAGTCGCTCATCTGGCCTTCGCTGAGCAGCATCACGAGCGCACGCCCTTGCCCGTCGCAGACGGCGTGAAGCTTGGAGTTCAGGCCCCCTTTGGTACGCCCGATACGTCGGGGAACAGCCCCTTTTCAAGCAGGCTGGCCGCGGTGCGATGAGCCTTGAGGTGGGTCGCATCGACCATCAACTGATCGGGCTTGCCGCCCTTGGCCGCCAGCCTGGCGAAGATCGCGTTGAAGACGCCGAGCCGGCTCCAGCGGATGAAGCTGTCGTAGATCGTCTTGTGCGGACCGTAGTCCGTCGGCGCATCGCGCCAGCGCAGTCCGTTGCGGATGACGAAGATGATGCCACTGATGATCCGCCTGTCATCCACGCGGGGAATCCCATGCGAGAGGGGAAAACACGGTGCGATCCGACGCATCTGCGCCGGCGAAAGATCACTCATAACGGCACCTCCTGCCGCTGCCCTAACCCGCGCGTGGCAGTTCGCCTCGCGCTCTATTACTCCCGCGACGGCAGAACCGCGTTGCCGGCGCTGAAATCGCTTCGCATAGGGCTGTCCAAACCCGCTTTGCAGGTAGACGCCGAGCGACACGTCGACCTTCCGCCCCTCGCTCTTCCCGCAATGGAGCTTGCCGGCGAGTGCCGCCAGCCTGGTAGCGGAGCCGCGCTCTAGCAGCACGTCGAGGCGTATGTCGCCACCATGCCGGTAATCACGGCATTGCACGGCTAACCAGGCCCACCCGGACGCCTTTGCTTCTCCGATGGTCTGTGGAATGGCGCTGTCAGGCATCGCCGCCGGTGCCCTTGCCCGTCCGACACGCCCGCGAACGTAGCCGGGCGAGATGACTGCTCGTAGGCCGGCAGTTTCCTTCTGAAGCGCCGCGATCTCGGCCTCATAGATACCCATGGTGACGACGAGCGCTCAATGGCACCGCGCAAGTCGCCTTCGCAAGCGGCTATGGCGTCGTCGACCGTCGCCTCCAAGCTATCCCGCGCGTCCTCTGTGCCGGCTTCCGACCTCATGCGCTCGCTCTCCAACGATGGCTCAAGCTACCGTCGCGACAACCCGCAAGCAAGTCATTTGTTCTTTTTTTGTTCTCTCTCGCAGATCGACGATACGGAGCGGCTAAGCGAACGCCGAGGACACAACTTAAAGCGCCTGCTTCCTATATGCTTCCGGCGACCTGAGAGAAACTGGCGCATCCGAAGGGATTCGAACCCCTGGCCTCTGCCTTCGGAGGGCAGCGCTCTATCCAGCTGAGCTACGGATGCCGACAACAGCGTCGCGGCCTGAGGTTAGCCGAAGTCGGGCTGAGACACAATGCGAGTGGGCGCTTACGGTCCCTGCCTCGGGAGGTTGACAGCGGCGGGGATCGCCGGCGACGGTTGGATCGGACGCGGGAGCTGCATAGATGTCGGAAATGACGCCGGGGGAACGGGCGAGCTTCAGCTTGCGGACACGTCTCGCCGGGGCCGGGCGCAGGCCCGCGGAGCAGTTCGGCTTCGTCAACACACCGGTCTACAGGGGCTCGACCGTACTCTACCCCACGCACGCCGACCTCGTGGCGCGGAACGGGCGGTTCAGTTACGGCACGTCGGGCACGCCCACCATCCGCGCCCTGGAAGAAGCTTGGACGGAACTTGCGGGCGCTGCCACGACGGTCCTCACCCCCTCCGGCCTGGCCGCGGTCACAGTCGCCCTTCTCTGCGCCGTCAAGGCCGGCGACCATATCCTGGTTGCCGATTCTGTGTACCGGCCGACTCGCGCCTTCTGCAACACTGTGCTCAAGCGGCTCGGCGTCGAGACGACCTATTACGACCCGATGCGGGCCGATGCGGTGGTTGATCTCGTGCAGCCCAACACAAGCGTCCTCTTCCTCGAGGCGCCGGGTTCGCAGAGCTTCGAGGTGCCGGATCTCAAGGCGCTGGTCGCCCTCGCGCAGACCCGCGGCCTCTGCTCTATGATCGACAACACCTGGGCCACGCCGATCTTCTACCCGCCGCACGAGGCGGGGATCGATCTCGCGATCGAGGCCGGCACGAAATACCTCTCCGGCCATTCCGACCTGCTGCTCGGCTTGACCTCGGCCAATGCCGCCTGGGCCGGCCGACTGCGCGAGACCTTCGACGCCTTCGCCATGTGTGCGGGACCGGAGGACGTGTTCCTAGGGCTGCGCGGCCTGCGAACGCTCGACCTGCGGCTGCGCGAGGCCGAACGCCAGGGGCTTGCCATGGCGCACTGGCTTGCGGAGCGGCCGGAGGTGGCGCGCGTGCTGCATCCCGCGCTGCCTTCGTGCCCGGGCCACGAGCACTGGCGCGAGAACTTCAAAGGCTCCAGCGGCCTGTTCTCCGTGCTTCTCCACTCCTGCTCAACGCCGGCCCTGGCAGCGATGCTCGACGGCCTCAAGCTGTTTGGCATGGGCTATTCGTGGGGCGGGTTCGAGAGCTTGGTGATTCCCTTCGATTGTTCGGGCTACCGCAGCGCTACGCGATGGCTGCCGGAGGGGCCGGCCCTGCGCTTCTCCATCGGACTGGAGGACGTCGTCGACCTTCAGGCGGACCTCGACGCTGGCTTCGCCCGCCTCCGCGCGGCCGCGTAGCGCCGCCTTGCCGTTTCGAGGCGGCCAAGGCAAAGTCGTGTTTTCGACGAGGACTGTCGGTTCATGAGGAATTTGCGGCTCGCGCTGCTCGGACTTGCCGCGCTCGCCGCGATTCTGCTTGGAGCCGGTTTCCTGCAACGGGCGATCCAGGGCGAGAAGCCTCCGCAGGCCGCCCCGCCGTCGGCTGCCGTCACGCCCCCGCCGGAACGCAACGCATCTTTGGTCGAGCCCCGCCGCAAGATCGAGGCGAGCGTCGCGGCCTCGCCCGACTACACGCGATTTTTCGACCGGCTCCGCCTCGTCTTCCCGAGCGACTACGACGCCATCCTCGACGCGCTCGCCCAAGCTGCCACGGCGAGCGGCAAGGAGCCTGGACCGGATTCGATCATGGCCGATGCCGTCAGCGCCTTGCGCAAGTCGAAGGGAAACCTTGCGGTGAAGGCCTCGGATGCAGCCCTGAGCCAGATCTTCACCTATCAACTCGGCGAGATGCGCGCGTTGGCCGAACGCGACGTCCACCTCTGCGTCGCCTTTCTTTATGGGGCCAACAGCAGCGGTTTCCTGGCCTTCGCGGCGGACCATCGCCCGCTGATCGCCGACGCGGCGGTTTCCGGGCTCGACGCGATGAACAGCGGGCTGAGGGATCAGGTGCAACGGTCAACGCCCTCCGACGCCGATTTCCAGGCGCTCGATAAAGCCTTGACCGACAGGGGGATGAGCCGGCCCGAAATCGAGGCGCTGCTCGACGGCAAGACCGCAGACCCGCCGATCGCCGACGAGCGGATGTGCCGGGCTGGCCAGACGTACCTGGAGACGCTGGCCGCCCTATCGCCGGCGGCGCGCGCCCGGCTCTATGCGTTGGCCGTAGACCTGATGGCGAGGTCTTGAAGTCGATTTCCCCTCGAGACTAATAGTGTTTCCTCAAACCATTGAACCTGACGATCAAGTCAGAATGCGGCCTTGAAGATGGTAAGGCCGAGAACCAGAAAGACGAGGAAGATCGCAAGCGCGACGAAGAAGAAGATCCTCGCGATGCCGCTCGCTGCAGCCGAGATACCGGTGAAGCCCAGCGCGCCCGCGATAACCGAAATAATGAAGAAGATCAGGGCCTAACGTAACATGATTGCTTCATCCATAACGATAGTAACTTAATTTTAATGCTCAGCTTGCGCGAACGTTCCGGCGCCGACCGAAGAGGGCTGAATTCGCGGGTCTGGGGGATCCGATCCTAAGAGGAACGGGGAGAATTTGCGCGCGATGCTGCGGCTGAGAAGAGTTCGGTCAAGGCAGGCACCGCGTCCCGTTGAGGTGCGCGGGAACAGGGGGCGGTCCTCGTCGGGCGCGGCCGGCGACCTCGCCTGGAGGCATAGGCGTCCAGCACGCCTGGATCGTCCCAGGGCACGTCGTGCAGTACGCCCGACGATGCAAGGAGGGGGCTTGCCGGGTCCCGGTCGAGTTCGCGCGGGAATAGCGCGATCGTCGCCGGCCCTGCCACCGGCTCGGCGGAGCATACGGGCTCCTGACCGCGCAGATGTGCGACGAGCGCCGCGTAGATATCGTGGCCGTAGAGGCGCCCGAGATGGCCGCTGCATACGGGCCTCGGGTTCAGTTCGATCAGACAGGCCCCGTCGGCCGCCAAGACGAAATCGAGCGAGACGACGCCCGAGCAGCCCAATGCAGCCACCAGCGTCCGCGCCGCCGCATCCATGTCAGGCCGGTCGATCGGCTGCAACGCGGTGCTTGCGCCGGTCACGGGCGGGTGGATGCATGCCGCTTGGAAGCTGACGCCGTCGAGGACGGTGCCGGCCGCGCAGGCGACGACGCGGAACGCCATCGCGCCGGACACGTAGCTCTGCAGGACAAGGGCGCTCTGGTCCGCCGTGCCCAGCCCGAGCATGGTCTGCAGGATGCGCTTCGCCTTCGCCTTACGCCAAGCCTTGCGGAAGGCGTGTTCGAGACTCGGTTCGTCGGGGACGATCGCCACGCCGAAGCCGCCACAGGTCTGCTCGCGCTTCAGCACCACGGGATAGCCGAACGCCGCTGCGGCACGCTTGGCAGCTTCGAGGCTTGCCACCGCCGCCTGTCGCGGCGTCGACAGGCCGAGGTCGGCCGCCGCGGCGGTCACGCCCTCGCGACTACAGATCGTCGCATAGGTATTGGGCGCGCCCAGCGATCGCTCGATCAGCGCGGCGGCATCGGCCCCAGCCGCGCGCCGCAGCTGCGGGCTTCTCAGGGTCCGCGCGGAGAAGTCGTCGAGCGGAATGACAAGGTCGGGCTGCCACGTGCGAACAATCCGTTTGAGCTGCGCGGCGACGAAGAGGCCGCGCAGCCACGATCCACCGACGCGCGGAAGGGGGAACAGGGTGGTGGCAAAGCGCGAGCAAGCCGCGAAGGCGCCGCGCGGGCCGAGCACCGCGCAATCGCAGCCAAGCCGACCCATCGCGGCCACGATGCGGTCCGACCCGCCGTCGTTGAGCAGCGTCAAAAATAGCAGGCGGGGGGCGCTCACGAGCGCCTCGCCGAGAAATCGGTGACCGGACGCGCTGTGGAGTTGCTGTCAACACGCCGTGAACTGGGTGCCCTCGCGCCACGCCGCGCTTCGGCCGCCGCCACATGGGCGGCGATGCGATGGGCGGCGAAGCCGGCTCCGCACACGAACCGAAGCAACGGACCAAAGGCGAAGGCCGCCGCCGTGCCGGCGAAGTAGAGGCCGGGAACGGAAGTCTCAAAATGCGTGGACAGCCGCGGCGCAGCGTCCGTCAACGCGATGTCGCCGCTCAAGCCAGGGTCGAGGAAGGGCAGGCTGCGGACATCGACCGCATAGCCGGTGCCGGCCACGACATGATCGGCCCGCTCCACGAGCGTGCGGCCGTCCAGGCCACGGATGTCGAGCTCCACCCCCGTCGCCGTCTCGCGCGCGCCCAGCACCTGCGCCGACAGGGTCAACGCCACTTTACCTTCGAAATCGGCGCGAGCGGACCAGCCGGGCGCAGGGCCGAGGTAGCGCCGCACGACAGTGGTCCGGACGTGTTCGGGCAGGGCGTGGAACAATAGGGGCAGCTTGACGCAGAGCCACTTTTTCCAACCGGGCCCGAGCGGCGTCATCGGTGCTGTCAGCCTGTCGCTCCATCGCCGCCGGCCGGCTGCGTAAAAGGTGATGGCCGAGCGCCGGCTCACGAGGCGCACGGTCGAACCGGCCCGCGTCAGCGCGGCGGCCGCGTCGATCGCCGAAGCGCCGGAACCGACCACGATCACGCTTCGACCGGCGAAGGCCGTATAATCCGCTCGCGCGCTCGTGTGGCTGAGTCGGCTGGCCGGGAGGCCCGAGAGGACGGGCGGCACATGCCGGTAGGGGCCGATTCCCGTCGCGACGATGACGCGCCGCGCGGCGAGGATCGTGCCGTCCTCCAATTCGAGACTGAAGCCATGTGCCGAGCGCTCGAGGTGCCGGACCAGGCGGCTGTCGAGTTGCGGGACGAAACGTTGCTGAAATGCCGAGCCATACGCGGTAAAGATCTCGACGGGAACGGGAAGGTCGAGGTCCGCATAGGGCAATCCCGCCTCGGCGCAGAACGCGCCGAGCGAGAAAGACTGGCCGGGGTTCGACAGGCACGAGGCGAACCCCTCCGACTTGAGCCGCATCCCCCGTGGCATCCCGTTGCGCCAACTCTCCATCGGCGGTCCGAAGACGAGGGGATGGACGCCTCGAGCCGTCAGATGTGCGGCGATGGAGAGCCCGTATGGGCCCGCTCCGATGATGGCGACAGCGGCAATGGAAGTCATGGAGTGCATATCCTGCTCAGGCTGCAAGATATGGGAGATCGGCGGACCTTCCCAGGTGAATACAAAAGTAAGCTTATCAGGTAAGCTTTCTGGATATCAGATTTAATGCTTAAGATTTGCTAAGTAGAATTCCCGGCTTGTCAAAACCTTTGCGACGGGCAACTCCAGCTTTGAATGGCGGTGCCTGACCGCCCTGTTATCGGAGACAACCCGGGACACGGCAATGGTGCATCCCCAGCCGCTCAGCTCCTCCCGTCGGTGACCTTCCCCCGACAGGTTTGGGTTGCCTCGAGATGCTGAAGGTCATAGCGACCGGGGTCGTGCTCGGCCAGGACGCGCCACAGGGCGGCGTCTTTTCCCCTGTGGCTCTGCCCAACGAGGTCGGCAGCGAGGAAACCCCCGTTACCGAAAGTGAGATTGCGGACTTCGATCGCGACTTGATCGATCGCCGACCGCAATTCGCCGCCGATGGGCCTGTGAACCAGGCGCAGATGTCGTGTCCTGGTCTCAATGAGTTCGGTCAGGCAGCGGTTCGAGAATTGCCGTGGATCGATGCCGTGAAACTTGAGGCGCTCCTTCAGCTCCAACGTCTCGTCGTCTTCGCCCATCAGGATCCGCAGGGTGAAGACGAAGGCGAGGAGTGAAGCCAGGATGGCGCAGACGATCGACCAAATCATTCGTGATCTTAGGCTGGGCGAAGGCCGCTTTGCTATCGTCTGAAAGGGGTTGTCCCGCGCCGGTGCCCCTGCAAAGATAAGGGGCGGATCGCGCGATCAGGTGGTCGTAACAACGATCGCATCATGCGGTAGTCGGAGGAGGCCGTCTCTTCGGCCGAGGGCCGGACGAAGATTTCTTCTCAGGGCTCGACAGGGGTGCCGTCTTCGCGTGCCTTGTGTTCCGCCGGTCTCCACTATCGCGAAAGGTCTGGGCTCCTGACTCACGAAGCACCAGGGGTTGGCGCACTCAAGGATTATGCGGCAATAGGCGATGGGCGTTCGGTCGCGCTGGTCACGCCGGACGGAACGATCGGCTGGTGGTGCGTGCCCAACCTCGACTCGCCGCCTCTGTTCGACCGCCTGCTCGACCCTGAGCACGGCGGCTTCTTCCAGGTATGCCCGATCGAGGACTACGCGATCGAGCGGCAGTATCGCACCGACAGCAACGTGCTGGAGAGCGTCTTCACCACCGCGAGCGGCGCTGTCCGCCTGACGGAGGCCCTGAACAGCACGCTGGCCGGGCGCCTGCCATGGTGCGAATTGGCGCGACGGGTCGAGGGCCTATCGGGCACGGTGACGCTCAGGGTGGAAATGACGTTCGGCACGCGTGCGGATACGGTGTCGCCCTGGCTGCAGCCGAACCCGAACGGCTGCATCTTCCACGTCGGGCCTGTGCTCGGGCTGTTGCGCGTCACGCCTAACGTTCACATCCTCAGCGAGCAAGACCGCACCATCGTCGCTGAAATGCGCGTGACGGCCGGCGAGCGTGCGATCGTGGCGATCGTGGCCGGAGAGAACGAGCCGCTGGCTGCGCCGCGGCTCGAGGATATCGACGCGCGTCTCGATCTGACGGACGAGGCGTGGCGGACCTGGGCGCAGGGGCTGCGCTACGCGGGGCCGCGGCGGGAGGCGGTGAGGCGCAGCGCGCTCGCTCTCAAGCTGCTGCTCTTCTCGCCAAGCGGGGCGGTCGCCGCGGCTGCCACTACGTCGCTGCCCGAGCGGATCGGTGGCGACAAGAACTTCGATTATCGCTACGCCTGGGTACGCGACGCGACCTACACGGCCAGCGCCTTCTTGCGCTTGGGGGTCATACCGGAGGCCAAGGCGGCCTTCACCTGGATCGTCCACCGCTTGGGCGAGACCGGTGCGCGCGTATGCTACCGGCTTGACGGCGGTCCCGTGCCCCCGGTTCAAGCGCTCGACCTGCCGGGTTTCCAGTCGTCCCAGCCCGTCGTGACGGGCAACCTCGCCGCGAACCAGCATCAGCACGGGATCTACGGCGACGTGTTCGAGATGGCCGCTCTCTTCGTCGGCAGCGGCAACATCCTCGACGGGACCAGCGCCAACGTCCTCTCGGCGTTGGCGGACGAATGCGCCGACCGCTGGCGGCAGAAGGATTCTGGGATATGGGAACTCGCCGACCTCCAGCATTATACGATGTCGAAGATCAGCGCGTGGCAGGCGCTCGCCCGGGCCGTGGAGATGGCGGAACACGGCCACCTGCCGTCCACCTGCGTGCCGCGTTGGGCGCGCGAGCGCGACCGGATCGTCGCCTGGGTCGGCGAACATTGCTGGTCGCAGGCCAAGCAATCCTACACGTTCTACGCGGGCTCGGAGCGGCTCGACGCCTCGCTCGTGCTGGCCGCGCGGTTCGGTTTCGATGGGACGGATCGGCTGTCACGCACCTGCGACGCCATCCGCCGCGAATTGGGCCATGGGCCGTTCCTGTATCGCTATTCCGGTGCCGAGGACGAGGAGGGTGCCTTCGTCGCCTGCACTTTCTGGCTCGCCGAGGCCTATGCCACCCTGGGCCGGTCGGTTGAGGCGGGACGGCTGGTGGACGAGGCCCTGGAGCACCTCGGCGGCACCGGCATCTTCAGCGAGATGGTGGATGTGGCGAGCGGCGCCTTCCTTGGAAACCTGCCGCAGGGGCTGAGCCACCTCGCCTTGATCCACGCGGTCTGCTCGATCGACGTCGACCCGAGGCGTCCGTTTCCTGCCACCAAGGCGCAAGCGCGGTAACCATGGGAGAGCGGCCACGCAAAAGGCCGCTCGCGCGAACGAGCGGCCTTTCGCGGGCGAGCGATCCTCGCGGCGAGGATGAAACCTGCGCTCAGTAGCGCGCGACGACAGGCGCCAGCGGCGCAAAGGTGTCGAACTTGTAGCTGAAGCCCGCCTGGACGCGGTTGTCGGTGACGCTGTGGCGGACGGCGACACCGCCCGCTGTGCTGTTGCCGAGCACGTCCGTGCTTTTGCCGAAATCGGTGTAGCGGTACTCGGCGCGAAGCGACACATTGTTGGTGATGGCATATTCCACGCCGCCGCCGACCGTGTAACCCACCCGGGTCTTGCTGATGGAACCGGTCAAGCCGTTGGTGGTGTTGACGTAGGTGTTGCGCAGGCCGCCGAAGGCCGCGCCGCCGGTCGCGTAGAACAAGGCGCGGTCGACGGCGATGCCGAGGCGGCCACGGATGGAGCCTTGGATGTTGTCGCGGCTGGTGGTGGCGAGGCCGCCGAGCAGGTAGTTGGCGCGCGCGCTGCTGCCGTCCACGTCGCCTTCGACGCCGATCACGCCGCCCGTGCCGAGCACGCCGCCGAACAAGGGCAGCGATTGCGTGGAGAAGTTGTAGCCGACATGCGCGCCGCCGATGACGCCGCGGTTGCTGGCGCCGTTGGAGGCAAGGCCTGCGCCCGTCGCGGTGGCGGCCGCAAAGGCCGTGTCGCGCCCGAAATTATAGCCGACCTGACCTCCGACGTAGAAACCCGTCCATGTGAAGACGGGGATCGGCGGCGGAGGCGCATAGGCCGGTGGGGCGCGGCGCGAGGGAAGATCGGCCGCGAAGGCAGTGGTCGAGAGAAGGACGAGCCCGAGAGCGGCGGCGGAACGGATGTGCATGGCGGACCCCGTGTGACGACAGTGCGTTTACAGGCCGCTAACGTGGCATCCGTGCGGTAGGATGCGGGTTCCATAGTGGGGTTCTGCTATTAAGAAGCGTTGTCGCTTTTTTGTCGCGGTGTTCACAGTGCGGCGGAGGACGGGGGACGTCAGCCTCCCCATCGTGCCCGATGCCACCTGAGGGGATGCGGAGAGAGGGCCGGTGCGGCCGCAGTATCAACCGCTTACGTCACCTGTGTTGGAAGAGACACGTCCGGCCTCTGCAATCCGACGCCATCTAGCCCTGGTCCCCATTTGGGGCAACAATCGATTCGCGGCTTTTGGCCACCGCTTCGGCCCAAATCCCGCCTTCGTGAACGCAAGAAGTTAGTCATAGTGTCCGTCTCGTAAGGCTTTGTATTCGATCCAAAAGAAAGTTCGCAGGCATTTCCATGGATGATCTGTTTGAAACATTCGCCCGATCCTACGACGCCCGCCGCGCGACCGAGATGTCGCTTACGGATTACCTGAAGGGGTGCCGTTCCGACCCGATGATGTATGCGACGGCGACGGAGCGCATCCTCGCCGCCATCGGCGAGCCCGAGATGGTCGACACGGCCAAGGATCCGCGTTTCGGCCGCGTCTTCATGAACCGGACCATCCGCGTCTATCCCGCCTTCGCCGACTTCTACGGCATGGAAGAGACGATCGAGCGGATCGTCTCCTTTTTCCGGCACGCCTCGCAGGGCCTGGAGGAGCGCAAGCAGATCCTCTACCTGCTGGGCCCCGTGGGCGGCGGCAAGTCCTCGCTGGCGGAGCGGCTGAAGGCCCTGATGGAGCATTTCCCCATCTACGTGCTGAAGGCCGGCACCGAGATCAGCCCGGTGTTCGAGAGCCCGCTCGGCCTGTTCGACCCGGAGCAGAACGGCGCCATGATCGAGGAGCGCTACGGCATCCCGCGCCGCCGCCTCTCCGGCCTGATGAGCCCCTGGTGCGTCAAGCGGCTGGACGAGTTCCGCGGCGATATCGGCAAGTTCAAGGTGGTGAAGTACACGCCTTCTCGTCTGCGGCAAATCGCGATCTCCAAGACCGAACCTGGCGACGAGAACAACCAGGACATCTCCTCGCTCGTGGGCAAGGTCGACATCCGCAGGCTGGAGACGCTGTCGCAGGACGACCCCGACGCCTACAGCTATTCCGGCGGCCTGAACCGCGCCAACCAGGGCATGCTCGAGTTCGTCGAGATGTTCAAGGCGCCGATCAAGATGCTGCACCCACTGCTCACCGCGACGCAGGAGGGCAATTACGTCGGCACCGAGAACATCGGTGCGATCCCTTTTACCGGGATCATCATGGCCCATTCCAACGAGTCGGAATGGCAGACCTTCCGCGCCAACAAGAATAACGAAGCCTTTATCGACCGTATCTACGTGATCAAGGTGCCCTATTGCCTCCGCGTCACGGAGGAGGAACAGATCTACGGCAAGCTGATCCAGTCGTCCGAGCTGACGGGCGCCCCCTGCGCGCCCGGCACGCTGGAAATGCTGGCGCGGTTCTCGGTGCTCTCGCGCCTGCGCGAGCACGAGAACTCGAACCTTTATTCTAAGATGCGCGTCTACGACGGCGAGAGCCTGCGCGAGGTCGATCCGCGCGCGCGCTCCATGCAGGAGTACAAGGACGCCGGCGGCGTCGACGAGGGTATGGATGGGATCTCCACCCGCTTCGCCTTTAAGGTGCTGGCCGCCACCTTCAACCACGATACCGCCGAGGTGGTCGCCGACCCCGTGCACCTCATGTACGTGCTGGAGCAGTCGATCAAGCGCGAGCAGCTCGCAGCCGACACGGAGAAGCGCTACCTCGAGTTCATCAAGGCGGAACTCGCCCCGCGCTACGCGGAGTTCATTGGCCATGAGATCCAGAAGGCCTATCTTGAATCCTATCAGGACTATGGACAGAATCTTTTCGACCGCTATGTCGCCTATGCCGATGCCTGGATCGAGGATCAGGACTTCAAGGACCCCGACACCGGCCAACTTCTGAATCGCGAGCTGATCAATCAGGAGTTGACGAAGATCGAGAAGCCGACGGGGATCGCCAACCCGAAGGATTTCCGGAACGAGGTCGTCAAGTTTTCGCTTCGGGCGCGCGCCCAGAACAACGGCCGCAACCCGCTCTGGACGAGTTACGAGAAGATCCGCGAGGTCATCGAACGGCGGATGTTCAGCCAGGTCGAGGATTTATTGCCGGTTATCAGCTTCTCCTCGAAACGCGATAGCGAGACGGAGAAGAAGCACGGCGATTTCCTCGACCGGATGATGGCTCGGGGCTACACGGAGCGGCAGGTCCGCCGCCTCGTCGAATGGTACATGCGGGCCAAACAATCGGGTTAGTCCAGGCTTTGAACGGGATGTCATGAACCTCATCGACCGACGCCTGAATCCAAGCGGCAAGAGCCTCGCCAACCGGCAGCGCTTCCTTCGCCGGACGAGGGCGCTGGTCAAGCAGGCGGTCCGCGCGAGTTCCAAGGGGCGCAGCATCCAGGACTTCGACCAGGGCGGCGAAGTCAGCATCCCGCTGGACGGCCTGCGCGAGCCGCACCTGCACCGCGGGTCCGACGGCTCTCGCGAGGGGCTCCTGCCCGGCAACAAGAGCTATCAGCGCGGCGACACCATTCCCAAGCAGGGGAGCGGCGGCGGCAAGGGCGGTAGCGGAAGCGGTAACGCCGACGCGCAGGGCGAAGACGATTTCCGTTTTGTGCTCTCCCAGGACGAGTACCTCGACCTCTTCTTTGAGGACTTGGAACTGCCGGACCTTGCGAAGAAGACGCTGGCCAAGACGGAAAGCTTTTCGCTGCACCGCGCCGGCTATTCCACCTCCGGCTCGCCGGCAAACCTGTCGCTGTCGCGCACCATGCGCAATAGCCTCTCGCGCCGCATCGCCCTGCGCCGGCCGAAGCCCGAGCAGGTGCAGCGGCTGGAGGCAGAGATTGCCGCGCTCGGCGAGGAGGCCGACGCCGATCGCCTCGGCGAATTGAAGGCGGGGCTCGACATGCTGGTGACGCGCGGCAAGCGCATCCCCTTCATTGACCCGATCGATATCCGCTACCGCCGCTTCCAGCCGGTGCCGAGGCCGGTCACGCAGGCCGTCATGTTCTGCCTGATGGACACGTCCGCCTCCATGACCGAGCACATGAAGGACGTGGCCAAGCGCTTCTTCGCGCTTCTCTATATCTTCCTGAAGCGCCGCTACCGCCAGGTCGAGATCGTCTTCATTCGCCATACGCACGAGGCGCAGGAGGTCGACGAGGACACGTTCTTCCACTCCGCCGAGACGGGTGGCACGGTGGTGTCCAGCGCGCTGGAGGAGCTGATCCGCGTGGCGCGCGCGCGCTATCCGCTCTCCGAATGGAACATCTACGCCGCGCAGGCCTCGGACGGCGACAACAGCTCGCGCGACGCGGAAAAGACCGCGACCCTGCTGAAGGAGGGCGTGCTGCCGCTCTGCCAATATTTCGCCTACCTCGAAGTCGGCTCGGAGCAGGATTCGCCGATGGGTTTCGTGGCGCGGCCGACAGATTTATGGCGCACCTATCAGACGGTGCTCGACGGGGGGGCGAGCCTCGCGATGCGCAAGGTCAAGCATCGCAGCGAGATCTACCCCGTGTTCCGCGAACTCTTCGAGCGCAAGGCGCAGACGGCGAAAGGGACCGCGTAATGGACGCGCTTACGAGCCCCCTGCTGTTCGACGGTGCGGACTGGACCTTCCGCACGATCCAGCGGATCAACGACGCGGTCGAGGAGATCGCCTGCGGCGAGTTCGGCCTCGATGTCTATCCCAACCAGATTGAGATCATCACTGCCGAACAGATGCTCGACGCCTACTCGTCCGTGGGCATGCCGCTCTACTATAAGCACTGGTCGTTCGGGAAGCAGTTCGCTCACCACGAGGCGCATTACCGCAAGGGCATGCGCGCGCTCGCCTATGAGATCGTCATCAATTCCAACCCGTGCATCAGCTACGTGATGGAAGAGAACACCGCGACGATGCAGACGCTGGTCATCGCCCACGCGGCGTTCGGCCACAATCACTTCTTCAAGAACAACTATCTCTTCAAGCAATGGACGGATGCCAACGGCATCCTCCAATACCTCGACTTCGCCAAGGGCTTCATCGCCGATTGCGAGGAGCGCTACGGCCACCTCGCGGTCGAGCGGCTCCTTGATGCGGCCCACAGCCTGTCGCGCCAGGGCGTGCACCGCTATCCCCGCAAGCGCAAGCCCGACCTGATGTCCGAGCAGCGCCGCGAGGAGGAGCGCCGCCTGCATGGCGAGCAAGTCTTCAACGACCTCTGGCGCACGGTGCCGGGCAAGGCCAAGGTCAAGAGCGCGGACAATGAGGCCCGCCGGCGCGCCCTGCTCGACCTGCCGCAGGAGAACATCCTCTACTTCCTCGAGAAGACCGCGCCGCGCCTCAAACCCTGGCAGCGCGAGATCCTCCGCATCGTCCGCCTCATCGCGCAATATTTCTACCCGCAGATGCAGACGAAGGTGATGAACGAGGGCTGCGCGACCTACTGCCACTACCGCATCATGAACCGGCTCTACGAAAAGGGGCAGATCAGCGAGGGGTCCTTCCTCGAGTTCCTGACCTCGCACACCAACGTCGTCACGCAGCCGACGTTCGACGACCAACGCTACGGCGGCTTCAACCCCTACGCGCTCGGCTTCGCCATGATGCAGGATATCGAGCGCATGAGCGTCGCACCCACGGACGAGGACCGGGAGTGGTGTCCGGACGTGGCCGGCAGCGGCGACCCCTTCGGCACCCTCAAGCATATTTGGGCCAACTATCGAGACGAGAGCTTCATCTCGCAATACCTCAGTCCGAGCCTGATGCGTCGCTGGAAGCTTTTCCATGTGTTGGACGCAGGTCCGCAGGCGAAGGAAGTGAAGGTCGAAGCGATCCACGACGAGCGCGGCTACCGGCAGATCCGGCGCGCGCTCGCGCGGCAGTACGACATCGCCCTGATCGATCCCGACATCCAGGTCGCCGACGTCGACCTTGCCGGGGACCGCCGCCTGATCCTGCAGCATGTCGTGCTCAACGCCATGCTGCTCGACGCCAAACAGGCTGCAGACGTGCTGCAGAATCTGGCCGATCTCTGGGGCTACGACGTCCACCTGCGCGAGGTGGACGCCGTAGGTTCGCTGCTCAAAGAGCATGCCGCCAAGCCGCGCCCGACCGTTCTGGCGGCGTAAGCGTCGGGTGTCGCGGGCCATTTTGGCCGTAGCCCGCACCCGTTTTGCGCCTCTCCGGCTGATCGGCTTGCCTCGCGTGCCGGCAGGCTTCGTCCGACTGGGCTCGCCGGGGTAAGTTCGCGCGCGGATGCGCGCCTGAAGCGGCTTGAGAACGTCTGTCTTGGTCGAGCACCGCGCCGACGGCGGTTATCGTTACCCGTGAAAACCGCGCCGCTGTTTCAAAATAAGGCATCGAAACGATGCTTGTTTACGCACCATTAACCAATCGGAGGTCTGTTCGTTAATGTTCTCTGAAGGACATTTCGCATGAGCACTGTCCCCTCGCATTCCGTAACCCGTGTAAAGCCGTTCGACTGGGCCGAGCCTTTGATCTGCGAGCAAGTGCTTCAGACGTATTGCGACCCCGCCAAGCAACGGCGCGACCTCGATGCAGTGGTCGCCGCGCACACCAGGATGTGGCTCTCGCTCATCGACGGCGACATGGGAGACTTCGATGCGCGCCGCGGCGAGTTGGCCCGGCTGGCGCAGCAGGCCGATCTGACGAGCGCCGCGATCGATCGCGCCGACCGGGCCGTGCTGCTCGAACTCATCCTCGTCGTCGTCACCCGCTTCCGCAACTCGGACAGGCTCCGCCTCGCCTACGCCGAGCGGCTCCAGGCGGCCTTGCGCGTCATCAAGGCCAACGCGTCCTGCACCATCCACTGAGGCCATTGGGCCCGCGCGGTCACTTTTTGCCGAAGAGGAACTGCTGAGGGTTGGCTTCCACCGAATGGACCAGCTTGGCAATTTCGCCGACGGCTTGGCGACCGTCGGCAGCGAGGCCTTCGTATTGTTTCAGGCCGGTGTTGGTGAAGCGCGTCAAGTTCGTGAACATCTCCCGCGTGCGGACGTCGGTGTTGTCGGCAAGCCGCTTGATCGATTTGGCGGCGTCCGAGATGTCGCCGACGACGCCCTTCGAATTGTCGGAGGCGAGGAATCCGTTGAGGTTCGTCAGCACCGTGTCCACCTTGCCGGCGGCGGTGTTGAGCTTGGCCGACACGGAGGTGAAATCGGACACAATCTGTTTCACCTCCTTGGGATCGACCGCCTTGACCACGTTGTCCGTGTCGGTGGCCAAGGTCTCGAGCTTGGCCACCAGCGGTTTCACGGTGCGACCGACGTCGGCCATGGCGGCCATGAAGTCCTTGATACCCTCCGAGTTCGCGGCGAGAGCGTCGGTGAATTTCGCCACGTTCTTCACCGAGTCGTTGATCAGCCCGGTGTTGTCGCTGAGAATTTTGTCGCCTTTGTCGAGGATGTCGGAGGCGCGCCCGGCGATCCGCTGCGCCGTCTGGATCAAGTCCTGAAAATCCGAGCGGTCCGCGTTGAGCACCGCCGGCGCCTCTGCCGTGGTCGCGAGGGCCGCCGCGTCGCTGCTCCCGCCCGCCAGCCCGACGGAGGCGCTCCCTGTCAGACCCGTATATTCAAGCCGCGCCTTGGTGTCGCTGCGGACCGGCACCCGGGCATCGACGGTGATGAGCGCGTACACGCGCGAGGGGTCGTCGGTCATTAGGTCGATCTTTGTCACTTCGCCGACCCTTACGCCGTTGAACAAGACCGGATTGCCGACCGCCAGCCCGCTGATGGAGCCGGAGAACACCACCTTGTAGGGGCGCAGGTCGGCGGTCTTTTCGGTTCCGGAGAACCAGAAGACGAAGCCGAAGGCGCCGACGATAATCGCCAGCGTGAAGGCGCCGATCAAGGCGTAATTGGCACGGGTTTCCATAGGGGCCTTGCGAAGTCCTAATGAGGTTGGGTCGGTACCGGACGGGCCGGCATGAAGCGGCGCGCGCGGGTGCCATGAAAATAGGCGCGCAGCCATGGGTGATCCGAGCGAAGCAGGGCTTCGATCGGGCCGGATGCGATCACCTGGCGGTCGGCGAGCGCGGCCACGCGGTCGCAGATGGCGTAGAGGCTGTCGAGGTCGTGCGTCACCATGAAAACGGTCAGGCCGAGCGTCTTCTGCAACGTGCCGATCAATTCGTCGAACTCTGCCGCGCCGATGGGGTCGAGTCCCGAGGTAGGCTCGTCGAGGAACAGGAGTTCGGGATCAAGCGCGAGCGCACGGGCGAGCGCCGCGCGCTTGATCATGCCGCCCGAGAGCTCCGACGGCCGCTTGTTCGCCGCGTCCGCCGGCAGCCCGACGAGGCCGATCTTAAGCATCGCCAATTCGTCGGCCAGCGCCTTGGAAAGGGAAAGGTGTTCGCGCAGCGGGATTTGAATGTTCTGCTTGACGGTCAGGCCGGACAGCAGCGCGCCCTGCTGGAACATGACGCCGAAGCGGCGCTGCAGCGCGCTGAAGGCTTGGGGCGCCAAGCCGTCGAGGTCCTGCCCGAACACGGCGATGCGGCCGGCGCGCTTGGGCACCAAGCCGAGGATGGTGCGGGTGAGCACCGACTTGCCCATGCCGGAGCCACCGACGAAGCCCAGCACCTCGCCTTGGACCACGTCGAGGTCCAGGTCCTCCATGATCACCCTGTCGCCAAAGCCGACGGTCAGGCCACGCACCGCGATCGCGAGCGGCGCGGACTCGGGCGCGACCACGGCCGAGGGAGCAAAATCGAGGACAGCGGTGTTCAGGGTAACGGCCCTCCTAGAAATGGATGCTGGCAAAGAACATCGCGAACAGCCCGTCCACGACGATCACCATGAAGATGGACTTCACGACCGAAGAGGTCACCTGCCGCCCCAGCGATTCGGCAGAACCCTGGACGCGCAGGCCCTCGGTCGCCGCGATCAGGCCGATAATGAGCGCCATGAACGGCGCCTTGACGAGGCCAACGAGGAACGTACCGGTCGTAACGACCTCCTGCAAACGATGGCCGAAGGCGACGGGGCTTATGCCGCCGTAGGCCCAACTCGTGAGCATGCCGCCTGCCAGGCCCGAGACGTCGGCGATGAAGGTCAGCATCGGCAGGCTGACGACCAGCGCGATGAGGCGGGGCACCACGAGCACGTCCATCGCACGCAGGCCCATGACCTGAAGCGCGTCGATCTCCTCGCGCATCTTCATGGAGCCGATTTCCGCCGTGATGGACGAGCCGGAACGGCCCGCGATCATGATGGCGGTGAGCAGGACGCCGAGTTCGCGCAGCACGAGCACGCCCATCAGGTCGGCGGCGAAGGTCGTCGCACCAAAGCGCTTGAGCTGCTGGATGCCCTGTTGCGCGACGATGGCGCCGACCAGGAAGTTGATGAGCGCGATGATCGGCACGCTGCGGAGCGCAAAGGTTTCTATATGCGTGACGAGTGCGGTGGCGCGAAACCGGCTGGGATGCAGCAGCGTTGCGCCGAGCGAGGCCGCCAGTTCGCCGAAGAAACCGAGAACGGCCAGGAGGTCGCGGCCGAAATCAACGACGCCGCGCCCGAGATCGGCGAGCAAGTCGATGAGGCTGAGGCTCTGGCGCAGGGGAGCGACCGCCACGTCGCGGCCGTCGAGCGCGTCGAGCAGGATCGTGAACTCCGGCCGCAGCAGTTCGACCCGCGTCTCGACGCCCTGCGTGCGCAGCGTTCGGCGCGAGCGGTCGATCAGCCAGGCGCCCGCCGTATCGAGCCGGTCGACGCCGCGAAAGTCGAAGATCGCCAGGCTCGCCGCCCCCGCCGCTGCCGTGAGCGCCACGCCGGTGCGCTCGAGCGCGCCCGAGGCGTCGATCGTCCAGGATCCCGCGAGCTTCAGGCGGACGGCGGCGTCCAAGGTCTCGCTGGAAAAATTGGGAGGGTGCGGCATGAAACGCTGAACGGAGGGAGGCGGGACGGGATAGCGCGACAGTAACCTCGATAAGTTAAGAGCCCGTCGCGTCGAAGTTGAGGCAAAGTGTTGCGCGATCATTGCCGTAGGATGCCGACGAGCGCCGTTTCTCAGATGCGTGTGGCAGGAGGCCCTAATATGATCGCGCTGACGATTGCCGAGGAGACGTTCCCCATTGCCGGCCGCTTCGCTATCGCGCGAGGCGCGAAGACGGAGGCGCGGGTCGTGACCGCCGTGCTGAAGCAAGGCGAGCACCGCGGCCGCGGCGAGTGCGTGCCCTATGCCCGCTACGATGAGAGCGTCGCGAGCGTGGTGGCCCAGATCGCGGGCGCCCGCGCGGCGGTGGAAGGCGGCTGCAGCCGCCTCGACCTCCTGTCGTTGTTGCCGGCGGGTGCCGCCCGCAACGCGCTCGATTGCGCGCTGTGGGACTTAGAGGCCAAGCGCAGCGGCACGCGGGCCTTCGCACGGGCCGGTCTCGAGCGCCTCCAACCAACAACCACGGCCTACACGATCTCCGTCGACGCGCCAGCGGCGATGGCGGCGGCTGCGCGGCAGGCCGCCCAGCGGCCTCTGCTCAAGATCAAGCTTGCCGGCGCGGGCGACGAGGCGCGGTTGCGAGCCGTGCGCGAAGGGGCACCCGACGCCACCCTGATCGTCGATGCCAACGAAGCCTGGGCACCTGACGCGCTCGAGCCGATGATGGCGCTCTGCGCGGTTCTGCGGGTGGCGCTGATCGAGCAGCCTTTGCCTGCCGGACATGACGCGCGGTTGGCCGAAGTGGAGCATCGTGTGCCGATCTGCGCCGACGAGAGCGTGCACGATCGGGCGAGCCTTCCTATGTTGCGCGGGCGCTACGACGCCGTGAATATTAAGCTCGACAAGGCCGGCGGCCTTACCGAGGCCTTGGTGCTGGCGGATATGGCCCTCGCGTCCGGTTTCGAGATCATGGTCGGCTGCATGGTGGCGACCTCGCTTGCCATGGCACCGGCCCTGTTGCTCGCCTCCCGGGCGCGATACGTCGACCTCGACGGGCCCCTGCTGCTCGCGCGAGACCGGCCGGGTGGCCTGCGCTTCGAGGGCTCTCTCATCCACCCTCCTGGCGCAACGCTCTGGGGATGAGGCGAGGGCCTGTCATGGCGCCGCAACATGACTATGTTTAACCGGCCGTGTTTCCCGGAGCGAGGCAGGTCCAGCGTGATCGAAGATCCAGAACCGGCTCATTTCCGGACCCTGTTCCTCTCCGACATCCATCTCGGAAAGCGCGGCTGCCAGGCCGATCTCCTCGTCGACTTCCTCAAGTACCACGACGCCGACACCATCTACCTCGTGGGCGACATCATCGACGGCTGGAGCCTGCGCGGCGGCTGGCACTGGCCGCAATCCCATAACGACGTGATCCAGAAGCTGCTGCGCAAGGTGCGCAAGGGCGCTCGGATGATCTTCGTGCCCGGCAACCACGACGAGTTCGCTCGCAACTATCTTGGCCTCACCTTCGGCGGCGTGGAGGTGATGGACAGCGCAATCCACGAAATGGTGGATGGACGGCGTTTCCTCGTCATCCACGGCGACCAGTTCGACATCGTCGTCACGCACGCGCGCTGGCTGGCTTTGCTGGGCGACTGGGCCTACGAGGCCGCGCTGTTCTCCAACACCGTGTTCAACCGGGTACGCCGGGCACTGGGATTTCCCTATTGGTCGTTCTCCGCCTGGGCGAAGCTGAAGGTGAAGGACGCGGTGAAGTTCATCGGCGCCTTCGAGAAAGAACTTGCGGACGAGGCGCGGCGTCAGGGCGCGCAAGGCGTCGTATGCGGCCACATCCACCATTCGACGATCCGCGACATCGACGGGATCACCTACGTCAATACGGGCGACTTCGTGGAATCCTGCACCGCTGTGGTCGAGCATTTCGACGGCCGGTTAGAAATCCTGCATTGGCAGTCCACGGGCGACAGCCGGGTGCCCGTACGACCGCCGGAGATCGCAGCGGCCGGCCAACGGGCCGCCTGATGCGTATCCTCGTCGCCACGGACGCGTTCCGCCCTCAGGTGAACGGGGTCGTGCGTTCGCTCGAGGCGCTGGCGACCGCCGCGCCCGCCTTCGGCGCGCAGATCCGTTTCCTCACCCCCGCCCTGTTTCCAACCGTGCCGCTCCCCACCTATGGCGAGATCCGGCTTGCCCTGACGAGCGAGCGCTCCGCCGCCCGCCACATCGCCGCCAGCGCCGTCGATCATGTCCATATCGCGACGGAGGGTCCGGTCGGCTTGGCGGCTCGCCGCTTCTGCCTCAGGCGCGGCCTGCCGTTCACGACGAGCTATCACACGCGCTTCCCCGAATATATCGCCGCGCGCACCCCGATCCCGGCGCGTCTCACCTACGCGCTGCTGCGGCGCTTCCATAACGCCGGCGACGGCACCATGGTGTCGACGCCAAGCCTGGCGCGCGAACTGGCCGGCCGCGGTTTTACACGGTTGATGCACTGGTCGCGCGGCGTCGACACACAGGCCTTCGATCCCGCGAGGCGCATCGCTCTCGACCTGCCTAAACCGGTGTTTCTCTACGCCGGCCGGCTCGCCCCGGAGAAAAACCTTGAGTCGTTCCTGGCGCTCGACCTGCCAGGGTCGAAGGTCGTGGTGGGTGACGGGCCTTCGGGCGCGGCGCTGCGACGACGCTATCCCCAGGCGCATTTTCTAGGGGTGCAGCGCGGCGAAAGTCTCGCCGCGCTCTATGCCTCGGCCGACGTCTTCGTCTTTCCGAGCCGGACCGACACCTTCGGCATGGTGCTTCTGGAGGCCCTGGCGAGCGGTCTGCCGGTCGCGGCCTTCCCGGTGCTCGGCCCGCTCGACGTGGTCGGTGGGAGCGGTGCCGGCGTGCTGGACGAGGACTTGCGCGCGGCCTGCCTCGCCGCGCTGGATATCCCGCGCGCGCTCGCGCGCGCCCATGCCGAGACGTTCACCTGGGACCGCGCCACGCGGCAGTTCCTCGACAACGTCGCCGCCGCCAAGGCCACGTGCGGTGCGCGCTGCGGCGCGGCGCGTGCAGGGGCCTCAAGTAAAGAAGCCCAGCTTCTGCGCCAACGGCAAGCCATCAAGCCCTGAGAACACGTTAAGTCGGGGGTCGATTACGGCGGCGTCGACGCGCGGTAGCCGGCGCGGTTCGGATGCCGGGGGCGGCGCCTCGCGCGCGCGCCCAGTGGCCCGCACGCCGCCGTGGGGTGCGCCGTCTGCCTTGACGTCAGCTTCCGGTGCGCCTGTCCGCATCAGTCCGGCGACGGCACGGGCCTGCTGGTCCACCGCCGCCCAAAACCGTGCCGCCAGGCCGCCCTCGCGCATGTCGCGGGCGATGTCGTCAAGCGCCGCAGCGATCTCCTTGATTCGCTGCACCATCAGCCGGATGGACGGGTTGGAGGAGGGCAACGGAGGCAGGACGGCCTGCATCTGGGCCTGCGCGCTCACCAAGTTTTCCAGGCGGCCCATGGCGCTGAGCATCAAGTCGACCTCGGCGCCGCGGTTGCGCCGCGCGAATTCTGCCAGAAACCAGCGCCCACGCACCGTCTCCGTCACGGCGGCTTCAATGGCCAGGTAGTCGACATCCGTCATGCCCTGCGGCAGCGGAATGGGGGAGAGCGAACTTGGCATCACGGCACACCCAGCTTTTCTACGAATCGCACTTTTGTTCGAATCGAGCGTGGGATAAATTAGCAGGCCTCGGGCGATCCGTAAGCCGTTAGGACCTTTGACCGCTTGCCCTGCTTGGGGGAAGCATGGCAAAGCCCGGCGCTGTCGCTCGGTGGGCCAAGCCCTTCTACCAAAACAGGATCGCGTCCCATGCTCACCGACATCGAAATCGCCCGCGCCAAGAAACCCGAGCCGATCGCTGCCGTCGCCGAGCGCATAGGGATCCCCGCCGACGTGCTCGTGCCTTACGGCAAGTCCGTCGCCAAGGTCGAGACAAAATTCATCGAGGGCTTAGCCAAGCGTCCCGGCGCGAAGAAGGGTAAGTTGATCCTCGTCACCGCCATCAATCCGACGGCGGCGGGTGAGGGCAAGACGACGACGACGGTCGGCCTTGCCGACGCGTTGCGGCGGATCGGTAAGAAGGCCGCGGTGGCGATGCGCGAGCCGTCGCTCGGCCCCTGCTTCGGCGTCAAGGGCGGGGCGGCCGGCGGCGGCTATTCGCAGGTGATTCCGATGGAGCAGATCAACCTGCACTTCACCGGCGACTTCCACGCCATCACGTCGGCCAACAACCTGCTGGCGGCGCTCATCGACAACCACATCTACCACGGCAACAAGCTCGACATCGACCCGCGTCGCGTGAGTTGGGCGCGCGCCGTCGACATGAACGACCGCGCACTGCGCCAGGTCGTGGTAGGGCTCGGCGGCGTCGCCAACGGCTACCTGCGCGAGACCAAGTTCGACATCACCGTCGCCTCCGAGATCATGGCGGTGTTCTGCTTGGCGACCGACATCGCCGACCTCCAGGCTCGTTTGAAGAAGATGGTCGTCGGCCTGACGCGCGACCGCAAGCCTGTGACCGCGGAGCAATTGCAGGCTGTCGGCGCCCTGACCGTGCTGCTGCAGGACGCATTGGAGCCCAACCTCGTGCAGACGCTGGAGGGCACGCCGGCCTTCATTCATGGCGGCCCTTTCGCCAACATCGCGCACGGCTGCAACTCGGTCATCGCGACGAACCTCGCGCTCGACCTCGCCGACTATGTGGTGACGGAGGCCGGCTTCGGCGCGGACCTCGGCGCGGAGAAATTCTTCGACATCAAGTGTCGTGCGGCCGGCCTCGATCCGCAGGCCGCGGTCATCGTCGCGACGGTTCGCGCGCTCAAGATGCACGGCGGCCTGACCAAGGCCGACCTTGGTAGGGAGAACCTCGAGGCGCTGCGCAAGGGCATGGCCAACCTCGGCAGGCACATCGAGAACGTGAAGAAGTTCGGTGTGCCGCCTATCGTCGCCATCAACGCCTTTACCAGCGATACGGACGCCGAGATCGACCTGATCCGAAGCGTCTGCCGCGACGAGTTCGGCGCCGAGGCGGTGCTTTGCCGCCATTGGGCGGACGGTGGCAAGGGAGCGATCGAGTTGGCCGAGAAGGTGGTGGCGATGACCGAAAGCGGCCACACCCACTACAAGCCGCTCTACGAGTTGGACAAGCCGATCGCCGATAAGATGCGCCTGATCGCCAAGGAGATCTATCGCGCGGCCGATATCATGATCGAGCCGAAGGCGAAGAAGGCCATCTCTGACATCGAAGCGATGGGCTTCGGCAACCTGCCGATCTGCGTGGCGAAGACGCAATACTCGTTCTCCGCCACGCCGTCTGCGCTGGGCGCCCCGACCGGGCACATCGTGCCCATCGTCGACGCGCGGCTCTCGGCCGGCGCCGGGTTCGTCGTCCTGACCTGCGGCGATATCATGACCTTGCCAGGTCTGCCGGAGAACCCCTCTGCTCACCGCATCGGCCTCAACGCGGACGGGCAGATCGAAGGGCTCTTCTAGGCGCGCGTCTGCCGTCCACTCCAAGCAGCGGGTCGGTCGCCGGTCAGGCGGCCGAACGCTTCAGGAGGTCGTCCGGCACCTCGCCAACGACGCCGACGAGAAGGGGTTCGAGGAACACGCCTGCCGCCACATCCGCCCGTTGCTTCAACACGATCACTCCGGCGTAGAATGGTGCCAGGCGCTCGGCATCGGCAAGGGCGGCCTCCCGTGTCGCCGCATGGCGCGGGACGCCAGGGTGAAGCCGCCCGCCGATGCTCCGGAGGAAAGGCACGGCGGTGTAGGTAATGGTTAGCGTCATGGATTCGGCCCCAGCAGAAGGTCGAACATAACAAGAACATTTTTGCCGTCAACGTCGCTCGGCATTGGACCCGACCTCAGGGTCGGGATTAGAAGACGTCGCTTGCCTCCTCGTACGGCGCCTTGCGCGACAGTTCGCTCGGATCGGGAGCGTCGAAGCCGTCATCCCACGCGCCGGCTCAAGCGAAGCCACCGTTCCTCGCGGTCGCCCTCCTCGTCGCCACCGGTCTTGCGATAGGATAGCTCGTCGATCAGCAGCCCTGCCAGGTCGCCCTGGTGGCCGCGCGACCAGTAATCCGGCGCGTCTTCCGTCGGCATCCAGCCGGGCAGGGGCAGCAACAGGGCCGCGGACAAATTCTCTAGCAGTGGCTCGTAGGTGGCCCGCAGCGCCGCCAAGATCTCCTCCGCGGCGGGGCCCCCGTGCCACTTGAGGTCGATGTCCCGGAAAAGGTCCTCCAAGGCGAGGAATGTCTCGTGCGGCATGCGCTCGTAGAGCGAGGCCGCGGTGGGACCGAGGCCGAAGCTCCGGCTCATCTCGACGATGACCTGGCGGGCGATGGTGAAGGTCATCCGCGCCTGCAGCGGCGGACGGTCGACGACGTTGACCAAGATCAGCGCGCAGGTGTCCATGATGGTGGCGATCGCCGCCAACCAGGATTGCCGGTCGTGCTGCGAGCGGTAATAGGCGAGCATCGGATAGGAGAGATGGCTCTCCAGCAGCTCGGAGGCCCAGACTTCCCATTCGCGCAGCAGATCGTCGAGGTTGTCGAGGCCGCCGCTGAGGGCGTGACGGCGCAGCATGGTCGCGGCGGTCGGTGGCGAGCCGGCCCGCGCGTCGAGCTGGATGACGTGCGCCTCGCGCCGCGCGAAGAGCTGGTAGAGGACGGGCATGTAGCCGATCACGACCGCGATGAAGCCGAGCCCTGCGCCGGCCTCGACCACTGCGACTAACCGCCCCGAAGGCGTGTGTGGCACGAGATCGCCGTAGCCAAGAGTGAAGAATGTGACGCCGCTCAGATAGATCTGCTCGGTCAGGGTCGAGACGGGGGCGTTCGGCGCGCGTGACTGCAGCGACCATTCGAGGAGCCCGAAGCTCAAGATCAACCCCGTCGCCCAGCTGACGAACAGCATCAGCATCGACATGGGACCGTAGATGCTGAGGAATCGCTCCCTCCGGGACGTCTGCCGGATCCGCCGCGCGATGGTACCCCAGGCATGCCAGGTGCCGTTGAAGAAGAAGCGGACGAACCGGGTGCGACGCGGGGTCCGCCGCGGCAGCAGCATGACCTCGAAGGCGTCCTGCAGCACCAGCACGAGTCCGACGACGGCAAGGACGCGAACGAAGAGGATGGTCATGGAGCCGCCTTGTTGCACCAGACCTCGCCCGGCAGGTGCCAGCAGCAGAGCTGCAGCACCCCGCAGGAACCGGAGAAATCGATCAGACGTTCCGCCGGAAACGTGTTCCGAGTCCCACCTATGCCCAAGCGCGAGACGCTGGCCGTCTATAAGGCCAAGCGTGATTTCCAGAAGACTGCGGAGCCGAGCGGCGACGCAGGGGTGGTCGCTTCGAGGGCGCTGCGCTTTGTCGTGCAGAAGCACGACGCCACGCGGCTGCATTACGACCTGCGGCTGGAACTCGACGGCGTCTTCAAGTCGTGGGCGGTGACGCGGGGGCCGTCCCTCGATCCGGACGCGAAGCGCCTCGCGGTGGAGGTCGAGGACCATCCGCTCGGCTATGGCGACTTCGAGGGCACCATCGCGCAAGGTCAGTACGGCGGTGGCACCGTGCTCCTGTGGGATCGCGGCACCTGGACGCCCGAAGGCGGGAAGACGCCGCAGGAGGCGTTGCAGGCGGGCGACCTCAAGTTCAGCCTTCACGGCCGACGCTTGCACGGCAGCTTCGTGCTCGTGCGGATGAAACGCGACCGGGCAGGGGGCAAACGCGTCAACTGGCTGCTCATCAAGCATCGCGACGCGGATGCACGCGAGGGTGACGGCGAAGGCGTGCTCACGCAGGACAAGTCCATCGCCTCGGGCCGGGCCATGGCGGCGATCGCGGCCGGTCGCGGCAGGGCGCCGGCCCCCTTCATGCTGGCGAAGGGTCGGGCGCCCGCTGCCGACGCGACCTGGGACTCGGGCAAGGGGATGGCACCGGCGCGTCGCCATGCCGAAGGGCAGGAGGCGACGGCGGCAAGGCCCGGGCCCGCGCCGTCCGCCGGAGCCCGGCGGAAAACGCAGTCCGCTCCTGCCGAGCCCCATGCGGTCATGCCGGCCTTCATCGCCCCGCAATTGTGCAAGCTGGCGCCACATCCTCCTTCCGCCGGCGGTTGGCTGCACGAGATCAAGTTCGACGGCTATCGCGTGCAGGTGCGCGTGGCAGGCGGCAAGGCCGTCTTACGCACCCGTAGCGGACTGGATTGGACCGCAAAGTTTCCGGCCATCGCGGCGGCGTGCGCTGGCCTGCCCGACGCGATCCTCGATGGAGAGGTCGTCGGGTTGGACGAGGCCGGTGCGCCGCATTTCGCGACCCTGCAGGCGGCTCTGGCTGACGACGCGACGGATCGGCTGATCTTCTTCGCATTCGATCTCCTTTTCTTGGACGGGCTGGACTTCCGGCGAAAGCCGTTGGCTGCGCGCAAGGCGCAGCTGCAGGCCCTGCTCGCCGCGCGCGGCAAACCCTCGCCGCTGCTGCGCTACGTCGAGCATTTCGACCATGGCGGCGATGCGGTGCTGAAGTCGGCCTGCCACCTCTCGCTCGAAGGTATCGTCTCCAAGCGCGCCGATGCGCCCTACACGTCAGGCCGCTCCGACAGCTGGACGAAGGCCAAATGCCGCGGTGGCCACGAGGTGGTGCTCGGCGGCTGGACGGACACCGACGGCAAGTTCCGCTCGCTCCTCGCCGGCGTGTTCCGCGATGGACGCCTCGCCTACGTCGGCCGCATCGGCACAGGCTTTGGCCGCGCCAAGGTCGATGCGCTGATGCCGAAGCTTCAGGCGCAAGCCGCCACCAAAAGCCCGTTCGCCGCCAAGAATGTCCCAAAGGGCGACGAATCGACCCATTGGCTGAAGCCGGAGCTCGTGGCGGAGATCGGGTTCGCCGGCTTTACGCAGGACGGGTTCGTTCGGCAGGGGTCCTTCAAGGCCCTGCGCGAGGATAAGCCTGCGCGCGAAGTCGAGGCGGAGGCGCCTGCCGAGCCCGGCCGGACAGAACTCGCCGCTCCCGCTGCGCCGGCCTCCGGGCAGCGGCCGTCCGTCTCCAGGCTTCGGGTCATGGGCGTGCCGATCTCGCATCCCGATAAGGCGCTGTGGCCCGGTGCCGGCGACGACATGCCGATCACCAAACGAGACCTCGCCGCCTATTTCGAGGCGGTCGGCGCCTGGATGATGCCGCACGTCCTGGGACGTCCCTGCTCGATCATCCGCGCCCCGGATGGGATTGCCGGGGAGACGTTCTTCCAGCGCCACGCCATGCCGGGCACATCGAGCCTGCTCGACCTGGTCAAGTTGACCGGCGACCGCAAGCCTTACCTCGTCGTCAACCGCGTCGAGGGCCTTGCCGCGATCGCGCAGAGTGGCGGCCTCGAACTGCACCCGCTCAACTGTGTGCCCGGCCAGCCCGACGTGCCCGGCCGCTTAGTGTTCGACCTCGATCCCGCGCCCGACGTTGCCTTCGCGGCCGTGATCGCGGCGGCGAAGGCAGTGCAGGCGCGGCTCGCGGCTCTGGGTCTCACGGGGTTCTGCAAGACGACGGGCGGCAAGGGCCTGCATGTGGTGGTGCCGCTCGCCTTGGAAAAGCAGCCGGCGTCTTGGACGCAGACAAAGGCTTTCGCTCAGGCCGTGTGCGTGGCCATCGCCCGCGACGCGCCGCAGCGTTATCTCACCACGATGGCGAAGAAAGACAGGCATGGCCGTATCTTCCTCGACTATCTCCGCAACGATCGCCTTGCAACCGCCGTCGCGCCCCTGTCGCCGCGCGCGCGACCGCATGCGCCGGTGTCGATGCCGCTCACCTGGGCGCAAGTGAAAGGCGGCCTCGACCCGTTACGCTACACGATCCGCACGGTCCCCGCCCTGCTGTCGCGCTCCAAGGCCTGGACCGGCTACGACGAGGCGGCGGCTCCGCTCACGGCGGCGATGGCCGCCTTGCGCAAAGGCGGCTGACTACCGCAGGGCGGACCGTACGAAGCGAGGGAGCGCGACCCGGACGGCTTCGAGCGGCATCGTCTCGATCTTCTCCTCCAGGCTCAGTGTGACGATCCCATGCACCGCGGCGAAAAGAATCCTCGCCCGCAGCCTGCGCTCGTCCAAGCTCGCCTCCGGGGCGAGTGACGCCAGACGCTCCTCCAGCGGCAAAAACACGGATTCCTGCTCCCGCGCAAACCATTCGGGGAGCGCCTTGCCGGGCGGCAGCCGAAACTCGAACAGAGCGCGCCAGCGTAGTCGGTTCTCGCGCGCGAAACGCAGGTAGGCGTCCGCCCAAGCCACGACGACCGCTTCATCTCCCTCGTGCGAAGCGGCGACGGTGCAAAGCGATGCGACGAGGTCGTTCTGCGTGCGGCGGGCGACGAGCAGCACCAACTCATCGAGGTCGGTCACCAGGTTGTAGAGCGCGCCGACCGCGCAGCCGAGGTCCCGCGCAAGGTCGCGGGCGCGCAGGGCGCCGAGCCCGTCGACCGCGATAATGCGCTCCGCGCAGGCAATAAGGCGCTCACGTTGGTCCTGGCGCCGGTCCGCCATCGCGATCTTCACCGATCGACCTCCATAAAACCCTTGAACAACGTTCAAATCATGCTATCGCTATAGCCAATGAACGTTGTTCATAACATTGGCTTCGGGCTTCGCAAGCGCCGCTGTCTGAACTAGAAGCAAAGCGGGGGAAAACGACGATGAGCAGCCATCTGCTGAGAAGCCGTAAGTTCGCGCCGCTGTTCTGGTGCCAGGCGCTGTCGGCCTTCAACGATTCCTACCTGAAGACGGCGCTCGTCTTCCTCATCATCGCCACCCTGCCGGACGCGCAATCCGGTCCGCTGGTCCAGGCGGCCGGCGCCCTGTTCATGGCGCCGAGCTTCATCCTCTCGGCGCTCGGCGGGCAATGGGCGGACCGCTACGACAAGGCCGTGGTGGCTCGCCGCCTCAAGCTGGCGGAATTCGGCGCGGTCGGCGTTGCTGTGGCGGGGTTCCTGCTGGCCTCGCTCCCGCTGCTGTTTCTCTCGTTGTTCTGTTTCGGCGTGGTGTCGGCGCTGTTTGGTCCCGTCAAATACGGCATCCTGCCCGACCATCTGGCGCGGAGCGAGCTTCCGGAGGGCAATGCCCTCGTCGAGGGCGCGACTTTCCTGGCAGTCATCGCGGGCACCTTTGTCGGCGGCGCGGCCGCCCACGGAGGTGGCGACGCCGCCTGGTTCTGCGGATTGCTTGCGACGCTGGCCGCCGGGAGCTGGGCCGCCAGCCTCTTCATCCCGCCTACGGGGGAGGCGGCACCGGACCTGCGCATCGATCCCAATGTGCTGCGTTCGACCACCCGGCTGCTGCAAGACCTATGGCAGGACCAGCGTCTCTGGCGCGGCGGGATCACGGTCAGCATCTTTTGGCTCGTCGGCGCCGTGACGCTCGCGCTGCTCCCGGGCATGGTCAAGCTGACGCTGGGTGCGGGCGACGCCGTCTTCAACGTCTACCTCGCGCTCTTCGCCATCGGCATCGCGGCAGGTTCGGCGCTCGCGTCTTGGCTGCTCAATGGCCGCACGCTCCTCCTGCCGACACCGGTCGCGGCCGTGGCCATGGCCGCCGCCGCGCTCGACCTCGGCATCGCGCTGCTGCGCACCACGCCGCATGCGCCGGTGCTGGACGCGCACGACTTCTTCCGCACCTTCGCGGGCTGGCACATCGGCTTCGATCTGCTGGCGCTGGCAGTCGCCGGAGGCCTTTTCATCGTTCCTGCCTTCGCCGCCGTGCAGGCGTGGGCCAAGCCGGACCACCGCGCCCGGATCGTTGCCGCCGTCAATGTCCTGTCCGCCCTGTTCATGGTGGCGGGTGCCGTTGCCGTCGGCCTGCTGCAGGCGGCGGGCTTGGTCATGGGAGCGGTTTTCGTCCTCCTTGCGGCCCTCCTTCTCGCCGCCGCCGCCTGGATCTATGTGACGCTCCCGACGAACCGCCTGCGCGACTTCGCGGCGCTCGTGTTTCGCGTCTTCTACCGCCTCGAGGTGCGCGGCCTGGAGAACGTCGCGAGCGCGGGGCCGAACGCCGTGATCGTGATGAACCATGTGAGTTTCCTCGACGCGGCCGTGGCTTTCAGCATTCTCGACTCCGCGCCGCTGTTTGCCATCGACAGCGCGATCGCGCAGCGCTGGTGGCTGCGGCCGTTTCTCAAGGGGCTCAACGTGCGACCGGTCGATCCCACCCGGCCGCTGGCGACGCGCGCCCTGATCCAGGCGGTGCAGGGCGGCGAGACGCTGGTGATCTTTCCCGAGGGACGCATCACTCGAACGGGCAGCCTGATGAAGGTCTACGACGGCGCCGGGCTCATTGCCGAGCGATCCGGCGTGCCGGTGGTGCCCATGCGGATCGAGGGTGCGGAGGCCACGCCCTTCTCGTATCTTTCGGACGCGCAGGTTCGCCTGCGCCTCTTCAAGCCCATCACGGTCACGATCCTTCCCGCGATGCGACCGGTCGTATCGGAGGTGCTGCGCGGAAAGGCGCGGCGACAGGCCGCGGGCGCGGCGCTCCAGCAGATCATGTCGGACATGATGTTTCATACCACGACCATTGACCGGACGTTGTTTGAAGCCGTCGTCGCCGCCTCGCATGAGCATGGTGCCGGCCGCGTCGCGCTCGAGGATCCGATCGCTGGCACGTTGACCTACAAGCGGCTGCTCGTCGGCGCGCATGTCGTGGGCAGGAAGCTCGCGCCGCTCGCACCCGTCGGCGGCGCCTTGGGCGTCATGCTGCCCTCCGCCAACGGGGCGATCGTCACGATCCTCGGGCTCATGGCGGCCGGGCGCGTCCCCGCCATGGTCAATTTCACGGCGGGTGTCGCCGCCATCAAGGCGGCCGGCGTGGTGGCGGGCTTCACCACGCTCGTGACTTCGCGCACGTTCGTCAGCAAAGGTCGCTATGAGGCGCTCATCGACGACCTCGAACAGAGCTTCAAGGTCGTCTACCTTGAAGACGTGCGTGCGACGGTCGGAGCGCTCGACAAGGTCGGCGGCCTCCTACGCTACCGCCGACCTATCGTCGCGCGCGGCGCGAACGATCCAGCGGTGATCCTGTTTACCTCCGGATCCGAGGGAAAGCCGAAGGGCGTCGTGCTCTCCTCGCGCAACATGCTCGCCAACGCGGCGCAAGCGAAGGCGGTGGTGGACTTCGGCCGCCCGGACAAGGTGTTCAACGTCCTGCCGCTGTTCCACTCCATGGGGCTCACGGTCGGCCTCGTCATTCCCCTCGTCCACGGCGTGCAGGTCTACCTCTATCCCTCGCCCCTGCACTACCGTTTCGTGCCGGAGCTCGTCTACACCTCCAACGCGACCATTCTGTTTGGCACGGACACCTTCCTCACCGGCTACGCCAAGGCGGCGAACGCCTACGACTTCCGGTCCCTGCGCTACGTTATGGCGGGCGCCGAACCGGTCCGCGCCGCGACCCGGGCCCTGTGGCTGGAGCGGTTCGGCCTGCGTATCCTGGAGGGCTACGGCGTCACGGAGGCGGCGCCGGTGCTCGCGCTCAACACGCCGATGTTCAACAAGAACGGGTCCGTCGGCCGGCTGATGCCAGGTATGGAATGCCGTGTCGAAGCGGTTGCCGGCATCAAGGACGCGGGCCGCCTCCTCGTGCGCGGACCCAACGTCATGCTGGGGTATCTGCTCGACGAGCAGCCGACCGTGCTGCAACCGCCCGTGGAAGGCTGGCACGACACCGGCGACATCGTGGCGATCGACGACGAGGGCTTCATCACCATTAGGGGGCGCGTCAAGCGCTTTGCCAAGATCGCGGGGGAAATGGTGTCTCTGGCCGTGGTGGAGGGCTTGGCCGGCGCGCTCTGGCCGGAGGCGATCTCGGCCGCGGTGGCGCTGCCCGACGCGCGGCGCGGCGAGCGGATCCTCCTCGTCACGCAGCAGGCTGGTGCCACTCGCGCCGATTTGGCGGCCTATGCCAAGGCGAACGGCGCGTCCGATCTCGCCGTGCCCTCGGATGTGGCGATCATCCCGACGGTGCCGCTGCTCGGCTCCGGCAAGATCGATTATCCCGGCCTCGCCCGTCTCGTCGATACCCTCGAGGGCCGCAAAGTGTCCGCTGCCTGAGCTGGCGGCCCGGACTCACTCGACGTCAGGACGGCAGGCGACCGAGACCTCGCGGAAGAGATGCGGGTCGGGAAGGCGGGTGTCGCGCCGCCGCGGCTCGCAGACCAGCGGCGGTGGGGGGCTGGTGAAGGCGGCGACGAGCCCGTCCACAAAGTAGGCCGGCATCGGCACGATCGGACGAGGCGGTTCGGCCAGCGGCGGGACGGGCGCGACAAGCAGGACGCCGGCGAGCGCCGGTCGGTCGATCGCCCGGACAGCATCGAGGCGGCTGCGATGGGCCATCCGCTTGCGCGCGGGCCGGCTGGTCTCACGTGCCCTGGGCGCCGCCTTCGGCCCGACCGCGATGCTGTCGACCACGGGCGAAGGTTGCGCCTTGGGCGGCGGGCTTTTGATCGCCGCCGGGGCCGGCAAGGCTGGCTGCGGCGCTCGCGGAGGAATAGGCGTTTGGGCGGCGGCTAACGGCGCGCCGAGCGCGAGCCATGCCGCAACCGACAAGGTCCGGCACAGAGGGTCGCAGCGGCGAGGAAAGGGCGTCATCAAGTCTCCTGCATCCCCAGCTGGGTACCGCGCCGTGCTCGAGAAAGCCTAGCGTGACGCGTCCCGGCTGCGCAATCCTAGACGACATGCTCGGGCGCCAGCGCGCAGAGCGTCGCGCCATCCGTCTCGACCTGAACCGTCGCGTGGCCAATCCCGAAGCGCTCGCGCAGGGTGCCGCAGGTGCGCATCAGGAAGCCGTCGCCAGGGTGGCCATCCGGCATCACCAGGTGAACGGTCAGAGCCGTCGCCGTCGTGCTCACCGGCCAGATGTGGAGGTCGTGCAGGGCGCCGACACCGGGCAGGCCGGCGAGGAAGCCGCGGACCGCCACGGGGTCCACCGAACGCGGCACGCCGGCCAGCGAGAGGGCCAGCGCTTCACGCAACACGTGCCATGTGCCGATGACGATGGTGGCGTTGATGAGCAGGCTCAGCGCGGGATCGATCCAGCTCCAGCCGGTCAGCTTGATGAGCAGTCCCCCGGCAACGACGCCGGCCGCGACACCGGCATCGGCCGCCAGGTGCAGGACGGCCGCCCTTCGGTTGAGATCGTGCCCCTCGCCGCGCGCGAGCAGGGCCGCCGACAGGCCGTTGACGACGATGGCCGCTCCCGCCACCGCCATCACGACCGTCGCCGCCACCGGAGCGGGATCGGCGAAGCGCAGGATGGCTTCCCAGCTGAGCGCCCCGGTGACGAGGAGGAGGGTCACCGCGTTGAAGAGGGCGGCGAGAATCGATGTACCGCCTAGTCCATAGGTGAAGCGCCGCGAGGGCCCGCGCTTGCCGAACTCGTGGGCCGCGTAGGCAGCCAGGAGAGCGAGTACGTCGGCGAAATTGTGCCCGGCGTCGGCCATGAGCGCGACGGAATGACCAAGCAGTCCGAAGACGAGTTCGGCGACAACGATCCCCATGTTGAGCACGACGGCAACGCCGAAGGCCACGCCGAACGACACAGGCGCGTGGCTGTGGCCCAACCCGCCGTGATCGTGGTGGCCGTGGCCATCGTGGTGGTGGTGACCATGGTGACCGCAGGCGTGCGGGCCGGCAGCCGTTCGATCCTGGCTGCCCCCGCCCTCCTGTCGCGCGCCGTTGTGAGCCGTGCCTGCGCCCATGACGTCCCTGGTGTTCGCCTGCGTCCTGTTCGCCGCGCTGGCAATCTAGGCTAAGAACCCCGTCTTTGAAACCCGAAGGTCTCCGATGTTGCCCCAGGCTCCTCAATGAACGACAGTCCGCGATCGCCGTTGGGGGAGGCCCAACGCGAGGACGTTGCCGCGCCGGGACTCGCCAAGGGTCAAGCCGGCGCCTTCACCACAGGCTCGACGATGCGCCACGTCCTGGTGATGACGGCAGCGGGCTCCGTCGGCCTCATCGCGGTGTTCTTCGTCGACTTCCTCTCGCTCCTCTACATTTCCCGCCTTGGCGATCCCAAGCTGACGGCCGCGGTCGGCTACGCCTCGCAGGCGCTGTTCCTGCTCATCTCGGTCAACATCGGGCTCGCCATCGCGATCGGCGCTCTGGTGGCGCGGGCGCTAGGCGCGGGAGACCGGCCGCGGGCGCGCCGACGGGCGGCTTCAAGCCTCATGCTCGTCGCGGCGACGGCGGCCTTCCTCAGCGCGGCGGCATGGCCGTTCGCCCACGACATCCTGCAAGTGTTCGGCGCCCGCGACGAGGCGTTGGAGGTGGGCACGACCTACCTGCGGATGACGCTGCCCGCCACCGCCTTCCTCGGCATCGGCATGGCCTTCGCCAGCATCCTGCGCGCCGTTGGGGACGCCAAACGCGCGATGTACGTGACGCTCGGCGGCGCCGTGGTGACGGCCTGCCTGGACCCCATTTTCATCTTTGGCTTCCACCTGGGTATCGAGGGCGCGGCCATCGTGCTGGTGGTGTCACGCTTCGTGCTCCTGGCGATCGGCTGGCACGGCGCGGTCAAGGTGCACGACCTCGTCGCGCGGCCGCGTCTGCCGCACGTCGTGGCCGACCTCGCCCCGATGATGACCATCGCCATACCAGCTATTCTCACCAACTTGGCCACGCCTGTCGCCAACATCTACGCCATGCGCGTCTTCTCGCGTTTCGGACAGGAGACGATCGCCGCCTTCGCCATCATGGACCGCGTCACCCCCGTGGCCTTCGGCGTGCTCTTCGCACTGTCGGGTTCCGTCGGCCCGATCCTCGGCCAATGTTTTGGAGCCGGACAGATCGACCGGGTGCGAAGGGTGTTCACGGACTGCCTCGTGGTCGGCGGTGTCTACGTGCTGGCGACGACCCTTGTGCTGTGGCTGGCCTCGCCCCTCGTCATCGCGGTGTTCGGCGCCACGGGCGAGACCGCGACCCTGCTGCACTTCTTCTGCAGCACCGCCGGAATTTTTTGGCTGTTCCTGGGCGGCATCTTCGTCGCCAACGCGGTCTACAACAACCTGGGGGCGCCGTTCCTGTCCGCCGTCTTCAACTGGGGCCGCACAACGCTCGGTACCATCCCATTCGTGGCGATCGGGGCCGCGCATTTTGGTGCCGAGGGTGGCTTCCTCGGTATGATCGGGGGCGCCGCCATCTTTGGCGTGCTGGCGGTCGGCGGCGGTTATTTCTTCATCGGTCGCCTAGCGAAACATCTCCCCCCAAAGCAGGAGGATGTTGTAGCCTCCACAAAGGCGTTAAACGCGTAGGTGCCGAAGGGTTCGACCAGGGGCGCCGCGTCGTCCCCGGCCGTATCGGAAATGGAAGGTCGCCACATGTTCAACCTCTATCAGATCGTACAGGGCGCGCAGGGCGGCCAGGCCATCGACAACCTGGCGCAGCAGTTTGGCCTCTCCAGAGAGCAGGCCGACGCGGCGGTCAAATCATTGATCCCGGCGATCTCGACCGGCTTCATGACCAAAGGCGCGACGCCCGGCGGCTACGGCGAGATTCTTGGTGCGATGGGCGACGACCAGCACCGCCAAGCCTATGCCGACCCGAGTGCCGCGCAGGATTCGAGTACCCAGCAGAAGGGCAGCGACGTTCTCGGTAGCATCTTCGGCAACAGCGCCATCATCAACCAGGTGGCCGAGCAGGCTTCGCGCTTCACTGGCATCCCGGCTGCGACGCTGGTGCAGATGCTGCCCGTCATTGCATCCATGGTCGTGGGCGGCGTCACCACCGCCATGCACAACCAGGGGATGGGCGGGCTGCTTGGACAGCTTGCCGGCATGATGCAGCAGGGCGGGCTCGGCGGTCTTTTCGGCCAGCTTGCGGGCGGCAGCGCCCAGTCCGGCACCACGCAAGCCGGTAATCCCGGCGCGGCCGGTGGCTTCGGCGGCATGTTCGGCTCGATTCTGAACAGCGTTTTCGCCGGCGCCGGGCAATCTGGCGCCGGGCAGCCTGGCACCGCGGCCGGTGCCCCGGCCGGCATGCCGCCGGGGATGCAGGCCGGCATGGATGCGTTGAGCAAGATGTTTCAACCGGGCGTCCAGCCGCTCCCGGGACAGACGCCGGACGGCGAGCTCGGCGACCAGATCAGCTCCATCCTTGGAGGTAAGCGCTGAGCCCTAGCTGAGGCCGGCGACCACCCGGCCATAGTATAAGGCGGAGAGCTTGCTGCCGATGGCGCTCGCTCCCGCCACGATCAGGATCGAGATGCAGCTGGCGACGATCACATATTCGACGGCAGTCGCCCCGGCCTCGTCGATCATAAACGCTCGCAGCTTGGTCATGGCAGCCCCTCGTTCGAGCTAAGCCATGCCGGCATTGCCTTTGCGTTAACGCGGGTAAGCATTTCGTCGCGATTTGGCGGCGATTGCGTGTCGTCGCGCGGGCACTTATGAAGCCGTGGGACGACGGTTGGAAGGCGTCGCGCGCCGGCGCAGGCCGCACGCGACCCGGTCGGCTGTGTCACCATCGTTCAACGAAAGCTCAGAATGGCCCGCGACGTCTCGGACACCACGCCTCTTTCCGGGCGCGACGACCTCGTGGGCTGGATCGAAGCAGGCTGCAAGCCGGCCGACCAGCACCGTGTGGGGACGGAGCACGAGAAGGTTCCTTTCTACCGGGCCGATCACGCGCCGGTACCCTACGATGGACGTGGGGGGCAGGGCGGCATCCGGCACCTCCTCGAGGGCATGCGCGATGCTCTCGGCTGGGAGCCGATCCTCGATGGCGAGAGCATCATCGGCTTGGCGGACGACGCCGGCGGCGGCGCGATATCGCTCGAACCAGGTGGGCAATTCGAGCTCTCTGGCGCGCCACTCCGCACGATGCACGAGACGCAGGCGGAGTTCGACCATCATTTCGCGGCCCTTCGCCCCGTCGCGGACCGGCTCGGCATCGGCTTTCTCGACCTCGGCATGAGCCCGGCCTGGAGCCTGGCCGAGACGCCGCGGATGCCGAAGGGCCGCTATGGCATCATGGAGCGTTACATGCCGAAGGTCGGCACCCGCGGCCTCGACATGATGTTTCGCACCTGCACCGTGCAGGCGAACTATGATTTCTTCAGTGAGGCCGACATGGTCAAGAAGCTGCGCGTCTCCATCGCCCTGCAGCCGCTCGCAACTGCGCTGTTCGCCAATTCCCCGTTTACGGACGGGCGGCTCAACGGCCACCTCTCCGAACGTGGCGCGATCTGGCTCGATACGGACGCCGACCGCACCGGCATGCTGCCGTTCGTCTTCGAGGACGGTATGGGCTACGAGCGCTACGTCGACTACGCGCTCAATGTGCCTATGTATTTCGTCAAGCGGGGCGAGACGTACCACGACGTGGCCGGCGCCGATTTCCGCGACCTGCTGGGCGGCGCGTTCTCGCCCTTGCCGGGCGAGCGTGCGACGCTCTCCGACTGGGCTAATCACCTGTCGACCATCTTCCCCGAGGTTCGTCTGAAGCGGTTCGTGGAGATGCGCGGCGCCGATGCGGGGCCGTTGCCGCTCCTCGTCGCGCTGCCTGCCCTGTTCACCGGCCTACTCTATTCTCCGTCCGCGCTCGACGCCGCCTGGGACCTCGTCAAGGGCTGGAGCGCGGCGGATCGCGCCACCATGCGCGCTGCCGTGCCGGGCCAGGGCCTTGAGACAAGGGTGGCTGGACACAGCCTGCGCGATGTCGCGCGCCATGCGCTGGCGATCGCCCGCGCCGGCCTGGCCGAACGCGCCTATCTTGACGGGGATGGTCGCGACGAGACGATCTACCTCGATCCCCTCGACGCGATCGCGGCCGGCCAGACGGAGGCCGAGCGCCTGATCGCGCTGTTCAACGGGTCTTGGCAGGGCAGCATCTCACCCGCATTCTCCGAATGCGTCTATTCCTGACGCCGCCCTGCCAGCGGGACGCGAGGCAACGATGGGGGCTCGACCGCGCGGCCTCAAGGTCGGCAACCGGGTGCTCCTTGCCCTGGCTGCGCTCGCCCTGGTCGCCCTGCCGTCGCTGGGTTTCGTGAGCACGGCGCCGAACCGCCTGGCGGACGGTGTGCCGCTCGCGTTCTGGCATGCGCCACCCCTGCTTGCCGCCTCTGTCGCCGCGCTATCTGTCGCTCTGGCGCTGCTTGGCCTCGGCGCACCGGCCCGCCTGCACGATTGGGCGGCCTTGACCTTGGCCGGGCTTCTCGCCTTCGCGCTGCTGGTCGCGGCGGCGAGCCTTGCGCGGTCGCAGACGGTGCCGGGCCATCTGGCGCAGCGCCTGGCATTGGGGCCGGGGTTCTGGTGCACCTTTGCCCTAGCATGCCTGATGGCGGTCGACGCCATCCAACGCTTGCGCCTATCTCTTGCCGCACGTGGGGCCACCTTACTGCTCGTCCTCGCCACGTTCGGAACGCTTGCCGCCACCGGCGTCTTCGATGCCCTGTCCCTGGCACGAGAACTGGCGAGCCACCGCGCGCTGTTCCTCGCCGCCCTTGTGCGCCACGCGCTGCTCGTGGGCGCGGCCCTGCTCCTGTCGCTCGTGGTCTGCGCGCCGCTCGTCGTCCTGGTGCGGCGCGGCCCCCGGCAATCGACCCTCGTCTATGCCGTGCTCGGCCTGGTCCAGACCATTCCCTCCATTGCGCTTTTCGGCCTGCTCATCGCGCCCCTCACCTTCCTCGCCGAACATGTCGCCGTGCTCAGGGCGATCGGCCTGGCGGGTCTCGGCGTCACGCCCGCGCTCATCGCGCTGGTGCTCTACGCGGCTTTCCCTCTCGTGCGGATGAGCGATGCAGCGCTGTCCGCCGTCCCTCCCGAAGTGGCGGACGCCGCCACAGGCCTCGGTTTCAGCCGCTTGCAGCGGTTCCTCGCCGTCGACCTGCCGTTGGCACTGCCGGTGCTCCTCTCCGGCCTGCGCGTCGTCACCATGCAAGCGATCGGCCTCGCCACCGTGGCGGCACTCATCGGCGGGGGCGGCCTGGGCGCTTTCATCTTCGAGGGGATCGGCGAATACGCGCTCGACCTCGTGCTCGTCGGCGCGGTGCCCGTCATCCTGTTGGCGCTGCTGGCCGATTTCGCGTTTCGCATCGTGCAGGCCGGTGTGGAGGTGCGGGCATGATCGAGGTCGAGAGCGTGTCCAAGACTTTCGCTGGCACGCGCGCGCTGGACGGGTGCAGCCTGACGATCCCCGACGGGTCGTTCTTCACCTTGATCGGCCCATCCGGCTGCGGCAAGTCCACGTTGCTGCGTACGATCAACGGCCTAATCCGCCCGGACGAGGGCACCGTTCGCGTGCGGGGCAAGGACGTGTCCGGTGAACCGCCGGAGCGGTTGCGCCAAGGGATCGGCTACGTCATCCAGAGCGTCGGCCTTTTCCCGCACTGGACGATCGCTGCCAACATAACCGCCGTTCCGCGTCTGTTGGGCTGGGACAAGGCGCGGGTGGCGCGCCGGCTGGAGGAGATCGTCGGCCTCCTCCGGGTCGACCGCGCCCTGCTGCCGCGTTACCCCCACCAGCTCTCCGGCGGCCAGCGCCAGCGGGTCGGTGTCGCCCGCGCGCTCGCCGCCGGGCCCGACCTGCTCCTCATGGACGAGCCGTTCTCCGCGCTCGACCCCGTCAGCCGCGCCGAACTCGGGGCCGAGATGCGGCGCGTCCATGCCGAAAGCGGGACGACGATCGTGATGGTCACGCACGACGTCGGCGAGGCGCTGAGCCTTGCCACCGGCCTCGCGGTGATGCGCGGCGGCACGATCGTCCAGGCGGGTACGCCGTCAGCGGTACTCACAGCTCCCGCCGACGCCTTCGTGGCGCAGTTCCTGGGCGGCGCGGAGCGCTTCCTCCACCTGCTCGACGTCCTGCGCGTCGGCGACATCGCGGCGGCCGTTCCTCCGCCCCAAGGTGCGCCGCGCATCGAGGCAACCGCTAGCCTGCGCGCTGCTCTGAGCCTGATGATGGAGACCGGTGTCGCGGCGCTCGCCGTAGGCGCGGGCGAGGCGACGCTGCGGCTCGACGCCATCCCCACCGCAATGCGTCATGGCTGAAGCCGTGGCGCGCGATCGCTCCTTCCTCCTCGCGCTGGGAGCCACCGCCCTGCTGCTGGCGGCTCTTGCGGCGATGCCGCTCCTTCGACCGGCAATGCACGCGCTGTTCCCGGACCTGCGGCAACCAATCTACGCGCGCGCCAGTTTCCTCACCCTCGCCTTCGCCCACCTCCAGCTTGTCGGACTGGCGACCACGACGGCGGCGGTCGTCGGCATCGGCGTCGGCATTGGCGTCACGCGCGCCGGCGGCCGCGCCTTTGAGCCGCTGGCCCGCACGGTCGGCGCGATAGGCCAGACCTTCCCACCCGTCGCCGTCCTCGCCCTCGCCGTACCGCTGCTCGGCTACGGCGCGGCGCCGACCTTGGCGGCTCTCGTCATATACGCCAGCCTGCCGATCCTGGAAGCCACCCTCTCGGGCTTGGCCGCCGTACCGGCCGACGTCCGGCAGGTGGCCGAAGGCCTCGGTTTTCCGCCGGGCCGGGTGCTGCGTCGAATCGAGCTGCCCCTTGCCGCGCCGCTGATCCTCGTCGGGCTGCGCAACGCGACCATCATCAACATCGGGACGGCGACGATAGGCTCCAGCGTCGGCGCGCTGTCGCTGGGCTCGCCCATTCTCGAGGGGCTTTCCGCATCGAATCCCGCCTATGTCCTGGAAGGCGCGCTTTGCGTGGCACTGATGGCGGTTACGGTCGATCGCTGGTTCGACGTAGCCGACCGTCGCCTGGCAGGCGGTAGACGGTAGACGGTGGGTTACTCGTCGTTAGCGGAGTTCAGTTTCTCGACGGGCTCAGCCAATCCCCGATCGATCCGGTCGTCGTAATTGGGCGCATCCTGCTTGCCCGACTTCTCGGCATCCGCCGGCTTACCGGAGGTCTTAGGCTTGGGGGCCTGGTCGGCCGCGTCGGGGCCTCGCGTCAGGTCAGTCATCGCGCATCCTCACAAAAGGCCGGGAGCGCCGTAGAAGTCGTCGACGCGCCGCCCCTCGGCGCGTGACCAGTCGTAAGACGCCTCGTTGGTGAACTGCGGCGCGCTGTGGAGCTGCTCGTCGCTGATGTCGAGTTCGTAGGCATCGAGGCCCTCGTTGTAGCGCAGCAGCTCCCACGGCACGGGATAGAACGCCTCGCCAAGCCCCAGGAATCCGCCGAAGTTCATGACGGCATAGACGACCCTGCCGCTGGCCTTCTCGATCATCAGGCGCCGAATCGACCCGATGTGCTCACCGTTCGGGCGCCGCACGCTCGTACCCTCGACCTTGTCGCTGCCGATCAAGTTGAGAGTTTCGTCCATCCGCAGATCGTTGGAGGTTTCGGTCAATCTTCCTCTCCGTCGAATTCCTATCGCAAACACGCTGGCCGAAGGTGGGTTCCTCGTGGAAGACTACGGCAGCATGGCGAGCGGGAGTACCGGGCATGAAGTCGATCCTTGTGCCGGTCGAGGACCATGATGCGATGGACGAGGTGCTGGCGACGGCCCTGCTGCTCGCGCAGGCCTTTGCCAGCTACATGGAAGGCGTGGCGCTGGGGCCGGACCTCGCAGAGATGGTCGCCGCGGATTTTTCGATGAGCGGCGTCATCTTCGACGACCGCACCCGACGCGCGTTCCTCCATCAGGCACGCGAGCGCTTCGAGAGGTTCATGACCGCTAGCAGAGTGCCCCGCCGTTCCGATCTCGTGGAGGGGATGAGCTTCGGCTGGTCTGCCGAGGCGTTGATGTCGCCGACGAACGCGGGTGAGTACGGTCGAGTCTTCGACGTGCTCGCGGTCGGGCGTCCCGGAACAGGCGCCGGAGAGCCGCACGCCTCTACGTTGGAGGCGGCCCTTTTCGAGAGCGGCCGACCGATCCTCATCGCGCCGCCCAAGGCGCCGCCGACGCTTGGCACCACCGTCGCCGTGTTCTGGAACGGCAGTTCCGAGACGGCGCGCACGGTCGGCTTCGCCATGCCGCTACTGCTGCGCGCGCGAGACGTAGTGGTCCTCGCGGTGCCCGGTGTGCGTTGGCCCGGACCGAGCGACGCGCAGCTCGCCTGCAGCCTGCGCCGCCACGGGGTACCGGCGCGCGTGGCCGAGATGAAGGAGACCAAGACGCCGGGGACGGCGCTGCTCGACAAGGCGGCGAACATCGGGGCGGATCTCGTCATCAAGGGTGGCTATACGCAAAGCCGGCTGCGGCAGATGATCTTCGGCAGCGTGACGAGCACGATCCTCGCCGAAGCGATGCTCCCGGTGTTCATGGCGCATTGACGAGCGCGCGGCGGCGGTCCCGGGGATGACGGGTTGGTCGTCACGCCCGCTTGTGCCGCCTGGTCCGAGGGATCATAAGCGCGCCATCAACGGGTTGTATCGGATATGATAACATTGCAGTCTTGCCTTTCCTCGTCGTTTTCGCCTTCGACCGCGAAGGCCCTGCGTGGTTCGTTCGTCGCCGCCGCGCTCCAGGTCGGCGGTCTGGTTACACTTGCAGGATGCGTCGCCGCGCCGGCGACGGCGCAGACGCAGGCCGTGCCTTCTGGAGGTAGCCCCGCGAGGCTGGAGCAAAGCGAAGTCCCGCGGCCTCCCGCCTCTTCGCAACTCGCGCCGACGGCGGCGCCCGGCGCCGGCTCGTTCGCGCTGCCGCACGACCTTTCCCCCTATGGCATGTTCATGTCGGCCGACGCGGTGGTGAAAGGCGTGATGATCGGCTTGGCGCTCGCCTCTTTGGCCACCTGGACCATCCTCCTCGCCAAGCTGGTCGAGCTGTTCGGTGCGCGTCGCGGCGCAGCATCTGCCCTGGAGCGGCTCGCAAGCGCCGCGACGCTGCGCGAGGCTGCGGCGACCTTCACCAATCCGCGCACGCCCGTCGCCCGCTTCGTCGGCGCGGCGCTGGCGGAAGCCGAGCGCTCGCGGTCGCTGCCGACCGAAGGCGTCAAGGAGCGCGCCGGCGCGCTCCTCTCGCGCATTGAGGCGCGCGCCGGTCGGGCGATGGGGCGCGGCACCGGGCTCCTCGCAACCATCGGGTCCACGGCGCCTTTCGTCGGCCTGTTCGGTACGGTCTGGGGCATCATGAACAGCTTTATCGGCATCTCGAAGACGAACACCACCAACTTGGCGGTGGTCGCCCCGGGTATTGCCGAGGCGCTTCTCGCCACCGCCTGCGGGCTGGTGGCGGCCATCCCCGCGGTCATCATCTACAACCTGTTCGCGCGTGCCATCACCGGCTACCGCAGCCTGCTCGGCGACGCCTCGACGGAGGTCATGCGGCTGCTCTCGCGCGACCTCGACCGCGCCGACGCGCTGGAGCTTGACGGCGTGCGCCGTAGGGCGGCGGAGTAGGGCGATGACCTCGCGCCTCACTCCCACCGACGGTGACGACCTCGCCGAGACGCACGAGATCAACGTCACGCCCTTCATCGACGTGATCCTCGTACTGCTCATCATCTTCATGGTCGCCGCGCCGCTCTCGACGGTCGACGTGAACGTCGATCTGCCGGCCTCGACCGCACAGCCGGTGCCACGACCGGACAAGCCTCTGTTCCTGACCTTGAAGGCAGACAAGTCGTTGACGCTCGGTAACGACGCGCTTGCCCGCGACGCCTTCGGACCGGCGCTTGACACCGCTGCGGACCACGACCGGGAGAAACGCGTCTTCGTGCGTGCCGACAAGGAAGCCAGCTATGGCGACGTGATGGAGGTCATGAACCTCCTGCGCGGCGCGGGCTATCTCAAGATCGGGCTGGTTGGACTTGACGCCAGCGGCGCGCCGCCCGCTGGCCGAGCCGTCCCGATACCCACGGCACCAGCTCCCGCCGCCCCGCTGTCTCCCCCGGCAGTCACGAACGGCCCGTGAGCCTTGCAGCCGACCCCTTCCAACGCGAGCGATCCACGCGGGAATGGCTGCGGTGGATGCTCGCGGCAACGGTGGTGGTCGCTTTCCATCTCGGCTTGATCGCACTCGTGATGCACCGGCAGCCGCCGCCGGCGGCCGGCGCCGACGTCAATGCCGTTGAGGTCGACCTCCCGCCACCCGACCCTGCGCCGGCACCGCTGCAAGCCAAGCTCCCTCTGCCCGAGCCGTCGCTCCCCCATTCGTCGGCGGAGGCGCCATCGCAGGTGACGCCGATCGAACCACCGATGCCGCGACCTGCGCCGCCTCTCGCCGAGCCGCCGCAACCGCCCGTCGCGTCGCCACCGGTGCCGCAACCGCCCGTCCTCCCCAAGCCGGAGGTCGTGCTCGCGCCGTCGAAGCCCAATTCGACCCTCGAACAGCAGCGCGTCCGCCTCATCGAGGTGCAACAGGAGCAGCGACGGCAGGCGCTAAGGGAGGAACAGCGGCGCGACGTTTTGGAGAAACGGCGCGAGGCGCAGATTGATAAGCAGCGGGAGGCCCAGCGCCGCGCCGCCGACGACAAGGCGCTGGCCAAGCGGGAGGCGGCGGCCCAGACGCGCGCCGCCGCAGCGCGGGCGCAGGCGGCGCAGCGCGCAACATCGACTGCCGCGATGGGCGATTGGCGGGCGCAGGTGGCGGCTCGTGTGAGCGCGGCCAGGCAAGCCGTCCCCGGCGGCGGCAGCGGCGTCGTCGTCGTGGCCTTCACGATTGATCGCGGCGGCCATGTCGGTGGCGCTAGCGTGAGCAGCAGTTCAGGCTCGTCCACGCTCGACCAGGCCGCTATCGCGACCATCCACCGCGTCGGCTCTGTTCCACCGCCGCCGACCGGGACGTCCGCGTCCATGATCCAGCGCCTGAGCTTTCACTGATCCGTCGAAACGACGCGTCCAGGTTCCACCCGCAGCACCGCCGCGCGTCCGGTGAGCGGCGCGAAAACGGCCTCGTCCGCACCGGTCATCCACACCTGGCTCGTCATCCCCGCCAGCGCCTCGAACAAAGCGAGCCGCCGCGCCGCATCGAAATGGGCGGCGATCTCGTCCAGCAGGATCACGGGGGCGAGGCCGCTCATCGCGGCGACGAGCCGGGCGTGCGCGAGGACCAGGCCCACCAGCAGCGCCTTCTGCTCGCCCGTCGAACACAGCGCCGCCTCCACGTCCTTGGGACCGTGCCGCACGAGCAGGTCGCTTGCCTGCGGCCCGATCAGCGTGCGTCCGGCGGCGGCGTCACGGGCGCGGGCGTCGCGGAGGATCGCGCGGTAGCGATCCTCCGCCTCCAGCGCGGTGTGGCTGGCGCACAGCGCCTCGACCTCGCCATGCACCCTGACCCGCGCCCACGGAAACGGCGAGTCCGCCGCTGCCTCGGCGGTGAGTGCGGCCAACCGGCCCACGGTTTCGCCGCGCGCCGCGGCCACGGCGACGGCGAGTTCCGCTACCTCGCGTTCCACGGCGTCGAGCCAAGCGCGCTCGCCTCCCTCCTCCAACAGGCGGTTGCGTCCGCGCAGGGCGCGCTCGAGGGCTGACACCCGGGCGCCATGTTCGGCGTCGACGGCAAGGACAAGCCGGTCGAGAAAGCGGCGTCGTTCGCCCGGCGGTCCGCCGAACAACCCGTCCATCGCCGGGGTTAGCCAGACGATACGCAGGTGGTCGGCGAAGGCGCGGGCGGAGCCGGCCGGCTCGCGATCCATCCGGAAGCGGCGCAGCGGCGGCTGGTCACCTATCGCCGGTTCCAGCCCGGTTCCGAACTGATGGGGACCGTCCGCGGTATCGATCGCGGCCGAGACGGCGAAGCCGCCGGGGCCACCGACGCGGGCACAGGCGGAGAACTCCGCCCGGCGCAGGCCGCGGCCCTGCGCCAGCATGGAGATCGCCTCCAGCAGGTTGGTCTTGCCACTGCCGTTCTCGCCGGTGACCACGATCGCGCGGCCGGGCACCGCCAGGTCGAGCGCGGGGTAGGACCGGAAGTCGGCCAGCACCAGGCGGCGGATCGCGGCCGGCGACCCGCGCGCGGGGGCCTCGCTCATCGCATGCCGCGTATGGGCAGTTGGCCATCGATGCTCGAACCCCAGATGAGGCTATGCGGAGTGCCGCGCGGCGGGGCTGGGAAGGGCTGCGCCTGCTGCACGGCGTTCAGCGCCATGCGGTCGATCTCCGGGTTGCCGCTCGTCTGCCCAAGACCCATGGTGAGCACCCGGCCGCTGTCGTCGATATGGAAGACGACCGCGACCTGGCCGCCTTCCTGGTACCGGTTCAGGCGTGGCAGCGTGCGCACCCGCTGCATGATCAGACCCTGCACGATCGCCAAGTAGCGCACATCCTCCGTCCCCCCATAGACCGGCGCCTTGGGCGTCGGCTTGGCGAAGGTCATCTCCGGCAGGCTGGACGCGCCCGACAGCGAGGCCAGCGCGTCCAGCGGCTTCTTGGTCTTCGGGGACGGCTTGGCCTGTTTGGTGGCGGGCTTCGTCGCGACCTTCGGTTTGGCCTTGTCGAGGGCCTCCGCGTCCGGCTTGTCTTCGGCCGGCTTGGCGGCCGCGTCCTCCGTCGCCGCCGGCTTCGACTCGTCCTTGGGTTGCGACGCCTGCTGCGGCGGCTTCGGCTGGCCCTCCTGCGGCGGCGTCGGGGCCTTTGGTGCCTGGGTCTTCTGGTCGGTCCGGTTGGTTTCCACCTTCTCCTCGTTGGGCGCACGCGGGGCCGAGAAGGCCGGCTTCTCGACCTCCTCCTTCGGCTTGGGCGGTTCGGGCGGCTTTCGCTGCGGCGGCGGAGGCGGGCGCTCTGGCTCGGGCGGCTTCTCCACCACGATCTCCACCGGCGTCTCCTCGAGCTTGGCGGTCTCCATCGCCGCCTCGCCGTCACGATGGAGCAGGTAGGCGAGCAGGCCCGCATGGGCGAGAAGAACCGCGAGGAGGATGACGCCGAAACGCGAGCGCGACCAGAACGCGGCGCGCCTGTCCCGCGCGACGAGACGCTGGTCTTCGCGGGCGACGAGGGACGGGTCTGGGGCCTTGTCTTGCGTCATGGGCCTTTGGGACCGTGAAGGTGGCGCGGCCGATCGCCCGCCTGCCAAAATTATGCCTTCGCTTGTTTCGGCAGGCGGGTCGAGGTCAAGCCGAGGCCCCAACCTACGGTGGTTCGCCTCGGGAAGAAACCAGGCGGCGAGCCATCGAGACCGACGGGGGCGATTCTGAGGCAGGCGCGGCGGGCCGACCGTCCAACCCCCACGCGCTTCTTATAATCCGCCGCGAACTACCACCTCGCTTTCCCCGAGCGAAACGCGGTCTTGTGAGAGGTCGCGGGACCGAGCCAGAGGGTTCGGGACGCATCGGCTTCGATCAAGGAATGTCACAGTGAACGAGCAGGGACCCATCTTGCCCTGGGGCAAAGAGCCGGGCACGAGCATGCCCAGGACCATCAACCAATACCAGAAGCGGGCCGTCTTCGCGGCTGTCGCCTTGTTCGCCGTGCTCGTCCTGGCGTCCCAGTCCTTCATCATCATCAATCCGACGGAACTCGCGTTCACTCGGACCTTCGGCCGCGTCGATCAACCGCCGAGCACGCCGCTGACGCCGGGTGTGCACCTGGTTATCCCCTTCGCAACGGTCGTGGACCGCATTCAGATCAGCGTCGACACGGTGGCGCTGCCGCAAGACCTTCGCGTGCTCAGCCATGACGGTCAGGTCATCCAGCTCGGCGTGTCCCTGACCCGCCGCATCCCGGCGGCGGCGGTCTACAACCTGCTCTACAACACCGGTGGCGTCGGCAACGTCGACATCGACCGCAACATCTTCGCCATCGTCGCGGACCGCACCTTGACGATCTTCGGGCGCGAGGACGTGCTGAACATCGCCTCCGAGCGCGAACGCATCATTGGCCTGATGAAGACGGCCATCGCCAGCGAACTCCGGCGGCTGTTTGGCGTCGAACTGGTCGACCTCCAGATCACCGGCTTTCGCTTCAGCCCGGAATACGAGCGCGCGGTGAACGAGAACAGCTTGGCCAAGACAAACGCATTCCGCGCCGAGCAGATCTTGAAGCAGAAGGAGATCGAGGCCCGTCAGCAGGTGGCGGACGCCACCGGCCGCGCCGATTCGGCGATTCAGTCCGCGCGCGGCGAGAGCGAGAGCACGCTGCTCAAGGCGCGCGCGCAGGGCACGGCGACCGAAATCCAGGCCGATGCCGACGCGAAGGCAATCAAGGCGAGGGTCGATGCCGCCGGCGGCATCGAAGCCTACGCCAAGATCATGACGGCCGACACGATGAAGCGCTGGAACGGTCAGCCGCCGCAGACCGTCCTTGGCGGCTCGGGATCACCGGTGCCGTTCTTCCAGGTTCATTGACGGATCGAAGCACGGGACGGCGGGAGGTCGACGTTCCCGCCATCGTCTCTGCGGACACGCGAGCCTGGAACGGCCGAGGTCGGCGGGGGCGAAGGACGAGATGGAGCGCCGCGGCGCTTCCGGTCCGGTCCTTGGCGACAATCGGACGTCGCGCACTTCTGCGCGCGAGGGGGTGTCTGACCGGGCGCGACGGTCGGATCCTTTCAGCCGCGTAGCTTGCGGTCCCGCTTCGCCAGGGTCCGCAGCCGCAGCGCGTTGAGCTTGATGAAGCCGGCAGCGTCGCGGTGGTCGTAGGCGACGGCGCCTTCCTCGAAGGTGACGAGGTCCTGATCGTAGAGCGAGTTCGGCGAGGAGCGCCCGACGAGCACGGCCGAGCCCTTGTAGAGTTTGATCCGCACCTGCCCCGACACAAAGGCCTGGCTCTTATCGATCAGCGCCTGCAGCATCTCGCGCTCGGGCGAGAACCAGAAGCCGTTGTAGATCAGCTCGGCATATTTGGGCATCAGCTCGTCCTTGAGGTGCGCCGCGCCGCGGTCGAGCGTGATCGATTCGATGCCGCGGTGCGCCACCGCGAGGATGGTGCCGCCGGGGGTCTCGTACATGCCGCGGCTCTTCATGCCGACGAATCGGTTTTCGACCAGGTCGAGCCGGCCGATGCCGTTGGCGCGGGCCACCTCGTTAAGCTTGGCGAGCAGCGTCGCGGGCGAGAGCGGCACCCCGTCGACCGCCACGGGGTCGCCGTGCTCGAAGTCGATCGTAATGGTGGTCGCCACGTCGGGAGCTTCTTCCGGCGAGAGCGTGCGGCTGTAGACGTAGTCCGGCACTTCGATCGCCGGGTCCTCCAGCACCTTGCCCTCGGAGGAGGCGTGCAGCAGGTTGGCGTCCACCGAAAAGGGCGCCTCGCCGCGCTTGTCCTTTGCGATGGGGATCTGGTTCCTTTCGGCGAATTCGAGCAGGGCGGTGCGCGAGGTCAGATCCCATTCCCGCCAGGGTGCGATCACCTTGATGTCGGGTTCCAGCGCATAATAGGCGAGCTCGAAGCGCACCTGGTCGTTGCCTTTGCCGGTGGCGCCGTGTGAGACCGCGTCGGCGCCGACGCGGCGCGCGATCTCGATCTGCTTCTTCGAGATGAGCGGACGGGCGATGGACGTGCCCAGCAGGTACAGACCCTCGTACTGCGCGTTGGCGCGGAACATCGGGAACACGTAGTCGCGTACGAACTCCTCGCGCAGGTCCTCGACGAAGATGTGCTCGGGCTTGATGCCGAGCAGCAGCGCCTTGTCGCGCGCCGGCCCGAGTTCTTCGCCTTGCCCCAGGTCGGCCGTGAAGGTCACGACCTCGCAGCCGTAGGTCGTCTGCAGCCATTTGAGGATGATCGACGTGTCGAGGCCGCCGGAATAGGCCAGCACCACGCGTTTGACGAAGTCGAGGCTGGGAGAGGTCATCGGCGGGCTCTGGCCTTGAGGAGGATGGGTCCCGTGCAAGGACGGTGCCCGGCTCTTAGTGGGGGGCTGCCGCGATGACAAGCGTCCGCTTTCAGCCCTCGGATCGACGAGGCAGCAACCGTCGCGCCAGGAGCACCGAAATCAGCGTGAGGACCCCCGCGCCGAGCACGTCCGAGAGGAAATGGCCGCCAAAGGCGATGCGCAGCAGGCCCGTGGCCGCGCCGAACGCGAACGCCGCGCCGACCGCGAGCCCGCGCCAGGGCAGCGGTACGAGGCTGGCCGGCGCGACCGTCCACAGGGCGCCCGCCGTCTCGGCCGAGGGAAACGAGCAGGAACGGGTGCAGGCGCCGTCGAAACGGACGAAGGGCCGGAACCGGTCCGGGCCACCGAACTCGGTCACGCTGTGCGGGCGCGGCCGATGCGCGAGCGGCTTGAAGGTGCCGTAGACGAGCAGGCTTGGTGACAGGGCGAAGCTGACCGCTACGAAAAGCAGGCTGCGTCCGCTCAGGGCCCAGCGCGCCGGCCAGAACCCCAGACGCGTGGCGAAGCTCGACAGCACCAGTCCCGCAAGGAGGAGGAAGGGGCTGTACCACGCGCTGTAGCGCGCGAGATTGCCCACTGGAGTGTCGGCGACGAAATGGTTCGGCGCAACGTAGAAGAGGCCGGCGACGCGGAGGTCGAGGCTAGGGTCAATTGCCAGGAGGAGGAGGGCGGCGGCGCACAGGGCAGCGGCGATGGCAAGCGTTCGTGTCATGCGCCCCTCCTTGGATCAGCGCGGGCGATCTTCCAAGCCTCACCTTCCGGGCGACGGCGGCATCGGCTACACCGACGCCATGCTGAGCCCGCAAGAGATCGAGCGCTACGCCCGCCATATCGTCCTGCACGGGGTCGGAGGCCCCGGCCAGAACAAGCTCCAGGCAGCACGCGTGCTGGTGATCGGTGCCGGCGGCCTCGGCGCGCCGTTGCTGCAATACCTTGCCGCCGCCGGGGTCGGCACGATCGGCGTGGTGGACGACGACCATGTCTCGTTGTCCAACCTCCAGCGCCAGGTGATCCACGGCACCCCCGACGTCGGGCGACCGAAGGTCGAGAGCGCCGTCGACGCCATCCACCGGCTCAACCCGCACGTGAGGGTCGAGCCCGTGCCGGTTCGGCTCACCCAAGCCAATGCCCGCGACCTCGTGCATCGCTACGACATCGTCGCCGACGGCTCGGACAACTTCGCCGCGCGCTACGCCGTCTCTGACGCCTGCTTCCACGAAGCCAAGCCGCTGGTGACGGCCGCCGTGGGCGCCTTCGACGCCTCGCTCACCACGCTGCGGCCGTTCGAGATGGCAGCCTCCGGCGAGCCCAACCCGACCTACCGCTGCCTGTTTCCCGAAGCCCCGCCGGAAGGCAGCGTGCCGAGCTGCACGGAGGCCGGCGTGCTCGGCGCCCTCACCGGTACGCTTGGCGCCATGATGGCTATGGAGGTGATCCGCGAAGTGGTCGGCTTCGGCGAGGGCCTGGTCGGCCGGCTGCTCCTCATCGACGCGATGGCCATGCGCTTCGAGACGCTGCGTTACGCCTGGGATCCGGACAATCCGCTGAGCGGCCGCCGCGGCTGATGCCAGGGCGGCCACCCGCCGCGGCGCGGCCGTGACAGAAAGATCGATATTGCACCGCGCCCACCCTATAAGTTTCCAATGACCGATGCTGTCCTGATCGAACCTGGCCCCCTCGCGAAGCGCAAGCCGAGCTTGCGTCCTCTCCTGCGCATCCTTCCCTACGCGCTGCGCTACAGGGGTCGTATCGTCGGCGCGGTCGTCTCGCTGACGCTGGCCTCGGCCGCGACTCTGGTCGTCCCGATGGCGATCCGCCGCATCGTGGACTTCGGCTTTTCGCGTGGCAGCGCCGGGCTCATCAATTCCTATTTCATCGCGATGATCGCGGTCGTGGTGGTCCTCGCCGCCGCGTCGGGGGCCCGCTACTTCTTCGTGATGACCCTGGGCGAGCGGATCGTCGCCGACCTGCGCTCGGACGTTTTCACCCACCTGACCCGGCTCGACGCCGCCTTCTACGACACGGCGCGCATCGGCGAACTCGTCTCCCGCCTCACCGCCGACACGACGCAGATGAAGTCGGCCTTCGGCTCCTCCGCCTCGCTGGCTTTGCGCAACCTGTTCCTTTTCGTCGGCGCCGTCGGCCTCATGGTCGCGACGAGCCCCAAACTGTCGGCCTTCGTGTTGCTTGTCCTCCCGGCGGTCGTGTTGCCGCTGGTCGCCTCCGGCCGCACCGTGCGCGCGCGCGCACGCGCAGCGCAGGACACTTTGGCCGAGGCGACCGCCTATGCCGCCGAGAGCCTCGGCGCCGTGCGCACCATGCAGGCCTACAACGCCGAGGCTGGAACCGCACGGCGTTTCCGCGCCGATGTCGAGGAAGCCTATGAGGCGGCGCGGCGGGCGACAGCCGCGCGCGGCGTCCTAACGGCGGTCATCATCCTCCTCGTCTTCTCCAGCGTCGTCGGCGTGCTGTGGCTCGGTGCCCAGGACGTGCTGCTCGGCCGCATGACCGGCGGCCATCTCTCGCAATTCGTCCTCTATGCCGTGCTCGGCGCGAGCTCGCTCGGACAGTTGAGCGAGGTTTGGAACGAGGTGTCGACCGCTACCGGCGCTGCCGGACGCATCGGCGAACTTCTTGCCGTGTCGCCCGTGATCGGTGCGACGAAGGCGGCGCAGCGATTGCCTGCCGCTCCACGCGGCACAATCGCCTTCGAGGCCGTCGATTTCTCCTATCCGACCCGCAGCGACGAGCGCTCCCTGCACGGGCTCTCCTTAAGCGTGGCGCCGGGCGAGACGGTCGCCCTCGTCGGTCCCTCGGGCGCGGGTAAGACGACCGTGTTCCAGCTCCTGCTGCGGTTCTACGACCCGCAGGGCGGCCGTATCCTGTACGACGGCGTCGACGTGCGGACGCTCGACCCTGCCGAGCTGCGCCACCACATCAGGAGCGTCCCGCAGGATCCCGTGATCTTTGGGGCCAGCGTGGCCGACAATATTCGCTATGGCATGCCGGAAGCCGATGATAGGGCGGTGCACCGCGCCGCGGTGCAGGCTGCGGCGGACGAGTTCGTCGGCCGGTTGCCCCAAGGCTATGCGACGATGCTCGGCGAACGGGGGGTCACGCTCTCGGGCGGCCAGCGCCAACGGCTCGCCATCGCCCGTGCGCTCCTCCAGAGCGCGCCGGTCCTGCTCCTCGACGAGGCCACGTCCGCACTCGATGCCGAGAACGAAATCCTCGTCCAGCGCGCTCTTGAAACGCTGATGGCGACGCGCACGACGCTCGTCATTGCCCATCGCCTCGCCACCGTGCTCAAGGCCGATCGCATCCTGGTCATGGAGGGCGGCCGGATCGTCGAAGAGGGGACGCACCGCGGTTTGGTGGCGAAGGACGGCCTTTACGCCCGGCTCGCGCGGCTCCAATTCGAGACCGGAGCCGACGCGATGGCCGGCGGGCGCACGGCCGCCGAGTGACGAAAGCGATTATCGCGTCGGGACCGGCGTACCGCTGCGGTAGTCGTAGAACCCGCGCTGCGTCTTGCGGCCGAGCCAGCCGGCTTCGACATACTTTACCAGGAGCGGGCAGGGGCGGTACTTCGAGTCGGCAAGCCCCTCGTGCAACACCTGGATGACCGACAGCAGCGTATCGAGGCCGATGAAGTCGGCGAGCTGCAGCGGTCCCATCGGGTGGTTGGCGCCGAGCCGCATGGCGGTATCGATCGACTCGACCGAACCGACACCCTCGTAGAGCGTATAGATCGCCTCGTTGATCATCGGCAGCAGGATGCGGTTGACGATGAAAGCCGGAAAATCCTCCGAGACCGTCGCGACCTTGTTGAGGCGCACGATGAGCGCCTTGGCCGCCTCGAAGGTCACGTCCTCGGTCGCGATGCCGCGGATCAGCTCCACGAGCTGCATCTTGTAGACCGGATTCATGAAGTGGATGCCGATGAACCGCTCCGGCCGGTCCGTGACCGAGGCGAGCCGGGTGATGGAGATCGACGATGTGTTGGAGGCGAGCATCGCCTCGGGCTTCAGAGAGGGGCAGATCGCGGCGAAGATCTTGCGCTTGACCGCCTCGTTCTCCGAAGCCGCCTCGATGACGAGGTCGCAATCGGCAAAGGCCGCGTAGTCGTGCGCCGCTGTGATCCGCCGCAGGGCGGTGTCGACCACGTGCTCCTCGAGCTGCTTTTTCTCGACGAGCTTCCCGTAGGCGCCGGAGATCCAGGCCAGGCCAGCCCCGATGCGCTCGTCGCTGACGTCATTCAGGACCACGTCGAGGCCGGCAAGGGCGCAGACCTGCGCGATGCCCGCTCCCATCTGTCCTGCACCGACGACGCCGACCTTTTGAATATTCATGGCTTCGACCCGGTTTGCATGTCCCTCCGCCGAGTGCGTGCTCCCGGGCGAAAGGGGCGGATGCCGTCTTGTTGATCTAACGGATCTTACCGAGGAATAGAATCAATTTCCTCGGGAAGCTTCGCTCAAGGTTTACGCGCCTGCGTCACCCTTTCTTGCCGAGCGCCTCCGTCAGCGCCGGCACGATTGCGAAAAGGTCGCCCACCAGGCTGTAGTCGGCGATCTGCAGGATCGGCGCCTCCTCATCCTGGTTGATGGCGACGATCACCCGAGAGTCCTTCATGCCGGCGAGGTGCTGGATGGCGCCAGAAATGCCGACCGCGATGTAGAGGTCGGGCGCGACGATCTTTCCGGTCTGCCCGACCTGCCAGTCGTTGGGCGCGTAGCCAGCGTCGACCGCCGCGCGCGAGGCGCCGACAGCCGCGCCGAGCACATCGGCGAGCGGCAGGAGGATTTTGCCGAAATTGTCCGCGTTGCCAATCGCGCGACCGCCGGAGACGATGATCTTAGCGCCGGAAAGATCGGGGCGCTCCGACTTGGCGAGCACCGCTCCCTTGAAGATCGACAGGCCTGGATCGGCGGCGCCTGAGACGGCCTCGATCGGCACCGCGCCGTCGCCTGTCGCGGCGGCGGCGAACGAGGCGGTTCGCACCGTCACGACCTTGATCGGATCGCTCGATCGCACCGTCTGGATCGCGCTACCGGCGTAGACTGGCCGCTCGAACGTGTCGGGCGCGACGATTGCGATGACGTCCGACACCTGCATCACGTCGAGCAATGCGGCGACGCGTGGCAGGATATTCTTGGCCGAGGCGGTTGCGCCCGCGACGATCGCGCCATAGGCCGGCGCCAGCTTGACCAGCAGGGCGGCAACCGTTTCCGCGAGGCCGTCGGCGAGGGCGGGATCGTCGGCGGCGAGCACCTTCTCGATCCCCTGGTAGGCGGCAGCGGCCTTGGCGGCGGCGCCCACGTTCGCGCCGGCAACGAGAACGTGCACCGGCGATCCGAGTGCCTGTGCGGCGGTGAGCGCCTTGGCGGTAACGTCCAGCAAGACGCCATCCTGCACTTCCGCAAGAAGGAGGGTGGTCATGACAGCACCCCGGCCTCATTGCGGAGCCTGCCGACGAGGTCCTCCACGTCGGTGACGCGGATCCCCGACTTGCGCGTCGCCGGCGCGACGGTCTTGAGAATTGCGAGGCGCGGGGCGGGATCGACGCCGTAGTCGGCCGGCGTCGTCTCGGCGATCGGCTTCTTTTTGGCTTTCATGATGTTGGGCAGGGAGGCGTAGCGCGGCTCGTTGAGGCGCAGGTCGGCGGTGACGACCGCTGGAAGTTTGAGGCTGATCGTCTGCGCGCCGCCGTCGACCTCGCGGGTCACCTCCGCGCGTCCGCCCGCAACCACCAGCTTGGAGGCGAAGGTGCCCTGGCCCCAGCCGAGCAGGGCGGCGAGCATCTGGCCCGTTTGATTGCAATCGTCGTCGATCGCCTGCTTGCCGCAGATGACGAGGCCCGGCGCCTCTGCCTCGACGACGCCCTTTAGGATCTTGGCCACCGCCAGCGGCTCGATCCCCGCGTCGGTCTTGACGAGAATGCCGCGGTCCGCGCCCATGCTCAGCCCATTGCGGACCGTCTCGGTCGCCTGCTGCGGCCCCACCGAGACGATGACCACCTCCGTCGCAACGCCGGCCTCGCGCAGCCGCAGCGCCTCTTCGATAGCGATCTCGTCGAACGGGTTCATCGACATCTTCATGTTGGCGAGCTCGATGCCCGAGCCGTCGTCCTTGACCCTGATCTTCACATTGTAGTCGACGACGCGCTTGACCGGGACCAGAACTTTCAAAACGAGCGCTCCATGAGGACGGCAGGAGCCGCGGGCTCGCCGAGGCCGTGTGTTAGCAGGGTGAAAGACCAAGTCAACGCGACCGCCAGGGTGAGTCAGGGCCCTGGGGCTCAGGCCCGCGCTCACGACCGCCGCGAACGCGGGACGCGGTGTCAGCCTTCCTTCGATCGGTACTTGCCCGGCACCCACAGGACGTCGCCATCGCCCGATCGATGGTTGGCGTAACGCGCCGCGACGAAGAGGAAGTCGGACAAGCGATTGAGGTATTTCAGGGTGGGCGCGCCGACGGGCTCCTCCGGCACGGAGCCGAGGCTGACCAGCAGGCGTTCGGCGCGGCGGGCGACCGTCCGCGCCAGATGCAGCGCGGCGGCAGCCGGAGTGCCCCCGGGAAGGACAAAGGAGCGCAAAGGCTTCAGCGCCTCGTTGAGCGCATCGATATCCGTCTCCAGCCGCTCGACCTGCGCGTCGACGATGCGCAGCGGCTCGTAGCCCAGCGGCTCGCCTCGGTCGGGCGTGCAGAGGTCCGCGCCGAGATCGAACATATCATTCTGGACGTGCAGGAGCATGGCGTCGAGCTCCAGAAGCGCCGGATGAGCGGCGGTCGACAGGCGCGCCAGACCGATCGCGCTGTTGGCCTCGTCCACCGTGCCGTATGTCTCGATGCGGAGGTCGTCCTTCGGCCGGCGTTCGCCGTTGCCGAGCGCTGTCGTCCCGGCATCGCCGGTCCTGGTATAGATGCGGTTTAAGACGACCATGGTGCCGCGCGCCTCACGTGTGCCGGAAGAACAGGACTCCCATTATAACGACGATCGCGACGAACTGCAGCCCGATGCGCCAGCGCATCAGCTTTTGCGACAGGTTGGGGCTGCCGCCTCGCATCATGTTCCCAAGGCCGAGAAAGAGCACGACCGCCACGGCGCCGACCGCGACGGCCACGAGGATACTGTCGGAAAAATGCGGCATGGCACCTCGAGTGATGGGCGGCGGCAGGCGAAGACTGTGCGAGGTGCAGTGAGCACCTGGCGTAGAGATCGCCGAAATTTATGCCTTTGCGTCAGTATGATCGGAGCAGGCGTTCCAAGTAGTCCGTCTCTTCGCGCGGGCGCGCCGGGTCGCTCAGCCGTCGGCGCAATTCCTCCAGCACGCGTTGCGCGCGCTGGGCGGCCGGTACGCCGAGCGGATCAAATTTGGATGTCGTGTTAAACGGATTGCCGCCACGCGGCCGGCCCAGCGGGTCCGCGTCGCCGGTCTGCTGGCCTTGCTGCGACCCTTTGGCGCCCTGACCCGCCTGGTCGGAATCGGCCTGGCCTTCGCCGTTCTCGCCCTTCTGCATCGCTTCGGCCAGCTTCTTGGCGCCCTTGCGCATGCCGTCGAGCGCCTTTCCCTGCTCGTCCACCGCCTCGTTGCGGCCGTCCTGACCCGCTCCTAGGGCGTCCTCCGCTCCCCCCATCGCCCGGTTCGCGTCGTCGAGCCCTTCCTGGCCCTGACCCGCCTGCTTCAGGCGCTTCTGCACGGCATCCAGCCGATCGTGCAGGTCTTTCTGGCGCTTCTGCAGGGCATCCTTCTGGTCCTGGCCGCCCGCGCCGGGCTGCTGCGCGCCGTCTTCCCCGGCTTGCGGGTTGGCGTCCGCCTGGTCGCCCGGGTCTTGGCGTTGACCCTGCCGGCCCGGACGCTGGGCGCGTTGCGCCTGGCGGTTCGGGTCGCGTGGCGGTGGCTCCTCCGCACCCTGCTGGCCTTCCTTGAAGGTCTCGTCGCGCAGCTCCTGCTGATCGCGCGTCATCTGGTCGAGTTCGTTCAAAGCCTGCGCCATGGCGCGCGCCTTCGGATCGGGCTTCTGGCGCTTGGCGGTCTTGAGGTTCTCGAGGAGGTTCTGCAACTCCTCCAAAGCCTTCTTCGCCTCGTCCTTGTCGCCCGAGCGCGAGGCCTGCTTCAGCTTGTCGAGAAGCGCCTGCAGCTGCTTTTGCGAGATGGTCTTGCCCGCCTTCGTGCTGTCGGCCTGCTGCTTGTCCTCGCGCCCCTGCTGCTGGGCGAGTTCACCCAGGAACTTGTCCATCGCCGCTTGTAGATTGTCTGTGAGCTTCTTGATTTCGGTATCCGGCGCTTGGCGGTCGATCGCCTCGCGCAGTTCCTTCTCCGCGTCGCGGAGTGCCCGCTCCGCGTCAGACAGGTCGCCGTTCTCCAGTTGCAGGGCCATGCCCCACAGAAAGTCGGCAACCGCCACGAGATCCGTCTTGGTCTTGGCACGAGCCAGGCTGTCGCTGGCGAAGCGCAACCCGAGATAGGTCCCGGTGGCCGTCTTGGAGGCGGCGGGGTCGATCATCAGGGCTTCTAGCGCCGCCTGCACCTTCGAGTGGTGGTCGGGATCGAGCACCAGGTCGCGGCGCTCCTCGACCAGGGCGCGGGCGAGCGGGTTTGTGAAGGACCGCTGCGGCAGCGCGATCTCGACGGGTTCGCTGCGCCCCTCGTTGCCACCCTCGTCCCGCGCGACGAGCGTCAGGGTGACGCGCGTTCCGGCCCAGGGATGCTCGGAGAGGTCGCCCGTCGTTTCGGCATCGCCCATGCCGCCGCGCGTCACGGGAACCGCTAGCGCCATCTTCGGCGGATCGACGAGCGAGGGACCCGGCGCCGGCACACCATCGATCTTCGGAGCGACGAATTGCGCCTCGGCGCCCGAGACGCCGTAATCGTCACCCGCCGTGTAGGCGAGCGTCAGGGAGCCCCTGGCATTGGCCTTGGGGATTTCGCGCAGCATGATGACTGGCGCCCCGTCGGCGACCGCGCCAAGGCTGAACGCGCCGCGCAGCAGGCCGCCGTGGCGCAGCGTCAGGCGGCTGTCACCGTGCAGGATCAGGCGCTGCTCCGTGTCGCCTGCGGCCGGCTTCGGTGGTGCGGCCTTGTCGTCGGCGTCTGTATGTTTGGGCGGCGGCAGCAGCGGGCCGCTGGTCTCCACGTCGGCCGTCCCGCCGGACGAGCGGATGATCACGGTCGACCCAGCCGGCGCCTCGACGCGGAGCGGGTGTTCTTCGTCATGAGCCGCGTCGCTGGCGAGATCGAGGAGCGCGGGGGGACGGCCGGTGTAGGGCGGCGGGTCGATCCAGGCGTCCAGCCGATAACCCGGACCGTCCGCGCCGCTGACGCCCCAGTCGAAGGCGGCGGCCACCCGAGCGTAGCGTTCCGAGCCCGCGACGAAGGCGCAGGCGACCAGCGCGACGATCACCCCCGCGCGCAGCGCGAAGCGATCGAGGTCGGCGACGCGCGGCGAGGGCGCGCCCGCCCTCAGCGTTCCCACGCGGGCTTCGGCGCGGCGGCGGTGCAGCGCCCAGAGGGCGGCTGTGCCGGGGTCGTGCCCGGCGTTGGCGAGCGTGTCCTCCAGCACCGAGGCCGGTCTGTGTGCCGATCCGGACGCCCGGTCGATTCGCTTCAGTGCGGCAGCCCGGCTGAGCGGCGCCAAGTGCCGGAAGCCGAAGAGCGAGGCCGCCCCCAAGAGGGCAAAGACCACGACGCCCGCCAGGCGCGCGCCATGCGGCAGGTCCAGCCAGAGGCCGAGCCACGAGACGCAGAGAAAGAGGCCGGCGACGACGAGAAGCGGGACGCAGGCGCGCCACAGGCGCTCCCACCCATGCGCCACGCGCGCCCGGGCTACGAGCCGGTCGAGGCGCCGCATGATGGGCGGCGCCGAACGTCCGACTTTGTTTGGGTCGTCAGCGGTCACATGGGCACCCCAACCGAGCCCCAGCGGAACTCGGACGCCACCAGTTATCGCAACCAAGCCGGAAGTTTGTCGAGCCCGATCAACTCTTCATAGGAGGAGCGCGGTCGCACGACGGCGTAGTCTGCCCCGTGCACCATCACCTCCGGCACCAGGAGCCGCGTGTTGTAGGTGCCAGCCTGCACTGCGCCATAGGCGCCCGCCGAGAGGATGGCCAAGCGCTCGCCGGGTCGGGGGAGCGGCATGCGGCGATGCTGCGCCAGATAGTCGCCGGTCTCGCAGACTGGCCCGACCACGTCGACTTCGCCGACCTGGCGGCCGGGCGACTCGCGCAACGGCACGATCTCGTGGTGCGCCTCGTACAGGGTCGGGCGGATGAGGTCGTTCATCGCTGCGTCGACGACGACGAAGGTCTTCGCCTCGCCCGCCTTCACGAGGATCACGCTCGTGACGAGCACCCCGGCGTTGCCGACGATGAGGCGGCCGGGCTCGAAGATGAAGCGGTGAGGGATATGGCCGAGGCGACGGCGCACTACCGCAGCATAGCGATCGGGATGGTAGCTCTCGGGGTCCTCCCCCCGGCGATAGGGGATGCCGAGGCCGCCGCCGAGGTCCACGTGGTCGATCGCATGGCCATCGTCGCGCAGGGCTTCGAGGAAGGTGGCGAGGATGGCGAAGGCCTGGTCGAAGGGTGCGAGGTCGGTGATCTGCGAGCCGATGTGCATGTCGACGCCGCTGACCACGATGCCGGGCAGTCGCGCCGCGTCGCGGTAGACGGCGCGCGCCCGCTCGATCGGGATGCCGAACTTGTTCTCCGCCTTGCCGGTGGCGATCTTCGCGTGGGTCAGGGCGTCGACATCGGGGTTGACGCGCAGCGCGATCCGCGCGGTGCGGCCCTTCGCCGTCGCCATGGCCGACAGCATTGCGAGTTCGGTTTCGGACTCGACGTTGAAGCAGAGGATGTCCTCGTCGAGCGCAAGGGCGATCTCGCGCTCGCTCTTGCCGACGCCGGAGAAGGTGATGCGCGAGCCCGGCACGCCGGCGGCGCGGGCGCGGCGCAGCTCCCCTTCGGAAACGACGTCCATCCCGGCGCCCTCCCGCGCCAGCGTGGCCAGCACCGCCTGATTGGAATTAGCCTTCACCGCGTAGCAGACGAGCGTGTCGAGGCCGGCGAACGCCTCCGTGAAGACGCGGTAATGACGGGTGATCGTTGCGGTGGAATAGCCGTAGAAGGGTGTGCCGACCGCGTCGGCTATGGCCGAGAGGTCCACGTCCTCGGCGTGAAGTACGCCGTTCCTGAGTTCGAAATGGTGCATCGCGCGCGGTCTAGAGCAGCGGGTCGAGAAGAAAGGAGCCGGTCTTGGTCACCTGGGGCGCGTTGATCGCGCGCTCTGGCTTCGCAGCCGCGAGTTCCGCACTCGACCTGTTGATTTGCACCACCTGATCGGGGCTCTGGAGGATGCCGGGCGGGGCGTTTTCGTTCAGGGCCGCGGCCTGCCTGTCGGCGAGCACGTCCGTGTTCTGGACCACGGGCGTCGGCGCGCCGGGCGGCAGTTCGAGCGGACCCCGTCGGCCGCAGCCCCCGAGCGTTGCGCTCGCCAGGAGCGCGGCCGCCAAAAACATGCGAGATGGTGACGCGTGACCCAAGGAACCCACTCCGGCTTTCGCCAGCTATAGCGGAAACGGCGCGCGAGGCGAAGACACGATGGAGACGATGCCGGGCGATGTTGCCCAACCGCCGCTCACCGAGCAGGCCATTGCCGAGCGGCTGCTGTATCGCGACGGGCTGATGCTGGTGATCGACAAGCCCGCCGGCATTGCGGTGCACCAGGGTCCCAAGGGCGGGACCAACCTGGAGGACCTGTTCGGCGGCTTGCGGTTCGGGCTACCGCGCAATCCCGCCCTGGCGCACCGGCTCGACCGCGACACGTCCGGATGCCTCGTCCTCGGCCGCCACCACAAGGCCTTGGAGAAACTCGGCCTGCTCTTCAAGCAGGGCAAGGTCTCCAAGACCTACTGGGCGGTGGTGGAGGGCGAGCCTACGGACGCCGCCGGCCTGATCGACCAGCCGCTCGGCCGCCTCGATGCCAGCCGCGGCTGGTGGATGAAGGTCGATCCGTTCGGCCAGCCGGCGCAGACGCGCTACACCGTCCTCGGCCGGCGGGACGGGCGCGCCTTCCTCGCGCTGGAGCCGCTCACGGGGCGCACACACCAATTGCGTGTCCATTGCGCCGCGCAAGGCTGGCCGATCCTCGGCGACCCGATCTACGGGACCGGCAAGGTGGGAGCGAAGCGTCTCCACCTGCACGCGCGGGCAGTCGCACTCCCGCTCTATAAGAACAAGGACCCGATCACGGCTCAGGCTCCCGCCCCTGTGCATATGGCCGCGGCCCTCGCCCGGTTTCTTACTCCGTCGCTCGCCCCGACCTCCAGCTGACAACGGCTAGTCGAGATCGGTGTCCCGCTGCACGCGTCGCCGGCGCCGGCCGCCACCATCGGACGGTTGCTCCACGGCGGCGAACTGCAGCTGCAACTGGCGGAGGTTGGCGCTGACGTTGAAGCCGGTATAGGCGGTCGTCGCCGTGTTAGGCACGGGAACGAGAGTGACTGACGACGAGGAGCCGCCGATCAGCAGGCTGCTGGTTAGGCCCGCGCCGACGGCAACCCCCACACCCGGCCCGGCGAACTCGCCTTGAAGGGCGGCCGGCGTGGCCGGGTTCGAGGTCAGGACCCTGTAGGTGAGGATGACGGCGTTGGTCGGGCCGATGTCGAGGCCGAGAGAGTTGATCTGCCCGGTGTAGAACTCCGTCGGCAGCCCGGGCCGGCGGTAGGTGCAGCTCGCGGCCCGGCTTCCTGTCACGACGAAACCAAAGCCGCCTTTGACCGCGCAGCGCAACTCGCCCGCGACGGTCTGCGCCGCGGCCGGCAGCGCCACGCCCGCGATAGCCGCGGCGGCGACGAGGAATGTGGTCACGCGCATCGAAATCCCCTGTCCTTCGGCAAAAGCTGAAGCAGGAGTCGCCCTCGCTGGCAAGCCATGGTCCTCGACGGGTGATGCGCGTCCCCATTTAGGATTCAGGCCGAGGGCCATATCGAGCCGGGGCAGGCGCGAACAGGTTGCATTGGACGGCCGGCCTCAATAAAACTTGGGCGCTACCAACATATTTTTGCCGAACGAGAAAGCCGGGGTCCGGCCCTCCCGGGCGGGAAAATCGTCGGCTACTCCGACTGAACCTCCGGAAGGATCCTAGGGTGACGCGAGTCAACACGCATGGCTTGGCGATCGATCGAGCGCTTTACGACTTTATCCTCACCGAGGCGCTGCCGGGGTCCGGGATCGGCGAGGCAGCCTTTTTCGCGGGACTCTCCGGCCTCGTGGCGGACTTCGCCCCTCGAGACCGCGCGCTTCTTGCCGAACGCGACCGCCTGCAGGTGCGGCTCGACGCCTATCACCGCGAGACCCGGTCGAGGCCATTCGACCAGGCTGCCTACGTGACCTTCCTGCGCGAGATCGGCTACCTCCTCCCGGCCCCGCCGCCGCAGGAGATCCGCACCGCCGACGTCGACGAGGAATTCGCCTCCATCGCCGGCCCGCAGCTCGTCGTGCCCCTGTCGAACGCGCGCTACGCGCTGAACGCCGCCAACGCGCGGTGGGGCAGCCTCTACGACGCCCTCTACGGGACGGATGCGGTGCGCGAGGACGGTGGCGCCACGCGTGGCGCCACCTACAACAAGCTGCGCGGCGCGCGCGTCATCGCGGAGGCCAAGGCGGCATTGGACCGGGCGGCGCCGTTGCTGCGCGGCAAGCACGCCGATGCCACAGGCTACCGCGTCGAGGCAGGACGGCTCGTGGTCGCGACGGTCGGCGGCGACACCGGGCTCGTCCACGCCGACCGGTTCGTCGGCTATCGCGGCACCATGAGTTCGCCCACGGCCGTGCTGCTCGCCAACAACGGCCTTCACCTGGAGATTGTGATCGACCGCGCCAACCCGATCGGCCGCACCGACCCGGCCGGCGTCGCCGACGTCGTGGTGGAGGCGGCGATCTCCACCATCATGGATATGGAGGATTCCGTCGCAGCGGTGGACGCGGGCGACAAGGTGCTGATCTACCGCAACTGGCTCGGCCTGATGAAGGGCACCCTGCGCGAGGAGTTCGAGAAGAACGGCGACGTCGTCCACCGCACGCTGGCCGGCGACCGCGTCTACAAGAGCGCCAAGGGCGGCGAGCTGCACCTGCCCGGCCGTTCCCTCATGCTCATCCGCAACGTCGGCAGCCACATGTTCACCGATGCGGTCCTGGACGCAGAGGGGCGCGAGATCCCGGAGAGCCTACTCGACGCGCTCGTCTCCTGCCTCATCGCGCGCCATGACCTGTTTGGGGACCAGCCGCTGCACAACAGCCGCGCCGGCTCCATCTACATCGTCAAGCCGAAGATGCATGGGCCGGAGGAAGTCGCCTTCGCCGACGCGCTGTTCGCTCGTGTCGAGGACGTGCTCGACCTGGCGCGCTACACGATCAAGATGGGGATCATGGACGAGGAGCGCCGCACCAGCGCCAACCTTGCCGCCTGCATCCAGGCGGCGGCGAACCGCGTCGCCTTCATCAACACAGGCTTTCTCGACCGCACGGGCGACGAGATCCACACCTCCATTGAGGCAGGACCGATGGTCCGCAAGAACGCGATGAAGTCGACGCGCTGGATCGCTGCCTACGAGGACCTCAACGTTGACGTCGGCCTCGCCTTGGGCCTGCCCGGCCGCGCGCAGATCGGCAAGGGCATGTGGGCGGCGCCCGATCAGATGGCGCTGATGCTGTCGATGAAGCGGGCGCACCCGGAAGCCGGCGCCAACACCGCATGGGTGCCCTCGCCGACCGCCGCGACGCTGCACGCGCTGCACTATCACGAGGTCAACGTTGCCGAGCGCCAGCAGGCTCTGCGGTCGCGCAAGCCGGCCGACCTGGCCGACCTGCTGACTCTCCCGCTCGCTCAATCGAACTTCGCCCCGGACGAGGTCAAGCAGGAACTCGAGAACAACGCGCAGGGGCTGCTCGGCTACGTCGTGCGCTGGGTGGACCAGGGCGTGGGCTGCTCCAAAGTGCCTGACATCAACGACATCGGCCTGATGGAGGACCGCGCGACCCTGCGAATCTCGTCCCAGCACATCGCCAACTGGCTGCTGCACGCCGTCGTCACGGAAGACGAGGTGATGGACGTCCTCAAGCGGATGGCCAAGGTCGTGGACGGGCAGAACGTCCACGACCCACTCTACCGCCCGATGGCACCCGCCTATGATGGGCCGGCCTTCAAGGCCGCCTGCGACCTGGTCTTCAAAGGCCGCGAGCAGCCCAACGGCTACACCGAATTCATCCTGCACGATTGGCGGCGCAGGGCGAAGGCCATGCGCGCGGCGTGATCAGGCCTGCCTGATCGCGACCGGTCCGTTCATGCCCGGCCAGTCGGAATAACCGTTGGCGCCTCCGCCGTACCAGTACTCCTTGGGCGCGTCGGCGAGCGGCGCGCCTGTCCGCAGGCGATCGACGAGATCCGGGTTGGCGAGGAAGGAACGACCGAAGGAGAAGAGGTCGGCCTCGCCCTTCTCCAGCCGCTGCTCCGCGAGCGCGAGCGTCAACTGGTTGTTGTCGATGAAGGCGCCCTTGAAGCGGCCGCGCAGGTCGTGAAAGTCGATCCCTTCTCCACCGCGGCTCTGCTGGGTGATGCCCTCGATGACGTGGATGTAAAGGAGGCCAAGCCGGCTAAGCGCGTCGACGTAGGCGCCGTAGGTGCCTTGCATGTCGCTGTCGACGGGCGTCTCGCCTGGCTGGGTCGTGGCCGGCGACAGGCGGATGCCGACGCGCTCGCCGCCGCCCCAGACGTCGAGCACCGCACGCACGGCCTCGAGCGGAAAGCGCAGGCGGTTCTCCACGGAGCCGCCGTAGCGGTCGTCGCGACGGTTGGTCGAGTCGCGGACGAATTGTTCGAGCAGGTAATTGTTGGCGCTGTGGACCTCCACGCCGTCGAAGCCGGCCCGCTTGGCGTTGGCCGCCGCGTGCCGATAGTCCGCGACGATGCCCGCGATCTCGTCGGTCCCTAGGGCGCGCGGCGTGACGAAATCCTTCATGCCCTCTTCGGTATAGGCCGTACCCTGCGCCTTGATCGCCGAGGCCGAGACCGGGAGGCCGTGGCCAGGCTGCAGGTCGGGATGGGAGATGCGGCCCGTGTGCCAGAGCTGCAGGACGATGCGCCCGTCGTTGGCGTGCACCGCCTTCACCACCTTCGACCAGGACTCGACCTGCGCGTCGGACCAGATGCCGGGCGTGTAGGCGTAGCCGACGGCCTGCGGCGAGATGTTCGTCGCCTCCGTGACGATGAGCCCTGCGCCCGCGCGCTGCGCGTAATAGTCCGGCGCGAAGGACGGCGGCACTCCCTCGCGCGACGAGCGGCTGCGCGTAAGCGGCGCCATGACGATGCGGTTCTTGAGGGCAAGGGTGCCGATCGTCACCGGCTGCAGGACGGGGCTGCTGGACGCCATGGTTTTCTCCGTACGCAGGGGCTACCTCTAGTGTGAGGGTCTGCGTGGTACCGCGCAACGGGCCGGCGGTTGCCACGGCGTCGCGGGGGTCGAACGGCTTGCCTCGCCGCCTTGCCATCGCCGCAGGGACGAGGCATCTCAATCCTGCAACAGCGGGACCTCCCATGACGCTTACCATGCCCAAGCCGGAGACCGCCATCCTCAACCAGCGCGCGACGATCGTCGCCCGGCTGAAGGCGATCGTGCGGCGGGGCAACGTGTTGACTGACGAGCGCGAGATGCGCCCCTACGAGTGCGACGGCGTCACGATGTACCGGCAGCTGCCGCTCGTCGTCGTGCTGCCGGAGACGGTGCCCGAGGTGTCGGCGATCATGGCGCTGGCGGCCGAACTCGACGTGAAGGTGGTGCCGCGCGGCGGCGGCACATCGTTATCGGGCGGCTCGCTGCCGCTGGAAGACGGCATCCTGCTCGCCATGGGCAAATTCAACAGGATCCTGGCGGTCGATTACGAGAACCGTTGCGCCGTGGTGCAGCCCGGCGTCGCCAATCTGGCGATCTCCAAGGCGGTCGAGGCGGCGGGGTTCTACTACGCGCCCGACCCGTCCTCGCAGATCGCCTGCTCTATCGGCGGCAATGTGGCGGAGAACTCGGGCGGCATTCACTGCCTCAAATATGGGCTCACCACCAACAACATCCTTGGCATCGAAATGGTGCTGATGGGCGGCGAAGTCGTGCGGCTCGGCGGCAAGCACCTCGATTCCGAGGGCTACGACCTGCTGGGCGTCATGACGGGCTCGGAGGGGCTGCTCGGCGTCGTCACCGAAGTCACCGTCCGTATCCTCCGCAAGCCGGAAGTCGCGCGCGGCGTCCTCCTCGGGTTCCCGTCCATCCAGGCCGGAGGGGATTGCGTCGCCGCGATCATCGCGCAAGGCATCATCCCGGCGGGGATGGAGATGATGGACCAGGCCTCCATCCTGGCGACGGAGGCCTATCAGCCCTGCGGCTACCCAAAGGAGGCGGCGAGCCTCGTCATCGCCGAACTCGACGGCACGGCGGCAGAGGTGGACCACCTCATCGACCGCGTCTCCGCCATCGCGCGCGAGCAGGGCGCGACCACGGTCAAGGTCTCGACCAGCGAGTCCGAGCGCCTGCAGTTCTGGCAGGGGCGCAAGAACGCCTTCGCGGCGGTGGGCGCGATCGGTCCCGACTACCTGTGCATGGACGGGACCATCCCGCGCTCGGAGTTGGCGCGCGTGCTGACCGGCATGGACGACCTCGCGGCGCGGCACGGGCTGCGCGTCGCCAACGTGTTCCACGCGGGCGACGGCAACCTGCATCCGCTCATCCTCTACGACGCCTCGAAGTCCGGCGACACGGAGCGGGCGGAGGCTTTGGGCGCCGACATCCTGCGGCTTTGCGTCGAAGTCGGCGGCGTGCTTTCCGGCGAGCACGGCATCGGCGTGGAGAAGCGCGACCTCATGGGAACGATGTTCACGGAGGTCGACCTCGCTCAGCAGCAGCGGCTGAAATGTGCCTTCGATCCCGCCCACCGGCTCAATCCGGGCAAGGTGTTCCCGGTCCTGCACCGCTGCGCCGAACTGGGGAAGATGCACGTCCACGCGGGCCGGGTCCCGTTTCCCGAACTGCCGCGCTTTTGATGCACGTCTACCAGCCGCGCGACGAGAACGAGGTCCTGGCGGTCGTCGAGGCCGCAGTGGCCGCCGGCACGCCGCTGGAGGTGGTCGGCCACGGCTCCAAGCGGGGCCTCGGCCATCCCGTCGAGGCCGCCGCGACGCTGGACCTTTCGGCGCTATCGGGCGTCACCCTCTACGAGCCGAGCGAACTCGTGCTGCGCGCCCGGCCGGGAACGCCGATGACTGAAATCACGGCGCTGCTCGACGCGCACGCGCAGGAACTTGCCTTCGAGCCGATGGACCCGGCGCACCTGTGGCGGAGCAATCGCTCCGGTACGATCGGCGGCACGGTGGCGGTCAACGCCGGCGGCCCGCGCCGCATCAAGGCTGGCGCCGCGCGCGACCACCTCCTCGGCTTCCGCGCGGTGAGCGGGCGCGGCGAGGTTTTCAAGTCCGGCGGCCGCGTGGTGAAGAACGTCACCGGCTACGACCTCTCGAAACTGGTCGCCGGCTCCTACGGCACTCTTGCCGTCCTCACCGAGGTGACGCTGAAGGTACTGCCCCGGGCCGAGACGGAGCGGACGCTGCTGCTCTATGCCCGTGACGAGGAGGCCTGCCTCCAGGTGCTGCGCGAGGCGAGCGGTCTGCCGCAGGAGGTGTCGAGCTTCGCCTGTCTACCGGAGGGCGCCTGGCTGGACCTGTCGCCCGGCCCCTGCGCGCTCCTGCGGCTCGAAGGGCCGGGCGTATCCGTCGACAAGCGCTTCGCCGACCTTGCCGCGCGCTTCGGCGCGGCCGGGCGCGCGGACGACCTTGGTGTCCAGGCGTCGCGCCGGGCCTGGGCCGCCCTCCGCGACGTGCGGCCGCTCGCCGACCAGGCTGGCCCCGTGTGGAAAGTGTCTCTGGCGCCGAGCGAAGGGTTCCACCTCGTCCGGCGCCTGCGCGAGGCCGGCCTTACCCTCTCACGCTGGTATTACGACTGGGCGGGCGGCCTCGTCTGGTTCTCGCTGGCGGATACGGAGAGCCGCCACAGCGAAGTGCGCGCCGCTTTGGCGCCACTGGGCGGCCATGCCACCCTGATGCGCGCGCCCGATGCCCCGAACGCCGCGACACATGTGTTCCAGCCTCAACCCGCCGCGCTTGCCGCGCTGACGCGGCGCGTGAAAGCCAGCTTCGATCCCCTCGCAATCCTGAACCGGGGCCGTCTCGGCCTGGAAGTCTAGCCATGCAAACGAGTTTCGCACCCGACCTGCTGGAGCGGCCTGATTTCGCCGCGAGCGAAAAAATTCTGCGCAAATGCGTCCACTGCGGGTTCTGCACCGCGACGTGCCCGACCTTCCTCCTTCTCGGGGAGGAAAACGATTCTCCGCGCGGGCGGATCTATCTGATCAAGGACATGCTGGAGAACGACCGCCCCGCCGACCGGGCGACGGTGACCCACATCGACCGCTGCCTGTCCTGCCTGTCGTGCATGACGACGTGCCCCTCGGGCGTCAACTACATGCACCTCGTCGACCATGCCCGCGTGCACATCGAGAAGACATACCGCCGGCCCCTCGCCGACCGGTTGCTGCGCTCGATCCTGGCCGCGGTCCTGCCGCGCCCCGCTCTTTTTCGGCTGGCGCTGCAGGGTGCGCGACTTGCCAAGCCGTTTCGCGCTCTGTTGCCGCAGCGCCTCGCCGCCATGGTCGCCATAGCTCCGGCGGCGCTGCCGGCTGCGTCGCCGAGCAGCCGTCCCGCGGTCTATCCGGCCGAGGGCGTGCGCCGCCTGCGGGTGGCGCTGCTAACGGGCTGCGCCCAGAGCGTTCTCGACCCGGCGATCAACGAGGCGACGATCCGCGTGCTGACCCGGCACGGCGCGGAGGTCCTGGTGGTGGCGGGCGTCGGCTGCTGCGGCGCGCTGCCCCACCACATGGGTCGTGAGGAGGATGCGCGACGGATGGCGCGGGCCAACATCCGCGCCTTTCTAGGCGAGCGCGACGGTGAAGGCCTCGACGCGATCGTCCTCAACACGTCGGGCTGCGGCACCACCGTCAAGGATTACGGGTTCATGCTCCGCGACGATCCCGATTGGGCAGCCCCGGCCGCCGCCGTGTCCGGCTTGGCGCGAGACGTCAGCGAGGTTCTCTCCGACCTCGATATAAGGCCGACTGGCGCTGCGCCACGGCTGAAGGTCGCCTATCACTCCGCCTGCTCGCTGCAGCACGGGCAGCGTGTGACGCTCGCGCCGGTTCTCCTGCTGGAAAACGCCGGCTTCGATGTCGTCGCGGTGCCGGAGGGGCATATCTGCTGCGGATCGGCCGGCACCTACAACCTGCTGCAACCGGAACTGGCGCATCGACTGCGCGCGCGCAAAGCCGTCAACATCGAGAGTGTCGCGCCAGACGTCGTCGCGGCCGGCAACATCGGGTGCATCGTTCAGATTGCCGGAGGAACGGACCTGCCGATCGTCCACACCGTCCAGCTGCTTGATTGGGCGACGGGCGGCCCGCCACCGCCTGCGCTCGCGAGCAGAAGCTTAAACAAGATCAAAGCGGCGGGTGGAATTGAACAAAGTTCCTCTCTCTGAATAAATATTCGCGTGAAGTGCGTCTAACGGCACCCGGGCGAAAGTAGTATTCGACGACTTTCTTCCATTCATTTTCGGTTCATGCGATCCTGACCAAAAGAAGTCGCTTTTCTCGCTTGGCATTGGGCCGCGGGACAAAGGAGTTTCGATATGATCAAGACCGTCATCCTCTCCCTCGTGCTCGCCGCCAGCTCGCTGTCGATCGTGTCCGTCGCTCAGGCCGACATGGACCACGGCCGCATGATGCGCCGCGAGATGATGCGTCATCGCATGATGCGCCACGAGATGCGCCATGACTCGATGCGCCACCGCATGATGCGCCACGAGATGCGTCGCGACTCGATGCACCGCATGTAAGGAGCCGAATTCCGGCTTCTGCGAAGGCCGCCTGCGGGCGGCCTTTTGCGTTCTGAGGGCTCAAGCCGTCCGCTTGAGGATAGCGCCCATGCCTTCGATCATCGCACCGACCTCGGCGGCCGGTGCGACGAGCTGAGGAGAGCGTCCTCCTTCGAGGCAGGCGGTGATCGCCGACCGGGCACGGACGTCGGGAGTGTCTCAGCTGCGATTTTGCGATGGTGCGCGTGGCCGGGATCGAACCGGCACTCCTTTGCGGAACCGGACCTTGAAGTACATCGACCATCTGCGTCGTTGTCATGATCGACGCTTTGAAGGGCATGCCACGCAGCGAGCCTAAAACCTGACGAAATCAATCGCCGGCTGGGATGCGCGCGATCACCTTGATCTCGAAGTCGAAGCCGGCAAGCCAGTTGACGCCAAGCGCCGTCCAGCTCGGGTGAGGGGCGCTTTTGAAGAATTCACCTTTCACCGTCTTGATCGTCCCGAACTGTTTCTCTGGTTCGGTGTGAAACGTCGTGACATCGACGACATCATCAAATCCGCAACTTCCCGCGAGCAGGGTGGCTTTTAGGTTGGCAAAGGCCAAGCGAACCTGAGCTTCGAAGTCGGGCTCGGGCGAACCGTCGGCGCGGCTGCCGACCTGACCCGACACGAACAGCAGATTGTCCGATCGCACCGCGGCGGAATAGCCGTGCGCCTCGTAGAGGGCGTGTCGGTCGGCGGGAAATACTGCGTTACGCTTGGCCATATCGTCGTCCTTTCATCTCGCGAGCGCACCCGACCGACTTTGCTGGACATTCCAGCGACGCCAAGCCGTTGGCATACGCTGCGTATTTGAAAGCATTGGTTTGCAACTTCGTCAATCTCATATACGCCTCGTATGCGAAATGGGAGGTTGCATTGACGGCAAAACGTCGTGCTACAACAATGGAGGAAAACCGCACCAAGCTGGTTTGCGCAGCGCGGAAAGCGTTCGCAACATGGGGTTTTGCCGCCGCGTCGATGGATGATTTCACCGCAGAAGCTGGGCTCACCCGCGGCGCCCTCTATCATGCCTTCGGCGACAAGAAGGGACTGCTGGGGGCTGTCGTCGCACAGGTGGACGGTGAGATGGCTGCGCGGGCGCAACAGGCGGGGGCAGCTGCGGCAAACGCGTGGGACGGGCTGCTGGCGGAAGGCGCTGCGTATATCGAGATGGCGCTGGATGCGGAGGTACGACGAATCGTTTTGTTGGACGGACCCGCGTTCCTCGGCGACCCCTCGCAATGGCCAAGCCAGAATGCCTGTTTAAGCATCACCAAACAGACTGTCGCAAATCTGATCGCCGATGGTGTCATGAAGCCGGTCGACGTCGAGGCTGCATCACGTCTTCTAAGCGGCGCAGCATTCAATGCCGCTTTGTGGGTTGCAGCCAGCGACACGCCACAGATTGTCTTGCCGAAGGCGATCGACGCCTTTCGGCTTATGGCCGAAGGCTTCCTGGCCGATCTCGGTTGACCTCAGTCGTGAGGGCAATTGCTGGCCGGGATATTAGGTCGCACAGCAGGTCCCGTGGCGACGGATGCCTTTCTCGATCCTGCTAAAAAGATGAAGCAGTTCGACCGGCCCTCCTAAGCGGCTAAGGCGCTAGCACAGTCCCGGGTGAAGCAGTAGAGCCACAACGGTTCCCTGCCCGTCGCGTCGCGAGCACTGCCACCTCGCCAGGCCACAGTAGCTCCGCCGGAAAGAGAGCTATGCCGAAGTGAAGATGGTGCGGGTGGCCGGGGTCGAACCGGCACTCCTTGCGGAACCGGATTTTGAATCCGGCGCGTCTACCAATTCCACCACACCCGCGTCGTCGCCGATTCTCATGACATGGAACAGCGGTGGCGGTCCAGAGGAGGATGCCGTGTTCCACCGCCTGCGAGCGGCGCGCGCGGCCGACGCGTTCAGCGCCAGTCGCGGACGTCGACGAAATGGCCCGCGATAGCCGCCGCAGCCGCCATCGCCGGCGAGACGAGGTGGGTGCGCCCCTTTGGTCCTTGGCGGCCCTCGAAATTACGGTTCGAGGTGGAGGCGCAGCGCTCGCCGGGTTCGAGCTTGTCGGGGTTCATGGCGAGGCACATGGAGCAGCCGGGCTCGCGCCACTCGAAGCCGGCGGCGGTGAAGATGACGTCGAGGCCCTCGGCTTCCGCCTGCGCCTTCACCAGGCCGGAGCCCGGCACGACCATCGCGCTGACGCGGTCGGCGACCTTACGGCCGGCGACGATCTGCGCCGCCGCCCGCAGGTCCTCGATGCGGCTGTTGGTACAGGAGCCGATGAACACGCGGTCGAGCGCGATGTCGGTGATCTTTTCGCCGCCGCGAAGGCCCATATAGTCGAGCGCGCGGCGCACGGCAGCCTGCTTCATCGCGTCCCCCGCATCCTGCGCACGGGGCACCGTGCCGGCCACCGTCACCACATCCTGCGGGCTCGTACCCCAGGAGACGATCGGCGACAGGTTTGCGGCGTCGAGGCGGACCTCCCTGTCGAAATGCGCGCCTTCGTCCGACTGAAGCGTGCGCCAGTAGGCGACGGCCCTGTGCCAGGCTTCGCCCGTCGGCGCCTTGGGCCGCCCGTAGAGGTAGGCGAACGTCTTCCCGTCAGGCGCGACCATGCCGGCGCGCGCGCCCCCCTCGATGGACATGTTGCACATGGTCATCCGCCCCTCGAGCGACAGGTCGCGGATGGCTTCCCCGGCATATTCGATGACGTGGCCCGTGCCGCCCGCCGTGCCGATCTCGCCGATGATCGCCAGGATGATGTCCTTGGCAGTGACGCCGGGTGCCGCCTTGCCTTCGACCATCACCCGCATGTTCTTGGCTTTGGCCTGGATCAACGTCTGCGTCGCCAGCACGTGCTCGACCTCGGAGGTGCCGATGCCGTGCGCCAGCGCGCCGAAGGCGCCGTGCGTCGAGGTGTGGCTGTCGCCGCACACGATCGTCGTCCCGGGCAGGGTGAAGCCCTGCTCGGGTCCGATGATGTGGACGATGCCCTGACGCCTATCGTGCTCGTTGAAATATTCGAGTTCGAAGTCCTTGGCATTCGCCGCCAGCGTCTCGACCTGCAGCCGGCTTTCGGGTTCGACGATTCCAGCGGAGCGGTCGGTCGTCTGCACGTTGTGGTCCACCACCGCCAACGTGCGATGCGGCGCGTGAACCTTTCGACCCGCCATCCGCAGACCTTCGAAAGCCTGCGGGCTGGTGACCTCGTGGACGAGGTGCCGGTCGATGTAGAGGAGGGTGGTGCCGTCCGCCTGTACGTCGACGACGTGGTCGTCCCAAATCTTGTCGTACAGCGTGCGTGGCTTGGCCATCATGTCTTCCCAACCCTTCTCTGATCTGCGACAACCTGGCCTGCACGCCAGATGTAGGTGCGCCGCGCCCGTCGGGAAGGCCGCGCGGGGGTTCTGTCCCTCGGATACGCGCCTAGAGCCGCCCCTACCCGTGGAAGCCGTCCGATGCGCCCGTCCGTCGCCCCCTACCTCACCGTCTCGCCGGCGCTCGCGGCCGTCGCCTTCTATACCAGCGTCTTCGGTGCGGAACAGAAGGCCTTCATGCCCGCGCTCGACGGTGTCCGCATCCTGCACTGCGAGCTGTCGATCAACGGCGGTTCTGTCATGCTTGCCGATGCGTTCCCGGAATTCGGACAGACGCGCGTCGGCATCCCCGGCGAGCCTGTGACCGTGTCCGTCAGCATCGAGTTCAAGGCCGCCTCGCAGGTCGACGAGACGTTCGCCAAGGCGACCGGCTTGGGCGCGAAGGGCGAGACCACCCCCACCAACTCGTTCTGGGGCACGCGGCTCGCGACGTTCCGCGATCCGTTCGGCCACCGCTGGATCCTCAACGCGCCGCTGACGGCCGCCTGAGGTCCAGCGTTCGGGCCGCGACGCGGTTGTCCTACTCGGCGGCAGCCGGCTTGGCCGCGGCTTTGGCCTTGGCGTCCTTCTTCGCGGCTTCGCGCGCCGCCTTCGCTGCCGGTGTCTCCAGGCGCTCGGCGATACGGGCCGATTTGCCGCGACGATCGCGAAGGTAATAAAGCTTGGCGCGCCGCACCTTGCCGCGACGGATCACCTTTATGGAATCGATGTTGGGCGAGAAGATCGGGAAGACGCGCTCGACGCCTTCGCCGTAGGAGATCTTGCGGACGGTGAAGCTCTCGTTGAGGCCGCCGCCGGTGCGGGCGATGCAGACACCCTCGTAGGCCTGCACGCGGGTGCGCTCGCCCTCCTTGACCTTGACGTTCACGATGACCGTGTCGCCCGGCTGGAACTCGGGAGTGACGCGCGCGGCGCCAAGTTTCGCGGCCTGTTCGGCCTCGAGCTGCTGGATAATGTTCATGATGGTCCTTGCCCTTCCGCCCCTCGACGGAGGCGAGCGTTTCGGCACGCTGTTTTGAGTTATCCCGCGCGTATAGCGCCGGTGCGCGGAAATGTCGAGCCGTGTAGAGGGGCCGCGGGAGCCAAGCCGATTGCCGGATCGCCCGTGGCTCAGGCCGACCCGGTCTCGCGGCCAGCCCCTGCCTCGGCAGCGGCCCCCGGCATGAAACCGGCGGCGTACCGGATGGCGAAATCCCACATGGCTTCGCCGAGCGGCGTCGGCGACCAGTTGGCGCGGCGCACGAGGAACCATTGCCGGACGATCGGCAGGCCCTTGACGTCGAGGACCGCGATGCGCCCCGCCGCCACCTCCGCCTCGATGGTGTGGCCGGAAATCAGGCTGAGGCCGAGACCGGCCATCACCGCCTGCTTGATCGTCTCGTTGGAGCCGATTTCAAATTTGATGTGCGGCAGGCCGAGCGCGACGTCGCCGAAGAAGAAGTCGAAGACGGTGCGCGTCCCCGACCCGTTCTCGCGGACGATGAAGCTCTCCTGCACCAGTTCGCTCTTGTCGATCCCGCGACGGCCAACGAAGGGATGCTCGAGCGGCGCGATCATCACTTGCGGATGCGGGCCGATCACTTGACTCACCACTGGAAAATCCGTCGGCGGCTGCCCCATCAGCGCGATGTCGATCTCGTAGTCGCGGAGCTGGGTAATGGTCTCCTGCCGGTTGCCGATCGACAGGGACAGGTCGATCTTCGGGTTTTCCTTGGAAAAGGCGGCAACGAGCCGCGGCGCGAAGTATTTCGCCGTCGAGACGATGCCGACGGAGATGTGCCCGGCGTGCTTGCCCTTGATAGCCGCGAGCGTGTTGCCGAGTTCGACCAGCAGCATCTCCATGCGAACCGTGGTGTTGACCACTTCCCGGCCGGCGTCGGTCAGGCGCAGCCGCCCTCCCGCCCGGTCGAAGAAAGACAGGCCAACGTCGCCTTCGAGCAGTTTGATCCGCGCCGTCAGCGCAGCCGGCGTCACCCGCAGCATGTCGGCGGCAGTCGCGATCGTCCCACTCTGGGCGACGGCGCGGACGGTCTGCAATTGCTTGAGAGTGAGGCGGCGCATGGCTTTTTGTAAATTTTTTTGAGGGCGCCCTCAATACTCTTCATTTTTATTCTGTGTTAGTGTGGTCGCACTCGCAAGGCGGTGCGCATCCATCTGCGATCTATGGTTCGGCCTGGATCAGCGGCGTCTCACCGGCGAGGGAGCGAAAGGGCAGGGCGGCGATGGGTGATGCGAGTGGGGCCGAGGTGCAGGCAGGGTTGGAGCAGTTTCTTGCGGCAGCCGTGACGGCCAATCCGGCTCTCGAGCCAGTTGCGCAGACCGTCCGCGCGATTGCCGCCGCAGCGGTGACGACCGCCGATCAGATCGCGCTCGGCCCTCTGTCCATCCACGCCAGACCGGCCTCGGGGACGCGCAACACCGACGGCGACGTGCAGCAAGCGCTCGACCTCCTCACCAATACGATTTTCATGGACGCTCTCGCCGGCGCGCCTGTCGCCGTTGCCGTTTCGGAAGAGCTTCACGAGCCCCTCGCGATGAGGGCCGGCGCGCCGCTCGTTGTCGCCATCGATCCGCTCGACGGTTCGAGCAACATCAGCGCCAACGTTTCGATCGGCACGATTTTCTCGGTTCTCCCAGCCTTGACCGACGTCTCGAGCCCGGCGGCCCACTTCTATCAGCCCGGCCGCAACCAGCTCGCCGCCGGTTTCATCGTCTACGGGCCGCAGACGATCCTCGTTCTGTCGGTCGGCGGTCCCACCGCCTCCTTCATCCTCGACCGGCGAACGGGCGCGTTCGCTACCGTCCACGAGGGGATCAACATCCCGCCCGACAGCCACGAATACGCGATCAACGCCTCCAACTATCGGCATTGGGACCCGGCGGTGCGGGCCTACATAGACGATTGCACGCAGGGCGACGAGGGCCGGCTCGGACGCAACCACAACATGCGCTGGATCGCCTCCATGGTGGCCGACGCGTATCGCATCTTCACCCGCGGCGGCGTCTTCCTCTATCCCGGCGACGGACGTAAGGGCTACGGCGCCGGCCGCCTGCGCCTCCTCTACGAGGTCAGCCCGCTCGCGTTTCTCGTCGAGCACGCGGGCGGCGCGGCGACCGACGGGCGCGCGCGCATCCTCGACATCGTACCCAAGGACGTTCACGAGCGCGCCCCTCTCGTGTTCGGCTCGATCCATGTGGTGGAGACGATCGCCAGGTACCACACCGATCCGAAACTCTCGAACAATCAGTCGCAGCTGTTCAAGTCCCGCGGCCTGATGATCGGGTAACGCTGTCCGGCAGGAAGGAGCGCCCGTGTCGGCCGCCCATCCCATCATCTCCGTCACCGGGTCGTCCGCGGCCGGCACGACCTCGATCCGCCGCACCTTCGAGCAGATCTTCCGGCGCGAGGATATCGCCCCGGTTTACATCGAAGGCGACGCTTTCCACCGCTATAACCGCGAGGAGATGCGCAGCGTCATGCTGCGCGAGGCGGAAGGTGGCAATCCCCACTTCAGCCATTTCGGGCCCGACGCCAATCTGCTCGAGAGGCTCGAACGCGCCTTGCGGGACTATGCGACGACAGGCACCTGCGAGACCCGCCATTACGTGCACGACCTGACGGAGGCCGAACTCTACAGCGCGGCGCCCGGCACGTTCACGCCTTGGCAGCCTCTGAGCCCATCCCGCAGCGACCTCCTCTTCTACGAAGGTCTGCATGGTTCTCTCGTCACGGATACGATCAACACGGCGCAACATGCCGACCTGAAGGTTGGGGTGACGCCGGTCATCAATCTCGAATGGATTCAGAAGATCCACCGCGACCGGTCGATCCGCGGCTATTCCACCGAAGCGGTGACTGACACCATCCTGCGCCGGATGCCGGATTATATCCGCTATATCTGCCCGCAGTTCACCGAGACGGATATCAACTTTCAGCGCGTCCCGACGGTGGACACCTCGAACCCTTTCACCGCGCGCTGGATCCCGACGCCGGACGAATCCATGGTCATCATTCGGTTCGCCAACCCGCACGGGATCGACTTCCCCTACCTCCTGTCCATGGTGCACGACAGCTTCATGTCGCGCGCCAACTCGGTCGTCATCCCGGGTGCCAAGCTCGACCTGGCGATGCAATTGATCCTCACTCCGTTCATCCTGAAACTGGTCGAACGGCGGCGGCGGATGGTATAGCCTGGCTGCGAGAGGTTTCCGCGCATGCGCCTGAACGATGCCGACGATCGGATCCCGGACGCGACGGCGGCGGCCGCTGCCTGATGGCGGGCGCGACCCTGCAGGCGTTGATCTTCGATGTCGACGGTACGCTCGCCGAGACGGAGGAACTGCACCGGCAGTCCTTCAACGAGGCGTTTCGGCAGCACGGGCTCGACTGGTATTGGGACGCCGCGCTCTACGCGGAACTGCTGCAGACGACGGGGGGGCGCGAGCGCATCATCCGCTACGTCGCCGGTTACGTGCCTCAGCAGAGCGCGGTGCTGGATGAGCTTTCCATGCTCTATAACACGAAAACGCGCAGCTACCTCGCCCTGCTACAGGCGGGGGCGCTGCCGTTGCGCCGGGGCGTGGGTCGCCTCGTGCGGGAGGCGCGTGCGCGCGGCCTGAGGCTCGCGATCGCCACGACGTCGAATCCGCGCAACGTCAAGGCCCTGCTGCGCAGCGGGTTCGGCGAAGATGGGCCGAGTTGGTTTACCATCGCCGCCGGCGATGTCGTGCCGAAGAAAAAGCCGGCGCCCGACGTGTATTACCAGGCACTCGAGGCGATGCACCTAGGGCCAGGCAACGCGCTCGCCTTCGAGGATTCCGCCAACGGCCTGCAGGCGGCGCGCAGCGCGGGGCTCGGTGTGATCGCGACGCCGAGCCTGTTCCTCGCGAACGAGGCGCTGGCGGGCGCCTCGAGCGTCGTCAGCGACCTCGGCGAGCCGGACAAACCGATGCGGCACCTGGCTGGCCTGCCGTTTCCCCGCGGCTACGTCGACGTGGACGGCCTGCAGGCGATGGTCGCCGCCAAGGTGTAGGCGGGGTTCTGACGCTACCAACGCGCCATCATGACGTCTTCGGTCGATTCTGCGGGAACAGGTGGCGGCGCGCCTCGTCGTCGAACTCAGCCTTGAAGACGTGCGTCCTACCAAGCGCCTCCGCGGCCTTGGCGGCTGGGCGGAGGTTGATCTCGTCATAGAGGCGGCGCACGTGCGGGACGTCGACCCATGAAGCCTCGCCCAGAACGAAATGCAGCATCCGTGCCCATCCCCACGCGGCCATGTCGACGATCGTATAGGTCTCGCCCAGGATGTAGGGCCGGTCCGCCAGGCGCGCGTTCAGGATCGCGTAATGCCGCTCCACTTCGCGATGGTAGCGGTTGACGGCGTAGTCGATCTTCTCCGGGGCATAATGCTTGAAATGCACGGACTGTCCGGAATAGGGGCCGATGCCTGTCGCCACGAACATCAGCCAGGACAGGAGCTCGCCGCGCGCTGCCGGCGTATTCGACGGCAAGAAGCGGCCCGTCTTTTCCGCGAGGTAGAGCAAGATGGCATTGCTGTCGAACACCGTAACCTCGCCATCGACGATGGCCGGTAGCTTGCCGTTGGGGTTGACCATGAGAAAGTCCGGCGCGAACTGCTCGCCGCGGCGCGTGTCCACGGGCTTCGCCTCATAGGGCAGCCCGGCTTCTTCGAGGAACAGGGCCACCTTAAGAGGGTTGGGGCCTGTATTGAAGTAGAAGGAGATCATGACGTGCCTTCCTGGCCGGGCGTTTGCCAGTCTAGGGGGCCGGCCGCAGAACGGCCGGGGCGGCCATCCGCGTGCCATAACGTTTCCCCTCCGTACCAGGTTTTCCCCGCCATGACCCTCCCCTTACTCATCACCTTCGCGACACGCATGCTCCTGGTCCTGCTGTTCCTGCCGTTCAGCGCGCTCGACAAGCTCTTCAACTTCCGCGGGGCGGTGGGGCAGGCGAGCGAGATTGCCAAGCCACCGTTGGCAACCGGGCTGATCCTGGTGGGGCTCACGGTCGAGATCGTTTGCTCGCTGGGCGTGGTGACGGGGGTCGCCGACCGCTTGGCCGCATTCCTGCTCGCCGGCTACTGCGGCGCGACCGCACTGCTGTGGAAGCAGTTTTGGGCACCGGGCGACTTCTGGCAGGGCAGCGACAGCCGCGGACGTCAGCTCTTCTGGGATTTCCTCAAGAATTTCGCGCTCGCCGGCGGGTTCCTGCTCGTCACGTTCGGGTTGACCGCAAGCGCGACGCGGGCCTTCCTCGCCGATCCCCTATCCTCGACGCATCCCTATGCGGTGGATGCCCGCCCGTAAGGCGGTTCGTCCGGGCCTGTCCAAGTCAGGCCTTGGAGCGGCGTGAACCCACCCGCCACTTGCGGCACCACGCCCTTGGGTGTCGCTCACCGCCACGTCGGCCGGCCATAGTGGATCGTACAGCCGCCGCCGCGTCGCGACCGCTCAATCGAGCACAGGCAGGCGAAGGCACGAGGGAGCATCCGTGCCATGGCGGATGCCCAGAGTGAGGACGCGCGCCGCCTGCATCGGCGCATCCTCCGGCCGTTGCCCCGTGCCGGGGTTGACCGCGAACGCGGGCCACGCCGCCGCCTGGATCGACAATCGGAGTGCTTGGCCGGGATGGAGCGTGGCGCAGACCGCCCGCATCGCGATGCGCCGCGCGCCCGGCGCTCGCGTGTCCGCGACCCTGAGATGGCCGGCGGTGAGCGTCGTGGCGCGGCCGTCGGGCTCGACGATCGACAGCGTCGCATGGAGGTCGTGCGTAGGAGCATCGGCTTCGATATGGATATCGGCGTTCACCGTGCCGACCACGAGGCAGGGCGCTAGCAGCGGCGCGCCGGTGTAGACCGCCACGTCCGAACGGTCGTCGAGCCCCGCACGGTCCTGGTAGCCAGGTGGCGTGCCCCATGCGCCGCCGACGATCGGTGCGGGTCGCCATGGATCGTGGACGAGGGTATCGCAATCTTCCGCTTGGGGTGACGCGATAAGGCGACCGCCGGCCGCTGTCGCAGCGAGACCGTCGGAGGCGAGCCATAGGAGCGTGGACTTCGGCTCGGGCCACGCGTCGAAACCGCGCCAGGCTCGCGTGCCGACGTCGAACAGGCGCAGGTCGGGACCGGCCAGCGCCCGACCCTTCAGGATGTGGTCGAGGAACGCGACCGTCTCGGCATCGACCGTCGTGGCGGCCGCCGGGCCAAGGTCGAGCGCGCCGACGCGCCGACCCCAAGGCGCATGGGTCCAGGGCCCCAGCGTCAAGCGTTGCCGCGCCGGGCCGGCCGCGAAGGCGCGGTAGGCGCCAAGCGTGCCCTCCAGCAGGAAGTCCTGCCAGCCACCAACGTGAAAGCCTGGCACGTCGAGGCTGTGGCCCGCGAGGACGGCGGCCGGCGCGATGGCTGCCCAATAGGCCGGATCGTCGGCGCGCCAGGCCGCGTAATGCGTATGGGCGCCGAAGCGCTCCAGTACGGCCGGGCGCGCCGGTACCGGGCCGAGCCAGGGCGTGCCGCGCGCTGCCGCGCCAAGCCCGTCGAAAGCCTCAGCGTCTCCGGCGAGGCGCGCCGCCTCCGCTCCCATCTGCGCCGCCCAGCCGATGTTGCCGGCCAAGCCGAAGGTGCCTCCGGTAAAGGCCCAGTCGTCGCGGATCGTCCATCCACCCATGGCCGGCACCATCGCGTCCGGCCGCTTGGTGCCGGCCCGCGTCGCGCCGGCCAAAGCGAGGAACTGCGTCACGGCCTGGTAGCTGAACCCGTAGGTCGCGACCTGCCCGTTGCTCCCGGGAAGGTCGGCCGCCCAGGCCAGCGTCGCGGCCCCATCGGCGGCCTCGCTCTCGAACAGCCGGAACGTGCCGGTACTGCCGCCGCGCCCACGGACATCCTGAATGACGACGACATAGCCCCGCGCGGCATACCAGGCGGGATGCGCGAGCGTCAGCGTCGAGGCGATGGCGCGGCCGTAGGGTTGGCGCATCAGCAGCACGGGATAGCGTCCCGCCCCGACCGGCCGGTAGACGTCGGCCGCAAGGTGCACCCCGTCGCTCAGGACCAGGGTCGCGGTCGCCGGACCTGCAACCGGGTGGAGGGGTTCAGCCATGGTCGAAGCCCGTTCGTTCGGTCAACCGTCCCAGCGGGAAGGCGGAGACCTCGGCCGTCAGGGCGACCAAGCCTCGGGCGGCGCGCTCGACGAGTTCGTGGCCCCGCGCGGCATCCGCGGCCGTGGCGTCGCCGCTCACGCCCAGCGGATGGAGGTCTTGCGCCGCCCAGCCGAAGCCGACCGCTCCCTCGGGGGTGAGCAGGCCGCCGCGCGCCTCCATCGCGACCGACAAAGGCACGAAGTCGCGGGCGTGTTCCCGCCGGACGAGTTCGGGGTGCAGGGCGAGCATGGCGCTCGTCTCTATGGCGCCGCCATGGATCCCGTGCCGACGCTCCGCCTCGCAGAAGAGGTCGTCCATGCCGGCGACGCCCCACCAGGAGCAGCCGACCGCGAGCATGCCAAGCCGCACGCGCAACTCGCGGGTGACGATCTCCATCACCTGCGGCTGGCCGCCGTGGCTGTTGAGGATGAGTAGGCGGCGGCCGCCGGCTCGGTGCACGCTCTCGCCGATCGCGATCCACAGCCGCGCCAGGAGGTCGTAAGGGAGGCTCAGCGTCCCCGGGTACCGCTCGTGCTCGTTCGACTTGCCGACCGGCATGGCCGGCAGCACCAGCGCGGGCAAGTCCGCCGGCATGAGGGTGACCGCGCGCGACACGATTCCGGCGCTGATCGCGGCGTCGACACGCACCGGCAGGTGGGGGCCGTGCTGCTCCACCGCCGCCACGGGCAGGATGGCGACGAGCGCACCCCAGTCGAGCGCGGCGAACTCGCGGGTCGAGAGGTCCCACCACCAACGCGACGGCAATGGGGGTGCTGCCACGCCGCTCACCGTGACAGCAGGCCGGCCAGCAGTCCCTGCCGACGCAGCCGCAGTCCCGCCATCGCCCGGCGCACGCGGCCGAGGAAGGCCTGCCGTCGCTCGGCCGTCGCCGTGTTCATGTGGTAGATCCCGAGATAGGTGGTGCCCGCCTGGGGCGCGGCGAACCAGCGAAGGTAGCGCGTGACGAGCTTGCGCGGCGGGTCCGCCATCCCGAGCGCCATGAGGCGCGGGCGTCCGTAGCTGACGATGCCCACGATGTGCTTGATGTTGCCCAACAGCGGCTTGGCGTGCGCGGGGTCGGACAGGTCGAAGGCGACGCCCGGCATCATCATGCGGTCGATGAAACCCTTGAGCATGGCAGGAGGGCCGAAACTCCAGGTCGGGAATTGCACCACCAGCATGTCGGCGTGCTGCAACCGCGCCACGTAAGGTTCGAGGCCGTGTCGGTTGGCCGCCACGTCATGGTAGCGCCGGCGCCCGTCGGCACTGAGGACGGGATCGAACCCTTCGGCGTAGAGGTCGAGCAGGTCCACGCGATGGCCGGCCTCCTCCAACCCCGCCAAAGCCTCGGTGCGGATAGCGGAGTGGAAGCTCTCCGGCAGCGGGTGGCAGTAGACGTAGAGCACGTTCAGCGGCGTCCCGCTCATGCCGGGACGGCGCCCGGTTGGAAGCTCCGCATCTTGCCCGGGTTCATCAGTCCCATAGGATCGACCTCGTGCTTGAAGCCGAGCTGGTTGGCATCGACGCTCTTGTGCCCGGCGCCGTCTTCCAGCGTGTAGACGTGCGGGTTGGCGATCGAGATGCCGCGCGCCTCGTGCGCGGCGATGATTGTGTGCAAGCGTTCGGGCGTGGTGTAGCGCACGATCGGAAGGCCGGAGCAGGTGATCCGCCCGGCATATTCGATGAACTCGAGATGGATGTGCAACTCGTCCGGGAACAGCGCGGCGATGGTGGCGACACTCTGCAATGCGGTGTCGGCAGGGTGGAGGCTCTGCAGATAGGTGTAACCGCGGTCGGCCTTGAGAACCTGCAGCGTCGTGTGGTTCCAGGTGTATTCGTAGAGGGGGACCGAGCCCGGCGCGTCATTGAGTGGCTGCGCGTGCGTCAGCGTGCCGCCCGCCGCGGCGACGTGAGCGCGCAAGCCTGCCATCGACTCTTCGGCGACCATCGCGATGAGGATCGACTGACCTTCGGGGCAGGCCGCCTGGAGCGCGGAGAACCATTGCGGGATCGGCCAGGCGATCGGCGTCACCAGCTTCTTGATGAGCGCGGCATCGGTCGCGACGGCCAAGCCGCAACGCGCGGCTGCGGCGAGGTCGTCGAAGGCGGCGATCACGTCGATCCAGGAGTGGATCGGCGCCAGCGCCATCTCCACCGCGGTGATGATGCCCGTTGTTCCGTAGGCGTGCGCGACCTTGTGGACGGCCGGGCCGGTCAACTCCAGGACGCGCGGCTCGCGCTCCAGGGTGACGACCCTGGCGGCGCGGATGTTGTCGCGTTCGCGCAGGCCGCCCCAGGTCACTGAGCCGATGCCCCCGGAGCCGCCGGCGACGAAGCCGCCGACCGTTGCGGTGCGCTTCGTCGAGGGGTGCATGCGCTGCTCTTGCGCCGAGTCCCGCACCGTCTCGTCGAGGCGGTTCATGCGCAGGCCGGGCCCGACGCGCACCGCGTCGCCGCGCTGCCACTCGACGCGATCGAGGGCGGTGACGTCGAGAACCACGCCGCCGTACAATGGCACCGCCTGCCCGTAATTGCCGGTGCCGCCTCCACGCACGGTGAGCGGGACGCCGTGGCGCGCGCAGGCGGCGGCCGTTGCCACCACGTCCGCCTCGTCGCGCGCCTCGACGAGCAGGTCGGCGACGCGCCCGTTCAACGCCGCGTCGAGCAGAGGGGAATACCAGAAGAAGTCGCGCGAGCGTTTCTTGACGCGGATCGGATCGTCGACGAGGACGACGCGTGACGCGAGGTCGTGTTTCAGTGCGGCCAGAGCCTGCGGCGTCGCAGCGACGGCTGCGCGGTTTTGGTTTGTCATGTCAGGGCTTCACCGTCATGGAAGCCCTGATCTTCGACAGGATGTAGGCGCCCGCAACGACAGGCTCGTAGCGAGCCGGATTGTCCGCGTTGCAACACGTGGGCAGGCAAGCCACCTCGGAGGCTTCGTTGGGCGCCGTGAACGCCACCATGGAGAGGCGGGCCGTCGATCCCGTCAGGCTGCGCTCGGGGTTCGAGACGCGGTGGAGCGTCGAGCGCCAGCGCCCGTTGGTCCAGCGCGCGAGCAGGTCGCCGACGTTGATGACGAAGGAGTTCGGCACCACGCTGGCCTCGATCCAACGCCCCTCGCGATCGGCGATCTCCAGCCCTCCCGGCGCGCCATCCTGTCTCAAAAGGGTCAAGCCGCCGTAATCGTGATGGGCGCCGTAACGCAATTGTCCCGGTGCCGGAGGCTGAGCCTGGTCGGGGTAATGGACAAAGCGCAAAGCGAGTGCCGGATCGGCGAACCAAGGTGCGAAATAGTCTTCCGGCACGTCGAGGGCGAGCGCCGACAGAGAGGTGAGGTGACCCGTCAGCGTCAGGATCTCGCCGATCCAGGCTTCCACCAGACCGCGCAACGCCGGCGGCTCGGAGGGCCATATATTCGGCCGATCGCTCCGCCCTTCGCGGTGCGGCGCCGCGAAGACGAGCGCTTCGCACAGATCGGCCGGCGTCGACGCCGACAGCGTCCCGGCGACGCTTTCGGCGCCCATCGGCAGGTAACCGCGTGCCTTGGTCGCTTCCGGCGCGACGTCGCGGCGCTTGGCCTCGGACGGCTGCGCGAAGTACCGCTTCATCGTGGCATAAAGCTCGTTCGTGAGCGCCTCCGGCACGCCATGCCCGACGATCACCGCAAAACCAGTCGTCTCAAGGGCGTGACCGAAGGCGCGCCCTACGCTCCGGCGAGCGGCCGCATCGCCCGTCAAAGCTGGCGACATATCGACGATCGGCAGATTCGCGTCCGGCATGATCCAACCCCTATGGTTTGCCGACAAAGTCCAACGTGTAGGCCTGCCTGTAGTCGAGCGAGGCGGGATAGACCCCGGCCTTCGTCATCACCGCAAAGAACGAAGCCCAGCGCGCGTCCGTCATAGCCCCGAGGCCTAAGCGGGCGGCGTCGCCGCCGCCGACAAGGCCGCGTATTTTCATCTGGTCGAGTTTGAAGCGAAACAGCGCCTCGCCACCCGTTGGGGCGATCGCCAGGATCGCGTTCATCGCTGGCGTCGCATCGCCGACCATGCACTCTTGCCAGCCTTTGCGGCTGGCCTCGACGAAGGCTCGCACGATCGCCTGATGGGAGGCGATGTAGGCGTCCGTGGCGAAGACCGAGGTCGCGTAATTGTCGTAGCCGTAATCGGCGAGCAGGATCGACACCGGGGGCTCTGACAAAACCTTGCCAAGGAGGGCGGCATCCTCGGTGATGTAGCCCTGTTGGACGGCCGTCGGGTCGGCGAGGAAAGGCGCGGCGGAATAGGCGAACGGCCGCAGTTGATCATCGGTGAAGTCGTAGGCCGTCTTGAGATACTGCCAGAACTCGTTGCGCGAGGGCTGAGCGATCATCACCGGACGGCCCTTGAGGTCGCCGAGCGAGGCGACGCCCTGGCCGGCGTGGGCGACAAGCGTCTGCGGATCTTTCTGGAAGAAAGCCGCGACCGTCTTCGCCTTGATGCCGCGCGCGAGAAGGTTGAGCGTCGTGAAACTCGAGCCCATACCCATGTCGACCTCGCCGGCGGCGACGAGCAGCGGCAGGTTCAGGTTTGGGTTGCCGGGCCGCAGCACGACATCCAGACCGGCCTCCTCGTAGAAGCCCCGCGCCTTGGCCTGGAAGAAGCCGCAGTGCTCGCCTTCGGGAACCCAGTTGAGGCCGAAACTGACCTTCTCCAAGGCGCGCGCCGGTGTCACCGCCGCCGTGACGGCGAGTGCCAGGACGACAATTGCCGTCAGGCGGACGCCCAAAGCCTGCGCGGTTGCACTCATGCGACCCGCTCATGGGGCATCAGCGTGGGTGCTTCCGGTACGGCGACCGCGGGTTCCGCCTTGCAGATCTCCTCCTCGCCATGCTCGTGCAACAGGGCGAGCAGGCGGCGGCGCATCATCATGCCGGGCTGATCGGATGGCATATGGCTCTCGACCTTGCGCGCCATGTCCAGGGTGGCGTCGGGATCGGTCGATTCGAGGATGTCGCGGTCCTCCTCGATAATTGCGGCGTCCCAGGCGACAAGGTCCTGCGTCGGGCAATCGGCTTCCGTGTCGTTGCGGTAGAGGATCTGCGCCAGCAGGATCGTCCCGTCGTCGATGGGGGTGGCCGAGTTGAAGATGATGTGGCGCAGCCCGGAGGGATAGGTGATGTCGAGCCGACGGCAGAACGGCATGAACCACTTGTTGCGCATTTGGCGCCGGGTGGTCTCATCGGTGGTGCCGGTAATGCGGTGCGCCATCGGCGGGTTGGCGATGGTCACGATCGTCTCCGCCTCGAAGCCGTAGTCGGTTTCGGTGATCGCGTATTTCTCGGGGATCGGCTGGCTGAGCTGGCCGAACGTGTTCTTGTGGACGAAGGCGAAATGCGCGTTGTCGAACGAGTTCTCCATGAAGCGCAGCGGCGACGTCTTCCACTCGTGGTGGAACTGGTGGATGCGGCGGAACCCCGGCATCGTTTCCTCCGGGACGTCGGGGATGGGCGCCAGAGGCTCGTCGAGGCAGACCCAGGCGTAGCCGTAGCGCTCGGTGCAATGGTAGGCGCGCACCGCGAGCCGCGGCACGACCTGTTCGGGCTTGAACTGTGGGATGTGGACGAGCGTGCCCGAGCGGTCGTAGCTGTAGCCGTGGTAGCCGCAGACGATCTGACCTTTTTCGCACCATCCTTTGGAGAGTTTCGCGGTGCGATGGACGCAGCGGTCCATGAGAGCGGCCGGCTCGTCGTTGCCGTCGAGGAAGAGCACGAGGCGCTCGCCCATCAGTGTGAAGGGCTGCGGCCCGGCGCGAAGGTCCTCGACCTTCAAGGTCGCGTACCAGTACCGCCGGAGGACCTTCTGCTGCGTCGTCAGCATGGGCGGGTTCCTTTCATGCGCGGGTGTGAGGGCTTGGTGTGCCGATGCGCGCGATCGTCATCATAGACCGCGATCCGTTTCGTGCCACTCGCCGAGCGCCATGCGGCTCAACCCAGCCATCGCCAGGAAGAGCAGCACGCCGGCGACCGTGATCAGGCCGAGCGCCGCGAACATCCGCGGGATGTCGAGTTGGAAGCCAGCCTGGAGGATTTCGTAGGCGAGGCCCGAACTGCGGCCGCCGGTTCCCGCCACGAACTCCGCGACGACGGCGCCGATGAGGGCAAGCCCGCTGGAGATCCGCAGGCCGGCGAAGAAATAGGCGAGCGCGCTTGGGATCCGCAAACGTATGAGCACCTGCCAGCGCGTCGCCTTGTAGACCCGCATGAGGTTGACGAGGCCTCGATCGACGCTGCGCAGCCCGACCGTGGTGTTGGAGATCACGGGGAAGATGGCGATGATCGTAGCGCAGAGGATCAGGGCGGCGTCCGTGTTCTTGACCAGGATGATGATAAGCGGCGCGACGGCGACGATCGGCGTGACTTGGAGCATGACGGCATAGGGGAAGAAACCGCGTTCGATGAAGCGGCTCTGCACGAACAGGAAGGCCACGCTCGTGCCCACTAGCGTCGACAGAGCGAAGGCGATCAAGGTGATGCGCATCGTGCGCCATAGCGCATGCAGGAGGTCGGGCCAGCCGGCAAGGAGCGAGGCGAGGACGCTGCTCGGCGCGGGGAAAAGGAACTCCGGCACGGCGAACGCGCGGCAGGCGCCCTCCCAGACGCCGAGGACGACGATGCCCACGATCAGCGGCGGCAGAATCGCCTGGGCCCGGTGCGAGTGCAGCAGCGGCGTCACGGCGTCGCCTCCTCGGACGGCCCGGCGCTGGCGAGGGAGGCGTCCATCAGGACGGCGGACAGGTCGCGGCAGAGGTCGGCGAAGCGCGCGCTGGTGCGGAACGCCTCGCCCCGCGGCTGGGGCTCGTCGATGACGATCTCGCGGAAGATCCTGCCCGGGCGGGCGGCCATGGCGATCACGCGGGTCGACAGGAAGACCGCTTCGTAGATCGAATGGGTGACGAAAACCACAGTCAGCGCGCGACGCCACCAGAGCTCGTTGAGATCGGCGTCCAGGCGGTTGCGGGTGAATTCGTCGAGTGCCCCGAAGGGCTCGTCCATGAGCAGGAGGTCCGGCTCGGTCACGAGGCTGCGGGCAATCGCCGCGCGCATGCGCATGCCGCCGGAAAGCTGACGCGGGTACTTGCGTCCCTGCGCGCCGAGGCCGACGAGTTCCAGCGCCGCCTGCACCCGCGGCGCCGCCTCGAGGCGGGGCATGCCCGCAAGGTCGAGCGGCAGGCGCACGTTGGAGGCGATGCGCAGCCACGGCATCAGGGTCGCGTCCTGGAACACGACGGAGAGCCGGCGCCCCTCGCCGCCCACGGCGTCGAAGCCGTGCCGCCACCACAGCAGGCGCCCGTCGCTCGGCTCCTCCAGCTTGGCGACGAGCGAGAGCAGCGTGCTCTTGCCGCAGCCGGAAGGACCGATCAGCGACACGAACTCCCCCTCGCGGACAGTCAGGCTGACCGGACCGAGCCCGCGGGTGCCATCGGGGAACACCTTATCCGCCGAGAGCATCTCGATGACGGGAGCCCCCAACGCTTCCTTAGCCCGCGAGGGATCGCGCAGGGTCGGGACCTGCAGGTGTTTCGCGCCGGTCGGCACGGCGACGCCCGGCTTAATCGGCCTTGGCCGCGAGGTCCTTCACATAGTCGAGCGTGAAGGCCTTGTGCCAATCCGTCCCCGCCTTGAGCAGGCCAGCGCCGACCAGATAGTCGTATGTCGCTTTCCAGCGCGCTTCGGTCATCGTGCCGACGGGCACGTCGTCCTTGCCCGACAGCACCTTCAAGTCCTTCATGCGCTGGATACCGAAGGCGATCTGCCCATCGGTCATCTTCGGGTTCTGCTGCCGGATGAGGACGTTGCCAGGCGCGGGATCGGCGAAATAGCGCTTCCATCCTTCCATGGAAGCCTTGACGAGGCGCCGCACCACGTCGGACTTGGTCTTCACCATCGTGTCCGTGGTGACGATCGTCGTCCCGTAGGGCGGATAGCCCTCATCCGCGAAAAGGTAGAAGTTGACCGGCACCTTCTTCTCCTGAGCCTGGTAGGGCTCGGAGGAGGGATAGGACTGCTGCACGGTGTTCTGGTCGGTGAAGAAGGGTTGCAGATTGAACGTGTAGGCGCGGGTCTGGTCGTCGTTCAGGCTGTATTTCGTCTTCAGCCAAGGCCACCACGTCGTATAGCCGGTTGAGGCGACGAGGATCGTCTTGTTCTTGACGTCGGCGAGGCTCTTCACGTCCTCATGGGTCATCAATCCCTGCAGGTCGTACTGGAAGGAAGCCGCGACGGTGGTGGCGGGAAGGCCCTTGGCCACGGCTTCCAGAACTTGAAAGTCGAAGCCCAGGATCGCGTCAACCTCGCCAGCGAGCAGCAACTGCATGCCATTGACCTGCGGACCCCCCATGCGGATCTCGACGTCAAGCCCGGCTTTCTCGTAGAGCCCGGTGGCTTTGGCCTGATAGAAACCGCCGTGTTCCGCCTGCGCGAACCAGTTCGTCAGGATCACGACCTTGTCCGCCGCGCGTGCGGGGAGGGCAGCGCCGACATATGCCGCCAAGCCCAGTGCCGCGCTTATAAGCACCCCGCCGAGGCGCGCGGCCCGACGCTCCGGCGGCACCGTTCTTGGGCGGGCGGCTTCAAGGCGGCAGGCTTGCATCGCGATGTCCTGGCGTTCGAGCGGTGATCGACGGCTCGCCGAGCCGGTCGGTGACAGAGGCAATGCGAAAAGCTGGCCAGACCGCCGCGGTGGCGACACGGACGTTCAGGCTTGCGCGACGGCTGGAGCGGATAGGGGCACCTCAGCCGCTCGCTCCCAGACGGCGAGAATTTCGGCCGCGTCCGTCACCAGCCCCACGTGCATAGCGATGATGCGCAGCGCCGCATCCTCCAACGTCGCGTTGGTACCCGCCACGAGGTCGCGCGCAACGACCGTGCGGTAGCCGAGGTTCGAGGCCTCGAACGCCGAGTTCAGCACGCAGCAGTCGGCGAGGCAGCCGTTTAGGATGACGCTCTTGACGCCGAGGTTGCGCAGCAGGAAGTCGAGGTCTGACGGGTAGAAGGCCGACAGGCGCTTCTTCGTCTGCACGATCAGGTCGCCTTCCTCCACTCGCGTGACGAACTCCGTCCAACGGCTGCCCTCGATCGCATGCGCGTCCGCATTGCTGATCGCGCCGACGTGCAGCGGAAAGACCAGGCGCCAGGCCGAGCTCTGCCCCAGCAGGTCGTCGACGCCGCCTTTGCGCAAGATGCTGCGCACGTGGATGACCGGGATGCCGAGCGCGCGCGCCCGATCGTGAAAGTGATCGACGGCGGGCACCAGTGTCCGTGCCCGCGGCGCCGGGCACGGACACTCGGGGTCGTCCTCAAGATGGCCGCGATGCAGGTCGATGGAGATGACGGCCGCGTGGGTCCCGTCGAAGAATGGCGCAAACGCGCCGCCGAGCCGCATCAGTTCTCCGTTGACGTAGCTTCGCATGTGTCGTCCTCGCGCCCGGTTGCCTGCTCGCTTGCATGAAACTTGCCGGACGGGCGCCTGCTCCGCAATCGCCACAAAGGATCGTTCATGGCCCGCAAGCGCTTTCACCTCGGTTGGTTCACAACCTTCGGTCTACCCGCCTGGAACGACACGCTTGCTGCCGCGGAAGAGCCCTGGGACGGCACGTTCTACGTGGAAATGGCGCAGGCGCTCGAGCGCGCCTGTTTCGACTACATCATGATGGAGGATACGCTCAGCATCCCGCACGTCTACGGGGGCAGCTCGGACTATTACCTGCAGAAGGGCCTCATGGCGCCCAAGCACGACCCGGCGCCCCTCGTCGCGCTGATGGGGGCTGGAACCAAGCACCTTGGCATCGTCACCACGCTGTCGACCATGGCCTACCCGCCCTTCATGCTGGCGCGGCTCTGCACGACGCTCGACCATATCTGCGGCGGCCGCTTCGGCTGGAACATCGTCAGCACCGCGGAGAACAGCGCAGCCTTAAATTTCGGCTTGTCCGTCCTGCCGCCGCGCGAGTTGCGCTACGAAATGGCCGACGAATATGTCGAGCTGGTCACCCAGCTGTTCGGGTCTTGGGCGCCCGGCGCCATTGTGCGCGACGCAGCCTCCGACACCTATGCCGACCCGAGCAAGATCAAGCCGATCGACTTCGAGGGCAAGTACTTCCGCTGCAAGGGACCTCTCAACACGGTTCCTTCGCCGCAGGGGCGCCCAACTTTCGTTCAAGCCGGCGGCTCGCCGCGCGGCCGGACGTTCGCAGCCAAGCACGCGGACACTATCATTGCCACGGCCAACGGGGTCGAGGGCATGAAGGCTTATCGCAACGACGTGCGCGCCAAAGCTGCTGCGGCGGGCCGCGACCCCGACGACATCAAGGTGCTGTTCCTGGCCTCGCCCGTCCTCGGCGAAACAGACGCGCTGGCGCGTGAAACCTACGAGCGCGAGGTCGCGAGCGACGGCTTCATCGAGCGCAGTCTTGCGCTCTTCGCCTCATTCACGGAAGTGGACTTTTCCCGCTATAGCTTGGACGAGCCGCTGCCGCCGCTGACCACAAACGCGGAGCAGGGTGCCCTCGACAAGTTCACGCAGCCCGGCAGCGGCAAGACGCTCCGTCAACTCGTGCGTGAAGGCGGTGGCTCGTCGTCCGTCGAACTGGTCGGAACGCCCGAAACGGTTGCCGAACGAATGGGAGAGGTGATGGAGGCGGTCGGTGGCGACGGGTTCCTGATCACGCCGCCCTTCCACCGCATCAGCCGCCGCCTCATCTCCGACGTCACGGAAGGGCTGGTGCCGGCGCTTCAACGGCGCGGCCTTGTCCGCTCTGCCTACACATCAAGCACTCTGCGGCAGACGCTAAAGGAATTCTAGGCGCCACGAAGCACACACAAAAAGAGGTGTCGGACCGGTATGGACCGGTCCGACACCCTATCGCGACGGGTCTAGCGATCGTCGTAGGGGCTGGTGGAGCCGAAGAACGGCACGCTTTCCCCACGGCGATAGACCGAGCGGCCTTCACGCGCACCTTGCGCCCGAAGCTGACCGATCGTGACGTCGTTGGGGGCTTCCTGCGCGCGAATATCGCTGTTGGGCCGAGTCAGGTTCTGAGCGGACGCCGAAGAAGCGAACCCACCCACGACGAGGCCGGAAAGAGCCAAAGCCAAGGCCAAGCCTGTATTTGCATTAAATGTACGCATAGCCGACTTCCTTTCAATCATTGTCTGATTAACGGGAAGCCATGGTGCTTCGTTCCAAGGCAGACTGAGTTATTGTTAACAAACGATACTCTGTGACCTGGGGCTCTTAGGGCAAGCTTCGCGGGAGGCATCATTCGAGGATGGCAGCTCAGCCGGGAACAGAGCGCGGCCTGCTCCGATGCACTCCTTGAAGTGCTATAAAACTGACCAAATGGTTCAAAACTTTCGCCGGCGTGCTTCAATCATGGTGGGCCGCCTGCATTCCTGCGGCAAGCGGCCCAAGGCGGCCGCATCTGTGAAGAGCCTGGATTTCGATCTGAAACTCGAAGGTCGTCGGATTGCTCGGGTTGGCATACCGCTTGCTCGCCCAAAACGGACCAGATGGTCAGCTTTGGAGTGGATCATGACGCTTCTTCAGGTGCCTGTTATCGACTTGTCGCCCTATCGGGAGGGAACGAAGGAGGGGCGGGCAACTGTCGCGGCCCAGGTGGAGCAGGCGTGCCGAGACATCGGCTTCCTCGTCGTGTCCGGCCACGGCGTCCCCGAAGACCTCATTCAGAAGACCTACGACGTTTCGAAGCGCTTCTTTGCCCTGTCGCACGGCGAGAAGGTGGCGGTCGACCGGCCGGCCCCCGACCAGGTGCGCGGCTACAGCGCGGTAGGCGGCGAGGGCCTCTCCTTCAGCCTCGACGAGCCGACCCCGCCCGACATCAAGGAGTCGTTGTCGATCGGGCCAACGGACGTACCGGAGCGCGATCCCTATTTCACCTGCGCGGAAGCCGGGCCGCACTTTGCGAAGAACGTCTGGCCAACCGAGCCCGCCGAGCTCCAGGAGACGTGGACGCACTATTTCGCCGCGGTGGATGCGTTGGCGCGCGACCTCATGCGGATTTTCGCGCTCGCCCTGAAGCTCGACGAGCATTATTTCGACGGAACGATCGACAAGAACATCTCGATGATGCGCGTCCTGCGCTACCCCGCGCAGACGACCGCACCGCTACCCGGGCAACTCCGGGCTGGCGCCCATTCCGACTACGGCAGCATGACCATCCTGCGTAAGGAGTTGTCGGACACGAGCCTGCAGGTGAAGAACAAAGCCGGCGAATGGGTCGGCGTGCCCGTTATCGAGGGCACCTTCATCGTCAATATCGGCGACCTGATGCAGCAGTGGACCAACGACACGTGGTCCTCCACCGTCCACCGGGTCGTGAACCCGGACATCGGCTCGCCCGAAAACGTCGATCGGCTCTCGATCGTCTTCTTCCACCAGCCGAACTACGACGCGATGGTCAGCTGCCTGCCGACCTGTATGGGAGCGGACCAGAAGGCCAAATATCCGCCGATCTCGTCCGGCGACCACCTGCTCAGCAAATTCGTCAAGCAGACGACCTTCGGCAAGGGCGATAAGGCGGCCTAGAGATGGCGACGCTGTCCTACGTCAACGTGTTCACTCGCGATCTCGACGCTCTTCCGGCCTTCTACCAGAAGGTTTTCGGATTTGCGGAAATCGAGGCGATACGCTCCTCGATCTTCCGAGGGCTTGATGCGGGGGGATGCTGCATCGGTTTCAACGCGCGCGACGCCTACGCCTTGCTCGGCCTGGCCGACCATGCGGAAACGCGAGGGGTCGGATTTCTCCTTAACTTCGACGTGGGCTCCCGCGTCGAGGTCGACACGCTCGTGCCGGTCGCGCAAGCCGCCGGCGCGACGCTCGTGAAGGCGCCCTACAAAACCTATTACGATTGGTACCAGGCGGTTTTGATGGATCCGGAAGGCAACGTGTTTCGCATCAACACCGTCCTCTAGGGTTCGTGGCACGAGAAGTGCGCAGAGCTGTAGCCAGTCCGCGGGCAAACCGAGTTTTCGTTCAGAGATCTTTCGAGGGGGCATACGCGCATGAAACAGATCATCGGCCTGACGGCCGCTTGTGCCTTGGCGGCGGGGCCGTCGCTCGCCGTAGCGGCGGAGGGGTTTACGCTTAGCGCTCCCCCCAAAATCGCCTTCATCTATTTCGGTCCCAAGAAGGACGGTGGCTGGACGCAATCCTACGACGAAGCGAAGCCGAGCATGGAGAAAGCGCTCAACCAGAAGATCCCGTTCGTCGAGAACATCCCCGAGGATGCCGTTCAGATCCGGCCTGCGGTCGAGCAGTTCATCAAGCGGGGCAGCAACATCATTATCGGCACGGCCTTCGGCTATTCCGACACGTTCAAGCAGCTGGCCGAGAAATACCCCAAGGTCGCCTTCCTCGACGGGTCCGGCACGGTCAACGGCGCCAACCTGCAGTCGTTCTACGGCCGCACCTATGAGAGCCAATACCTTTGCGGCATGGCGGCGGGGGCGGTGTCAAAGTCCGGCAAGCTCGGCTTCGTCGCCGCGCACCCGTTCGGCCCGGTGATCTGGACGGTCAACGCCTTCGAAATGGGCGCCAAGATGATCAACCCCAAGGCGACGACGACCGTGGTCTATACGGGGTCATGGAACGACCCCGTGAAGGAGCGCGCGGCCGCCGCGGCCCTGATCGACCAGGGGATCGACGTGGTTGGGCAGCACGTCGACTCGCCGACGCCGCAGATCGTCGCCCAGGAGCGCGGCGTGTTCAGCACCGGCCATCACCGCGACCTGCGAGAGTTCGCGCCGAAGGCGACGCTGTGCTCGTCCGTCTGGACCTGGGACAAGTTCCTGATCCCCGAGCTGAAGAAGGTCGAGGCCGGCAATTGGGTCACCGCGCCCTTCGGCGCCTTCCCCGGGATTAAGGACGGCGGGACGGACATCGCCTGCTGCGGGTCCGCCGTGCCGAAGGAGGCCGCCGATAAGATCACGGCCGAGCGGGCGGCGATCGTCGGCGGCAAGCAGGTCTACGCCGGTCCCCTCAGCGACAAGGACGGCAAGGAGCGCGTCGCCGCGGGGCAGGTTCTCCCCGATGCCGCGCTTTGGAAGATGGACTGGTACGTGCCGGGCATCGTTACGCAGAACTAGGTGCGGGCCGCGGCCGCTCGCCTCTTCCTGTCCGGCGGGTGCGCCATCCGGTCGGTGCGCTCGGCTCCGGAATGGCAAGCTAGGCTTTAGGGTCCGGCGGGCGCAGCCCGACCGAACAGGGTGATCGTGGATGCCTGTGGCCCTTGAACTGCGCGATATTCAGAAGAGCTTCGACGGGTTCCACGCGCTGGACGGCGCCAGTTTTTCGGCGGAGCGCGGCGAGGTCCGCGCCCTGCTCGGCGAGAACGGGGCCGGCAAGTCCACCCTGATGAATGTCGCCGCCGGCCTCTACCAGGCCGACGCGGGGCAGATGCTCATAGACGGCGTCGAGCGGCGGCTGTCCGGACCCCAGGAGGCTGCAGCCTGCCGGATCGGCATGGTGCATCAGCACTTCAAGCTGGTGAAGCCGCTGAGCGTCGCCGAAAACATCCTGCTTGCCTGCCCGCATCCGCGGTACCGGTCGGGACTGCGCGCGATCGCCGCCGCCATCGCCGAGCATGCGGCTGAGATCGGGTTCACCATCGACCCGAACAGGCGCGTCGATTCGCTCTCGGTGGCCGAGCAGCAACGCGTGGAGATCCTCAAGACGCTGATAGGCGGCGCGGAACTCATCATCCTCGACGAACCGACCGCCGTGCTGACCGATGCTGAGGCCAAGCGCCTCCTGACGACCATGCGCCTCCTCGCCCGGCAGGGCAGGGCCGTCGTCCTGGTCACCCACAAACTGTCGGAGGTGTCGTCTTTCGCCGACCATATGACGGTCATGCGTGCGGGCCGTACCGTCGCAACCCGACGGCCCGTCGACACCACGGAGCAGGAACTGACGGAGCTGATCGTCGGTGCGGCGGCGCCGGCACTTGCGCGCGACGCGTCCGAACCCGGCTCCGACCTCCTCACCGTGCGCGGCCTTGTCTGCGCGCGGGACGACGGCCACGTCACCGTCCCCGATCTCCGCTTCACGGTACGCCGAGGCGAGATCTACGGCATCGCCGGCGTGGGCGGCAACGGGCAGACAGAGCTTGTCGAGACTTTGCTCGGCTTACGCAGGCCACTCGGCGGCGAGATCATGGTGGACGAAGTCGGCGACATCGGCGTCATCCCGCCCGACCGGCGCCGCGACCTCGGGTTGGCGGCTATTCCCGCCGACCGCTACGCCCACGCGCTCGCTGGCAGCCTGTCGATCCTCGAGAATTTCTCCATCGGGCGGCTCCATACTGGGCGGTACGGCTCCTGGGCCTGGGTGAATTTCGACCGGATGCGCCGGGAGGCCGGCGCCGCCGTCGCGGAATTCGAGGTGCAGGGCGTGCGGAGCTTGGCGCAAAAGGCGAGCCTGCTCTCGGGCGGCAATGCGCAAAAGCTCGTGATCGCGCGGGAGTTCAGCGCCACGCCGCGGATCGTCGTGGCGCACAGTCCAAGCCGCGGCCTCGACATCCGCGCCTGCGCCGCCGTGCGCGACCGGCTGGTCGCGGCCCGCAAGGCCGGCGCCGCCGTGCTGCTCATCAGCGACGACCTCGACGAGGTGATGATGCTGTCCGACCGCATCGGCGTCATCAACCGCGGCAGGATCGTCGGCGAGTTCACGGCGCCGATGGACCGGCAGCGCATCGGCCAAGCGATGGTAGGACATGCCTGAACCCTTGGCTCCCTCCTTCGAAGCCGCGTTTCCGGCGCAGGTACCGCGACGTTTGCGCGTCGGGCAACTCGTGTTGTCGATTCGCGAGCACCCCTCCGGATTAAGGCAGGTGGCCGCGACCGCCGCAGCCGTCGCCATCGGCCTCGCCCTGTCCTGCGTGAGCCTCGTGCTGGCCGGAGTGCCCGCGGCGGACCTCCTCGACGAACTGATCGTGCAGACGTTCTTCGACGCCGACAACTTCCGCGCCGTCCTGTCGCAGGCGGCGCCGCTCATGCTCGTCGGCGTAGGGGCGGCCATGGCCTTCCGCGTCAACTTCTGGAACCTGGGTATTGCCGGCCAGATGACCTTCGGCGCGGTCGCTGCCACCGGCATAAGCTTTTACGCCGTGGGCGCGGAAGCCGTCCGCCTGCCGCTCATGCTCGCGGCGTCCCTCGCCGCCGGTGTCGCTTTCGTGCTCCTGCCGCTGCTACTCAAGCTCCATCTGCGCATCAACGAGATCATCACCACGCTCCTGCTGAACTACGTCGCGCAATATGCCCTGCTCTATCTCGTCTACGGCCCATGGATCGACACGAAGGACAATTTCCCCCATTCACCGCCCTATCTCGCCGCCGAGCGCCTGCCGGATTTCGGCTTCGGGGTCAGCACCGCCCTGCCGCTTGCCGCCGTCGTCGGGCTTGCGGCCTGGTGGCTCGTCAGCCGGACCCGGCTCGGAATTTATATGCGGTTTGTCCAAGCCAATCCGCGTATGGCGCGCGCCGCGGGCGTACCGTCCCTGGCGACGATCGCCGCCGCGGTGTTGATTTCGGCCGCCTGCGCCGGCCTGGCGGGTTTCGTCGTCGCCGTCGGCCAGGAGGGCCGCCTGACGCAATCGCTGTCGGGCAGCTACGGCGTATCGGGAGTGCTCATCGCCTTTATGGCGCGAAACAACCCGGTGGCCGCCATCCTCGTCGCCTTCCTCGTCGCTGCACTCTTCGTGACGAGCCAGAGCCTCCAGGTCTTTCACCAGATTCCATTCGCCATGGTGCAACTCATCCAGGCAATCATCGTCATCTGCGTCGCGGCGTCTGAGTTTGTAGTCCGTCATCGCATCCGCCTGATACGGGGCGCCTCATGACGAACTTCCTGGTGAGCTGGATGGCCGATGTTCCCGACGCGGCCTCGGCCTACGCGCTGGCGGCGCTCGGCCTCATCATCAGCGAGCGGGCGGGGGTGCTTAATCTGACGGCGGAGGGCCTGATGCTCGTGGGAGCCGTCAGCGGCATCGGCGCCTGCCTCACCTTTGGCGGCGCACCCGAGGTGGCGATGCTCGTCGCCATGGCTGCGGCCGCGTTCGCCTCTCTGCTGTTCACGGCCATGGTGGTCTTGCTGCGCGTCAACCAGGTTATCTCCGGCTTGGCGATCGTCTACTTCTGTCAGGGGCTAACCAACCTCGTCGGCAACCTCATGGGTTGGCAGAACAATCCCGTCCGAGGTCTGCTCCACCTTCCCATCCCTATTCTGTCGGACTTGCCGGCCGTCGGCCCGATCCTGTTCACCCAGAATCTCGTCGTCTATCTCACCATTCCCATTTTCCTCGCGGTGAACTACGGGCTGCGCAACAGCATGGCGGGGCTGCGTCTGCGGTCCGTCGGCGACAATCCGGAGGCGGCGGATGCGGCGGGCGTGAACGTCGGCGGCACGCGGCTCTTGGCGATCACCGCGGGTTCGGCGCTCATCGGTCTCGCGGGCGGTTTGATGGCGGTCGGCGGCGTGAAGGTGTGGATCCCCGACCTCGCCGGCGGGCGTGGCTGGATCGCCGTCGCGTTGGTGATCTTCGCGCGGTGGCAGCCTTGGCGCGCGCTTGGCGGGGCGCTGCTTTTCGGCTGCATCGAGTCGTTGATCCCGCGGATCGCGGCGGCCGGTATCCAGGCACCGCAATACTTCATGCTCATGCTGCCCTATGTCATCACCCTAGTCGTGATGGTATGGAGCAGCCTCAACAAGCGCGCTATCTTCGACGAGCCTGGCGCCCTTGGGCGACCTTTCGTCCGGGAGGAGCGGCGATAGGATCGCGGTGCGGGCAAGGCGTCGCAGGGTTCGATGTGGGTGACCGATGGGCGTGGGCAAGGTTGGCAAGATGGCTCGGGCGCAGCCGGTCGCCGCTCCCCCGCGCGGCAAGAAGAAACCTGCCGGCCCCCTTCTCCCGCGATTCGAGCGCGTCGACAAGAAGAAGGACGTCATCCTCGACGCAGCGCTCGACCTGTTCGCCACATACAGCTTCCATGGCGCGAGTTTGGACAGGATCGCGGATCAAGCGAACATCTCCAAGGCCAACCTGCTGTACCACTTCACGTCCAAGGAGGACCTCTACGTCGCCGTCATGCGCCGCATTCTGGCGACATGGCTGGAACCGCTGGCCTCCATCGAGGTCTCGCACGATCCGATCGCAGCGATTAGCAACTACATCCGCATCAAGGTGCAATATTCCCGCGACTTCCCGCTCGCCTCGCGCCTTTTCTGCCTGGAGATCACGCAAGGCGCGCCGCTGCTCATGGGTGAACTCCGAGGCTCGCTGCGCCGCTTGGTCGACGAAAAAACCAAAGTCATTCAAGGGTGGATCGACGACGGGCGCTTGGCCCCGGTCGATCCCTACCACCTGATCTTCTCGCTATGGGCGATCACCCAGCACTATGCGGACTTCTCCGTACAGATCGACGCCATTATCGGGCACACGCTGGAAGACCCAGACTTCGTGGAGGCGACGGTGCGCAATATCCTGGCCCTGGTGCTGGACGGCGTCCGGCCTCGTCCGCCCGCGACCGCGCGCTCCATTCGGACGCGTCGCGTGCCAGCGCCCACATCGTCGATAAAACCCGGACGACCCGCCAGCCGGCGAAATAATGTTTGACCATTTGGTCCACTTTGCTACCCTTCTAGGGCGGCAGGGTTGGTGCGGCACTCGATGTGCATAGGCGCTCTTCGCTGCAGGAGGCTCATCCATGAACGTCGGCGTGTTCATCCCGATCGGCAACAACGGCTGGCTTATTTCGGAGACCGCTCCGCAATACAAGCCGAGCTTCGATCTGAACAAGCAGGTGGTGCTGAAGGCCGAGGGCTACGGACTCGACTTCGCCCTCTCGATGATCAAGCTGCGCGGTTTCGGCGGCAAGACCGAGTTCTGGGACCACAACCTCGAATCCTTTACGCTGATGGCGGGCCTCGCCGCAGTCACCAGCCGCATCAAGCTTTTCGCCACCGCCGCAACCCTGTGCATGCCGCCGGCAATCACCGCTCGTATGGCCTCGACCATCGACTCGATCTCCAACGGGCGGTTTGGCCTCAATCTCGTCACGGGCTGGCAGAAGCCCGAATATTCGCAGATGGGAATCTGGCCGGGCGACGAATATTTTGCCCACCGTTACGAGTATCTCGCCGAATATGTACAGATCCTCCGCGACCTGTGGGAGACCGGCCGGTCCGATCGCAAGGGCCGATTTTTCCAGATGGATGACTGTCGACTCAGCCCGCGCCCACAGGCTGACATGAAGATCATTTGCGCGGGACAGAGTGGGGCCGGCATGGCCTTCACCGCCCAATATGCCGACTACAACTTTTGCTTCGGCCGCGGCGTCAACACGCCGACCGCCTTTGCCCCGACGGTGGAGCGCCTGCGGGCGGCGAAGGCGGAGACCGGGCGCGCCGTCGCATGCTACGCGTTGTTCATGGTCATCGCCGATGAGACGGACGAGGCGGCGCGTGCCAAATGGGAGCATTACAAGGCCGGTGCCGATGTGGAGGCCATCGCTTGGCTTGGCGCGCAGGCGGCCGCAGACACCAAGTCGGGTGCCGACACAAACGTGCGCCAGATGGTCGATCCCACCTCGGCGGTCAACATCAACATGGGCACGCTCGTCGGCTCCCACGCGACTGTCGCCCGCATGCTCGACGAAATCGCGGCCGTGCCGGGCAGCGACGGGGTGTTGCTGTGCTTCGACGATTTCCTCAAGGGGATGGACGATTTCGGCACGCGCATCCAGCCGCTGATGCAGTCGCGGCGGCATATCGCGACCGACGGTCATTCCTCCATAGCGAAGGTGGCGTGATGGACGATCTCCCGGCGGGCTACCGCGATCCCGAAGGGCGCTTCGGCGCTGTCACCTTGACCGCCAAGCCCGAGGCTATCGCCTTTGGCACGGAGGCAACGGCGCTCATCGTCGTCGACATGCAGAACGCCTATGCGACGAAGGGCGGCTACCTCGACCTTGCTGGCTTCGACGTCTCGACGACCGGCCCGGTGATCGCCAAGATCGCGGAGGCCGTCGCCGCCGCGCGGGCCGCTGGCATCCTGATCGTCTGGTTTCAGAACGGTTGGGACCCCGCTTACGTCGAAGCCGGAGGCCCGGGGTCGCCGAACTGGCACAAGTCGAATGCCATGAAGGCGATGCGCAAGCGGCCGGAGCTGTCTGGGACGCTCCTGGCGAAGGGCGGCTGGGACTACGCGTTGGTCGACGCACTGAAGCCCGAGCCCGGCGACATCGTCATCGCCAAGCCGCGCTATAGCGGCTTCTTCAATACGGGACTGGACAGCATATTGCGCTCCCGCGGTATTCGGACATTGGTCTTCACCGGAATTGCCACAAACGTCTGCGTCGAGTCGACGCTTCGCGACGGATTCTTCCTGGAATATTTTGGCGTCGTGCTCGCCGACGCGACCTACCAAGCCGGCCCGCGCAGCCTGCACGACGGCGCGTTGCTCAACATCGAGATCTTCTTCGGTTGGGTATCACATGTCGCCGCCTTTCAAGCTGCTCTCGGATCACCAAAAATCTCGGTGGCTGCTGAATAGCGCGACCTTACCATCCCAGGGAGGCTCCTCGACGCCATGCCGAAAACCGTCATTATCCCGAAGGGCACGGGCAAGCCGCTCGCCCCCTATGTGCCCGGCACGCTCGCCGACGGCATCCTCTACGTTTCCGGGACGTTGCCCCTCGACGCCGAAGCCAACGTGGTCCACGTCGGCGACGCCAGCGCGCAGACGCGGCACGTGCTGGAAACCATCAAGGGCGTCGTGACAGCGGCCGGCGGCACCATGGACGACGTGACCTTCAACCACATCTTCCTAAAAGACTGGGCCGATTACGCGGCGGTCAATGCCGTCTATGCCAGCTACTTCCCGGGCGACAAGCCGGCGCGCTACTGCATCCAGTGCGGGCTGGTTAAACCCGACGCCCTCGTCGAGATCGCGTCGGTGGCGCACGTCGGTCGCGGCTGAGGCATGCCTCCGGTCCACTTCGAGACGCACGGTTCCCCGGCTAACGAAACGGTGCTTCTATCCCCCGGTCTCGGCGGGCAGGCCGGCTATTTCAAGCCGCAGCTCGCCTGCCTGCGCGAGCGTTTCCACGTGGTCGCTTACGATCACCGCGGCACCGGCCGTTCGCCGGCCGAGCTGCAGGCCGGCCACGACATCGCCGCCATGGCGGACGACGCGCGGGGCGTACTCGACGCGCTCGGCGTCGCGCGGGCGCATGTGGTGGGCCATGCGCTCGGCGGCCTGATCGCGCTCAACCTCGCGCTGCGTCGTCCGGAGCGCGTCGGCCGGCTGGTCCTCGTCAACGCCTGGGATCGTGCCGACGTCGCGACGAAGCGGTGTTTCGCCGCGCGCAAGGCGCTGTTGGCGAACAGCGGCCCGGAAAGCTACGTTCGCGCGCAGGCGATCTTCCTCTATCCCTCGAGCTGGCTCTCGGAGAACGCCGAGCGCGTGGTCGGCGACGAGGACCACGCGCTCGCGACCTTTCCCGGCCAGAGCAATACGTTACGGCGCATCGCGGCGCTTGAATCCTTCGACATTGGCGACCAACTCGCGCGCATCGAGGCGAAGACGCTTGTCATGGCAGCGGAGGACGACGTGCTTGTGCCGCACCTGTGTTCCGTCCGGCTCGCGGCAGGCCTTCCGCACGCGCAGCTTGATGTGATGCCGCGCGGCGGGCACGCGCACAGCGTCACGCAGGCTGCCTCGTTCAATGCAAAGCTGGTGGCGTTCCTCGCCGGCAGCCAGTCTCCAACCAGGGCCATCGTATGACCAACCCGCAACCCGATGGTGCGGCCTCCCAGGTGGCGGCCCTTTCCTATCGTGACGCCATGGCCCAACTCGCCCACTCGGTCCACCTCGTGACGACCGATGGGGCTGCGGGGCGTGGCGGCTTCACCGCCTCTGCCGTGTGCAGTATCAGCGATAGCCCGCCCACGCTGCTCGTATGCGTCAATCGTGGGGCCTCTGCCTATTCCTCGTTCAGCGGCAATGACGTTCTGTGCGTCAATACATTGACGATGGCCCAAGCCGAGATCGCCACCGCCTTCGGCGGGCGCACGCCGATGCATGAACGCTTCGCGTGCGCGACGTGGGATCGTCTTGCCACAGGCGCGCCGATCCTCGAGGGCGCGCTGGTGTCGTTCGATTGCCGCGTCGTCGATCGCACCACGATGAGCACGCACGACGTGCTGTTCTGCGAGGTGATGGCTCTGCGCAGCGCCGGGGGAAGCGGGCTGGTCTATGCTCAACGGCGCTATCACGGATTGAGTGAGATCGTTACGAAGTCGGCTGGCTCGATGCTCGCCGCAGCTGCTTCGGCACCGGCCGTCGCCTGAGGGAGTCGCGGGTTCCCGACGCGCCAACGGTCAAGGCGCCGAACAAATTTGCGCGAGCTTCAGGGGGAACCGCTCCTACCGCCTTGCTTGCTTCTTAGAACGCGAGCAAGGACCGGGTATCAGGGCGTGGCGTCGTCCCGAACAGCGCTGTGTCGTTCTCCCGCGATCGAAAGACCAACATGACGACATCTGGTGCGAGCGCGCCCAAGTCTTTGCCGGCTCTGGGCTTCAAGCAGTTCGTGAGTCTGGTCGCCGCGCTCATGGCGACGAATGCGCTCGCCATCGACTCGATGCTTCCGGCCCTGCCGGCGATCGGTCGGTCGGTCGGCATGGTCGGTGACAACCAGCCGCAATGGATCGTGACGGCCTACCTGCTCGGTTTCGGCGGTGCGCAGATCGTCTACGGCACGCTTGCGGACCGATTCGGACGCAAGCCCTTGCTGCTGTTCGGTTTGATCACCTACGCAATCTTCAGCACGCTTGCGGCGGTCTCGGGCAGCCTTGGCGTGCTGATCGTGGCCCGCGTGCTGCAGGGGGTGGGTGCCGCGGCCACCCGTGTCCTGGCGATCACCATCGTGCGAGACCGCTTTTCCGGGAGCGAGATGGCACGGGTGATGTCGCTGTCGTTCATCGTCTTCCTGGCGGTCCCGATCCTCGCGCCATCGCTCGGGCAGGTTGTGACCCTGGTTGGCTCCTGGCGTTGGATTTTCATCGTTCTCACGGTACTCGGGCTTGCGATCGCGATTTGGACGGCTCTGCGCCTTCCCGAGACGCTGCACCCGGAAGACCGCCTGACGATCGCGCCGCGCCGGGTCCTGGCCGCCTTCAGGATCACCCTCACCAGCCGCATCGCGGTGGGCTACATGCTGGCGATGGCGCTGATGATGGGAGCGCTGTTCGGCTTCATCAACTCGGCGCAGCAGGTGTTCGCCGTCACCTTCGCGGCTCCGCGCCTGTTCGCGGCGGTGTTCGCCGCCATTGCCGCCTGCATGGCGGTGTCCTCGCTCCTGAACTCCTGGATCGTGGGACGGCTTGGGCCGCGCCGTGTGTCGCATGCCGCGCTGCTCGGCTTCATTTGCTGTTCCGGCCTGCATGCCGCGCTGGCGGTCTTCGGCTTCGAGACGATCTGGACCTTCAGCGTGATGCAAGGCGGCGTGATGTTTTGTTTCGGCCTTGTCGTGTCGAACTTCGGCTCGCTCGCCATGGGCCCTCTCGGCCATGTCGCGGGCACCGCATCCTCGGTCCAGGGCTTCGTCACTACGGTCGGCGGCGCCGTGCTCGGCTTCCTCCTCGGTCAGCGCTTCGACGGCACCGTCCTGCCGCTGACGCTCGGGATCACGCTGTACGGCATGGCCGCGCTCGCGATCATCCTCGCCGCGGAGAGAGGGCGGTTGTTCCGATCCTCGGCGCCCATCCTGTTGGCGGATGGCGAGGCGGTCTCCTGATCAGCTGGTCGCGTGGAACGCGCGGCCCAGGCACGCCGGTGCCGTCAGGCGGATGCGGGCGCGGTTCGACGAGATCACCACCAGGACCACCACCGTCGCCAGGTACGGCAGGGCCGAGACGAATTGCGAGGGAACGGCGACGCCGATGCCTTGCAGGTAGAAGGACATGTACATGATGGAGCCGAACAGGTAGGCGCCGATGACGAGCCAGATCGGGCGCCACATCGAAAACACGACGAGCGCCAGGGCGATCCAGCCGCGGCCCGCCGTCATGTTTTCCGCCCAGCTGGTGTTGTAGGCGAGAGACATGTAGGCCCCTGCCAGCCCCGCCATCGCGCCGCCGAACAACGTTGCGCAATAGCGGATGCCGATCACGTTGTAGCCAAGCGCGTGGCCAGCATCGTGCGAATCGCCGACGGCCCTGAGCACGAGGCCGACGTGGGTCCGCGTCAGCACGAGGTGCACCGCCGCGACGGCCACGATGCTGAAATAGACGAGGATGTCCTCGCCGAACAGGATGGGGCCAACCACCGGCAGGTCCGTGAGGCCGGACACGGCCATCTGCGGCAGGCGCGGGACGGCGACGCCGACGAACCCGCTGCCGATGAGCGCGCTGAGCCCTGAGCCGAAGATCGTCAGGACAAGGCCGGCCGGAACTTGCGTCGCCAGGAAGCTGAGGGCGAGCACGCTGAAGAGCAGGGAGAACAGGGCCCCCGACAGCGCGCCTCCCAGGACGCCGAGGGTTGGGCTCCCGGTCTTGAGGGCGACGGCAAAACCGCCGATTGCCCCGACAAGCATCATGCCCTCGACCCCAAGGTTCAGCACGCCCGACTTCTCGACGACGAGTTCGCCGGTCGCGGCCAGCAGTAGTGGCGTCGAGGTCACGATGATGGAGAGGACGATGTTCGTGACAAGCGTCACCATGGCGTAGACCTCCGATCCCCCGTCATTCGGCCGGCCTCGGCGCGATCGCGGGCGCGCCAGCCACGCGCAGCGGTAAGGGCAGCGCGAGCTTGACGCGGTAGAGGATCAAGGCGTCGCAGGCGAGCAGATAGAAGAGCAGGACGCCTTGGAAAATCCCTGTGACGGCACTGGGCAGGCCAAGGTCCATCTGCGCCGCCTCGCCGCCGAGATAGGAGAGGGCGAGCAGGAAACCCGCAAGCACGATACCAAGGGGATGAAGCCGGCCGAGGAAGGCGACGATGATGGCCGTGTAGCCGTAGCCGGGCGAGATTTGCGGGGTGAGCTGGCCGATCGGGCCCACCACCTCGAAGACGCCGGCGAGGCCGGCCAGGCCGCCGCTGACCAGCAGGGCGAACCAGACGATGCGTTTGTCGCTGAACCCCGCGAACCGAGCGGCGCGCGGCGCCGATCCCTGCACGCGGATTTGGAACCCGACGATCGTGAAAGAGAGGAGGCCCCATCCCAGGAGCCCGACCGCGAGCGCGATGGGGACGCCGAGATGCAGCCGCGTTCCCTCGACGAGAACCGGCAGGGCAGACGCGGGCGGGAACAGCGCCGTCTGCGGAAATCCGTAGCCGGCCGGGTCCCGCCAAGGCCCGGAGACCAGGTAGAGGAGCAGCAGTTGCGCGACATAATTGAGCATGAGGCTCGTCAGGATCTCGTTCGCGTTGAAGCGGATCCGCAGCCAGGCGACGATCGCCGCGTAGATCAGGCCGCCGAAAATACCAGCGAGGACCATCAGGGGGAGCAGCCCCGCGGCTGGCCAGTCGGGCTGCCACAGCACCAGCCCGCCGCCGACGATCGCGCCCATCGTGTACTGGCCTTCGGCGCCGATGTTCCAGATGCTGGCGCGGGCGGCGAGCGCGATGCCCACGCCGATCAGGATCAGCGGCGCGGCCTTGACGCAGAGTTCGGCGAGCCCGTTGGTGCTCGTCAGCGGCTGCACGAGGAAGACGTCGAGCGCGTGGATCGGCTCCCGGCTGAAGGCGAGGAACAGAAGGCCGGTGGTGACGATCGTCAGCGCGATGGCCAGGATCGGCGACATCGTGGCCCAGAACGGCGAGCGGTGGCCGCGTGCGATGAGCTTAAGCAGCCTCGTCCCTCCCGTCGGCGCCGTCCCCCTCGGCACCTCCCATGAGGAGGCCTATCTGCGCAACCGTCGTCCCGGCGATGGGCCGCACGTCGGAAAGCGCGCCTTCGGCGATCACCGCAATCGTGTCGCAAAGCGCGAAGATCTCGTCGAGGTCCTGCGAGATCACGACGACGGCCGTCCCTGCTTCGGCAAGCGCCACGAGCGCGGCGTGGATCGCTGCGGCGGCGCCGGCATCCACACCCCAGGTCGGCTGGCTGACGACGAGCAGGCTTGGATCCTGCAGAACCTCGCGGCCGACGACGAACTTCTGCAGATTGCCGCCGGAGAGCGAGCGCGCCTCGGCGGACGCGCCGCTGGTCCGCACGTCGAACCGCGCGATCACGTGGTCGGCGAAGGCCGTCGCCTTGCGTTTCCTGATGATTCCGAGCTGCACGAGCGCCTTGCGCACGAAGCCGGAGAGGAGGGCGTTCTCGGACAGCGTCATGCCGGGCACGGCGGCGTGGCCGTTGCGCTCCTCAGGCACGAAGCAGCCACCAAGCTCCCGGCGCTCGGAGGGCGGCATGTGGCCGGCCGGCACGCCGCCGATCGCGATCGTCTCCGGCTTGCCGGCGAGGACCTCGCCCGACAGGGCGTCCATGAGTTCCGTCTGGCCATTGCCGGCAACGCCGGCGATCCCGAGGATCTGCCCTTTCGACACGCTGAAGCTGATGGCCTTGAGATCGGTCCCGAACTTCCGGTCTGAGGCGAGCGTCAGGCGCGTCACCGCGAGGCAGCGTTCCGGCGCGCGGCCCTGGTCCCCGCGCTTGCGCGGCTCGGCAAGTTTATCGCCGATCATCAGTTCGGCCAGCCGCGAGGTGGTCTCCTCGCGCGGGTCGCAATGGGCGACGACGCGGCCTCCGCGCATCACCGTCGCAGCCGAGCAGAGCGCCCTGATCTCCTTCAGCTTGTGGGAAATATAAAGGATCGAGCAGCCTTGCGCCGCCAGCAGGCGCAGCGTGTCGAACAGGCGGCTCACCTCCTGTGGCGTAAGGACGGATGTCGGCTCGTCCATGATCAACAGCTTCGGCGATTGCATCAGGCACCGCACGATCTCGACACGCTGGCGCTCCCCCAGGGAAAGGTCCGACACGTGTCGGTCGGGGTCGAGCGGCAATCCGTAGCGCGCTGAAATCTCGGCCAGATCGCGCTGCAATTGCTTGCGCGAGCGCTTCTCGCTCATGCCGAGCATGAGGTTCTCCGCGACGGTGAGACCCTCGAACAGCGAGAAATGCTGGAAGACCATGCCGATGCCGAGTGCGCGCGCGGCGTTCGGGCTGGAGACTTCGACGCGCTTACCGCACCAGCGCATCTCGCCCGCGTCCGGCCTGACCGCGCCATAGACGATCTTGACGAGCGTGCTCTTGCCAGCCCCGTTCTCGCCGAGCAGCGCGTGGATTTCGCCGCGCGCCACCGTCAGGTCGACCCGATCGTTGGCCAACGCGCCGGGATACCGCTTGACGATCCCGCGCATGCACAGCAGGTCGGCAGAGGGATGAGCGTGGCCGCCCTGGGTCATGCCTTGGTTCTTTCCAGCGGCGCGAGAAGAATGGTCCGGCCGGAGCGTCGGTCTTCGATCTACTTCAAACTTCGTGCCAAGCCGGATTATTCCGCCGCGAGTCGGTCGGTCACCGGCTGGAGTTGCTCGAAGATACGGTCCGGCGCCAGCGGCAGCCGGGTGAACCGGACGCCGGTCGCGTCGCGCAGGGCATTGGCCAGCGCAGGCGTGACCGGGTTGAAAGGCGCCTCGCTCATGGATTTCGCGCCGAACGGCCCATGGCGATCCTCCGTCCCGGCGAAGAACACGTCGGTGCGGGGCACGTCGGCGAACGTCGGGATGCGATAGGTGCGGAACGCGGCATTGGTGACCCGTCCGGTCGCGTCGATCTCGGTTTCCTCGAACAAGGCCGCGCCGATCGCCTGGGCGACACCGCCTTCGACCTGCCCGCGGCACTGCATCGGGTTGATGACGCGCCCGGCATCGGCGGCGTGGACGCTCTGGAGGATGCGGACGATCCCCGTCTCCCGCTCGACCGCGACGCGAAAGCCTTGGACGTTGAAGCTGACCGACCTCTGCAGGCCGTCGCACGTGCCGCTCGCTTCCATAGTGCCGAGATCGGCCAGAGCCAGCCGTTGCGTCCCGCACAGCACGTGGTCGGTGTGAAGGCGGCAGGCGTCGGCAGGTTGCCGCATGCGTTCCGACGCAGCGGCCAAAATCGCCCGGTGGAGAGCCTCGGCCGCGCGGAGGGTGGCCTGACCGGAGACGACGGACCCTGCCGATCCATAGGCTCCGGTGTCGTGGCCGCCGTTGTCGGTGTCCGACGCCCGAATGGCGATGCGGCTCGCGTCCGTGCCAAGAACGGTCGATGCGATCTGGGCGTGGACCGTCGCCGTGCCGTTGCCAAATTCCGCCGTGCCGACAATGACCTCGTAGGTGCCGTCCGCCAGCAGGCGCGCGCGGACGTCGGCGCGGTGGCCGCCCGGAGGAACGGTCTCGCAGGCGGTCATCGCCATGCCTTGACCGACCAACCAGCCCGAGGGCGCCGCGATGCCCCCGCCGGCGGCAAGGGCCTCGCGGACATGGTCGAGGCACTGGTCGAGTCCAAAGCTGTCCACGCGCATGTTGGCGGGGGTTTCCTCTGCCCCGATGATGGCGTCGCCCGGCCCGACCATGTTTCGGGCACGCATCTCGAAGGGGTCGATGCCGAGGCCGAGCGCCAACTCGTCCATCGCCGACTCGATGGCGAACGCCGTCTGCGGCGAGCCGTAGCCGCGGAAGGCGCCGGCGGGCACGGTGTTGGTGTAGACCGCGCGGCCGTCGATCTTCTTGTTGGGGCACCGGTACATGCCGACGACTTCGTTGCATGAATGGTGCAGCACCGCCGGTCCGTGATTGCCGTAGGCGCCGGTATCGGACAGCACGTCGAGCTCCAGGGCCGTCAGCGTCCCGTCGCGTCGCGCGCCCATCTTGACGCGCACGCGCATCGGGTGACGCGTCGTCGTCGCCGAGAATTGTTCCTCGCGCGTGAACTCGAGCTTCACGGGCCGGCCTGTCGCCAGCACCGCCATCGCGACGATGTCCTCCGTGATCATCTCCTGTTTTCCGCCGAAGCCGCCGCCGACGCGAGCGGCGAAGACGCGGATCCGCTCGGGCGGCCGGTCGAAGAGCCGGGCGAGCGCCCGGCGGGTGAGGAACGGCACCTGCGTGCTCGAGCGGATCACCAATCGTCCGTCCGCGTCCATCCAGCCCAGAGCGCCGTGCGTCTCGAGCGGCGCGTGCTGCGTCCGCTGGCTGTAGTAGGTTTCCTCGTGGACGAAATCGGCAGTGGCGAAGCCCGCCTCCACATCACCGATGCGGCCGCACACCTCGCCAACGATGTTTCGCGCAGGGTCGGCGAGGCGGGAGGCGATAGGGTCCTTGGCGTGAAGGACGACCGCGCCCGGCGCGCTCGCCTGCTCGGGGTCCAGGATCGCCGGCAGGACCTGGTAGGTCACGACCAGGCGTCGGACGGCCTCCTCGGCAGCGGCCTCGCTGTCTGCCACGACGGCCGCGAACCGCTGCCCGATGAACCGCACGGTGTCGTCGAGTAGCAGGGTGTCGTCGGGATCGACGCTCGAGTTCTCGTGCTGCGCCGTCGAATAGAGAAGCTTCGGCGCATCCGCGTGGGTCAGGATGCGGTGGACGCCCGAAACGGCGAGGGCGGCGGCCGTGTCGATGGCGAGGATGCGCGCATGCGCGTGCGGCGAGCGAGCCAGCTTCATGTGCAGAAGGCCTTCGAGTGGCCCTTCGGGCGCGACGTCGAACGTGTAGCGGGCCGTGCCGTCAGCCACCTGCGGCCCGGCGGGCGCGGGCAGGTTGCGTCCAACCGCCGGCCCGTCGGGCGAGGCCTCCGCGTTGACCGTGCCGGCCAGCGCGTCGGCGATGGAGCGGTAACCGGTACAGCGGCAGAGATTGCCCTTGAGGGCGGCAGGTAGGTCGGCGCGCTGCGCTTGGTCGAGGCAGGCCGCCGTCATGATCATCCCGGCGGTGCAGAAGCCACACTGGAAACCCTGCGCGTCGAGAAAAGCCTTCTGCAGGGGGTGGCTCCCGCCTGACGCGAGACCTTCGATGGTCGTCACCTCCCGGTCCAGCGCGCGCGCCGCCGGGTAGATGCAGGAATGGACGGGAACGCCGTCGACGTACACCGTGCAGGCGCCGCAATCGCCGGAATCGCAGCCTTTTTTGACGCCGAACGCGCCGAGGTCGCGCAGGTATGTTCGCAGGCACTGCCCGGCGCGGACGGGGCGGTCGTGCGTGACGCCGTCGACGGCGATGGTCATGGCGGATCCTGCTGGCAGAGTTCGGCGCGGATCTCTTCCGCGAGCCTATAGGTGAGGTGCCGTCGCCAAGCCGGTCGCCCGTGCACGTCCGCCTGGTAGAGGTCGAACGGGATGGCTGCGTCGATGGCGGCGGCCAGGGCCTCGCGCGTCGGCGCGCGCGGAAAGGCGAGCCGCATGGGCCGGCCGACGGACGCCGTGATCGTCAGCGCGAAGCCATTCTCGCCGCCCCAGGTGCCGATCAGCAGCGCCGCCGAGCGGCCGAGCGGTACGCGCGAGACCTTGCGGTGCGTCGCCAGGCGGCGCAGCGCCTGCATCGGCAGATGCACGGCCCTGAGTACCTCGCCCGGGACCAGAGCGGTGCGCTGCGGTCCCTCGACGAAATCGATCATGGGCAGGCGGCGCTCGCCGCCGTCCGGCCTCCAGATCTCCGCGCTGCCTTCGAGCGCCACGGTGAGCGCCACCATGGAGGCCGCGGGCAGGGCCAGGCAGATGTTGCCGCCGACGGTCGCGGTGTTCCACACCTTGAAGGAGCCCTGCAGGGCTTGGTAGCAGGCGGAAACGAGCCCGAGCGCCCGACATGCCGGCGGAGGAGAGAAGGCGTTGAACTCTGCGAGCGTGCAGGTCGCCGCGACGCGAAGCCCGTGCTCGTCGAGCTCGAGCGGCGCCCAGCCCATGCCGCTCAGGTCGATCAAATCGCAGAGGTGGGGTTGCGGTTCGGAGAACAGCCATGTGCCCCCTGCGAGCCAGGCGGACCCCAGGTGCCACGGCCCTATGTCTTCGCGGTGCCTCGGCGACGCCATTTTAGAGATCGTATTCAGATCCAAGGACGTTGTCTCTCCGTGCGGTCCCGTGTGCGAGCAAGATCAAGGCCATCGGCGGATCGCGACAGGCATCATCTTGCTCGATCCGCGGACAGCGCGCGTTAAGTTTGGCCAGCCTGGGGCAAGCTCCTCGACGGAGGAAAGGTTGACCGCCTCGGGAGGACGAGCATGACAGGTGAGGAGCGGCTTTGGATCCGCAACCCGCTCGCGATCTTCGCGGAGGGTGCCGCTGGCGGGATCGTGGTTGCCGGTGGGCGCATCGTGGAATGCGTGCCAGGGGGAGGGCACCCCCGCGACCCGTGCCAGGCGACGTTCGACGCCAGCCGTCACGTCGTCCTGCCGGGACTGGTCAACGCCCACCATCATTTTTACCAGACACTGACGCGCACGCACCCGGATGCTTTGGACAAGGAATTGTTCGGCTGGCTGACGGCGCTCTACCCGATCTGGGCTCGCCTGACCCCCGATGGCTTCCGCGTGGCCGTGCGGCTCGCCCTCGCCGAACTCCTCCTGTCGGGCTGCACGACGGCGGCCGACCACCATTACCTCTTCCCCGCCGGGCTCGACCAGGCGATCGACATCGAGGTGGAGGAGGCGCTGGCGCTCGGCCTGCGGATGACGGTGACGCGCGGCTCGATGAACCGCTCGAAGAAGGACGGCGGCCTGCCACCCGACGGCGTCGTCCAGGACGAAGAGACCATCCTGCTGGACAGCGAGCGCGTGCTCGTCCGCTACCACGACGCCGGTGCCGGCAGTCGCATCCAGATCGGGCTGGCACCCTGCTCGCCCTTCAGCGTGACGCCCCGGCTCATGCGGGAGACGGCGGCGCTGGCGGCGCGCTTCGACGCCCCGTTGCATACCCACCTCGGCGAAACGGAGGACGAGGACCGCTACTGCCGAGAGGTCTACCAGTGCCGCCCGGTCGACTTGCTGGAAGACACCGGCTGGCTGCATCGGCGCACGTGGCTCGCCCACGGCATCCATTTCGGAGCTGACGAGATCGGTCGCCTCGGCCGGCACGGCGTCGGCGTCTGCCATTGCGCGACGTCCAACATGGTGTTGGCCTCCGGCATCTGTGCGACACGAGACCTCGAGGCGGCGGGCAGCCCCGTCGGCCTCGGCGTCGACGGGTCCGCCTCCAACGACGCCTCCAACATGATGGAAGCCGTGCGTCACGCCTTGATGATCGGCCGCTTGAAATATGGAGCGGCGGCGGTCTCCCATCGCGACGTTCTGCGCTGGGCGACGCAGGGTTCCGCCCGCTGCCTGGGGCGCGACGACATCGGCGTGATTGCGCCGGGATACCAGGCCGACCTCGCCCTCTTCGCCCTCGACGAGCCCCGATTCTCCGGCAACCACGACCCGCTCGCGGCGCTCGTCCTCTGCGGTGCGCACCGCGCGGACCGCGTGATGGTGGGCGGCACCTGGCGCGTTGCCGAGGGCCAGGTCATTGGTCTGGATATGCGGGCGCTCCTGGCGGACCATGGCCGCGCGGCCGCGCGCTTCCGGTGACTAGCGGCGGTCGCGCCAGAACGCGGACTGCAGGGCCGCCGCCTCCTCCTCGAGCATGGGACCGACCACGTCCATGGGCCGTTGTCCCGCCGCGAAGACGACGCGGCACGGCAGATCGAGGGTAGGGTTGTCCGGATGGTCTCCGGTGACCGCTTTGAGGTCCTTCTCGCTCTGGCCGTAGACGACGCGCCCGATGCCGGCCCAGTAGATCGCCCCGGCGCACATCGCGCAAGGTTCCGCCGACATGTAAGCGGTGCAGCGCGCGAGCAGAGCGGGCTCGAAAGCCTTCGATCTTGAGGCGAGGAGGCGCTCGGCATGGGCCGTGCGGTCACCGCCATGAGTTGAGAACCCGTTGCCCTGTTCCAGCAGCACTGCTGCATCCGGCCCAACGAGGATTGCGCCGAAGGGATGATCTCCGTTCAGCCTCGCCTGTTCGGCGACAGCGAAGGCGCGGCGCAGGAAGGCGGCGTCGTCAAGAACAGGCAAGGTTGTACTCCTCTGCTGACGCAATCGCGGTTTTTGCGACCAAGACTGGATCAATCCATATCCGCAGCAAAGCCGCTCCGGCAAACGTCGCGTCTAAGCCGTGTGCCGCGATCGCGCAGCCTGTAAGTCATGAATATAAATGTCACACTACCATGTCGATTGCTACTGTTGCTGTGAAAGACTCGTCTAAAACAGGCAAAATCCGAGTTTTGCCTACTTTGTGACCGAATTGTTTCCGTTTTAAGCTATGCAGCCCCTCGTTTATCCTTAAAGTCGAAGAACAGGAAACACATCGAGCGGGGGCTCCAGTGAAGTTTACATCTTGGACGGGTTTCGACGGCGTCGCGTCGGCGAAGGGGAAGCTGGCGCGCATCGTGAGCGCCATGTTGTTCGCAGGCGTCTCGACCGCTTCGCTGCAGACGGCGGCGAAGGCCGCTGATCTGGCGAGAATAACGCCGATCGCTCCGGCGCCCGTCGCCAGCCCGTTCTTCTTGTTCTCGGACACCATCCTCGAGTATCGGCACGAGTTCCGCGGGACCGACCCCGGCATCGCCAACAAGTTCCCGAAGGAAATCGCCAACATCACGCACGTCGATGCGTTCAAGTACGGCACCAACTTCATCAGCGCCGACGTTCTGACGTCGACGAACGCCGATCCGACCGCGCCTGGCCTCACAGTGGGTAGCCAATCGGGTTCGCGCGAGCTGTACTTCATCTATCGCGGGACCCTCAGCGGCAACGCCGTAACCAACTCGAAGGCGTTCAACTTCGGCTTCATCAAGGACGTCTCCCTGGAATATGGCGTCGACGTCGAGTCGCAGAACACTGCTTTTGCTCCCCAGAAGACCCTCTTCGTAATCGGTCCGCAGATTTCGTTCGACGTGCCGGGCCTCCTGACGTTCTCCGCGCACTTCTCAAAAGAGTGGAACCACAATGGTCTGGCGGGACCGATTTTCGGGTTGCCCAGCAACTCCGACTACAACGCCGCCACGGGCGACGTGAGCTTCCGCCCCGCCGCGGAATTCGAAATGGTGTATCTGCAGCCCCTGAAGTTCACGGGTCTACCGCTAACGCTTAACGGATTCGCGAACATCATTTTGCCCAAGGGTCTGGACGGCTTCGGCAATAAGACCCGGACGGAGTTCCTGACGGAAAATCGGCTAACGCTCGACGCCAGCTCGTACTTCGGTCGTCCAAAACTCGTCGACCTGTTCGTCGGCTACAAGCTGTGGCTCGACAAGTTCGGCAACGAGTATCATTACGGCCGTCCCGGCTATACGCCGGGCTCCTACGAAAACCAGATCTTCACTGGCATCGACATTCACCTTCAGTAGTCGCCACCAAGCGCCGACCGAAGACTTGTCTCCGGCTCGACCGCCGCCAAGCAGGGCTACTCCCTTGTTTGGCGGTTTTGTCGTATCGTCCGTTGAAGCTTCGCGGATGTCGGACGCAGATACGAAACTTGACCGTCTCGCCAAACTGTCACTGCTCATCGTTCTTCACGTTGGAGCGGCATAGCTAAATCCTTACCGCTATAAGCGCTAGGCACCTTCAAAACTGGGGGGGTCGGCAACCTTAATATCGGCGTCGTTTGAACCTTCGCAGCCCCTACTGGTTCTCAGATCACATACTTTTGAAAGGAAAAATCATGTCTCGTTTCCTCCTTCTTGTCGGCGTAGCTGCTCTTTTGACAGCGAGTGCCCAGCCCGTGCTAGCGCAAAATAAAACTCCGCCCGATACGAGCGTCAGGGCGCTCGAGCCGCCGATCGACGTGACGAAAGGGCAGGACACCAGCCTTCCGGCAACGCAGTCGCCGACCGTGGCGACGACGCCGGGCGGCGCGGTCGTTCCGACCGGGACCGGACCGTCCGCCGTCCCCGGTGCCGGTGGAAAGTAGGGTTGGCCAGCCGGACGTACCAGCGGCGTGCCGCGGTGCTCCGGTTTCGATTTATTTCAAACGTCCGCTTCGCTGCTTCGGCGGGGCGGGTTCGCGTGGCAGGTAACAGGTGGAGCTGAGCTTCGCGTAAGCACGGCTGTGATTGAAATCGTCACGCGGTCTCCGCGTTGATCTTTTCTTATCATTGATGTTTCCCAATCTCGGCGCCACGTCCGACCAATCCTTCCTGTTGCATGGTCTCTCGTGCCAGTAGCCAGGAGCGCCGACCGTGGGAACCGTTTCCGTCACGACTGCCAGGACCATCGATGCTCCCGACGCGGATATCGGCGCACGCAACAAAGTCCCGGAGCCGGTCCTTCTATTCTGGTTGGTCAAAGTCCTGGCGACGACGGTCGGCGAAACCGCCGCTGACTTCCTTGCCGTTCACGCCGGCCTTGGTCGTGCGGCCACCGCGGGCGCCATGACCCTGGCGCTCGGAGTTGCTTTCGCTGTTCAACTCCGCTCGCGGGCCTACGTGCCCTGGATCTATTGGCTGACGGTCGTCCTCGTGAGCGTGGTCGGCACGCAGATCACCGATGCCCTGACGGACAATCTGGGGGTCAGCCTCGCGACGAGCACGATCGCCTTCACCCTGATACTTGCCGCCATCTTCGCGACCTGGTTCGCGAGCGAGCGGACACTATCCATTCACACCATCACCACCGCACGGCGGGAATGGTTCTATTGGCTGGCGATCCTCTTCACCTTTGCGCTTGGCACTGCTGCCGGCGACCTTGCAACAGAAGCGCTCGGCCTCGGATTTCGGATCGGCGTTCTGGTCTTCGGATCGCTCATCGCCATCGCGGCTCTCGCCTGTCGTCTTGGTGCGAATGCGGTGCTGACTTTCTGGGCGGCCTATATCCTGACGCGGCCTTTCGGCGCCAGCCTCGGTGATCTGCTATCGCAGGCGCAAGCCTATGGTGGCCTTGGCCTCGGTACGATCCGGACCAGCCTCGCGTTCTTCGGCTGCATCGCCATCCTGGTTGCCGTCATGAGCAGACCGGACACCGGACCCAAGCCGGTCGTGTGAGCACGCCATTCACGCCGACGCGAGGCGCGGCATCCCTATAGATTTCGCAACGAGGAAGATTACAATGAAGCGTATCGCGATACTTTTCTCAGCTCTCGCTGTGGTGGCAACCTGTGGTGGCGGCATCGATGCCGCGGCGGCGCCCACCCCGCAGGCGATTGCCGCCACGCCGTCCACGCTCGGCGACCTCTCGCCTTTCAGGACGATCGCCACAGAAGTCGCCGCTCTGGTCGACAAAGGCGATCTCCCCGCCGCCAAAATCCGGGTCAAGGACTTGGAGACGTCATGGGACGAGGCCGAGCCTTCCTTGAAGCCGCGCGCAGCCTCAGACTGGCACGTGATCGACAAAGCTATTGATCGAACCTTGGAGGCCCTGCGACGGTCGTCGCCCGACCAAGCCTCCTGCAAGCAGGCGCTCACAAACCTTCTTGCGGCGATGGATGGCATCGCTAAAGCGTAAGCGCATGCCTTGCCAGCCTGATCCTACCGATCGATTTCCGGAGGTCCGCGCTCACCTGTTGCATAGGAATGGGGACGGCTTGCCGCCGCGGAGGATCGGAAGCCTCGCCGGCGGCCGAACTTCGCTGAGGAGACGGGCGCAGTGAAGATCTTGCTCATCGAGGACGACCGATCCACGGCCGCCTATCTCGCCCGCGGCTTGAGGGAACACGGCCACGTCGTCGACCATGCCGGGACAGGGCAAGAAGGCCTGTGGCACGCGAGCGAGGGCGGACATGACCTGATGATCGTCGATCGCATGCTACCCGGCCTGGATGGGCTGGGAATCGTCCGCGCCCTCCGCGCCCTCGGGAATAACGCGCCGGTCTTATTCCTCACCGCGCTCAGCGGTGTCGGCGATCGAGTGGCAGGCTTGGAGGCGGGCGGTGACGACTATCTGGTCAAGCCTTTCGCCTTCGCCGAACTGCTCGCGCGCGTCAACGCGCTTGCCCGGCGCCCGCCGATCGTCGAGACCTCGACCGTCTTACGCGTGGGCGATCTTGAGATCGACCTCCTGAAGCGTGCCGTCCGCCGGGCGGGCCGGGCTGTCGAGTTGCAGCCCCAAGAGTTCAAACTTCTCGAGTATCTGGCGCGCCACGCGGGACAGGTGGTCACGCGGACCATGATGCTCGAAGCTGTTTGGGACTTCCATTTCGATCCGAAGACCAACATCGTGGAATCGCACATGAGCCGTTTGCGGGCAAAACTCGCGGAGGGCAACGCGCCCGACCTCATCCATACGATCCGTGGCGCCGGCTACGTGTTGCGGGCCCCGATGGTGGACGGGCCTTGACCTGGTCGTCGCCTCTCCCACGATTGCTACGGTTGGCAAACGTCAGGCTCGCGTCCCTCTACATCGCGGTCTTCGCCGTATCCGCCGTTGTGCTCGGCGCGGCCGTCTTCGTGTCCGCGCGGTCCGCTCTCGAGCGACAAAGAGCCGACAGAATCGAGGCGGAGATGGCCTTCCTGCAGGCCGAGTACCGCAACGGCGGCCAGGACCGTCTCGTCATGCTCGTGCGCGCGCGCGGGCGCGGGGCGAGCGCGTTGGACTATCTCGTGCAGGATGCGGCCGGCAGGCCGCTCGCCGGCGAGTTGGCCGCCGAAGGACCGAAGGGAGCAGGCTGGTCGACGATCAACGTCGCGAACGCATCGGAGGACGGCGGTCGGCCCGAACGCGTCACTGCCCTGACAGCGGATTTCGGCCGGGACCTGCGGGTGACGGTCGGCGACGACCTCGGCCGCGTCGCCGAAATCGAGGAGGCCATCGCGACCGCCTTCGTCTGGACCCTGGGCCTGGCTGTGCTGCTCGGGGTCGCCGGGGGCGTTCTGCTCAGCCGCACGTTCCTGGCGCGCATCGACGCGATCGCCGGCACCGCCGAGGCGATCATCGCGGGCGACCTGTCTCGCCGTATCCCCATGCGGAAAACGGGCGACGACCTCGACCGGCTGTCGGAAACCCTCAACCACATGCTGGACCGCATCGCCGACCTTATGGGGAGCCTCCGCCAGGTCTCGAGCGACGTGGCGCACGACCTGCGCACGCCGCTCTCTCGCCTGCACCTGCGTCTCGAGGAGGCGCGGACCCACGCCGCCACGATCGCCGACTACGAGGCCGCGATCGAGCAAGCGTCCGAAGAGGCGGATGCGCTCCTCGAAACCTTCGCCGCGCTGCTGCGGATCGCGCAAATCGAGGGCCAATCCCCGCATGCCGGGTTCCGTCGCTTCGACGCGGGCGCCATGGTCGAGGCGGTCGCGAGCGCCTACGTCGCCGATGCGGAGGACGGAGGTCGCTCGCTTAAGGTCCGCTGTATGCCGGGGCTCGTGCTGGAGGGCGACCGAGAATTGCTGACACAGGCGCTCGCCAACATCGTGGAAAACGCGCTGCGCCACACGCCGCTCGGGACAGGGATCGTCATCACCCTGGTAGGCCGGTCGGACGGCGGCGTGGATCTGAGCGTGGCGGATGACGGCTTGGGAATCACCGCCGTCGACCTCCCGCGCGTGACCCATCGCTTCTTCAGGAGCGACACGAGTCGCTCGACCCCGGGCGCAGGGCTGGGCCTCAGCCTCGTCGCCGCAGTTGCCGATCTGCACGCAGCCAAATTGCGCCTGACCGACGCGGAGCCGGGCTTGCGCGTCACGCTCTCGTTCCCGCCTCCGCCGAAAGACCGCGCGACGATTCCCGAACCGGCCGGCCAGCGACCGCGCACCCTTCCCCATTCCCTACTGCCAAAGGAGAACAAGCACTCATGAGCATCACCATCGAACGGACGGCCAGTAAGGTCGCCGCCGTCACCCTCATGTTCTGGATCGTCAAGATCGTGGCCACGACCTTGGGCGAGACCGGCGGCGATGCCGTATCCATGTCCCTGGATCTTGGCTATGCCTTCAGCAGTCTCGTCTTCCTTGCGGTCTTCGCCGCCGCAGTCGCCGCACAGATTGCGGCCCGCTCCTACCGCCCCTTCCTGTATTGGACGGTGATCGTGGCGACCACGACCGCCGGCACCACGATCGCCGATTTTGCCGACCGCTCGCTCGGCATCGGCTATCTCGGCGGATCGCTGCTCCTGCTCGCGCTGCTCCTGCTGTCGTTCGCCGTGTGGTACCGGGCCGCCGGCTCCGTCTCCGTCGAAACCATCCGTTCACCCAAGGTCGAGGCGTTCTACTGGGTGACCATCATGGCCTCGCAGACGCTCGGGACGGCGCTTGGAGACTGGATGGCGGACAGCACTGGCCTCGGCTATGAACGCGGCGCGCTGGTCTTCGCTGGGCTCCTGGCGGTTATCGCGGCTGCCTTTTTCTTCACCAGCATTTCGCGCACCCTCCTGTTCTGGGCGGCTTTCATCCTGACCCGCCCCCTCGGGGCGACGCTCGGCGACCTTATGGACAAGCCGGTGGACCACGGCGGCTTCGCCCTCAGCCGGTTCACGGCCTCGGCCGTCCTTCTCGCCTTCATCGTCGCCTGCCTCGTGTTCGTCCCGCAAGGAGCTGGGCACCATCCGAGGAAAGAAAAAACCGTGTGAAGGTGGCACCCGGCTCGCCGGCTCAGAGGCTGAGGTGGTCGAGGATCTGCGGGCGGGCTTCGAAGCCGCCCGCGCCTTCATCATCGATCTCGCCCAGCTTCAGCACCGCCCAGCGGTCGGCGAGGCGGAGCGCGAAATCGAGGTTCTGCTCGACGAGGAGGATGGCGGTGCCGTGCCTCTCGCGCTCGTCGTGGAGGGCGTGAGCGATGCGGTCGACGACGGAGGGTTGCAGGCCCTCGGAAATCTCGTCGATCAGAAGGAGGCGTGGCCTTAGCATCAGGGCACGCGCGAGGATCAGCATCTTTTGTTCGCCGCCCGATAGGGTGCCGGCGGGCTGCTTCAGCCGGTCGCGCAGAAAAGGAAAGTAGTCGAACACACGCTCGAGCGCGGCGTCGAGTTGCCGGTCGGAGCGCAGCGCTAAGCGGAGGTTGTCGCGGATGCTGAGGTCCTGGAAGAGTGGCTGCTCCTGCGGCACGTAGCCCAAGCCCCATGCAACAAGACGGGCCGGTGTCATCGTGGCCCCGTCCATCGGTCCTACGCACACCTGACCCGAGCGGACCGGCACAAGGCCGAGCACCGTCTTGAGGAGGGTCGTCTTGCCCATGCCGTTCTTGCCCAGCAGGGCGAGAACCTCGCCCCGCCGGACTTGCAGCGAGACGGACCGTACCACGGTGACGGCGCCATAGCCGCTCGACACCTCGGCAAGGGCGAGGCGGGGAGCCTCGCCGTCGTTCCGACCGGAGGTCGTTTCCGGCAGTGTCCCATCAGACATGGCCGCCGCCGGCGTAGATGGTGCGGACGGTCTCGGAGTTGACGACCTCTTCGACCGTGCCGTCGAGCACGAGGCGACCCTGGTGCAGCACCACGATGCGCGACGAAATCTGCCGCACGAAATCCAGGTCGTGCTCGACCAGGACGACGGCGAGACCTGTCTCGGCAGCAAGGGCGCGCAGCACCGTGCCGATCGTCGTGCGCTCGACCTTGGTCAACCCGGCCGTCGGCTCGTCCAAGAGGATGATGCGCGGTTCTAGCGCCAGCACCATGGCCAGTTCGAGTGCCTGCTTCTGCCCGTGCGATAGCAGGCGGGCCGAGGTGGACAGCATCGCGTCGAGTCCGGTCAGGCGCAGGACGTCGAGGCTGGCGACCGGCAGAACCAGCTCCGGCGCGGCAATCAAGGGGCTAGGCGGCGTCGCGGCGGCCCGGGCCAGCTTCAGGCAGTCGCTGACGGAGAGGCTCTCGAAGACGCTGGCCACCTGGAACTTGCGGCCGAGGCCAAGCGCGACGATACGGTCAGGCGTCAAACCTCGAATGGACTCTCCGGCCACGATCACGGTGCCCTCGAACGGCTCGGTACCGTCGCTGAGGCAGCGCATGAGCGTGGTCTTGCCGGCACCGTTGGGCCCGACGAGACTGACGAGTTCGCCGGCACGAACCTGCAAAGTGATGTCCTGCAACACCGCAAGGCTGCCGAAGGACCGCGCGAGATGGGCGACGTCGAGGAGGATGGGTACGCTGGCGGCGCCGGAGGGTATGGCGCGCAAGACCGTGAGGTGGGGCACGGCCGATTGCGTGCCTCTCCCCAATATTTCCGTGAAGGCACGGCGCGCCGCCCCGGCTAGTCCAGATGGCAGGAGGATAATAGTGACGACGAACGCCGCGCCCAGTAGGAGTTGCCAGAGAAATGGCAGATTGCCCGACAGGCTGGCGCTCGCATAATCGATCGCGATCGTGCCCAAGACTGGGCCGAGCAGCGTGCCGCGTCCACCGAGCGCCACCCAAATCACCAGTTCCGTGCCGAACAGGAAGCCTGCGTTCTCCGGCGCGACGACGCCGGACGCGTGCGCGAAAAGGAAGCCGGCAAGGCCCGCGACGCCCGCGAGCACGGTGGTAAGCCAGATTTGGATACGTTTGGAATTGAGACCGAGGTAGGCGCAGCGCATGTCGTTGTCGCGCACCGCGACCAATAGCTTGCCGGCATCGGAGCGCACGAAAATCCAAGCTCCGATTGTTGCAACGAGGAGAGTGAGGCCGGCGAGCCGGAAGAAGTCTTCCAAATCGAGCGGCAGTGTGTCGTAGCCGACCAGGCCGCTCGATGAACCTGTCCAGGTGCCGCCGGAATAAATGCTTTGGGTGACGACGATGGGCAGCACGAGCGAGATGACGGAAGCGTAGAGCGGCGTCGAGCCGTGATAGAACGAGAGCCAACCGACGACGAGCCCGAGGAGTGCCGGGCCCAGGACGGCGAGCGCCAGGGTCGCCGCCATCCACGGCGGCGTGGAGCCACCCTGCGCGAGGGTGATCGCCGTCGCATAGGCGCCGACGCCGAAGAAGGCGGCCTGACCGAAGGTCAGGATGCCCGTGAAGCCCCAGAGCAGGTCGACCGTGACCGCGAGGATCGCGTAGATCAGAGAGCGCGTGAGGACGTTGACGGCGAACTTGTCGAGGACGAGAGGGGCGACCCAGACGAGGGCGGCCGCTACCGCGACGGCGACGGTCAGGGCGGCCGCATATCGGCGGCCGGTGCGCGGCTGGGCCTGGCGGCGCTCGGCTCCCATGCCGCGCCGCTCAAGCACGCGAAAACCCCCGTGGGCTGATCCGCAGCACGAGCGCGGCCAATACCGCGATGGAGATGCTTCCGAGGATCGGGCTGACGAAGGTACTGACCAGAACCTGCGCCGCGCCGAAGACGAGGCAGGCCGCGCCGAGCGCCTTGTAGGAGGCGCCAGCCACCATCACCAGCATGAAGGCGCCGATCAACCAGGCGACGCCCATATTGGGGTCGACGCTGGTCAGCGGCGCGAGCAAGACGCCGGCAAGCGAGGCCAGGCCGGCGCCGATCATGAACGTGGCAAGGCGGACGCGGGCGGTGTCGATGCCCAGCCCGCGCGCCAGCGTCTCGTTCATGATGACGGCGCGGGCGGAGAGCCCCAGGCGCGTCCCCTCAACCAGCAGGGCGAAAGCGAGGCCGATCGCCAAGGCTGCAGCGAGCGCGAACAGCCGGTAGGCGGAGTAGGACGTGCCGAGGAGGGGAACCGTGCCGGACAGCAGGTTCTGCGTCATCTGCACGTCGCGGCCGAAGCCGAGCGTGATGACTTGCCCGACCACGATGCCGAGCCCCCAGGTGGCGAGGATCGCGTCGAGCGGGCGCCGGTAGAGCGGACGCACGACCAACACCTCGGCGACGCCGCCGAGCGCTGCGCCGACGATGAAGGCGAGCGGCAGCGCCAGCCATGGATTGAGGCCGAGCCGCGCCGCGATCACCGCGCAATAGGCGCCGATCGTCAACCACGCGCCATGCGCGAAGTTGATGATCTTGAGAACACCGAAGATCGCGAGCAGGCCCACGGCCACGATGAAGAGGATCGCGGCTGTCGTCAGGATGTCGAGCGCGATCAGCACCGATCGTGTCGCGGGCGCGTCGGCATCATTTCATGGTCGGGCATTGGGTGCCGGGATCGACGTCTTTGAAGGTCGCCTCGACTTTCACGGAGCCGTCGCTCTGCACCTGGCCGAGGTACATCGTGAGGGGCGCATGATGTTCCTTGTTCATCTTGATCGTGCCGCGCGGGCCTGTGAAGGCAACGGTCGGCAACGCTTCGAGGATCTTGGCTGTTTCGGTCGAGCCCGCCTTCTCGATGGCGACCTTGTAGAGGTAGACGGCTTCGTATTCCGGAACGGAAAGATCGTTGGGCGTCTTCAGGTCGGCCCCAAACTTATTCTTGGCCGCTGCGAGAAATTTCTTGTTCTCGGGCGAGTCGATGCCGGTGACGTAGGAGGCGGAGAGATAGATACCCGTCGCGTCCGCTCCCATGCTCTTGGCTGTGCCCTCGTCGACCGCGAGGTTGGCATAGGGCAGCGTGAGGCCGGCCGCGCGCATCTGTTTGGTCAACGTGACGTTGGGTGCGCCGCCGGCGGTCGAGGTGATGAGCGCGTCCGCCTTCGACTCGCGCAGCTTGGACAGGATGGAGGTCCAGTCCGTACCGTCCATCGGCAGGTAATCCTCACCTACGACCTTGCCGCCCTGCTTCTCGATGTAGGTGCGGGTGAAGCTCAGCATGCCGCGGCCGAACGCATAATCGCTGCCGATCAGGAAGAAGGTCTTGGCGTGCTTATCCTTGATGAAATTGTCGACGATCGGCGGGACCTGCTGCTCGGGCACCCAGGCATCCACATAGAGGTACTTGTTGCAGGAGTGGCCTTCGTAGAAGGACGTGTAGATATAGGGCACCTTGCCTTTGCTGACGATCGGCAGCGCGGCGTTGCGCGCGGCGCTCGTCTCCATGGAGATCAGAACGTCCACCTTCTTCTGGTAGACGAGAGAGTCAAACGCCTTTTGTGCGCCTGCGGCACCCGAGGCATCGTCGGCAATTTCAAGTGCGAGCTTACGGCCCAGCACGCCGCCGGCGGCGTTGATCTCGTCGACGGCGAGTTGTGCCGCCTGCACGACGGAGGGCGCGACCACGCTGTTGGCTCCCGACAGGCCCACCGGCACGCCGATGGTGATGGGGCGCGTGTCGGCCGCTTGAGCCGCTGCCGCGACGAGGGTGCAGCCGGCAGCCGCGGCGAGGAAGGAATATCTCACGGATGGTCTCCTTGCATGGAAGCCTATGAGGCGCTCAGGGCGGGAGCCCTGCGGTGTCGCGTCGCCTGCTCGTAGGCATAGGCGATTCCCAGGAGCTTGGCTTCACTCCACATCGGGCCCACGATGATGAGGTTGAACGGTGCACCGGAGGCGTAATAGCCGGCGGGCACCGTGACGCCCGGTAGGCCCGCGATGTTGATCTCGCTGACCACAGTCTCGTGGATAATGTCGCCGGCAAAGATCGGCGGCAGCGCGCTGCGCATCTGCGGAAAAATCAGCGCGTCGAGACCGTTCTCGGCGAAAACGCGGCCGAAGATGGCCAGGTGCTCCTCGCGCAGGGCGATGAAGGGCGTCATATCAGGGGGAACCGTCGGGGCGGCGAGACACGCCTCGAAACCTGGCATTCGCGGCATGTAACCGAGCACGCCGGACGGCGCGAACGGGTCTTCCGCCGCGACAGCGGCCGCGAAGGCGGCAAAAGTCTTGAGCGCCGCGTCTGGCCCCAACCGGTCGAGGTAGCGATGGAGGTCGTAGGGCACGGATTCACAGCCGCGGCCGTCGTATTCCGTCCCGGGCACGCTTGGCGCGCGCAACGCCGCAAAGCCGGAGCCCGCGAACGGGTCCTCGACCCGCGCCGCACCGGCACTCCCCACCTCTCCGAGCGCCCGCGCGTAGAGCGCCTGCGCCTCCTCCGAAAGCGGCAGGTCGCGCCAGCCTGGGCCGTACGTGCCGATCCGCTTGCCCCGCAACGCATCGGGCTTGAGCTCGGACGTGTATCCGTTGGCTGGTCGCCGGCCGATACCTGCCGCCGTCTTCGGGTCTTCCATCGTGAAGCCGGCGAGCACGTCGAGGGCCAGGGCCGCGTCGCGGACACTGCGGGCGATCGGCCCGACGACGTCGCGTAGGCTCGACAGCGGCAGCACGCCGACATTGGGGACGAGCGCGAAGGTCGGCTTGATACCGACGAGGCCTTGCGCCGAGGCCGGGTTCTGGATCGAGCCGCCCGTCTCCTCGGCCAAGCCCAGCACGGCGAAGCTGGCGGCGACGGCCGTCGCCGTGCCGGCGCTGCTGCCGCCCGGCAGGAACTCGCGGCCCGCCGCGTTGAAGGTCGGACCTGCCCAGCTGTCGTTGGCGTGACTGCCGGTGGCGCTGAGGACGGGGATGTTGGTCTTGCCCAGGATCACTGCGCCTGCCGCGCGCATCCGCGCCACCACTGGCGCATCGACCTCGGGCCTCAGGTCGACGCCGCCCGACTTGCCATGCAGCAGCGACCATCCGCCTGTCGTCGGGAAGCCGCGCATGTCCATCGCGTCCTTGACGACGACGGGTATGCCGGCCAGCGGCCCCAGAGTCTCTCCGGCCGCACGTCGACGATCGATGGCGCGCGCATCCGTCAGCGCATCCGGATTGAGGAAGATGATAGCGTTATAGGCCGTGTTGTAGGCGGCGATACGTTCGAGGTAGGCCTGCGTCAGGCCCTCGCTGGTGAAGCTACCGTCCGCGAAGCCCGCCTGGACGTCCGCCACCGTCAGCTCGACGACATCGATCGGGCCGGCCGAGTGGTTCTGTGCGCCTTGCATCATCGTGCCTAGCCCCGCTTGATACTCACCGCTCATCGATGCGAGGATCGTTCCACCCGCGCGCGGTCGCCGCTCCCGTGAGGCTTTGTCGATACCTGAGAAGGTCGTTTTGCCAGGGAGTCCGAGAGCAACCGCTTTGAGGCTTTTATAGTTTGATATAAGATTATATTGCCATTCTCAAAATACCGGCCATGGTGCTGACCCTCACGCGCGCCTTACGCGAGAGCCAGGCCCCTTCGGGACCTCCTGGAGAAAGGATGGAAGGACGTATGTCATGAAACAAGACAAACCGTGTGGTCAGGTCAGCGGCCGCAAAGCCCGGCAGCAGGCGCTTGGGCACCGTGACGAGCGGGACGGCGAACCCGATGCTTGCGCAATTGCCGCGACGTAGTCGCGATTTCAGGTGGATCCCGCATCGAGGAAGGCGCGCCAGCCTCCGAAGGCCGTGATGTCGCGAGCCGAGCCGATCGCCCAAGCCTCGCAGAGGAAGCCACTCGGCGCGGTTCCATCTTCCAGGGCCAGGCGGCCGACCCCGAGCGGCGCGGGGATCGCGGCGACGAACCGGGCGAAGGCGGCAGGCGCGAGCGCCCACACCTCGACTGCGACGCCTGGACCATGGAAGGCCGGGTCGCGGATCATGCCTGGCTTCGGCGGTTGCGTTCCGGGCAGCGCGAACAGGCGGTAATCGCGTCCCGTGCGGCCCGCGCGCAGGAAGGTGGCGCCCGATGCAAGCAACTCGCCGTTCAGCGCGAGGCCGGAGAGGTGCGCGCCAACCACCGCGAGCTCGATGCGATCGTCTGAGGTGCGAGGCTCGACGACGGGCAAGGGCACCGGTGTCTTCGCGCGTCCCATGCCGCTGCCACAGGCTCGGTGGAACGCGTCAGCGAGCGGTCCGAGCGCGTCGTCGCTGCCGCTTCGACCAACCAGCGTGACGCCGAACGGCAGCCCATCCGGCCGGAACCCGGCCGGTACCGCGATTCCGGCCAAGCCGAGGAGGTTCACGAAATTGGTGTAATAACCGAGGTGACTGTTGAGGCGGACCGGGTCGGCCTGCATCGCTGCGACCGTATAGGTGGTCGGTGCGGTCGGGATCAGCAGGACGTCGCAAGCGGCCCAGGTCGTCTCTATTCGACGGCGCAGCGCTTCCAGGGCGTAGCGGCCGCGAAACGCGTCGGCCGCGCTGAAGCGGCGGGCACCCTCGACGATGGCGCGCACGACCGGATCGAAGTCTCCCGCGTTGGAGGCAAGGAACGGTTCCAGCGCCGCCAATCGCTCGGCCACCCAAGGCCCATCGTAGATCAGCGCGGCGGTTTCGCGGAAGGGCGCGAAATCAAGGGGTGCGGCCTCCGCGCCGAGCGCGGGCAGGCGCGCCACAGCGGCGTCGTACAGGGCGGCCGAGGCCGCGTCGCCGTAGAAGACGCGGTCCTCCGGCCGCAGCACGCCGACGCGTGGCCGCTCTGGCAAGGCCGCCGCATCGGCAAGCGCGGAGTAGGGGTCGCCGGCATCGAAGCCCTCGGCGATCCGGCGGACCGCAAGACCGTCGGCGACGCAGGCGGCAAAGACGGTGATGGTGTCGAGCGTGCGGCAGGCCGGGAGCAGGCCGCGGGCGCTGATGCGGCCCGGTGTCGGCTTGATGCCGACGATGTTGTTGAGAGCCGCCGGCACCCGGCCCGAGCCGGCCGTGTCCGTGCCGAGCGAAAAGGCGGCGAGACCGGCCGCAACCGCCACCGCCGAGCCGGAACTCGAGCCGCCGGAGATGAAGGCGGCGTCGAACACGCAGCGCGGTGCGCCGTAAGGCGAGCGGGTGCCGTTAAGCCCGGTCGCGAACTGGTCGAGGTTGACCTTACCGGTCACGATCGCGCCGGCCGCCTTCAACCGCGCCACAACGACGGCATCGTGTTCGGGCACGAAGGCAAAGGTGGGGCAACCCGCGGTCGTAGGCAAACCGGCGACGTCGATATTGTCTTTGACGGCGAAAGGCACGCCCCACAGCGGCAGGCTGTTAGGGTCGGGGGCGCGGCGCAGCAGCGCTTCGGCCTGAATCCGCAGGCCGGCGCGGTCGACGGAGGTGATGAAGACGGCAGGGTCGGCTTCCGCCATACGCGCGGCGATCGTGTCCGTAAGCGCGAGGGGCGAGAGACCGCCGGCATAGAGGCCTCGTAAGCTGGCGAGGTCGAGGATATCTGGCAGCATCGTCAGCCCTCGTTCGGGATCGCAACCATTACGCCGAGAGCGGCAGCCGCCCAAGCGTTGGCCCGGCGATCTCGATCCTCACCGGCGCGAGGCAAGCAACGGGCGCGCCGTCTCGGTTGAACGGCGCTCAATACCGCCCGCGATCGACGACGGCGCGCAGCGTATGCACACGATCTTCCATAGCGGCGCCGATGCATTCGGCGATGGCGGTGCCCGGGTGTGCGCTGTGATGCGAAGCCCAGGCGCAGCCGCTGCGGCGCTTGAAGAAGGCAAGCTGGCTTTGCGCCAGCCGCTGCTGGTCGCCGCCTGTCAACCTCGCCATGCCGCGATCGGTGAGGGCGGCGATCTCCTTGTCGATCGCGGCGAGTTCGGGGGAGGCGCAGATCGTCTTGCCGATGACCTTCCTGTCGTGCCGGCAGTCCACGGGAGGCGTTGTCACCGCACCGGCGGGCTGCGTGCAAACCGCCACGAGGACGAGGGTCAAGGAGACAAGAACAGCCTTCATCGCGGGAATCCATGCAGCGGCGACAACCACCGCAACGCTAACGCAGAAGGGTAAACGGCGGCTTGCCGTCGCCGTCTGGCGTCGCGCGGGCGATGCAGCCCCAGGGTCCGCCATGCCTGGAGCCCGTCTTGCCCGAAGCCCGTCTTGCCCGAAGCCCGGCGCTTACGGAGCGATCGAGCCGCTCGCATCACTTGTCCACGCTGATCGGCGAGAAGTCTTGGAACCAGTTCTGCGCCTGGACGAAGCCGCGGACCTTCGTGCTCATCGCGCGGGGGGCGACATCGTGGGTGATCATCAGGAACAGGGCGTCGTCAACGAACTTCTCGTGGACTTTCTGCAGGATCTTGACCTGCTCCTTCGGATCGAAGGCGTTGCGGACCTGGTCGAACAGCTTGTCCATCTCGGCGTCGCAGTAATAGCCCCAGTTAGTGCCGTTCGGCGGCCCGAGGTTGCATTGCAGGTGTCGGATGAAGCCGTTGAACGGGTCCTGGATGAAGTAGGAGTAGTTGATCGCGGAGGCGCCGCGGTCGCTCGGGTCTTTTGCCCCGGCACGCCAGACGTTGATGAGCTGGTTCCACTCCACGACCTCGAACGATACCTTGATACCCACTTCGGCGAGGTTCTGCTGCACCAACTCGTTCATCGGCAGCGGTAGCATCTGGCCGGATCCTGAGGGCGAGATCAGCACCTTGGTGACAAGCGGCTTTTCCGGCGTGTAGCCGGCCTCCTTCATCAATCGCCTTGCCTCGACGGGATCGAACCTGAGCTTGAAGGTGGGGTGGCCGAACCAGGGGTGCCCGGGCGGGAAGAACCCCTGTGCCGGGATCATCATGCCGGCCAGAAGCTCCTTCATGCCATCGCGGTCGACCGCCAGGTTGGCCGCCTTGCGCACGCGGATGTCGTTCCACGGCGAACCCTCGAGGCGCGAGAGATGATAGGTCCAGTTGTGCGAATAGGAGTTGGTGACGATCTTGAAGCCCGATGATTTCAGCGATTCGACGGCGTCGGGCGCCGGCGCCTCGATCCAATCGACCTGACCCGAGCGGAGCGCCGCGACGCGCGCGTTGGGCTCGGCGAGTGGCAGGAGCACCAGCTTGTCAAGCTTGGGCACGCGCGCCTTGTCCCAATAGTCCTTGTTCGGCGAGAGCTCCGCCCGCTCGTGCGGCACGAAGGCGGTCAGCTTCCAGGGCCCCGTCCCAGACGGCGTCTTGGCGAAGGCATCCCAGCTCCTGCCGACCTTTTCCCATTGGGCGGGCGAGGAGATCATGGTCCAGGACAGCTGGTAGGGGAGCGTTGCGTCGGGTGCCTTCGTCGTGATCTCCACCGTCAGTGGGTCGACGGCGCGGTAGGTCGCGACGGCGGGGATGCGCGAGCGGCCCTGGGCCGACTGGCGCGGGTCGAACTGCGGGCTCTCCTTCTTGAGGAGCTTGTCCAGGTTCCACACGACCGCGTCGGCAGTGAAGTCGGACCCATCGTGGAACTTCACGCCCGACCGCAGGTGGAAGATCCAATGCGTCTTGGTGGCATCGGTCGGGACGACGCCCCAGCTCTCCGCCAGTCCAGGCGTCAGGTCCGACGGGTCGGTTGCGCTCGACAGATTCCAGTCGATCAGCCCGTCATAGACCGTGTAGCCCATGAAGCGCATGCCCTCGCCGCCATTGTCGGCTTGGCCCGTCGTGAGGGGGATGTCCGAGGCCGTCATGCCGATGCGCAGGGTGCCCTGCGCGCAGGCGCCCCCGACCGTGGTCACCGCCAGCCCGGCTGCCACGCACACGCTTCTCAGGTATCGTTGCAATCTAGTCTCCCCCGGGGCCGTGGGCCCATGCGTCGCCAACCCGCCATCATCGATGGGGGTCGTCGTCTGAAAGTCGAGCAAACGCCGGGCCATCAGTCGGCTTGGCGCGGCAGCAGGCGGAGGAAGCTCGCAACGCAGCCGAGGCCGGCGAAGACGCAGCCGATCCAGAGCGCGAGTTCCGGCCCGCGCGCGTGTGCCAGGTTGAGGCAGAGCGCGACGAGCGCGGCTCCCACGCTCTGCCCGACGAGCCGCGAGGTCGAGATGATGCCGGCCGCTCCGCCGCTGCGGCCGGGCGGCGCGCTGCCCATGATCGCCTTGAGGTTCGGCGCCTGGAAGAACCCGAAACCGGCTCCGCACAGCAGCATGCGCCAGGTGATCGCCAAGACGTTGGGCTCGGGCGGCAGCAGGGCGAGGCTTGCCATGCCGGCGCTAAGGGCCAGCAATCCGCAGCCGCCGAGCACTCCCGGCGAGCGCCGATCGGACATGCGCCCGGCGATGGGTGCCATGACGGCGACGATGGCAGGCCAGGGCGTCATCAGGAAGCCGACCTCGACCTGACTATGTCTCAGCACGTCGTGCAGCAGGAAAGGCAGGGCGACGAAGGCCAGGCCTTGCGTGGCGAAGGCGAACACCGCCGTCGTGGCCGATAATGCGAAGGCCGGCAGGCGGAAGAGGTCGACCGGCAGCATCGGTGCGGGATGGCCGGCGCGCCGCTGTCGCAGCAGCAGCAGGGCGAAGCAGACGGCTGCCGCTACCAGTTCGAGCAGGATCGGCAGCCACGGGTCACCCTGCGAAACAGCGCCCACGCCGTAGATGAAGAGACCGAAGAAGGCCGCACTGAGCAGCGCCCCCAAGGGATCGAAATAATGCCCCGAAGGACGGATTTTGGGCAGGCTGCGCAGGGAGAGGACGAGGGCAAGTACCCCGGCAGGCACGTTGATCAGGAACAGCCAGTGCCAAGTGGTCACAGACAGCACGGCCGAGGCCACGGTCGGACCAACGGTGAAGGCGAGGCCGACGGTCAGGGCGTTCATCCCCAGGCCATGGCCCAGCATCCGCGAGGGATAGACGTGGCGGATGAGGGCGGTGTTCTGGCTCATGAGGGCGGCGGCGCCCAGCCCCTGAAGGACGCGCGCGCCGACAAGCGTCGGCAGCGACCACGCGAAGCCGCAGGCCAACGACGTCACCGTGAAGACGACCAGCCCGGCGATGTGCAGGCGCTGGTGGCCGAGGATCTCGCCGAGCGCGGCAAGGGGCAGCAGCGTCGCGACCATCGCAATCTGGTAGGCGCTGACGATCCAGATCACGGCGGCCGCGCTCGTGTGGATGTCCCGGGCGATGGTGGGCAGCGCGGTATTGACGATGGCCGTATCGAGCGTCGCCATGCTGACCGCGATGAGAATGGCGATAAGCGCCTGGCGCCGCTCGCTGGGCGGCAGCCCATCCGCGACGGGCGCCAGCGCGCCCTGGCTTTGCACGACCTGATCCACCTGGCTCCCCTGTCTTCGTGTGGGAGACATGCGCCGAGGCGGCAGGCCACCGCAACCTTATCTTTTCACTTTCGCGTCATGGCCATTGCCTGTTGGTGTTTGCGCGCGCGTGGCTGCAGACTGCCTCCGGGCCCTGAGCTGGCGGACGCCGCCCCATGGCATGGATCGTGCCGGCCCACCGGCTTGCTCACTCCCGGGTGCCGGGCTGAAAGGGGACCATGGCCGGCCGGCAGAGAATCGATCGCGTGCGGCGCGAGTACAACCAGTGGGTCGCGAACCAAACCCTGGAAGATTTCGCGCTGCGCTTCACAGCCAAAAGCGCGCGGCGGTGGTCGTCCGCGAAAGTCGGCCACACCGCGCTCGGCGCCGTCTCCTTTCTGGCGCTGGAGGCGATCGGCGGCGCGATCACCCTGAATTACGGCTATGGCAACGCAACGCTCGCCATCCTGGCGGTCGCCCTCGTCATCTTCGCGACCGCCGTGCCGATTTGCTTCTCCGCCGCCAAGTACGGCGTCGACATCGACCTGCTGACGCGCGGCGCCGGCTTCGGCTACATCGGCTCGACCGTCACGTCGCTCATCTATGCCTGCTTCACGTTTCTGTTCTTCGCCATCGAATCGGTGATCATGGCGATGGCGCTCGATCTCTGCCTGGGCATCCCGCGACCGGTCGGCTACCTCATCAGCGCGCTGGCAGTGATTCCTCTTGTAACCTACGGCATCGCCGCCATCAGCCGCTTCCAGGTCTGGACGCAGCCGGTCTGGCTCCTCCTGAACATCGCACCCATTGTCATGATCGCGCTGCGCGATCCCAACGCGCTCAGTGAGTGGCAAGCCTTTGCCGGACGCGAAAACCCCGACGGCGGTTTTCATCTCGCGCTGTTCGGCGCGGCGGCATCGGTCGCTTTCGCGCTCATCGTACAAGTCGGGGAGCAGGTCGACTTTCTTCGCTTTCTGCCCGACCGGCGCGAGAAGCGGACGGCGTGGTGGGTGGCGCTGCTCTGCGCCGGCCCCGGGTGGATTGTGGTCGGCTCCCTGAAACTCCTGGCGGGGTCCTTCCTCGCCGTCGTCGCGCTGCGATATGGCGTGCCGGCCGAGGCGGCGGGCGACCCGCCGCAGATGTATGCCGTGGCCTTCGGCACCTTCGCCTCCCGGCCGGCCGCACTCGCGCTGACCTGCGTGTTCGTCGTGGTCTGCCAGCTTAAGATCAACGTGACCAACGCCTATGCCGGCTCGATCGCCTGGTCGAACTTCTTCTCGCGCCTGACCCATTCGCATCCCGGCCGTGTGGTCTGGCTGGTCTTCAACGTACTCGTCGCGCTGCTGGTGATGGAACTCGGCGTCTACCGTGCGCTCGAGCAGACGCTCGCGGTCTATTCTAGCGTCGCGGCCGCCTGGGTCGGCGCGCTCGTCGCCGACCTCGTCATCAACAAGCCGCTCGGCTTGAGCCCGCCGACCATCGAATTCCGCCGCGCGCACCTCTATGACATCAACCCGGTCGGGGTCGGCGCGATGGCGGTGGCGACGCTCGTCTCCGGACTGGCGCTGTTCGACTTTTTCGGTGAGACGGCGCGGGCGCTCACCCCATTCCTCTCGCTCGCCACCTCGCTCGCCTGCGTGCCGCTCCTCGCGCTCGCCACCGGCAGCCGTTACTACCTCGCGCGAAAGCCAGAGACCAATTGGCAAAATGCGACGACCGTCCAATGCTGCCTCTGCGAACACCCGTTCGAGCCGGAGGACATGGCGTCGTGTCCCGCCTATGCCGGGCCGATCTGCTCGCTATGCTGCTCGCTCGACGCGCGCTGCCATGACATGTGCAAGCCGCACGGCCGCATCCACGACCAGCTCGCAGCGGGGCTGAGCGCCTCGGTGCCGCGCCGGTTGCGGCGCTTCGTCGTGCCCCACACCGTCGAGTACCTGCTCGCCTTCGCCGTGGCGATCATCCTCATCGGCCTGACGCTCGGCATGATCGGCCTACAGATGGCAGCCGACCACCGCATCGACGCGGCGGTGGTGTCGGATACCCTGTGGCGCGTGTTCTTCTCGCTGCTCATCGTCGTTGCGGTCGTGAGCTGGCTGTTCGGCCTCGTCCAGGTCAGCCGCAGGGCCGCACAGCAGGAGACGCTGCGCCAGACCCAGCTCCTCATGGAGGAGATCGACGCACATGAACGCACGGACGCCGCCCTCAAGCGCGCCAAAGAAGTGGCGGAGGCGGCGAACTTCGCCAAGAGCCGCTACGTCGTGGGCCTGAGCCACGAGTTGCGTACTCCGCTCAACACGATCATGGGCTACGCGCAACTGCTCGAGCGCGATCGCGCGATGGACGAAAAGCCGCGTCGCCAGATCGCCGTCATGCGGCGCAGCGCCAACCACCTTTCCGGCCTTATCGACGGGCTGCTCGACATCTCGAAAATCGAGGCGGGCCGGCTCGACCTCTCCCGCGAAGAGGTGCCCGTGCGCGATTTCCTGACCCAGCTCGTCGATATGTTCGCGGTCCAGGCAGCCGGCAAGGGCATCGCCTTCGCCGTGCGTTTTTCGCCCGACCTGCCGACACTCGTCACCACCGACGAGAAGCGGCTGCGTCAGATCCTCATCAACCTGCTGTCCAACGCCATCAAGTTCACCCGAGCGGGAGAGGTTTCGCTCGCGGTGACCTACCGCAACGAGGTCGCCGAGTTCGTCATCCGCGACACCGGGCCCGGCATCCCCACGAAAGACCTCGAACGGATCTTCGAGCCCTTCGAGCGCTTGAACGCCGCCGGCGCGACGGAGGCCGGCACCGGCCTTGGCCTCACCATCTGTCGCCTCCTGGCGGGGGTCATGGGGGGCGACATCCGGGTGGCGAGCGAGCCCGGCAGGGGCAGTGCCTTCACGCTGCGTCTGTTCCTGCCGCGGGTCAACGATTCCAGGCGACCGGTCGTCGGCATCGCGCTCGCCGAAGGCCCGCTTGGCAGGGGACGCACGATCCTCATCGTCGACGACGATTCCGTCCATCGCGATATGATGCGCGAAGCGCTGGCCCCGCTTGAATTCACCGTGTTGTGCGCCGCCGACGGCGCTGCCGGCCTCGAGATCGCCGACGCGGTCAGGCCGGACCTCTTTCTTCTCGACATCGCGATGCCCGGCGACGACGGCTGGCGCGTGGCGGAGATGCTGCGCGTTGCAGGTCATGCCGAGGCGAAGATCGTCATGGTTTCGGCCAGCGCCATGGAGGAGTACCGCAAGGCCATCGCCTCGCCGTTCCACGACGCGTTTATCATGAAGCCGGTGGACATCGCCCGGCTGACGGATGTCGTGATGTCGTTGCTCGGCTTGCGGAGCGCATTCGATCGGCCGTCGTCCCGCGTCGAGGCGAGCGCCGCCGCTGCGATCGTGCCGCCGCAGCGGCGCTACCTCGACGACCTCGTCCGCCATTGCGAGATCGGCTACATCAGAGGCCTGCGCGCCACCCTGGCGGAGATCGATGCCACCGATCCGGCAGCCCAACCCTTCGCGGCGGCGATGCTTGCCTACGTCGACGCCCTTGATATGCGGGGCCTCATGGCGGCGCTCGAACGGATGCGGGCTCCCGCGTGAGGCGCGAGCGCGGCGAAGACATCGTCCTGGTGGTGGACGATTCGCCCGACACGGTTCGGCTCTTGACCGATGTGCTCGACGAGGCCGGCATGACCGTCATGGTCGCGCTCGAGGGCGCGGCCGCGCTCGACATCGCGACGCGTTTGCGCCCCGACATCGTGCTCATGGACGCGGTTATGCCGGATATGGATGGGTTCGAAACCTGCCGTCGGCTGAAGCAGCTCGCCGGTTTCGACAACGTGCCGGTGCTGTTCATGACCGGCTTGAGCGAGCCCGAGCACAGCCTGCGCGGGTTTCAGGCCGGCGGTGCCGACTACGTGACGAAGCCCATCGTCATCGACGCGATGCTGGCGCGCATCGGCGTCCACCTGTCCAACGCTCGCAAGATCCAGAGCGCTCGCATGGCGCTGGATGCGGCCGATCGTTTCCTCGTCGCGACCGACCGGGCGGGCCGGATCGGCTGGTTCACCCCGCAGGCCTACCGCCTGCTTGAACAGCGGTTCCCGCGCGGGTCGGAAAACGAGTTGCGCCTGCCCGACAGCGTGCTGGCCTGGATGCTCGATTGCCTGCGTCGCGCGCCGGGCACCCCGCAGAACGACGTGCCCTTCGCGCAGGATGGCGCACGCTCGCGCATCAGTTTCCTCGGCGAGACGGAGCGCGGCGACGTTCTCCTGCGGATCGCCGACGCAACGGCGCGCGATGCGCTGGCGGGGATCAAGCTGCGCTACGGCCTCACGCAACGCGAGGCGGAGGTGCTGTCGTGGATCGCGCGCGGAAAGTCGAACCGCGATATCGCCGCCATTCTGTCTCTCAGTCCCCGTACGGTCGACAAGCACCTCGAAGTGGTCTTCACCAAGCTGCAGGTCGAGAACCGCACCGCCGCGGCAGCCCTGGTGCTGCGCTCGGGCGGCCCCTGACGCCGCGCGGTTAACGGTCCCCTTACCATCGGGCCTTCAAGGTGCGCCTCCATTCCACAGGGGAGAAGCCCATGTCCGATTCCGTTGGCATCGCGGGGGACCGCATCCGCTCGTTCGTCGAGCGCATCGAGCACCTGGAGGAGGAGATCCAGGGTTTGAACGAGGGCAAGAAGGAGGTTTTCGCCGAAGCCAAGGGCGAGGGCTTCGACGTCAAGATCCTCAAGGAGATCATCAAGATACGCAAGCAGGATAAAGACGAGAGGGATGAGCAGGAGACTCTGCTCGACCTCTACATGCAGGCGATGGACACGGCCGAGCCGGAGGAGCGGGCGCGCGCGGCCTAAGCGGTGATGCAGACCATGCCAGCGAGACGCCGGGCTGTTCTCTGACAGGGTCGCTCCCCAAAACATGGGGAGCGACCGCCCGCCTGGGGGCCCGTTACCAGACGACGCGAAACCCGCCCTTGCCAGCGTAGACGCGCTCAAGGCCCGAGAACTCCCCGTCGAAGTCGGCGAACAGGCCGATGCCGCGCCCCATGTCGAGCTCGAAACCAGCTTTCGTCCGCACCGCGTTGGACGAAGGCCGGGCGCCCGACACCAGGAAGGCCGATCCGGGCAGCGACACGAAGCCGTTCTGCAGCGTGCGCTGCGGCGCGAACTCGTGCAGGTAGGCCAAGGTCACCATCGGGCGCAACAGCATGCCGCTCGCGATCCCATAGGCCGACTCGAAGCGCGCTCCGAGAAAGCCTGGGACGTCGGCCGTGGACTGGCCCTGTCCTGCCAGGCCAAAGAGGTTGCCGGTACCGTTGGCATTGTACTCGCTGAACCCGTTGCTGCGCAGTTGGGCGATCTCGAGCGCGACGAACGGCGTGACCCTGAGGTTAGCAAAGCCGTAGGCGTTCCCGTAGTCGAAGACGCGGCCGAACTCGGCGCGCGTGCGGATGTCGAGTGAACCGAACGAGGCCTTCTCCGTCGCTGTGGCGATCCCGCCGAAGCCGGTGACGCTGCGCGTCGTGTTGTTGGAGAAGGACGAGACGCTTACCGAGTTGAAGCCGTAGAACGGCCCGAAATCGACGATGCTGTAGACGCCGCCGTGCGCGCCGGTCACGTTGCCGCTGGTGGCGCGGCCACCGACGCTAAAAGTCGATTCGCTGCCGCCGCCCGAGATGCCGACCAGGATGTTGGGCTGGAGTTGGTAGTCGAGCCCGACGGCGCCGCCGTAGAAGTTGCCCGTCTCGCCTGCCACATTGGCATTGCCGCTGATCGACACGCCGCCGCCGAAGCCGGTCGCCCACAGGCGGTACGTGCGAGGGGGTGGGGCCCTGTCGACCACGATGGGTGAGGGGAGACGATTGACTTCCGCGTAGGGCGTGACGTTGGCGGGCAACCCGCCGAGCGTGATCGCGTTAGGGGCGCCGCCCCCAGTGAGCCAGGTCAAGGCTTGGTCTTGCATCGCGTTGGAGAAGACGCGGGCGGCGCGAATGCCGCTGTTCTCCGTCGCGACGATGCCTTCGCCGGAGAGGGCGTCGAAGCTGCTGCGGGCCTGTTGCGCGCTGCCGAGACCGAACACCGCGTCGAGCAGGGCCGTTCCCGCTCCCCCCGTCTGCTGCGCGGCGCTGCCGAGAGCCGCCGCAACGTTGAATTGGTTGGATGTGGCCGCCGCGCCGCGCAGCGCCGCAGCGCTGCGGTTGACCGACAGGAACACGTCCACGGCATCGTAGGCGAGCGTCGCCGCCAGGAAGGGCAGGTTGGTGGTCGCGCCGGCGAAGGTGCCGGACACGTTCCTTGCGGTCAGGACGGTGGCGTTGTTGAACGGCGTGGCCGCCGCAAGCTGCACGGCGACGTTGCCGGCAAGGGCCGCAGTGCCGGCGACGGCTGCCCGCGTGACCTGGGTGGGTGTGGCCACCAAAGCGTAGGTCGCGCCCGGTGTGAAGGTGAGAGGGCCGCCAATTGTAAGCGTGGTGCCCGGTACACCTGCGGTGCCCGCCGCCAGGGCGGCCTGCGCGGCGAGACTACCCGGCGCGAGCACGCCGCCCGCGTTGACCGCGACGCCCGCGACAGTGCCGGAGCCCGTCAGCTGGCCGCCAGCCGAGACCGCCGTCGCGGCGGTGACTCGGCCGTTGGCGTCGAGAAGGCCGCCGCTGCCCACCGTCACTGCCGTGTTCACCTGGTCCGAGGCGGCGAGCGACAGCGTGCCGGAGACGTTCCCGAAGTATCCGGCCGCGGTGTAGAGGTCGATGCGGCTCCAATAGCTCAAGGCTGTGCCGTAGAACGCCGCGAGCGCGTTCGTCTCGGTGTTGAGGATGATCTGGTTGATCGTGCCCGTCTGCAGGTTGGCATAGAGGCCGCCCGCCGGTGCGACCGCGGCGGCCGCGGCGGTGCTCCCGCCGTAGAGCGGCGCGAGCAGAACCGAGGCGTCGGGGCCGCCGGCGGGCGCTCCCTCGCGCGGGGCCTGCGCGAAGGTCAGGGTCGGCAAGCCATAGGTGAGCCGCGACTGATAGAGGGCCTGATTGGCGGCCGAGGGCAGATAGGGATTGTTGGCCGTGTTCGCCGCACTCGCCGCGCAAGTCGCGACGGACGCGCCGCATTGGGCGGAAAGGTAGGTCTGGATCTCCGGCGCTGCCGCCGCAAACAGCGTCGGCAGGTTAAGCGCGTTGCCCGTGGTCGCGGCGTTGGCGATATAGAGTGGGTTGGTGAAGCCCTGCGCCAGGTCATAGGCCGAAAAGGCGCGGCTCGCGATGATGTCGAGGGGGTAGTGCACGCCGAGGACGATGCGGCTGTTGCCGTATTCGGACGCCCGCACGAGCATGTTCTGATACTCCTGCGGGACGAGCATCGCGAGGAGCGTCGAGTCGGTGTAGGCATAGTTCGTGTGGCCGCTCGGGAACGACGGGTTGGTCGAGAGCCCGGCGATAGAGGTCGAATCGAACTGGTTGATGCCGTTCGGCCTCACCTGAACGGGGCGCGAGCTTCCATAGACGTCCTGCCCGGGATCGGTGTTTTTTACGCCCGCGGCGATGTCGAGGACGCTCGTGGTCGTGTTTGGCAGGCCGTTGAAGGTCGGCAGCGTGTAGCCGGCTGGTGCCACTGCCGGTACGGGTGCGTAATTCGCCGGCGTCGTGCTCGGGTTCGTGGCGGCGCCGTTGGCGAAGTAGTTCTTGGCGACACCGAGGTCGGAGCTGGTAAAGGAGTACGCGTTAGCCAGCAGCGTCGCCGTGTTGGCGAGAATCGCGGTTGTCGCCGCGCCCGCGCCGATCGGGGCCACGCCTCTCTGGAAGATCGGGCCGAGCGTGCTGCCCAAGCCGCCCACCGGCTGCACCGGCGTGATCGACCCGTTCGTGCCGGTCACCGCCGTTTGCGCGGGGTAACCGCCGCCGAGGTTGGAGGCGACACCATATTGCACGGGACCGGCCACGGTCTGTACCGTCGTCGTCCGCCCGCCGGGCAGGATCTTATCGCTGATCGACAGCGCCTGCTGCGGCGGCGTCGCCGCGTTGTTGGTGGAAATCGACTGCTGCAGGTTGCTCTGCAGGGTGGACTGACCGACGCTTGTGGAGTTCAGCGAGAGAAACGGCGAGAGAAGGTTCAGGACGTTGACGTTGGCGGGTGTCGTGTTCGCCGTTTGCGCCTGCGCGGACGCGATCGGCAAGAGACTGGCGGCAAGGAGTGCCCCGCTCGAAACAGAATGAAATAGACGCATCGCAGGTCCTCCAAAACTCATGGCCCGGAGGACTAGCGACGGCACACATAACGAATGTGTCAGAAATCTTGCGACCACCACAATTGCGAAGATGTGTCCACTCCGCCACAGCCGGGTTGAGGTCGGGTCCCCACCCCTCTGCCTTATCGGCAGGTGAACCGGTCACGCGGCAACACGTTGCCTTGGCATCAGCCGATGGGCGCTTCATCTGCAGCGATCACAGCTTGAGCGGTGCGTCGGTGTGCACCCCGGGCACTCTGGAGTTAACATCATGCTGCCCATGGACAGACACCTTCATATTGGATCGATCCTTTTTCCCGGCCTCGACCAGATTGATCTCACCGGGCCATTCGAGGTTCTATCCGCTCTTCCGAACTCGACCTTCCATGTCGCGGCAAAGTCCTTGTCGCCGATCAAGGATTTTCATGGGCTGAGCCTCGTCGCCGACAAGACCTTCGACGGGGTTCCCGAACTCGACGTGCCGCACGTCCCGGGCGGCCCAGGCCAGGAGGCTCTGATGGAGGACGAGGAGACGCTCGCCTTCATCCGCAAGTATGCGGTCAACGCGACCTATGTCTTCTCCGTCTGCACCGGGGCGCTGCTGTGCGGCGCCGCCGGCCTGCTCAAAGGAAGGCGCGCCACGACCCACTGGGCGTCGCTGCATCTGCTGCCGTATTTCGGCGCAACGCCGATAAACCAGCGCGTGGTGATCGATGGCAACTGGGTTTTCGCAGCCGGCGTCACATCGGGCATCGACGGCGCGCTTCATCTCGCCGCTCTCCTACGCGGCGAGCGCGTCGCGCAGCAGATCCAGCTCTACATGCAATACCAGCCCGAGCCGCCGTTCGACAGTGGGACGCCGGAGCGTGCGCCCAGAGAGGTGCTCGAGGCGGCACGCGCCTCCGTGACCAAGCTTACGGCCGACCGACTGGCGACGGCGAAGAAGGCGGCAGCGCGGCTCGGCGTGAGCGTACCGGAGCAGGTGGTAAGGTGACCATCGGTCTGGGTGCCAGTGTCGCCGGCGGCTTGTTCGTAGCGCGGGGGAGCCAGGGTGCGCCGGTGTCCCGCGTGAAGAGGCTCTTGCCATTACCTCGTGTGTAATTGAAAGGCCGCGATCACCGGAGTCTAAACGCTCATCGTCCGGCGCCTATCATCGTCGGCAGGCCGGACGGTCCAGGGCCGTAGCGGCTCGATGCGGACAGGAGCGGACATGCACAAATATGGCATCCACACGATCGATACGGCGCCTGTCGGCTCGAAGCAGACGCTGCAAGGTCTGCAGGAGAAGTTCGGCTTCCTACCGAACGTCATGGCGACGATGGCGGAGAGCCCCGTCCTCCTCAATAGCTTCGCCGCCGCGTTTGGAAGCTTCCATGGCGGCCGTTTCGACGAGTGCGAAAAGCAGGCCCTGCTTCTCACCAATGCGGTGACCATCCAATGTCCGTGGACCGTCGCGGCCCATTCGACGTTCGCCCTGGAGGATGGCATGCCTGAGGCCGACGTTGCGGCCATGCGCGCGGGGCGACTGCCCGATACTCCGAAATATGCCGCCCTTTCGGCCCTGACCAAGGCCCTGATCCTGAAGAAGGGAAGGCTCGACCAAGCCGATCTCGACCCATTCGCCGCGGTCGGCTACTCTCCGGCGCAGGTATTCGACGTGATCACGGGGGTTGGCATATCCACCATGGCTGCCACGACCACCAACATGGCGGGAACGCCGGTCGAAGAGCGCTTCAGGGCGCAGGCCTGGAATCCGTGTTGAACACGGTCGACCGAGCTTTTGACTCGGTCGGTTCGCTGCACCGTCGTTCCAAGGCTCGCCCCATGATCGCGTCCGCGCAAGCTTCCAAACGGCCCGCCACCGAGCTTGGCGCGCTCCTGCGGCACTGGCGCGACGTGCGAGGCAAAAGCCAATTCGACCTTTCGCTGGATACGGGCGTCTCGCAGCGCCACATCAGCTTCGTCGAAAGTGGGCGCAGCGGCCTTGGCCGTGCAACGCTGCTGGAGATTGCGGAAGCGCTCGACGTTCCTCTGCGAGACCGCAACATGCTGCTGCTCGCCGCAGGTTATGCTCCGGTCTATTCCGAAGACGCCTGGAACGCTTCGGACATGCAGATCGTGACCAAAGCGCTGCAGCGGATGCTCCGCCAGCACGAACCATTCCCAGCGATCGTCATGGACCGGTACTGGACGGTGCTGCTCACCAACGAGTCCGCGCCACGCTTCTTCAATCGCTTCATCGACATGGGCGCGCGCGAGGCGCCGCGTAACATGCTCCACCTCCTGTTCGATCCGCACGGGCTTCGCCCCTACATCCTTGATTGGGCGGAGGCGGCGGAGGCGTTGCTGGCGCGCGTTCGCCGTGAGGCGGTGGGCCGTATCGTCGACGAGAAGACCGGGGCGCTTCTCGCCGCCCTGGTCGCCTATCCCGACGTCGAGACGATCCAGGCGGCGCCGAACAAGTCGGACCCATTGCCCATAGTGCCGCTTCGCTTCGTCAAGAATGGCGAGGTGCTGAGCTACTTCTCGATGATCACCACCGTCGGTACGCCGCAGACCGCGGCCACGCAGGAAATGCGGGTCGAGTGTCTGTTTCCGGCCGACGAAGCGACCGAGGCTCGCCATTGCGACTTCATGGAGGAGGATCGTTGAGCGACCCGGTGGCCTACGGTTCGAGCTCGGAATCCCAGTAGAGATAGTCCATCCAGCTCTGATGGAGGTAATTGGGCGGGAACAGGCGGCCGTTGCGATGGAGGTCGTTGATGCTCGGCGCGAAAGGCTTGGCCGCCGGGTGCATATTGGCTTGCTGGCACAGCCGGTCGCTCTTGCGCAGGTTGCAGGTTGAGCAGGCGGCCACGACGTTCTCCCACGTCGTCATCCCGCCTTTGGAGCGTGGCACCACGTGGTCGAAGGTCAGGTCCTCGCGTTGACCGCAATACTGGCAGGTGAACCGGTCGCGCAGGAACACGTTGAAACGCGTGAAAGCCGGATGCCGCGAGGGCTTGATGTAGGTCTTCAGCGAGACGACCGAAGGTAGCTGCATCTCGAAGTTGGGGCTTCGCACGAAGCGGTCGTAATTCGAGACGATGTTCACGCGGTCGAGGAAAACGGCCTTGATGGCGTCCTGCCAGGACCACAGCGACAACGGGTAATAGCTCAGCGGCCGAAAATCGGCGTTCAGAACGAGAGCTGGACAAGCCTCTGGCGACACCATCGACTGGAAGTGGACCGTCAAACCGGGCACCTCACTCTGCTGGCCCCATGACGTGGGGCAGACCGTACGCCGTGACAGTCTATCGCTTTCGTGACGCCCTTGTGAAGGGCTTTGATCCCCGCGGCTTTCTCCCTCAGCGGCGGCGAAACGCCTCTGTCGCAGTGACCCAGGCTCGCACCCGGGCCTCGGGATCTGCGTGAAGGGTGATGTCCGTGACGACGGCGGCGCTGTCCGCCCCAGCTTGCAGGACGCCGGCGGCGCGCTCCAGCGACACGCCTCCGATCCCAACGAGCGGAATGGCGCCGATCGCTCGCTTCCAGGCCGCTACCCTGTCCAGGCCCTGCGGCGCGAACGGCATCTGTTTCAAGATGGTGGGGTAGACCGGACCGAGCGCGATATAGTCGGGATCGGCCCGCAGCCCGCGCTCCAGTTCGGCTTCGCTGTGTGTGGAGACGCCGAGCCTCAGGCCGGCACGGCGGATAGCCGGCAGGTCCGCCGCATCCAAGTCCTCCTGCCCCAAGTGGACGTGGTCGCACCCGAGCTGGATCGCGGCTTCCCAGTAATCGTTGACGATCAACTGTGCCCCGGCAGCGTCGCACAGTCGTTTGGCGGCGGCGATTTCCCCGTGGATAACCTGCGGAGGCTTGTCCTTAGCCCGCAGTTGCACCAACCGGACGCCGTGCGGCAGCAGCCGCGCGATCCACGCCGCCGAATCAACGATGAGGTAAAAAGGATCAATCACGCGCAGATCCGGCGAAGGCGCGGCCGATCACCGGGGTCGAGGGCGCGGCCATGTCGCGCGGCTCGATCGCGCCGGCCCTGCGGGCAAGATGCCCCGCCTCGACGGCCAAAGCGAAGGCTTTCGCCATCGCCACGGGGTCCGCCGCCTTGGCGATCGCCGTGTTAAGCAGCACGGCGTCGTAGCCGAGTTCCATCGCCGCCGCAGCGTGGGAAGGCGTGCCGAGGCCCGCATCAACCACCAGCGGCACGTTCGGAAAATGCGCGCGCAGGGCTTTGAGGCCATAGGGATTGTTGAGCCCGCGCCCGGTGCCGATCGGCGCTCCCCAGGGCATCAGCACCTCGCATCCGGCGGCGAGTAGCCGCTCCGCCACCACGAGGTCCTCCGTCGTATAGGGGAACACCTGAAAGCCTTCCCGCGAGAGGATCCCCGCCGCTTCAACCAGGCCGAACACGTCGGGTGTCAGTGTGTCGTCCTCGCCGATCACCTCGAGCTTGACCCAGGGCGTGTCGAACACCTCGCGCGCCATCTGCGCCGTCGTGACCGCCTCCTTGACGGTGCGGCAGCCGGCAGTGTTGGGGAGGACCCGCACGCCGAGGTCGCGGATCAGCGACCAGAAACTCCCGCCCGCGCGGCTGGCGCCGGACTCGCGGCGTAGGGAGACGGTGACGACGCCTGCACCAGCGGCGCGGATCGCGTCCGCCATGACCGCGGGCGAGGGATAGAGCGCGCTGCCGACCAGCAGCCGCGACGCCTGTCGCTCGCCGTAGAACGTGAGGTCCGTAAACCTCAACTCATCGTCCATGCTCAGCCTCCTTGCCGGGGCACGAGGATTTCCACGGCGTCGCCGTCCCTCAGATCCGTCCGGCCGCGGTCGGCGGCGCGGACAAAATCCTGGTTGATGGCGGTCGCGACCGTGGCGCCGCCGTAGTCGAGTTCGTCGAGTAGGGCGGCCAACGTCGCCGCTGTTACCTCACGCGCTTTGCCGTTGACGCTGATCTGCATCGCTGACCTCCGGGAACGTTGCGCCGTCGAGAACGATGCGCCGGGCTCGGCTGGCGAGCGCGGGCGCAAGAAGAAAACCATGGCGGAACAGACCGTTGACGAACAGCCGCCGTCCCGCGCGACGGATGCGCGGCAGGTTGTCGGGGAAGGCGGGGCGCAGGTCGCAGCCCATTTCCACGATCTCGGCCTCGCCGAAGGCGGGATGGATCGTGTAGGCGGCACCGAGCAGGTCGAGCATGGCGCGGGCGGTAACGCGGCCGCGCTCCTCGTTCTCGACCATGGTGGCACCCACCATAAAGCGCCCCTCGGCACGCGGAACGATGTAGACGGGCGTGCGCGGGTGCAGCAGTTGGACCGGGCGCGAGAGCGTGATGTCGCGGGTCTGAAGCACGAGCATCTCGCCTTTCACGCCGCGAAGGTCCGGAAGCTGGTCGCGCGCGGCGTGGCCGCGGCAGTCGATCGTCCAATCGCCGTCGCCGCCGTCCTGGGCTTCCGCGCCGAAACGGAAGCTGACGAGCCCGCTCGCGTCGAGGAGGCGATGCAGTGCGACGACAGCCTCGCGCGGGTCGAGGTGCGCCTCCTCCTGAAAATAGAGGGCACGGCCGAACCGGCCCGCCAGGTCCGGCTCCAACGCGGCGAGCGCGTCGGCGTCGATGGTATCGAAATGGCTTGTGCGGCGGCCAAACCGCGCCAATTCCGGCAGGTCGCGTGCGGGCGCGACGAGCAGGCTCCCGCGCCGGGTCGCGACGGGCACCACGTGCCGCCAATAGTCCAAGGCCTCCGCGCCAAGCTCGGCGATGAGCGAGCCGCCGTTCTCCGCCTCGCACCAAGGGGCGATCATTCCGCCTGCGTAAAAGGAGCAGCCGCGCCCGCCCGCGGCGTGGCGTTCGCTGATCGTCACCGCGCAGCCCGCGCGGACGAATTCATAGGCGACGGTCAGGCCGGCCACGCCTGCTCCGATCACGCTGATGCGCATGCGCTTCACCTCCGCGCGGGCGATCCATTGACCAGGTTGAGACAGGGGCGGCGAACCGTCGGCCATCCCTACGCCAGGTCGAACTGGATCAGGTTCAAAGGGTCGCCGGGCCACCATGCGGTGCCGCCAGCCTCTCAGCCCCCTGTCGGGGATCCCCTCGGCTTGAGCATCGGAGTGTGGGTGTCGGGGTGGTATTCGTCAAGCGGCGTCTCCGCGCGCGGGCGCGCGCCACGGCTTGATGTCGAGCAGCGGCGTTCCGGTGACGCAGTCGAGCCCGCGCACCATCAGCGTCCGGCCCTGCCGCTCCATCAGGCTCACGATCGACGATGCGATCGGATTGGGCCGCGTCGGCGCGCGCAGGGAAAAGGTGCCGGCCGGCTCGACGCGCCCGCGCGGGGCGAGCAGCACGAGGTCGCGCCGCGCTTGATCCATCCAATAGAGCACCTGCAAATCCGCTTGGCGTTCGATGCCTGTCAGCGCCTCCGCCCAGAGCTCGTCGACCACCAGGCGGCATACCGGTCCCTCATACGTGCCTTGCCGCGGGCAGTCGGCCCGGTTGGTCCATGGCGTCGCGATGTGGCCGATAAAGACGAGCGTCGCGTCGGCAGGCCGATCGAGCACGACCGTCTTCTCGCCAACTCTCACGTCCTCGCCGCCCGGCTCATTGGTCATGACGAACTCCCGTGCCATGGTTGAATTCTTGCCTCGTGACATACCCCAGCGCGCTGTGACGTCGGAGCCGGACCGAGCCGCGTTCGTCCGCGCCAACACGCGCCTCGAAACGGTGCCGTTCGTGCCGGAGTTGCGCCTCCACCTGGCCCAAGAGGCCTTCGTCCTTTGGGAACGGACGGAAGTCCACCTCGACCGGTCGAACCTCCCGCCGCCGTTTTGGGCCTTTGCCTGGGCGGGCGGGCAGGCCTTGGCCCGCTTCGTCCTGGACCATCGAGACTGGGTGGCCAGCCGGCACGTGCTCGACTTCGCGTCAGGCTCTGGCCTCTGCGCCTTGGCGGCATCCCGAGCCGGCGCGGCTCGCGTGCAGGCCGTCGACATCGACTCCTACGCCGCAACGGCCATCGGCTTGAACGCGCAAGCCAACAGCCTCGCGGTCGAGGTCCTCCGTGCCGACCTCGTCGGAGAGGAAGGTCCTTGGACCGTCATCCTAGCCGGCGACATCAGCTATCAAAAGGACACGGCGGATCGGGTTCATGTCTGGCTGGCCGCAGAGGCGCGGCGCGGCGTCGCCGTGTTGGTCGGCGATCCCGGCCGAGCTTATCTGCCGCGCTCCGGACTTCGGACGCTCGCCGACTACGCCGTGCCCGTCCTGCCAAGTCTGGAAGATGCGGCGGTCAAGCGGACATGGGTGTTGGCCGTCGAACCCTAGTATCAGCCCTTCTTGCAGGTCTCTCGAAACTTGGCCCGCTCCGTCCCATGCAGCTTCTTAGCGTCCGCCTGCTTGGAGCAATCTGCGGCCTTCGCACGCTTGTCGGCCTCGGACGTCTTGTCCGCCTTATCGGTCTTGGCCGCGCTCGCGGCCGTTTTTTCAGTCGTAGTCGGGGCAGCAGTTTGGGCCAGGGCAGCGGCCATCCCCGAAAGGACCAGGGTCGCGGCGATGCCGATCGAAGCGGCGAGCTTGGTAAAATTGGGCATCGTGTCCTCCATGTGGAAACAGTTGATGAAGCCGCCGCCTCGATCGAGAGAGGGCGCGTAACCGGGCTTTGGCAAACTAGAACAGGGCGTTTCTCGCCGAAAGCCGCCGGCCCGGCTGTGCTAGGCGGATAAAGGGCGAGACCGCTTTCCAAGCAAGCTATCGAGACGATCATGCTACTTTTGCTTACAACGCCGAAATGCTGAAAAAGACGCGGTCCTCATCAATGATTGCCGTCGAAATCGGCAAGCTGCAACCACGAGACGCAAAAAGCCTCCGATTTCGCCGGACGGCCCTTGTCGCTGGGATCTCGAGACGGTTGGCGGTCGCTCGGAGCGTCGCGTTTGCGGGGAACTACGTTGATTGCGGCTCCCGCGGTTAGGATATCGAAGTCTCCGGCGCAGCCGACAGTGGCGAAAACAGAGCGGCCGGAGGCGAGATGAGGCTGTTGACGCAGTGGTTAGGCTGCACTGCGCGCAATCCAGCCACCTGCTTTCCACACCAACTAGGAAGAATGAGCTTTACAGACATAAAGATATCTTTATGTCTGGTTCCGCTCAGGAGGTAGGATTGGACCAGACGTCGATGGAAGAGGTGCTTTGCGGCCTCGCTGCCGCCAGCGAGGCGACGCGCCTCCGGCTCTTGGCGATTCTCTGCGATGCCGAACTGACGGTGAGCGAACTGGTCGCCATTCTCGGCCAGTCTCAGCCGCGCATCTCCCGCCATCTGAAACTGCTGGTCGAGGCAGGCCTGGTAGAGCGTCACCGCGAAGGCGCGTGGGTGTTTCTTCTCGCTGCACAATCGGGTCCGGGCGCGACGCTCGCCCGCAGTATCATCGCCGCCGTCCGACCTGACGATCCCATCCTTGTCGCCGACCGGGCGCGCCTGCAGGAGGTTCGCGCAGCCCGTGCCGACCAGGCGGCCCGCTACTTTGCCAGCCACGCCGCGACCTGGGACAAGGTCCGCGCGATGCACATCGCGGAAAACCATGTTGAGCACGCGATCCGTGTCGCGATTGGGATCGCCCCGCTCGATGCCGTCCTCGACGTCGGCACCGGCACGGGCCGCATGCTGGAACTGGTGGCGCCGCAAGCAAGCCGCGCGCTTGGGATCGATCAGTCGCCGTCCATGCTGAGCGTCGCGCGCGACCGTCTCGACCGGGCCGGCCTGCGCAACGTGCAGCTTCGCCAGGGCGACATGTTCGCTCTGCCCGTCGAGCGCAACGCCTTCGATCTCGCCATCCTGCATCAGGTGTTGCATTATCTCGACGATCCCTCGCGTGCCCTGCGCGAGGTGGCGCGCACGCTGCGTCCGGGCGGACGTCTGCTTGTCGTCGACTTCGCACCGCATGCGGAAGAGACCCTGCGCGCCGACCATGCCCACCGCCGTCTCGGCTTCTCCCAGGAGGAGATCGCCGGCTTCATGGCCGACGCCGGCCTAGACGTCACGCTGGCGCGCGATTTGGCGCCGGACGCGCGCGACGGGGGCAAGCTTACCGTATCGCTTTGGATGGCCCGCGACCGGCGCTTCGTCGCCGACGCTCCGCCGCTTCACCTTCGGGAAATCGCCTGATGCACCAGCCCGTGTCCAGAATGCCGCGCCCCGGCGCCAACGAAGCGGACTCGCGTTTCAACGTGTCGTTCGAGTTCTTTCCGCCGAAGACTGCGGAAATGGAGACGACGCTGTGGGAATCGATCAGCCGACTGGCTCCGCTGCATCCCGATTTCGTCTCTGTAACCTATGGCGCCGGCGGGGCCACGCGCGAGCGGACCCATACGACCCTAGCCCGTCTCGTGCGCGAAACGAGCGTGCGGCCGGCCGCGCACCTCACCTGCGTCGATGCCAGCCGCGCCGAGGTGAACGAGGTCGCGCGCGATTACTGGAACGTCGGAGTCCGGCATATCGTGGCGCTGCGCGGCGACCCGCAGAGCGGTCCCGGCACGCGCTACGAGGCGCATTCGGAAGGGTACGCCACATCGACTGAACTCGTGGCCGGGCTGAAGCGCGTCGGCGACTTCGAGGTCACCGTCTCCGCCTATCCCGAGGGGCATCCGGAAAGCGCATCGCTCGACGCCGATATCGACGTGTTGAAGGCCAAGGTCGACGCCGGCGCGACGCGGGCGATCACCCAGTTCTTCTTTGATAACGAGATCTACCTGCGGTTTATGGACAAGGTGCGGGCCAAGGGCATCGGCATCCCGGTCATCCCGGGTATCGTCCCCGTGCAGAGCTTCAAGCAGACGGCGCAGTTCGCCCGGCGGGCCGGTGCTTCCGTGCCGCAGTGGCTGGCTGACCGCTTCGAGGGGCTCGACGACGACCCGGCCACCCGTCGCCTCGTTGCCGCGACCGTGGCCGCGGAACAGGTGCTCGACCTCGTCGACCGCGGCGTCTGCGACTTCCACTTCTACACGATGAACCGCGCCGACCTCGTCTACGCCATCTGCCATCTCCTCGGTATGCGTCCCAAGACCCGCGAACAGAAGGCCGCCTGATGTCTGATATTGTCGTGAACGGCACGGAAATCCGCGACGCCCTGAAGGCGGCGGCGCACGAACGGATCCTCGTGCTTGATGGCGCGATGGGGACGATGATCCAGGGCTACCGGTTCACCGAGGAACAGTTCCGCGGCGAACGGTTCGCCGACTGGCCGAGCGACCTGCGCGGGAACAACGATCTGCTCGTGCTGACCCAGCCGAAGGCCATCGAGGACATCCACCTCGCCTATGCGCTGGCCGGAGCCGACCTCGTCGCCACCAACACGTTCAACTCGACGTCGATCTCGCAGGCCGATTATGGAATGCAATCGCTTGTCTCCGAGCTTAACCGGGAGGCGGCGCGCCTTTGCCGGTCAGCCTGTGAGAAGGCGCAGGAGAAGGACGGACGGCGCCGCTTCGTCGTCGGCTCGCTCGGGCCGACGAGCCGCACCGCCTCCATTTCGCCCGACGTGAACAATCCCGGCTTCCGCGCCGTCGCTTTCGACGAGTTGCACGACGCTTACGTCGAAGCCGCGCTCGCGCTGATCGAGGGCGGCGCCGAAATTCTCATCATCGAAACGATCTTCGACACGCTGAACGCCAAGGCAGCCTTCGCCGGCGTCGAGACGGTGTTTTCGCAGATCGGCCAGAGCCTGCCGGTCATGATCTCCGGGACGATCACCGATCTCTCCGGCCGCACCCTCTCCGGCCAGACGCCGACGGCGTTCTGGCATTCGATGCAGCATGCCTCGCCCTTCTCGGTCGGCCTCAATTGCGCGCTCGGCGCGCGCGAGATGCGCGCCCATCTGGCGGAGCTGTCGCGCGTTGCCGACACTCTCATCTGCGCCTATCCCAACGCCGGCCTGCCCAACGAATTCGGCCTGTACGACGAAAGCCCGGAGTATATGGCCGGCCTGGTCAAGGAATTCGCCGAGTCGGGTCTCATCAACATCCTCGGCGGCTGTTGCGGTACCACGCCGCCGCACATTCACGCGATCGCCAAGGCGGTTGAGGGAATTAAGCCGAGGGCGGTGCCGGAGATCGCGCCGATGCTGCGCCTGTCGGGGCTCGAGCCTTTCGTGCTCACGCCGGACATCAGGTTCGTCAACGTTGGGGAGCGGACCAATGTGACAGGCTCGGCCAAATTCCGCAAGCTGATCAAGGATGGCGACCTCTCGACCGCGCTCGACGTCGCGCGTGACCAGGTCGCCAACGGCGCGCAGATCATCGACATCAATATGGATGAAGGTCTGCTCGACTCGCAGAAGGCGATGGTCGACTACCTCAACCTGATCGCCTCGGAGCCGGATATCGCCCGCGTGCCGGTGATGATCGACAGCTCGAAGTTCCAGATCATCGAGGCCGGCCTCAAGTGCGTGCAGGGCAAGTCCATCGTCAACTCGATCTCCATGAAAGAGGGCGAGGAGAAGTTCATCCACGACGCCCGCACGGTACGCCGTTACGGCGCGGCCGTCGTCGTCATGGCCTTCGATGAGCAGGGCCAGGCCGACACGAAGGACCGCAAGGTCTCGATCTGTCACCGCGCCTACCAGATCCTTACGGAGCAGGTCGGCTTTCCGCCGCAGGACATCATCTTCGATCCCAACATCTTCGCTGTCGCGACAGGCATCGAGGAGCACAACAATTACGGCGTCGACTTCATTGAGGCGACGCGAGAGATCCGCCGCCTCATGCCGCTTGTGCATATTTCGGGCGGCGTCTCGAACCTGTCCTTTTCGTTCCGCGGCAACGAGCGCGTGCGCGAGGCGATGCACTCGGTGTTCCTCTACCATGCCATCGGCGCGGGTATGGACATGGGGATCGTCAACGCCGGCCAGCTCGCCGTCTACGAGGATATCGACCGCGATCTGCGCGAGGCTTGCGAGGACGTCGTGCTGAACCGTCGGCCGGACTCGACCGACCGGTTGCTGGCGCTCGCCGAGAGCTACAGGGGTAAGGCCGGGGAGAGAACGGAGAAGGACCTCGCCTGGCGCAGCGAGCCGGTCAAGAAGCGGCTGGAGCACGCGCTCGTCAATGGCATCACGGAGTTCATCGACGTCGATACCGAGGAGGCGCGCGCGCAGTCGACGCGGCCGCTCGACGTCATCGAAGGCCCGCTGATGGCCGGTATGAACGTCGTCGGCGACCTTTTCGGCGCGGGTAAGATGTTCCTGCCACAGGTGGTAAAGTCCGCGCGCGTGATGAAGAAGGCCGTCGCCTACCTCGAACCCTATATGGAGGAGGAGAAGAAGCGCAGCGGCGCGACCGGGCGCGCGGGCGCCGGCAAGATCCTGATGGCGACGGTGAAGGGCGACGTCCACGACATCGGCAAGAACATCGTCGGCGTCGTACTCGCCTGCAACAACTACGAGATCATCGACCTTGGCGTCATGGTCTCCGCGAAGAAGATCCTCGACGCCGCGCGCGAGCACAAGGTCGACGCGATCGGACTGTCCGGTCTCATCACCCCTTCGTTGGAGGAGATGACGTTCGTCGCGGCCGAGATGGAGCGCGAGGGCTTCACCGTACCGCTGCTGATCGGCGGCGCGACGACGAGCCGGGTGCATACGGCGGTGAAGATCCACCCGAACTACCGCGCCGGTCAGACCGTGTACGTCAACGACGCGAGCCGCGCCGTCGGCGTGGTGCAGCAGCTCCTGGCCGCTGAGACGCGCGACGCCTACATCGCCGGTATTCGTGCAGACTATACGAAGGTCGCCGACACGCACGCACGTGGCGAGCGCGACAAGCTGCGGCTGCCTCTCGCCAAGGCGCGCGCCAACGCGTCAAAGATCGACTGGACCTCCTACCAGCCGCCAAAGCCACTCTTCACCGGCACTCGCGTCCTGACCAACGCCGACGTATCGGAGCTGGTGCCCTACATCGATTGGACGCCGTTCTTTCAGACCTGGGAAATCAGGGGCCGCTATCCCGCGCTGCTCGACGATGCCGAGAAGGGCGATGCGGCACGCGCGCTCTTCGACGACGCGCAGGCCATGCTGGCGAGGATCGTGGCGGAACGTTGGTTCGACCCCAAGGCGGTGGTCGGGTTCTGGCCGGCGAACAGCGTCGGCGACGACATCAGGCTCTACACCGGTGATTCGCGCACCACCGAGCTGGCGACGTTCCATACGCTGCGCCAACAGCTCGTGAAACGCGACGGCCGGCCGAACGTGGCTCTGTCGGACTATGTCGCGCCCATCGATAGTCTGAAGCAGGACTATATCGGCGGCTTCGTCGTGACCGCGGGCGCCAACGAGGACAAAATCTCACAGCGGTTTGCGCGCGCGAACGACGATTATTCCTCCATCATGGTCAAGGCGCTGGCCGACCGTATCGCGGAAGCTTTCGCCGAGCGCATGCACGAGCGCGTGCGCCGCGAGTTCTGGGCCTACGAGACCGGCCCCGGCGCCTTGCCCCAAGAATTGCAATTGGAGGAGTACCGCGGCATCCGCCCGGCGCCGGGCTATCCCTCGCAGCCCGACCACACGGAAAAGGTGACGCTGTTCAAGCTGCTCCAGGCCGAGAAGCGCGTCGGCGTGAGCCTGACGGAGAGCTACGCCATGTGGCCGGGTTCCTCCGTCAGCGGCCTCTACCTCGCGCACCCCGAGGCGGCGTATTTCGGCGTCGCCAAGATCGAGCGTGATCAGGTCGAGGATTACGCTCGGCGCAAGGGTGCCGACGTGGCGGAGACCGAGCGCTGGCTTGCGCCGGTCCTCAACTACGAACCTGTAGCAACGCGTCAGGCACAGGCGGCGGAATAAGCTCTAGCCGGCAGGGGCAGCGATGATGGCTGCCGCCGTGGCCAGGGTTGCTTCGAGGCGGCCGGCAATGTCCGGTGCCGTCACGACGTAGATTGGACTCGGGTGCGGCATGGTGAGGATCCGCATGCCGGGCCTGCAGGTTGCGACAACCGTCGCGGCTTGAGCCGCAACGCGGCCGGCGAGCACGACGACTCGCAAGGCCGGGAGCAGCGCAAGAAAGCCCGGTAGTTGTTCAAGGCCAGCCGTGATCTCTGCCCGTTTCGGCGCTCGGTTACGCGCGCCGGGTGCGTGAATCATCCAGGGCACCGCGTTCCAGATTACCATGCGGCGGCGGTCGAGCCCGGCGGCTTGGCAGAACCGCGTGATATTGCGCGCCGTCCCCGTCGGGTTGTCGCGCGAGACGAAGCGGATCGTTCCGCCGCGCGGCCCCGGCGTTTCCAGCAGCAGCAGGCATTCGGCCGCGATGCCGCCGTCGAGGGGGTCGCAATGCGGCGTCGGTCCCCGTCGTGATTCCAGCGCGGCGCGATAGGATTCCAGCGCCGTCATGTGCGAAGCGCCGAGGGCGTCGAGGCGCCGTCGCTCCAAGTCTTGGCCTGATATCAACCGGTCGGGTCCCGACCCGTTAGGAACAACGCCGCCAAGGTCGCGCGCGTGGAGGCATCGGCTTGGCCGTCGACGAGCGAAGGGCGATGATGGCGCTGAAAGGCCGCGACAACGTCGGCAGTGGCGGCGTCGAAGCGGCCGTCGGCCAGCACGCCGTAGCCGAAACGGGCCAGGTCTTCCTGCAGAGCCTGTACGGACGCGCCCTCGTCCCCGAGGCGCATCATCGACCCGTCCCCGATCGGCGCGGGCGTTACCCACAGGCCGACGCCGGCGGTCGCGAGTTGGTCCCACGGGAACCACTCGCCAGGATCGATCTTGCGGCCGGGTGCGATATCGGAATGGGCGAGGACGCGGGAGGCTGGGATGGCGTGGCGTCGCATGATGTCGCGGCATAGGGCCGTCACCGAAGCGACCTGCGCGAGAGGGTAGGGCGGGCAGCCGCCGTCATGGCCCGCGTTGACGATCTCGATCCCGATCGAAGCGGAATTCATATCCGCCTCGCCGGCCCAAAGGCTGCGTCCAGCGTGCCAGGCGCGGCGCGCCTCCGGAACCATCTGGGTCGTGCGTCCGTCCTCCCACACGAAATAATGGCAGGAAACGTTTGAAGCGGGGTCGCAGAGGTGGGCCAGCGCGGCGCGGCCGCTGCGCATGCCGGTATAATGGAGCACCAACGCATCGAGGGCACGGCGCCGCTCGCCATGGTTCGGCGAGGGCGCGATATCGTCGACGCGGACGCTGTCGAAGGTCAATAGCCGTAGTAGGCGAAGCAGACCGGCCGGCCGTAGGCGTCATAGCCGGGTCGCGCGCACCGCGGTGGCGGCGGCGCGACCACGTAGACGGGAGGCGGTGGGGGCGGCCCGGGGCGGGTATTGGCGCCGATGAGCGCGCCCGCGCCGGCGCCGAGAAGGCTGCCCGCGACGACGCCACCCACGCCGCCGCCGGCCGCTGAGGCGATCGCTGCGCCCGTGCCGGCGCCGATGAGGCCGCCGCTCGCCGCGCGCTGTTCCGGCGTATAGCCGCAGCCGGCCAGGCCGATCGCCGCAACCAGCGCCACAGACGTGAGAAGTTTCGTCATCGGAGTTTCCAGTGTGAGGGCAATCGCTCGAAGTCGCGAAAAGCAATTCAAGTGCGCCAGAAACAAGATGAGCGGAACGCGCTTCCTCTTTTCTGTGAAGGCGCGGCAATTGGGTCACACATTCGCAAGTGCGGTTAACCGGAGCTTGCCGGAGCAAGGGCCGCTTCCGTCGATCGGCTCTCTTCCGGACCAAGCGAGTCAGAACACCAAGACGATGATCGCGGGGCGTTTCCGGGTCATCATTCCTTGTTCCCAGGAAGGCCGCGGGGCTGGCCTTCTGCGCCAAACCCGTTAGACACGAGCCGCCAGCCGGCCGGACGGCCGCTGCCGAAAGGCGGAGGAAAGTCCGGGCTCCAGCGAGACACGGTGCCGGATAACGTCCGGCGGGGGTGACCCCAGGGAAAGCGCCACAGAAAACAAACCGCCGGAGCTTCGGCTCCGGCAAGGGTGAAACGGTGCGGTAAGAGCGCACCGCGCGCCTGGCAACAGGAGCGGCATGGCAAGCCCCACCGGGAGCAAAACCGAATAGGGGCGACGCGGCGCGGCCCGCTTGCGGGTGCGCGCCAGGTCCGTCTTCCGACCGTCGCCCGGGTTGGTTGCTCGAGGCGGCCGGTAACGGCCGCCCCAGAGGAATGGCCGTCACGTGTGCGGGTTTAAGCCCGCGCGCCGTACAGAACCCGGCTTACAGGCCGGCTGGCACCTGCCCTTCGTGGACGGCTCCTACGCGAGCCGCCCGGAGGCGTGCGCGAGCATGGTGTAGACCTTGCCGCTGTCGGAGGCGAGATAGGTCCGCGTCATCTGGTCGTCGCGGTCGGTGTCCTGCACCTGCGTCAGCAGCCGCTCGAACTCCTGGACGTAGCGATCGACCGTCGTGCGGAAATCGGCGTCGGCGCGGTAGCGCTTGCGAATTTCCTCGAAGGTCCGTTCGCCGCGCCCGGTGTAGATCCCATGTGCGAAGGCGTCCTCGTCGCCGCGGCGGTAGGCCTCCCAGGCGTCCGCGACGGCCGTCGGATCGACCATCCGGGCGATATCGAGCGAGATGGCGTCGATCGGCTGCGGCGGTGCGCTTGGCGCAGCGGGGGCGGGCAGGGCGGCGGGCGGCGCGGGAGGAGGCGCCGCCTCTTCCCGTGAGGCGCGCGCGAGCAACTCGGACAGCCATCCTTGGCCACGATCGGCCGGCGGCGTGGGGCGTTGCGGCGCCGGCACGCTCGGCGGCGACGCTTCGTTGGACGGAAGGGACTGCGGCCGGTTTACGCTTTGTCGCACGGGTTCCGGCCGCGCCGCTTCCGCCCGCGCCCGCTCTGGGCGTGGTAGGTCGAGGAACGCGTCCTGCAGCGGTTGGGCGGCCTGTTTCGAGGGCTCCGGCACAGGGGCCGCAGCGCTATGGGTCTGGCGCACCGGCACGTCGTCGGGCGCGGCCTCCGACATATCGAGCGAGCGGCCGGACCGCGTAACGATGTTCGTCAACTCGTTGAGCGCCTTGATCTGGTCGGCGACGACGCGGCGCAGGGCGGACGCCTGCTCCGCCGTCTCTTTCGGAAGGTCGTTCGCGTTGCGGCGCACCTCTTCGCGCGTGGCCTCGAGCTCGCGGGCGATCTGCTTGGCGATGCCCTGCATCTCCTCCGCGGCTGCCTGAAAGCGGCTGGTCGATTGACCGAAGATGCTCTCCAGTTCGCCCGCTGCCTGATCGTAGGCCGAGCGCAGCGCGGAGGCGGTACGCTCCCGCTCCTTGCCTGTAGTGCTGCGGATCTCGGCGAAACGCTGCTCGATATGGCCGGCGGTCGCCTCCGTCGACTCGGAGAGGAACGCGCCGATATCGCGCGCGCGCGCCTCCGCCTTCTTGAACGATTCCTCCAAGAGGCCGGCGAAGGAGGTCATCATCGATTCGAAATCGTCGTGGCGACCGGCGACGTTGTTCAGCAGCGCCTCCATTGCAAGGCGGCGGGCCTCCAGCTTCCCGTCGACGTCGGCCTGGGCCTCCGTCATGGCGGTCGAGGAAGTGGCGAGCGCCTGGTGGTGCCCGGCGATAGTGGCCGCAATGGCGCCCGCGCCCTCGACCGTGGCCCCGGCGGCAGTGTTCAGGCGATCGATCTCGTCCGCGACATGGGCCACAGCACCCTTGAACTCGGCCATCCGCGCGCCGAGCGTCGCGTCGACGGCCGCGAAGTCGGTGTTGGCGCTGCCGATCATGCGCTGCAGCGAGGCGCTGCTGGCGCCCAACCGATCGATGACCGCGACCATCTCGTTGCGCAGCTTCTCGTTGGTCGTGAGCAGCGAGCGGACGGAGTTCGCCACGCTTCCCTCGATGGCAGCGCGCAGGTCGGCGCCGGAGCGGTCGAGTGAGACGCCGAACTCGGCCTGAGTGCGGCCGAGGTGCTCGACGATGAGCGTGCCGCGCTGGGCGATCGTTTGCGTGACCATCTCGCCGACGCTCGTCATTTCGGTCGCGATAGCCTCGCCACGCGCGCCGAGTTTTTCGACCAGATCCGCGCCGCGCTCGTCAAACAGGCCGGCGATCTGGTCGGAGCTGGCGGACAGCCCATCGTGGAAGACGCGAGCCTTCTCGTCGAGCGCGCGCTCGATGGCGCCCAGCCCCGTCTGCAGGCTGGTCGCGATCTCCGCGACGCGGCCCTGCAAGGTCGCGCCGGCTTCGCCAGCCTGCTTGGTCAGCACGCCGTCGATGTCGGCCAGACCTCCCCTGAGCGTGGCGGCGATGGCCGCAACCTGCGCCTGCAAGGCGGACGAGGCCTCGCCCGCGCGGGTGGAGAGGGTGCGGTCAATCTCGGCCAAATGGCCGTTCAGCGTTCCCGCGATCTCCGCCACGCGGCCTTGGAGCGTCGCCCCGATATCGCCGGCCCGGCCTGACAGCGTGCCGTCGATCTCGTTCACCGCTTCCGTGACGAGCCGGCGCAATTTGCCCGCCTCGCGTTCCAGCGTGAGGTTCAGGGTTTCGACGTGCTCGCCAAGCATGCCGTCGAGGGCGGTCGCCCGCGAGAGGAGCTCGTCGGCGACGAGCCGACCTTTGCTCTCGAGTTCGGTCGCGATCGTCTCGAGCCGGCCGACGATCTGCCGGTCGAACCGCGTGATCTGGCCGTCCAAGGTCTCGGAAACGGCCGCCGTGCGCGTGCTGAAGACGGTATCGATCTCGGCGATCCTGGCCTCGAACGCCTGGGTCACATCGCGCCCGCCCTCGTTGAGGGTGCGCGCAATGTCCATCGTGCGGGCAGCGAGCGTCTCGTTCAGCGCCTTGGCCCGCGTGTCCAGCCCGGTGTCGATCCGCGCGACCAATGTCGTCAGCGTGGAGGACACGGACTGAACCCTGTCGACCGCGCGCGTTTCCACCGCGCCGATCTGCGTGTCGAGCAGTTCCGTCGCTTCGCGGAGGCGGGCGCCCAGCCGCTCGTCCAGGCCGGAGCCGTGCACGATCAGCGTGTTCTCGATCGCTCCGAATCGGTCGTTCAGGGTGGCGGTGAAGCGCTCGGCGTGGTCGCCGATGCGAGTCGAGGCTTCGTCGCCATGGGTCACGAAGGTCGTGTTGAAGTCGGCGAGGCGGGTAGCCAACGCGTCGTTGATGCGCTCGCCGTGCGTGCCGATCGCGGAGATCGCCTCGGCCGAAATCTCGGCAAAACGCGCGTGCAGGACGTCAATCTGCTCGCCGAGGCCCGCGATCGCCGCGCGCGTGTTGGCGATGAACGTCTCCTGCAGCGTCTCCGCGTGCCGCGACAGCGTGCCAGCCGTCGCCTCGACGCCGGAGGCGAGCTGGCCTTGCATCTCGTCGATGTGGCCGGCGAGCGCGGCGACCGCCTCCTTGGTCGTCGCGCCGAGCTGCTCGTGCATCGTCCGCGCGTGCTCGTCGAGCACCGCCAAGGTGTCGGTCGTGGTGCTCGTAAGCCGCTCGTTGATGGTCTGCGCGTGGTCGGCGGCCATGGCGATGACGTTGGCGGCAACCGTACCCGCTTCCCCGGTCATCAAGTCGCGATGGGTGTTAAGAGCCTCGATCGTGGCGGCCGCCGCTTCCTCGATCCGGGCGTGCAGCCCGTCGACGTGGTCGCCGAGCGCGGCCTGCGTCGTGCTCGACGTTTCGCTCAGGCGCTGGATCAGAGCGTCGGTGTGCGTGCTCAGGCCGCCGATGGTCTGGCGGCTCACGTCCTCCAGCCGGCCGCCGATCGTGCCGGCATGAGTGTCGAGCGCGCTGATGGTGTTGTGCGACGTCAAGGACAGACGCTCGTCCAATGTTTTGGCATGGTCCGCGAGCGCGGCCGCGGATGCGGCTCCGGCGGTGTCGATCTGCTCGCGCATGGTCTGGTGATGCGCGGCAAGAGCGTCCACCGTGTGCTGCGCCGTGCCGGACAGGCGCTCGTGCATGTCGTCGACGTGGGCGGTCAGCGCGGTCATCGTGTCATTCGCCGTCGTCGAAAGCGCCTCGTGCATGCCATCCGTGTGCGACGCGAGAGCGGTCGTCGTCTCGTTGGCGATGGCCGCCAGGCGCTCGTGCAGCTCGGATGCCTGGCTGTTGAAGGCCTCGATCGTCTCGCTGGCGGCGCCACCGAGCCGCTCGTTCAGGCTATCGGTATGGAGCGTCAGGGCCGAGACGGTCTCCTGTGCGGCGGAAGCAATTCGCTCGTGCAAGGCTTCGCCATGCGCGGTGAGGGCTCCGGTGGTCTCCGTAGAAGCCGCCGCCAAGCGGCTGGTGAGCGTATCGGCGTGCTCGCCGAGGACGCGAGCTGTCTCAGCCGTCGCCGCCTCCAGTTTTTCGTGGAGCGCGCCGGTGTGATCGGTCCAGGCGGTCACTGCCGCGCCGGCCGTGCCGGTCAGACGCTCGTGCATCGACGCGGCATGCAGGTCGAGTAGGCGCGCGGTCTCTGCCGTGGTCGCCTCCAGCCTCTCGTGCAGCGTGCCGGTCCGTTCCGCCAGAGCGGTGACGGCCTCGTTGGCCGTACCGGTGAGGCGCTCGTGCATGGTCGCAGCGTGTTCGCCGAGCGCGCGCGTGGTGTCCGTCGTGGTCGCCTGCAGCCGTTCATGCAGGGCGCCGGTATGGTCCGACAGCGCCGCGATGGCCTCGCCCGCCGTGCCGGCAAGGCGCTCGTGCATGGCTTCCGCGTGGCTCGACAGGGCGGTCGTCGTCTGCTCGGCCGTGTCGGCGAGCTGCCGGCTCAAGGCACCGACCTGATCGCTCAGGCGGCCTGTTGCCGCTCCCGTCGCCGCCTCGACGTGGTCGAGCATCTGTTCCCGATGGGTGTCCAGCGTCGCCAGCGTTGTGCCCAGCGTTTCGGCCACGCGTTCATGAAGCGCGTCCGTATGGCTGGCGAGCGCCAAGGCAACCTCGTCGGATTTGTCCGAGAAGCGGCGGTGGAGGTCATGCCCGTGCTCGTCGAAGCTCGCCTGCACCCGGGCATGATTGTCGTTGAGCAGCGCCGTCAAGGTGGCGCCGGACGTCTCGAAGGCCGCCTGGGCCGCCTGCGTCCGCTCGGTGATGAGACCGGCGATCTGGTCGGCCATGCCATGCAGGTTCTCGTGCAGGGCGTTGCCCTGGACGGCGACCACGTCATGCAGGCGGTCGCCCGTCTCGGCGAGGCGGACGGCGAGGCCGTCGCCGCGCGTGACGATCGTGTCCGAGATGCGCGAACCCGTCTCGTCCAGGCGACGCACGATATCGTCGGCGCGGTGGGCGAGGTCGGCGATCAGCGTCTCGCCCGCGCCGGCGAAGCGGCCTTCCAACTCAAGCGTATGACCGGTCAGCGCTTCCGTGACGGATGCCGTGGTGCGGGTGAGCCGATCGATCAGGTCGCCGCCCCTCGTGCCGATGTTCGCAGCGCAGGCGTCGCCGACATGGACGAGCGCCGCGCGGATTTCCTCGCCCTTCGCGCCGAGCGAATTCGTGACGCGACTGCCGGCCTCGCCGACTGTGGCCACAAGCCGCTCGGAGACGCCATCGAGGTCGCGGGCGAAGCTCTCGTGCGCGCCGGCGATGGCCCCGCGCACCTTGTCGGCGTTGGCGACGATCGCCTCGCGCTCGGACGACAGTTCGTCGATGAGCGAGCGCACTCGGCGCTCGTTCTCGCCATAGGACCGTTCGAGGTTCGACACTTCGGAGCGTACCAGCGTCTCGAGTTCGCCGGCGCGCGCCAGCGCCCGCTCGATGCCGTCCCCCATCGATGCGATCTCGCGGCGGATCGCCTGCGATAGCGTCACCATCTGCTCGGTCGCGATGGTCTCGGGCTCGGCGAGGCGCACGGCGACCTGCATCATGGAGCGCGCGGTCATCCGCACCTCCTGGGCGCGGCGCGTCAGGGCGGCCGTCATGAAGAAGAACAGGAGCGGGCCGACGATCGCCAGGAGCACGAGGGCGGTGCGCGGCTGCAGCAGGCTACCGCCCGCGAGGTTCGCGCGGTCGGAATAGAGGTAAAGCGCGCAGACGACGATCCATGCCACGGAGGCGAGCCCGGCGACGACCATCGGCGTGCCGCTCGGCTTGACCTGCATCGCGCGCAGGATCTGCCCCACCGACTCGCGATCGTCGTTGGCGGGCATGCTGCTCGGCGTCACGGTCGGTTTCTCGTCGCCGAGGGCCGCACCCGCCGGCTTGCGCCGCGGCGTCGCGAACAGGGTATTGTCGTCGATCTCGGGCAGCTTCGGCCGGCCGGCTCGCTCTCGAGGCTGCTGATCGGTCGGCGTCCGCAGCAACGGGTTGGTCAGCCGGTCCTCCGCGCGGGGCTCGATGCGGCGTCCGTCGGAAGGCCGCGCCTCCTGTTTGGCGGCAGGGCGCTCGGGCGGGGACGCATCCGGAACGTCGGTCAGGTTCAGGGCCTCTTCAATGGCAGACAGGGCAGCCGCCGCCGGGTCGTGAGCCTTACCTGGATTGGCCATTCTCGCCTCTTTTTACAGCCGCGCGGGTCGGACGAGGTTTCCGCCTTCCCTCGTCTCACGCGGAACACGTACTATTAACCAAGCGGCACTCTACAGGTTGGGGCAATCGATGGAAACTCGCATGCGCTGCCGTTCAGCAAACGTCGTTAACACCGCCGTCGTCGAAAACCGCGCCGACGCGATCGGGATTGGCCGTTTGCGACGATACGGCGCGCTGGCTCGACGATGCCGGGCGCGCGCATGAACTTCGCCTATATTCAGGCTCAAACCTTCGGGGATGCGGCGCTTGAGGCCGAGCTTCTCGTGTTGTTCCTCGACCAGGCGCGGCGTCTCGTTACGGTGCTTCCCAGACAGGCGCCGGACCACCAGGCCAGGACCACGCACCTTTTGAGAGGCTCGGCTTCGGCCGTGGGAGCGGCCGAGGTCGTGGCGGCGCTCGAAATCTACGAGGCAACCGCTCCGGACGCACGAGCGGAGGGAAGCGTCGGTTTCACCGGGCTGCTCGCAGCCCTGGCCGACGCGAGCGAGGCGATCGCGGCGCGGCTGGCCGTCATCGGCACCGGGCGCGGTTAGCCGCGGCAAGGGATGCCGCAAACCCCTATTCATCGTACCGGCGTTTCTTTAAAAGACGCTGCGTTGGCGCGCCCGCGCTCAATGCCTTTTGCCGAGGATCCTCATGCCTTCCATCACCTTCATCGACTCCAAGGGGACGGCACGAACCGTGGAGGCCGAGGTCGGATCGACCGTGATGGAGACGGCAATCCGCCATAAGGTGCCCGAGATCGTCGCGGAATGCGGCGGTGCCTGTGCCTGCGCGACCTGCCACGTCTATGTGGACGAGGCCTTCATGCCGGCCGTCGGCAAGCCGCAGTCGATGGAGGAGGACATGCTCGACTTCGCCTATGACGTGAAGCCGAACTCGCGCCTGTCCTGCCAGATTAAGGTCACGCCTGCGCTCGATGGACTGAAGATCACCACGCCGGACCGCCAGGGGTAGGTCTATGAACACCGCGATCGAGACCGATACCGTAATTATCGGCGCGGGGCCGGTGGGGCTCTTCGCCGTGTTCGAGCTCGGCCTCCTCGATGTGCGCTGCCACCTGATCGACGTCCTGCCCAAGGCCGGCGGCCAGTGCGCCGAGCTCTACCCGGAGAAGCCGATCTACGACATTCCCGCCCACCCGAGCGTCACCGGGCAGGGGCTCGTCGACAAACTGCTGGAGCAGTGCGAGCCTTTTAAGCCGACGTTCCACTACGGCGAAATGGTCGAGGCGATCGAAAGCCTAGGTGACGCGGAGGCACCGCTGTTCCGCGTCCGCACCGACGCGGGGAAGGCGCTGACCTGCAAGGCTATCGTGATCGCTGCCGGCGGCGGCTCATTCCAGCCGAAGAAGCCGCCGATCCCCGGCATCGAGGCGTACGAAGGCACGTCCGTCCATTACGCCGTTCGCAAAATGGAGGCCTTCCGCGACAGGCGCGTGGTGGTGGTGGGCGGTGGCGACTCGGCGCTCGATTGGACGTTGAACCTACAGCCGCTCGCCCGGCGCGTGACCCTGGTGCACCGGCGCGACGAGTTCCGCGCCGCGCCGCACTCGGTCAACGCCATGCGCGAGTTGGTGGCGAGCGGCGCGATGGATCTGGCGATCGGCCAGGTCACCGGGCTTGAGGGTAGCGACGGCGAACTCCGGGCGATCGACGTCAGGGGAGCGGAGGGCGTGGTGACGCGGGTCGCCTGCGATCGGCTCGTCCCTTTCTTCGGATTGACGATGAAGCTCGGGCCGATCGCGGGCTGGGGCCTGAACCTCGACGAGAACCTCGTCACGGTCGACACGGAGAAGTTTGAGACCAGCACACCCGGGATTTTCGCCATCGGGGACATCAACACCTATCCCGGCAAGCTGAAGCTCATCCTTTCCGGGTTCCACGAAGGTGCGCTGGCGGCGCAGCGCATCCACCGTTACGTCCATCCGGAGAAACGGTTGACCTTTCAGTACACCACCTCGAGCACAAGCCTGCAGCGTAAGCTCGGCGTGGCTTAGGAAGTGTCTGGGACCGAGTTTTAGTTAACCCCTTACGCCGAGAATGCCTCGAGGGGTTCCTCACGAAAGCGGTGGCAGTGCCCGACGACGCCGGCTTGCAGTCGGACGCGAGTAGGGAGACGAACTCGCTTCGATCGTATCAAAGCGGCTTGACGTCGGCTTGTTGCGGGTCCGGCTCGACCTGTCGATCGTCGCGAGCCGTATCGTGGTCGCGGCGGCTCTCGACCTCGACCCGGACGGCCTGCTCAAACTGCATCCACTCGGCCTGGCTGACTTCTTCGCCGGTTTCCTTCACAGAGGCGATTCGCGCCATGTCTTCTCCTATCCGCGCGCCTGTGATCGGACCAACCCGTTTAAGGCGTAAAGGCTGGCCCTGGTACCAGCGGGCATTGGTGCGCCGTGCCTGCGTCCAATGACATAAACCCCTCAAGTCACGGGAGCCGCGCTGGGTTGCATTACGTCAAGCGCGTCAGTGCCGCTCCCGACGTAGGGGAGCCGGAGGTCGCGAGCAAATGTGTGCGGGCGTGAAGGCCGCATCGACCCTGCGGCGTACCTGCCGAAGGCATGTGGAGCGCTGGTACAGCCACGGGTTCGACGACAGTCGATCGTGCCGTCGTCCCGACCGCCCTTCAGAGCTCGGTAAAAAGGTCCACGCGGTTGCCGTCGGGGTCGCGCAGGAATGCGTAACGCTGGCCCCAGTCCGTATTCCACGGCTCCTTGAGGCCGACATAGCCGGCGGCCACGACCTTGGCATAGGTGGCGTCGAGTTCCGCGGCGCTGTCGCAATGGCACGCGAAAGTCACACGCTGACCGAGCGGCGTGACCCAATCCGGCATCGCCTGCCGAACCACCGCTTCCGTCAGAAAGCCCAGCGAGATGCCGCCCGGTGTCTCGACCTGCACCTGCTGCTGATCCGAGCCGTCGGGCGTGTCCAGGCCAAGCGTGCGATAGAACGCGAGCGCCTTGCTCATGTCGACCACGACGATGTCGATGCTGTGCGGTACAATAGCCACGGACTGCCTCGCGGAAGCTGGAACCAGTCCTTTTGCATACCGAGCGCGGTCCGGTCGAGTGTCCGCGACGTCACGGTCCAGGGAAAGGTGTCTGGACGCTCCGCTGGTGGAAGTAGCGGCAGGCCTGACGTTTCCCTCGCCGAAGTTGCCGTCGTCGCCGTTTGCGGCGAGACATTGCTCAAGCGAGACGTTGCTCAGCGAGAGGGCGACGACGATGCCATGTCAGGCTTCGATCGCCTAAGTCCCGATCCTCTTGATATCTGCATCGCATCCTTGCGGCCACCTATCCCCTCTTTCCGCGACCCCGCCGCGACGATCGAAGACACCGGGGTCGCGCCTGCTGGCTACGTCCTTGGCGTCGCGTCCGTCTTGCCGCCTTCCGCGCTGCCGCCGACCGTCTTGAACAGGAAAGGCACGACCTTGCGAAGGCTCGGCACCGATCCGGCCGCGAACGGCATCGGCCGGCAGACCGCCATGGCGGACACGCCGATGCGAGCCGTCAGCAGGCCGTTGAGTACTCCCTCTCCGAGCCGGGCCGAGATCTTTGCCGCGATGCCGTGGCCGACCACCTGCTGCAGGAGGCTGTCGCCCGCCGCCATGCCGCCGGTGATGGCGATGTGCGCCCCGACCGAGCGCGCGAGCTTGACGAAGCCGAGCAGGCCCGGTCGGCCGCCGTAGATCTCAGCGATCTCGCGGATCAGCCGCACCGCCTGGATCGCCACGAACGCGACATCGACGATGGCGCGCGGCGCCACGGCCGTCACCATCGAGACGCGCTTGGCGGCCAGGCCTATCGCGGCCTGGGCGCGAAGGTCGAGCGGCTGGACCAGGGTGCGCTCCGCGATCTCGATGAGGTCGCGTCCGTCGACGATCTCGCCGCGTAGCGCCAGCACGTCCTTGCGCGCGCGGGCCGTCTCCGGCCGAGCCGCGTAGAGGGCGGCGAGATCCGCCATCAACCCTCGGGCACGGGCGCGGTCGTCGGCGGCGTGCGCGACGGAGAAAGCGGCGTGCAGCGAGGCGATGTGCCGTTGCCGGCCGATCGCCCCGAGTTCGCGCCCCGTCATGACCAGCAGCGCCAGGATCGCCACGCCGGCCAGGGCCAGACCGATCGCGCCGAGCGTCGCCGAGTGCGAGAACAGGTCCTCGACCAGCCGTGTCACCCAGAGCCCGGCCGCGAGCGAGACGAGGCTGCCGAGGGCCGACCAGAACAGCCCACTCCAGGACAGCAGCGAGCGGCGGAAGATGCCGCGCCGCTGCGCCCGTTCCACCGCGCGCTCGTCGGCATCGGGCGTCAGCGCTTCGAACGCAAACGGGTCCGACGTCAGTTGCACCAGTGGGTTGCTCCGCGGCGGCTCCCGCCCCGCGGCGTGCTCGGCTGCGGCCGTCGGGATCGCCACCTCGATCCGCACCGCGCGTGGGCGGCGACGCTCCTGCTCTGCGTCACTCATGCGAGGCGATCTCCCAGGAGGAACTGTAATGCGCGGTCGAGGCGAATGTGGGGTAGGGGCTCCGCTGTATCGCTCCCGACCTCGCCTGCCTCGGTGCGCCGGATCGGCGGCCGGAAGCGGACGAAGCGGTAGTCCGCCTCGGCGCTGGAGCCATAGAGCGTGTCGCCGCGCAACGCCGCCTTCGGATCGGATGGGAGTTCGCCGGGAAAGATGGCGGCCTCGGCGATGCCGTCGAAGGTTTCGCCGTCGATGACTTCGCCGGCCGCCGGCACCCCGACCACGGCGTCGAGCGCGTCGGCGCCCCTGCCGATCCGGGCCTCGCGTGTGGCGCGGACGCCGGCGAGCGCGATGACGTCGATGACGGCTCCGGCGTCGTCGGCCTTGGCGATGGCGCGGCCGACGATCGTGCGCAGGATCGCCTCCAACCGGTCGTGACCCGTGTGGTTGAGGTGGTCAGCCTTCGTCGCGGCGAAGAGGATTTTCTCGACGCGGGGACGCAGGAACGCGCTCAGCAGCGTATTGCGCCCGGCACGAAACGCCTCGAGGATGTCGGCAAGCGCCATCTCGAGGTCTCGCAACGCCGCCGGCCCGGCATTCAGCGCCGCCAGCGTGTCGACGAGCACGATCTGTCTGTCGAGGCGGGAGAAGTGGTCGCGGAAGAACGGCCGCACGACATGCGTCTTATAGGCCTCGTAGCGGCGTTCCATCATCGCAGCGAGCGTGTGGCCGCCGTACACCGTCGCGTCCGCCAGGACGAGCGGGGCGAAGGTCAGGGCCGGCGACCCTTCCAGGTCCCCCGGCATCAGAAATCGGCCTGGCGGCAGCGTCGACAGGGCGTGGCTGTCGGCGCGGCAGGCCTGGAGATAGGCGGTGAAGAGGCTGGCCGCTTCGCGCGCCCGGATCTCGTCGGCGGGCGCCGCCGCGTCCGTCGCCAGCGTGAAGGCGCGCCAGGGTGCCGCGAGCGTCGCCCGAACAGCCGTGCTGCTTGCCGCCAGAGTTTCGCGCGACCATTGCGCGTAGCTCTTGGCGAGCAGCGGCAGATCGAGCAGCCACTCGCCGGGATAATCGACGATATCGATGATGAGCCCTGCCGCACCGGAGCGCAGCCCCGCCGCGCGCTCGAAATCCAGGTGGATGCGGACCTCCGAGATCCGGCGGGTGGACTGCGGCCAGACGCGGGTAGCGCCACCGGGGCCGCCCTGCAGGCTCGCGCGATGATCCTCGTAAGCGAAGCGCGGCACGGCGTCGTCGGGCTGCGGCTCCAGCCGGCCGCGCGTCAGGCGGTCCTCCGCGGCGACGCGGAACACGGGCAGCAGGGAGCTCCTGCGGCCCGCGCCCGGCGCTCCCAGCTCGGTCAGGTGTTGGATGAGCGCGGTGATGAAGACGGTCTTGCCGGCGCGCGAGAGGCCGGTGACGCCGAGCCGGAGGACCGGCGTGCCGAGGCTCTCGCTCAGCGTCTGGGCGAGCGATCGGGCCTCGAAGATGACGTCGGAGAGGAAGGACAAGCGTGGGCTCGCGGCAAGCGGTCGCCTCTATGTAGGATGTCGGAGCGGCCGCGTCACGACGGGTTGCGGCCGGGTCTGAACGCCTCGATGATGCCCGCCTGCACCAGCGCCGGTGTCGCGGCAAGCGGCCCGATCTCGACGCGCGCCATGTTCGCCATCATCGTGGCAAGGTTGGCGGTAGGGTGTCCGGCCGCGTCGAACAGGCCGAGGTCGCCGTCGGTGCCCGCCGCGATCCCGGCTGCCGCCTTGGCGGCATAGGCGGCCACCCGCGCGCCGTCACCCGCGCAGCTCGAGGTCGGCAGCGTCGCCGGACCGGCCGGCATGCCGAGCATGGAACGCGAGCGTGGCGCATGAGGGTCGCTCTGCAACAGAGCGTCGAGCGTGATCGGCATCACGGGCCGGTCTTTGCTCCCTATGCCCACGGCGATCCGCGGTGTCGGCATCAATCTTGGCCGGTGGTCAGCCACGACCGAGCGGCGCGGCGTGGCGGCCACCCTGCTCACGCCGGGCGCCGGCGTCACGAAACCTCGCGCGTGAGTGGCGAGCCAGTGCGCCCGCAGGGTCGTGCCAAGGCGTGAGATCGACGTCAGCCCCGCGCGCGCCGCGCGCCGACGCGTGCCGCTGCCGGCAAAGAGGCCGCCGCATTGCGCCGGCGCCCAGCGGGAGACAATCGCCATGGCCGTCTTGCGGTTGAAGTCGACATAGTAGCGCTTCAGAAGAAGGGCCGCGACGGCCGCTCCCTCTGCTGCGGTGGAGAAGGCAACGTGACCCTCGCCGTCCGCGGCGATCTCGCCTGCCCACCCTGCCTTCTTAATGCACCAGTAATTGTTGAGCTTGACGCAGCGCGCGACCGGCCTCTCGCGGCCGGCCAAAAGGTCCGCGACGACCTCGGGCGTAAGCTGGAGGTTGGCTGCCGCCTCGGCACGCCAGGTGCTCACCGCCCGATCCTTGGCGGTGAACACTGCGGCGACCGGGGTCGGCGAAGGCGCCGGCACGCCAGCAACGGGCGAGGCTGCCAGGGCGACAACGACAAGGCCCGAGCGGAGCGCAGGAAGCAGCATGGACCCGCAACGCCTCAGGCGGAGATTAGCTGCGCGCGCGCAGCATGTCCGGGGTCACGAAGCGCTCCAGCGTCCCGCCGCCATAGCGCGCATCGTCCCAGGTGCCGTGGGTGAAGGTGATCACAACGAGCGTGCAGGGCGGAAAGCGGGCGCGCATCGCGTTGAGATCCTGGATGTCGCCGGAGGCGGCCAACGCCAGCGCCAATTCCATGATGCCTGGGTTGTGCCCGAGCAGCAGCAGGGAGCCGACCGCCTCCGGCACCTCGCGCAGGGTGCTGAGCATCTGGGTCGACGTGGCGTTGTAAAGTGAGGCATCGTAGGTGGTCGGAACGGCGCGTCCGCCGCCCTTCTCCAGCCCTTCAAGCGTCTCGCGCGTCCGAGCGGCGGGAGAGACCCGCGCGCGATCCGGCCTGACCTCATGTTCGGCCAGAAACTGGCCAAGGCTTACCGCGTCGGCGCGCCCACCTTCCGTCAGCACACGCCTGGCGTCGTCGCCGCGACCCTGGGGAACAGCCTGCGCGTGGCGCAGCAGCAACAGCGTCAGCATCGAGCGGCTTTTGCTGGCGGTAAGAGAAACCAGGGACTCAATAAGGCGCTCATCGCCACGCCCTTGCTCGGCAGGAGGCGCGCCAGGATGTGGTCGCGTTCAACGCGACCGTCAGGTCATTCGCCGCAGTGTCGCTTTTGGTGCCGGAGAAGCGCATACCATTCCCTGATCTGCGCGACGGGTGTGCCAGTCGCGCCCGTAGGTGGCAAGGCCGCGCCTTCACGTTGCGTCGCAGGTTGGCTCAGCGTTGCATGGCCTGCGGCCCTGCGCACACGCCGGGAGAGCGACGTAGCCTCGCTACGCCTGCTCCATTGCCCTCACGCCCGAGATGACCGGCGGCATCGCTACCGCACGAGCGCCGACCGCTTCATCAGTAGTTGTTGCGATCGTTGTTGTAGTTGTGCGTGTTCTGCTGCATCTGGTCGGTCGCTTGGTTCACCTGATGGCCGACCTGCTCCGCGCCCTTCCCCATGGTCTCCGCGCCCTGTCGCATGGCTGCTCCACCCTGTTTGGCCATCTCCATTGGCAACATTGACAGCAACTCACCGAAACGGCGGGTATAGTTGGCGTAGTTTGAAAACGATTGCTGCATGAACGAGGTCTGCACCGCGACCACGTCTTCGATCGTCTTGGCAGAACGAAGTTTTTCGACGTATTGCGTCGTCTGCTCCATCGACTCCTTCGACATCTGCGTGATCTCGGCGGTGAAAGTCTGAATGGACTTTGAGGCCATGGACAGCCCACCCATGGCTGAATTGACACCCGACGTCGCGTCTTGCGTGCTCATGAAATCCTCCTCGTTTGAGAACGGCGCATCGTCCGCTCCGTCATACTGCCGCGGGGCGGCTATAATTCTAGGCAGCGGACGGCATCGGCCGTCCGTGCCATTCATCGGGTCCGCACGGCCGTTTTTTGTTTACGGCAAAACATCGCCCACGCAGCCAGGTTCCACTCGGTCGGCGAAATCCGTTTGCCATTTCTCTCTCATGCCGCCTCCGCAGGAGTGCGGAGCAGGGCGACGACAGCCGCCAATGCCGCCTCCGCCGCCGCGCCGTCCGGACCGCCGGCCTGGGCCATGTCGCGCCGTCCGCCGCCGCCCTTGCCGCCCAGCTTCTCCGCCGCCGCGCGTACCAGGGGTACCGCGTCGAACCGTGCGGTCAAATCCGCCGTCAGGGCGACGACGATGCCAACCTTGCCGTCTGCCGCGACGCCGAGGATGGCGACAATTCCTGAGCCTAGCGCCTGCCGCGCCTCGTCGGCGAGCGGCTTGAGGTCCTTGATCTCGAGCCCGTTGACGACCTTGCCGAGGAATTTGACGCCGTCGATTTCCAGTGCCGCCGGAGCACCGCCTGCTTCTCCCGCGCCCATCGCGAGCTTCTTGCGCGCCTCCGTGAGATCGCGCTCAAGCTTGCGACGGTCCTCGATCAACGAGCTCAGACGCTTGGAGGCGTCTTCCTCCGTCGATTTCAGTTGCTGCGCCAAATCCCCGAGCTTGGAAGCGCGTGCGTTGAGGAAGTGACGCGCGCCTGCGCCGGTGCGCGCCTCTACGCGGCGGATGCCAGCCGCCACGGCGCCCTCGCCGGTAATGGTGATGAGGCCGATGTCGCCGGTGCGCGCCGCATGGGTGCCACCGCAGAGTTCCACGGAGAAGGCCGATCCGTGCGGGTCGAACTCGGCGCGGACGCCGCCCATCGAAACGACGCGCACCTCGTCACCGTATTTTTCGCCGAAGAGCGCACGCGCGCCCGATTTTATGGCGGCGTCTACGCCCATCTGCCTGGTGACGACCGGCGTGTTGTCGAGAACCGCTTGGTTGGCGATGTCCTCGATCCGCGCGAGCTCATCGGGCGCGATCGGCTTGGGGTGGGCAAAATCGAAACGCAGCCGGTCCGGGGCGACGAGCGAGCCTTTCTGTGCCACGTGGTCGCCGAGCGTCAGCCGCAGCGCCTCGTGCAGCAGGTGCGTGGCGGAATGGTTGGCGCGGATCGCGGTGCGCCTGGCATGATCGACGATGCACGCGACGACCGCGCCCTTCGTCAGCGTGCCGGATGCGACGGTGCCCTCGTGCAGGAAGAGGTCGCCCAGCTTCTTCTGCGTGTCCGTGATGGCCACCGTGGCGGCCGCCCCTGTTAGCGTGCCGGTGTCGCCGACCTGGCCGCCGGACTCGCCGTAGAAGGGTGTCTGGTTGAGGATGATCGTGACCGCCTCGCCCTCGCCGGCGCTCTCGACCGCCGCACCGCCCTTGAGAATGCCGGCCACGATAGCCTCGGTCCGCTCGGTCGCGTAACCCAGGAACTCCGTTGCGCCGACGGCATCGCGCACGGCGTACCAGTCGCGCTCGCTACCGGTCTCGCCGGACCCAGACCACGCCTTGCGCGCCTCGGCTTTCTGCCGGGCCATGGCCGTGTCGAACCCGGCCGTGTCGACGGCGAGCGCGCGAGGGCGCAACGCGTCCTGCGTCAGGTCGAGGGGAAAACCATAGGTGTCGTAGAGCTTGAAGGCGACATCGCCCGCGAGCGTGGCGCCGGGTGCGAGATCGCGCGTCTCATCCTCCAGGATGGAGAGGCCGCGTGCGAGCGTGACGCGGAACCGCGTCTCCTCCAACCGAAAGGTCTCGACGATCAGCGCTTCCGCCCGCCCGAGTTCGGGATAGGCCTGCCCCATCTCGCGCGTGAGTGTCGGCACGAGACGCCACAGCAGCGGCTCGGCCGCGCCGAGGATCTGCGCGTGGCGCATGGCCCGGCGCATGATGCGGCGCAGGACGTAGCCCCGGCCCTCATTCGAGGGTAGCACGCCGTCGGCGACGAGGAAGGCACAGGCGCGCAGGTGGTCGGCGATGACGCGGTGGCTCGCCTTCTGCGGGCCGGCGGGGTCGGTCGAGGTGGCGTCGGCGATGGCACCGATGAGCACCCGCATGAGGTCGATGTCGTAGTTGGACGTGACCCCCTGGAGCAGGGCGGCGATACGCTCAAGTCCCATGCCGGTATCGATGGAGGGACGCGGCAGCGTGCGGCGGTCGCCCGGGCCGGCCTGCTCGTATTGCATGAAGACGAGGTTCCAAAACTCTAGGAAGCGGTCGCCGTCCTCCTCCGCGCTACCAGGCGGGCCGCCCTGCAGCTTGTCGCCTTGATCGAAGAAGATCTCGGAGCAGGGGCCGCACGGCCCGGTCTCGCCCATCGCCCAGAAGTTATCGCTGGAGGCGATGCGGATGATCTTCGAGTCCGGAAAGCCGGCGATCTTCCTCCACAGATCGAACGCCTCGTCGTCGTCGTGGTAGACGGTGACGAGCAGGCGATCCGGCGGCAGGCAGAAGGTTTTGGTGATCAGCGTCCACGCGAGCTCGATCGCCTCCGGCTTGAAATAGTCGCCGAAGGAGAAGTTGCCGAGCATCTCGAAGAACGTGTGGTGGCGCGCGGTGTAGCCGACGTTGTCGAGGTCGTTGTGCTTACCGCCCGCCCGCACGCATTTCTGCGCGGACGTCGCGCGCGTGTAGGGGCGCCGCTCGTGCCCGGTGAAGACGTTCTTGAATTGGACCATGCCCGCATTGGTGAACAGCAGGCTGGGATCGTTGCGCGGCACGAGCGGCGACGAAGCCACGACCTCGTGCCCATTTTGCCGAAAAAAGTCCAGGAAGGTCGACCGGATCTCGTTGACGCCGTTTCCGCTCATTCGCTCACAAACCTTTGCGCCCGCCAGGTGGCCGCACATCGCGGCCCGCGCGCGACACGCGCGCCCGTTCTAGCGAGGCGTCCGGAGGCTGTCGAGACGAGGAGGTGCGTGGACCGCCGTCGCCCACTCCGGTCCAGCGACGGCCGCGACGACTTACTCGAGCGCGTCCGCCCCGGCGTCCTTCTCGTCGATCTGATCGAGGATCTTTTCGGCGATGAGACCCGAGTTCTCGCGGATCGAGCGCTCGATCTTCTCCGCGGCCGCGGGATTCGCCCTAAGGAAGGCCTTGGCGTTCTCGCGACCCTGACCCAGGCGCTGGCTGTCGTAGGAGAACCAGGCGCCGGACTTCTCCACCACGCCGGCCTTCACGCCGAGGTCGACGAGTTCGCCCAATTTGGAGATGCCCTCACCGTACATGATGTCGAACTCGACCTGCTTGAACGGTGGCGCCACCTTGTTCTTGACGACCTTGACGCGGGTCTGGTTTCCAACGACCTCGTCCCGGTCCTTGATGGAGCCGATGCGGCGGATGTCGAGGCGAACGGAGGCGTAGAACTTCAGCGCGTTGCCGCCCGTCGTCGTCTCCGGTGACCCGTACATGACACCGATCTTCATGCGGATCTGGTTTATGAAGATAACCATCGTCTGCGAGCGCGAGATGGAGGCGGTCAGCTTGCGGAGGGCCTGGCTCATCAGACGGGCCTGAAGGCCCGGCTGGCTGTCGCCCATCTCGCCGTCGATCTCGGCACGCGGGGTCAGTGCCGCCACGGAATCGATGACGAGTACGTCGACCGCGCCGGAGCGCACGAGCGTGTCGGTGATCTCCAGCGCCTGCTCGCCCGTATCGGGCTGCGAGATCAGCAGGTCTTCCAGGTTGACGCCGAGCTTGCGGGCGTAGCCAGGGTCGAGCGCGTGCTCCGCGTCGACGAAGGCGCAGACGCCGCCGGCCTTCTGCGCTTCGGCGATGACGTGCAGCGTCAGCGTGGTCTTGCCCGAGGATTCCGGCCCATAGATCTCGACGACGCGCCCGCGCGGCAAGCCGCCGACGCCGAGCGCGATGTCGAGGCCGAGCGAGCCCGTCGACACCGTCTCGATCTCCAGCGCCTTCTGGTTCTTGCCGAGCCGCATGATCGAGCCCTTGCCGAAGGACCGTTCGATCTGCGACAGCGCCGCGTCCAGCGCCTTGGTCTTGTCCACGGATGTCCCCTCCACGAGGCGGATATTGGCTTGGCTCACGGTCTCATGATCCTTCTTGCACGGGGCAGGCGAGTCGCGCAAACGCGCCCTATTGGTCTAATGTACCTCTTTTGTTCTCATCTGCAAGAGGTACGACGCAAGAGGAAGAGAGCGGGGAAGGTGGGGAAAGATGCGCCACTCCGACAACCTTCCAGCGCAAGCCATGTCTCAGCTTGTCGCCGCCTTCACGGCCTCGATCAGCTGCTTCAGCGAAAACGGCTTCGGCAGAAAGCCGAAGTCGCCGCCGTCCGGCAGGTTCTTGGCGAAGGCGTCTTCCGCGTAGCCCGACACGAAGATGACCTTTGCCATCACGCCACGTTTGCGCAGCTCGCCGAACATGGTGGGGCCGTCCATCTCCGGCATGACCACGTCGGAGACGACGAGGTCGATCTTGCCAGGATTGTTCTCGACGATCTCCAGCGCCTCGACGCCGGAGGCCGCCTCCAGAACGGTGTACCCGCGGGTGGTGAGCGCCCGCGCCCCGAAGGCGCGCACGGCCTCCTCGTCTTCGACGAGCAGGATGATGCCGTGGCCCGTCGAATCGGCCACCGCTTTCGCCGGCTCTTTCTTGACCGGCTCGTCGCTTTCCTGCGGTATGTAGCGCGGCAGCAGAATGGTGAAGGTTGTGCCCGCGCCCAGCGTCGAGTCGCAGAAGACGTAGCCCTCCGTCTGCTTGACGATGCCGTAGACCATGGACAGGCCGAGGCCCGTGCCCTTGCCGACTTCCTTGGTGGTGAAGAACGGCTCGAAGATCTTGTCGCGCACTTCGGGCGGAATGCCGGTGCCGGTGTCCTCCACCGCGATTGCAACATAGTCGCCGGGCAGCAGCACGTCCTCCTTGAAGGCGACGCATTCGGCGGCCGGCACGTTCTTGGTGCGCAGGGTGATCGTGCCGCCATCGGGCATGGCGTCGCGCGCGTTCACGACGAGGTTGATGATGACCTGCTCGAACTGGTTGACGTCGGCCTTGACCAGCCAGAGGTCGCGGCCGTGACGCAGGTCGAGGTCGATCTTCTCGCCGACGAGGCGGCGCATCAGCATCTGCAGGTCGCTCATCACGTCGCCGAGTTGCAGCGTCTGCGGCCGCAGCGTCTGGCGCCGCGAGAAGGCCAGCAGCTGGCGCACCAAGCCGGCGGCCCGGTTGGCGTTCTGCTTGATCTGCATGATGTCCTGGAAGGACGGGTCGGTCGGCCGGTGGTTGGCCAACAGCAGGTCGGAGTAGCCGATAATGGCGGTGAGTACATTGTTGAAGTCGTGGGCGATGCCGCCGGCGAGCTGGCCGATCGCTTGCATTTTCTGCGACTGGGCGAAATTCTCCTTCAGGGTGCGCTGCTCTGTCGTGTCGAGGGCGTAGATCGTCGCGCCACCGCCGTCTCGCTCGCCCGATGCCGAGACGAAGAGGCGGGCCGAACGTCCCTCGTCGCCGGCCACCGTGACATCGACGGGCGCGATGTCGCTCTTCATCTCCGCCGCCGCCTTGACCGCGCGGCCCAGGCCTTCGCGGTCGCGCTCGACGATGCCGGCGAAGATCGAACGCGCCGCGCCGCCATCGAGGCGGCCGGTCTTCAAGGCGGCCGGCATCATCCGCGCGAAGGAGGCGTTGGACTGCGTGATCGCGCCGGCCGCGTCGACGATCGCGATCGCCACCGGTGTCGCGTTGAACACGCGGGCGAAGCGCACCTCGGCGGCGCGCAGGTCCTCGCCCGGTTCCTCGCCAGGCGCACGGCTGATCACCAGGGTGCGCGAAGGGCCTTGCATGCCCTCGTGGCTGAACGCAACGCGATGCAGGAGACGCACGGGCAGACTTTGGCCGCCGCGCCGTTTGAAATCGATGTCGAACTGCTCCGTACGGACCTCGCCTGGGCCACCGGCGACCGCCGCCAGCAGCGCGCCGCCGCCGCCAGCGACGAAATCCGAGAGCTTGAGACCCCCGGAGCCAACCTGGGCGAGGTCGTAGTCGAGCCAGGTCGCCAGCGTGGCGTTCATGTAGGAGACGTCGCCCTCGCCGTTGGAGGAAAAGAAGCCGGCGGGCGCGTGATCGAGGAAATCGATGGCGTGCTGCAGCTCCTGGAAGACGTTCTCGTGCCGCTCGCGCTCGCGGGTTATATCGGCGATCGTCCAGAGGCTTGCGCGCTTGGCGGAGGGGAGGGGCAGGGGCCGTACCCTGACGCGGTACCAACCCACTGCGCCCGTCGCGGCATCGAGAGGCGGGCTGAGGCGCATCTCTTCGGACGACCGTTTGCCGTCGCGCGCCGCCTGTGCCAGCCGGTACACGGCTTCCGAGACCTCGGGCGAGCCGGAAAACAGCCGCTCGACGCCGCGCAGCTCCGCGCCCTCGTGCGCCTGGGCAAGCTTCAGGTAGGTTTCGTTGGCATACAGGAACTTGCCGCTGCTGTCTGTGATCAGCAGACCCTCCGGCCCACTGTCGCATACGAGCCGCGTGACGTCGTTTTTAGCGGCGGCGCCGGCAAACTGCAGCACGCCCACAGCATAGGCGAACAGAGCGAAGATGCCGAGCACCGCGAACAACGCCAGAAGGCCGATGGTCAGGGTGCCGGCCTGTTCGCGCGGCAGCACGGAGAAGGCACCGGCCGCCAGGACGAGGAGCGCCGCGAAAAGGACCACGAGTCCGGGACTGCCGGGGCGCTCCGTCCGATGCAGCGCCGCTGACGTGACTTGGTGGCTCATGCGCGTTTGCCCGAGGCCCCTCGCTTCACTGGCTCGCGGCAGGAGATCGGGGAGAGGCCTGCCTCGCAGCGGCCTGCCGACTCTGCCGCCAAGCCGAACGCGCGACGTCGCTCTGCCGAATCCATGTCACTCTCACCTTCATACCGGCTACGTGACAAGGTCGGCTTTCAAAAGCATTAGCAAGGGTGCAGATTGACGTCCGCCCCTCCATCCTAAGAAAATATGGTTAATCCTTGCCGTCATGCTCCGTGCTTTTGGAGACGAAGCGCTGTCGACAAGAGCCCAATTACGTAGGATTAACCATTCGTTTACCTTTCGCGGACGGGAAAACCGGAGTGTGCTACGTCTATGCCATTCTCCTTGTGACGCCACGGGCCGGTGAATGCAGACGTTGGTTGAACGGGTATATGAGAACAAGCCCCTGATGCTGGGCGCGGCGGTCATCGCCTTCCTCATCGCGGCGCTGTTGCTGGTGGTTATCGTCCGCATGGTGTTCGGCAGCCGCTTGCGTATGCCGGGCAGCCGGGCGCGGCAGGCTCGGCTTGGCATCGTCGACGCCTTTGACCTTGACCGGCAGCGGCAGCTGATCATCGTGCGGCGCGACAATACCGAACACCTGATCATGATCGGTGGCCCCAATGACGTCCTGATCGAGTCGGAGATCGTCCGCTCCGAAGCGCGCGAGGTTCGCCGCGACAAGCTTGAAGGGCTGGCACCGATCCTGTCGAGCGGCATCGGCTTCCCCGAGGCGCGGATCCCCGCTCCCATGCCATCGGAGCGTCAGGACCTCCCGCGCGGGTTTGAGCCGCCCAGCGCATCGGTCGAGAGCGTGCCGGTTTTGCCCTCACCGTTGCCCGTTCCGGTCGCCGCGACCTTGGGGGAACACGACCGACCGGCCCTACCTTTCGACAGCCCGCGCCCGCCCGCTCAGTCGGCACCTGCCGTGGAAGCGCCGCCTGCGCCGCCGCCGCGCGCGCCGACCTTCCCGCTGCCGCCGCGCCGCCCGGCGCCCACTGTGGCCAATCGGCCGCCGATGCGACCTTTGGAGCGGGCCATGCGCACCGAACCCGCGCCGCCTTCGCTCGACCTGCCCGAGGCGGCGCCGCCCGTCTTGCCGCCCGCAGCGGAGCGCGTTGCTTCTCCCGAAGCTGAGCGTCTCGCGCCGGCCGAACTGACAGCGCCGCCAGCCCAGCCCCCGCGGCCGGCGCCGCCGCCATTCCTGCGGCCGATGCCACCGCGCCCGGCCAGAGTGCTACAGAGGCCAGCGCAGGGCGGGTCTGTCGCCTCGACTCCAACCCCATCTCCGGCCCCACCTCCGGCCGAGGCCCCCGTCGCCCCACCGCCGCCTCACCAACCTCCCGCCGCACCACCGTCTCAAGTCCTCGCGGCCTCGCCGCTCCAAGTCCTTCCGGCTTCGCCACCCCAAGCCTCGGTTGTTTCGCCGCCCGCGGCGGAAGCGTCCGGTCCCAAGGACACCCTAGAGTCGCTGGAGGAAGAGATGGCCAAGCTGCTCGGCCGAGGCTGAGCCATCTTCGGCCGTCGTCGTGGAGTTCAGGCGCGGCAGGTCGGCCGCACCAGGCTTGCCGATTTTGGCCGATCGATCCTGGAACAGGAGAAAAAAGAGCGCGAGTGATCGGCTTGCGGGCGCTGGCGATCTCCGGCATCCAGGCGTCCTTGATCCGATCGTCCGCTTGCCTTGCTGTTCGAAGCGACGAGCGGGCTTGGGACAGCCGATCACAGCCGTCGAGGAGATCTGGCTATGGGAGAGGGAGCGGACCTGGTGACGCGATTGCGGGTCCTCGCCGGCGAGGCAAAGGCCATGCTGGCGCTTGCCCAGGCTGCGGAGGAGCGCGGCGCGCTCGCCCTATCGATGCGGCTTCGCCTGCCCGAATGGATCGGGACCCTCCAGGGGCTGCTGGCCGACGTGGACCGTCAATCCGCAATCGCCGAACCGACGACCCGCGACCTGCTTGCGCGCGCCCTCAGCGGCGCCGACCTCGACCTCGACGGCGTCCTCTTCAGCCTCCATGACATCACGCAACTCGCCGCCGCCCTGCGCCCGGGCGCCTCTCTGACCGTGCGTAACAGCGAGTGCCTGACGCCTATCGAGCAAACCAGCATCTGGACGGTCATGCCCGGCCAGGTACGCTTCGCGTGACGACCGGAGTAGCATCTCACCGGAGCGCATCGCCCGTAGCGCGTTCTAAAAGCGGAGTGTCCCCGTGACCTCGCGCAAGTGAGGGAGCACCGCGTCCTTGTCGGACACGTGCACGTCGGTCGCGTCTACGGGCCAAGTGATGGCGAGGTCGGGATCATCCCAGCGCAGGCCCGCCTCACACTCGCGGGCGTAGAAGCCGTCGACTTTATAGGCGACGGTCGTGTCGTCGACGAGCGTGCAGAAGCCGTGGGCGAAACCGACGGGAATGAAGATCTGCTCGCCCAATTCGGCGGTCAACGTCGCACCGCACCAGTGCCCGTAGCTGGGACTGCCCTCGCGCAGGTCGACGGCAACGTCGAACACGGCGCCCGACAAGACGCGGACGAGCTTGGCCTGCGGTTCCGGCGCGAGCTGGAAATGCAGGCCGCGGATCGTACCGCGCCGCGTCGAGAGCGACTGGTTGTCCTGCACGAAGGTCGCGGGGATGCCGGCCTGCTCCATGACGTTTCGGTTGTAGGTCTCGACAAAATAGCCGCGGCTGTCGGCGAACCGACGCGGGGTGAAGAGCTTTACGTCGGGGATCGCCAGGGTCTCGATGGTCAAGGTCGCCGTCCTCTTCGCCGTCAGACCCCACGCTATAGCCAGGCGCGCCCCTGTTTTTCAAGGCACACGCACGCGGCGAGGGGCGGCGGTCCAGCCGCTCTCGCGATTTCACCTACCCGGCGGTGCGCCTCTGGACTACACAGCCGACGACCTCCGGCGGAGGGTTTGCATGGGCGAGGGATGGCGGAGATCGATGAGCAAGGCGGAAGGTGAAGTCCCCGCGCGGTGGGGCTGGCGCGGCTTCGCCCGTTCCAAGGCCGCTTCGGCCATGGCCGTCGTCAACGAGCAATATGTCGCTTCGGCACCATCCCGGCAAAACGTCGCCGACATTTTCAAGGGACGCTGGATCTCCGGCTTCCCCGACCCGTCCTGCACCTCGGGCGGCGTCATCCCGCTGTTCCACGATGCGCGCATCGCCTGGCTGATCGAGCGCTGCGGCGGGACGCTGACCGGACTCGACATCGCGGAGCTGGGGCCTTTCGAGGGGGGGCACAGCTACATGATGCTGCAGGCGGGGGCGGCGAGCGTGCAGGCGGTGGAGGCCAACACGCTCAACTTCACCAAGACCCTGATCGTCAAGGAACTGTTCGACCTCGCGCGGCTGCACCTGCTGCTCGGCGAAATCGAGGCGTGGCTCTCCGGGGCGAACCAGCGCTTCGACCTGATGGTGGCGAGCGGCGTGCTCTACCACTTCAACGATCCCCTTCAGGCGCTGTTCGACATGGTCCGCTCCACCGACAAGATCTTCCTGTGGACGCACTTCATGCACGAGACCTTCATGCCAGCTGGCGACCTGCGCCTCTCTTCCTTCTCGGGCAAGACGACGGAACGAACGGTGGAGGGCGTCACCTGCACCTATCATGCGCGCAGCTACGACGGTGCACAGACGAAGGCCGCCTTCTGCGGCGGGGTTGCCGCGCAGTCGGTGTGGATCAGCCGCGACGCGATCCTCGGTGGGCTTGACCATTGGGGCTTCGCCGTCGAGGAGGCCATGCTGGAGCCCGACCACGCCAACGGGCCCTGCGCCTGCTTCCTGGCGACGCGCCGGCCCGCGTGACTCTTGCCGGCCGCGCAGCCTTTTGCTAGGAACGCCGCTCAACCTGCTTCCTCCTGCCGTCCTTGCGCCGGCCCGCGGCAACGCGGTGGTTCCGCCCTTGTTCAGGGCAGACACCGGTGGGACGAAGCGCCGCCACAACGCGAACTGCCGGTGCCGCCCTTTCGGGCTCGTCAGGAGAATGAATGTCAGACGTTTCGACCTACACGCCCTCGCGTGAGGATTTCGCCTCCTTGCTCGACGAGAGCTATGGCGCCAACGAAGCCTTCGAAGGCTCGGTGATCCGCGGCATCGTCGTCGGGATCGAGAAAGATGTCGCGGTCATCGACATCGGCCTGAAGACGGAAGGGCGCGTTGCGCTCAAGGAATTCCAAGGTCCCGGCCGCGAAGGCCCGATCAGCGTCGGCGACGAGGTCGAAGTGTACCTCGAGCGCATCGAGAACGCGCTTGGCGAGGCCGTGATCTCGCGCGACAAGGCTCGCCGCGAAGAGAGCTGGGTCAAGCTCGAGAAGGCATTCGAGCGCCAGGAAAAGGTCGAGGGTGTCATCTTCAATCAAGTCAAAGGCGGCTTCACCGTCGACCTCGACGGCGCCGTGGCCTTCCTGCCGCGCTCCCAGGTCGATATCCGCCCGATCCGCGACGTCACGCCCCTCATGCAGGTGCCGCAGCCTTTCCAGATCCTCAAGATGGATCGACGCCGCGGCAACATCGTCGTGTCGCGCCGGACCGTCCTTGAGGAGAGCCGCGCCGAGCAGCGCCACGAGATCGTTGCCAACCTGGAAGAGGGTCAGGTGATCGACGGCACGGTTAAGAACATCACCGATTACGGCGCCTTCGTCGACCTCGGCGGCATCGACGGCCTGCTGCACGTGACCGACATCGCCTGGCGGCGCGTCAACCACCCGACCGAGGTGCTGACGATCGGCCAGACCGTCAAGGTCAAGATCATCAAGATCAACCACGAGACGCACCGTATCTCGCTCGGCATGAAGCAGTTGCTCGACGATCCGTGGCAGGGCATCGAGGCTAAGTACCCGATCAATTCCCGCTATCGCGGACGCGTCACCAACATCACCGATTACGGCGCCTTCGTGGAGCTCGAAGCCGGGATCGAGGGCCTGATCCACGTCTCCGAGATGTCGTGGACCAAGAAGAACGTGCATCCCGGCAAGATCGTCGCGACGAGTCAGGAAGTCGACGTTCAGGTGCTCGAGGTCGATTCGGTGAAGCGCCGCATCTCGCTCGGCCTCAAGCAGACGCTCGCCAACCCCTGGGAGAGCTTCGCTGAGCGCTATCCCGTCGGCTCCGATGTCGAAGGCGAGGTCAAGAACAAGACCGAGTTCGGCCTGTTCGTCGGCCTCGACGGCGACGTGGACGGCATGGTCCACCTCTCCGATATCGACTGGAACAAGCCGGGCGAGCAGGCGATCGAGGACTACAAGAAGGGCGACATCGTGCGCGCCAAGGTGCTCGACGTCGATACCGAGAAGGAGCGCATCTCGCTCGGCATCAAGCAGCTCGGGGCCGACGCGTTCGCGCCGCAGGCCAGCGAGGACGCCAGCACGGGCGACGGGATGAAGAAGGGCAGCGTCGTGACCTGTGAGGTCGTCGACGTCAAGGAAGGCGGCATCGACGTCAAGATCGCCGGCTCCGACATGGTCGCCTTCATCAAGCGCAACGAGTTGGCGCGCGACCGGGCGGATCAGCGGCCCGAGCGCTTCGCCGTCGGCGAAAAGGTGGATGCCCGCATCACCCAGTTCGACCGCCGCGCGCGCAAGGTCTCCGTCTCCATCAAGGCGCTCGAGTTTGCCGAGGAGAAGGAAGCCATCGCGCAATACGGCTCGGCCGATTCCGGTGCCTCGCTCGGCGACATCCTCGGCGCGGCCCTGAAGGCGCGCGCCGCCGACGCCCCTAAGAAGGGCGACGACGAGTAGGCTGCCACCATACCTCTTCGAGAGGACCGAAGACCCAGCCCCGCGCGGATCGATCCGCGCGGGGTTTTTAGTCGGGAAAACCTATGACGCGGTCACAGCGCGAGCCGGTCGGCGTCGGCATCGATTTTGGCACCACAAACAGCGTCGTCGCGCTCGCCCTGGCCGACGGCACCGTCGAGAGCCTCGCTTGGCCGACGGCGGAGGGGCCGACCGCCACGTTTCGCACGGCGCTGACGGTGTGGCGCGAGGGGCGGGTCGTGCGGCACGTCGCCGGGCCCGAGGCGATCGCCCGCGCTGCGGCGCCGGTCGGCGAGCAACGCTTCATCCAGTCGCTCAAGACCCATCTCGCCAGCGCGCTCTTCGCGGAGACGCGGCTCTACGGCCGGCGCTTCACCGTCGAGGACCTCGTCGCAACCTTCCTCGGCCACCTCCTCGAGGGGGTCCGCCTACCGGAGCAGTGCGTCGTCCTCGGCGGCCGGCCCGTCGTCTTTGCCGGCGCCCGGGCGGACGAGGCGCTGGCCTGCGCGCGCCTCCGGGCAGCCTACGCTCAGGCCGGACTCCCGGCCGTCGAGCTCACCTACGAGCCGCTCGGCGCCGCCTACTGGTACGCGCGCGGCCTTTCGCGCGACGAGACCGTGCTCGTCGCCGATTTCGGCGGTGGCACAAGCGACTTCTCAGTCCTGCGTTTCTCAAGGAGTGCCGGCCGGCTGGAGACGCAGGCGTTGGCCCACAGCGGCGTCGGCATCGCGGGCGACTCGTTCGACTACCGCATCGTCGACCACGTCGTTGCGCCGCGCCTTGGCAAGGGCGCGACCTACCGTTCCTTCGAAAAGCGCCTCCCGATCCCAGCGTTCTACCATGCCGCTTTCGCGCAATGGCACCAACTCTCCTGGTTGAAGAGTGGTGACACTCTCGCCGACCTTCGCAAGCTCGCCGCCGCAAGCGACCGCGAGGAGGACCTCGAAGCTTTGGCGGCCGTGGTCGAGATGGATATGGGGTTTGCGCTCTACCGTGCGGTGGGCGAGGCCAAGGCCGCGCTGTCGTCGGCCGACCGCACGCGTTTTCAGTTCAGCGGGGAAGGTGTCGCCATGGAGGCGGATATCGTGCGCGCGGACTTCGAGGATTGGATCGCCCCGGACCTCGCGCGGATCGATGCGGCCTTGGACGAGGCGCTGAAGGCGGCGGCCCTGAGCGCCTCGGCGATCGACGCCGTCTTCGTCACGGGTGGGACATCCTACGTGCCGGCGGTCAGGCGCCTGTTCGACCGGCGCTTCTCCGCGGAGCGCATCCACCAGGGCGACGCCTTCCAATCTGTGGCGTCCGGCCTCGCGCTGCGTGCGGCCGACCAGGCCGGGTCGCCGGCAGGCCGGCACGGCTGAGGCCGTCGCGCCGGCCTGGGCCGACGATGCTGGGCTTGCGCCTGCTTAGTGAACCGAAGCGCCGCCGGCGGGGCCGCCCGTCTTGGTAGACTTGCCACGCGAGCCGTTGTTCGGCAGCGTGGACGTCGGGCCGTTCACACCGCGGCCCATGTGATGCATCTTGCCACGGTGCATCTTGCCATGGTGCATCGCGGCGTAGGTCGGGCTCGCCGTCAGTGCCAGGAGGGAAACGATAGTCGTGAGCTTGAGGATGCGCATGGATTGTCGTCCAACAGGGCCCGCCGAACGTTCAGGTCGACTCGAGGCACGCTGACGGAATGCTCCTGCCAAGCTTTGGTTGCTAGAGCTCTCACATCCACTTGGACCGGCGGCCATCTGGCTGCCTCCGACACGACTGCGCCGATCTTGCGCCGAATCCCCGCCCGACCTAGGGTCCGCGCCTCAAGCGGGAAGATTTGCATGTCATTGTCTGCGGACCAGCTGGTCGATCGTCGCCGACTGCAAGGGCGGCTGTCATTCTGGCGCGCCGCGACCTTCCTCGCGCTGGCCGTTGTCGTGCTCGCTCTGGGCTGGCGGCTGGCGGGGCAGGGCGGCGGCACGCTCGTCCCACACATCGCCCGGCTCTCGATCGATGGCCTGATCACGGGGGATCGCGAGACGATCAAGCTGATCCACGACGTCGAGGTCTCCAACGCGTCCGCCGCGATCATCTCGATCGAGAGCCCCGGCGGGACCACGACCGGCGCCGAGCGTCTGTACCAGGCGATCCGCAAACTGGCGGCAAAGAAGCCGACTGTGGCGGTGGTGCGGGGCCTCGCGGCATCGGGCGGCTACATTGCCGCGCTGGGAGCCGACCATATCGTCGCGCAGGGTAATTCGATCGTCGGATCGATCGGCGTGCTGTTCCAATTTCCCAACGTCTCGAACGTACTCGATAAGATCGGAGTCAAGGTCGAGACGATCAAGTCCTCGCCGCTGAAAGCCGCGCCGAACGGCTACGAGCCGACATCGCCAGAGGCGCGGGCGGCGATCGCCGCGCTGGTAAGCGACAGCTACGAGTGGTTCAAGGCTCTGGTGAAAGACCGCCGTGGCTTGTCCGACGCGGACCTCGCCGCGATCTCGGACGGCCGCGTCTTCACAGGCCGCCAGGGCCTGGGTCTCCACCTTGTCGACGGGATAGGCGAGGAGGACGCCGCCATCGCCTATCTCGAGAGCGACCGTGGCGTTGCCAAAGGTCTTCCCGTCCGCGATTGGACAAACCCCACGGGCTTCGGTGGGATCAAGCTGTTCAGCCTCGCGTCCGCGACGGTGAAGGCTCTAGGATTGCCCGCCCTCGCCGACGCGCTCGAGAGTGGCTCCCGTTTGCTGGAGACTCCGGGTTTCGATGGCCTTCAGTCCCTGTGGCGACTCTAAACCGCCGCACCTCCACGAAAGGCATAGCTCTTCTGCGGGCACGAAAAAATGACTGGAAGCATGGCCGGCGATTACCCTAGAACGGTGTTGATTTTTCAAACCTTTGTAAAAACTGATATCCGTCTTGGGAATTGCCTCGATGATCAAGTCTGAATTGATCCAGCGTATTGCCGATCGAAACCCGCACCTGTATCTCCGGGATGTCGAGAAGATCGTGAACGCCATCCTGGACGAGATCACCAACGCGCTCGCTCGCGGCGACAGGGTCGAACTGCGCGGCTTCGGCGCCTTTTCCGTCAAGCGCCGCGACGCTCGGCTGGGGCGCAACCCGCGCACCGGCGTGCACGTCGAAGTCGACGAGAAATCCGTGCCGTTTTTCAAGACGGGCAAAGAGATGCGCGAGCGGCTGAACGAAGGTTACCTCAGCTAGGACCCCGCAGCGCGGCGCAGGAGAGACGGACATGGTGAGATTTCTCAGGGCCTTGGTGCTCGTGCCAATCGCGTTGGTCGTCCTCGCCTTCGCCATCGCCAACCGGGCGGTAGTGACGCTCTCCTTCGACCCGTTTTCTGGAGCGGACACCGCCGGGGCGATCCTGACCGCGCCGCTCTTCGTCGTGCTGTTCCTCACCCTGATCGTCGGCGTCGTGCTGGGCGGTGTCGCGACGTGGCTCACCCAGGGTGTCCACCGCCGCAAGGCCCGCCACGCACAGGACGAGGTGGAGCATTGGCAGGACGAGGTCCGCCGGACGCGACAGCAGTCGCCTGCCATCGGTGGGTCGCAGCGCGTCATGCTGCGTTAACGGATCGTCGGCGGCACCGTGGCGATCGTCAAGATCTGCGGCCTTTCCGAGCCTCTGACGCTCATGGCCGCGTTGGAAGCCGGCGCCGACATGGTCGGGTTCGTCTTCTTCGAGCGGAGTCCGCGCCACGTCACGACGGCCGTCGCCAACGCCCTCGGCCGCCGCGTCGAGCGACGCGCGGACAAGGTCGCGCTGACGGTCGACGCGGGCGATGGTGAGCTGGATCGGATCGTCGCGGCCTTGTCCCCCGACCTTCTGCAACTGCACGGTCATGAGACGCCCGAGCGCGTCGCGACCGTGCGGGCGCGCTACGGCTTGCCGGTGATCAAAGCCATCGGCCTTGCCACCGCCGCCGATGCCGCGCAGGTCTCCGCGTTCGAGCCCTTCGTCGAGTATCTGATGTTTGACGCGCCCCCGACCTCCGATGCGTCCCGCCCGGGCGGCAATGGCACGGCCTTTGACTGGTCGCTCCTGCGTCGCATCGCGAGTACCAGGCCGTGGTTGCTCGCGGGCGGTCTGAACGACGGCAACGTGGCACAGGCGCTGGCGGCAACGGCCGCCGCCGGCGTCGACGTGTCCTCAGGGGTCGAAAGCAGTCCCGGCGTGAAGGATCCCGAACGCATCGCGCGCTTTGTCGCGCAGGCGCGACAGGCGAGCGAAAGGCTTGGATTGGCTGCCACGATCGGGTAGAGTTCACGGCCTTCCCGGTGTGAGGCAGCGACCGTGACCACTAGTGCCCCCAATTCCTTCCGGCATGGCCCCGACGAGCGTGGCCGTTTCGGCCTCTTTGGCGGCCGCTTCGTCGCCGAGACGCTGATGCCGCTTATTCTCAACCTCGAGGCCCATTACGAGGCGGCGAAGGTCGATCCCGCCTTCAAAGCCGAGTTGAACGGCCTTCTCACGCATTACGTCGGCCGGCCGAGCCCCTTGTATCAAGCCGAGCGCCTGACCGAGCAGCTGCGCGCCGAGGCCGCAAAGGCGGGCAAGCCCGGCGGCGCGAAGATCTACTTCAAGCGCGAGGAGCTGAACCATACCGGCGCGCATAAGATCAACAACGTGCTCGGGCAGATCCTGCTGGCGCGGCGCATGGGCAAGACGCGCATCATCGCCGAGACCGGCGCCGGCCAGCACGGCGTGGCGACGGCGACCGCGTGCGCCCGCTTCGGTCTCGAATGCATCGTCTACATGGGCGCCGTCGACGTGGAGCGGCAGAAGCCCAACGTCTACCGCATGAACATGCTCGGGGCGACCGTGGTGCCCGTGCAGTCGGGCGCCCGTACGCTCAAGGACGCGATGAACGAGGCTCTGCGCGATTGGGTCGGCAACGTCGAGGACACGTTCTACTGCATCGGCACGGCCGCCGGCCCGCACCCTTACCCGGCGATGGTCCGCGACTTCCAGTGCATCATCGGCGAAGAGACTAAGGCGCAGATGACGGCCATGGAAGGTCGGCTGCCGGACTCGGTGTTTGCCTGCATCGGTGGCGGCTCCAACGCGATCGGCATTTTCCATCCGTTCCTCGACGATTCCGATGTCGAGATCTTTGGGGTGGAGGCAGCGGGCTACGGGCTGGACAAGAAACACGCCGCCTCGCTTGCCGGCGGCCGTCCTGGCGTGCTCCACGGCAACCGTACCTACCTGCTGATGGACGAGGCCGGCCAGATCGAGGAAGGCCATTCCATCTCCGCCGGTCTCGACTATCCCGGCATCGGGCCCGAGCACGCGTGGCTGCGGGATTCGGGCCGTGTCACCTACCTGTCGGCGACCGACGTAGAAGCGCTTGAAGCGTTCCACCGCTGCGCGCGGCTCGAAGGCATCATCCCTGCTCTGGAGCCGGCGCACGCCCTCGCCCGTGTCTTCGACGTGGCGCAGGACCGTCCGCGCGACCATCTGATGGTGGTGAACATCTCCGGCCGCGGCGACAAGGACCTCGCGACGGTCGCGCAATATCAGGGCGAGACGCTCGGCGGGATGACCTAGGGCCGGTTAGCCCCGCTCCAGCGGGTCGTCGCCCGCGGCATGGATCGCCCGCGCCGCGTCCGCGTCGCGAAGCATCTGCGCCGTCAGCGCCTTCAACGAGTCGAACTTCTCTTCTGCCCGCAACCAGGCGACGAAGGCTACTTCCATGACCTTTCCGTAGAGGTCGCCCGAGAAGTCGAAGAGGAACGTTTCCAACAGCGGTGCGCCGTCGTCGACCGTCGGGCGGCGGCCGTAGCTCGCCACCCCGTCGTAGCCGACACTCTCGACAGTGGCGCGCACGGCATAGATGCCGTGGCGCAGGCGGCAGCTCGCGTCCGCCTCAACATTGGCCGTGGGGAAGCCGAGCGTGCGCCCGAGTTGCTGGCCGGGCAGGACAGGGCCCGTGATCGTGTAGGGGTGACCGAGCAGGGCCGTCGCCAGCGCGATGTCGCCGGTCTCCAAGGCGAGGCGCGTCGCCGTGGAGGAGGCCGCCTGCAGTAGGCTGGTCGAATCGGCTTCGATCCGTTCGACGATCTCGACCGGAAATCCGTGCCTGGCCCCCGCCGCTCGGAGGAAGGCGGGCGTGCCGCCGCGGCGGTAACCGAAATGGAAATCGTAGCCTGCCACGACGCCGCCCGCGTCAAGGCGCCGGATGAGGATGTCCTGCACGAACGCGTCCGCTGTCAGGGCGGCTACGTCGGCATCGAAGGTGAGCACGATCATGCCGTCCAATCCGAGCCGCTCCACCATTGCCGCCTTCGCTTCGAGCGGCGTGAGGCGAAAGATCGTGCCAGCCCCGCGAAAATAGTCACTTGGGTGCGGTTCGAAGGTCAGGAGCGCGCAGGGCAGCCCGAGCGAATGGGCCATCGCGCGCGCGCGGCCGATGACCGCCACGTGGCCTCGGTGAAGTCCGTCGAAATTCCCAACCGCGAAGATGGCCTTTGCCAGCCCGTCTGGGGGACTGGCGGGATCGACTGCGAATGTGAACGGCCGGGCAGGGAGGGCTTGTGTCAAAGGCGGGTCATGGATCATGCGGCCAGGGCGGCCGGGTGCGACTGCGCCGGACCCTGATGCGGCGACGCGGCCGCGTCAAGCAGGCGCGGGAGCGCACCGCCCCTGCCGACAAAACCGCCGCAGGTTGGTTGGTTTGCAGGGTTGTGCGGCGAAAACCTGGCGCCGTTTCCCATCGCGGCCTCATCATGAGCGGTGGATGGGCGTCACGGAAGACATTCTCAACCTTTTGCCGCCAATCTCATCGCGTCGCCCAGGACGCGTTTTGCAAGCCTGTGCCTGACCGCGACGGGAGCCGAGACGATGGTCGAACCCAACATGCCGATCCTGGTGGTGGACGATTACCACACCATGGTTCGGATCATCCGCAGCCTGCTCAAGCAAATCGGCTTCGAGAACGTCGACGACGCGTCCAACGGCGAGGCCGCCTTGGAGAAGATCAAGGCGAAGAGCTACGGCCTGATCATTTCCGATTGGAACATGGAGCCGATGACCGGCTTCCAGCTGCTGCAGAAGGTCCGCGAGGAGACCACCTCCGCCGCCGTACCTTTCATCATGGTGACGGCCGAGTCCAAGACGGACAACGTGGTTGCCGCACGCCGCGCCGGGGTGAGCCACTACATCATCAAGCCGTTCAACGCGGCGACGCTGAAGTCGAAGATCGATGCCGTGTTCGCCACGGCCGCCGCCGCCTGATCAACCTCGACTCGGCGACGACCACGAAAGAGCCGGTGCGGCGGCAATCGGCCGGATCGCGGCGCCGCCGAGAAACTGCTCCAGAGCCGCACGGTCGAGCGCGGACTGGCGCGAGGCGCCGTGCAGCAGGGTGCGGTGGACGCCGCTCGTTATGAAGAGCGCGTCGATGCCCTGGTCGGCGGCGCCCAGCATATCCGTATGCATCGCATCGCCGATCGCCAAGATCCGCGATTTCGGCGCGTATCCGGTCCGCGCGTGGACTAGGCGCAGCGCCCGCTCGTAGATCGGCGCGCACGGCTTGCCGGCCTGGACCACCCGGCCGCCAATCGCCTCGTATCGCTCCGCGATCGCCCCTGCGCAAGTGTGCAGAGTGTCGCCCACTTCAACCACGATGTCGGGATTGGCGCAGATCATCGGGAGGTTGCGGGCGCGGAGCTGCCGCAACAGGGCGTCGTAAGCCTCCGGCTGCGGCCCAAGCCGTTCCGATGGGCTGATCGCGACGACGAGTTCTGCCGCGTCGGCGCCCACCAGCCGCGGCCGACGCGGGCCGAGGCGCTCGGCCTCCGCGTAGAGGTCGAGTTCACGCTCCGGCCCGATGTTGAGCAGCGGCGGACACCCGGCCTCGACGATCATCGCGACGGTCACGTCGCCCGACGTGGCGACCGTGTCGTAGGCCTCGCGCGGTACTCCGAGGCCATCGAGGCGCCGCACCACGTTGGCCGCCGGCGCCGGGGCGTTGGTGACCAGCGCCACGCTGCCGCCGCCCTCGCGGAACCGGCGCAACGCCTCGACCGCCGCTGGGTGATGCGTAACCCCGTTGTGGATGACGCCCCAGACGTCGCAGAGCAGCAGGTCGTAGCGCCCCGCCAGATCGGACAGTCCAAGGTCGAGCATCGGCAAGGCGCTGCGAGGGAAATCCGGGTGTGGGGTCATGTCCGTCCAAGATGGAGGCTAGCCGGGCCGCGCGGCGTGGCAGGGCGGGAGGCTTCTTAGCCTGCATTTCCGCATCGGCCTACCGGCAAGCGCCGTGTACCGGTTCGTCGCCGGAGCGTTTCGCGTCCGGCGAGCCTTGCGCGAACGTCAGCGCTTGCCTATGGCTTCAGCCCGCATTCAAGCTCCCGAACCGGAGATCTCTTTTGGCGCGCGCTAACTATCTCTTTACGAGCGAATCGGTCTCCGAGGGGCATCCGGACAAGGTCTGCGATCGTATCTCCGACGAGGTTGTGGACATGTTCTTCCGCGAGGGCGCCAAAGCGGGGATCGACCCCTACGCGATCCGCGTCGCCTGCGAGACGCTCGCCACCACCAACCGCGTCGTGATCGCGGGCGAAGTGCGCGGACCCGCCATCGATCCGGCCGCGGTGGTCGCCGCCGCGCGAAAGGCGATCAAGGACATTGGTTACGAGCAGGAAGGCTTCCACTGGGAGACGGCGAAGATCGAGGTTCTGCTGCACGCCCAGTCGGCCGACATCGCGCAAGGGGTCGATGCCGAGGGCAACAAGGACGAGGGCGCCGGCGATCAGGGCATCATGTTCGGCTATGCCTGCCGCGAGACGCCGGAGCTGATGCCGGCGCCGATCTACTATTCGCACAAGATCCTCGAGGATCTCGCGACGGCGCGTAAGGCTGGGGAGGGCGAGGCGGCCAAGCTTGGACCCGACGCCAAAAGCCAGGTGACGGTCCGCTACGTCGACGGCAAGCCGGTCGGGGTCACGCAGATCGTGCTTTCGACCCAGCATGTGGACGAAAGCCTCAATTCCGAAGACGTGCGTCGCATCGTCGAGCCCTACATCCGCAAGGCTCTGCCGCAAGGCTGGATCACCGAGACTACCGTCTGGCACGTCAATCCTACCGGCAAGTTCGTCATCGGCGGCCCCGACGGCGACACCGGGCTGACCGGCCGCAAGATCATCGTCGACACCTACGGCGGCGCGGCACCCCACGGCGGCGGGGCCTTCTCCGGCAAGGATCCGACGAAAGTCGACCGCTCCGCCGCCTACGCGGCGCGCTACCTCGCCAAGAACGTGGTGGCCGCGGGCTTCGCCGAGCGCTGCACGATCCAGCTCGCCTACGCCATCGGCGTCGCCGAGCCGCTGTCGATCTACGTCGACCTGCACGGGACCGGCACCATCGCCGAGGACAAGCTCGAGGCGGTACTCGGCCAGGCGATGCGCCTCTCGCCGCGCGGCATCCGCGAGCACCTGCAGCTCAACAAGCCGGTCTATGCCCGGACCGCCGCCTACGGGCATTTCGGCCGGGTGCCGGACGCCGAGGGCGGCTTCTCCTGGGAGAAGACCGACCTCGTCGACAAGCTGAAGGCGGCCGTCGCGGCTTGACCCGCGGCACCGTCTGACGGCTGTGCCTTACGAAGAGAGCGTTATGAGGCCGACGACCTCCGTCCTGCACGGTCGACGGGTCGGCAAACCGCTCACCGCCCACCAGCGCGGGCTCGTCGCGACCCTTTTGCCGCGCCTGGCTGTCGACCTCGGCGCGCCACTTTCCGGCTCCGCGTTAGCCCGGCGCGAGGTCTGGCTGGAGGTCGGCTTCGGCGCCGGCGAGCATCTCCTCGCAACGGCCGCGCGTCATCCCGATGTGGGTCTGATCGGGTGCGAGCCCTTCCTCAACGGCATGGCGCAAGCGCTCGCCAGCCTCGCCGCGAACGACCTTCCCAACGTCCGCCTGCACCAAAGCGACGCCGGCGCTTTGATCGACGCGTTGCCATCGGCCTGCCTCGGCCGCGTCTTCCTCTTCTATCCCGATCCCTGGCCGAAGCGGCGTCAGCACAAGCGGCGGTTCGTATCGGACGCCATGCTTGCCCGCATCGCGCGCGTGATGCGCGGAGGGGCCGAGCTGCGCATCGCGACCGACATCGACGATTATTGCGGCTGGACGCTCGCGCGGCTGCTCCGGTCTGCGGATTTCGCCTGGCGCGCAACCGAGGCGGCGGATTGGCAGACGCCGTGGCAAGACTGGGTCGAGACCCGCTACGAGGCCAAGGCCGTCGCGGCCGGTCGGCGCCCCTGCTACCTCACGGCCGTCCGGCGTTAGCGCCGAACCGCATCAGGTCGGTGCCATATCGCTTCAGCCAGGATTCCGCGCGCTCGAGGTCGGGGTAGAGCCGTGCCGCGGTAGCCCAGAAGGCGGCCGAGTGGTTCATGTGGGCGAGGTGCGCGACCTCGTGCGCGGCGAGATAGTCGAGCACGAAAGGGGGCGCCATGATCAATCGCCAGGAGAAGTTGAGCGTGCCCGTGGAGGAGCAAGAGCCCCATCGCGTCGTCGTATCGCGTAGGGTGATCCGACGAGCGCTGACGCCGAGTGCCGCGGTGTGGCGGGCGACCGCCGCCAGCAGGTCGCGGCGCGACTCGCGCATTAGGTAGTCCTGGACGCGGCGAGCGACAAACGGCGCTTCGCCGCTGACGCAGAGCCGTGCCGGCGCCTCCCCCTCGGCAGCCTCGACCCAGACGGTCCCGCGCGCGCCAGGGCGGTGCACGATCTCGTGGGCCACGCCGCGCAGGGGCACGCTCGCTCCGGGTCCGAAAGGCGTGGCGGCCGGGAGCGTGGCGAGTCGAGCACCGATCCATACGGCATGCCGTTCGACAAAGAGCTTGGCGCGTATCAGGGAGCCGCGCGGCGGCAGGGTCAGCACGACGTCGCGCGTCGCGGCCCGCACGCGCAGGGTATAGCGGCGCGCGGTCCCAACGCGCTTGATGTGGACCCGGTGGGTCTCGCCCGCATGGACGACGTCGAAGAAGCTGACGTCGAAGACGCGCAGCGCGGCTTTGGTCTTGAGGGCCGGCATGCTGCGACTATAGAAGCCCGGCGCGTGAGTCGCTATGCCTCCAGCCCCGTCCAGACGCGCATTGACTTCCCGCGGCCGGTCTCCCTACCCTGGACCGCCGCGCGCCGCGCGGGCATGTTCGAAAGGCTCAGGCGGAGTGGCAGGCAGGTAACGCCATGGCACGCTTTCCAACCGGGTCCGTGTGCGCGACGCCCTGCCCATCCTGCCGAAGCCTTTCCTCGACAAGGCTGGAGGCCACAATGACCCTGCGCATTTCGGGCAAGAACCTCGCGATCGGCAACGCTCTGCGAACCCATGTCCAAGCCCGGATCGACGGCGTGACGGCGAAATACCATGCGGGCGCGCCATCGGGCCATGTCACCATCGGGCCGGAGGGCTCGGGCTACCGCGCCGATTGCACACTCTTTCTTCCGGCCGGTACGACACTCCAGGTCGATGCCGTCGCGCATGACGCCTATGCCAGCTTCGACAGGGCGGCTGATCGCATCGAGCGCCGGTTGCGGCGACACAAGAAGCGGCAGGCCGATCACCATGGCCCCGCTGGCGCCACCCTCGAGTCTGACATGGACGGCGAGCCGGCGCCGCTGCCCCTCGACCTTTTCGACGGCTATGAGGAGACGTTTGCGGCCGTGATCTCCGAGCCGGCGCACGGTTTCGCGAAGATGACGGTCGCCTCGGCCGCCCGTAAGCTCGACGATACGGCGACGCCCGTAGCGGTCTTCCGCCACGCCGAAAACAGCCGCATCAATATCGTCTATCGCCGAAGCGATGGGAATATCGGCTGGATCGACCCGCTTGCGGCCAGCGGCCTCGCCTGATCGTCCCATGCTTTCGGACGGCTTCGGGCTGGCCGCGGCTGCCGAACCGCGCTATCGCAACGCGGGTCTCTGGTGGCGGGGCCGGGAGGCTACCACCGCGAGAACAAGGCTGTCGGATCCAAAGCGTGGATCCGACGTTGAGAACCAGCGGTGAGATGCGCTGAAGTTCCACGCCGTCTCTTGCCGTGTTTGGATTGACGACTCATGACGCTGACGGATCTGATCGCGCCCGAAGCGGTGCTTCCTGCTCTGAGGGTCGCCTCTAAGAAGCAGGCGCTGCAGGAACTCAGCGAGGTTGCGGCCACGCAATGCGGACTGCCGGCGCGCGAGATCTTCGACGCCCTGCTGCAGCGCGAGCGGTTGGGTTCTACGGGCATCGGCAACGGTATCGCCATCCCGCACGGCAAGCTCGCGAAGATCGACCGTATCTTCGGGGTCTTCGCCCGCGCAGAGCGGCCGATCGACTTTGAGGCGCTCGACAGCGAGCCTATTGACCTCATCCTCCTGCTCCTGGCGCCGGAAAGCGCCGGGGCGGACCATCTCAAGGCGCTCGCCCGCGCGGCGCGGCTGCTGCGCTCGCCCAGCATCACGGCCAAGCTGCGCGGCACGCGGGACGCCTCGATGCTCTACGCAATCCTCGCGCAGGAACCGGCCTCCCACGCCGCCTGATGAGACCTTTCAGCACCAAGCGCGCCGGGCGTAGTCGAGGGCATAGCGATCCGGGTTGGCCGCGATGCCGCCTAGGCCGGTGAGCACGGCGTCGTCGACGATGATGAGCCGGGTGCCGACTTGGCGTAGCAAGTCGCCGAACGGTGCCTTGTCCTCGAATCGCGCGCGGAACACGGCCGGATCGACGAAGCTGACGAGGCGCGGCAGCATGCCGCCGGAGAAAGTGACGCCGCCGGTTGCGAGGAAGGCGAGCGTCATGTCGCTCGCGAAACGCGCCGCCAGTCGCCAGAAGACCCGCATCGTTTCCGCCTCCATACCCCGCCGGTCGGACAAGGCCTGGGCGACCAGCGCGCGTTCGTCGAGCGTCCGGGCGTGCAGGATGCCGCGCGCCGTCAGCCTCGCCTGATGCAGCCGCACGAGTCCGCTGCCGGAGAGGACGGTCTCGGCGCTGACGCGGCCGTGCGGCGTCATCGGCAGATGCGGCCAGATGGCGGATTCCTCCGAGCCCACCGGCCCGAAATCGACATGTCCCGCCTCACTCGCGAGGGCAAAATGCTTACCGTCGATCTCCAGCAGCGCGCTGGCGCCGAGCCCGGTGCCAGGCCCTAGCACGAGCCGGGCGCCGAGACTGGGAGCCACGGGGCCGCCGAGCACCTTGACCCAGGAATCCTCGATCACCGGAAGCGTGAGCGCCTGTGCCTCGAAGTCGTTTAGCAGCAGGCCTTGTTCCAGGTCGTGCGCCTGGGCCACGGCGGTGCCGTCGATCGTCCAATGCGCGTTGGTCATGGTGACGGTCTTGCCCTCGACCGGCCCGGCCGCACAGGCGACCATCGAGCGGGGCTTCTGCGGCAAGTCGCGGATGGCATCGGCAACGGCGGCCTCGAGACTCGGGAAATCGTGCGTGGCGCGATGCTGCGGAGGCGACGGCATGCCTCCGGGCTCCGCGATGATGGCGAAACGGGCGTTTGTACCCCCGATGTCGCTGACAAGGAGAGGGAAGGGAAAATCCAAGCGATGGCCTTTCATGCCGGAGATGCGAGACTTTAGAGCGCTTCGCGTTGCCTTGGAATGACCAAGGCGCCTCGAAGCATGCGCTGCGCAGGCCCATCGCTCGACAGCGGCGGCGGGCCGTGGCAGATGACGCCCAAGTAGAAAATCCGGTGACCATGGCAGACGCTACCGACCTCGACGGCCTCCAGATCCAGACCTTAAGCAGTATTGCCGATGCCGCCGACGAGAGTGCGCTCGACGCTGTGCGCGTTGCGGCCCTCGGCAAGAAGGGAAGCGTGTCGGCCCTGCTCGCCACCCTGGGAAAGATGGACCCGGAGGAACGTAAGGGGCACGGCGCGGCGATCAACCGGTTGAAGGAAGCCGTCCTGGCGGCTCTGGAAGCGCGTCGTGGGGTTCTGCAGGAAGCGGCGCTCGAGGCGCGACTGACGGCTGAAACGATCGACTTGACCCTGCCGACCCGACCGGGACCGCTGGAGACCGGCCGCATCCACCCGATCACGCAGGTGATGGACGAGATCGCGGCCATCTTCGCCGACATGGGTTTCGCGATCGCCGAAGGCCCAGATATCGAGACGGACGACACCAACTTCACCAAGCTGAACTTCCCGCTCGACCACCCGGCGCGGGACATGCACGACACGTTCTTCTTCCCGCCGGGGCCGGACGGTGCGCGCAAGCTGCTGCGCACGCATACGTCGCCGGTTCAGGTTCGCACCATGCTGTCGCAACGGCCGCCGATTCGCATCATCTGCCCCGGCCGCACCTATCGCTGCGATTCCGACCAGACGCACACGCCGATGTTCCACCAGGTCGAGGGGCTGGTGATCGACCGCCAGTCCCACCTCGGCAACCTCAAATGGGTGCTGGAGGCGTTCTGCAAGGCGTTCTTCGAGGTAGAAGCCGTAACCATGCGCTTCCGCCCGAGCTTCTTTCCTTTTACCGAGCCCTCGATGGAGGTCGACATCCGCTGTTCGCGCAAGGGCGGCGAAATCCGCTTTGGCGAGGGCGACGACTGGCTGGAGATCCTCGGCTGCGGCATGGTCCACCCCAACGTGCTCACAGCCTGCGGCATCGATCCGGACGTCTACCAGGGCTTTGCCTGGGGTATGGGGATCGATCGCATTGCCATGCTGAAGTACGGGATGCCGGATCTGCGCGCCTTCTTCGAGAACGACGTGCGCTGGCTCAACCACTACGGCTTCCGGCCGCTCGAGATGCCGAGCCTCATCGCCGGGCTGAGCGCGTAGCTACCCCGTCGTCCCCCAGTCGTCGTCGTCCTCGTTGTTGCCGGTCATCGCCTCGCGCAGCGTCTTCCACCGTTTGATGCTCTCGTGCGCGCCGAGCAGCGCCAACGCCAGCACGAACGGAACGATGTAGTAGATGATGCGAAACAGCAGCAGCGAGGCGAAGAGTTCGGCCTCCGAATGGGCGGGCACCGTCTTGAGCATGGTCGCCTCGAAGACGCCGATGCCGCCTGGTGCGTTGGAGACGATGCCGAGCAGCGAACCAAAGACGTAGACGGTGACGAAGGTCAGGTAGTCGATCGCGCGCGGCGGCGAGAGCAGCACGAACAAGACGCCTGAGGCGGCGCAGAGATCGACGAGGCCCAGGCAGATTTGACCGACGCTCAGCCCGAAGCCCGGCATTTCGAGCTTGAAGCCTTGGATCGTCGCGTGCCGGTGTCCTTGCGCCGTCCAGACGAGATAGCCGGCCATGGCCGCAATCACCGCGAAGCCGATGAGGCGGTTGAGCGCGGGGTCGAGGTGGTCGAGGTGCGACACGCCGTCGGCGCGTACCGCGAAGCCGATGCCGATGGTGAGCGCCATGCCGAGCCAGAACGTCAGACCGGCAATGACCGTCAGGCTCGCCACCTTGCCGGCCGATAACCCTTTGCCCGAGTAGATCCAGTAGCGCACCGTCCCCGCCGTGAAGAGCGGAAAACCGAGTGTGAAGGAGATGGCGTAGCTCGTGAAGGAGGCGAGCGCTGTGGTGGGGTAGGGCACCCGGACTTTGAGTTGGCGCAGCGCCAGCGCGTCATAGCCGGTGAGGGCTATGAAGGAGACAGCGGTGAGCGCCATCGCCAGGGCGATCTGCTCGCCGCTGGTGGCCGCCACCGCCCCGCGCAGTTCGCTGAAGCTGATCTGCGAAAAGGTACGCGCCACGACGACGATGGCGAGAATGAAGATGCCGATGCTCAGAGCGATGAGAAGGCTGCGCCCGACTCTGTGGCGCGCCTCCTTCCTGTTTTCCACGCCGGCCGGCACGACAGCGTCGAGCAGGGTCGTGCTCAGCTTGCGCGAGGAGCGCTCCGCGTCAGCCTTTGCCGTCTCGCCAGGTCCGGACAGGGCCAAAACGTCTCCTCTCCTCTCGCCGTTCGTGGGGGCGTGGATCTCGATTTTCGTGCTCCGAAGCCGGGCCGGCGGCTATCGCCCTCGAGCGGCCGATCAGGCCGAGCCGGCCGACGCGGGCAGCCGCGCCTGCAAGATCTCGTGCAGCGGGTTGGCCGGCAGGAACACATAGTCGTGCGCTGACACCGTGACGTGCTCGGCGCCTTGCGCGAGCAGCCAGTCGGCGAGCGGCGCGACCTTGTCGTGGCGGCAGGTCAGCGTCAAGCGGCCAGCGATGTTTTCCGATCGGCGCTTCGCCGCGAACAGCCGGGCCGCCGCATCCACCACTCCTTCGGGCTTGGCCTCGAACTGTGCGACGACGTCGCGGGTGAGGCGCGCCTCCTCCTCCGCCGCGATGCGCGCGAGGATCTGTCGTGCCTGCTCGCGGGCGGTCGCGTCCCACCGCGCCCCAAGCGAGGCGACGAGATTGGCTTCCGAGCGCAGGATCACGCCGTCGTCCAGCACTTTCAGCGCGTTGGCTGCGAGCGTCGCGCCCGTGGTGGTGATGTCGACGATGAGTTCCGCCTGCCCAGCCGCCGGGGCGCCTTCCGTCGCCCCCAGGCTTTCCACGACGCGGTAGTCGGTGACATGGCTGTCCGCGAAGAAGCGGCGCGTCAAGTTCACGTATTTGGTCGCAACCCGCATCCGCGTGCCCCGCCGGGCATAGAAGGCGGCCGCCACGTCCTCAAGGTCCGCCATGGTCTTCACGTCGATCCACGCCTGCGGGACGGCGACGACGACGTTGGCGGCGCCGAACCCGAGCGGCGTCAGCAGCGCCACCTTGGCGTCGGCCGCATCCACCGTCTCGCGCACCAGATCCTCGCCGGTGATGCCCATATGCGCCTGGCCGGCGGCCAGCAGGGCGACGATCTCACTCGCCGAGACGAAGGCGACCTCGACGCCCTCGACGCCATCAAGCGTACCGCGATAGTCGCGCGCGCCGCGCCCTTGCGCCAGCTTGAGGCCGGCGCGGGCGAAGAAGGCGAAGGCGTTTTCCTGCAGCCGCCCTTTGGAGGGAACCGCGAGGACGAAGGGCCCGCTCATGCCGCTTCTCCCGTCGCACGCCGATCGGCCCAGAGCGCCGCGCCGACGGCCGGCACCTCAGCCTTGGCGCCGAGTGTCGTCATCAGCCGATCGTAGCGGCCGCCGCCGACGATGGGAGCATCGGCGGGCCGCGCGGCGTCCCGCGCCTCGAAGATAAAGCCGGTGTAATAGTCGAGGTTGCGGATGAATCGGGCCGAGAAGTGCAGGGCGGAGACCTCGAGGCCCTGGGCCGCGATGAAGCCGAGCCGCTGATCGAAGCGTTCGAGCGCCGGCTCGAGGTCGAGCTTCGCGTCATCGGCGAGGGTGCGCAGACTGGTGGAGGCCGCATCGGGGTCGCCCTCGACCGCAAGGAAGCGCTCGATGACCGCGCGCGTCTCCCCCGGCAGGTCGGAGCGTCCCTTTAGAGCCGCCTGTTCGAGGAAGCGCTCGGCGATCTCGGCGGCGCTGCGGCCGCCGACGGTGGCGATGCCGGCGATCGAGAGCAGGTCCTCGACGAGGGCGCGGGCGCCTTTGCGGTCGACACCCTCCAGGGCCGCCAGCACGCCGGAATGGTCGTGCGACGCGCCGCCATTGGCAGGCGTGTCGAGGATGCCGCCGAGCGTCTTGCCTTGGGCGAGGCCGCGGACGATGCGGCGGCGCCATTGCGCGGAGAGAGAGACGGCGTCGAGCAGGTCGCCAAACAGGCCGGCATCGCCGATCCGGGTCGTGAGGTTGGTGCCGGTGGCGAGCCGCGCCGCTTCGAGCGACAGCGCGAGGATCTCGGCGTCGGCCGCTTCTCGGTCGGCCCGGCCGAGGTTCTCGGTGCCGGCCTGGATGAACTCGCCCGGGCCATCCTTGCGAAGACGGAACACCGGGCCGCAGTAGGAGAAGGTGGCCGGACTGCCGAAGCTTGGCGAGGCGAGGTAATGCAGGCACACGGGGATCGTGTATTCCGGGCGCAGGCAATAGTCCGTGCCCGCCATGTCGCTCGTCAGGTAGAGCCGCCCGCGCATGTCCTCACCCGAGTCGAAGAAAGCCGAGGCCGGCTGCAGCACGGGTGGCTCGCAGCGGACGTAACCGGCGGCGACGAGATGCGCGACCAAGGCCTCCTGGCGCTGTCTGTCATCGGCAAAGGGCAGGGGCACGCGCGGGACTCCGGTGGTGGCGCGCTCTGTAGCAAGCGCAACGGCCTCGCGCGACGGGTTTTGCGCGGGAGGGTGAAGAGCAGGCTTTTATCCCCTCGTTCCAGCCGTCCGTTCCATGACGACGCTAGACCGCGTGGCGCGCGAGAACCTCGCGCACCTTGGCCACCAGGTCCGCCTCCGGCACCGCGCTCTGCGCCTTGGCGCGCAACTCGACATAGTCGGCGCGGTCCTTGGTCGCCTTTGCCAGTTCGAGGCCGAGCACGAGGTCGCGGACCACCACCTGGGGCCCATCCGCGTGGTCGCGCTCGTTCGAGCCCTGGATGACCGCGCAGGTCGACCCGCGCCGGTCGGCGTATTTGAGCTGCGCGTTCATCCCGGACTGGCCGAGGTAGAGCTCGGCGGCGATGCCGGCCTGACGCAGGCGGGTCACGAGCCCCTGGGTGCGCGCGACCTCGCCTTTGTCCAAGACGAGCACCACGACGGGGCCGCGATGCGCCGCGCCGGCGACGATGGGCGACTTGATCGCCTTCAGGGCCGAGAACAGGCGGGAGACGCCGATGGAGAAGCCGGTGGCCGGCACGTCCTCGCCGCGGAACCGGCCGACGAGCCCGTCGTAGCGGCCGCCGCCACCGACGGACCCGAAGCGGATCGGGCGGCCGTCCTCGCCTTTGACCTCGAAGGTTAGCTCGGCCTCGAAGACAGGACCGGTGTAATATTCGAGGCCGCGCACGACGGCGGGGTCGATCTGGATGCGGTCGGCGTAATCGCCGAGGAGGCCGCCGATCACGCGCAACTCCTCCGCGCCCTCAGAGCCGCGGGCCGTCGCGCCGAACTCGCTGGCAAGACGCGCGACGGTCTCCTGGTTGTCCAAACCCTTCGCCGCCAGGATCGCGAGGACCTTTGTCGCCTGCGCCTCGTCTAACCCCGCACCTTTCGTGAAATCCCCCGACTCGTCCTTGCGCCCGGCCCCGAGCAACAGGCGCACGCCTTCGGTCCCGAACTTGTCGAACTTGTCCATCGCCCGCAGCACGGTCAGCCGCCGCCCGGCGTTTTCCGGCCCGGCGAGGCCTATCGCCTCCATCACGCCGTCCAACACCTTGCGGTTGTTGACCTTGATGACGTAGTCGCCGCGCGCGATGCCGAGCGCCTCCAGCGTGTCGGCGGCCATCATGCACATCTCGGCGTCGGCCGCGACCGAGGCCGCGCCTACCGTGTCGGCGTCGAACTGCGTGAACTGGCGGAAGCGGCCCGGTCCCGGCTTCTCGTTACGGAACACCGGGCCGACGCGGAACGAGCGGTAGGGCTTGGGCAGCCGGTCGAAGTTCTCTGCGACGTAGCGGGCCAGCGGCGCGGTGAGGTCGTAGCGGAGCGAGAGCCATTGCTCGTCGTCGTCCTTGAACGAGAACACGCCCTCGTTGGGCCGGTCGAGGTCGGGCAGGAACTTGCCCAGCGCGTCGGTGTATTCGAGGAGCGGCGTTTCCACAGCCTCGAAGCCGTAGAGCGCGTAGGTCGCCCGGATCGTCTCCAGCATGCGCGCGGTGGCGGCGATCTCGTCCGGGGCGCGGTCGCCGAGGCCGCGCGGCAGTCGCGCCTGGGTCCGTGCCGTCTCTCTCTGATCGCTCATCGTCGCCCCATGTCCACGCCCCTCTTACGAGCGGCAGGCGCGAGCGGCAAGGTCGCGCCCTTTTAACGCACCCGTCATCGCCCCATATGGAGAGCGCGGGCCAGACCCGGTGTCTTATCCAGGAGAAGACGATGTCCCCCGAAGAGCGCCAGCTTCTGCAAGGGCTGTTTGATCGCATGCGAAGCCAAGCCGGCAACACGCGCGACCGCGAGGCCGAAGCCTTCATCACCGACAACATTCGCCAGCAGCCCTACGCGTCCTACCTCCTCTCGCAGACGGTGATCGTACAGGACCAGGCGCTGCGCGCCGCCAACGACAAGCTGCAGCAACTCGAGGCCCAGCTCCAGCAGACCCAGCAGACCGGCGGCGCGCAGCCGGGGCAGAGCGGCGGCTTCCTGTCCGGCATCGGCTCGCTGTTCGGCGCGGGCGGCGCTAGCCAGCAGCCGCCGCAGCAGCCGCGAAGCCCCTGGAGCCAGGGAGGCCAGCCGATGGGCGGTTATGCGCCGCCTCCGCCTCCGCCGCAGGGCGGTCCCTGGGCCGGCCAGCCGCAGCAGGCGAGCGGTGGTGGATTCCTGCATGGCGCGCTCGGCGCGGCGGCAGGCGTTGCCGGTGGCGTGCTCTTGGCCGACTCCATCAAGGGGCTTTTCGGCGGCCATAACAACGGCCTCGGCATCGCGTCCGGCATGGGCGGCATGGGTGGCGGCATGGGTGGCGGCGACACAGTGGTGAACAACTACTACGGGTCGGACGACGCCGGATCCGGGGGCACCGCGGCCGACTGGCGACAGGATGCCGACCAGGATCAGGACGACGCCCAGGATTCCAGCGACTACAACTCCGACGTCTGAGCGGACGCGAGCCGGCGGTCCGATCCCGCCGGCTCGGCGGGGCTTCGGCGGCCTACATGACGATGACGCGGGTGCCCACGCCGACGCGGCCGTAGAGGTCGACCACGTCCTGGTTCATCATACGGATGCACCCCGACGACACGTTCGTGCCGATCGTCGTGGGCTCATTGGTGCCGTGGATGCGGTAGAGCGACGAGCCGAGGTAAAGCGCGCGCGCGCCCAGCGGGTTGGCCGGCCCGCCTTCCATGTGGCGCGGCAGGTCGGGCCGGCGCAGCAGCATCTCCGCAGGCGGAGTCCATCCGGGCCATTCGGCTTTGCGGGTGACGGTCTTGACCCCGGCCCAGGCGAAGCCCGGCCGTCCGACGCCGATGCCGTAGCGCAGCGCGCGGCCGCCCGGCTGCACCAGGAACAGGAACTTTTCCGGCGTATTGATGATGATGGTTCCTGGCCGCTCGCGCCCGGCATAGGCGACCTCCTGCCGTTCGTAGGCCGGCTCCGGCGCCGTAGGCGGCGAGCCTCTGCCGTTGCCCGGCGGGCGGGTTGCCGTAGGAGGCCTCTGGCTGGGGCGCGTAGTCTGGCAGAGAGCTCTGGGGGAGCATCGCGCGGCGTGGGTCGTAGGCCGGCCGGGGCGCAGTGACCGGGGCAGAATAGGCGGGCGGCGCGGAAACCGGGCCGGTCTCGCCGGTCATCAGCATCTCGACGAAACCGCCGCCGTAGCGGCCATGCTCGGGCGGGAACCGCTCTTGCCGGTAAGCGTCGCGTGCCTCGACGCCGGGCGTGAAGACCTGCTCCGGGGTGAAGACCTGCTCCGGCGGGAAGGACGCGGCCCGGTAGGGTCGGGCGGCTTCGGCCGGCCCGAAGCCGGGCAGGAGGCCGTCCGCAGAGGCTGGGGTCGCCAACGCGCCCCATGCGACCACCATCAATCGAGACCAGGTTCGGGCCGACATCCTTAACGCTCCCACCGCAACACATAAGCAACGGGACCACCATAAAGCATGTCTCTTAAGTTTAATCTTTAAAGCTTCAGCATGGTTACGGAGAATATAACGTGATATAGAAAGTAAATCGAATGTTTATTGGTAAGGTCAACAAATCCTTCCCGTCAGATGACGAGATATTGCGCGCTGATGGTCTCGCCGAGTCGGCTGTTGTCCTCGACGAAGGTGGTGATGAACTCGTGCAGACCGCTCTGGAAGATCTCGCGGGTGGTCGCTGTCTGCAGCCGCTCCATCACCTGCCGGGCGTGACGCTGCGAGGCGCCCTGCACCCCGTAGGCGCGGCCGATGGAGTCGAGGAAGACCACGATGTTGTCGTAGCAGGCGATGAGCGAACGCGGCATCTCCATCTTGAGGATGAGCAGGTCGGCCACGAGCCAGGGTTTGATGCTTTGGCGGTAAACCCAGTGGTAAGCGGTGTGGGCCGAGACCGCGCGCAGGATCGCCGTCCATTGGAAATAGTCGAGCGACCCGCCGATCGCCTCGCTCTCCGGTAGCAGCACGTGATATTTCACGTCCAGGACGCGCGCGGTGTTGTCGGCGCGTTCGATATAGACGCCGAGGCGCGAGAACCAGTACGCATCGTTTCGCAGCATCGTGCGGTAGGCGCAGCCGTCGAAGTCGAGCGACATCTTCTTCACGAAGTCGAGGAAGCGTGTCAGTTCCTCGCGATCGTAGCGGCTACGGCCGCTGTTGATCTGCTCGAAACGCTTCAACTCGATCCAAGCGCTGTTGATCGCTTCCCACATCTCGACCGTCAGGGCCGTGCGCACGGAACGCGCATTGGTGCGGGCATATTCGATGCAGTTGCGGATGGAGGAGGGATTGTCGACGGAGAAGGTCAGGTACTCCACGACATTGGCTTCCTCGACCGGAAGCCCGGCCTTGATGAACCCTTCCGCGGTGCCTGCGGCCTGCAGCGCGCTCTCCCATTCCGTACCTTGGCGCGGCTGCCCGTAATCGACCGGCAGGCTGGTCAGCCGTTGCGCCGCCTGAACGATGCGGGCGAGGAAATCCGCGCGCTCCATATAGCGCGAGAGCCAGAACAGGTTGTCGGCGGTGCGAGACAGCATGGCGGGACCCCTCGCGCGGTCAGGATTGAGACTGGCGGCCGCCCCAGGCGCGGCCGAAGCCTTGCGATTGGCTTTGCCCCCCTTGGTTCTGCGCCTGGAAACCGCTGCAACTGCCGTCGTCGATGACCCAGGTGTCCTTGGTGCCGCCACCCTGGCTTGAGTTGACGACCAACGATCCTTCCTGCAGGGCCACGCGGGTCAGGCCGCCCGGCACGACGCGCACGCCTCTCGACCCGGACAGCACGAAGGGGCGTAGGTCGACGTGGCGCGGGCTCACCCCGGCGTTCAGGAACGTCGGGCAGGTGGAGAGCGCCAGCGTCGGCTGGGCGATGAAGTTACCGGGGTCGTGCTTCAGCTTGGCCGCGAAGGCCTCCACTTGCGCCGCGCTGGCGTGCGGCCCGACGAGCATGCCGTAGCCGCCCGATCCGTTGACCTCCTTCACCACCAGCTCGTTCAGGTGCTCCAGGACGTATTTGAGGGAATCCGGCTCGCGGCAGCGCCAGGTCGGCACGTTCTTCAGCAGCGGCTTCTCACCGAGGTAGAACTCGATGATGTCAGGCATGTAGGTGTAGATCGCCTTATCGTCGGCGATGCCCGTGCCGATCGCGTTGGCGATCGTGACGTTGCCGGCGCGATAGGCGCGCATCAGGCCGGGCACGCCGAGCATACTCGTCGGATTGAAGGCTTCGGGATCGATGAAGTCGTCGTCGATGCGCCGATAGATGACGTCGACGCGGCGCGGGCCCTCTGTCGTACGCATGTAGACCATGTCGTGTTCGACGATGAGGTCGCGGCCCTCGACGAGATCGATACCGAGCTTGTCGGCAAGGAACGAGTGCTCGTAATAGGCGCTGTTGAACGGCCCGGGCGTCAGCAATGCGATGGCCGGTTCACGATCGTCGTTCGGCGCGACCGAGCGCAAGGCCGCGAGCAGCGTGTCGGGATAGTCCTCGACCGGGGCGACGCGATGGTCGGCGAAGAGGTCGGGGGCGAGCCGCATCATCACCTCGCGGTTCTCCAGCATGTAGGAGACGCCGGACGGCGTGCGTACGTTGTCTTCCAGGACGTAGAAATCATCCGCGTCGACGCGCACCACGTCGATGCCGGCGATGTGCACGTAGACGTCGTGCGGCACGCGTTGGCCGATCATCTGGCGGCAGAAATAAGGGTTGGTCTCCACCATCTCCGCAGGCATGATTCCGGCCTTGACGATCTCCTGCGCGCCGTAGATGTCGCCAAGGAAACGGTTGATCGCCTTGACCCGCTGCACCAAGCCGTCTTCGAGCTTCGTCCATTCGGCGCGCTGCAGCACACGCGGGATGATATCGAAGGGGATGAGCCGCTCCGATGCCTCCTTCTCGCCGTAGACGTTAAAGGTGATGCCGATCCGCCGGAACATCAATTCGGCATGGCTGTGGCGGGAGGCGAGCATGTCCTTTGGCGCATCGGCCAGCCAACGGGCGATCCGTTCGTAGGCCGTGCGAACACCCCCTTCGGCGGAGGTCATCTCGTCGAAACCGTGCGCCTTTGCCAAGCCGGCCTCTCCCTGCGTCTGCCCGATCGTTTTCAGGCTACCTTGCCATGCGAAGCAAGTGGCAGGCCATGGCCCTATGGTGCCATACGGTGTGGCGATGCAACGGCTTTTTGCGGGCGCTGTCTTCCCCTGTCGTCGAGGGCTGCGACGCGTCGCCACCCGGTTGCTTAACGCGCGGGTAAGGTTAAGCCTTTGGTCAGCTTTGTGGCGCAGCTTCGTACCGGCCGGCCGCCGTCGCGCGGTGGGCCCGGCTTCCATGGAGCCCATGATGGACACCCCCGCATCCCCATTTGGCCTGACCCGCCGCGCGCTCGCGGCGAGCCTTCCGCTCGCCGCTCTATGGCCGCTCGCAGCGAGCGAGGCCGCCGTTGGGTTCCGCGGCTTCGTCGAGGGGCTCTGGCCGCAGGCGCGCCGTCGCGGCGTCAGCCGCGAGACCTTCGAGCGCGCCTTCGCCGACGTGACGCCCGACGCGGCGGTGCTCGCCAAGACGAAGCGCCAGGCGGAATTCGTCAAGCCGATCTCCGTCTATCTTGCCAGCGCAGTCTCGCAGAGCCGCATCGAGACGGGCCAGGCGCGGGCAAAGGATTGGAAGGCGACGCTGGAAAAGGCCGATCGGACCTTCGGCGTCGATCCCTACATTGTCCTGGGCGTCTGGGGCCTCGAGACCAATTTCGGCAGGAACACCGGCGACCTCTCCACCATTCGCTGCCTCGCCACGCTCGCCGACGCGCGCTACCGCGGCGATTACTTCCGCCGCGAGCTGCTCGACGCGCTCGACATCTTGCAGCAGGGCCACATCAGCGCTCAAGCGATGCAGGGCTCCTGGGCCGGCGCGATGGGGCAGACGCAGTTCATGCCCTCTGCCTTCAAGCGCTACGCCATCGATTTCGAGGGGAGCGGGCGCAAGGACATCTGGCGCAGCGTGCCCACCGCGCTCGGCTCGACCGCTCATTACCTGCGTAGGCACGGCTGGGTCGCCGACCAGATCTGGGGCTGCGAAGTGGTCGTGCCGGACCGTCGAGCCAGCCTCGGTGCCGGCGCGCGGCCGTTTGCCTTCTGGGCTGACGCGGGTGTCCGTCGCGCCGACGGCGGCGGGATGGGCGTCGGCGGGGAGGCCTCGCTGCTCGTGCCGGCCGGCCCAGACGGCCCGCACTTCCTCGTGACCCGCAACTTCAAGGTCATCAAGAGTTACAACAACTCGACCGCCTACGCGCTCGGGGTCGCGCTGCTTGGCGAGCGCATCGCGGGCTCGCCGCCGCTGCAGGCCTCCTGGCCGGCGGCGCGTGGATAGCGGCATGCGACTCGCGCTCGGCCCGGTGCCGGGTTATATCGGCCGCATGGGGTTGCAAGCGGCAGGGGCAATGCGGGCGGCGGCGATGGGGGCGGTCGGCTGCCTTGCCGTTGCGGCGTTGCCGGCCAGCGCTGCAGCGGAGGTCGCCAAGAGCCTCGCGCCGATTCCCGCCGCAACCTTGGCGATCATGAGCGCCAAACACACGAGCGCCGGCGCCCCTCTCGTCATCCGCACCTACAAGAAGGAGGCGGAGCTCGAAGTCTGGAAGCGAGATGCGGACGGGCGCTACGTCTACATCAAGACGTTCCCGATCTGCCGTTGGTCGGGCCAGCTCGGGCCGAAGCGGCAGGCGGGCGACCGCCAGACGCCGGAGGGCTTCTACCCCATCGCCGCGCGTCAGATGAACCCGAACTCGCACTATTACCTATCGTTCGACACCGGATTCCCTAACGTCTACGACCGGGCGCATGGCGCCACCGGTTCGGCGGTCATGGTGCACGGCACCTGTTCGTCCATGGGCTGTTTCGCCATGACGGACAAACAGGTCGGAGAGATCTACGCCATTGCGCGCGAGGCGCTGAAGGGCGGTCAGGCCGCCTTTCAGATGCAGGCCTACCCGTTCCACATGAGCGCGCGCAACATGGCGCTCTACCGCTCCGATCCGAACATCTCTTTCTGGCGAGAGCTGAAGGAAGGTTCCGACCGTTTCGAATCGACCGGCGAGCTCCTCGGCGTGGGCGTCGCTAACGGCCACTACGCGTTCGCGCCCTCGGCCGATCCGTCGAAAGAGGCGGCGGCGAAGGCGTTCCATCAGGCGGAGCAGGTCAAGGTTGCCGAACTCGTGAGCGATGGCAGCGCGGCCGTGCGCACCACCTATTCCGACGGGGGTCAGAACGCCATCTTTGCCGCCCTCATGAAGAAGGGCGCCTCGCTCGGCACCGTCAGCCGGCCCGAGGCGCTGGCCTTCGCCGGCGTCGACGTCACGCTTATCGCGGCCCACCGCCACCGCCGCCCGACCATGACGGCGTCCGTGCCGGCCGTGCCGCCGCTGGTGGCCACCGTGGTGCGCGCCCATCCCGCGCCGTTGCCGAGCGTGATCGAGCCGGTCGTCCTGGCGCCCCGGCTCCTGCGCTACAGTCTCTATCGTCCGCCGTTGACGCCAGCGCTGATCGCCGGCGCGATGCCGATGCGCCCGGCCTTGCTGACGAACTGAATTGCGCGTGGACGGCGGCCCGCTCTATACCGGCGTCCCGCTCCGTTTCAGGACCCACCGATGACCGACACGCCGCCCGACCGCCTCGCCACCAATCCCAAGAGCCCCTTCTACGACGAGGCCCTGCTCGAGCGCGGCATCGGCATCCGCTTCGACGGCGTCGAGAAGACCAACGTCGACGAATATTGCGTCAGCGAGGGTTGGGTCCGGCTTGTCGCCGGCACGGCCAAAGACCGCGCCGGCAATTTGATGACGGTGAAGCTTAAGGGTGTGGTGGAGCCCTATTTCCGGACGGGCGCGCCGGTCTGACCCGCGCCCGCCCATCGTACCCGTCCTTTCGCCGATTTGACGTGTCGCCCGCAAGGCGATGGGATCGCGTCCTCGCCGGACCCCAGGGAAGAAAGACTCGATCAGCTGAAGATCCTGACCGCGCCTTCAAGGGTCTTGTACACGCCCCAGGCGATCGGGATGCCTACCAGCAGCCAAGGGACGAGCGCCGCACCGCTGAGGGAGCCGGAGCCGATATGGCTTGCCGCGCCCGTTGGGACAATCGCAGCGACTGGCGCCCCCGGTGCGGCACGGTCGGTCATGAGCCACTTCGCAGCGACCGGCTTGACTAGCAGGTTGCAGACGAAGCCGAGCGCCAGGAAGCCGACGAGGATGTACATGGTGAGGTCGTAGACCTGGGCTTTGGCTACGCCGGAGGCGATTTGCGCGTCACGCACCCGGCCGATGACTTCGGCACCCACGATGCCCGCCGCCGACCAGGCGGTGAGCAGGCGGCCATGGATGGCGCCGACGAACTTCGTCCCGAAAATATCGGCGAGATAGGCGGGCACCGTGGCGAAGCCGCCGCCGTACATGGATAGGATGATGCAGAAGGCGGCCACGAACAGCGCCTTCGACCCCATGTGGGCGAAGGGCGGCGCGAGGGCGTAGAGCACCATGCCCAGACCGAAGAAGATCAGGTAGGTGGCCTTGCGTCCAAGCTTGTCCGACATCGAGGCCCAAAAGAACCGGCCGCCGATGTTGAACAGCGAGAGCAGGCCGACGAAGCCGGCCGCAATGCCGGCGATGACCTTCAGTTGTTCGCCGCCGAGCTGGCCGATGGCGAGGTCGGGCAAGCCGATGAGGCGGCCGGCGAAGATCTCCTGCAGCATGGGCGAGGCCATGGAGAGCACCGCGATGCCGGCGGAGACGTTGAGGAAGAGGACGCCCCAAATCATCCAGAACGACATGGTCTTGTGCGCGTCGTTCAGATGGACGTTGCCCGACGTCACGAGCGTGCTCTTGTGGGCCTTCGCGACCCACCCCTCGGGTGCCCATCCCTCCGGCGGGACGCGGTAGCCGAACGCGCCGATCGCCATCACGACGAGATAGATGAGACCGAGTGTGACGAACGTCTGCCAAACGCCCACGCTGTCCGGGGTCTTGAAGTGATTGATAAGAATGTTGGCGAGCGGCGAGCCGATCATCGCGCCGCCGCCGAACCCCATGATGGCCATGCCCGTCGCCATCCCGCGACGGTCGGGAAACCATTTGATGAGGGTCGACACGGGTGAGATATAGCCGAGGCCAAGGCCGATGCCGCCGATCACGCCGAGCCCGAGATAGAGCATCCAAAGCTGGTGGACGTAGATGGCGTAGGCGCTGATGAGGAAGCCTCCGCTCCAGCACAAGGTCGCGGCCAGCCCCGCTTTGCGCGGCCCGGCCCGCTCCAGCCAGCCGCCGAACAGGGCCGCCGAGATGCCGAGGAAGACGATCGCCGTCTCGAACGTCAGGAGCAGGCTGCTGATCGGCCAGTCGCAGGTGGTGGTGGTCAGCGAAGCGACGAAGCCGAGATCGGCGCAGGCGGCCGATTTGGTGATCCCGATCGCCTTGTTCAACGGCAGCCAGAACACGCTGAGGCCATAGGCCATGCCGATGGAGAGATGGATGGCGAGGGCGGCAGGTGGCACGAACCAGCGGTTGAACCCGGGCTTGGCGATCGTGCGGCCGCGATCGAGCAGGCCGAACTCTTCGACGCGCTGCCCCGGTCCCTGACGAACCACTATTGTCATCTCATGCTCCCCGCGCATTCTTTTATAACGATGCTTTGACGGATGTTCCCTGACGCTTCAAGAGCGGGGCATTCAATCGCCGCCAAGTCTTTCGTCTACTTGTCCAACGTCCTTTCATCGCAGTGAGGCGTAGCCGAGAAATCCGACGCGGTCGCCGGGGGCGACAGCCGTGATCTCCTCGTCCAATTCGACGAGGCCGTGGGTTTCGGTCAGCGACGAAAGGACACCCGCGCCCTCAATCCCAAACTTGCGAGCGCGGAGCTGTCCTCGCGCGTCCGGCTCGAGCCTGACACGCACATATTCGCGGCGACCCTTCTTCTTGCGGTAGCTGAAGTCGGCGACGACCGGGATCGGCGTGGGCGCGGTCCACGCCTCGCCGGCGAGTGCGGCGAGCAAAGGGCGGACTAAGACGGCAAAGGTGACGAAGACGGCGACGGGGTTGCCGGGCAGGCCGATGAAGGGGGTGCCGTCGACGATGCCGAGCGCGACGGGCCGCCCCGGTTTGATCCCCACCCGCCAGAAGACCAGGCTGCCCGCCGCGTCGACGGCCGCCTTGACGTGGTCCTCCTCGCCGGTCGAGACGCCGCCGGAGGTGACGACGAGGTCATGCGCGGGCGCGGCGCGGCGCAGCGCCAGGTCGATGGCTCCGACGTTGTCGGGAAGGATGCCGAGGTCCGTGACCACCACGCCCAGGCGCCGAAGCAGCGCAGCCAGGAAGAAGCGGTTGGCGTCATAGGTGCCTGCGGGGCGGGGTGGTGCGCCGGGTGCCATGATCTCGTCGCCCGTCGAGAAGACGGCGACGCGCAAGGCGCGGCGTAGGGGTAGAGTGGCCATGCCGAGCGCGGCGGCCAACGCCACGTGCTCGGGCGCGAGCCGCAGCCCCGCCGCAAGCGCCAGGCTGCCGGCCGCCACATCCTCGCCGCGCGGCCGCGCGTTCGCACCGCGCGAAAGGCCCGGCGGCAACACGACCTGGCCTTCCGCGTCGAGCCGGCAATCCTCCTGCATGAACACCGTGTCGCAAGCGGCCGGCATCGGCGCGCCCGTGAAGATGCGTACCGCACTCGCCTCCGCGCCGTTCGGATCGGGCGCGTGGCCGGCGGCGACCCGGCCGGAGACGGGCAGGACTGTCTCGCCCGAAGGCCGGAGATCGTCGAAGCACACGGCGTAGCCATCGACCGCGGAATTGTCGAAGCCGGGCAGGTCGAGCGGTGCCACCACCGCTCGCGCCAGCACACGACCGTCGGCCTCTTCCAGCGCAACCTCCTCGATCTCCTCGACCGGAGGCACGCGCGCCAACAGCAGCCGCACCGCGTCATCGACCGGCAGCAGCGCCTGTCCCGCGGCGAAGCTGTCTCCACTCAATTGCGCCACGCTACCTGCCCCTTTCGCTTGCCTCGCGCATTCCTAGCACATGGGTTGGCGGGCAACCGCGTCGATCCACCCATCGGGCTTCGCTACCGCGCCGCCCTCGCCCGGAGACGCTCCACCGTCTCGGTCAGCGGCAGCGCCTGGGTGAGGACGAGGTCGGCGATCGGCTCGATCGCATCGAGATGGACGTGCGGCAGGGTGAGGAAAAGGGGCGGCGCGTCGCTGACGACGGCGGCGATATCCGGGTCGTCCGGATAAAGGAAGGGCTTGCCGTTGGCGACGCGATGCACTTCAAGCTTGCGATGTCCGTCGCGCTTGAAACCTTCGACGAGAACGAGGTCCACCGCTGAAAGATGGCCAAGCAGGCTGCGGAGATCGGGTTCGGGCGTGCCCCGCAATTCATGCATCAACGCCCAGCGGTTGGCGGAGGCGATCAGCACCTCCTGCGCTCCGGCCTCGCGATGGACGAAACTGTCCTTGCCGGGCCGATCCACGTCGAACATATGGTGCGCGTGCTTGACCGTCGATACGCTGACGCCGCGGGTCCGCAGCGCCGGGATCAACTTTGTGAGCAGCGTCGTCTTGCCGGCGCCGCTCCAGCCGGACAGGCCAAGGACACGGGTCAGGAGCTCGCCTCCACCATCATCGTGTCGACCGTAAAGGTGACGTCTGGCTCGAGCGCAAAGCTGGCATCGTCGAAGGGCATTGCCTCCGCTGCGCCGCCCGAGGCCGTGATGTTGACGAGGCCGCCGCTTCGCCGCGGACGGGCGCCAGCATGTCCGGCGATAGGTCGTAGGCGACGACCTCCCGAATGAGGGGCGCCACGGTAAAACCGATGTGGCCGCCGCCACAGCCGAGGTCGAGCACGCGGCCGGGCGGCATCGCTCCAACGCGAGCGGCGAGGCAATCAAGGTCGGCACCGCGCGCGTGGGTCTCGCTCGCCAGATAGGCGTCGGCGTGGGCGCCGAACTGGCTGGCAACGAGGCTCTGATGCGACGGGTTCATCGACGTTTTCTCCAGGAGGGCTTGCCCCGACTGCGCCGGGTGTATAGCAGCGCAGCCATGGCGTCCAAATCGGGATCCTTCGCCCCGCCGCCCGGGCCTGGCTTGCCGGTGGTCGACCTGAGGGGGCTCAGGTGCCCGCTGCCGGTGCTACGCACCCGCAAGGCTCTGCGCGCGATGGCACCCGGCGCCCGCATGCTGGTTCTGGCGACCGATCCGCTGGCCGGGCTCGACATCCCAAACCTCCTGCGCGAGACCGGAGACGTGCTTGAAGAGCGAAGCGTAAGGGACGGCGTGCAGCGTTTCCTGGTGCGCAAGAGCGCGTAGAGGGACGGCGACTTTCCTCAGTTCGGCGTCAGAGCCCTCGGGCGATTGCCTCGGCTTGGGCCAGGTCGTCGGGTGCGTTGGCGTTGAAGAAGGGATCGTGGGGATGCACCGGCCAGTCCGCATAGGCGACGGGATGGCGGTCCAGGAAGGCGCCGACCTTGCGCAACCCCTCCACCGTCAGAGCCCGGCGCAGGTCATGGCGCAGCGACACCGACCAGAGCGCCGCGACGGGATGAGTCGAGCCGCCCGAGCGGGCGCAGACGATCTCTGCGCGGTCCTCGATCCTCACGTCCTGCAGCCGCGCCACGAAATCCTTCGGCAGGAAAGGCGTGTCGGTCGGCGCCGTCACCGCAAACGGCTGCTCGGGATGGTGGGCCGCGCACCAATCGAGCCCCGCCAGGAGGCCGGCAAGCGGACCTGGGTTATCGGGCAGGTCGTCGGCCACAACCGGCAGGCCGTAGGCCGCGAAACGCGCCGCGTCGCCGTTGGCGTTCAAGACGAGGTGGTCGCATTGGAGGCGCATGGTCGCGATGACGCCCTCGAGGATCGGCATGCCAGCCACGGCTTTCAAACCCTTGTCGCCGCCGCCCATACGACTCGCGCGGCCGCCGGCGAGAATAATCCCGATCATGAACGCTGCTCCGTAGGGCTTCAGGACTTCTTCGGAGTAACCGGGCATCGCGGTTTTCGTGGCCGCCGCGCCGCGAATTTTTCGTTGGGTACTGCTAGAAGCGGTACCAGACCGTGCCAAATGGGCCGAACTCGCGCGCGGCGTTGCGTCCCGCGATCGTCCGCAGAACCCCGACCTGGACCGACCAGGCCGAGGTCAAGTCGTAGACGACGCTGCCCTGCAGCTTGCTGTAGGCCATCCCCGGGATCAGCGGCCCTCCGCTACGGGCGATGCTGTTGAAGCTCTGTAGGAGCAGCAGAGTGCGCGGCACAGGCCGGATGCCGAACGTGAGGTCGAGGCGCGCCTCGTTCGGCCAACTTCCGGCGCGAAGGCGAGTGCCGGGCTCGATCGTGACGAAAGTTGGAGAGCCGAAGGCGACGAACGTCTGCGCATATTGCAGGCGCAGGTCGGCCGCCCACTGGTTCGGTCCGCCGAACGCTGCCGCCGTCAATCGGTCGCGCCGGCTTCCGAGCGGCGGCTCGATCAAGGCCTCGACAGCCAGGGCTTGCGTCTCCGTATGCATCAGCCTGAGGCGTGCGCCAAAGGCCGTCTCGTCCGAACCGATGTACTCCCTGGTCGGAGCGCCGGCTCGCATGCGCGCCAACGTCGGGGCGGCGATCGCCGTCAGCCAGTCAGTGACTCCGTATTCCACGTAGGCGGCGAGGATGGCCTTGTTGTAGGCGGGCGCCACGACGGGCTTGCCGCTCCGGTTGAACGTGCGCGACGCCGCGATGTAGCCGACCCCGGCGATGATCTGCCCCTGACCTTCAGGTAGGGTGAAGCCGCCGGCGCGGCCTTCCCCTCCCATGCCGAGGCAGGCAGCGGCCGATAACACAGAAAGGACACACCACGTTCGACGCACGCGACACCATGTGGCGCCACGGAGATGAGCAACGATCCTGCGCCGGACGCTAACCTCCTATAAAGAATTGCGTGCAATCCATATACTTAAGGTTGTGTTCATCTTAATGCTTAAGATGGAAGCGTTCGACGCATTCGACAGCGAATGCCGTGCTTATGTCAGGCACGGCCGCGTGCGGCTCAGGGCACCCGGCTCACGGGTGCCGGCACGGCGCTGCCGTAGTTGCTACGACACCGTGCAACTAACTTGCAACTAAGGTCCGAGGCCGCCGGAGCGACAGCCTCGCTCTCGAATCCGTCGTGCCTATTCCGCCGCTTGCCGCAGCGGCGGCGCCAGGGCCCCCGACCCATGGATCGCGGCGATCTCCTTCGCGCCGAGGTTCAGCACGTCGGCGAGAATCTCGTCCGTATGTTCGCCGAGAAGGGGAGAGCGCGTGATCTCGACCGCGCTATCGGACAGCTTGATCGGGTTCCCGACCGTGAGATAGGCGCCGCGCTCGGGATGGTCGACCTCGACGATTGTGCCCGTCGCGCGCAGCGACTGGTCTTCGGCCAATTCTTTCATGGAGAGGATCGGTCCGCAGGGAATGTCGAGCGGGTTGCAAATCGCCATGATCTCGAACTTTGTCTTGGTCTTGGTCCAGCCCTCGATCGTGTCGAAGATGAAGGTCAGCTTATCCAGCCGGGCTTCGGGCGTGGCGTAGCCGGCGTCAGTCTTCCACTCCGGCTTGCCGATTACGTCGCAGATCCTGGTCCAGACCGGCGCCTGGGTGATGAAATAGATATAGGCGTTGTGATCGCTCTCGTAGCCCTTGCACTTGAGGATCCAGCCCGGCTGGCCGCCCCCTGACGCATTCCCGGCGCGGGGTACGGCGTCACCGAAGGGCTTGCCCTCTCCGAACTGCGGGTATTCGCGCATCGGCCCACGCTCCATGCGCTGCTGGTCGCGCAGCTTGACGCGGCACAGGTTCAGCACGCCGTCCTGCATAGAGACGCTGACGCGCTGGCCGCGCCCGGTCTGGGTGCGTTGGAACAGCGCGGTGACGATACCGAGCGCGAGATGAAGGCCCGAGCCCGAGTCGCCGATCTGCGCCCCGGTGACGACGGGCGGCCCGTCCTCGAAGCCGGTCGTGGAGGCCGAGCCGCCAGCGCATTGCGCCACGTTTTCGTAGACCTTGCAATCCTCGTACGGGCCGGGGCCGAACCCCTTGATGGAGGCCACAATCAGGCGCGGGTTCAGCGCGTGGATCCGCTCCCAGGTAAAGCCCATGCGGTCGAGGACGCCGGGCGCGAAATTTTCGACGAGCACGTCGCAGGCTTTGATAAGTCCCTCGAGTACGGTCTTGCCGGTCGGGTTCTTGGTGTCGAGGGTGATGGAGCGCTTGTTGCCGTTCAGCATCGTAAAATAGAGGCTGTCGACCTTCGGGATGTCGCGCAGCTGGGCGCGCGTGATGTCGCCGACGCCGGGCCGCTCTACCTTAATGACGTCCGCCCCGAACCAGGCGAGGAGCTGCGTACAGGTCGGGCCCGACTGCACGTGCGTGAAATCGAGGATACGGACACCCTCAAGCGCCTTATTCATAATCGCAATCCCCTTGAGGCCCTCTCGAGCCCATCCTCGCTCTATGAACCCCACCGGCCTCTCGGGCTGTCATGACGAACCCGTTCGGCAGGTGTTCGCGTCGGCGTCAGCTCTGAACCGGGCGCGTGACCGCCTCGCCCCCTGCCGTAAGCTGCGCGACAGACGCCTGACAGGCATGCACTTTGGTGACACGCAGGTCATCGCACTGTCAATCGATCTTGCGGGTGGTACCGCCCTCCCGGCCCATAGACCTGGCAAGCTTTTGCGGAGATAACCGCTCATCAACAAAGCGAGGAAAAGATGACAGTCTGGGTCCGTTTCAAACATAACGGTATAGTAAATTTTGGGACTTTGTCGGACGCGACGATTACGGTCCACGATGGAGATATGTTCTCTGCGCCAGGGGAGACGAAGACCAAAATTCCCTTGTCCGCGGTCGCTTTGCTGCGACCTTGCGAACCCAGCAAGATGGTTGCTCTATGGAATAATTTTCATGAGCTCGCGGCAAAAATTAATTCACCTGTCCCGGAGGAACCACTCTACCTGCTGAAAAATCCGGTGTCTTTCGCCGACCCGAACGCCACGGTCCATCGGCCGACGTCCTACACGGGGAAGGTGGTTTTTGAAGGGGAGCTGGGGATCGTCGTCGGCAAGACCTGCCTCAACGCGACGGAGGAGGAGGCCGCAGCCGCCATCTTCGGCTACACCTGCGTCAACGATATTACCGCCGCCGACATCATCAGCCGCGACCCGACCTTCGCGCAATGGGCTCGTGCCAAGGGTTTCGATGGCTTTGGTCCGTTTGGACCGGTCATCGCCACGGACCTCGACCCCAAAACGCTGTGGGTGCGCACGATCCTCAACGGTGACGAGCGCCAGCACTATTCGATCGGCGACATGGTCTTTCCCGCCGCGCAGCTCGTATCGAAGATCTCGAACGATATGACGCTGCTGCCGGGCGACATCATCAGTTGCGGCACCTCCGTTGGCGTTGGCGCGATGAAGCTGGCCGAGAACGAGGTGGTTGTGGAGATAGCCGGGATCGGCGCGCTAAAGACGACCTTCGCGCAATTCGCGTAAGCTATCCGGCGGCTTCGGCCGGTGGCGGCTTGTCTCCGGCCAACGCCCAGACCTTGCTTCCCAGGCTTCGCTGCCCTGGACTTGGGCAACCGCTCCTTGTTAGGGACAGGCGAGGCCGACGCCTTGCGCCCCGCGTCCGCGCGGGGTCGCCGGTATGGCTGCGAGCGTGAGGAATGGCGATGCCCCTGCCGACGACGATGAGACAGGTTCATTTCGACGGGAGCGGCGGCGCGGACGTGATCCGGCTCGGCGAGGCGCCGGTGCCGACGCCGGGCTCCGGCAAAGTGCTGATCGAGGTGGTGGCTGCCGGCATCAACCGGCCCGACGTGATCCAGCGCTCGGGTGGCTACCCGCCGCCGCCGGGCGAAAGCGCCATTCCCGGCCTCGAAGTCTCCGGCCGTATTGTGGCGCTCGGCGAGGGGGCGGAGGCCTTATCGATCGGCGACGAAGTCTGCGCGCTGCTCGGTTCCGGCGGCTACGCGGACTATGCCGTGGCGGACGCGGCGCTCTGCCTACCGGTGCCCCGCGCCCTCAGCCTGCAGGATGCCGGCGGCTTGCCCGAGACGGCCTTCACCGTCTTCGACAATGTCTTTTTGCGCGGCGGCTTACAGAGGGGCGAGAAGTTCCTCGTCCACGGCGGTTCCAGCGGCATCGGCTCGACCGCGATCCAGCTCGCCCACGCCCTCGGCGCCGAGGTCTTCACGACCGCCGGCTCGCCCGGAAAATGCGCGTTCTGCCGGACGTTGGGTGCCGACTACGCCATCAACTACCGCGAGCAGGACTTTGTCGAGGTCATCAAGGCGGCGACGGGCAAGACCGGCGTCAACCTCATCCTGGACATGGTCGGCGGCACCTACCTGCAGAAGAACATCTCCATCATGGCGACGGAAGGCCGGCTTGTGCAGATCGCCTTTCTCCAATCCGGCATCATCGAGAAGCTCGATTTCCGCAACGTCATGATGCGGCGCCTCGTGCTGACCGGCTCGACCCTGCGCTCCCGCTCGTTGGCGCAGAAAACGGCCATCGCGGCCGGCCTGCGCGAAAAAGTTTGGCCGCTCTACGATGCCGGCACCGTCAAGCCGATCATCCACGCGACCTTTCCGCTGGAAGCCGCGAGGCAGGCCCATGAAATGATGGAAGCCTCGACCCATCTCGGTAAGATTCTGCTCCTGACCGGCCGGTAGGGGCTTTGGCCCAAGGGCGCGCGTCGCGCCGACCCTGCCGCTCGCGAGAGCCGGCATCCGAATGGATATCGCAGCCTTCCGACTTGAACCGCGTTGATGCGGTAGCCGCGACGCGGCGTTGGAAGGAAATCAGGCGATGAGCATTTTCGGAAACATTATGGCGAAGGTTTTTGGCGACCACCATCCGGCCGCCACGTCGAGCGCAGCCCCGCAGACGGGAGCGACGTCGTCCGCCGATGGCGGTTCCGCGGCTAGTTCCTCGTCCGCAACGTCGCCGGCGGCGGCCGGTGCGCCGGTCGACGTCGCCGCGATCCTCGACGGAATGGAGGAGAAAGCCGGTCAGGACCTCGACTGGCGCAAGTCCATCGTCGACCTGATGAAGATTTTAGGGCTCGACTCGAGCCTCACCGCGCGCAAGACGCTTGCCGGCGAGTTGCACTACGACGGCGACACGGACGATTCGGCCTCCATGAACATCTGGCTGCACAAACAGGTCATGCAGAAGTTTAAGGACAACGGCGGCAAGGTGCCGGCCGACCTGCACTAGCGGTCCATCGCTTCAGCGTGGCCGAACGGCCGTCGTTCCGGGCTCGCTCTTGGCAGTCGTCCGGAACGATCCCTCCATGTTTTCGGGAAACCGGTCACGAGGATAGGGAACGGCCCCGCCTCGTTTCCTAAGCGGTCAACACGCTCTAGCGCGAGGCGGTCAGCATGTTGACTTCGACGAGAATGGTGTCCTCGTCGAACTCGGCCGAATGCCACGTCTCTGCCGGGAAGTGGAAGAGGCTGCCTGCGGAAAACCGTCGGACGCCTTCCTCTGTCTCGAGCCAACCGCTGCCCGACTCGACGTGGACGAACTGCTCAAAGGCATGAGTATGGCGTCCGGCCTTGCTCCCGGCCCCGAGCGCGATCCGTGCGAGCGACCCACCTGTGCCTGCCACGACCTGCTTCGTGACGGTCGGACCAACCGTCACGACATCGACGTCTGACCAATGGTGGAGGAGGGGCATGCCTGGACCTTTAGTAAACCCGATCCTGCTCAGCCGGCAGATGCTGCTTCCGGCGCGCCCTGCGGCAGGTGATCCACGGAAGCGTGGACGAGATCGTGGATGAAATCCAGCTTGCGGACGACCGGCGGCGACAGGACGAACGGGTAGAGGTCGTCCTTGCCCATCGTTTGGCTCAACGTGTTCAACGCCGTGGTGACGGGAAGCCACACGTCGATCAGCGGCTGGATGCTGCCGGCCGCGTAGGAATCGACGGTCTGTTTCACTTGGAACTCGCCGTCCTTGTCAATGGCGGGCGAGAGCTGCAGGTTGAGGGCGCCGGCCATCTCCAGCGTGTCGACGATGTGCAGGTAATGCGCCCAGGTCTCCGCGAAGTCCTCCCACGGATGGCAGGTCGAGTAGGCGGAGACGAAATTGGCCTGCCAGTCGAGCGGCGGCCCCTCCTTGTAGTGCCGGGCCAGTGCGGCCTGGTAATCCTGCCGGTCGTCGCCGAACACGTCGCGACAGGCGTCGAGGCGATGGCCGTCGCGCACCAGGCGGTCCCAAATGTAGTGGCCTACCTCGTGCCGGAAATGGCCGAGCAGGGTGCGGTAGGGCTCGCCCATCGCCTTGCGCCGTTGCTCGCGCTCGGCGTCGTCTGCCTCGCTCAGGGCGATGGTGATGACGCCGTCCTCGTGGCCCGTCATCACCTTCTGGCCTGCGTCGGGCGCATCATCGAGGAACTTGAACACCAATGGTTCGGCTGCAAACAGCATATTCTGCGTCTGCGCCAATTTGAGCTTGAACAGCGTGTAGAACAACCGGTGTTTCGCCACTTCGATCTTACGCCAGGCGAGACGGTGCGCATCGCTGCCGAGTTCGGGGATGACCCTGTTGTGGGCGCAGGCCGCGCACATGGCATCGGGCGACTCAGCCGGCACCAGCCAATTGCAGACGTCATATTTGGCGTTGGCGCAAAGCTTGAAGCGCCTGTCGTCGATGCCGAGGGCACGCCAGACGTCCCCTTCCGGCTCAAGCGCGGAGAGAACGTTAGCATCCGGCCAATAGCCAAGCGCATGTTCGCAGCGCTCGCATCGGACGTTCTCAAAAAACAGGATCTGTGCGCACTGCTGACAGGAGAAGAGTTTCATTGCTTAACGATCTCGTGGACAACGGTAAGAACCACTTAAGCTCGGCCATTGTTCCTCGCGAAAGTTCTACAGCGAGCATTCGGCTCATGGTACCGACGGGCCGGACCATCGCTCATCGAGCGCAACCGATCAGCCATTGTGAACGTCGGATTAACGTAAACAGAAACTGACTCGAAAAGTCAGCCGAGTTGCGTGATTACGGCAATAGCAACAGCCTAATCAACGTGGTATCCGGCAGGCTCATTGGTGTGCCAGTCCTTGCCCGACGGCTCGGTCGCGCCGTTTGATCCTTGTCCGCAGCAGGATTCTACCATGACGGCTGACGCTCTCGTCGGAAATGCCAGTGCCGCCGCATCCTCGTCCAGCGTGCGCCGCGAGTGGACCGTCGTCCAGGGCGTCGCGATCTTCTGCGTGTTCCTGCTGATCTCGATCATTCCCCTGCTGACGCATCCGTTGCCGCCGCTGGAGGATTACGCCAACCACGTCTCGCGCATGTATGTCATCGCCGATGCCGGCCGCAACGCCAATCTCGCCAAGTTCTACGAGATCGATTGGGAGCTTCTTCCCAACCTGATGATGGACATCATCGTCCCGCGCATCGCGCAGTTCGTGAATGTGTATCTTGCCAGCCAGCTGTTCACGATCGCGATCTTCGTCCTCATCATGTCCGGCACCTTCGCGCTGAACCGGGCGCTCTTCCGCCGCTGGTCGATCGCCCCCTTGATCGCCTTCCCGCTCCTCTACAACTACATCTTCCTCGTTGGCGTGATGAACTATTTCTTCGGCATCGGCCTCGCGCTCTGGGCGTTGGCGGCCTGGATCGCGCTGCGCCGACGTCCCTGGCCGGCGCGGTACGCGTTGTCGGCCGTGTTCGCTATCGCCCTGTTCCTGTGCCACCTCTTTTCGCTTGGCGTTTACGGGCTCGGCCTGCTCGCTTTCGAGATCTGGTTCGCCGTATCCGTCGAGCGCTCGAGCTGGCCGCGTCGCGCCATTGAATTTGTCTGCGCGGGATTGCCCTTCGCGCCGCTGCTACCGCTCCTCGTCGGCAGTTCGACCTGGGACCACGCGCATGACTGGGAGTGGGACTCGCTCGGCAAGATCGATGGACTCATCTACGCGGTCGAGACCTACTCCGACATCGTGGCGGTGATCCTGACGGCCTGCGTCGTCCTCGGGGGTGCCTGGGCGGCGCGGCACAAGATGCTGCGGGTGCATCCGTTTCTGATGCCGCTTCTCGTCGTCGGCGGCATCATCTACATGGCCATGCCGCGGGTGCTTTTCGCCAGCTACCTGGCCGACCAGCGGCTGCCGATCGCCATCATCTTCATGATCGTCGCCTGCTTCCGCATGGAGTTGCGCCAGGAGTTCGTTCGCCGGCTGTTCTTGCTCGGCACAATGGCGATGCTCGGCGCCCGCGTCGCGGAGGTCGATATCGCGTGGGCGAATTCCTCGACCGAGACGCTGGAGATGAAGGAATCGCTACGTAAGATCCAGAAGGGCTCCAAGATCCTGGTTGCCTACACCGAATCCAACATGCCCAACGAAGTGGCTCACCTGGGGCTCGTTCATGCCGCCACTTTGGCGATCCTGGAGCGCTCGTCGCTCATCACCACGGCCTTCACGACCCAGGGCAAGCAGATCATGCATGTGCGCCCGGAATACCGGAACCTGGTCGACACGGAGGACGGAACCCCGCCGACGATCGACCAGCTCGTGCTCGACGCGGTGGGCCGCAGCCCCGACGATAGCGGCTACTGGCACGATTGGATCAACAAATACGATTACATCTACGTCCTGTTCACGGACGACGACAGCGACAACCCGATGCCGGACAAGCTGAAGACGGTCTACGAGGGTGAGAACTTCCAGCTCTATCATGTCGTTCGGCCGGGCATGGACCCCAACGAGCTCAACCCGCCGAAGTCGCCCAAACCGGCCAGGGCTGCCGCGTCCGCCAAGCCTGCCGCCGGCGCTCCCGCTGCTGCCTCGGCAGCCTCTCCGAATACCGCGGCACCGGCGAATACGCCAGCACCGGCCTCCGCCGCTGGCGCCCCGGCTTCGCCTGCCGCTTCCCGCCCCTAGGCTTGCCGGCGCCTGAAACGCCTTGACGCCCCGGCGCGGCTCCCGCACATCGGCAGGACCCCTCCCGCTCAACGGACGGTCTCCATGGTTGCGGTGTCGCCTCTCGCTCCTCCTGTCCCTCCCGCCGCGCGTCCGGTGGAAGGGGTGCGCTTCGCCACCGGCGAAGCCGGCATCCGCTACAAGGGCCGCACCGACGTCCTGCTCGCCCTGTTCGACGAGGGCACACAGGTCGCCGGCGTGTTCACGCGATCAAAATGCCCCTCCGCGCCCGTCGACTGGTGCCGCGCCCGGCTCGGCGGAGGGACCGCCCGCGCGCTCGTCGTCAACTCGGGCAACGCCAACGCCTTCACCGGCAGGGTCGGGGCGGACGCCGCCGCCCTCACCGCGAGGATCGCGAGCGCGGCGGTTGGGACGTCGGAGGACGAGATTTTCCTGGCCTCCACCGGCGTCATCGGCGAGCCGCTCGACGCCCGCCGATTCGAGGGCGTCCTCGACCGGCTGCGAGACGAGGCGACGTCCGACCGCATCGGGGATGCCGCCCACGCCATCATGACAACCGATACGTTCCCCAAGCTCGCCTGCGCGACGGCTGTCATCGGCGGCGTCGCGGTCACCCTGGCGGGTATCGCCAAGGGCGCTGGCATGATCGCGCCCGACATGGCGACCATGCTCTCCTTCGTCTTCACCGACGCGCCAATCGCCGCCCCCGCCTTGCAGATCATGCTGGGGCAGGGCGTCGAGGGTAGCTTCAACGCCATCACGGTGGACAGCGACACCTCGACCTCCGACACGCTGATGCTGTTTGCCACCGGTGCGGCGGCCCGACGCGGCGCGCCTCCCATCGCGCAAGCCGATGATCCCCGGCTCGCCGGGTTCAAGGCCGCGCTCGACGCGATGTTGCTCGATTTGGCCCATCAAGTGGTGAAGGATGGAGAGGGCGCCCGCAAGTTCATCGCCGTCACCGTCGAAGGGGCGGAGGACGCGCGAGCCGCCAAGCGCATCGCGTTCTCCATCGCCAACTCGCCGCTGGTGAAGACCGCGGTCGCGGGCGAAGACGCGAATTGGGGCCGCGTCGTCATGGCCGTCGGCAAGGCGGGGGAGCGGGCGGACCGCGACAGGCTGGCGATCTGGTTCGGCGGTGTCCGCGTGGCGCACCAAGGCCTGCGCGACCCGGACTACGACGAGGGGCAGGTTTCGGCCCTGATGCGTGAGCCGCATGTGCCGATCCGCGTCCATCTTGGCCTGGGCGAGGGCGCGGCCACCGTCTGGACCTGTGATCTGACGAAGGAATACGTCGCCATCAACGGCGACTATCGTTCGTGAGCCGGCTGCTCCTCGTTGTCGCAGCGGCGCTGGTCGACGTGGACGGTCGCGTGTTGGTCGCCCAGCGGCCGGAAGGCCGATCGCTCGCCGGCCTCTGGGAATTTCCCGGCGGCAAGGTCGAGGCAGGCGAGCGGCCGGAAGCTGCCCTGATCCGCGAGCTGCAGGAGGAGCTTGGCATTGTCGTCGAAGAGGCATGCCTCGCGCCCCTTACCTTCGCCAGTCACACCTACCCCGATATGCACCTGCTGATGCCGCTCTACATTTGCCGAAGGTGGAGTGGATTCGTCCGGTCTTGCGAAGGCCAAGCCTTGCGGTGGCTTGCTCCGGTCGAACTGCACGCGTTGCCGATGCCGCCGGCCGACGCCCCGTTGATCGCGCCGCTCATAGAGCTCCTCGGCTGACTCTGGTGATGCGGCAGAAATGCGACATGACCTCGCGCAAGGACAAAACACCAGATCGCCTGGGAACAATCGCGTTACCCGATGATTTTGACTTGCATCAATACCCTCGCGCTTCTCGGGAGCGAGCCAGAGCAATCGCTTCGGCTTTTGAAAGGACCGTTGCGTGACGAAGCACGGTTTTGACCAGGACAATAGATCTATGAAAGCTGCACTGGAGATAGGCGATAAGCCCCGAGCCTGGGGCTCGCGCGCTGGCATCAAGCCCTGCGCGATGATCGGCCAGAAGCTGAGTGCATTGTTCGAGGTGCCGATTGATTCCTCCGCGGAGATTGATTTGCTTCTAAAGCAGATCGACCGTAAAATTTCTGGATAATCTTACGGTCATCCTGCAAGTTTGGTTTGAGCGATCGGGGGCGGCTTCGCCGAAAAGTCGAAGTACTCTAGAAAACGTAGTTCTGGCCGGAACGTGGGTGTAAGCCTATTTTGATCCACGAACGGCTTTGCACAGGCACAGCCGGACGGCGTTCGCTGCGCCCATACGCTGTCGAGACCGTCTGTCCGATACCGCCGAGCTGTCCGAATGAGCGGCTCAGTCCACCGGATGATCAGCGAGGTCCGCGAGGGCTTCAATCCTTGGCGCGTTCCACGTACGAGCCATCTTCTGTCTGCACCACGATCCGGGTTCCGACCGCTATGTGCGGCGGCACCATAACGCGTGCACCATTCGACATTTTGGCCGGCTTGTAGGAGGAAGACGCCGTCTGGCCTTTCATGGCCGGCTCGGTCTCCATGATCTCCAGCGTCACGCGCGCGGGCAATTGAATGCCGACTGCAATCCCGTTGAACATCGAGACGACGCAGACCATGCCCTCCTGCAGGTAGGGCGCCTGGGCGCCGAGCACCTCGTCGGGCACGACGATCTGGTCGTAGGTTTCCTGGTTCATGAAGGTGAACCCGTCGGAATCCTTATAGAGGTAGCTGAAGTTCGAATCCTCGACGAAGGCGCGCTCGACTTGCTCGGTCGTCTTGTAGCGGTCGGTGGTCTTCACTCCGTCGGACAGACGGCGCATGTCGATCTGCGTCGTCGGCGTGCCTTTACCGGGATGGAAGCTCTCGGCCGTGAGGACGACATAGAGCTGGCCGTCGTCGCGCTCCAGGATATTGCCTTTGCGGATCGAACTGGCGATGACTTTCACGACATGGTCCTTGTAAGGAATGGGCCGGGTGCTCTGCCCCGCCGGGGACAGGCGGCGCACGGACCACGGCGTTCCGTCCTGGCTAGCCGGCTTCCGCTTCGCAATACAAGTGAAAAGATGGACAGAGCCTTGCCCGCTTGGCACCCGCACCGTTTCGCCGCCCGGGCCGCACGCTTGCACGCCCGTAATCGGATCAAGGCAGCCCTGCGCCGCCACTTCGAGGCCGCTGGCTTCCTCGAGGTTGAGACGCCGATCCTCCAGGTCTCGCCGGGCAACGAGACGCATGTCGGCGCGCTAGCGACCGCGCTCACCGCCCCTGACGGGAGCGTGCAGCGCCTCTATCTCCATACTTCACCGGAGTTTGCCTGCAAAAGGCTGCTCGCGGCAGGAATCTCACGGCTCTTTACCTTCGCGCCCGTGTTCCGCGACCGCGAGCGTGGGCGGCTGCACCATCCCGAGTTCACGATGCTGGAATGGTACCGTGCGGGCGGTTCGCTCGACGAACTCATGGAGGATTGCGCGACCATCCTCGCCGCAGCGGCCGACCAAGCAGGGACGCGCGTGCTCCGCCATGGAAGCCAAGATGCCGATCCATACGCCGCCCCGGAGGTCCTCACGGTCACGGAGGCGTTCCACCGTCACGCTGGCGTCGACCTTCTTGCCGCTTTGCCGGACCAGGCCGATGGCTTCGTTCGCTTTTCGGAGGCTACCGAACGGCTCGGCCTGCGCATCGCAGCAGACGACACCTGGTCCGACCTGTTCAGCAAGGTGATGAGCACCGCCGTCGAACCCAAGCTCGGGCTTGGCCGCGCCACGATCCTCACCCGCTATCCCGCGAGCGAGGCCGCCCTAGCCCGGCTGTGCCCGGACGATCCCCGTTTCGCCGAGCGGTCCGAGCTCTACGCTTGCGGGGTGGAGCTCGCAAACGCTTTCGGCGAGCTTTGCGACCCCGCGGAGCAGCGCCGCCGTTTCGAGGTGGCAGAGATGGAACGGACGCGGATCTACGGCACGCGCTACCCGCTCGACGAGGACTTCCTCGCCGCACTGGCGCTGATGCCGGAGGCGTGCGGCATCGCGCTCGGGTTCGATCGCTTGGTCATGCTCGCAACGGGCGCGCGGCATATCGAGGACGTCCTTTGGGCGCCCGTCGCGGAGCCTGGGCCGTGACTGCGGGAACCCTGCGCCAAGCGGCGGAGCTTCTTGAAGCGGGGCTGCTCGCGCCCGACGCGATGCCGATGGCCGAGGCCGTTGCCGCCCGCTACGCCGTGGCGGTGACGCCAGCCATAGCGGCCCTCATCGACCCTGCCGCCGCGGACGATCCGATCGCCCGTCAATTCCTTCCGGACGCCCGCGAACTCGACATGGCGCCAGGCGAGCGGTTCGACCCGATCGGCGACGACGCGCACAGCCCCTGCGAAGGTGTGGTCCACCGCTATCCCGACCGCGCCTTGCTCAAGCTCGTGCAGGTCTGCGCCGTCTATTGCCGCTTCTGCTTTCGCCGGGAGAGCGTGGGTCCGGGGCAGGCGAACGCGCTGTCGCGACCGGCGTTGGCGGCTGCCATGGCTTATTTCGCGGCGCATCCGGCGATTTGGGAGGTGATCCTGACCGGCGGCGATCCCCTTGCCGCAGCGCCGCGCCGGCTGGCCGAAGTCGCGGCGGGCTTGGCGGTGATCCCGCACGTCCGCATCCTGCGCGTCCACACCCGGGTTCCCGTCGTCGATCCCGGCCGGATCACCCCTGCCTTGGTGGAGGCGCTGCGTGGTTCTGGCAAAGCGGTCTATGTCGCGATACACGCCAACCATCCGCGCGAGTTCACGCCGGCGATGGGCGACGCCTGCGCGCGGCTCGTGGAAGCGGGCTTCGTGCTCGTCAGCCAGAGCGTGTTGCTGCGCGGCGTGAACGACGATGTCGAGACTCTATCCGCGTTGATGCGCGGCTTCGTCGAGCTTCGGATCAAGCCCTATTATCTTCACCACCCCGATCTCGCCCGCGGCACGGGGCATTTCCGTCTGAGCGTCGCAGAGGGTCAAGCCCTTGTGCGCGCGCTTCGAGGCCACCTGTCCGGCCTGTGCCAGCCTGCTTACGTGCTCGATATCCCGGGTGGCCACGGTAAGGCGCCGCTCGGACCAGACGCCTGGGACGGGGCGGCGGTGACGGACTTTCGCGGCTTGACGCACGCCTATCCGCCGAACCTTGGCTGAAGCCAATCCAGCGGCATCGTCCCGCCACCTTCTTCGCGCCGCGTCGTAACAAAACCAGATTGTTGAAGCTTTCCTTGAGGCCATGCGAAGCTCCGCGCCTCGCGACCCAAGCCGAGATCCTTGCCCTGATGCTGTCTGTCCGATGCCTGCTCGCCGCCTTAGCGTTCTTTCTTGTCGGGTCGGTCGTCTCGCTGCCGCTCCAAGCGCAGACGGCGCCAGAAGGTAAGGCGCCGATCAGCGCGACCCAGGAGGAGATCTCGGCCAAGGTGGACGAGCTGGGCCTGGGCTTGGCCGACATTGAGAAGACGCTCGACTCGGGCAAGCCGAACCAGGCCGCGCTCGACGCGCTCCACCAGAAGATCACGCCGATCGTGGCGGAGAGTTCGGCGCTGGTCGATCACCTCACGCCCCGCATCGCGGCGATCAAGACGCGTCTCGACCAGCTTGGCCCCAAGCCCGACCCGAAAGCGCCGCCGGAAAGCCCCGAGGTGACGAAGGACCGCGCCACCGTCCAGACGCAGTACAACGCGACGGGCGAACTGCTGAAGCGGGCCAAGCTCCTGGCGGTTAAGGCGGAGCAGACCGAACACTCCCTCGGTGTCCGTCAGCGCGCCGAGTTCAACCACAACCTGTTCCAGCGCGAGACGAGCATCGTCGATCCGGCCATGTGGTTCGGCGTCATCGAGGAGACGCCGACCGACCTCAGGCGCGTCGTTGGAGCCTTCAACGCCTGGGCCGCCGCCTTCAACACAAACCTGACGGGTACGAAGCTCTTCATATTTTGGGGCGGTATCTTCGCGCTCATCCTGCTCTACTGGCCGCTGACGCGTCTGGCGGGCCGCGTCATGCGTCGCGAGAGCAAGGTCGAGGCGCCAACCCTCTGGCAGAAGATCCTCGCGGCGTGCTGGGTCAGCATCAGCGTGGCCGCCCTGCTGATCGCGCTGATGTATTGCGTCTCGGCCGCCTTCGCCTTCTTCGCCACGTCCGACACGCGTTTGCAGCCGTTCTTCCAGGCGCTCCAGGGCGGCGTGATCCGCGTCGCGTTGGCGGCAGGGCTTGCGCGCGGCATCCTCGCCCCAGGGCGTCCCAAGTGGCGGCTCGTCAACTTGGACGACAAGACCTGCGACAAGCTCATCCGCATCATCGTCGCGGTGGTGCTGATCGTTTCGATCACGCGGATCATCGAGGCCATCAACGAGGTCATCGGGGCTTCGCTGCAATTCTCGGTGGCGACGCGCGGGCTCGGAGCGCTGCTGGTGGCGGGCGCCATGAGCGCGGCTTTGTTGAACCTGGGTGACGACCCTCAGGCCGACACGTCGGGGTCGGCGCAGAGCAGCACGCGGCGCGACTGGTACGGCCTCATTCGCGGCGTCGCGTGGACGCTCATCCTCGCGATCACCATCTCCATTCTCGTCGGCTACATCGCCTTCGGCAACTTCCTCGTCGACCAGATCGTGCTCGTCGGGCTGACCGGCGCTGTTTTCTTCCTCGCTTCCGCGGCTGTGGATGAGGGCTGCGCCCACGGATTGGAGCCGGGCTCCATGGTCGGGCGCACGCTGATCTATACGGTCGGGCTCCGGCGCGAGGGACTGGCGCAGCTCTCCATCCTGCTGTCAGGCGTGCTGCGGCTTGCCCTCATCGCGGTCGCTGCCCTGGTCGTGCTAGTGCCTTGGGGCCTGCAGTCGACCGACATTCCGGGCAACCTCTACGCCATCTTTTTCGGTTTCAAAGTCGGCGACTTTACGGTGTCGATCGCGGGCATCGCCTTCGCGCTCCTCATCTTCCTCATCGTCGTGGCCGCGACGCGCGGCGTCCAGGGCTGGCTCGAAAACCGCTATCTGCCGCACACCCGCCTCGACTCGGGACTGCAAAACTCCATCAAGACGAGTTTCGGCTACGTCGGCTTCATCCTGGCGCTGACGGTCTCGGCCGCCAACCTCGGCGTCGACTTCCAGAAGCTCGCGATCGTCGCCGGCGCCCTGTCGGTCGGGATCGGTTTCGGCCTTCAATCGATCGTCAACAACTTTGTCTCCGGCCTCATCCTCCTGTGGGAGAGGGCGGTGCGCGTGGGCGATTGGATCGTGGTCGGCGCCGACCAGGGCTACGTGCGTCGCATCAACGTGCGCTCGACGGAGATCGAGACCTTCGACCGCGCGGCGGTCATCATCCCCAACTCCAACCTCGTCAGCGGCGTGGTGAAGAACCTGATGCGGACCGACCGCGTCGGGCGCCTCATGATCGAGCTGACCGTCGACGGCACGGCCGATCCCGACAAGGTGCGCGAGACCTTGATCGAGATCGCCCGCAACAGCGATGGTATCCTCTCGCTGCCAAGCCCGCAGGTGCGCTTCATCAACCTGACCGCGTCGGCGATGACCTTCGACCTCTATTGCTTCGTTGCGGACGTCGAGGCGATGGTGCGAACGAAGAGCGACCTGTATTTCGAGATCCATCGTCGCTTCAAGGAGCACGGCTTCTTCAATGGGCCGGCGCCCGACCCGCTGGCGATCAAGATCGACGGTCTCGACAGGCTGGAGACCATGTTGCATGGGAGTGGCCTGCGCCCCGATTCGGACGAGGCGCACCGACGCAAGACCGCGGCTTCCGCCTGAGGACGACCCTCGACGCCCATGACGCTTCCCCTCGCCTCCTCGCCCAAGTCCCGTCTCGCGGCCTCGGCGGTTTTCCTCTCGTGCGTCCTCCAAGCTGGCTGTAGCGGCGCGCCGGTCCCGGCGGTCGCGCCCGCGTTGCCGACAGACGTGGTGAAGCTCGATCCGGCCGAAGTCAGCCGTCGCATCTCCGCCTACCGCGAGGTTCACCACCTCCCGCCGGTGACGCTCGACTCCTCGCTGATCCGTATCGCGCAGGCGCAGGCGGACGCGATGGCAGGGGCCGACCACCTGAGTCACGAGGTCGCGGGCACGCTTGATCACAGGCTGGACGCCGCCCATCACGTCAAAGGCTACGCGGTGGAGAACGTTTCAGCCGGCTACGCCAACGCGGACGCGGCGGTGGCGGGGTGGCAGCGTTCTGCGGCGCACAACGCCAACCTACTCTACGGGCCGATGCGCCGCATGGGCATCGCCGCAGCCGAGGCGCCGGGCACCCGGTTCAAGACGTTCTGGGCCTTGGTGATGACGGATTGAGCGCCTACAACCAGAAGGCTAGACCGGGAGGACGATTACATGGTGACCGCGACGTGGAACGACACAATCATCGCCGAATCCAACGACACCGTCGTCGTCGAGGGTAACCACTACTTTCCGCCGGACGCCATCAAGCCCGGGTTTCTGAAAGCCAGTCCTTCTACGTCCGTCTGTCCCTGGAAGGGCACCGCGAGCTACCATACGGTCGTCATCGGCGGTGCAGAGAACAAGGATGCTGCCTGGTATTATCCCGAACCGAAATCGGCCGCTAGCGCTATCAAGGGCCGCATCGCCTTCTGGAAGGGCGTGAAGGTCGCCTGAGCGTGCCAGGTTACGCCTCCTCGTTGGAGGTGTGCGGCGGCCGAGGCAAGAACGGGCCGCCGATATTGTCGATCGTGTCGCGCCCGCGCTCTTGGGAAAGGTAGCCGCCCGACCACGATGGCGATAACCACGGGCGCTGTGACAGCGGAGGTCACGACGATCGGGGTAGCGGAGTGGTCCGGAACGGGTGGGGCGATCCCGGGCCCGAGCGCAGCGCTTGAGCCCGGGCCTGGATAAACGTCGCAGTGTCGCGCAGCACCGGCGCCAGCGGCCGCAGCAACGGACTGAAGGCGCCCATGATCGTCGTGTGGCTCACCCTTCGATAGAAGAGGGCGCGCGCTTCGCCGCCCCGCAGGCGGATCTCCGTGCTGAGCCGGCGGCTGTTCTCCGGCCGCACCGTCCGATCGGATGTGCCGCTGAGAAGCAGCATGGGCGCGGCGTCCGAGCGGACGTGGCTGATCGGCTGGCTGGTGGCGAGGTCCTCGGCGGGCGCGAAGATGGCCTTTAGCACAGGGCTGTGCAGGGGTAGGAAATCGTAGGGACCGGACAGTCCGACGACGCCGGCCAGCGCGGCCTGGCTCTGCGGGTCGAGCCACCGCTTGTCGAGCGCGAGCATGGCCGCGATATAGGCGCCGGCGGAATGGCCGCTGAGGATGATGAGCGAGGGGTCGCCACCGAACTCCTCCGCGTTGCGCCGCGCCCACCGCACCGCCTTAACGCCGTCCAGCAGGAAGTCGGGATAGCGCACCTCGGGGTAGACGCGGTAGTCCGGCACCGCCACGACGAACCCGCATTTGGCGAGCGCCACGGCTGCGAAGCGATAGTCCGCCCGGTCCCCGCTCTCCCAACCCCCGCCGTAGAAAAACACGACCGTCGGCGCGCCGACCACCCCCTTGGGATAGTACACGTCGAGCAGGCCGCGCTTGCCGTCGGCGAAGCGGATGGTGCGGGTGACCTCGACCCCGCCGCCAACCGCCGCCGCGTTGATGATGCCGATCCCCGTCACTGGCCATGGAAGCGCCATCGATGGTCCGCTCGTCTGTCTGAAGGCGTGGACTTGAAATAGTGCGTATGGCGCAGGCCCGCACGAGGCGCAATTGCGATAGTGCCGCGTGGGCTCGTTCCGCCATGCTCCGCTCCGCGCCCGCGTCATGTCGGGGACCGATCGTCGTTCGCCGCTGCTACCCCGTCCTTGCGAAGCGGGGAAGGGACCTTCGGGAAGCCGTAGAGGGCGCGTGCTCGGCCTACCGCGCGAACTTCTTGTACTTCATGCGGTGCGGAATCAGCTCCGACACACCGAGGCGGCGCTTCTTATCCTCCTCGTAGTCGGCGAAGTTCCCCTCGAACCACTCGACATGGGCGTCGCCCTCGAAGGCCAGCATGTGCGTGGCAATGCGATCCAGGAAGAAGCGGTCGTGGCTGATGATGACGGCGCAGCCGGCGTAATCCGTTAGCGCGTCTTCCAACGCGCGCAGCGTCTCGACATCGAGGTCGTTGGTCGGCTCGTCGAGCAGCAGCAGGTTCGCCCCCTGCTTCAGCATTTTGGCGAGATGGACGCGGTTGCGCTCGCCGCCCGAGAGCTGGCCCACCTTCTTCTGCTGATCCGGTCCCTTGAAGTTGAAGGCACCTGTGTAGGCGCGCGAGTTGATCTCCTGCTTGCCGAGATAGATGATCTCATTGCCCTCGGAAATCTCCTCCCAGACGTTGTGCTTGCCGTCGAGAGAATCGCGCGACTGGTCGACGTAGCCGAGCTGGACGCTCTCGCCGACGGCGATCCCGCCCCTGTCGGGCTTCTCCTGGCCGGTGATCATCTTGAACAGCGTCGTCTTGCCTGCGCCGTTGGGGCCGATCACCCCGACGATGCCGCCCGGCGGCAGCTTGAACGTCAGGTTGTCGATGAGCAGCTTGTCGCCGAAGGCCTTGGACAGGCCGGTGAACTCGACCACGTTGGTGCCGAGCCGCTCGGCCACGGGGATGACGATCTGCGTGACGGAGGGCACGCGGCTCGCCTGCTTGTCCACGAGGTCCTGGTAGCGCTGGATGCGCGCCTTGGACTTGGCCTGCCGCGCCTTGGGCGAGGAGCCCATCCACTCGGCTTCCATCTCGATCTGCTTCTGGCGTGAGGAATCCTCGCTCTTCTCCAGGCTGAGGCGCTTGGCCTTCTGCTTGAGATAGGAGGTGTAGTTGCCCTCGTGCGGGATGCCGCGGCCGCGGTCGAGCTCCAGGATCCAACCGGTCACGTTGTCGAGGAAGTAGCGGTCGTGGGTCACGATGAGGATCGCGCCGGGATAGGTACGCAGGTGCCCCTCCAGCCAGTTCACCGTCTCGGCGTCGAGGTGGTTGGTCGGCTCGTCGAGCAGCAGCAACTCGGGCTTTTCGAGCAGCAGCTTGCAGAGTGCGACGCGCCGCCGCTCGCCGCCGGAAAGCTTGTCGACGGCCCAGTCGTCGGGCGGGCAGCCGAGCGCGTCCATCGCCTGTTCGACCTGACTGTCGAGGTCCCACAGGTTCTGCGCCTCGATCTCGTCCTGTAGGCGGGTCATCTCGTCCGCCGTCTCGTCCGAATAATTCATGGCGAGTTCGTTGTAGCGGTCGAGGATGGACTGCTTGGCGGCGACGCCGAGCATCACGTTACCGCGCACGTCGAGGCTGTCGTCGAGCGGCGGCTCCTGCGGTAAGTAGCCCACGCGTGCTCCGTCGGCGACGAAGCCTTCGCCTTGATACTCCGAGTCGATGCCGGCCATGATGCGCAGCAGCGTCGACTTGCCGGAGCCGTTGATGCCGAGCACGCCGATTTTAGCGTCGGGGTAGAAGGAGAGATGGACGTTGTCCAAGACCTTCTTGCCCGTCGGATAGGTCTTGGTGAGACCTTCCATGTGGTAGATGAACTGCCGCGCCATGGAGGGCTTCCGTCTCGCTCGCGATGAAGGGATTGCACTCCCGGTTCTAGCGACGCGCGCGGCGGCGGTCTAGCGGGTAGCGCTTGCGGATCAAGCTTCGCCGTGTTCGTTCGCGGTCTTTGGGTCGTCACAATCGGATGACTAGGTGCCGCACGCCTCAAGGCTGCAGGGCAAGTCTGTCCGCCTCGACCGATGCCGGCATAAGGAGCGTGCGCGATGGACGCAGGACTACGGGAACCAGGCGCGCGCGCGCCCGGACGCAGCGAGCCCACCGTGCCGCCCCTGGCCATCGTGCCGCCGGCCGGTGCCGCCGAGGTGCCGCCTCCCGTCATCTATGCGCCGCCGCCTCCTTCCGTACCCGCTCGATCCGTCTTCGCCGGCGACCGGCCGGAGGGTGCCGAAGCGTTCGGGTTCGAGGCGCCGCTTACCCATCTGGCGGAACTCGTCGCCCACCGTGGGACGGCTCCGCCGCTCTGCATCGGCGTGCTCGGGGGCGCCGGGTCCGGCAAGAGCTTCGCGCTGTGTCGGTTGACCAGCCGCCTGGGGGAGATCACCCGCTCGGCCGCCTCCGTGAAGGGGCCGTTCCTGTCACGCATCCACGTCCAGGCGATCGACGCTGCCAGCCTGCGGGGCGATCCAATGTCTGCCCTGGCGGCGCAGATCCATGCCGGGTTGCGCCAGCCCTATCCCGAACTGGCTCGCGAGGTCACCCACACGACGCGCGACCCGCACGTCGTCGCGCGCGAGGCGAGCGAAAAGCTTGATGAGTCGCGCCGTCGTCTCGACGCGGAGCGGTGCACGCTGGAGGAATCCGGCTCCCGCCGCGCGCGGCTGACGGAGACCGTGCTCTACGAATCCGCCGGGTCGCCTGTCGACTCCTACGCGCGGGCCAACCGCGGTCGACTGGAGAGCCGCCTCGCGGCCTTCGGCATGCCGGGTGACACGATCCACAACTACAAGAACCTCGTGCGCGTCGTCGCGGAAGGCGGCAGTCCGCTGGGGTTTTCACTGCGCGCGCTCTACGCCTTCAAGGGGCAGACGCGCCTCCTCGTCCTCGCAGTCCTGTTCCTTCTGGCGGGAATTGGCCTCGGGATGGCCGTGGAGATGCAGGACAGCTGGCTCGGCGCGCTGCGCTCTGCCGGTCCGCAGGCCGCCGGCTCGGCCGCGGATTGGATCGAGGCGCATATGGGCCTGCTCGGCCCGGCGCGGAAGGCGGCCTTCGCCCTCGCGATCCTCATGATCGGGGTGAACCTGTGGCGCGCCTTCGGCTTCGTCCAGCCTATCCTCACCGGCGTCCGACTCCTGAAGGTGGACCTCACCAACCGGCGCCGCGACCTTGACGGCCTCTACGCGCACCATACCAAGCGGGTCGATGGCCTGACAGCCGACGTCGAGCGTTTGGCCCGCGTCTCGGCCGAAGCCGAGCAGCGTCTGGGCGACGTGCCGGCGCATTCCGGAGGGGCCGATCTGCCCCTCCTCGAGCCGACCGCCGAGGCGCAGGCGCAGGAGGTCGTAGCCGCACTCGGTCGCTCGCTCCGCGGGTCCGTTGCGGACGGGATGCCGCAGCGGATCGTTCTGGCCGTGGACGACCTTGATGCCGTCTCGCCAGAGCGCACGCGGGAAGTCTTCGAGACCCTGCACCGCATTGCGACGATGGCCGGCCTCGTCATCATCGTGGCCTTCGATCCGCAGCGCGCCAGGGCGACGCGGGCCGACCTGGAGCGATGGGTTCAGGTCCCGCTCCGCCTCGACGTCGGACCCCTCGCGGGCGCCGCCCTCGTGCAGCACGCTCTGGGCCGCGCTGCGCCGGCCGTCCCGGTGCCGGTCGAGCCGACGCGATCCGCGCTGGATGAGCCGGTTGGCGAAGAGGAGGCGGCGCTGCTCGCAGCCCTCGCCTCGCTCGCCGGCTCGTCGCCGCGGGCGGTCAAGCGCTTTGTCAACCTCTACACGGTCGCGCGCCTCGACAGCGCCGCGCCCCGCGGAGCGCTTGCCCTGATGCTGGCGTTGGACGGAGGCGGCTCACAGGCCGAGCGGCAGGTCGCCGAGGACGCGATGAAGAGCGATGACGGCGCGGTGTCCTTCGACCCGCGGCCGACCACCGCTCGTCTGCGTGTCGCGCTCGACGCGGTGCGTGCCTTGGACGGTCCCTTGAGCAAGGTGGACGTGGCAGCCGCTTCCGCCCGCGCCGCGATGTTCTCGGTGTCCGCCTTCGAGTGAAACGAGGCGGTGTCGTACAGGCTCGGAACTTTAGATCCGGGGCGTCCTCCACAGCGTTCGGGACGGCGGGAACATGGATGCCTGCGATAGGGTCAAGCGGGTATCGAGCCTCCTCGGCAAGCGCCGGAACGGTAGGATCGCCCGCTCCCGCCCTCCGACGCTGCAAGCGGGACGGCCCGGAGCCTAGGCGTTGGCGTGGTGCCCGTCCGCCTCCTCGCTGGCGTGCGGAATTGCAGGCGACCCGGGATGTTCCTCCTCCTGGCCGGACGTCGGCTGGCCCGCGCCGGCGTGCATGTCCGTCGAGGCGAGGAGAGCGTGGAGGTCGACGCTCGCCAACTCGCTGAAGAGGCTCTTGCTTACCGCTGCCGCATAGTCACCGTAGTCCGTCGGGACCGCCGCGTTCCATGGCCTGCGCGCATGTTCGAACAGGTCGACCGGCACGTCCTGGTAGTCCTCTACGGCATAGGGCTCGATCTCGAAATCCACGCCCGCGCCGCCGTTAGTGACGGGGGCGCCGTCGTCGAGCCATGCCTCGCGCGGCGGCTGCGATGGCATCTTCGGCACGAACACCCAGCAATCGCCATCGTTGAACTTGGGATTCAGCACGTAGGCGAACGGCATGTAGCAGTAGCCGCCTTCGCCGAAGGCGGTGCCCCAGTCGTTGCGGACGATAAAGACCTTTTCGACGGCGCTGTAGCCGACGGCACAGAGGCAATGGCCGCCGTGCCCGTGGGTGGCGAAGTCGCCGGGTGCCGGCATGGGCACGACGCCGCCGCGATCCGCGCTTTCCCCGAACGACTCGAACAGTTCTATGCCGAAGACGATCGGCTTGCCCTCCGCCAGCGCCTGCTTCCAAGCCTCGAGGCGGAGCGGCACCCGGGCCATGTCGTGGATGCGAAACGGCGCACCGTCGCAATAGGCCTCGGCGCCCGGCCTCGTCGGCACGAGGCGCGCGTCGAACGGCCAGTGCGCTTCCGAACAGGCGCCGAAACGCTGCAGGCCTTCCATGGCGAGTTGGATCGCGCTCCCCCCGTCGCCGTGCTGGGCGCCGTCGCGCCAGCGGGCATTGTAGTGCACGAAGAGGCGGCTGACGGTCCGGTCCTTTTTCGACGCCTTCCTGATCCAGTATTCGTAGGCCCCGGCGACCGCGTCGGCGACGCAGCAGTTCACCTCGCCCTGATCCGCCACGGGGGGCATCAGCGGGCGTAGATCGACCTTGTTCGGTAACTTGCTGAACTTGACCGCAATGGAGGGTGCGTACTGGGCGGCCTCCGGCTTGGCCGCCATCGGCGCGTAGCCGGTCCCCTCTGCTTTCGGCGGTGCGGCGGTGTCCTCGGCCGATAGCTCGCGATGCGCGTCGGCGCGCTCCGCCGCTTCCGCAGGGTATGCGTGGTTTGGGAACCTACCGTCCACTTCATCGAACGGAGGGTGGGACAGATCGTTGCCGTGAGCGGTGCCGCTCTCCGCCGGCTCGGCCTCGCCGCTCGCCGCCTCCCCAAATACCCGTTCCGACGCGGCAAGCTCGGCCTCGTCCCCCGCTTCGGACACGGACTCAGCCGCCGAGATCATGGCCTCCTCGCGCGGGTTCGACGTCTGGTCATGAGTGATCTCGGGCTCCGGCGCACCCTCGTCCGCCGCCGCAGCCCCGTGCATCGCTTCGGCACTTTCGCCCATGTTGATCGGGGCCGCGAACGCAGCGAGAGGGATCTCCTTATTGGGCACGGCCGCTGGAGGCTGGCTGACCGTGCCGTCCTTAAAACCCGGCTTGACGGTCTCCGTCGAGGCGGGTGCAAGCGGGGCGGGGTGGGGAGTTGACGTCGGCGCGATGTCGATGGCCGCATCGGGCTGCGGCTCGTCCGCCTGCCGCCGGGTGGCGGCGATCTGCGCGGGGGCCGGCTCGGCGAGGGAGTCCAACGAGGGTCCGAGGCCGCTCAAGCGGGTGCTGAGCGAAGACGCCGGTTTGCCCGGCGGCAGGATCCCGGCTGCGGCGAGCACGTTGGTGATTTCGGCGATCGATTTATCGAGCGACTGCAAGGTCTGGTACCGTGGATCTCTCCGCAGGTCTTCGGCGATGCCGTCGCGCAGGGTTCTGAGCTGGTTGAGAACATTGTTCGGCATGCAAACTCCCGTGACGCGCGCGCCGCGCTCCATGACCTGGCGGACGTTGCGCAACCCGTTTCCACGGGTCAAGCCTCCCGGTAGCGATAGTTCGCGGGTGGCGCTCCCGGGGGTGCGAAGATGGCTGCGTGCTCCGCCGGCGCGAGCTGACGGAATGCGCCCGGTTGGAGATCCGCCGGCAGGTCCAACGCGCCGACGCGGTCGCGGTGCAAAGACACGACGTGGTTGCCGAGCGCGGCAAAGGTGCGGCGGACCTGATGGTAGCGCCCCTCGACGACCGTAAGGGCGACGGCGGTCGGCGCGTGCACTTCGAGGGCGGCCGGCTTGAGCGGTTTGGTCTCGCCCTCCAGCAGCAGGGTTCCGGCTGCGAGGATTGTTGCCGCATCCTCGCGCAGCGGGCGCGCCAAGGCGACCTGATAGCGTTTTGCGACTTCCGTGCGGGGCGAGATGATCCGGTGAAGGAGCGACCCGTCGTCCGTCAGCAGCAGCAGCCCGCTCGTGTCTTTGTCCAGCCGCCCGACGCTGGAGAGCGGCGGGTCGCGCCGCTGCCATCGCGGCGGCAGCACCTCGTAAACCAGCGGCCCCGCCTCCTTGTGCGAGCAGGTCATGCCGAGCGGCTTGTGAAACATCAGCATCAGCGGGGGCAGGGGGTCGAGCGCCTCGCCATCGATCCGTAACCGGGCGGACAGGTCGGGCGTCAGCGCCAGACGCTCCTCCGCGTTTGTGAGGAGCATGCCGTCCAAGGTCACGCGGCCGGCGCGCGCGATCGCCTGGATCTCGCGCCGCGACCCATAACCCAGATTGCCGAGCAGCTTGTCGAGCCGCGCGGACGCGGGTTTCACTTCTGCGCCTCGTAGACCTTGTAGCCGCTGGCTTCGACAACGAGCGTGACGCGCTTGAACAGCGGCTTCAGCACGGCCTCGTAGGGGAGGTGGCGGTTGGCCGTGAGCCACAGCCTGCCACCCGTCCGCAGCGCCGCGACCGCCCGGCGGATGAACGCTTGCCCGAGGCCGCGGTCTTCCGACCCGCCATCGTGAAAGGGCGGGTTCGCCACCACGAAATCGAGCCTGTCGAGGCTCGCGTCGGGCTCGCGCAGGTCGGCCCAGCGCAGGAGGGCGCGAGGATCCGCAACGTTGCGCCGCGCCGCCTGGATCGCGCGCCGGTCGATATCGATCAACGTCAAGGCCGTCACCTTGGGCGAGGCCAGGGCCGCCAGGGCGAGCACGCCGATCCCGCAACCGAAGTCCGCGCCACGCCCGCTCAGCGCGCCGAGGCGCGGCGCGAGCAGGGCGCTGCCGGGATCGAGCCGGTCCCAGCTGAACACGCCCGGCTGCGAGGCGAGGCCGAGCGCGGGCACGTCTTGCGGGCCGCCCTCGCGCAGGGCGGCCTCGAGACCGGTCACCTCGGCCGGCCGACTGCCGGTACAGATGCGATGGTGGCGGCGCGCGTCTTCGTGGAACGCGCATCCAAACCCGCGAAGTTCGGCGGCGAGCCGAGCGCCGCCGCGGTCCTTCGGCGCCAGTATCGTGAAGGGCGCACCTGGTGCTAGGGCTCGCAGCATCAGGGCTCCGGCATAGCGCCGCTCTGCCGTGCCGGGCGGCGCGGCCATGACGAAACCCGTCAGCGTGCCGGCCGGCTGCTCCTCCAGCGCCGCTGCACCCGGATGGAGCGGCGAGAATTGCCTCGATCCCTGCTCCACGGCGATCAAAATCTCCGGCGGCGAGCCGTAGAGCCCGCCTGAACTGCTGATGGTCACTCTGCCTCCGCCCCGTCGACGCGCTCTGCGATAAGGGATTTGCCGGCCGCTGCCCAGCGGTTCGAGCAGCCGATTTGGCCTCGGCCGCCCATCGGCGTATGCTTGCCGCCATGGACGATGCTGCGCCTCTCCATCGCCTTTCCCGTTTGTCGGGCAAGTTGGCCGCCCTCGTCGGGGCGGCTATGGTTCTGATCGCCGCCGGCATGCCGGCCCAGGCGCAGGACTGGGGGTTCTTCGGCGGCCTGTTCAACGGCCAGCCCCAGCAAGCGCAACCGCGGCAGCCGGCGCGTCACTATTACCGCCCGCCGCCGCGCCGCCGCGCCGCCGCCCCACGGCCTCCACCGCGCGAGCCCGAAGTCGTGGTCGCGCCGAAGCCGCCACCGGTCAACGCCGCGCATTTCGTCGCCGTCTACGGTGACAGCCTCGGTCAAATCCTCGCCAACGGGCTCGACGATGCGTTGAGCGACCACCCGGACATTGCCGTCATCCATGCGGCCCGAGACGCCACCGGACTGGTCCGCGACGACTTCTACAGCTGGCCGAAAGCCGTCGCCGATGCGATCGCGGCGCAACCCAAAGTCGAAGACAAAGCCAAGCCCGAAGACAAAGCCAAACTCGAAGACAAAGCCAAACTCGAAGACAAAACCAAACCCGAAGATCGGCTCAGGGGCGGGCACCAGAAGATTGATGTCGCGGTGATAATGATCGGGACGAATGACCGGCAGACCCTCGGCGACGGGGGGAAGAGCTACCCGCCGGGGTCCGAGCCATGGATCGCGCTCTATACCGACCGCGCCATGGCGGTGGCCGAGGCCTTCAAGAAGGCCAACATCCCTTTGATCTGGGTCGGCATCCCGATCACCAAGGACGACGCGTTCGCCGACGACATGGCGGCGCTGAACGACATCTACCGGGACGTAGCGGCCAGGAGCGGGGCGGTCTTCGTCGACACCTGGGAGGCCTTCAGCGACGACGATGGGGATTTCAGCGCCTTCGGTCCCGACGTGAACGGGCAGACAGTGCGGCTTCGCTCGGCCGACGGTATCCACTTCACCAAAGCGGGTGGCCGCAAGCTCGCGCATTTCGTGGTGACCCACGTTCGCCGCGCGCTGGACCAGCAGAAGCCGGCCGAGCCTGCGCCGCCGACCGCCAGCGCGCCGGACAAGGCGGCGCCGGCGCTGGTCGCCACCCCGGCGGCGCCGGCCGTTAAACCCGAGGCCGGGCCCGTTGAAGCTCTGACGCAGGTGCCAGTCGCGGGCAACGGCCAGCTCCGGCTGGCGACGGTGCCCCGCGGCGAGCGGCACGACCCTCTCGTCGAGACAATCCTTGTCAAGGGTCAGTCGCAATCGGCGCGTCCCGGTCGCGCCGACGACGCCTCCTGGCCTCCGCGCTGACGAATTTGCCTGGAGCGCTGGAACAAAGATCCTGGCTTGAGCATTTCCCGGTCGTGTCAAAACTGTGACAGCTAAGCCGGGGATAAGTCATGGTGGGGTTCAATCGTTTGAAGGGCGGCGTCGCCGCCGCATCTCTTGTTCTCTTTGCGAGCCAGGCCGTCTTCGCCGGTCAGGCGCAGGCTTTCGACCTCGGCGCGGTCCTCGCGCCACAACCGGCGACGGCCGTGCAGCAGGCTAGCGTCTCGACCGACCTACAGGTTCCCCCGGCTGCGAACGGCCCGACGCGCGTTGTCGTGGCTGACCCGACCGAGGAACGCCCCGGCACCATCACGATCGACACCAAGAACCGTTACCTCTACCTTTCTTTGGAAGATGGGCGGGCGTTGCGCTACGATATCGGCGTCGGCCGCGACGGCTTCGCCTGGTCCGGGCAAGCCTATGTCGCGCGGCGCGCGGAATGGCCGGGATGGACGCCGCCCGTCGAGATGCTGAAGCGTCGTCCCGATATCCCCCACCACATGGCCGGCGGCCTGGAGAATCCGCTCGGCGCGCGCGCGATGTACCTCTACAACGGAAAGGGGGACACGATGTACCGCATTCACGGTACCAACGAGCCCGATACGATCGGGCAGGCCGTATCTTCGGGTTGCATCCGGCTGCTGAACGCGGACGTTGTCGACCTTTACGATCGCGTCAAGCTCGGTGCGCACGTGGTTGTGCTCTAGTTTCCTTCCTCGATCGTGGAAAGAGGCGGCGCCGGCAGCGGCTGGGGCCGCCTCTCCTCGTTTTCGCCTTGTTACTCGCCGACACGTGAGGTGCGGCATCCGTCCCACGTGGTGAGGTCATGTTTCCGAAAGCAATTTGGTTCGCAACCCTTCTAACAGCCGGTCTGACGGCTTTTCTCACCGGCCCCGCCTTCGCGCAATACCCGGGTTACGGGGCCTACGACACCGATCCCTATCGCACCCGCCTGCACGATTACGGCCCGGGCTATGCCGGTGGCTACGCCTACGAGCAGCCGGCCTACCCGAGCTATGATTATTATGCGGCGCCGGCACCGCGAGTTCGGGTTCCGCAGGCTTACGCCGACCCTTATTCGGATCCTTCCTACGGAGACCCGAATTATTCTGCGCCGCGCCCGCGCAGCCGCGACGCCACGCGGGGCCCGAGCGACTACGACCTGGGTGACACCGCCGCGCAAAAGACCGCGCAGATCGTTCCTAACCCGACGAGCCAGCCGCCGGGGACCCTCGTTGTCGACACCTCGACACGCCACCTCTATCTCGTCCAGGCCGGCGGCCAGGCCATCGAGTATGGCATCGGCGTGGGTCGGCAGGGCTTTGCTTGGAAAGGAACGGCCAATGTCCAGCGCAAGGCCGAATGGCCAGCCTGGGTGCCTCCGTCGGATATGCTGAAGCGACGCCCCGATCTACCCCGCCGGATGGAGGGCGGGTTGGAGAATCCGCTTGGCGCTCGCGCGCTCTACCTATTCCAGGGCAGCCACGATACGATGTATCGGATCCACGGCACCAACGAGCCCGACACGATCGGCAAGGCGGTGTCCTCCGGCTGCATCCGCATGATGAACGCGGATGTCATCGACCTCTACAGCCGGGTGCCCGTCGGCGCTAAGGTCGTCGTCCTCTGATCGCGGCGCGGTGGCGCCGCCTCGGCGCCGTCGAGTTCGTGGCCGGGAATAAAGGCCTCGAAGGCGGCCCAAAACTGTTCGCGCACCGCGTCACGCTCGGCCATAACCTGGTGGCGCGCGTTCGCCAGCGTGATGCACCGGCCGGCCTTCAGGCGGGCGGCGAATCGCTCCGTCGCCCGGGTGCTGACGATGCGGTCGGCTCCCGCGGCGAGGATGAGGATGGGTGTAGCGATTTCCATCGCGTAGCGCGGGTGTCGAAACCGGTTCATGACCTGGAATGCCGAATGAAGCCAGCCGATGGTCGGCGCGCCGACGACGAACTGCGGCAGCGCTTGCATCACGGCCGAGACGCGGGCGTAGCGCGCCTCGTCCGATGTCAGTGGATTGCCGTCGAAGCCGCGCCGTAAGATCGACCCTTCGTCGCCTCCTGGGATGAGTCTCGTGGTCAGCCTGAGCTTCGCGGCAAGCGCGGTGAGGGCGGCGACCGCGCTGCGGGAGCGAAGCGGCAGGTCGATCATCGGCGCCGAGAGGATGAGGCGGGCGAAAGGCGAAACCCCGGCATGAGCTTGCTCCAGCAGGATGGCAGCGCCCATGGAATGGCCGAGACCAAACCACGGACGTGGTGCGAACGGCTTGAGGATCTGTTGTTCGAGGGCCACGAGATCGCGCCCGTAAGCGGCGAAATCGGAGACGTGGCCATGGCCCATCTTGGCGATTTCGCGATCCGATTGCCCCTGCCCACGCCAATCCATGGTGACGACGTCGAAGCGGCGCTCGAGTAGGTCGCCGACCACCTCGTAATACTGCTCGATGAATTCGCTGCGACCGATGGCCAGGACCACTGTGCCTCGAGCGCCGCGGCGCGCCCACCGTACGACCCGTAATGTCAGTCCATCGGGGGTGCGAACTGCGGAGATAATGGGATCGGCTGGAGTAGGATTACCGGGCGTCGCGAAGAGGTCCATGGTCGGTCGATCTCGAGAAAAGGTGAAGGGCCCCCGCGGTGCAGGCGAAGGCGTAATTTGTTCCGCCGCCTCTCGGCAATGGCTTGCAAAGCCTGGTCGAACTCCTAACTTCAGTTCAGCGCGGGCCTGATGGACGCGCGAACCGGCAGGACCTGGCCGAAAGGCAGTGCTCCTGTTCATGTCGCTTCTTGAGAGGATATGTCTATGCGTCACTACGATCTATCACCGCTTTATCGCTCGACCGTCGGGTTCGATCGCCTCTTCACGATGCTCGACCAAGCGTCCGGCGCCGATGCCGCCGCGGGGTACCCGCCCTACAATATCGAGCGCACGGGCGAGCTGAACTATCGCATCAGCGTTGCCGTGGCGGGCTTCGCCGAGCAGGATCTGTCGATCGAGTCCAGGGAGAATACCTTGACGATCCGCGGCTCCAAGGGGCAGCCGGATCATCCGGTCCCGACGGAGGGAGCCCGACGCGAGGTCCTTCACCAGGGCATCGCGGCCCGCGCTTTCGAGCGACGGTTCCAGCTCGCCGACCACGTCTCGGTCATCGGCGCCGTGCTCGAGCACGGCCTTCTTCACGTCGATCTTGTCCGCGAGATTCCCGAGGCTCAGAAGCCGCGCCGAATTCTCATAGGCAAGCCGGGAGTCACGGCTGTGGAAGCCCAGCGCGCCGCCTGATCGACAAGCTTACCGTAGACGCCTCCCCCTTTGCGGGGGGCGTCTACGGTTTAGGATTGAGAGCAGGCGCCTCGGCAGCCTGCACGGCTACGGATACCGGGCGAGGCGCTTTTTTGCCCGCGACCGAGTGAATTTTCCTCGCTGTCGGTTTAGCCGGAGGGTCGGCTGCATCTGCGAGTGCGGCTTCGGCTGCCGAAGCAACAGGTCGCGGGTCGTCCGGCTCTGTCGTCTTGGCGGCTGCGCTACGCCTTCGCGTTGTTTTGCGATGGGCGGTCTTGACCGGCTTGATGTTGCTTGTCGGCGCATCGGGCCCTGCACCCGCGGCCGGTGGGCCTGACGCCGGCGCGCTCGTAACTTGCGCAATGGCGGACTGCGGGCCGCTCTCTGGCGCGGAAGGTGACACCGGCGCCGCATAGGCTTGCGCGCCGGCCGGCGGCATGTCCAACGCGGCAAACTCGCTTAGCTTACGGCCATGACCACGACCGGCATGCCTGCCAGACCTCGATTGCGGCATGTTCTCCCCAGCTGCGGGAGGATTGTAGGCGGCGACCTGCTCGATGCGCTGTTCGCCCCTGCCAACGAGCGTGACGCCGCCATCCCTGACCCATCTCTTCGGCGGCGCGTAGCCATTCTTGCCGCTGACCATGGGAGTTTCCGGGCCGCTGCTCCTGCCACCGTCGACGACCTGCGGTCCCGGCGGAGAGTTCGTCGCCACGGCCTCTGCCGTCTGCGGCCCATTCACGACCGCCTTGATCAAGTTCGAGACTGGCAGCGCGGTCGCCGTGAGAAAGCTTTCCTGCGGCACCATCGGTTCGGACTCGGCCGTACGCAATTGGCCGAGAAGGCTGCGATTTTTAGCGGTCGTGTAATAGCCGCTGGCATAGAGCCGTACCGCCGCATCTTCCTGCTTCCCGGCGATGATGAACGCATTCGCCAAATAGGGCACCGCGTAGGTCAGGTTTACGAGAGGGTCGAGCAAGTCGTTCGGGCTGCCCTTGAAGCCCATGCTCCGCGCGGTGGGGTAGCTGATTTGCATGAGCCCCCAATACGAATGGTTGCGGGCCCGGGGATTGTAGCGGCTCTCGCGCATGACAATGCGGCGGACCAGTTTTTCCGGGACGCCGTGCCGTTTGGCTTGACGCGCGATCATCTCGTCGAGTTCGGCCGAATGGGCCGGCTCCGAGGCGCGTGCCGAGGACCATACGGCGAGGAGCGCGGCGGCGCAGGCCGTCGTCAGTCGGACCATTCGTCGTCCTCTATCCGGGCGCTGCGCCAAGGCTCAGGGCTTCGCATCGGGCTTGGTCGCTGCAGCGGGCTGATCGGCGCCATCCGGCCAATTCGGCGCCGCATACGGCTCCGGCGGGCTTCGACGGTTGTCGGGAGGCGTGGCAGGAGCCGCTGGCGTGGCGACGCCCGCAACCGGGGCGACGCTCTCCGCCGCAGGTGCTATCGCTTGATCGGGCTTAGGCACAGGCACCGCGGCGGTTCCTGCCTTGTCGTCCTGGCTCGCCTTGTCGTCCTGGCTCGCAGCCACGGCGGGCGGGACCGCGGCGGCTGACGGTGGGGCGTGCGGCTCTACCGTGTCGATTGTTTTGGCCGTGACCGCCTGTGGTTCGGCTGGAGCGGCCGTCGCCGGCGCGGGAGCGACTGCTGCGGTCGTTGGAGGCAGGACTGCCGGTGCCACGGAAAGCGCGGGAGCAATCGGTGTGACGGCCGTCGACTGCGCCGAGGGATGGCCGGTCGGGACTTCGCACGGATTCACGGCGGCATAGGAGGCGGGCGGCGAAGGCAGGGTTGGTATGAGCGCCGGAGAGGCAGGCGGCGCGACGGCCACCGGCTGGTCGGCCGGCTTCAGCGTCCCCGCAGGACTGGTGGCAGCCGTTGGGGCGATAGCCACGGCCTGTTCCGGCTGTTCGACCGGCTTCAGGGTCTCCGCAGGCTTGCCGGCGACCATCGGGGCGATGGACGCGGCTTGCGCCGGTGGCTCGGCCGGCCTCGGCGTCTCAATGGGCTTGGTAGCAGCCGGCGGGGAGACGGCCGCAGCTTGCGCCGGGGCGTCTACGGGCTTTTCCAAAGACTTGGCGGGCGCAGGCGTGGTGACAGAGGGTAGCGGTTCCGCTTTGGCGCGCGCGGCGCCGAAGTCCGTGCGGTCAAGCAACTGGCCATTGAATGCGTTGAACACCAGCCGAAAGCGACGACCTTTCTCGTCTTCGCCCATCGCAAAGTAGGAGCGGCCGCGACGGTGGGGCTGGCCTGTCAGGCGGAAGCCGCTGCGCGAGGCAGCACGCCTGATCGTCGACGAAGAGACATAGGCTGGGGCGAACCGCGGCGCGCGGCCTTCGCCGGAGTCGCGGCGGTCTCCAGCACGTCCAGGTCCGGCAGGCGAGCCATCGAACCCGTAGCCTCGTAGCGGGTCGAATACCTGGGCCGAAACCAAGCTCGGCAACACGAGGCAGGAGGCAGCCAGCAACGCGGAATGAATGGAAAAACAAGCCCTTATCGTAAAAGCTTGGCGTCTATCCACCATTCCCGATTCCCCCAGAGCGGCCCAACGAGCGGGCCGGAACCTCGTGACCAAATGGGGCAAAAACTTGGTTGCAGTAAAGCCGCCTTCGAGGGAAATCCCCGCTGTTGTATTCCTGCCGCAGCGTTGCGGTTTATTGTTGCGGCGTTGTAGATTCTGTGAATGACCGGAATCGAGACGGTCGGCAGTCATCGGCCGGCCAGCCCGCGCTCTTCTATCGCGCCGCCTCCACAGGGGATTTGCGCGCGGCATTGTTGACTTGCGGGACGGCCTTCGTCTTCATCGAATGTGCCCTTACAAAGTCTGCGCCGGGTACGAATGCCGTCTTGACGGCCGTTTGCATCTGCCGGGACGACTGGACGGGTGTCGACCGATCCGTTCAGGATTTTAATGTGATGCGGCGACGTCGCCGATGGCTGCGCTAGAGGCGCTGGTTCCATCGCGCAACGCATGCCATGGGATGAACGATGATGGCTGAAGGACGCTGGACGGAAAGCCGGGATCTCGCCGAGGAGAAAGGCCGGGTTTCGCCTTCGCCGACTGCCAAGCATCCGCTGCATCCGAGCGTGCGCCGCGACATCGTCCGGCGCGACCCTGGCTTGCCTGAGGCACAGGGTCTCTACGACCCCGCGCACGAGCACGACGCCTGCGGTGTTGGCTTTGTGGCCGACATGCACAACCGCAAGTCCCACAACCTGGTGGCCATGGGACTCGAGATCCTGCTCAACCTCGATCATCGCGGTGCCACGGGCGCCGACCCGAAGGCGGGGGACGGCTGCGGCATGCTCCTGCAGATCCCCCACAAATTCTTCGTCGCCAAGGCGCAGGCGAACGGCTTCGCTTTGCCGGCGGCGGGTGATTACGGCGTGGGCGTGATGTTCCTGCCCCGCGATCCCGAGACCCGGGCGATCGTCGAGCGCACCATCGAAGAGACGACGGCGGCCGAAGGACAGGTGTTCCTCGGCTGGCGCAACGTCCCCGTCGATTCGAGCGTGCTGGGCGACAGCGTCGTCGACAGCGAGCCGGTGATCCGCCAGGCTTTCATCGGCCGCGGCGCGGACGTCGCCGACGTGGACGCGTTCGAGCGCCGCCTCTACATCCTCCGCAAAGCAATTTCCGGCGCTATCTACAGCCGCAAGGATCCCCGCTTCGCGGCCTTCTACTCCGTGTCGCTGTCCGCACGCACGGTCGTCTACAAGGGGCTTTTGCTCGCCGGTCAACTCGGAGACTATTTCAAGGACTTGCGCGACCCGCTCCTCGAGACGGCATTGGCGCTCGTCCACCAGCGCTTCTCCACCAACACGTTCCCGTCCTGGTCGCTCGCCCACCCCTACCGGCTCGTCGCCCACAACGGCGAGATCAACACCTTGCGCGGCAACGTGAACTGGATGGCGGCGCGCCAGGCGTCCGTTGCCTCCGACCTCTTCGGCGCGGACATCCAGAAGCTCTGGCCGATCTCCTACGAGGGCCAGTCGGACACGGCCTGCTTCGATAACGCGCTCGAATTCCTCGTGCGCGGCGGCTATTCGCTCGCCCACGCGATGATGATGCTGATCCCGGAAGCCTGGGCCGGCAATCCGCTGATGGACGAGAGCCGCCGCTCTTTTTACGAGTACCACGCCTCGATGATGGAGCCGTGGGACGGCCCTGCGGCCGTCGCCTTCACCGATGGCCGCCAGATCGGCGCCACGCTCGACCGCAACGGCCTGAGGCCGGCGCGCTACGTCGTCACCGACGACGGGCTCGTCGTGATGGCGTCCGAGGTCGGCGTGCTGCCGATCCCGGAGGAGAAGATCATTCAGAAGTGGCGCCTGCAGCCGGGTAAGATGCTGCTCGTTGACCTCGAACAGGGCCGCATCATATCGGATGATGAGATCAAGCAGACCCTGAGCGGGCTGCATCCCTACGGCGAGTGGGTCGGGCGCACGCAGATCGTGCTGGAGGAGATGACCGACGTGTCGCCGCGCGCGACGCGTACCGACGTGTCGCTGCTCGATCGCCAGCAGGCGTTCGGCTATACGCAAGAGGACGTGTCGCTGCTGATGTCGCCGATGGCGCTGACGGGCCAGGAGGCGACCGGCTCCATGGGAACGGACACGCCGATCTCGGCTTTGTCCTCAAAGTCGAAGCTGCTCTACACGTACTTCCAGCAAAACTTCGCCCAGGTGACGAACCCGCCGATCGACCCGATCCGCGAGGAACTCGTCATGAGCCTCGTGTCGTTCATCGGCCCGCGTCCGAACATCCTCGACCACGAGGGCAATTCCAAGCGCAAGCGGCTTGAAGTGCGCCAGCCGATCCTCAGCAACGGCGACCTCGAAAAGATCCGGTCGATCGGCTCCTCCGAGGATTCGTTCGACACCAAGACGCTCGACATCACCTATCTCGCCGAAGCCGGAGCGGAGGGCATGGCGCCGGCGCTGGCGCGCCTGTGCTCGCGCGCCGACCAGGCTGTGCAGGGCGGCTACAACATCATCGTCCTCTCCGATCGGCTGGTGGGGGCGGACCGCATCCCGATCCCGGCGCTGCTCGCCACGGCCGCCGTGCACCACCACCTGATCCGCACCGGCCTGCGCACTTCGGTGGGGCTTGTCGTGGAGACGGGCGAGGCGCGTGAGGTGCATCATTTCGCGCTGCTCGCCGGCTTCGGTGCGGAAGCGATCAATCCTTATCTCGCGTTCGAGACACTGGCTTCCATGGCCAAGACCTTTCCAGACGAGGTCGACGGCGCGGAAGCGGTGAAGCGATACATCAAGTCGATCGGCAAGGGCCTGCTCAAGGTCATGTCGAAGATGGGGATCTCGACCTACCAGTCGTATTGTGGCGCGCAGATCTTCGACGCCGTCGGCTTGGCCGAGGAGTTCGTGCGCCAGTATTTCACCGGCACGGCGACGCGCATCGGCGGCGTCGGCCTTGCCGAGATCGCGGAAGAGAGCCTGCGCCGGCACGCCGACGCCTTCGGCGATTCGCCCGTCTACCGCAACAGCCTGTCTGTCGGCGGCGACTATGCCTACCGCATCCGGGGCGAGATCCATTCCTGGTCGCCGCAATCGGTGTCGCTGCTGCAGCACGCCGTGCGCGGCAATGCGCAGGAGGCTTACCGCGAGTATGCCAAGCTCCTCAACGATCAGGACGACGCGCTGCTGACGATCCGCGGCCTGTTCCGCATCAAGACGGCCGAGGAGGAGGCGCGCGCGCCGGTGCCGCTCGACGAGGTCGAGCCGGCTGCCACCCTCGTGCGGCGCTTCTCGACCGGGGCGATGAGCTACGGCTCGATCTCGCGCGAGGCGCATACGACCCTCGCGATCGCGATGAACCGCATCGGCGGCAAGTCGAACACCGGCGAGGGCGGTGAGGAATCCGACCGCTACAAGCCGATGGCCAACGGCGACTCGATGCGTTCGGCGATCAAGCAGGTGGCCTCGGGCCGCTTCGGCGTCACGGCGGAATATCTCGTCAACGCCGATATGATTCAGATCAAGATGGCGCAGGGCGCAAAGCCCGGCGAAGGCGGCCAACTGCCCGGCCACAAGGTCGATGCCGTCATTGCCAAGGTGCGGCACTCGACGCCGGGCGTCGGCCTGATCTCGCCGCCGCCGCATCACGACATCTACTCGATCGAGGACTTGGCGCAGCTTATCTACGACCTGAAGAACGCCAATCCCGAGGCGGCCGTCTCGGTCAAGCTTGTCTCCGAGATCGGTGTCGGCACGGTGGCTGCCGGCGTCTCCAAGGCGCGCGCCGACCACGTGACGATCTCCGGATTCGAGGGCGGCACCGGCGCCTCGCCGTTGACCTCCATCAAACATGCCGGGTCGCCCTGGGAGATCGGCCTGGCCGAGACGCACCAGACGCTGGTTCTCAACCGCCTGCGCTCGCGCATCGCGGTGCAGGTCGACGGCGGCCTGCGGACCGGTCGCGACGTTGTCGTGGGGGCGCTGCTGGGCGCGGACGAGTTCGGCTTTGCGACCGCGCCGCTCATCGCGGCCGGCTGCATCATGATGCGCAAGTGCCACCTCAACACCTGCCCGGTCGGCGTGGCGACGCAGGATCCGGTGCTTCGCAAGAAGTTTGTGGGTCAGCCCGAGCACGTCATCAACTACTTCTTCTTCGTCGCCGAGGAAGTCCGCGAGCTGATGGCCGCCATGGGCTACCGGACGTTCGATGAGATGATCGGCCAGATGCAGATGCTCGACCGCGCCAAGGTCATCGAGCACTGGAAGGCCAAAGGCCTCGACTTCGCCAAGCTCTTCCACAAGCCAGAGGCGCGCGAAGGCGATTCGATCTTCCACACCGGCCGGCAGGACCACCGGCTCGATGCCGTGCTCGACCGTACTCTGATCGAGCGCGCCTCGCACGCGATCGTCACGCAGACACCGGTGACGATCGAGACGGAGATCCACAACACCGATCGCACGACCGGGGCGATGCTGTCCGGGCGCATCGCCCGTCTCTACGGCGAACGCGGCCTCCCGGATGGGACCATCACCGTCAAGGCGAAGGGGACGGCCGGCCAGAGCTTCGGCGGCTTCCTCGCCAAGGGCGTGACGCTGGAGCTGGAGGGCCAGGCCAACGACTACGTGGGCAAGGGCCTGTCGGGCGGCCGCATCATCATCTATCCCCCGGCCAACTCCGCGGTGGTGGCGGAGAACTCGATCATCATCGGCAACACGGCCCTCTACGGCGCGACGGACGGCGAGAGCTACTTCCGCGGCGTCGCCGGCGAGCGCTTCGCGGTGCGCAACTCCGGCGCCGTATCGGTCGTCGAGGGCACGGGCGACCATTGCTGCGAGTACATGACGGGCGGTGTCGTGGTGGTGCTGGGCATGACGGGCCGCAACTTCGCCGCCGGCATGTCCGGGGGCGTCGCCTACGTCTACGATGCCGACGGCACCTTCGCGCAGCGCTGCAACCTCGCCATGGCCGATCTCGAGCCGATCGCTGCGGAGATGGCGGAAAGCGAGACCCTGTACCACCAGACGCTCGACATGTTCGTCCATGGTAAGGTCAAGGTCGTGGGCGACCTCACCCAGTTCGACGCGGCGCGCCTGCGCCACCTCATTGACAAGCATGTCGCCCATACCGGCTCGGGCCTCGGCCGGCGGATGCTGGACAATTGGCCGGACTCCCTGGCCAAGTTCCGTAAAGTCATCCCGCGCGAGTACCGCGCCGCCATGCAGCGTCTGAACGCGACCGACAGCGCGGAACTGCAGCCCGCGTAACGCACCGGGCGGTCGGATGTCCGTCCGGCCGTCACGCGCCTTCCTGCGCGATGACCGATCTTAGACCGAGGATAGAATGGGCAAGGTGACGGGTTTCCTTGAGATCGACCGGCGCGATACGCGCTATGCGCCGGCCTCCGACCGCATCCGCAACTACAAGGAGTTCGTGATCCCGCTCTCCGAAGAGGCGACGCGGGACCAGGCCGCCCGCTGCATGGATTGCGGCATTCCGTTCTGCCATAACGGCTGCCCGGTCAACAACCAGATCCCGGACTGGAACAACCTCGTCTACAATTCCGATTGGGAGGAGGCGGCCCGCAATCTCCATTCCACCAACAATTTTCCAGAATTCACAGGTCGCATCTGTCCGGCGCCCTGCGAGGCCGCCTGCACGCTGAACATCAGCGACTCCCCGGTGACGATCAAGACGATCGAATGCGCGATCATCGACCGTGCCTTCGCCAACGGTTGGGTCAAGCCGGAAGTGTTCGGCCGGCCGACCGGCAAGCGCGTCGCGGTGGTCGGTTCGGGGCCGGCCGGCCTTGCCTGCGCCCAGCAGCTCGCCCGCGCCGGCCATGAGGTGCACGTCTACGAAAAGAACGCCAAGCCGGGCGGTCTGCTGCGTTACGGCATCCCTGACTTCAAGATGGAGAAGGTGCTGATCGATCGGCGCGTGCGCCAAATCGAGGCCGAGGGCGTCCGCTTCCACTGCAACGTCCACATCGGCAACGACGTGGCGCCGGCTGATCTCGTGCGTGATTACGACGCTGTCGTGCTGTCGGGCGGTGCCGAGAAGCCACGCGAGCTGCCGATCCCCGGCCGCGACCTGCGCGGCGTCCATTTCGCCATGGACTTCCTGCCGCAGCAGAACCGGCGCGTCAGCCACGAGCCGCTGCACAGCAACGACCCGATCCTCGCGTCTGGCAAGCACGTCATCGTCATCGGCGGTGGCGACACGGGCTCGGACTGCATCGGCACGTCCGTGCGTCAGGGCGCGCTCTCCGTCACCCAGCTCGAGATCATGCCGGAGCCCCCGACCAAGGAAGACAAGCTGCTGACTTGGCCGAACTGGCCGTTGAAGCTGCGGACGTCCTCCTCGCACGAGGAAGGCGCCAATCGCGACTTCGCCGTGCTGACCAAGGAATTTGTCGGCGACGCGGAAGGCAATGTCACCACGCTGCGCTGCGTGCGCGTCGATGGAAAGATGCAGGAGGTAGAGGGCAGCGGCTTCGAGATGCGCGCCGACCTCGTGCTGCTTGCCATGGGCTTCGTCGCCCCGATCTCGGAGGGGTTGCTCGACGGGCTCGGCGTCAGTCTCGACAAGCGCGGCAACGTCGTCGCCGACCAGAAGAGTTATCTTTCCTCCGTCGCCAAGGTCTACGCCTGCGGCGACATGCGCCGCGGCCAATCGCTGGTGGTCTGGGCGATTCGCGAGGGCCGGCAGACGGCGCATGCGGTGGACAAGGCGCTGATGGGATCGACGGTCCTGCCGCGTTAGGCGCGCGGGCTTGGGGCACGGCTTTTCGATCCGTCGCTAAGCCTCTATATCGGTCGCGTCACCTATCGAGGACCTTGCCATGCCCATGCCCGCCGCCGAGATCGATCGGCTGATCAAGGCCGCGCTGCCCGATGCCGAGGTTGATATCGTCGACCTCGCCGGCGATGACGACCACTTCTCCGCCACGGTCACTTCGGGCGCCTTCGTCGGCAAGACCAAGCTGCAGCAGCATCAGCTGGTCTACAAAGCCATCGGCGCGCACATGGGTGGCGCGTTGCACGCCTTGCAGCTTCAGACCTTGACGCCCAAGTCCTAGGGACTGAAAATCCGGTGACCCTCTTTCCAGGAAAGTGCATCCATGTCCGCCCATGAGACGATCAAGACCGCCATCGACTCGCACGACGTCGTCCTGTTCATGAAGGGCACGCCCAAGTTTCCGCAATGCGGCTTCTCGAGCCAGGTCGTGCAGATCCTCGGCTATCTCGACGTGCCCTATACCTCTGTCAATGTGCTGGAAGCCGAAGACGTCCGTAACGGTATCAAGGAGTTCTCGAATTGGCCGACGATCCCGCAGCTCTACGTCAAGGGCGAGTTCATGGGCGGCTGCGACATCGTGCGTGAGATGTTCCAGAGCGGTGAACTTGCCAGTCACCTGACGGACAAGGGGATCGCCTGCAAGCAGCCTGCGCAGGCCTGACGCTTTAAGCAGCGGCCCTCGTTTAAGCGGACGGCGTCGGCGTCGCTATTACGTGCGTGCGGCGACGCCATCGCAGCGTTCTACGTCTCCGGAGTTAAGGCGAGCGCCTCGGCGTTTGATGTATCCCGGTGCAAGGTTCGCCCAATACGTGGATTAAGGATGCATGGGCGATCCGCGGGCCGCAGCGCGGCTTTTCGGCTCTGCCGTTGCTTGCTGACATGACGCGAGGTTTCCGCCCGCCATCGGCAACCGCCCTGGCACCGGGTTGGCCGCTGCGCTAAAACTCTATGCCAGCCTGCGCCTTCACGCCGGCCGCGAAATGGTGCTTGACCTGCCCCATCTCGGTCACCAGATCCGCCGCGTCGATCAGCGCGGGCTTGGCGTTGCGCCCGGTGACGATGACGTGCAGGTCGTCACGGCGTGCGGCGAGCGCTGCCACCACAGTTTCGAGCGGCAGGTACTCGTAGCGCAGCGCGATGCTGAGTTCGTCGAGAACGAGCAGCCTGACGGCGGGATCGCCCATCAATTCGCGCGCCTTGTCCCAGGCCCGCTCCGCTGCCGCCACGTCGCGCGCGCGGTCTTGCGTTTCCCAGGTGAACCCTTCGCCCATCGTGTGCCAGCGCACGAGGTCGGGAAAGCGCGCCAAAGCCTGCTTCTCGCCCGTATCCCAGGCGCCTTTGATGAATTGCACGATGCCGACCGGCCAGCCATGGCCCAAGGCCCTGAGTACCAGCCCCATGGCGGCCGACGTCTTGCCTTTGCCGGGACCCGTGTGGACGATCAGCAGGCCCTTTGCCGTGATCGTCTTGGACGCGACCTCGGCATCCTGCACCGCCTTGCGGGCGGCCATTTTGCGCTGGTGGCGGAGGTTGTCCGGAGAATCTATCATACGAGCTCCTGTTGGTACCTGCTCGGATAGGCCAACGGTAGGTTCTGCGCCAGCTGACAGGACCGGCCGCATTGACACCGCTGTCGCCCCGCGTAGTCTGCGCGGCGCAATGGTCCCTCGTTCAGAGGGCTAAGAGGGAATGTGGTGCGGCTTGCGAGCCAAAGCCACGGCTGCCCCCGCAACTGTCAGCGGGTACGCGCGCCATGACGCCACTGGGGTGACCTGGGAAGGCGGCGCGCCGGACCGATCCGCGAGCCAGGAGACCTGCCGTTGCATCGCGACCGGCTGGGCGGGGTGTCCCGAGCCGGAACCGATGCCGGCTGCGCGCCGGTGCCTGTGCGGCCCTACACCCATCTTCCCGCGCGCATTCGCGTGCCGGGTACGAGCGCGCCTCCGCGCGCCGATAGAAGGACGCACCATGGCCGACCGACCTGCCGCGACCGCGCTCGGCAAGATCCCCGCGACGATCGTCACCGGCTTCCTCGGGGCCGGCAAGACCACGCTGATCCGCCACGTGCTGGAGACGGCTGCCGGCCGGCGGCTCGCCCTAGTGATCAACGAGTTCGGCGACATCGGCGTGGATGGCGATGTGCTGCGCGGCTGCGGCGTGTCGTCCTGCCGCGAGGATGCGATCATCGAGCTTGCCAACGGTTGCATCTGCTGCACCGTCGCGGACGATTTCGTGCCGGCGATCGAGACACTCTTGGCGCTCGACCCGCCGCCCGAGCATATCATCATCGAGACCTCCGGCCTTGCCTTACCCAAGCCGCTCGTCAAGGCGTTCGACTGGCCCGCCGTGCGTCGACGCTTGACCGTCGACGGTGTCATCGCGGTGGTCGACGGCGCGGCCGTCGCGGCCGGACGCTTCGCCGATGACCCCGCCAAGCTTGCGGCGCAGCGTGCGGCCGATCCGACGATCGATCACGACAATCCTCTGGAGGAGGTCTACGAGGACCAACTGCTTTGCGCCGACCTCATCGTCCTGAACAAGACGGACCTGATCGACGCGGCCGCGCGCGCGCGGGTGGAGGCCGAGATCGCGGCGGTCGTCCCGCGCGCCGTCAAGATCGTCGCGACGCGCCATGGTCGGCTCGACGCCGCGCTGCTGTTGGGCCTCAATGCTCGCGCGGAGGACGACCTCGCGAGCCGTCCCTCGCACCATGACGCCGAGCCCGACCACGACCACGATGATTTCGACTCCTTCGTCGTGCCGGTACCGCCGGTCGCCGAGCCTGAGGGATTCTTGCGCAAGCTTGCGGCGCTTGCCGCCGACCACGATGTGCTGCGCGTCAAGGGTTTCGTCGCCGTGGAAGGCAAGCCGATGCGGCTGTTGGTTCAGGGCGTCGGCGCGCGGTTCGCGAAGAGCTTCGACCGTGCCTGGAGAAGCGACGAGGTACGCGACGGGCGCCTCGTCGTCATCGGCGAGAAGGGCCTCGACGAGGCCGCCATCCGTCACGCGCTGGCCGGCTGAATGCACCTGCTGCGTACCGAGTCCCGCACCAGCGACGAGGCGGAAGCCGCGATCGACCTCGGCCAGACGCCGGGCGACGTCCTGTGTCTCTCCTTCTCCGACAGCGACCTCGGCGCGATGGCGGCCTGCGCGGCGGCGCGGCCGAGCGCCTACAGCCTGCGGCTCGCGAGCCTGGCGCAGCTGCGCCACCCCTATTCCGTGGACCTCTACCTCGACCGCGCCGCGCCACGCGCCAGATTCGTCCTGGTGCGGCTGCTCGGTGGCTTCGACTATTGGCGCTACGGCGTGGACGAACTGGCCCGTGCCGCGCGCCAGTACGGGTTTGCCCTGGCCATCGTGCCGGGATGCCATAGCGAGGACCCGCGCCTTGACGCCGCCTCGACCCTGCCGCCCGAGGCCCTGCGCCGCATCTGGCGGTGGTTCCAGGAAGGCGGCGACGGCAATATGGCGAGCCTGTTCGGCTGGATCGAGACGCAACTCGGCTCGCCCGCGCCTTGGAGCGAGCCGCGGCCTCTGCCGGCCGCGGGCGTCTACGACGAGGCCTGCCGAACGGGCGGGGAGGGCGGTCACGCCTTCATCACCTTCTACCGCTCGCTGCTGTTGTCCGGCGATTGCGCGCCGATCGTCGCTTTGGCCGACGCTCTCGCGGCGCGTGGGCTCCGCGTGACGGCGCTCTACGCAGCCAGCCTGAAGGACCCGGCTTCGATTGAGGTTCTCCGGCAAACGATCGCTGCGGAGCGGCCGGACGTTATTCTCAACACCACGGCCTTTTCCGCCCGGCTCGAAGCGGGGCCGAGCGTTCTCGACAGCGCGGATGCGCCCGTGTTGCAGGCCATTCTGGGCGGCGGTACGCAAGCGCAATGGCGCGCCAATCCGCGCGGCCTCGGCCCCGCCGACCTGGCGATGAACGTCGTCCTGCCGGAAATGGACGGCCGCATCGTCACGACCGCCATATCGGGGAAGGGCGAGAGCGAGCGCAGCGCCGCGCTCGAGTTCACTCGCCTCGTCCATCACCCCCTCGCCTCGCGCGTCGCTTTCGTGGCGGACTTGGCGGCGCGTTGGGTGCGCCTACGCCGTACCGCACCAGCGCAGCGCCGGCTGGCCTGCATCCTCTCCGACTATCCCGGTCGCGGCGGCCGTGAGGGTTATGCCGTCGGGCTTGATACGCCTGCCAGCGTGGCGGCGATCGCCGAGGCGCTGCGCGCCGCCGGCTATGCGGTCGACCCGCTCCCACCGTCCGACGTGCTGATGACGGTGCTGAAGTCGGCGGAGGCCGCAGCCCTGCCGCTGGCCGAATACCGAGCGCTTTCGGCCGTCTTGCCCGAACGATTTACCGAAGGCGTCGCCCGCCACTGGGGCGCGGCCGAATCCGACCCCGCGCTGAGCGACGGCGCGTTCCGCTTCAAGGTCGTGCAGGCCGGCAACCTGCTCCTCGCGTTGCAGCCCGATCGCGGTTCTCGCGCGGAGCGCAAGAGCGAGTACCACGATACCGCTGTACCGCCTTGCCACGGCTACATCGCCTTCTATCTCTGGCTGCGCCACGTCCGCGACGTCCACGCCGTCATCCATTGCGGCACGCACGGGACGTTAGAATGGTTGCCCGGCAAACCTGTTGCGTTGGATGAGGCCTGCGCGCCCGCAGTCTTGCTGGGGCCGACGCCACTCGTGTATCCGTTCATCGTCAACAATCCCGGCGAGGCGGCGCAGGCGAAGCGCCGTACCGCGGCCGTCACCATCGGCCATATGACCCCGCTGCTCGTGGCAGCGGGTCTCGACGAGGCCGCGGGCGAACTGGAAGCCTTGTTCGACGAATATGCAGAGGCGCAGAGCCTCGATCCGAAGCGTGCGAAGCTGATCGCGCGGGCGATCCTCGGCCGCGCCGAGCAGACGGGACTGGCGGCCGAGAGCGGCACCGCCGCGAGCGACCCCGATGCCGCCTTGTGCGAGCTTGACGCCTGGCTCTGCGACATCAAGGAGATGCGGATCCGCGACGGGCTGCACACGTTCGGGCAACCGCCCCTCGTCGACGCGAGCGCCGTGATGGACCCTGCCGAGCGAGCGGCACGGCAGTCCTGCGCCGCGTCCGAGATGGCCGGGCTGCTCGCCGCGCTGGATGGCCGCTTCGTGTCCGGCGGCCCTGCGGGCGCCCCCTCGCGCGGCCGGCTCGATGTGTTGCCGACGGGGCGGAACCTCTATTCGACCGATCCACGCGCGGTCCCGAGCCGCACCGCCTACGAGATCGGCCGCCGCGTCGCCGACGAGGTGGCCGCCCGCTACGCGCAGGACCATGGCGACTGGCCGCGCGCGATCGTCATGGACGTCTGGGCCAGCGCGACCATGCGCACGGGCGGCGAGGATCTGGGGCAGGCCATGGCCCATCTCGGCACGCGCCCACTCTGGGATCACGCGACCGCGCGGGTGACGGGTTTCGAGATTCTGCCGTATGCCAGCCTGGAGCGGCCGCGCGTCGACGTCACGCTCCGCCTGTCCGGGCTGTTCCGCGACGTGTTTCCCGCGCAGATCGCCCTGTTCGATCAGGCCGTGCAGGCCGTCGCGGCGCTCGATGAGGACGACGAGGTCAACCCGCTGGCCGCGGCGCGCCGTCAAGGCGACATCGCCATGCAGCGCCTCTTTGGCTCCGCGCCATCGGTCTACGGTATCGGCCTCGCGCGCGCGATCACGGCCGATCCAATGGTGGACCGGCAAACCATGGGCGAGGCCTACCTGGCCTCGGCCAGCCACAGCTACGGCGGCGCCGGGGCGGAGCCCGTTCAGGCCGGGACCGCGTTCTCCTCCCGTGTCGCCGAAGCCGACGCCTTCGTGCATGTCCAGGACATGGACGACCTCGACCTGCTCGACGCCGCGGCCAACGTCGAAGCCGAAGGCGGGTTCGCCGCCGCCGCAGAAAGCTTGGGGCGGTCTCCGGCGCTGTACCACGTGGATGCGGGGCGCAGCGACCACCTCCGGGTGCGGACATTGTCGGAGGCGGTGGTCCGCACGGTGCGCGGCCGTGCCGCCAACCCGACCTGGATCGCCGGGCAGATGCGGCATGGCCATCGCGGAGCAGCGGAGATCGCCGAGACGGTGGATAACCTCTACGCCATGGCCGTGCTGAGCGACGCCGCCGGCTCGCGCCAGTTCGACCTGCTGTTCGCTTCCACCTGCGGCACGCCCGCCGTTCGCGACTTTCTGCTGGCTGCCAACCGTGATGCCGCGCGCTCTATGGCGGAGCGCTTCGCCGACGCGGCGCGGCGTGGCTTTTGGACCAGCCGCCGCAACTCGGATGCCGCCTGCCTGGCGCAGATGCTGGAGGATGTCGCGTGAGCCCGACGATGCGCAAGGGCTGGTGCCCCGGCGCGCTGCGCCCCATGCTGGCTCGTGACGGCCTGCTGGTGCGCCTGCGGCTCACCGGCGGCCGCCTCGATGCCGACCGCGCGCGCGCGCTCGCGGCTCTTTCCGCGTTCTATGGCAATGGGCTGCTGGACCTCTCCGCCCGCGCCAACCTGCAGATCCGCGGCATCGCAGAGGAGCATTTCGCCTCGCTCTGTGACGCGCTCGATGACCTCGGGATCCTGGATGAGGACCCTGCCGGCGAAGCCGTTCGCAATGTGCTGGCGAGCCCGCTGGGCGGCCATCCCGGTCGCTTCGATATCGGTCCGCTGGTGGATTTACTCGAGGCGCGGTTGGTGGGAGACCCGACGTTGCGCGCGCTGCCGGGCAAGTTCGGCTTCCTGATCGACGACGGTGGAACGGCTGGCCTCGCCGGCGAGTCGGCCGACGTCCGTTTCGACGTGACGAGCGATCCGGGTTCACGTGTCTGGATCGGTCTCGGGGGCACGCGGGACAACGCGGTCTCGCTTGGCTACTGCGCGCCGGAGCAGGTGGTCGAGGCCGCGGCCGCCGTGGCGCAGACGTTCCTCTCGCTGGCGGCGGGCCAGGACCCGCCGGTGCGTCGCATGAAGGCTCTCATCGATCGTCTGGGATCCTACCAGACGGTGCGAGCGTTCGGCGGGTCTGCCGGAGACGAGCGGCCGCCCTATGCTGGAGGAATCTTCAGCCGCCCGCCGGTCGGACTCTTCGAGGCCGAGGGGAGCGCCGTACTCGGTCTCGCCGCCCGGTTCGGTCGGCTCGATCCCACCATGCTGCATGCTGCCGCCGACATCGCCGACGCGCACGGGTGCGGCGCGCTCCGGCTGACGCCATGGCGCTGCGTCCTCCTACCAGGGCTTCGGTCGGCCGTCGATCTCGCGGCGTGCGAAGCCGCGGGTTTCATCGTCGATCCCGAGCACCCGCTGCTCCGCATTGCGGCCTGCGTCGGCCGGGACGGCTGCGCTCAGGGCACGACGTCCCCGCACGCGGACGCCGCCGCTTTGGTCGATGTGGTTTCGCACCTCGGAGGGACGGGAATGGCCATCCATGTCTCCGGCTGCGCCAAAGGCTGTGCCAAGCCGTCACGCACGGCCTACACGTTCGTCGGGCGCGAGGGGCGCTACGACTTCGTCCAGAACGGGACGGCTGCCGACATGCCGAGCCGCCGCGACCTCGACGTGGCGGCTGCGCGCGACGCCATCAACGCGACGAAGGTTTCGGCATGAGCGGCAGGCTCCGCATCGTCGGTCTCGGGCCGGGTGATCCCGGTTGGATCACGCCCGAAGTGAGCGAGGCCGTGGTCGTCGCCACCGACCTCGTCGGCTACGCGCCCTACCTCGCGCGTCTCGTGCCGCACGCGGGGCAGAGCGTGCATGGCAGCGACAACCGCGTGGAACTCGACCGCGCCCGCCTCGCCCTGGAGCTGACGCGGCAGGGCCGTTCGGTCGTGGTCGTGTCCGGCGGCGATCCCGGCATCTTCGCCATGGCCGCCGCCGTGCTCGAGGCCGTGGACTGCGGCGATGCCGCCTGGCGTGACCTCGATATCGCGGTGTGCCCAGGTGTGTCGGCCATGCAGGCGGCGGCCGCCCGCCTCGGCGCGCCGCTCGGGCACGACTTCTGCGCGATCTCGCTCTCCGACAACCTCAAGCCCTGGCCGCTGGTGGAACGGCGGCTCAGGGCGGCTGCCGAGGGGGACTTCGTGATCGCGCTTTACAACCCCGCCTCCAAGGCGCGGCCGGACCAGATCCACCACGCTTTCGCACTTTTGCGATCGCTCAGGGCGGGCGGCACGCCCGTCGTCTTCGCCCGCGCCATCGGACGACCGGACGAGGCGATCCACCTGACGACCTTGGCGCAGGCCGACCCGGCGCGCGTCGACATGAGCACGCTCGTCTTCATCGGGTCGAGCGAGACGCGGCTGATCGAACGCCGCGACGCACGCCCTTTCATCTATACGCCGCGCGCCGTCGGTGGTCCGAGATGAGCGCGGATCGACCCCAGGGCCTCGGCGACGCTGTCCGTCGCAGCTCCTGGTTCGGCCGGACGCCGCACCATGATCACCGGCATCGCGAGCCGTCGCGCCGCCAGGAGCTTGCCGGCCGAGGCCGCGCCGCCGCTGTTCTTGGTGACGAGCACGTCGATGCCTTGGTCGCGCATCAGACGTTCTTCCTCGTCCGCCGGGAACGGCCCGCGCGCCTGCAGGAACGTGGCTTGGGTGAGACCGTGATCGGGAGCAGGCCGCTCGATACTGCGGACGATGTAGAAATGCTGCGAGGCCGCGGCAAAGGCCGCGAGCGCCTGTCTGCCGATCGTCAGGAAGACGCGTCGCGGGGGGGTACCCAGCGCGGCGGCGGCCGCCTGCATGTCCGCCACCTCCTGCCACCGGTCCGCGGGCTCCGGAGTCCAACCGCCCCGCGTCAGCCGGATCAGGGGAATGCCGCTCTGCCGGTGCGCTTCCCAGGCATTGCGCGACATCTGCGCGGCGAAGGGATGCGTAGCATCGACCAGGACGGCGATCCTTTCGTCACGGAGATAGGCCGCCAGGCCGGACGCGCCGCCGAACCCGCCGGTGCGCATTGCGACCGGCAAGTCCGGCGCTGCCGTGCGCCCGGCGAACGAGACGATCCATTCCACGTCTGGCCAGTCGGCCGCGGCGCGCACCAAGGCCGAGGCCTCGCTCGACCCGCCAAGCACCAGGACGCGCCGTGACTTCATCAAAAATCCCCTGGCTCTCGATCATCGGCATCGGCGAGGATGGCCGCGACGGGCTTCCCCATGCCGCGCGCGCTCTGCTCGCGCAAGCCGGCCTGGTTGTCGGCGGCGCGCGCCACCTCGAATTGGCCGCGCCGCTGCAGGTGGAGACGCTCGTCTGGCCCTCGCCCCTCAGTGACGCCCTACCGGCGATCCTCGCGCGGCGGGGCACCCCTGTCTGCGTGCTCGCCTCGGGCGATCCTTTCTTCTACGGCGTCGGCACGATGCTCGCCAGCCATGTCTCGGCGGACGAGTTCCTGTGTCTTCCCGCACCCTCGAGCTTCAGCCTCGCTGCCGCCCGGCTCGGCTGGTCGCTCCAAGCCTGTCGGCTCGTGTCCGTGCACGGCCGCGAGCTCCTGCGCCTCATCCCGCACTTCCACCCGGGCGCGAAAATCCTGTGCCTGACGTGGGACGAGACGACGCCGGCTCGCGTCGCGACGCTCCTGGCGGACCGCGGCTTCGGGGCCTCGCGGCTCCACGTGCTGGAAGCGCTCGGCGGCTCGCGCGAGCGCGTGACGACGCACACCGCCGCGAGTTACGCGCTGCCACCGGGCGATCGGCTCAACATCCTCGCACTGAGCGTCGAGGCTGATGCGGGCGCTCGGGTCATCCCGCTCGGCGCCGGGCTGCCGGACGAGTGGTTCGAGAACGACGGGCCGATCACCAAACGCGAGGTGCGCGCCGTGACGTTGGCGGCCCTGGCACCGCGCCGCGGTGATCACCTGTGGGACATCGGGGCAGGGTCCGGCTCGGTCGCCATCGAATGGGCTCTGCTCGACCCCGCAAATCGCGCGACCGCCATCGAGGTGCGCTCGGATCGGGCCGCGCGAATAGCCCGCAACGCGGCCCAGTTGGGCGCGCCCGACATCGCCGTCGTCGTCGGCCATGCACCGGAGGCGCTGGCTGGATTGCCGCGGCCCGACGCCGTCTTCATCGGCGGCGGTGCCGGATCCAGCGCGCTGATCGACAAGGCCTATGCCGCGCTGCCACCTGGCGGCCGACTGGTCGTCAACGCGGTGACGATCGAGACGCAGGCCCTGCTGATCGGCCAATTCGGCTTGCGTGGCGGCGACCTCGTCTCGATGGCCGTGGCGCGCGCGGACAAGGTCGGTCCCTTCCACGGCTGGCGTCCCGCGATGCCGGTCACCCAATGGGCGCTGGTGAAACAATGATCGCGATCGGCGTCGGTTGCCGCAAAGCCTGTCCTGCGACGGACATCCTCGCGCTGGTCGCGGCGACTTCGGCGGAGTTGCCGCGCGGCTTTGCGCCCGGCGGCCTCTTCACCGTTGCCGCCAAGCGCGGCGAGGCAGGCCTGGAGCAAGCGGCCGCAAGCCTGGGGTTGCCGCTGGTGTTTCTCGATCAGGCCGTGCTCGAACTGGTAAGCGCCGGCGCGCGGAACTGCTCGCGGCGCGTCGAGGAGATGTTCCGGCTGCCGTCGATTGCCGAGACCGCGGCTCTGGCCGGGGCCGGGCAGGGCGCCGTGCTGCTGGTGGCGCGGCGGGCTTGCGCCACAGCCACGTGCGCGATCGCGGGGGTGCCAGCGTGACCGTCCACTTCATCGGCGCCGGTCCGGGCGCCCCCGACCTCATCACGCTACGCGGTCGCGACCTGATTGCCCGCTCGCCCGTCTGCCTCTACGCCGGCTCGCTCGTGCCCGCCGCATTGCTGGACTATTGCCCGCCGGGCGCGCGGATCGTGGACACCGCGGCGCTCGACCTCGATGCGATCGTCGCGGAGTTTGCCGCCGCCGATCGCGCGGGCCTCGATGTGGCCCGGCTGCATTCGGGCGATTTGTCGATCTGGAGCGCGGTCGGCGAACAGATGCGCCGGCTCGACCAACTCGGCCTTGCCTACACGCTCACACCCGGCGTACCGGCTTTCGCGGCGGCGGCCTCGGCGCTACGCCGCGAGTTGACCTTGCCGGAAGTCGCGCAGAGCGTCGTGCTGACCCGAACACCCGGCCGTGCGTCGTCCATGCCCGAGCGCGAGACGCTGGCGGCCTTCGCGGCGACGGGCGCGACGCTGGCGATCCATCTTTCCATTCACGCGCTCGATCGGGTCGTCGCGGAATTGACGCCGCTCTACGGCGGCGATTGTCCCGTCGCCGTGGTCGCCTGGGCCTCGTGGCCGCAGGAGCGGGTCGTGCGCGGCACGTTGGCGACGATCGTCGCTGCCATGGCGGATGCGCCCGTCGAGCGCACAGGTCTCATCCTGGTCGGACGGGCGCTCGGCGCGTCCGATTTCCGGGATAGCGCGCTCTACGACACGGACTATCGGCGAAGATTCCGTTGATCCTCAAACGGTATCGAGGCTCAACTTCGAGAACCGCGTCTACGCAGACTGCCCGGTTTCAGGGCCACGCAAGCCTAGCGCGAGGCGGTGGACATCCGCAGCTCAGAGGTGATCAAGGAATTGTCCGAGCCGAGAAGCGTCATCTTCACCAAGCCGTCCTTGTCAAACCAAAGTTCGCGGGCAAACGGGCCGGACAGCTTGAGGTGCCGCACCTGCTGCGGCGCACCGCGCACGCTTACCGTCTCCTCGCCCAAGTCCTGCGGCTTCGTGGAAAGGTGCTTGCCGTTGCCGGGATCGAAGAGCTGCGACTTGTTGCTGACTTCGGCGCTCCACAGGCTCGCCGGCACCATCGCCTTGGGAACCTCGCTTTTGACGCCGTCGACGTCCAGCGTCAGCTTGGCGCCGGTCTGCGCCGCGCTGATCTCGTGCGTGGTGCCGTTATCGTCCGTTGTCGAGGAGAAGGATACAAGTTGGTTGCCGCGCCAGCTCGCCGTCTCCGTGTGGTCGTAGCGGTAGGCGTTGACGAACAAGACCTTGACGAGGACGTGAGTGACGATCTTCACGTCGGTCGCGTCACCGTGGCGGGCGATGTCAAACGTGTCCGTGCCGATCTTGGAGCCCTGGCGCATGATGTCGAAGACGCGATGGACGGTCGGCGCCGCTCCATTCGGCGCTCCGGCGCTCGCGGCCGGAGCGAGGGCAACGCCAAGGAAGCAGGCGAGGACGGGGACGGCGATACGGCTCTGCATCGGGTGCTCCTACGCTGATGAATGCCCGTTCAGACCTGCCCGTCAAAAAAGACCGAACTATGGTTTGCCGGACACACTCGCCGAGGAACAACCGGCGGCGTCGGACACATTAGTTTGCTTAGCACCGATGATAGCTCTCGCTAGCGCACTGGCGCGGCGCCATTGCTTCTGTGGGAAGCCCGATCCGGGCGAGCACCGCGCGCACGCTCACTCCGTCCTGCCGGAACGTCCGCAGCGGCTTGGCACGCAGGCTCTTGGACAGCTTTTGGCCGGATCCGTCGCGCACGAGGGGGTGGTGGTGGTAACAGGGTGCGGGAAGGTCGAGCAGCGCCTGCAGCGTCCGGTGCAGGCTCGTCGCCAGGAAGAGGTCTTCGCCGCGCACCACGTCCGTCACGCCCTGCAACGCGTCGTCGACGACGACGGCGATGTGGTAACTCGTGGCGATATCCTTGCGTGACAGCACGGCGTCGCCCCATTGCTCGGGCGAGGCTTGGCGCTCCTGCCGCACCGCACCGCCGCCGAACTCGCTCCAGGTCAGCGGCGTGTCGAGACTCGCCAGCGCGCGGTCCATGTCGAGGCGGTAACTCGCCTTCTCGCCCTGGGCGAAGCGCTTGGCGCGCGCCTCGGCGGAGAGGTGCTTGCACAGGCCGGGATAGAGCGGCGTGCCATCCGGGTCGCGCGGCCAGTCACGCTGGTGCGACACCGCGGCCGCGATGTCTCCGCGCGAGCAGAAACAAGGATAGATGAGGCCGCGTCGCTCCAGCTGATCGAGGGCTCCGCCGTAGTCGCCGAGGTGCTCCGACTGGCGTCGCACCGGCTCCTCCCACTGCAGGCCGAGCCAGCGGAGGTCATCGCTGATCGCGCTCTCGAATTCCGGCCTGCAGCGCGAGACGTCGATATCCTCCATCCGCAGGAGCAGCCGGCCGCCGGTCTCGCGGGCGATCAAGCCATTCATCAGCGCCGAATAGGCATGGCCGAGGTGAAGGTAACCGTTCGGCGAGGGTGCGAAGCGGAGCACCGTGCGATTAAAGGATGACGTCATTTCAGGCAGCCGTCCTTGATGTCCAATCCGTCCATGCTCCACCGTCCGGCGCGTCAGCGTGGCTTATGGGTGCTTCATGAGACATCAGGCCAGTGATCCGATGGGGGCCGTGCCAACGACGGAAACGTCAGGTCCTGTGTTTCGTTCTATCGAGCCTGCCAAAATCACGAAAATGGACACGAGGTCGCGGACATGCCGGAAAACCTTCTGGTCGATCAAGCTGCACTCGACCGGGGTGTGGATGCCGTGTCAACGCTGGCCCCGGCACTGGTCGCCGAGCTCCTGGCGCTTGGCGGCCCGCCGCGCCTGCGCCATCGCGCGCCTGGGCTGGAGGGGCTCGCATGGATCGTCGTCTCGCAGCAGGTCTCCACGTCGAGCGCCGACGCGATCTTCGGCCGGCTGAAGGCAAAGCTGGCCATGGTCGAACCACTGGCTCTGGCGGCTGCGAGCGACGAGGACCTCCGGCTTTGCGGCCTCTCTGCGCCGAAACTGCGGACCCTGCGGGCTTTGGGAGTGGCGCTGGAGGCCGGCTCCCTTTGTTTCGCGCGCCTGGCTTCTGGCACGGCCGAGGCCGCTCACGCCGAGCTCCTGGCCGTGAAGGGCATCGGTCCCTGGACGGCGGACGTATTCCTGCTGTTCTGCCTCGGCCATTCCGATGCCTGGCCGGCAGGAGACCTCGCCTTGCAGGAGGCAGCGCGACTGACGCTCGGCCTTTCCGCACGCCCGTCCGAGAAGGGGCTCCGGCTTCTCGGCGAGCCATGGCGTCCCTGGCGCGGTGTCATGGCGTACCTGCTCTGGTCGTCCTATCGCGCGGCGCGGCTGGCAGCCGGTGCTTGACCACGGCTGCGTCCGCATGATCCGAGAGTGATGGTGGGCCCGTGCGGCCGGAGGAACGAGATGGCAGCCTTGATCGACGGACCGCGCCTCGAACCCAAGGGCAGGGTAAAGCAACTGGTGGTGTTCCTGCATGGCTACGGCGCCGATGGGCGAGACCTGATCGCGATCGGCAAGCAATGGCAGGCGCTGCTGCCGGACGCCGCTTTCGTGGCCCCAAACGCGCCGGAGCCCTGCGCCCAGTCGCCGATGGGGCGGCAATGGTTCCCGCTGACCATGCGCGATCCCGACGAGCGTTGGGTCGGCGTCAATGCGGCCGCGCCTACCCTCGACGCTTTCCTCGACGCGGAACTGGCCCGCACCGGCCTGGACGACGGCAGGCTCGCGCTGGTCGGCTTCAGCCAGGGAACGATGATGGCGCTGCACGTCGGCCTGCGCCGCTTGCGCGCGCCGGGAGCGATCGTCGGCTTTTCTGGAATGCTCGTTGGGCCGGACCATCTCCCTGTCGCCGACGGCCGGGCCGTGCCGCCGATCCTGCTGACCCACGGGAGCGAAGACGACGTCATTCCCGCCGACGCGCTGTTTCTCGCCGGCGAAGGCTTGGCCGCCGCCGGGAGGGCCTGCCAATGGCACCTCTCCGTCGGCATCGGCCATGGGATCGACGGCCCGGCGATGAGCCACGCCGCCCTGTTCCTCTCCAGCTGTTTCGGGCTCAAAATCACCGCGCCGGCCGTTCAGGCGTTGGGCGCTCGGTAGCGTCCGCGCGGGTCGTGGCGAACGGCTCCTGGTGCGCGACGCCGACCGGCTGGGGGATCAGCACCGGCGTCATCGGCGCGTACCGCCGCTCCAGGCGGCGCAAGCCGACGGGTCGGTAGAGCTGTTTGGTCGCCTCCACCACCAACACGCCGGCGCCGGGAAGCGACAGGCTGGCGCCAAGCCGCTCGAAGGCCGGTGCCGAGCGCAGCAGCATCTGCCGCGCGAACGGGGGCACGTAGAGCGCCTCGTCCCAATGGGTCGGCGAGAACAGCGTTTCGCGCATCAGGTCGCGGAGTTGGCTGCGCGAGAACGGCTGGCCGTGGCCGAACGGCGTCGAGTCGAGACGTGCCCATAGGCCGGCCCGGCTCGGGGTGACGGCGATGACGCGGCCGCCCGGCGTCAGGATGCGCCAGACCTCCGCCAGCAGTTCGCGCGGGTGCTCCGCGATCTCCAGCGCGTGGATGAGCAGCACGCGATCGATGCAGCCGTTGGGTAGCGGCATCGCGATTGTGTCGACGAGAGCGGAGGCGGAGAGGCCGCTTGCAGGCCAGTTCACCACACCTTGCTCCGCCGGCATGAAGGCCAGCACGCGCACGGCCTCCGTGCGGAAAATGTCGAGATAGGGCGTGGCATAGCCGACGCCGAGCACGGAATGGCCGAAACAGGAGGTGAAGCGCTGCCGGACGAGCCGCCCGACGAGCCGCCGGGCCACCTCGCCGAGTGGCGAGGCGTAAAAAGTACGGAGGTCGACGACGTCGAGCGACATAGCAGCCTTGTCGCACGACGGTCGCTTCAGGATAAGCGGAATCAAGGGCCGCAACGTCGATCCTGGTCGACTTTGACCGGTCAGGCGTTACATGCATGGAGAAAGAGGTCTCATCCCATGGTCGCGCATATCCATCAGTTTCGGTGCCTGTCGGACAATTACGGCGTTCTCGTCCACGATCCCGACACGCGGCGAACCGCGTCCATCGATGCGCCGGAGGCGGCGCCCATTCTCCAGGCCCTGAAGCAGAAGGGCTGGGAACTCTCGGACGTCCTCGTGACCCACCACCACGCCGACCACACGCAGGGTCTCCCCGCGCTGAAACAGGCCTTTCCCGGGCTGCGGATCGTCGGGCCCGCGCAGGAGGCCGACAAGATCGGCTGTCTCAACGAGGGCCTGCGGGAAGGCGACTTCGTGATGGTTGGGGTGCTCAAGGCGGGCGTGATCGAGGTGCCGGGGCATACGGCCGGACACATCGCCTATCATTTCGACGCGCACGACCTGCTTTTCGCCGGAGACACGCTTTTCGCGCTCGGGTGCGGGCGACCGTTCGAGGCGCCGCCGCGGGTCCTGTTCCGTTCGTTGATGAAATTGGCGCGCTTACGGGGCGAGACGCAAGTCTATTGCGGGCACGAGTACACCCAATCCAACGCGCGGTTCGCTCAGTCGGTCGACGGCGCCAACGGGCTGTTGCGCGAACGCGCCGTCGAGATCGATCGCCTGGTTGCGGCCGGCCAATTCACCTTGCCGACGACGCTGGCACTGGAGCGCGCGACCAACCCGTTCCTTCGTGCGGACGAAAGCGACCTCAAGGAAGCGCTCGGGATGGCCGACGCGGACGCCGTCGACGTGTTCACCGCCCTGCGCGAGCGCAAGGACCGCAGCTGACATCGAGGGTCGATCACGCCGGCGCCGGAGCGCTCGGCTCCGCCCATGGCTTGCAGGCAGACAGGCGCGCCCGGCCCTGGTCGAGGTGAGCCAGGGTCCCGGTCCTCCCATCGATTTACATCCAGTCGAGGTTTCTTAACCGTTTGCGCCGGAAGCGTCGAACCGGACGCGGTTAGCGTCGCCTTGACGTGTTCTCCCGCTCGGAGGTTATCGGATCTTAAGGGCGGCAAGGCTATGCATCCTGTGCCGGCCGCGGGGGCAGGCTGGGAGGGTCCGACGCGATGCCGAACGACGGGTGCTATCGCGCAGCCCTCGAGGTGCCGGGCGCCGGCACCGAGGAGCCCGCCGTCGCCTACGTCTGGAACCTGGCGACCGATACGCTGGCTTGGGGGCCGACTTTGGCGGATGCGATCCCCTTCGCCGATGACGAGGCCTTCGCGACAGGTCTGGGCTATGCCGGTTTCCTGGCGCCGGACAGCACGTCGTCCCGCTACGAGGCGATCGTGGCGGGCAACGGTTGCGACACCGGGGGCGGCGTGGCGTTCCAGGTGACCTACGGCTTGACCCCGGACGCGCGCACTGCCGGCACGACGACCTGGATCGAGGACAAAGGGCGGTGGTTCGCCGACGCCAACGGTCGTCCCGGCCTCGTGCAGGGCAGTGTGCGGTCCATCACGGAGCGCTACGAGGCGGAGCGTCTCCTGGCCAGCGCGGCACAGCGCGACCCCGCGACGGGCGCCTACACCAATGGCTATTTCCGCGAACACATCGAACGGCACCTGCTGGCCAACGCCCAGAAGCGGACGAGTTTTGCGATCCTCCTCGTCGAAGTCTCCGCGGTGAAGCATGGCGCGCGGACGGACGCCGGTCCGCTGCAGGACCAACTGACGGCCGCCGTCATCGCCCTCGTGGGACAGCAGATGCGCACCAACGAAATCATGGGCCGCGACGGCGAGAGCCGGTTCGCGCTCCTGCTGGAAAACTGTAGCGGCGAGCAGATGGCCGCCGCGGCCGCCCGGCTGGTGGCTGCCGTCGAAGGGGGACTGTCACCCACGGCGAAGCCGATGGCGAAGATGCGGCTTGGTGGTGTGGTTGCGCCTCTGCACGGCCGTACCGCCGCCGACCTGCTCCAGCACGCAGCTGAGGCGTTGGAGGTTGGCGCGCCGGACGGGACGGCCAGCTTCGTGCCCTACGATCCCGGGAGGCCGTGGCGTACCGAGCGAAGAATGTCCTCCATGGCCGACGAGATCGTCGCCGCCTTGAACGACCGGCGCGTCGTGCTGGCGCTTCAGCCGGTCGTCGACGCCGCGACGCGGCAGACGATTTTCTGCGAGGGTCTGGTACGCGTCCGCCAGGCCGACGGCACGCTGTTGATGCCGGACCTGCTGGTGCCCGCGGCCGAAAGCGCAGGGATTGTCGCCCTCCTCGATCGGCGGGTGGTCGACCTCGCCTTCGCGCATCTCGCGGCAGACCCCTGCCTCGCTTTGTCGATCAACGCTTCAGTCACGAGCCTGCACGACCCCAGCTGGCAGGAGCATTGCCGCGCCGCCTGCCGCCTCGACAGGAACGCCGCCCGCCGCCTGACCGTCGAGGTCACCGAGACCTGCGCCGTCGCCGACCTCGACGCGACGCGCACCGTGCTCCTGGCGCTGAAGCAAATGGGCGTGACGATCGCGATCGACGATTTCGGCTCCGGCCACTCCTCGTTCCGCAACCTGCGCAGCCTGCCGATCGACTATCTCAAGATCGACGGGGCCTTCGTGCGCGACCTCGCGCATTCGGTCGATGCCCAGTTCTTCGTTCGCACACTCGTCGACCTCGCGAACAACCTGCAGATCCCGACCGTCGCCGAATGGGTTGAGGACGAGGCGACGGCGCAGATGCTGGCAGCGTCCGGCATTACCCTGCTGCAGGGACACCTGTTCGGACGGGCCGAGGTGCCACGCGAGGCGGAGCCGATGGCCGCCTTGGCCTGATCAGCCGGCAAGAAGGCCCGCTCGTCCCACTTTTCGCTCGGCTTGGCCCTCACTCGTGCCCAAGAGCCCAGGCGGAGACCAGGAGGTTGGCGATCGCGAGCTTCGGTGGGCAGGTCAGCCCGTGCGGATGGCTCCGCGTGAGCATGGTCCTGATCTCGTCCCGGTCGAACCAGCGGGCGTCCTCGATCTCGGTCGCGTCGATGGTGATGGCGGTCGTCAGCGCCTCGGCGCGGCAACCCATCATGAGGGAGGAGGGAAACGGCCAGGGCTGCGAGGCGAAATAATCGACCCGGCCGACCCGGACCCCGGCCTCCTCCATGATCTCGCGGCGCACGGCATCTTCCAGCGTCTCGCCGACCTCGGCGAATCCGGCGAGGCAGGAATACATGCCGGGCGGGAATCGCGCCTGCCGGCCGAGCAGGCAGCGATCGCCGTGCGTCACCAGCATGATGGCGACGGGTTCGAGCCGCGGGAAATGGTGCCTGTTGCAGTTCTCGCATTCGCGACGCGAGCCGCCGACAGACGCTTTCGTCGGGTTACCGCAATTGGCGCAGAAGCCATTGTGCTTGTGCCAGTGGAGCAGGCTTTTACCCTGGCTCAGCGCGCCAATCATCTCGGCCGAGACCAGCCCTTGCACGGCGATGGTGCGCAGGTCGATGAAGGAGAGGTCGTCCCGCTCCTGCGCGTTCTCGTGCGAGGAGGCCTCGATGAGCGTCGCGAAAAGAGCGCGCTCGCCGTGACATCCAAGAAAAGCCATCTGGGTGGCCGTGCCGAGCGCCCTGGCTTCCTTGAAGGTAAACAGCGCGTCATGCGCGTCTTCGTTGCGTTTCAGCGCCGGGATCTCGCCCGACAGCACGAGGCTGCGGCTCGAAGGGGCGGTGAGCAGGCTCGCGATGAAGGCCGGGTCTTCGCGCTGGGCCGCCATGCGGTCGAGCGTGTTGAAGGTAAAGCCGGTCGAAAGGGAACGGTCGAGCAAGGGGCCTCTTACTGGTCGGTCGCGCCAGGCCATGTTGGTCCCGGCAGAGCGTGACCCTTGTAGAGCAGTTCGGCCCCTCTCGTCTTGGCGTGGGTGGAGGAAAAGCAGTCGCCCGTCTTTCACACCTCTGCGCGATCGTCAGCTTGCGAGAGGGTTCAGCTTTCGGCTTGCCCTATGATGCAGATCCAAGCCGTCTCCATCAGCGCTTGCCCATCGGCTTCCGTCTCCACCCAAAGCACGCAGGTGGCCGCGTCGGAATCGTCGTGAACTCGTGTGGCGAGGCCGGGTTCGCGCGTCGTCAATTCGCCAAGAAGCCAGGACGCCCAATCGTGCCCGTCGAGCCGAACACTGACGCTCGCGACGCGCGATTGCAGCGCCGCCGGCGCGTCGTCGGGCCAGAGCGAGAGCTGCCAGGCCAGCGGGATGTCGCGACCATCCAACCGCGTATGCCCGACGACCGTGAGCAGCAGCGGGTCCCAACTCGGGTCCTCCCACTCGCCATCCTCCGCCACGATGGTCGCGAGGTTGGGGGGGAGGATCCAGGGTGGGAGACCGGGCACGTTCGGCATACGCCTCCTTGCGCCATCGCTGGCGTCGCAGGCAAGGCGGCCCATTGCGAAAAAGGCCCGTTTAGTCCATATCGAAAGCGGGAGGTTGGCGGTGGACGTTCCACTCGCCAACCGGGTCAGGTCCGGAAGGAAGCAGCCCTAACGAGACCGGGCGGGTCTCTGTCCAACCTCCCACTTCGCGGCCGATCAAGCCCGCTTGGCGCTAGCGCATGCCGCCGGAGACGATCAGCGTTTCTCCGGTCGTCCATCTCGCATCGTCGGACGCCAGGAACACCGCGACCGGCGCAATGTCCTCCGGCTTTCCGATGCGGCCGAGCGGCGTTTGCGCGATCATCGCGTTTGCCATTTCGCCATCCATTCCGATCGCTCGGGAGCCCTCGGTATCGATGGCGCCGGGATTGATGGCGTTGACGCGGATCTTCCGCCCGCCCAACTCCTTGGCGAGCGAGGTGGTGATCGCGTCGACCGCGCCCTTCGTGGCGCTGTAGACGGCCAGCCCCGGCGGCGTGATCCGGCTGACGACGGAGCTGATGTTGATGACGCTTCCGCCGTCTTCCCCGAACAGCTTGACGGCCTCCTGCGTGGCGAGCAGAAGCCCGAGCACGTTGATGTCGAAAAGGCGATGGAAGTGCGCCTCTGTGACCTCGCCGATTTGAGCAAATTCATAGACGCCGGCATTGTTCACCAGCACGTCGAGGCGTCCGTAAAGGCGCTTGGCCTCGGCGAACAGCCGCGCCACGTCCGCGGCCTTGGACACGTCGGCCTGGACGGCCGCCGCCCTGCCGCCGGCAGCGGCGATCTCGGCGACGACGCGGTCCGCGCCTTCCTTGCCGCCGGCATAGTTGACGACAACCGCGGCGCCCGCGTCCGCCATCGCCTTGGCGATGCCCGCGCCGATTCCCTTTGACGCGCCCGTGACAACCGCCACCTTCCCCGCGAGCTTGCTCATGTGCGTTCCCTCTCAGCCAGATTACATTTAGACAATGGTACAACTGTCTAAATGACGCAAGGGGGCGAGTGGCGCCTGGGGCGATCAGATGTCGGAGAGCTGACCGAGATAGGCCTCGAAGACCTCGCGACGGAACCGGAGCGTGGCGAACTTGCCTTCCCGCTGGACCTCGATCAGGCCGGCCGTCTCCAGCTCCTTGGTGTGGTGGGAGATGGTCGCTGCGCTGACGTTGTGCGCCGCATGGAGGCAGCTGCAGCGCAGGAAGTCCCCGGCTGCCGCGATCTCGCTGAGAATGGCGTGGCGGCGGGGTTCGGCCAGGGCGCGCGAAATCAGGGCGAACTGACGTTCGCTGAGCCGCAGCCGCGACACTCGGAGATCCGACGTGTTTGACAAAAGTCCTCCCGGCTCTGCGCCCGTGCCACGTGATGACGCTCCCATCGGCGGGATTAAACGTCTATATGACGTCCATGACCCGCAGACACTTGAAATGCGCCGTTCGGGATGCCCGGTGATAGACGGCGTGCCTGATTCTGCGACACCTCTTCCGGAGGGTCCATCCGAAGGTCTCGGCAAGCTCTTCGCCGGCGAGGCGCAGGCGGAGGCCGCCGTGCCCTATCGCGTGCTCGCCCGCAAGTACCGGCCTAATTCCTTCCCGGACCTCATCGGGCAGGAGGCGATGGTCAGGACGCTGTCCAACGCCTTCGAGCTGGAGCGCATCCACCAAGCCTACATGCTCACCGGCGTGCGCGGCGTCGGCAAGACCACGACCGCCCGCATCCTCGCGCGCGCCTTCAACTACGAGCTGCCGCTTGCCGACAAGGCCGCGGGCAAGCCGACCATTCACATGCCGGAAGTCGGCGCCCATTGCCAGGCGATCATCGATTCGCGCCACGTCGACGTCATCGAGATGGACGCGGCCTCCCACACCGGCATCGACGACGTGCGCGAGATCATCGAATCCGCGCGCTACCGCCCGGTGATGGCGCGCACCAAGGTCTATATCATCGACGAGGTGCACATGTTGTCGAAGCAGGCGTTCAACGGCCTGCTGAAGACGCTCGAAGAGCCGCCCGACCACGTCAAATTCCTGTTCGCCACGACGGAGATCGACAAGGTGCCGGTCACCGTGCGCTCGCGCTGCCAGCGTTTCGACCTGCGCCGCGTGGAGGCGCCGGTGATGGTGGCCCACCTCGCGCGCATCTGTGTCAAGGAGAACGTGCCCGTCGAGGAGGAGGCGCTTGCCGTCATCGCGCGGGCGGCCGAGGGCTCCGTGCGCGACGCCCTCTCCCTGCTCGACCAGGCGATCGCGCTCGGCGCCGGCACGGGCGGCCTGCTCGATGCGCAGAGCCTGCGCGCCATGCTTGGCCTTGCCGATCGCACGCGGATCATCGACCTGTTCGAGCAGGTGATGCGCGGCGACGTGAGCACGGCCCTCCGCACTTTGAAGGACCTCCACAATTGCGGTGGCGAGCCGGGGCAGATCCTCGTCGACCTTGCCGACTTCGTCCATTTTGTCACCCGGCTGAAGCTCGTGCCGGAGGCGGCGGACGACCCTGCCGCAACGCCGGACGAGCGGGTGCGCGGCAAGCTGTTCGCCAAAGAGCTGAGCATGGCCGTGCTGACCCGCGCTTGGCAGTTGCTGCTGAAGGGGCTTGGCGAGGTCAAGGACTCGCCGCGCCCGCTCGCCGCCGCCGACATGGTGCTGGTGCGCCTCGCCTACGCCGCCGACCTGCCACCACCCGACGAGGTGCTGCGCCGCCTGAGCGGGTCGCCTCCGAGCCTGCCCGCCGGCAACGGCGCGCCGCGCGGCGGTGGGGGCACACGGGCGGCGCTCGCCGTCGTGCCGGCCGCCCTGCAAGCCGCGCCGGCCGATCTCGCGCCAGCGAGACCGGTGGTGATGGCGGCCTTCTCCAGCCAACCGGCCGTGCGGCTCGGCCGGTTGGAGGACATCGTGGCGCTCTGCGCGGAGAAGCGCGACATCCAGCTCAAGACGGCGCTGGAGCACGACGTCCACCTCGTGCGCTTCGATGAGGGCTCGATCGAATTCTCGCTCGCGCCGGGTGCCTCGCCGGGGCTGCCGCAGGTCCTCATGCGCAAGCTGCAGGAGTGGACGGGCGCGCGCTGGATCATCACGCTGTCGCGGGATCCCGGCGCCCCGAGCCTGAGGCAGCAGGCCGAAGCGCGTGAGAAGGAGGCGATGGCCGTCCAGCATGGCGACCCGCTCGTGCGTCGCGTCCTCGAGCGTTTCCCCGGCGCCCAGATCGTCGCGGTGCGCAGGCCGGACGATGGGCCGCTCGCGCCCGAGGCCGGGTTGAGCGTGCCGGCCGAACCGCTTGACGACGGCGGCGAGGACATCGGCTTCGAGAACCTGATCTATTCCGACGACGACCTCTAGGGAGTGCGAGGGCATGAAGGACCTGATGGGCTTGATGAAATCGGCGCAAGCCATGCAGACGAAGATGCAGGAGGTGCAGGCCGAGCTCGAGCGGCTTGAGGTCGAGGGTCAATCGGGCGCCGGCCTCGTGCGCGTCACGCTCACCGCCAAGGGGCAGATGAAGGCGCTGGCAATCGACCCGTCGCTGCTCAAGGCCGACGAGGGCGAGATCCTGGAGGATCTCATCGTCACCGCGCATGAGGACGCGCGCCGCAAAGCCGAGCGGCTTGCCGAAGAGAAGATGCGCGACGTCACCGTCGGCCTGCCCCTGCCGCCCGGGATGAAGCTGCCGTTCTGATGGATGAAGGCTGATGGCCGAGCGCGTCGCCGGCCCCGAGATCGAGCGGCTGATCCAGCTCCTCGCCCGCCTGCCGGGGCTTGGACCCCGCTCGGCGCGGCGCGCGGCGCTGCACCTGCTGCGCAAGCGCGAGGATCTGCTCGGCCCGCTCGCGGAGGCGATGGCGGTGGCGCGCGAGCGCATCGTCGTGTGCTCGGCCTGCGGCAGCGTCGACACCTGCGACCCGTGCACCATCTGCCGCGACCCCCGGCGCGACCCCGAGGTGTTGGTCGTCGTGGAGACCGTCGGCGACCTGTGGGCGCTGGAACGCGCGGGGGTGGTGCGTGCCAGGTACCACGTGCTCGGTGGCACGCTCTCGCCGCTCGATGGCGTCGGGCCAGGTGAACTCAACCTCGACACGCTGGTGGCGCGCTGCGTGGAGGACGGCGTGAAGGAGGTGATTCTCGCCGTCAACGCGACGGTCGACGGGCAGACGACCGCGCATTACGTGACGGACCTGATCTCCCACCTCGGTTTGAAGACCACGCGGTTGGCGCACGGCGTGCCGGTGGGCGGCGAACTGGACTATCTCGACGAAGGCACGCTGGCGGCGGCGCTGCGAAGCCGGACGGATTTTTGATGTTCAGGCAGCAAAAGAAATTTCAGTTAATTAACGCGTGTTGTCACAAGCAGCTCTATATCAGGCGACACTTCTTGAGGTAAGCCTGGGTAACCTGGTGGTGGAGCCGGCATGGCAGGGGCCTTGCGCAGGCCTCCTTGTATATTGAAATCGAGACCAATGGCTTCTAGAGCCGAGATAACGGCTTGTTGAAGCGGCCGAAGTTTACTTGGATCCTCTACTCTCACTGCCAATCCACTAGGGGGAATATTGCTTGGTCCCATAACCAAGGGTAATAAGACGCCCCAGCCTGCTGCCTGAAATGCAACTGCAAGATCGGCGGATAACGGCTTAGCGTCTGCTGCCGCCATATCTTGAGTAATACTAACGCTTCCTCTTACACCCTTCAATGAAGACATCACCTTCTGCCGCTGTTCGACGCTGAGCCTACGCGGAGACAAAGCTTTCAATTGTAGCTCAAGAGCATCAATCCGTTTTTTTGCCTCATCTGGCGTGGCACCGCTTAATTTTTCTCTATAATCAGCAATCTGATCATCTTTTAATTTTATGCGATTTTCTAAACTTGAGATTGCGGACGCCTGCCCATCGGATTTGGATTGGTAGCCCCAATTAATTGCGGCCCAAAGTAAGCTCGTTACAAGTATCATTGCTAATAGAAAAGCGACTGGCGCTTGAAAAACAACTCTCCCTTCTTTTACAAGATATTCAATTAATTCTTTCATGTCGACAAACCTTATAATAGTTTAACTTAAACCACTACTCCGCCGCCCGCGCCAGCCCGCTCGGCAATGCCGCGCCGTCCTTTTGCGAAAAGTCCATCGCCTCGATGCGCTCGCCCCGCTTCAGCACCTTCTCCGCCGAGGTGATCGTGCCGGCGACATCCTCGCCGACCTGGCGGAAATGGGTGCCGAGCTTGCCGACGCGCTCGTGCAGGCGGCCGACGTCGGCGATGAGCAGGCGCACCTCGTTCTGGATGGCGTGCGCCTGCTCGCGCACGCGCGCGTCGCGGACGATCACCTGCATCACCTGCACCGCCATCATGAGCAGCGAGGGCGAGACGATGATGAGCCGCGCCTTGTGCGCCTTGGCCACCACGTCCTCGAACGTCTCGTTGATCTCGGCGTAGAGCGACTCCGAGGGCACGAACAGCATCGCGATGTCCTGCGTCTCGCCGGGCAGGAAGTAGCGCTCGGCGATGTCCTTGATGTGCTTGCCGACGTCGCCGCGCACCCGCGCCATGGCCTGGCGCAAGGCCGCCTCGTCGCCGGCTGCCGCCTTGAGCGCGGTGAAGGCTTCGAGCGGGAACTTGGCGTCGATCACCATCATCCGGTGGTCGCCGGGAAGGCGGATGCAGCAGTCCGGCCGCATCCGGTTCGAGAGCGTGTGCTGGAACTCGTAGGCGGACGCCGGCAAGGCGTCGCGGATGATCGCCTCCATGCGGCCCTGGCCGAAGGCGCCGCGCGCCTGCTTGTTAGCGAGGATGTCTTTGAGGCCGAGGACTTCCTGCGTCAGGTCGCTGAGGCGCCCCTGCGCGGCGTCGATGACAGCCAGCCGCTCGTTCAGTTTGGTCAAGTTTTCCGTCGTCGCCTTCGTCGAGGATTCGATGCCTTGGCCGACGCGGTGCCCGACGGCGTCGAGCCGTTCCGACACCAGACGCGCGAGGTCGGCCTGCCGGGTGCCGAATACTTCGGCGATCGTCTGCATGCGGCCGGTGAGTTCGGCCGAGGCACGCCCGAGCGCCGCCATCTTGGCATCGAGCTCGTCCTGGCGCTCGGCTGCGTCGTCCTGCTCGTCGCGCCGTCCCCGTGCCGCGCGCGCGACGACCACGAGGAGCAGGACGGCGAGGACGACGATGAAGACCGCTGCCGACCCAAGCACGTGCAGCGCTGTCACGGACTGTCCCGACAGGGCGAAGAGTGGAGTATCCATTTCCGCTCCTTACGCGATTCGCGCGCGCAATGGAACGAAGGATGAACGATCGCAGAGAAACCGGTTTGGCGCGGCGCGGAAGCTGGCGTTCGCGACCTTGGGCAGCGGCCGACGCTTAGGCTGTGTCGTCGTCCGCTTCCGCGACGGCGACAAGCCGGGCCGCAAGGCGGAGGATTTCGGCACGCGCGAGCAGGTCCTGCTCGGAGCGGGGCGCGCCGTCGGTCTCGATGCGGACCTCGCCGCTCACGCGGCCGTTCTCTGTCAGCAGCGTGAAGCGATAGCGGCCGAGATGCCCGCGTTTCACCATGAGGTGGGGGCGGCTCACCTCGCTCCGGTCGACCCCGGGCGCCGTCTCGTCGAACCGGGGTGCAGGCCCTCTCATTCGGCAGGCCGGACCACGCCGTGTGGCTCTTCGAGCGGGCGCCGCCGACGGCCGGCGATCGATTGGACCACGACGTAGAAGCTTGGCGTGAAGATGAGGCCGAAGATCGTCACGCCGAGCATGCCGGAGAACACCGTCGTGCCGAGCGATTGGCGCATTTCGGAGCCCGCGCCCGTCGCGATCACCAGCGGGATCACGCCGAGGATGAAGGCGAAGGACGTCATGAGGATCGGCCGGAAGCGGGTTCGGGCCGCCTGCACCGCAGCCTCACGGATCGACGCGCCCTCATCCTCCGCCTGCTTGGCGAATTCGACGATGAGGATGGCATTCTTGGCAGCGAGGCCGACGAGCACGACAAAGCCGATCTGCGCCAGGATGTCGACGTTCATGGCGCGGTAGAGCAGCCCCGTCACGGCCGCCAGCAGGCACATCGGCACGATAAGCACCACCGCGAGAGGCAGGCTCCAGCTCTCGTATTGCGCCGCCAGCACCAGGAAGACGAAGAAGACGGAGGCGCCGAAAATCAGGATGGTGGTGTCGCCCGCCGTCTGCTGCTGGAAGGCGAGGTCGGTCCACTGGTAGCCGATCCCTGCCGGCAGGTGTTCGGCCGCGAGCCGCTCCATCGTCGCCAAGCCATAGCTCGAGGGATAGCCTGGCGCCACGCCACCCTGCACCTCCGCCGCGGGGAAGAGGTTGTAGCGAGGCACGCGATAGGGGTCGGTCGTGTTGCGCAGCTGCGCCACCGAGCCGATCGGCACCATGGCGCCCGACGCGTTGCGGGTCTTGAGACGGGCGATGTCGCCGACGTCGGTGCGGAACCGCCCGTCGGCTTGCGCCGTGACCTGATACGTACGACCGAGATAGTTGAAGTCGTTGATGTAGGCCGAGCCGAGGTAGACCTGCATCGCCTCGAACACCTTGTCCGGCGTTACCCCGAGCTTCTCCGCTTTCTCGCGGTTGATGTCGGCGTAGACGGTGGGCGTCCCGGTGCTGAAGGGCGAGAACATCTGCGCCATGCCCGGCGTTTGGGTCGCCGCGCCGATAAGCTCGCCGGCGGCCTTGCTAAGGGCGACCGAGCCCAAGCCCTTCTGGTCCTGCAGCATCATCTTGAAGCCGCCGGCGGTGCCGATGCCGGCCACGGGCGGCGGCGGAATGGTGATGATGAACGCGTCTTGGATGCTGGCGAGACGCTTCTGCATCTCGCCGAGGATGAACGGGATGTTTTGGCCGTCCTTGGCACGCTCGTCGAAGGGAAGCAGAGGAGAGAAGATCGCGCCCGCGTTGGAGGCGTTGGTGAAGGTGGCGCCGTCGAAGCCCGCGAAGGCGACGGCGTTCTTCACGCCGGGAGTCGCGAGGATCGCCTCGGTGGCACGGCGGATCACGGCGTCCGTGCGAGCCAGCGAGGAGCCGGGCGGTAGGGCCACGACCGTAATGAGATAGCCGAGGTCCTGCTCGGGGATAAAGCCCGTCGGCGCGCGCTTGAACTGGTACGCGGTGAGGCCGATGAGGCAGGCATAGACGACGAGCACCGCAACGAGCATGCGGATGAGCCGCCCGGTCAGCCGGCCGTAATTGTCCGACAGCCGCTCGAAGACGAAGTTGAAGCCGTTGAAGAAGGTAACGAACGGCCGGGCCAGCAAGGACGGTCGACGGTGAGAATGGTCGACGTGCGGCTTGAAGAGCAGCGCGCACAGCGCCGGGCTGAGCGTCAGCGAGATCAGGCAGGAGATCACCGTCGAGGCCGCGATGGTCACGGCGAACTGGCGGAAGAACTGGCCCGAGATGCCGGCGATGAAGGCCGAGGGGATGAACACCGCGCAGAGCGTCAGGGCGATGGCGATGAGCGCGCCGCCGACCTCGTCCATCGTCTTGTGCGCCGCGTCGTGCGGGCTCATCCCGGCGCGCAGGTTGCGCTCGACGTTCTCCACAACGACGATCGCGTCGTCGACCACGATGCCGACGGCCAACACCAAGCCGAACAGCGACAGGTTGTTGAGCGAGAACCCGAGCGCCGCGAGGATTGCGAACGTGCCGACGAGCGAGACCGGGATGGCGATGATCGGCACGATGGAGGCGCGCCAAGTCTGCAGGAACAGGATCACCACGACGACGACGAGGCCGATAGCCTCCAGGATCGTGGTCAGCACCTCGTGAACCGACTGGGCGATGACGATCGTCGTGTCGTAGACGATGTCGTACTTCAGGCCCTCGGGAAACTCCTTCGACAGGCTCTCCATGGCGGCGTGAATGCGTTCGGCGGTTGCGAGCGCGTTGGAGCCGGGCTGCTGGTAGAGGAGGATCGGCACCGCGCGGAACTTGTCGAGATAGCCGTTGGCGCCATAGGTCTGGCTGCCGAGTTCGACGCGGCCGATGTCGCGCACCCGCGTGATGTGGCCCGCGCTGTCGGACTTGACGATGATCTCGGCGAACTGCGCGGGATCGATCAGGCGGCCCAGCGTCTTCACGTTGAGCTGGAAGGCGCCCGGCGTTGCGACCGGCGGCTGATTGATGACGCCGGCCGAGACCTGGACGTTCTGCGATTGAAGGGCCGCGACGACGTCGCCAGCCGTGAGGTTGCGGCCGGCGACCTTGTCGGGATCGAGCCAGATCCGCATCGCGTAATCCTGGCCGCCGAAGATCTGGACGTCGCCGACCCCGTCCAGGCGCAGGAGCTGGTCGCGCAGGTGCAAGGTCGCGTAGTTCGAGAGATAGAGCTGGTCGCGCGAGCCGTCGGGCGACAGAAGGTGGGCGACCATCAGCAGGTCGGGCGAATTCTTTTTTACGGTGACGCCGAGCCGCTGCACCTGCTCGGGCAGGCGCGGCAGGGCGATCGCCACGCGATTCTGCGTCAGCACCTGCGCCACGTCGAGGTTGGTGCCGATGCGGAAGGTGACGGTGGTGACGAGGTTCCCGTCGCCCGTCGACTGACTCGACAGGTACAGCATGTTCTCGACGCCGTTGATCTGCTGCTCGATCGGCGTCGCGACCGCCTGGCTGATCACTTCGGCGGAAGCGCCGGGATAGGAGGCGGTAATCTGGATCGTCGGCGGCGCGATCTCCGGATACTGCGCGATCGGAAGCGTGAAATAGGCGACCGCGCCGACGACCGTCACGAACAGGCTGAGCACCGTCGCGAAAATCGGACGGTTGATGAAGAAGTGGGAGAGGCGCATGGCGGCGGCCTCAGCCTTCCGCCGGCGGCGGCGCGATGGTGCCAGGCTTCGGCGTCACCTTCGTGCCGGGGCGCGAGCGCATCAGGCCGTTGATGATGACCCGGTCGTCTGGCCCGATCCCACTTTTGATAACGCGGAGGTCGCCGTGCAGGACGCCCGTCTCGACGAGCTTCGGCGTCACCTTGCCGTCGGCCGAGACTGTCATCAGGATCTTGTGCGACTGGTCGGCGCTGATAGCGGCATCTGGAACGAGGAGCGCGTCGGCATCGGCCGACATGGGCAGGCGCAGGCGCGCGAAGGCGCCGGGGGCGATGAGCAGGTTCTTGTTGTCGAAATCGGCGCGCGCGTGGATCGTGCCGCTGCTGCGGTCGAGTTCGTTGTCGATAAAGGTAAGCTTGCCGCGACGCTGCCAATTCTCCTCGTCGCTGAGGCTCGCCTGTACCGTCCGGTCGACCTCGTCGTGGGCGGCATGCGGCGATTGCAGGAAACGCTGGTAGGCGAGGTAGTCGCTCTCGCTCATATCAAAGTCGAGGTGGATGGGGTTGAGCGAGACGATGGTCGTCAGCAGCGTCGTCGTGCCGCCCGTCTGGCCGCCGCCGATCAGGTTGCCGATCGAGACGCGGTGGGTGCTGATGCGGCCCGAAAGTGGCGCCACGACGCGGGTGAACTCGAGGTTCAGCTCCGCGGAACGTACGGTGGCCTTGGCCTGCTCGATCGTCGCCAGCGCGCCGCGCTGCTGCTGAACCCGCTGGTCAAAGGCTTCCGCCGAAGCGTAGTTGCTCCGCTTGAGCTCCGTAGTGCGGGCCAGTTCGGCGTTGGCAAGCTCGAGGCTAGCCTGCGCTGTCTGCAGCCCGGCTCGCGCCTGTTGCAGGGCGATATCATAGGGACGCGGGTCGATGCGAAACAGCAGGTCGCCCTTGTTGACGAGTTGACCGTCGGTGAAATGAATCTCCGTCAGATAACCGCTCACCTGCGCGCGCAACTCGACGCGCTCGACGGCCGAGAACTGCCCGGTGAAACTGGTCCAGCTCGAGAGCTTCTGCCTGAGCGGAACGCTCACGGTCACCTCGGGCGGCGGCGGCGGCGCGGCGGCCACGGCCGCAGGCGGCTGCCCGGTGAGGTACAGGCGGCCCGCCACAGCGACGCCGATGATTGCGAGCAACCCGAACGTGACGAGGCCAAGGCGCCGGCTCCTCCGCGCCTCGGTCGGCGCCGCCTGGCGGGGCAGCGTGGTTTCGGTCGGCAAGGACGAGGATAATTCACCGGACATAACATGCCTCCGAAGGCGGTCGCCCGGCATAGGAGCAGGACGCATAGGACGATTCGCAGGGCAGCGGACCCTGCCTCACGAGTTATATACTGAGCGGTACATAAAAGGCCGAAGGACCGAGGTCAAGCCATTTCCGCTTCGGGGGTCTCGCAATGCCGCGACGACCGGCTTGGCCAGCAGGCTAGCGCCAGCACCGCGACGCCTTGCAGCGAGCGCCGCGATGCCCCTGACGACGCTTGGACAGCCATGCCCTGGGTAAGCGTCAGAACGAACCGCGCAAGGTCGGCCGGCTCGGCCTCGGGCGGCAGGTCGCCCGAGGCCTTGGCGTCCTCGAGCCGTCGCCGCAGCAGGCCCTCGAAGACGCCGCGTCGCCTGACCATTTCCTGGCGGATGGGTTCCGCGGCGGAGGAGCAGGCCAACGCCCCGGTCGTATCGAGACATCCGGGCGGGTGTTCCGCCGTCGTCGCAGCGCTGGCGAAGCCGTTCAGCAGGCGCTCGGCCACGGCATAGGCGGTCGGCTCCTTCAGCGCATCGCGCGTGAAGCCGAGGTAGGCCTCGTCGTAGAGGTCGAGCGCTTTGCGGAAGAGCTCCTCCTTGTTGCCGTAGGCGGCGTAGAGGCTCGGCCGCGTAATGCCCATCGCTTCGGTCAGGTCGCTCATGGAGGTGCCCTCGAAACCCTGTCGCCAGAACACTTCCAGCGCGCGTCCCAAGGCTTGCTGCGTGCAAAACTCCCTTGGCCTTACCATCGCACCAATGTCCTGCGCCGCGGCCGCCCAATCTGCAGGCCCCGTCGTTCTGTACCGTTTGGTAGCAGGAAGGTCCAGGCTTTTCGCGACCGCAGGCTACAGGCGGCCTCCGGCCCGGAATTGACCTTGTCCCGTCCGGTGCTTATCTCCCACTCGTTCGTCGATCTCGAGTGCCCATGACCATCCGCCCCATTCTGCTCATTCCTGACACTAAGCTTCGTCAGGTGGCCGCGCCCGTCCCGCACGTCGACGACGATGTCCGCGCGCTCGTCGACGATATGTTCGAGACGATGTACGACGCGCCGGGCATCGGCTTGGCCGCCCCCCAGGTCGGCGTGATGCAGCGCGTGGTGGTGCTCGACGTCGCCAAGCGACAGGACGAGGAGGCCCGGCCCGAGCCGATGGTCTTCATCAACCCGGCCGTCGCCTGGGCCTCGGAGGAGCGCTCAACCTATGAAGAGGGCTGCCTTTCCATTCCGGACTATTTCGAGGCGGTGGAACGTCCGGCGGTAATCCGGGTCGACTATCTCGACCGGGCGGGCGTGGCGCGGCAGTTGGAGGCCGACGGGATCCTCGCGACCTGCCTGCAGCACGAGATCGATCATCTCAATGGCGTCCTCTTCATCGATCACATCTCACGCCTGAAGCGCGCCCGCGTGATGCGGAAGTTCGAGAAGGCTGTGCGGCGGGATGCGGACGATCCGCGTCCGGCGCCGCGTCCCTGAGGCCGGGATTGCGCCTCGTCTTTATGGGGACCCCTGCCTTCGCGGTGCCGACGCTTGCCGCGCTCGTCGGTGCCGGGCACACGGTGGCTGCCGTCTACACGCGGGCGCCACAGCCGGCCGGCCGCCGCGGGCTTGAGATGACGCCCTCGCCCGTGCAGGGGCTGGCCGAGCGCTACGGCTTGGACGTGAAGACGCCCGCGACGCTCCGCGCGCCCGAGGCGGCGGACGAACTCGCGGCGCACGGCGCGGCATTGGGCATCGTGGTGGGCTACGGCATGATCCTGCCGCCTGCCATCCTCAAGGCCATGCCGCACGGTTATCTGAACCTGCATCCCTCGCTCCTGCCGCGCTGGCGCGGTGCGGCACCGATTCAGAGGCCGCTCGTAGCTGGCGACACGGAGACGGCCGCCGCCATCATGCAGATGGACGAGGGCCTTGATACCGGCCCGATCGCCCTGCTGCAGCGCATGCCTATCCCGCCCGACGCCACGGCGGGCGACATGCACGACATTCTTGCCGGGGTCGGCGCCGCTCTGATGGTCGAGGCGGTCGCGCGGGTGGCGTCTTGCACGCTCTCCCTCACACCGCAGCCCGGCGACGGTGTCCTCTACGCGCCGAAGATCGCCAAGGCCGAGGCGCGGATCGCTTGGGATGAGACGGCCTCGGTCGTGCACAACAAGGTGCGTGGCCTGTCGCCGTTCCCCGGCGCCTATTTCGAGGCGGACCTTGGTCGCGGCCCGGAGCGAATCAAGGTGTTGCGGAGCCGCCTGACGGACGGCGGCGGCGCGCCGGGCACCATCCTCGACGACCCGCTGACGGTCGCGTGCGGTGCGGGCGCGCTCCGCCTCGTCGAGGTCCAGCGGGCTGGAAAGGCGCCGATGTTAGCCGAGACCTTCCTGCGCGGGACGCCGTTGCGGGCGGGCGTCGCGCTCCAGCCTACCGCCTGATGCCCCGTTTCAAGCTTACGCTGGAATACGATGGCACCGCCTTCGTCGGTTGGCAGCGCCAAACCAACGGTCTCGCCGTCCAGGAGGTCGTGGAACGAGCGATCCTGCGGCTGACGCGGGAGCCGGTGACGATCCGCGGTGCCGGGCGCACGGACTCCGGCGTCCATGCGACCGCCCAGGTCGCCCACGTGGATTTGACCCGCGCCTGGCGCCCCGACGTGCTGCGGGACGCGCTCAACGTCCACATGCGCCCGCACGCCGTCTCTGTCATAGCGGCCGAGCCGGTCGCCGACGCCTTCGACGCGCGCTTCTCCGCCGTGCGCCGGCGCTACCTCTATCGCCTCTGCAACCGTCGCGCCCCGCTCGCGCTGAACGTTGGCCGCCAATGGCTGGTCAAGCGCCGCCTCGACGCGGCCGCGATGCACGCCGGGGCGCAGCTGCTCCTCGGCCGACACGATTTCTCCACCTTCCGTGACAGCGAGTGCCAAGCCGAAAGCCCTGTGCGGACGCTCGAGCAGCTCGACGTCGCGCGCGAGGGCGACCTCATCCTCATCCGCGCGTCCGCACGCTCGTTCCTGCATCGGCAGGTGCGCTCCATGGTCGGTTCGCTCGAGCACGTCGGATCGGGCCGCTGGTCTCCGGTGGAGCTGCGCGCGGCGCTCGAGGCCTGCGACCGCCGCCGCTGCGGCACCGTCGCTCCCGCCGCCGGGCTCTATCTCGTCGGGGTCGATTACTTGGATGGCTGACGCCGTGGCACCGGTCGGGTGGCGCGCGACAGGCGCGCGACAGGATCGACAGAGGGAAGACCTCGGTCTCGCGCCCTAAAAATAAAGGTCGAGGACTCGACGGTAGATCGATGCCAGCCGCTCGAGATCGGCGACGGGCACGTGCTCGTCCACCATATGCATCGTGTCGCCCACCAGGCCTAATTCCACCACCGGGCAGAAGCGCTGGATGAAACGCGCGTCCGAGGTGCCGCCGCTCGTCGAGAGATCCGGCCGACGGCCCGTCTCGGCCGCGACGGCGTCGCTGACGAGGTCCGTGAAAGGTGAGGGCGGCGTGCGGAACGAGGGCGCGTTGCAGGGTAGGAAATTCAGCGTGAAGCGGGCGGGGTCGGCTACCGCTGCCGCGCGCTCCTGCAACGCGGCGGCGAGCGTCCCGGCGCTCCAGCGGTCGTTGAAGCGGACGTTGAAGGCCGCGGTCGCCTCGCCGGGAATGACGTTGGTGGCGCGATTGCCGATGTCGATGCTCGTCACCTCGATGTTCGACGGGTCGAACGCGTCGCTTCCCGCATCGAGCGCTGGTGCGAGCAGCGCGCCGAGAACCGCAAGGAGCGCGGGCACGGGGTTTTCCGCCTTCGCGGGATAGGCGACGTGCCCCTGGCGCCCGCTTACGGTGAGGCGACCGTTGAGCGAGCCGCGCCGGCCAACCTTGAGCGTGTCGCCCAGCGCCGCGCGGCTCGTCGGCTCGCCGACGATGCAATGGTCGAAGCGCTCGCCGCGCGTCCGCGCCCAATCGAGGAGCTTTGTCGTGCCGTTGATCGCCGGCCCCTCCTCGTCGCCGGTGATGAGGAAGCCGATCGAGCCGTCGGGCGGTCCATGGTCGGCAAGGTAGCCGAGGACCGCCGCCGCGAAGGCCGCGATGCCGCCCTTCATGTCCTGTGCGCCGCGCCCGTAGAGCCGGCCTTCGGCGATCGTGCCGCCGAACGGGTCGTGCCGCCAGGACGCGCGCGCGCCGGGCGGGACCACGTCCGTATGTCCGGCGAAGAGCAGGTACGGCGCCCCCGTGCCGATCCGCGCGTGGAGGTTCTCGACATCGGGCGTGCCCGGCTCGGAGAAGGTCACGCGCTCGACCGCGAAGCCGTGGTCCGCGAAGAGACGGGCGAGCACGTCGAGCGCTCCGGCGTCGGCAGGGGTCACGGACGGGCAGCGCAGCAAGGCCTGGCAGATGGCGAGCGCGTCCATGCTTCAGTCGTCCGAATAGCGTTGTTCGGTCCAGGGGTCGCCGCGGTCGTGGTAGCCGCGCACCTCCCAGAACCCCGGCTCGTCGGCTGTCTTGAAGGTGATGGAGCGCAGCCATTTCGCGCTCTTCCAGAGGTAGAGGTGGGGCACGATCAGGCGCACCGGGCCGCCGTGCTCGGGCGTGAGCGGCGCGCCCTCCCAGCTGTGCGCGAGCAGCGCGTCCTCCGCCGCAAAATCAGCGAGGGGCAAGTTGGTCGTATACCCGTCGTCCGATCTCAGGACGAGGAACCGCGCTTCGGCGCTGGGACGCACGGCGTCGAGCAAGGTATGGGTCGAGACGCCCTTCCAATGGTTATCGTAGCGGGACCAGGTGGTGACGCAGTGGATGTCGGTCACGGGTTTCGTCTGCGGCTGGCCCGCGAAGGCGGACCAATCCCAGTGCAGCGGCGCGGCCACTGCGCCATCGACGTCGAGCGTCCAGCGTTCCTTCGCCATGCGCGGCGTCTGGCCAAGGTCGAGGACCGGCCAGTCGTGAACCAAATGTTGCCCAGGCGGCAGGCGCTCGGCCTCCGGGCGCGCCCTGCGGCCGGTGATGAACTTGCCCTCCTGCGCCCAGCGCGCCTTGCTGCGGGTGAGCTTGCTGTCGGGCGGAAGATCCTCGGCGCCAGTCATCGTTCCTCCCTCACACCATTCCCGCCGGAGCGCGGGTACAAGCCGGTACCGTCGGCGCGAAGGGATCGCGCCCTTCGCCTTGTACCAAGGTGACATGGCACCAGGAAAGAGCGCGTATCGTGCTCCCCGAGACGCCTGTGGCGCTCGGACGCGGCAGGTGATGCGCTTATCCCGTGCCCTCGCGCCGCGTCGGCTTGCCTTTCGCCCCACAATGAACAGATTGGGAACAGCAACGGGAGCCCTATGCAGACCACGCTCGAAAAGCTCGCGATCCTCGCCGACGCTGCCAAATACGACGCGTCCTGCGCGTCGAGCGGTACGGACAAGAAGTCGTCGCTGAAATCAAAGGGAATCGGCTCGACCGAGGGCATGGGAATCTGTCACGCCTATGCGCCGGACGGGCGCTGCATCTCGCTGCTGAAGATCCTGCTGACGAACTATTGCCGCTTCGATTGCCACTATTGCGTCAACCGCGTGTCGTCGAACGTGCCGCGCGCGCGCTTCACCGTCGACGAGGTGGTCGACCTCACCATCGGCTTCTACAAGCGCAATTTCATCGAGGGCCTGTTCCTCTCGTCCGGCATCATCCAGTCGCCCGACTATACGATGGAGCAGGTGGTCGCCGTCGCGCGCAAGCTGCGGCTGGATCACAAGTTTTCCGGCTACATTCACCTGAAGACGATCCCCGATGCCGACCCGGCGCTCCTGGCGGAGGCGGGCAAGTGGGCGGACCGGTTGTCGATCAACGTCGAACTGCCAGAGGAGGAGAGCCTCAAGCGGCTGGCGCCGGAGAAGGACGGCGGCCGCATCCGCCAGGCGATGGGCGGGTTGCGGCTCAAGATCGAGGATGCCAAGGCCGAGCGGAAAGAGAGCCGGAAAGCGCCGCGTTTTGCACCGGCGGGGCAATCGACGCAGATGATCATCGGCGCGGACGCGGCCGACGACACCAAGATCCTGCGCACCAGTTCCTCGCTCTACGCGTCCTACAAGCTGACCCGCGTCTACTATTCCGCCTTCAGCCCCATCCCTGACGCGAGCCGCATCCTGCCGCTCGTCAAGCCGCCGCTGATGCGTGAGCACCGGCTCTACCAGGCCGACTGGCTGCTGCGGTTCTACGGTTTCGGCGTGGAGGAGATCGTCAGTACCAACGCGGGCGGCATGCTCGACCTCTCCGTCGATCCGAAGACCGCCTGGGCGCTCGCCAACCGCGCCTGGTTCCCGGTCGACGTGAACGCGGCCGACCGCGAGCACCTGCTGCGCGTGCCGGGGCTGGGCGCCAAGGCGATCGCTAAAATCCTCTCCTCGCGTCGCTGGCGGTCGCTGCGTCTCGACGATCTCGCCCGCCTGTGCCATTCCGTGAAGAAGGTCATGCCCTTCGTCACGTGCGCGGACTGGCATCCCGGCGGGATGACGGATGCGATCGACCTGAAGGCGGCGCTGGCGCCGGTGAAGCAGCTCGAGCTGTTCGGGTGAACCGCGTCACCCTCGCCGACCCGATCGATTTCGACGGCTGGCGCACCGCCGCGCGCTCGGCCGTGCTGGCGGCGATCCCGCCCGACCAGCTCGTGTGGCGTGTCGGCGAGGATGGCGGCGGGGACCTGTTCGCCACCGACGAACTCGTCGCCCCGATGCCGGCCGTGGACCAGCCCGCCTTCACCGTCTCGCGCGCCTTCGTCGACCTCGCGCGCGAGCTGATCCTGCATCGCGACCCCGCGCGTTTTTCTCTGATGTACCGGCTGCTGTGGCGGCTGCGCCAGACCCCGCACCTCCTCGCCGACGCGAGTGACGCCGACGTGCATCTCGCCCACACCATGACCAAGAGTATCCACCGCGACATCCACAAGATGCATGCCTTCGTGCGGTTCAAGGAGGTGGTGGCGCCCGACGGCGAGGCGGCCTTCATCGCCTGGTTCGAGCCGGACCATTATATCGTCGAGGCGACCGGCGCTTTCTTCATGCGCCGTTTCACCGGGATGCGCTGGTCGATCCTGACGCCGGACGCATCGGCCTTCTGGGACAAGGAGACGCTGCGCTTCGGCCCCGGCGCGGACAAGGCCGAGGTGCCCGACGAGGACCGGCTGGAGGAGCACTGGCGCACCTACTACGCCTCCATCTTCAATCCTGCGCGACTGAAGATCGACGCGATGCAAAAGGAGATGCCGAAGAAATATTGGAAGAACCTGCCGGAGGCGCGGATGATCGACGGACTGATCCGCGACGCCGGGACGCGGATGGCGGGCATGATCGCGGCGGAACCGACGAGCCCTTCGCGCCTTGCTCTGGCTCTGGACAGGCAGGCGGGCACCGCGCGCCCTGCACATCAGGGCGAGGGCGCTTCGCGCTCGCATCAGGAGGGAGCCGCCGTGGATCTCGTGGATATGGCGCAGGCCGATGCGGCGGTGGCTTCTCCCGCCGCCGAGCCGACGTCGCTGGCCGAGGCGCGCGCGGCGGCGACCCAATGCCGGCGTTGCGACCTCTACGGTCCCGCCACCCAGGTTGTGTTCGGCGAGGGGCCGGAGGCGGCCGAAATCCTCTTTGTCGGCGAGCAGCCGGGCGACAAGGAGGATCTGGCCGGGCACCCCTTCGTCGGACCGGCGGGCGCGATGTTCAACAAGGCCCTGAAGGAGGCCGGCATCGAGCGCGACAAGGCCTATGTTACCAACGCGGTGAAGCACTTCAAATATGAACCGCGCGGCAAGTTCCGGCTGCACAAGAAGCCGGATTCCAAGGAGATCACGGCGTGCCGCTATTGGCTCGACCTCGAGAAGAGCTTCCTGCAGCCCAAGATCATCGTGGCCCTAGGGGCGTCGGGCGCGCAGGCGCTGCTGCGGCGCGTGGTGCGGATCGGTGCGGAGCGCGGCAAGCCGATCCCGCAGGGCAACGACGCGCCGGTGTTCATCACCGTGCATCCCTCCTACCTCCTGCGCCTGCCCGACGAAGAGTCGAAGGCGCGGGAATACGCGCGTTTCGTCGAGGACCTTTCGGCGGTGCGGGTCGCGGCGGGGCTGTAGGTGCGCGACGGCGGTCCGGTGTGACCGGACGGTCTGCCGCGTCCGTCACGGCCGGTGATTAGGCCTTCAGCGCCGAAGTCCTAAGGCAATGATCGTCCAGCCTACGGCTCCTGCTAGCAGGACGTCGAGACCGACGACGTACCAGGTCGCGATGACGTCCGGGACCTGCGGCTGCAGCCAATGCGCCGCGCCAGCGAAAAGGGCGCCGAGCGGGATCAGCCCTCCAAGTCCCGTCGGCAGACCGCGCTCGCGCAACCGTTTGGCGCTGAGATTGTAGAACGCGATGGCGATGAAGAGCACGGTGAAGGCGAAGGCGATGAGGTAGGTGTAGGCGACGATCGTCAGTGGCGCGATGAAGGCGCTCGTCGCGAGGTCGTGGCGGGCGAAAGGCGCGAGCGCCAGCCAACCCAGCGTGAGTGCCGCCGTCAGAAGCGCGAGCCAGCCGGCATGCCGCCGCCACGTCGGCACATCGATCACGCCCGCGTCGCTGCGAAAGAGGAAAAAGCTTCGCGTCTGCTCCGCAGCCATCATCAGTCGCGCAGGAGTTCGTTGATCGCCGTCTTCTCGCGCGTGCGCGCGTCGACCGTCTTGACGATCACGGCGCAATAGAGCGACGGCCCGGGCGTACCGTCGGGGAGTGGGCGGCCCGGCAGGTTGCCGGATACGACGACGGAATAGGGCGGCACGTGGCCGATATGGATCCGCCCGGTCGCGCGGTCGATGATCTTCGTGGAGGCCGAAATGAACGTGCCCATGGAGATCACCGCGCCGCGGCCCACGACCACGCCCTCGACCACCTCCGAACGCGCCCCGATGAAGCAATTGTCCTCGATGATCGTCGGGTTGGCTTGCAGGGGCTCGAGCACGCCGCCGATGCCGACGCCGCCGGAGAGGTGGACATTCTTGCCGATCTGCGCGCAGGAGCCGACCGTCGCCCACGTGTCGACCATCGTGCCGGCGTCGACATAGGCGCCGAGGTTGACGAAACTCGGCATCAGCACGACGCCCGGCGCGATATAGGCGGAGCGGCGCACCACGCAACTCGGCACGGATCGGAAGCCGGCGGCCGCATGGTCGGCCGCGCTCCAGCCGTCGAATTTCGAGGGCACCTTGTCCCACCAGGTTGCACCGCCTGGACCGCCGGAGATCGGCGCCATGTCGTTGAGGCGGAACGACAGCAGCACCGCCTTCTTCAGCCATTGGTGGACGCGCCAGGAGTCCGGCCCCTCGCCGTCGGTTTTCTCGGCTACGCGCAGCGTGCCGCGATCGAGCAGGCCCAGCGCCTCGTCGACGGCCTCGCGCACCGGGCCGGTCGTCGCCGCGGTTACGGCGGCGCGGTCGTCGAAGGCGGCTTCGATCGTGGCGGCAAGGGCGACATGGGACATCGGGTGGCGCGATCCTGCGGACGAGAACGCCCGTGGTGTGATGGGCGCGGGCGCGCCTGTCAACTTGCCGCGCCGGCCTCGCGTGCCGGGGCGACGACGGCGTGTCCGGCCAAAGACGTCAAACGTAGCATCGCAGACGTTTGCCGGGTAGCAGGTCGTAGGGCGCCGCCCAGCCTGGCAGCGCCGCGATGCGTTTCAACCAGGCATCCACCGCCGGGTGGCTCACCGCCAGGTCGTAGCCGGCTTCGTGCTTCGGGAAGGCGAGATAGGCCGTCATCGACAGGTCTGCGATGGTGGGGTCGTCGCCGGTGACAAAGGGCTGCTGCCGGAACCGGCTCTCGATGATGCCCAGGAAATCGTTTACCCGAGCGCGCATGTAATCGAGCACGGCGGGTGGCGTCGATGGGGTGAAAGCGCGTCGGTAACGGTAGGCCGCCATGAAACCGCTGAGCTTCTGGTTGTCCCAGAACAGCCAGCGCAACACCTCGTAGCGCGCCGCCTCGTCCTTGCCTTGGAACCGGCCGTACCGCTCGGCGAGCCGCAACAGGATCGGTGCGGTTTGAGTGAGCTTGACGCCGTCCTCCTCGAACACGGGGATCTCGCCCATGGGGTTGACCGCCGCTCGCCATTCGGGCGTCCAGGTCACGCCGCTGCCGAAATCCGTCCACACCGACTCGAAAGGCGCGCCGCAGAGCGTCAGCATGAGTGCAATCTTGTAGCTGTTTCCCGATTCCGGAAAATAATGCAGCCGGTACGTTGTCATAGGACCCTCGATTTCGGCGCGTCGTCAGCCAAAGCTACGCACCTTGCAGGCTTGAACTCACCCGCGTGGCGCTTCGCCGCTCTGTTGCACTCCGTCGATCGCGGCGTCGGGGAAGGCCGCAGCCTCGCAATCCCTCGGTCCGCTGAGGCATGAGCCTTATTTCCCCGCGCGCCGCAGCGCACTTTCCAGCAAGATCGCGGCAAGGCCGGCGAAGAAGACGAGGCCGAGCCAGGCCGCGCCCGAACCGATCACCGCCACCGCCGCCCAGCCGACCAGGAGCCAGCAGACGATCGCGAGGGCGAAGCTGTCGTCGTCGACGAAGAGGCTGAACAGCTCCCGTAGAATCGCTTTGACGACCTTCATCGCGACCTCCGAGCGGCCGTATCGCCCATCGCGCGTCCGGCGCGCGCGCGGCAGAGGGGAACGGCCGACAGCGCGACGACCATGTAGCCTGCCGTCAGCGCCAGGATGCACCAGTCGGCGCCCGGCCACTCGATGCCGATGCCTTCGCCGAACCAAAAACTGCCGAAGGCCGACAGCAGCACGCCGACCACGAATTTGAGGCTGTTCTCCGGGATCCTGGCCAGGGGACGGTGGATCGCCACGCCCAGCACGACGACGACGAGAAGGGCGGCGAGGGCGCCGAGGCTTGCCGGCAGCAGCAGGCCAGCACCGCCGGCACCGATGGCGATCACGATGAATACGACCTCGATCCCCTCCAGCATGGTGATCTGGAACGCCGTCATGAAGGCCACCCGGTCCCATCCAGCGGCGCGCCCGCCGCCTTGCAGGGCTTGGGTCTGCTTGGCGAAAGCCTCCGTCTCATCGTGCAACGGGATGATTCCGGCCGCGCGTAAGATCGCCTTGCGGAGCCAGCGCAGGCCGAACAGGATCAGAAGGCCGCCGACGCCAATCTGGATCGCGTCGAGCGGAACGCGCGTCAAGGCCGTTCCGAGCGTCGCCAGGATGAGCAGGAGCGCGCCCAGTGCTGCGGCCGTGCCGCCCAGTGCGTCGCGCCAGCCGCGCGTGCTTCCCACGGCGAGCACAACCGTCAGTGCCTCGACAAATTCGACCATGGAGGCGAGGAAGGCCGCGATGGTCGAAGGCGCGAGGTGAGTCCAAGCCACGCCGCTCATGAGGAACTCCCGAATGTCATCTCCGACGTGCCCGCGCGGCATGAGCAAGCTGGCCGGTCTTATAGCCTCATCAGCCGATCTTATCGATCGGGCCCGATCGCCAGAAGGAATCCTTCCAGGTCGCTCGTCACGTAATCGACGTGCTCCGGCACGACCTCGCGGACGATCTCGAACGCCTCCCGCGTATCCATCGTATCGGGATGGGGCACGACCAGTACGGTGACCATGCCCAGAGCCTTCGGCGCCACGAGGTTGCGCGCGATATCCTCGAACATGACGGCGCGATGCGGATCGACGGCGTGGCGCGCGAGAAAACGGTTGTAGGTCTCCGCCTCGGGCTTCGGCAACAGGTCCGCCGCCTCGATGTCGAACACGTCCTCGAACAAACCATCGAGGCCGAGCGCGCTCGCGGTCGACAGCGCATGATGGCGCGACCCATTGGTGAGGATGAGCCGGCGGCCGGGCAGCGCCGCGATCGCCCCGGCGAGCCTCGTGTTGGGCAGGATGGACGACCGGTCGATGTCGTGGACGAAATCGAGGAAGGCGCGCGGGTCGATCCCATGTTCGACGCTCAGGCCGCGCAAGGTCGTGCCGTAGCGCTCATAGTAATATTTTTGCAGCGCGCGGGCGGAAAGCCCGTCGATGCCGTAGAGATGCGCCATGAACAGGGTGATGCGCTGGTCGATCTTCGGCCAGAGATCGCCGCCGGCGGGATAGAGCGTGTTGTCGAGGTCGAACACCCAGGTGTCGACGTCGGCGAAGGCCTTGCGGCTGACGGGGCGCAAAGCGCGGACGGGACCGCTCACCGGGTGATCAGCGTTCCCGCGCCATAGTCGGTGAGGAGTTCGACCAGCACGGCATGCGGTTGCTTGCCATCGAGGATCACGACGCCCTCGACTCCCTGCTCAAGGGCGTAGATGCAGGTCTGCACCTTGGGGATCATGCCGCCCGTGATCGTGCCGTCGGCGATGAGCGCGCGGATGTCGGCGACGCTCAATTGCTTGAGGATGTTCTTATCCTTGTCCATCACGCCGGGCACGTCGGTCAGGAACAGCAACCGCTTGGCACCAAGCGCGCCGGCGATGGCGCCGGCGAACGTGTCGGCGTTGACGTTGTAGGTCTCGCCCTCCGCGCCGGCCGAGATCGGCGCCAGCACGGGGATCAGCTCGCGGCCGAGCACCTGGGTGAGAACCTTGGTGTCGACGATCGCCGGCTCGCCGACGAAGCCGAGGTCCACATCCTCGTCATGGCCGCCGACGACGGCGTGGACAGCCTCCGCCTTGCGGGCGATGACCATGTTGCCGTCCTTGCCGCAGAGGCCGATGGCACGGCCGCCTTCGGCGTTGATCATGCCGACGATCTGCTTGTTGATGGACCCGGCCAGCACCATCTCGACGATCTCGATCGTCGCCTTGTCCGTCACCCGCAGGCCGCCGGCGAAATGCGACTGAATGCCGAGCTTGGCCAGCATCGAGCCGATCTGCGGCCCACCGCCGTGCACCACCACAGGGTTGATGCCCGACTGCTCCAATAGCACCATGTCGCGGGCGAAGGAGCGGGCCTTGTCCTCGTCGCCCATGGCGTGGCCGCCGTACTTCACGACGATGGTCGCCTCGTCGTAGCGCAGCATGTGCGGCAGCGCCTGGATGAGGATGGCGGCCTGTTCGTGCGGGTCGGAGGTGATGCCGCTCATCGGGTGCTCCGGGGATCAGGTGGGCGCCTTGTAGCGTCTGGTGAAGGGCGGTTCAATGCGTCCGGAACAAACCGGCTTACAAATAAGGGCTGTCGCATATAAATCGATGATTCTGTACTGACTGCGACGAACGGAGCGGACGCTTGTGCAGCATGTATTTCGAACATTGAGAGGTTTTCAGTGGTTTCTCCGGCAGTCGGTAGACGTTAGAGGGCTGGGCCTGCCGTTCTTCTGTATTCCAGCGATGCTCATGGCGATCTTGTTATATTACGCTTTCCCAAAAGCGGACACGCTCACCATAGCGCGATTTGCATGGCTGATCCCGTTGCCGCTGATTTGGCTTTTTATCGGCCTTTGGGGTAGCTACTTCTGGCTTGATGAAAGTAAAGCGACCGGACCCAATCCAGTCTGGGCGAACTGGCCGCTCAGATACGGAATTTACATGTTCCTGGCGGTCGCCGCTGCGGCAGTACTCCGCATGAGACGCGGCCGAATTTTCACCTTCTTGTTCGCAATCGCCAACCTATACTTTGTAGTGGCTATGACGTTCCTTGCGGGAATGGCGGTTCATGGCATATGGCTCTAGGGCCTGTCGTCGCTTGAACTTTTGAGCTGTCTCAGGATTCCGCCATCCTTTGGAGGAGGATGGTCGATGCTGTGCGACGCGCAATGGGCTGTGTTGGAGCCGCTGGTGGAAGCCTGCCGCCCCCAGGGCAAGACACCGCCCAAAGCGCTTCGGCGCACGGTCTCCGCCATCCTGTGGCGGCATCAGAACGGGGCCAAGTGGCGGGCCATTCCTGCCGAACTCGGGCCGTGGTGGCGAGCCGCCCAGGTCTTCATCCGCTGGGCGCGGATGGGCGTCTGGGAACGCCTGTTCAACCTGGTGCGGGAGCGCGGCGTGCAGCTCGGGATGGTGTTCCTCGATGGTACCAACATCCGTGCTCACCAGAAAGCTGCCGGTGCTCCGCGAAAGGGGGATCTCAGGACCAGCGAGACGCTCGTGAAGCGCTTGGCCGGTCTCGTGGCGGTTTCGGGACAAAGGCTTGCGTGATCGCCGATGGCTCCGGCCGTGCCGTCGCGTTCCGCTTGGCGCCGGGCCAAGCGCACGAACTGCCCCATGCTGTCCCGCTCCTCGACGTGCTGCCAGCCGTTCCGAAGTGGGTCGTCGGCGATAGAGGCTATACGAGCCACAGCTTCCGCGACCACATCTGGTCCATCGGCGCGAGACCGGCCATTCCCCACCAGCGGCACGAAGCGCCGGTCGCCTGCCCGGAATGGATCTATAACAACCGCAATCGCGTCGAGCGGCTGTGGGCCAGATTGAAGGAATGGCGCGCCGTCGCGACGCGCTATGAGAAGACTGCCGCCAGCTTTGCCGGCGTTCTGTTCCTGGCCGCTGCTCTCGACTGGCTCAAGTGACGACAGGCCCTAGTTGAGCCTCCCTGGTTGAGCTATCCCTCCCCCCGCTGGTGCAGCAGCAGCGCCACAGCCGCGCGCAACTCCGCAACGCCGTCCCCCGTCTCCGACGAGGTGAAGATCACCTCGGGGAAGGCCGCCACCCGCGTCTTCAGCTCGGCGAGCGTCGCGGCGACCCGCGCCTCGCGCTCGGAAACTTTCACCTCGTCGCGCTTCGTCAGCACGATCTGGTAGGACATGGCCGCCTTGTCGAGGACGTCGAACATGTCGCGGTCGACCGGCTTCAATCCGTGGCGGCCGTCGACCAGCACGAACACGCGTGCCAAAGGCGCCCGCCCACGCAGGAAATCGTGCATCAGGCCGGTCCAGGAGGCGATCTTCTCCTTGGAAGCGCTGGCGAAGCCGTAGCCCGGCATGTCGACAAGGCGCAGCCGGGCTTCCTCCACGCTGGGGCCGAGCGCGAAGAAATTAAGCTGCTGGGTGCGGCCCGGCGTATGCGAGGTGCGCGCCAGCGTCTTGCGGTTGGTCAGCGCGTTGAGCAGCGAGGACTTGCCGACGTTGGAGCGGCCGGCGAAGGCCACCTCCGGCGGCCCGGGCGGCGGCAGGTTGTCGGGCTTTGAGGCCGCCCAGATGAACTCGCACTCCGCGGAAAAGAGCTTGCGGCCGGCCTCCGCGAAGTCGGGCGTGCCCGGCTCCGCGACCTCCCCGTCGTTCAAGTGGTGGCCTTGCGTTGGAACAGGCCGGTCAGGTTGTCCCACAGCTCGAGCTTGCCGCCCGCGCGCTTGGTGATGATCGACTGCTGGACGACGGTCAGCGTGTTGTTCACCGTCCAGTAGATGACGAGCCCCGAGGGAAACGTGCCGAGCATGAAGGTGAAGATCACCGGCATCCAGGCGAACATCTGCTTCTGAACCGGATCCGCAGGCGTCGGGTTCATCTTCATCTGGAGGAACATCGAGAAGCCCATCACGAGGGGCCAGATGCCGATCGCCAGGAAGTGCCCGACGAGGGGCAGCGCCGTCGGGTTGAACGGCAGCAGCCCGAACAGGTTGAAGACGTTCGTCGGGTCGGGCTGAGACAGGTCGTGGATCCAGCCGAAGAACGGCGCCTGCCGCATCTCGATGGTGACGAACAGCACCTTGTAGAGCGAGAAGAACACCGGGATCTGGATCAGCATGGGCAGGCAGCCGGCGACGGGGTTGATCTTCTCCCGCTTGTAGATCGCCATCATCTCCTGCTGCTGCTTCGCCTTGTCGTCGGGGTAGCGCTCCTTCAGGGCGGCAAGCTGCGGCTGCGCGGCCTTCATCTTGGCCATCGACACGTAGGAGCGGTTGGCGAGAGGGTAGAAAACCGCCTTGACGAGGAAGGTGATGGCGATAATCGCCAAGCCGAAATTGCCGACGATACGATAGATCCCGTCGAGCAACTCGAACATCGGCTGCGTGATGAACCAGAACCAGCCCCAGTCGATCAGCAGGTCGAACTTGCGGATGCCAAGGTTCTTCTCGTAGGCGTTGAGCTGGCTGACGACCTTCGCGCCGGCGAAGAGGCGTGAGGTGTCCTGCGCGTTGCCGTTGGCGGGCACCGTCAACGCCGCGCCGAGCGTATCGGTCTGGAAGATCTTCTCCGCGCCCGTTCCGCGCGAGGAAAAGCTCCCGTCGAAGGTCTGATGTTGGTCGGGGACCAGGGCTGCCGCCCAATATTTGTCTGTGAAGCCGATCCACCCGCCGACGCCCTTCAGGCTCTTGGTCGCATTCGTCTCCTTGTCGATTCCCGAATAGGTGATCTCCTGCTCGCCGTTGTCCCCGATGTAGCCAATGTAGCCCTCGTGAAGGACGGAATAGCCGGAGGTCGGCGGCAGGCCCTGCCGCAGGATCAACGAGTAGGGATAGAGCGTGACGGGCGCCGCCGTCGTGTTGTCGATGCTGTCGCTGAGCGTCAGCATGTAATTGTCGTCGACCGCGATCGTGCGGTGGAAGACGAGGCCCTGGCCATTGTCCCAGGAGAGCGTCAAGGGTGCCACCGGTGTCAGCGTCTGGCTACTCGCCGTCCATAGCGTGTCGGCGTTCGGCAGCGCCGGCTTGGCGCCGGGTTGGGCCACGTAGCCCGATTCTGCGTAGTAAGGCACAGGCGCGTTCGCTGGCGAAAGCAGCACGATGTTGGGGCTGTTAGGGTCGGGCGTCTCGCGGTAGTCCTTCAGCGCCAGGTCGTCGATGCGCGCGCCTTTCAGCGCGATCGAGCCCGAGAGCTTTGGGGTGGCGATGGTCACGCGCGGGCTGTCGGCGAGCGCGGCGTCACGCGTTTTGCTCGCCTGCGGCGTCTGCGGGGCGATGCCGCCCTGGGGCGGCGCATTGACGGACGGTTGCGGCAGCGCGCCGACAGCACCCGGCTGCTTGGGCGCGCTTTCCCCGTCCTTCAAGGCGGTCGCGGCTGCTGTCTGCGCCTGCTGCTGACGCTGCCTAGCCATCTGCGGTCCGGCGTAGAAATAGTTCCAGGCGAGGACGACGAGCAGTGAAAGCGCGATCGCGAAATAGGTGTTCTTGTTATCGAGTTTCATGGCCGGAGCCTCGTCCTTCTCAACTCTTGCGGCCTGGATTGCCGGCGCCGTCTTAGCCGTCGCGTCGCCCGTCTCTATCGGCGCGGCCACTTCGCAGAGCCTTGCCCGGCGGACGTCCGCGAGCATGGACACTCCGCAATGCCTGGGCGAGATCGTCCTGGAGAGCCGAAAAGGAAAGGCGGACCGCCTCGATGCGGGCGATCAGCACATAATCGTTCCCGTTGCGCGCGGGAAGGTTGGGATGCAGGCGGACCGCCTCGCGAAGGCGCCGGCGGGCCCGGTTACGAACGACAGCATTGCCGACCTTCTTGGTCACGGTGAGTCCGATACGCGGCGCGCCGCCGCTGTCGCCGTCGATATGCGCCTGCAGGCTGAAGGCCTTGCCATGCCACCGCTTGCCCTTGGCCGCGCGTAAAAAGTCGGCGCGGCGCCTGAGTCGGCCGATCGTGGCAGAGACCTTTTGGCTGACGGGCTTTCCCGCCTGCTCGTCGTGCTCCCCAATGGGGTCCCGCATCGCGCAACCCTTTCTCATGGGCGGCCCTTCCGACCCCCGCACCGAGCCTTCAGGCCGAGAGGCGCTTGCGGCCACGCGCGCGGCGCGCCGCGATGACGCGACGACCACCGACGGTTTCCATGCGGGCACGAAACCCGTGGCGACGCTTCCGCACGATCTTCGAAGGTTGATAGGTCCGTTTCACGTCTCACTCCATCGCGACTCGCGCGGCGAGGTCGCCACGCACCATCGAGGCCGCACTTGTCATTGAAAAACGCAAGCAGGGCCGGGGCCGCGGAAGGCGCATCCGACACCGTTCGATTGCTGCGGCTTATAGGGGGAAGACGCGCGCGAAGTCAATTTGTGGTCGCGCGCCGTCGGAGGTGCGGTGACGTCGCTTCGAACCGGTGCCATGCCGGCAGGGAGGGAATGGCTCCGCCGCCCTATCACCACAGGTCCAGATCGAAGACCGCGGGAACGTGCAGCGGCCAGCGCCAGGGCGCGAGGAAGATCGCGTCGGCGCGCCAGGTCAGGCCTGCCGCATCTCTCCTCGACGCCAGGAAGACGCGGGCGGCGCGGGCCATGCGGCGGCGCTTTGCGGCATTGATGGCGACCTGGGCCTCGGCGCGCGTCGCCCGCAGCTTGACTTCGACGAAGGCGAGCGCCTCGCCGCGCTGCGCGATGATGTCGATCTCGCCCCCCTTTACGGTGAACCGCCGCGCGAGGATGCGGTAGCCCTTGCAACGCAGGTACAGCAGGGCCGCCCATTCCGCTCCATGGCCGGCGCGATAGGCGCGCCGCCGGTCAGCGCGGGTGGGGCGCATCGCTGGCGGCCAGTTCCACGGCGCGCGCATAGACCTTGCGGCGCGGTTGACCTGTCTCGGCGGAGACGACGGAGGCGGCGTCTTTGACGGACAGCGTTTGCAGCGCGGCCCGGAGCTTGGCGTCGAGAGCCTCCGCGTCGAGGGAGGGCCCCGCGCCCGGCGGTCCGACCAGCAGCACGATTTCGCCGCGCGGCGGCTCCTCGGCGGCGAGTGCGGCGGCAAGGGCCGAAAGAGAGCCGCGGCGCACCGTCTCGAACATCTTGGTCAGCTCGCGCGCCATCGCCGCCTCACGCGCCCCCAGCACGGCGGCGAGGTCCTCGACCGCGGCGGCGACGCGGCGGGGCGACTCGAAGAACACCAGGGTTCCGGGCACCGACGCGAGTTCGGCGATGCGCTGTCGACGTGCGCCGCTTTTCGACGGCAGGAACCCCTCGAAGAAAAAGCGATCCGTCGGCAGGCCGGCGACGACGAGGCCGGCCAGCACGGCGGAGGCGCCGGGGAGCGCCTTGACGTCGATCCCACGTGCGAGCGAGTCGCCGACGAGGCGGAAGCCGGGGTCCGATACGAGCGGCGTGCCGGCATCCGAGACCAGCGCGAGGGCACCCCCGGCCTCAAGGCGCGCAAGGATCTGCGGCCGCACCTGGTCGGCATTGTGCTCATGGTAGGCGGACAGGGGTGTGGTGATGCCATAGTGGGAAAGCAGGGTCCGCGTGACGCGCGTGTCCTCCGCCAGGACGCCGTCCGCCGCGGCGAGCGTCGCCAGGGCTCGCAGCGAGACGTCGCCCAGGTTGCCGATCGGTGTGGCCACCACATGGAGCCCGGAATCGATCGCTTTGGCCTCGATGCGCGCGCCGAAGACGGTGAAGGCACGCGCGCCAGGCGGGCGGGGCTGCGGTTCGGGCAAGGGGGCCGTCCTGTTGCTAGGGCCGCCACCGCACCAGCTTTGCCCGTCTTCCGCAAGGTCAGCCGCACTGCCGGACGCACGATGCGACCTTTGCGTCTCCCTTGGCGTTACGTCTCAAACTGTTAAGATGGGGGTCTGATCGCGTCGCTCGGCGCGTGACAGCTTCGGGCGGAGGTGGCAATCTAGTGCGGGCACATCGATCCTTGAGGGCGCGGCGGTTCACGGGAGGCACCTTGCACCTGGCCCTTCTCGCGGGGCTTGCGGGCACGCTTGCAGCCTGCGGGTCGACCGTCGGCACTGTCGGAAAGCTCGGGAGTGACGCCGACGTCTCCGCCAACGCGCCCGTGGGTAAGGTGGACACGCAGCCGCTTCCCGGCAGCAGCCTTGCCACGCCGCTGGGCGACACGATCGGCAGCGGGCCCGTCAAAGTGGCGCTCGTGCTGCCTCTCACGTCGGCGAACGGACAGCCGAGCCTGGTCGGCCAATCCTTGCGCAACGCCGCCGAACTCGCCTTGAACGAATCCGGCAGCACGGACCTGACCCTCTTGGTCAAGGACGACCATTCCAACCCCGATGGCGCGCGCGCCGCCGCGCAACTCGCCCTGAGCGATGGGGCGGAACTGTTCGTAGGGCCGCTCTTCGCGCCCGACGTGCGCGAGGTCGGCAAGGTCGCGCGCGGCGCCGCCAAGCCGATGATCGCCTTTTCCACCGATACCTCGACCGCTTCTCGTGGCTCGTACCTTCTCTCCTTCCTCATCGAGAGCTACGTCGACCGCATCGTCGATTACGCGGCCGCCAAGGGCAAGAAGTCGATCGCCGCGTTGATCCCCGACAACGACTATGGCCGCGTGGCCGACGCCGAGTTCCAGCAGGAGGCGGCGAAGAAGAGTCTACGCGTGCAGACGATCGAGCATTACACGCCGCAGACGCTGGCCGCGTCCGTCAAGAAGGTCGCGGCTCTCGGAGACGGGATCGATTCGCTGTTCATCCCGGAGCAGGCCGACGCCATGGGCGCGATGTCCGAGGCGCTTGCGGCGAACGGCATCGATGGCAAAAAGGTGCAGATCCTCGGAACGGGCCTGTGGAACGACGCGCGGGTGCTCAGCTTGCCGGCCTTGCAGGGCGCCTGGTTCGCCGCTCCCGACAACGGCGGCTTCAACGCGTTCGCGCAGCGGTACCGCTCCAAATATAATATCGACCCGACACGCATCGCGACGCTCTCCTTCGACGCCGTGCTGCTGGCGGCCGCCCTCGCCAAGACGCAGGGGTCCCAGCGCTTCTCCGACAATGTCCTGCTCGGTAAATCGGGGTTCAACGGAACCGATGGCGTGTTCCGCTTCCGACCCGACGGACTCAACGACCGGGGGCTGGCAGTGCTGCAAATCAACGGCGGTAGCGCCGCGCCGGTCAGCCCAGCGCCGAAGACCTTGGCAGGGTCCTCGGCGACCTGACGCGCGCTGGGCGCAGCTGGCTCCGGGCGTCGCATGTCCCTCTCGCCGGACTCTAACCTGCTGCTCGCCGCGCTCGTTTGCGGGATAACGATCGTCCTATGGGCGACAGCGCGGCTGCCGGAATACCTCGTCGCGCTCCTGTTCTTCACGGCGACCACGGTGCTCCACCTGGCGCCGAACGAGGCGATCTTCGCCGGCTTCTCTTCGCCCGCGTTCTGGCTCATCCTCAGCGGCTTCGTGCTCGGCGTCGCAATCCGCAAGGTGGGGCTCGCCGATCGGATCGCGACGGTGCTTGCCGCGCACGTGACGACATCGTGGCCGCGCATGGTCGGGCTCGTCGTCCTCGTAACCTACGCACTGGCCTTCGTGATGCCCTCCAACATGGGACGCATCGCGCTGCTCATGCCGATCATCCTGGCCCTCGCGCGGCAAGCCGGCCTGGAGGAGGGTGGCCGCGGGCAGATCGGGCTCGCGCTCGCGGTCGGCTTCGGCACGTTTCAGCTTTCCGCAAGCATCCTGCCCTCGAACGTGCCCAACCTCGTCATGACCGGTGCGGCGGACCGCGCCTTTGGCCTGCACTTCGCCTACTTGCCCTACCTCCTGCTGCATGGGCCGGTGCTCGGCCTGCTCAAAGGGGCGGTCTTGGTGGCCTGCATCGTGTGGCTGTTTCCCGCGCGGCCACGGCCCGCTGCGGCTCCGCTCAAGGCGACGCCGTGGAGCGGCGAGGAGCGCCGGCTCTGCGCGTTGCTTCTGGCCACGCTCGGGCTGTGGATGACGGATTCGCTGCACGGCATCCCGCCGGCTTGGGTGGCGCTCGCCTCCGCCTGCCTGTGCCTGCTCCCGCGCATCGGTTTCGTGAGCGGGGAGGAGTTCGCCACCGGGGTCAACATCCGCACGTGCCTCTACATTGCCGGCATCCTCGGGCTTGCCGCCGTGGTCAGCGCCACCGGCCTGAGCGACAGGCTCGGGCGCGCGCTGTTGGCCGTGATGCCGCTCGATCCCTCGCGTCCGGGGCTGGATTTTGCCGCCATCGTCGGACTGACCTCGACCTTGAACTTTGTCGTCACGGCGAGCAGCGTGCCGGCGCTGATCACCCCGCTCGGCGACCGCCTGGCGCATGGCTCCGGCTTTCCGCTCCTCACGGCCCTGATGATCCAGGTCATCGGCTATGCCACGCCGCTGCTGCCCTACCAGGCCTCACCCATCGTCGTCGCGATGGGCATGGGCGGCGTCGCCGTCCGCGACGGCACCAAGCTGTGCCTCGTCCTCGCCACCATCACCTTCGCCGTGCTGGTGCCGCTCGACTACGTCTGGTTCAGGCTGCTCGGTGCGATCGGCTAGAGCAACGGCCGCCTTCCGACTTGCTCCACTCACGATGACGAGCGCAGGAACACCGGGATATCCACTGTGCAGCGATCCGGCAGCAACGTCCTGTCCTCTACGCTGCGAGGTCGGCCACTACGGCGTCGAGCAAGGGGAAGCCTGCGGCGCTGACCCGCAGCCGACCGAAGGGTGTCAATTCCACCATGCCGTCCTCCATTAAGGAGGAGACGCGGCTACGGTCGAGCATACGGCCCGACAGCGCCTCAAATTGCGTCGGCTCGATACCCTCGGCGAGGCGCAAGCCCATCAGCAGGAACTCGTCGCCCTGTTCCTCCGTCGAGAGAAGTTCATCCTCGACGAGGCCGTGGCTGTCGGTCTCCACCACCGTCAGCCACATTTCGGGATGCGGTTCGGTCGCGTGTGCGCGGCGGCCCTTCGGCGTGGCGATGCGGCCGTGCGCTCCAGGCCCGACGCCAACATATTCGCCGTAGCGCCAATAGATGAGGTTGTGTCGGCTCTCCGCGCCGGGCCGGGCGTGGTTGGAGATCTCGTAGGCTGGCAGCCCCGCGGTGTTCATGACCTCCTGCGTCACGTCCCACAGGTCGCGCGCGGCGTCCGGCGAAGGAACGATCAGCTTGCCGGCGTTGCGTAGCCGCTCGAACATCGTGTCGGGCTCGATCGTCAGCTGGTAGAGCGACATGTGCCCGCGCGCCCGTTCAATGCCGCTGAGCAGCTCCGTGCGCCAGGCCGCGACGCTCTGGTTGGGGCGGGCATAGATCAGGTCGAACGAGTAGCGCTCGAAGATCGAGCCGGCGATCTTCAGCGCGTTCATGGCTTCCGCCGCCGTGTGCAGACGACCGAGCGCCTTCAGGTCGGCGTCGTTCATCGCCTGAACGCCGAGCGACACGCGGTTGACCCCAGCGGTGCGGTAGCCGGTGAAGCGGTTCGCCTCGACGCTGGTCGGATTCGCCTCCAGCGTCACTTCCGCGTGCGGATCGACGCTCCAGTTGGCGGCGATAGCGTCGAGGATGGCGGCGACCGTGCCTGGCTTCATCAGCGACGGCGTGCCGCCGCCGAAGAAGATGGAGGAGACGGTACGCCCCTTTGTCAGTTTGGCGCGGTGCGCTAGTTCCGTGCGGAACGCCGCGACGAAGCGCGCCTCGTCCACCGGTGCCGAGCGCACGTGGCTGTTGAAGTCGCAGTAGGGGCATTTCGACAGGCAGAACGGCCAATGCACGTAGACCGCGAAACCCGGATTGGCTGCTTTGTAGAGTTGACTGGCCATGGGTGCCCTGTCGCATGCGGCGACGCCCAAGTCACGCCATACCGGCGGAGCAGCGTCCCATCGTGACGCCAACGTGGCACGTCGGGTGTTAACAATGCGTTCACCACGTTTTCAGACAATGCTAAGGCACGCCATCCCTGACGCAGAACACGGAACCCCGCGTTGAGTTACCTGCAGCCGCCGCCCAACCCTTCGCCCGTCGTGGTGGTCAAGGATGTCGGCGGCTACGTCAACGAATACGCGGCGCAGACCGAGGTCTACCGGCAGACCAACCGCGAGGTGCGCCTGCACGAGTGCCGCTCCGCCTGCACGATGGCGCTGAGCCTGCCCAACGTCTGCGTCTATCCCAATTCGGTGCTGAAATTTCACCAGGCTTACGACCCGCGCAACCACGCCACGAACTACACCGTCTCCGACCAATTGTTCGGCACCTATCCGCCCGCGGTGCGCGCCAAGCTCGGCACGCTGACGCGCGATTATCATGTGCTGCGCGGCTCGGAGCTGATCGGCCTCGGCATCCGCGATTGCAACGTGCCGGCCGGGCCGCGCATCATGGTGGCGGCCGCGACCCTCAAGCCGCTGCCGGAAACCGCGACGTCGGGTGGTGGGCTGTCGTCGCTGACGGGCAAGCTCGAGGGCATGATGTCGGTGTTCAACGCGCCCACCGTCCCCAAGCTGCCGCGTGCGCCCGACAGTCCGCCGCCACAGCCCAAGCCTGTGCCGGGTGAACTCCTGCTGAAAGAGATCCCAACGCCACCCACGCGTCCGGCGACGATCGAAACCGGCAAGGCAGATTCCGCCCCCGCGCCGTCCGAGTCCGACGGCAAGCCGAGCGACCTGCCGGTGCCGCCGAAGCGGCCGCTCGCGCTCGTCGCCTATACGCCCTCGTTGCCGCCGATCTCGTTCCTCCGCAAGATCGAAGGCTCGCAGCCGATCCTGCCGACGCGGTTCGTGCCCTTCCAGAAGGCAAGCCTGTAGGAGGTTTCTTGCTCCAGGGGGCTGCGAGCGGGATCGATTTCCGGCAATCCGGGTCGGAATTGGAGCTACGGTCGCGCGGGCGCCATACCTGGAAAGTCCGCGAGGCCACCGGCGGGCCTATCCCAGTCGGGGGCGCTTGCGACATACATGTTGACCTTAGGCTCCGCCGCGCTCGGGTCGTCCAGCGTCCCGGCGCGCAGAAGCGCCAGGCCGGGGACACCGCTGGGATGCGTGAACAACGTCGTCGCGCAGACGGGACAGAAGCTGTTGCGGATGGACTGCCCGCTGTCCGACGGCTTGATGAAATCCCGCGTCTGGCCGCTGACGTTCAGCGCCGCACTCGGAACCGCGACCGCCGTGATGTGCCCGGTGCCACTTTCGCGTCGGCAATCCGAGCAGTAACAATTGCCCGCGAAGACAGCGGGCGCTGCCGCTGTGTAGCGTACGGCGCCGCAAAGGCATCGTCCCTGAAAAGCCATAGTGATGCTCCTATTATTGAACGTATTCGTACAGTAATAGTATGCGCGAGGTCAAGGTGCCGAGTTGAAAAAGACGCGCGCCGTTGGCCGCCCCCGCGATCTCCATAAGGCCGAGGCCATCGTCCAGGCCGCCTGGGACCTGTTCCTGGATCATGGGGTGGAAGCCACCTCGATCGAGGCGATTGCGGCGCGGGCCGGGGTCTCGAAGGTCACGGTCTACAGCCACTACCCCGATAAAGCGGGGCTCTTTCAGGCGGCCGTCCGCGCCGAGATGGAACGGATCGAGGCCGCTCAGTCCCTGGGGTCGTCGGATCTCCAAGCGCTGCCAATCGGCGATCAGCTTCGGTTGTTCGGCCGTGGCCTCCTGGAATTTCTGACAAGCAAGCCCGCGATCGACTTCTATGCCGTGATCGCCGGCGAGTTGCGGCGGCACGCTCCCCTCGCCGCCGACTTCTATGCCTTTGGCCCCGGACGCACGCGGGCGAACCTCGCCGCCATGATCGCCGCCGCCGCGCGCCGCGGCGAGGTGGAGGTCGCCGACGCCGAACTCGCGGCCGAGCACCTGTTCGGCCTCTGGCAGGGGTTCAGCAACTTCCAGCTTTCCTTAGGGATCGAGGTCGAGGCGATCCGGGCGGGCCTGCCGCTGCGGGTCGAGGCGGGCGTCGCCGCGTTCATGCAAGTCTACGGACGAGGCGCGCGGGGCGGCTAGCCAAGAGGGAGCTCCCGTGCTTCAAGGCCGCTCCCGTTCCCGCGAGGCCGTCGTCCATGACTCCCTATTCCCTCTTGCTCCTGCCCGGCGATGGGATTGGCCCCGAGGTGATGACGGAAGTCGAGAAGGTGATCGGCGTCTTCGAGGCGGAGGGAACGGCGCGCTTCACGCTCGACCGCGGGCTCGTCGGCGGCGCCGCGCTTGACGCCCACGGGGTGCCGATCTCCGACGCCGACATGGCCAAGGCACAGGCCGCGGACGCGGTGCTGCTCGGAGCGGTCGGCGGCCCGAAGTGGAACGGCGTCGCCTTCGACCTCCGGCCCGAGAACGGCCTGCTGCGCCTTCGCAAGGAGATGGGCCTCTACGCCAACCTGCGGCCGGCCATCTGCTACGCGGCGCTGGCGGACGCCTCCTCGCTCAAGCGTGAGCTCGTCGAAGGGCTCGATCTCGTCTTCGTGCGTGAACTCACCGGCGGCGTCTACTTTGGTTCGCCCAAGGAGATCACCGACCTCGGCAACGGGCAGAAGCGCGCGGTCGACACGCAGGTCTACGAGACCTACGAGATCGAGCGCATCGGCCGGGTCGCCTTTGAACTGGCGCGCCGGCGTGGCAACCGCGTCGTCTCGGCGGAGAAGCGCAACGTGATGAAGTCCGGCGTGCTGTGGAACGAGGTCATCACCGCCCTGCACAAGAGCGACTATGCCGACGTGACGCTCGAGCACGAGTTGGCCGATTCGCTCGGGATGCAATTGGTGCGCGCGCCCAAGCGCTACGACGTGATCGTCACCGACAACCTCTTCGGCGACGTCCTCTCCGACGTCGCGGCCATGCTCACGGGTTCCATCGGCATGCTGCCGTCCGCGTCCCTCGGCGACCTCGACGCGCGTACGGGGCGCCGTAAGTCGCTGTACGAGCCGGTGCACGGTTCGGCGCCCGACATTACCGGGCAGGGGCTCGCCAACCCTATCGCCATGATCGGCTCGTTCGCGATGGCGCTTCGCTACACGTTCAACCGCGGCGACTTGGCCGACCGAGTAGAGGCGGCGGTGGCCGCCGTTCTCGCCACAGGCTTGCGCACGGCTGACATCAAGGGTGCCGCCAGCTCGTCCGTGTCTACGGCTGCGATGGGCGACGCGATCGTTGGCGCGCTTGCCGCCTAGGGCGAAAGTCCCTGGTCGTCTGGCTGAACCTAAGCCGTTTTGTCCGCGTTATCTGTCCGTGCGCATCACGCGCCCACGGGGCCTTCGATGAAAAAGATCATGCTTTCCCTAGCGCTTTGCGGCAGCATCGTCGCCGGCGCGACCCTCTCCGCTCCGCTCGCGCAAGCGAGGCCGGGTGGTTGCCTGAAGTATGGTGCTGCGGGCGCGGTCGCTGGCCACGTCGCCGGACGTCACGGGGTCAAGGGGGCGCTTCTAGGCTGCGCCGCCGGAATGTACGAGCGCCACCGCTATAACAAGCAGCAGCGCGCGCTGGAGCGCAGCGGCTCGAGCACATAGCTCGCTCACCACCTGCGAGGGCGCCAGTGTCGTCGTTTGGCGTCCTCGCAAGGATTGCTCTGGAGCCCGAGCCCCGTTGATCTCTGGCACCGAACCTGAAATGAAAACAGGCCGGTCGAATCGTCGGCGTCGAGAGTGAGCGCAGCGATGGCGGGTGCCTGCACGGCCGGACTGGACACGGGTTTCGTTGGGCTCGGCTACGCCAAAGTCGCGTTTCTGGGGGTGGTCCAGGGGATTACCGAGCTTCTGCCGATCTCCTCGACCGCCCACATGCGCATCGTGCCGGCGTTACTCGGCTGGCAGGATCCGGGATCCGCCTTCTCCGCCGCCATGCAACTCGCCGCGCTCGCCGCCGTCGTCAGCTACTTTTGGGCGGACGTGCGCGGCCTCACCGTCGGGACGCTCGCGGCCATCAGGCGCCGCGACTTCGCCGACTGGAACTTCCGTTTCGCAAGCTGGATCGTGTTGGCGACCGTGCCGATCCTCGTCGCCGGTGTCCTGCTGGCGCCGATCCTCAACGCCTGCAATTCACCGCTGCGGACCCTTACCGTCATCGGCTTATCGTGCATCGTCATGGGCGCGCTGCTCGCCCTCGCCGAATGGTATGGCAAGCCGCAACGTACGATCGACAATGTGAGCCTGCGGGATGCGATGGTGGTCGGCGTGGCGCAGGTCGGGGCGCTGATCCCCGGCGTCTCGCGGTCCGGCTCTACGCTGACCGCGGCGCTTTTCCGTGACCTGCAGCGTGACGAGGCCGCGCGGTTCTCCTTTCTGCTCGGCATTCCCGCGATAGCGGCGGCCGGTCTGAAAGAGATCTACGAGCTGCACAAGGCGCAACTCGACGCGCACGGCTGGTCTATCCTCGCCGTCGGCCTGGTCATCGCCTCCATCTCGGCCTTCGCCGCGATCTGGGGGCTGCTGCGCATCCTGGAGCGGTTCTCCGCTTGGCCGTTCGTCGTCTACCGCTTCGCCATCGGCATCGTCTTGCTCGCCGGCGTTGCGACGGGGTGGCTTGCGAACTGACGGGCGAGGCCACCGGATGAGGCCCGCCCGCTACTACTCATCCGAAGACGGCGCCCCCTCGCCATAGGGACGAAAACAAAACGATCACGATCCAGCGCGGAAAGCGCCGGCCGGCGGTTCGGACTTCGATCCCGCCCACGACCGAGCGGTCGTCAGGCCGAAGCCGCCCTCGAAGACCCGTCGAACGCGCGATCGTCGAGGTAGTCCGCGCTGAACAAGGAGGCGGCCTCCAGCGCGGACAGGTCGGGGATCGCCAGATAGCGGCCGCGAGAGACGATCAGGCCGGCACTGCGAAGACTTTTGATCAGCCGGTTCACGTGGACCAGCGAGATGCCGGTGGCTTCGGCCAGATGACTCTGACGCAGAGGGATCGAGCATTGGTCGCGATCCGTCAGTCCGGCCTTGCGCAGGCGATGGAAGATTTCGCACAGGAGGTGTCCGAGCCGCTCCGCGGCGGACCGTTGCCCCAGGTTGACGATCCACTCGCTTTGAATGGACATCGCCAACTGCATCTTGCACGCGAGCGTCTGGACGAGGCACGCACTCGACCCCGGGGACGAAAGATCGAAGTCGGACGCGGCGAACTCCATGGCCGCAACGGACGTCAGGCACTCCACCGCGTAATCGGCCCTGCCGTGGCTAAACAGGTTCGCGCTCAGCAGGTCGCCCGGGAGATAGAACGACGTAATCTGACGCCGATCCGTCGCTAGCGTCTTGTACGAACATGCCCAGCCTTCGGTTACGATGAAGGCGCTGGACGTGCGTCCTCCTCCGCGGACGATGTCCTGGCCTCGTTCGAAACGCCGGAGCTTATGGTCCAAGGTCCTGAGCGTCTGCACGTTCGTATCAATCGTCCGAACGGGACGGCTCGAGCCGTGAACGAGAGGCATATCCACGCGACGTCCTCACGTAAGTCTTTTCGACCAAGGCCGAGCGTATCATTTTTTTAAGGTACCCTTAGAGACTGTCCGTAACCGTACAATGAGAGGTTTGGACCGGAACGCGTTCGGTTACCGCTTGCAGGCATGATAATAACCCCGCGTCACCCGCTTGGGTCGCAAGGCTGGGAATACCTGAGAGGATTCGTTTCAGTCTCGCCTGGACGGGAGGGAAGCATGCTCATTCACGATCGATCGACCCTACGCAATCGCCTGTTATCAAAGCTGTCGGAGGAGGATTTCGCGCTTCTGAACGAGGGCCTTACACCGCTCGATCTGCCCAAGGGCTTCATCCTGAACGAGCCGAATAAAATAGCGGCCTACGCTTATTTCCTCGAATCCGGTATCGGCTCCGTCATCGCCGTATCGGCCGAGGGCCAGATGATCGAGGTCGCTCTCTTCGGGCGGGATGGTTTCGCGCCGGTTGGCGCTCTGGCGCGCACGGACGTCTCGCCGTATCGTACGATCATTCAGGTGGCCGGCGCGGGCTTTCGCATCGACCAGCGCATCTTCTTGGAGGCTCTGGACGGCAGCAAGACGCTCGCGTTGTTGTTCCAGAAGTTCGCGCATGTGATGTCCGTGCAGACGAGCTTCACCACCCTCTCCAACGCCGTCAACCTTATCGACGAGCGCCTCTCGCGCTGGCTGTTGATGTGCCATGACCGTTCGGACACCAACGAACTGGCCCTGACCCACGAGTTCATGTCCATCATGCTGTCGGTGCGCCGGTCGAGCGTCACGACCTCGTTACACATCCTGGAAGGCAACGGTTTCATCCGGTGCGACCGCGGCTACGTCACCATCCGCAACCGTAGCGGCTTGGAGGAATTCGCCGGCGATTCCTACGGTCGGCCGGAAGCCGAGTATCGTCGCCTCATCGGGCCTTTTCCGTGAGCGGCTGCGGCTATCGATCGGAGACCGCAGCAACGTCTTGGAGGCAGCGAAGCTTGGGGCGGCGAGATCGCGCACCGGCTCCTTCACCAAGGTCGTAGATCGCTTAGGCAGGGACGTGCAGCTATGCTGGAAGCTTCTTCACTCGTGACCTTGGTGAACGATGTCGCTTCGGAGCTGCAGCGGGCGCACCAGGCCACAGCCATCGATCGCGACAGGATCGCGGCCATCGTCGCCACGTTGGCTTCCGACCGGCTGAACCCGCGGAATGGTACCTTTCTGGATACGCGCGCGATGATGATCGAGACCGTTTCCCAGTATCTCGAACCGACGAATGTTCCACAGTCGGAGCGCGATCTCCAGACGAACCGGACTACGCCTTGAAACAGCGCACGCCGACAGGATGCCACCGCCAACCATCCGGACAAGGTAGCCGTGGCTGTCTTCGGGCTTCAGCCAGTCTCGTCAAGGGCGTGCGCGGGGCACGTGTCGCAAGGCCACCGCGGTCCGAGATCGCTCATTTGCGCCTCTAGGCACTCGACATCGAGGCGGACCGCCGCGCCGCCAGAGAACGTCAGGCGTATCCGTCCAGCCGGGGCCTGCGTCGCCTCGAAATCGATGGCCAGCAGGTTCAGCACCGATGCGCCATCTGCAACGGGATCGAAGCCGGTCCGCGCGACAGCGAGGACATGCTCGAAGTGAAAGCCGGTCGCGCAGCGCTCGGTCGCGCCCGAGGCGGCACGGACCCAATCGAACCGTTTGCCGACAGCAGCGAAGCGCTTGATCTGCGGCAGGTAGGTCATGTCCGCCGCAGCGACAGTCGCATCCTGCAGGTTGGCAGAAAGGACAGCAAGGTCGTCCTCGTCCATGGCGACGAGGCGGAGGGGCTTGGTCATGCGGGGCCGTTCTCGCGATAAGGAGGATTTATGCCGGCAACGCCGCGGTTCAGCCAGGGTTCGAGAGCCGCTCAACCATCGCACCGCAGCGGCCAAGCTTCTTCTCGAGGTGCTCGAAGCCGCGATCGAGGTGGTAGACACGGTTGACCACTGTCTCCCCTGTGGCAGCCAGCGCGGCGATGACAAGCGAGACAGAGGCGCGCAGATCCGTGGCCATGACGGGGGCGCCCTGCAGGGCAGGGACGCCGTCGACATAGGCGACGTCACCGTCAAGCCTGATGCGCGCACCGAGCCGGGCCAACTCCTGCACGTGCATGAAACGGTTCTCGAAAATGGTCTCCGTGATGCGCGAGCGGCCCTTGGCCCGCGTCATCAGCGCCATGAATTGCGCCTGGAGGTCGGTCGGGAAGCCGGGGAAGGGCGCCGTCTCGATGTCGACCGGCATGAGACCGGCACCGTTGCGGACGACGCGGACGCCTTCGTTGGAAATGGTGACGGTCGCGCCCGCCTGGGTGATCGCATCGAGAGCGCTACCGAGCAAATCCGGCTCGGCCCCCTCCAGCATCACGTCGCCGCCGGCCATGGCGGCGGCCATGGCGTAGGTCCCGGCCTCGATCCGATCGGGCAGCACCCGGTGGTAGGCCCCGGTGAGGCTGCCGACTCCCTCAATCTCGATGCGCGACTGGCCGGCGCCGGTGATTCGTGCGCCCATCTTGTTGAGGCAGGCGGCAAGGTCGACGACCTCCGGTTCGCGCGCGGCGTTGAGCAGCAGCGTGGAACCCCTGGCGAGAACGGCCGCCATCATCGCCGTATGGGTGCCGCCCACCGTCACCTTGGGAAAGGCGATCTCCGCGCCGACAAGCCCGCGCGGCGCCTTGGCATGGACATAGCCCGCCTCGATCTCCATCTCGACGCCCAGCTTCTCAAGCGCCATCAGCAACAGGTCGACCGGACGCGTGCCGATGGCGCAGCCGCCGGGCAGCGACACCCGCGCCTCGCCCATGCGGGCGAGCAGCGGCGCGACCACCCAAAAACTGGCGCGCATCTTCGACACCAGTTCGTAGGGCGCGGTGGTGTCGACGATGTCGCGCGCGCAAAGATGGATGGCGCGCGCGGCATGCTCATCCTCGCCCGAACGGCGGCCGTTCTGCGAATAGTCGACGCCGTGATGGCCAAGGATGCGCACCAGCATGTTGACGTCGGCCAACGCCGGGACGTTTTGAAGGCTGAGCGTCTCACGGGTGAGTAATGAAGCGATCATGAGAGGCAGGGCCGCATTCTTGGCGCCGGAGATCGGGATGGAGCCGTGGAGCGGGCGCCCCCCGACGATACGAATGCGATCCATGCCTATCCCTCATCCTCTGTTCTGCGCCGCTCGCCTGGGTCCTCGGGTGCCGCCAGGTCCGCAGCGGCGGGCGGCTCCCCCAATTCGGGCCGCGCGCCCGCCTTCCGGCGCCGTAGGTTGTCACGCAACGCTTGCGCGAGCCGCCGCTTCCGCGCGGCCTTGGCGTCCTCGCTCATGGCAGGCAACCTAAACTCCTGGACCGCGCCGCGCACGCGACGACGACCCTTCCGTCCACGCGGCTGCGTCCAAAGCACCGATGGTAGAGCCAAATATCCATGTCGCTTGTAGGGGCTCGAGGCTGCGCTCACAAGCACGCCCGGCGTTTTCTCGAAGCCTCGCTTGTCTCGCTAAGCCTGCTATGTCACAAGGCGAAGCCTGCGATGCCCGCGCACCGACGCCGCCTCGGCAGGTCTCGCTGCGGTAGCTCAGTGGTAGAGCACTCCATTGGTAATGGAGAGGTCGAGAGTTCAATCCTCTCTCGCAGCACCAGCTAAGTCCTTGAAGCGGCATTGTCTATCAGGCGCCGTGTGTTGGTCGCGCAGCCAGACCGGTCGAACGGATGATCCGCCAATAGAGAGAAACTTCAGCCGGCGTTCATAGAACTTGCGCTGGAACCTGCTCCACGGACGCGAAACACGCGGCACCGTCTCGACGCACGCTTGTGTGCGCCGCAAACCCATTCGAGCTTTGTTTCGTTGGCGTGGCTCGAAGGATCCCCCCGAGAGCCCCATTTCACGACTGCGTCTCTGTCTCAGGCCGCCGTGGCTGGCCCTGCCCCAAGGGCACGACGAGCATCGAGGTTCAGGGAGGCCAGCAGGTCCATCGTCTTGCGCAAGTCGGCGGCGTTCTCCGGACCGAACGCTGCCTCAAACTGGGCCTGTGCCCGCTGCCATAACGCGCCGCAGGCTTCCAGCTTCTGCTTACCGAGGTCGGTCAGCGTCACGATCTTGACGCGGCGGTCGTGGCGTGACGGCTGAAGAGCGATCAATTGATCCCGCTCGAGTGGGCGGATCGTGTGCGAAAGCGCAGAACGGTCGAGCACAAGCGCGAGCGCGAGGTCGGTCATCGAAGGCGATTTCAACCGCATGATCTGATCGAGCAACGCGTATTGCGTCGCGCGGATCTTACACGGCGAGAGGACCTCGTCGTAGAAGATGCCGAGACGCCGCGACGCTCGTTTGGCGGCCGCGTTGTTACAGAGGCTGATGTCCAACTTCAGGCGTTCGGGCACGGCTCATCTCTGCGACGTCAGGCGTTTACTATAGTTGCATCGATATTGAAGCCGCTCCTGAAGCTGTCAAACACTAAGCTGTGGCCTATGCCTTCTATGCGCCGTGGAGGTTGCTTACAGCTTTGGCCAGCGGCAAGCCGCGTGGGCCCATGCGGGGCCTACCCGACGCGCTCATAGGTTCCCACCAACAGGCCCCTGGCGACCACATGGCCCCGCAGCGCATCGACAAACGCGCCGCGACCCGAGCCCTCCGCGAGGGCGGGTTGGTAGTCGAGCGCAAAGACCTGGAACGCGTAACGGTGTGGGCCGTGCCCGGTCGGAGGATCGGGCGGCAACCAGCCGGCCGCGAGGAACGAGTTCTTGCCGACGAGCGCGCCGCATCGCGCCGTCGGCATGGCATTGGTGTCGAGCGCCGCCTCGTGGAAGCCGCCGTCGGCCGCAGCGATGTTCCAGGCGAGCGCATGGCAAAGCGGCGCTGGCGTCGGGCTGTCGGCGTCTTCCACGATCAGCGCGAGGGATCGCGCCGCGGCGGGCACGTTCGCGAACGTGAGCGGGGGAGAGATTTTGGCGCCGTCACTGGTGAAGCGCGTCGGGATTGCCGCGCCGTCTGCGAAAGCCTCGCTGGCGACGCGGACCGTGTCGGGAGCGCGCAGCTCGGGAGTGGCGAAAGTCAGCTTTTCCATGCCGGGCCGAATGCCGCTGAGGGCGTGGCCGAGGGCGGCGGGGATGTTCTCGAGCATTGCGTTGTCCTCCGCACCGCAAACCGGCGTCGGCGGTATTGGTTCTGCCGCACGACGTTCGACCTTAGAACTCGGTGGTCGGCGGCAACATGAAGGGCCTGCCGAACGCGTCAGGCATGGGGCCACGCATCATGAGCCCTGTCTCGTCACGTTCGGCGCACCCATCCCACGCGAGCTTGTCGGTGGGGAAGAGCACCTCGACCCAGGCCGGCGCGCTGCCCACAGCTGCGAGGACGCCGGCAAGCGTCGGGATTTGTGCAGCGACGAGATCGACGACGGTAAAGACGTCGCCATCGGTTTCCGAGACCACGATCGCATCGAGGGCGGCGCTGTAGTGGAGCGTGGCCCCGCCGAGGCCGGTGAGGAACAGCGACGCGCCTCCCTCCACCGCGACATGGTCCGACACGGGCGCGCGGGCGGCCAGCAGGCCTCGGAGCAGCGCGATGTCGTCCTTTCGTCCGAGGTCGAGACGTCGCGCCCGGGACGCTGCCGGTGCCACCCTGGGTGGAGGGCCGACGCGCTTGTGCTGCGGCAGGCTAACGAAGCCAAAGGGAGCGTAAAGGGCGGCATGCTCGGCGTAGAGCATGGCGAGGCCCCCGTCGGCGTCGCAGCGCGCAAGGATGTCAGTCATCAAGGTTCGGAACAGCCCGAGACCGCGCCAGGCCTGCGCGGTCGCGACCAAGCGGATGCCCGTCACCTCCCGGGAGCGCCCGTCGACGCGCAGTCGTAAAGGGAAGCTCTCCGCGCTGGCGACGCAGGCGCCGTCAACGTCGAAAAAGGCGACGGGATAGCCCGTGGGGTCCGAGCCGGTGAGCCGGTCTTGCGCTGCCACGTCGAGATCGAACACGTCCCGCATCAGCGCGGCGTGGGCCTCCCTGGCTTCGGCATCGGCACAAAAATCGTGCCTCAAGGTCAGCCTTGCCCTGGAAGTCATCGCTGCGCTAGGCCGTCTCGAACAGCGACTTCACCTCGCGAGGCTGGCACCGGAGGTACTGCGGGGGCGCCTTGACCTGCGCCCCCAGCGCCGCCGCCGCATGCCACGGCCAACGTGGGTCGTAGAGCATGCCACGTGCGAGCGAGACCATGTCCGCCTCGCCGCCCGCGACGATCGCCTCCGCCTCCTGCGGCTCGGTGATCAGGCCGACGGCGATCGTCGGCATGCCGGTTTCCGCCTTGATCGCCTCGGCATAGGGCACCTGATATTTTGGCCCGACGGGGATCGCTTGTTGGATGTGCAGGCCACCGGTGGACACGTGGATGAAGCTGCAGCCGCGCGCCGCGAGCGCTTTGGCGAAGACGATGGATTGTTCGAGGTCCAAGCCCTCCTCCATCCAGTCGGTTGCGGAGATACGGATACCGACCGGCTTGCCGGCGGGGAAGGCGGTGCGCACGGCGTCGTAGACCTCGAGCGCGAAGCGCATGCGGTTTTCGAGGCTGCCGCCGTATTCGTCGGCGCGCCGGTTGGAGAGCGGCGAAAGGAATTGATGAAGGAGATAACCGTGGGCGCCGTGCAGCTCGACCGCCTCGATCCCAAGACGTGCGGCCCGGCGGGCCGCCTCGGCAAAGGCTTCGATCGTCCTGGCGATCCCGGCCGCGTCGAGCGCGTCAGGGGCCTCCGTCTTGGGGTCGAAGGCGATGGCGGACGGCGCGACGCAGCGCCAGCCGTCGGGCGAGGAGGCCGAGATTTGCGCACCGCCATCCCAGGGCGCCTTGCACGATGCCTTGCGTCCGGCATGCGCGAGCTGCACGGCGATCGGCATCGTGGAATAGGAGCGAATGGCGGTGAGGACGCGCTCGAGCGCGGCCTCGTTCTCGTCACAGTAGAGGCCGAGGTCGCCGGACGTGATCCGTCCCTCGGCGAGGACGGCGGTCGCCTCCAGGATCAGCAGACCCGCGCCGGACACAGCCATCTGGCCGAGGTGCATCATATGCCAGTCGCCGGCATCCCCTTTGTGCGCGGAATACTGGCACATCGGAGCCACGACGATGCGGTTGGCCAGGGCGAGATCCCCGATCCTGAGAGGACTGAACAAGCGGCTTGTCATGGGGTGGGTTCTCGATGGGGGCGAAGGCTAGGCCCGTGGCGCCGTGCATACAATTCCCGAGCCCTCGCCGTCACCCGCAATTTGCCGATTGCATGGTCGTTTCGTCGGAGCCGGGCGGCGAGGAAGGCATCTCCTGGGGCTGACCGGCGGGGATCTCGACGGGCTGGCCTCCGGCCGGATTGGGAACGTCGTCGGGCGAGGGCGCCGGCACGCCGAGCGGCTCATCGGGGGCGGGGGACTCCTGCGGCGCCGGCGGCCGTTCCGGCGTCGGTGTGGCCGGTAAGGGGGGCGTCGCCGGCCCTGGCTCGCGCGGCACGGGGTCGGGCGGCGGCTGCCTCGGCTGCTCGGGAACGATCACCGGATCGGGCGACACGGGGTCGGGCCCGGCGCAGCGGCGCGCGGCCAAGTCTGACCCGATGGCGTCTGACCCGATGGCGTCTGACCCGATGGCGTCTGACCCGGTGGCGTCTGACTTGGTAACGTCTGCTCGGATGATGTCTGGCATGGCGGTCCTCATGGGGCGGCGCGTCGGATGTTCGAGCCGGCCTAATAGAGAGGCGTGCCACCGGAGACGACGACGAGCGCGCCGGACGTGTAGCTCGATTCGGCGGATGCCAGCATGACGTAGGCGGAGGCGAGTTCCGCCGGTTGGCCCGGTCGCTTGTAGGGCGTTTCGCTGCCGAAACTTTCGATTTGGCTCGGCATCATTCCGGAGGGGATGAATGGCGTCCAGATCGGGCCGGGCAGGACGGCATTCACTCGAATGGCTTTCTCCGCGAGCGATTGCGCCAGCCCAAGGGTGAAATTGGCGATGGCCGCCTTGGTGGCGCTGTAGGGGATCAACGTCGCCATCGGCTTCTTCGCGTTGACCGACGACGTGTTGACGATCGCCGCGCCGCGCGGCATGTGCGGTACGGCATACTTGGTGAGATAGAACATCGCGCTGATGTTTGTCTTGAAGGTGCGGTCCCATTCTTCGATCGTGATCGCGTCGAACGAGGCGGCGACCTTCTGGAAAGCGGCATTGTTGACGAGGATGTCGAGCGTGCCGAGTTCGGCGCGTGTGCGCTCGACCAGCGCCTCGCAGTGAGAGGGATCGCAGATGTCGCCCGGCGCGAGTACGCAGGTCCGGCCCGCCTTCTCTACCCAGCGCCGGGTGTCTTCCGCATCCTCATGCTCGTCGAGGTAGCTGATCACGATGTCCGCGCCTTCCCGCGCGAAGGCAATCGCGACCGCGCGGCCGATGCCGCTGTCGCCGCCGGTCAACAGCACCTTCTTGCCAGCGAGGCGGCCCGAGCCTCGATAGCTCTCCTCGCCATGGTCGGGCGCCGGCTCCATCTTCGAGGAATGGCCGGGAAATGCCTGCGTCTGCTTCTTGAATGGCGGGGTCATGGGCGTGTTGGCGTCGGTCATACGCGGGAAATCCGGTGTTTGAAGACGTATGAGCAATCAAGTTTGGGGGCGGCAGTTCCGTTGCGAAGGGAAGCCGCGATGGAACGAATGGATCGACCGGAGATTATGACGTCACCACTCGCATCGGAGACAGATCATGAAGTCTATACTTGCTGGTTCGCTGATCGCCATGGTCATTGCTGGTGCGACGCCGGTTCTTGCCCAAGGTGTTTATCTCGGCCCGGACGGCGTCGGCGTCGATATCGGGCGTCATCGCGACCGCGACCGTGACAGCTACCGGTACGATCGCGACGACGAAGGCCGCAGCGCCTATCGCCATCGCGAGTTCCGTGATCGCGACGACGACGATCGCTAAGACGGAGCGCTTCGTCCTTCTCTAGTAAGCGGGCTCTGGCTTCAGAGCCCGCTGAACCAGTTGTAGCCGCGATCCTCCCAGTAACCTCCGGGATTGTGGTCGGTCACTTCAATCGCTTTAATCCATTTCGGATTCTTGAAACCAAGTTTCGTCGACGTACGCAGCCGTACCGGGGCTCCGTACGGATCGGTGATCGGCTTTCCGTCGTACTGTGTCGCTAGAATGGTCTGCGGATGCAGAGCTGTCGCCATATCGATGGAGCCCGTGTAATCGTCCGCGCAATGGAAGCCGACGTAGGGCTTGCCGAGATCGGCTCCGACCTTTTCGAGAACCGATTTCAGGGTCGGCCCCGACCAGTTTCCGATATAGCTCCAGCCCTCGACGCAGATGTGCTGGATCGTCATATCGAGCGCTGGCAATGCCGACACGTCGGACAATCTCCACGTCCTCTTGTCGGCGACCGCGCCCGCCCAATCCAGCGTCCAATCGTCCTCGTCGACCTCTTTCACGTCTTCGACGCCGTAGTAGGCGTTGAAGCGAGGCGGCCGCACGATCTCCATCTTGCTGTAGGTGGGCGCGAGTTTCGTGCCGCTGAAGAGCGCGGCCTGCGCTTTGTCGTTCCATCGAGAGATGGTTTGCAGGGCGCCATTGACGGAAGCCTGATCCGTCACGTCGCATCCGGTCAGCAGCGTCAGGGCGCCGAGGCTCAAGCTGCCGCGAACAAGGCCGCGTCGGCTGATCGCCTCGATGAGCGGACGATCGGCGCGTAGCACCTCGGCGTCGGGTGAGATGGCGGGGGCGAGCAGTGACTTGCGAGGGCGATAGGTCACGGGCTGCTCCTCTCCGCCGCCGGGTCAGGAATGCGAGGGCCGCCTGCGACCATCGCCACCAGCGTCCGCGGCACGAGCAGCGCCAGCGTGACGTGCACAACGAGGAAAAGACAGATCCCTATCATGCCAAAGAAGTGGACCAGCCGCGCATTGTCGAAACCGAGGAATAGGGCCGTAAGCCCAGAGAATTGCACAGGTTTCCACAGAACGATCCCCGCGAGGACTTGCACCACGACAAGCGCGATGACGCCGAGGTAGAGCAGCTTCTGCACGGCGTTATAGATCGTAAGGTCGTCGTGGGCGACATGGAAGCGCAACGCGTCGCGTGCGGTCGCCAGGATGTCGCGCAGGCGCAGCGGGAACAGCATGCGGCGGAACCGACCTGTCACCGCACCGTAAACGAGGTAGGCACTGAAGCTGGCGGCGAGCACCCACATGGCCGCGAAATGCCAGAGCAGGGCGCCGCCAAAGCCTGCGTCGCCATGCAGCTTATAGGCAGTCTCCGGCTCGCCGCCCAAGGCGAACTGGCCGGGGAAGGAGATCGCGGCAAACAGCGGCTGGTCGTCGTAGATCTTCCAACCACTGCTGATGAGGACGAGGATCGCGACCGCGTTGGCCCAATGCATCAGCCGCAGCGCCAGGGGGTGCAGGCGTCGGCTGCGGGCAGGGATCGTCGAGGCTGGCAAGGTCATGGGCGCATCCGTTTCCTCTGTTTCGCAGGGTAACGGCTATCGGTTACGCCGCGCGCGGGATAAACGGGGGATCCCTGTCCCCAAGGCCAATTGCTCCGCGGCGCAACGTAACCCAAAATAGCCGCCAGGCGAAGGGATCGCATATCGCTCAACACGAGGCCAACGACCATGCCCGACGACACGTTCGATGACGGTAAGCCCTTCCGCCTGGCGCTCAAGCCCGCGGAACCTGACGACGCGGGTGATGACGAAGCCCCGGAGTCGCAGCAGGACAGGTATGAAAACCGTTTCCCCCAGGAGGTCGGCGTCGCCGACATCGTCGGCAAGCTGCTGATCGAGGGCAACAACACCACCATCGGACGGATCAAGGGCGTCGCGCGCACGGGGGACGGCAAGGTGCTGCTGATCGTGCCGTACCGCACCTTCCTCGGTCTCGGCGGCCGCCTCGTGGCCGTACCGCTGGAGGTCGTCGCCTCCATAGGCACGGCTCTCGTCTCGGTCGACATGGAACGCGCAGTCTATGATTCTGCGCCGGTTTGGCAGCAGGGCGACGCCGTGTTGCTCGGCCCGACCGATCCGGTGCGGGTGGCGATCACCCGTCACTAGGCGGCGGCCGACGCATCCCGTCCGGGCCGGCGCATGCGGCGAAACAGGAGCTTGCCGCCGAGCAGCCTGTTGAGTCCCACCACCAGCAGAACGGCGGCCGCATGGACGGCGAGATCGGTGACGGTCGCATCGAACGGGTGGAAGAAGGCCAGCAGCGTCGCTGCCGCCGCTGCCGCCGAGAGCCCGGCCGTCGCGCCCGTCAGCGACGGGTGCATGGAATAGCTCCGCCGCAGCATCAGGAACAGCACCAGCGAAAGCGGCACGGACAGCCCGACAATGAACCGCAGGCAGTCGCCCGTCTCTGCCAGCGAGGCGGCCTGCGTGCCCGGGACGAGCCAGGTGCGGGTGCAGCCAAGCCCGCTCGCGCCGATCCAGACGCCGAGGCTCGGCAGCGGCAGCAGCGCCCAGGCGGCGCGACGGTCCGGCAAAGCGAGCTGGAACGTCGCCACGGCAGAAAGGATGGCCGTGAGCGCCGAGCCTATGACGGTGAGCCACATGTCAGGTGCCGCGCCGAGGCGTCGGGCGATGCCGTTGAGGTCGGCCTGTGTCGCCAGACCCGCCGCGACGACGACGACAACGGCCACCCAGGCGAGAGCCTGCAGCCACGGTGGCCGGAGACGCGCCACGGGCCGCAGGTCGGTCACCAGTTCGCCGATCAGGCGCTCAAAGCTGGCGTTGCGAGGACTTGATGCGTCAGACATGGTCGCCCTCGCCACCCAACCGCAGCCGCAGCGTCTTCAAGGCCCGGTGGAAATTGACCTTGAGCGCTCCCGTCGACTTGCCGGTTTCCGCCGCCGCATCGGCCAGCGACTGCTCGCGCAGTCCCAGCCGTTCGACGGCGTCGCGCTGTCCCTCGGGCAGGCCAGCAATGGCCGCCCCGAGAACCTTTGCGCGTCCGGTCTGCTCCCATCCACCGGCGGTGTCGGACCCCGGGTCCGCGTGCGCCTCGAAGGCGAGTGGCGCGTGCACCTCGCGCCGCGCGTTGCGCCCCTGCCTGCGGAGGATATCGATGGCGCGACGCCGCGCGATGACGCTCAGCCAGGCGCAGAAGGACCGCGATGGGTCGTAAGTCTGACGCGCGTGATGCAATGTGACGAGCGTGTCCTGCATTACGTCGTCCAGCCGGTCCTCCGCGAGGCCGGTTCGCCGGCCGACCCGCTTCACGAACGGAACGCAGGCCCGCAGCAGCTCGGCATAGGCAGCCCTATCGCCGCTTTGCGCCGCCACCATCAGCCCGCTAAGCCGCTGATCCAGCGCGTCTGCCGCACCGTCGCTCTCGATCATGACCTGCCTGTCGCGGATGCCGCCCCAACTCAGCCCGACGAGGTCGGTTTTGGCAAGAGCGCCTAACCGCCGGCCAGCACAACCACCCCGCCCGCAATGATCAGCGTGCCGGCGATCTTACGCGGCGAGAGCGGCTCCCCCAACAGGACGAAACCGGCGAGTGCGACGATCACGAAGCCGAGCCCGAGAAACGGATAGGCAAACGAGGCGTCCGCCTTGCTCAGCACGTAGATCCAGACAAGCAGGCTGAGGCCATAGCAGGCTAGGCCACCGAGGATACCGGGCCGCAGGCCCACCTCGAGGAGCATTGCCGCCGGCGAGAGGCCGACCGGCAGGCCCGACCGCATCGCCGCGCGCAGAAATAGTTGCGCGGCCGCATTGAGCCCGACGCTGAGGAGAATAAGCCCGAGGGTGGCGGCGCGCGCGCTCACGCGATCACGCGCGCCGGCGCACGCCTCGCCGCACCGTCGCGCCGCGGCGTCAGCGTGTAGCGGTTTCGGCTCATGCCCGGCCTCCTCGCTCGACCGGGCCACGATCGCGAGCGACGCGCACGAACGTCGCGATGATACGCGACCCCGCGCGGAGCGTTCCGCGCCACGAGCCGGCGACTTTCGAGATGCCGGCCGTGCGACAACGCGCCGGTACAGGCACCTCGAGGATGCGCAGGCCCGAACGGGCCGCCTTCATCTGCATTTCAAGGTTCCACCCGTACGTCATTTCTTGCATGTCGAGGGCCATCAACGTCTCGCGGCCGATCGCGCGGAAGGCGCACATGTCGGTGTAGCGCGTGCTGTAGAGCAGGCGGATGGCCGCGCCGAACGCGTGGCCGGCGAGCACCTGGTGCCATCCCATGCTGCCCTTTTCGCGGACGCCGCGGACGCGGGAGCCGATCACGAAATCATGCGTGCCGACGGCGATGGGCGCCACAAGCGCCGCTATCATCGAAGGGTCGTCGGCACCGTCGCCGTCCATAGTGACGATGATGGCGTTGTCCGGCGCCGCTTCCGCGGCCAGCAGGCACGCGCGCCCGTAGCCCCGGCCGGCGTCGATGATGCGGGCTCCCGCGGCTCCCGCCACCGCGCATGTCGCGTCCGTGCTTCCGCCGTCGGCGACTATGACGGTCGCGACGATGTCGCGCGGAATGGAACGGACCAGCGGGCCGATCGAGCCCGCCTCGTTGAGTGTGGGAATGGCGACCACGACCGGGCGTGCGCCAAGGTCTCGCGTCAACGCCGCCGGTCCAGGTCTGGGAAGACGCTGCCGGTGACGACGCAAACGATGCGCCTTTCCGCCGCCGCGGCATCCGGGTCGTCCCGCATCCGAGCGATGATCCGGGTTAGCGCTTCGGGAATACCGCCCTCGGCGAGATCCAGCCGTTTGCCCAGCGCGGCTTCCATCGTCACGATACCGGAGCGAAACGCCGCGTCCTCCAATCGCATGTCGAAGGCACCCGCGGCCTTCAGGGTCCGTACCTGAGACGTTACGATATCGGTGGCGAGGGAGCAGGCGATCGATCGATCGGATTCGGCTCGCACGAGGCCCATGAGCGGCCGACGGCCGCGCGCGGCGAGGTTCCGCCAGATCGCCGAGACGCCGTCGCCGTAGCATGTCGGAACGACGACGATCGGGTCGCCGGGAATGGCCTGGGTGATCGCGGCGGCGATGCGGTGGTAGCCCTCGGCGCCCGGCATGATGGCCTGGTTCCTGAGACGATCGGTCAAAGTTGCGCTGAACCAACCCGCCGACAGGAACCCATCGAGGCCCGCGTAGACCGCGGGGCGATCGGGATAGCGGACGACCTCCGCTCCTAAATCGACGAGGCTGGCGACGACGTCGGGTGCCGTCCGCTCATAAACGAGGACCGCCGCCCGCAGGCCCGCCTCCCGGCAGGCAAAAGCGATCGCGCGGCCGTGATTGCCCGACGAGGCCACCACGACCCGCCGCGACCCCTGGCGGAGCGCCGCCTCGACGACGCCGGGTGCCACGCAATCCTTCCACGACGACGTCGGACCCAGGGTCACGTCGCAGACCCAGATGTCCCTGCCGAACATCGACGACAGGGCAGGAGACGCGAAGCAGGGGATTTTGAAACGAGCCGATCCCCCGTCGACTGCGTCGGGAGAAACGGTGACGTCGTCTTGACAGAGAGGATCGGAAAGCCCGGTCAGACTCACGACAGCGACTCCAGGCCAGCGAAGCCTGTCTCCACCATGCGACGCCCGGCGGCGCACGCGATGTGGGTCCACGCCGGCTCGCCGAGCCGTCCGCCTCTGTTCCGCGCGGGGGTTGCGGCCGCGAGCGTTGCCCTCATCAAAGGCTCCAGCGTAGGCCGCAGCTCGCGCAAGCGGTCGGCGGCTTGTCCGACAGGAGCGCCTCGCGGAAGTCGGTGTACGCGGCGCCGTTCCAGATGTCGCGCAGGCTCTGCTGGGTGGCGTCGCCGAGCGTGTAATTGTCGTAGCCGCGCTGCGAGAAGGGCGCGATGCAGCAGGGCAGGGCGCGCCCGTTGGCGGTGAAGTACATGACGGACCAGGGACGGCGACACATGGACCAAGGCGAGCCATCGTCCTGCCGCTTCAGGCTCATGCCGGGCTCGGAGGCCGCCCCCGAGGCGCTGAAGGACAGGCCGAGCGACTCGGCCAGCTTTGCCGCCTCGGCGATATAGACGGATTCCTCAGAATTCATCCGCTCGTACAACGCCTGATCGGGCCGCGCGAGGCCGATGGAATCGTCCTCGAAGAAGACAAGGCGCTGGAGGTAGACCTCCTTGACGCCGATCTCGGCGGCAACGCGGACGAACTCCGGCAATTCGCCGATCGTCTCCTTCAGCCCAGTCAGCCAGGCGGAGACCTTCGGAAGGCTGTGTCCCTCGCGTTCCTGCATGGCGCGAAACGTCTTCACGTTATGCAGGATGCGGTGGAAGTAGTTCTTGCCGCGCACGGCAAGGTAGGACGACGGGTTCGAGGCGTCGAGCGAGACGCGCAGCTCGTCAAGTCCGGCGTCGATCATCGCGCGGCCGTTGCGCTCCGTCAGCAGCGTGCCGTTGGTGTTAAACAGCACGTAGACGCCGCGATCCTTGAGGTAGCGCACCATCTGCGGAAGGTTTTTCACTAGCATCGGCTCGCCGACGCCATGCAAAACCGCGCGCTGCAGGGTCGGGATCTGGTCGACGATGGAGGTGAAAAGCTCCCAGCTGATGTCGGCCGGCGGCTCCAACTCGACATAGGTGCGCGGGCAGGTGGTGCAGAGCAGGTTGCAGCGGTTCGTCGTCTCCAGGTAGAGGCAGACGGGCTCGCGCTCCATCCGCTTGGCGCGCTCGGGCGCGACGCTTTCGAAATAGCGTTTGGGATCAACCGACTGTGGGGCGGGCGACAGCGTTTCCATGACGCTTCTCCTTGGTAAAAGTGCGAAAGGCAAACTCGAGGACGAGCAGAGCGAAGAACGGGCCATAGAGGATCGACCCGCCGATGAAACTCGGCGGCCATCCCAGAATGTAGATGAACGTACTCGCTCCGGTCAGATAGAGAATCGGCCAGGACGGGATCACGCAGAGAAATGGGATGAGCCAGATGAGATACCAGGAGTAATGTGGCGACGTCAGGACCGTGTAAGTCGCGACGATGAGGAAGGCGCCGCCGACATCCGCGCCGTACCGGTCGCGGTCCCTGCTCGTGCGCGCGAACAAGACGGCCAGCCCGACCCCGGCGAGAACCAGGGCTGCGACCGGTAGGTAGAGCCAGTAGACCGATTGCGGAACGATCGGGATGTGCCGCAGGAGCACCCAGAGGTAGAACCCGGACCCGTCGCGCAGCCCCTCCTCGTCGGAATAGCCGCCGAGGAAGCCGAAGATCTTTTTTCCTGCGCCGAGGTAGGGCAGGTAGAGGAGGGCGATCGTCGCCGCCCCCGCGAGAGGCAACCGCCAGTCCCAGCGCCGGTAGATCGCCGGGCCGATCACCACGGGGAAGAACTTGACGAGGGCCGCCCCGCCAAGCGCGATACCCGCGAGGAACGGTCGCCGCACGTCGGCGGCGAGCAGCGCCAGCGTCACGCACGCGACCGCGATCGCATCGACGTGACCGCTGCCGGAGAACTCCCAGATCGGCAGCGGGTGCCAGGCATAGAGCAGCACCCGCGTGGCCTGGATACGGCGCCGCTGCAGGAGTTTGAGCACGGCCCAGATCACCGCCGCCTCGAAACCCACCATGGCCAGCTTCATCGCCACGAGCGTCTCGCTGACCCGCGCGACCAGAAAGAACACGATCTGCGCCAGCGGCGGGTAAATGGTGGGCGCATAGTCGGCGCGGTTGATCTCGGGATAGATCACGTCGTCACGCAGGAATTTCAGCGCAGGGTCCGCGGGGATGAAGCTGTAGGGATTGATGCCAGCCGCCTGTACCCGGCCGTCCCAGAGATAGCGGTTCATGTCCGTGGAGACGGGAGCGGCCAGCAGCAGCATGAGCCGGAGTACGGCGGCGACGACGAGGATGAACACTAGCGCCCGCCTTGCGGCCCTCGGGTCGTCGCCACGGTCGCGCAACACGACGAAAACGCCGACCGCGTAGATGGCGACTTCGACCGAGGCACCGTAGAAAATCCAGACGTGCTCGTCGGTGAACAGGGCGTCGGCGAGCACCGCGTGGGCCGCGAGCAAAGCGGTGGCCACGAGCACGAGGCAGCCGAGCGAGCCGCGCGTCATCCGCCCGCGCGCTCCCGCAGCCGCGCCTCGATCCGCTCGCGGAGGCTCGATGTCGCCTCCAGGGTATCCATCAAGGCGCGCGTGGCCCGCGCCTCCGCGAGCGGCTCCCGGCACCCGCCGAAGGCCATGCCGTCGAACAGCTCGCCGCGCAGCGTCGCCAACGCTTCGGCATCATCGACGTCGTACCAAGTCGGTAGCATGTGGACGCACAGGCCGATCTCCGCCGCGCGCTCCAGCGTCTGGCCGGCCACGCGCTCCGTGCTCCAGTCGATGTCCTCGAACAGCCGGGTATGGTGGCGCTTGAGGCCGAGCAGGTAGTAGCCGCCGTCGCTCGAAGGGCCGAGCACCGCGCAATCGTCAGACCCGGCGAGCGCCGCCGCGGCTTGCGCGAGGAACGCCGGCGGCAACGTGGGACTGTCGGCGTTGAGCACGCAGGCCGCGCCATGGCCGCGCCCAAGCAGGGTGGCGATCGTGTCGGACAGGCAGCTACCGAAGTTCGGCCGCCACGCCTCGAACCGCCCGATCTGCGGAGGCAGGAAGTCGAAGAAGGCGCTCTCGCCCGGCGGCCCGAACGCCATGTAGCCGGCGATCGATGCCCGCGTGCCGACATGCAGCAGGTTGGCGGCGATGTCGCGGAGAAACGCGGTGTTGAAGGCGGCCGCTTCGTCGCCGGTCAGCGGTGGCGAGAGCCGCGTCTTGGTGCGGCCGGCCTTCGACGCTTTGGCCATGACGGCGATACCGCAAAAGGCGGTATCGATGGCCGCCGCCAAGCCGTTCGCGTCCATCGAGCCAGGCGACGACAAGCCATACTCCGGTTGGTGAGGCCCCGATGATTGGGTGACTGTCAATATATCGCTTCTAGCAACCGAGCATCCCGTAGCAAAATGTTTTGTTGACGATAGCTACGGTGAAAAACCCGATCGGGTTACGCAAAGAGATTTATTTTACGTGGTGGGACTGTTTTCAGGCGGCGCGGGTGGGCCGACGTCCGAACGCCCAGTGCACCACCCTGGGACCGCTGGCGGTGACCGCGATGCGGATCTGCAGGGTTGGCCGCGGGCCGCCGTTGGCCGCGAAGAGGATGCTGGGTTCGACGCTGACCGGCACGTCCGCCCTGAACAGCCATTGTTCGTCGCCCGGCATCTCGAGGAGCACGGCCCGGTCGTCGCCGACGAGGCGGGCTTTCACCGCAGGATGCAGGTGGAAGCGCAGGACGTAGGGCGGCGCAACGTCCCGCGGGCCCGCCGTCTCGAGCGCGTCGCGTCCCTCCAGGCTCGCGCCGTCGGCCGTCAGCGACAGCTCGCGGGCGTGCAGCAGGCCGAACCGAGCCGCGTAGCCATCGTGCGACAGCCGCAGCGTCGTGGCGCCCTCCTCGGAGAGACGCTCGGCGGTGACCGCCACCGGTCCGGCGAGCACCTGGTCCTCCAGCCATCTCTGCAGCCCGGCGTGGTTTGCAAAACGACAGGAGGAGGTGTCGTCCACCGTCAGGGTGGAGTGGGCTGCGGTGGCGCGTGCGGCCTCTCGCGCGCTCGCGCGCGTGACGTCGGGAGCCCCGCAATTGACCACCAGCCGCTGGATGCCGCTCGAGAACTCGAACGAAAGGCAGCCGGCATGCGCCTGCCCGGAGAAGGCCTGCGGGGGCACCGCGCCTGCGTCGACGATGAGGACACAGGCTCCCGCCTCCAGCCGCTGATACCCGGTGTAGGGCGCATTGAGCAGCGGCCGGACGCGTGCGTCGTCGTAGGCGAGGACGGTGGCGACGAGTTCCGGCGCCGTCAGACCCATACCGTTGAACAGGGCCAGCGTGCCGTCGCCGTGGCGAAACAGCCGCAGCATCGGCATCATTCGGTCGATCGCGTTGAGGAGCGAGGGCGGTGCCGGCACGCCGCGCGCCGCATAGGCCTGGCGCAACGGCAGGAGGTCGAGCAGGAGGTCGATGACCTGCTGGGGATTGCGGCTCACATGCCCCCCATCGGCGAGGATTTGCGCGTTGATCTCGGCCGCGAGCACCGCCGTGCCTTGCCGCTGCAAAGCTTCCGCTTCCGGAATGCAGAGGCCGAACTCGGCCAAAGCGATGGCGGTCAGTAACCTGCCGTCGCTACCGCGGTCCTGCTCGATCCGCCGTTCCAGGTGGTTTCGATGGACCGCCAACGCCTGCATGAAGCGCCCGTAGAAGGCGCGGTCGCTCCCCTCCAGGATGATGGGGGATTGCGACAGCCACGCAAGCATCCGCCGGGCCGCGACCCGCGGCTCCCAGGCGACGCCCGCTTCCGGCCGCGGCGAAACCTGCAGGAACTGATCGACGAGCGCGCGGGCCTGCGCCTTCATCTGGGGGTTGGTGGCGACGCGCAGGTGGCGCAACCAGCCGAAGCTGTTGAGCTGGCGCGCCCAGGCTTCCGATCCCGGCTCCAGCCGAAACGGCGAGCGCCCCTGCGCGCTCACGATCTTGCCGCCGAAGGCGAAGTAACCCGAGCCGATGTCGTCGGCCACCGTCGGATCGCCCGTGCGGATATCTTGGGGAGCGATCAGCAGGCGGTCGGGCGCGCTCGCGCGCAGCCGGCGCGCGGTCCGCAGCGGCAGGGCCGACAGCCAGCGCGCCGAGCGGCCCCCGTGCGCGGCGAGCAGACCGACGATGCGCAAGCGATCTCGGAGGGTGGCGCCGCTCAGGACTGTGAACTCCAAGGCCGTCGAAGCCGCGCCTGGCCAATGGCGGAATGCCGTCGCCCCGGCGAAGCAGACCGGCCGATCGTGACAGAATAGGCGCAAACCCTCTCGGCTTTGTTAACCAAGATGGCTTCGGTCAACCAACAGGTTTCCGGCGCCCGTTCGGCGCGAGGCTCACGGGCGGGGCTCCTCGCCGATGCGGGCGAGCCCCTCCACCAGGGCGTCGAAGACGACGCGGCAGCGGCGGCTGCGCCTGAGGTCCTCGTGCATCACGATCCACAGGTCGAGCGACAGGTCGAAGGCGTCGGGCAGCAGGCGGACGAGGGCCGGGTCACCTCTCGCGATCGGCACCTGGCAGACGCCGATCCCCAACCCAGCGCAGATCGCCGCGAGTTGGGCGCTGTCGCTGTCCGTGGCCAGAGCGAAAGCCGCGCGCGAGAAGAACGGGTAGCGCTCGACGAACGCGCGGAGCGCGGGCGTCTCCCGGTCGAAGCCGACGAGGTCGTGGGTGGACAGGTCCTCGACCGCGAGCGGCGTCCCGCGCCGGCCGAGGTAATCGGCATGCGCGTAGAGACCCAGCGGAAGGGGCGGCAGCCGCCTGGCGACCAGCACCTCCTGCTCTGGCGCGAACATGCGGACAGCGAGGTCGGCGTCGCGGCGGGGCAGGTCCTCGGCCGCGTTCGACAGAACCAGCTCGATCGCCAGGCGGGGATGGTTCCGGCGCAGGCGCGCGAGGATCGGCGGAAGGTGGTGGAGGCCGACCATCTCGCTGGCGCCGATGCGGACGGTGCCGGCGACCTCGTCCGTGCCCGCCCGCGCCGAGCGCAGCAGGGCAGCCGACGTTGCCGCCAAGGTCTCCGCGAGCGGCTGGAGGTCGAAGGCCTTGTCGGTCGGCACCAGGCCGAGGCGTGAGCGCAGGAAGAGTTCGACGCCCAACGCGGCCTCGAGCGCCTCGACCTGGCGCGCGACCGTGGGCTGCGCCAGCCCGAGCCGCCGCGCCGCGCCCGACAGCGATCCCTCGCGGAGCACGGCGAGGAAGGTGCGGTAGAGGTCCCAAGCAGGCTCGTTCATAGGTTTCCGTGCAGCGACCCCACGATCTTAGCCGATTTCCCTGTCGGCGTCCGTCCCTCATCCTGCCGGCTGTGGCTTCTGAACAGCACAAGGAGGATGGCATGGACGGATCGACGGTAATCATCGGCTATGGCGTCGTGGGACGCGCGATCACCAAGGTCTTGGCCGGCCGCGGCTCGCGCGTCCGCGTGGCGCAGCGGAGCCGGCCTGACGACCTGCCGGCGGGGTCGACCTTCGTGCCCTGCGACCTGATGGACGCCGGGGCGGTGGCGCGGGCCGTCCAGGGTGCCGCGGAGGTCGTGCTGGCGGTCGGCTTCCCCTACGATCGCCGCGTGTGGCGCGAGGCGTGGCCGAAGGCGATGGCCCATGCGCTCGCGGCCTGCGAGGCGGCCGGCGCCCGCATGGTGTTCATCGACGGCCTCTACATGCTTGGGCCGCAGGACGCTCCGCTGCGCGAGGACATGCCGCTGACCAATCGGGGCGCCAAGCCGGCCATCCGCTCCGAGATCACGCGGCAATGGCTCGCGGCGGCAGGCAGGGTGCGTGTCGCCGCCCTGCGCGTCCCCGACTTCTACGGACCCGGCGTGGGGGTCTCGCACATCGGCGACACCGGCTTCGGCCGTCTGGCGCAAGGCAAGGCGGCGCTGTTGCTGGCGCCTCCTGACACGCCACACGACTTCGCCTTCGTGCCCGACGTGGCGAGGGCGGCCGTGACGCTGCTCGATGCGCCCGATGACGCCTATGGCCAAGCCTGGAACATGCCGTGCGCGCCCACACGCACGCCGCGCGAGATCCTGGCGATCGGCGCCGCCGCCCTCGGCGTCCTCCCGAGGGTGAGCGTGGTCCCGCTGCGGAGCCTGCAGCTGCTCGGGCTGTTCATGCCGTTCCTGCGCGAGGTCGCCGACGTTGCGTTCACCTGGGATCGCCCCTACCGGGTCGATGCCAGCAAGTTCGCCGCCCGCTTCTGGTCCGACGCGACACCGTTCGAGGTCGGCGCCGCACAGGCCGCGCTGTCTTTCGCGCGGTGATCGCTCGCTCCGCCTGCTTCGGCCGCCGGCCCGCGCCTACCCACGGTCGTCCCTAGCCGCGCCGCCGCAGGCGGGCGGCGAAAAAGCCGTCGATGCCGGCGAAACGTGGCTCCGGGCCGGCCAGATGACAGGGCAGGCTGCGCAGCTCCCCCTGCGCGTTGACGATCTCGCTCAAGCCGCCGACCTCGGCGGCCTCGATCGGCCAGCGGGCGACGTCCGGGTTGCGACGGAGCAAGGCGGCGATCTGTGCCTCGCCCTCTTCCGGCTCGATGGAGCAGGTGCAATAGACCATCGTGCCGCCGGGCGCCGTCATGGCGACGGCCCTGTCGAGCAGGCGTGCCTGCAGGGCGGTCAAGGCGGCAAGGTCGCCCGGCTTCTTCGTCCAGGCGATGTCGGGGTGGCGGCGCAGGGTGCCGGTGCCCAGGCAGGGTGCGTCGAGCAGGACGGCATCGAACGGCGTGGCCTTGAAGCTGGTGGCGTCTGCGACGACGAGTTCGGCGCTGAGGCCAAGTCGCGCCAGGTTGGCGCTGAGACGCTTGAGGCGTTCCGCCGATCGGTCGATGGCCGTGAGCTGGGCGCCGGTAGCGGCGATCTGCGCCGCCTTGCCGCCCGGCGCGGCGCAGAAATCGGCGACGCGCAGGCCCGGTACCAGGGGCAGGAGGGTGGCCGGTAGAGCCGCCGCGGCATCCTGAACCCACCATTCGCCTTCGGCATAGCCCTCGAGCGCGTCGACGGCCCCATGCGATCCGACGCGCAACGAGCCCGTCGGCAGGATGCGCGCGCCGAGCCGGTTGGCCCAGCCTTCGGGATCGGACTTGACGGTCACGTCGAGGGTCGGCTCCTCGCGGATCGCCGCCGCGATGGCGCGCGCCGTTGCCTCCCCGTAGGTCTTGCGCCAGCGGGCGGCAAGCCAGCCGGGCACGTCCTTTTCGAGCGGGTCGCTGCCGGCGAGGATGTCCTCGCGCGCTCGCGCCACGTTGCGCAGCACGCCGTTGACGACGGCCGCGAAGGGGGCGCTCTTCCGGTCGAGGCGTACCGCGCGCACCGCGAGGTCGACCGCGGCATGGTCGGGTACGTCCAGAAAGAGGATCTGCGTGGCGGCGACGATCAACGCCCACTCGATCTCGGGCGACTGGCGCGGCAGGCCTTGCTCCAGGCGTTCGGCGATGGCGGAGCGCACGGTGCCGAGCCGGCGCAGAGCTGCCGTGACGATCGAGCGCGTCAGCCCCCTGTCGCGCGCGTCGAGGTCACCGAGCCGGTTCGGGATGGCGGCGGCGGAGAAGCGCTCGTCGAGGAGGTGCCCCTTGGTGACGATGTCTTGAAGGATGGCGGCCGCAGCCGTGCGCGCCATCAGCCCAGGGTGGCGCTCGGCCTCGAGCCGCGCCGCGGCGGCCAACGCCGCCGCGTTCGCCGGAGAACCCGGCCGCTGCCCCTTGGCCTTCGGCGCTCCTGCAGATTTATTCCCCGCGGATGTCCCCCCTGTCGGTTTGGGCTTTGCGTGCTTAGCTCCCGGACCTTGCGATTCAACCAAAACCTGACCTCATGGAATTGCGCTCGATACGTTTACCACGATTGCCTTTTCCTGAGGCCAGAATCGTGCCGCCCCGGCCTCTTGCGTCCGCGCCGCCGTTCGACGCTAAGGCGCTTTATCGGTGTCTTCGCCCTCGATTGAGGCCCTGCCGTGGTTCTATGAGGCGGGCGATAGGGCGGCCTTAACCAATTGGCGGCTACCGTGCGGGCCTGCGCAGGAGCCCGCGATGAAGACCTATGATGCATTCGTGATCGGCGCGGGACCGGCCGGGCTGACGACGGCCTACAGCCTGGCGAAGGCGGGGCGCAGCGTCCACGTCATCGAGCAGGACCCCGTCTACGTCGGAGGCATCAGCCGAACGGTCGAATACAAGGGGTTCCTGTTCGATATCGGCGGCCATCGCTTCTTCTCGAAGTCGAAGGAGGTCGTCGACCTTTGGAACGAGATCCTGCCCGACGACTTCATCGACCGGCCGCGGCTCTCGCGCATCTTTTACAAGGGCCAGTTCTACGCCTATCCGTTGAAGGCCTTCGAGGCGCTCCGCAACCTCGGCGTGGTCGAGAGCGTGGCCTGCCTAGCCTCCTACGCGTGGGCGAAACTGCGGCCGATCCCGGCGCCTCGGACGTTCCATGAATGGGTGCGCAACCAGTTCGGCGAGCGGCTCTTCCGCATCTTTTTCAAGACCTATACCGAGAAGGTGTGGGGCATGGGCTGCGACGAGATTTCCGCCGACTGGGCGGCGCAGCGCATCAAAGGCCTAAGCCTTGCGGCCGCGGTGGTTGACGGCCTCCGCCGCTCGCTCGGCCTGCGTCGCGCGGCAGGGCCGGGCGCCAAGACGCTGATCGAGTCGTTCCGCTACCCGCGCCGGGGGCCCGGCATGATGTGGGAGGCCGCCGCCGCGAAGCTGCAGGCTATGGGCGGCACGCTAAGCATGGGCACGAGCCTTGCCGGCCTTGTCTTCGACGAGGAGACCGCGGTTTGGACGGTCACGGTGACGACGCCGGACGGCACTCAGGAGACGCTCCAGGCGCGCCACGTCGTGTCCTCGGCGCCGATCCCCGATCTGATGGACCGGATCCAACCCAAGCCCCTGTCTCTGTTCCAGGCACGGGCGCTCAAATACCGCGACTTCCTCACCGTCGTTCTCATCGGCCGTCCGCAGGCGGAGTTGCCGGACAACTGGGTCTACATCCACGACCCCGCCGTAAAGGTAGGCCGCGTGCAGAACTTCCGCTCCTGGTCGCCGGACATGATTCCGGATGGCGTCTCCACCTGCCTCGGCCTCGAATATTTCTGCTTCGAGGGCGACGGCCTGTGGTCCGCCGACGACGACGAACTGGTGGCGCTCGCAAAGACGGAGATCGCCAGGATCGGCCTCATGCAAGGCGACGACGTCACCGACGCCTGCGTGGTGCGCCAGAAGAAGGCCTATCCCGTCTACGACGAGGCCTATGCCGATCACCTCGCCGTCATCCGCCGCGAGATCGGCCTGCGGTTTCCAAGCCTCCACCTGGTCGGCCGCAACGGCATGCACAAGTATAACAACCAGGACCACGCGATGATGACGGGCATGCTCACCGCCGCCAACATCATCGCGGGACAGCGCGTCTACGACACCTGGCAGGTCAACGAGGACGCCGATTATTCCGAGGCCGGCCTGTCCGGCGTGGAGGAAGCGCTGAAGAGCGAGCGCCTCGTGCCGCGCCGGACGGCGGCGTGACACTCCTGCCGACCTTTGCGCGGGAGATGCGACCCCCGCTCAGGCTCGCCGCGCTCCGCGCCGCCCTGACGGAGGCCGCTTTCTGGCGCGCTATGCCGGCGGTGCTCTGCATCGCGGCGCTCTGCGTGCTCGCCTCGCCCTACATCGGCATCAGCGGCGATGCCCGCATCTACATCGGCCGTGCCATGGCCGACCTCGACCCCGAGGGTCTCGGCCGCGACGTGATGTTCGCGCAGGACGGCCAGTCGGGCTTCAGCGTCTTCCATCTGTTCGCGGTCCACCTCGTCGGCTGGTTCGGTCCTGGTCGAACGGCCATCGGTCTTGCCATCGTCAACATGCTGGCGTGGTTCTCCGCCATCGCTCTGCTGTCGAGTCTGTTTGCCCGCGGCCGCGCACGCGGCGTGCTCGTCGTCTGTGCCGCCGTGCTGCCGAGCTCCTACGCGTTCTATCCCATCTGGTCCGCGCGCGAGACGATCGCGACACCGCGACCGCTGAGCGAGGCGTTCGTCCTCATCGCCCTGGCGGCGGTTGGCAGAGGCTACACGATCCTGCCGTTGGTGCTGGTGGGGCTCGCCGCGTCGATCCACCCAATCATGGCGTTGCCAGGCGTCGCGGTCGTGTTGATCCTGCTGGGTTTGCGCGATCGCCGCTGGTTCGTCGTCGTGGCGATCCTGGTGGTCGCGGTCGCCATGGCCGCCATGGCCGGCGTCCCCGTTGTGGCGAGGTTGATCCTCGCCGTCGATCCGGACTGGCGCGCCATGCTGGAGGATCGCAACGCCAACCTCTTCGTATCGTCCTGGCCGCTCGTGAGCTTGGCTCCGCTGACGGTTCAAGTTGCGACGGCGCTGACGGGCGCGCTGCTTTGCGAGGGACTCCCGCGCCGAATGTTGGTGGCGGCTGTCGGTGTTGGGGTCGCTGGTGCCGCCGCGTCGTGGGTCCTGGGCGACTGCCTATCGCTTCTTCTCGTGCTACAGGCTCAGCCGTGGCGCGCGCTCTGGCTCGTCAGCGTGCTGGCCATGCCTGCGTTTGGGCTGTGTATCGTCCAATTGCCGCGGCGGGGTCCGTTCGGCGGCATCGCCTTGGCGCTGCTTGCGCTGGCGTGGCTCACGTTCGACGTGGCGTTTGCACCCGTCGCCGCCTTGCTCGCCCTGGTCCTCGTGTGGCGCCCGCCCTTGCCTTCCGTGACACGCTCCTTCGTGCTCGCGGTCCACGCAATCCTTGCCCTGAGCGCCCTCGCCTATTTCGGACGCTTGATCCCAGCTGCCGTGACTTACATGGGTGGCCTTCCCGGCGAAGCGACCATCATGATGCCGCTATGGCAGGTCGGGATCGTGCCGCTCCTGGCCCTGCTCCTTGTCGCGGCATGGGCGCGCGGGGTCGCCGAACGACGGGAACCGGGTTTGGCGCTTCTCCTCTTGGCTCTTGTGACTTCCACGGCCGTTGTGGCCTGGGACCAGCGGTCGCTGGCGATGCGCCATTTCGAGGCCCAGCCGCGCGATCCCGCGCTTACCAGCCTGCTCGCGTCCAAGCCCGGCGAGGTCCTCTGGCTCGGCAATGACGACGAATGGGTCCGGCTTGGTCGTCCGCAATGGAGTGGAATGACACAGGGCGCGGCCGCCGTCTTCTCCCGACCCTTGGCTATGCAGTGGCGGGACCGCACGGCCTTCCTCGTCGCTCTAGGCGTCTTGGACGAGGATCGAGTGCATCCATGGAAAGCGGTTCCGAAGTTCATCGTGCCGACACTGACGGCCTCAGCCGTCGCGGCGATCTGCGGTCGTCCTGACGCCCCTACCTGGATCGTCGCGCCTCTGCCGGATGGGCGCGACCTGCCGTCCGGCGTCGCGGCGACGCGCTGGCGTGCGCCGACGATGGAGTCCATTGCCGGCCTGATTGACGAGAAACCCGTCTGGGTCAGCTTCGACACCTATGCCGTCGTGCCCTGTACCGGGCGGCAATCCGCGCGTCGCTGAGCGCCTGGAGACGTCGTCCTGCCTCAAGATTGGCGGAGTCGTGTGTTGGCTGCTATGGGATTGGGAAGCATTGCGGCGGCGTCTACCGACGTCCTCAAGCTTGGAAGCCTCCATGCGGGACATTGTTTTAGGAGTGAACGACGGGCGTTCCCTCGTCGACGGGGCGGACCGGTCGCGCGGCCGCTTCTGTATCGGCCTTGCCGGCCGCCTCATAGCGCTCATCGCGGCCTTCGTGATGCTGGCCCAGGTCATCATCTATACGCCGGCCGTCGCCAACTTCCGCTATAATTGGTTGCGTAACCACCTGGCGGCGGCCTATACGGCCGCGCTGCTGCTGGAGGCGGCGCCTCCCGGCATGATGTCGCCGGCGCTGGAGCGCGACGTGCTCGCCAGCGTCGGGGCGCGCCACATCGTCCTCAACAAGGGTGGCGCGCGGCATACCGTGGCCAGCGGCCTGCTACCTCCCAAGGTCGACGCGACCTACGACTTGCGCAACCCGACCTGGCCGGAGATGCTGCAGGCGGTCTACCATACGATGAGCGCACCCGAGGGCGGCGTGCTTACGGTGCTCGGCGCGGCACCCATGGGTGGCGAGGCCGTCGAGATCACGATGGACGAGGCGCCGCTGAAGGAGGCGCTCACCGCCTTCTCGCGCCGGCTGCTCGTGTACTCGCTGATCGTCTCGGCGATCGTCGGCAGCCTCGCGGCCTTCGCCCTGCATCGGATGATCCTGTCACCGGTTCGCCGCCTGACCACCAGCATCGTCGACTTCGGGGCCGATCCGAGCGAGCGGTCGCGCATCATCGCGCCTTCGCGCGCCAGCCACGAGATCGGCCAGGCCGAACGCGCGCTCGCCGTGATGCAGGAGGCGCTGGCGCTCGAGATCTCGCAGCGCAAGAACCTCGCGAACCTCGGGCTGGCTGTCGCCAAGATCAACCATGACATGCGCAACATGCTATCGTCGGCGCAAATCCTCTCCGACCGCCTCGCCACCACGACAGACCCGCTCGCGCAGCGCCTCGCCCCCAAGCTCGTCGCCACGCTCGATCGGGCCATCCGTTTCTGCCAGGCGACCTTGACCTACGGCCGCGCGACGGACGAGCCGCCGCGTCCGCGCGTGCTGGCCCTGCGTGCGGTGGTCGCCGAGGCTGCAGAGACGGTGCTGCCGGGGGTTCACGGCGCCGTCGCAATCCGCAACGAGGTGGGGGAGGACGTTGGCGTCACCGCCGATTCCGAGCAGATGTTCCGCATCCTGATGAACCTCATGCGCAACGGCGTCGAGGCGCTGGAACGGGCCGGGGCCGCCCCGGGACGCCCGGCCCAGGTCGGGGTACGCGCCTGGAGGGAGCCCTCGCAGACGGTCATCGAAGTCGCCGACACCGGCCCCGGCATTCCCGCGGCGGTGCGGCCCACGATCTTCACGGCCTTCCACAATTCGTCGCGGCCCGGCGGCTCCGGCCTCGGCCTTGCCATTGTGGCCGACCTCATCCGCGCGCACGGCGGCACCATCGTGCTGGCGGACGAAGTCGAGGATGGCGGCGCAACCTTCCGGATCACCTTACCCTGGCTAGCGTCCGCCCGCTGACGCTTTTCGCTGCCGCGGGTGCTTGCAACACCCTGCTCGAACCGGTATGCAAGCGCTCCCTCGGGCAATGTCCTGAGGGATAGGGTCGACCTGCCGCGCAGGATACGCCCGGCGCGCGCCCGTAGCTCAGCTGGATAGAGCACTAGACTACGAATCTAGGGGTCAGGAGTTCGAATCTCTTCGGGCGCGCCAGTCCCTAATCAGATCCGTCTTGATCGCATCCTGTAATCGCAAGCGGTAGACTTTGGCGCGCTGCGCGTCTTTGCGTTTGTACAGAATTATCGGCGGCGGAAGTATAGTCTCTGCCCGTCCGGCTCCAATGCTTTTCCTCAGGTCGTGCTTCATAATACGGACTTCCATTCAAAGGTGGTTCTCGCCATGGAAGATCTGGAGCGGCGTTGGCGTCGCGCTTTATGCCATCCTCTGCACCGCACCCCCCGATGATCACCGACGACGGCGTGGTGCTGGGCTTTGGCACCGTCTTGATCCGCCGATATGGAGGGGCGTTCGCGCTGCCCAGCGATGGGGAGAGGGCGATCTGCCTCCTGTCCGTCGTCGCGCGACAGGCGCAGCCGAACGACCTCGTCGAGGTGTTCCGCCGCGCCTTCCGCTGCTGGAACGGCGGTGACCCAAGCCTCGCGCATATCCACCTCGCCTTCGCGAAACTCGTCGGCATCGGCGACGAGGATGACGCGTGGCGGCTCTTCCAGGCCGCTTATCTACTCGACGCGGACATGGCGCCTCGCGCGTTGATGAAGGCCGTCGGTCTCGACACGAGCGCCTTCTTCCTCGGCAAGATGTCCTGCCTCAACAAGTACGACCCCGATCAGCCGCGCCTTCCCGCCGGAAGCGGCCAGGACAGCGGGCGGTGGTCTAGGGGACCGGGAAGCGGGACATTCCTCTCCCTCGCGCCCAACGCCGCCGGGGTGCCGAGCCTCGCGGCGGAGCTCGCGCCGGAGGCGGTGGCGTGGCTCGTCCGCTTCGCCGCGCGGCTGTCGCTGCCGACGGCCGTGCTGGGCGCGGCCCTGATCCCCTCGGCCAATCCCGGCTTGGCGGAAGAGGGCACCGTCCCCGGGCGCTCCGACCTGCGCTACCACCTCGACCGTGACACCGGCCTCCTGCGCCCCAGCGCCGCCGCAGATCCCGACCCGACCCACGCGCTCGTGGCGCAACTCGGGAGCGGCGGCCTCTATCGCGAGGTCGAAACGGGCGTTCCTGTCGCCCGCGCGCTAGGCGATGCCGTGACCCTCATGGACCTCGACCGCGGGCCCGTCGAGAAGGACGAGCCGGACGGAGACAGGAAGGCCGCGACGAGCGGCGCGGGACCGAAGCTCTGCCCCGCGCCGACGGAGGACCGGGCTGGCGGACGCAAGCAGTTCGACGTCACCTACCAGCAGTTCGTGCGCGACTTCGTCAACCCGCAACGCCAGCCGCAGCTTGAGGAGCATCTCGCCTTCGCGCTGCCCGCTGCTACGCCGTCGGGCTGGGTGCACTACGATGATTGCCGCGAGTCCGACGGCGCGATGATCGAGGCCAAGGGAAATTACGCTGACTTCCTTGCCAAGCCGATTGGGAAGGAAGTCTTTCTAAGCAGTGGCTCGAACAAGCCGACCATCAAACCAAAGGTGCTGGCAATCGACGCGTCGAATGGTACTTTCATGATCCCGAGGCCGCGATGTTCGCGAGGGAGCTATTTGCAAAGAGATACAGCTCTATCGGCGTTTACGTCCTATCCTATCCTGGCGGCGTGCCGAAACATAACCCGAGGGTCCGCTGATGATGACCGATCGATCCTTTTGGATGGAAGCCGAATGGGGCAGCCGCCTCGAGACACCGGAGGCGATTGCGGCGCGCTATCTGCAAACGGTCGACTCCCTGCGCGCGCTCAATCCGCTGCTCGACGACTGGATCTGGGGAGACTACCAGGAGTTATGGGAGAGTGAGGCGGAGAGCGGCACCTATCCGTTCGCCGACGTTCGCCCTCGCATGGCGCAAGCCGTCGAGCGCAACCTCGGCGGCACCGAGGATGAGGAGCCCAGCCTCTACTGCGGCTATTACCTGATGTCCAATACGGAGCGGGCCGGCCCGGGAAGCCTCGTCAACCTCGGCGGTAAGGTCGGGGCGAAGCCGGGCGGCGGCTCCTGGGTGACCGCCTTCACCAACAGCGTCGACGTCGAGGTCGGGCCGAAGCCGGACCCCTCGCTCACCACGTTCGCGTTCTGGCGTGCGGTCACGCTGCTCGCGGCCGAGACCTGGGAGGCGAGCTGGGCGGAAGTCTCGCCGGGCGACATCCAATCCATGTGGGACAAAGCGCCTTGCGCGTGCCGCTGCGCCTGGATGAGCTACGTGTCGCCGCGCTTCGCGCCGCTGATCGCGCCGCCGCCCGGCATCATCGCCGAGAACCGACCCAACGGCGGCCTGTTCATGGCGGCGACCACCGACACCTTCCGCACTGCGGATCCGGCGCACCGCGCGGCTGCCGAGGCCATCAAGGCCTCACTCGCGCCGATCAACGCGCTCCCCTTCCCGATCGACGATCTCTACCAGTAAGCGATCAAGGCTCGTAGCCGCTCCGCACGACCCGAGGATCCGCTGATGATGCTTGATCGGTCCTTCTGGGTGGAGGCAGAATGGGGCAGCCGGGTCGAGACGCCGGCGGCGATCGCCGAGCGCTTCCTGCGCACGATCGACGGCCTACGCGCGATCAACCCGATCCTGGACGACTGGTCGTGGGGCGACTATTACGAGCTTCGCGAGACGGAGCACGAGAGCGGCGTCTACTCGCTCGACACTCTGCGGCCGCGCGTAGCGGAGGCGGTCGCCCGCAATATGGATAACGCTGGCAGGGATGGACCGGATCCTGATCCTTGGCACGGCTACTGGCTCATGTCGCAGACGGAGCGGACCGCGCCGGGCAGCCGCGTCGGCCTCAACGGCAGCGCGGGCGCCTGCCCGACCGGCGGCTCGTGGGTGATAGCCTTCACCAACGACATCAACTTCGAGATCGGACCGGGACCTGACCCGTCCTTAGTGTCCTACTCGCTGTGGCGCGGTGCTGCTGCTGGCCGAGACCTGGGAGGCGAGTTGGGCGGAGGCCTCGCCGGGCGACATCAACGCGGCCTGGTCGGGCGGGGGCGGGTACTTCAACTGCGCCTGGATGAGCTACGTGTCGCCGCGATTGGCGCCGCTGGTCGTGCCGCCGCCCGGCATCGTCGCCGAGCACCGGCCGAACGGCGGCCTGTTCATGGCCGCGACGGCCGACACCTTCCGCACCGCCGACCCGCGGCACCTCGCCGCCGCCCGCGCGATCGAGGCAGCGCTGGCGCCCATGAACCGCCTCGCCTACCCGATCGACGATCCCTACCGGTGACGACCGATGAACCAAGGCTGAAGTCAAGCTCAGCGCTTGATTTGGTGCATAGAGCCAGAGGATCTCCTGACTTACAGAGCTATTTTAACGACAGACGTGTTCGCAGTTTTGTTCTGACTGGTGCGCCAATCTGAACAAAATTGCGGACACGCCGCCCGACGGATCCAAACGGCATGGTCGATCCGAGCCGCGCCGATCTGGGATTTCGGCGCGGCCATAAGGAGTTGGACGCGCAACCAATGGCGCGTCCACTATGTCACTCGGGCGTGCTCGTCTTCGCTGCCGCCGCCCGCTTGGCTTGGCGGAACGCCTGGATGTCGGCGATGGTGACATAGCCGTTGTGATGGCTGTCGATCGTCTCGAAGTTGCGCGCGACTTGCGGCATGTGACCGGCCTGCGCCTGTGCCAGGGTCAGATGGCCGTCCTGGCCGGTGTTCGCCGCCTCGAACCTGTCGCGCAGGGGGTGGTGCGTGTCGCCGGCCTTGGGTGCTGTTGCACTCTGAGCCAGCGCCGCTCCCGAGCAGGGAAGCGCCAGGGCGAAGGCTAGGGCGCGAGTCGATACAGGCATGTCGGGACTCCATAATTGACGAGGAGCGACGCCGGCGCGGCGCCGCGGTCGTAGCCTAATTCGGGAAGCAGTGCCGGCCGTAGGGGCCGATGTGGAAGCCACGCGGGCAGGCGCTGCCGCGGCGATAGCCGCCGAACTGGCCGCCGGGACGGCATCCGCCGTAGGGACCGCGGTGGCCATAGACGCCGCACCCGCCGTACACCTGAATGATCTGCCCGGCCGACGTGTCGAGATCGACGGGTGCGGCCGACGCCGGCACGGCGAAGCCGAGGGAAACCAGCGCGACGCCGGCCAGAAGGGACTTCAACATAGCTGTACTCCTTGGTTGGTGTCCGCAGCCGATCCTAGGGCCGCGAACAGCCGCAGGATCGCCGGGCCGCGTCGCACGCGTATGTCAGAACGGCGATTCGAAGTGACGTTTTGTTGCGGCGGGATCAGCCGCTGAAATGCGGCAGCGCGATAGCCAGACGCGCGCCTCCGGCCTCGCCGCTGGCGACTTCGATCGCGCCGTTGTGCGCCTCGACGATCTGGCGCGAGATGGCGAGGCCGAGACCCGTTCCGCCGGTCCGCCGGCTGCGCGACGGGTCGGTCCGGTAGAACGGGGCGAACACGAGGGCGCGCTCCGCTTCCGCGATGCCCGGCCCGTCGTCCTCGACGACGACGCGGCATTGCGTGGCCGTGCGCTCGACACGCACGTCGACGCCGCTGCGAGCGTACTTCAGGGCGTTGTCGAGGATGTTGCACACGACCCGGCGCAATGCCACCGGGTCGCCGGAAACGACCGCGCCGTTGGCATAGGTGCCGGTGAGCGCGAGCGTCGGGCCGGTCGCTTTGCGCTCCTCGATCTCGATCGCCACGAGGTCGCCGAGGTCGATCCGGCTGCGCATCCCCCCGCTGGCGGTACCGCGCGCGAAGGCGAGCGACGTCTCGATCAGGTCCGTCATCGCATCGAGGTCGCCGACGACGCGCTCGCGTCGGCCCGGTTCCTCGATCCCTTCCGCGCGCAGGCGCAGTCGCGTCAGGTAGGTCTTGAGGTCGTGCGAGATCGCGCCGATGAGGAAGGAGCGCTCCTGCAGCAGCGTCGCGACGCGCGACTGCATGTCGTGAACGGCGCGCACGAGCCGACGGATGTCGGGCGCGCCGGTTTCCGCGACGTGGGGCGCGGGCGGGCTCCCGTCGAAGGTGGTGATGGATTCCGTCAGCCGGCGCAGTGGGCGCACCTCGCGCAAGGCCGTCAGCAGCGCGAGCGCCGCCACGGCGAAGCCGAGGATGCCGGCCCAGGCGTTTGCCGGCACCCCGAGGAGCACGAGTGGCCCCGCTGGCCGTTCGATGTCGTGGACGACCAGGAACCGGCCGGCCGAAAGCGGCACGATCGCCATAGCAAACCGGCCCTCGATCCCGGTCTCGTTCGGCTTGTCGAACTTCATGGCGCGCGTCGTATAGGCCTCGAAACCTTCAAGCGGCGTCCCGGCGACACGACGGATGTAGTCCTCAATATGCACGGCGCGGATGTCGTCGGCCGCCGGCTGCGGTCGAACGAGCATGACGCGGGCCCTGATCCGGTCGCCATTGATCGCGCGCAGGAGTTTGGGAATCTGGCGCGGTTCCGCGTCATGCAGCAGCGCAATGATGCCGGCGGCATGCCGGATCCGCATGTAGCGTGGGGCCTGCTTGCGGTGTTCCCATTGGCCGATGCCGAAGGTCGCGACGATGACGGTGAAGAGGGCAACCATGAGGATGAGCATGATGCGGGCGGGAAAGCTGATCCGGTCCATGGGCTTAGACCGGCCGGACCGGCGCGGCGAGGATGTAGCCGGCGTTTCGCACGGTGCGCAGCAAGTCCGCCGCGCCGCTGCCGCCTTCTTCAAGTTTCCGGCGTAGCCGGCTGACCTGCACGTCGATCGTACGGTCGAACACGTCGGCGACGCGGCCCCGTGTCCAGTCGAGCAGTTGGTCGCGCGACAGCACGCGCTGGGGCCTGTCGACGAAGCACTTCAGCAGGTCGAATTCCGCGCTCGTCAGCGGCACTTCCGCGCCGCTTCTCTCATGCCTTACGATCCGCGCCGCCACGTCCACGAGAAGGTCGGCGACGCTAAGGATGGTCGACCCCGTCCGGTTCTCGGCGGGATCGGGGCGCGCACGCCGGAGGACGGCGCGAATATGGGCGAGCAGAACGCGAGGGTTGAAGGGTTTGGCGATATAATCGTCGGCTCCGATCTCGAGGCCGAGAACGCGGTCGATGTCTTCGTCCTTGGCTGTGAGCATGATGATCGCAGGACCGCCGGCGCCATGCACCCGTCGGCAGATGGATAGGCCATCTTCGCCCGGTAGCATCCAATCCAGGATCAGCAGGTCCGGCTTGAAGCCGCTCGCGAGCAAAGCGTTCAGCGCCGCGCCCCCGTCCGCCGTGCGAACCTGGAATCCCTCGGCTCGGAGGAAGTCCGCCAGGAGGGTGCTGATGTCTGGATCGTCCTCGACGATCGCGATGCTGGTATCGCCGCTCATGGGCGGGAGGATATGGCCGGGCGAGCGAACCGCAAGAGCCGATGCCGGCTGACACAAAATGTTACGCGGGCGTGCCGGGTATCGACGGGGCGAGCCCGCCGGGCCGTCTTGTTCGGCGCCGGCTTGGCCAAGGCGTGCAACCATCCCGTTTGGGCGCCATTGGGGCGATGGGAGAAACGGAGAAACCCAATGGTGAAGATGTCGATGATCGCTGCGGCGGCCTTGATCCTGTCCGGTTCGATGGCGCTCGCCCAGGCCGCCGGAGGGGCCACCGGCGCGCGTGGCGGTGGTGCTATGAGCGGCACCGCGGAAGGAAGTTCCGCGAGCGGCACGGGAGCTGGCATGAGCAATGGCAGTTCGATGGGGCCGGGAGGGTCGGCGGGTGCCGCCACCGGGGCGGGCGCTTCGGGTGGAAGCGCGACCGGCGGAGCCTCCGGCGGCGGCGCGGGCGGCGGCAAGTAGCCCGTCCGACAGAAGCCTGACGTCAGAAGAAGGCCACTCCGCGGGGGTGGCCTTCTTCGTTTCAGAGGTGCGGCCTTTCTAGCCGAAGCTCCGCGGATCAGGCCCCATCCGTCCGTCCGGGCGGTCCATCGACTCGATGGCGTCCCAATCGTCCTTGTCCAGCGCGAAGTCGAAGGCGCTGAAGTTCTCCGCCATTCGTTCGGGCGCGGAGGATTTCGGGATGGCGATCAGGCCGAGGTCGAGGTGCCAGCGCAGGACGACCTGGGCCGGCGTGCGCCCATGCTTCCTGGCAATCTTGACGATGCCCTCTTCTTTGAGGGCTGCGCCTTGCCCCAGCGGTCCCCACGATTCCGTCGCGATCCCTTGCTCCGCGTGGAACGCGCGCAGCGCGCGTTGCTGGAAGCGCGGGTGCAGTTCGATCTGGTTGACGCTCGGCACCACGCCGGTCGCCTCCATCACGCGATTCAGGTCTTCCACGCCGAAGTTCGAGACACCGATCGAGCGCGCCAACCCGTTGTCCCGCATGGCGATAAGCGCCTTCCAGGTTTCTACGATGTCGCCCCGGCCGGGCGCCGGCCAGTGGATGAGGTAGAGGTCGACGGCCTCCATCCCAAGCTTGCGCAGGCTGGCGGCGAGTGCCGCCTCCGCCTTGTCGCGCGCATGACAGTCGTTCCACAACTTGGTCGTGACGAACAGGTCGTCGCGGGCGACGTCCGCGGTCTTGATCGCCGCGCCGACGCCTTCCTCGTTGTTGTAGATGGCTGCGGTGTCGATCCCACGATAACCCGTTTTGATGGCTTCGCGGACGATCGTCTCCGCACTCTCGGGGGGCACCTTGAAGACGCCGAACCCGAGCTGAGGGACGGAACGCCCGTCGTTCAACGTCACGGACGGTTGGGAGGGAAGGGGAGTGGCCATGGTCCTCGTTCTCAGAAAAAAAGGGATGAACCAAGCGCGGGGTTCGCGCGGCAACGATCCGCCTCCGTTTCGGATCCCGTCGAGAGGCGTGTTCCTGCCAGGGATCGCCGCCGGAGCGTCACGCGCTATCGCGACGATGAACCGGGTCTTCATTTTCGGTTCAGTGAAGACAGGCTCTCTGTATCCGTCGAAACATCTCGATGTTGGAGGACGTCATGATTGCCCGATTGAAGACCATCACCCTCGCCGCTTTCGCGCTGGCCAGTCTCGGCTTGGCGGGAACAGCCTCGGCCATGCCGATGCAGGGCCTGCAGAGCGCGCTGGCAGCGGGGGACGAAGTAGCCATCGTCGAGCCTGTGCGGCTTGTCTGCCGACCCTACCGGCCTTGCTTCTACGTGCCAGGCTATCGCCGCTCCTATGGCTACTACAGACCCCGCGGCTTTTATCGTCCCTACGGCTATCGCCCGTTCTACCGCCACCACCGCTACTTCTACTGAGCGCGAGATCGAGACAGAGGGTGGGGCCGCCGGTACTGCGGCGCCTCTTTGTGTGGGTCATTTCGCCTCCGTGGGAACCGGGTAGGGATTACACGGGCCAAGAAGCTGTTGACGCCGGGCGGGGCCGTCTTCCCCAGCTCGGCTTCAACGCTTAAGCCTTCGCGGTAGCGAGGGGCGGGCATGTCACGCGAGAACAACAGGGCCTGGACGGCCAGCGCGGGGCGCAAGTCGGCGCCCCCGGTGGCCGCACCGCGGGCCGGCTTCATCCACCTGCACGTGCATTCCTCCTACTCCTTGCGGGAAGGGGCGATGTCCATCGGCAAGCTCGCTTCGTTTGCGAGCGCGGACGCGATGCCGGCCCTCGCTCTGAGCGACACAAACAACCTGTTCGGCGCGCTCGAATTCTCGGAGAAACTGGCCAAGGCCGGGATTCAACCGATCATCGGCATTCAGCTCTCGATCGCTTTCGGCGATGGGGCCCAGCTCTCCGCGCGCGGGCGCGAGGACGAGGCGGGCCGGGCACCCCTGGTGCTGCTGGCGCAGGACGAGGCCGGCTACGGCAACCTGATGCATCTCGCCTCCCGCGCCTGGCTCGATCCGGCGCCGGGCGAGCCGCCTCACATCACCTTCGACCGCCTCGCCGGGCGCAGCGCCGGTCTCATCGCGCTGACCGGCGGACCGGCTGGCCCGCTCGACGCGAGCTTCGGGTCCGGGCGGCCGGACGTGGCCGCCACCCGCCTGCGGCGGCTGCAGCCGATCTTCGACGGGCGGCTCTACATCGAACTGCAGCGGCACGGCATCGCGGCGGAGCGCGAGGTGGAGGCGGCCCTGATCGACCTCGCCTACGACCAGGGCCTGCCGCTCGTGGCCACCAACGAACCCTATTTCGCCGCCCTGTCCGATTACGAGGCGCACGACGCGTTGATCTGCATCGCGGAAGGGGCCGTGATCGGTCAGGCGGACCGACGCCAGTTGACGCCGGAACACCGCTTCAAGACGCGCGCGGAGATGCTCGACCTCTTCGCCGACCTGCCGGAGGCGACTGCCTCGAGCGTCGAGATCGCGCAGCGCTGCGCCTACCGGCCACGCACCCGCAAGCCGATCCTGCCCGGCTTCGCCGTCGGCGCCGACGACGAGGCCAGCGTCCTCGTCAAGGAAGCGGAAGCGGGCTTGGCGCTGCGGCTCAGGACGCGCGGCATGGCGCCGGGAACGCAAGAGCAGGTGTACCGCGATCGCCTCGCCTTCGAGCTCGAAACAATCCGCAAGATGGGGTTTCCGGGCTACTTCCTCATCGTTTCCGACTTCATCAAATACGCCAAGGCGCAGGACATTCCCGTCGGACCGGGCCGCGGCTCCGGTGCCGGCTCGCTCGTCGCCTATTGCCTGCTCATCACCGACCTCGACCCGCTGCGCTTCGGCCTGCTCTTCGAGCGCTTCCTCAATCCCGAGCGTATCTCGATGCCGGATTTCGACATCGACTTCTGCCAGGACCGGCGCGACGAGGTGATCCGCTACGTGCGCGACCGCTATGGCGCGGACAGGGTGGCGCAGATCATCACCTTCGGCTCGTTCCTCGCCCGCGGCGTCATGCGCAACGTCGGCCGCGTGCTGGAGATGTCGCTCGGCCAAGTCGACAAGCTCGCCAAGCTGGTGCCGCAAAATCCGGCCGCGCCCGTGACACTCAAGCAGGCGATCGACGGCGAGGCGCGGCTGCGCGAGGCGGCCGAGGCCGACCCTCGCGTCGCCCGCATGCTCGACATCGCCCAGACGCTCGAGGGGCTCTATTCCAACGCCTCGACGCATGCCGCCGGCATCGTCATCGGCGACCGGCCGCTCGACGAATTGGTGCCGCTCTACCGGGACCCCAAGTCCGATATGCCGGCGACCCAGTTCAACATGAAATGGGTGGAGCCGGCCGGTCTCGTGAAATTCGATTTCCTCGGTCTGAAGACGCTGACCGTGCTTGCCAATGCCGTGAAACTGCTGGCCAGACGTGACGTCGCGGTCGACCTCGCCGCCATCCCGCTCGACGACGCGCGCACCTACCAGATGCTGGGCAAGGGTGAGACGGTGGGCGTGTTCCAGCTGGAAAGCGCGGGCATGCGCAAGGCGCTCGTCGAGATGCGCGCCGACCGGTTCGAGGACATCATCGCGCTTGTGGCCCTCTACCGGCCGGGACCGATGGCCAACATCCCGACCTACTGCGCCTGCAAACTCGGCGAGGAGGAGCCCGACTATCTTCACCCCAAGATCGAGGTGGTGCTGAAGGAGACATTCGGCGTCATCATCTACCAGGAGCAGGTGATGCAGATCGCGCAGATCCTCTCCGGCTATTCGCTGGGCGAGGCCGACATGCTGCGCCGCGCGATGGGCAAGAAGATCAAGTCGGAGATGGACGCGCAGCGCGACCGCTTCACGTCAGGCGCCGTGAAGGGGGGGCTGGAGGCCAAGCAGGCCGGCAGCATCTTCGACCTGCTCGCCAAGTTCGCCGACTACGGCTTCAACAAGAGCCATGCCGCCGCCTACGCGCTGATCGCCTACCAGACCGCCTGGTTCAAGGCGAACCATCCCGTCGAGTTCATCGCGGCGTCCATGACGCTGGACAAAGCGAACACCGACAAGCTGTCCGAATTTGCCAACGAGGCTCGCCGCCTCGGCATCGCCGTGGAACCGCCGTCGGTCGTCAGCGGCGGATCGGATTTCGAGGTCCATCCCGGCGCGGACGGCGCGCTGGCGATCCGCTACGCTCTATCCGCCGTGAAGGGGGTCGGCGAGGGTCAGGCGCAGGGCCTCGTCGCGGTCCGGGGCGAGCGTCCGTTTCGCGACCTTGCCGATTTCGCCGGCCGCCTCAACCCGCGCGACGTCAACAAAAGGGTGCTGGAGAGCCTGTGTTCGGCCGGTGCCTTCGACGAACTCGATCCCGAACGCGCCAAGGTGTTCGCGGGCATCGAGACGCTCCTGGCGCTGGCGCAGCGGCGCACCCAGGAGCGGCTCGCCGGCCAGAGCGCGCTGTTCGGCTCTGACACGGCGGAGACGCTGGCGCTAGCCAGGCTCCCGGACTGGCCGCTCACCGAGCGCCTGCGCCGCGAATTCGATGCCGTGGGCTTCTTCCTGTCCGGGCATCCGCTCGACGCCTACGCGGGTGTGCTGACTCGCATGCGCGTCGCGCGCTGGAGCGAGTTCTGCCGCTCCGTCAAAGGGGGCGCCTCGACGGGGCGGCTTGCCGCGACCGTCCTCGACAAGATGGAGCGGCGCACGCGAGCGGGGTCCAAGATGGGCATCGTGCAATTGTCCGATCAGTCCGGGCAATACGAGGCGATCCTCTTCGAGGAAGGGCTCAACCAGTTTCGCGACCTCCTGGTCAAAGGCGCCTCCATTCTCGTCGGCATCCAGGCGCAGCTCGAAGGCGAAGACGTGCGCGCCCGCATCGTTTCGGTGGAGGCGCTCGACGCGGCGGCGCAGCGCGTGCAGAAGGGCTTGCGTATCTTTATCCGCGGCGAGGGACCGCTTGAGCCGATCGCCGGCGAGTTGGCGCGCAAGGGCGAGGGCGAAGTGTTCATCTGCGCGGTGAGCGATGCGGGCGAGACGGAGATCCGGCTGCCCGGCCGCTTTCAGGTATCTTCGCAAGTGGCGATCGCGCTCAAGGCCATTCCCGGCATCGTCGCCGTGGAACACATCTAGGAGAGGCCGATGATGGAACTGTTCTGGGCGCCGAGGACGCGGGCGTTGCGCGCGCTGTGGATGCTTGAAGAAGCGGGCATCGCCTACGACCGCCATCGCGTGGACCTCGCGGCTGGCGAACAGCGCAGCCCAGCCTTTCGCGAGGTCAACCCGTTAGGCAAAGTACCGGCCCTGCGTGACGGCGCTGTCTGCGTCGCCGAATCCGCGGCCATCTGCGCCTATGTGGCGGAGGCGGTGCCCGACGCCGCTCTCGCGCCGCCTCCGGGCGATCCGCGCCGCGGCCGCTATCTGCAATGGCTGTTCTTCGCTTCGGGGTGCATCGAAGGCGCCTTTATGCAAAAATTCCAGAACGTTGCCGTGTCCGAGGCCGCCGCGGGTTACGGCAGCTTCGAACGGACGATGGGTGTGCTGGAGGAGGCTCTGGCGCCCGGCCCCTGGATCCTCGGCGACGCCTTTTCCGCCGCCGACGTGATGATCGGCTGCGACCTGTTCTTCGGCATCCATGTCTTTAAGATCGTCGAGGCGCAGCCGGTCTTCGCCGCCTATCTCGACCGATGCATGGCGCGACCGGCTTTTGTTCGCGCACAAGCCATCGACGCGGCTGGCGTCTGACCGCATTCGCGCCTGCATGGCGACCCTTGTCTCGTCGTCTATGCCGGTGTAAGCACTGCCTCATTCCACACGCGGATCGCGCGCGCCTGCTTTAAGGCGCGCCACCCGGTGGTCCCGTAATTTTGCGGGACCGAACTGATCCGCGGCGGCCTAACCGGAGTTGCAAAAGCGATGGCATTGCCTGAATTCTCCATGCGTGGGCTCCTCGAGTCCGGCGCCCACTTCGGCCACCAGTCGCATCGCTGGAACCCGAAGATGGCACCCTTCATCTTTGGTGCGCGCAACAACATTCACATCATCGACCTCGCCCAGACGGTGCCGCTGCTGCACCAGGCGCTCAAGGCGGTGTCCGATACGGTCGCGCGCGGCGGTCGCGTGCTCTTCGTCGGCACCAAGCGCCAAGCCCAGGAAGCCATCGCCGACGCCGCGACGCGCTCCGCCCAATACTACATCAACGCCCGCTGGCTCGGCGGCATGCTGACGAACTGGAAGACGATCTCCGCCTCTATCCAGCGCCTGCGCAAGATCGACGAGCAGCTTAATACCGGCGCCCTCGGCCTGACGAAGAAAGAGCGGCTGATGATGACCCGCGAGCGCGAGAAGCTCGAGAAGGCGCTCGGTGGCATCAAGGACATGGGCGGCGTGCCCGACCTAATCTTCGTCATCGACACGAACAAGGAGCAGCTGGCGATCAAGGAAGCCGGCCGCCTTAACATTCCCGTCGCGGCCATCCTGGACACCAACTGCGACCCCGACGGTATCAGCTTCCCAATTCCCGGCAACGACGACGCGGCCCGCGCCATCGTCTATTATTGCGACCTGGTCGCCCGCGCCGCCCTTGATGGCATCTCGCGCAGCCAAGGCGGCTCAGAGGTCGACTTCGGCGAGGCTGAGGCGCCCGCGGTGGAGCCATTGCCTCCCGCCATCCAGGAATCGGCCAGCGTCGAGCCCGTGGCCGAAGAACTGGCGGAAGCGTTTGAGGCCCCCGCCGCGACCTTCGAGCTCCTGTCCGCCCCGCGCGGCGCGCCGGACGATTTCGCCAAGCTGCAGGGGGTCGGCCCCAACGTCGTCAAGAAGCTCAACGACGGCGGGATCTTCCATTTCTGGCAGATTGCCGCGATGACGCCGGCGGACGAGGCCAAGGTCGACACCGACCTGAAGCTCGGCGGCCGCATCGCGCGCGACGGGTGGGTCAACCAGGCCCGCAGCCTCGTCGCCGCCTGACTTCCGCGACCTGCGACCCTAGATCAGGGCGGACGGCGCAAGCTGTCCGCTTTCTCCGTTGAAAAGGACCACGTGCGATGGCAGCGATAACGGCGGCTCTGGTTAAGGATCTTCGCGAGAAGACCGGCTCGGGCATGATGGATTGCAAGAACGCCCTCACCGAGACGAGCGGCGACATTGAGGCCGCGGTAGACTGGCTCCGCAAGAAGGGCCTGTCCAAGGCCGCCAAGAAGAGCGGGCGCATTGCGGCCGAGGGCTTGGTCGCACTGACGATCAAAGGGACCGAGGCCGTCCTCGTCGAGGTCAATTCCGAGACGGATTTCGTCGCTCGCAACGAGGATTTCCAGGCGCTGGCGCGCAACATCGCCGACGTGGCGGTGACGCAGAAGATCGCCGATGTCGAGGCGCTGAAGGCCGCCGCTTATGTCGGCGGCGGGAGCGTCGAGAGCGCGATCGCCAACGCGATCGCCACGATCGGCGAAAACATGACCTTGCGCCGCGCGGCCCTTCTGTCGGTCGGGCAGGGCGCCTTCGGCTCCTACGTGCACAATTCGGTTGCGCCGGGGCTCGGCAAGATCGGCGTCATCGTCGCGCTCGAGTCGAAAGGCGCAGCCGAAGTCCTGCAGGGGCTTGGTCGGCAGATCGCTCAGCATGTCGCCGCGAGCAATCCTCAGGCGCTCGACTCGAGCGCGCTCGACCCGGATGTGGTCGCCCGCGAGAAGACCGTGCTCGCCGAAAAGAACGGTGCCGGCAAGCCGGCGCACGTGGTCGAGAAGATCGTCGAGTCCGGCCTGAAGAGCTACTACAAGGAGGTCTGCCTCGTCGATCAGCCTTCGATCCACGCTGACCATTCCGGCAAGACGATCGGCCAGGTCGTGAAGGATGCGGAAGCGGCCGCCGGTGCGCCGGTGGTGCTCAAGGCCTTCGTGCGCTACGCGCTCGGCGAGGGCATCGAGAAGCAGGAGTCCGACTTCGCGGCCGAGGTCGCCGCTGCGGCATCCGGCCAACTCTGAGGTCCGTTGCAGGCTTGGGGTCAAGTCCGGCGGGACGTCCGACCCTGTCAAGTCGTCTCAGCCGAGGTTTCGGCCACGAGGGGCAGTCCGCGTCGCCGCCGGCTTGCCAGCATCGTGGCCAGCGTCACCGGCCGGAAACCCCACGCGTCCACCCCTACGTCGAACTGGCGCGTCTGTGGCTTGAGTTTGCCGTGCGAATGGCCGTGCAGGTCCAGGGCGCCCTTGCCCATGCGAAACCAGGTGCGGAACGCGTAATGGCAGAGCACGCACGTCGTGCCGTCGACCTCGATCTCCCGATAAGGCTGCACGCTGGCCCAGGCGGGGTGATGCCGTGTCGCGTCGTCGTCGTTGTTGCCGGTGATGAGATGCCGACGGCCGGGTAGCCGGCCCATCAGGGCGTTGAGGTCCTCCGCGCTCGATCGCGGCGCGAAGTCGCCGAGGTGGTAGATCTCGTCGCCCGGCCCGACCGCCGTCCGCCAATGCTCGATGAGGGCCGCGTCGTGCGCGGCGATGGTCTTGAACGGTCGCCTCGCCGTGTTGAGGATACGCGCATCGCCGAAATGCGTGTCGGCGGTAAAGAACACCGTCATCGGCGGCTCGCCCTTCGTTCGATCGCGGGCAACAGGTTCGCGGCAATCAGCGGGGTCGCCGATCGTTCGACTGGCCGGCTGCTCAAGTGAGAAGGCCCACGACCGCACCGCTCATCAGGCTCGCGAGGGTGCCGGCGATGACGGATCGCCAGCCCAAGGCCACGATCTCGCGCCGGCGTTCCGGGACCATCGCGCTCATCCCGCCGAGCATAATGCCGAGGCTGCCGAGATTGGCGAAACCGCAGAGCGCGAAGGTCATGATCAGACGCGAGCGCGGATCGAGCGCATCGGCGGGTAGGCGGGCCAGCTTAAGGAAGGCGACGAACTCGTTCAAAACGGTCTTCGTCCCCATCAGGTCCGCGGCCGTGGCGACCTGCGCCCAGGGAATGCCGATCAGCCAGATCAAGGGTCGGAAGCCTACGGCGACGATCCGCTGGATGGTCAGCGGCGCGCCCGCCACGCTGACGAGTTGGAGCGCCATGTTGAGCAGTGTGACGAGACTTACGAGGACGATGAGCGTTGCGACAATCGCCGCGAGCAGCCCGATACCCTCGTTCGTTCCCTTCACCACGGCCTCCATCGCGCCGCTCGGCCGCTCGCCCTCGTCGAGCACGGCCTCTTCGTCCGGCCGCGCCGCGAAGGGCACCATGATCGCCGCGACCGCGAGCGCCGCCGGCGTCGAGAGGACCGCCGCCGAGAGGATGCTGCCGAACGCGTCCGGCAAGACGCTGCGGAGGAGGCTTGTGTAGATCACCATGACCGTGCCGGCGATGCCCGCCATCCCGCAACTCATCAGCGCGAAGAGTTCGCCCCGGCTCATCGTCTTCAGATAGGGCCGCAGCAGCAGCGGTGCCTCGACCATGCCGACGAAGATGTGGACGGCGGCGCCGAGCCCGAGCGGGCCGCCGATGCCGAGCGTGCGGCGGAGCAGCCAGGCGAACATGCCGACGATCCGCTGCAGCACGCCCCAATAGAGCAGCAACGAGGCCAGCGCGCTGATCACGAGGAAAAGTGGGAACACCCGAAAAGCCAGCGTGAAGCTGGCGCCGGGCTGCGTCTCCGCATAGGGGAGCGGGCCGCCGCCAAGGAAGCCGAAGACGAGCGTCGTCCCCGCGTCCGTCGCGGACTGCAGCGCGGTGACCGCCTGATTGAGCACGACGAGCACCTGGATGGTCAGTGGGATCTTGAGCAGCAGCACCGCCAAGCCGACTTGGAGAACGAGGCCGCCGAACACGACGCGCCACCCGATCGCCCGCCGGTCCTCGCCGAAGAGGAACGCGATCAGCAACAACACCGGAATGGCAATCAACCCTCTCATCAGTCCCCCTCGTCGTGCGGTATCCGCGCGGTCCGCCACCGATCTTTGATGTCTAAAGACAGGATTTCGGGAGGGAACGTCGTCGCACCGAATCCATTGGTCCGACGCATCATAAGGAGCTTCAGCATGTTTCCTACGAAATCACGTGTCGGGCTTCTCTCGTCAGCCGTTGCGGTCACGGTTCTGCTCGGTTCGACCCTCGCCGTGGCGCAGGGCGCGGGCGGTAGCGAGCGCGGTGGCGCCGCAAGCGGTGGCGCGGCCGGCGGCGCTGAACGCGGAACGGGAGGTGCCGAACGGGGCGCGGCTCCTGCGGCTCGGCCCGCCGGTGGTACTCCCGAGCGCGGGGCCGAGGCACCGTCCGGCGCCGCCCGAGAGGGTGCCGGCGGTAACGGGTCCGGCGTAGCGCAAGGCGCCAAGCCCGGTCCCGCCTCCGGCGAGCGCGAGGCACCGGCCTCGCGTGAGAGGGGCGGACCGGCTGGTGAGCGAAACACGCCCGCGGCGGGTGACCGAAGTCCTTCCCGCGGCGAGACCCGGGGCGAGGCGGGTCGCGGCGAAGGCGGCCGCGGTGGTCACGTCGAACTTTCGGGCGAGAAGCGGACGCGGTTCACAAGTGTCATCCGCGAGCGTCACGTCGAAGCCCTGCACGGCGTGGACTTCCGCGTCGGCGTCGGCACGGTGATCCCCGAGCGCTACCACTTCTACCCGCTGCCGGCCTCCATCATCGAACTGGTGCCGGAGTATCGTGGCTACGACTATATCGTCGTCGATGGAGAGATCATCATTCTCGAGCCCGGCACGCGGCGGATCGTCGACGTCATCCAAGAGTAGCGCGTCAACCAAGTGTCGCGCGTCGGCTTTTGCGAGATGGCGGCTTCCTAACCCGATCAGGCGACCGTCTCGACCGCCGCGCAGCCGCCACGAGGTCCGCTCGCTTGAACGGACCTCGCAAACCGCTTAAGCCGTGCTGCAGCGCGGCGGCATCGAAGGTCCGCCGTCCGCACACGAGGTCGAGGCGGCATGACGGACGAGGGATCGAAACCCAGGTGGCGCCGCGTCGTCGTCAAGCTTTCGGGCGAGGCGCTACAGGGCGGCCAGAGCCATGGCCTCGATCCCACCGTCATCGATGCCATCGCCCACGATCTGGCGCGCGCAGCCTCTCTCGGCATCGAGGTGGCGGTGGTTGTGGGCGGCGGCAACTTCTTCCGCGGTATTCAAGGGGCAGATAAAGGAATCGAGCGTGCGCGCGCTGATTCGATCGGGATGCTGGCCACCGTCATGAACGCGCTGGCGCTTGAATATGCGATCGAGAAAGCCGAACAGCCGGCGCGCGTGCTGTCGGCAGTGCCGATGCCCTCGCTCTGCGAGCCCTATTCCCGCCAGGCTGCACTCCATCATCTCGGCAAGCGGCGCGTCATCATTTTGGCTGGCGGCACGGGGAACCCGTTCTTCACGACGGATACCGGAGCCGCGTTGCGCGGGTGCGAGCTTTCTTGCGACGCTATCCTCAAGGCGACGCAGGTGGACGGCATCTATTCGGCCGATCCCAAGCGCGACCCCCATGCGGTGCGTTACGACTCGCTCACCCATGACGAGGCGATCGCCAAGAACCTGGCCGTGATGGACACCGCCGCTTTCGCGCTTGCGCGCGAGAACAGAATTCCGATACTCGTCTTCTCAATTCAGAGGCCAGGCGCCATCTGCGACGCCCTCGAGGGCAGGGGAACCGCGACGCTCGTAAGGCCATGACGCGGGCTCTTTGTTCCCGCCCGGTCGATCTTGCCTCTCGTGGCGAACCAAGATGGGTCCATCAAATCACGTGGCGCCGGCGTCCGCTTGGCGCGTCCCGCATAAGGCCATTCGATGAGTGATACCTTCGACCTCGCCGATCTCAAGCGTCGCATGCAGGGCGCCGTCGCGACCCTGCGGCACGAGCTCGGCGGGCTTCGGACCGGGCGCGCTTCGGCGAGCCTGCTGGAGCCTCTCAATGTCGTCGCCTACGGCCAGTCCATGCCGATCAATCAGGTGGCGACGATCAGCGTGCCGGAGGCTCGAATGCTCTCGGTGCAGGTCTGGGACAAGAGCATGGTCAGCGCGGTGGAGAAGACGATCCGCGAGTCGAGCCTTGGCCTGTCGCCCAACGTCGAGGGACAGGTGTTGCGTATCCGCATCCCCGAGTTGAACGAGCAGCGTCGCAAAGAAATGGTCAAGGTGGCGCACCGCTACACCGAGGAAGCCAAGGTGGCGGTCCGCCATGTTCGTCGCGATGGGATCGACGTTTTGAAGAGATTGTTGAAAGACAAGGTGATCAGCGAGGACGACCAGAAGCGCCACGAGAGCGAGGTCCAAAAGGCGACCGACCACATGGTCGGGGAACTGGACCAGACGCTGGCGACCAAGGAACAGGAAATTATGCAGATCTAGTCTGCCGGTCGCCGATGGCGCCAGACGTGTACGACAACCGGGAAGGGCGATGCCCCATATCTTAGAGGACGAGACAGGTCGCGCTTCCGCCTCGAGCGAAGCGCCTGCCACGTCGCAAGTCGGAGGCCCGGCGCCGGGGCGTCCCTCCCATGTCGGCCTGATCATGGATGGCAATGGCCGCTGGGCCGCGGCACGCGGGCTCCCGCGCATCGAGGGTCATCGCCGCGGCCTGGAGGCACTGCGCGGCGCGGTGCGTACCGCGATCGAGTTCAAGCTTTCCTACCTCACCGTGTACAGCTTCTCAGCGGAAAACTGGAGCCGCCCCTTCGACGAGATCCAGGACTTGATGGGACTGCTTAAGCGGTTCATTCGCAAAGACCTTCTGGAACTCCATAAAGTCGGCGTCCGCGTCCGGGTCATTGGCCACCGGCACAACCTTCAGTCCGACATCCGCTGCCTCTTGGAAGAAGCCGAGAGCATGACCCGGATGAATAAAGGCGTCACCTTGGTTGTCGCTTTCAACTATGGCGGCCGGCAAGAGATCGCCGCCGCCGTGCGCGAGATCGCGCGCAAGCTGGCGCATGGACAGATCAAGGAAAGCGACATCGACGAGCGTATGCTGTCGCAGCATCTCGACACGTTCGACATTCCCGATCCGGATTTGATCATCCGCACCTCCGGGGAGCAACGCCTCTCCAACTTTCTGCTGTGGCAAGCCGCCTACAGCGAGTTCGTATTCCTGCCCGTGCTGTGGCCGGATTTCGACCGGGCGGCCTTTGCCGCGGCGCTCGACCAGTACGCGGCGCGCGACCGCCGTTTCGGCGGTTTGCCGTCACCGCGCGCCGCGCATTTTGGCTCCTGATGCGATTGCTTTCGGCCCATGACTAGCGGTACCGACAGACTCGATCGACCGCTGCCGGCGACCGGTGCGCCCAAACGCTGGGGCGATCTCGGCGCGCGGGCGGTCTCCGCGGTCGTGCTCGTCGCGCTGGCCCTGGTCACGACGCATCGCGGCGGGACGCCTTTCCTCCTGTTCTGGCTCGCTGCCGCCTTCGCCATCGACTGGGAATGGCAGCGGATGGTGGGCGGGGCGCGGCCTGTCGTGCGCTTCGCCCTGGGTTGGCTGACGCTCGCTGCCGTCGCGGCGACGCTCGGGCGGCCCAGCGCATCGCTCACCCTGCTGATCCTCGTTGCCGGCGCGCTTGGCAGCGCGGCGCTGGCCGGTACCGAGCGGCGCGCCTGGGCCGCCGGCGGCCTCCTCTATGCCGGGCTGATGCTGCTCGCCGTCGTCTGGCTGCGTCAGTCGTTTCCCTATGGCGCGCGGTCGATCCTCTGGCTCTTTGCGACGGTCTGGGCGACGGATTGCTTCGCCTACTTCGGCGGCCGACTGATCGGCGGCCCCAAGCTCTGGCCGCGCGTGTCGCCCTCCAAGACCTGGTCGGGCACGCTGACAGGCGTGGGTTTGGGAGGGACGGTCGGCGCGTTCGCGGCCCTCTACGGCCTGGCCGGCTCGGCGGCCGTGGTGCCGGTCCTGATCCTGAGCTTCGCGGCCGCTGCACTCTCCCAGGGCGGTGACGCCTTCGAGTCCGGCATCAAACGGCACTTCGGCGTCAAGGATTCGAGTTGGCTGATCCCCGGTCACGGAGGCGTCATGGACCGGCTGGACGGGTTCGTCGCTGCCGCCATCTTCGCACTTTTGGTCGGCGTAAGCCGCGACATGCCGTCGATCGCCGGCGGCCTTTTCTACTGGGCTTGAACGAGCGAATGAAGGCAGACATGGATCCCATTGACCGGCCCGGCGGGCGGACGCAGACGCCGCGCAGGATCGTCGTCCTCGGGGCTACGGGCTCGATCGGCCAGTCGACGGCGGAGTTGCTTTGCGCCGCGCCCGCCACTTTCACGGTCACCGCCGTGGCGGGCGGACGCGACGCTCTCGCTCTTGCGGCAGTGGCGAAGCGGCTCGGCGCGTCCTTTGCAGCCGTCGCCGATCCAGACGGCTACCGCGACCTGAAGGAAGCGCTGGCCGGGACGAACATCCAAGCTGCCGCCGGCCCCGAGGCGGTGATCGAGGCCGCCCTCCACCAGAGCGACCTCGTGATGGGCGCGATCGCGGGGACGGCCGGCGTCGCGCCGACTTTCGCGGCGCTGGCGGCCGGGCGCACCATCGCGCTCGCCAACAAGGAATGCCTGGTCTGCGCCGGTTCCGCGTTCATGCGTCAGGCTGCTCGATCGGGAACCCGCCTGCTGCCCGTCGACAGCGAGCACAACGCGATCTTCCAGGCCTTGGGGGGCGCCGACCCGGCCGACGTCGAAACCATGACCCTGACCGCTTCCGGCGGCCCGTTCCGCACCTGGACGCGCGAGGCCATCGCCGCGGCCACGCCCGAGCAGGCGCTGCGCCACCCCAATTATGCCATGGGCGCGAAGGTCACCGTCGACTCGGCCGGGTTGATGAACAAGGGCCTCGAGGTCATCGAGGCGCACCATATCTTCGGGATCGAGGCGGCGCGGCTCGACGTGCTCGTCCATGCCCAGCAGATCGTTCACGGCCTCGTGTCTTTCAAGGACGGGAGCGTCACCGCCGGTCTGGCCGTGCCCGACATGAAGGTGCCCATCGCTCATTGCCTCGCCTATCCCGACCGGATGGACACGGCGACGCGCCGGCTCGACCTCGCCCAAATCGGGCAACTGACCTTCGAGCGGCCGGACTTCGATCGCTTTCCGGCCCTGCGCGTCGCGCTCGACGCCTTGCGCACGGGGCAGGGCCTGCCCACGATCATGAACGCCGCCAACGAGATTTTCGTCGCGGCTTTCCTCAACAACCTCATCGCGTTCCATGACATCGCGCGGCTGGTCGAGGACGCCTGCGAATCGGCGCTTGCCGACGGCCTGGCCCACGAACCCGAAACGATCGGCGACGCGCTCGCACTTAACCAAGCCGTCAGAGAAAGATCTCTTGCCGCGGTCCGCGACCTCGACCGCGCCTCTTTTTTAACGAACAGTTAAGCCAGCGAGACCGCCGCACCGGCGTCGACGCGGACGCCGGGCCCCTCCGCTGAGCCCGGCCCTTCTGGGAGCTTCCTGTGACGGTACTGGCGCACCTCGTGTCCTTCCTCACGTACATCGTACCCTTCCTCTTCGTCCTGACGCTCGTGGTGTTCTTCCACGAACTCGGGCACTTCGCGGTGGGCCGCTGGTGCGGGGTCAAGGTCGAGGCGTTCTCGCTCGGTTTCGGGCCGGAGCTCTTCCACCGCATCGATCGGCGCGGCACGCGCTGGCGTCTGGCGGCGCTGCCTCTCGGCGGCTACGTGAAGTTCTACGGCGACGCCAACGGGGCCTCCGTGGCGGACGATGGGGCGCAGGCCGGCATGTCCGACGCCCAGCGCGCGGTGACGCTGAACGGACAGCCGGTCTGGAAACGTGCCGCCATCGTCGCCGCCGGCCCCGTGGCAAACTTCATCCTCGCCGTGGTGCTGTTCACCGGCCTCTTCTTCGTCAACGGCCGCGAGATCCTCAGCCCGCATATCGGCAAGGTGCGCGAGGGCAGCGCCGCGGCGGTGGCCGGCTTCCAGCCCGACGACATGATCCAGTCGATCGACGGTCAGACGATCAAGAGTTTCGAGGAGATGCAGCGTGCGGTGCAGACCAGCGCCGGGCCCGTGACCTTCGTGGTCAAGCGCGGCTCCGGTGAGGTCACGATCACCGCTCAGCCGCGGCGCGAGGTGCTGAAGACGCGCTTCGGTGACACGACGGTGGCGGTGCTCGGCGTCGAGGCGGCGAACACAGCCGCCAGCTGGCACAAGGAGGAGTACGGCATCCTCGACTCGGTTGCGATGGGAGCCAGGGAGACGTGGTTCGTCGTGACCACGACCGGCACCTACCTCCGCGGCGTCGTCCTCGGGCGGGAATCGGCCGACCAGATCTCCGGCCCAATCCGCATCGCGGAAGTGTCCGGCGAGATGGCCAAGCTCGGCTTCGGGGCGCTCCTCAACCTCGCCGCGATCCTCTCGGTGTCGATCGGCCTGTTGAACCTGGTGCCGATCCCCCTCCTCGACGGCGGCCACCTGCTGTTCTACGCCTTCGAAGCGGTGCGCGGCCGGGCCCTCGCCGACAATATCCAGCAGTTCGGCTTCCGTATCGGGATGACCTTCGTCGCGGGGCTCACCATCTTCGCGGCCTACAACGATATTTCGCGCTTGGTCAGCAAGGTCATTCACTAGGACGGCCTTGTTGCGGGAGACAGATCGGTCGGACTACTCGAACAGCCCGTTGCTTGCGCGGCGGGCTGTTTTTATTCTATTAATTAGTCAAAATCACAGTATAGGACCTTCGTCGCGCGTATAAAATGACGTTAAGGCAGCGAAATTAAGCAATAATAATTTATATGGCCAGAATATGACGAGCGAGCGTCTTTATCACTGCGTCTCGCAGTGGCGCAAATCGAGTGTGGAGGCGGGCCCACCCGCGCGTACGACACTCCCGTAAAAAGCTTGAAGAACAAAAGGGTTAACCAAGAAACTTAATGTTCTGCTGACCCTAAACCGTGTCTTGACCGCCACGGCAGGGTGAAAACGCGGGTAACGGGGTCTGCAGCATTTGCAGCACTAGGCAAACTCTGTAGAAGCAGAGCGTAGTGGGATAGCAGGCGCTGCGCGGCGCCGTTACCGCGATTACGTGAGACTGAACGCGTCAGGGTCAGTCCCCGGCTTTCTGCCGGGCGAGATGCGATGTGGGGGCCGGCCAATAATGCTTCGTTTCAAGGGTCACTTCCACAGGTTCGCGTTCGCTGCGACGCTCCTGCTGTCTCTGCTGGCGCTGCTTCCCTCGGCCTTCGCTCAGGTCGGCGTGCGCGGGAACAGCCGGGTCGACAGCGAGACGATCCGCTCCTACTTCACAGGATCGGACGACGCGGCCGTCAACCAGGGCGTGAAGGAGCTCTATGCGACAGGTTTGTTCTCCGACGTTCGCGTGAGCCGCGGCGGCGGTGGCGTGGTTATTACGGTGTCCGAGAACAAGATCATCAACCGCGTGGCTTTCGAAGGGAACAGCAAGGTCAAGGGCGAGCAGCTGCAGGCCGAGATCTCATCGAAGTCTCGCGGTCCTTTCAGCCCGTCTATCGTCAGCGCCGACATCGAGCGCATCAAGGACATCTACCGTCGTGCCGGTCGCGCCGCGGCCGCCGTCACGTCGCGCACGGTGGATCTGGCCAATGGGCGCCTCGACGTCGTCTTCACGATCGACGAGGGCGACAAGACCGGCGTCAAGACCATCAACTTCGTCGGCAACACCGTCTATTCGTCGAACAAGCTCCGCGACCTGATGAACACGACGGAGATGAACTATCTCTCGTTCTTCAAGTCGTCCGACGTCTACGACCCCGATCGGATCGGCTCTGACCTCGAGCTGATCCGCCGTTTCTACCTGAAGAACGGATACGCCGACTTCCGCGTCGTCGGCTCGGACGCCCGGTTCGATCCGGCGATCGGCGGCTACGTCATCACCATCACGGTGGAAGAGGGACCGCAATATGTGGTTGGGAGCGTCACGGTCGACTCGCGCAACGCGGCGCTGACGAACGACAGCCTGCTGCCCTTCGTCCGCTTCCGAGCCGGCGACGTGTACAACGGCGACCTCGTCGAGAAGACGGTCGAATCGATGACCCGTGAGGTCAACCGGCGCGGCTTCGCCTTCTCCCAGGTGCGCCCGCGCGGCGATCGCGACCCGGCCACCCGCACGGTGGCGATCGTTTTCACCCTGGAGAACGGGCCGCGCGTCTACATCGAGCGCATCGTCATCAAGGGCAATACCCGCACGCGCGACTACGTCATCCGTCGCGAGTTCGAGATCGGCGAGGGCGATGCCTACAACAAGGTTCTCGTCGACAAGGCGGAGCGGCGGCTGAACGGCCTCGGCTTCTTCAAGAAGGTGAAGATCTCCAACGAGGCCGGTTCGTCCGCCGACCGCGTCGTCATCAACGTCGAGGTCGAGGACCAGCCGACGGGATCGTTCTCGGTCTCCGGCGGGTATTCGACCACGGACGGCTTCATCGGCGAACTGGCCGTTACGGAGAGCAACTTCCTCGGTCGAGGCCAATACGTCCGCACGGCGTTGACGCTCGGTCAGCGAACTCGCGGCATCGAGTTCAACTTCACCGAGCCTTACTTCTTCGACCAGAGGCTTGCCGCCGGTTTCGACCTCGTCGCCAAGAAGACCGACATCTCGCAATATTCGTTCTACAACAACTTCATCACCGGCGGCACGCTTCGCCTCGGCGTTCCCGTGACGGACGAGGTGACGTTCTCGCCGCGGTATTCGATCTTCCGCTCGCAGATCTCGATCCCGAACGATGCCAACCACCCCTACAACGATTGTACGTCGCCGATCTATGGCGTCACGCCGGGCGGCCCCGGCTCGGTCGGCGCTGCGCCGAGCTACAGCTGCCTGACCAACGGCGAGGCCTCGCTCGCCCTCAAGCAGGCCGCGCAGCAGAATGGCGGCATCACGGTCACGTCGAGCTTCGGCTACACGCTCTCTTACAATACCCTCGACAACAACAAGAGCCCGACATCCGGCATCCTCGCCGAGCTGCGTCAGGACATCGCCGGCGCGGGCGGCAACAGCCGCTACGTCCGCAGCACCGGCGACATCCGCTACTATCACGAGATCTACGACCAGATCGTCGGTATCGTGCACCTCCAGGGCGGCGACATCCGTTCCTACGGCGGCAGCCAGTTGCGGATCGTCGACAACTTCAATCTTGGTCCGTCGCTGGTGCGCGGCTTTGCGCCGAGCGGGATTGGTCCGCGCGACACCTCGTCCGGCGTGGATCCGGCGGGTAACCCGCTTGGCGGCACCGAGTATTTCGGTGGTTCGGTCGAAGCGCAGTTCCCGCTCTACGGCGTGCCGCGCGATCTCGGTCTCAAGGGCGCTGTCTTCGCCGACGCTGGTACGCTATTCGGCTATCGCGGCCAGACCAGCTTCGTACCGCCGGGCGGTCAGATCGTCGGGTACTATACCCCGCCACTCTACGGCCAGGGCAACACACTGACGATTGGCGGCGACACGACCAAAATCCGAACCTCGGTGGGCGCCTCGATCATCTGGGCGTCGCCGCTCGGGCCGATCCGTTTCGACTTCGCGAAGGCGATCACCAAGGACGCCAACGACCAGACGCAGTTCTTCCGGTTCTCCGGCGGCGCAAACTTTTAATCGGCAGCGGGTCCGCCGATCGTCGGAGCGAGGGCGTCGAGCCCTCCCTCTTGCGTTTCCGATGTCGTGGGTCCTTATACCCGCGCGTGCCACCGGTCGGGAGACGCCCAGAGCGGTGCGGATAGCGTGAACGACCCCATCTTCTTTGCTTCTGCCGCGCCAATCACACTGGCCGAGATCGCGGCGTTGACAGGCGTCCAGCCGGCATCGACGGATCTCGCGCGCAGCTTCGATGGCGTTGCGGCAATCGAGGCGGCAGGGCCGCGACAGGTTTCCTGCGCGGACCGCAGCGGTGATCGCCTCGCGACGACGCGGGCCGGCGCCTGCTTTGTCGTCGCAGTCGATCGCCATCGTTTGGCAGCGGCAACCATTGCCCTGGTATGCGAGGATCCCCCCCGCGTTTTTGCCAAGCTCGTCGGTGCGCTGCATCCGGACGTCGCCGCGTCACGTTCGCTCTTTGCCACGCGCGGCATCAGCCCTGCCGCATTCATCCATTCCGAAGCGCGGTTGGAAGACGACGTCACGATCGATCCCGGCGTGGTCATCGGACCCCGCGCGGAGGTGGGTTCCGGCTCGATTGTCGGCGCCAATAGCGTGATCGGCCCGCAGGTCCGGATCGGACGGCATTGTTCGATCGGCGCGCAGGTCACGGTCGTCAATGCGCTCGTCGGCAACGCAGTCGTCATCTATCCCGGCGCGCGGATCGGCCAGGACCGCGCCGGCGCCCTTTTCGCCGGGCTCGGCCGCGTCATCATTCAGGATGGCGTCGAAATCGGCGCCAACACGACGATCGATCGCGGCGGCCTCGGCGACACCGTGCTTGGCGAAGGTTGCCGGATCGGCAACCTCACCCACATTGAGCGCGACAGCGTAGTCGGGCGTCACGTCGTCCTGAACGCGGGATCGGGCGCCAGCGGCGACGGACCGACGCCATCTGCGGGCGATTAGCGCTCGCCCTCCTCTTGCGAAGCATGTATTCAGCGCACGTCCTGCGAAGGGCGTCGTGCGACCAAAGAGAACGAGCATGGATGAGACGATTCAGGATCCGCCCCGATCCCTCGACATACACGACATCCTGCAATGCCTGCCGCACCGCTATCCCTTCCTACTCGTCGATCGCATCATTGAGGCGCATGGCGATCGAAAGTGCATCGGCATCAAGAACGTCAGCATGAACGAGCCGCAGTTCCAGGGGCATTTTCCGGGTCATCCCGTTATGCCGGGTGTGTTGCTCATCGAAGGCATGGCGCAGACCGCCGGGGCCTTCTGCATCCAGGCCCAGGCGCGCGAGAAGGCGGGACCACCGCCGCTGATCTATTTTATGACGATAGACAAAGCCAAGTTCCGCAAGCCCGTGGTCCCCGGCGACCGCGTCGAGTTCCATATCGAGCGCACCAATCGCCGCCGGACCATGTGGTGGTTCAAGGGGCGCGCCCTGGTCGACGGTCAGTGCGTGTGCGAGGCGGAGTTCTCCGCCATGCTCGTCGATCCAGCCGCGGCCTGAAGGAGGTCGTACGCGTATCGAGTGTGGTTCGCTCTCGCGCGGTCGGCATTCCCGAAGCGAGCAGAAATCGACTCGCCGTCATTGATTCATAGGACGACCGGCTCTGCCGTTGCTTACCCTCGAACCTCCCTTCGAAAAATTTGGAGCCAAATCAAGTGTCTCCGTAAGGAGAGCGGCGCTCGGCTTCCGGTTCACTTGGCGGTCGTATCTCAGACCTCGAACTTGCTCGGACCATCGGCATCAGGCCGCAGGAAGAGACGAGAGAGGCTTGCCCCGGCTCACCCGCAGGTTCAGGGACAATTTCCATCGCTGCCTTTGCTTGTGGCGGCCAGTCAAATAAAGAAAACCCGGCCAGAGGCCGGGTTTTCGTTGCTTCGAAGGTCAGGCGCTCTCAGTAACGAGCGACGACCGGCGAGACTGGTGCAAAGGTGTCGAACTTGTAGCTGAAACCACCCTGGATCCGGTTGTCCGTGTCGCGGTGACGGACGGCAACGCCGCCGGCCGTTGCGCCACCGAGCACGTCGGTGTAGCTGCCGAAGTCGCTGTAGCGATATTCGACGCGGAGCGAAAGGTTGTTGGTGACACCATACTCGATGCCGCCGCCAACCGTGTAACCAACGCGAGTGTGGCTGAGCGAGTCGGTGCCGCCGACGAGCGTGTTGACGTAGCTGTTGCGGAAGCCGCCGAAGGCCGCACCGCCGGTGCCGTACACGAGGAAGCGGTCGAAGGCGTAGCCGAGGCGGCCACGGACCGAACCCTGGATCTGGTCACGGCTGTTCACGGCGATGCCGCCGAGCGCGTAACGGGCGCGGGCGCTGCTTCCGTCGACGTCACCCTCGATGCCGATGACGACGCCGCTGCCGAAGGCACCGAAGATGCTACCGAAGACCGGAAGGGACTGGGACGAGAAGTTGTAGCCGATGTGGGCGCCACCGATGACGCCGGTCGAACGGGCCGAGTTGCCGGCGAGGCCAGCGCCAGTGGCAGTCGCCACCGCGAAGCCGTTGTCGCGGCCGAACTCGTAGCCGACCTGGCCACCGACGTAGAAGCCGGTCCAGGTGAACACGGGGATCGGCGGCGGGGGAGCGTAGACCGGGGGAGCGCGACGCGACGGGAGATCGGCAGCGAAGGCAGTCCCCGCGAGGGCGACGACGGCCACTGTCGACAAGAGGATTTTGTTGATCACAAGCTTTTCCTTTCAAAGAAGCAGCGCGACGATGAATAAACGAAAGTCCCGGTTGTGCAAACCTCAAAGGCCACACTGGGCTTCCTGACGCCATTTAGACGGCCAAGTGTATCATATCCGTTACCAAATGGCCGATTCACCACGATGCAAGCTTATTAACCCTCTCTCTACTTTGCCAAGCTTGATCTCTAGACGAGTGTACCAAAAAGATCGTGCGAGTCGGCCCTATTGATCTTGACTGTTGCAATTTCGCCAGACCGGAGGGGGCGCCGGTTCGTGATGTGCACTTTGCCGTCGATCTCCGGGGCATCGCTCTTCGTGCGACCCTCGCTCGCCTGGGCGCCGCCCTGGTCGATCAGCACCGACAGCCGTTGCCCGACCTTCTTTGCGAGCTTGCGGGCGCTGATCTCTTCCTGGTGCTGCATGAAACGGCGCAGTCGCGCCGCCTGGAGTTGCGGCGGGACCGGCGCGAGGCCGAGATCGTTGGCTGGCGCACCGGCGACCGGCTCGTATTTGAAGGCCCCGACCCGGTCGAGCTGCGCCTCGCTCATCCACGCCAGCAGCTCCTCGAAGTCCGACTCGGTTTCACCGGGGAAGCCGACGATGAAGGTCGAGCGCAGCGCCAAGCTCGGGCAGACCTGCCGCCACGAGCGGATTCGGTCGAGCATTCGCACCTGGTCGCCGGGGCGGCGCATGGCGCGCAACACCGTGGGGCTTGCGTGCTGGAGAGGGATGTCGAGGTAGGGCAGCACGAGGCCATCGGCCATCAGCGGGATCACTTCGTCGACATGCGGGTAGGGGTAGACGTAATGCAGCCGAACCCAGGCCCCGAGCTGACCGAGTTCGCGCGCGAGGTCGGCGAAGCGCGCGCGGACCTCGCGGTCGCCGAACGCGCTGGAGGCGTAGCGCAGGTCGATGCCATAGGCGCTCGTGTCTTGCGAGATCACGAGAAGTTCCTTGACGCCCGCCTTCACCAGCCGCTCCGCCTCCCGCAGGACGTCGCCCGCCGGACGCGAGACGAGACGTCCGCGCAAGTGCGGGATGATGCAGAACGAGCAGCTGTTGTTGCAGCCTTCGGAAATCTTCAGGTAGGCATAGTGCCGCGGCGTCAGCTTGATGCCGTGGTCGGGAACGAGCGAGGTCAGCGGATCGTGCGGCGCGGGCAGCACCTGGTGGACCGCCCGCACCACGCTCTCGTAGGCCTGCGGCCCGGTGACCGCGAGGACGTTGGGGAAGCGATCGATGATCGCGCCGGGCTCGGCGCCCATGCAGCCGGTGACGATGACCTTACCGTTCGCGTCGAGCGCCTCGCCAATCGCGGCCAGCGATTCCGCCTTCGCGCTGTCGAGGAAGCCGCACGTGTTGACGATGACGAGGTCCGCGCCGGCATGCGTGCGGGACAGCTCGTAGCCCTCCGATCGCAATTGCGTGATGATGCGTTCGCTGTCCACCAGCGCCTTCGGGCAGCCGAGCGAGACGAACGAGATGCGCGGTGCGGGCGCGCCGGGAAGAGGCGAGACAGGGGAGGAAAGCGGCATGGCCTTGCAGTCGCATGGTCCAGGTCGCGGCGCAATGCGACCTTCAACGCCGCGCGAGAGGCAAGGAAAAACCCGGCGCGAAGGCCGGGTTCTCTGAATTCGAGCGTCTTGGGGCGCTCAGTAGCGGGCGACGACCGGGGCCAAGACGGGCGTGTCAAATTTGTAGCTGAAGCCGGCCTGCGCCCGCTGCTCGGATTCGCGACGGCTCACCGCACCGAAGCCGGAGACAGGGGCAAAGTCGGTGAACGTACCGAAATCGCTGTAGCGGTACTCGCCGCGCAGAGAGAAGTTGTTGGTGATCGCGTACTCGACGCCGCCGCCGACGGTGTAACCCACGCGACTACGCGAAAGACTGTCGGAGCCCAGCGTCGTCGCGTAGTTCGTGCGGAACTCGGCGAAAGCCGCGCCGCCGGTGGCGTAGAATAAAGCGCGGTCGACCGCGATGCCAAGGCGGCCGCGGATCGAACCCTGGATGTTGTCACGCAGCGTGGAGGTCGGGAAGAACGGGGCCCCGGTGACGGCAACCGTGCGGCGGTAGTCGGAACCGTCCACGTCGCCTTCGATGCCGATCACGCCACCGGTGCCGCCGAACGCCGTGCCGAACGAGTTGAAGGCGTTGCCGAGCAGCGGAAGCGACTGGGTCGAAAAGTTATAGCCGACATGCGCGCCGCCGATGATGCCGTTCGGGCGGTCCTGAAACGGACCCGAGCCAACGATGCCGGCGTTGTCGCTGCCAAACCCGTACCCGACCTGACCGCCGAGGTAGAAGCCGGTCCAGGAGAACACGGGGGTCAGCGGCGGCGCATAGGCCGGGGGCGCCCGGCGGGAGGGAAGATCGGCCGCAAAGGCCGTCCCGGAAACGGCGGCGAGAGCCACGGAAGACAGGAGGAGCTTACGGATCACGCGGATATTCCCTTCGTGCAGAACGCGACGTTCGAGAAGTATCCGAAACACGGCGGGCGACAACGACTTAGTGACGTCGACGCGACCCCACGGGGCGGTATCCCAGGCGGTGTGACCCGAAGGTCACGAAACCGCACGCACACCTGTTCGTCAGCCCGCCTGTTATGACAAACCGGACATGACGGATCCCTCCGGTTTTTCCGGCCGCCCCAATGATGCCGCATGGCTGGGCAGGAGTGGCTTTGCATCTGCCAGGCGCAACGCCTACAGGTTTCCCGCAGCAACACCAGGAGCCATCTATGACCGCTACGACGGGCCGGACCATCACCCTCGCCCTCGCCCTCGCCTGGAGCGGCGCCTTCGCCGTGACCGCGGCCTGTGCCGACGAGGCGGACAATTACACGCTGGAAGAGGTGCAGGCCTGTTCCGGTGATGCCATGCGCTTCTGTCAGGATGCGCTGCCCGATGTTCACAAGATCGAGAGCTGCATGCAGGCGAAGAAGGCGCAGCTCAGCAAAGCCTGTCAGGCGATGTTCGATCCCAAGCGCAGCCGCTGACACCTCGTTGACGAGCCGCGTCTCTTGTCCGCGCAAGGGGGATATCTGCCGATCGCGGAGCGGGCGTACCCGCTCCGTGGCGCCTCTCGGGCCAAGTGCGGGAAGGGTGGCAAGCTCTCGGCCGCAGTGAACGAGACCGCCGATCAAAGCGTCCGCTCGATGCGGCATCGGCCGTGCCGCTGTCAGCGTCGACCGTGCCGCCTTGGCCTCAGGACCCGTGCTGTTCCAGGTTGCGGTAATAGCCGGAGATGCGGTCGAACCATTCGTGCCGCGCCTGCAGATGCGCCATGCCCGTTCCGCGCTCGGGCAGCTTCAAGGTCGAGAGCAGCGCTTCGATCTCGCGTCGCGCCGATTGTTGGGACGCCGACAAGGTGCCGGTCCGCATCGCCTCCTCGATCGGGTCGAGGGCGGTGAGGCCGATGGGAAACAGCTCGCGGAAGATCACGCGATCGTGCAGGCCCTCCGCGGCGCGGAACTTCAACTCGTAGGCCATGCGGCCGAGCGTGATCGAGATCTGCTTGGCGTTGTTGGATTGCAGCGAAGCAATGCGGTTGCGTACCAACACCCAGTCGATGATCCCCTGATCGACCAGGTGACGCTTGCGCCGCGCCTCGATCACGAGGTCGGCGTAATGAGCCACCGCGCCACGCCGCGTCTTGTCGTGATGCACGCGGGAGAAGACGTCGACGTCGATGTAGGAATCGTTGACCGGAGAGACCAGCGTGTCGGCAAGCGAATGGGCGAGCCGCATCAGATAGGAATCGCTCGCCGGCGTGTCGATCACCACGAATTCGTAGGCGTGCTCGACCTGCGCGACCGCGTCGGCGAAGGCTCCGAACTCGACCGTCTCGTTGTCGCGCACGTTTTCCGAAGTGCCGCGTTGCAGGGCGTGGTGGAACGGGAGCTCCACGTCCCAGGGCGCCGATTGCGCCCACGACCGGCGATTCTCGAAGAACCGCGTGAGCGTCTGCTGTCGCGTGTCAAGGTCGATGGTGGCGACGCGGAAGCCGGCCTTCATCAAGGCCACAGTCAGGTGGATCGATAGCGTCGACTTGCCGGTGCCGCCTTTTTCGTTGCCCACCACGATCACGTGGGCCGAGCGGAGGTCCGGGGGCTCGACATCGTCGAAATCGACATCTCCGGACATGAGGGCGTGGGTTTCCTTGGGCCGCTGCGGAAGGGGTGATTCGGACGCTGTCGAGTCTATCGTCGGCCACGGCGATGTCACGCCTCCGAGCGAGGAGTGGCCGCACTCCCGTAGAGCCAGTCGTAGCGTTGCAACAGGCGGCGGGCGCCCAGGCCCCGCATGGCGAGGTTACGGGCCAGCGCGGCGGGTCCGGCGAGATGATAGATGCGCCCGAGGCGGCGCGCCTCCGCCTGCACCCGCACGGCGCGCGCGAGCCGATGGGTGGAATAGCGGGCGAGGCACGCGCTCATCGGCCCCGGTCCGGCGAGCGCTTCGGCGAGAGCCTCGGCGTCCTCGATCGCCTGCGCGGCGCCTTGGGCGAGGAAGGGGAGGATGGGATGGGCTGCGTCGCCCAGCAGGGCGACCGTCCCGGCGTTCCAGGCCTTCAGCGGCGCGCGGTCGAACAGCGGCCAGCACTGCCATGACGGAGCCGCGGCGATGAGGCCGCGCGCGACCGCGTGCCATTTGGCGAAGCGGCGCGCGATGGCGGCCGGGTCGCCCGGCAGGGCCCAGGAGGGTGCGGACCGCGCCGACGGACCCGTCTCGCGAAGCACCGCGACGACGTTGATGAAGGCGCCGCCGCGCAGGGGATAGTGGACGAGGTGGGCGTCGCGTCCGAGCCACAGGCCCGTCTCGCTCGTCGGCGCGTCCGCGAGCGCCTCCGCCGGCAGGAGCGCGCGCCAGGCGGTGCGACCTGTCTCGGTCGGCTCGTCCCCGACGCGGTCGACGAGACGCGCGCGGACAATCGAGTGCACGCCGTCGGCGCCGATCAGCGCATCTGCCGTGAAGGAGCGGGTCAGCCGGTCCTGCTTGGCCGTGACGGTCACGCCGCCTGTCGTGGTGCCGAAGCCGGCCAACGCGGTGCCGCGGTGAAGGGCGATGCCAGGCTCCCGCACGACGGCGTCGACGAGCGCGCGCTGGAGGTCGGCGCGGTGGATGACGAGATAGGGCGCGCCCCACCGCGCCTCGGCGCCCTCCAACGGCATGAGCGACAGGGTCGCCGCACTGCGTCCGTCCCGCACCCGGATGGCGCGCGGCGCGGTGGCCTGCTTCCGTACAGCGTCGAGGACGCCGAGCCGGCGGAGGATGGCGCTCGCGTTGGGTGAGATCTGTAGCCCGGCACCCACTTCGGAGAAATCGCCGGCACGCTCGAGCAGCGTCACGGCAATGCCCATGCGAGAGAGCCCGAGCGCGGCGGTCAGGCCGCCGATACCGGCTCCCGCGATGAGGACGTGGGTCATGGCGCGGCGCGGGTCGCGGCGCCGGTGTCCCGCTCAGGCCGCCTTGTCGGCATCCGGCATGTAGAAGCATTCCGCCGGTTCGCACATGCCGCGCAGGGCGGCGTCATAGACGAAGCGTGTCGAGCAGTAGGAGCACACGATGTCCGTCTCGTTGCCCATGTCGATGAAGATGTGCGGATGGTCGAACGGCGGCAGGGCGCCGATACACATGAATTCCCGGGTGGCGACCGTCACCTTGGGCAAGCCGGGCTGGTTATGGAAATGCGGCGTGCCACCGTGTGCCATCGCGTGACCCTGTGCTGAGCGCGGAGAAAGACTTCCGTTCCCCACCTGCGTCCATTATGAGCCAAAAGCAAGCCTCGGACCCTATCGAACAAGCCTGGAACCCCGGCGAGCAAGCCTCGGATCCCAGCGGGCAAGTCTCTAGATCCCAGCGAGAGAGCGTCATGCAAGAGTTCACAGGCAGCGGCGGCGTGCGCCTGGCCTACCTCGACGAGCCAGCTGTCGGCCCCGATCGCGGCGAGCCGATCCTCCTCGTTCACGGCTTCGCCTCGACGCACGCGATCAACTGGGTGTTCCCGCTCTGGGTCAAGGTGCTGACCGAGGCGGGGCGGCGGGTCATCCTCTTCGACAACCGTGGCCACGGCCGGAGCGAGAAGCTGTATGATTCCGGCAGCTACCACATCGGCTTGATGGCCGCCGACGCCTTGGCGCTGCTCGACCATCTCGGGCTCGATCGCATCGACGTCATGGGCTATTCCATGGGCGCGCGCATCGGCGCCTTTCTCGCGCAGGCGCATCCGCACCGGGTACGCTCGCTTGTCCTCGGCGGCCTTGGACACCATCTCGCCGACGGCGCGACCCTGCCGATCGGGATCGCCGACGCGATGGAAGCCGCTTCCCTCGCCGACCTCGCCGACCCGATGCAGCGCATGTTCCGCTCCTTCGCCGATGCGACGAAGAGCGACAGGCGGGCGCTCGCGGCGTGTATTCGCGGCTCGCGAGACCTGCTGCCGGAGGCGAAGATACGCCTTATGCGCCTGCCGGTCCTCGTCGCGGTCGGCACCAAGGACGATGTGGCTGGCGATCCCTTCAAGCTCTCCGCTCTGTTCCCCAACGCGGCGGTACTCTCCATCCTCGACCGCGACCATAACCGCGCGGTCGGCGACGCCGCCTACAAGAACGGCGTTCTCGATTTCTTGGGCGTTCGAGCATAGGCTTCCTATATCAGCAGCCAGAGTAGAGGCTCGTCCTCGCGGTCGGCCGGTCGGCCTGAAGCGAGCGAACCGAACGGTGGGTCGATGAACGCCAGAAGTCAGGGCAGCGCGCTTATTCTTCCGCTCGAGCAGGAGCCCATCTTCGCGCGAATGAGGGGCGAGGCGCAGGACGTGATCCGACGCGAACCGGAGATCGCCGGCTTTATCTATTCGACAATCCTCAACCACGACTCGTTGGAAAGCGTGATCGTGCACCGCGTCGCCGCGCGGCTCGCCCATCCCGATGTGCAGGGCGATCTGATCCGTCAGGCGTTCCAGGACTTTATTGCTAAGGACCGGAGTTTTGCCGACGCGTTCCGCGCCGACCTGCTGGCCGTAATCGATCGTGACCCAGCCTGCACCAGGGTCATCGAGCCTATCCTCTATTTCAAGGGGTTCCACGCCATCCAGACGCATCGTCTCGCCCATGCCCTGTGGCGGGCCGGCCGGCACGATTTCGCCTTCTACCTTCAAAGCCGCTCCTCGGCCGTGTTCCAGACGGACGTCCATCCCGCCGCGCAGATCGGTAAGGGCGTGTTCCTCGATCATGCGACCGGCCTTGTCGTCGGCTCGACCGCCGTCATCGAGGACAACGTGTCGATGCTGCAGGACGTGACGCTCGGCGGCACGGGCAAGGAAACAGGCGACCGCCATCCCAAGATCCGCCAGGGCGTGCTGATCGGCGCGGGCGCGAAGATCCTAGGCAACATCGAGGTCGGCCATTGCGCCCGCATCGCCGCCGGCTCCGTGGTGCTTCACGCGGTGCCGCACAACAAGACGGTGGCCGGCGTCCCCGCGCGAATCGTCGGCGATGCCGGCTGCGCCGAACCTGCCCGCTCCATGGACCAGATCCTGGCGTCGAAGCCGGTCATCGAGCTGGGTGAGGGCCGTACGATTCTCGATCCGCGCCGCTGAGGATCGGCATGACCGCGTTCCGGTCTCGTGCGGGATGGGCTATGCAACAGATTGCGCGGCGGCCTAACGCGAGACCGTGAGCGGTCGGGGGCGAACGCCCGCGTAGGGAGAGGCCAGTTGGACAAGACCGAATTGCATAAGCTGCAGGACTTCCTGCGGCGGTCCTTCGGCAGCCAGGATCTGCGCGTCACGCCGGCGAGGAAGAACGCGGACGACGCGGACGTCCACCTCGGCGAGCGGCAGATCGGCAAGATCGTCGTCGATGACGAGGACGGCGATCGCTCCTTCGGCTTCGAGCTGAAGGTGCCGGTGGAACGCCAAGCGCTGCAGGATTACCTGCGTCGGCTGTTTGAGAACGACAAGCTGAAGATCATCCCGCGGCCGCGGAAGACCGATTCGGTCGAACTCAACAACGGCGACGACTTCCTCGGCATCGTCTCGGCGGACGATGCCAAGGGCAAGTCCTTCACCCTGCAGATGGCGATCCTCGACTTCGATCTCGAGGACATCTGACGCGGCTGCGGTCAGCCCGGTCTTCGTCGGTCTTGACGCGGTTGCAACGCACCGCGCCAGGAGGCACGCCGGCGCCCCCGGGGTGGCGCGTCAGACGATCTCCCAGTGTTTCGCGCGTCCGCCCTCGATCACCCGCAGCGTCGGCCGAGTCTCTAGGGGACGCCGCCCGACGGTACGCATCCTGGCCGCGAGGCGCTGCGGCGTCGCCGCGACCTCGCGCGGGCGGGCCTGCTCCTGCCTGTCCAGCGTCCGCAGCGTCGTCAGCTTGAGCGGCCCCACCGGCAGGAGGCCGAGCCAGGCGGGGCGCCCGATCGGGCTGATCAGTCCGAGTATGCGCGAATGGGTCTTTCCATGGTGGCGCATAGGCAAGAGGAGCAACTCGAAAGGCAGGGCTTCGTGTCCTGCGGGGGCCGCACCGGCGCCGATCAAGGTGGGGCAGGGTCCGTTCGCCACGCCCAGGAGCACACCGAGCAGGTTGCGCCGCTCTGCCGCCGTCCAGAGTTCGAGGAAGGAGGTTCCTTTCTGTTCCGCGTCGAAAAGGGCGTTGACGCGTGTCCCGGCCAACCGAAAGGGAAAGCGCCTCTCGGAATCGAACTCGAGCATGAACGTGTCGGCGAGGATCGTGCGGATCGCACCGGGATCGATGTCATTGCGTTCCGGCGCGCTTCGCTCGCCGCGCAGCGCGTCCCAGTACCGGAAGAGTTCCGTCGTGGCCGGATGTTTCATGAGGGGCTCCCATGGGACGCCGCCTGTGCCGGGACCCACGCGACAGTGGTTCGTTTCGGCACAGCTGCGGCGTCTTGGTTGAAAAAAGCTTAGCGTCGGCCTTCCGGGAGCGACCGACATGCCAGCGGCGGGTGGCCTGATGCGGGCCAGGCTTCCCCTGAAAGCCGATCGCGCTTATCTCCGGGTGTCGCACCTCCATCGGACCGCCATGCCGCTCTCGCCCCACCGATTTTCCGTCGCGCCGATGATGGATTGGACGGACCGGCACTGCCGGTCCTTCCACCGCGTGCTGTCGTGCCGTGCCCGCCTCTACACGGAGATGGTGACGACCGGCGCCGTGCTGCACGGCAACCGGGAGCGGCTGCTCGGCTTCGACCCGGCCGAGCAGCCGGTGGCCGTGCAGCTCGGCGGTAGCGATGTCCGCGACTTGGCGGCGGCGGCGCGGATCTGCGCGGACGCCGGCTATTGCGAGATCAACCTCAACGTCGGCTGCCCCTCGGACCGCGTGCAGAACGGGGCCTTCGGCGCGTGCCTGATGCGCGAGCCGGCCCTCGTCGGCGATTGCGTCGCGGCGCTGAGGGCGGCGGTGGCGTTGCCGGTGACGGTCAAGTGCCGCATCGGCGTCGACGACCAGGAGCCGGCCCAGGCCCTCGACGCGATGGCCGATGCCGTGGTTGCGGCCGGTGCGGGCGCGCTGATCGTCCATGCGCGCAAGGCCTGGCTGAAGGGCCTCTCGCCGAAGGAGAACCGCGACGTTCCGCCGTTGGATTACCCGCTCGTCCACGCTTTGAAGCGTCGCCTGCCGGACACGCCGATTTCGATCAACGGCGGCATCGCCACGCTCGAGGCGGTCGAGGTGCAGCTTGTCCATCTCGACGGCGCGATGATGGGGCGTGCCGCCTATGGCGACCCTTCGCTCCTGCTGGCGGTCGATCGTCGGCTCTTCGGCGAGCCGGTCCTCGACGGCGGCCGAGTCGAGGCGGTGGAGCGCTTCATGCCCTACGTCGAGGCGCGCCTGCGCGAGGGCGTGCCGCTCCACGCGATGACGCGGCACATGCTCGGCCTGTTCAACACCTGGCCCGGGGCCCGCGCCTGGCGACGGCACCTCGCGACGGAAGGCGTGAAGCCCGGCGCCGGGCTGGCCGTGCTGCGCGACGCGTTGCGCCTGGTCAGAGCGCCCGACGAGGCTGCAGCGGCCTGATCGGCTAGATGGCCTTGCCCTGCCGCCCCGCCAAGTCCTGGATGTATTGCCAGGCCGTGCGGCCGGAGCGGCTGGCGCGGGTGGCGGCCCATTCCAGCGCCTCGGCCTCCGTCACGGCCCGATCCTGCTCCAGCCCGTAATGCTCGATGTAGCCGAACACCATGGCGAGGTATTCGTCCTGCGAGCATTTGTGGAAGCCGAGCCAGAGGCCGAAGCGGTCGGAGAGCGAGACCTTCTCCTCCACCGCTTCGCCGGGGTTGATCGCGGTGGCGCGCTCGTTATCGAGCATCTCGCGCGGCATGAGGTGGCGGCGGTTGGATGTGGCGTAGAACAGCACGTTGGCCGGGCGCCCCTCGATCCCACCGTCGAGCACCGCCTTCAGCGACTTGTAGCTGGTGTCGTCGAAGTCGAAGGAAAGGTCGTCGCAGAAGACGAGGAAGCGGTAGGGCGTCTCGCGCATCTGCGCCATCAGGCCGGGCAGGCTGTCGATGTCCTCGCGGTGGATCTCGACGAGCTTCATCGGCCGATGGCCGCGCTGGCCGGCCAGCGCGGCGTTGACACTGGCGTGCGCCGCCTTCACCAGCGAGGACTTGCCCATGCCGCGCGCGCCCCACAGGAGGACGTTGTTGGCCGCGTAACCGCGGGCGAAGCGCTGCGTGTTGTCCGTGAGGATGTCGCGCACCCGCTCGATGCCGCGCAGCAGCCCGATCTCGACCCGGCTGACGCGGGCGACCGGCACCAGCCGGCCGGTTTCCGCGTGCCAGACGAAGGCGTCGGCGGCCTCGAAGACGGGTACGGCCGCTGGCTGGGGCGCAAGCGCCTCGAGAGCGGCGGCGATGCGGAGCAGGGCCGCGGTCGCCGCGGGCGTGGAGAGATCGGTCATGACGTGCGTGATCCGTGAGGAAGGGGTGGCCGGCCAGCTCCGCGCCTGGCGAACAGCGCGAGGGCCCAGCCATTGCTTTCGCGCAAGCCCCCGGTATAACCGCTCGATCCCGCCGTTCAAGGCGGCGCCATCTATGGAGCACGACCATTTTCATCACGCCAGCCTTCGCTCAGACCGCTGCCGCGGCGCCGGGAGGCTACGAACAGATCCTCCAGTATGTGACGCTGTTTGGTCCTATTCTTATCATCATGTACTTCATGGTGCTGCGGCCGCAGCAGAAGCGGGCCAAGCAGCAGTCGGACCTAATCAAGAACATCCGGCGCGGCGACACGGTCGTGACCACCGGCGGCCTGATCGGCCGCGTCACCAAGGTCGTCGACGACGCCAACGAGCTCGAGATGGAGGTCGCGCCGAACGTCCGGGTTCGCGTCGCCCGGCCGATGGTGTCGGATGTGCGGTCCAAGGGCGAGCCGGTGAAAGAGGCGAGCTGATCGGGCAGGCCGGTCACCCGGTCCGCCGCCTAATTGGATTTTTGCACCTTATGCTGCGCTTCGCCCGCTGGAAGATCGTTTCCATTCTCCTGACGACGGCGCTGGCCGTGGTCCTGGTGATCCCCAGCCTGCTGGGCGCCGACGCACGCGACGCGCTCGACGCGCACCTGCCGGCCTGGGCCAAGCCGCGGACGATCGTGCTCGGCCTCGACCTCCAGGGCGGCTCGCACATCCTGCTTGAGGTGGACGGGGCCTCCGTCGTCAAGACGATGGTCGACAACCTGCGCGACGACGTGCGCCGTTCGCTGCGCGAAGAGAAGGTGGCGATTACCGGTGGCATCGGCGTGCTGCCGCGCGGCGTCCAGTTCCGCGTCACCGACCCGGCCGACCGGGCCCGTGCCGTGACGAAGCTGCGCCCGCTCGCCGCGCCCGGCCTGTCTGCGCTCGGCCAGTCCGGCGCCGCCCCCTACGACGTCGTCGATAACGGCTCCGGCACGGTGCAGATGCTGGTGACGGATGCCGGCGTCAACGACCGTATCCGCCGCGCCGTCGACCAGTCCATCGAAGTCTTGCGCCGCCGCATCGACGAAAGCGGCACCAAGGAACCGAGCATCCAGCGCGAAGGGCAGGACCGCATCGTCATCGAAGTGCCGGGCTTGCAAGACCCCGAGCAATTGTTGGCGCTGGTCGGCACCACCGCCAAGCTCGAGTTCCGCCTTGTGGCGTCGCCCGGGGAGAACCCCGCGGACGTGGAGCAACTCGATCAAACGGACGAGCCGGGCAAGATCCCCGTCGAGAAGCGGGTGATGGTGCAGGGCGAGGACCTCACCGACGCGCAACCCGGCATCAGCTCGCAGACCCAGCAGCCGGTCATCAACTTCAAGTTCAACATCCGCGGCGGCCAGCGTTTCGGTCAGGTCACGTCCGAGAACATCGGCCGGCCGTTCGCCATCGTGCTCGACGGCAAGGTGATCTCCGCGCCGACCATCCGCGGCGCGATCACCGGTGGCTCGGGCGAGATCTCGGGCAATTATACGTTGGAGACGGCAAACAAGCTCGCGGTGCTGCTGCGAGCCGGCGCTTTGCCGGCCAAGCTGACGGTGGTCGAGCAGCGCACCGTCGGCCCCGGCCTGGGGCAGGATTCGATCAACGCGGGCAAACTCGCGGCCTACGTCGGCGCGGGGCTCGTCTTCGCCTACATGCTCGTCACCTACGGCACGTTCGGCATCTTCGCCAACATCGCGCTCGCCGTGCATATCTCCTTCATCTTCGCCGGCCTGGTGCTGCTCGGCGCCACGCTCACGCTGCCCGGCATCGCCGGCATCGTGCTGACGATCGGCATGGCGGTGGATTCCAACGTGCTGATCTACGAACGCATCCGCGAAGAGTCGCATTCCGGGCGCTCGATCATCCAGTCGCTCGATGCCGGCTTCACCCGCGCCTTCGCCACCATCGTCGATTCCAACGTGACCATGTTCGTGGCGGCGGCGATCCTCTATTTCCTGGGCGCCGGCCCAGTGCGCGGCTTCGCCGTCTCGCTCGGCCTTGGCATCCTCACCTCCATCGTGACGGCCGTGACGATGACGCGGATGATGATCGCGCTGTGGTACCGCTACCAACGTCCGACCCGGCTGCCCATTTGATCTGGATGAGGGTCACCCGATGAAGTTGCTTCGCCTCGCGCCGGAAAACACCAAGTTCGGCTTCATGCGCTTCCGGCGTTTCTCCTACCCGTTCTCGGCGGTGCTCTCGATCGTGTCGGTGGTGCTGTTCCTCACCGTCGGCATGAACTTCGGCATCGATTTCTCGGGCGGGACGCTGATCGAGCTGCGCGCCAATTCCGGGACAGCCGACCTCGCCACGCTCCGCCGCGCAGCAGAGGGCATGGGCGTCGGCGCCGTGGAGGTGCAGGCCTTCGGCAACGCGTCGGATGTCATCCTGCGCTTCGGCGTCCAGCCCGGCGGCGAGGCGGCGCAGCAGACGGCCGTCGAGAAAGTGAAATCCGCCGTCGGCTCCGGCTACAGCGTCCGCCGCTCGGAGGTCGTCGGCCCGCGCGTGTCCGGCGAACTCGTGCAGTCCGGCACGCTCGGCGTCGTCCTCTCCATCGTCGCCGTCCTCTGCTATCTCTCGTTTCGTTTCGAGTGGCAGTTCGCGGTCGGAGCGATCATCGCGACGATGCACGACCTGCTGCTGACGGTCGGGTTCTTCTCGATCACCCACCTCGAGTTCAACACGACGTCGATCGCGGCCATCCTCACCATCGTCGGCTACAGCCTCAACGAGACGGTGGTCGTGCTCGACCGCATCCGCGAGATGATGCGCAAGTACCGCAAAGTGTCGACGAGCGAGCTCATCGACATGTCCGTCAACGCCGTGCTGCCCCGCACCATCATGACCGCGACGACGGTGTTCCTGGCGCTGCTGTCGCTCGTGCTGTTCGGCGGCGAGGTGATCCGCTCGTTCTCGCTGGCGATGATCTGGGGCATCTTCGTGGCGACCTATTCCTCGATCTTCATTTGTTCGCCCATGCTGATCTACCTCGGGCTCGGCCACGCCGCGACGGCGCCGGCCGTGGCCCCGAAGCCGAGCGGCAAGCCCGTCAAGGCGGCGCTCTAGACCGTTCTCTCGCAAGGTCGATCTCCATGGATGACGCCAGCGGCTTTCTGCCCGGCCAGCACGCGATCGACGGGTACAGCGCCGGCGGGTTCCACTTCGCCGGCATGTCGCACCAGGGGTCCCTCCTCGCGCTGCCCTCCGGCATCTATGGCTGGCCGATCGTCGATCCCGGGGAACTCGCGATCGAGGCGTTCGCGCGCGTCGTGGCCGAGGCCGGCGCGATCGAGCACCTGCTGATCGGCACCGGCGCGACCCTGCTGCCGCTGTTCGACCTGCGTGCCGCCCTGCGAAAAGCCGGTCTCAAGGCCGAGCCGATGGCGACGCCGGCCGCCGCGCGCACCTATTCCATCCTGCTCGGCGAGAAGCGCAAGGTGGCCGCCGCGCTCCTCGCGGTCGCATGAGCGAAGCGGCCGCGGCCTATTGCGAGGCGGAGGTCCGCCGCGACGATCCCGACCGCTGGCTCGCCACGCTGTTCCTCCCCGAGGCCGCGCGCGCGCCCGTCCACGCGCTGCTCGCCTTCAACCTTGAGATCGCCAAGATCCGCGACCTCGTCTCCGAGCCGATGCTGGGCGAGATCCGTTACCAATGGTGGCGCGACCTGCTCGGCAGCGGCGCCGCGGGCGGCAACCCGGTCGCCGAAGCGTTGCTCGACGCGCTCGCGCGCCACCGTCTCGACGCCACCCGCCTGCTGGCGCTGATCGAGGCGCGGAGCTTCGACCTCTACGACGACGCCATGCCCTCGACCCTGGCCCTGGACAATTACGCGCGCGATACGGCGGGCGTGCTGTTCGAACTCACCGCCGCCATCCTCGCGCCGGGCTTTCCTGCGCCAACGGCGGTGGGCGAGGCGGCGCGCGCCTATGCTTTGGCCGGCCTGCTGCGCGCGCTGCCCTACCAGGTCATGAAGGGCCAGCTCTTCCTGCCGCTCGACACCCTCGCGCAGTTCCAGTTGCCGCCGGAGGAGGTGATGGCGCACCGCAACTCGCCTGCTCTCGGCCTTGTCCTCAACGACGGACGCGCCCGCGTGCGCCGGCACCTCCAGGCGATGCACGAGGCCTTGCCCGATTGCCCCGCGCCCGCCGCCTGCCTGCCGGCGTTCCTCTGTGAGCCCTACCTGCGACAGATGGAGAAGCCCGGCCTCGACCCGTTCGCGACGCCGATCACCCTGCCGCAATGGCGCAAGCAATGGGTGCTCTGGCGCGCGGCGCGGCGGCTCGGGTGAGCGCGATTCTCCACTGAGGCGTGCAGGCTAGGTGCGATTCGCAAGGTCGCGGAACCACGGCCTCTTCCCCTCACCCTAGGTTACGGTAGAATTACCTGAAGCGCCGAGTTCTAACTCGCTTGCGTCAGGAGCGCCGACACGAATGAGCGAGAGCCTCTACGGCAGTCCACGATCGGCGTGGCCGGTGGCCATCGATCCCTCGGTGATTGCGATGACGGACTCGGGCCTGGTGTGCGGCTCGGATCTCGTCCTCGCCCCGATGACGAAAAGGGCCGACGGCCGGCGGGAGCTGGCGCTCGATGGAAAGCAGGACCGCATCGTCGCGCTTCTCTCGGTGGCGGCGGGCAGGCCGCTGGCCGCTGCCGACGTGCTGCCTCCCATCGGAGCCGCTGCGGATTATTGGCGCCGGGGCGACAAGGCGCTGGCGAACCTGCGTCTCGTCTTTGCGGGCCTGCCGCGCCTTTCACCCGAGGACGCCGACCGCCTTCGCCTCGCCATCCACCTGCTCGACAGCGGAGTGTCGCCGCCCTGGCTGATGGCCGAGCTATGGCCGCCGCCCCCGCCTCTCGGCAAATACAATCCGGCGCAGCCGCGCGTGCCGGCCGGCCATGGCGCGGAGAGTGGCCGATGGGAATCGGAGTGGGGTGCAGGTCCGGCCCGGCCGAGCCGCGAACCGTCTGGCAGGTTCGACGTCGCGGCTGGCCCAGGTCGGCCCGAGGACGAGAAACAGTACGAGGAGCGTCGACTCCTCGGCGGCACTACGCCCGAGGAGGACATCCGCCACCATCACCCGGTCGACCCGTTGGCCGACGTGCCGCGCGGCGTTGGCCCCTCAACGGCCAACCAAGTCTCGGCAGCCGCGAGGGCCGCGGCGGAAGCCGTCGGTCCAGGGCGGGGACCGGTCTACGGGACAAGGGTTTATGCGGAGTTCAAGACCCGGGTCAAAGGCCTCGACCGACCGGACTTGCACACGGAAGAGTCTTACCTCAACGGCAAATGTGTTGAATACGGCACTGCAGGCTCGGTTCGCGTTGACGTGGCACATGGGTTGAAAGACAAGCCCTATGCCGTTGATGATCTCAAGACGGGCAGCGCGAGACTGACCGAGTCCCGCGTTCGAAACCTCCGCCAGCGCCTTCCGTCCGGCCAGGACGTCCAGATTCGCGAGGTCAAGCCATGAACGCCAGCGACCTCCGGCCGATCCACAAACAGCTGCTGCCGAGCTTGCCCGGCTTCGCCTCGCGCAAACGTCTGCTGCTCATGACGCCGGCGCGGGGCATGTTGAAGGCTTTACATTTCGATCCCTCGGCGTTCAGCAAGGACGACTTCGACCTGGCAACAGTTATGATGCCGCTGTGCGTTCCCGAGGAGCACATCGTGCTGACCTTGGGAGACCGGATCGCCCGCCCGGGCGAGCCCAAGGGATGGACGCTGAAGCAGCCCAGGCTCGTCGACGATCTTCTCGCGGCGATCCAGGCCGAGGGGCTGCCGTTCCTGGACAGCGTCCGCTCCGCCGACGATTTCGTGGCGATGGCCAAGCGCTCCTGGGGCAATCCTCACGTGCCCAAGAGCGCCGCGTTCGTTCTCGCCCGCGACGGGCAGTACGACCGCGCCGTCGCGATCATCGACGCGCTGCTGCCGACGCTCAATCTCAATGTCGGGTGGGAACAGGGCATCTTCGACGACGCGAGCGCCCTGCGGCACCTGCTGCTGACCGATCCCGACGAGGCGCAGCGCAAGCTCGCGGAATGGGAGGACTACACGATCGGCAAGCTCAAGCTCGAGGCGTTCCGCTAGGGGCCGGCCTTGCGGGATGTCCGCCTTGCGGTAAAAGCAGGCGCATGAACCAGCCCGTCAAACCCGCTGCCCCCGGCGTCGATTATTCCAAGAGCCTCTACCTTCCCCAGACGGCGTTTCCCATGCGCGCCGGCCTGCCGAAGAAGGAACCGGAGCTGCTGGCGCGCTGGGCCGAGATCGATCTCTACGGCAAGCTGCGCGCTGCCGGGCAGGGCCGGCCGAAGTTCGTGCTGCACGACGGGCCGCCCTACGCCAACGGCAACATCCACATCGGCCACGCGCTGAATAAGATCCTCAAGGACCTCGTCACGCGCTCGGCGCAGATGAACGGCAAGGATTCGAATTACGTGCCGGGCTGGGATTGCCACGGCCTGCCCATCGAGTGGAAGATCGAGGAGGAATACCGCGGCCGCGGCCGCAACAAGGATGACGTGCCGGTGGTCGAGTTCCGCCGCCAGTGCCGCGAGTTCGCGCGCCGCTGGGTCGACATCCAGCGCGAGGAGTTCAAGCGGCTCGGCGTGACGGGCGACTGGGCCAACCCCTACGAGACGATGAGCTACGCGGCCGAGGCGCAGATCGCCCGCGAGATCATGGCCTTCGCCGCCAACGGGCTGCTCTATCGCGGGTCCAAGCCGGTGATGTGGAGCGTGGTGGAGAAGACCGCGCTGGCCGAGGCCGAGGTCGAGTACGAGGACCACGTCTCGGACACGGTCTACGTGGCGTTTCCGGTGAAGATGGTAGTCAGGAGAGGTCCAACCTCTGATCTTCGCCACGTCGCATGGAATGACCTTGGTAAGCTTCACCCAGTGGGCGACCGGCTTCAGCCCACCTTAGTTGTAACCTGGACTACAACCCCTTGGACGTTACCTGCAAATCGAGCAATTAGCTTCTCGTCCCGCATTTCATATGGGCTCTATGAGGTCGTTGAAGCTTTAGAAGGAAATTGGGCAAGTATAGGTTCTCGATACATTGTCGCAGATAACTTGGCTGAGACGTTCTTCAAGGCTGTGAAGGTCGGTGGGTTTCGGCAACTCGGGACGGTCGACAGTGCCGCGTTAAGCGTGGGAATCGTGGCGCACCCTCTCGCTTCGTTCGACACTCGCTACGGTTTCGACGTGCCCCTGCTCGACGGTGACCACGTCACCGACGACACCGGCACCGGCTTCGTCCACACCGCGCCGAGCCATGGCCGCGACGACTTCGATGTGTGGACGGCCAACACGCGGCAGCTTCAAGCCCGGCAGATCGACACGCGCATTCCCTACACCGTCGACGCCGACGGGTTCCTCACCGCCGACGCGCCGGGCTTTGAAGGCCGTCGCGTGCTCGACGACAAGGGCGCCAAGGGCGACGCCAACGAAGCTGTGATCGCCGCGCTGGTCGAGGCCGGCGCGCTCGTCGCGCGCGGCCGGCTCAAGCACCAGTATCCCCATTCCTGGCGCTCCAAGAAGCCGCTGATCTTCCGCAACACGCCGCAATGGTTCATCGCGCTCGACCAGCCGTTCGCGGCCGCCGGCGAGGAGCGCCCGAGCTTGCGCGCGGTCGCCCTCGCCGAGATCGCGCGCACCCGCTGGGTCCCGGCCGCCGGCGAGAACCGCATCACCGGCATGATCGCCAACCGACCGGACTGGGTCGTCTCGCGCCAGCGCGCCTGGGGCGTGCCCATCGCGATCTTCGTCGATGCGGAGCACGCGCCGCTCGTCGATCCCGCCGTCAACGCGCGCATCCTGGCCGCCTTCGCGGAGGAGGGCGCGGATTGCTGGTACGCCGAGGGGGCGCGCGAGCGGTTCCTCGGCTCGCGCGCCGACGAGGACTGGCGCAAGGTCGACGACATCCTCGACGTCTGGTTCGATTCCGGCTCGACGCACGCCTTTACGTTGGAAAGCAACGCGGCGTTCCCCGGCCTCGCCGGCATCCGCCGCAAGCGGGACGGCGGCGCGGACGAGATCCTCTACCTCGAAGGCTCCGACCAGCACCGGGGCTGGTTCCATTCCTCGCTGCTGGAGTCCTGCGGCACGCGCGGGCGGGCACCCTACGACGCGGTGCTGACCCACGGCTTCGTGCTCGACGAGCGCGGCCTCAAGATGTCGAAGAGCAAAGGCAACGTGACCGCGCCGCAGAGCGTCATCGCCGAGTCCGGCGCCGACATCCTCCGGCTCTGGGTGGCGGCGGCCGATTACGCCGACGACCTGCGCATCGGTCCCGAGATCCTCAAGACCTTCGTCGAGACCTATAAAAAGCTGCGCAACACCTTGCGCTGGATGCTCGGTACGCTGGCGCACTACGATGCCGCGCAGGCGGTCGACCTCACGTGCGCGGACGAACTAGAGCGGCTGATGCGGCACCGGCTCTTCGAGCTTGATAGTGTGGTCCGCGAAGCCCACGCCCAATTCGACTACAAGCGGGTGGTCTCCCGCCTGTCGTTGTTCCTAAACAGCGACTGCTCAGCCTTCTATTTCGACGTCCGCAAGGATGCGCTCTACTGCGACGCACCCTCCAGTCCTAGGCGGCAGGCCGCCCTCGCGACCGTGGAGCAGATCTTCCGCTTCGTGACGCTCTGGCTCGCTCCGATACTCGTCTTCACCGCCGAGGAGGCGTGGCTGTCGCGTTATCCCGACGCCATTTCCGTTCACCTCGAAGCCTTTCCGAACGTGCCGGCGGCGTGGCGCAGTCCAGAGCTCATCGATCGATGGATCACCATCCGAGCCGCTCGCGCCGTTGTCACCGGTGCGTTGGAAATCGCTCGCGCGCAGAAGCTTATTGGTTCATCGCTTGAGGCTGCACCCCAGGTTTTCGTGACCGACGCCAATTTTCAGAATACGCTGACGACGGTTGATTTTGCAGAACTTTGTATCACTTCGCATATCGAGGTCTTGGTCGGCGACGGTCCGGTAGACGCGTTCCACCTCCCCGAGGTGCCCGGCGTCGGGGTCGTGGTCCGCCGCGCGGCGGGCACGAAGTGCGCGCGCTCGTGGAAGGTGTCGCCGCTTGTCGGCAGCGACCTGGAGTTCCCCGACGTCACGCCGCGCGATGCCGCGGCCCTGCGCGAGCTGAAGGCCGCCGGCCGGTGGGGGTGAGCCCGCGCGCGCGCGGCTTCCTCGCCGCGGCGCTGACCCTGGCGCTCGATCAGGGCAACAAGCTGTGGTTGCTCAACGTCTTCGACATCGAGGCGCGCCAGCCGGTGCACCTTGCCCCGTTCTTCGACGTGATCGCCGCGCGCAACCCCGGCATCTCCTATTCGCTCCTCAGTGCCCATAGTCCAGCCGCACGCTGGGCCCTCGTCGCGTTCGCGGCGGTGGCGGCGGCGCTCATCGCCGCCTGGCTCTGGCGCACGACGACCGCCTTGCTCGCGCTGGCGCTCGGCCTCGTCATGGGCGGGGCGCTCGGTAACGCCATCGACCGCTTCTCCTATGGCTGGGTGGCGGACTTCTACTATTTCCACGCCGGCTCGTTTCACTGGTACGTCTTCAACCTGGCCGATGTCGCGATCGTCGCCGGCGTGGCGATGCTCCTGTACGACACGCTCTTCCCCCAGCACAGGTCGGTGGCCGAGCCCGGCTAAAGACCGGCTGCGGCACCTCCAAAATGCCGTAAAAGAACGCATGGTATCTTACAGGTGTTGCGTGGATCGAGGATGACGCGAATGAAGGTTGCCAATCGCGTGCCGGTTCTGGTCGCGCTGGTCGTCGCAGGATTGTGTCTGCAGGCCGCGGCATCGGCCGCCCGGGCGCAGGAAAAGACGAATTATCGGGACATCTATGGCAACGTGCTCAGCGCCGTCGGCCTCGGGTCGGAGCGCGACCCGATCGATTACACGCCGCGCGCGCCGATTGCCGTTCCACCGACAAACGACCTGCCTCCTCCGGTCGAGGTCGGGCCGCGTCACGCGGCCGGGTTTCCCAACGATCCCGACGTGATGGCGCGGCGCAAGGCGCTCGTCGATCCGCGCCAGCCGGTTCCGCCCGGAGAGGACGGCAAGGCGCGCGCCTATCTGATCGAGCCGCCGGCCGCCTATTTCGACGCGGCCGGCGTGAGCGCGACGGGCACGAGCGCGGACCATGGCGATGCGCCGGCCGCTCCCAAGCCTGCGCGCAAGCGCCGCGCGAAGGCCGTGGCCGCGCAGTAGCCTCTTTCGGCGGCGATTTGTCAGCCCCACTTAGGGGATGCGCGCGCCGCGCTCCTCGCGCTATAGCTGGTGGCCCGATGGGCGCCGTTCGGCGGCGCGCGACGTAACCGAGAGGCTCTCCCCTATGGCGTCAGGTTCTGCTTCGTCCCTTCCCGGCGCGCTGTCTCTCACGCCAGGGCGCGGCGAGCCCGCCAGTGCCGCGGGCGAGACCACCGTGGTGCAGGACAGGCTGGAGAACGGGCTCGAGATCGTCGTGATTCCCGACCATCGCGCGCCGGTCGTGACGCACATGGTGTGGTATCGCAACGGTTCCGCCGACGACCCGGCCGGCAAGTCTGGCATCGCGCATTTCCTTGAGCACCTGATGTTCAAGGGTACGCACGCCCATCCCGCTGGGCACTTCACAAACATCGTCTCGGATCTCGGCGGGCAGGAGAACGCGTTCACCTCCAACGACTTCACCGCGTACTTCCAGCGCATCGCCAAGGAGCACCTTGCGGTATGCATGGAGTACGAGGCGGACCGGATGAAGAACCTCGTCCTGACCGACGAACTGGTCGCTCCCGAGCGCGACGTGGTGCTGGAAGAGCGCCGCATGCGCACCGATTCCGATCCTGGCGAGATCCTCGACGAGGCGCTGCAGGCCGCGATCTACACGTCGCACCCCTACGGCAAGCCCGTCATCGGCTGGAGCCACGAGATCGAGACGCTCGATCGTACGGACGCCTTCAATTATTACCAGCGCTTCTACACGCCCGAGAACGCGATCCTGGTCGTCGCCGGCGACGTCGATCCGCAGGCGGTGGTTGAACTTGCCCGCACAGTCTACGGCCCGCTCCAGCCTTTCGGCGTCCCGCCGGTGCGCCGTCGCCCGCGCGAGCCGGAGCCCAAGACCCGCCGCCTCGTCAGCCTGGCCGACGCGAAGGTCGAGCAGCCGCGCTACCAGAGCCTCCACCTCGTACCGTCCTACACGACAGGCGCGCCGGGTGAAGCCGAGGCGCTTGAAGTGCTCGCCTTCCTGCTCGGCAGCGGCCAGACCTCGGTCCTCTACAAGACGCTGGTCATGGACGAGAAGATCGCGGTCGCGGCCGGCGCTCATTACATGGGGACCGCGCTCGACGAGACGCGCTTCTTCATCTACGCCGTCCCGGTACCCGGTGTGTCGCTGGAGCGGATCGACGCCGCGATCGCCGCCATCATCGCCAAGCTCACGGTCGCGGGCTTCGACGAAGCCGACCTCACGCGCGCCAAGACGCGCCTGATCGCCGAGGCGATCTACGCGCGCGACAGCCAGATGACGCTGGCCAACTGGTACGGCGCCTCGCTCGCCACCGGTTTGACGCTCGCGGACATCGCCGCCTGGCCGGATCGCATCGAGGCGGCGACCGCCGCGCAGGTGCAGGCGGCGCTCCGTTACCTCGACAAGCGTCGCGCGGTCGCCGGCTACCTGCTGCCGGCGGAGGCCGCCTGATGCCGCCGTTCACAGGTCTGCCGACCGCCGTCGCGGTCGCCGAAACCCTCCTCGACCCACGTCTCGGCTCGCCGGAAACGCGTGCCTCGCGGGTGCAGAAGGTCCGCTCGCCGGGTGGCGTCGAGGCATGGCTGGTCGAGGACTACGCCATCCCGCTGCTGGCGGTGAGCTTCGCTTTCAAAGGTGGGGCGGCGCAGGACCCGATCGGCAAGCCCGGTGTCGCCACCCTGCTCGCCGGCCTGCTCGACGAGGGCGCCGGCCCCTATGACGCGGCCGCCTTCCATCAGGCGCTCGACGATAGCGCCATCGACGTCTCCTTTTCCGCGGACCGCGACGCGATCCAAGGGCGCATGAAGACGCTGTCGCGCCATAGCGGCCGCGCTTTCGAGCTGTTGGCCATGGCGGTCGGGGAGCCACGCCTCGACGACGAATCGCTGGCGCGGGTCAAGAGCCAGGTGGTCGCCTCGCTCAAGCGCGAGATGAACGATCCCGACCATGCCGCGGCGCGCTCGTTCCGGGCCCTGTCGTATCCCAACCATCCCTATGGCCTCCCGGTGCGCGGGGACCTCGAGACGGTCGGAACGATCACGCGCGACGATCTCGTGACCATGCACGGGCGGCTGTTCGCCCGCGACGTCCTGAAGGTCGCGGTGGTCGGTGCCATCGACGCGGCGGCGCTCGGCCAGGAGTTGGACCGGGTGTTCGGCCGCCTGCCGGCGCGCGCGGACCTTGTACCGGTCCCCACCGTGCTGTTCAGCGGCACTGGGTCCCGCCACGTCACGCCGATCGATGTGCCGCAATCCACCATTCGCTTCGGCCGCCAGGGCATCGCCCGCGACGATCCCGATTATGTCGCCGCCACCGTGGTCAACCATGTCCTCGGCGCGGGTGGTTTCACCGCGCGGCTCTACAAGGAGGTCCGCGAGAAGCGCGGGCTCGCCTACTCCGTCTACTCGCAGAACAGCGAGATGGACCATGCGGCCATGCTCGTCGGCAGCACCTCGACCAAGAACGAGCGCGCCGTCGAATCGATTGGCGTCATCCAGGACGAAATCCGCCAGATGGCGGAGGGAGGGATCACCGAGGAGGAGCTGGACAAGGCCCGCAAATACCTCATCGGCTCCTACGCGCTGCGTTTCGACACCTCCCGCAAGATCGCCGGGCAGCTCGTCAGCCTCCAACTCGACGGCTATGACGTCACCCGCCTCGACGAGCGCAACGCGCTGATCGCCGCCGTCACCATGGCCGACGCCAGTCGCGCCGCCAAGCGGCTGCTCGGCGACGGCAGCCTGCTGGTGACGGTGGCCGGCAAGCCTGTGGGGTTGTAGGCCGATCTTCTTCCCGCCTGCGGGAGACGGCTTCGCCGCATCGCGGTGGCCGACAAGGGACGCCCCGCCATGTCCATACAGCGCCTCGACCCCATCCTCATCGACCGCATCGCGGCCGGCGAGGTGGTCGAGCGACCGGCATCCGCCGTCAAGGAACTGGTCGAGAACGCGCTCGATGCCGGCGCGACGCGGATCGACGTGGCGATCGAGGCGGGCGGCCGCCGTCTCATCCGGGTCGTCGACGATGGCCACGGCATGGATGCCGCCGACCTCGCGCTGTCGGTCGAGCGTCACGCCACCTCCAAGCTGCCGGAGGGCGATCTCGCCGCGATTCACACGCTCGGCTTTCGCGGCGAGGCGCTGCCGTCCATCGCCTCCGTCGCGCTGCTCAGCGTCGCCAGCCGCTGCGCCGCGGCGGGGCAGGGCCATGCGATCACGGTCGACGGCGGCCGGCGCAACCCGGTGCGGCCGGACGCGCAGCCGCTCGGCACGCGGGTCGAGGTGCGTGACCTCTTCGGGGCGACGCCGGCGCGCCTCAAGTTCCTGAAGAGCGATCGCGCCGAGGCGCGCGCCGTCGGCGACATCCTGCAACGCCTCGCCATGGCCCATCCCTGGGTCCGGTTCACGCTGGCGGGCAGCGACACGGCCGGCTTCGACTATCCCGCCTGCGCCCCGGGCGACGAGGGCCTGCTGGAACGCCTCACGCAAGTGCTGGGGCGCGACTTCAAGCCGAACGCGCTTCCCATCGAGGCGGCGCGCGAGAGTGCCACTCTGCACGGGTTTGCCAGCCTGCCGACGTGGCACCGGGGCGACGCCACCGCGATCGCGCTTTTCGTCAACGGTCGAGCGGTGCGCGATAAGCTGCTGCTCGGTGCGGTGCGTGCGGCCTACATGGACGTCCTGCCGGTTGGCCGCCACCCGACCCTCGCGCTCTACGTCACCTGCGATCCCGCCGAGGTCGACGTCAACGTTCATCCCGCCAAGGCCGAGGTGCGTTTCCGCGACCCCGGCTTCGTCCGCGGCCTGATCGTCGGCGCGCTGAAGCAGACCTTGAACGGCGCCATGCACCGCGCTTCGCCGACGGCGGGCGCTGCCGTCGCCGCCTTCGCGCAGCGGCCGCATTGGACACCTTATCGCGCGGCACCGCTCCAGAGTTGGGACGCGCGGCACTCGCCGGCGCGTCCGGATGGTTTCGGTGAGGCGGAGCAGGCGGCCTTCGCCGTCGAGCCCAGCGCCGACGCGCGCGCGAATCGCGAGCCGATGGCTGCGGAGGCCGTCTCAAGCCCGCTCGGGGCGGCCCGGGCGCAGGTGCACGACACCTACATCCTCGCGCAGACCCGAGACGGGATGGTCATCGTCGATCAGCACGCCGCGCACGAACGCCTCGTCTATGAGCGAATGAAGGCGGCCCGCGCGAGGGCCGGCATCGAGCGGCAGGTGCTGCTCATTCCCACCGTGGTCGAGATGGACGCACGGGCCGTCGAGCGCCTGAGCGACGCGGCGGCACTGCTGGCCAGCCTCGGTCTCGTGCTCGAACCGTTCGGCCCCGGAGCGGTCCTCCTGCGCGAGACGCCGGCCAGCCTCGGCGTCCCGGACGCGAGCGCGCTGCTGCGCGACCTTGCCGCCGGCCTGCAGGACGACGAGGCGGACGCGGCCGGGTTGGAGCGCCGTCTCGACCACGTGCTGGCGACGCTCGCCTGTCACCACTCGGTGCGCGCCGGCCGGCGCCTCACCGGTGAGGAGATGAACGCGCTGCTGCGCGAGATGGAGCGCACACCGGGGTCCGGCCAGTGCAACCACGGCCGCCCGACCTACGTCGAACTCAAGCTCGCCGACATCGAAAGGCTGTTTGGTCGCCGCTAGCTCGGCTATAGCCTGCGCCAAAGCTCATCGGTCCCGGGAATCAGCGTGAACGTACTTCTCCTCGGCTCCGGCGGGCGCGAACATGCCATGGCGTTGGCGCTTGTCAGGAGTCCGCTTCTGGGGATCCTCTACGCCGCGCCCGGCAACCCGGGGATTGCCGAGGTGGCGGTGCTCCTCGCGCTCGATCCGCAGGACCATGCGGCCGTGATCGCCGCGTGCCGCGCGCAGGCTATCGACCTCGTGGTGGTGGGGCCGGAGGCGCCGCTTGTCGACGGCCTGGTCGACGCGTTGGAAGCCGAAGGCATCAGGGCGTTCGGCCCCTCGAAGGCCGCCGCGGCGCTCGAGGGGTCCAAGGCGTTCACCAAGGCACTCTGCGCGAGGATGGGCATTCCCACCGCCGCCTCTGCCGTCTTCACCGAAGCGGCGGCGGCGAAGACGTACGTTCGCGAGCAGGGCGCGCCGATCGTCGTCAAGGCGGACGGGTTGGCTTCCGGCAAAGGGGTCGTGGTCGCGGCCGATCTCGCGGCGGCTGAAGCGGCGATCGACCTTATCGTCGGAGGGGCTTTCGGCGCCGCGGGCGCGAGCGTGGTCATCGAGGCCGTTCTCGAGGGCGAGGAGGCCTCCTTCTTCGCGCTCTGCCACGGGCGCCGCGCGTTGGCCTTTGCCTCGGCGCAGGATCATAAACGGCTCGGGGACGGCGACACCGGCCCCAACACCGGCGGGATGGGCGCCTATTCGCCGGCACCCATTCTCGACCCGGCCTGCGAGGAGCGCGTGATGCGCGAGATCGTCCAGCCGGCGCTCGACGGCATGGCCGACGCCGGGACGCCGTTCAAGGGCGTGCTGTTCGTCGGCCTGATGATCGGGCGCGACGGCCCCAAGCTCATCGAGTTCAACGTGCGGTTTGGTGATCCCGAAACCCAAGCCATGCTGCCGCGGCTGCAGGACGACTTTCTCGCCTTGCTGCTCGCCTGTGCCATTGGCCAAATGGGCGAAGCGCGCCCGCGTCTTTCGGATGAGGTGGCGCTGACGGTGGTCCTTGCGGCCGAGGGTTATCCCGCCGCGCCGCGTCGTGGTGGCGTCATCGCACTAGCGGAGATGCCGGGCGCGACGTTGACCCATGCGGGTACCAAGCGTGTCGGGGGCGCCCTCGTAGCCGACGGCGGGCGCGTGCTCAACGTGACGGCGCTCGGCGCCACGATCGAAGAGGCGCGACACCGGGCCTATGCCGCTCTCCCTGCGATCCGATGGAGCGACGCCCGCTTCCGCCGCGATATCGGCGCCCGCGTCCCGGCCTCGCCTCTTCACCGCCCCTCGCCGTAAAGACCGTCAGCTAGGCCACTGCACGAAACGTACAGAACCGATCATCGTTTTGAAACCTTTCGTTCCAGCGCCGCGTATCCTTGGGTGGAGAGGGGATTGCACCCGCTTTCACCGGAGTAAGGTTATGAAATTCAATCAGATGGCCGTGACCGGCGTCGCTTTGTTCGCCCTTGCTGGCGCCGCGACCGCCGCGCTCGCGAACCCCAAGGTCGGCGGCGCGCCGATGCTCGAGAGCAAGAACATCGTCGAGAACGCGGTCAATTCTAAGGACCACACGACGCTCGTGGCCGCCGTGAAGGCTGCGGGCCTCGTCGAGACCCTCTCGGGTCCCGGTCCCTTCACCGTTTTTGCGCCGACCAACGCCGCTTTCAAGAAGCTTCCGCCCGGCACGGTCGAAGGCCTTCTGAAGCCGGAGGCGCTGCCGCAGCTCAAGGCCGTGCTCACCTATCACGTCGTTTCCGGCACGTTGACGGCCAAGGACCTCCTGAAGATGATCAAGGACGGCGGCGGCAAGGCCACGCTGACGACGGTTCAGGGCGAGCCGCTCACCGTCGAAAAGAAGGGCAAGAACATCGACGTTATCGACTCGAAGGGCGATGTCGCGACTGTGACGATCCCCAACGTAATGCAGTCGAACGGCGTGATCCACGTGATCAACACCGTCATGCTTCCCTAAATCAGACGCCATCGTCGAATGCACGGCCCGGCTCTCCTGAGTCGGGCCTTTTTATATGGTTCGTAGGAAGACGAGAGAGCTGTCGCCGAAGTCGCGCCGCTCCAGCACCTGGAAGCCAGAGGGTGCCTCCGGCACGGCCCCGGACGCCTCCTCCAGGATCGCGAGCGAGCCCGGCTTGAGCCAGGCCCCGTCGCGCAGGGCGTTGAGCGCGCTCTCCCCCAGACCTCGGCCGTAGGGCGGGTCGAGGAAGGCGAGGGTAAAAGGCGGCCCGGCCGGCGCTGGTCCCAGCTTGCGGGCATCGCGCCGGAAGACCCGCGTGGTGCCGCCGACGCCGAGGCTCTCGACGTTGTCGCGGATAAGCGCGCGCGCTTCCGCGCCGACGTCCACCATCAGCGCGAAGGCCGCGCCGCGCGAAAGGGCTTCTAGGGCGAGCGCGCCGGTACCGGCAAAAACGTCGATGACGCGCGCGCTTGGTGCCGGGTCGTCGTAGCCGTGCTGCAGAATGTTGAAGAGGGATTCGCGCAAGCGGTCGGACGTCGGCCGAATGGTGGTGGATGCCGGTGCGCGCAACGGCCTGCCGCCGAACCGGCCCCCAACGATCCGCATCGCCTAGCGGCGCGGCGCGCGCGGCGGTCGCGGGCCGCCGCTGGGACGTCCGCGCGGCGTGGCGCGCGCGCCGCCGTCGTGGGAAGCGCCGGATTCCGGCCGGCCCTTTCCACCCGCGCCCTGTCCGCGCGGCGGGCGCGACCGGGCCGGCTCGCTGCCCGAACCACGGGCGGCCGGGGCACTTCCCGATTTTCTATAGGATAGTTTCTCTTCGAACCTTCGAGCGACACCGGTGCTTGGCCCTCCTCGCGAGGCGGCGGTGTCACGGCGACTATCGGGCCGCGCTTGACCCTCGGGGCGGCGTGGCTTGCGCTCGACCTGCGCCTCGGGCCGTTTGTTGCTAGGGGAGCGCGGCGGCCGCTCGCTGGCCGGCCGGTCCTCGCGCGCGCCGCCGCTGCGGGCGACGCGTTCCCGCTTTCCCTCCGCGGACCGGCTGATGCCTCGCTCCCGCTGCGGTGACGCGGCATCGTTCGCCGACGGCCACGTACGGCGCTCACCGCCGCGGACCGCCCGCGCCGGCGCGGGCTGCACGAGTCGTTCGACCGTGACCTTGCGGTTCTTGCGGTCCGTCGTGTCGGTGCGTTCCAGCCGCTTGCGCGGGCCGCCCTGGCCGGTGTCTGCGCGCAGGGCCGAGACATGCCGGCGCGGGCCGGACGTCGGCCGCTCGCGCTTCTCCTGCAGGGCGGGGGGCTCGTCGCGGTCGCGGCGGCTCGGCTCCCTCACCGGCCGCTCGCCCCGCCCTGGTTTGCCCTCGCGCGGCTCGCGTTGGCGTTTGCCACCGGACCTGACCTCGCGCGCGGGCGGCGGCACGATGGCCGCTATCGGTTCCCGTTCGCCGAAGTCGGCGCCGGCCGCTTCGGTGAGCGCCGGTCCAAGCTGCTCGCGCAGCACGCGCGTCTTGACCTCCTCGACGGCGCCTTCCGGCAGGTCGAGGAGTTGGAACGGCCCGAACGACAAGCGGATGAGCCGGTTGACTTCGAGGCCGAGGTGCTCGAGCACGCGCTTCACCTCGCGGTTCTTGCCCTCGCGCAGCCCGATGGTCAGCCAACAATTTGCGCCTTGCATGCGGTCGAGCGTCGCCTCGATGCCGGCGTAGTCAATGCCCTCGACCGTCACGCCGCCGCGCAAAGTGTCGAGCACCGCCTGGTTGGTCTCGCCTTTGGCTCTGGCGCGGTAGCGCCGCACCCAGCCGGTGCGCGGCAGTTCCAGCAGGCGCGCCAGACCGCCGTCGTTGGTCAGCAGCAGCAGTCCCTCGGTGTTGTAGTCTAACCGCCCGATCGTGACGACGCGCGGCCCGTCCGGCCAATGCTGGCGCAGGTAGTCGTGCACCGTTTCACGTCCCTCGGGGTCGCGGTCGCTGGAGATGAGGCCGGCCGGCTTGTGGAACAGGAAGAGCCGCGTCTTCTCGAAAGCCGGCAGGGGAGCGCCGTCGACCAGGATCCGATCGTCCGATCCGACATCGACGGCGGGGCTCGTCAGGACCGCGCCGTTGAGGCTGACGCGGCCGTCGAGGATCCAGCTCTCGGCGTCGCGCCGCGAGCACAGCCCCACGCGAGCCATCAGCTTGGCGATCCGTCCGCGATCCTCCTTGGCGGAAGGCGCCGCTTCGGCGAGCGCGCGTGGCGCGGGAGTCGCGGAGAGCGCGCGTCGCGGAGTCACAGGCTTGCGGCCGCTGCGCCGAGGGGTGTCGTCTCTGGTCATGCGTCCTGATAACAGAGACCTCGGCAAAAGACAGCGCGGCGCCATCCCATGATCGAGAATGCGACGGCGGACGACCCGATGGGCCAGGCTTTGAGAGAGGCCAAGGCCGCTGGCGCGCGCGGCGAGGTGCCGGTCGGCGCCGTCGTGACGCGGGACGGCGCGATCCTGGCGGCGGCCGGTAACCGGACCTTGGCCGAGCGGGACCCGACGGCGCATGCCGAGGTCCTCGCGGTGCGTGCAGCCTGCCGCCTCGTCGGCTCCGAGCGGCTCGTCGGCTGCGACCTCTACGTGACGCTGGAGCCCTGCGCGATGTGCGCGGCGGTGCTCTCCTTCGCGCGCATCCGCCGGCTGTACTGGGGCTGCGACGATCCCAAAGGCGGAGCGGTGGAGAGCGGACCGCGCTTCTTCGCGCAGCGGACGTGCCACCATGCGCCCGAGACCTACGGCGGCATCCGCGAGAGCGAGGCGCGGCAGTTGCTGCGGAGCTTCTTCGCGGCCCGGCGGTGAGAGCGCGCTCAGCGTCCGATTCCGCCCTGCAGCGCATGCTCCCGCGCCGCGTTGAGCAGGTCGGCCAAGGCGTGAGCCGAAAGCGGCCAGCCGCTTCCGAACGTGCCGTCGCACCCCGCCCGGCGGAACAGCCGGCGCCAGCCCGCCGCGGGCGGGTCGCGCCAGACGAACGCGGCGACGTCGAGCGCCCGCGCCGTGCCCGGTCCCGGCGCCCGCATCCGATGCACGAAGAACGCGCCGACCTCGTCCCAGGCGAGGCTCCAGCTTCGGAAGATCGTGCGGACGTGGACGCTGTCGGCAGTGATCGTCAGGACGGCCGGCCGCGCGATCTGCACGGCGGCCACCGCCATGCCGAGGCCGAAGATCAGCGCTGTCGGCACGGCGGCGGCGAGCACGTCGTCCTCGCCTTTGGCGATCGCGACGAGACCCAGGGCGATGAAGGCGGCGCAGGCGGCAAACAGCAGGGCCGCCCGGGTGCGCGACCCCACGACGACGATCGGCACTTCGTTCAACGTGGCGATCCCGGCCGCGAAGGCGGACGGCGGCTTGGCCTGCCGCGTCTCGCCAAGCCTCGGCGCCACCTAGATCGCCAGGCGGAGACCGACGATGGCAAGCGTCGCCGCCAGCAGCGGCCGCAAGACACGCTCCGGCACGCGGCTCGCGACGTGGCTGGCGAGGACGATGCCGGGCAAGGAGCCGATCACCAGCGACAGCAGCATGCTCCAATCAACCGAACCGAGGTACCAATGCCCCATGCCGGCGATCAGCGTCAGCGGCACGGCATGGGCGATATCCGCACCGACGATCCGTATCGTCGGCAGGGTCGGATAGAGCAGGAGCAGCGCGGTGACGCCGATCGCGCCGGCACCGACCGACGAGATGGAGACGAAGACGCCGAGGAAGGCGCCGAGCGTCACCGTCAGCCAGAGGCGCTGATGGTCACTCAGGTTGTCGACGACGGGCGCCAGGACGACGAGGAGACGCTTGCGGAAGATCAACGCGATAGAGGTGAGGATCAACGCCAGCCCGAGCGTCGTGGTGATGAGGCTGTGCTTGGCGTGCGTGTCGGCGCCGATCCGGCCCAAGACGAGGATGGTGAGCGCCGTCGCCGGCACGCTGCCGGTCGCCAGGCGGCGCACGATCTTCCAATCGATTGTTCTATGGAGGCCGTGAACGACCACGCCGCCGCTCTTGGTGACGGCGGCGTAGAGCAAATCCGTCCCGACGGCGGTTGCCGGCGCAATGCCGAACAGCAGCACGAGAAGGGGCGTCATGAGGGAGCCGCCGCCAACCCCCGTCAGGCCGACGAGCACGCCGACGAAAAAGCCCGAGAGAGAATAGAGCCAGTTGATCTGATGCCAGTCGAACATGCCACAACTCCCGATATGGAGGCAGACGTGGATAACTGTCCCCCCAACATCTGACGAGGGTGCCGCGTTCACGTCAAGCAGCCGGTTATTCTTTCGTGCCACTAACTTTTTAGAGAATAGATTGGTTTTCCAAGTGCATAAGGGAAGAAGAAGTCTTTAGGGGGAGGCGGCCGCGCACCGATTCGCATCGGCCTGCGGCCTCGCCCGATCGCCGCGCGCGGGCCCGTTCGTCGCGGTTCCGGCGCGGGCTTGGCCGCCGTCTCCGCGCTGTTCGCATCGAGCGCGGCCGGGCGGCGAACCTTGACACCCATGGGCGCTGACGCCACTACCTCTGTCATGCCCTCAGCGGATCGCGCCATGACCACCAAGCCGAAGCTTCGGATTTTTCTCTGCGCCCCGCGCGGCTTCTGCGCCGGCGTGGTGCGGGCGATCGACGCGGTGGAGCGGGCGCTGCAGATCTACGGCGCGCCCGTCTATGTGCGCCACGAGATCGTGCACAACAAATACGTCGTCGAGGGCCTGAAGGCAAAGGGCGCAATCTTCGTCGAGGAGCTCTCGGAAGTGCCGGACACGGACAAGCCGGTGATTTTCTCCGCGCACGGCGTTCCGAAGTCGATCCCCGCCGAGGCCGGCCGCCGCAACTTCCTCGCCATCGACGCGACGTGCCCGCTCGTCACCAAGGTCCACCGCGAGGCGCAGTCGCACTACAAGCGCGGACGGCAGATCCTGCTCGTCGGCCACGCCGGGCACCCGGAGGTGGTGGGCACGCTGGGGCAGCTGCCGCAGGGCTCCATCCTGCTGGTGCAGACGCCCGAAGACATCGAGACGCTGAACGTCGACGACGAGGCGAACCTCGCCTACGTCACGCAGACGACGCTGTCGGTCGACGACACCCGGCAGATGGTGGACAAGCTGCACGAGCGCTTCCCGCAGATCGTCGGGCCGCAGCGCGAGGACATCTGCTACGCCACCACCAACCGCCAGGAAGCGGTGAAGCGCATCGCCCCCATCGTCGACGCGTTGATCGTGGTGGGCTCGTCCAACTCCTCCAACTCGCAGCGGCTGAAGGAGGTTGGCGAGCGCTCCGGCTGCCCGCTCTCGCGCCTCGTGCTGCGCGCCGACGACGTCGAGTGGGAGCTGTTCAAGGACATCACGACGCTCGGCATCACGGCGGGCGCGTCGGCCCCCGAGGTGCTGGTCGAGGAGATCATGGACGCCTTCGCCGAGCGCTTCGAGCTGGAGATCGAGATCGTCTCGACGGCCGACGAGAGCGTGTTCTTCCCGCTGCCGCGGGAGCTGCGGCCGGTGGCGTGACGGGTCCCCCGCAAAGTGGCATTGTTTGTGATCGTACAACCTCCAGAGGGTGCGGAGACGGGAACGGCCGTTTAGAGATCCCGCGCGTCGGCGTAGTCTTGTCTCATGCGCTACGAACCCGATTTCCGCCGCCGCGACGACGGGCCCGCGTGGTCCGCCCGCCCCACCGCCACGATCGCCATGGATGGTGCCGGGCTCATCCTTGGGGCCGGAACCCGCTTGGTGCGGCGAGCGAACGATGGTCGTCTCGCCCTCGCGGCGGACCACGAGCGCCTCCTGGCCTTGCTATCCGTCGCGGCCGGTCGCCCAGTTGCCCATGATGTGCTCCCGCCGATCAAGGCGGCGGAAGCCACCTGGCAGAGCGGCGACAAAGCCTTGGCGAACTTCCGCCTCCTTTTCGCGGACCTGCCGCGCCTTCATGGGTCCGACGAGGCCGACCACCTCCGCGTGGCCGAACACCTTCTCGACCGTGGGACGCCGCCCTAGGTTTTGACCAAGGCCGTAAGTTACGCCTGCGGCCTCGCCAAATGCGATCCCAACCAGCCCCGCGTCCCGGCCGGCCAGGGGCGGGAGAGCGGACGCTGGGCCGCCTTCTGGAGCGCCGTGCAGGCGTGGCTCAATGAGGAGGTGCCGGAGTACGACACCGACACCGGCGCGCAGGTCGGCACGCGCACGCGCGCGCGCGTGCGCTCGCGACGAACCCGATCACGGTGGGGATCGCGGGCGCGGCGGCGTTCCTGGGCGGGGAGGCGGCGGCGGGTGCCGCGGCCGTCCGCGCAACGGAGCGGGCGATTGCCGCCGCTGTTCAGTCGCCGATCCCGTTGCGCGAGGCAGTCCAAGCGCTGCCTTACGGATTGAAAGGCGCAGACTTTGGTGAACTTGCAGGTTTCCAAAGAGGCCAAGCTGCATCAAGCGGAGCTTCCATTGAAGCGACGGCAGAAATCATCGCGCGATTAAAGGCAGCTGGCGTGTCCCGTAACGCTGTTTCAATGATGCTGCGAGGTTACGTTGGTGCTCTCCAAAAAGGCGCGAACAACGAGGCGGCGCTCCACCGCGTCGAGTTGCTCAAAAACATACTGAGGATTTATAGATGACTGGCGCGCTATGGTACAGCTTTCGAAATGCGGACAAGCCTATGAAGGTTATTATCGAGCCTTGGCTTGACGAAGTGGAGCTTGGAGTTCGTTCAACTCTTGAAATTACCATATACTACAATGAGCTGAAACAACTCGAGACCTATCTCACACCCGGTTACTTCACGATCTATCTTTGGGAAGGGTGCCGCGCTCGCCTGTCCATCGACGGCGTGGATCGAACGCCTCCGACGCTGCACGACCCTTCGCCCATGTAAGGTTTAATCGCGACCAAGCCGCCCCTCCGGAGCGCCGTGCAGGCGTGGCTCGCCGAGGAAGTGCCGGAGTACGACACCGGCGCGCAGGTCGGCACGCGCACGCGGGCGCGGGCGCTCGCGACGAACCCGATCACGGTGGGGATCGCGGGCGCGGCGGCGTTTCTGGGTGGGGAGGCGGCGGCGGGTGCCGCGGCCGTCCGCGCGACGGAGAGGGCGATTGCCGCCGCTGTTCAGTCGCCGATCCCGTTGCGCGAGGCAGTGGTAAAGTTGCCGCCGGGGATGAATGGCAGGACGTTTGGTGAACTTGCAGGTCTCCAAAGAGGCCAAGCCGCATCAAGCGGAGCTTCTATTGAAGCGACGGCAGAAATCGTCGCCGAGGTGCAGACCATGCCTTCGGCTGTCCAGCCGGGCACGTCGAACTCGCCCCGCCTCGATCATCCCGACCGGGCCCAACGCCTTGACTTTCTACCCCAATTCTAGGTAATAATACCGGATACGCGAGGGGTCGTTGCGCTGGCCCGCCTCGGCGTCGCCGCTCGTGGGACAATGGGACCGCGCGGTCGCCGTCGGGCGACACGCGGGCGGTCCGGGGTCGGCGCGGGGCGACAAGGCGGCGAGCCGAAGGCTCTTTCGGGGGACATCGGCCGGGCCCGCGTCAGGGTGCTCCGACACGCGACGATCGGGGCGGGCGGACGGCGGCCCGCGCCCATCGGAACGGGGGGAGGGAGCATGGCCTGGACACGCGAGGGGCTGGCGACGCCGAACACCACCGCGCTCGGCGGGGCGATCTGCGACCTCCGGCGCGGCCTAAAAATCCGGCAGGCGGACCTCGCGGCGCGCGCCGGCGTCAGCTGGCGCAGAACGCGCCGAAGAGCGTGCCGTGGGATTGAGGGGCTGATATCAGCATGCGCCGAGCGTGACTCGTCCGGCTATGCGAATCGGCTGAAGCTTGAATCAATGGTGGGGACAGGAGCGTCCGCCATGAGTGTTCCGATTGCGCTACGATCTGATTTCGATGCCGCCGCTCTGAGAGGTATTGCAAAACTCACCAAGGATGCGGCGCAAGGGCGCCGCCTGTTGGTGCTGGCGGCAATCTATGACGGTGGCACGCGCACCGATGCGGCGCGGATCGGCGGGGTAGGCCTCCAGACCATCCGCGATTGGGTTCTGGCTTTCAATCAGGACGGTCCCGAGGGGCTGATCGACGGCAAGGCGCCAGGCCATGCCCCAAAGCTGAACGACGCGCAGCGCCAGGCGCTAGTACAGATCGTAGAAAGCGGGCCGATCCCTGCCATCCATGGTGTGGTTCGATGGCGACTGAGGGACCTTGCGTGGTGGATCTTCGAGGAGTTCGACATCAGCCTGGACGAGACGACAGTCGGCCGTGAGCTGCGCAATCTGGGTTATCGTAAGCTGTCCGCTCGGCCGCAGCATCACGCCCAGAACGAGGCGGCCCTGGCGACATTTAAAAAAACTTCCCCACCGAACTGGCGGCGATCCAAGCCCAACTTCCGCCCGACACAGCCATAGAGCTCTGGTGGCAGGACGAAGCCAGGGTTGGTCAGAAGAATACGATCACCCGGCGCTGGGCGAAACGCGGAACACGGCCGCGCGCCCCCCATGATCAACGGACCAAGTCGGCCTACATCTTCGGGGCGATCTGCCCGGCCAAGGGAAAGGGAGCAGGTCTCGTCCTGCCCTGGTGCACCACACAAGCCATGGCCGAACATCTCAAGGAGATCAGTCTGGCGGTCGATCCGGGTGCCCACGCAGTCCTGATGCTCGACCAGGCTGGCTGGCACACGTCCGCCAAGCTCGCTGTGCCCGACAACATCACACTGCTGCCTCTGCCGCCGCGCAGCCCCGAACTCAACCCTGTCGAGAACGTCTGGCAATACCTACGCGGCAACTGGCTGTCGAACCGCGTCTTCACGTCCTACGACGACATCGTCGGCCACTGCTGTGACGCCTGGAACAAACTCACCGCCCAGCCATGGACAATCATGACCATTGGGTTGCGCGATTGGGCTCACAAATGCTGATCAACGCAGATTGGTATGAGGTCAGACGGTTTGCTAAGAAACAATTCGTCAAAGCAAGGATCGGTCCGTCACTGCGAGCGCAGCGAAGCAGCCTAGGGGTTGCCCGACATCCACCAACATTGCGCTGTGGCTCTGGATTGCTTCACTGCGCTCGCAAAGACGGGATCGTGGCGGCTCGCGCGGGACGCGCCGAAGAGCGTCCCGTGGGACTGACGGACTGAGGTGAGCAGTTCGGCGTTTACCCCTTCACCTACGGCGTGGAACAGCGAAGCCTGCGCCCAGACCTAGAGTATCGGACGAGACATCCGCACGGGCCGAAGTTTGAGTCCGGCGAGTGATCCAAGGTCATGCCCGCATTTAGAGCGTCCCTGCGAGCGCAGCGAAGCAGCCCAGGGGCCGCAAGACACCCCATGGGTGCGCCGCGGCTCTGGGTTGCTTCGCTGCGCTCGCAAAGACGGCCTCGCGGCGGCTGGAGCCCATAGGTCCCCGAAATCAGCAGGCATGACCGCCGCCGCCATTACCCTGATCCTCGCTGATGCCCCCATCGTCGAGAGCGAAGAGGGGCCGACGACATTATCCTCGATTACGACGCGACGGGCGCCGTCGTCGGCGTCGAAATCTGGACCCCTTGAAGCGCACCGGCGATCCCGAGGCCGTCAAGAGTTTTAAAGCTTTACCCCGACGGCAGACCTATATGATCAGGTCTGTGAGAACTTGAATGCGCCGCTATGAGACGTGCTGCTGCCATAAGTACATCATATCTTCTGTGACGCGCGATGATGCTGGAGCAGGATCTCCGACATTTCGTCGATCAGGTCTCGGCCTTTGAGGGCGTCTTGCGTCTTGTCCTCCGGATCGGCCTCGAAGTGGGCCCTCATCCGCGCTGACATGACCATGAGACGCGTGTACTTTTCCTCGCCTAGATCACCTCTCTTGTGTGACAGGCCCCTATTGAGAGCGGCAAATATTGTGTCGATATTCTGATCCTTAAATCTTCCGCTTTTGTCCACAAAATTTGGAGAGTATAACATCATAAGTCCTAACAAGTCGTAGACTTCGCTGAGGTCTGCTGGAACGTAGTCTTTGTAAGTCAGGCGCAAGGATCACCTCTAACGCTTAAGGTCATTTGGACGAGGGATAAGATAAATTCTATTGCGTCCACCCTGCGTCGGACGGACAATGATGACACCGCGAGGGTTTGAGTCGGCCGCAAAGAAACCACGAACCTGCTTCGTAGAAATCGATTTCTCTGTCAGCGTCCAGTCAAATGAAATGTCCCCGATCCGCGCGTCAGGGATTGTGTATGCATTCTCAAGTGAACTCGTGTTGTAGTCCCGATTATTTATCGTGACGTCCCCTCCTGCTCCGAATTTGATCCCGTTGCGACGGTAAGCTAATTGGAGGCGCTGCCGCGCCACTCGATCTATAAAGTTACCTATAGCTTCTTCGCGCGACAGATTTCGTTTTAGGCGTCCCGAAACATACCTTTCCATACCTTCGGCATATGCTTCATCGACGCTCTTCTGCAGGAACCGCAGCGTCTCCACCTGCAGCGGCCCGACCTCGCCGCGCAGCCTGTAAAGAGCGGACGCCCGCGTCAGGAGCAGGTCGTCGATGAGGGCGTTGCGCTCCCGCCAGGACAGGCCGGCGATGCCGCCGGCGGGCAGGATCTCCGCGTCGGCGAAATGCGGGTCGACCGCCTTGATGTCGGCCACCACGCGGCGGTAGACCGCCAGCGTGGCCTCGAGGTTCGCCTCGTCGGCGAGGCCGGTCAATCCGAGGAAGCCGTCGACCGGCGCCAGGGGGATCGCCAGGCCCGGCGCGTCGGCGAGGCCGGGAAACACCTGCTCCAGGCTGGTGACCTCGTCGGGCGGCGGTCCGTTCGAGCGGCGGGAGGGCTCGTCCTCTTCCGACGCGCCGACCGGGATCAGGTGCGGGCGGTCGTCCTCGGGATGGAGGACGCCGTCGTCAAGCGGCAGTCGGGTGAGTGGGTTGGAAGCCAACTCGCCGGCGACCGTGCCGTCACCACCGTCCGCGGTCCACTGGCCGCCCCGACCTTGCCCGCCGGGGACGCGCGGCTGGTCCTCCCATCCCGCTCCCCCTTTATCGAGGTCGGCGAGGGCAGCGAGCTTGGCCATCCCTTCGGTTGTCAGGGCGGGGACATCGAGCATCACCGTCTCGATGCTGGCGAGGCAGAGGTCGCCGGCCTCGATCCACCGCGCGGCCCGGTGCAGCCCGCGATGGAGGCGCGGCACCACCGCGTCGGGCAGGACGCCGAAGGCTGCCGTTAAGATGCGGTCGACCTCGTGCGTCGGGCGCACCGCGCAGCGGACGACGTCCCCTGCGTCGCGGCGGGCGTGGACCAAAGGCGTGCCGCCGAGCGCCACGCCGGCCGTGTCGCAAGCGAGTCCGGCGCCGCCGCGGGGCACGAGAGAATACCAACGGCCGGGGGGCTTCCTGGCCGTCCCGCCATCGGCCATCGTACGTCGCTGCGAACTGCGGCTCGAGCGATTGCCGCTGCGCCTCGAGCTGAAGACGGCAGGGTGCTCCGTCCGCATCGGGCGTCGAGGATGCCGAGGCGGCACCACGCGCGGTCGCCGTCTCGCCCGCGTGGCCCGTCACCCCGCCTCGATCAGCCGGATCGCCTCCTCCCGCTCGAACAGGTGCAGCAGCACGCGCAGCGCCGCGCCGTTCTCCCCCTCCAGGTTCGGTTGCGCGCTCACCACCCGCTGCGCCGCGTCGCGCGCGAGCGGCAAGAGGCCGCCGTGCACGGCGAGGTCCGCCAGCTTGAACCCCACGGCGCCGGACTGCCGGGTGCCCAGCACCTCGCCCTCGCCGCGCAGGCGCAGGTCTTCCTCGGCGATGCGGAAGCCGTCTTCGGTCTCGCGCAGGATGGCGATGCGCGCCTTGGCGACGTCGCCGGGCGGGGCCTTGTAGAGCAGCAGGCACACCGACGCGCCGGGGCCGCGGCCGACGCGGCCGCGCAGCTGGTGGATCTGCGAGAGGCCGAAGCGCTCGGCGTGCTCGATGACGATGATGGTCGCCTCCGGCACGTCGACGCCGACCTCGATGACGGTGGTGGCGACGAGCACTTGGCGTTCGCCGCTCGCGAAGGCGGCCATGGCGGCGTCCTTCTCCGCGCCCTTCATCCGGCCGTGCACGAGGCCGACCCGCTCGCCGAAGAACTGCTGCAGCATGGCGTAGCGCTCCTGCGCGGCGGCGACGTCGAGCTCCTCGTTCTCGGCCACGAGCGGGCACACCCAATAGGCCCGCGCGCCGCCCTCGATCACGGCCCCCAGGCGGGCGATCACGTCCTCCAGCCGCTCCAGCGGCAGCGCGCGCGTGTCGATCGGCTGCCGCCCCGGCGGCTTTTCGCGCAGCGCCGAGACGTCCATGTCGCCGAAGTAGGAGAGCACCAGCGTGCGCGGGATCGGCGTCGCCGTCATCACGAGGATGTCGACCGCCTCGCCCTTCGCGCCCAACGCCAGGCGCTGGTGCACGCCGAACCGGTGCTGCTCGTCGACGACCGCCAGGCCGAGGTCGTGGAAGGCGACGCCGTCCTGGATCAGCGCGTGCGTGCCGACCGCCATCTGGATGGTGCCGTCGCGCAGGCCGGCCAGCGTGCGGGCGCGCTCCGCCGGCCGGTCGCGGCCGGTGATGAGCGCCATGACCATGCCGGCCGCCTCCGCGCGCGGCAGAAGACCGGCGAAGTGCTGGCGGGCGAGGATCTCGGTCGGCGCCATCAGCACCGCCTGGCGGCCGCCCTCCACCATGTCGGCCATGGCGAGGAAGGCGACCATCGTCTTGCCCGAGCCGACGTCGCCCTGCAGCAGCCGCAGCATGCGGTTGGGCGAGGCGAGGTCGGCGCGGATCTCGGCGAGCGCCGCCTGCTGCGCTCCGGTGAGGGCGAAGGGCAGGACGGCCTCGATCCCGTCGGCGACGCGGCGGGTGACGGCCAGCGGCCGGCCGTGCCGCACGCGCAGGCGCTGGCGCATGAGGGCGAGCGCGATCTGGTGGGCCAGCAGCTCGTCGAGCGCGAGCCGGACGCGGGCGGGGGATTGCGGGTCGATGGCCTCCGGCGTGTCCGGCCGGTGCACGGCGGCGAGCGCGGCGGCGAACGAGGGCTGGTTGGGCAGGGGCAGGCGCAGCCCGGCCAGCCAATCGGGCAGGGCCGGCACCTTGGCGAGTGCTGCGTCCATCGCCCTGGCCAGCACCCTGGGGTAGAGCCCCTCCGTCAGGGCGTAGACCGGCTCGGTCAACGGCATGGTCGCGAACCCCTCCGCATCGACGACGCGGTCGGGGTGAACCATTTGGCGGTGGCCGTCGTAGAGTTCGAGCTTGCCCGAGATCCAGCGCTCGGCGCCCAGCGGCAGGCTCTTCTCGATCCAGGCGTGGTTGGTGAGGAAGAAGACGAGCAGCACGTCGCCGGTGCCGTCCTCCACCAGCACCCTGTAGGGCGCGCGCGAGCGCGGCGGTGGCGCGCGGTGGTCCGTGACGCGCGCCTTCAGCGTCACCACGACGTCGATGGGGGCCTCGGCGATCGGCGGCTGGTTGCGCCGATCGATCACCGCGTGGGGCAGGTGGAACAGCAGGTCGACGAGGCGCGCGCCGCCGTTCGCCGGCGCGAGCAGGCGGTCGAGAAGCTTGCCCGTCTTGGGGCCGATGCCCGGCAGGCTGGACGCCGCGGCGAAGAGGGGCGTCAGGAGGGTGGGGCGCATCGGGGTGGGAGGCTACAGCTTGCGCGGGGGCGCTTCAACGGCTCTCCTTCAAACGTTCCTGCGCGTCATGGCCGGGCCCGTCGCGGCCATCCACGCCGAGACGGTGCGGTCCTACCGTCGAAAAGGGGGAACGGCACGGCGTGGGTGCCCGGCACAAGGCCGGGCATGACGGTGAGAGAGGGAGTCCCAATCCCAACCAGATGGCCTATGTAGAAGCGAGTTGCGGCTTACCGGAATCGGAGACCATCATGACCGGTCAGCGTGGAAGCGCGGGGCTCGACGTCCGCCGCCGCCGCATCCTGTTTCGCGCGTGGCACCGCGGCACGCGGGAGATGGACCTGACGATGGGCCGGTTCGCCGACGCCGCGCTGCGCGACCTCAGCGACCAGGAGCTGACCGACCTGGAAGCGCTGCTCGAAGCGCAGGACCGCGACGTCTTCTCCTGGTTGACGGGCGAGCTTGCCCTGCCCGTCCACTACGATACACCCTTGTTCCACAGGGTGCGCGCGTTCCACACGCACGACGGACCCCTCGACCTGTAGCGCTCCCACCCCCGCCGCTTCCTCCAAGAACGAGCTCCGTGACCGACCTGAAACGCGCCGTCGCCGAACTGAAGAAGGGCGGCACCCTCACCCTGTCCCGCGTGCCGGAGGGGTACGACGCCTTCTGCGTCGCGGAGCTGACGCACGCCCTCGCGCTCGATGCGGAAAGACGCTCGGTGGTGTTCGTCCATGTCGCACGCGACGAGGGTCGCGCGCGCGCGTTCGCCGAGGCGCTGACGTTCGCCGACCCGCGCATCGAGGTCCTGGACTTCCCCGCCTGGGACTGCCAGCCCTACGACCGTGTCTCGCCCAACGCGGGGGTCAGCGCGCGGCGCATGACGGCGCTGTCGCGGCTGTCCGCCTCGCGCACGGCGGAGGACCGGCCGCGCATCCTCTCCACCACCATCAACGCCGTGCTGCAGCGCGTGCCGCCGCTGCGGAGGGTCGCGAAGGACACGTTCTCGGCGGCGCCCGGCAACGTCGTCGATAGGGACGCACTCGTGCAGTGGCTGGAGGTCAACGGTTTCGTCCGCAACGGCACGGTCCAGGACACCGGCGAATATGCCGTCCGCGGCGGCATCCTCGACCTCTACCCGCCGGCGCTCGCCCAGCCGGTGCGCCTCGACTTCTTCGGCGACACGCTCGAGACGATCCGCGCCTTCGACCCCGAGACGCAGCGCACCACGGGCCAGCTGCGCGGCCTCGACCTCGTGCCGATGAGCGAGGTGCAGCTCACCACGGAGACGATGAAGCATTTCCGCCAGTCGTACCTGGCCGAATTCGGGGCGCAGACGCGGGGCGACACGCTCTACGAGGCGATCAGCGAAGGGCGACGCCACCCCGGCTACGAGCACTGGCTGCCGCTCTTCTACGACCACCTCGATACGATTTTCGCCTACACCGGTAACGCGCCGCTCATCCTCGACGCGCAGGTCAGGGAGGCGGCCGCCGAACGGCTGGCGCAGATCGCCGACTACCACGACGCGCGACGGACCGCGCACGACAAGGCGCCCGGGCAATCGCCTTACAAGCCCGTCGCCCCCGAGACGCTGTACTTTACGCCCGACGAGTGGGCGCGCCTGCTCGCCACCCACGCTCACGTGCAGGTCACGCCGCATGACCAGCCCGCAGGCGGCTCGGCAGGCGGCCTGATCGTGGATTGTGGGGGCAGGGTGGGGCGGTCCTTCGCGCCCGAGCGCGCGGACGAGAACGCGAACGTTTTCGAAGCGGCCGTCGAGCATGTGCGCGCCCTTCAGCGGGCCGGCAAGCACGTGGTGCTCGTCGGCTGGTCCGACGGCTCGCGCGAGCGCCTCGCCGGCGTGCTCGCCGACCATGGGCTGAAGCAGTGCGAGCCGGTTTCGGCTCTCGTCCAGGCTACGGCGTTGCAAGGCAGCCGCGCGGCGCTCGCCGTGTTCGGCCTGGAACAAGGCTTCGAGGCGGGCGACCTCGCCGTCATCAGCGAGCAGGATATCCTCGGCGACCGGCTGGTGCGCAAGCGCAAGAGCGCCAAGCGGGCGGCCAACTTCCTGACGGCGGTCGGCTCGCTGAGCGAAGGCGACATCGTCGTGCACGCCAGCCACGGCATCGGCCGCTTCACGGGCCTGAAGCCGATCCAGGCGGCCGGCGTGCCGCACGATTGCCTGGAGCTGCACTACGCCGACGGCGCCAAACTGTTCCTGCCGGTCGAAAACCTCGAACTCCTCTCGCGCTACGGCTCGGAGGACGCGGAGGCGCCACTCGACAGGCTCGGCGGGGCCGGCTGGCAGAAGCGCAAGGCGCGCATGCGCAAGCGCGTGCTTGAAATGGCTGCCGGCCTGATGAAGATCGCCGCGGCGCGCCTCACCCGCGAGGCCGCCAAGCTCCTGCCGCCGGACGGGGCCTACGAGGAGTTCGCCGCCGGCTTCCCCTACGACGAGACGGACGACCAGCGCGCCGCCATCGACGCCGTCCTCGACGACATGGGCTCGGGCAAGCCGATGGACCGGCTGATCTGCGGCGACGTCGGCTTCGGGAAGACCGAGGTGGCGCTGCGCGCCGCCTTCACCGCCGCCATCAACGGCAAGCAGGTGGCCCTCGTCGTGCCCACCACGCTGCTCGCCCGCCAGCACTTCAAGAACTTTCAGGCGCGCTTCGCGCATATGCCGATCACCGTCGCCCAGCTCTCGCGCATGGTCGGTGCCGGCGACCTGAAGGCGGCCAAGGCGGGGATCGCGTCCGGCACGATCGACATCGTCGTCGGCACCCACGCCGTGCTCGGCAAGGGCGTCGACTTCAAGGACCTCGGCCTGGTGATCGTCGACGAGGAGCAGCACTTCGGCGTCAAGCACAAGGAACGGCTGAAGGACATGCGCGCCGAGGTGCACGTGCTGACGCTGTCGGCGACGCCCATTCCGCGCACGCTGCAACTTGCCATGACCGGCGTGCGTGACCTCTCCATCATCGCGACGCCGCCGGTCGATCGCCTCGCCGTGCGCACCTTCGTCACGCCGTTCGACGAGCTGCTGGTCCGCGAGGCGCTGCTGCGCGAACGTTACCGCGGCGGCCAGAGCTTTTACGTCTGCCCCCGCATCGAGTTCCTGGACGAGGCGCTGGCCTTCCTGCGCCAGAGCGTGCCGGAGGCGAAGGTCGTTGTGGCGCATGGGCAGATGCCGCCGACCGAGCTGGAAGAGAAGATGTCGGCCTTCTACGAGGGCAAGTACGACATCCTGCTGTCGACGACGATCATCGAGTCGGGCCTCGACATCCCGACTGCCAACACGCTGATCGTGCACCGCGCCGACATGTTTGGCCTGTCCCAGCTCTACCAGCTGCGCGGCCGCGTCGGCCGCTCCAAGACGCGTGCCTACGCGCTCTTCACCCTGCCGGCAAACAAGACGGTGACGGCGCAGGCGGAGCGGCGGCTGAAGGTGTTGGATACGCTCGATACGCTCGGCGCCGGCTTCCAGCTCGCCAGCCACGACCTCGACATTCGCGGCGCCGGCAACCTGCTGGGCGACGAGCAGTCCGGCCACATCAAGGAGGTCGGCTTCGAACTCTACCAGGAGATGCTGCAGGAGGCGATCCAGGCCCTGCAGTCCGGTGTCGAGGAGCCGTCGGCAGAGGCGTGGTCGCCGCAGATCGCGACAGGCACGCCCGTCACCATCCCGGAGACCTACGTCGAAGACCCGCAACTGCGCGTCGGCCTCTATCGCCGCATGGCGACCTTGGAGAGCGACGACGAGATCGAAGGCTTTGCCGCCGAACTGATCGACCGTTTCGGCCCGATGCCGCCGGAAGTCGATCAGCTCATGAAGCTCGTCGCCATCAAGGCCCTGTGCCGTCGCGCCAACGTCGAGAAGGTGGACGCCGGTCCCAAGGGCGTCATCATCGCGTTCCGCGAGAACGCCTTCGCCAACCCGCAAGGGCTGGTGCGCTTCGTGAGCGAGCAGGGGCGCGACGCCAAGGTGCGCCCGGACATGAAGGTTGTGTTCGTGCGCGATTTCGCCAGCGCCAAGGCGCGACTGGACGGCACCCGAACGATCCTGCGGACGCTGGCCGCTATTGCGGTGAAGAAAGCGGCGTAAGGAGGAAAAACATTTGAATTACTAGGATGATCCGTTCCTCATAGCCTCTATGACGCCCGCGGCGCGCGCTTTTATGATACAGATACACGGGAAAGGCTTCTCTCACGACGATGAAGCGGTATCTAACGCGGTCTTTTTACTTATAGAATTGCGATATAGATGCGAAACCGCAAGGGAGGCCTCGCGCATGGTAGGATATTCGAATCTATCCGTAGAGTAGATATGGTGTATCGATTGAGATCTCTTACGTTCGATGGAATCAGGATTGTATATTTTCTTCAGTAACGACAATATGAATATGCAAAACCTTAGATTCCAAGGTCTTATATCTAAATCGCTAGATTTTTCAATCAAGTCTCGGAAGTTTTTGTCCTTGACGCATAGGCCTGCCAGAAAGATGTAGTACATCGATCTCGAGGTCCAAAGAGATCCGGCATTCGGGCAGGACCGCAACGCCTTGTAGAATATTATATTGAGATCGAAAATCATATCTATGATGGGCGGGAGCTTAAAGGTGCAGGCATAATCGTCCTCGGCATTCAGCGCGTCGAACTCCAGGGACTTTTCCTTGTGGGATTTCGACTCCTGCGAGAAACCAACACTTTTATTGGACGTCCCAGTCCAGAATAGGGGTTCCTCGACTCTGCAGTGCTTCGAAGAGTTACTAGCGAGAACGGCGGCTGAGGCCGCGTCATGGGTGTTGCCGAAAAAGAAACGGCCTCCCGCTCTATTTTTGATGAAATCGATGTGTTCTTTTTTTATGATCCCCGTCGTATAGAGTTGGGGGAGGCTCATATAATCTTTAAACGATATCACGCAAAGGAATATCGATAAAAAGTTGCTTACATAGGACCTAGAAGGCAAGTAGCTGTAATAGAGAACATTCGCGCCTTGCAGTTCCTGACATCCGTCCCAGGTGTAATAAGCCCTGCGAAACACCAACGCGTTTGCGGCGAGCTTATCAATCTCCATTTCTTCGAGCCGTTCGAAAAAAAATGGAAGGAGGCCGTCGTCATCACCGAGGATCGTGATCCAGCGACCCCTTGCCTCACCCAAAACGAACTCAAAATGAGAAATCATCAAAGGGGCCTTGCTGGCCTGATCCTTCGAAACCTTTCATCCGTTATCGTACCGAGATACTCCCAGGTCTCGTCGGAAGAGTAGTTATCGCTTACGATCAGTTCAAACTGTTCAAACTTCTGCGATAAAACGCTTTCTACGGCAAACGGCAGATACTTATTGCCGTTCCTTGTGGGAATAAGTATAGAATATTTTATATCGCTGTCACGCACAGCCGGTCCTTTGTCCGTTACTGTATCTTAGGAAATCGATTAAAATCTAAAGTGATTCTAGGGAACCCCGGAATTTTAGCTCATCGGACAAACTTGCCTTCGCGCACCAGGGTCGCGATCGGGTTGCGTCCGCTCGGGACCTCGCGGGCGCGGGCGGCTTCCGGTAGGGTTGCGGGGTCGCCGCGACGGCCGACGGCGATCGCGCATTCCACGCGATAGTCCGCCGGAATCTCCAGGGTGGTGGCGGTGCGGGGCAGGTCGAAGCCGACCATGGCGTGTGTCGCCCACCCGCTCATCGCCGCCTGAAGCGCGAAATAGCCCCAGGCCGAGCCGGCGTCGAGCGAGTGGCTGTAGGATTCGACCGGGACGTCCTTGCCCGGGACCACCATGGAGATCTTCGAGACGAGGATCACCAGGGCGGCCGCGCCCTGCGCCCAACTCCTGTTGTATTCGCCGAGGAGGTCGAAGAACGTGGCCCACGCCGGCGTGTCGCGCCGCGCGTAGAGGAAGCGCCACGGCTGCGAATTGTAGGACGAGGGCGCCCAGCGCGCCGCTTCGAAGAGGGTCATCAGCTCCGCTTCGCTGATCGCCTCGCCGGTCATCGCGCGCGGCGACCAGCGCTCGAGAAAGATCGGGTTGATCGGATGGTCGGCGGTGCGCGGGGTGGGGGCTGTCATGGCGACGTTCCGGCTGGATGGGACGAGGTGCCCTTCAACCAAGCCGGAAAGCGAGCGCGGTGCAAGACGCGCGGGCCGGAAAGACGTGCGAACCAGAAAGACGCGCCGACCGGACGCACATGTCGGCCAGACATACGTGCGGACGGGCAGCCCGGGCTCCCCGTCCGCGCCGCGGTCAGCGGATGACGCTGGCCTTGCCGCCCACGCGGTGCGCCACCGTCTGGCGCCGCTGCGTTGCCGCGCTCGTGCGCGTCGCGGCCGCGGTGCCCTTGGCGACGGGCCGCGTCGTCGTGCTGCGGCGGGCGACGTTGACCTTATGGCCATGGTGTCCGTGCGCCACGTGCAGGCGGTGCGTCTTATGCACGGAGGCCGCCGCGACGTGGTGGCTTACGGTGGCGCGGTGCGTGGTCGCCGCCTTGGCGGAGGCGTCGGCCACCACCCCCGACACGAGGACGATGCCGAGGACGGCGGTGGCGGCGAACTTGAGAGAGGTCATCATGGGGAGGCTCCTAATGTCGGTTCCCGCTCGATTGAGCGTGGGTCGAAATTAGGAGGGGCCGGCTGAACGGCGGGACAAGGCTGCGTTCACCACGCCTTCATTCTGGCGCTCGCCATGCGCCATAGCGCCAGGGCTGGTACCAGCGGGCCTGCGGACGCCGCGACGGTACGGGATCGAAGCCCGACCCGCCCCAGGGATGGCAGCGGCAGAGACGGGCCGCTCCCATCCAACTGCCCGCCCACAGGCCGTACCTCGCGATCGCCTCGTCCGCATAGTCCGAGCAGCTCGGCAGGTAACGGCACTGGCGGCCGACCAACGCGGAAAAGGTGAGCTGGTAGAAGCGGATAAGCAGATGTGCCCCGCCCCGGCCGAGCGAGTGCTTGAGGCGCATGCTCCGCTTATCCCGTCGTGTGTTGCATCTATACACTGGCTGCGGCGACGCTTTGCAAGCATTGTCTCCGCACGAATTGCTCGGACAACAATAGGTGAATGGTGCGCTTTTCCTCCGCTCTGAGACTGGCTGCGAGCATAGGCGCCGTTAGCGTCGCCATCCCGGCCTTCGCGGCAGACCTTCCGACGCGGACCGTCGCGCCGAGCTTCGCCAGTCCGGCTCCGATCTTCACGCTCATCGTCGCGGCCGGCCCCGAGGTCGTGCAGAGCTTCCCCGGCGCGAAAAGCTTCATCGTCCTGCCGAGCATCCATATCGCCTATCTCAAGCCGGGCGAGCACGATTCGTTCTACACGCAGGACGATTCCTTCGACTTCCGCATCATCGACACGCCCTTCTTCAAGGCCGGCCCGGCCGCCAACTTCGTCAGCCGCCGCGGTCTGTCGGGCGGTAACGGGCAGTTCTTCGGCCTGCGTAACGTGGGCGATTCCATCGAGCTCGGCGGGTTCGTCGAAGTCTGGCCCGCGCCGGACCGGCTGCGCCTCCGCGGCGAGATCCGCAAGGCCGTGTCGGGCCACAACGGCCTCGTCGGCTCTGTCGGCGCGGACTTCATCGGCCGCCTTGGGCCGTTCCAGGCGTCCATCGGTCCGCGCGTGAAGTTCGGCGACCAGCGCTACGTCGACCGCTACTTCACGATCCTGCCGTTCGAGGCTGCCCTTAACGGCCGCGTCACGCCCTATCAGGCTCGCGGCGGCGTGACCTCGGTCGGTGCCTTTGCGACGGCGCGTTACGACTTCAACCAGACCTATAGCGCGACCTTGTTCGGCGGGTACGACCGGTTGGCCAACAGCGTCGGCGACAGCCCGGTGGCGACGACGCTCGGGAGGCGCGATCAGTTCACGGGCGGCGTCACCCTGGCCTATTCGTTCGGCTTCAGGGGGTTCGGTATCCTCGGCTACTAGGCCAACGATCGGAAAGGCCGAGGCGGCCTCGCGCGGCGCCTCGGCCGGACGCTTGCGCTCCGCGGCGGTATCGGGTGCCGGTCGAATCCCGCCGCATCGGCCTCGCGCCCGCCGGCCTCCTGTCGAGTGGCCCACTTTAGATTGAGGTCGCAGGCTCCGGCAACGCGTCCCGGAGCCGCTCCCGTGGCACGTCCCCGGCCTCGATCTGGTCTCCGGCCTCGATCTGGTCCACGGCATGGACGGCCGCATCGAACACGAGCAGCGTCGAAGCGTGGCGCGCCTTGAAGTCGCGCACGGGCTCGAGGACGGCGGCATCCGCCCACTTGCCCTCGGGCGGCCGGCCGTTCTCCTTCAACATCGCCCGAATGGTCTCGCGCAAAGCCCGCAGTTCGGACCCGCTGGCTCCCACCACCTGCTGCCCGAGGATCGCCGCCGCCGCCTGACCGAGCGCGCAGGCCTTGACCTCCTGGGCATAATCGACCACCCGGCCATCGCGCATCGTCAGGTCGACGGTGACGGTGGAGCCGCAGAGCTTGGAATGCACGCGCGCGCTTGCCTGGGGCGCGGCCAACCGACCCTGTCGTGGGATGTTCCCGGCAAGTTCGAGGATGCGCTGGTTGTAAATGTCGCTGAGCATGGCTTTTCACAAAAGACAGATCGATGACGCGTCGTTTCGCTTCCTATATAGGAGGGCGCGGCACGCCTGGCGATAGGCCAAAGCGTAGCCCGGGCGTTTAAGGACCATGATGGCTTTGGGTCTTCGGATGAACTCTAAGGTGGAGGCGCCACGTGGATGATGTGGTTAAGACCTTGTTGAATCGCGCCAACACGCAGCCGACGGTGCCCCGGCCAAACCGGGACGAGGCGGAGGCGGCGGTGCGGACCCTGCTCGCCTATTCCGGCGACAACCCGGACCGCGAGGGCCTGCGCGACACGCCCAAGCGGGTGGTGTCGGCGTTCGACGAGTTTTACGGCGGCTATCGCATGGATGCGGCCGAGGTCCTGACCCGCGTCTTCGAGAACGTGCACGGCTACGACGACCTGGTGCTCGTGCGCGACATCGCCTTCTCGTCCCATTGCGAGCACCACATGGTGCCGTTCACCGGACGCGCGCAGATCGGCTACTATCCCAGCGACAACGGTGTCGTCGGCCTGTCGAAGCTCGCCCGCGTCGTCGATGTCTTCGCGCGTCGGCTGCAGACGCAGGAGGCTTTGACGGCGCAGATCATCGGTGCGATCGAGCTGAACCTCAAGCCGCGCGGCTGTGCCGTGATGATCGAGGCCGAGCATATGTGCATGTCGATGCGCGGCGTCCGCAAATATGGTGCATCGACGGTGACCACCCAGTTCTCCGGCGTCTTCAGGGCCGATCCTGCCGAACAGGTGCGTTTTCTCAGCCTCTTGCGCCAGGGTGGGGCGCGGTGATCGCGGTGACCCTGGGGCGTGCCCTCGCCTCCAGGCTTTAGGCCCGTGTCCAAGGCTGAACTGGAAGAGGGCTCGTCCTTCCTGCCGCGGTTCGACCGCGACGGGCTCGTGGCCTGCGTCACGATCGATGACGCCGACGGCACCGTGCTGATGCTCGCGCACATGAACGCGGAATCGCTTCGCCTCACGTTGGAGACCAACGTCGCCCATTACTGGTCGCGCTCGCGGCAGGCGCTTTGGCGCAAGGGTGACACGTCCGGCCAGACGCAGGCTGTCGTCGAGATCCGCACCGACTGCGACCAGGACGCCTTGCTCATGCGTGTGCGTCCAGGCGGGGATGGGGGCGCCTGCCACACCGGTCGCCGATCCTGCTTCTATCGCGTGGTGCGGGTGGGCGAGGGTGCGGCGACCCTCGCCCTCGATCCGCTCTGAGGCCGCGACCGGGCCTCACGCCGTCGCGATGTACTCGCGCAGCGCCGATTGCTCCTGCTCGGCCTGGGCCAGCCGGTATTTGATGGCGTCGCCGATCGAGACGATGCCCGTCAGCTTGCCACCGTGGACGACCGGCATGTGGCGGAACCGGCCCTGGCTCATCTTGCCGACGATCGCCAGGACGGGTTCATCCTCCGAGGCCGTCACGACGTCTTTGGTCATGTAGGTGGACACAGGCTCTTCGAGCGCGTCCGGCCCGTGTTTGGCGATCGCGCGAACGACGTCGCGCTCGGACAGGATCCCTTGCATGGCGCCCTGGGCGTCGGTGACGACCAGCGCGCCGATGTGCTTGGCCGCGAGGGTGTCGATCACGTCGCGCAGCGTGCTGTTCGGCTGCATGGTGACGACGTCGCGTCCTTTGCCGGAGATGATGCGGGCAACGGTCATCCTGGCCTCCCTTTAAGCGGCTGTCATGGTGACAGCTTCTAAGGGAGTCATTACGAGACATGTCCAGGTTGGAAGCAATGGCTGTGATGGCGCGCGTCATCCCTCAAAGGTATGGTAGGGCGGCGACCCCTGCGTTGGGACCGTCGGCGACTGCCCGCCAGGTTCGGCCGCGAGGCTCGGGAGACAGGATATGAGCGAGGGACAGGACACTGTCGTCGACCCCGCGGCGGTCGCCAGCCAAGCGACGTGCGAGCCTCCGCCCCTGCGTGAGGCGGGCCCACAGCCGGACGCCGGTAAGCGCGACATCGGCAACGGCGAGGCCTCGCCCGCCGCCAACATCGCCCTGATGGGAACGCTCGGCGATCTCGCCGACCGTCCCGACGAACTCGCCCGTTCGTCGCGGCGCTTCATCAATCGCGAACTGTCGTGGCTGGAGTTCAACAGGCGTGTGCTGCAGGAGGCCTCCAACGGCAACCACCCGTTGCTCGAACAACTCCGCTTCCTGTCGATCTCCGCCAACAACCTCGACGAGTTCTTTATGGTACGGGTCGCGGGTCTCCGCGGGCAGATGCGCGAAGGCGTGACCGAGGTGTCGGACGACGGGCTTTCCCCGGCGGAACAGCTCGGCAAGATCCGCGAGGGGGTGACACGGCTGGCGGTCGAGCAGCAGCGCCGCTGGCAGGAGTTGCGCGCCGAGATCGCGGGGGTGGGCATCGTCCTCGTCGACCCCGCCGACCTGACCAAGGCCGAATTCCGCTACCTCGAAGAGCATTTCACCACGCATATCTTCCCGGTCCTGACGCCGCTCGCCATCGATCCCGCGCACCCGTTCCCCTTCATCCCGAACCTCGGGTTTTCGATCGCGCTGGAACTGGTGCGGCCGGGCGACCGCAAGCATCTGCGGGCGCTCATCCGGCTGCCGGCCAAGCTCGAACGCTTCGTCTACCTTCCGACGATCGAGGGAGGGCCGCAGCGCTTGGTCTCCAACGAGACGCTCGTCGGCATGTTCACGCAGACACTTTTTCCGGGCTACCTCCTGCGCGGATCGGGCGCCTTTCGCGTCATCCGCGACAGCGACCTCGAGATCGAGGAAGAGGCGGAAGACCTCGTGCTTCTCTTCGAGTCGGCCCTGAAGCGTCGCAGACGCGGCTCCGTCATCAAGCTCGAATTCGACAGCCTGATGCCCGACAGCCTGCGGGCGTTCGTGGCCGAGGAGCTCGACGTGGTCCCCGACGAGAGCTTCGTGCTGAACGGCATGCTGGCCCTGAACGAACTGTCGGAGATCGTCGGACTTGACCGGCCGGAACTGAAGTTCAAGCCCTACAATCCGCGCTTCCCCGAACGCGTCCGCGACAACGGTGGCGATTGCTTCCTCGCCATCCGGCAGAAGGACCTCGTCGTCCACCACCCCTACGAATCGTTCGACGTGGTCGTGCAATACCTGAATCAGGCGGCCCGCGACCCCAACGTCGTGGCGATCAAGCAGACCCTCTACCGCACCTCGTCGGACAGCCCCATCGTGCGCGCGTTGATCGAGGCGGCCGAGGCCGGCAAGTCGGTGACGGCGCTCGTAGAACTGAAGGCCCGGTTCGACGAGGCGGCCAACATCCGCTGGGCGCGCGACCTCGAACGGGCCGGTGCGCAGGTCGTCTTCGGTTTCATCGAGCTGAAGACGCACGGCAAACTGTCGATGGTGGTGCGCCGCGAAGGCGGCACCCTCATCACCTACTGCCATATCGGCACCGGCAACTATCATCCCACCACGGCGAAGATCTACACGGACGTCTCCTTCTTCACCGCCGACCCAGCGATCGGACGCGACGTCTCGCGCATCTTCAACTTCATCACCGGTTATGCGGAGCCGATCGGGCTGGAGCGGCTCTCCGTGTCGCCGATCTCGCTGCGCACCCGGTTCATGCAGAACCTGGAAGCCGAGATCGAGAATGCCAAGGCGGGCAAGAAGGCGTCCATCTGGATCAAGTGCAACGCCCTCGTCGACGCCGACATCATCGACGCGCTCTACCGCGCGAGCGGGGCCGGGGTGCAGATCGATTGCGTGGTACGCGGCATCTGCTGCCTGCGGCCGGGACTGCCGGGCCTGTCGGAGAACATCCGTGTCAAGTCGATCATCGGTCGTTTCCTGGAACACGCGCGCATCTATTGCTTCGGCAACGGCCACGCGCTGCCCCACCCCAAGGCGCTGGTCTACCTCTCCTCGGCCGACCTGATGCAGCGCAACCTCAACCGCCGCGTCGAGGTCATGGCGCCGATCCTCAACCCGACCGTACACGAGCAGGTCCTCGATCAGATCATGGTCGCCAACATGCTCGACAACCAGCAGTCCTATCGCGTGTCGCCGGATGGTTCGAGCTCCCGCCTGGGACCGCGCGCGGGAGAGGAGCCGTTCAACGCGCATTCCTACTTCATGACCAACCCAAGCCTGTCCGGCCGCGGTCAGAGCCTGAAAGATTCGAGTCCGCGCCAGTTGTTCAAACGGATGGAGAGCCGTTGATACCGATGGCGACGGCCTTCCAACCCCATGATCCAACACCGGCGCGGCCGGTCGCGATCATCGACATCGGCTCCAATTCGGTGCGCCTCGTCACCTACGACAACCTCGACCGTGCGCCGATCCCAGCGTTCAATGAGAAGTCTCTGTGCGCGCTCGGGCACGGCGTGGTTACGACCGGCAAGCTGCCCAAGGTCGGCGTCGAAAAGGCGCTCGTGGCGCTGCGGCGCTACCGCGCGCTGACGGAGGTCATGGGCATCACCGATGTCCACGTTATCGCGACGGCGGCCGCCCGCGACGCGAGCAACGGACCCGAGTTCCTGGCGGCCGCACGCCAGGCGCTCGGTGGGGCGACTGTCACCCTCCTGTCGGGCACGCGGGAGGCCAGGCTCAGCGCCTTCGGCGTCATGTCCGGCGTGTACGACCCCGACGGCGTGGTCGGTGACCTCGGCGGCGGGTCGCTGGAGCTGATCGACGTCCGCGACGGCGCGGTCGGAGTGGGCGTCAGCCTGCCGTTCGGCGGCCTCGCGCTGATGGACGCGTCGAGCCGATCGCCGAAAGCGGCGGCAAAGATCGTGCGCGACGCGCTGGCGAAGTGCCATGCGCTCGATGGATTGCAGGACCGGACCTTCTATGCCGTGGGCGGCACTTGGCGCGCGCTGGCGAAGCTCGACATGGGCCAGCGCCACTATCCCCTCACCGTCATGCACGGTTATCGGATGTCTGCGCGCGAGGCCGCCGACTTGGCGGAGCGTGTGGAACAGGGGGACGCAGCCTCGCTGGCGGCCATCCAGTCCGTCAACGCGGCGCGGCGTCCGCTGCTGGCGTATGGCGCGGTCGTGCTCGCCGAACTGATCCGCAGGGCCAGGCCAAAGGACGTGGTCATCTCGACCTACGGTGTGCGCGAGGGGCTCCTCTACGAGGCGCTCGACCCCAGGCAGCGCGACGACGACCCGCTTTCTGTCGCGGCCGAAAAACTCAATCGGCTGCTCGCCCACTCGCCCGGCTACGCGCGCGAGCTCATGGCCTGGACGGACGGCCTCATCCGCTCGGCCAATTTCGCGGAGACACCGGCGGAGCGGCGCCTGCGCGAGGCGGCCTGCGCCCTCTCGGAGATCAACTGGCGTGCCCATCCGGACTATCGCGGCGTGCAGAGCTTCAACCTCGTGTCGAGCGCGATCTTGCCCGGCGTCGACCATGCCGCGCGCTCGTTCCTCTCGCTCGTCGTGAGGCTGCGCTACGAGGGTTTGGCTTCCGACGGTATCGATCCGCTCCGCGGCCTGATGTCTCCGGCCATGATCGAGCGCGCGGCGCTCCTGGGTGCGGCCTTCCGCGTGGCGGCGGTGTTCACGGCCGGCACGTCGGGTGTCCTGCCGCGGAGTTCCCTGAGCGTCACCAGGAGCAAGCTCGTCCTGACCGTGCCCCAGGCGCTCGCCGATCTCGCGAACGAGCGGGTCCAGAGCCGGATGAAGGCGCTTGCCAAGCTGCTCGGGCGCGAGCCCGCCATCGCCATCGCCTGAGGAAACGGAAGGTCTCGGGCCTGAGCAAACGGCAGGCCTGGTCGCGCGTTCCCGCCGTCGTGTCCCCGGCGGTGGATCGGGCGTTTCGATCATGTCCCGTTCAGGAGCGCTGTCCTATGCTTTCTTTGTCGATCATTTGGGGATAGCAATGCGTCCGAACTTCTCCCTTCTGGCCCTGATGGCCCTCTGCGCGTCAGTCAGCGCTGCCCAGGCCCAGCGTTACGACTCCGACGACGACGAGCGCGAGCCACCGTCGCGTTACGATCGCGATGGATCGCGCGACGAGTACCGGTCGCGGCGATTCGTCTGCCTGCTCGACCCCGCGCCCAACGCTCCGGGTCGGGTCTGCGAGACGCGTCCCGGCCGGCCGGGTTCGCCGTGTCGCTGCGGCGGCCCCTATTTCGGCCATCGCGAGATCGACCGGCGCGACTGAGTCGGCTCGCCGTCGGGCTGGGTAGTAGCGGTCAGGTCGCGCCCTCGGCGTGCTCCTGCCATTCCAAGGTCACGACCTTGCCGCGCTCCAGTGTCAGCGCCAGGCGCCCGTGCTTGAGTTCGAGCGCCCTTGTGCCGAACAGCTCGCGCCGCCATCCAGCGAGCGCGGCGATGTCGGCGCCGTCGTCGAGCGCGAGGGCTTCGAGCTCGTCGACGGTGGCGATCATCTTGGCGGCGACGCCGTGCGCTTCGCTCACCTGCCGCAGCAGGACCTTGAGCAGTTCCACCGTCGCGCCTCCCCCCGCGGAGCGCCGGTCGCGATCGATGCGCGGCAGCGTCTTGGGGTCGCGCGCGAGGCCCCGTTCGACGGCGGCCAGGATCTCCGTGCCGCCCTTCGAGCGCTCCATGCCCTTGGGGAAGGCGCGCAAATCGCCAAGCGCGTCCGCCGAGCGCGGGGCGGCCAGCGCTACCTCGATCATCACGTCGTCCTTGAGCACGCGCGAGCGCGGCACGTCGCGGGCCTGCGCCTCGCCCTCGCGCCAGCCGGCGAGTTCCATCAGCACCGCGAGGTCGCGCGGCTTGCGCGCGCGGTTGCGGTAGCGCTCCCACGCCTGGTCCGGGTGCTGCTCGTAGGTTGCGGGCGCCGTCAGGACCGCCATCTCGTCGGCGAGCCAGCCCAGCCGGTTGCTCGCCTCGAGCTTGGCCATCAGAAAACGGTAGATGCCGCGCAGGTAGGTCACGTCCGCGATGGCGTAGACGATCTGCGCGTCCGACAGCGGGCGGCGCGCCCAATCGGTGAAGCGCGAGGACTTGTCCAACGTCACCTTGCACACGGTCTGCACGAGGTCGCTGTAGGAGACCTGGTCACCGAAGTTGCACACCATGGCGGCGACCTGCGTGTCGAACAGGGGCGCCGGGATCATCTTGGCCAGGTTCCAGAAGATCTCGACGTCCTGCCGCGCGGCGTGGAACACCTTGATTACCGCGGGATCGGCCATCAGCGCGAAGAGCGGCGCGAGGTCGATGCCTTCCGCCAGCGCGTCGACGGCGACCGCCTCCTCGGGTGAAGCCAATTGCACGACGCAGAGCTTCGGCCAGAACGTCGTCTCGCGCAGGAACTCGGTGTCGACGGTCACAAACGGGAAGGTGGCGAGGCGGCGGCAGACGTCGCTCAAGTCCTGGGTTGTGGCGATAAGCTTCATCTAGGCTTTCAAGGAGACGACGGCCTCCGATGGGTTTGCGCTTCGGCACGACTGTGCGTCACGCAAGTGCCGGGCCGCAAGAGCTTTCCTGTCGCGAGACGCTTTCCTCGGAGAGGCGATGTGGCCTATAGGGTGTCCCTCCGATTTCGCCTCGTCGGCGAAGCAGTGGCTGCCGCTCGAACCTATGACAGTTGGATCCATGCACCGTTACCGCTCGCACACCTGTGGCGCCCTGCGCGAAGCGCAAGCCGGGCAAGACACGAGGCTGTCGGGGTGGTGCCACCGCATCCGCGACCATGGCGGCGTGCTGTTCATCGACCTGCGCGACCATTACGGCATGACGCAATGCGTGGTCGATCCGGCTTCGCCCGCGTTCGCCGCGGCCGACAAGCTGCGCTCGGAATGGGTGGTGCGGATCGACGGTCGCGTGCGCGCCCGTCCCGCCGGGACCGAGAACGCCGAGATGGCGACGGGGCAGGTCGAGGTCTACGTGGCCGCTATCGAGGTGTTGGGCCCGGCGGCCGAACTGCCGCTGCCCGTCTTCGGCGAGCAGAACTACCCCGAGGACATCCGCCTCAAATACCGTTTCCTCGACCTGCGCCGCGAGAAGCTGCACGCCAACATCATGCTGCGCGGGCGGGTGATCGACAGCATCCGCGCGCGGATGAAGGGGCAGGGGTTCTTCGAGTTCCAGACGCCGATCCTCACGGCCTCGAGCCCGGAAGGCGCGCGCGACTACCTCGTGCCCTCGCGCGTCCACCCCGGCAAGTTCTACGCGCTGCCGCAGGCGCCGCAGCAGTTCAAGCAACTGATCATGGTGGCGGGCTTCGACCGCTACTTCCAGATCGCGCCCTGTTTCCGCGACGAGGACGCGCGCGCCGACCGCTCGCCGGGCGAGTTCTACCAGCTCGACGTCGAGATGAGCTTCGTCACGCAGGAGGACGTGTTCGCCGCCGTCGAGCCGGTGCTGCGCGGGCTCTTCGAGGAATTCGGCGGCGGCAAGCCGGTCACGCAGACGTTCCCGACGATCACCTTCGCCGACGCGATGCTGAAATACGGCTCCGACAAGCCCGACCTGCGCAACCCCATCCTCATCAGTGATGTCACGGACGCCTTCGCGCGCGAGGACGTGACGTTCAACGCCTTCAAGACCGTCATCAAGAAGGGCGGCGTCGTGCGCGCGATCCCCGCGCCGGGCGCGAGCACGCAGCCGCGCAGCTTCTTCGACAAGCTCAACGACTGGGCGCGCGGCGAGGGCGCGCCGGGCTTGGGGTACGTCATCTTCGAGGGCGAGGCGGGCGCGCTCGTCGGCCGAGGCCCGATCGCTAAGTTCCTGCCCGCGACGGCGCAGGCGGCGATCGTCGCGGCGGCGGGGCTGAAAAGCGGCGACGCCGTCTTTTTCTCCTGCGACCTGCCGGAGAAGGCGGCGAAGCTCGCCGGTGCCGCGCGGCTGCGCATCGGCACCGAGCTCGGCCTGACCACATCAGGCACGTTCGAGCTCTGCTGGATCGTCGACTTCCCGATGTACGAGTGGAACGAGGACGAGAAGAAGATCGACTTCTCGCACAACCCTTTCTCCATGCCGCAGTTCGAGCATGACGCCTTCCTCGCGCTCGACCCCGCCGACACCGAGACGATCCTCGGCATGAAAGCCTACCAGTACGACATCGTCTGCAACGGCGTGGAGCTGTCGTCGGGCGCGATCCGCAACCATCGGCCGGACACGATGAAGAAGGCTTTCGCGTTGGCCGGCTACGACGAGGCGGTGCTCGAGGAGCGGTTCGGCGGCATGTACCGCGCGTTCCAGTACGGCGCCCCGCCGCACGGCGGCATCGCGCCCGGCGTCGACCGCATCGTCATGCTGCTCGCCGGCGAGGAGAACCTGCGCGAGATCGTCCTCTTCCCCATGAACCAGCGCGCCGAGGACCTGCTGATGGCCGCGCCTTCGCCGGTGACGGCCAAGCAGTTGCGCGAGCTGCACATCCGGCTGAACCTGCCGGAGGTGAAGAAGCCAACGAGCGACGCGCCGACGATCGAGGTCAAGGACGAGAGCTGAAGCGACAGACCCTAATCAGGATCGTTTCTCGCCGGGCCGTCTTTGCGAGCGGCGCGAAGCAATCCAGAGCCGCAGTGTGACCCTCGAAGAGGCCCATCGGGCGGCTCTTTGTTCGCTCCGCTCACGATGACGGCGCTGGGATCTGTGCAATCCTAAGCTCCATTCGAGGCTGTAGCGTCCTTTTCGTCTCGGTCAGTCCCGGCTATGATAGCGAGGCCCGGCTGTCCGAATTGTGAAGCGAGAGTAAGCGTGATGCATAAGGATGCCGTTTTCGCGAGATTGAAGAGTGCAGAAGTCGATCTGCGCGCCAAGGGCGTAGCCCATGCGGTCCTCTTCGGTTCGGTCGCTCGCGGAGAGCAGCGTCCCGACAGCGACATCGACATCATGGTGGAGATCGATGCGGGTAGACATGTCGGGGTTTTCGGCCTGGTGGATATCATGAACACGATCGAGGATCTTTTTCCTGCAGAAGTCGATGTGTCCGAGCGCGAGAGCCTTCGCCCCTTTGTCAGGCCCAGTGCCGAACGCGATGCAATCTATGCTTTCTGATCAGACGAAAGATGCCTTAAACGGCCTTCTTTTGAACATCGAAGCCATCGCCGATTTCATCAAGCGCATGACGCTCGAGCAATTCACGATGGACGTGCGGACCGTCTACGCCGTTACGCGAGCGCTCGATATCATCTCTGAGGCGAGTCGCCGCTTACCTGATGAACTAAAAAGCCGCTATCCCAAGATTCGATGGCGAGCAATCCGCGACGCAGGCAACGTCTATCGGCATATCCATGGCAAGGTTTCGGCGGCTTACGTCTGGGACACAGCCGTGCAGCAGCTCGAAAATCTCCGGCAAATCGTCGCTCATGAACTCAACGCGCTCGGAGGATCGCAGCAGGGTTTGTCTGGCATCAACGAAAGGCAAGGCAAGGCATGACCGCCCACGCCAAACCGCAGAACCTCATCAAGGGCGCGACCGCCGACTGGGAGGTCGTCGTGGGCCTCGAGATCCATGCGCAGGTGACCTCGCGCTCGAAGCTGTTTTCCGGCGCCTCGACCACCTTCGGCAACGAACCCAACAGCAACGTCTCGCTCGTCGACGCGGCCATGCCCGGCATGTTGCCGGTCATCAACGCGGAATGCGTCGCGCAGGCGGTGCGCACCGGCCTGGGGCTCAAGGCGCGCATCAACAAGCGCTCTGTGTTCGACCGCAAGAACTACTTCTACCCGGACCTGCCGCAGGGCTACCAGATCTCGCAGTACAAGGACCCGATCGTCGGGGAGGGCGTGGTCACCGTCGACCTGTCGCCGACCGAGCAGATCAGCGTCGGCATCGAGCGGCTGCACCTTGAGCAGGACGCGGGCAAGTCGCTGCACGACCAGTCGGCGACCGAGTCGTTCGTCGACCTCAACCGCTCGGGTGTCGCGCTGATGGAGATCGTGTCGAAGCCCGACATGCGCTCGGCCGACGAGGCCAAGGCCTACGTCACCAAGCTTCGCACCATCCTGCGCTATCTCGGCACCTGCGACGGCAACATGGAGCAGGGCTCGTTGCGCGCCGACGTCAATGTCTCCGTGCGCAAGCTTGGCGAGCCATTCGGCACCCGCTGCGAGATCAAGAACGTCAACTCGATCCGCTTCATCGGTCAGGCGATCGACACGGAGGCGCGTCGGCAGATCGGCATCCTGGAAGATGGCGGGGCCATCGAGCAGGAGACGCGCCTGTTCGATCCCGCGCGCGGCGAGACCCGCTCGATGCGCTCGAAGGAAGAAGCGCACGACTATCGCTACTTCCCCGACCCGGACCTGCTGCCGCTGGAATTCGACCAGGCTTTCGTGGACGGGCTCGCGGCGGGACTGCCGGAGCTGCCGGACGCCAAGCGGGCGCGGTTCGTCCAGGCGTATGGCTTGTCGCCCTACGACGCCACCGTGCTCGTCGCGGATAAGGAGAACGCGGATTTCTTCGAGTCCTGCGTCGCCTTCGGCGGTGTCGCACGCGACGCCAAACTGGTTGCCAATTGGGTCAACGGCGACCTCGCCGCCTTCGCCAATTCGCAGAACCTGCCGGTCTCGCGCACGCACGTCTCGCCGGCGCAGGTCGCGGGCCTCGTCGACCTCATCGGCGACGGGACGATCTCCGGCAAGATCGCCAAGGACGTGCTCGCGATCATCATCGCGGAGGAGCGCGATGGTGATCCCAAAACCATCGTCGAGACCCGCGGCCTGCGGCAGGTGACCGATACCGGCGCGATCGAGGCGGCTGTCGACGCGATCATCGCAGCCAACGCCGCCAAGGTGGAACAGGCGCGCGCCAAGCCCGGCATGCTCGGCTGGTTCGTCGGGCAGGTCATGAAGGAGACCGGTGGCCGCGCGAACCCGCAGAGCGTCAGCGACATGCTGAAGCGCAAGCTCGGCCTCTGACAGACGAATCACCCGCGCGGCGGAAGGAACGACGCCCGGTTTGGCAAGAGAACAGGCGAAAGGGCGCGATCTTTTTCGCTTGTTCACATGAATATTTAGTTGGAGCCGCGGCACGCTGCCGACGTCGGCCCCGCCTCCGCAATTCAAGCCAATCCTAGGGTGAGGCCGCCCGATTGGCGGTCGTGAGATTAAAAACGACTATCGCACCGCGCGAAGCCCACGCGATTGCAGAGTGCAGAACGCGCGCGTTTATAACCCTCTGTTTTTGCTGGTTTTTTGATAAAAGCGGTGCTCTATATCCGCCTTCGAGGACTCGCTTTGATCGCATGCGATGTTTTCGCTTGACGATGCCGTCCTTGCTAACAAGTTTGCAACGCATCTATTCCGATCGATGAAAAAAGCCTGTGTCCTGGGACGTGCTGGTTGTTTGCGGGAGGTCTGTCGCCTCCAGGCCGGCTGAAACCAAGACCTGGTTTCCCTGTCCGCCACTTGCGCTGGAAAGCAAGAGCACTAGGCTTATTCTATGTCGATGCGGCAATACCCACGTTGCTGCCGAGTGAATACAGGGAAAAGCCATGGTAAAGGCGACCGCGAAGCGAACGTCCGCAGCAAAGCCCGTGAAGACGAAGGCAGCTAGCAGCAAAGCGGCAGCGACACGCAAGCCGGCTGCGAAGGCCAAGCCGACGAAGGCGTTCGAGGCCAAGGCCGCCGAGACCAAGACGACCCGGACCGCAGCGGTAAAGAAGACCGCGACGGCGAAGTCCGCTTCCACGAAGTCCGCTTCCGCAAAATCCGCTTCCGCAAGATCCGCAGCGAAGACGCCCGCTCGCAAGACCGTCGCCGCAAAGCCTGCGACGCGGGCGAAGGCCGTGAAGGCTGCGGAGAAGCCGGCGCGCAGGGCGGTAGCCAAGGCGACCTCCGCCAAGCCGACTACTGCGGCAAGGAAGACGACGGCGAAAGCTGCGGCACCGAAGCGCGCGACGGCCGTGAAGACGGCGCGGGCGGCGACGCCGTCGCGTGCCGCAATCAGCCGGAAGCCGGCGCCGAAGACGGCTGCGCGAAAGACCCCGGCGCCGCGCGCCGCCGCCGTTCCGAAGATGGCCGCCCGCAAGACGGCGGCCAAGGCGACGAGCAAGGCGCAAGCCGTGAAGTCGCCCAAGACGACGCGTGCGCCGAAGAACAGCCACGTGCCGCCGGTAACGGTCGTCGAATCCGTAGCCAAGCCGCCGCGCAAGGCTGCCGTGCGTAAGCCAAAGGTGGAAACGCCGCCCGTCGCGGTTACGCCGGAACCGGTTTGACGCGGTTTGCAGCGGGGTCACGTTGGCGCTGTCCACACGCCGCACCGCTTGTGAAAGGCGGCCCTGTACCTAGTGGTCCGGTGACGCGCTCTGAACCGGGCGCGTCGCGTCAATGGGTGCGACGAGGCACTCCGAGGCGAAGACGCGCCAGATTTCGTCGGCCGCCGCGCCGGACATCTTCCTCTTTTGCCATTCGATCGCGCACTCGTGCATGCGGGCTCGCGATGCGGGCGGCAGGACGTAGGGATGGTCGAGATCGCCTTGCATTGAGGGCGGAGGTTGGACGGGACCTGCGAGCGCGGCATTCGCCGCGCGCGGAGCCGGGGGCGCCTGAGCGGCCGCTGGCCGAGACCCTCCGACGATCAGACACAGCACGAGGGCGGCGGCACTCGCGCCGCGCCGCGTCCGTGCCTCAACGATCCCTGCGGCCTTGCTCGATCCGATCCCGCGCATGCGTCAAGAACGCGGCCTACTTCTTAGCGGTGTCTTTCTTGACGGGGTGGGCCTTGGACTTTGGGTTCGCGGCGGCCGTCGCGGCGGTCGGGTCGCCGCCCGGCACGTCCATGGTGCGCGTGAACGTCTCCGTACCGCACAGGAAGCCGAGAATGCAGCCGCGCACGTCGGCCTTGTCGTTGGGCTCCTTCTCCGTCTTGACCGTAAAGGTCACGTCGTAGGTCTTGCCGTCGTCGGCGTTGTAGGCTTTGCCCTTCCAGTGATCGTCGGCGGCCACCATGCCGCTGAAGATCTCCAGACCGATGATCGACTTGGTCCGCTTGCTCACGTCGGGGTTCTTCTCGTCGAGCTTGGTGGCGCCGGCGGCATCGGTCGGGTCCTTCAGCCACACCACCGAGCCGCAGAACGTCGGTTTGCAGGGCTGAAACTTGATGATCGACTCACTGCCCTTCGTGTACCAGAACCCCTCGGGAGACACGGGATCGGCCTGCGCCAGCGTCGCCATTCCCGCCCAGGCCGCCGTCGCGAGGCTCGCTCCGGTCACCAATTCCTTGAGCGGAATAGCGGCAAAGCAAGACCGGATGGTCTGGGACATATCGGTTCTCCGCGAGGGCTCAGGCGCCCGGTTCTGATCGTCGGTTCGGCCGTTTCGAAACGAAATTGGCGGAGACGGAGGGATTCGAACCCTCGATAGGGCTTTACAACCCTATAACGGTTTAGCAAACCGCCGCCTTCAGCCTCTCGGCCACATCTCCGTATCGCCCGCAGACGACACACTTAGGTCCCGCCTTCGAGCGGACGAGGTATGCCTCAGCGGGACCCCCGTGGCAAGGGCCGGCGGCGAGTTGCGCCGCCGTCGCTATCCTCTAGAAGGAGATGGGTCCTCAGCGGTCGGTCGAAGGTGATGGCGCGTCAGGTTCGCATCGATCCCGTCTTGGCGGCCATGGCGGATAGGCCTGCCGCGCGAGCGGACTTGCGGGCGGGTAACGCACCGTTTGCCGCCGATCGCCTGGCCCTCGTCGCTATCCCGCAGCCATTCGCCCGTCGCCTCCGTACGCTGGGGCCGGCGGCTGCGATGTCGGGCGCGGCGCATCTGCTCGTCTTCGCGGCTCTCCTCCTTGTCAGAGCGTCCGCTCCGACGACGGAGCCGCAGGAGACGCCCGTCGAAATCGTCCAGGAGGCGCCCGCGGCCAAGGCCGCGCCGCCTCCGGCAAAGCCCGCCCAAGAGGCGCGAGATGCGCCAAAGGCGCCGGCGCGAGACGCGCCAAAGGAGCAGGCGCGATCGCCCGAGCCGCCCCCGCCCGCGCCGACGGCCGAGGAGGTCGCCGGGCTGCAGGCGCTGCGGGACGAACTCGCGTCGCTGAAAGCCGAGCAGGCCGACCTGCACGCGCAGGCGGAGGCTGATGCCAAGGGACAGGAGCCCAACGCGGGACGGGAGCAAAGTAAGGCGCAGGGGGCCGCTGTGACGCGGCAGCAGGCGGCCGACCGCACGAAGACCTTGGGTTTGTTGCCAGAGTCCTTCTCGGCCGTCGCCATGCCCGCGCTCGCGCCGAACGGCGACGACCCGGTGACCTACGATCAGGCGATCTACAACCTGGTCGGTCGGGCGAAAAAGTCGAACCAGGCCTATCTGCCAGGCGTGGCCCACGTGGTGTTCGAGGTCGACGCCAAGGGCGGCCTGACGCGCGTGGTGGTCGATCGCTCCAGCGGGAACACGGCGGTGGACGAGGAGGCGGTGGCGTTGATCCGCCGCGCGGCGCCGTTTCCGCCGCCACCGGACGGCGCGCCGCACAGTTTTCCCGCCTACATGAGTTTCGTTGCCGACCATTGACAGCCGGCGCCTCTACCTTGGAACCTCAAGCGCAACCTTTGGGTTCTTCGCTTCGCCCAGCGGCCGGGAGAGATCGTGATGCGACAGATGGCTTTGTTCCTGGTGCTTCTGACGGGGTGCGGCGCGCTTGCCGACACGGCCGCCGCAGGGCCTCGCTATCGCGCGCACTACTACCGGGAGCCCGCCGATCCCGACGTGATCGTGCCTGAACTCGGGCCAGGGGCGGTCTTCGTCTTCAGGCGGCACACTACGCGCTGCGAATACCCGCGCGGTTTCAACACCACCGACTTCCTGCGCAACATCAACGGCATTCCCCGCAGCGGCGAGGCCCTCCTCGCGGAGGGCTGCGGCACCTTCGAGCCGTTCGCAGACTGACTGACACCGACAAGCGGCCGCCTCCGTCGCGCGGGCCCCTTCACGCCGCGGACGCGGTCACCGTCCCGGTGTAACCGCTGAGAACCCCTTCGATTGCGTCGGCGCTATCCTTGCATAGCGGCGCGCGACGCCATCGAAGGGGACCATCAATGAAATCGAGTCGGATGACGACCTACATCCTCGTCGCCATGATCCTCGGGATCGTGGTCGGCGGTCTGGTCCACGCCCAGGTGGCGACGCCTGCCATGCAGAAGACCATCGCCGGCTACGTGTCGATCGGCAGCACCGTTTTCCTGCGCCTCATCAAGATGATCATCGCGCCGCTCGTCTTCTCGACGCTCGTGGTGGGCATCGGCCACATGTCGGATGCCGGCGCGGTCGGCCGCGTCGGCGGCAAGGCCATGCTGTGGTTCGTCAGCGCCTCGCTCGTCTCCCTGAGCCTCGGCCTCGTGCTTGTGAACCTCTTCGGGCCAGGCGAGGGCGTGCATAAAGTGCTGAGCGGCGCCGCCACCGGCATCGACGCCCATGCCATGACGCTCGACGGCTTCGTCAAACACGTCGTCCCCGACTCGGCGATCCGTCCGATGGTCGACAACGAGATCCTGCAGATCGTCGTCTTTTCCATGTTCTTCGGCGTCGCCTGCGCCGCGATGGGCAGCCGGGTCAAGGCGGTGCTCGAGGGCATCGAGGGTTTGTCGCACATTATCCTGCGCGTGACAGGCTACGTGATGAAGCTGGCGCCTCTCGCCGTCTTCTGCGCGATGGCGGCAACCATCTCGACCAACGGGCTCGGCATCCTGCTCAACTACGCCAAGTTCATGGGCGAGTTCTACTTCGGCTTGGTGTGCCTCTGGCTGATCCTCGTCCTCGTCGGCTTCCTCATCCTCGGCCCTTCCGTCAAGCGCCTCGTCAAGCTCGTGCAGGAGCCGTTCCTGCTGGCGTTCTCGACCGCGAGTTCCGAGGCCGCCTATCCGAAGATGCTGGAACAACTCGCCAAGTTCCCGGTCGCCCCGAAGATCTCGAGCTTCGTGCTGCCGCTCGGCTATTCCTTCAATCTCGACGGCACGATGATGTACTGCACCTTCGCGAGCGTCTTCATCGCGCAGGCCTACGACATACCCCTGAGCCTGGGCACGCAGGTGGCCATGCTGCTGACGCTGATGCTGACCAGCAAGGGCGTCGCCGGCGTGCCGCGCGCCTCCCTGGTGGTGATCGCCGCCACGCTGAGTCAGTTCAGCCTGCCGGAAGAGGGGTTGCTGCTGATCCTGGGTATCGACACGTTCCTCGACATGGGACGTTCGGCCACCAACGTCATCGGCAACTCGCTGGCGGCCGCCGTGGTCGCCAAGTGGGAGGGCCAGCTGGTCGCCGACGCCGAGACCGACGAGGTCGTCGGCGAAATGGAAGGGCAGCCCGCGTAAGGTCGGCGGAGCGGGCAGGCGTCCTGTGGCGGAGCGCGGGCCGCGACGGACAATTGGCGGCCTCCTCAAGTCCCGGACGTTCCAGCGTCGGCGGCCGCGAGGAAGCCGGCGATGCGCCGTATCGAGGCGTCGTCTGCCAGGAGCGGCGCGTGGCCTTGCCCCGGTACGACGAAGCCTTCGCTTCCCGGCCATCGCGTCGTCATCGATCGGAATGTTTCCTGTGAAAGCAGGTCGGAGTTTTCGCCGCGGATCGTCAACAAAGGCAGGCCGCGCAGGGTGTCGAACTGCGGCCAGAGGTTCGGCAGGGGCCGGGCTACGTCGAACCCGTCGAGGGTGTGGCTCAGCGCCGGATCGTAGCGCAGGCCCAATTCCGCCTCGTCCGAACCGAAGGTCGTGGTCGCGAAAAGGCGCCACTCGCGTTCGCTCAGGTTTGTGAAATGGAGCCCGGCGCCGATCTTGAGCATGGCGATGGCGTGTGCCAGGTCGCGGGGCTGGACCGGCACTCCCACATAGGTCTTGATCCGCGCCAGCCCGCCGCTCTCCAGCACCGGGCCGATGTCGTTGAGCACGACGGACCGCATCAGGCGCCGGTGTTCGCGCGCTGCCGCCATGAGGTTGAGGCCGCCGCGCGACGTGCCGATGAAATGGGCCGAGGCGATCCCGCAAAGCGTCAGACCGGCGAGCACGTCGTCCCATTCCATCGGCAGGTCGTAGTGGCGCCAATCGGCGTCATGGTCGGAGCCGCCCCGGCCGCGGCCATCGAAGGCGACGACGCGGCGCGGGACGTTCGCCTCGAAAGCGAGGGCGCGGGCAAGCGGGTCGAAATCCTCGGCGTTGCGGGTCAGCCCGGCGAGGCATGCGACGGGGCTTCCCACTGCGACGTCGGGGTTGTAATCGCGCAGGTGCAGGCGCAGCCCGTCCGCAGCCGCGTAGAAGCGATCTTCGACCTTCGTGCCGAACTGGGCCATGGCCGCCTCTCCCTATGGTCGCGAACGGCGTGCCGCCTATTGCGACGGATCGGGAAGCATTAACTCAAGTCTTAAAGCGGCTGTTAATGCAAATGGCCCAGCGTGGAATTTCAGTAAAAAGCGTTGGGTCTTGTTCGATGGACATTAGCATTCTCGCCGCTCATCCCCTGGTCCTGATCGTCGACGACGAGCCGCTGCTGCGTCTGATGAACGCTGACGTCCTGACCGACGCCGGGTTCGACGTGATCGAGGCCAGCAATGCCGACGAGGCCCTCGTGCTGCTGGACCAGAACCCCGCCGTGCGCGTCGTCTTCACCGACGTGGAAATGCCCGGACCGATCGACGGGTTCGCGCTGGCCGACAGGATCGGTCGCATCTATCCCGATATCGGCGTGGTGGTCACTTCGGGTCGCCGCCTGCCGTCGTCGACCTTCGACGCCGCCTCGCAACGCTTCGTGCCCAAACCGTATTCGGTGAACCACGTCGTGCAATTGATCGACGCCTTCGTCGAGCGCCAGCGCTGATCACCGGTCTCGGGTCCGGGCTTCAGGCCGGCGGAAGCCGGATGGTCGCCATTTCCTGACCGCGCGCTCGACCTTTCGCGTAAAAATCGCGCGGCCTGGTTGTCAGAGCTTTGCCGGCGCGTTGCGCGTCGCATTGGCCTGCAAGCCGCCGCTCGCCGCCTCTTTGGCGAAGCGGGCCTGGTACATCGCCACGTTCGCCATGACGCGCTGGACGTAGTTGCGCGTTTCCGTGAACGGGATCCGCTCCACCCAGTCCACGGGGTCGACGCCCGGCGTGCGCGGGTCGCCATAGGCTTCGATCCACTGCTTCACGCGGCCGCCACCGGCGTTGTAGGCGGCGAAGGTCAGGATGTAGGAATTGCCCTGTTCCGCCAGCAGCGCGCCGAGGTGGGCGGCGCCAAGTTGCGCGTTGAAGGCGGCGTCGGTCAGCATACGTCCCTCGTCGAAAGGCAGGCCGGCCTTCACGGCCGTGCGTTTCGCCGTGGAATCGATCATCTGCATGAGGCCCTTGGCGCCCGCCGCCGAGACGACGGTCGCGTTGAAGGCGCTCTCCTGCCGCGCCACGGAATAGACGATGGAAGGCGAGGCCGAGTTCACTAGCGGTTCGAAGTGAGGGATGCCGAACGTCGGGAAGGCCAACGCGTCCATCGGCAGACCACGCTGGCTCATCAGCTTGCCGACGGTGAGGGCGAGATGCGCGTCCTGCTGTGCATCGATGACCTTGGCGAGTGCGGCCACCTGCGCTTCGTCCTTGAGCGTCTGCGCCGCCTCGGTGGCAAGCGCGTAGGCCGGCTCCTTTTCTCCGGCGGCGTAAAGGAGTTCGACCGTTCGGACCGCCTCGGCGCGGCCCATACCCTGGGCCTCCGAGGTGGGGGCCCGCACGATGTCGGCGTTGCGCCCGAGCGCCGCCTGCGCGAGCTGCCCGTAGTAAGTCGACGGATATTGAGCCGCCCGTTCGTAGAAGAGCTTGGCCCGCGCGAGCGCGTCGGGGTCGATCGAATTCTCCGTGGCGCGGGCTTGCCAATAGGCGACGCGGGCGAGAGAGGTCGGCGTCTCGGCGAGCTGGCCGGCGGTCGCAAAATGTTTCGCGGCGGTGGCAGGGTCGCCGAGGAAGCGCAAGGCGATCCAGCCGGCATGGAACTCGGCTTCGATCCGGGCCTCGGCCGACATGGCGGAGTGGCCGGCGCAGATCCGGTAGGCCGTCGCAGCATCGCCGCTATCGAGGATCTTGCGGGCGAGCACGCGCCGCTCCGTCCACCATTCGTCGCCGTTGATCAGCACGGCGGGGTCGTGCGGTGCGGCGAGCATGGCGGCCGCCGCATCCTTCAGCTTGTCGGCGCGGCGCAGCTTCTGGATCTGGGCGAGGAGCAGGCCCGGATCGTTGCGCAAGGCCGGGGGCACGGCGGCGATGGCTTTGTCGCTCGGCGCCTCGGCGATCACGGCCGCCCGCGCCCGCGCCAACGCAACGACCTCCGGGCCGGCGAGGGCCGCTGCACGCAGCGCACCTCCCACGTCGTCCTTGTAGAGGAGGCGGTCCGCTCGGTATTTGTAATCGGCCTTCTGCAGCTCGCCGCCAAAATCCGCCTTCAGCCGCGTCTCCAGGAAGGGCGAGAGGTCGGTCTCCCGATAGAGCGCGCGGACGAGGCGCGAGGCCTCGGCCATGCGGCCGTCCGCCTTCATCACCCGCGCCAAAGCCAGCTTGCCGACCGGCGTCTGCGGCGGGCTGGCGGCAAAGAAGCCTCTCACCATGGCGGCGTCCGGGGAGCGGAACAAATGGGCCTCCAGCTGCCGCCGGAACCAGCCCTGCGCGGGCCAGTCCGGATGGCGCGCGCTGAAGGCGTTGAGGCGCTCGACGCTGATTTTGCCGGCGGCGTCGCGCAGCGCAACCCATTCGAGGGCGGTGCGAGCGAGCGGGTCCTGCACGGTGCGGGCGGCAGCATCGCCGGCCGCGAGGTCGCCGGTGCGATAGGCCGTCAGCGCCTCGCGGATCGGTCCGGGATCGTAGCCGAGCTCGCGCAGGCGCAGGGCCGCGGCCGCGGCGGCGAACGCCTGATTGAGGACGGTGGCAGCCTGGACGGCATCGAGCCTACCCAGCACGGGGGCCGTCACCGGACCTTCCTTGAGCGGCGCGGCGCTTGGGGCGGACGGGATGCCGGAAGGTGTCTCGTGCCCGGGCAGGTGCAGCGCTGCCGCCACTTCCACGCTGGCCGCGGCCACCTTGGCGGCGCCCTGCCGCAGGTCCCAGAAGAGGTTGGTCCAGCGCGGCAGACGGCCATCGGCGACTTGCGAGGGCGCGACTGCGATCAGGCACAGCGCGCTTGCGCCGAGAACCCCGTAACCGCGTTTTCTGTTCATGCTCGACCCATCAAAGCCCGCAGGCGCGAAGCAGCTTGGTTCAACTTGGTTACCCAATCCCTACGGTGTCGCCGGAGGGAAAAGCCAAGCGTCGGGGCTTGTTGCGTTCCTCCGCCGAGCCGCTATGTCTCTTCGCGGCGGGTGGCTTGTTCGGCGAGCACGTTTCGGCGTAACGGGTCTGCCGGCTGGGACGGATCGCCCGGAGCCGACCGAGATGGCATGAGGAATGCGGCGCCCTTTGGGCGACCCGGAAGGATCGGGAATGGCGAAGGGTGCAGCACTGCGAGGCTCGATTACGGCGCTCGTGACGCCGTTCCGAGGCGGTCGTCTGGATGAGGAGGCGTTGCGCGCCTTCATCGAATGGCAGGTCGATAACGGCACGCACGGCTTCGTGCCCGTGGGCACGACGGGCGAGGGCCCGACCCTGACGCACGAGGAGCACCGCCGCGTCGTCGCCATGACGGTCGAACAGGCGCGGGGCCGCGCCTTCGTCATCGCCGGCGCCGGTTCCAACAACACGGCCGAGGCGCTCGACCTGGCGCGCTATGCCGAGTCGGTCGGCGCCGATGGGCTGCTCGTCGTCACGCCCTATTACAACAAGCCCTCGCAAGAGGGCCTCTATCGGCATTTCAAGGCGGTGAACGACGCCGTCGGCATCCCCATCATCATGTACAACATTCCGCCCCGTTCGGTGGTCGACCTGAGCATCGACACGATGCGGCGCCTCTACGAGCTCAGGAACATCGCCGGCGTGAAGGACGCGACGGCCTCCCTCGCCCGGACGGCGTTGCAGCGCAGCCTGCTGGGGCCGGACTTCGTGCAATTGTCGGGTGAGGACATGACGGCGCTCGGCGTCATGGCGCACGGCGGCCACGGCTGCATTTCGGTCACCTCCAACGTCGCGCCGCGCCAATGCGCCGCGATGCAGGAGGCCTGCCTGGCCGGCGACTATGCGGCGGCCCTCGCCGTGCAGGACCGGTTGACACCGCTTCACGCCGCGCTCTTCGTAGACCCGAACCCGGCCGGCCCGAAGTACGCCTGTTCGCTGCTCGGCAAGATGGCGAACGAGGTTCGCCTCCCCATGTTGACGGCAACGGAACCGGCGATGATGGCTGTGCGTAGCGCCATGGCCCATGCCGGACTGCTGAGCGTCTGAACGAAGCCGAGGATGTGACGAGGTGGCGCCAAAGCCCGAACGTTTATACAAGGTCGCCGCCGACAACCGGCGCGCCCGCTATCATTACGAGATCGGCGAGACCTTCGAGGCCGGCCTGATGCTGGCCGGCACCGAGGTCAAGGCGTTGCGCACGGGCAAGGCGACGATCGCCGAGAGCTACGTGTCGGTCGATCGGGCGGGCGAGGTCTACCTCATCAACGCGACAATCCCGGAATACCTCCAGGGCAACCGCTTCAACCACGAGCCGAAACGTCACCGCAAGCTGCTGCTGCATGCCAAGGAGATCGCCAAGCTGGCCCAGGGCGTGGAGCGGGAGGGCATGACGATCGTGCCGCTCAAGATCTTCTTCAACGACAAAGGCCGCGCGAAGATCGAGATCGCGGTCGCCCGCGGCAAGCAGCTCCACGACAAGCGGGAGACGGAAAAACTGCGCGACTGGAACCGCGAGAAGAGCCGCCTGCTCAAGGAGCGCAACTAGCCTTCGAGTTCGTCCAGGTGCCGCCGCGCCGCGCCGATCACGGCCTGGAACATCAGTGGCGTCAGCACGCCCGTGTTCGTGTTGTAGCGCGAGCAATGGTAGGTGTCGAAGAGCGCAATGGGTCGGCCGTCCGCTAGCGCGAGATCGTGCCGCCGCCCATGGGCGAAGGGGAAGGCCGCGAGCCGGCCCCCGAGCGTCCGCACCGTCGCCTCATGCGCGATACGTCCGAGCGCGACCACGGCCTCGACCCGCGGACGCTGCGCCAGCGTCGCCTCGAGGAAGACGCGGCAGGTCTTGATTTCGGCCGGGGTCGGCTTGTTCTGCGGCGGCACGCAGCGCACGGCGTTGGTGACGACGCAATCGACGAGCCGCAGACCGTCGTCCGGCCGCTGCTCGTAGGGTCCGATGGCGAAGCCGAAGGCGATCAGGGTCTCGTAGAGAAGGACGCCGGCATAGTCGCCCGTGAACGGACGTCCCGTTCGGTTGGCGCCGCGCAGGCCGGGCGCGAGCCCGACGACCATCAGCCGCGCCTCGGTCGCGCCGAACGTCGGGACGGGCGCGTTGAACCACGTGGGCTGCGCCACCCTCGCCTGGACGCGGAAGTCGACGAGGCGAGGGCAGAGAGGGCAATCGCGGTCCGGCGACGAGGCGCCTCGCGCATCCCTGCCGTCGGCGTCGGCCGCGCTACTCCCCATCATCGACGATATCGAGCGGGGTGCTCGCGGGGTGAGGGGCGCCACGCCGCTCGCCCTGGCGATGCTCCTGCCGCGGCGGCCGCTCGCCGGGGTCCCTGCCGATCTTCGGAATGAGGGTGATCAGGTCGATGAACTCGTCCGCCTGCCGCCGGAGCTCGTCGGCGATCATCGCCGGTTGCGTCGTGTTGGTGGAAACGACCGAAACGCGAACGCCTTTGCGTTGCACCGCTTCGACCAGGGACCGGAAGTCTCCGTCGCCTGAGAACAGGACGATGTGGTCGAGGTGCTCGGCCATCTCCATCGCGTCGATCGCGAGCTCGATATCCATGTTGCCCTTGACCTTGCGCCGCCCGAGCGCGTCGACGAACTCTTTTGCCGGCTTCGTCACGACGGCGAACCCGTTGTAGTCGAGCCAATCGATAAGCGGCCTGATAGAGGAATACTCTTGGTCCTCGATCAAAGCCGTATAGTAGAATGCGCGAACCAGCTTGCCTCTACTATGAAACTCCTTGAGCAAACGCTTGTAATCTATATCGAAACCGAGCGATTTGGCGGTGGCGTAGAGGTTTGCACCGTCGATGAACAGCGCAATTCGTTCTATATCAGCCATAGTATATCTCTTAACTTTCTTATTCTTTGTTCAGATGCGAGAGCGAGAGAGACGGGAGATTGCTCAGGACGCCGGGGTGAGTCGGCATCAGCGACCCTGTGGCAACGGCGGAGTTCCGGATGTGACAATCGCACCCGTCAAGCTTCGCTCGAGTAGGAGCATGCAATTGCCTAGTTTCCCCTTTCCTAAACTCAAATATTAAGGCGACGACCTTGCCAATACCTTTCGCGATTGTGTACGGCTAGCGCAAATACCATTGATAAAGGGAATGCCGATGGCACGCGTAACAGTTGAAGATTGCGTGGATAAGGTCGAAAACCGCTTCGACTTGGTCCTGATCGCCAGCCACCGCGCCCGCATGATCGCGGCCGGCTCCCAGATCACAGTCGAGCGGGATAACGACAAAAATCCGGTCGTAGCCCTCCGCGAGATCGCCGAATCGACGCAGGCGCCCGAGGACTTGAAGGAGGATTTCATCCACTCGTTGCAGAACCAGGTCGAGGTGGATGAGCCGGAAGCCGAAGCGGTGCCGGCGCTTTCTTCGGGACCGGCGACGATCCAGTCCGACGCCAAGGGCGACGTGCAATTCGACCGCATGACGGAAGAGGACCTGCTGCGCGGCCTCGAGGGGCTGGTACCCCCGGCGGCGACGGACGACGAGGGCGAATAGCCGCGCCTCCACGGGTGAAGCGCTCAGGGCGGGGAAGGTGCTTGCGCCGAGCGGGTCTCTTGCGTCACCCTGTCCGGGTGACGCTCGACGACCCGGCGGGTCAGCGACGCAAGACCCCTCTTTGAGACCGTGCCATCGATGATGCGGCAATACGAACTCGTCGACCGGGTGAAGCGCTACAACCCGCAAGCCGACGAGATCTTGCTCAACCGGGCCTACGTCTACGCCATGAAAGCGCATGGCGCTCAGGTCCGCGCTTCCGGAGACCCGTTCTTCTCGCATCCGCTGGAAGTCGCGGCGATCCTCACGGAGTACCGGCTGGACGACGCCACCATCGTCGCCGCTGTCCTTCACGACACGATCGAGGACACGGAATCGACGCGCGAGGAGATCGACCGGATCTTCGGCAGCGAGATCGGCGTGCTCGTCGACGGTCTGACCAAGTTGAAGCGGCTCGATCTCGTGTCAAAACGCGCGGTGCAGGCCGAGAATTTCCGCAAACTGCTGCTCGCGATCGCGTCCGACGTCCGCGTGCTGCTCGTCAAGCTCGCCGACCGCCTGCACAACATGCGCACGCTGCACTTCATGGCCGTGCCGAAGCGCGCGCGCATCGCGGAGGAGACGCTCGACATCTACGCGCCGCTCGCCGGCCGCATGGGCATGCAGCGCCTGCGCGACGAATTGGAAGACCTCGCCTTCAGCCATTTGATGCCCGAGGCGCACGCCACGATCGAGGCGCGGCTCGACGACATCGGCCGCAAGAACGATTTGCGCATCATCGCCATCGAGGCCGAGCTCGGCGAGGCGCTGGCCGCTGCCGGCATCAAGGCCGAGGTGAAGGGCCGGCAGAAGCAGCCCTATTCCGTCTGGCGCAAGATGGAGCGCAAGTCGATCTCCTTCGAGCAATTGTCGGACATCTTCGGCTTTCGCATCGTCGTCGACAGCGACGAGGCCTGCTATCGCGCCATCGGCGTCATCCATATGCGGTGGCCGACCGTTCCCGGCCGCTTCAAGGATTACATCTCGACGCCGAAGCCGAACGATTACCGCTCGATTCATACGACCGTCGTCGGCCCCGGGCGCCAGCGCGTGGAACTGCAGGTCCGCACCAAGGCGATGCACGACATCGCGAGCAACGGCATCGCGGCGCACGTCCTCTATAAGGAGGGGCGCGTGCGCAACAACGCGGTGCTGACCGATGAGAGCCGGGCGTTCCAATGGCTGCGGCGCACCATCGAGTCGCTGGCCGAGGGAAGCTCGCCCGAGGAGTTCCTCGAGCACACCAAGCTCGAGCTGTTCCACGATCAAGTCTTCTGTTTTACGCCGAACGGTCGCCTGATCGCCTTGCCCAAAGGAGCCACGGGCATCGACTTCGCCTACGCCGTCCACACGGACGTCGGCAACACGGCGGCGGGCGCGAAAATCAACGGCGTCTCCGCCCCCCTGCTGAGCGAGCTGCAGAACGGCGACGAGGTCGAGATCATCTGCACGGAAGGCCAGGTGCCGCCCGCCGTGTGGGAAACACTGGTGTTGACGGGCAAGGCGCGCGCCGCGATCCGTCGCGCGACGCGCGAGGCTATGCGCGCGCAATATGCCGGCCTTGGGCGGCAGATCGTCACCCGCGCGTTCGAGCGCGCCGGCAAGTCCTTCGCGGAAGATAAGATCAAGGCCGTGCTGCCGCGTTTCGCCCGGCAAACCGTGGAGGACGTGCTCGCGGCCGTCGGTCGCGGCGAGATGGTCTCGGGCGACGTCCTCAAGGCGGTGCACCCTGAAATCGCCGACGATCGCAAGAGTGCCGTGCCCCGTTCGCGCAACGAGGCCGGGTGGTTCAAGATGCGCGCCAACGCGCACGTCGTCTTCCGCGTACCAGGCGCGAGCGACGAGGCCGACATGAAGCTGATGCCGATCGAGGGGTTCCGCTCCGACCTGCCCATCGCCTTCGCGGCCAACGGCGGGGCGGTGCCGGGCGACCGCATCGTCGGGATCGTCGCGCCGGACGAGGGACTGACCATCTATCCCATCCATTCCCCCGAACTCACGGCCTATGACGACCAGCCCGGCCGATGGCTCGACGCGCGGTGGGACGTCGAGGACGGCAGCGCCGTCGCATTTCCGGCGCGGTTGCGCGTCACCGCCATCAACGAGCCGGGAACGCTCGGCACCATCGCCACCGTCATTGGCGAGAACGGCGCAAACATCGCCAACGTCGCCATGGACGATTCGACCGCCGACTTCCGGACGATGATGGTGGACGTCGAGGTCAAGGATGTGAAACACCTCAGCACGATCACGTCGCAGCTTCGCGCTCGACCCATGGTCAGCAAGGTGGAACGGGTGAACGGCTAATGATGGGCTCCGGCTTACGCCTCGGCGTCAACGTCGACCACGTGGCGACCCTTCGCAACGCGCGGGGCGGAACCGTGCCGGACCCCGTGCGGGCCGCGCACCTTGCCGTCGCAGCCGGCGCGGACGGCATCACGGCGCACCTGCGGGAGGACCGTCGACACATCCGCGACGCCGACATGCGGCGGCTGCGCGCGGAGCTGAGCGTGCCGCTCAACTTCGAAATGGCCGCGACGGACGAGATGGTGGAGATCGCCGTGCAGACGCGGCCGCGCGCCTGCTGCCTGGTCCCGGAGAAGCGCAGCGAGCGCACGACCGAGGGCGGCCTCGACGTCATCGGCGGGCGCACCCACCTGGGCGCGGCGACCCGAAGGCTGACGGACGCGGGCATTCGCGTCTCCCTTTTCATCGAGCCGACCCTGCCGGCGATTGAGGCGGCCCGCGCCATCGGCGCCCCCGTCGTCGAACTGCATACCGGCGCCTGGTGCGATGCGACCGCGGGCGGCGAAGCGGAGCGGGCCGCGCGCGAGTTCGAGCGTCTGCGCCGCGCGGCGGAGGCTGCCGCGGCCATGGGCCTGGAATGCCACGCGGGCCACGGCCTCGATTTCGCGACCGCCCGGATCATCTCCGCGCTCCCGCAGGTGATGGAGCTCAACATCGGCCATTTCCTGATGGGCGAGGCCGTCTTCGTTGGCCTCGAGGCCGCCATCGCCACCATGCGGGCGGCCATGGAGGCCGGGCGGCGGGGCATGGCAGGGCAGCAAGGCTCGGCAGGGCAGCAAGGCTCGGCCGGGTGATCGTCGGCATCGGCACCGACCTTTGCGACATCGACCGGGTCGCGCAATCGCTGGAGCGCTTCGGCGAACGGTTCATCCAGCGCTGTTTCACGGCCGTGGAGCGGCGGCGGTCCGAGGGCAGGGCAGGGCGCGCGGCCTCCTACGCCAAGCGCTTCGCGGCGAAGGAGGCCTGCGCCAAGGCGCTCGGCACCGGCATCCGCGACGGCGTCGCCTGGCGCGACATGGGCGTGGTCAACCTGCCCTCGGGCCAGCCGACGATGGCGCTCACGGGCGGGGCCGCGCGCCGACTGGCGGCGCTTGTGCCGATCGGCCACGAACCGGTGATCCACCTCGCCATCACCGACGAGCACCCGATGGCGCAGGCTTTCGTCGTGATCGAGGCCGTGCCCGTCGCGCGTTGACCCGGCCTTCGGGTGCATTCCTGCACGGCGGCGTTACCCTATACCCGACGAAATGTGCATGGTATGCACCGCGCTCTTCGGCGAGACCGCGCCGTCCGGCAGGATGCAGCAAGAGATATGACGATATGACCGAGCCCGTGGGGTTGGACCGAGACGGCGCCGCGGGTGGCAAGGCGAAGCAGGGGGGCGGGCTGGGGGAACTGGTCAAGGTCATCGTCCAGGCGCTGCTCATCGCGGTGGTGGTGCGGACCTTCCTGTTCCAGCCGTTCAACATTCCTTCCGGCTCGATGATCCCGACCCTGCTCGTCGGCGACTTCCTCTTCGTGTCGAAATACGCCTATGGTTTCTCCAAGTTTTCCTTTCCCATCGATCTCGATTTCGTGCCGGGCCGCGTGCTCGCCTCGCCCCCGAAGCAGGGTGACGTCATCGTGTTCAAGCTGCCGCGGGACAACAAGACCGATTATATCAAGCGGCTGATCGGATTGCCCGGCGACACGATCCAGATGAAGCAGGGCCGCCTCTACATCAACGGCACGCTCGTGCCGCGCGAGCCGATCGCCAAGGTCCATACCGAGGATTACTACGGCCGCGAGGCGGACGTGCCGACCTATAAGGAGACGCTTCCCGACGGCGTCACGCACACGATCATCGAGATCCAGGGCGACACCGGGTTCAACGACAACACGGACCTCTTCACCGTACCGCCGAACAGCTATTTCATGATGGGCGACAACCGGGACAATTCCACCGACAGTCGCGTACCGCCGGACCAGGGCGGGGTCGGCTACGTGCCGGCGCAGAACCTCATCGGCCGCGCCGAGCTCATCTTCTTTTCGAACGGTGAGGGGCAGCCTGCGTGGAAGTTCTGGGAATGGCCATGGACCGTGCGATGGGATCGACTGTTCAAGCCGGTCCGGTGAAGCCAGCCGAGGCGCAGCCGGGCGAGGACATGGCCTGCCTAGAGGCGCGGCTCGGCTACCGCTTCGCCGATCCCGATCTGCTCGTGCTGGCCCTGACCCACATCGGCGCGACGACGCATCGGGCCACGACCTACCAGCGCCTGGAATTCCTCGGCGACAGGGTTCTCGGCCTGTGCGTGGCCGCCATGCTGTACCAAACCTATCCCGAGGCGGAGGAGGGCGAGCTGTCGCGTCGGTTGGCCGATCTCGTGAGACGGGAGACCTGCACCGAAGTCGCGCTCGGTTGGGATGTGGAAGCCTATATCCTCCTGGGTGCGGGGGAGAAGGCGAGCGCGGCCTTGAAGCGAGCGATCCTCGGCGACATCTGCGAGTCGATCATCGGCGCGGTGTTCCTGGACGGCGGCTTTGCGGCCGCGTCGAGCCTCGTTGCCAACGCGTTCACGGCGCGCCTGAGAGCTCCGAGCCGTCCGCTGCGCGATCCCAAGACCATGCTTCAGGAATGGGCGCAGGCGCGCGCGCTGGCGACGCCGACCTATCGCGAGGTGGCGCGGAGCGGGCCCGACCATGCGCCGCAGTTCACGGTTCTCGTCGCCGTGGAGCGCCATGCCACCGCAGAGGCCAAGGGACCATCCAAGCGCGCCGCCGAACAGGCGGCCGCGGCGAGCTTCATGCAGCGCGAGGGAATCGCGACGACGCCACCGGGAGGACCCGCGTGACCGCGCCCGACCCGATGCCCCCCGCGGACGTCGCCACCCGCTGCGGCTTCGTCGCGCTGATCGGCGCGCCCAACGCCGGCAAATCCACGCTGATCAATCGGCTCGTCGGCACGAAAGTGTCGATCGTCTCGCGCAAGGTGCAGACGACCCGCGCGCTGGTGCGCGGCATCGCCCTAAACGGGGCGGCGCAAATCATCTTCGTCGACACGCCGGGGATTTTCGCGCCGAAGCGCCGGCTCGACCGCGCGATGGTGTCGACCGCCTGGAACGGGGCCGGCGACGCCGACGTTGCGGCTCTGCTCGTCGACGCGCGCAAGGGCGAGGACGAGGAGACGGCCACCATCATGGAAGGGCTCGGGCGGATCGGCGGCCCCAAGGTGCTGATCCTCAACAAGATCGACACCGTCGAGTCCGAGCTGCTTCTGGAGCGGGCGCAGACGCTCAACAGGTCGGGCCTGTTTAGCGAGACCTTCATGATCTCGGCCCTGAAGGGCCATGGCGTGCGGCGCGTCACGGAGCGTCTGAGCGAGATGGTGCCTCGCGGTCCCTGGCTCTACCCGGAAGACCAGGTGTCCGACGCGCCGATCCGCTCGCTCGCCGCCGAGATCACCCGCGAGAAGCTCTTCGAGCGGCTGCATGACGAATTGCCCTACCAGTCCACGGTCGAGACCGAACTGTGGAAGGAGCAGCCCAACGGGTCCGTGCGGGTGGAGCAAACGATCTTCGTGACCCGTGACGGCCACAAGAAGATCGTCATCGGCGAGGGTGGGCGCACCATCAAAGCGATCGGGAGCGCGGCGCGCAAGGAGATCACCGAGGTTGCGGAGCAGACGGTGCATCTCTTTCTTTTCGTCAAGGTCCGCGCGAACTGGGGCGACGACCCCGAGCGCTACCGGATGATGGGTTTGGATTACTCGAACTGAGGTCCCGGCGCGGACCAGGCGTGCCCGTCGCTGCCGCGCCGACCGTCCGGATCGCACGCCCCGCCCCACCGGCGTCAAGCGGGTCCTCATGCGATAGACCTTGGTCTCGGCGATGCGTACGCATGGTCGCTCCGAAGCCGGCGGACGGCGATCCGTGCCGCCGGAACGGCGGTCAGACGTCGCGGTAGACGCGCTCGCGCCGTTCGTGACGCTCCTGGGCCTCGACGGAGAGCGTCGCGACCGGCCGGGCGTCGAGCCGCTTCAGCCCGATCGGCTCACCCGTTTCTTCGCAGAATCCGTAGGTGCCGTCCTCGAGCCGGCCCAGCGCGGCCTCGATCTTGGAGATCAGCTTGCGCTGGCGGTCGCGCGCGCGCAGCTCGATGGCGCGGTCCGTCTCGGAGGAGGCGCGATCGGCGACGTCGGGATGGTTCTCGTTCTCGCTCTGCAGGAGCGCAAGCGTCTCGCGGCTCTCGCGCAGGATGTCCTCGCGCCATCTCTGGAGCTTGCCGCGGAAGTAATCCCGCTGCCGTTCGTTCATGAACGACTCGTCCTCGGACGGCCGGTAGGTGTCGTCGATTACATCCGCCGCCACGTCCTGAGTCTCCCCGAACTCAAAATTGACGCCCTTATAGCCACGCTGAGCGGTGTGTACAATCGGCTCGGGATCGATCGCGCGAGACGTCCGCCCGGCCTGTCTGTGGCATGGCCGCGCGGCGCACGAGCGCTATTGCGCCGCGACGCGGGTATCGAAGCCCATCGCCGCCTTGAGGTTCTCGTCGATCTTGTCGAGGAAGCCTGTCGTGGAGAGCCAGCCCTGGTCGGCGCCGACCAGCAATGCCAGATCCTTGGTCATGGAGCCGGCTTCCACCGTGTCGACGCAGACCCGCTCCAGCGTGGTGGCGAAGGTCGCCAGCGCCGCGTTGGCGTCGAGCTTGGCCCTGTGCTGCAGGCCGCGGGTCCATGCGAAGATCGACGCGATCGAGTTGGTGGACGTCTCCTTGCCGGCTTGGTGCTGACGGAAATGGCGGGTGACCGTCCCATGCGCGGCTTCCGCCTCCACGGTCAGGCCGTCGGGCGTCATCAGCACCGAGGTCATGAGGCCGAGCGACCCGAACCCCTGCGCCACCGTGTCCGACTGCACGTCGCCGTCGTAGTTCTTGCAGGCCCAGACATAGCCACCCGACCACTTCATCGCGCAGGCGACCATGTCGTCGATCAGGCGGTGTTCGTAGGTGATGCCGGCGGCCTTGAAGCGGGCCTTGAACTCACCGTCGTAGATCTCCTCGAAGATGTCCTTGAAGCGCCCGTCGTAGCCTTTGAGGATGGTGTTCTTGGTGGAGAGATAGACGGGGTACTTGCGGGCGAGCCCGTAGTTCAGGGAGGCGCGCGCGAAGTCGCGGATCGACCCGTCGAGGTTGTACATGGCCATGGCAACGCCGGCATCCTCGAACTGGAACACCTCCTTCTCGATGACCTGTCCGTCCTCGCCTTCGAACTTCAGCGTCAGCCGGCCCTTGCCGGGTACGCGGATCTCGGTCGAGCGGTACTGGTCGCCGTAGGCGTGGCGGCCGATGACGATCGGCTGCGTCCAACCCGGCACCAGGCGCGGCACGTTGCGGCAGATGATCGGCTCGCGGAAGATCACGCCGCCCAGGATGTTGCGGATCGTCCCGTTGGGCGAGCGCCACATGTGCTTCAGCTTGAACTCTTCGACGCGCGCCTCGTCCGGCGTGATGGTGGCGCATTTGACGCCGACGCCATGGCGCTTGATCGCCTGAGCCGAATCGAACGTGACCTGATCGTTGGTGGCGTCGCGGTTCTCGACGGAGAGGTCGTAATAGTCCAGCTTCACGTCAAGGTACGGGTTGATCAGCGTGTCGCGTATGGTGTGCCAGATGATCCGGGTCATCTCGTCGCCGTCGAGCTCGACGACAGGGTTCTCGACCTTGATCTTGTCCATGAGCACGATCCTTCGGTTTTCGGCTCGCCCGCGCGCGCGCAGAAGGGGGCCGTGAGCCTCCTCGTCGCCTATATCACCCGTCGAAAAGGGATCAAGGATTTGCTTGCGTCGCCGTTCCTTCGCCTGCGCCGCCGAGGCGTCTCGTCTGCGGATTCGCGCGCGTGACGGGCGCCGGCACCGACCGCACCAAGGCCAATCGTACCGGTGGTCCCGCGATCGTCCTCGTGCGCCCGCAACTCGCCGTGAACGTCGGCATGTGCGCGCGCGCCATGGCCAACTTCGGCCTGTCGGACCTCCGTCTCGTGGCACCGAGGGGCGGTTGGCCGAGGGTCGGCGCGTACCGTGAGGCGGCCGAGGCCGCCGCCGCCGGTGCGCTGCACCTGCTCGACGCCGCAACCGTGTTCGACACCCTGGAGGCGGCGGTGGCCGACCGCCAATTCGTGTGGGCCACGACGGCGCGCGAGCGCGGGCAGCACAAGAGGGTGGAGACGCCGGACCGTGCCATGGGGGAGGCCGCCGCCCGCTCCGGCGAGACGCACGCGATCCTGTTCGGGCCGGAGCGCACGGGGCTCGACAACGACGAGGTGGCGCTGGCCGACGCCGTCGTCACCTTCCCCGTCAACCCCGCCTACGCCTCGCTCAACCTGGCCCAGGCGGTGCTGCTCGTCGCCTACGAATGGATGAAGGCGGCCGGGTCGGCGGCGGCGCCGTTCGATCTGGTCGAGCGCTCGCCCCCCGCGCCGCGCGAGATGGTTGTATCCTTCTTCGACTACCTGGAAGGCGCGCTGGAAGGCGCGGGCTATTTCCGGCCCATCGGCAAGGCGCCGGTCATGCGCCGCAACCTGCGCAACATCTTTCACCGCCTGACCCTCAGCGAGCAGGACGTGCGCACCCTGCGCGGCAACTCGGCCTTCGTGCGGCTGGTGGAGGATGTATATCCTTCTAATTTTCTCAACCATGGCCGCGCAAGCCGTCGGGCGACTAGGTCGCCGTGCTTACCCCGCCGCCGACAGCGGTTCCGAGATCTCCTCCAGCGACTTGCCTTCGGCCGCGACGCCCCAGATCGACTCGACCACCGCCGCGCCCAGCATCAGGGCGGCGGCGAAGAGATAGCCGCCGAAAAGGTAGTAGCGGTTGCCGGTCTGAATCAGCAGGCCGAAGCTAAAGGGCGCGGCGATGCCGCCGATCCCGGTTCCCAACGCGTAGAAGACGGCGATGGCGAGGGCGCGGATCTCGACCGGGAAGGTCTCGCTCACCGTCAGGTAGGCGGCCCCGGCGGCCGACGAGGCGAAGAAGAAGATGCCGGCCCAGGCGACGACTTGCTGGGTCGCGCTCAGCATCTCGTGCGCGAACAGCCAGCCGGTGATCGCCAGCAGCAGCCCCGACACGCCGTAGGTGAAGGCGATCATCGGCTTGCGCCCGACCTTGTCGAACAGCGGCCCGAGCAGGATGGGGCCGAGCACGTTGCCGAGCGCGAACGGCAGGAGGTACAGGCCGACACTGCTGATCTGGATGTGGTAGTAGTTCTCCAGCACCTGCGCGAAGGTGAAGAAGATGGCGTTGTAGAAGAACGCCTGCGCCACCATGAGCGACAGGCCGACGACCGCGCGCGTGCGGTTCTTCACGAAGATCGTCTTGAACACGACCGGCAGTGGCGTGTGGCTGCGAGCGTGGATCTTCATCGGCTTCAAGCCTGCAGGCGAGGGCACGCTCGCGCCATGCGTCTTCATGTGCGCTTCGATGTCGCCGACGACGGCTTCGGCCTCTTCCTCGCGGCCATGGATCACCAGCCAGCGCGGGCTCTCCGGTATCAGGGTGCGGAGGAAGACGATGCCGACGCTCAGGATGGAGCCGATGAAGAACACCGAGCGCCAGCCGTAGTGAAGCGGGATGATCGCGTCGTCGAGCAGCACGATGGAGGCGGCTGCGCCGATCGCGCCGCCGATCCAGAACGAGCCGTTGATCGCGAGGTCCGTGCGGCCGCGGTAGCGGGCGGGGATGAACTCCTGGATCGTCGAGTTCACGGCCGAGTACTCGCCGCCGATCCCGGCCCCGGTGAAGAAGCGAAAGACGCAGAAGCTGCCGAGGTCCCAGGAAAAGGCGGTCGCCGCCGTGGCGACGAGATAGGTGCCCAGGGTGACGAAGAACAGCACCCGCCGACCGAGCCGGTCCGTCGCCCAGCCGAACACGAGGGCTCCGAGCACCGCGCCCGCCAGGTAGAAGCTTGAGCCGAGGTCGACCGCAGCGTCGGAAAAGCCGAGGTCCTTCTTCAGCGCGCCGGAGATGAGGCCGGCGAAGGTGACTTCCAGCCCGTCGAGAATCCAGGTGATGCCAAGCGCCACGATGATGAGCGTGTGGAACCGTCCCCAGGTCAGCGCGTCGAGCCGCGCCGGCACCTTGGTCTCGATCGAAGTCTCGTGCGGCGTGGCGTCCATCCCAGCGGCCTTCTTTTATTGTGTTCGACGTCGCGCGCCGCGGGGGCAATGCGCGACTGGGAAAAACGCTCCTTGAGCTGAGCCGCAAAATTCTTTTAAGCTTGCTGTGTCTCGATAATCCCATGCAGATCGATTTGACCGCAGGAAGCCGCTATACCGCGTTCGCAAACCCTGTAGCGGAGAGCATGGCCCGGCGTCCCACGGTTCTCGTCTTCGATTCCGGCCTCGGCGGTCTGACCGTCTTTGCGGAAATCCTTCGCGCGCGTCCCGACGCGGCACTGGTCTATGCCGCCGACGATGCCGCCTTTCCCTACGGCCGGTGGAGCGAGCCCGAACTGGTGGCGCGCGTCGGCGACGTCATGGACCGTCTGGTCGACCACTATGCGCCGGACGCGGTCGTCGTCGCCTGCAACACTGCGTCGACTCTGGTGCTGCCGCACCTGCGCGCGCGCTTCCCCTCCGTGCCGTTCGTCGGGACCGTGCCGGCGATCAAGCCCGCGGCCGCCCGCTCGCGTTCGCGGCGCGTCAGCGTGCTGGCAACGCCGGGCACCGTCGCCCGCGACTACACCCGCGCGCTCATCCAGTCCTACGCCGCCGATTGCGACGTGACGCTGGTCGGCTCCAGCACCCTCGCCGGGCGGGCCGAAGCTTCCATGCAGGGCGAGACGGTTGCCGACGCCGCGCTCCTCGCCGAGATCGCGCCCTGCTTCGTGGCAGGCAACGATGGCCGGCGGACGGATTGCATCGCGCTGGCATGCACCCATTACCCGCTCCTGCTGGGGCGGTTCGAGGCGCTGGCGCCCTGGCCCGTGGCCTGGATCGACCCGGCGCCAGCCATCGCACGCCGGGTTGACCAGGTGCTGACGCAGGAGTCGCTTGGCCGGCCTGAAGGAGACTTCGCCCGCTCCGGCGCGCGCGCGGTGTTTACCAGCGGCACGCGGCCGACGCCTGTCCTGGCGCGGGCTTTGGCGGCGCGCGGGATCGCGTCCTTCGACCGGCTGGTCGTTCCGGTGTTCGCCTGACGGCTGCGGAGGCCGCGAGGTCCGCCCCTTGCATTCCGTCGATCGGCGATCATCTACCGTGTGGCGAACCCCAGCCAACGCCTTGCACCTAGCAACGTACTCCAACGTCATTGCAGCCACGTCTGTCACGTTGGAAAAATTCCTGCCCAAGCGAACGCAGCCTTATCTATCACTTGAGCATTGGACCCCAAATCTATGACTATCCTTCCGAAAATCGATCTGACCGAAGTTACGCGGCTGACAAAGGCGGGGCGGTTGATGGAGGCGACGGCGCTGTTGAGAGGCCGTCAGGCCCGCCACGGCGCCAAACCGCAGGTCGAGGATTTCCTGGCTCGGAGCTTCGCGGGCGGTGCCGGTTCACGCGACTACAAGCTCTTCGTGCCGCAGGACTCCCGCGGTAAGCGCCTGCCACTCGTGGTCATGCTGCATGGCTGCAAGCAGTCTCCGGACGATTTCGCTGTCGGGACGCGGATGAACGCGCTGGCGGCGGAGCACGGCTTCCTCGTCGCTTATCCCGCGCAGAGCGCGTCCGCCAATCCGTCCCGCTGCTGGAATTGGTTCAACGCCGCCGAGCAGGTGCGCGACCGCGGCGAGCCCTCGCTCATCGCCGGCATCACTCGGGAGGTGGTGCAGGACTTCGCCGTCGACCCGCGCCGGGTGTATGTGGCCGGGCTGTCGGCGGGTGGGGCGGCCGCCGCGACGATGGCCGCGCTCTATCCCGACCTCTACGCCGCCGTGGGCGTTCACTCCGGTCTCGCCTGCGGCGCGGCGCGGGACATGATGTCGGCCTTCGGCGCCATGAAGAGCGGCGGCGCACCGGGCGCTGTGCGCGCCATGAGCACAGATCCCGTTCCCACCATCGTCTTCCATGGCGACCGCGACGATACGGTCGTCGTTGCCAACGCCGATCAGGTGGTGGCGCAAGCCAGGGGCGAGGCCCGCTACCGCACCAGCGTCACGGAAGGGCAGGGCCCGAACGGCTCGGCGTATACGAAGACGGTCGAGACCGACCGGCGCGGACGCGCGATGCTGGAGTACTGGCTCCTGCACGGCGCTGGCCACGCTTGGTCGGGCGGCAGCCCGCAGGGCTCCTACACCGATCCACAGGGCGTCGACGCCAGTCGCGAGATGTGGCGCTTCTTCCGCGGCCATGCGCTGGACTGACGCCCCGCGCAATGTCCGTAAAATTGCCCAACGGGTGACCTTCCTTTAAGACGGGTAGTCGAGCCGCTGCGCCGCTTCGGTTCGCCTTTTGAGAGATCGTCCCGCCCCATGCCGACCCGTATCGACCGCCGTTTCCGTACGCTTAAAGAGGAGGGTCGCGCCGGGCTCGTGACCTTTACGATGGCGGGCGACCCGGACGGCCCCGTGTCTCTCGAGATACTCAAGGCGCTGCCCGCCGCAGGGGCGGATGTCATCGAGTTCGGCATGTGCTTCACCGACCCGATGGCCGATGGCCCCGCGGTGCAGGCGGCTGGCCTGCGCGCGTTGAAGTCCGGCACGACGCTCGTCGATACGTTGGCGATGGTGCGCGAGTTCCGTCGCGACAACGACGAGACGCCTGTCGTGCTGATGGGCTATTACAACCCAATCTATATCCACGGCGTTGCCCGATTTATCACGGAGGCGCTGGAGGCCGGCGTCGACGGGCTGATCGTCGTCGACCTGCCGCCCGAGGAGGACGCCGAGCTCTGCCTCCCCGCGGGCGAGGCCGGCCTCAACTTCATTCGGCTCGCCACGCCGACGACGGACGTGGCGCGCCTGCCGGCCGTTCTGGCGAACACCTCCGGCTTCATCTACTACGTGTCGATCACCGGCATCACCGGCACCAAGGCCCCGAATGCCGATGTCGTCGCCGCGGCCGTCAAGCGCCTGAAGGATGCGACGGACCTGCCGGTCGCGGTTGGCTTCGGCGTACGCGACCCCGCCAGTGCGGCGGCCATCGCCCGCTCGGCCGATGCCGTCGTCGTCGGCTCGGCGCTCGTGGATGCCCTGCGGCTTTCGCTCGATGCCGACGGGCAGGCCACCGGGCGTACGGTCGAGGCTGTGACAGGGATGGTGCGCGACCTCGCTGCCGGCGTGCGCGGCGCGGCTTGCGTGAAGGAAGAGGTACGATGAACTGGATCTCCAACGTCGTCCCTCCGAAGATCCGCTCGTTCTTGCGCCGCGAGACCCCGGAAAATCTCTGGGTCAAGTGCCCCGACAGCGGCGAGCTCGTGTTCCACAAGGACCTCGAGCATAACCTCTATGTCGTGCCGGGTTCCGGTTTTCACATGCGGATGCCTGTCAAGCAGCGCCTCGACAGCCTCTTCGACGAGGCCCGCTACGAGACGTTGGCGACCCCCGAGGTCCCGCAGGACCCGTTGAAGTTCCGCGACGTGAAGCGCTACACCGACCGCCTGAAGGAGTACCGGGCCAAGACGGGCGATCCCGACGCTGTCCGGCTCGCCGCCGGTCTGATCCAGGGGGGCGAGGTCGTCGTCGCGGTGCAGAACTTCGATTTTCTCGGCGGCTCGCTCGGCATGGCGGCGGGCGAGGCGATCATCACCGGGATCATCGCGGCCATCGACCGCCGCGTGCCGTTCGTCATCTTCACCGCCTCGGGCGGCGCGCGAATGCAGGAGGGGATGTTCTCGCTGATGCAGATGCCGCGCACGACCCTGCTCGTGCAGCGCCTGCGCGCGGCCAAACTTCCTTACATCGTGGTGCTGACGAACCCGACGACCGGCGGCGTCACGGCCTCCTATGCCATGCTCGGCGATATCCACATCGCCGAGCCCGGCGCCGTCATCGGCTTTGCCGGCGCGCGCGTGATCGAGCAGACCATCCGCGAACGTCTGCCTGCCGGCTTCCAGCGCGCCGAATACCTGCAGGAGCACGGGATGGTCGACATGGTCGTTCACCGCAAGGACATCAAGGCGACGTTGGCGCGGCTCTGCTCGTTGTTGACGCGCAAGCAGGTGCCCGTGGACGGCCACGTGCAAGCGGATGCCGCCTGAGGTGAGGCTGTCTCCGGCTACCGGTTCGGATGAGATCCTCCTCCGCCTGTCCGCGCTCCATCCCAAAAAGATCGACCTGTCGCTTGGCCGCGTCACCGCGCTGCTCGATAAGCTCGGTCGGCCGCAGGACCGTCTGCCGCCCGTCGTCCACGTCGGCGGCACCAACGGCAAAGGATCCACCATCGCCTTCATGCGAGCGATGTTGGAAGCGGCCGGCCGCAGCGTTCACGTCTACACTTCCCCCCATCTCGTCCGCTTCCACGAACGCATTCGCCTCGGCGCGCCGGGCGGCGGTCGACTTGTGGACGAGGACGAGCTTGCCGCGACCCTTGCGGAATGCGAGCGCGTCAACGCGGGCGACCCGATCACCTTCTTCGAGATGACGACGGCGGCCGCTTTCAAGTTGTTCAACGAAAATCCGGCGGACGCCCTGTTGCTGGAGGTAGGGCTAGGCGGCCGTTTCGACGCGACGAACGTGGTGGTGCCCGCCGCCAGCGTCGTGACGCCCGTGTCGATGGATCACCTTGAGTTTCTAGGCTCTACGATCGAGGCGATCGCCTTCGAGAAGGCCGGTATCTTCAAGCGTGGTGTGCCGGCGGTCATCGGCCATCAGAATCCAGCCGCGCGGGCGGTGCTCGAGCGCGAGGCCGAGCGGGTCGGCGCGCCGACGCTGATCGCGTCGCAGGATTTCCTCTCTCGCGAGGAACATGGCCGTTTTGTCTTCGAGGACGGCGACGGCCTGCTCGACCTGCCGTTGCCGCGCCTCGTCGGACGACACCAGCAGGCGAACGCGGCCGCCGCCATCGCGACGTTGCGGCGCGTGATGCCCGACCTGCCGGTGGCGGCGATCGAGCAAGGTCTGCTGCAGGTCGAATGGCCGGCGCGGCTGCAGTCTCTGGCCAAAGGCAAGCTGATCGGCCTCGTGCCCGCCGGCGCGGAGCTGTGGCTCGACGGCGGCCACAACGAGGACGGCGGCAAGGTCCTCGGCCAAGCGATGGCGGACCTCGACGACAAGACATCGCGGCCCCTCGTCGTCATCTGCGGCACGCTGACGACGAAGGACACGACGGCCTTCCTGCGCGCCTTCGCCGGGTTGGCGCAGGAGGTTCTGGCGGTGCCGGTCGAGGGCGAGGCGGCGAGCCGGCCGGCGCGCGACGTCGCGGCTTGCGCCCAGGCGGCCGGGTTGCCGGCCGCAGCGTGCCAGAACGTCGAACAAGCTCTGGCCTTCCTGCGGGCGCGGAGCTGGTCTGTGCCGCCGCGCATCCTTATCGCCGGGAGCCTGTACCTCGCAGGGCACGTGCTCGCGGCCAACGGCACGCCCCCGCGCTAGGCCTCCTTAAAACAGGCCTTTTAGAAAGGGCCTCGCCGAGGCGAGGCCCCGACACCCCGTCAGCCCTCAGATCGCCTCGGAGATCCAACGCTTCAGCTCGCCCTTCGGGGCGGCCCCGACCTTCTGCGAGGCGACCTTGCCGTCCTTGTAGAGCATCAGCGTGGGGATGCTGCGGATGCCGAGTTGCCCGGCGATCCCGGGGTTCTCGTCGACGTTCACCTTGGCGATCCGCACCCGACCGTCGAGCTCCTTGGCGATCTCTTCGAGCGAGGGCCCGATCATCTTGCAGGGTCCGCACCATTCCGCCCAGAAGTCGACCACGACCGGGATGTCGGCACCGACCACGTCGATCTGGAAACTGGCGTCCGTGACTTTTACCGTGCTCATGACCATCGACTTTCAACTGTGTCCAAGGAGACCGTAACTCAACGTAAGAAGGGCGTTCGGGAGCGTCAAGGCGCGGCCAGGATCCGCGTCGCGGCCTGATCCAGCAGTGCCTCGGGCAGTTCGACAGCCGAGGCGTCCGCCGTCCACACGAGCAGCATCCGCAGCCGTCTGCCCGGCCAAAGTGGTGCGAGAACGAGGCGGTAGAGCGCCATCTGCGCGAGATAGGCGGGCGGCGTAGCCGAGGCCAGGCAGGGCGTACCGCTCTTGTAATCGACCACGTGGACCAGCTCGCCCTCGATTGCGATGCGGTCGATCTTGCCGCGCACATCGAGGCGGGAGCCGTCCGCCCGCGCCACCTGGCCGATGACCGAGACCTCCGCGCGCGAGCCGGGAGCGAAGAGCGGCGCTAGGCTTGGGAGGGCGAGGACCGCGAGGGCCTGCGCCACGGCGGACACGATGGCGGCCGACGAAAGCGCGCCGCGAGCGTTGAGGTGGGAGAAGGCCGCCGCTTGGCGCCGCTCCGGCGGCAGGTCGGGCAAATGCTGCAACAGGCTGTGGACCGCCGATCCGAACGCCAGGCCCTCGCCGCCGACGTCGTCGGCTGGGGCCCCGTCGGAGCGAGCGCGGGAGGGCTGCAGGCTCGACGGGGCGGGCTCGTCGCGTGGTACGCCGCGGCGCGCCCAGTCCGGCAGCGGCGTCGGGTCTGCCCGGGTCGGCGGGGGTGCGGACACGCGGGGATCGGCGCCGAGGAGGCCAGGAGTCGTGCAACGCACGATCGTCTCCGTCCCGCCCCAGGGTGCGGGATGCCGGCTCGTCTCCCCTTCTCCGGCGAAGGCGGCCGCGATCATGCTGTTCCAGCATTGCGCGTCAGGTCCGCGCGCGCCGTGGAAGCCGGCGATGTAGAGCCGCTCCTCCGCCCGCGTCAGGGCGACGTAGAGAAGCCGGCGGTATTCCTCCATCGTGCCCTCGCGAACCGCCGCTCGCGCCGCCGCCACGGGCGCGCAGTCGCTATCCCGACGCGGTGACCAGGCCAGGATCGGCGGCGCGGCGTCATCCGCCTGGAGGTTGAAGATCACCGGCTCGTGCTGGAGACTGGGCACGCCACAGGTGTCGGGTAGGAAGACGACCTTCGCTTCCAAGCCCTTGGCGGCGTGCACCGTCATCACGCGCACGGCGTCGCCCGGCCCCTCCATGTCGCGCTTGATGGAGGTTTGCAGCCCCTCGACCTCGCAGAGGAACCCGCTGAGCGACGGCGCGGCGTCGCGCTCGTGCGCCAGGGCGAGGCGTAGGAACTCGTCGATCGCGTCATGCGCCTCGGGGCCGAGCCGCGCCTCCATCTGCCGCCGCCCACCGTCGCGCCCAAGTAGCTCGACGTAGAAGACGAAGGGCGCGACCTCGGCGGCATGCCGGTTCCAGGCGCGGATCTTTGCGTGCGCATCGCGGTACCGGGCGTCCGGCGCATAGGCCAACGCGTCGATCAGCGGACCCGTCCGCTCCGGCGCCAGTCGGAGAAGGTCGTCGTCGGTGAAGCCGAACAGGGGCGACTTCAACAGGCAGGCCAGCGTGAGGTCGTCCTGCGGCAGCAGCGCCACCCGGCCGGCGGCGACGAGGTCCATCACGGCGATATGGTTGGCGACGTCGAGCCGGTCGGCGCCGGCGACGGGCACCTGCGCCTGCTTCAAGGCGCGGATGACCGCCTCGAAGAAGCTGTTGCGCCGACGCACCAGGATGAGCACGTCGCCCGGGCGCACGGGGCGCGGCACCTCGCTGCGGCCTTCGTGTACGCGCTCGGGCGAACCCGGTGCGACGAGCATGGCGATCGTCCCGGCGATGCGGGCGGCAAGCACGGTGGCCGGGTCCCGCTCGTCGGGAACGTCGACCGGGATGCGCCAATCGCTCGGGTCGTCGCTCTCGGTGCGGCCGACCGGCGGCCAGATCTCGATCAGGCCTGGCAAGCGGCTCTTGACACTCTCATGCACCGGCCAGACGTCGTCGGTCGGGACCAGGCCGCCCTGGTGGGCCGCGACCTCGAACACCCTGTCCACCGCCGCGAGCACGCCGGGAACGGAGCGAAAGGAGGTTTTTAGCCGAACGTGTTCGAAGGTCTTGTCGCCGGCCAGGAAGCGCCGCGCGAAGCTTTGCCGCATCGCATGGAACTTGTGCGGCGCCGCGCCCTGGAACGAGAAGATCGACTGCTTGTCGTCGCCGACGGCGAAGAAGCTCCGCTCGCTGCCGCGTCCCGCGAGACCGGAGGCGAAATCATCGGTCAGGTCGTCGAGGATGCGCCACTGCGCCTCGCTCGTGTCCTGCGCCTCGTCGACGAGCACATGGTCGATGCCGGCGTCGAGCTTGTGCAGCACCCAGGCCGTGTCCGACCGGTCGAGCAGGGTGCGGGTGCGCTCGATCAGGTCGTCGAAGTCGAGCACGCCGTGCAGGACCTTGCGTCGTTCGTATTTGACCATGGCGAGATCGGCGAGGCTGAAGAGCGCTTGCGTGCGCTCGATCGTCTCCGCCGTCTTCCGCCGCTCAATCAACCCGGCCAGCCGCTCCTGCTCGGCGTCGAGTTCCGGCAGGAGGTCCGGACGCTGCTTGGCAAGTCCGCCCGTCATCAGCGCCTTGGCCGGGCCGCCTGTCTGGGTGAAGAACAGCGCGAGGTAGGTCACCACGGCGCGCGCGCGGCTGCCGCGTTCGGCGCGGAGGTCGGCGTGGGCCTCGATCGCCGCCTGCCATTTGTCGGCGCGGGCGAGGTCGGCGGCGGATCCGGTCGCCAGGAAGGCGGCGAAACCCGGCCAGCGGGTCGGCGCGAGGCCGCCCTCCAGCATGTCGCGTTCGACGCAGGCGACGGAGAGATCCTCCCCTGCGCCACCCGGGTCGAGCCTGCCCGCCAACTGCCCCTGCGGATCGGCGGCGACCCAGCGTCGCGCGGGCGCGCGGGCGCGCATCGCATCGCCGATCAATTGCTCGATAGTTGCGGCTGGAACCTCGTCGGCGACCCGCGCGAGAGCCGCGCCGAGCGCCCCGGGCGAGCGGTGCGCTTCGGCCACAGCCTCGCGCTTGGCGCCGGTCATCAGCGCCGCCTGGCGCATGTCGTCGGCGACTTCAAAGCGCGCGGGCACGTTGGCCTCGAAGGGAAAGAGGTGCAGCAGCCGCTCGCAGAAGGCGTGGATCGTCTGGATCTTCAGGCCGCCCGGCGTCTCTACCGTGCGGGTGAAGAGGCGGCGCGCCAGCAGCAGGTCGTCGCGCGACGGTTGGGGCGCTCCCGTGGCGAGCACGGCCTCGCGGAGCGCCGCGTCGTCCAAGTTCGTCCACTTGGCAAGCGTGTCAAAGACGCGCGTCGCCATTTGCGCCGCCGCCGCCTTGGTGAAGGTGAGGCAGAGGATCTTCGCCGGCGGCGTGCCGCGCAGCAGCAGGCGGACGACGCGTTGCGTCAGCACATGCGTCTTGCCGGAGCCCGCGTTGGCCGAGACCCAGATCGACGCGGCGGGGTCGCTGGCCTTCAACTGCGCGGCATGGAGGTGGGCGGGGACGACGATGCTCACGCGGAGGCCTCGCCGGCGAGCAGCCATTCGCGCACGCGCGCCAGGTGGTCGTAGTGGCCGCCGTCCCGCGCGAACTTCGGATAGGGCCGCGAGAGGTAGCCGGTCTCGGGGAGGCGAAACGCGGAAAGCAGCGCCACCAAGCCCTGATAATGCCGTTCCACGACGGTCTCCAGACTTTCGTTCTTCCAGACGAGTTCGCGCACGAAGCCGCCGTTGCTTCCGCCCAGCTTGAGGTACACCGCCTTGATCACCTCGCTTTGCGCCGGACCGAAGGCGCCGCGGCGGAGCATGGCGGCCTCAAGAGTCATTTGCGGCGCGAAACCGACGCCGACCTCTCCCAGCCCCGGCGGCTGGCCGGTCTTGTAGTCGACGATCGTCGCGCTGCCGTCGCGGTGCCAGTCGATCCGGTCGGCGCGTCCGGTCAGCGTGAAGGCGGAGCCGTCGCCGAGCGGCACGCCCAATCGCCCCTTGAGCTCGAGACGCGCCTCCCGCAAGTTCGCGCGCTGGCTGTCGTCGAAGGCGAGGAAGACGTCAAGCGCCTTCAGCAGGGCAGGCCAGCGAAAGGCGGCGAAGAACGCGTCGTCCAGGACCGGGCCGAACCCTGCCTTGAGCAGGTCCTGCAGGTGGCGTCGCCGCTCGTCGGGCCCTAACGTCTCCGGGTAGTCCGTGACGAAACGGTGGAGCACGTCATGGACCGTGCTGCCCAACTCGCCCGGGTCGATCGCCTCCGTGGCCGTCGGCAGCGGCGCCAGCTTGAGGACCTTGGCCGCATAGATGGCATAGGGATCGCGCCGTAGCGTCTCGATCTCCGTCACGCTGAGCTGAACCGGCCGCAGCGCGACGTCCGGTCTCGGCCGAGGCCGGCCGATCGACGCGGGGGCATCGAGCGGCCGGTCGAGCGCGCGGGCGAAGTCGAGGTAGCGGCGGCCCCGCTCCTTGCAGGCCGACCATGGCTCGGGTCCCAGCGCCTCGAGCCGCAGGAGGAAGCGAGAGGGGACGCAGGGCGAGCCGCCGCGCTTGGCGGCCCGGCTGAGGACCACCGTGTCGCCACCCATGGCCTGGGCGAAATCGTGCGCCGTCTGGCCGAGCCGCCGTTCCGGCGGCGTCAGGCCCAGGGCCTTGCGCATCGGCCGGTTGAGAAAGGGATCGGTGCGCGCGGCCGGCGGCCATATGGTTTCGTCGAGGCCGCCGAGCAGCATCACGTCGGCGCGCATCAGGCGCGCTTCGATGAGGCCGAAGATTTGCAAGCGCGGGTGTGGGCGTCGCGTGTTGCGTAACGCGACCTCGGCGCCGAGCGCGCCGAAGAAGACCGCGTAGCTCTCCGTCGCGAAGAGGAGGCTCGGGTCGCCGCCCTCGAGTTCTGTGAACAGCTTGTCGAGCGCGCCCGCGTCCTCGTGCGAGGCCGCACCGAGCACGGGCTGCATCGCGGCGCGGTGCGCCTGCACCCAATGCTGGAGCGGGTGGTCTCCCCTGAGGGCGCAAAGCGGTGCCATGGCCGCGTCGAGCTCCCGCCACAGTGCGCGCATGGCGTCCCAGTCCTCCGGCGCGATGATCGTCTGCGCCGGGTGGGCGTGAGGACCGGCGGCCAGCTTGCGCGCCTCGGCGAAAAGCGCGTCGCTGCTGCGGCCGCGCGCGGCCACCGGGCGCAGCACGCCAACTTCGAGCAAAGCCGCAAGCCGCGCCACGGCCGGACGCTCGCGCCCGAAACGGGCAAGGGGATGGGCGAGCAGCGCCGTGACGTCGCGCGCGGCTAGCTGGCTCGCCGCGCACGCTGCGACCAGCCGGGCGAGGATGCCGAGGGGCCGCGAAGCCAGCGGCTCGCCGCCGGTGTCGTAGACCTCGACGCCCCAGCGCAGCAACTCGCCGCGGACGCGGCGCGCCAGGTCGCGGTCGGGCGTCACGAGAGCGCCGGTGCGACCGGGGATCTCCAGGAGTTCGCGCATGGCGAGCGCGAGGCACAGAGCCTCCTCGCGCTCGTCCGCCGCCTCGATCAGGGCGACGCCCGCAAGCGCGGTGCGCAGGTCGGCTTGGTCAACGCCCGCGCGATAGGCCTGCCAGCGGTCGGTCGTGTCGGCGGGACGGGCCGCTTCCGCCACAAAGCGCGCACGGATGGCGGCAACCGGCTGTGCCCTGCCAAGCGGGCGCACATCGCCACGGGCGACCTCCAGCAGAAGCAGCAGTCGCGCCAGGGCGGCTTGCGGGTGGCCGAAGCTCGGCTCCTGGCCGTCGCGCAGCTTGCCCGAGACGATGGCCCAGGCCTCCTCGTCGAGATCCTGGTCGAGACCTGGCAGGACGACGGCGCCGCGCGGCGCGCGGGCGATCGCCGCCAGCAGCCGCGCGGTCGCCTTGTTGGTACCCGTCGACCCGATCGCGATGACGGGTCCACCCCGGTCGCCGGCGAGTTCGCGCGCCTGAGCCTCGATGAGGGCGACGTCGCGCCGCGCCGGGTCGATCAGTCCGCTTTCGCCGAGGATTTTCGGCCATTGCCGGAAGGCGACGGTGAGGAAGGCGGTGGTGATGCGCCAATAGTCGTCGAACTCCGGCAGACTGAGCGGGTCGAGCGCCTGCCAGTGCACGTCTTCGATCAGCAGTTCGTCGATGAGGTCGGCAAGGTCGCCGGCGAGGTGGAAGGCGTCGACGGCGGAGGTCGCCACGCGGAAGGCTTCGTTCGGGTCGACGACGGCGACCCCGCGCTTGTCCACCGACCGCATCGCGCCGCCCACCGCCTTGGCCCAGGCCTGGATCAGTGCCGCCAGACGCAGGCGACGCCACACCCGCCCCGCCGCCGGCGGCAGCGGCAGGTCGAAGAGTTCCGGCTCCGGCTCGGCGAAGAGCAGGGGCGTCTCCGTCGCCTCCAGCGCGCCCAGCGGCAGAATGCGTGGTAGCAGGGCGGAGGGCGTGCCGCTCTGTCGCAGGAAGACATCTGCGAGCGCGTGCGCGGAACGCTGCGTGGGGACGTAGATCGTCGCTTCCGCAAGGTCGAGCGGATGACCGCCCGGCGCGTAGCCGCCGATGACCTCGCCGCGCCCGAGCGCCGCGACGAAGGTCTCCAGAAAGGGCTGAGCGGGCGAGATCGTCAGCACATTGGGCGCGCGCATGGTAGTGTTGGTGCTGCAATCGGCGACGCTGGTCAACTCTTCCGCGCGCCCCTTTTCCAAGTCTCGCCGCCGGCCCATCTGACGAGGGCGGCCCCCTTCGACCGGCGCTGCGGGAGAAGTCCCATGATCCGTCACACCGTCACCGCCGTCCTCTTCGCCGCAATCGCAGCAGGATCGGCGCGGGCCGCCGACGCGCTGACCGCCTTCGCCTGGAAACAGCGCGCCGTCGTCGTCTTCGCCGACAGCCACCGCGACCTACTCTTCCAGCGCCAGGTGGCCCGGCTGAAGGCGCAGCAGCGCCTGCTCGACGATTACGAGACCAGGCTCGTCGCGGTCGCGGGCCATGACCCGGCGCTGCGGCGCAAGCTCGGCGTGCCGGACGCGGGCTTCGCCGTGGTGCTCGTCGGCAAGGACGGCGGCGCCAAGCAGACCTGGCGCGCGCCGGTCGAGCCGGCGCGGATCTTTGGCCTCATCGACGCGATGCCGATGCGGCGGGACGAGGTCCGGGCGCGTCGATAGCCGCGTTCCCGCGCGCGGCCTGGAACCTGTATACGGGCAGGGCGCGCGTTCCGGGAGCTTCGGTCATGACGGTCAGGTTCGGGTGGGTGCTCGCGGTGGTGGCGACCCTCGGCGCCGGCCTCGCGCCGCCGCTCTCGGCCCAACCCGCTGGACCGGTGGTCATGGCGGTCGAGAGCCTGAAGCCGGCTCTCGACGCCATCGCCGCCGCATGGGTCGCCAAAGGCGGCAGGGCCGTCACCTTTGTCTATGGGCCTTCGGGTGTCCTGGCGGCCCGCAGGGCCGGAGGCGCGCCGGTCGATATCGTCCTGTCGGACGATCCCAAGGAGATGGATGCGCTCGCCAAGGCCGGCCTCATCGCGCCAGGCACGCGGCGTCCCATCATCGGCAACGATCTGGTGCTCGTCGCCCCGGCGGGTGCGCCCGTGATCCTGCGGATCGCGAGCGGCTTCAACCTCGCCGCCGCGGTCGGCGACGGCAGGCTGGCGCTGTGCGCGCCGGCCACCTGCCCGGCGGGCCATCACGGCCAAGCGGCCTTGGAGACGCTGAAGGCCTGGAATGCCGTGCAGCCGAAGCTCGTGCGGGGCCCGGACGAGGCCTCGACCCTGGGGATGGTCGGGCAGGGCGGCGCACGGTTCGGCATCGTCTTCGCGGCCAGCGCCAGGGCGGACACGAAGGTCAGGGTCGTCGACACCTTTCCGGTTTCCACCTACCCGGCCGTCCGCTACGCGGTCGCGCTGTCGAAGGCGTCGAGGAGCCCCGACGCCGCCGCGTTCGTCGCCTATCTGCGGTCCAGCCAGGCGACACGGATCCTGGACGGCCTCGGCTTCGCGGTCCTGCCTTAGGCGTTGTCCTCAAGTCCGCGCGATGATCTCGCGTTCGCCCGCAAAGCGGGTGACCATGCGCCCGATGTCGCCCATCGTCCGCACGTGCGGCGGCTTGACCGGCTTCGCCGTCCGGGGCTGCGCCGGCAGGATGCTGACGCCGGCTTCCACCGCGATCGTCTTGTCCAGCACCGTGCTCCAGGCCTTGGCGGCCACCGCGACGTCTTCCATCCGGCCGGAGGCCAGCGCCACGTCGAAGTCGCGGTCATTGGCGTGCGAGAGCGTCAACGTGGCGGCGCCGCTCGGTGCGATGACCCGGATGGTGACGGCGCCGTAGGCCGAGACCGGTACGGCGATCGCCATCTTGACGCCTTTGACGACGCGCTCGATCGACACCCGCGTCATGCTCATGTGGACGCTTCGCTGGCGCCGGTCGGCGCGCGCGTCGTAGGCGTAGGGCGCGATGGTGAAATGGTCCGGGGCGAGGTCGGTCATGGCCGGCTGGTCTCCGCTTTGCGTCGGAACACCTTGACCGCCCGCCTGCCCGCATTTGCCTAAGCGATGCGGTGAACGGCCTGTAAACGCACGCTTTTCCCAAGCCATGCTTGCTCGCATCGAAGTGGAAACGATAAAATTCGAAGCATTGCCTCGAGCCGCTTGATCTCTCGAAAGGGCGCCCGCAGACTGCTGCGGAGGCGTTCGGCGCCGGCCGGAGGTATTCCCTTGCTACCCTGCTTCGTTCTCTCCCTGGCCGATGCGAAACGCGTGGCGGACGGCGCGCGCGCCGAGGCGGAGCGCAACGGCTGGCCCGTTGTGATCGCCGTCGTCGACGATGGGGGCCACCTCGTCTACCTCGAGCGGATGGATGGGACGCAGAAGGCCTCGTGCGTCGTGGCGCAGGAGAAGGCCCGCACGGCCATCCTGTTCAAGCGGCCATCGGCGGCGCTGGAGAAGGTGGTCGCCGACGGACGCCTGGCGATGCTGTCGTTGCCCGGCGCGACGAGTGTGGAGGGCGGCCTCCCCCTCGTCCACGAGGGTCATTTCGTCGGCGCGATCGGCGTCTCCGGCGTCTTGTCGTCGCAAGACGGGCTCGTCGCCCAGGCGGGTGTGATGGCGCTGGCGGCGAAATCGTAATTTGTGGTCCTGCGCCGCTTGAAGCCGACGCCGACGACGACTATCCCACAACCGTCCTCCCCCGAACGACGGTGCTGCGATTGGCCTTGTCCCCGCACGATCTCGAAACGCTCGATCGCCTCCAGGCGATCGTCTTTGAGGCGGGCGAGATCGCCCTGCGGTACTTCAGGCCGGGTGATGCCACGTATGCCCAGGTCGATTGGAAGGGCGACGGCTCGCCGGTGACGGAAGCCGACTATGCGGTCAACGCTTTTCTCCAGGTGCAACTCCAGGCCCTCTGGCCCGGCGCCGCCTGGTTGTCGGAAGAGAGCGTCGACGACACCTCGCGCCTCGGCACCGAGCGGGTGATCATCGTCGATCCCATCGACGGTACCCGTGGCTTCGCGCGCGGGGACCGCAACTGGTGCATCGCCGTCGCTCTCGTCGAGGCCGGGCGTCCAATCCTGGCGACAGTCCATGCGCCGGCCAATGCCGAGACGTTCACGGCCTCTGCGGGGCAGGGCGCGGCCCTCAACGGCGTCCGGCTGGCCGTGAAAGACGCGGCGACCCTGCGGCCGGACATGCGGCTCTCCGTTCCCGTCAACATGACCGACGTCCTACGCCAAGGCGGCCTTGACCTCGACTACCGCCCGAAGATCCCGTCGTTGGCGCTGCGCATCACCAATGTCGCGTCCGGCTGCTACGATTGCTGCTTCGTCACGCAGAATGCGAACGATTGGGACCTGGCCGCGGCCGACCTCGTGCTGCAGGAAGCCGGCGGCCTGCTGGCGAGCCGCGACGGCAGGCCTTTGATCTATAACCGACCGAGCACGCGACACGGCATCCTGACCGCGACGGCTCGGCGCTTGCAACCCGCCTTCCTGGCCGCCGTCGAACAGGCGAAGGCCTTGGCGTCCTGACGGCGGTCCTCCATCGTCTCGCACGAGTGCCCCGATGACCGACCAGCCCGGCAAGCAACTGATCCATCTCGTCTTCGGCGGAGAACTCGAGGCGCTCGATTCAACGCGGTTCCGCGACCTCAGCCAAGTCGATGTGGTCGGCCTCTATCCCGACTACGCCAGCGCCTATGCCGCTTGGCGCACCAAGGCGCAGGCAAGCGTTGATAACGCCAACATGCGCTATTTCATCGCCCACCTGCATCGCCTGCTCGACCCGGCTTCATGACCGAAGAGAAGCCTCTACGGTTTCTTGAAGCCAAGTCGTTCCAGCTTGGCGGCGGGGCTCGCGTAAGCCTCCTGCAGATCCACGTTCCAGTACCGTAGTTCTTCCAGCGGGATCGGCACGCCGGTGACGGCGCAGAGCACGAAGGCTCCGGCGCGGCTGACGCGGAACTCGCCGTCGAGGTAATCGACGGTCGCTTCGCCGGCGGAGGTTGGACGTCGGTCCATACGGTTCATGGTCTGCTCAAAGCGCGGAAAGCGGCATCGGGGTCCTTAGAACAGCGAAGCCTGCTCGACCTTGCGCGGCAAGCGGGATCGTTTGGGCGGAGCCCCATCGGTCGTCAAGACTTTTATATGACCATCGGCGAACTCGATGTCGAGGGCAGTCGCCGCCGGCAGGTCGGGCGCCGAGCGGCAGGGATGGCCGTCCGCGTCGCGCACGAGGGCAAACCCGCGCGACAGCACCTGTTTGTAGCCGAGCGTCCCCAGCAGCTTGCCGCAGCGCTCGAGGCCAGCGTGGCGGCGCTGCAGCGCCACGACCCAGCTTCGGCCCATCGCGCCGACGCCCCCATCGAACCGCGCGCGGGCGCGGCCCCGGTCACGATCAAGGTTCACGAAGACGGTAGCCAGCCGCTGCGCGCCCTGCGCGAGGCGACGCGTCCGGCGCTCCTCGGCAACGGCGAGGCAGTGCCTCATGCGCTGCTCCTGGGCCTTCAGGTGATGGTCGGCCCGCGCCAGCCGGGTGCGAGGGGCCTGCTGCGCCAGTCGGTTGGAGAGCCGCGCCAACTCCAGGCGCCGCGCGTCGCGGTTCGTGGCCACGGCGCCGCACAGCCGCGTCTCGGCGCGGTCGATGCGCTGACGCGGCACGGCCGTGAGCGCGTCGCCGGAGGCGAGGACGCGGCATAGGCCGCGCCAATCGCTCCGTTGCCGCTCCAGCAGTCGAAACGCGGCCGCCCGGTGCCGCCGCCCGAGGTCGAGGTGGCTGGCCAGCAGGTCGGAGCGCACCGGGACGACCTTTTCGGCGGCGCCCGAGGGCGTCGGCGCGCGCAGGTCGGCGACATGGTCGATCAGCGTCCAATCCGTCTCGTGGCCGATCGCGGCGATGAGCGGGATCGCGCTCGCGGCGGCGGCGCGCACCACCACCTCCTCGTTGAAGGCCCAGAGATCTTCCAGGGAGCCACCGCCGCGCGCCACGATGAGCACGTCCGGCCGGCGCAGCGGACCGGAGACCGGCAGCGCGTTGAAGCCGTGGATCGCCGCTGCCACCTCGGCGGCCGCCGTCTCGCCCTGCACCCGCACCGGCCACACGAGAATGGGACGGGGGAAACGATCGGTGACGCGGTGAAGGATGTCGCGGATCACGGCCCCCGTGGGAGACGTCACCACCCCAACCAGGGCTGGCAGGTAGGGAAGGCGCCGCTTGCGCGTCTCGTCGAACAGCCCCTCCGCCGCAAGCGCCTTGCGGCGCGCGTCGAGCAGCGCCATCAGCGCGCCGACGCCGGCCGGCTCGATCGCCTCGATGACGATCTGGTAGGACGACTTGCCGGGGAAGGTGGTGATCTTGCCGGTGGCGATGACCTCCAGGCCTTCCTGCGGCTTCGTCTTCAGCCGCGTGAACGTGCCGCGCCACACCACGGCATCGATCCGCGCGCTCTCGTCCTTCAGGCAGAAGTAGGCGTGGCCCGACGAATGGACACCGCGAAAGTTGGAGATCTCCCCGCGCACGCGCACGAATCCGAAACGGTCCTCGATCGTCCGCTTCAAGGCGCCCGACAATTCGCCGACGCTCATCTCCGGCGCGTTGGTCTGCGGGTGTTCGGCTGGAGCCGCCATCGTGGAATCCTCGCGGGTCGCGGCCTAGAGAGAGGCGCCGTCCGCTGCTATGGTAGCGCGGCCGTCGCAGCCGGGCCAAGCCGTCGGCACGCCACCTATTCCTTGATGAGCTGGCCGGAATAAGCCACCGGGCCGGAGGGACCGGACACCTTGGAGCCGCCTTGCGGCTCGACCGAGACGGCGAACGTCGCCGAGTCCGCCCGCACGTCGGCCGGCAGCGGCGTCGAACTCGCCGCCTGGGCCACGAGGCCCATGGACCGTGGCGGTCGGCCGGCGCCGATGTACCAGAGTTGCAGGCTCTTGCCGGCCGGCGCCTGCGCGGCGACCGGCATGATCGTGATGCGCTGTGTCTGCAGATCGACGCGCACCAGCATGGCAGGCTTGTCGCCGCCCGGGTTGATGGCCGCCACATAGGAATCCGCTGGAGGCCGGGGGTAGAGCTCACGGCCACCGACGACGACCGCGAGGGCCGCTGCAAGGCTGCCGGAGACGATCGTGGCGACGCGCCACCTTCTGGCGCTGCGGCGCAGCTGCGGCACCAGGTCCGCGGTCCGCGCCACACCTTGAACGAGCCGCAAGTCGGGTCCGCCCTCGACCCTCCTGCCAATGGCCTTCTCGACCTCATGCCACACGGTCCGCGGGGGCACCACCGGCGGCAAGCGCGCGGCCAGACCTTCCAGGCGTCGTTCCCAACTCGCGACCGCGCCGCGCGCCGCAGGATCCACGCTGCACCGTTGCGCGAAGGCAAGCCGCTCCGCCATCGGGAGCGTTCCCAGGACGTATTCTGCCGCGTCGTTCTCCATGTCCTCGCTCACGGCGCGTCATCCAGACAGGCGCGCAACGACACGAGACTGCGGTGCAGCCACGTCTTGATGGTGTTGACCGGGCGATCGTAGCGCTGCGCCAATTCCTCGCGCGAATACCCCTCGTAATACGCAAGGAGAACGCAATGGCGCGCGGGCTCTTCGAGGGTGCCGAGGCAATGGCGCAGCGAAGCGTTGTCAATCATATCCGCCTCACGGTCGCGGTCCTCGGCAATTCGTTCGTACAGCGCGACGTCGTTGTCGCCCCCCCTGCCGTCCGCCAGCACGAAGGTTTTCTGCCGCAGGACGTCGATGGCGCGGTTGCGGGCGATCGAGTTCAGCCATGCCCGCGCCGGTCCAGCTTCGGGCGTGAAACTCCCCGCCTTTTGCCAAACCCGCAAGAACACGTCCTGCAACACTTCGTCCGCAGCCGGCCTATTCCTAACGATACGCAGGATCGTCGCGTAAAGTTTCGGGGAGGCGATGTCGTAGAGAGCGCGAAAGGCGTTACGGTCCTGCCGCGCCACGGCGAGCAGCAGGTCTTCGTATTCAGCCCTGTCCGGTGCGCGCAAACGATCCCCCGAGGCGACGACGTGAGAAGCCGACCGAGTCGGCGCGACCGCGCTGTCTTAGACCGGCCCGCACCGATGCGATACGGCGTATGTTATGGAAAAGTCTAGCCTAGCGCGAAGGTTCGGCGGGTTCTTCGATCACGACCTCTCCTTCATCGCCGGCGATGGCGAGGACGAGGTCGACGATGCGTTTGCGGACCTTGGGCTCCTTGATGCGGGCGAAGGCGCGGTTAAGGTTCAGCCCTTCCATCGTCGAGATGAAGTCCACCACGTAGGCCGATCCCGCCTCGGCCGCGGCGGAATGGGTGAAGGCGTCGGAACTCGCGGCATCGAAGGCAGGCGCGCCCTCGAAAAAATAGGCGGGCGGGACGTTCAGGCTTTTGGAGATCTGCTGCAAACGGCTTGCGCCGATTCTATTGGTGCCCTTCTCGTACTTCTGCACCTGCTGAAAGGTTAGGTTTAAGGCCTCCCCAAGCTTTTCCTGGCTCATGCCGAGTAGCACGCGGCGCATCCGGACACGGCTGCCGACGTGCTTATCGATAGGATTGGGAATCTTCTTCACGGATTTGGCCTTCGGTCCACAATGAACTGCAAAATGTTGTCAGCTTGCTTACAAACTTTTTCAACAGATCGATTACTCAAAAGCAACAGCGAAATCACCCGCGAGCCTCACCGCGCCTGCGGCGCAGACCGAGCCGGCGGTTTGCCTCCAGAAACAGCAGCACCAGAAGGGCCGCGGCCGCAATAGCCGGACGAACCTGCGACCGGTGGCGCGCGAAGACGGTCGCTTCGATCGGTTTGGGCAAAAGCGCGTCGAGGATACCGGTGGTGCCGAGTGCGAGCGAGCCCGTGAGCCGGCCGTAAGGATCGACGACGGCAGAGATCCCGGTCGCCGCCGCCCGAACCATGGGCAACCCTTCCTCGACGCTGCGAAGGCGCGCTTGGGCGAGGTGCTGGTAGGGCCCGGCCGTTAGGCCGAACCAGCCGTCGTTCGTCACGTTGAGCAGCAGGGCCGGACGGGGGCCGGTCGCATCCTGCGGCAGGACGGCGCCCGGGAAAATGGCCTCGTAGCAGATCGACGGTGCCGCCGGCGGCAGACCGGGGATCAGGAGCGCGCGGCGTCGCGTGCCGGCTTCAAACCCGCCTGGGATGGCGACGAAATGGCGAAGCCCGAGGCTTCGCAGGGTGGCGTCGAAGGGAAGATACTCGCCGAAGGGTACAAGATGGACCTTGTCGTAGCTGCCGAGCAGCGTACCGCCGCGCCCGATCACCTCGATGGCATTGTAGTAGTTGGCGTGGGCCGGCTCCGCGCTCGTTGCGGCCACGTCCTCCTCGCGCGCGGCACCGGTGGCGAGGACCGTGCGGGCCGGCAGCATGTCGCCGATGGCCGCGAGAGCCTGCGGGTCGCGCGTGAGAATGAAGGGGAAGGCTGATTCCGGCCACACAAGCAGTGTGACGTCGTCGAGCTTGACGCCCTTTGCGACGTCGTCGCGGCGCGACAGGGCGAAGTAACGCGCCAGGATCTCGTCCTTGTTTTCGGGCCGGAACTTGTCGTCCGGCAGCAGGCCGGGCTGCATGATGCGGATAACGACGTCGGGCACGGTACCCGGGCCGGGCTGCGCCAGCCGCGCCGCACCGAAGCCGACGAGAAGAGCGCCCGCGCCCGCGGCCACGACCGTCGGCATCCAGCGCAGCCGCCCGTCGTCGGCGTCGATCACCGTCGCCGGGGCGGCGAAGAGGGCGACCGCCATCATCGTCAGCCCGTCGAGCCCAACGATGGCGCCGGCCTGTGCGGTCACCAGCGTGCCACCGAGAGCCATGCCGAAGGCGTTCCACGGGAAGCCGGTGAGGATGCTGCCGCGCAGCCATTCCGATAGCCCGAGGCCGAGAGCCAGCGCAAAGATCCGGGCCGCGCCGGGACACCACAGCAACCGGGCCATCGCGAAGCCCAGGGCTGGGAACAGGGCGAGGAGCGCGGGAAGTCCGACAACGCCGAGAGGGAGGGCCCAGGCGAACGACGGATCGACGAGGAACGCGGCGCCCAGCCACCAGAAGCCGGCGAGGAAATAGCCGAAGCCGAGCCACCAGCCGGCCCCGAAGGCGAGGCGAAGGGAGCCCCAGCCAACCCATCGCGGTCGGCCGCCGGCGGCCGACCCGTCAAGCAGCCATACGGCGGCGACCATCGGCACGATCAAGGCCGGGCCGATGTCGACGGGCGCCATGGCGAGCGCGCCACAGGCACCGGCGATAAGTGCGATCAGGCGCCGCGTCCAGCCGCTCGCTAGGATGACCCGGTCTGCAAGGCTGTGCATCGTCGCGTCCCGATCAGGCGGGACGCCGCCCCGCCCACAGCTTTGGCTTAACAGATTCGCGCCGCTGGGTTCAGCCGGGGAGGGCGGCGGATCAGGCGGCTTCCCCGTTGCTCGGCAAGGTCGAGGGCGTGGTCCGCATCGCCGCCTCGCGATAGATCTTCAGCCGCTTCAGCCTGCGCGGGTCGGCATCCAGAACCTCGAACTCGAACCCGCCCTCGACGATGATCTCGCCGCGCACGGGCACGTGGCCGGCGAGCGCGGTGACGAGGCCTCCCACGGTGTCGAGGTCTTCCGCCTCGCTCATCGCGGCGAGGTCGGCGCCGATCGCATCCGACACTTCCTCGAGGTCGGCGCGCGCGTCGACGAAGAAGCTGCCGTCCGCGTTGGTCTCGATCTTCGGGCCGTCGTCGAGGTCGTGCTCGTCCTCGATGTCGCCGACGATCATCTCGACGATGTCCTCGATGGAGACGAGTCCGTCCGTGCCGCCATACTCGTCGATGACCAGCGCCATGTGGGTGCGCGTCGCCTGCATCTTCACGAGCAGGTCGAGGGCGGGCATGGACGGCGGTACGAAAAGGACGGGGCGCAGGATCTTGGCGGCCGCGAGGGGAAGCGCGAGATCGAGCGCGCCGAGCGACATGACCAGTTTCTCGCCCGGCGCGCCGTCCGGCCGTGCGGGTCCAGGCTCGAGCGGCGCCTCCGCGGCGGCGATGTAGTCGACGAGGTCGCGCACGTGGATCATCCCGCGCGGGTCGTCGAGCGTCTCGCCGTGGACCGGGAGCCGCGAGTGGCCGGCCGAGCGGAAGGTGGCGAGCACTTCGGCGAGCGTCATGGCCAGGGCGACGGCGAAGATGTCGGCGCGCGGCACCATGACGTCGATCACGCGCAGCTCGTGCAGAGCCAGCACGTTCTTCATCATCGTGCGCTCCTGGGCCGAAAAGTCGGCCTGCGAGGAGGTGTCCTCCAGCGCGTCCTGGATGTCGTCGCGGATGGAGGCGCCGGCCAAGCCGAACAGGGCGCGCAAGCGGTCTATGAGCTTGGGCTTCGCGCCGTGACGCTCGGCAGGGTCGGAGGCCGCAGCCTCGGATGGTTCGCTCTGCGTCATCGGGGGTGGCGTTCGCCCCCTGCGGCAGTGGCGAAGGGTGGGGCGATGCCGAGCGCCGCCAAGGTCCGGGTCTCCATCGCCTCCATGGCCTCGGCCTCGTCGTCGTCGTCGTGGTCGAAACCGAGGAGGTGGAGAAAACCGTGGACGACCATGTGGCAGAGGTGGTCGGGCAGGCTCTTGCCTTCCGCCGCCGCCTCGCGCGCGACCGTCTCGTAGGCGACCACGATGTCGCCCAGCGCGGGAGTGTCGACATCGACGGGGAAGGAGAGGACGTTGGTCGGCATGGCCACGCCGCGCCACTTTTGGTTGAGCGTCGCGATGAAGGCGTCGTCGCAAAGCAGGATGCTGACTTCGGCCGCCTCCGGCATGGCGTCGCCGCTCTCGGCAAGGGCTTGCGCGACGGCGGTGCCGGCCAAACCCTCCAGGTCGGGGATGGAGCGCCACCGTTCGTCGGTCACGGTGATGGCGATCGCCGGAATCATCGCGGCGTCTTCTCGAAGGCCAAGGCCGCGGCTTCCTGCGCGCGGCGCGCCGCCCCTTCGTAGGCGCCGACGATGCGCCGCACGAGGTCGTGGCGCACGACGTCGCCTTCCCTGAAGACGACGTGGCCGACGCCTTCGACGCCCGACAGCAGCGAGATCGCCTCGCTCAGGCCCGATCGCTGGCCGTGCGGCAAGTCGATCTGCGTCGGGTCGCCGGTCACGATCATCCGCGAGCCCTCGCCAAGCCGCGTCAGGAACATCTTCATCTGGGTGGAGGCCGCGTTCTGCGCCTCGTCGAGCAGCACGCAGGCGTTGGAAAGCGTGCGCCCGCGCATGAAGGCGAGCGGCGCGACCTCGATCATCCCGGTCTGCATGCCGCGCTCGACGATGCGCGGGTCCATGAAGTCGTTGAGCGCGTCGAAGATCGGGCGGAGATAGGGATCGACCTTGTCGCGCATGTCGCCGGGCAGGAAGCCCAACCGCTCGCCCGCTTCGACCGCGGGCCGCGACAGGATCAGCCGCTCGACCGTCCCCTGTTCCAGCAGCGAAACGGCGTGACCGACCGCGAGCCACGTCTTGCCGGTGCCGGCCGGCCCCTCCGCCAAGACGAGTTCGTGGGACTTGAGCGCGCGGAGATAGACGTTCTGCGCGGCATTGCGGGCGCGGACCGGGCCGCGCTTGCGCGTCGCGACCTGTTCGAAGGCCGGCTTCTCCTCGCCGTTGCCGCCGGTGGGGAACAGCATACCCTGTAACACTCCTTCCTGGACCGCCCCGTCGATATCGCCGAGCGTGATGGTTTGCCCGAGCTTGATACGCTCGTAGAGACCCTGAAGCACGAGCCGCGCGCGCTCGCAGACTTCGGGCGGCCCCTTGATGGACACCTGGTTGCCGATCGCGTGCGCGACGATCCCCAGGCTGCGCTCAAGGCGCGCGAGGTTCTGGTCGTACTGGCCGAAGAGGGCGGAGGCGTAGCGGTTGTCGGGAAACGTCAGCGTCAGTTCGCCGGCTAAGGCGACGGGGCTTGCAAGGGTTGGCAGGGGACGGGGAGGGCGCATGGATCAGGCCCGCCGCATCGAAGCGCCGGCGTCCGCCAAGGTCCCGAACAGCGCGTTCGTGCTGTTGGCCGTGATCGTCACCGTCACCACCGTGCCGACGAGACGCGCGGACCCGTCGACGAGGACAGGCTGCAGATAGGGTGACTTGCCGACGAGCTGGCCCTGATGGCGACCCGGCTTCTCGATCAAGACCTCCAGCTTGCGGCCGATCATGCTGCGGTTGAACGCCTGACGTTGGCCTTCCACCAAATCCTGCAACCGGGCGAGCCGATCCTTCATCGTGTCGTCATCGACCTGGTCGGGCAGGTCCGCGCCGGGTGTGCCGGGGCGCGGCGAATATTTGAAGAAGAAGCCGCTGGCGAAGCCCACCTGACGGATGAGGTCGAGTGTCGCCCCAAAATCCTCTTCGCTCTCGCCGGGAAAGCCGACGATGAAGTCCGACGACACCGCGATATCGGGCCGGGCCTGCCGAATGGCCGCGACGTGGACGCGGTAATCGGCTGCCGTGTGCCGCCGGTTCATCGCTTTGAGGATGCGGTCCGAGCCGGACTGCACCGGCAGGTGGAGGAAGGGCATCAACGCGCCCATGTCGCGATGGGCGGCGATAAGGTCGGGTGTCATGTCGTTGGGGTGGCTCGTCATGTAGCGCAGGCGCGCCAGGCCGGGGATCGCCGCCAGTCGCGCGCAGAGGGCGGCAAGCCCGACCGGAGCGCCCGCCGCGTCGCGACCATGGTAGCCGTTGACATTCTGGCCGAGCAGGGTGAGCTCCCGCACGCCGGCGCGCACCAGGCCCGTGGCCTCGCGCAACACGTCCGCCACCGGGCGCGACAGCTCCGCCCCGCGCGTGTAAGGCACGACGCAGAAGGTGCAGAACTTGTCGCACCCCTCCTGGATGGTGAGGAAGGCCGTGACGCCCCGCGCGCGCACCTGCTGCGGGGTCGCCGACGGGAGATGGGCGAACTTGTCGTCGAGCGCAAAAGCCGTGTCGACGGTTCGGCCGGACCGGGCGAGCAAGGCGGGCAGGCGGTGGTAGCTCTGCGGACCGACGACAAGGTCGACCGCGCGCTCCCGTCTCAGGATCTCCTGCCCTTCCGCCTGCGCGACACAACCGGCCACCACCACCTGCGTAGCCCGCCCGGAAGCGCTGCGTTGGGATTTCAGGTCGCGGATCTTGCCGAGCTCGGAGAACACCTTCTCGGACGCGCGTTCCCGGATGTGGCAGGTGTTGAGGATGACGAGGTCGGCCTCCTCGATCGTCTCCGTCTCCGTGTAGCCTTCGGGTTCGAGCAGGTCGGTCATGCGCGTCGCGTCGTAGGCGTTCATCTGGCAGCCGTAGGACTTGACGAAGACCTTGCGGCCGGGCGCTGGGACGCCCGAGTCCCGCGTCGGCGCGCCGCCGTTGGCGAGGGGTCCGCGCGCCATGCCGGGGCCGCTATCCCCAGCGTCGCGCCGTTCCATCAAGTCCGCCATGAGAAGTTCTGACACAGGCCTCCGTCGTGCCCACCGGGCTCCGCCGATTAATTTAAGCGCTTTTGCCCGCCATGAGAACAGGGGTGCCGTTTTAATCTTCCAGCCGGCGATCAGTCGATGGAGCGGCGCATGATGTAGGCCAGGGCGGTCGAGCCGTCGGCCTTGCGATAGTAGGATTTGCGCTCGCCGACGACTTGGAAGGCGAAACGCCGGTAGAGCGCGAGCCCGGCTTGGTTCTCCGCCTCGACCTCGAGGAAGAGGGTCTTGGCGCCCAGCAACGAGAGCCGCGCGATGTTGGCGCGCAGCAACTGCCCGGCGATGCCGCGTCCGCGTTTGCGCGGCGCCACCGCGACAGCCAGCACCTCCCCCTCGTCGGCGACGAGCCGGGACAGGATGAAGCCCTGCAGGTCGTTGCTCTTTGTGCCGAACGCGCCCTCTCCGACGGTTGAAGAGGCCAGCAGCAGCGATTCGAGGTCGTCCTGCGGCCAGGCGTAGGCGAAGCTCGCGGCATGCAGGGCGGCGCATTCCGCCCCGTGTTCGGCGCCGATCCGCCGGATCTGCGGCGCGAAGGTCTTCTCGAACAGTCCAAACATCGTCTCAGACCGGTTCTGGCGCCAATGGGGCGGTCACCGAAGGCTTGGCGTCCGGCGCCTTGAGGTAGAGCGGGCGGGCCGGCGCCGTCGCCGGGTCGGCCAAGAGGCCGAGGCGGGCGACGAAGGCAATGTCGGGCGCGATGCGCTCGCCGACGATTTCGGCCGCGAGCCCCTGCGACCACGCCTGGATCGCCAGCATCGGGGCGCCGGACCCCGCCAGCCGCAGCGGACCCGGCCCGAGCGAGGCCACCGCCTCGCGCACGTCGCCGAACCGCGGCGCCAACAGCAGCCGGCCGTCCTCGTGGAAGGCGGCGAAATAGACGTGGCCGTGCCTCGCGTCCACCGCGACCACCACGGTGCCGGGCTTCTCCTCCAGGATCAGCGGCGCTGCCAGGGCGGCCAGCGTCGACACGCCGACGGCCGGCACCTCCCAGGCGAGGGCTATGGCGCGGGCGGCGGCGATGCCGACGCGCAGACCCGTGAAGGAGCCGGGGCCAACGGTGACGGCGACGCGGCCCAGGGCGGAGAACCCGCCCTCGACCTGTGCCATGACCCGCTCGATCAGCGGCAGCAGCGCCTCGGCGTGGCCGCGCTCCATGCCGAGCGTCTCCTCCGCCTCCGGCGCGGTCGCGCCTTCGCTCAGGACGCAGGCCGAGACAGCCGGAAGCGCCGTATCAATCGCAAGAATTTTCATCGCACCGACTGTGACGGTTTTGCGGGCGGCCGGCAAATCCCCCGCTCGGCTTCCCACATGTTTGGACAACGGGCGCCGCGCGCCGTCGTGACTCCGCCGCGGTCTGCGGCTACGCGTAGCGCCATGACCGCCAACGACCCTTTCTCGCGTCCTGAGGAACGTGGGGCCCGCCGGATGACCGCGCGCGCCCTGCTGCTCGGCGACCGCATCGACGCGGCCGGCCTGGAGCGTTCCGACATGATCGCCTCCAACCCGCTGGCGTTCCGCGCCGGCGCCGTCGGGTTCGTGGCCCTGTACCGTTTCGGGGTGGCGGTGATGGTGGGCCTCTCGCCGCTGGAGGAGGACGAGGTTCTCGCCCAGGTCAAGCTGCGCGTCTCGGGTCCGCACGCCCACGTCGACGACGAGGTCGCCTATCTCGAGATTTCCGCCGAGGACGAGGACAAGATCCCGCCCGGCGGCACGATCAGCCTGCGCGACCTGTCCGCCGCGCGGCTGCTCGTCGTCGCCGACGCTCTGGCGAAGACGGTGTCGCTCGGTCGCGACGAGCGCGAGGTCAACGCCGTCTTCGACGTCATCGAGCCCTTTGCCGCGCAACTCTTCGCCCGCGGCCGCCCGCCTGGCCGGCGGCGCTCCATGCTGAAGCTCATCGGCCAGACGCTGCTGGTGCAGCACCGCGTCTCGGGCCGCGTGGCGGTGGAGGAGAAGCCCGACGTCCTCTGGGACCGTCCCGACCTCGAGCGGCTCTACGCCCGCCTGGAGGACGAGTACGAGCTGAAGGAGCGCGCCGAGACGCTGAAGCGCAAGCTCGACGTCGTCGCCGAGACCGCCAGCGCCCTAACCGACATCATCGACGCCGACCGCGCGACGCGGCTGGAGACCACGGTGGTTGTGCTGATCGTCACCGAGATCCTGCTGACGCTGGCGCAGATGGTGTTCTGGCGCCACTAAGGCGCGCAGGCGTTTCGCTCGATCGGCCTTGCCGCGCTCCCGCTCCGGTCCGGTGGGCGGCCTGCCGGCGGGCTCCCCGATCGGCCCGCAAGGGCGTACCCTTGCGATCACCTCTCAACGGCAGGGCTCGTTTGGTCAAAAACGTAGCGGCTTTATCGGGGATTGCGTCCGTCCCCGACGACACCCTGTTCTTTTGCGACGCCGGCATGGTTCTGGGACGACAGGTCCTCGCGACGCATACCGCGCTGGTTCCCGACGCGGCGACTCCGGACCCGCGTGCGGAAGCGCTGCTGGCGATCGCTTTTCGCGGGCGGCTGCCACCTGACCGCCTGCGGACGATCGCCGAGGCGGCGGCTCACGCGCGCCGCGGCGACCACGCGCTCGCCAACCTGCGCCTCGCCTTCGCCAGTCCGACACGCGTGCCGGAGCCCGACGCCATCGCGCTGCGGATGGAGCTTGCGTGCCAGGCGCTCGATGGCGGCGTGCCGCCACTGGCGCTCTTAAAGGCGCTCGACCTCGCGGACCAAGACGGCTCCGCGAGGTCGAGCGCTCTGGCTCGCACCTATGATCCCGACCAACCGCGCGTGCCCGCTGGGCACGGCCGGGAGAGTGGTCGGTGGGGCGAGGGCGGGGACGAGCCGGCGCCGTCCCAAGCGGCGCGGCCTCTAGACGGCCGCGTGCAAGTGGCTGCGAACGGTGACTTTCCGCCGCCGCCGCCGGGCTACAACCCGAAAACTTGGACGCAAGATCTCACGCGCGATGGCAAGATCCGGCTGCGGACTCCAGAAGGCCGATATTACACCATGCATGTGGAGGATGATGGCCATTGGCGACACTGGGACGTGCGAGGTCCGGACAACAACGACGAGGGCCAGTGGCCTGGCGGCTCGTCGAAACGTCGTCCTGGCCAGAAGCAACCAGCCTATGGAAAACAAGGGCCTGTAGATCCGAGCGGTGATGCGAAACCTTGGACATCTCCGGATAGCTTATATGTAACACCTCACGAGCTTACTCCAGCTCGTCCTCCGATCGTTCCGACTATTCCAGAAACACCGCAATTCGGCCCATCGATTAAAGGGCCTATAATAGAAGAACTCGTACCGGTACCGGGTATCCCATGATGACAGAAGTCAACAAGTTCATCGAAGCGCGGCGGCGGAAGCTTGGTTGGACAGAGGCCTACATGGCGCGACGGGCGGGTCTTTCTATCTCGGAGTATTGCGACATCGAGTGGCACGCGGACGAGCTCGCGACCATCACGCCATTGATGTACGTAAGGCGGCTTAGCGAGGCGATCGACGTGCCCGTGCACGCGTTGTTCGACCTCCAACTTGTGGCAGACGCGCCAATCCACTGGCGCCGATCGGAGTATATTGAGCAGGCTCTCGCCAAGCGCGGCGTCACTGCCGAGCAGATGGCAGACGGCGTCGGCTTTCACGATCATTTCGGACAGGCTTTGGTGATACACTCAAATTTCCTGGAGCTTTATCCGTACGAAGTTCTGAAGATGGTGGCCGATTACCTGAAGGTGCCACCGTTTCACCTGCTGGGAAGATTTGAAGAATAATATGCGGAGAGCAGTGCCTCGGGGGGCTTTCCATGAAAGTGAGTAAGCTGATCAAGAGCCGGCGTGAACAGCTTGTTTGGGACGACATCTACATGCCCAGTCGCGTCGGCCTCTCCTGGTCGGAGTACTGCGACATCGAGGCCTGTGAGGACGAGCTAAAGGAGGTCACGCCGTTCATGTACGTTCGCCGCATCGCCGAAGCGATCGCCGTTCCCGTCCATAACTGTTCGGCCTCGAAGCGTGCGGCGATGCTCCCGACCATTGGCGCAAAAAAATCTATATCGCTGACGCGCGCCAGAGGCTGGGCGTCACGGTAGCGGCGATGAGCGAGGGCACCGGTTGGAACGAGTTCTTCGTGCAAAACCTCGAGAACCACTCAAGTTACCTCGAACTCTATCCCTACACGGCTCTGGAGGACGTGGCTAAATACCTCAAAGTGCCCCAATCCATCTGCTCGGGAAATTCGAGAGCTGAAGCAACGATCGCTATTAAATACATGTGATGGAAGACGTCAACAAGTCCATCGAAGCGCGCTGACAGGAACTGGGCTTGACCGACACCACTATGGCGGCGGGCTGGCCTCTCCATCTCGGAGTATTGCGACATCGAGTGGCACGCGGACGAGCTCGCAACCGTGGTGTCGTTGATGCATGTGCGGCGGCTCAGCGAGGCGATCGACGTGCCCATGCACGCGCCGTCGGGCCTTAAACCCATGGCGGATGCACCAAACCATGGCGACCGACCGGGTTATATCAAGAAAGCGCTCGCCAGGCGCGGCGTCACGGCCGAGCAGATGGCGGACGGTGTCGGCTTCCACGATGACTTCGGGCACGGTTTGCTGATGCACTTCGACTTTCTGGAGCTCTATCCCTATGAAGTTCTGGCTGACGTGGCGCGTTCTTCGGACGTTCCGCCGCAGCACCAGCGCACGTCTTCCCCTATCGTATGATCGAGGCTTCGACCTTTCCGGATCCATTTTTACCGGAAACAGCCGCCTCTGTTACGGCTACGAGGACATCGTAAGGTTCCTGCTGTCCGGGAATGCGGTAGACGTAGCCCTTGCCCCACGGATCGCTTGGCACTTTGTTCCCCTTCAGATATGGCCCATTCCAGGATGGTGTGTCGTTAGGTCTTTCCACGAGGGCGACGAGTCCCTCCGAGCGAGTCGGGTACTTGCCGTTATCAAGGTAGAAAAGGTCGATCGCGCTAGAAAGGTTTTCGACCTGGATCCGAGCGGTCTTGGCTTTCGAATCTGCGAGGAATCCAAGGACACGAGGCCCCATGAGACCGATTATAAGCCCCATAATGGCAAGGACGACGAGAACCTCGACCAAGGTGAACCCTTTGCTTCGCGAGTTAGCAAGTGAACTGTAGCTTCGTCTTTGATAACGCAATCCTCGCACCGGCTTATCTTTCATTAGTATAGCGTGGAACCAGATCATCTGGTCGCTACCATTCTACAAAGGCGTCCAGATCATCATGTCGCCTAATCCATAAAGCCAAGAACAGACAGCGGTGGCGAACTCTCCCCTGTATTCAACATTTAGCATTAGCCTCCCGGGCGTTACGAGCGGATAAAGTAAATGTACGATTGATTTACCAGGATTTATCGGCAATCTTGACTATCTCATGCCAAACATCATCTGCTATTTTCCCCTTCCAAACCACTCCTAAAGCACGTCTGAATCTTGGATCTTGCGCCTCTAATCTAATCTTAGACAGATTTTCTCGCCCAAAAAGAGCAATATAGTCTTCTAAGGGGCCAGCCCCAAGATTTGATAGTATTTCGTCGCTTGAGTCCAGTTTATATATCTCACAAATGAGCTGCCAATACGCGTCAACATCTTCGTGCTTTAAATTATAGAAAGTCTCTATAGCTTCAAACCCGTAATGCTCGTCTGGTTTCTGCAGATCGGCATGATGTAGCGCGATCCACAATTTGGCTTGTTTTGTTAAATCTGATGGGGTCATCTTTATGGCCTCGGGTCAGGAGAAGGTGCGTTCACTGTCGATGCCCAATACCATGCAGCTGGATCATAAGCATGACACCCCATCGCTTCTGCCTCAAGCAAGACGCGTCTTAACTGACTTTGCGTATTGCGGAACTGTTCTTCCGGATTTGACTTCGCGTAGGCGTAAGCGCTCGGCCCATCGCTCCGCAAGGCTCTAAGTCCCAGCGGGTCCGGCTGGATGTAACGTCCGAGCGTCGGGTCGTAATGCCGGTGCCAGTTGTAGGCGAGCCCTGTCTCCAGCTGGAACCATTGTCCGGGGAACCGCCCGTTCATGACCTCGGGATGCGTATAGAGGTAGGTGGTCGCACCAAACGGGGAGTAGGTGACGTCCCACACCCAGTTCCAGTTCTGGTCCGTCATGCGGATCGGTCGCATCAGGTGGTCGACGTGCACGTAGTAGATCGTCGGCGTCGGCGTGTTCACCCCGTCCACCACGGCCACCGGCATGTCGTTCAGCCAGATGCACTCCTTCAGCGTCTGGCCGTTCGCGTTCATCTCCGCGATGATGTGGTCGTCGAGGTCGTGCACGTAGAGCGTGGTCGTCGTAGTGGGGGCGGAACTCTGCGTCACTGTCCGCGCCGATTTCCTCCAGACTACCCGGTATCGCAGCGCCGATGGTGCCTTGGCCCGTCCTGCGCGTGGCACGTCTATCCCTCATGCTCAGACAAATATTTTATGTAAGCTTCGTTCTGCCAGTCTTCATAACCCAAGAGGCTACCAATCAGCCTTTCTATAGAGCTGTTCCACCCAGACACGGCCGCAGTCTTTCTGACCAAAATAAACGCCTCAATACGCCAAGCCTCTTGTTTTAACGCATAGAGCACCTCTCTGACGCCATTTACCTCACCGTATCGCGTGTTCCGATGCTCTAACAGGATGCAATATTGACGTTTTACAAAAAGACCTTTGTCGACATAAGGGTCAAACAGATGTTCCGGTATTTTGTAAGTTCCCGGCGAGGGATGCGACTCTGCAAAAAAGGAGAACGGCTTTGAGCCGTCAATCATCAAGGAAAGCTCTCTCCCTGTATGTACTTTGTAGGGGAGTCTATCTATGGGCCTCGCCGTATGGATTTCGACAGGACAAAGTCCTGGATCGAATGAAATAGCGAAACGCTCACAAATTTTCGCAACTTCTTCAGGAGAGAGGTCGTACCCGTTGGAGAGGTCTTCGTCAGTGGCTTCAGGATCAACTATGTCTTTTAACGCGTCCATGTCTTGTACAAAGAACTGAACCTCTACCGCAGGACACTCTGTAGCGGGATCGACTGCGTTCATAATAAGTAATCGAGGATGCATACGACAGATCCTATGGATTTTCCACTCCGGGAACAGGCACGATAGGAGGAACACCTCCACTGGAATCCTGAGATTTACCAAAACAAGGAGCGCAGTATATGTCTGACAAAGCTCCTCCATTAGGGCCGCCACAAATAAGACACTCTCCTTTCTTACTTCTTTTGCGGCCACATTTTAATATATCAATCGGAACAGAAGGTGGATTAATAAATCCGTTAAACGCAAGACCCGTCATATCGCTTGTATATAATGGGCTTTGCCCCGCATACCCGTAAACGCTTGGTCCATCCTGGAGCACAGGCAGCGGATCCTTCGGTCTCGCGAAGATATCGCCGGCGGCACGCCATCCTGCATCTTTCGCCGCCCGATATCCATCACCAGCTTTGACGATGGTTTTGCTACTTGCATTGTCCATCGTCAGTCCTTTGACTTCGGGTACACCTCTGTCCACCACGAGCGGGTCCGGCTGGATGTAGCGTCCGAGGGGGCAGGCCATTCAGCCAGATGTACTCCTTCAGCGTCTGGCCACTCGCGTTCATCTCCGCGATGATGTGGTCGTCGAGGTCGTGCACGTAGAGCGTGGTCGTCGTAGTGGGGGCGGAACTCTGCGTCACTGTCCGCGCCGAAAGGCGGCCCAGCGCGTCATAGGTATAGGTCGCCCCGTTCGCCGTCGCGTTGGTCTGGGTCGCTTTTACCAGGCGGCCTTCCTCGTCGTAGGCGAAGGTGAGGCCGAGGCTATTCGTGCGCGTGTCTGTCGCCACGTCCCCGGCGGCGTCGTAGGTGAACTTCCGCGCCGTGCCTGTGCCAGGGGTGACGGAGGTCAGCCGGTTCGACGTCGTGGGATAGGCGTAGGTCGACAGCACCGTCCCCAGCTTTTCCGAGGTACGGTTGCCGACCGCATCGTAGGTCCAGGTATAGGAGCCGTAGCCTCCCACCGCCGTCGCGAGGCGGTGCGCCGGCGTGTAGGTGAAGGCCTGCGAGTTCGACGTCGTCTGATTGTCGGTGATCGCGTCCAGCGTCTCGCCCGTCCAGGTCATGGCGCGATCGACCGTGGCCGCCCCGCCGTTGGGCGCCTGCACCTTCACCGCCGTCACGTGATAATCGGTGTCCGTGGTGAACGTCTCGAGAAGGTTGTTGCCGAGCGTCAGGCTCGAGACGCCGCTTCTTGGGAGATTTGAAGAGTAGGATTTTGGCGCCTAAAGGCTAGGCCCTGTTGACAAAGGTTGGCATCCAGATACGGGCGGCTGCAAGACAGAGGAAGCCGCAAAAGGACAAGCGGGTTTTGTCGTAACGCGTAGCGATGCGGCGGAACTGCTTCAGCTTGTTGAACATCCGCTCGATACGATTGCGATCCTTGTATCGTGTGAAGTCGCAGGCGGCCGGTTCTTTCCGGTTAGCCTTGGGTGGAATGACCGGCAAAATGCCTTTCATGAGAAGTGCCGCGCGGACGTCATCCCCGTCGTAGCCTTTGTCGGCGAGCATGGCCTTGGGACGATCGACGGGTAGGGCCAACAGCTGCGGAACGGCTGTGTAATCCGAAGCTTCGCCGCCTGTTACGACAAAGCCGAGAGGGCGTCCTTGACCGTCAGCGCGGGCGTGCACTTTGCTCGTAAAGCCGCCGCGGCTTCGACCAAAGCCCTCCTTATACGTCCCCCTTTTGCGCCCGCTGCCTGGGAGTGACCTCGCACCGTCGTCGAGTCGATCATGTGCTGCCAGTGATCGGTCAGTCCGAGTTCGACCAGCGTCTCCAGCAACGCGTCCCAGACGCCTTGTTCGGCCCAGCGCCGGAACCGCACATAGATGGAGTTCCACTTGCCGTAGCGCTCATGCATGTCGCGCCAGGGACATCCGACCCGCAGCACGTAAAGCATGCCGTTCAGGACGACCCGATTATCGTTCGCCGGACGCGCTGATCTTCCCCGCTCAGGCGGCAGAAGAGGACCGATGATCGCCCATTCCGCATTGCTTAGATCGCCTCGACTCAATCGCGCCTCCCCTCAAGGAGCACGCTTGAATCATTCCCAACGCGATCTGGGAACCGTCTTTGTCAACAGGACCTAGGTCTGACCAAGTCGAGATGGACCACTCCATGAAACCGAACGAGATCATTCAGCGCTGGCGTGAAGGGATGGGCTGGGATCGGGAAGACAGCTTTATGTCGGCCCGCGTCGGCATGTCATGGTCCTGCTATTACGACGTCGAGGCGCACGAGCATGAAGCGTTCGATGTGGTCCCGCTTATGCACATGCGCCGCATCGCCGAAGCCATCGGCATCCCGATCCACGAGCTGTTCGGCCTCGAAGCGTGCGACGACGCCCCTCTTCAATCGCGTAGGCACGTGTACATCGGGGAGGCCCGCCGTACACTAGGCGCATCGATAGCGGTCATGAGCGACGGCGTCGGCTTTTACGAGTGCTTCGTCGAAAGCCTTGAGCTTCATCCCGCCTATCTGGAAACCTATCCCTATGACGTCCTCTGTTTCGTGGCCGATTACCTCCGGGTTCCGCGCCAGCACCTCTTTGGGCGGCTTGAAAACCCGTCGGCGCCCTCGTCCGCGTCGGAGCCGGTGCGTGTCGGGCAAGGCACGGAACTCGCCGTTGCACCCGTTTCCGCGACGGATAGAGTGAGGGTCAACGATAAGGTGAGGGAGGGTCGCGAACGCCTCGGCTGGAGCGCGGCCCAGATGGCTAAGCGCAGCGGCCTCGCGACCGAGGACATCCTCCGCGTAGAAGCGTTGGAAGAAACCTTGCAAACCGTCACGCCGCTGATGAACGCGCGGCGGATCGCAGAGGCCATCGGCGTTCCCATCATCAGCCTTTTCTGCCTGGCGCCGGTCGCGCCGCGGTCCAAGCGCGCCTACACCTTCGAGCGCGTCGCCGAAGCCCGCCGGCAGCGCGGCGTGACACTGGAGCGGATGGCCGAAGACCTCGGGCTCGATCGGGTCTGCACCATGGCAATTGAGACGGATCCCTCCATCCTGGAGATCTATCCCTGCAAGGTGCTCCTCTCCGTAGCCGGCTACCTCGGCATCCCGCCGCAGTACCTGGTGGACCCGCCGGAGTATTGATCAAAGGTAGATCGCGTGGTTCGTCACTGCGAGCGGAGCGAAGCAGTCCAGAGCCGCCAAACCCTTCTCGCGTCTTGCCCCGCGAGCTTGGCTCCTGGTTTGCTTCGCCTGCGGATCGCAATGACGAGGCTTGCCGCTGGAATCCTCACGCCGGCCCGAACACGCGCGCGAAGATCGCGTCGACGTTCTTGAGGTGGTAGCCGAGGTCGAACAGGGCTTCCAGCTCTGCCGCGCCCAGCGCCTTCGCGACGTCGGGATCGGCCTTGAGCAGGGGGAGGAACTCGCCTTCGCCGCGCCACACCGGCATGGCGTTGCGCTGCACGATCGAATAGGCGTCGTCGCGCGACACACCCTTCTGCGTCAGCGCGAGCAGCACGCGCTGCGAGTGGACGAGGCCGCCGAGCCGGTCGAGGTTCTTCTGCATGTTGGTGGGGTAGACGACGAGTTTCTCGACCACGCCCGTCATCCGCGCCAGCGCGAAGTCGAGCGTCACGGTGGCGTCGGGGCCGATCATCCGCTCGACGGAGGAATGCGAGATGTCCCGCTCGTGCCACAGCGCGACGTTCTCCATCGCCGGCATGGCCATGCCGCGCACGAGGCGGGCGAGGCCGGTGACGTTCTCCGTCAGCACCGGGTTGCGTTTGTGCGGCATGGCGGAGGAACCCTTTTGGCCCTCCGAGAAGAACTCTTCGGCCTCCAGCACTTCGGTCCGCTGGAGGTGGCGGAACTCGATGGCGAGCCGCTCCAGGCAGGAGGCGACGACGCCGAGCGTGGCGAAGAACATGGCGTGGCGGTCGCGCGGGATGACCTGCGTCGAGATCGGCTCGACCGCGAGACCCATCCTGGCCGCGACATGCGCCTCGACGGCGGGATCGATGTTGGCGTAGGTGCCGACCGCTCCCGAGATCGCGCAGGTGGCGACCTCCTTGCGTACCGCGACGAGCCGCTCGCGGCAACGGGCGAACTCGGCATAGGCCTGCGCCAGTTTGAGGCCGAACGTCACCGGCTCGGCGTGGATGCCGTGCGAGCGGCCGATCGTCGGCGTCATCTTGTGCTCGATCGCGCGCGCCTTGAGCGCGGCCAGCAGCGCGTCGACGTCGGCGATGAGGATGTCCGAGGCGCGAGCGAGCTGCACGGCGAGGCAGGTGTCGAGCACGTCGGACGAGGTCATGCCCTGGTGGACGAAGCGCGCGTCCGCTCCGATGAACTCGGCCAAATGGGTGAGGAAGGCGATGACGTCGTGCTTCGTCACGCGCTCGATGGCGTCGATGCGGTCGACGTCGAAGCTGACGTGGCCGGCCTTGTCCCAGATGGCCTTGGCCGACGCCTTCGGGATCACGCCGAGTTCGGCGAGCGCGTCGCAGGCATGCGCCTCGATCTCGAACCAGATGCGGAAGCGCGTCTGCGGCTCCCACACGGCGACCATGGCGGGGCGGGAATAGCGCGGGATCATGAGGCGGCCTTCAGATGAGTTCGCCGCGCGCGAGGAGGGCGCTGCGGCGGATGGCGTCGATGTTGGATTTGTAACGCTCGGGGCCGCCGCGGAACACGGCGCTGCCGGCGACGAGCCGCGTGGCGCCGGCGGCGGCGACAAGGCCGGCCGTGTGCGCGTCCACGCCGCCGTCGACCTCGATGCCGATGGCCGAGCCGGCGGTGAGCGCGGCGACCGCGCGGATCTTGTCGACCGCCGAGGGGAGAAACGTCTGGCCACCGAAGCCGGGGTTGACGCTCATCACTAGCACGAGGTCGATGGCGTCGAGGATGGAGGCGATGGCCTCGACCGGCGTCGCCGGGTTCAGCGCCACGCCGGCATGGCAGCCCAACGCGCGGATCCGCTGCAGCGACCGGTGGAGATGCGGCCCGGCTTCGGCGTGGACGATGATCGAGGTGGCGCCCGCCGCCGCGAAAGCGTCGAGGTAGGCGTCGACCGGCGCGATCATCAGGTGCACGTCGAACGGCCGATCGGTCAATGGACGGATCGCCTTGATGACGTCCGGGCCGAAGGAGATGTTGGGCACGAAATGCCCGTCCATGACGTCGAGGTGCAGCTCGTCCGCACCCGCGGCGACGATCGCGCGCACCTCCTCGCCGAGCCGCGCGAAATCGCTGGACAGGATGGAGGGCAGAATCTTGAGCGGTGACATGGCCGGGCTCGCGGTGGGGTCGCCGGCGTTAGCACGGCCGGCCTGCGGCGTCCACGAAGGCCTATGTCTCGCCCTCCAGCCGGTAGCGTGCCGCCACCCGCCCGATCGTCGAGCCCTGGACCAGCACCGAGAAGACGACGACCGCGTAGGTCGCGGCCAGGATCAGCTCCTGGTAGGGCCCTACCGGGATCGACAGCGCGAGCGCGATCGAGATGCCGCCGCGCAGGCCGCCCCACCAGAGGATCGTCAGAGAACCGGCCCCGAGCGATTGGAACGGGCGCAGCAGTGTCAGCGGCGCGGCCACCGAGACAATCCGCGCGGCCAGCACGATGGGGATGGTGGCGGCGGCGAGCAGCATGATCCTGTTTTCCTTCCACACGGCGAGCGCTTCCAGGCCGACGAGCAGGAACAGCACGGCGTTGAGGATTTCGTCGATCAACTCCCAGAATTTGACCACGTGGTCGCGCGAGCTTGCGCTCAGCGCGTGCCGCACGCCGTGGTTCCCGGTGATGAGGCCGGCGACCGCCATGGCCACCGGCCCGCTCACGTGCGCCGCCTGCGCCACGGCGTAACCGCCCATCACGACGGCGAGGGTGATGAAGACCTCCACCACGTAGTCGTCGATGCTGCGCAGCGCGTAGAAGGCGGCCGCTCCGATCACGACCCCGAAGGCGATGCCGCCTCCCGCTGCCATGGCAAACAGGCCCAGGACCTTTGGAACCGTCAGCTCGGCCTGGCCCGTCGCCGCGGCGAAGAGGATGGAGAAGACGACGACGCCGACACCGTCGTTGAACAGGCTCTCGGCGGCGACCGTCGCCTGGAGTTTGGGCGGCACGAGGGCGTCGCGCAGGATGGCGATGACCGCGACCGGGTCGGTCGGGCTGATGAGGGCGCCGAACACGAGGCACCAGACGAGCGGCATGTCGGGACCGGCGAGAAGCAGCAGCCCCTTCAGGCCCAAGCCGACGAGGAGCGTCGAGATCAGGGTGCCGAGGCTCGACAGGGCGAGGACGGCGAGGCGTCCGCCGCGCATGTCTTGGAGGTCGATGTGGAAAGCGCCCGCGAACAGCAGGAACGACAGCATGCCGTCGAGCAGCGTGGTGCGGAAGTCCAGCCCGTCGACGAACGTCTTGGCGGCGTGGATGAGGCCGAGCTGGGGGAACAGGCGGCCGACCAGGATCGTCCCCGCCGACAGCAGGGCGCCCATGATCGTCAGGCCGATGGCGTGCGGCAGCTTGATGAAACGCGCGTTAAGGTAGCTCGACAGCGCCGCCAGCACGATGATGATCGCCGCCGCATCGAAGGGGGAGAACCCGAGTTCGTTCAGGGGAAGCGTCCGTAAGGTTCGAGTGGTGGGCTTGGCGGCGTCTGTCAGCCGTGTCATGTCGCGCCGTCGGCGCCCGTGCGGCTATCCTACAGCCTGCGCGAGCGGGGCGCGACAGAATGAGGAGCCGTCGCCATGCATGCCGTTGGTTTTAGCAAGCCCGGTTCGATCGCCGCCGCTGACTCCCTCGTCGATTTCGAGCAGGACCGGCCCGTCCCGGCTGGCCGCGATATCCTGGTCGAGGTCAGGGCGGTGTCCGTCAACCCGGTCGACACGAAGGTCCGCACCCGCTTCGCGCCGGAACCGGGGCAGATGAAGGTGCTGGGCTACGACGCCGCCGGGGTGGTCGCGGCCTGCGGTCCGCAGGTCGCCCTGTTCCGGCCCGGCGACGCGGTGTTCTACGCCGGCGACGTCCGGCGCCCCGGCACCAACGCCCAATTCCACCTTGTGGACGAGCGGATCGTCGGCCCGAAGCCGACCACGCTCAGTTTCGCGGAAGCCGCCGCGTTGCCGCTGACGACGATCACCGCCTGGGAGATGCTGTTCGACCGCCTCGACATCCGCCGCCCGGTGGCAGGCGGGGCCGCGGCCGTCCTCATCATCGGCGGCGCGGGCGGGGTCGGCTCCATCGCCGTGCAGCTCGCGCGCCGCCTGACCGACGTGGCGGTCATCGCCACCGCGTCGCGGCCTGAGACGCGGGACTGGGTCGCCTCGCTCGGGGCCCATCACGTGATCGACCATGGGCGATCCCTTCCGGAGCAGGTGGCGGCGCTAGGCCTCGGCCAGCCGTCCTTCGTCTTCTCCACCACGCAGACGCACCAGCATCTCGTCGCGATCTGCGCGCTGAGCGTGCCGCAGGGACGGGTCGGCCTGATCGACGACCCGCCGGAGTTCGACGTCAAGCTCCTGAAGCCCAAGTGCCTGTCCCTGCACTGGGAATCCATGTTCACGCGATCGAGCTTCGCGACCGCCGACATGGTCGCGCAACACGACCTGCTGGCCGAGACGGCACGGCTCGTCGACGCCGGGACCCTGCGCACGACGCTCACCGAAACCTATGGCACGATCAACGCCGCCAACCTCCAGCGGGCGCACGCGCTCATCGAGAGCGGCACCGCGCGCGGCAAAATCGTGCTCGAAGGGTTTTAGGCACGGGTGCGGCCCGCTTTGGGCAGCGGGCAGGCCGCAGATGTTTTCCTGGCTGCCGGGCTCTGGTAAGGCATCGGGATGAGAACGGCGGACGCGGACATCATCATCGTGCCGGGCCTGAATGGCGGCACGTCCGACCACTGGTACAGCCGGTGGGAGAGCAAGCTGCCGACGGCTCGCCGGGTCGTCCAGGCCGACTGGGTCCGCCCCGACCTCGAGGCTTGGACCGACCGCCTGGCCGAGGCCGTCTCGGCATCGGCGCGGCCCGTCGTGCTGGTCGCCCACAGCCTTGGCGTCATCACGGTCGCGCATGCGGCAGGCCGGATCGCCGAGCGGGTGGTCGGCGCCTTCCTTGTCGCGCCGCCAGCACCGGCGACGATCCTCTCGCTCGCGGTGATCGACCCCGCCTTCGCCGACGTGCCGCGCGAGCCGCTCCCGTTCCCCGCCGTCCTCGTCGCCAGTCGGGACGATCCCTATGCCGACTACGCCGCCAGCGAGGCGCTTGCCGCCCTATGGCACGTCGAACTGGTCGACGCCGGCGCGTCCGGGCACCTCAACGACGACAGCGGCCACGGGCCATGGCCGGAGGGGCTGATGCGCTTCGCCGGTTTCATGAAGACCCTGTAAGGCGGGCAGGGCCGGCGGCCAAGGTCCGCGCGCGGGACCATGGCCGCAGGATACTGGCTCGGCGGGCAGGCGCACCGGGCGACAGCGCCGCGACGCCGACCGGTCGAGGCCAGGCTCTCGACCGCGTCGACCCTCGATCAGCGCGAGTAGAACTCGATCACGAGGTTCGGCTCCATTACGACGGGGTAGGGCACGTCGGAGGGGAGCGGGATGCGGGTGATCTTGGCGTTCATCTTGCCGTGGTCGACCTCGTAATAGTCGGGCACGTCGCGCTCGCCGAGCTGGGTGGCTTCCAGCACGAACGCGAGCTCGCGCGAGGTATCCTTCAGCTCGATGAAGTCGCCGACCTTGACCAGGAAGGACGCGATGTTGACGCGGCGCCCGTTCACCTTGACGTGGCCATGGTTCACGAACTGGCGCGCCGCGAACACGGTGGCGACGAACTTGGCGCGGTAGATGACCGCGTCGAGGCGGCGCTCCAGCAGGCCGATGAGGTTGTCGCCCGAGTCGCCCTTCATGCGGATGGCTTCTTCGTAGTACTTGCGGAACTGCTTCTCGGAGATGTTCCCGTAATAACCCTTGAGCTTCTGCTTGGCCTTCAGCTGCGTGCCGAAGTCGGAAAGCTTGCCCTTGCGCCGCTGGCCGTGCTGACCCGGACCGTATTCGCGGCGGTTCACGGGGCTCTTCGGGCGGCCCCAGATGTTCTGGCCCATGCGGCGGTCGAGTTTGTACTTGGATTCGGCGCGCTTGGTCATCGCGTGTCCTCGAATGATGCGCCGGCATAGGACACGGGCTGGCAGGAGCACGGGTGTGCCGCCATCAATCTCGCGTCATCCGCCGGCAGGTGGCGGAGGAACGCGCCCTCCTCTGCTTCAGGCCAAAAGATGCGGGATCTGATGGGAAGCCGACAGGCTCGTCGCGCGGGGCGACTGGCCACGGGTGCGTACCCGGCGAACAGGGTCCGTCGGGAAGTCGCGAGGGATAAAGCGTTCTGGACCACGCGTCAAGGAGACCCCGAGGCGGTAGTGGGTCTGTCTGAAGCTTGCTTCAGCGCTTCTTTCTGAGCGACGATCCTGGTCATATCCTGCTCAAGGCTAACCCGGTTCTTTCCAAGATGCGCTTCCCGATGATGGTTCGGACAAAGCGCGATCACGTTCGTGCGCTTGTCCTTTCCGTCTTTTGCAAGATGGACGATGTGGTGACATTCTAAATAAGGAATACCCCCAAGGTCCGTAAAACCCTGATCTCCACAATATTCGCAAGTGCCGCCAGCGCGAAGCATTACTGCGGCGCGAACGCGAGGATTACGAACATATGTTATTGTAGCTGATATACGTGTGTCCACCTGCTCAGAGTCCATGTCGCGCAGAGCATCGTTCTTCGGATTGTTATTTTGTCCCCAATCTTCGAAGCCAAGCTTTACAAACCCTGCTTTAGCTTGGTTTGTTGAGAAGGGGCCCGTCGTCTTTGGAGGGGAGTGAGCAGCTGCCCATAAGGCTTTCAACGGTATAGATGTCCCCTTATATTGAAGGTAAAACTCCCGCGGCTTATGACCTGTTGCGAACCGATCAATAAAAGCTTGCTCTTTTATATCGTTAAACAAATTAATGGCAGCTAATATCGTCTTTTTGGTTGGTAAATCCACAACGATCGCCCTTTTTTCAAGCCGCTTTTTTCTTGTGCGCCCTACATTTCTTAGCGGACGTCTCAGCGGCTTATAAGACCGCCGCCACACGCCCTTACGCTCCAAAGCCAATTAGTGACGCAAGTGGCCGTCGCAGGCCACACACGAAGCGCTTTTTGAATATACACAAAGTTGTACTAGACCGTATAGGCGCGACCATTTCAAACTGACCCACAACCTCCATCCCGTCCCCTCCACCCTGTTTGCTCCGCTCAGGGCCGCCCAGTCTTGCGCCGCCTGCCCGAACAAGGCAGAGGCAGCGCAGTTCGCTCGGGAGCAGAACGCATGAAGACGACGCGAAGAGACGTTCTCGGCGCCGGGGCCGGCCTGCTCGTCGCAGGCGGGGCCGTCGGCGGCGTCGCGGCGGCCACGGAGACCACGCCCTTGTTCACGGTGCCTCAGATCACCCTTCCCATCCTCGGCCTGGCGGAGACCTTCCCGGTGCGCCGGATCTACTGCATCGGCCGCAACTACGCCGACCACGCCAAGGAGATGGGCTCCGACCCGCGCTCCGAGCCGCCCTTCTTCTTCCAGAAGCCGACGGACGCGGTGCAGCGCGTGCCCGTCGAGGAGGGCGTGGACCATCCCTATCCGCCGCTGACGGCGAACTACCATTACGAGCTGGAGCTCGTGGCCGTGCTGAAGAGCGGCGGCCGCGCCATTCCCGCCGCGCAGGCGCTGGACCACGTCTACGGCTACGCCGTCGGCCTCGACATGACGCGCCGCGACCTGCAGCAGCGCATGAAGGACCAGCGCAAGCCGTGGGAGATCGGCAAGAGCTTCGACCGCGCCGCACCCATCGGCCCGATCGTAGGGGTGGCCGGCGTCGGCCACCTGCTGAAGGGCGCGATCACGCTGTCCGTCAACGGAGTCGAGCGTCAGCGCGACGACCTGTCGAGGATGATCTGGAGCGTCGCCGAGCAGATCGCCAAGCTCTCCGAGTCGGACGAACTCGTCGCCGGCGACATCATCTTCTCCGGCACGCCGGCCGGCGTCGGCCCCGTGGTCGCGGGCGACACGCTGCTCGGCCACGTCGACGGCCTGCCCGATCTCAGGGTCCGCATCGTCTAGAACTGTCATTCCGGGGCGCCGTCAGGCGCGCCCGGAACCCAGGCGCATGGTGTCGATGGTGAGCAGCGTCGATGACGCGGCATGGCTGCAGCATACGACCAGCATGATGAGCCTGGATTTCGGGCTCTCGCCTTCGGCGAACCCCGAAAAGACATGGCTGAAAGACAGAAAGTCGCCTTGCCTTACACTGTCTACCTCCTCGCCAGCCGCTCTTTCGGCACGCTCTACATCGGCGTGACCAACGATCTCGGCCGTCGCGTGTGGGAGCACAAGAGCAAGGCGCAGGAAGGCTTCACCTCCAAGTACGGCGTGGACCGTCTCGTCTGGTATGAGCACCATGATCGCATCGAGGAAGCTATCGCGCGCGAAAAGAGCCTCAAGAAGTGGCGGCGCGACTGGAAGCTGCGACTAATCGAGGAGTTCAATCCCTCATGGTTGGATCTGTACGAGACGCTGAACCGATGATTGCAGCCTGTCATTCCGGGGCGCCGTCAGGCGCGCCCGGAACCCAGGCGCACGGTGTCCATGGTGAGCCGCATCGATGCGGCAGGATTCGTGTTCTCCACCCGGCATCGTGCGCCTAGATCCCGGGCTCTCGCCTGCGGCGAGCCCCGGAATGACAGGGACAGGCAACCGGTCGGATTTGACGCTTCCTTCCCCACGCCATAGGCAGGGGCGGCCAAGCTCCTGACGAGACCTTCCATGAGCGCCCAAGCGCCCGACGTTCAAGCGCCCGATCCGTTCGATCCCCGCCGCTCGTTCCAGGGGTTGATCCTCACCCTGCAGCGGTTTTGGGCGGAGCAGGGCTGCGCGATCCTGCAGCCCTACGACATGGAGATGGGCGCGGGCACCTTCCATCCCGCCACCACGCTGCGCGCGCTGGGGCCGCGGCCCTGGCGGGCCGCCTACGTCCAGGCCTGCCGCCGCCCCAAGGACGGGCGCTACGGCGAGAACCCCAACCGCCTGCAGCACTATTACCAGTACCAGGTGATCCTTAAACCCTCGCCGCCCGACCTGCAGGACTTCTACCTGCGCTCGCTCCAGGCGATCGGCATCGACCTCGCGCTGCACGACATCCGCTTCGTCGAGGACGATTGGGAGAGCCCGACGCTCGGCGCCTGGGGATTGGGCTGGGAGTGCTGGTGCGACGGCATGGAAGTGTCGCAATTCACCTATTTCCAGCAGGTCGCCGGCATCGAATGCGCGCCCGTGTCGGGCGAGCTGACCTACGGGCTCGAGCGCCTCGCGATGTACGTGCAGGGCGTCGACTCGATCTACGACCTCAACTTCAACGGCCAGGACGGCGCGGCGCGCATCACCTATGGCGACGTGTTCCAGCAGGCCGAGCAGGAATACTCCCGGCACAATTTCGAGGCCGCCGACGTGGAGAAGCTGTTCCGCCACTTCGCCGACGCGGAGGGCGAGTGCCGCGCGCTGCTGGAGAAGGGCGAGGCGGGTGGCCGGGCGTTGATCGTGCTGCCGGCCTACGACCAGTGCGTCAAAGCCTCCCACGCCTTCAACCTGCTCGATGCGCGCGGGGTGATCTCCGTGACGGAGCGGCAGAGCTACATCCTGCGCGTGCGCGAGTTGGCGAAGGCATGCGGGGCGGCTTGGTTGCGGACGGAAGCGGGCGGCGCTGAGGTTTCGGCGTGATCGCCTTTTCGGTCATGCTCGGCCCAAAGCCGGGTAACCACGCCGCGGGCGCGCGGTCTCCGTCGGTATCGATGCCGCAGCCTTTCCGCGTGGATGGCCGGGACGAGCCCGGCCATGACGGCCATCATTAAGCGAGCCTCATGCCCGACCTCCTCCTCGAACTCTTCTCCGAAGAGATCCCCGCCCGCATGCAGACGCAGGCGGCGGCCGACCTTAAGCGCCTCGTCACCGACGCGCTCGTCGCCCGCGGGCTCCTCTACGAGGGTGCGGCCGCGTTCGCGACGCCGCGCCGGCTGGCCTTGCACGTCGCCGGCCTGCCCGCCGCCCAGCCCGACACGCGCGAGGAGCGCCGGGGGCCGCGCGTCGGCGCGCCGGAGGCGGCGGTCGCGGGCTTCCTCAAGAGCGCGGGCTTGGCCTCGCTCGCCGACGCGAGCATCCAGAACGACGGCAAGAAGGGCGAGGTCTACGTCGCCGTGATCGAGCGCAGGGGCCAGCCGACGCTCGACGTGCTGGCCGCGATCCTGCCGGGTGTGATCGAGACTTTCCCCTGGCCGAAAGCGATGCGGTGGGGCGCGGCGTCGGCCGAGCCGGGCAGCCTGCGCTGGGTGCGCCCGCTGCACGCGATCCTCGCCACTTTCGGTCTGGACACGGAAGAGCCCGAGGTGGTGCCGTTCGCGTCCACGGCATCGCCGCCGGCCAAGTGACGCGTGGCCACCGTTTCATGGCGCCGGAGCCGATCGGCGTCCGCCGGTTCGACGATTACGTCCCGGCGCTGCAGGCCGCCAAGGTCGTGCTCGACCCCGAGCGGCGGCGCGACATCATCCTCCACGACGCCCGCACGCTGGCGCTGGCGGCCGGGTACGACCTCGTCGAGGACGAGGCGCTGCTGCACGAGGTTGCCGGCCTCGTGGAATGGCCCGTGGTGCTGATGGGGGCGTTCGAGAACGCGTTCCTGGAAATCCCGCCCGAGGTCATCCGCGCCACGATCCGCGCCAACCAGAAATGCTTCGTCCTGCGCCACGCCGGCAGCGACACGCTCGCGCCGCGCTTCATCCTCGTGGCGAACATCGAGGCGAGCGACGGCGGCGCGCTCATCGCCGCCGGCAACGCCAAGGTGGTGCGGGCGCGGCTGGCCGACGCGCGGTTCTTCTGGGAGAGCGACCGCAGGGTGAGGCTCGACGACCGGTTGCCGAAGCTCGACACCATCGTCTTCCACGCCAAGCTCGGCACGCAGGGCGAGCGCGTGCGCCGGCTGCAGGCTCTCGCCCGCGACATGGCCGCGCTGGTGGGAGCGGACCCCAAGCAGGCGGCGCGCGCCGCCGCCCTCGCCAAGGCCGACCTCGTCAGCGAGATGGTGGGCGAGTTCCCCGAGCTGCAGGGCCTGATGGGCCGCTACTACGCGAGCGCCCAGGGCGAGGCGCCGGCCGTCGCGGCGGCGATCGAGGACCACTACCGCCCGCAAGGCCCCTCCGACCGCGTGCCGAGCGAGCCCGTGTCGGTCGCCGTGGCGCTGGCCGACAAGCTCGACACGCTGGTCGGCTTCTGGGCCATCGACGAGAAGCCGACCGGCAGCAAGGACCCCTACGCCCTGCGCCGCGCCGCGCTTGGCGTGATCCGGCTGGTGCTGGAGAACGACCTTCGGTTACCGATCCTCGAGGCGGCTGCCATGGCGCTGGCGCGCGCCACGCACCTGACGAAGGGGATGAACGCCGAGGACAGATCCGCTCTCATCGGCCAGATCCTTTCCTTCTTTGTCGAACGCCTCAAAGTCTACCTGCGCGAGACCAAGGCGCGGCACGACCTCATCGACGCGGTGTTCGGCAGCGCCGGCTCGGACGATTTCACGCTGGTGGTGCGCCGCGTCGGCGTGCTCGGCCGGTTCCTCGGCACGGACGAGGGCGCCAACCTGCTCGCCGGCTACCGCCGCGCCGCCAACATCCTCAGGGCGGAAGAGAAGAAGGCGCCGGAGGAAGCCGCGCGCTTCGCCGAACCCTTCAACCTTTCGGCGGCGGTCGAGCCGGCGGAGATCGCGCTCGCCGCCGTCTTGGCGCGTGCCGCGACGCAGGCGGCGGCCGACGTGACGGACGAGGATTTCGAGGGCGCGATGCGGGCGCTCGCGGCCTTGCGCGCGCCTGTCGACCGTTTCTTCGACGAGGTGACGGTCAACGCGCCCGATCCCGCGCTGCGCCTCAACCGCCTGCGCCTGCTCAACGGGTTTCGCGGCGCGGTGCACGAGGTCGCGGACTTCGCCAAGATCGGAGGGTAAGCGGATTTATCCACCGCTGCCGAGCAGCGACACGTCCTCGAACCCCGTGGTCTCGCCGGCGCCCGCCCGACGTCGTCCAGGACAGAAGCTATTCGCACGACCGCGAGAAGGGCGAGCGGGAGGATGAGGCGGCCGCTCGAGGGTCGAAGCTGGTTTGTCACGCGCGCGGTCACGAACTCCAAAGCTCGTCGAGCTTTATCTCTAGCACTGCGGGTGGAAGCGTGCCGCGGCCGTCGAACCTTTGCGGGCTTGGAACATTGTGAGAACGAGGAGAACGCAATGACCGATCACAACCCGAAGACCGACCCTGCGCCGAACTCGAACACGGTGAAGGACCCGGCGGACTGGACCACCGGCGACGAGCCGATCACCGGCGCGCAGGCCTCCTATCTCAAGACGCTCAGCGAGCAGACGGGAACCGAGTTCGACGAGAGCCTGACCAAGGCGGAGGCCTCCAAGCGCATCGACGAGTTGCGCGGCAAGGCGGGGCTGGCGAAGTAGGCGCGATCACGGCCGTCGTCTCGGGGCCCGCGTCCCGGACGACCTCGCCTCCTAGGATTTGGCCTCAGAGGTCGTCCAGCGGCTCGGTGCCCGTCGGCTTTCCACCGGAGCCGAGCGTGATCTTCTCGATGCGGGCTTCGGCGTTCTTGAGCAGCCCGTCGCAGTGCGACTTCAGCGCCTCGCCGCGTTCGTAGATTGCGATCGACTGTTCGAGCGAGACGGAGCCCTTTTCGAGCTGGTCGACGATGGTTTCGAGTTCCTTCATCGCGGCCTCGAAGGGCATCGTTGCGATGTCGTCGGACGTGTCTGTCACGGGCTGCGCCTTCGGCATTGTTTAATTAAGGTCGAGCGCGAAGGGAACACCTTCGAAGCACTCCTGGCCTCGGCCAATCGCCGCGACTGCCTCCACCATGCGGCCCTCGCGCCGAAGGAGACGGTCCGCGACGCTGATCATGAGGCTGTTCGGCGTCGCGGTCGGTGAGCGGTCGCGCAGAGTACGGGCCAGGTCGAACTCGCAAGCCGCCGCGTCCAAGGCGCAGGCCGAAATGTAGGCCGCCGCAGTGGAGCGGCTGACGCCGGCCCAGCAGTGAATCACCATCGGCGCAGCCCGGTCCCAGGCGCGGGCGACGGCGAGCACTTGGTCCACGTGCTCCTCGGCCGGAAGGATATGGCCCTCCTGCGCGACGGTAATGTCCGACACCGCGATGAACCTGTGATGCTCGACAGCGATCGCCTCCGGGCGCGGTACGGCGGTGTTCCTGTTGATGAGCGTCAACAGGGTGCGGGCCCCCGTTTTCCGAACGGTCTCGGCAACAAGCGACAGCGGACAGACGTGGATCTGGGGCAATGCGACCTCGAGGCGGCGGCACCGCCTGCCGCTGCCCTGAGTGTCATACCGGGGCGGAGCTTTCAAGCGCGCGCCGCCGAAGGATCACGTGACGCACCCCCCCCCCTTTGATGATCCAGGCAGGCCGCGACGCAGGCCCGCGCAAGAGCCTCGTTGCAGTCGACGTAGCGTGCGTCGCGGGCACCGACCTGCGCGAGCGCGACCGGGATTTCCGTACAGCCGAGCACGACCTGCCGGCATCCCGCCGCGAGCAGCGCGTCCGCCTGCCGGCGGAAGATGGCTCCGGCTTCCGCGAGCCTATGGGCTTTGACCAGCGCTATCGCGCGCATGGTCTCATCGATGTCTTCGGGGAGCTGGCACGCGAAGCCGCACGCGGCCAAGCGGGTCTGGTAGACGCCCGCGCGGATCGCACCCGTGGTCGCCAGCAGCCCGATGCGACCCTCGTTGACGCCGCGGCGTGCCATGGCCGCCACGACCGTATCGACGATATGGAGGATCGGCAGAGGGGTCGCGGCCTGCAGCGACGCGTGCCAGTGATGCGCGGTGTTGCAGGGGATGACGAGCCGGGTCGCGCCCGCGGCTTCGAGGCGCCGCAGGCCGACGACCATCGCCGGCAGCGGGTCCGGGCCTCGGCCCTCCAGTGCCGCGATACGGCAGGGGATCGCCGCGGCGCATAGCGTCATCGTTTCGATATGGTCCTGGTCGCGTTCAGCCGGTGTGACCTCGACCAGCTTACGCAGAAAATCCGCCGTCGCCAGCGGCCCCATGCCGCCCAATATGCCCAACATCGCCCATCCTCTTGTCTTTGCCGATCCAGGATGTCAGCGCGAAGGGTGCCGGCGGAGGTTTCCGTGAGGCTCAGGAAGTCGTCGAGCCACTTCAGCTCCGTGTCAGCGCGCTCGTTCTTGCAGCAGCGTCAGCTCGCTCAGGAAGCGCTCGGCCGCCAGCGACGGCGGCCACGGCTCCCAGGGCACGTCGCCATAGACGGCCACCAGCGGATCCACGGGCACCGGCTCGTAGGGGATGTGCAGGGTATGGCGCACCTCGTCGCGCGTCCAGCCGACGACGTGGACGGCCTCCGAGGCGGCGGCGACCCGATCGGCCTTCTTGTGTGCGCGATAGCCGGCGGGCGGGTAGGGCGCGAGGCCGTAGCGGAGCGCGACGGCGCCCTGCAGCGCGACGGTCAGGGCGCGGAAGGCGTCGCCGAGAAACGGCTTCACCACCGATATGCAATCGAAGCCGAGCAGGCCCTCGTCGGCGTCGTGCAGCAGCTCCCGCAGCTCCGACCGGGGTTCAGACGCGCGGGTGGCACGGTGCATCGCCAGCACGATGAGCGAGTGCTGGGCGACCGAGAGGGGGAGGGGCCATGCGGAATGGCCGCCCCAGCGATAGGTGCGGGCGAGGCCCAGCGCGAGGTCCTCATCGTCCCAATCGAAGGGCGTCGGGTGCAGCAGGTCGAGCCGCTTGCCGGATGGCAGACGGACCCAGGCTCGGGTCTCGCCGGGCGCGGCCGGAAGGCCGGTCGCGTTCACCCGCGGGACGCGCCCTGCAGGGCGGCACGGATGCGGGCGGCCTGCGCCTCGAGAATCGTGGGCTTCTGCATCGCGCCGGTGTGCGGGCGAAGCGGCACGTCCGCGAAGCAAGGCAGGATGTGGAAGTGCAGGTGGAACACCTGCTGCCCGCCCGCCGCCTCGTTGAACTGCTGCACCACGAAGCCGGGGGCCTCGAACGCCTTGACCACGCCGGCGGCGACGGTCTGCACGCGCGGCATCAGCGCGGCAAGGGCTTCTGCGGGCAGGTCGAGCAGGCCGCGCGCCGACGTCTTCGGCACGACGAGCGTGTGGCCGTCGCCTCGGGGCATCACGTCCAGGAAGGCGAGCGCCACCTCGTCCTCGTAGACGCGGTGGCACGGGATCTCGCCGCGCAGGATCTTGGCGAAGATGTTGGCAGCGTCGTAGGCGGGCGTCATGCGTCCTCCATGCCGGAGGACACGCCTTTTTTGAAGGGCGTCTGCTCGCCATACTCCTCCAGCGCCTCGTCGATGGCGGCGCGCTCCTGCTGAAGGTAGTCGTCGATGGCGCGGGCGAAGCGTCGGTCGGGAATGTCGTGAGCGGAATAGGTCGGCACCGCGCCGTAGCCGCGGGCAAGCTTGTGCTCGCCCTGCGCGCCGGCCTCGACGCGCGACAGCCCTGCCTCGATGGCGAACTCGATCGCCTGGTAGTAGCAGACCTCGAAATGCAGGAAGGGGTGCTCCTCGAGCGCGCCCCAGTTGCGCCCGTAGAGCGCGTCGTCGCCGATGAAGTTGATCGCGCCGGCGATGTAGCGGCCCTCCCGCTTGGCCATGACGAGGAGGATGCGGTCCGCCATGGACGCGCCGACCTCGGAGAAGAACCGCCGGGTGAGGTAGGGTCGCCCCCACTTACGGGAACCGGTGTCGACGTAGAACGCGAAGAAGGCTTCCCAATGCGCTTCGGTGATGGCCGCGCCGCGCAGCCGCTCGATCGTTATGCCGGGGCCGAGCGCGTCGCGCCGCTCGCGCTTGATCATCTTGCGCTTGCGCGAGGCGAGGTCGCCGAGGAACGCATCGAAGTCGGCATAGCCTCGGTTGACGAAGTGGAACTGCTGCCCCGTCCGCTGGAGCAGGCCTGCCGCGCCCATCGCCTCCCACTCGTCCCTCGTCGGAAAGGTGATGTGGACCGAGGAGGCCCCGACCTTCGCGCGCCACGCGCGCAGGCCGGCGATCAGCGTCTCGCGTGCGGTCGGCTCGGCGTCCGCGGCGACCAGCAGCCGCCGTCCGGTCGCGGGTGTGAACGGCACGCAGACCTGCAACTTGGGATAATAGTCGAGCCCGGCGCGCGCGTAAGCGTCGGCCCAGGCATGGTCGAAGACGTATTCGCCCATGGAATGGCTCTTGAGGTAACAGGGTGCGACCGCCGTCAGGCGTCCCGCCTTGTTCGCCACGAGAATATGCGTCGGGGTCCAACCGGACCGGCCACCGACCGATTGCGACACTTCCAGCGCATTCAGAAAAGCGTGGGTGATAAAGGGGTTGAAGCGTTCTCTTGGCGCGATGTCTTCGACGATCTCGCCTTTGTCCCCGACCGCCAGCCCCCTATCGGGCGTCGCCGGGTTGGCGCAGGCGTCCCACTGAGCCGCGTCGACGTCCGCGATGCTCTGCGCGATCTGAACGATTGCTCCTGTCGGCATTCCATCTCCCTTTCGGAAGGGCCAGCCTATCCGACTTGCCGGAGGGGCGGCAAACGTCGCCGCACCCCAAGGCGCATCTGCCGCAGCGCTCTATTGAGCGGCGGTCTCGCCCGTCACGCCCTCGCCGGGCTTGTCGGTAAAGTTGACGGCGATACCGAAGCGCACGAGGTGCGCGAGTTCCTGCGCGTTCCAGTTGGTCAGGCGCACGCAGCCGTGCGAACGCGTCTTGTCGATCTTCGAGGGCTCGGGCGTGCCGTGAATCCCGTAGGTCGGCTTCGACAGAGCGATGAACACCGAACCGACCGGATTGTTGGGTCCCGCAGGCAGCTTGAGCTTCTCCGTGTTGGAGCCCTGCTGGAAGTTCTTCTTCGGGTCGTAGGTGTAGACAGGGTGCCAAGCGACGCCCTTGACCGTGTACGAGCCCGAGGGCGAGGGCAGTTCCTCGCTACCGATCGTGGCGGGATAGGCGACGATCAGGTTGTTCTGCGCGTCGTAGGCCTGCACCTGGCCCTTGCTCTTGTCGACGTCGATGCGCGCGATCTTCGAGGCCAGAGGCAGGCTCTCGACCTGCGCGACTATGATCGTGGTGCCGGGCGTCCCGAGGTCGACGCCGGGGTTGAGCGCCTGGAGGAACTTCTTGTCCATGTGGAAGCGCTCGCCGAACATCTCGGCGGCGCTGTGATAGCCGGCCGCCGGGAGTTTCGCGAGTTCGGCATAATCGCTCGGCAGGTCTGGGTAGAAGGGCCCGGCCACGTCCTCCTTGGTGATCTCGTAACGGCCGAGCACCGGTGCCGCACTGTCGCCGCCTAGGGCGTCCCACACCGGCTGCGAGAGTTTGCCGTCGACGGGCAAGCCGTGGGTCGTCTGGAACACGGCGATGGCTTTCGTCACGTTGCCGCCGAGGCGCCCGTCGATCACGCCGGGCGGGGCGTGGGCGCGGTCGAGCAGGATCTCAGCCTTGAGCACGACCGGTTCCACGGATTTGGAATTGGGGCTGACCGGCATGAAGCGGACGGCGGCCATGCCCTCCGGCGTCAGCGCATCCTTGGTCGCGGGATTGCCGGCCGTGTTCGGAGCGGGCGCGGTGGAGAGCGTCGGAGGGGACGCCTTGGCATCCTTGCCCTGCAGGATGGTCGAGATCGTCGCCGGTGAGAAGTCGCGGTCGGCCGGCTTGTCGTTCGGGCGCGTCAGCTCCTTGGCGATCGGGTCGGCCTCCATGAGGGGAGGCTGCGCCCGCGGCGCGACCGGGGTCTGGGCATAGGCCGTGCCGGTCGAGAGAAAAGCTGCCAGACCAATCGCCCTAACAGGACATCGCATCACCAAACCCTCTGATAGGAAACCACCCCCGCATATCCCGTGAGATGGATGTTTGTTCCTCGACGGTCGCGATCCGAGCCGAGGAGCCGGGAGATTCGACGTCGGCTGGCGATAGCGGGGAAGGAATGGCGAACGAGGAATGGCGAGAGAGACGGGACTCGAACCCGCGACCTCCGGCGTGACAGGCCGGCGCTCTAACCAACTGAGCTACTCCCCCGCGAGGCTGCGCTCCGCGAGGAGGGTGCGATACGAAACCCGCTTGTCCAAGTCAAGAAGGATGATCGCGCCTCCAGGCCTCACATGTTGGGGACGCCAAGGTGCCAGCGGCGGATGTCGGCTTGCGACAGGATGTAGAGGCTCTGCGAAGGGGTGTGCTCCGCCCGCGCGATGAGTTCTGGGCTGACGCCCATGCGACTCGTGTAGCGGGAGAGCACGGCGCGCACGTCGCTGTTGTCGTAGCGCTGCCGGCGCAACGCGTCCTCCGAAACCGGGTCCATGCCCTCGGCCGACAGGAACATGCGGTGGATGCCGACTTGACTGGCGCGCGGGATGACCCGCTTGCGCGCGCCGATCAACGCGTAAACGCACGCGGAAAAGCATTGCGCGTTGACCACGACAGGCGCGCCGGCCGAATCGACTGCGACGCGCGCCACCACGGCCGCCGCACCGAGCCGGCGCAGCAGCGAGCCGAACTGCATGGACGCCAGCACGCCGCCGCCCGGCGAGTCCAGGAACACCACGGCGCGGATGTTGCGCGCGCGCTGCGCCTCCAGGAAGCTGAGGAAAGTCTGGGGCGTGCGCTCGGTGATGCGGCCGACGGCCGAGATGACGAAGGGGCAGCGCGCGCCGCAGCTGCGTTCGCGCAGGCTGGCGAGCTGGAAGCTCATCTCGCTTTCCGCCGCCGCCACACCCGCTCCGGGGGGCCAGACCGCCGCTGCCAGGAGCAGGCCTGCGAGGCCGCCAAGCCAGCCGCGCGGAATGCGGAGACGCGACATCGGAAGACGTAGGGCCGTCGGCAGAGCGCGCATCGTTGTTCACCTGGCTGGGCTTGGTGCAGGCAGATTAAGGGGAAGACGCCGCCTTGCAAGCGCTGCCGGTGCCGCGGCGGCGCGTGGCTTCGTAGACATAGGGATGAAAATAATTCCGCCCTAATATTTCCTTAACTACCGTGCTGTCGAATCGAGGGTTGCGTTATGGCGATACGAAAAGGTCTCCTGCGGTTTGCCGGCACCGTCCTGTTCTTGAATGCGTGCGGCGTCGCGATGCCGCGCCAGGCGCTGGCCGAGGATGAGCAGCCCACGGCGGCTACGGCAGCTGCCGCGCCCGTTGCCTCGCAGGTTGCCGCGCCCGCGGCCGCACCGGCCGAAAAGGAGCCGGCTCGGGCGGGGCACCCGTTGACTATCGTCGCGAACGAAGGCGAGGCCAAGCGCATCGCGGCGATCGGCGAGGTGGTGCATGGCTGGCCGTTGAAGGTCGTGCCGCCGTCGCGCGAGGACGGCGGCGCACCGGCCTCGGCGGCTTTCGCCGTCGGCACGGCGCTGCAGCCCGCCGACAAGACCGGCCAGCGCGGGGTCAAGCTGTTCACCGAGCACCTCCACATCCTCGCCGGCCCGCAGATCGCCAGCGTGGAGGACCTCCGCGGCCGAACCGTAAGCTTCGGCGCCGATGGGAGCGGCAGCCAGATCGCCGCACGCAAAGCGTTCCGCGCCCTGGGGATTGCCGTCTCCGAGACATCGCTCGACCTCGACAACGCGCTCGACGGCGTCGCCACCGGCGATGTGGCGGCGGTCGCCGTCCTTGCGCCGCAACCGATGCCGCGGCTCAAGGCCCTCTCGCAGTCGGGTCTTCACCTCGTCGCCTGGCCGGAGGGTGGCGCCATCCCGGCCGGGACCGTGGCGAGCACGATCGCGGCGGGCGCTTACGCGAACCTCGCCGGCGGCGCCGTACCCGCGCTGGGGGTCGAGGCGTTCCTCACCTTGACGCCGCACGGGAGGACGCTTCCCGCCGCCAAGCGGTTCATGGAGGCCATGGCCCAGCATGCGCCGGCGCTGTCGAAGCGAGGGTTCGAGCTGATGGCCGCGCACCGCGAACGGCACGACGACCATGTAGCAAGCGCCGCCGACAGGCATTGAACATCGTCATGGCGGATGGTGGGCGGTGACGGGCTCGAACCGCCGACCCTCTCGGTGTAAACGAGATGCTCTACCAACTGAGCTAACCGCCCGCCCCGGGCGAGACGACGCACCCCGACGGCGATGCTGTTCCTAGCATCTTTTTCACCGATCCGAAACATCCGGGACAAAGGCCGCCACCGGCTCTGTCAATGCTCGTTCTCCGCCGGGTCACCGGTTGGGGCTCGTGTCGACAGCTCGTTTGCCTGACGCCGTTCCGCTTGGCATAAGGTGGCCGAACCCTGCCGGAGCGTGCCTCTTGACCGTTTCTCCCGTCCCGGACCGCGCCGCCGACAGGTCGCGTTACCGAGCCGACATCGATGGCCTTCGCGCCATCGCGGTGACCAGCGTCGTATGTTTCCACGCCGGGCTGGTGCCGTTCGCATCGGGCTTCATCGGCGTCGACGTCTTCTTCGTCATCTCTGGCTATCTGATCGGCGCGATTATCCTGCGCGAGGCCGCAGAGGGACGCTTCAGCTTCGCACGCTTCTACGCGCGCCGCGCCCGGCGCATCCTGCCGGCGCTGATCGTGGTCATCCTCTTCACCTGCGTCGCCGGCTCGCTGTTGCTGACCGCCAACGAGTTCAAGGACGTCGGCGGCCTCGGCACTCTGGCGCTCGTCGGCGTGTCGAACATCAACTTCTGGCAATTTCAGGATTATTTCGCCGACGACTCGCGCTTGCGGACACTCCTGATGACCTGGTCGCTCGGCGTCGAGGAGCAGTTCTATGTCGTCTTCCCCTTCATCATCCTCCTGACGATGCGTTTCGCGCGGCGCTGGTTGACCGCCGTGCTGGCGTTGCTGACGCTCGGATCCTTCGCGCTCTCCCTGTGGTGGACGCAGACGGCGCCCGCCGCCGCCTTCTATCTCCTGCCGGCACGCGCGTGGGAGCTCGGTGCGGGCGTCATGCTGGCGGCGCTCGAAGCGCAAGGTCGCGGCTGCCGGCTTGGCGGGTTCGGTCTCTCGCGGCCGGTCCAGCAGGTTTTAGCCGCCGCTGGCCTCGGCGCCCTCATAATCGGAACCACCTGTTTCGACGAGCACACTCCATTCCCGGGCGTGCTCGCGCTGCTGCCGGTGCTCGCCACGGTGGCGCTCATGGTCAGCCCGGACAGCACGATCAACCGTTCGCTCCTGTCCTGCCGGCCGATGCGCTTCGTCGGTCTCATCTCCTATTCGTGGTACCTTTGGCATTGGCCGCTGCTGAGTCTGCTGCGCAACATCGTGCCGCAGACCCTTCCGGTCGCGGTAACGATCGGCGTTGCAGGCGTCAGCTTCGGCGTGGCCGTTCTCAGCTGGCGGTACGTGGAGCAACCGTTTCGCCATGCGCGCCTCGCGCCGTCGGCGGTGCTGCTGCGCTATGCCTGCGCGCTCGTCGTCGTCGTCGCAGCGCCGATCGCCATCCGTTCCAGCGGCGGCTTTCCACAGCGGTTCTCGCCCCGTGTGGCGCAGTTGGAAACGTTCGTGACCGAACTCCGGCGCGGCAAGTGCCTCGTGGCCTTCGGCCCGAACCTTAGCGACGACCCCGATTGCCGCGCCGCCGCCGCAGCGAGCGATGTTGTTGCCGTCCTGGGTGACAGCCACGCCTGGGCGGTCGGCCCAAGCTTGCGCCAACTCGCGACAAAGGATGGCCTGGGCTATGAGATCTTCGCCAAATCCTCCTGCACGCCGCTGATCGGCGTCAGTGCCCGTCTGACGCTGACGCCGGGTTTCCCGGAGGAATGCACCGCCTTCAAGAATGCCGCCCTTCAGGCCATTCTCTCCGATCCACGCGTCTCGGTCGTCATCCTGGCCGGCTTCTGGTCGGCCCATATTGAGCGCTTCGCGGACCGTGGCTACGTCAAGGTCCCGCACGACGACCCCGCCGCCTCAGGGGTCGGCCTGCTTCAGCAGGGCCTAAAGCAAATGGCGGACCGGCTCACGGAGGCGCACAAGCGTGTCATCATTCTCCAGGACGTGCCGGACATGGGCATCGACCCGCTCCGGATCGCCTTTGGTGAGCAGATGCCCCTGCGTGGCATGGTCTCGGGCTTTTTCGATAAGAATGCGACCGAGGTGCGCTCGGGCCATCTGCCGATGGCGCAGGTCGCAAAGCACGATGACGTGCGGCAAGCCATCGTCAGGGTCGCGGCCGGCGTGCCGACGACAAGCGTCAAGGACCCCTTCCTACAATTCTGCGACCAAACGAGCTGCACCTTCACGCTCGCGGGCGAGCCGCTCTACTTCGACCATCACCATCTCTCGCCCGTTGGCGCCAGGCTGGCCTTAAGCGGCTTCGCGCTCACTCCAAATTAACCGCGTCGAAGCCCGACGACATCCGTCGGTCCCGACGCTATCCGTGGCGTCTAACCACCCGATCCAAGGTATTGAGCCGACCGGGCCGCGTCTGCGCGACCCGGTCGGACCCCTCCGCACCCATACCTGGGGTGGACACGCAAGCCGGCCGTGGCCGACTGAGCTGAGCTAGTGCGCGACCAAGCCGGCCGCGTCCTCCTCGCCCGGAAGCGGCGCGGAGGTCTGAACCGGCTTTGCCTCCTCGTCCCAGACGATCGGCGTCGGCTGACGCACGAGGGCGTGCTTCAGCACCTCGTCCATTCGCGCCACCGGCACGATCTCCAACGCGTTCTTCACGTTGGCCGGAATTTCGGCGAGATCCTTCGCGTTATCCTCGGGGATCAGCACCTTCTTCAGCCCGCCACGCAGCGCCGCCAGCAGCTTCTCCTTCAAGCCGCCGATCGGCAGGATGCGCCCGCGCAGCGTCACCTCGCCGGTCATCGCGATATCGCGACGGATCGGAATACCCGTGAAGGTCGAGACGATGGTCGTCGCCATGGCGATGCCGGCCGACGGCCCATCCTTTGGGGTCGCCCCTTCCGGCACGTGGACGTGGATGTCGCGGCGGTCGAACAGCGGCGGCTCGATGCCGAAATCGACGGCGCGGGAGCGGACGTAGGACGCCGCCGCCGAGATCGATTCCTTCATCACGTCCTTCAAGTTGCCCGTGACCGTCATACGGCCCTTGCCGGGCATCATCACGGCCTCGATCGTCAGCAACTCGCCGCCGACTTCGGTCCAGGCAAGACCCGTCACAACGCCGACCTGGTCCTCGGTCTCCGCCTCGCCGTAACGGAACTTGAACACGCCGAGGTAGTCGGCGACGTTCTCTTCCGTCACGTGCACCGTGGTCGCCTTCGACGTCAGGATCGCCTTCACCGCCTTGCGAGCGAGGTTGGAGATCTCGCGCTCCAGGTTGCGGACGCCGGCCTCCCGCGTGTAACGGCGAACCAGCGCGAGCAGTCCACTGTCGGCGATCGAGAATTCGGTGTCGTCCAAGCCGTGCTTCTTGACCGCGGCCGGGATGAGGTGCCGCTTCGAGATCTCGACCTTCTCGTCCTCGGTGTAGCCGGCGATGCGGATGACTTCCATGCGGTCCATAAGCGGCGGCGAGATGTTCAGCGTGTTAGCCGTCGTGACGAACATCACGTTCGACAGGTCGTAATCGACCTCGAGGTAGTGATCGTTGAACGCCTTGTTCTGCTCGGGGTCGAGCACCTCCAGCAGCGCCGATGACGGGTCGCCACGGAAGTCCTGGCCCATCTTGTCGATTTCGTCGAGCAGGAAGAGCGGGTTCGAGGTCTTGGCCTTGCGCATCGACTGGATGATCTTGCCGGGCATCGACCCGATGTAAGTCCGGCGATGACCGCGGATCTCCGCCTCGTCGCGCACGCCGCCGAGCGACATGCGGACGAACTCGCGACCCGTCGCCTTGGCGATGGACTTGCCGAGCGAGGTCTTGCCGACGCCGGGGGGGCCGACGAGGCACAGGATCGGACCGTTGAGCTTATTCGCGCGGCTCTGGACGGCAAGGTACTCGACGATCCGCTCCTTGACCTTATCGAGACCGAAATGCTCGGTATCGAGCAGCTCTTCCGCGATGTTCAGGTCCTTCTTGACCTTGGAGCGCTTGTTCCACGGGATCGACACGATCCAGTCGAGATAGTTGCGAACCACGGTCGCCTCGGCCGACATCGGCGACATCTGCCTCAGCTTCTTCAGTTCGGCGTTGGCCTTGTCGCGCGCCTCCTTGGACAGACGCGTGGTCTTGATCTTCTCTTCGATCTCAGACAGGTCGTCCTTGCCGTCCTCGTCGCCGAGTTCCTTCTGGATCGCCTTCATCTGCTCGTTGAGGTAGTACTCGCGCTGCGTCTTCTCCATCTGCCTCTTCACGCGCGTGCGGATGCGCTTCTCGACCTGAAGGACCGAGATCTCGCTCTCCATCAAGGCGAGGCACTTCTCCAAACGCTTGGTGACCGCGGTCATCTCCAGCACGGCCTGCTTGTCGGCGATCTTCACCGCGAGGTGAGAGGCGACGGTATCGGCGAGCTTGGAATAGTCTTCGATCTGCGTGACGGCCGAAACGACCTCGGGCGAGATCTTCTTGTTGAGCTTCACGTAGCCTTCGAACTCGGACACGACGGAGCGCGCCAAGGCCTCGACTTCGACCTCGTCGGCCTCGTCGTCGGGGAGCGTCTCCGCATCCGCCTCGTAGAAATCGTCCGTGCTCGTGTAGCTATGGACCTTGGCGCGCGCCTGCCCCTCGACGAGGACCTTGACGGTGCCGTCCGGCAGCTTCAGGAGCTGGAGCACGGAGGCGAGCGTGCCGGTCTGGTAGATGGCGTCGACCGCGGGATCGTCGTCGACCGCGTTCATCTGCGTCGCCAGCAGGATGAGTTTGTCGGCCTTCATCACCTCCTCGAGCGCGCGGATCGACTTCTCGCGGCCGACGAACAGCGGCACGATCATGTGCGGGAAGACGACGATGTCGCGAAGAGGCAGGACCGGGAAGTTCTCGATCACGCCCGGGGCGGAGGGTTCACGCTTCTGGCTAGACATTTTACTTTCCTATCTCCGGCCAGGCCGCCCTTGATAAGCAGCGGCAGCCGGGAACTGTATCAACTTCGGTCCCCGAGATGGCGATCCCAAGGCATCCTTTCAACGGCGCAGCAGGGCGGTCGGTGCGTCAATCGTAAGCCGCAGAGACTGCGTAAGCCACGGAGGTTGCGCGCGGCTGGCCGGCGCACGCGCAGTCGCGCGATCACCGAGCAAAAACCGTGCTGCGGCGCTTTAAGGTCGAACGATGCGCGGCCAGCGACGCTAAGCCGTTGGCCCGAGCGGATCCCGCAGGGACGTCTAACGCCGAGCCGTCACCAACGTGACCGCTGCGTGGTCAGGTGCCGGTACCGGTCTTCTCGCGCTCGGAATAGATGTAGAGCGGGCGGGATTTGCCATCGACCACGTCGGGACCGATCACCACCTGCTCGACGCTGTCGAGGCCCGGCAAGTCGAACATCGTGTCGAGCAGGATCCCTTCCAGGATCGAGCGCAGGCCACGTGCCCCGGTGCGCCGCTCGATCGCCTTCTTGGCGACGACGTTGAGCGCCTCGTCCTGAAAGGTCAGGCTGGTGTTCTCCATCTCGAACAGGCGCTGGTACTGCTTGACGAGGGCGTTCTTGGGCTCGGTGAGGATTTTCTTGAGGGCATCTTCGTCGAGGTCCTCAAGGGTCGCGATCACGGGAAGGCGGCCGACGAACTCGGGGATGAGGCCGAACTTCAGCAGGTCCTCGGGCTCGACCTTGCGCAGGACCTCGCCCATGCGGCGGTCGTCGGGCGAGGACACGGACGCAGCAAAGCCGATGGAGGTCGACTTGCCGCGCGTCGAAATGATCTTCTCGAGACCGGCAAAAGCGCCGCCGCAGATGAACAGGATGTTGGTTGTGTCGACCTGCAGGAACTCCTGCTGCGGGTGCTTGCGACCGCCCTGTGGCGGTACCGAGGCGACGGTCCCTTCCATGATCTTCAGCAGGGCTTGCTGCACGCCCTCGCCCGAGACGTCGCGGGTGATCGACGGGTTGTCGGACTTGCGGGAGATCTTGTCGATCTCGTCGATGTAGACGATACCGCGCTGAGCCCGTTCGACGTTGTAGTCGGAGGCTTGCAGCAGCTTCAGGATGATGTTCTCGACGTCCTCTCCGACATAGCCCGCCTCGGTCAGGGTCGTGGCGTCGGCCATGGTGAAGGGCACGTCGAGGATGCGGGCGAGCGTCTGAGCAAGCAGCGTCTTGCCCGATCCGGTCGGACCGATCAGCAGGATGTTGGACTTGGCGAGCTCGACGTCCGTGTGCTTCGTGGCATGGTTGAGGCGCTTGTAGTGATTGTGGACAGCCACCGACAGCACGCGCTTGGCCTGAAATTGGCCGATCACGTAATCGTCGAGAACCTTGCAGATCTCTTTCGGCGTGGGGATTCCATCGCGGCTCTTGACCAGCGAGGACTTGTTCTCCTCGCGGATGATGTCCATGCAGAGCTCGACGCATTCGTCGCAAATGAACACCGTTGGTCCGGCGATGAGCTTGCGGACTTCGTGCTGGCTCTTGCCGCAGAAGGAGCAATAGAGCGTGTTCTTCGAATCGCTGCCGCCGACCTTCGTCATGGCTCATCTCCCTTCCGCCAGAGCGTGCCCCCTGGCGAAGCGCTACACTTGGATCCCGCCGGGCACAGGGCCAGGCTGACCTCTCGAAAAGGCGGCGATGCTGCACGCATGGCTACCGCCCTAGTCCTTTGCGACCCCGGTGCCACCCCGCTCCCCGGCCGGCACGGCGAAACGCGTGGCCGGGGATCGCGCCGCCATCGATCGAGCGAGACGGCAATCTGTGGGTAATCGAAACCACAGTCGCGGCAAATCAGTAAAACAAATCTTAAGGCTAGCGTTCTCCGGGTGCAATGGCGCCCCGCCAACCCGACAGGAGCCCTGGGCGGCGTATCACGCACCGGTCGGACACTTGCGAATGTCCGGCCAGTTCGGCAACCGCACCCCTGAAGTGTCCGAGGCGCTGACGGTGACCGCCCATCACACTTTGGCTTCGGGCTTCTCTTCCGGCCGCTTGGCGATAACCTGATCGACCAAGCCGAACTCTTTGGCTTCGTCGGAGGACATGAAGTGATCGCGGTCGAGCGTCCGCTCGATGGTGTCGTAGTCGCGCCCGGTATGCTTCACATAGACCTCGTTCAAGCGACGCTTCACCTTCATGATGTCCTCCGCATGGCGCAGGATGTCCGAGGCCTGTCCCTGGAACCCACCGGAGGGCTGGTGCACCATGATGCGCGCGTTCGGCAACGCGAAGCGCGAACCGGCCTCGCCGGCGCAAAGCAGGAGCGAGCCCATCGAAGCGGCCTGGCCGGTGCAGAGGGTCGACACTTTCGGGCGGATGAACTGCATCGTGTCGTAGATCGCCAACCCGGACGTCACCACCCCGCCCGGCGAGTTGATGTACATCGAGATTTCCTTCTTCGGGTTTTCCGCCTCGAGGAAGAGCAATTGGGCGATGATGACGGAGGCCATGCCGTCCTCGACCGGCCCGGTCAGGAAGATGATGCGCTCGCGCAGCAGGCGGGAATAGATGTCGAAGCCGCGTTCGCCGCGGGCCGTGTTCTCGATGACCTGCGGGATCAGATAGTTGTCGTAGATCTCGACCGGGCTGCGATCGCGCATGAAGGAGGTCTCTCTGTTGAGCTATGGCCGAAGCAGCGCCCCGACTTTGGGAAGATAGGAAGTCTTGAGCCGTCCGCAAAGCCCCAGCCCCTCGGAGCAGGGCGATGGCTCGATCCGTTCGCGCGAGCACACCCAAGGAACCCCGGTCCGGACTGAAAGGCAGACCGGGCGCGACGGTCCGCCCCGTCCTCGCGGACCGGCTAGGCAGCCTCGGTCACCGTCTCCTCGTCGTCCGCCGTCAGCTCTTCCTTCGTCACCTTGCGCTCCGTCACTTTCGCCTGCGCGGCGACGTGGTCGACGACCTTGTCCTCGAACAGCGGTGCCTGGATCTGCGCCATTGCCTGCGGGTTCGAGCGGAAGAAGTCCCACACCTTCTTCTCTTCGCCGGGATATTGGCGAACACGCTCCATCAAAGCCTTGTTCATTTCCTCCTCGGTGACTTTCACGCCGGCAGCCTCGCCGATCTCGGCGAGCACGAGGCCGAGCCGCACGCGCCGTTCGGCAATGCCGCGGTACTCGACCTGCGCGGCCTCTTCCGTGGTGTCCTCGTCGGCGAAGGTCTTGCCCGCCTGTTCCTGTTCGGCCAACACCTGACGCCAGATCGACTGGAACTCCTGCTCGACGAGGCCTTGTGGCAGATCGAACGAGTAGCGCTTGTCGAGCGCGTCGAGGAGCGCGCGCTTCCATTTGGTCCGCGAGGCCTGGGAATAGTCGCGCTCGATATTGCCGCGGATGGAGTCGCGGAGCTTGGCGAGGTCCTCGAAGCCGAAGCCTTTGGCCAGGGCGTCGTCGACGACCATGTCGCCGGGCTTGGCCGCGGCCTTCAGCTGCACGCCAAAGCTGGCGGCCTTGCCGGCAAGCTGGTCGGCCCCGTAGTCGGCGGGAAAATCGACGTTCACCGTCCGGCTCTCGCCGACGCTCATGCCGACCACCTGGTCCTCGAAGCCGGGAATGAACGAATTGGAGCCGAGGATCAGGTCCACATCGTTGCCGGTGCCGCCCTCGAAGACCTCGTCGCCGATCTTGCCGACGAAGTCGATCGTCACCTTGTCGCTCTTTTCGGCGACAGCTCCGTCGCCCTTTGGCTCGTAGGTGCGGTTCTGCTCCCCGAGCAGGCCGATGACGCGGTCGACCTCCTCCTCCGGCACGTCGGCCACCAGCTTCTCGATGGCGATGTCGTCCATCGGGCCGAGCTCGACCTTGGGCAGCACCTCGAGCGCCACCTTGAAGGCAAGTTCACCCTGGTTCTCCAGCACCTTTTCCATGGCGTCCGGCTCGCCCTCGAAATCGAGCTTCGGCTCGCCGGCGAGGCGGATGTTGTTGTCGGCGATGATCTTGCGGTTGGCCTCGCTGACCGCCTCCTGGACGATCTCGGCCATGATGGAGCGGCCGTAGAGGCGCTTGAGGTGCGCCACCGGCACCTTGCCCGGCCGGAAGCCCTTGATCTGCGCCTTGGCGCGCATCTCCGCGAGCTGACCTTCCATGCGGGTGGCGAGGTCCTGCGCGGGAAGGACGACCTTGAACTCGCGCTTGAGGCCCTCGGAATGGGTTTGCGTGACTTGCATGGGAGGGGTGCCTGTTGGACGGCGGGGAAAGCCCCGCTGGAGATTACGGTTGCGGCGGAGCGGCGACGTCTTGCCGGCGGAGGACACGGGCTTCGGCCCGGCGCCTGGAACACGATCGGAACCCGACCGCGCGACCCAGGGTGTCGCGTTTGCTTCGCGCGTCCCAGCCCATTTTGTCAACGTCGCCGCATTGCGCTTTGCGGCCGTTTGGGCAAAAGGAAGAACGCCGCGGCGCGGCCCATCTGGCGGAACTGGTAGACGCAACGGTTTTAGGTACCGTCGCCGCAAGGCGTGGGGGTTCGAGTCCCTCGATGGGCACCAGCTTCGCGGCGCAAGGCCCGGTTGCGCCCGCCGATCCCCGTCCGATACTCCCGGACCTCACCTCAGCCGAGAGTGTCCCATGCCATTCGACCGTCGTGTGCTTCTGGGTGGCGTCTGCGCCAGCGTGGCCGCTTGGCCAGCCGGCGCGGCGCCGGCCGCAAGCGGCGCAACCGTAGAGGCGGACGGATGGGTCACGCTGGAGGCGCGCCCCGGCGCGCTGCAGCTCGCGGCTCCGCCCCAGGCGGCCACCGCCGTCTGGGCCTATGACGGCACCGTGCCCGGGCCGGTGCTGCGGATCAGAAAGGGTGACGAACTCAAGGTGCGCCTCGTCAACCGGCTTCCGCAGCCGACCACGCTGTGCTGGCACGGGGTGCGCGGCCCCAACGCGATGGACGGCGTGGCCGGGCTGACCCAGAAGGCGGTGCAGCCGGGCGAAAGCTTCGAGTACCGTTTCACGCCGCCGGACGCGGGCCTGTTCTGGTACCATCCCCATGCCCATCCCCTGAGCGCCGAGCAGGTCGGCCGCGGCCTCTACGGCCCGCTGATCGTCGAAGAGCCCGCACCGCCCGCGATCGATCACGAGTTGGTCGCGGTGCTGGCCGATTGGACGCTCGATTCCGCCGGGCAGCTGCGCGGCGACTTCGTCGCTGCCGAGACCGCCGCAGGGGCGGGGCGCATCGGTCCGCTCCTTACCGTCAACTCCAGCGCCATCCCGCCCGCCAGCTCGCACAGGCCCGGCGCGCGCCTACGCTTGCGGCTGCTCAACGCCGCCACCGCCCGCATCGCCATCGTCGGCTTCGAGGGGACCCACCCGATGGTTCAGGCGATCGACGGCCAGCCCTGCGAGCTCTTCGAGCCGGTGCGGCAGACGGTTCCAATCGGGCCGGGCGCGCGGTTCGACGTCACCTTCGATATGCCGGCTGAGGCGGGCAGGACCGTCCGCCTCGTCCTGCGCGGCGACGGCGGCGTACCCGACGCGCCTCTCCTCGTCCTCAGGACCGAGGGCGACGCCGGCAAGCCGCGCCCGTCGATCGAGGCGCTGCCGCACAATCCCGTCTTGCCGGCGGCGATCCCGCTGGAGCGGGCCTTCAAGATGAACCTGGTGATCGATGGTGGCGCCAAGCCGGCGACCAAGCTGCCGGAGACGGGAGGCCGGAGCGCCGCGCCTTCCGACCTCTCACGCCTCTGGACCGTAAACGGCGTCGGCTCGGATGGATCGGGCAAGCCGCTGTTCTCGGTGAAGCGCGGTATGGCCGTGTCGCTGGCCCTCGTCAACAAGAGCGCTTTCGCCCAGCAAATCCACGTCCACGGCCATGCCTTTCGGCTGCTGCACGATCTCGACGACGGCTGGGACCCCTATTGGCGCGACGCCGTGCTGCTGGCTGAGGGGCGCACCAAGCACATCGCCTTCGTCGCCGACAATCCGGGGCGCTGGATGATCGAATCCCTCGTCCTCGACCGCCAGGTCACCGGGCTGGCGGCCTGGTTCGAGGTGACGTGAGGCTCCGACCTACGGGTCCGGGTTCGGCCTGAAGCGCTTGACGAAAAGGTTGGCGATCACCGCGCGCGCGACGTGCTCGGCCATGCACTGATTGCCGAGCTCGCTGAGATGGAAGTTGTCGTTCGCCATCAGGTGCAGGTTGGCGCGCGTCTGCGCGATGAACTTCATCGCGTCGTAGCGGCGGACATAGAGGACCTTGTCGTCCGTGGCGATCTTCAGCAGGGCTTGACGGATCGCGTCGTAGCTCTCGTCCTTGGCGAAGCGCGAGGTGTATTGGAGCCCGACCAGCACGACGTCGACGCCGTTGTCGTGCAGCCAGCCGATGGTGGAGCGCACGACGTCGGAGAACTGGGAGGGGTCGACGCGTGACAGGGCGTCGTTGGTGCCGAGTTGCCAGAGTACGAGATCGGGTTTGGTCAGCGCCACTTCGCCGCGGATGCGGTCGGCCGACGTCTGCGCCACCTCACCGCCGACGCCGCGGTTGGAGATTTCGACGCTCACGTTCTTGAACGTGTTCTGGAGAATGTCCGTGACCTGCAGAGGGAAACTCTTGACGCCGGCATTCGCTCCGAGGCTGACATTGGCAGCAGAGCCGATCGCCAGGATGTGCAGCGTGCCATGCTCGCTCAGAACCTGGGCGACATGGGGGAGTGACGCGGGAGCGGCGATGTCCGCCGCCGGCACCTCGCATTGCGGGCTCAGTGCCGGAGGCGTCGCCAGAGGCGCCAACGCGGGATCGAGCGCCACCGCCGCAGACGCCATCAGGCCGAGGGCGCAGGCGAGGGCATAGCTGATGTAGCGGCTTGCGCGGCCTTGGCCCTTGTGCGCCATTCCGTCATCCATGCGATGAGCGCCATGATCGCGACGCCGACCGAAAACAAGACGACGTCGATGACAACGCTTCCCCCATAGACATAGCGGACGATCTGGCCGCAGAGCCCTAGCAGAGACCCCGCGCAGAAGACATTAAGCGAATTGCGCCCCAGCATGGCGAGAAATCGCGCAAAGTTCGGTATCCATTTCGCCAGGGTGTCGTAGGCGCCCCCGACCAGGGCGCAGAGCGCGAGCATGTGTATTAGCCGGTCCGGCGATAGGAAGGTCTTGTCGAAGACGATGAAGAACAGATGGGGATGGGGCAGGGTGATCAGGTCGGGGAAGTAGCGCGTCGAGGCGATGATCACGCCGAGCGCGACGATCGGCATCGCCAGCCACCGCAGCACCGTGCGGTGGCGCCGGGCGAAGGCGCCGAGATCGGTGGTTCTGCCCGCGAGGAGAAAGCCCAGGACGTAGATGAGCTGCCATGCCGTCGGCGAAAAGAACCAGGTGCCTTCGGTCGGCCATGAGTGGAGATTGATCCCGAGCGCCAACGTGAGGACGTAGAGGCCGACGGACAGCGGCAACAGCAGCGCCGGCATCGCCCGATAGATCAGCGCGATCGCCGGCGCCCCGGCCATCAGCACCACGTAGAGCGGCAGAATGTTGAAGTAGCCGAGCTGGTGCGTCAGCAGCACGAGGCCGATATGCGCCTCGATCGGCTCGCGGAACACGGCGCCGACGTTGTGCCAGTCGAGCAGGAACGGGGCGTCGAGCCACACGGAGGCGGCGGCGAGAATGAAGATCGCCAATTCCGTGATAAAGGTCTGCGCGACATAGAGCGTGAACGCACGGCTCCACAGCCGGTACACGACGGCGCTGGCGGTCAACGGCCGCTTTGGGTTGTCGATGGACAACCGCATGGACCAGCCCGCGAGCAGCACGAACAGCTCCGCCGAATCCGAGAGGGACAGGTTGCGGTAGCTGAAGCGCTCGACGAAATTGCCGGGGATGTGGTTGACGAAAATCGTCACGAGCGCGAAGCCGCGCCAGAAATCGATTTCGTTCGGTTCGCGCATTCTCGACGTCTGTCCGGCGATTCGTGCTCAAGGGTCGCGTGGGATCGACCATGGAATTGAGGCCCTTTGGAGCACGAGGGCCGCAGAGAGCATGTGGGGTCGGGCCGGGGAAATGACATCCCTGCGATCTGTGGAAGACCGAGCGGAGCCGGCGAAGGTCCAGGAGATCGCGGCGTTTCGTTCGGTGAGCCGGGCAAACAAACGGTCGGCGAGACTCTCGCCGCTAGTGTGCTGCGCCCGGATGGTCGCCCATAAGCTGTGCGAACACCTGGGGCAGCATCTCGGGGATGTCCTCGGAAATGAGGCCCGGGCCGAAACGGCGCGCGGCATCCGCATGCATCCACACCGCGGCCGAAGCCGCCTCGAAGGGCGGCATCCCCTGTGCCAGCAGGCTGGCGATCATGCCGCTGAGCACGTCGCCGGACCCGGCCGTGGCCAGCCAAGGCGCTTCGCTCGCCGCGATCGAGGCGCGGCCGTCCGGCGCGGCGACGACCGTATCCGCGCCCTTCAGCACCACGTACGCGCCACTTGCGGCGGCGGCCTGCCGCGCGCGCTCCAGCTTCGGCAGGCCTTCTCCGGCGATCGCCGCGAACAGTTTCGCGAATTCGCCGTCGTGCGGCGTTAGCACGCTCGCGTGCCGGCTGCCGGCGATCGCGGCGAACAGCACCTCGGGCATCTTGGCGAAGCTCGCCAGGGCGTCGGCGTCAAGCACCACGCCGCGCGGCGGCTCGTCTTCCTCCGGCTCGGCCGACGTGCTGGCGAGCGCGCCCAGAACCAAGTCGCGGGTGTCGTCTCCGATACCGAGGCCGGGGCCCAGCACGATCGCGTTCTTGCGTCCGTCGGTCAGGATGTCGTCGAGATCATCGGCGCTGTCGCAGACCCGCGTCATGACCGCCGTGAGGGCGCCCGCATGGACGGCCAAGGCGGCCGCCGGCGTAAGAACGGTGACGAGCCCCGCGCCCGCCCGCAACGCGCCGCGGGCTGCGAGCCGGGCCGCGCCCGTCTGGGCGAGGGGGCCGGAGACGACCACCGCGTGGCCGCGCAGGTACTTGTGGCCGGTGATCGCCGGCACCGGCCAGCGGGCGACCCACAGGGCGGGGGCGTTGAGGAACGCGCGGGGCGCCACCTCCGCCAGGAGTCGCGGGTCGATGCCGATGTCGGCGAGCGTGAGTGCGCCGCAGGCCAGCCGTCCGGGCAGGAGGATGTGCCCGGGCTTCAGCCGGAAGAACGTCACGGTGGCGGTCGCGGCCACGGCCACGCCGCGGACGCGACCGCTCGCCCCATCGATGCCCGAGGGGACGTCGACGGCGAGCACCGGCCCACCGGTTCGTTTCGTCCAGGCGTTGAGTCGCACGACCAGCGCGAGGGCGGCGCCGTCGAGGTCGCGGCTCAGTCCGGCGCCAAACAGGGCGTCGACCACGAGGTCGACGCCCTCGAGCTCCACCGCCTCCAGCGTGGCCACGGGGCCCGTCCAGGTGGCGGCCGCCGTGGCGGCATCGCCCTTGAGCGCGTCGCGTTCGCCGAGCAGGCCGAGCTGCACGTCGCAGCCACGTGCGGCAAGCATGCGGGCGGCGACGAACCCGTCGCCCCCGTTGTTGCCCGGCCCGCAGAATACCGCGACGCGTCGGCCCGGCTGGAAATCGCCCAGGAGGCGGACGGCGACCTGCGCGACCGCCTCGCCGGCGCGATCCATGAGCGCTGCGCCGGGCTGGGCTGCGGCGCGCCGGTCCACGCTCGCCATCTCGACCGGCAGCAACAGCTCGCTCGGAAAATCGGTCCGCTGCAAGGGGATCTCGATGCCGGTTAACGTCATTTGCAAACGCGCCCGCCCGTCAGAAGCCGCAGTATTGCCATCCTGGGCAGGAAAATGCACGCTGACGGGGCATATAGCGCCCCAGAACGCCGCCGGGATGGGCCCGAGGCCGCGGTGCCAAACACGTTTGATACATCGAGCGCGCTCGAGATGCAGTGGGATCTATGAAGCGACAACTTGCCAAGTTCGGTATCGGTCAGATCGTCAAGCATCGCAAATATGCCTTCCGGGGGATCGTCTATGACGTCGATCCCGTCTTCGCCAACACCGACGAATGGTGGGAGGCGATCCCGGAGGACGTCCGGCCGCGCAAGGACCAGCCGTTCTACCACCTGTACGCCGAGAACGACGACACCGAGTACCTCGCCTACGTCTCCGAGCAGAACCTGTTGGCCGATACGTCCGGAGACCCCGTGCGGCATCCGCAGGTCGACGAGATGTTCGTGCGGGCAAACGATGGCGTGTATCAGGTCAAGACCGCCCGCATGAACTGAGGCGGTGAGGCCTGAACGCGCCCGGCGCGGCGGTCCCAAAGGAGAACAACGGTGTCGGCATAGGCGGTGCGCCCCTGCCGATCATCGATAATCCAAGGCGAGACTCGTCGATAATCCAAGGCGAGACTCGAAGGGGGCAGCGCCGTATCGGCGACTGCCCCCGCTTCGATCGTTACTTGGCTGCCGGCGGCGGGGCCATGGTCGCCCCACCCGTCGGGTTAGCCGCCGGTTGCTGGGCCTCGAGCTTCTTGCGCTCGTCCTCGGCCCGCTTCTGCAACTCGGCCTGGAGCTTGGCCTGCTGCTCCTGCAGCACCTTGGGGTCGATGGCCGGGCCGTCGAAGGCCTTGCCGAAGCCGGCGAGCGGTACGGCGAAATCCACCTGCTCGTTCTTCTGGTTGCGGACGCTGACGTTGAGCGCCGTCGCCTTCTTCATCGAGTCGGTGGTGGTCCCCTTCACCTTAGCCTCGGCGAAACAGCCGTTCGGAAAGCAGATCTCGAAGGCGCCGTCGGTGGTTGCGCCCTTATCGACCGAGAAGCGGAAGCCGGGCCGCAGCATCAGGCCGATCGGCATCAGCATGCGGATGATGCGGGTGTCGTCACCCTTCACGTCATAGACGGCCAACGCCAAGACCGGAGGCTGGTTGGCCGCGGCGCTGAAGTCGCGGGTGGTGTAGCAAACTTCCTTGCCAGCCGCCTGGTCCTTGCCGCAGACCTTCGTCCAGTCGTTCTGCGTGGGGATGAGGTCGAGGTGGCCGCTGCCGGCCTGCTGGGCGCCGCCGGCGGCGGAAGCGCCGGCGTCCTGGCCGGCCGGGGCGGCCGCCGGGGGGGCCTCCGTCTCGGGCGCGGTCGCCGCCGGGGCGGGCTTCTTCTTGGCGGGCGGTGCGGCCATCAACGGAGCCACCGCGACACATGAGCCGAGGAGGGCGAGAGTGAGCAGTCGCGGGATCGAAAACGACATGGGGTCCTCTGTGGTCGGGCGCTCGCGCCATGTGGCCGAGAGATCGCCGGGGGGTCGCGGAGCGAGGTGGACGGGTCCGGGCGCGGTGCGGCGGGGCGCCGTTGGGGAGAACACAGCGCTCATCAACTCGCATTGGGGCGACAAGTTGACGGCACCAGCCCTCTATAGTCGAGGACGTCCCGCCGGGGAAGCCATCGCGTTTCGTGCTTGGCCGCGGCGAGGCGGGGCCGCACAGGAGACCCATGCGAATCAGCGTGGGATCGTCTAGGAGGGCGACATGGTCCCGCCACCCCGCTCCCCCGCCTCACGCTCGAAGCTGGTCCGGCTCGTCGCGGTCCTGACCCTGGCGCTTTTGCCGGCGCGAGGCTCGGCCGACCCCCTGCGCGGGGGTGCCATTGCCATGTACGGCGCGCCGGCCCTCGCTCCGAACTTCGACCACCTGCCCTACGCCGATCCGCGAGCGCCCAAGGGCGGCAAGCTCGTCCTTGGTCTCGAGGGCACGTTCGACAGCCTCAACCCGTTCAACGTCAAAGCCGGCTCGACCGCGCAGGGGATCAATGGCAACGTCTACCAGACCCTGATGACGCGCTCGCTCGACGAGCCGTTCAGCCTCTACGGCCTCGTCGCGCAATCGGTCGAGACCGATGCGGCGCGCTCCTACGCCACCTTCCACCTCGATCCGCGCGCTCGCTTCCAGGACGGCACCGCGGTCACGGCGCAGGACGTCCTTTTCACCTTCGACCTCCTGAAACGCAAAGGCCGGCCGCAGCAGCGGTCCCCCTACGCCATGGTCAAGGCCGCCACCGCGCCCGACCCGATGACCGTGCGTTTCGACCTCGCGGGGTCCAGGGACCGCGAACTGCCGCTGATCCTCGCTTTGATGCCTGTGCTCTCGCAGCGCGCCGTCGACCCCGCCACTTTCGAAAGGTCGAGCCTCAAGCTGCCCGTGGGCACCGGTCCCTACCGGATCACCGCCGTCGCGCCTGGCACGCGGCTCACCCTCGTCAGGGACCGTGACTATTGGGGCAAGGACCTGCCGACGCAGCGCGGGCTCTATAATTTCGACGAGATCGACCTCGAGTACTTCCGTGACGAGAATGCGCTGTTCGAGGCGTTCAAGGCCGGCGTCATCGACGCGCGCATCGAGACCAATCCGCAGCGCTGGGCCGGCGCCTACGGCTTCCCCGCGTTGCGCGAGGGCAGGGTGCGGCGCGAGACCCTGCCGATCGGTGGTCCAAAGGGAATGGAAGGTTTCGTCTTCAACGAGCGCCGTCCGCTCTTTGCCGACATACGGGTGCGGACGGCGCTCGGCCTCGTCTTCGACTTCGAGTGGATCAACGCCAAGTTGTTCAGCGGCCTCTACACGCGCACCAACAGCTTCTTCGACGGTTCGGAGTTGGCCTCCGTCGGCCGTCCCGCGAGTGACGCGGAGCGCAAGCTGCTCGCCCCTTACCCGGACGCGGTCGCGCCCGACGTGTTGGCCGGGACACGCGTGCCGCCCGTCAGCGACGGCTCGGGCGAGGACCGGGCCGGCGCCAGGGAGGCGCTGGCCCTCCTCGCGCAGGTGGGCTACGCCCTGCACGAGGGTCGCCTGGTCAAGGACGGCGCACCGCTGACGTTCGAGATCATGGTCAAGGACCGCTCGCAGGAGCGCCTCGCCCTGGCTTACGGAAGCGGGTTGCGCCGCATCGGCGTCGAGGCCAGCGTGCGCCTCGTCGACGAGGGGCAGTACCAACGCCGCCGTCAGAAGTTCGATTTCGACGTGATGCTCGGTGCCTGGATCGCCTCGTCCTCGCCGGGCAACGAGCAGCGCTCGCGCTGGGGTTCGGCGAGTGCGGACCAGGAGGCGTCGTTCAACTTGGCGGGCGCGCGCAATCCTGCGATCGACGGGCTCATCGACGCCATGCTCGCCGCCAATTCCCGCGAGGATTTCTTCACGGCGGTCCGCGCCTACGACCGGGTGCTGCTGTCGGGGTCGTATATCGTGCCGTTGTTCCACGCTTCGGGGCAATGGGTGGCGGCCAAGGCCAACCTCGCGCATCCCGCGGCGACGCCGCGTTACGGCGCGCCGGTGTCGGCGACCTTCGACACCTGGTGGAGGACGGCGCCTTGAGCGAGCAGGACGGCGGCGTGGCCGCGCGCGCCATGCCGGGGCTCGACGCGCTGCTGCGCGCCTCCCTGCAGGACTGCCCGGACGCGGTCCTCGTGCGCGACGACGCGCAGGCCCTCACCGGCCGCGCCTTCGCGAGCCTCGTGCAGGCGGCTGCCGGACAGTTTCGTCAATGCGGCCTGCAGGCGGGCGAACGGGTGCTGCTGGCCATGGACTTCGGTGTCGCCTCGCTGACGGCGCTTTTCGCGGCCCTCCGCGCTGGCTTGGAGCCGGCGCTGACGTCCTGTGGCCTGCCGCCGGCCGAATGGGCGGCGCAGGCCAAGGGGGCGGCGGCCGCCGCGCTCGTCGGGCCGACGTCCTTTGGCGGGGAGGATCTCGGCGAGGCTTATCTGTCCGCGGCCGCCTTGTCGGACGGCATTCGCCTGGTGGCGACGCTCGGTCCCGGATGCGTCGATGGCGCGGCCGACTTCTCGCCTGCCGCGCTACTGGCCATCGCGCCGCGCGATGCTGCGCGCTTCGACAGCGAAGCCGCTACGATCCTGACCTTCGAGGCCGGGTCGGCCATCCCCGTGGCGCACGGTCAGGGTCCGCTGTTCGCGGCGGCGCTGGCGCTCGTCGACCAAGCGGGGATCGAGCCCTCCAAGCCGCTCCTCTCGACGATCGTCCCGGCGACCCTGGCCGGGCTCGTCGGCGGCCCCTTCGCGGCGCTGATCGGCGCGTCGAGCCTGACGCTGCACGGGCCTTTCGCCGCCGCCGCCTTCCTGCGCGCCTGCGACGCGCAACCCGGGGCGCACCTCGTGGCGCCCGCGGCGATCGGGCCGCTCCTGGAGCAGGCGGCGATGACGGCGGACGGCGGCTCGCTCATCCTCCTGTCCCGCCTGACCTCGCCAGCCGCCTTCGAGGCGGCGCCCGCCTTGGGCGGTAACCGGCGCGTGGTGGACTTCTACGCCCTGCGCGAGACCGCAGTCGTCGCGCGTCACCGGTCGGGGCTGACGGCCATCGCCCCTCCCGAGTTCTTCGATGGCAGCGTGCCCGGCCCGCTCGGACCGGCGCTCAACCGCGCGCGGAGCGCGGCGGCGGGTGGCTGAGCGACCTACCTGCCGACACTAGGACAAAAGCTTGTCTTGCCCCCGCGTCCCCATCCATAGAAGATCGTGGCGGAAATAAGATAGTCAGGACGAGGCGATGGCAGATCTAACGGCAGCCGAACCGCACGGCTTCGGATACGAGACTCCGCTCGAGCGCAAGCACCGGATGCGCGACATCGTTATCGGCTCGCTGGGCAATCTGGTCGAGTGGTACGATTTCTACGCCTACACGGCCTTCGCGCTGTACTTCGCGCCGGCCTTCTTCCCCAGCAGCGATCCCGTCGTCCAGCAGTTGAACGCGGCCGTCATCTTCGCCGCGACCTTCCTCGCCCGGCCCTTCGGCGGCTGGCTGTTCGGCTACCTCGCCGACCGTTACGGCCGGCGCCTGTCGCTCACGGTTTCGGTAGCGGCGATGTGCTTTGGTTCGCTGCTCATCGCCGTCACGCCCACCTACGCCTCGATCGGGTTCGCGGCCCCGCTGATCCTCGCCGCCGCCCGCATCATCGAGGGTCTGAGCCTGGGCGGCGAATACGGGGCGAGCGCGACCTACCTTTCGGAGATCGCCGACCCGCATCGGCGCGGCTTTCACACCAGCTTCCAGTACGTGACGCTGATCGGCGGACAGCTGACCGCGATCGTCGTCCTGCTGCTGCTCCAGAAGGTGTTCCTCACCGAAGCCGAGCTGAAGGCGTGGGGCTGGCGTATCCCTTTCGTCATCGGCGCCATGCTTGCGGTCTTCACGATGGTGATGCGCCGCAACCTGGAGGAGACGGCCGTCTTCAAGAAGGCGCGCGCGGAGGGCGTGACCGTGACCGGGACCGGACTGCTCCGCACGCTCCTGAACTATCCCCGCGAGCTTCTTCTGGTCGTCGGTCTGACGGCCGGCGGGACCGCGGCGTTCTATACCTTCACCACCTATATGCAGACCTACGTGCGGCTCTCGGTCGGCCTCTCGCCCGACACGACGACGGTGGTGATTTTCTTCTCTCTGCTCTTCGCCGCCGGCATCCAACCTCTCTACGGCGCCCTGTCGGACCGGGTCGGGCGCAAGCCGCTGCTGATCTTCTTTGGAATCGGCGGCACCCTGGCGACGGTGCCGATCCTCAGCGCCATGAAGGACACGAAGTCGCCGGTCCTGGTTTTTCTGCTGATCTGCGCGGCTTGGGTCTTTACGGCCGGTTACACGTCGATCAACGCCGTGGTCAAAGCCGAGCTGTTCCCGACCAACATCCGCGCCTCCGGCGTCGCCATCCCCTATGCGCTCACGGTGTCGATCTTCGGTGGGACGGCACCGCTGATAGCGCTCTACTTCAAGAATGAGGGACACGAGAGCTGGTTCTACTATTACCTCTCCGGCGTGATCTTCCTTTCGCTCATGGTCTACCTGCTGATGCGCGACACCAAGAAGAGTTCGGCGATGGAGCGATCGGTCTGATGGCGCTCACCCTTGTCGTTGCGAACAAGGCGTATTCGTCCTGGTCGATGCGGCCGTGGCTGCTGCTGCGCCATTTCGGGATTCCTTTCGACGAGATCGTGATCCCGATGGATCATCCAACGAGCAAGGCCGAGATGCTGGCCCATGCGCCGACCGGCAAGTGCCCCTCCCTGCAAGACGGCGAGCTGCGGGTGTGGGACTCGCTCGCCATCGTCGAATACCTCGCCGAGCGACATCCCGACCTGCCGATCTGGCCGCGCGACGCGGCGGCGCGCGCGACCGCGCGTTCGCTCGCGGCCGAGATGCACGCCGGGTTCCCCGCGCTACGCCGGCAGATGCCGATGAACGTCCGCCGCTCGCGGGCCCGCCGCAGCCTCGAGCCTGCCGCGCAGGCGGACGTCGACGCCGATGTCGCGCGACTCGAGGCGGCATGGCGGGCGGCGCGGGCGGCCTTCGGTGCGGGCGGGCCGTTCCTCTTCGGCGCCTTTTCGGCGGCCGACGCCATGTTCGCCCCGGTGGTCGCCCGGTTTGAGGCTTACGCCGTCCCGGTCGCCGCCGACACGGCCGCCTATATGGGCGCCATCGAAGCGCTGCCGGCTTGGCGCGACTGGACGATCGACGCGCGCGCCGAGAGCTGGCGCATCGACCGCTACGAGGCCCTGCCATAGGACTGTCAACAGGCGTCGGCCGGGTGCCGCTTGGCGCGGAGCGGCGGCCTGTCTAAACTGACGCGATGACCCTCCACCTCACGAAGCTCTGCGTCGGTGTCGACTCGATCGCCGACCTGCAGGCCGAGATCGACGATCGCCTCGCCCGTCGCCGGACCGCCGGACGCATGGTCGAGCAGGTGCACACGACGCGGATGCTGCCGAAGCGCGTCGCGGAACTGCTCGACGGCGGCTCGCTCTACTGGGTCATTCGCGGCCAACTTTGCGCGCGCCAACCGCTCCTCGACGTTCGTCCCTTCACGGATGCCGACGGGATCGGCCGCTGCCAGCTCGTGCTGGAGCCGGTCGTGCTGTCCGTCCTGCCAAGGCCGTGCCGGCCTTTCCAGGGCTGGCGCTACCTGTCGGCGGAGGCCTGTCCGCCCGATCTCGCCGATGGTCTCGCCGCTGCGGCGGACATGCCGGAGGCGATGCGCTACGCCCTGCGCGACCTATGCCTGATCTAGCGGGACGCGCGGCCCGGCCGGACCGCGCCGCCTTTGGCCGCTCCCCATGATCGTTCTCGTGGCCGGCCTCATCATCCTGGGGTTCGTCGTCTCGCGCTCGAAATGGCGCCGCTCGCTCGACCAGAGGACGGCCACGAAGCTCATCAAGCTCGGCGCGGCCGGCTTCGTCCTGTTGGCTGCGGTGGCCGTGTTCCTGCGCGGCCATTTCGAGGTGGCGTTGCTGCTTCTAGGCGGCGGCCTCTACCTCTTCAATCTGGCGAGCCGCACGGCCGTCGCGTCCCCGCGCTCTGCCGAGCGCGCGACGATCTCGCGCGTCCGATCCCCGACGATCGAGATGGAGCTTGATCTCGGCACGGGCGCGATGCAGGGCATGGTCCTCGCCGGGCCGCAGGAAGGCCGCCCACTGCACGCGCTCACGGCGTACCAATGCGAGGCGGTCTACCGTTTCTGCCGCGCGACCGATCCGGAAGGCGCGCGCCTGCTAGAAGCTTATCTCGACCGCCGCTTTCCCGGATGGCGTCAGGCAGGAGAGGCTGACGCCGATGCGCGGCGCGACCGCGCGCGAAGGGCGAACGGCATGTCCGAGGAAGAGGCCTATGAGGTACTCGGTCTTGCGCGCGGCGCGGGCCGCGACGACGTCGTGCGCTCGCACCGCACGCTCATGAAGCGGTTTCACCCCGACCAGGGAGGATCGACCGACCTTGCGGCCCGGGTGAACGAGGCCAAAGAAGTCCTGATGCGCCGCCATATCTAACGCTCCACACGAACACGTACACATCGAGGCCGGCGAGACTTGGGTCGTCGCGGAACAAATGGGCTGCCGACGGGGTCCTGCCGGAAGGAAAGCGCGGCGCCCGCGACAGGCGGGCGGCCGCGTCTTAGTTCTTGGTCGCGAAGCAGGAGAAGCCGGAGCGCTTCAGGGCCTTGCAGGCACCTTCCGCGGCATTGGCCTCCAGCCCGGCGAAACGGGCGCGATACAGGGTCCCCGAGCCCTTCTGGACCTTCTCGGTGAAGGGCTTGGCGGCGCCGAGCATGCCGTGGCTTTGGCTGCGGGCCCGAGACAGCAGATCGTTGGCCTTGGCGATATCGTCCGTCGCACCGATCTGGATCATCCAACCGCTGTGGAGCGGCGCGGCATGGGCCGGTTCCGGCGCGGCCTTGGTGGGCTCCAGCTTCGCGACCCTGACCGCCGTGGCCCTGGCTTCCTTGGCGGCGCGGCGCGCCGCGCGACGCGACGAGGGGGTAAGCGTCGCGTCGCCGACGACCCTTGTGGTCGAACCGTCGAGGCTCGCCGGGCGCGGTCTGATCGAGCCGGTCGCCATGCGGTCCGCTTCGGACGGCCGCGTCATGCCGGACACGAAGGCGGGGCGTGCGCGGGACTCCGGCACCTCCTCGCCGAGGCCGGCGACCTGGACGCGCGCGGCCAAAGGCGCGGCCGGCGTCTTCACCGGAGCGGGGCGCGTCTCGGCGACAGCAGCTTCCGTGGCGTTCTCCGCGTCATCGTCGCTGACCGGCTCGACGGCGGGCGCGGGCTCACCGACGTGCTGCACCACCGGGATCGCTTCGGCGACCTGCTCGAGCGCCGGGTTCTCCTCGACGACCGACGCTGTGCGGGTCGTCGCGCATTTGTCGAGTTGCGACTCGATGAGATCGGCCATGATGCGGTCGCGCCCGAGCCGCGTCTTTCCGCCGAGGACGACGGATACGAGGTAGTGGCCGTTGCGGTTGACCGACGAGAGCAGGTTGAAGCCAGACAGGCGGGTGTAGCCGGTCTTGATGCCGTCCATCCCCTCCACCTGCTCCATGAGGTGGTTGTGGTTGGCCATGTATTGGCCGTGGTAGCTGAACGAAGGCGTCGAGAAGAACCGGTAGTAGCGCGGGAACTTGTCGTGGATTGCGCGGCCCAGCGTCACCATGTCCTTGGCCGTGGTCATCTGCTCGTCGTTGGGCAGGCCGGATGCGTTGCGGTAGAGCGTGCGAGCCATGCCGAGCGCATGCGCCTTGTGCGTCATCATCCGCGCGAACGTGTCTTCGTCGCCACCGATCTGCTCGGCCACGGCGACAGCCATGTCGTTGGCCGACTTGGTGACGATCGCCTTGATGGCATCTTCCACGCGGATCGTCGCGCCGGGGCGCAGCCCGAGCTTGGTCGGTGACTGGATGGCGGCGTGGTGGGAGATATGGAGTTCGCTGTCGAGCGTCAGGCGACGCTTTTCCAGCTGTTCGAAGAGCAGGTAGAGCGTCATGACTTTCGTCAGAGAGGCCGGATGGCGCTGCTCGTTCTCGTCGCGGCCGTAGAGGACACGGCCGGAATTCCCATCGACCGCATAGACCGAGAACGGCGGCGTGTACGAGCCCGGACGCACGTGCCGCGGCGCATGCGCGACGTGCCTGACGTGGAACACGTGCCTCGCCATGGCGGCGCGGCCGGCATGACGGTGACGCCGCGCTTCGGCCGACGTGGGCGCCAGCGCGCCACAGCAGATCGCGACCCCCACGCCGGCCAGGACCGCCTTTCGAAGACGCTTCGTCGACGGCCGATCCAGCATGCCCATCACCTTACCCTTGACGCGCGAGGCGGCAGCGTCGGCGCCTCGGTTACAACGTGTCCTTCCAGGCACAGTAGGGGCGCTCAGTTACCCCAGGGTTAAGGACGTGCTTCGCCTTCGCGCCAAGCGTACCGTCGCGGCACGATGTTGCAATGCAGCAAAAATCGGTTGCTTCTTTTGTGCGCTGCGGTATTTTCGCGCGGCGGTCTCGGGCCGCCGGCGCTTTCGACGTTGGTTTGGGGCGTAGTTCTCTTCGCGGGAGTTCAGGGCGATGCAGTTGGATGACATTCAGAAGGCGGGCAAGGATCAGTTCGAGCACGCCACGAGCGCGGCGGCTTCTGTCACGCGCGGCTTTCAGGCCATGGCGACGGAGGCGACCGACTATTCCAAGCGCTCGCTCGAGACGACCTCCAGCTACATCGAGAAGTTGATGTCCGTGAAATCGGTGGAGTCCGCGTTCCAGGTCCAGTCCGAGTTCGCCAAGGCGCAGATCGAGGGCTTCGTCACCCAGGCCACGAAGATGGGCGAGCTCTACAAGTCCATGGCGACGGAGGCGTTCAAGCCGGCAGAGACCGCGTTCGCGCACGCGAAAAGCAGCATTCAGCAGTAGGCTGCAACGGCCGCGCCGGCCGATCTTTACAAGTCTCCGCGTATTTGAAAGGCTCGGCATCCGCCGGGCCTTTTGCGTTCAGGTCCGGGCCAGTCGCCTCGCTGGGGCGTCGCCGCCATGGAGTTTATGCCGCCAGACACAATGCCGCCGGGAGCCGCAGCGGAAAAACGGCCCTTGCCCTAGCAATGCCGTCCCGCGCGCCGCATATTTCCAACAGAGACGAGGATACGTTGATTTGACGGACCAGTTTGTGATGGTGGCATTCGCGGAGGCGCGGGTCGAGGGTTTGGCTCTGCGGAGCGACATGGTGGCTGCGCCTGGAGGGCATGCTCTGAAGTTCGAGCGGCAGGATGCCCGACCCGCGATGGCGAAGGAGCCGCAGAAGGACAGCGACGACGACGGTCGCGGCTCGGGAACGGCGGTCATCACCCGCACGCGGACGCAGACGCGCCGCCCGAGCATGTATCGGGTCCTCCTGCTGAACGATGACTATACGCCCATGGAATTCGTCATCGTGGTGCTGCGCAAGTATTTCACCAAGAAGGCCGAAGAAGCCACGCAGATCATGCTCCACGTCCATCAGAACGGGGTGGGGGAGTGTGGAGTGTTCACCTACGAGGTTGCGGAGACCAAGGTCACGCAGGTGATGGATTACGCTCGGAAACATCAGCACCCGCTGCAATGCATCATGGAAAAGAAGTAGAGGAAGAAGCCATGCCGTCCTTCTCCCGGAATCTCGAACAGTCTCTGCATCGCGCGCTCGCCGTCGCCAACGAACGACACCACGAATACGCCACCCTCGAACACCTGCTGTTGAGCCTGACCGAAGATGTCGAGGCGGCGGCGGTGCTGCGAGCCTGTTCCATCGATCTCGACCTTTTGAAGAAGAACCTGCGCGAATACATCGACCAGGAGTTGGAGAACCTCGTCAGCGACGGGCGCGAAGACGCGAAGCCGACCGCCGGGTTCCAGCGGGTCATCCAGCGCGCGGTGATCCATGTGCAGTCTTCCGGCCGCGAAGAGGTCACAGGGGCCAACGTGCTCGTGGCGATCTTCGCCGAGCGCGAGAGCCACGCGGCGTATTTCCTGCAGGAGCAGGACATGACGCGCTACGACGCGGTCAACTACATCAGCCACGGCATCGCCAAGCGACCTGGCCTCTCTGATTCCTCGAAGGGACCGCGCGGTGCCGACGACGATGGCGACGGGCGCGAGGGCAAGGACGGCAAGGAGGCCGGCGACTCCAAGAAGAAGGAGGGCGCGCTGGAGGCCTACTGCGTCAACCTCAACAAGAAGGCCAAGGACGGCCGCATCGACCCGCTGATCGGCCGTGAGAACGAGGTGCAGCGCACGATCCAGGTGCTGTGCCGCCGCCATAAGAACAACCCGCTTCTTGTCGGCGATCCCGGCGTCGGCAAGACGGCGATCGCCGAGGGTCTGGCGCGCAAGATCGTCCGCGGGGAGGTGCCGGAGGTGCTGGCCGACGCGACCGTCTTCGCGCTCGACATGGGCACGCTGCTCGCCGGCACCCGCTACCGCGGCGACTTCGAGGAGCGCCTGAAGCAGGTGATGAAGGAGGTCGAGAACCACAAGAATGCGATCCTCTTCATCGACGAGATTCACACCGTCATCGGGGCGGGCGCGACCTCGGGCGGGGCGATGGACGCCTCCAACCTGCTGAAGCCGGCGCTGGCGCAGGGCACGCTCCGCTGCATCGGTTCGACCACCTACAAGGAATACCGCCAGTATTTCGAGAAGGACCGGGCCTTGGTTCGCCGCTTTCAGAAGATCGACGTCAACGAGCCATCGGTGCCTGACGCGATCGAGATCCTCAAGGGCCTCAAGCCCTATTTCGAGGAATACCATAAGGTGAAGTACACGGCCGAAGCCGTGAAGGCGGCGGTCGAGCTGTCCGCGCGCTACATCCACGACCGCAAGTTGCCGGACAAGGCGATCGACGTGATCGACGAGACCGGCGCGAGCCAGATGCTGGTGCCCGAGCCCAAGCGCAAGAAGACGCTCGGCATCAAGGAGATCGAAGCGACGATCGCCACGATGGCCCGCATCCCCCCCAAGACCGTGTCGAAGGACGACGTCGAGGTGCTGCAGCATCTGACCGAGACGTTGGAGCGCGTCGTCTACGGCCAGAACTCGGCCATCGAGGCCCTGACCTCGGCGATCAAGCTGGCCCGCGCGGGTTTGCGCGACGGGGAGAAGCCGATCGGCTCCTACCTGTTCTCCGGCCCTACGGGTGTCGGCAAGACGGAGGTAGCGCGCCAGCTCGCGGTCAGCCTCGGCGTCGAGCTCATTCGCTTCGACATGTCGGAGTACATGGAGCGTCACACCATCTCGCGGCTGATCGGGGCGCCGCCGGGCTATGTCGGCTTCGACCAAGGCGGCCTCCTGACCGATTCCATCGACCAGCACCCGCATTCGGTCTTGCTGCTCGACGAGATCGAGAAGGCCCACCCCGACCTCTACAACATCCTTCTGCAGGTCATGGATCACGGCAAGCTGACGGACCACAACGGCAAGCAGATCGATTTCCGCAACGTCATCCTCATCATGACGACGAACGCGGGTGCCGCCGACATGGCGCGTTCCGCCTTCGGCTTCACGCGCAACCGGCGGGAAGGCGAGGACAAGGAGGCGATCAACAAGCTGTTCACGCCGGAATTCCGCAACCGCCTCGACTCGATCGTGTCCTTTGGCCATCTCCCGGCAGAGGTCATCGTCAAGGTCGTCGACAAGTTCATCATGCAGCTGGAGGCGCAACTCGCCGACCGCAACGTGACGATCGAGCTGACGGACGAGGCGCGCGCCTGGCTCGTGGAGAACGGCTACGACGAGCACATGGGTGCCCGCCCCATGGCGCGCGTCATCCAGCAGACGATCAAGACGCCGCTTGCCGACGAGGTTTTGTTCGGTCGATTGAAGAATGGCGGAGCGGTGCGCGTCATGGTGGTGACCAGCGAGGAGGGCGAGCGCAAGCTTGGGTTTGTCTATCCCGAGGGCCCGGTGCTGCCGCGTCCCGAGCGGGACATCGTCGAGGCCGGCAAGAAGCGCGTGCGGGCGGAGCCGGAAGTGCGCCGCGCCAAGGCCCGCCGGTTGAAGGGCGAAGGCGGCGACGCGCCGGAAGGCGAGGAGGAGCTGGAGGCGAGCGAAGAGGTCGACGAAGAGGACCTGACGGAGATCTCCGACAGCGGCCCCGATGCCGAGGAGCCCGCGAAGTCTGGCCGTACCGTGCCGAACTTTCCGCTGAAAAACTGAGTGCGCCGAGTTCCCCTCCCGCCTCGCGGGAGGGGGCGTCGACACTGATACGGGGTGGTGCGCGGCGGGGTAGTACCCGCCCGCTTCCTTTCTCGCATGGTGTCGCCGCGACCGTCTGCTGCGACGCCTCGTCTCAGCCCGGAGAGGATCGCGCCATCGCCGCGCATTCTGCGCCGCGGAAGCATCCTTCCACGTGATCGTTGACCAGCCCGCAGGCTTGGCAGAACGCGTAGACGATCGTTGGGCCGCAGAAGGCGAAGCCTAACCGCTTCAGTTCTTTCGCCATCGTGCGGGAGAGAGGGGTTGCGGCCGGGATCTCGCCCTGCGTGCGGTAGCCGTTGCGCTCGGGCACGCCGTCGAAGAAATCCCAGAGAAATCGTGCGAATCCACGCCGCTCCCTCAGCGCGAGATAGGCTTTCGCCGAGGTCACGGCACCGACGATCTTCGCTCGGTTGCGAACGATGCGGTGATCGACCATCAGCGCCTCGATCTTCGCCGCGTCATAGCGGGCGATGCACTCGGGCTCGAACCCGTCGAACGCCGCGCGGAACGCCTCGCGCTTCCGTAGGATCGTGATCCAGGACAGGCCCGCCTGGAAACCGTCGAGCATCAGCTTCTCGAACAAGGCGCGGTCGTCGTATTCGGGCACGCCCCATTCGGTGTCATGGTAGGCGACGTAGAGAGGGTCGGTGCCACACCAGGTGCAGCGGCAGGGCGGAGCCTGCTCACTCATAGAGGTCGTCGGCATAGGCGGGCGGCTCGATTCCGCTCTCGACCGGCAGGCTCACGGCGACGAGGGTTTCGCCGACCGTCACCGGCGTGCTGGCGGCCTCGGCCTCCGCGAGACGGTCGATGCGCAGGGCGGCCAGGGCTCCCGCGCCGGCGCTCGACGTTACCACGCCCAGGGATGCTGCTCCGGCCTGAACGGGTGCGCCGACGGGCGGGACAATTCCGTAGCCATGCAACCGAACCACCCGTTTGCGCGCGGAATTGCGATGGTGAACGCGGGAGACGACCTCCTGGCCGACGTAGCATCCCTTGTCGAAGTCGATCCCGTGCAGCAGGTCCATGTTGGCTTCGTGCGCGAACGCGTCGCCATAGGCGAAATCGACGCCGCCGCGCGGCATGCCACAGGCGATGCGGTGCGCGTCGTAGGCTTTCTCGTCGGCACCAAAGGTGCGCATCGCGTCGGGGGCGGCGATGATGCGGTAGCCCATGGCGTCGTGGCGAGGGTCGCGAAACGCCTGGCCTGGCGCCTCCATCAGCACGCCATCCCAGACGGCGGCGACGGCGAGGTCGCCCGAGCGGTCGGCCACAGACACTTTCGCGCGCAGGCGGAACATGGTGAGCTTCTTGGCGAGGTCCGCGGCCTGCTCGCGCGGGCAGTCGACAAGAAAGCCATCGGCGTGTCGCACGACGAAGAAGTCGAACAGGAGCTTGCCCTGTGGCGACAGCAGGGCCGCGAAGCGCGCGCTGCCCGGCGGCATCGCCAGCACGCTGTTGGTGACCATGCGGTTGAGGAAACTTTCCGCGTCGTCGCCCGTGACGGCGAGAACGCCGCGGTCGGGAAGCAGGCTTGATGTCATGCGGAGACCTCGACTTTTGCGCGCGGCGCTTTAGGACGTCTCGCAGCTGCTCGATCCGAAAGGCCGCCCATGCCACAGACCTACGACCTCCTTGTCAAGGGCGGGACGCTCGTCAACCAGGACGGGGTCGGCCTTCGCGACATAGGCATCGCGGCCGGCCGTATCGCCGCCATCGGCGATCTCGCCCGATCGAGCGCCGGCGAGGTGATCGACGCCGCGGGCTTGCACATCCTCCCCGGCGTCATCGACAGCCAGGTGCATTTCCGCGAGCCCGGCCTGGAGCACAAGGAAGACCTTGAGACCGGCTCGCGCGCCGCCGTCATGGGCGGCGTCACGGCCGTGTTCGAGATGCCCAACACCAACCCGCTCACCACCGGCGAGGCGGAGCTGGCCGACAAGGTCCGGCGCGGCCGCCATCGCATGCACTGCGACTTTGCCTTCTGGATCGGCGGCACGCACGACAACGCGCCTCACGTCGCCGAGCTGGAGCGGCTGCCGGGTGCGGCCGGCATCAAGGTCTTCATGGGGTCCTCGACCGGCGCGCTGCTGGTCGCGGACGACGAAGGCGTCGCCGAGATCCTCGGCCGTACGCGGCGGCGCGCGGCGTTCCACTCCGAGGACGAAGGCCGCCTGGCCGAGCGTCGCGATTTCCAGGTGGCGGGCGATCCGTCGAGCCATCCCGTTTGGCGCGACGTCGAGACGGCGATGCGTTGCACGCAGCGTCTGGTCGGCATCGCTCGCAAACAGGGCGCGCGCATTCACGTCCTGCACGTATCGACCGGCGAGGAGATCGCCTTTTTGGCCGCGCACAAGGATATCGCCAGCGTGGAGGTGACGCCGCACCACCTGACCCTCGACGCGGTGGACTACGGCCGCCTCGGTACGCTGCTGCAGATGAACCCGCCGGTGCGCGAGGCCGCGCACCGCGCGCGGATCTGGCGCGGCGTCGCGGAGGGCGTGGCGGACATCCTGGGCTCCGATCACGCCCCGCACACGCTGGAGGAGAAGGCGAGGCCCTACCCGCAGAGCCCGTCCGGCATGACCGGCGTGCAGACGCTCGTGCCGGTCATGCTCGACCACGTCGCGGCCGGGCGGTTGAGCCTGGCCCGGTTCGTCGACATGACGAGCGCCGGACCGGCGCGGCTCTTCGGCATCGCCCGGAAGGGCCGCGTCGCGGTCGGCTACGACGCCGACCTGACGATCGTGGACCTCAAGCGACGGCAGGAGATCACCAACGGCTGGATCGCCTCGCGCGCGCCCTGGACCCCCTACCACGGCAAGGTCGTGACCGGCTGGCCGGTCGGAACGGTGATCCGCGGCCGGCGCGTCATGTGGAACGGCGAACTGACCGGCGCGTCGGGTGGAGAGCCGGTGCAGTTCCTCGAGGCGATGCCAAGAGGCTAGGACAGCATCGTGTCGGGTTGCGGCCCGAGCAGTGCGCGGCCGTGCAGCTCGTCAGCGCCACCCACGTCGCAGCCGGCATGGCTCGCCGGGGGGCTCCCGGTCCGGATTGCAGCAGACATTGCGTGACAAGCGGCAGGAATAACCCGCTTCAAGCTGCAAGTGATCGGATCCAGACGGGCGCAAAGCGGCCGTTCGTTCAGAAACTTATCCCATTCAGCACGAGCAGAGCGACAAAGAGGCCCAGCGGCGCAAGATGGGGAAAGTCACGGTGACGCAAGACGGTCCACATCGCTGCGGCGATGACGACGGCACCGAGGATCATGCCCACCTCCCGAGTGGCGGGAAGAACGATCAGGACGGCAATCGCCATCTCCAACCCGCCGGTGACGCGACACCACCACGCCGGATAGCCCCAGCGTACGAAGTCACCCCGCGTCGCGGACGTCCCGGCCGCGTTGAACAGCCCGGCGCCGAAGAATGCGGCGACGAGGAGCCCTATCAAGATCGAGTGCACCAACTCAGGCCAAGCCCGTGATCAATGGGATGGCCGCCAGGATCATCAGCGCCGCTGTAGATCCGTGGATGCCGAAGGCCGTCTTAGTAGAGCCTTTCGCGGCAAGGACAAGCGACATGTCGCCGACCGGGATCATCGCCTCGATCAGCAGCACGATGCCGACCATGCGCGAGGTCCCCCACACAAGTAAGGCCAGCACGACCAATCCCGCAACGACGTCCCGAACGCCCTTCAGGCGAAGCCACCAGGCGACGTTCGGCCCATCCTCGGGAAGCGGGAGGCCAAAGCTCTGCGTCGCGACTCTCGGGTCGACAAGGTACATAAGGCCGACTGCGATGATCGCGACGGCCGCCAGCAGTGCCACGCCGATCGAGAACCAATGCATCGCAGCCTCCTCGTGGCCGCAGCATGTCTGGGCGGACGGTGACTAGCGTGGTGGCGTGACGGCAGTGAGGCGCCCGTGCCGTCCTTTCCATCCGTTCGCGTATGTCGGTCCTTCAGCTCGCCCCGAAGCGGTTTTCCACCTGTTTGGCGATGTGCGACGCCTCGGCCAGGAAGCGGTCGACGACCTCCTTCGCGTTGGGCGTACAGCTCCGATAGGAGAGGCTATAGCCTTCGATGCCGCGGTTGTAGGAACCGGCCAGCCGGTCCCTACGCAAGGGCGTCGTCCCCTCGGCGTCGAGCAGGGCCTGCATGCGCTTGTGCCAGACGTCGCCGTCGCCGTCGCCGCACAGCCCGCGCAGATAGCTCAAGGCCCCCAGGACCTCGGCGAGGCGGAGCAGTTGCGGGTCGTAGGGCTTGGCGTCCTGGGGCGGCGAACCAGCCGGCGGCGTGTCGGCCGCATGTGCCGGTCTGACTCCCGCCTGGGCTGCGGCAAGCGCCAGAAAAAGAGCGCAGCACACCGGTCTCAGCACGGCGCGCCGGCGATCGCCCAGGCCTGTTCGAGCAGCGGCATCAGGTGATCCGTCGTTCGCAGCAACGCCGCCGCGTCGCGGTCGACCCACGTGACGGCCGAGGCCTCCGGCCCCGTCGTGCCTTCGCCGGCCAACCACAGGCCGACGAACGAGGCGACGACATAATGGTGCCGGACGCGGCCTGCCTCGTCGAGGTCCACGACCTCGACGTGACGGTTGAAGCCGAGGATGCGGGCGGAGACGCCGACCTCCTCCAGCAGTTCGCGCAAGGCGGCGTCTTGCAGGCTCTCGCCGACTTCCACGAGGCCGCCGGGCAAGGTGAAGAGCCCGGCCAGCGGCGGTGCTGCGCGCTGCGCGAGCAGCACCCGGTCATCGCGGAAGACCGCGAGGCTCACGGCCAGCAAAGGATACGTCGGGTAGAGCCGGCTGCTCACGGCATAGGCCCGATATGACCGCTCACGGCGCGAGCCTGGCTTTGGCCCAGGCGTCCTCCAGGCCGGCGCGGGAGAACAGGATGCGATCGTGCAGGCGGAAGGCGCCGTCGCACCAGAACTCGATGGCGAGCGGCTTGATGCGGAAGCCGCTCCAATGCGGCGGCCTCGGAATGTCCTCGCCGGGAAACTCGGCGTCGCGCGCCGCGACGGCCGCCTCCAGCTCCGCGCGGCTGGCGAGGGGACGTGATTGCGGGCTCGCCCATGCCCCGAGCCGGCTCGTGCGAGGGCGGCTCGCGTAATAGGCGTCGGCCTCCGCGTCGCTCACGACTTCCACGGGGCCGCGCACGCGGATCTGGCGGCGCAAGCTCTTCCAATGGAACAGGGCGGCCGCCTTCATGCTGGCCTGAATCTCGCGGCCCTTAGCACTCTCGAAGTTCGTGTAGAAGACGAAGCCGCGCCGGTCCATGCCTTTGAGCAGCACCATGCGCACGTCCGGCAAGCCGTCCGGATCGACGGTGGAGAGCGCCATCGCCGTGGGGTCGTTGAGTTCGCTGCCGCGCGCGTCCTCCTGCCAATCTTCGAAGAGCACAAAAGGATCGTCCGCCAAGATGAAGTCACGGCTCTTTAACTCGTCCAACGCTACACTCTCCCTGACGATTTGTTTGAGTAGGTGCCCGCGTGCAACACCCCCTTCACCATAGCCCAGCACGCGGCGCGCCGGTAGGGGCTGCGCCGCCGCCGCCATGCCGCAGGCTGCTCGCGCTCTCCGCCTGCCTGGCTGCCGCGCTCTGCGGCGGCTGCTCCCTCTCGTTTCCGATCGCCTCCATCAAGCCGAACGGCGAGGACGTGACGAGTTCGATCAAGCCGGGCGCCGGGAGGGTCGCGGACGAAGAGGACCGGCGCCGCGCCAAGGCCGCGCTTTCGACCGCCGTCGATCCCCAGGGCGATGGCCAGACCGTACGATGGGAGAACCCGACCACCGCCAACCGAGGCTCGTTCACGCCTGTGGGCCACGCCTATTCCGCCGACGGTCGGGTTTGTCGCGCCTTCCTCGGCGCGACGCGCGAGAACGGCGGCGACAAGACCTACCAGGGCACGGCCTGTGCGGTCGCCGCCGGGGAATGGGCGGTGACGGAGACGCGGCCGTTCAAGAAGAGCTGACGCGCCGCGTTCATTCGTCTTGCGGCAGGCACGGCCGATCCCACATGATGGTCGAGACATTACGCTTGCGCCAGATCGGGCAGGTGTTCGATTGGGCTCCAAAACGATGCGTGATCCTTATACCGTCTTGGGTGTGCCGAAGGCGGCTGCCGCCGCCGACATCAAGAAGGCGTTCCGCCAGCTCGCGAAGAAGTACCATCCCGATCAAAGTACCGAGCCGCGCGCCAAGGATCGTTTCGCGGAAATCGGCGCGGCCTACGAGATCCTCGGTGACGAGAAGAAGCGTGGCGCTTTCGACCGCGGCGAGATCGACGCGGAAGGCAAGCCGAGATCCCAGGGGTTCGAGGGGTTCGGTGGCGGCGGTCCCCGCCGTGGCGGCGCCGGTACCGGCGCCGAAAATTTTGAATTTAACTTCGGCCGAGGTGCCCGCGGCGCTCAGGGTTTCGATCCCAGCGACATTTTCTCCGACCTTTTCGGAGGACGCAGTGGCGCTCGGCCAAGCTCAGGGCCAGGACCGGGCCAGGCGCAGACGCCGACCCGCGGCGAGGACGTGCAGGCGACCGTCACGGTCTCGCTCGCCGACAGCGTGCATGGCGCGAAGGTGCGGGTAAGCCTCCCGACCGGCCGCGACCTCGAAGTCTCCGTGCCCGCGGGGATCGAGGAGGGCAAGCAGATCCGGCTGAAGGGGCAGGGGCAGCCCAACCCATGGGGCGGTGCGGCGGGCGACGCGATCGTCACCATCCACATCGCGCCCCATCCGCTGTTTCGCGTGGAAGGCCGGGATCTTCGGCTCGACCTGCCGATCACGCTCTACGAGGCCGTGCTCGGCGGAAAGGTCAACGTGCCGACGCTCGAGAGCACGGTGGAACTGGGCATCCCGGCGGGCTCGAACGGTGCGCGGGTGCTGCGCCTTCGCGGCAAGGGCCTGCCGGACGGTAAGGCCGGCCGGGGCGACCTGCTCGTCGGCCTGCGGATCGTCCTGCCGGACAACGCCAGGGGCGAACTCGAAGCTGTGTCGCAGAGCCTGTCTGAGACCCATCCCTACGATCCACGTAAGACGATTGGCTCGGTCTGAGCTGCCGGCTTGGGTTACGGCTGCGTTTCGGCGACGGATCGGAGGTAGTCGGAGACGGCTGCGAGCCGGTCGGCGTCGAGGCTCCCGCTCAGGCTGTAGGAGCGCCCGTCACGCTGCCAGGCCAGCGCATTGCCTGACGCTGCCTTTGCCGATCCGACGCCATCGGACCATGATACGCTCAGCGTCAGGGCTGAGCCCGCTTGGTCCTTATATGAAAAGACCAGGCTGTGCGTCGGCCTGTCCCCGACCATGGCGGCGACGAAGGCCAAGCCGACCGGGCTGAGGTCGGGGATGACGGCGGTCGGTAGGTCGGACGAGGTCGGCGGATCGGACGCGCCCGCCCACGCGCCCGAGGCGTCCCTGCGGCTCGCGTCGGACCCCTCGAATGCAGAGGCCGCCACGGGCCTGTCGGTCTGTCGGGCCGCGGCGAGGACCGAGGTCGGAGGCTGCGGATGTTGGCTCGTGACACGAGAGGCTGCGAAGACGGCTGCGGCAACGAGCCCGACGATGCCGGCTGAAGCCCAGAGTCTCGCCGAGCGTTGGGGATGGGGCACCGCCGCCTGAGCAATCGGGGCCGGCGGCAAAGCGGCGTCCTCGACGCGCCTGTCGTCGACGCAACGAAGCCGTAGCGGCGTCAGCCGCAGCGAGGCGGGGATCGGGTCCTGGTCGACGCCGGCGAACGCGGTCTTCAGCAGGCTGTTCTGATCGCGCCACGCCGCAACTTGGGCTGCCTCCGCTGCGTGGCTCTTCAAGCTCAGGAGGACTTCGCCGCGACGCCGCGCGTCGAGCTGTCCGTCGACCAAGCGGTGCAGGTCATTCTCGTCCGGAGGAGGGTGTAGGGGACCCGCCGCCACCTATTTGACCAAGCGCAGGTGGGGAATGGGCCGCTCGCGCTCCGACGCCAGATAGCTGCCGCGCGGCTCCGGCGCCCGATGCAGGCGCCCGTCGAGCGCCTGGCGCGCCCGCCCGAGGCGGCCCAGCAAGGTGGAGCGTGTGACGTGGAGCACCAGCGCGGCCTCGTCGTGGCTGAAACCTTCCAGCGCGACGAGGAGCAGGGCTTCGCGATCCTCCAATGGAAGGCTCATCAGGCCAAGGGCCAGCCGGCTCCGCCGCGCGACCGAGAAGGCGAGGGCCGAGGCCGGGGTCGCGCGTGACGGCGTTGGGACGCGGTCGGCAAAGGGCGTCGCGGCGGAGTCGCGGTGCAAGTGCGTCAAGGTTGCGTAGAGGCGGATGACGAGGTCGGCATGCACACCGACATTGCGGGCGTTCAGCGCGCGCAGCAGGGTAGCATGCACGAGATCGTCCGCCCGCTCGCAGCCCCCTGCATGGCCGGAGGTCAGGGCGCGCGCATAACGCCTGAGACGTGGCGTCAAGGCGTTCAGGTCGTCGCGCAAGGTCACCGATGGCTCCCGCCGTTCTCGCCGCAAGGAATCGCAGCAATCAACGTCCAGTTAACCAAAAGGTAACAATCGCACGGGGACCTGCCAATGCGCTTTTGGAGGGGACAGGGGTGCGCGCCGATGCTACGGCCTTGCGCTTGCGGAGGCTCTGCGCTTAAACCCGGCCATCGACAGGGCCGGGGCCTGGCTCCGACGTCTTTTTTGAACCGGGATGAGAATGACGCAATCGGCAAGCACCCCCGCCTCCACAACAGGTTCGGGACTCCTCGCCGGCAAACGCGGCCTTGTGCTCGGCGTCGCCAACAACCGTTCGATCGCCTGGGGCATCGCCAAATCGGCTCGAGAGGCGGGCGCGGAACTCGCCTTCACCTATCAGGGCGAATCGTTGGAGAAGCGCGTGCGCCCTCTTGCCCAGGAGTTGGGCGCGAAGGTCGTCGGCCATTGCGACGTGACGGACGAGGCCTCGATCGACGCGGTCTTCAAGGTGGTGGAAGACGAGTGGGGGTCCCTCGACTTCATCGTCCATTGCGTTGCGTTCTCCGACCGCGACCAATTGACCGGCCGCTACGTGGATACGACGGCGGAGAACTTCTCCAACACGCTGCTTATCTCCTGCTACTCGTTCACGGCCGTCGCGCAGCGCGCGGAGCGGCTGATGCCGCAGGGCGGCTCGATGCTGACGCTGACCTATTACGGCGCCGAGAAATGGATGCCGCACTACAACGTGATGGGCGTCGCCAAGGCCGCGCTCGAAGCGAGCGTGCGGTATCTCGCCGCCGACCTGGGCGAGAAGAACATCCGCGTCAACGCGATCTCCGCCGGCCCCATTAAAACGTTGGCCGCGTCGGGCATCGGCGACTTCCGCTACATCCTCAAGTGGAACGAGTACAACGCCCCGCTGCGCCGCTCGGTCACCACGGAGGAGGTCGGCGAGAGCGCGGCCTTTCTCCTCTCGCCGATGGCACGCGGCATCACCGGCGAAATCATGCACGTCGACGCCGGTTACCATATCGTCGGCATGAAGAACCCCGCGGCGCCCGACATGGGCGCCCTGCTGCGCGAATAGAAGGGAGCGGCAAGCGGGTTTACGTCCAAGCCTGCCGTTCGGCACCCATGTCGCACAATACCTTCGGCCACCTGTTCCGCGTCACCACCTTTGGCGAGAGCCACGGGCCGGCCATCGGCTGCGTGATCGACGGCTGCCCACCGCAAATTCCGCTGGTCGAGGCGGATATCCAGGGCTTCCTCGACCGCCGCCGCCCCGGCCAGTCGCGGTTCACCACGCAGCGACAGGAGGCCGACCGCGTCCGCATCCTCTCCGGTACGGTCGCCGACCGCGAGGGGCGCACGGTGACTACCGGGACGCCGATCACCCTCATGATCGAAAACGAGGACCAGCGCTCGAAGGACTACGACGCGATCAAGGACACGTTTCGCCCCGGCCACGCGGACTATTCCTACGAAGCGAAATACGGCATTCGCGACCATCGCGGCGGCGGGCGCTCCTCCGCACGCGAGACGGCGGCGCGGGTCGCGGCCGGCGCGGTCGCCCGCAAGGTCGTAGCCGGCGTGCGCGTGCGCGGCGCTCTCGTGCAGATGGGCGCCGAGGTGGTCGACCGCAGCCGATGGGACTGGGACGAGGTGGCGCGCAACCCCTTCTTCTGCCCCGATCCGGAGGCGGCGCGCCGTTTCGAGGTCAGCCTCGACCGTATCCGCAAGCAGGGTTCATCGGTCGGTGCCGTGCTGGAGATCGTCGCCGAGGGCGCGCCGGCCGGCTGGGGCTCGCCCCTCTACGGCAAGCTCGACGCTGAACTCGCCTCCGCCCTCATGTCGATCAACGCCGTCAAAGGCGTGGAGATCGGCGACGGCTTCGCTAGCGCGACGCTGCTAGGCGAGGAGAATGCCGACGAGATACGCCTCGGCCGCGACGGTCGGCCGATGTTTCTTTCCAACCATGCGGGCGGGATCGTCGGCGGCATCTCGACGGGGCAGGCGATCGTCGCCCGCTTCGCCGTCAAGCCGACCTCGTCCATCTTGCAGCCTCGGCTCACCATCGACCGGGACGGGGCGCAGACGGAGATCGTCACCAAGGGACGCCACGACCCCTGCGTCGGCATCCGCGCGGTGCCGGTGGGGGAGGCCATGGTGGCGTGCGTCCTAGCCGACCAGTTCCTGCGGCATCGCGCGCAGGTAGGCGCCGATGTACCCAGGCCCTTCGCGTCGGGATGAGACGGCGCCTCACGATCGGCGTTTGGCGGGAGCGGCGCCTGCGCCCCATGGCGGCGACGCGTTCGACTACATAGGTCTATAAGCGGCGTGCTCGGGCCGGGTCCGGAGCGTGGGAGAGCCAGGTTTGTCGTCCATCCCCTATCCCGTGAGCCACAGAACTGTGATGGACGCGATCGACGCCGTCGCGCGCGGCGAGATCGTCATCGTGACCGACGACGACGATCGCGAGAACGAGGGCGACCTCGTGTGCGCTGCTTCGCTCTGCACGCCGGAGAAGATGGCCTTCATCATCCGCCATTGCTGCGGCATCGTCTGCGCCCCGGTCACGGCGGACGACGCCAAGCGCCTGCACCTCTCGCCCATGGTGGCGTCCAACGACGCGCCTCTGGGCACGGCGTTCACCGTCTCCGTCGATACGCGGCACGGCCTCACCACCGGCATCTCGGCCGAGCAGCGCACCAACACGGTAAGGGCCCTGGCTAACGGCAACGTCGGCAGCGGCGACTTCGTTCGGCCCGGCCATGTCTTTCCGCTGATCGCCCGCGAGGGCGGCGTGCTCATGCGGTCCGGTCATACGGAGGCGGCGGTCGACCTCTGCCGGCTCGCGCGGCTGCCACCCGTCGGCGTCATCTGCGAGCTTGCCAACGACGACGGCACGGTCATGGCCGGCCCGCAGATCGCCGAGTTCGCCGAGCGTCACGGGCTGAAGCGCATTTCGGTCGCCGACCTCATCGCCTATCGCCAGAGCCGCGAGAAGCTGGTCGAGCGGGTCGCGACCTTTGCCGTGGAAGGGACCAGCGGGGCCCTCACCTGCTACGCCTACGTCACGCCGTTCGATGAAGTTCAGCACTTCGCCTTCGTGCAGGGGCAGATCGGCGACGGCCGCGACGTGCCGACGCGCCTGCATCGCGTCGACATTATCGCCGACGTGATAACCGGCGGCGATTCGGTGCGCAAAGTCCTCGCGCGCTTTAAGGAAGAGGGTAGGGGCGTCTTCATCTACCTTCGCGACGGGGCGGCCGGGGTTCCCGTCCGCGCCGCCGGGCAGAAGGAGGCCCCGCTTGAGGCGCTTCGTATCCAGCAATGGCGGGAGATCGGGCTTGGCGCGCAGATCCTGCGCGACCTTGGCATCAGCTCCATCCGCCTGCGTACGGACGCGCCGCGCACCTACGTCGGCCTGTCGGGCTTCGGCATAGAGATCACCGGTTACGAGCCGCTGACCTGAGTCTCAGCCGAACTTCATCAAGTTAAGCATCATGTTCTTGAGGAACGTGCCCTCGGCGCCGCTCGTCGGCGTCGTGCGACTGGAGAAGTCGATGACCTTGCCCTCGTCCATCCCGTAGTTGGCCAGACGCGACACCTTCTTGCCCTTGTCGAAATAGACCGCGACGATCCGCTGGTCGACGAGCTTGGCCGGCATGAAAGCCAAGCTGCGGGACGTCTTCTGCGAGATGTAATACCAGGCGTCGCCACCGACGGTCGAGGTCGTGGAGGGTGTGCCCAGAAGCACCAGGACCTGCTCCGCGCTCGATCCCGGCTTCACGTCGGCGAGAACCTGCGGGTCGGCCTGGAAGCCGTGCGAGACCTCGCCGTCGTAGCCGAGGCAACCACCGAGCGAAGCGGTGAGTAGACCAACGGCAAGCCATTGTGCCGGGCGCTTCCACGTCGCGAAAAGTCCGGAGAAGGCTGCCGCGAACCGAGACGCGGGGCGCGAAGCGGCAAGGATGGACTGCATGGCGTCGTCAGGTCTCCGTCTCGCCTGTTCGGCAGCGCAAGTTTCGCTTGCGTTCGTAGCCCGCGATGCCTACCCCCCGCTTGTGACGAAAGCAAGATGAGGGGCGCGCGCCGAGAGACGGGCTCCCCGCTCGATGGCGGTGCGGGCCTGCTCGATGACCTTTAGGCTCTTCCGGCGATCGGACAATCAAGCCGTCATCGCGGGCCTCTACGCCGCCACGGTCGCGGCGGCTCGGCAGCCGGCCTTGTTCACGGAGCTTGGGATGGTCGACACGTTCGAGGGGCGGTTCGAGAGCGTGACGCTGCACGCCGCTCTCGTGCTGCGCCGCCTCAACGCTCTGCCCACACCGGGTCCCGAAGTCGCGCAGGACCTGGTGGACGCGATCTTTCGCCATTTCGATCATACGCTGCGCGAGAGCGGCGTTGGCGACACGGTCGTTCCCAAACGGATGAAACGGTTGGTCGAGGCCTTCCTCGGCCGCTCGACCGCCTACGACGAGGCATTGCGACGCGGCGACGGCCTGCAGGAGGCTCTCGCCCGCAACGTCTTGGCCGTGGCAGCGGGAGAGCGACCCTCCGCCCTTCGTCTACTGACGCGCTACGTCGAAGAGGCCGCTACCCTCCTCGACGCGGTCGCGCTGCAGGTCTTCCTCGAAGCGCGGCCGCCGTTTCCCGATGCGTCGATCGTCGCGGGGCAGGCATGATGGCCAAGACGCCCGGTGCCAACGCCTCGCCGCCGCGCGGCCCGTTTCACCGGCCGCTGCGCCTGCGCGAGGTATCGTCCAACGGTGTCGCCCGCGCGTTCGATGCGGCCCCGGCCGAGTGCGAGGCGATCGCCGCGGACCTCGGCTTTCCCGCCGTCGCCTCCCTGCACGCCGACCTTCGCGTCACGCCCCGGGCCGGCGGCCAATTCGACGTGACGGGGAAGGTCGAGGCGGTGCTGACGCAGGTTTGCGTGGCGACCCTCGAGCCGTTCGAGAGCACCGTCCGGCAGGATGTCGCCATCCGATTCGCCCCGCCCAAGTCTGCGGAGGCCCTCGGGAGCGCGCGGACGGCCGACATCGACCTTGACGCGCCCGAAGACGATCCCGACCCTATCGTCGACAATGCGATCGATCTCGGCGCGGTCGCGCTGGAATTCGTCGTGCTGGGATGCGATCCCTACCCGAAAAAGCCGGGGGTTCATTTCAGTGACGTGTCCAGCGGCGAAGAAGAGCAGGACCGGTCGCCTTTCGCGGCCCTCGGACGTCTCAAGGACCCATCGTGACCCGACCTCGACGCGCGTTGCAGCAGGATAGCCGCCCATGACGGTTCCGGTCAGGATCGCGCTCGACGCGATGGGTGGCGACGTAGGGCCGCCCGCGCTCGTCGAGGGCGCGGCGCTGGCGCTGGCGCGGCACCCGGACATGGCCTTCCAGTTCTACGGCAAGCGAGAAGAAATCGAGCCGCTGCTCGCCAGCCGACCCGCGCTGGCCGCGGTGTCCCGGGTCGTGCACACGAGCGTGGCGGTGCGCATGGACGACAAGCCGAGCCAGGCGTTGCGGGCGGGGCGTCGCACCTCCTCCATGTGGCTGGCGATCGACGCGGTAAAGACGGACGCGGCCGACGCGATCGTCTCGGCCGGCAACACAGGCGCGCTGATGGCGATGGCCAAGATCTGCCTCCGCACCATGCCGCAGATCGACCGACCGGCCATCGCCGCGATCTGGCCCACCGTGCGCGGCCGTTCCATCGTGCTCGACGTCGGCGCCAACATCGGCGCAGACGCGCGCATGCTCGTCGACCTCGCCATCATGGGTTCGGCGATGGCGCGCATCGTGCTCGATATCGAGCGGCCGACCGTCGGCCTGCTCAACGTCGGCGTCGAGGAGATCAAGGGGCTGGAGGAGGTCAAGGCCGCCTCCCGCATGCTGCACGAATCGACGTCTCCCGCGCTCCTCTACAAGGGTTTCGTCGAGGGCGACGACATCGGCAAGGGTACGGTCGACGTGGTCGTAACGGAAGGGTTTACGGGCAACATCGCCCTCAAGACGGCCGAAGGGACGGCGAAGCAGATCGCCCTTTACCTGCGCGAAGCGATGAGCGGTTCGGTCCTGTCGAAGATCGGCTACCTCCTGGCCCGCAATGCGTTTGCTGCGTTGCGGGCCAAGATGACGCCCCCCAACGGCGGCGTCTTCCTCGGTCTGGACGGCGTGGTCATCAAGAGCCACGGCGGGGCCGACGCCGAGGCGACGGCTGGCGCGATCGACTTGGCCTATGCCATGGTGCGCCACGAACTTCTGCGGAAAATCCGCGAGACTTTGGCGCTTGCCTTGAGCGAGCAGACGGACACCGCCGAGCGGCTGGACGCAGCCGTCGCGGCTCGAACGGCGCTGGCAGCCGCGAAGGACTGATCGATCGTGAGTCACGTGAACAGGGGTCGGCTTCGCTCCGTCGTCGTCGGGACCGGCTCTTACCTGCCCAAGACCGTTGTCACCAACAGCGATCTCGCCGCGCGACTGGCCACGTCCGACGAATGGATCGTGCAGCGCACCGGCATCACGCGACGCCATATCGCCGCGCCGGACGAACGCACTTCGACGCTGGCGCTCCATGCGGCACAAGCGGCGCTGGAGGACGCGGGGCTCCTCGCCTCCGACCTCGACCTCGTGGTGGTCGCCACCTCGACGCCGGATTTCACCTTCCCGTCCGTCGCAACCCAGGTGCAGCACGGGCTCGGCATGACGGGAGGGGCCGCCTTCGATCTCCAGGCGGTCTGCTCGGGCTTCGTCTTCGCCGTCGCGACCGCCGACAAGTTCTTGACCTCAGGCTCGCACCGGCGCGCTCTGGTCATCGGCGCGGAGACCTTCTCGCGCATCCTTGACTGGGAGGACCGCACGACCTGCGTGCTGTTCGGCGACGGTGCCGCCGCCATGATCCTGGAGGCGCGTGCGGGGGAAGGTACCGTGCACGATCGCGGCGTGCTGACCTCGCACTTGCGCTCCGACGGGCGTCACATCGATAAGCTCTACGTCGATGGCGGCCCATCGGCGACGCAGACCACCGGTCACCTCAAGATGGCCGGACGCGAAGTCTTCCGCCACGCCGTCGGCATGGTCACGGACGTGATCGCCGACGCCTTCGCCGCGACGGGGACCAGCGCCGCCGACCTCGATTGGTTCGTGCCGCACCAGGCGAACCGCCGCATCATCGACGCGTCCGCGGAGAAACTCGGGATCCCGGCGCATAAGGTGGTCGTCACCGTGGACCGGCACGCCAACACGTCGGCTGCCTCCATTCCCCTCGCGCTGTGCGCCGCCCGCGCGGACGGCCGCATCAAGGTCGGCGACCTTGTGATGATCGAGGCGATGGGCGGCGGCTTCACCTGGGGCTCCGCGCTGATCCGCTGGTAGGCGTCAAAGGATCCGCAGGCGGCAAACGCCACGTTCGGACGCGGACGATTGAACCGCCCGTGATGCGAAAGTCTTGTAGCGCTCGATACTTATGCCTTTTTTGCTGCTCGCGCGCCCTTGTTATCCCCGTGTGGATCGGTGAAACTTAACTATGTTTCGGCGTCTCGTGCAGCCGATTCCGCTCGGCGCGATGCCGTGGTGATTGCGGGCGGCGGCGACTTCCGGTGGTATGATGAAGAAGATGGACATCTCATCGCTCGCGCGTTCGAAAGCAACCCCGTCGCGGGTTGCTGCCTTGCGGACGGTAACGCGCGTCGATCTGGCTGAAGCCGTCTATCGCCGCGTCGGCCTCTCGCGCAAGGAATCCGCCGTGCTCGTCGAGATGGTGCTGGGCGAGATGGTCGATCGGCTCGCTGTCGGTGAGACGGTCAAGCTGTCCTCATTCGGCTCGTTCATCGTGCGCGACAAGGGCGAGCGCGTCGGTCGCAACCCGAAGACCGGCGTCGAAGTGCCGATCATGCAGCGGCGCGTGCTCGTGTTCAAACCGTCCAATGTGCTCAAGGCGCAAATGAATGGCGAAGAGGTCCCGACCGAGGATTAGGAGCGTGGCCGTTGATCCTCCGCACTGAGGTCGCATGACCAAGAGCGCCGACGCGTTTCGCACGATCAGCGAGGTCGCCGACGAGCTCGACCTGCCGCAGCACGTCCTGCGGTTTTGGGAGACCCGCTTTCCCCAGGTGAAGCCGTTGAAGCGCGCCGGCGGCCGGCGCTTCTATCGTCCCGCCGACGTCCGGCTGCTGCTGGCGATTCGCCAACTTCTGTACGGCGAGGGCTACACGATCAAAGGGGTGCAACGGCTCCTGAAGGAGCAGGGCGCCAGAGGCCTGCAAGGCGGAGCAAGGCCCGCCGGCACGATGAGCTTTGCCGACGAGGAGGGCGGCGAGGCCGAGAGCTTTGCAATGCCGGAGGAGGGAGGATCGCCGTCCAGCGATCAGGATCCCGTCGCGCCTGGGCTGCAAGTGCCGGAGCTGCAAGTGCCCGTCCGCGTCGCTTCGGGAGACCGTGACCTTCTCGCGGGCGCTCTGGAGTCAATCGCCGAATGCCAGCGCATCCTACAAGCCGTCCTGCGATAGCATCTGGACGGAAACGCGATGGTCGGAGTGAGAGGATTCGAACCTCCGACCCCTAGTCCCCCAGACTAGTGCGCTAACCGGGCTGCGCTACACTCCGACTGGCGACCCTTATAGAGAAGCTGCCGCATGGCGCAACCCGGCGTGTCGCACGCGTGGTACGAGCAGGTCTCCAGCTCGGCCGCGCGCATCCATGCCGTACGCTCTGGCGCCACGATCCGCGCCCGTGATGCAGATTGCAAAGGTAATCCTAGGGTTGCAGTCAGGCACGCAGCTTCCCTTGACGCGAATACAGTATGGATACGATCCGAAATGGCGATTGGTCGCGACAACGCCTGCCTCGCATTGGCCCGTGCGTGCGCCGACAAGATGCAAAGCGTTGATAATCAACGCGCTCTGGTCGCTCGGGCGTCGTGGCAAGCGGCGAAGGCAGAACAAATAGCGTCGTTGGCCAGCGACCGATTCGTGCATGATTCGTCGATAGGGTGTTCGCGCAATCTTGATTTGGGACAACGCCCTCCGGTTGTATTTTACCCATTGCTTAACCTTAGGATCTGCCTATCGTCCTCCGGCGAGGGTTGCTGCATTTCCCGCGTCGTGAGGTGATGGTGTCGGTCAAGCCTCCGCTTTTCCAGTTCGATTGCGCGGGTGGTCGCGTGCTGGGCCTCTATGAGCCGGGCGAACGTCCGACGGTCTTGCTTCTCCACGGCAATTCGGCCGATCAAACCGTCTTTACCTCGCAGACCGCGATGCTCCGGCGGCACGGCTTCGGCGTGCTCGTGCTGGACCTGCCCGGCCATGGCCTGTCGGACGATGCCGTCTCTGCCGCCGAGACCTACAGTTTCCCCGGCTATGCCGCTGCGATCGGCCAGGTCCTCGATCTCCTGGCCATCTCCGACGTCCATGTCGCGGGCTGGTCGCTCGGCGGCCATATTGGACTGGAGTTGATGGGCGGCGATGCGCGCGTCCGCTCACTCCTGATCTGGGGCACCCCGCCGATCCAGCCGGGTCCGGCTGCGCTGCCGGAGGCGTTCGTTCTGTCCTCCAGCATGGCACTCGCCGGTCAGGAGGTGCTCAGCGACGAAGAGTGCAGGCTTTACGCCCGCGCCATGCTGGGGATCGAGGCAGTCCCGGAAAGCCTCGTCGCGGCCGTGCGAAGGACAGACGGGGCGGCACGGTCCTGGATGGTGCGCAACGGCCTTGCCGGCATCGGGCGCGACACGCGCGACCTCGTGGCGCGGGACCCGCGCCCGCTGGCCGTGCTGCATGGCTCTGAAGATCCGTTCGTCAACTTTGGCTACCTCAAGCGCCTTCCTTACCGCAACCTGTGGCGGAACGAGGTTCAAGTTCTGGCAGGGGTCGGCCACGCCGGCCACCTCCAGGCGTCCGAGGCCTTTGACGCGCTTCTTCTCGCCTTTCTCCTCTCCTCTTCCTGACGACCCGCGACGGGCCTATCGGCGGAATAGCGCATGGCTTCTGACTTCGAGACGTTCCTCGAGACCACGCAGCGGGCAGCCGACGTCGGCGCGTTGAACGCGTGCTTCTACGATGCCATTCGAGACGAGGGGTACGAGAACCTCGTCTTCGTGTCGGCCAGCGGCGCTGCGCCGCTCGATGTCCTCTGCGCGCAGTTGCCGTCCGGCTATGTCGAGACCTACCTTCACAACAAGTGGGCGGCCGTCGACCCTGTGCTGCGCCAATGCAGGATGGCGCGGCAGCCGTTCTCATGGGACAGCGTGGTCGGACGGCCGGGCGAGACCGCCGAGGAGGCGCGCTTCTTCGCGGCCTGCGACTCGATCGGCGTGCACGGCGGCGTGACCATGCCCTTCCACAATCCCGACGGGCGCACCCACGTCGTGAGCCTCAGCTTGCGCGGGCGCGAGCGGCCGGACGTTTCGCGCCTGCCCTACCTCTATGCTCTCGCAGCGCAGACCTGGATCCGCCACAACGCGCTTGCGGGAACCCAAAGTCCGCCGCCGGCGCGCGTGCGCCTGACGAGCCGCGAGCGCGAATGCCTCCTCTGGGCAAAGGAGGGAAAGACCAATTGGGAGATCAGCACGATCCTCTCGCTTGCCGAGCGCACCGTCGAGTTCCACGTGTGCAACGCCATGCGCAAGCTCGGCGCCACCAACCGGGTCACCGCTATCGTCATTGCCCTGCAGGAAGGCCTGATCGCAATCTGAGGCGGCGTCGCGCCCGGTGGCCGGTTGGGATCGCTCCACCATAGGGCCCGCTCGAGTTCGTCTCGGATGTTTCCGACCGTCTTCAGGCTGCCGCGCGGTGCAGGGCGTGACTGGGCTGGAGGACCATGGCCAACGTTTCGTCGATGCGGCGCAACCCCTCGTCCAGGGTCGTGCGATCGATCGTCAGCGGCGGCATCAGCTTCAGCACCTCGTCCTGCGGCCCCGCCGTCTCGATCAGCACGCCCCGCGCGAAGAGGGCGCGCGCGATCGTCCTGGCCTGGCCGACGCGGTTGAAGCGCAGGCCGGTCATCATGCCAAGCCCGCACGGCTCGACGCCGGCATGGCCGTAGCACTCGCCGATCGATGCGAGCCAGTCTCGGACGGTCGTCTCGCGCGCGTGCTTGGCTGCCAGGAAGGCCTCGTTCTCCCAAAGGCGCAACGCCGCCGTGGCGGTGGCGAACGCCAGATTGTTGCCACGGAAGGTGCCGTTGTGCTCGCCCGGCGCCCAGGCGTCGTGCTCCGGCTTGATGAGCACCAGCGCCATCGGCAGGCCAAGGCCGCTGATCGATTTCGCCAGGCAGACGATGTCAGGCGACAGCTCGGCGCGTTCAAAGCTGAAGAAAGGGCCGGTGCGCCCGCACCCTGCCTGGATGTCGTCGACGATCAGCAACGAGCCGAGGCGCCGCGCCAGGTCCCTGACGGCACGCAACCAGTCCGGCGAGGCGACGTGCAGGCCGCCCTCGCCCTGCACGGTCTCGATCAGGAAGGCGGCGGGCCGGTCGAACAGCCCGGCCGCGAGCCCGGCTTCAAAGGTTTCGAGATCGGGGAGGCCGCAGTCCGTATCGCCGTCGTACGCCAACCGGGTGACGTACGGCAAAGGCACGCCGGCGCCGCGCCGGGCCTTGGGGTTCTGGGTCGCCGCGAGTGCGCCGAGGCTCATGCCGTGGAAGGCGCGCGAAAAGGCGACCACGCTGCGGCGGTGGGTGACTTTGCGCGCGAGCTTCAGCGCCGCCTCGACGGCATTCGTGCCGGTCGGCCCCGGGAACTGCATCCTGTAGTCGAAGCCGCGCGGGACGAGGACGATCCGGCGGAACTCGTGGATAAACCGTCGTTTCGTCGCCGTGTGGAGGTCGAGCCCGCAGAGGATCGTATCGGAGGCAAGGTGGCCGACGGCCGCCGCCTTGATCGCCGGATGGTTGTGGCCGTAGTTCAGCGCCCCGCATGCGGAGAGAAAATCGATGTATTCCGCGCCGGCCTCGTCCCACAGGAGCGCGTTACGCGCGCGCGTAAACACGCTCGGCATCTCGCGGCAGTAGGAGCGAACGGCGGATTCATGGTCGGCGAACACGCTGGTATCGTTGGGCAGGCCGGGCGCCTCACGCATGGGACGTTCCTTTCATGGTCAGTGGCGCGGTCAATGGCGGATAAGTCTGGGTCCAGGCGGCTGCGATGCAGGTGTCGCGTCGTCCGCGTCCATCAGCGCCGCGATTTCCGCGCCGAGATCGACGTGGACGCCGAGGAGCTTTCGGGCGATCACCTCGAGATCGGAGCGCGAGGCGAGCGCCGCGAGGTAGCCGACGGCCTCGCGCATGTGCAGGGCGACCTGCAGCACGGGCGGGTCGTGACGCGCAGCGGACGCCTTACGCGGCACAAGGCACCGTGGGTTCGCCCATCACGCCGCTTGCGCCCACGGTTCGGCCACCACCGTGCGCAGGACCGAATCCGGGATCGCGAGCTTGTCGCAGGCGGCGCGGGAGCGAATCGCGCCACAGGGAAGCGTGAAGGCGCGCTCCATCTCGCCTTCGACTTCGGCGGCCGGACCGAGCCAGCGGTAGCCCGAGCGGTAATGGTAGGTGATCAGGTGCGGCCGCGTGACGCCGACGATGGCCGCGATGCCCTGCCGGGCGCAGAACTCGTCGACGCCGGCGAAGAGTTCGGGAAACACTCTGAGCCGCTGGGCGGTCGGCAGCGAACGGTCGACGCAGACGCGCGTCACTTCCCAGACGGCGGGTGAGGCGGGCAGCGGCTCGTCCTTCACGAGTTCGGGCCAGTAGGCCTGGAGCATGTAGGGGCGTGTCGTCGGCAGCAGGCGCGCCAGGCCGCGGACGGCGTCCGCTGGATCGCGCCACACGAAGTAGACCGCAGCCGGCGTGTCGAACTCGTCGTATTCCAGGCCCGCGTAATGGGCATGCGGCAGGCCGCGGTGCGCGACGAAAGTCCTGTAGCGAAGACGGGCCTGCGAGGCGAGTGCATCGCCGAAATGATGCGCGGTCGCAAGGGTAAAGGCTTCGATCATCGGCCGGCTCTTGCTGTAATTGGCGATGAGCAAGAGAAGCAAACCAGCGAAGAACGACTACCTGTGGAGATGCACAGGTAGCCCAAGCAAGTCCTATGCGGACATTCCGGGTGGTCTGCGCAGCGCCGTTACTTCAACGATCGAAGGAAGCGGGCGACGCCGCAAGACTGTTACTTGATTTCGTCGTTGATAAATGGACCTTGGCCCTGGCCTGTTGCCAGGCGCCGCACCATCACCGAAAGAGCGATCGGCAATGTCAGACCAGAAGGGCACCACGGGCAAAGGTTCTGCGGCGGTGGGCCGGATGGACCAGTTCCAACCGGGCGAGCAGGCGCGATTGGAGCAATTGATCCGCTTCTCCGATCTCTGCACCTCCGCCAAGGAGATCGCCGAGGCCCTCAACGATACCTTTCTCGCCTACATGGTCTCGATGTCCATCCAGGCCGCGCGACTGGAAATGCGGGCGAAGATCGCCGGTCATAAGGTCTGAGGGACGTCCACGCCGCGAGACACCGTCCGGGCAGCCACAGTCCCTGGAGGCTCGCGCGCCCGATCGCTAGAGCGCCGCGACCTCACGCCCCGCGACATCGCTACGGCGCGCCGGATCTTGCCTCCCGCATTGCGCTGCGTTACGCATCGCGACCACAGCGAGGTTAGAACGACTCCGAACTTGTCGCTCGGCCTCCCCGTGAAGCGAAAGCGGCACCATGCAAGACATCCTCAGCGAATATCTGCCCCTCGTCGTCTTCATGGCGATCGCGGCGGTCATCTCTGGCGCTCTGCTCGTCGCGCCGTTCCTCGTGGCCTACCAGTCGCCCGATCCCGAGAAGCTCTCCGCCTACGAATGCGGGTTCAACGCCTTCGACGATGCCCGCATGAAGTTCGACATCCGCTTCTATCTCGTCTCGCTGCTCTTCATTATCTTCGATCTTGAGGTGGCGTTCCTGTTTCCCTGGGCGGTGGCCTTTCGCCAGATCGGTCTGGCCGGGTTTTGGTCGATGATCGTGTTCCTCGGGGTGCTCACCGTCGGCTTTGTCTACGAATGGAAAAAGGGAGCCCTCGAATGGGAGTGATCGTCACGCCTCCGACCGACGTCCTGACCCACGGCATCCCCAAGCCGTCCGCCGCGGGCGCCAGTGACCCGTATTTTCTCGCGCTGAACGATGAACTGGCCGACCGCGGGTTCCTCGTGACCTCGGCCGACGACCTCATCACCTGGGCCCGTACGGGGTCGCTGATGTGGATGACGTTTGGCCTTGCCTGTTGCGCGGTCGAGATGATGCAGGCTTCCATGCCGCGTTACGACATCGAGCGGTTCGGCTTCGCGCCGCGCGCCAGCCCGCGCCAGTCCGACGTGATGATCGTCGCCGGCACGTTGACCAACAAGATGGCTCCCGCCTTGCGCAAGGTCTACGACCAGATGCCGGAGCCGCGGTACGTCATCTCCATGGGCTCGTGCGCCAACGGCGGCGGCTATTATCACTATTCCTACTCCGTGGTCCGCGGGTGCGACCGCATCGTGCCTGTGGATATCTATGTGCCCGGCTGTCCGCCTTCGGCGGAAGCGCTGCTCTATGGCATCCTCCTGCTGCAAAAGAAGATCCGGCGCACCGGTACGATCGAGCGTTAGGGCGTCGGCCGCGGCGCGGTCGACTGAGGGGCATGGTTCTGGCTCTGCGCGGTGGCCGCCCGAGGCACCCGCCTTGGGCACGTCGGTTGCCATTGGTTCGGCGAGTAGATTTGCCCGCGAGTGGAAAGGTTTCTGGATGGATGAGGCTTTGAAGGATCTCGGCGCGCACGTGGCCGCCTGTGTGCCCGGCGCGGTGTTGGCGCAGACGCTCGCGCTCGGCGAGCTGACGCTGACGCTTGATCCCGACAGGCTGGTCGAGACGGTGACCTTCCTTCGCGACGATCCCCAGTGCCGGTTCCTTTGCCTGATCGACGTCACCGCCGTGGACTACCCGGAGCGCGAAAAGCGTTTTGACGTCGTCACTCACCTGCTCTCGCCCAAATACATCCGCCGTATCCGCCTGAAGGTCGCGACCGACGAGCGCGCGCCCGTGCCATCGCTCGTCGCCGTCCATCCGTCCGCCAATTGGTTCGAGCGCGAGGTCTACGACCTCTTCGGCGTGTTCTTCTCCGGCCACCCGGACCTGCGCCGCCTGCTGACCGATTACGGGTTCGACGGGCACCCGTTGCGCAAGGACTTCCCGATGACCGGCTACGTCGAGGTCCGGTTCGACGACGAGCAGAAGCGGGTCGTCTACGAGCCGGTCAAGCTCGACCAGGCCTTCCGCGCGTTCGACTTCCTTTCGCCCTGGGAAGGCGCGGGCGAGTACGTCCTGCCGGGCGACGAGAAGGCGGGAGACAAGGCGCAGTGAGGGGCAGGTCCGTTCCATTCTTTCGCGGCTTCTGGGCTCCCGCCGCCGCGTCGCGGCTCGACGGCCGAGGCGGGACCGTGGCGAGAAAACGCAACCGCGTTGTCGCGACCGTCGTCGGGCTGCTGCTGTGCGGCCAGGCCATATCCGCCGCTGCGCAGGTCCTGACTGGGCCGCCGGGCTTCCAGCCGCCGCTACCGACGGATGGCAAGCAGTTGCGCGACCAGCTGATGAGCTACGACCAAGTCGCCGTCGCGGCCGCACGGCATTATTACCAGAGCGCCAGCGTCAAGAGAGACATGATGACGATGGTGCAGGCTTTGACCCCATCCATCGTCGCGTCGATCGAGAAGCAGAAGGGGAAGGCGCTGCAGCCCGACGAGCGCGAGAAGATCGTCGCCGCGACGACGAAGGCGGCGCAAACCCACATGGAGCTGCTTGTCGGCCTCAATATGGTGGCGGCATTGCAGACGATGACGCGCGAGGAACTGCTCGCGCTCGATCAGTTCTACACTTCGCCGATCGGCCAAAGCATCCTCGCGAAGATGCCGCAGCTTAACCAGCGTCTGCCCGGCATATTTGACGCGTTCATCCCCAGATACTCAGAGACCGTGGAAGCCGAGATCAAGGCCACCGGCATCACCGCCAACTGACCGGACACGCCATGAACGATCATTCCCCCCGTAATTTCTCGATCAACTTCGGGCCGCAGCATCCGGCCGCGCATGGCGTGTTGCGGCTGGTGTTGGAACTCGACGGCGAGGTTGTCGAGCGCGTCGATCCGCATATCGGCCTGCTGCACCGCGGCACCGAGAAGCTTATGGAGGCCCGCACCTATATCCAGAACGTGCCCTATTTCGACCGGCTCGACTATTGCTCGCCGATGAACCAGGAGCACGCCTTCTGCCTCGCCATCGAGAAGCTGTTGAAGATCGAGGTGCCGCGCCGCGCCCAGCTCATTCGGGTGCTCTTCTGCGAGATCGGCCGTATCGGCTCTCACCTTCTCAACGTCACGACGCAGGCCCTCGACGTCGGGGCGCTGACGCCGCCGCTCTGGGGTTTCGAGGAGCGCGAGAAGCTGATGGTGTTCTCGGAGCGTGCCTCGGGCGCGCGCCTTCACGCCAATTACTTCCGACCGGGCGGTGTCCACATCGACTGCCCGCGTCAGCTCATCGAGGACATCGGCGCCTGGTGCGATCCCTTCATCAAGGTCCTCGACGACCTGCATAACCTCTTCATCGAAAATCGTATCTTCAAGCAGCGCAACGTCGACATCGGCATCGTGAGCCTGGAGGATTGCTGGCGCTGGGGCTTCTCCGGCCCGGTGCTGCGCGCCTCGGGAGCCGAGTGGGACCTGCGCAAGGCGCAGCCCTACGAGTGCTACGAGGAGATGGATTTCGACATCCCCGTGGGTAAGCACGGCGACAGCTACGAGCGCCAGGTCGTTCGCATGGAGGAGATGCGCCAGTCGGTCCGCATCATGAAACAATGCGTGGAGACGCTGCTGAGCCCAAGCGGGCAGGGGCCGATCGCCTCCAAGCAGGGCAAGGTGGTGCCGCCGTCCCGCGCGGAGATGAAGCGCTCGATGGAGGCGCTGATCCACCACTTCAAGCTCTACACCGAAGGCTTCCACGTGCCCGCCGGCGAAACCTATACGTGCGTGGAAGCGCCGAAGGGCGAGTTCGGCGTCTACCTGGTGTCGGATGGGACGGACAAGCCCTACCGCTGCAAGATCCGCGCGCCGGGCTACGCGCACCTGCAGGCGATGGACTTCCTGTGCCGCAAGTCCATGCTGGCCGACGTCAGCGCGATCCTGGGTTCGCTCGACATCGTCTTTGGTGAGGTCGATCGGTGAACGCAGCCGTGGCTTCCACCTTCGCCCTTGCGCCCGACGTGGAGCCCATGGTCGCGTCGGTGAAGACGCCTTCATCAGACCCGGCCTCTCCGGGCAACCTTCTCCCGCAGATGGGCGAAGGGCAGTGTAACGTCAGGTCCTAGCCCATGTCCGTCCGCCGCCTCGCCGAAGTCCAGCCCGCCACCTTCGCCTTCACGCCCGAGAACAAGGCGTGGTGCGACACGCAGATCGCCAAATATCCCGAAGGGCGTCAGGCCTCGGCGATCCTGTCGCTGATGTGGCGCGCGCAGACGCAGCACGATTACTGGCTGCCCAAGCCGGCGATCGAGGAGATCGCGCGCATGCTCGACATGCCCTACATCCGCGCGCTCGAGGTCGCGACGTTCTACTCCATGTTCAACCTGGAGCCGGTCGGCAAGTATTTCATCCAGATGTGCGGAACGACGCCCTGCGTGCTCGCGGGCTCCGACGACATCAAGGCCGTGCTGGAGCGGGTGGTCGGCCCGATGCGCCACGTGCGGGACGATGGGATGTTCTGCTGGCTCGAGGTCGAGTGCCTGGGTGCCTGCTGCAACGCGCCGATGGTGCAGATCAACGACGATTATTACGAGGACCTCAGCGCCGAGAACTTCGAGAAGCTGCTCGGCGACCTCGAGGCCGGTCGGCCCGTGACGATCGGGTCGCAGACCGGGCGCAGGACGTCCGAGCCGGCGGGCGGCCTCACTTCGCTCCTCTCCCTCTATGGCGTCGACGGCGTGAGCGGACCGGGCTGCGGGGTCAACGACCCGAACCGCCGTTACCAGCCTGAGGCGACGCCGCGCTCGGGCGAGACGCAGGACGAGGTGACGGCGCACGTGGAAGCACCCGCCGAGCAGCCCGCGATGGAACGGCGCGCCAAAGAGGACGAGCATTCGGCCGGCCGTCCCAATCAGCCAGCGCAGACGGGCACCCGCCATACAGGCACCCCTGTTTCGGCCGGCGTGCAGGACCAGCACGCCAGCGTGCAGAAGCAGACGAGCAACGGTCGCGGCGACGGCCCGTCCAAGACGCCAGGTGTCGAGCCGACACCCGACGCTCCCGAGAAAGACAAAGGTTAGAGCGATGCTTGAGGACAAGGACCGCATCTTCACCAATCTCTACGGCTACGGCGACTGGGGCCTCGACGGCGCGCGCGCGCGCGGCGCCTGGGACGGCACCAAGGGCCTGATCGAGAAAGGCCGCGACTGGATCATTGCGGAGATGAAGGCCTCCGGCTTGCGCGGGCGCGGCGGCGCCGGCTTTCCGACCGGGCTCAAATGGTCGTTCATGCCCAAGCCCGATCCGGCGCGTCCCTCCTATCTCGTCATCAACGCGGATGAGTCGGAGCCCGGCACGTGCAAGGATCGCGAGATCATGCGCAACGACCCGCACCTGCTGATCGAGGGCTGCCTCATCGCGTCGGTCGCGATGCAGGCGCACGCCTGCTACATCTACATCCGCGGCGAATACATCCTGGAGAAGGAGCGTCTGGAGGCGGCTGTCGCCCAGTGCTACGAGGCGAACCTCGTCGGCAGGGACAACGTCCACGGCTGGCCCTTCGACATCTACGTCAGCCACGGGGCCGGCGCCTATATTTGCGGCGAGGAGACGGCTCTCCTTGAGTCGCTCGAGGGCAAGAAGGGTATGCCTCGGCTAAAGCCGCCGTTCCCCGCGAACATGGGCCTCTACGGATGCCCGACGACGGTCAACAACGTCGAATCGGTCGCCGTCGCGCCGGCGATCCTGCGACGCGGCGCAGCCTGGTTCGCCGGCTTCGGCGCCAAGAACAACGCCGGCACCAAGCTGTTTTGCATCTCCGGCCACGTCAATAAGCGCTGCAACGTGGAAGAAGCCATGTCGATCCCGTTTCGCGAGCTGATCGACCGCCATTGCGGCGGCATCCGCGGCGGCTGGGACAATCTTCTCGGGGTCATCCCCGGCGGTTCGTCCGTGCCCGTGGTGCCGGCGCATCAGATCATGGACGCGGCGATGGACTTCGACACGTTGCGCGATCTTAAGTCCGGCCTGGGTACGGCCGCCGTGATCGTCATGGATAAATCGACCGACATCATCAAGGCGATCGCGCGCATCTCCTACTTCTACAAGCACGAGAGCTGCGGCCAGTGCACGCCGTGCCGCGAGGGTACCGGCTGGCTTTGGCGCGTCGTCTCGCGCATGGCCGAGGGTCGCGCGCAGAAGCGTGAGATCGACATGCTGATGGAAGTGACGACGCAGCTCGAGGGCCATTCCATCTGCGCGCTCGGCGACGCGGCCGCGTGGCCGGTGCAAGGCCTCATCCGTCACTTCCGCCCCGAGATCGAGCGTCGCATTGACCAGTACGCCGCAAACCCGCATTCCGATCCCATTCGCGATTTCGGCATCGCGGCGGAATAGGACGCTGGTGGACCGTCGACCCCGTCGAACTGCCGCATTGAGGACTGCATGACTAAACTCATCGTCGATGGGACCGAGATCGATGTCCCGGCCGAATACACCCTGTTGCAGGCCTGCGAAGCGGCTGGGGCCGAGATCCCGCGTTTCTGCTTTCACGAGCGGCTCTCGATCGCCGGCAATTGCCGCATGTGTCTCGTCGAGGTGAAGGGCGGGCCGCCCAAGCCGCAGGCCTCCTGCGCGGTCGGCGTGCGCGACCTGCGGCCCGGCCCCAACGGCGAGTTGCCCGTCGTGTTGACGAAGTCGCCGATGGTGAAGAAGGCGCGCGAGGGGATCATGGAGTTCCTCCTGATCAACCATCCGCTCGATTGCCCGATCTGCGACCAGGGTGGCGAGTGCGACCTGCAGGACCAAGCGATGGCCTATGGCGTCGACACCTCGCGCTTCGCCGAGAACAAGCGCGCCGTCGAGGACAAGTACATCGGCGTGATGGTGCGGACCTCGATGAACCGCTGCATCCATTGCACGCGCTGTGTCCGCTTCACCTCGGAGGTGGCCGGCACCGGCGACATGGGCTCGATCGGCCGTGGCGAGGACATGGAGATCACCACCTACCTGGAAAGTGCCATGCACTCCGAGTTGCAGGGTTGCGTCGCCGACCTTTGCCCCGTCGGCGCCCTGCTGCCCAAGCCCTACGCCTTCAAGGCGCGGCCCTGGGAACTGACCAAGACGCCGGGTATCGACGTCATGGATGCGCTCGGATCGGCCATCCGCATCGACACGCGCGGCCGCGAGGTGATGCGTATCCTTCCCCGCGTCAACGACGCGGTGAACGAGGAGTGGATTTCTGACAAGACGCGGCAGTGCGTCGATGGGCTCAAGACGCGCCGGCTGGACCGGCCCTACCTCCGCCGCAACGGCAAGCTGGTCGCTGCGACCTGGGGCGAGGCCTTCGCGGCCATCGCGGATCGGGCGCGCGGCCTCGCGGCTGCGCGGATCGGCGCCATCGCCGGCGACCTCGCCAGCGTCGAAGAGATGTTCGCCCTGCAAAGTCTGATGGCGTCCATCGGCAGCGCCAACCTCGATTGCCGCCAGGAGGGCGCCAAGCTCGATCCGAAGGCCGGCCGCGCCTCCTACCTCTTCAACGCGACGGTCGCCGGGATCGAACAGGCCGATGCGCTGCTCGTCATCGGCTCCAACCCGCGCCGCGAATCCCCCGTGTTGAACGCGCGTATCCGCAAGCGCTGGCTGCGCGGCGGCTTCCCCATCGGCGTGGTCGGCGAGCAGGCCGACCTCACCTATCCCTACAGCTATCTGGGCTCCGGCCCGGACACCTTGGGCAACCTGCCGTCGAGCTTCACCGATGTGTGGGAGAAGGCGACGCACCCCTTGGTGATCGTCGGGCAGGGTGCCTTGGCGCGCGCCGATGGCGCTGCCGTCTTGGCGAGCGCCGCCGCCCTCGCAGGGCCGATGGGCGTTTGGCGCGGCCTCTCCGTGCTGCACACGGCGGCCGCCCGCGTCGGCGGGCTCGACCTCGGCTTCGTGCCGGGTGCGGGCGGCCTCGACGCGTTCGAGATGGCCGCGGCTGGTGCGCTCGACCTGCTGTTCCTGCTCGGCGCCGACGAGGTCGCGATAGCGCCCGGTGCCTTCACGGTCTACATCGGTACGCATGGCGACCGCGGCGCGGCGCGCGCCGACGTTGTCCTGCCGGGTGCTGCCTACACGGAGAAGTCGGGCCTCTACGTCAACACGGAAGGCCGCGTGCAGATCTCCGACCGCGCCAACTTCCCGCCCGGCGAGGCGCGCGAGGACTGGGCGATCCTGCGCGCCCTGTCCGAACCGCTCGGCCATAAGCTGCCGTTCGACTCGCTGCCGGGTCTACGAGCCAAGCTGTATGCCGCGCACCCACACATGGCGCGGCTCGACGAGATCGCCGAAGGTCCGATCGCCGATCTTTCGACGTTCGAGGCCGGCAGCCTCGGCCGCGAGCCCTTCGTGTCGCCCGTGGCGGACTTCTATCTGACCAACCCGATCGCGCGCGCTTCCAAAGTCATGGCGGAGGCGTCGGCTTTGACCCGTATGCCCCTCCAGCAGGCGGCGGAGTAGCCCATGTCCTGGTTCCTGCCGCTCCTCCTGATGGTCGTCAAGAGCTTGTCGCTCCTGGTGGCGTTGCTGGTCTTCGTCGCCTACTTCCTCTATGCCGATCGCAAGATCTGGGCGGCGGTCCAGTTGCGTCGCGGGCCGAATGTCGTCGGACCCTGGGGGCTGTTCCAGTCGTTCGCCGATCTGCTCAAGTTCGTGCTGAAGGAGCCGGTCATCCCGGCTGGTGCCAACAAGGGTGTCTTCCTGCTGGCACCCTTCATCATGGCGTTGCTGGCGCTCGCCGCCTGGGCGGTCATCCCGATCAACGACGGTTGGGCCATCGCCAACCTCAACGTCGGCACGCTCTATATCTTCGCCATCTCGTCCCTGTCGGTCTACGGCGTGATCATGGGCGGATGGGCCTCTAATTCGAAGTACCCGTTCCTGTCGGCGCTCCGCTCGGCGGCGCAAATGGTGTCGTACGAGGTCTCGATCGGCTTCGTCATCGTGACCGTGCTGCTCGTGGCGGGCACGCTCAACCTCAGCGACATCGTCCAGGCGCAGAACACACGGCTCGGGATCCTGGGCTGGTACTGGATCCCGCTCTTCCCGATGTTCGTCATCTTCTTCGTCTCCGCCCTGGCGGAAACGAACCGCCCGCCCTTCGACATGGTCGAGGCCGAATCGGAACTCGTCGCGGGCTTCATGGTGGAATATTCCTCCAGTCCCTACATGCTGTTCATGCTGTCGGAATACGTGGCGATGCTGACCATGGGATCGCTCCAGGTCATCCTCTTCATGGGTGGGTGGTTGTCGCCGATCCCGTTCGCGCCTTTCACCTGGGTGCCAGGCGTGATCTGGTTCGTGCTGAAGCTCGCCTTCGTCTTCTTCATGATGTCCATGGTGAAGGCGTTCGTACCGCGCTACCGCTACGACCAGCTGATGCGGCTCGGGTGGAAGGTGTTCCTGCCGATCTCGCTCTTCATGGTCGTTCTCGTCGCCGGCGTCTGCGAGTTCTTCGGGCTCGGCGGCGTGATGGCGCAATAGTCTGTCAGGATTCTTCGCTCATGAAATTAGGTGCGGCCGCTAATTCCCTGCTTCTCCGCGAGTTCGTCGCGGCGTTCGGCATGTCCATGCGCTACATGTTCAAGCCCAAGGCGACGCTGAACTACCCGCACGAGAAGAACCCGCAATCGCCGCGCTATCGCGGCGAGCATGCGCTGCGGCGTTATCCCAACGGCGAGGAGCGCTGCATCGCCTGCAAGCTCTGCGAGGCGATCTGTCCGGCGCAGGCCATCACGATCGAGGCCAGTCCGCGCCGCAACGATGGCACGCGCCGCACGACGCGCTACGACATCGACATGGTGAAGTGCATCTACTGCGGCTATTGCCAGGAGGCCTGCCCGGTCGATGCGATCGTCGAAGGGCCGAACGCGGAGTTCTCGACCGAGACGCGCGAGGAGCTGATGTACGACAAGGCCAAGCTGCTCGCCAACGGCGATCGCTGGGAGCGAGAGATCGCCCGCAACATCGCGCTCGACTCGCCCTACCGGTAGCAGCGCGCTGCCGCGACCCTGGTGACGGAAGGACGGGACGGCCCTGGCCGTCCCGGTGACCGGAACACGATTACCCCTTGCCTTTCGGGCCGCATGCCCTGAGAAAGCAGCGCTATGACACTCGTCTCCGCCTTCTTCTATATCTTTTCGTTCGTCCTGGTGGCGTCGGCCTTCATGGTCATATCCTCGCGCAACCCCGTCCATTCCGTCCTCTTCCTGATCCTGGCCTTCGTGAATGCGGCGGGCCTGTTCCTGCTGCTCCAGGCCGAATTCCTGGCGATGATCCTGGTCGTCGTCTACGTCGGCGCAGTTGCGGTTCTGTTCCTCTTCGTCGTCATGATGCTCGACGTCGACTTTGCCGAACTGCGCCAGGGATTCCTGCAATACCTGCCGATCGGCATGATCGTCGGCTTCATCGTCGCGCTGGAGTTGATCCTGGTGGTCGGGGCCTGGTCGACCGGTGCCGGCGCGCCGGCGCAGGTGACGACGCCGACGCCCGAGGGGATGTCGAACACGCTGGCGCTCGGCCGCGTGATCTACACGCAGTACCTCGTGCTCTTCCAGGCGGCGGGGTTCGTGCTGATGACGGCCATGGTAGGGGCCATCGTGCTCACGCTGCGCCATAAGCCCGGCGTGAAGCGGCAATCGATCCCCGAGCAGAACGCGCGCTCGCCGAAGGCGGTGGAGTCGCGCAAGGTGCGCTCCCGCCAAGGTGTCGGGGTTTGAGGAGCATCCAATGATCGGCCTTGGCCATTACCTGACCGTCGCGGCGATGCTTTTCACGCTGGGCGTTGCCGGCATCATCCTCAACCGGAAGAACATCATTATCATCCTGATGTCGGTCGAGTTGATCCTCCTGTCGGTGAACATCAACCTTGTCGCGTTTTCTTCTTTCCTGGGTGACCTTACCGGCCAGGTCTTCGCCCTCTTCATCCTGACGGTCGCGGCGGCGGAGGCGGCGATCGGCCTCGCCATCCTGGTGACCTACTACCGCAACCGCGGCTCCATCGCGGTCGAAGACATCAATGCGATGAAAGGCTGAGCATGGTCACCGTCGTCGTCGCTCTGCCGCTCCTCGGCTTCCTCGTCGCCGGCCTGTTCGGCCGTCAGATCGGCGCGCGCGCCTCCGAAATCGTCACCACCAGCTTCCTTATGGTCTCGGCCGTTCTGTCGTGGGTGCTGTTTGCCCAGCACGCGCTCGGCTCGCAGCCGGAGACGGCCTCGGTGCTCGGCAATTGGTTCACCGTCGGCTCGCTGAAGGTGGACTGGACCTTCCGCGTCGATGCGCTCACCGCGATGATGCTCGTGGTGGTCAACACCGTCTCCGCGCTCGTGCACCTCTATTCCATGGGCTACATGCACGAAGATCCGGCGCGCCCGCGGTTCTTCGCCTACCTCAGCCTCTTTACGTTCACCATGCTGATGCTGGTGACCTCCGACAACCTCCTCCAGATGTTCTTCGGCTGGGAGGGCGTAGGGCTCGCCTCGTACCTGCTGATCGGCTTCTGGTACTACAAGCCGACCGCCAACGCCGCGGCGATCAAGGCCTTCGTGGTCAACCGCGTCGGCGATTTCGGCTTTCTTCTCGGTATCTTCGCCGTCTTCCTCATCACCAATTCCGTCTCCTTCGAGACGATCTTTGCCGCAGCACCCGGACTTGCCAACAAGTCGGTGCATGTGTTCGGCCATGATTTCGATCAGATGACGGTCGCCTGCCTGCTGCTCTTCATGGGTGCGATGGGCAAGTCGGCGCAGTTCCTGCTGCACACATGGCTACCGGACGCGATGGAGGGGCCGACCCCCGTCTCCGCCCTCATCCACGCCGCGACGATGGTCACCGCCGGCGTCTTCATGGTTGCACGCCTTTCACCGCTGTTCGAACAGGCGCCGGCCGCCCTCAGCTTCGTCACCATCGTGGGCGGCACGACTTGCTTCTTCGCGGCGACGATCGGCTGCGTGCAGAACGACATCAAGCGCGTGATCGCCTATTCGACCTGCTCGCAGCTCGGTTACATGTTCGTCGCGCTCGGCGTCGGCGGCTACGGCCTCGGCGTGTTCCACTTGTTCACCCATGCCTTCTTCAAAGCTCTGCTGTTCCTCTGCGCCGGCTCCGTCATCCACGCGATGCATCACGAGCAGGACATGCGCAACATGGGAGGCCTGTGGAAGAAGATCCCGGTGACCGCCTGGGCGATGATGATCGGCACGCTGGCGCTCGTCGGTTTCCCGATGACGGCCGGCTATTTCTCCAAGGACGCGATCATCGAGGCCGCTTTCGCTTCGCATCGGACGGGCGCTTTCTACGGCTACCTCTTGACGACGGCGGCGGTCGGACTGACCTCGTTCTACTCGTTCCGGCTGACGTTCATGACGTTCTTCGGCCCGCGCCGTTGGGAACACGCCCATACCGACGACCATGGGATTACGGCGGAAGAGGGCAAGAAGGCTCATCTCGAGCCCTCGCACGACGACCACGCTCCGCACGACGATCATCATGGCGACCATAAGCTCGACCCGCACGAGTCGCCCAACACGATGCTCGTGCCGCTCTACGTCCTGTCGGTCGGAGCTTTGTTCGCGGGCCTCGCCTTCACTCACTATTTCATCGGCGACGCGCAGTCCGAGTTCTGGAAGGGCTCGCTCTTCTATGGGCCAGACAACCACATCCTCCACGACATGGAGGAGGTGCCGGCGGCAGTGAAATGGATCCCGCAGGTCCTTCTGCTCGGCGGCTTCCTGACGGCTTTTTACGCCTATGTCTACAACCCGGCCGCACCTGTCGCCTGGGCGCGCGCCGCTCCGGCTCTCTACCAGTTCCTCGTCCACAAATGGTATTTCGACGAGCTTTACGACATCCTCTTCGTACGGCCGGCGTTTTGGATCGGGCGGCTGTTCTGGCATCGCGGCGACCAGGGGCTCATCGACCGGTTCGGACCGGACGGCATCTCGGCCTCGATCGTGGTGGCGACCCGCCAGGCGGTGAAGCTGCAGAGCGGGTACATCTACCATTATGCCTTCGCCATGCTCATCGGCGTCACGGTTCTCATCTCCTGGTACCTCGTCGGAGGCGTACGCTGATGTTCGGCTTCGGCATCCTTTCCTGCCTGACCTTTCTCCCGCTCGTCGGCGTCGCATTTATCGTTTGCCTGCGCGGCGACGACGAAGCGACCCTGCGCAACGCCCGCTACGCGGCGCTCGCTACCACGCTCGTCAACATGCTTCTCGCCTTCTACGCCTGGGGCCAATACGACAGCGCGACGTCAGCCTTTCAATTCGTCGAGCAGAAGGGTTGGTTTGGCGCTGGCCTCGTCTACAAACTCGGCGTCGACGGGATATCCTTTCCCTTCGTCGTGCTCACCGCCTTCCTAATGCCCTTCTGCATTCTCGCGTCGTGGACCTCCATCCACTTCCGCCTGAAGGAATACTTCATCGCCTTCCTCGTCCTGGAGACGATGATGATCGGCGTGTTCTGCGCGCTCGACATCATCCTGTTCTATCTGTTCTTCGAGGGCGGTCTGATCCCGATGTTCCTCATCATCGGAATCTGGGGCGGCAAGCGGCGCATCTACGCCAGCTTCAAGTTCTTCCTCTACACGCTGACCGGCTCTCTGCTGATGCTGCTGGCCATCATGTCGATGTACGGCGTCGCCGGCACGACGGACATCACCGTGCTCCTGAAGACGCATTTCCCGGCGTCCATGCAGACGTGGCTGTGGCTCGCCTTCTTTGCCTCCTTCGCGGTGAAGATGCCGATGTGGCCGGTGCACACCTGGCTGCCCGACGCGCACGTCGAGGCGCCGACGGCGGGTTCCGTCATCCTGGCCGGCGTACTCCTCAAGATGGGCGGCTACGGCTTCCTGCGCTTCTCGCTGCCGATGTTTCCGGACGCCTCGGTCACGTTCGCGCCGCTCGTCTTCACCCTCTCGGTCATCGCCATCATCTACACCTCGCTCGTCGCGCTGGTGCAGGAGGACATGAAGAAGCTCATCGCCTATTCCTCCGTCGCGCACATGGGCTTCGTGACCATGGGCCTGTTCTCCTTCACGGAGCAGGGGATCCAGGGCGCCGTCTTCCAGATGATCTCGCACGGTATCGTTTCATCCGCCCTGTTCCTCTGCGTCGGCGTCATCTACGACCGCATGCACACGCGCGAGATTTCGGCCTACGGTGGCTTGGTCGAGCGCATGCCGCGCTACGCCGTCGTCTTTCTCATCTTCACGATGGCGAACGTTGGGTTGCCCGGCACGTCGGGGTTCATCGGCGAGTTCTTGACGCTGCTCGGCACCTTCCGCGTCAACAGCAACGTGACGTTGTTCGCCACGACCGGCGTCATCCTGTCCGCCGCCTACGCGCTCTACCTTTACCGCCGCGTCGTCTTCGGCGTGCTGGAGAAAGAGAACCTGAAGAGCATCCTCGACCTCAACGGGCGTGAGATCGCGCTACTCGTGCCGCTGGTGCTCCTCACCATCCTCTACGGCGTCCATCCCGCGCCGATCCTCGACAGCTCCTATGCCAGCGTGTCCGCCCTCGTGAAGACGCATGAGGCGGCGATCGCGCCGGCCAATAAGCTCGCCTCTGCCGCCAAGGCCTCGCAATGACCTCCCTGTCGCTGGATATCGCCCACAGTCTGCCCGAGTTCATCCTCGCAATCGGCGCGCTTTTCCTGCTGCTGTTCGGCGCCATCCGCGGCAAGGACTCGGATGGCCCGTTGACGGAGATGGCCGTCGGGATCCTCGGCGTGGCGATCCTGGTCGTTGTGCTCGGCAGTCACTCGGACGCGACGGTCTTCAACGGGCTGTTCATCGACGATGCCTTCGGGCGCTTCATGAAGGTCCTCGTGCTGCTCGGGTCCCTCGTCACCCTCGTCATGGGCCAGGACTTCCTGGCGCGCGAGCGCGTCGACAAGTTCGAATATCCGATCCTCGTCGTGCTCTCGACGCTCGGCGCGCTTGTGCTCGTGTCCGCGACCGGCGTCATCACGCTCTATCTCGGCCTGGAGCTCATGTCGCTCGCCCTTTACGTGCTGGCCGCGTTCCACCGCGACAACCTCCGCGCCTCCGAGGCCGGCATCAAGTATTTCGTGCTCGGCTCGCTGTCCTCCGGCATGCTGCTCTACGGCGCCTCGCTGCTCTATGGTTTCTCCGGGACTGTCGGCTTTTCCGGCATCGCCGCGGCGATCAACGGCCATGCCTCCATCGGCGTGGTCTTCGGCCTCGTGTTCCTGATGACCGGTCTCGCCTTCAAGATGTCCGTCGTTCCGTTTCACATGTGGACGCCGGACGTCTACGAGGGTGCGCCGACCCCTGTCACCGCCTTCTTCGCCACCGCACCCAAGATGGCCGCGGTGGGCATAACAGTGCGCGTCATCATCACCGCGTTTCCCGGCGTGACGACGCAGTGGCAGCAGATCATCGTCTTCATCTCCATCCTGTCCATGATCCTGGGGTCCGTGGCGGCAATCGGCCAAGTCAACATCAAGCGGCTGATGGCCTATTCGGCGATCGGCAACATGGGTTTCGCGCTGGTCGGCCTTGCGGCGGGTACGCCGGAGGGTGTGCAGGGGGTGGCCATCTACATGGCTATCTATCTCATCATGACGCTCGGTACCTTCGCCGCCATCCTGTCGATGCGTATCAATGGCACGGCGGTCGAGAACGTCGCCGACCTCATGGGCCTGTCCAAGACGCATCCCGCCATGGCCTTCTTCCTGGCCGTGATGATGTTCTCGCTCGCCGGCATCCCGCCGCTCGCCGGGTTCTTCGCCAAATTCTATGTGTTCAACGCCGCGATCCAGGCGCACCTCTATCCGCTCGCGGTCATCGGTGTGCTGTCGAGCGTGGTGGCGGCCTTCTATTACCTCCGCATCGTCAAGTTCATGTATTTCGACGAGGCGGCCGTCCCTCTCGACCAGCCGTCGGCGATGCTGCGCGTGACGCTCGCCGTCATGGGCGTGCTGACCCTGTTCCTTTTCGTCTATCCGCCGCTCTTCACGGGCGCGGCGACTGCGGCGGCGAAGTCGCTCTTCCTGCCGTGAGACCAGCTTTGTCCCGCGTTGGTGGATAGGGTCGGGTCCTACCGGGTCGAGCGCTTCGACACGCTCGGCTCGACCAACGACGAGGCCATGGCGCGCGCCCGCGTGGGCGCGGCCGGGCCGGTTTTCATTGTTGCGGAGAGCCAGACAGGCGGTCGCGGGCGTCATGGTCGGGTCTGGTTCTCGCCCCCGGGGAACCTGTATGCAAGCCTGCTCCTCACCGACCCCTGCGATCCCGCTTTAGCGCCGCAGCTTGGCTTCGTGGCCGGTGTCGCCCTTGTGAGCGCCTTGCGCGACCTCCTCGACGGCGACGAGCGGCTGCAACTCAAATGGCCGAACGACGTGCTGTTCGCCGGTGCGAAGCTCGCTGGCCTGCTGCTGGAGAGCGCGATGATGCCGGGCGGTCGGTTCGCCTGCGTGATCGGCTTTGGGGTCAACTGCCGCTCGCATCCCGATGGTCTCGCCTATCCGGCCGCGCACCTCGCTGATGCCGCCGGTCGATCGATCGACCCCGACGACGTCCTAGTCCGGCTCGGTCCACAGCTTGAGGCGAACCTTGCCCTCTGGAGGCGTGGCGCGGGTTTCCCCGCTGTTCGCTCCGCATGGCTCGCCCTTGCCGCAGGACTTGGCGACACGCTAACGGTACGAGGGTCCTCGCGGACCGTGACAGGCCTGTTCAGCAGTCTTGATTCGACCGGGCGCCTGCTCGTCGAGACGACTGAGGGATGCGTCGCCATCGACGCTGGCGATGTCCTCCTGCACGGCGCAATTTCAGGCAACGCAGCGACAGTGGCGCCAGGGGCGCTCGATCCATGAGGTTGTGAAAGGCTAAACGCATGAATGAGGTTTCAGACGAACTCGTGTTCGTGCCGCTCGGCGGTCTGGGCGAGATCGGCATGAACATGGGGCTCTACGGCTTTGGGCCGGCGCGCAAGAAGAAGTGGCTGATGATCGATTGCGGGATTTCCTTCGCGGGACCCGCGGAGGCCGGCATCGACGTCATCGTGCCCGACACCGCCTTCATCGAGAAGATGCGGGACGACCTGGTGGGCATCGTGATCACCCACGCGCACGAGGACCATATCGGCGGTGTCGTGGACCTGTGGCCGCGCTTGCGCGCGCCGGTCTACGCCACCCAGTTCGCCGCCGGCTTGTTGGAGTTGAAGAAGCTTAACGAACGCGGCGCCCCGCACATCCCCATCCACGTCGTGGAGCAGGGCGCGACGGTGGAGATCGGCCCTTTCTCCGTCGAGTTCGTCGCCGTCGCCCACTCCATTCCCGAAAGCTGTGCGCTCGCCATCCGGACGCCACTGGGCACGGTGGTCCATTCCGGCGATTGGAAGATCGACGACACGCCCGGCCTCGGCCGGCCAACGGACAAGGCGCGCCTCGCCGCCATCGGCGAAGAAGGCGTGCTGGCGCTCGTCTGCGACTCGACGAATATCTTGCGCGACGGCGTCAGCCCGTCCGAGGCCGAGGTCGCGGCATCGCTGCAGGAGATCATCGGTCAGGCGAGGGGGCGCGTCGTCGTCACCACTTTCGCCTCCAACGTGGCGCGAATGCGCGCTGTGGCGTTGGCGGCTCAGGCGGTCGGCCGCAAGGTCGTGCTCGTGGGCCGCGCGATGGACCGTGTCTCCACCGTAGCCCGTGAATGCGGGTTCCTTGATGGCGTCATGCCCTTCCTTTCCGCCGATGCCTACAGCCACCTGCCGCGCGATCAGGTGGTCGTTCTGGCCACCGGCAGCCAGGGCGAGCCGCGCGCGGCCATCGCCCGCATCGCGGAGGACGAGCACCCCGCTATCAGCCTCGCGCCGGGCGACCTCGTGATCTTCTCGTCCCGCACCATTCCCGGTAATGAAAAGGAGGTCGGCTCCATCATCAACAACCTCATCAAGCAGGGCGTAGAGGTGCTGACCGACCGCAGCGCCCTGATCCACGCCTCAGGCCACCCTCGTCGCGGCGAGGTCGCACAGTTCTACGATTGGGTGCGTCCCAAGATCGCCATTCCCGCCCACGGCGAGGAAATTCATCTGGCCGAGCACCACGCTTTCGCGCGCGAGCGGCAGGTGCCTTACGTGATGAAGGCGCGCAACGGGGACATCGTGCTGCTGGCACCCGGCGAGCCGGGCATTATCGGCCAGGCGGCGCACGGCAAGCTCGCCAAAGACGGCAACGTCCTCGTCAAGATGGACGACGAGGCCCTGCGCGCGCGTCAGGCGCTGGCCTTCTCCGGCGTGGTGACGATCGCGCTTGCGGTCACCGCAAAGGGCGACATGGCCGGCGTGCCGGACGTGGTCACCAATGGCCTGCCGTCGCGCACCAAGGATGGTTCGGCGATGGACGCGCTTGTCGATAGCGTGCTGTTTCAGACGTTCGACAACCTGCCGAAGCAGAAGCGGCGCGATGCCGATACCGTGTCGGGAGCCATCGAGCGGGCGGTGCGTGGTGCGGTCTCGCAATCCTGGGGTAAGAAGCCGGCCGTCCACGTACTCGTCGTGGAAGTGTAGGCGGGCAGGGTGATCGGCCGCCTCAACCACATCGCCATCGCCGTCTCCGACGTCATGGCTGAGGCGACCCGCTACCGCGACCTGCTCGGTGCCGCCGTGAGCGCGCCGCAGGCTCTGCCGGAGCACGGTGTGACGATCGTGTTCGTCGATCTCCCCAACACCAAGGTCGAACTGCTGGAGCCGCTGGGGCCGGCTTCGCCGATCGCCGCCTTCCTGGCAAAGAGCGGCCCGGGTCTTCACCACGTCTGCTACGAGGTGGAAGACGTCCTGCGCGCGCGGGATCGTCTCGTCGCGCGGGGCGCCCGGATCCTCGGGAGCGGCGCACCGGCCATCGGCGCACATGGCAAGCCGGTCCTGTTCCTCCATCCAAAGGACTTTTCGGGCACGCTCATCGAGCTGGAGCAGGCCTGAGGCGGTCGTTCTCCCCCAATCGGCCGGAGCCATTTCCTTCCCTTTGGGAGCGGCTTACTCTCCTCGGCTGAGGAGACCTGGCAGGCCCATGCTTTTCAACCGGCGAGCGGCGCTTCTCGGCAGCTTCTGCGTCTGCTGCGCCCCGACGCTCGGCCGCGCCGCGACCTCGACGCTCGAGGAGGTGGCGGCCGGCGTGTTCATCCGTCGCGGCGTCGATGAGGACGCCACGCCGGCCAATTGCGACGCCATCGCCAACGCGGGTTTCATCGTCGGGCGCGACGGCGTGCTGGTGACCGACAGCGGCGGCAGCCTGGACGACGGCGAATGGCTGCGCCGGGCCATTCGTGCGACGACGGACAAGCCGATCAAGGCCGTCGTGCTGAGCCACGTCCATCCCGACCACATCTTCGGCGCGGGCGCCTTCAAGGCGGACAATCCCGCCTTCATCGGGCACGCCAAGCTGCGCGTGGCGCTCGAGCAGCGCGGCGAGTTTTACCGGTCCAAGCTGCGGGAGGTGGTCGGCATCGACCGGACCGGTCCCGTGATCATGCCGACGCGCGAGATCGTCGATAGCGACGAGATAGACCTGGGTGGTCGGGTCGTGCGTTTTACGGCGCATGGCCCGGCGCACACGGCCTGCGACCTGTCGATGCGGGACGCGCAGACCGGGCTCCTTCTACCGGCCGACCTACTCTTCACCGGGCGAATACCTTCGCTCGATGGCAGCCTTGTCGGCTGGCTGAAGGAGCTCGACGCCTTGCGCGCGCTCGGGGCCGGACGTGCAGTCCCCGGGCACGGCCCCGCCGCCGTCGACTTTACGGACGCCTCCGCCGACCTCGTCCGTTACCTCGTCGCCGTGCGCGACGGCGTGCGAGTGGAGATCAAGAAGGGCGGCTCGCTGGAATCGGCAGTAAAGACCGTCGCGCAGGACGAACGCAGCCGGTGGTTGCTCTTCGACGACTACCACGCGCGCAACATCACCCAAGCCTACAAAGAGCTGGAGTGGGAATAAACAAGACGAATGCGAGGATTGGCATGAGGACTTCAAGCATTGCGGCAGCCCTATCCGTCGGCACGATGGTCGGCGCTCTCTGCGGCGCGGCCTTGGGACGAGCTGACGACCAAGCCGATCGCCAGGCGCGGTGGACGGACATCCGGACATCCTTGTTCGGCGCGCGGGTGCCGCAGAGCGGGGGCGAGATGCTGAAGCTCGACGCGCCGGTCCGCGCCGACGACGCCTCGCTCGTGCCGATGGGGATCACGGTCGCCGCCAAGCAACCCGTCAGGCAACTCTACCTGGTGATCGACGACAACCCGGCGCCGGTCGCCGCGCATTACACGTTCGGGCCGGCCGCCGACCCGCGCGAGATCAAGATGCGCGTGCGCGTCAACACCTACACCAACGTGCACGCCGTGGCGGAGCTCGCGGACGGTACGCTCTTGGAGACGACGAAGTTCGTCAAGGCGTCGGGAGGCTGCTCCGCGCCGATGGGCATGAGCGATGAGGACGCCATGCGTGGCATCGGCGAGATGCGCGTCAAGTTCGCGGGAGACGCGGCCGTCGACAAGCCCATCGACGCCACGCTCATGGTGCGCCACCCCAATTTTAACGGCATGCAGATGAACCAGGTCAGCCGCATGTATACGCCGGCGCGCTACATCCAGACGATCGCCGTGACGGACGGCGGCACGAAGGTCTTCGACCTCGATACCGACATCTCGCTATCCTCCAACCCGGTCATCACCTTCGCCTTCACGCCGACGGGCGAGAGCGAACTCAAGGTCGCGGTAACCGACAGCGCAAAGGGACATTGGGAGAAGGCGGTCGTCGTCCCCGCCCCCGGCAATTGAGGCGCGCGCTCCTGCTGATCGCGGCCGGCGTCTTCCTCGTCGGCGCGACGCCGGGCGAGGTGCCGGAACCGGACGGGCTCTGGCAGGGTCCGCTGCACGGCTATACGCCCAACACGGTCGCCGGCGCCGGCACTATCGATACGGCCGCGCTCGGCGCGATGCTGGCGCAACGCCCCGTTCTGGTGGACGTTGCGGAGGCGGACCACCGGCCGGACGCGATGCCCAAGACGGCCCTCTGGATGCCGGCGCACCGTTCGGTGCCCGGCGCGACGTGGCTGCCAGGCGCCGGTAGCGGCACGGCGGACGCCGGCTTCGCGGATGCGTTCCAAGCCCGGATGGCCGTGTTGACCGGCGGCGACAAGTCCAAACCCGTCATCGCTTTCTGCCATCCCGAATGCTGGGGCAGTTGGAACGCCGCCAAACGGCTCGTCGGTTTGGGGTATCGACGGGTCTACTGGTACCGCGACGGAATGGAGGGATGGCAGGCGGAGCACGACACCGCGCTCGTGCGGGCCGATCCCGCCTGGATCGTGCCCACAGCGAAGGATCAGACCCAATGACGACGGTGTCCGGGGGGAGGGCGAGCAACGGTGTCCACGCGTGGCGGTGCGTGATCCCCTTGCTGGCCGCGTCTTTGCTGGCGTGGTCGGCCGCGGTTCGCGCGGAGGCGCCGGCCCCGGTGCCCTTCGTGCTGGCTACGTTCGAGGCGGCACAGCGGGCGGGAAAACCGATCCTGGTAGAGGTGACGGCGCCCTGGTGCCCTGTTTGCAAAGCGCAGGTGCCGATCCTCGATCATCTGCGGCGCGACCGCCGCTTCCGCGACCTTCAAACCTTCACCATCGACTTCGACACCGGCAAGACCGCGATGCAGAAGATGGGCGCCAAACTACAGAGCACCCTGATCTGCTTCAAGGGTACGGCGGAGACGGGTCGCAGCGTCGGCGAGACGCAGCCGGAGTGGATCGAGGCGCAGCTTGAGAAGGCCCTGTGAGCGTCGCGCCGATAGACAGACCGCACGCCCCATGAGGGTCAACCTCGCGTGAAATCAGCCACATGGGATGATGGCTGCGACATTGGAACCGTCTCGTGCCCTGCCGGTTAAGGCAACGCTTCTGCAATGCAGACAACGTGAGGCACCGTTATGAGTGGCATTATCTATCTGGTTGGGCTCGTGGTCGTCGTCCTGGCGATCCTGTCTTTTCTCGGGCTTCGCTGAAGCCGTGACGGCGGGAGAGTGCAATGGTTGATGTACGCACGACGGACGTCGCTGCCCTCAAGGGCGCCCATCTCGATCGCTCCTACGTCGATTGGGCGTCGGTGATCGGGGGCGCGGTCGTCGCGACCGCCATCTTCACCGTGCTGTCCATCTTTGGATCGGCTGTCGGTCTGTCGCTGACGTCGGCCGAACTCGGCAGCGGGGTTTCCGCCAAAGTGGCCGCTATCGCCGTTGGTCTGTGGACCGCATGGATCGCCGTCTCGAGCTTCGTCGCCGGCGGCTACATCGCCGGCCGACTGCGCCACCGCATCGCGGATGCTTCGCCCTACGAGGTCGAGATGCGCGACGGCTTGCATGGTCTGATTGCGTGGGCGCTCGCCGCGCTCCTCTCCGGCCTGATCCTGACCTCGGCGCTGAGCGGCCTCGCCAGCACGCGCGGCGAGTCGGCGGCGATGACGACGCAGAACTACGAAATCGCCAAGCTCTTCCGCGGCGAGAAGGCTGTCGATGCAGGCGCGCACGCCGACGCCAAGGCGGTACTCGCGTCCGCCATGACGACGAAGACCTTTGCCGGCGACGATCGCGCCTATCTCGCTCAGCTGGTCGCGAGCAAAAGCGGCGTGCCGGTTGCCGAGGCGGCGACCCGTGCCGATGCCGCCCTGGCTGGGCTCCGCAGCGCCGCCGATCAGACCCGCCGCGGTGCGGTATTGGCCGCGTTCCTCGCTGCCGTCTCGCTCGCGCTCGGGGCCGCCGCAGCGTGGTGGGCGGGCACCGAAGGCGGCAAGCACCGCGACCAAGGCACCCTGTTCAGCCCGTTTACCAAATGGGGCTGACCGGGGTCCGGCGGGAGCAGCCTCTGGATACGATATCGAGGAAGGAAGTTTGATATGGGAAGAGGTATTTTATTGTGGATGTTGGGCATCCCGCTGCCGATCATCATCCTGCTCGCGCTTTTCCACCACTAGCGTCGTTCGCCTTCGCCGCACCGATGGCGAAGGCGAACGTTTCGGGGGTCGCTGTGGGCGTTCATAAGACATCTCTTCCGCCGGCCTATTTTGATACGCTCTATGCGGACAACCCCGACCCCTGGCAATTCGAGACGAGCGGCTACGAGAGCGAGAAATACGCCGCGACGCTAGCGGCACTGCCGCGCGAGCGCTACGCCAGCGCGCTCGAGGTGGGGTGCTCGATCGGCGTCCTGACCCACCAACTTGCACCGCGTTGCGACACGCTTCTGGCGCTGGATGTCGCCGTATCGGCGCTCGACAGAGCCCGCCAGCGTTGCGCAACCTGCGGGCAGGTCGACTTCGAGCGTCGCCGCGTGCCCGCGGAATGGCCGGACGGTCGTTTCGACCTCATCCTGCTTTCCGAGGTGATTTATTATCTCGATCGCCCCGACGTTCTCGATCTCGTCGCGCGCGTTCGCACCTCGCTCCTCTCGGGAGGCGACATCGTCCTCGTCCATTGGCTCGGGGAAACGCACTATCCTCTCGGCGGCGATGAAGCGGCCACGGTGTTTATCCACGAGGCCGCCGATTTTGCTGCGGTCCGGAAGCAGGCGAGGACAGATCAGTACCGGCTGGATGTCCTCAGCGCTCGAACTGACTTTTAGCCCTCCACGTCGCGATGGTTGGGCGTCGGCCCAACCTCGACGATGGCGAGAATGCAGCGAAACCACTGCTGCGTCGCCAAGCGTGCCGTGGCGAGGGTGTGTCCGCCTTCGATCGATGCTGAAGGCGGCGCGTACAGAGGGCCAATTACAGAGAGAGGCGGTCGGGATGACGGCCGCCGGTCGGAACGTTAGGCCGGCAGTGCTGGTCAGAATTCTTCCCAATTGTCGGCAGCAACGGCGGTCCTCGATTGCGGTGCTGCGGCGACGACCGTGCCACCGCGCCGCGCTACGGTCTTAAGGACGGGGCGCGGTGCAGGTGCGGCTGCCTTTCCTTTGATGGCGTGCGGCATCGCCACGACGCTGCCGCCGACCTGGAAGCGGCTGACCGCCCGGGCTAGTTCTTCACTGTCGCTCTTGAGGCTGTGTGTGGCGGCGGTCGCTTCCTCCACCATGGCCGCATTCTGCTGCGTGACCTGATCCATCTGATTGACTGCGATGTTGACCTGGGAAAGGCCGCTCGCCTGTTCCTCGGCCGAGGTCGCGATCTCGTTGACGATGATGCTGATCTCGGCCACCTGCTCGACGATGCGCGTCAGCCCCTTGCCCGTCTCGCCGACGAGCTGGACGCCTGCCTTCACCTGATCGTCAGAGGCGAGAATGAGCGTTTTGATCTCCTTGGCCGCTTCGGCCGAGCGCTGTGCCAAGCTGCGGACTTCGCTCGCGACCACGGCGAAACCGCGTCCCGCGTCTCCCGCCCGCGCAGCCTCGACGCCGGCATTGAGCGCGAGCAGATTCGTCTGAAACGCGATCTCGTCGATGACGCCGATGATCTGGCCGATCTGCTGCGACGAATGCTCGATGCCGCTCATAGCCTTGACGGTGCGCGCCACCACGTCGCCGGACCGTTCGGCGTCGCTGCTTGCGATCTTGACGACCTGCCGGGCGTGGGCCGCGCCTTCGGCCGTCTTTTTCACGGCCGTGGTGATTTCGCTCAGCGCTGCGGCGGTTTCTTCGAGGCTAGCCGCCTGCTGCTCGGTGCGGCGCGAGAGATCGTCGGACGCGGTCGAGATCTGGCCGGTGCCGGAGTGGATCGCCCCGGTGTTGAAGGAGACGAGTTCGATCGCCTCCTGCAGTTGGGACACCGCCGTGTTGAAATTGGTGCGCAAGCTCTCGTAATCGGCGGCGAACGGCCGGTCGAGCCGTTGGATCAGGTCGCCGGCGGCCAGCTTGTCGAGGCCGGCGGCAAGGCCGTCGACGACCTGCGCGACCTGCTTGGCCGCCTCGGCGCGAACCTGTTCGCTGCGGGCGCGCTCGTCCTCGGCGGCGCGGCGCGCCGTGGCCGCATCGGCCTCCAGGCGAGCCTTTGCCACGGTCGCCTCCTTGAACACCTGGACCGCGGCCGCCATGTCGCCGAGTTCGTCGGCCTGCCCGCGCGCTGGAATCGTCACGTCCAAGTCGCCCGCCGCCAGCGCGCGCATGGCTCGGGTCATGGCTGTCAGCGGGCGACCGATCGCGCGCGTGAGGAACCAACCCATGAGAACGCCGACAAGGAGCGAGGCGAAACCCCCAAGCAGGACGGCCTTCTCCATGTCACCCATGGCTTTGTTGCCCGTGTCGGTCCAACTGTTGGACCAAGCCGACGTCTTGGAGCGCAAGGCCGCAAAGCTTGTCGACATCCTCTGCAGATAGGATCTGAAGCTGTCGCTCGCGACTTTCGCCAAGGCCAGCGGGCGCGTCTCCGGGTTCAAGGCGAGGGCGGCTTCCGGCTTGAAGTATTGCTCAACCGCTACCTCGACGCTGTTGCGGTATTCTTCGAGTTCCGGGAGAAGCTGCGGGCCGTCCTTCTGAAAACGCTCGCGCAAAACCGTGTAGTTCTTGGTCCAGGCGTTGAGCTCGCCGTCCAGCTCGAGCTTGTCGGCTTGTGCGCCGCTGAAGGTCAGCTTGCGGCTTGATAAACGTGCTCCGTTGATATGACCGATCATCTGGTCGGCGAGATCGAGGGTCTCGTCCGATACCGAGTTCAGCCGCTCGATCTCCGCCAAGCTGCGCGACTGCGTGTAGACGAAGGTAGAACTGACCGCGGTAACCACCAGAAGCGATCCGAAACCGGCCGCAAGTTTCGTGCTGAGCTTCAAATCAGAGAACCGCATCGCGGTAGCCTTTCGAGAGAGTTCGACCTTCTCGCTCGAGTTATCCCAAAAAGGTTAACTCCTTCTTTGCCGCGACGTTGACCAGTATTGAGGAGGACGAATATCGAATTAAGGAAAGAGTGTTGCGCTGGACTTCAAGGATACACGTCCGGGTGCTCCCAAATCGCGATGCACGCTCGGCTTGAGTTTCGCCCGTAGACCCAGCGGAGGCAGGTGAGGGGGGAACCCCGCCGTTCGACGCCCCGCTATCGACCACTCACGCAAGATGAAGCCTCGATCATGGAAATCGTTGGGGAATAGGGGGAGCTGCCATCCTCGACCCTGTGGCTTCGTGCGGAAAGCTAGGGTTTGATCTGGTCTTTCAACTCCTCTCCAGGCTGGTGTTCCTTACGATCGGAGTGCTGGTACAGGTCGCGCGTGGCCGCCTCGCGCACCCGATCGTTGCCTGGGTTACGCTTGGCCGAGCTGCGCAGACCAAAGCGATCGCCGCGCCGACCAGCACGATCCCCAGCACATACAGAGTCTCATTGGACAGCATCGGCGGCTCCTTGTTTGGGACCGGACCCAAGGCGGCCCTTGGCGGTTTCTTGCGACGATGGTCCGAGGCCTCCGCGTGCTTCAGGGCGCCTGTCGCGGCTCGTCGAGGACGGTTCTCACCTTCGCAAGAAGCGAGTCGACGTCGAACGGCTTGGTGAGGATCGCCATGCCGGTTTCGAGGAACCCGTTGGTCGCCGCAGCGCTCTCCGCGTATCCCGTCATGAAGAGAACCTTGAGGCCAGGGTTCGCCAAGCGGACGGCATCGGCCATCTGCCGCCCGTTGAGGCCGGGCAAGCCGACGTCGGACACGAGCAGGTCGATGTCCGGCATGCGGGCGGCCGCGTTTAATCCGCTCGGGCCGTCCGCCGCTTCCTCCACCGTATAGCCGGCCTCGCGCAGCGCCTCGACCACCAGCAACCGCACGGCCCCCTCGTCTTCCACGACGAGGATCGTCTCGCCCCTACTTCCCGCGGTGGTCTGCGCCGACCCTGCCGCGCCGTGGACGTGCTCGCCCGAGGCGAACGGCAGGAGGATGCGGATGGCGGTGCCCCGCCCCATGCCGCTATCGATGACGCACCGGCCGCCCGATTGGCGCGCGAAGCCGTAGACCATCGATAACCCGAGGCCTGTGCCCTTGCCGATAGGCTTGGTGGTGAAGAAAGGGTCGAAGGCTCGGGCGACGACGCCCGGCGCCATGCCTGTGCCCGTGTCTGTGACGCCGATGCAGACATAGGCCCTGGTTTCGCCGGCGTCGTCGGGCGCCTGGGCCAATCCCGTGTCGATCGTCAGGCAGCCACCGTCCGGCATGGCGTCGCGGGCGTTGATCGCCAGGTTCAGGATCGCGTTTTCGAGTTGGTGCGGGTCGCACAACGTGGTGCAGGGTTCGGCCGCCGGCTGGAAACGCAGAGTAATCGTCTCGTTGATCGAGCCGCGCAGCAGGGCGTCCATGCCTTCGATGAGGAGGGAGACGTCGATATGCTGCGGGTCGAGCGGCTGGCGTCGCGAGAACGCCAGCAGCCGGTGCGTGAGGGCCGACGCTCGATCGGCCGAACTCATCGCGATGTCGATGTAGCTGTCGAGCTTGTCGATCCGGTTTTGCCGGATGCGGCGGCGCATCATGTCGAGCGAGCCGACGATCCCTGTCAGCAGATTGTTGAAGTCGTGAGCGATGCCGCCGGTCAACTGGCCCACCGCCTCCATCTTCTGCGCCTGGCGTAGATCGTCGCCCATGCGTTCGCGCGCCGCGGCCTCCGCCTTCAGCTTGGCGTTGCTTTCCGCCAGTTCCGCCGTGCGCAGGGCGACGGTGGTCTCCAGCGTCTCGCTGGCGATGCGCAACTCGTCGGCCTTGCTCTCGAGGTCGGCGTAGAGGGCGACGACCCCGCGGTTCGTCTCCTCGAGTTCGCGGTTGAGGCGGCCGGTCTCCTCCTCGCGTTCCGCGAGTGCGGCCAAGCTCGTCAGCAGGTCCCGGTTCTGCTCGCGCGTCGCCGCGTGAACGTCGAACGATCCCCCGGACGAGCTGCCGTTGGCGGCCACCGCGAGCCCGGTGCCGTCGAAGCGACGATCCGCCGGCAGCGTCTTGCCGAGCGTCACACGGGTCCCGAGGCCAGGATGCGAGACAATGTCGAAATGATCGACCAGCCGGCGCGCGCCGACGATCCCGAGGCCCAGACCTGTCGGCGAGGCGTAGCGCCCCGCCAGGATGGCCTCGATGTCGGTGATGCCGGGCCCGTGGTCGCTGACGCGCATGCGGAAGGTCTGCTTGCCGGCGCCTTCGTCCACCCCGAGTTCGACCGTTCCGCCCCCCGCATAACCGAAGGCGTTCCGGGCGATCTCCGACAAGGCGGTGGCGATGCGGGTTTGATCCTGGACAGCGAAGCCGAGGTGGCCGGCGATCGCCTTGGCGCGCTGGCGGATGAGAACAAGGTCCTCCTCGGCGCCGATGACAAGGGTGACCAGAGGCCACTTCACGGCCGATCTGCATTCGCGTGGGCGACCACGACGCAGGCATCGTCGCGACTGCGGGCGTGATGCCTGTAGAGAGTTGCCGCTGCCAGGGTGGGGTGGGCGGAGAAGAGGCCCGGGAATGCGGCGTGCGACCACGTCGCCGAAACACCGTCCGAATGCATGACGAGGACGCTACCGGTGGGAAAGGCGTATTGGAACTCCTGGACGCGGCGGAGCGTCAAGCCGGCGGTGCCCGCGTGAGAGACCATCCGCTTCGACTCCGCTCCGTCGACCACGCGCCCCTCGATGTTGCCGACCCCGACGTACTGGATAGATCCGTTCGCCGCGGAGTAGCGGCACAGAGCGACCGCGGCACCGCGCGTGTGGCGCAGGCCGTCGTGCACCGCCCGCAGGATGGCGGCCGGCTGCAGATGCTCGACGGCAAGGAAGGTGCGGACCGCCTCGTCCGAGGCCTCGACGGCATGCGGGCCATGGCCCAGGCCGTCGGCGACCAAGACAGTCCAGCCGTCGCTTTCCGTCCGGACGTAGATCGCGTCGCCGGATGCGGGCTCGCCCGCCAGGGGCACGACCACCGCGCCCCATTGCGCCGCCTCGGCCGCTTGCGGTATCGCAGGGCCGCCCGCGATCCGGGCGAGCAGCGCCGTACCCGTTCGTGGCCACGATAGGACGTCGAAGGTGTGGCACAGCCGCCGCACGGCCCCAAGTCCCGTCCCGGCGCTCCCTCCTGTCGAGAAGCCGTCGCGCATGGTCTCGTGCAAGTCGCCGATACCCGGCCCTTTGTCGAGGGAGATCACTTCGACCCCGCTGCTGCCCGCGTCCTCGTAGGTCCCGAGCAGCATCTCGCCGTCGCGGCCGTATTTCACGAGGTTGGTGGCGAGTTCGGTGGCGACGATCCCCACATGGCCATGGGCGACCTCGCTCAAGCCGATGTCCCTGGCGATAGCCTGGGCGCGCCGGCGTACGTCGGCGACCTGACTCGCTTCGGTAACGGGAATGGCGATCACCGCAGGGTCCAGCGGGCGATCATGACGCGCGTGCCGGCGCCCGGCTGCGAGTCGATGGAGAACTCGTTCGAGAGCCGGCGGGCGCCACTGAGGCCGAGGCCCAATCCACCGCCGGTCGAGTAGTGGTCGGTCAGCGCCCGTTCGATGTCGGGAATGCCCGGCCCTTCGTCGGCGAAGCTTAGGCGCACGCCGCGCCGCGCACCATCAATGAGCGACTCCATCGTCACCGAGCCGCCACGACCGTAGGACAACGTGTTGCGGGCGATCTCGCTCGCCGCCGTGACGATCTTCGTCTGGTCGACGAGGCTCATGCCGGCCTCGATGGCGCGGGACCGGACCTGCTGGCGCACCTGGACGACGTCTTGATCCGAGCGGATGGGAAACGTCTCAGTGCTTGCGACCAGCATGAAGGCTCCCCGCGCCGAACTGCAGGTCGACGCGCTCCTGCAACATCGCGAGGCCGCGCTCGATGTTCAAGGCGGTCTTGATGCCGTCGAGCCGAAGGCCGAGTTCGACGAGGGTGATGGCGACGGCCGGGCGCATGCCGACGACCACGGTCTCCGCGTCGAGGATGCGCGAGATCGAGGCGATCGTGTCGAGCATGCGGCCGATGAAGGAATCCACGATCTCCAGGGCGGAGATCTCGATCAGCACGCCGCGCGCGTTGGTCGAGACGATCTTCTTCGTGAGGTCCTCCTGGAGCGTCATCGCGAGGCCGTCGTGCATGTCCACCTGGATGGTCACGATCAGCGCGTTGCCGATCTTCAGGATAGGGATGCGGTCCACGTTCAGGCGCCGCCCGTCTCGGCGAAGGACCGTCCCAGCCGCTTCAAGGCGAGCTTGAAGGCGTCCGCGAGGGTCGCTTTGGACACGACATTGAGCTCGACGCCCAGGTGCACCATCGTCTGCGCGATTTGCGGCCGAATGCCGGAGATGATGCAGTCTGCGCCCATCAGCCGCGCAGCGGCGATCGTCTTGAGGAGGTGCTGCGCGACGAGGGTATCGACCGTCGGCACCCCTGTGATGTCGATGATCGCGATATCGGCTTCTTCATCGACGATCGCCTGGAGCAGGTTCTCCATCACGACACCGGTGCGCGAACTGTCCAACGTGCCGATCAGCGGCAGCGCCAGGATGCCATCCCATAGCCGCACCACCGGCGTCGAGAGTTCGGCGATCTCCTGGCTCTGGCGCTTGATGATCTCCTCGCGCGAGGTCTGGAAAACCTCCATCGTGTGCAGCCCGAGTCCGTCGATCAGCTTGCTCGTCGCCAGGATGCCGGCGAGGTAGTCCGCGGACTGGTCGGGTGCGACGGCGCCGAAGATCGCTTCCTTGAGCGACAGGACGAACATCGCGGTATCCGTCGGAGTGAGGCCGAGCCGCGCCCGCGACCGGGAGATGTCGCCGAGCGCGGCGCGCAGGTTCTCCATCGCTTCCGGCCCGGTGCCGTCCTGCCGCGTGGCGGCCCGCACGAGCTCGAAGACGTTCGTCGCCTGGGTGACCACCTCCGCCTCGCGCAGCCGCCCGATGCGAACCGCGTCGCTCTTCCTGAGGTGGCCGAGCCATCCCGCGAGGACCGCGTCGCGATGAATCGCAAGGATCGTCGCAAGGACCGCTATGCCAGGATCTTCCATAATCGCTCCAACAAACTAGACTGCCGCAGCGCTAAAGCGCCGTCCGGTAAATAGCAATCGCGATTACCGCCCGTGTTCAAAAGCGCTGCCATGGTCAAAATGCGTGCCGGCGGCGCAGTTCCGGCCTGGTCCGGTGCACGCACCTTCCGCTCGCGCGCCCGCTCGGCTAAGGTTGCCAGGCTCCGACCGGAGAGGTGGCCGAGTGGTTTAAGGCAACGGTCTTGAAAACCGTCGTAGGTGCAAGCCTACCGTGGGTTCGAATCCCACCCTCTCCGCCATGACTTCCGAGTGAAACGCGGAGGTGCATGGGTTTCGCTCGTGCTCCGGCATTCTTCCCTAGTCTACGACAGTCGCCCGCCCTTGGTCGGCGTAAGTGCCGTAGGGCGAGTTCGCCATCTCGCTCGCGGTCGAGCCGACGACGACTGCCGCGCTTCCCGAGGGCATGTGCGGGACGGCCGCTTTCATGGCCGTCAACGGCCCACGTGCGTTGAGCGCGAAATGCCGATCAAAGTGCTCGCTCGTGCTGGACAGGACGTCGGCGGGCTCCGCTACCGCCGCGTTGAAGACAAGCGCGTCGATCCGCCCGGCGCCCGCCACGACCGTCGCAACCGCGCTCGATGTTGGCTGGTTCGCTCGCGTCGGCGACGATGCTGCGCGCGCCGTGCCCGATCCGGGCAGCCGCGCCTTCGATCCCAGGTTGGCGGTGTCCGGTCATGAACACCGAAGCGCCCTGGGCCGCCAAGCGCGCCGCAATCGCTTCGCCGATGCCGCTCGCACCGCCGATTACCAAAGCTACTTTACCCGTCATGCGCGCCATTGCGATTTCCTTCGTCGGTTCATGATATCTCAGGTAACCGATAGATACCTGATATCAAGAACGCACCGGGAGGAGCCTAGATGTGGCGGACGATACCGATCCTCCACGACGTGCTGAACGTTTGCTGGCCAACATGGGACGCGTGCGATCGGTGCTGGACGAGATTGCCGACAAATGGACGATCATGATCCTGACGGTGATTTGCCCGAAGCCGACTCGCTTCGACGAAATCAAGCGGCGGCTCGACGCGATCACGCACAAATCGCTTGCCGACGCCCTGAAACGGCTGAAGCGCAATGGGCTGGTGACGAGGACGGTGTTGCCGACCGCACCCATTGGCGTGGAGTATAGAATGACGCCGCTCGGCCTATCGCTGCGCCCGTCGTTCGAAGCGATATGTGATTGGGCGCTCGTTCACGGTGAGGAGTTCAACGATGCTCGGCCCGGGCGAAATGGCGCCAATACCGCGGTGTGAGTGAGCGAGCGCGCTTTCGATGAACTTAGAAGACGCCGTGAGCGGCGAAGACAGCGTCGCAGGCGTTTGATCGTCACCTCGGGTGCCGAAGCATGTGGACGCCTGGCGAGATGCAATCGAGCCGAGCCTCGCGATGGACGACAGGTAGAGAGTTATCGTGTGGACATGCGCTCATCTTCGTCGAGCGTGGGCCGCGAGCCGCCCCGCTTGACGGTTGCGGCAAAATGTCGAGGGCTGCGAACCTTATGCAGGTCCGGTCATTTCCATCTCGAACCAACGAGGAGGATATTTTGACCGATACGTTCAAGAAGATCGCGATCGCTGGCCTGGCGGCTTTGACGCTTGGTGCCACCGCCGCGGCAACGAACACCAGCGCGGACGCGCAGGGGTTTCACCGCGGCTACCACGGCGGCGGTTATCGCCATGGCGGGTATGGACGCGGCGGCGCGGCCTTGGGCCTCGGCCTTGCGGCAGGCGCGCTGGCGACTGGCGCGGCCTATAGCTATTATCATCGCCCGTATGGACGCGGTTATGGTGAGGGCTACTACGACCGTCCCTACGGCTACTGAGACCAGCAGGAAGCATCCGTGATGCTTTCGCCCGCCGGCTTAGCCGGCGGGTTTCTCACGCCGTCGGTGCGCCTGGAGCGTCGCCGCCAGGGTTGCTCACTGAGAGCAGTTTCGAGCGGTCGCGCCACATGAGGCGGGGTCAATCGGCGAGATCCATCGCTCTGCTCGACGCCCGCGGATCAGGAAGCCCGATGCCGCGCCCTCGGCCCCCGTCGCTCCTGGGCGATTACGGCGTCGCGGAGTGTCATGTCGCGCAACGCTTCGAGGGCGATGTCGCGATCCTCATCCCTGTCCATCAGGCAGACGGTTTTCCGGAACCGGGCGAGATCGACGAGCAGCACGCGTTCCGGCCCGGTGCCGTGACCGACCGCGGCATAGGCATCGTGCTCTGCGGTGGACGGTTCCTTGCGCGGTGTGGCTTTGGGCAGCAGGATGCTGGGCGCCAAGTCGGCCTGAAGGAAGCGCGACGCGTTCTGCACCAGGTCGCCGGGCCGGATCCAGAGGGCAACCTGATCGCGCCCGGTCATCAACAGCATCGCGCGGGAGGAGACACCCGCCACGGCGGCGTCGATGCGGCCCTTGATGTCTTCGGCGACCCAACGTTCGGCGAACAATGCGACGCGCCGCTCGACCGGCAGGCGCAGGCTCGCCGGTTTCAAGCGCTCGAGATCGAAAAGTCGCCGAGCCCGGATCATGTCTCGCGGACGTTCCTGCCCGACGATTTGGGCGACGGCCTCGCGCGAAGCCGAAACCGTCTCGGAGGTCGGTCCGTCCGCGCCAAGAATGAAGCGCTCCCGAGGCGTGGCGGCACCGTCGGCATCATCCAATTGTCCCCCGGCGAGGAGCCGGTAGACCGCCGGTGTTAGCAGGATCGTCTCGCGCCAACTTGGATCGTGGGAAAAGGTGAGTGCATCGCGGGCTCCGGCTGCGCCTGGGTCCAGACGCACGGTCACCATCTTGCTTGCTGCCGCCGCGCCCGCGCCGTCATCGGCGGTTGACGCCCAGAAGGCTTCGATCTCGTTGCGGTCCGTCTCGCCGCCCTCTCGCGTCCGGCGGCGCGTCTCGATCGCCGTCAATTCCACCGACGACATATTCTTGATCCGCGCCTTGAGAGCTTCGGAAAAATCGACCAATACGCCCTCGCGCCGACTGCAGACCATGGGCCGACGCGAGCGCGCCCGATCCTCACGGGTTCGCGTCGAATCGGCTCGGATATGGGCAGGCTGCGACGGCAGTCCTAAGAAAGACTGACCCCGGCGGACAAAGCCGGTAAAAGGCGCCCCATGTCGAAGCGCTCACGCGCTTTCGACACGCTCCCAGCCCTGCATACCGAGCCGCTCCTGCGGCAGGAACCGCGCCTTGTAGGCCATCTTCTTCGAACCCTCGACCCAATAGCCGAGATAGAGGTGAGGCAGGCCGAGGCGGCGTGTGCGCTCGATGTGATCGAGGATCATGAATGTGCCGAGCGAGCGACTCTGCTCGTCGGGCTCGTAGAACGAGTAGACCATGGATAGCCCATCCGCGAGCATGTCGGTCAGGCAGACCGCGGCAAGGCGACTGGGCGTCAGCGCGGAGCCGCCGCTGCGGTACTCGACAAGGCGGCTCTCGACGTGGCTGTCCTCGATCATCATCGAATAGTCGAGGACGGACATGTCGGCCATGCCGCCGTCCCAGTGCCGCGCGTCGAGGTAGCCGCGGAACAACGCGTATTGCTCGGAGGTCGGCTGCGCCCGCGCGACGACCCCGGTCAATCCGGCGTTGCGCTCGAGCACCCGGCGAAGGCTGCGGGAGAGCACGAACTCATCGACTTTGACCCGTATCGAGACGCAGGCGCGGCACGCTTCGCAAGCGGGACGATAGGCGATCGTCTGCGAGCGGCGAAAACCCGATTGCGTCAGCGTGTCGTTGAGCGCCACCGCCCGCTTGCCGATCAGGTGCGTAAACACCTTTCGCTCTTGGCGATGCGGCAGGTAAGGGCAGGGGCACGGTGCCGTCAGATAGAATTGCGGGGCATCCCGCGGCTCTCTCGACACGCTCGCTCCTGCTGCATGGTGGTCCCACCAGAGTAACCACCCCGCGCCAAGCCGCAAGGACGCAAAACGCGCAGGGGCCGCACCAGCCTTAATCGGGTCGCCGCACGACGATCACAGATGCAAGCATATCGTGCAGGCAGCGCTTGTCGGCGGTCAGCAGCGAGACGAGGAACACCGGCGGAAACATCCAACTGACGTAGAGCAGGACGGCATGGACCGCGGCCGACAGGAAGGATACGTGCGCTCCGTCGACGGAGCGGATCTGGAGGTCGAGTGCCTGCATGCCGGGCGTGGCCATCCGCCGGCCCGACACGGCCACGCCATTGTAGAAGAACGCGACGAACGGAAAGAGCGGCGGCAGAAGCAGCGCGGACAGGCCGAACGTCACGACGAACAGCGCGCTCCAGAGCACCGCCACCACGATCGAAACGAGGGCGAAATCGAGGCAGAAGGCCACCATGCGGCGCGTCCGCACGCCCGAGAAAGCGGCCGCCGGCAGCTCCGGAATGGCGAAATAGCTCATCGTCTGCGGTCTGAACGGCCCGGTGTCACCCATGGTCTACCTCCATGCCGGCGGATGGACCGCGGCGACGCTACATATGGAAGCAGGGTCGTCGCGCTACAAGCGCGGCTTGGAATAGGCCGTCTTCAGCGGCTGGCGGCCCGAGAGGGCGGCGCTGGTGGTGGTTACCGCGCCATAGAGCTCGACGAGGTCCTGCACGGCCGCCTCGTTGTCGACGCCTTCCATCGCGCAGACCGCGTCGGTGGGGACTTGAATGCCATAGCCGCGAATGAACGCGCCGTAGGCGGTGTGGCGCACGCAGCAATGGGTGTGCTGGCCGGTCACGACCACGTCCGTCACGTCGTAGTCGATGAAGCTGTCTTCCAAATCCGTCTCGTCGAAGGCGCCGTAGAAGCGTTTCGGGGAGACGATCTCGCGCTCCGCGCCCACCGGAGCGAGCGCATCGATGACGGCGGCCCCGGCGGTGCCGGCCATGGCGTGACGGCCCCAGACCGAGACTTCACGGTCGTCGGCGCGGTGAGCATCGTTCGCGTAGGCGACGAGCCAGTCGGGATCTTTGCGCGCGTGGTCGATGAGCCGGCGGATCGCTGGCACGATCTGCATCGCCCTCGCCTCGTTGGCGAGCGATCCTGTGACGAAATCGTTGAGCATATTGACAACGATGAGGGCTTTCACGGGCAAACTCCGTCAGGACAGGGGTAGGGAGGCGAAGGGCGGCGACCTGGACGTCCGACCGATTGCCGCGTCGTCGCGCGCGTGGCAGGGGAGCGCAACAAAAATGTCCGGGAGGTCTCCGTGTCCGCGCTTCGCGCTTGCCATCTGCTCGTCCTCACCGCCTTTGGCGCCGGCCTCGCCCCGCATGCCGCGCAGGCGGGTCCGCTCGAGAGCTATCTGCCCAGGAGCGGCACCATCCAGGGTCACGTCGTCGAGCTCTTCGTCGCCCCCGAAGACCAGGTGATCTCCCGTCGCTTTCAGCTTGCCGTCCAAGGTAACATGGACTGGTTCAAGCATTACGTCATCAGCACCCCGGCGGGCGAGCCGCTCCCCTATAACCCGAAGATGGGGGTGACGGAGGCGCAATACACCCAACTTCTGCACATGAAGGCTGTGCTGAGGGAGAAGGCGCCGATCACGATCGCCGTGCGGCGCGATCCCGACGGGAGCGTGGCGTTCGAGTCGGGCGACCCCGGAGCCGCGTCCCTGCAGGCGACTCATTTCCCGCCGGGTGCGACGCAGGCCGACACGCCGTTCGGACCGCTATCGACCGTCACCGAGATCCACCAGAAGGATGCGAACGCGCCTTTCGGCGTCTGGAACGGGGCGGAATGGGCGAAGGTGGCCGAACCCGGCTCCGACCAGCCGAGTGCGAAGATTGCCTTTGGAAGACGCGAGCCCAGCGGCGAAGGTATCTTCTATTACCAGGTCTCAGCCCATGGAAATCGCCCGGAGCAATCCCTGGTGGTGACCTACCCGCTCGATCGACCCTAAGGCGGGGCGGCTGACCGTCAGCCCCTCAGCCGCCTTGCCGCTCGCACGGCGAAGTAGGTCAGCACTCCGTTGCAGCCCGCACGCTTGAAGCCGATGAGACTCTCCATCATCGCGCGCTCGCCGTCGATCCAGCCGTTGCCCGCGGCGGCCATGATCATCGCGTACTCGCCCGAGACCTGGTAGGCGAAGGTCGGCACGGCGAAGTTTTCCTTCACACGCCGGACGATGTCGAGATAGGGCATGCCCGGCTTGACCATCACCATGTCGGCGCCTTCCTCGATGTCCTGGGCAACCTCGCGCAGAGCTTCCTCGGCGTTGCCGGGGTCCATCTGGTAGGTTCGCTTGTCGCCGATCAGCGTCGCGTTGGTGCCGATCGCGTCGCGGAACGGACCGTAGAAGGCGGACGCGTACTTCGCGGCGTAGGACATGATCTGCACGGCTTCGTGGCCCGCCCTGTCGAGGGCGGCGCGGATCGCGGCCACCCGCCCGTCCATCATGTCGGACGGGGAGATCACGTCGGCCCCCGCGTGGGCCTGGTTGACCGCCTGGGCGCAGAGGATGCGCACCGTCGCGTCGTTGAGGATCACGTCGCCGCGCATCACGCCGTCGTGGCCATGGCTGGTGTAGGGGTCGAGGGCGACGTCGGTGATGAGGCCGAGTTCCGGGATTTCCGCCTTGATCGCGCGGCACGCGCGGCAGACCAGGTTGCCCGGGTTGAGCGCCTCGCTGCCGAGCCCGTCGCGCAGGCCAGGCTCGGTGAACGGGAAGAGGGCGATCGCCGGCACGCCGGCCTTCGCCGCCTCCTCTGCGGCGCGGACCGCCTCGTCGACGGAGTATCGCTCGACCCCTGGCATCGAAGGGACGGGTACGCGCTGCCTTTCGCCGTCGACAACGAAGATCGGCCAGATCAAGTCGTCCGCCGTCACCACGTTCTCGCGCACGAGGCGCCGCGCCCATTCGCTCTTGCGGTTGCGACGCGGGCGGTGGGTCAGGCCGAGCGATTCCGAAATGTCGGCAGGGTGACCGTTGGTCATGGTAGGGCTCCCGATCGGCCGACAGGGTCGGCAGGCTGCCCGGCCTTGATAGGCGTCCGCCGAGCCAAAATCCAACGCGCCTTGCGGGGGCGTCGCCGGCCCAGCTAAAACCAGCAGGTCGGGATCGATCCTCGACCAGGCCGGAGGTGACCCATGGGCGTACTCGTCGAAGGCGTATGGCACGATCGCGGCTACGAGCAGGAGAAGCACGACGGCCGGTTCGAGCGCGATGCCGCCAAGTTTCGCAACTGGGTCACGGCGGACGGTAAGGCAGGCCCCAGCGGACGCGAGGGCTTCAAGGCGGAGGCCGGCCGCTACCACCTGTATGCCGCGTACTTCTGTCCGTGGGCACACCGCGCCCTCGTGATGCGCAAGCTCAAGGGACTGGACGAGATCGTCAGCCTCTCGGTGACGCATTGGCTGATGGGGGAGAACGGCATTACCTTCAAGCCCGAGGACGGCGCCATGCCCGACCCGGTCAACGGTGCGGCCTACCTCTACGAAGTCTATCGGGCGGCGGACCCCTCCTACGTCGGCCGCGTCACGGTGCCGGTGCTATGGGACAGGCACACCGCGACGATCGTCTCGAACGAATCCTCGGAGATCATCCGCATGTTCAACGCGGCCTTCGACGCGACAGGCGCTCTCCCGGGCGACTATTACCCGCAAGCGGGTCGCGCGGAGATCGACGCCGTCAACGCGCGCGTCTACGACACGCTGAACAACGGCGTGTACCGAGCCGGCTTCGCCACGACGCAGGCGGCATACGAGGCGGCGCTCGCACCGATGTTTGCCACCCTCGACTGGCTCGAAGGGCGCCTGAGCGGCGGCCCGTTTCTCGTCGGCGACGCGTTGAGCGAGGCGGACATCCGCCTGGTGACGACGCTTCTGCGGTTCGATGCCGTCTACGTCGGCCACTTCAAGTGCAACGTCCGGCGCATCGCGGACTACCCCGCGCTTTCGGCCTATCTCGACCGCCTCTACGCGCTCGACGCCGTCGCCTCCACCACCAGGATCGACCACATCAAGAACCATTATTACCGCAGTCACCCCTGGATCAATCCGACCGGAATCGTCCCGGTCGGGCCGGACCTCGGCTTCCTGAAACACGGTCCAAGGCACGATCGAAGCGAGGGGACCGCTTGAGCAGCCACGACCCCAACCGCGTGGCTGCCGACGCCTACCAGCCGGAGCCCGCAATCCGGCTGGGGGTGAGCGCGCGCGAGGCCATGGAGACGCGCTGGGGCCTGATCCTCGTCGTCTTCATGCGGCTCCTCGCCGGCCTTTGGATCGTGCAGGGCCTCGTCCAATGGGCGGGGTTCCTCGTCCCCGCCGACGCGCTGTTCGACCACCTGACGACCGGACGTGCGGCGGCGGTCATCTTCTTCTCCGTCCTCGACCTTCTGGCCGCCGTCGGGCTTTGGCTGGCGACGCCCTGGGGTGGCGTCCTGTGGCTCTTCGCGGCCCTGTCGCAAGTCCTCGTGGCGATCGGTGTGCCACGTTTCTTCACGCCGATGTGGATCGGGGTCGACGTGATCCTCATCATCCTCTACTTCAGTCTGACCTGGCGCGCCGGCAAGGCGTCTTATCCCTGATCAGAATACCGCGAGTATAGCGATCCAGCCGGGCATCCGGCTACTCGCCCATCGCCGGGACGAACGAGGGATGCTGTATTGACGAGGGGAGCCTGCGGCGATGGCGGGGCCCGCAACATGACGTCCACGGGGCCATCTCCCCAGAGGCGACGTCGGCATTCTCGTCACCAGCCGATATCAAGTCTTCGCATGACCACCGTAGTTTTGAGGTGGTTTATTCCTCTTTAGACTATCCTCTTGCTTGTCTTCACGCCTTGTTTACTGAAGGCGATAAATCTCCGATTCAGATTGTTGCTTAAACTCGCTTTCATTCGCGGCCCCTATAGATCGATCCACAGTGAGCCCGGGCTGCTCCCGGCCATCGCGACGATCGAGGAATGAGTGATGAACATGGCGCTGAAGTCCGAGACCGGCCGTAATCGACAGGACAAGATCGCCGAGGTTCGCCCCGCCTACCTTGAGGCTCTCACCTTGGTCGAGCGGCTGCATCGCCGCCTGCTCGACGTCATCAAGGACGAGTTCGACCGGCGCGGCCGCAGCGACGTGAACGCGGTACAGGCCCTGCTACTCTACAACATCGGCGACAAGGAACTGACGGCGGGCGAACTGCGAACACGCGGCTACTATCTCGGCTCCAACGTGTCCTACAACGTGAAGAAGCTGGTGGAGATGGGCTATCTCCATCACTCCCGCTCCCGGCTCGATCGCCGTTCGGTGCGGATCAGCCTGACGGACCAGGGTCGCGAGGTTCACCAGATCGTCGCCGGCCTGTATGACAAGCACGTCGCGACCGTCGAGCAGATCGGCGGTATTTCAGGCGACGAGTTCACCCGGCTGAACCAGTCGCTGGTGCGCCTGGAGCGCTTCTGGACGGACCAGATCCGCTTCCGCCTCTAAGCGCTCCGGTCTCACCCGGCCTGCTCCTGCGCCGGCCGGGTACCGCGACCCACCTTGTGACCTCGTGGCCACAGCCGCTGGAATGTCGCCGCCAAGCCTGTAGACGCGCATTACCGCCATAAAAGGGCCGCCCGTTTGCTGCTTGTTAAGGGCGATCGTACTAGCGTCGAGCGCTTGAACAGGCATGGGCTTCACTCCATGCCCTCGCGCTAAGCGGCCCGGCATCTGGAGTCCATGGTGGCACAACACACGCATCTCTCGTCGCGCGTCTCCTTCCGCGTCCTCGCGCTCGCCGGCGCACTGTCGCTTGGCACCGTCAGCGGCCCGGTCCTCGCCGCCGGGACCGACAGCGGGTTCAGCGACCAGGCCGAGTGGGCGCAAGGCTACGACGCCGACGCGCGCCTCGCCGTACAGCGTTCCACCACCCCGGTGCTGTCACAGCAGACATTCGCCGCGACGGAAGCCGCGATCGAGACGTATCGCCGGCTCGTGCAGAACGGCGGCTGGAGCAACGTGCCGACGGGCCGCAAGCTTCAACTCGGCTCGAATGGCGCGTCCGTCGTCGCCTTGCGCCGCCGCCTCGCCGCCTCGGGCGACCTCGACGCCTCCGCCGGAACGTCACCGGTCTTCGACTCCTACGTCGACGCCGGCGTGAAGCATTTCCAGGCCCGACACGGCCTGATCGAGAACGGCGTCGTCGGACCGGAAGTCTTCTCCGCGCTCAACGTGTCGGCAGACATGCGGCTGCACCAGCTCGAGATCAACCTCGTCCGCCTCAAGGCGTTTTCGGGCAACCTCGGCGAGCGCTACGTCATGGCCAACATCCCGGCCGAAGCGGTCGAGACGGTCGAGAACGGCGTGGTCAACAGCCATCACCGCGCCGGCGTCGGCAAGATCGATCGCCAGTCCCCGGTCATGCAGACCCGCGCCATCGACATCAACTTCAACCCGTTCTGGACGGTGCCGGCCTCGATCATCAAGAAGGACCTTATCCCTCGGATGCAGGCCAACCCGAACTACCTGACCGACAGCCACATTCGCGTCTACGGCAAGGACAACCAGGAGGTTTCGCCCCGCTCGATCAACTGGCATTCGATGGAGGCGACGAACTACCGCTTCCGCGAGGACCCCGGCGTCGAGAACTCGCTCGGCGTGGTGCGGATCAACATCAACAACCCTTACGGCGTGTACATGCACGACACGTCCGACAAGGGTGTCTTCGGCGACGACAACCGCTTTGTCTCCTCCGGCTGCATCCGCGTGCAGAACGTGCGCGACTACGTGACCTGGCTGCTGAAGGACACGCCTGGCTGGGACCGCGCGCACATCGACCAGGCGATTCGTTCGGGCGAGCGGATCGACGCCAAGCTCGCGACGCCGGTCCCGGTCTACTGGGTCTACGTGACCGCATGGGCCACCCCCGACGGCACCGCCCAGTTCCGCGAGGATATTTACCAGCGCGACGGTTTCGGTCCCGTGGCGACCGGCTCGATCGGTCGTCCGATCGACCAGCCGCAGGGACAGGTCAGCAAGACGAGCTACAGCCAGCGGCCGAGCGAGAACGTCGGTCGCGTGTTGGACCCGATCGACGACGAGCAGTAGGGCGCTGGAATGCCGCAGGGCCGCGCGCGGCGGCGGTGTGCCTCGCGGCGGGCGGACTTTCTCCTCGTGTCTCCGTCGCTTACGCGGGCGTAGCTTAACTTTCTTGACGCGGGATTTAGGAAAACTGCGACTGGGAGATCTTTCCCCGACCGGAGATGGCGTGCTAGTCTCGACCGGCTGAGCGCAGAAATGTGCCGTGACGTACCGGCCTGAGCCGCCATTCCAAGGGGTTTTGCTATGACCAAGTCCGACGCCGTCTGGCAGGAATCGAATGCGTTTTTCAACGCCAGCCTTCAGTCCGCCGATCCGGACATGGCCAAAGTCGTCGCTCAGGAACTCGGCCGCCAGCGCGACGAGATCGAGCTGATCGCTTCTGAGAACATCGTCTCGCGCGCGGTTCTGGAGGCGCAGGGTTCGATCCTGACCAACAAGTATGCCGAGGGTTACCCGGGCCGTCGCTACTACGGCGGTTGCCAGTACGTCGATATCGCCGAGACGCTGGCGATCGAGCGCGCTTGCAAGCTGTTCGGCGTGGGCTTCGCCAATGTCCAGCCAAACTCCGGCAGCCAGGCCAACCAGGCCGTGTTCCTCGCGCTGCTGCAGCCTGGCGATACTTTCATGGGTCTCGACCTTGCCGCCGGCGGTCACTTGACCCATGGATCCCCGGTCAACGTCTCCGGCAAGTGGTTCAAGCCGATCTCGTACGGCGTGCGTCCGACGACAATCGCATCGACATGGAAGCGGTTGCCAAGCTCGCGCAGGAGCACAAGCCGAAGCTCATCATCGCGGGCGGCTCCGCGTATCCCCGTCACTGGGATTTTGCCAAGTTCCGCGAGATCGCCGATTCGGTCGGCGCCCTGTTCATGGTGGATATGGCCCATTTCGCGGGGATCGTCGCCGCAGGCCTTCACCCCTCGCCGTTCCCGCACGCCCACGTCGCCACCACGACGACGCACAAGACCCTGCGCGGCCCGCGTGGCGGCCTCATCCTGACGGACGATGCGGCCCTCGCGAAGAAGTTCAATTCGGCGATCTTTCCCGGCATCCAGGGTGGCCCGCTGATGCACGTCATTGCCGCCAAGGGCGTTGCCTTCGGCGAGGCGCTGCAGCCGAGCTTCAAACTTTACATGCAGCAGGTGCTCGATAACGCGAAGGCGCTGGCGGCGACGCTGGTCGGGCAAGGCTTCGCCATCTCGACCGACGGGACTGACAACCACCTGATGCTCGTCGACCTGCGCAAGCAGGGTTTGACCGGGAAGGCGGCGGAGGCTTCGCTTGGGCGGGCGCACATCACCTGCAACAAGAATGGCGTGCCGTTCGACACGGCTAGCCCCATGGTCACGTCCGGTATCCGCCTGGGTTCGCCGGCGGCGACGTCGCGCGGGTTCGGGACGGCCGAGTTCGAGAAGATCGGCAGCCTGATTGCGACCTGTCTGCTTGGTCTGGCGGCCAAGGGCGAAGAGGGAAACGTGGCGACCGAAGGCGAGATCCGCGCCGAGGTGGCGACGCTGACCCAGCGTTTCCCGATCTACTGAGCATGCCCGATCGGCGGAAGGCGCGGATGTCTGACGACGGCGCGCCTCTCGCCTCACGGTTTACCGTTTTATACGCCGGGGCGTTGTCGTCCCGGCGCAATGCTTTTTAGAGTAGAGTATGCGCTGTCCCTACTGCGGCAGCCTCGAAACGCAGGTGAAGGATTCGCGTCCGACCGAGGATGCGTCTTCCATCCGTCGGCGCCGCGTCTGCCCCGATTGCGGAGGCCGCTTCACCACTTTCGAGCGGGTGCAGCTACGCGAACTCTTCGTCGTCAAGAAGTCCGGCCGCCGCGTGCCTTTCGACCGCGAAAAGATGATGCGTTCTCTCGAGATCGCCCTACGCAAGCGCCCGGTCGAAGAAGAGCGCGTCGAGCGCATGGTTAACGGTATCGTTCGTCAATTGGAGAGCCAAGGCGATAGCGAGGTGCCGAGCGGGCGGATTGGCGAACTGATCATGGAAGGCCTCCGCACGCTGGACGGTGTCGCCTACGTGCGCTTTGCCTCCGTCTACCGCAACTTCCGAGAGACCCGCGATTTCAACATGTTGATCGACGAACTCGCCAGCCCGCTGGAAGGGGAGGGCGACGTCGCGCCGGCGCCGGTCGGCTTGGTTGGTCGCGCCTAACGTATCGGTGCTGGAGGCAGACATGACGGTCCCTGCCGTAATCGCGGCCGACGTTCGCTTCATGGAGGCGGCGCTCTCGCTTGGTCGGCGCAACCTCGGTCGCACCGCGCCCAACCCCAGCGTCGGAGCCATCGTCGTTAAAAACGGCGTCATCGTCGGGCGCGGCTGCACCGCGCCGGGCGGCCGCCCCCATGCCGAGCCGCTTGCCCTCGCGCAGGCCGGCTCGGCCGCCGAGGGCGCGACTCTCTACGTCACGCTCGAACCTTGCAGCCACCACGGAGGCACGCCGCCCTGCTGCGAGGCCATCGTGGCCGCCGGCATCGCTCGCCTCGTCTACGCGTTGGACGACCCCAATCCGATCGTTGCAGGACGGGGCGCCCGCTATAGCCGCGCGCGGGGCCTGGACGTCTTCGGTGGCATCGGCGCGACGGCGGCGCGGCACGACCATCTTGGGCATATCCTGCGGATGACGCAGCATCGACCCATGGTGACACTCAAGCTCGCGCAGACGGCAGACGGCTTCGTCGCCGGGGGCACGCACGACCCGCGGCTCGCGATCACCGGCGCTGCGGCGAATGGCATGGTCCATTGCCTGCGGGCTGCGCATGACGCGATCATGGTGGGGATCGGCACCGTTATGGCCGACGATCCTCTCATGACGGTGCGCCTGCCGGGGGTTGTGTCGCGCCCGTTGCGCGTCGTGCTCGGCGACTGCACGCACCTCTCCGCTCGTTGCCGCCTGTTGCAGACGGCCGGAGAGGCGCCCGTCCTGCTTCTGGTTCGAGCGGGGAACGAGACCGCCGCCGTCGCGCGGTTCGGCGAGATCGACGGCGTTGAAATCGCTTGGCTTCCCGCGACAGCGTCCGGCCGCCTGGACCTAGGCGCGGCCTTACGCCTCCTCGCGGACCGGGGTGTCACCCGCGTCTTCAGCGAGGGCGGACCAACGCTCGGTGCCGCGCTCGTGGCGGACGGTTTGGCCGACGACGTCATGCTGTTTCGTGCGCCAAAGCCGCTTGGCCACCCAGGGGTTCCAGCCTTGTGCGCCGCCGCCCGGGCGGTGATCGAAAATCCGGTCTATTATCGGCTGGCGGAGGATCGCGCGGTGGGCGTCGACCGCCTCCAGCGTTTCGAGAAGATGGCTCCATGTTCACCGGATTGATCAGCGACGTTGGACGGATCGAAGCGAGCGAAGGTCGGGGCGCGTTGCGTCGCTTGCGCATCGCCGCGTCCTACCTCCCCGAGACGATCGCGCTCGGCGCGTCCATCGCCTGCGGCGGCCCCTGCCTGACGGTCGTCGCAAGCGGCGCGCGCGAGGGTGGGAGCTGGTTCGAGCTCGATGTCGGTGCCGAGACGCTCGCGCGGACGACCGCGGGGGCCTGGCAGGCCGGGACGCGCTTGAACCTTGAGCGTTCCCTGCGGATCGGCGACGAACTCGGCGGTCACATCGTCACCGGTCACATCGATGGGACGGCCGAGATCACGGCGGTCGAGACCTTCGAGGGCATGGTGCGCTTCGCCGTGCGCGTGCCGCAGGACCTGTCACGTTTCGTCGCCGAGAAAGGGTCGGTCTGCCTTGATGGGACGTCGTTGACGGTGAACGGGATCGATGAGGACGAGCTTTCCGTTCTCCTCATCCCCCACACGCTAGCGGTGACAACCTGGGGCGAGCGCCGAAAGGGCGACAGGCTCAACCTCGAAGTCGACCTGATGGCGCGCTATGCGGCGCGACTGACAGCAACTGCGGATCGCGCCTGAGACTTCTCGCAGAAGATCGGCATTTCAGAAGCGAAGGACGACGGTCTTCTGCTTGCCGCCGGCGAGGTCCACCGCCTCGTGCGCCTCGGCCTTGGTATCGGTCACCTTGGCGTCGTCGACGATCTCCACGGTGGTGACGTGCATGGCGGCGACTTCATCCACCTCCGCGATCGACAGAATGGTGTCGTCGTCAAGATCCTTGGTCTTCCGGCGAAAATCCCCGAGCTTCATCGTCGCGTCTCCCTATCCTACCCAGCGCGCAACAGGGGTCCTGCCCAGGAGTTCCAAACACGTGGGCGCGCCTTGCGCGGGTCGCTCGCCCGCGCTACTCGAGACGCACCTTCAGCGAACCTGTCGAAAGAGCTGCCGACCGCCATGGCCGAACCGCGCCGCTCCGTCGTTCCCGCCTCTGACCTGACGCTGCCGAGCGGCAGCCGCTTTCTTATCGTCGAAGCCCGCTTCTACGACGACATCGGCGTCATGCTTCACGCGGGCGCGGTGCGGGCCTTCGCTGCGGCCGACGTTGCGGTGGAGACCATCACGGTGCCGGGCGCCTTGGAGATCCCGATCGCCTTGGCGATGGTGCTCGACCGCGGTGGCGTGCCCTATGACGGCGTTATCGCCCTAGGCTGCATCATCCGTGGCGAGACGTTCCACTTCGAGATCGTCTCGCTCGAGAGCGCGCGCGCGGTGACGGCGCTGGCGGTCGCCCACTGCCTCTGCTTCGGCAATGGCATCCTGACCGTGGAAAACGAGGCGCAGGCGATCGTCCGCGCCGATCCCGCGCAAGGGGACAAGGGTGGCGACGCCGCGCGCGCCGCGCTTGCGCTCTGCGCGATCAAACACGCGAAGGATCACTAATGGCCCGCGCGATCGAACGCTCCGCTGCGCGGCTCGCGGCCGTTCAGGCGCTCTATCAGATGGACGTCACCGGCAAGCCGTTGCCTGACATCTTCGCGGAGTTCGAGGCGTTCTGGATCGGCATGGAAGTCGAGGGCGATCAGTACAACCCAGCCGAACTCGCCTTTTTCCGCGATATCCTCTCCGGCGTGCTGAAGGATCAGGAGCCGCTCGATCGAACGATCAACGCGACGCTGGTCGCCGGCTGGCCCCTGGCGCGCATCGATTCGGTCATGCGCGCGACGCTGCGGGGCGGCGCGTACGAACTCAAGAAGCGCAAGGACATTCCTGCGCGCGTGGTGATCAAGGAATATGTCGACGTCGCCGGCGCTTTCTTCGGTCCCGACGAGTCCGGCATGATCAATGCGGTGCTCGACGGCATGGCGCGCCAGTTCCGCGCCGACGAGTTCGCGACGCAGGCTTGACCGCAAGGGCTAGGGAGGCACCGTGCCGCGGCTCTCGGAAGACGCCATTATCGCCACCCTCTTGGCGCCGCTCGCCGGGCCCGGCGCGCTCGGCCTGCGCGACGATGCGGCGTTGCTCCGACCGTCCCCGGGCCGAGACCTCGTCGTCACGAAGGACGTGCTGGTCGCGGGCGTCCACTTCTTTGCCAACGACCCGCCGGACGCCATCGCTCGAAAGGCGTTGCGCGTCAACCTGTCGGACCTCGCCGCGAAGGGCGCCGTGCCCCGCGGCTTCCTTCTGGGCCTCTGCCTGCCCGTGGATTGGACGAACGATTGGCTAGGCGCCTTCGTCGCCGGCCTGGCGGACGATTGCCGCGCCTTCGCCTGCCCGTTGCTCGGCGGCGATACCGTGGCGACGCCCGGCCCGCTAACCGTATCCGTCACCGTGTTCGGGGAAGTGGGCTCCGGTTGCATGGTGCCGCGCCCCGGCACGAAGGCTGGAGACCGCCTCTACGTGTCGGGGACGATCGGTGACGCAGCGATCGGACTGCGCCTGCGTTTGCACCAGGCGGCCGACGCGGGATGGATCGCCGCGCTGAGCAAGGTCGAAGCCGATTCCTTACGGGAGCGCTACCTGCTGCCGCGTCCACGTCTCGCCTTGCGGGACGCGCTGCTGGCGCACGCGCGCGCGGCGATGGACGTGTCCGATGGGCTGGCCGGCGACCTTGCGAAGATGCTGCGCCTGGACGGCTTGACCACGACGGTCGAGGCATCTGCGGTTCCCTTGTCCACCGCCGCACGCGGCGTCATCGCCTCCACTCCGTCGCTCCTGGAGATCGCCCTGACCGGCGGCGATGATTACGAAGTGCTCTGCGCCGTCGCGCCCGATCGATCCACGGCGTTCGAGAGCGAAGCCCGTGCGGCGGGCGTAGCCGTCACGCGCATCGGGACGGCCTTGCCGGGCGACGGGCCCCCGCTGTTCCAGCACCATGGCGTCGCTCTCGCCCTTGGCGCGCCAAGCTTCACGCATTTTTGAAGCAGCCGGGCCGCCGCTGGAGCGAGCCGTCTATAGCCTCCATGGCCGCGAACGCGCTGAGCCGCGCAGGTCTACCGCGCGGGAATGCGCGTCATTTCCAAGTGGAGGAAAGTTGGATGGTCCACCATCGATGACATTTCGCCGCCGACAGGGTCGTCGAAGTCGCGGTGGGACAAGCGAGCGAACAGTTTCACCGGCCTCGCCAGCGCAGGAGGCCGGCAAACTGCGATTCCCGTGGTTTCCTCCGCGGCTCATGGAGCGCTCCGCTCCACTCGCGGGAAAAGGACCGACCGACGGGGCTCGATCACACGGGCGTCGCTTGCACAAGCCGGTGACGGGCCTAAGACGGGTGCTGTTCTCCGTGCTTCCCAAGTCGTTAGGCTATTTGCGGAACGTGCTTCTTCTCGCCTATGGTCCGCCGCAGATAAGAAGGCCGCGCGACGGCCATCAGGGGGAGTAGACGGGTGATGAATCCGATTTGGCTGGTCTTGGCTGCAGGTCTTCTCTCGCTCGTCTACGGTATCGTCACCACCTCACAACTGATGGCCGCCGATGCGGGATCGCCCCGCATGAAGGAGATCGCCGCCGCCATCGCGGAGGGCGCGCAGGCCTACCTTCGCCGCCAGTACCTCACCATCGCCGCTGTCGGGATCGTCATCTTCATGGTGCTCGGCTTCCTTCTCAGCTGGCCGGTGGCGACCGGCTTCGCGATCGGCGCGATCCTGTCGGGGGCGGCGGGCTTCATCGGCATGAACGTCTCGGTGCGCGCCAACGTGCGCACGGCGCAGGCGGCGTCGCTCTCGCTCAGCCGGGGGCTCGATATCTCCTTCAAGGCGGGGGCGATCACCGGCATGCTCGTTGCGGGCCTGGCCTTGCTCGGGGTGGCCGGCACCTATTACGTGCTGACCGGTCCGATGCAGCAGGAGCCCGACAGTCGCGAGGTGATCGATTCGCTGGTCGCGCTCGGCTTCGGCGCTTCGCTCATTTCCATCTTCGCGCGTCTGGGCGGCGGCATCTTCACCAAAGGCGCGGACGTCGGCGCCGACCTCGTCGGCAAGGTCGAGGCCGGCATCCCGGAGGACGATCCCCGCAACCCCGCGACCATCGCCGACAACGTGGGCGACAACGTCGGCGATTGCGCCGGCATGGCGGCCGACCTGTTCGAGACCTACGCGGTCACCGTCGTCGCGACCATGGTGCTCGCCGCGATCTTCTTCGGCGGCCAGGGCATCCTCAAGATGGCCATGCTGTATCCGCTGGCGATCTGCGCCACCTGCATCGTCACCTCGATCATCGGCACGTTCTTCGTGAAGCTCGGCGCGACCAACTCGATCATGGGCGCGCTCTACAAGGGCCTGATCGTCACGGGCCTGCTGTCGATCGGCGGCTTGGCCATCGCCACCTATTTCACCGTCGGTTTCGGCGCGCTGGGGCAGGGTGGCGGCGTCGCATTGACGGGGCTCAACCTTTTCCTGTGCGGAATCGTCGGCCTGATCGTGACGGCGCTCATCGTCGTCATCACCGAATATTATACCGGCACGGGCAAGCGTCCGGTCAGGTCGATCGCCCAGGCATCGGTGACGGGCCACGGCACCAACGTCATTCAGGGTCTCGCCGTCTCTCTCGAGTCGACCGCGCTTCCCGCGCTGGTCATCATCGGCGGGATCATCTCGACCTTCCAACTCGCGGGCCTGTTCGGCCTGGCGATCTCCGTCACCACCATGCTCGGCCTTGCCGGTATGATCGTCGCGCTCGACGCGTTCGGGCCCGTTACCGACAACGCCGGCGGCATCGCCGAGATGGCCGGCCTGCCGAAGGAGGTCCGCCACTCCACCGACGCGCTCGACGCGGTCGGCAACACGACGAAGGCCGTCACGAAAGGCTACGCCATCGGCTCCGCCGGCCTCGGCGCGCTCGTCCTCTTCGCCGCCTACAGCTATGACCTCAACTACTTCTCGGCGCACGCCGACGCCTACCCCTATTTCAAAGGTCTCGGGCCGGTCGCCTTCGACCTATCGAACCCCTACGTCGTGGCCGGCCTGATCTTCGGTGGGTTGGTGCCCTACCTTTTCGGCGGCGTGGCGATGACCGCGGTCGGGCGGGCGGCCGGCTCGGTGGTGGAGGAGGTCCGCCGACAGTTCCGCGAAGATGCGGGCATCATGGCCGGCACGTCGCGACCCAACTACGCGCGCGCCGTCGATCTGCTGACCAAGGCGGCGATCAAGGAGATGATCGTGCCCTCGCTGCTGCCCGTGCTGGCGCCGGTTGTGGTCTATTTCGGCGTATTGCTAATCTCCGGTTCCAAGGCCTCGGCCTTCGCCGCGCTCGGCGCCTCGCTCCTCGGCGTCATCGTCAACGGGCTCTTCGTCGCGATTTCCATGACTTCGGGTGGCGGCGCTTGGGACAACGCGAAGAAGAGCTTCGAGGACGGGTTCATCGACAAGGATGGCGTCAAGCACTTCAAGGGCGGCGACGCGCACAAGGCGTCGGTCACGGGCGACACGGTCGGCGATCCCTACAAGGACACGGCCGGCCCGGCGGTGAACCCGGCGATCAAGATCACCAACATCGTCGCACTGCTTCTGCTCGCGGTGCTGGCGCATCTAGGGTAAAGTGCGGCGACGTCGCTTGTCGCGACGGTAAGGCCGCCATTGTGCTCGACGACGGCCTCCCCGAACGTCTCAAGCGCTTTTGCAAGTCGCCCGTTTCGCCTCGCTTGTGGGACGCGAGGACGAACGAGCGGGAGAGACGGCCTGTCCCGCGCCGGCACCGACCGGCGTCTATGCGCCGCCTCGGGCGTTCACGCCCCCATCAGCGTCTCGACATGCGCGGCGGCGGATTTCGCCAAGCCCTGCAGGTCGTAGCCGCCTTCCATCAGGGAGACGATACGGCCGTTACAGTGGCGGCGCGCGACGTCCATCAATTCCTCGGTGATCCACGCGTAGTCCGCTTCCACGAGCTCGACGCTGCCGAGCGGGTCGCGCCAATGCGCGTCGAACCCGGCGGAGACGATGATGAGGTCGGGCGCAAAACTCTCCAGGCGCGGCAGGATGCGGGTGGTCATCGCCTCCCGGAACTGCTCGCCGTTGTCGCGCGCGCGCAGCGGCGCGTTGACGATCGTGTCGTGCGCGCCGCGCTCGCTCACGGCACCCGTGCCGGGAAACAGCGGCATCTGGTGTGTCGAGCCGTAGAGCACTGTGGGATCGGACCAGAAGATAGCCTGCGTCCCGTTGCCGTGGTGAACGTCGAAGTCGACGATCGCGACGCGCTTGGCGCCGTGTACCGCCTGCGCGTGGCGCGCCGCGATGGCGGCCGTGTTGAAGAAGCAGAAGCCCATCGGCGTCTGTACCTCCGCGTGGTGGCCCGGCGGCCGCATCGCCACGAAGGCGTTGGCGTGCGTGCCGTTCATCACGCTGTCGACCGCGTGGGTGGTTCCGCCCACCGCATGCATCAACGTCGCCCAGGTGCCCGGACTCATGACCGTATCGCCACCGTCGAGCGCCACGCGGCCCTGCTGCGGGGCGGATGCTTCCACCTCATCGAAATAGGCCGCGGGGTGGACGCGGGTGATCGCCTCGCTCTCGCCCCAGGGCGACTCGTTGCGCGCCAGCGCATCGAAGCGGGGGTCCGCCATTTCGGCCGAAACGGCGCGCATCCGGTCCGGTCGTTCCGGATGGCTCGGGCCGGTGTCATGGCCGAGGCTTGCGGCATGCGAGACGAAGAGCGTGCTCATGGGTGTCATCTCCGAGGCCGGGCGGCAGGGGAGGCGCTCCATCGCCTCGTGATTGTCACACATGCATCATCGTCGGCAGCGGTCAATCGCCGGCCATGCGATTGCGCGATGTCGCCTAAGCCTGCCGTGACAGGCTCGCCGCGTTGCCGATCGTCACCACGACGATCTCCGGCGGCCGACGGAAGCGGACGGGCGCGAGCGAGGAGCCGAGGCCGCCCGAGATGATCATGTGCCGGCCGCCCTCGACGATATGGCCATAGACGTGCTCGGTTCCCAGCCGGGTCCGATCCACCCAAGGGCTGAGGAGCGGCAGGTTGACTTGGCCGCCATGGGTGTGGCCGCACAGGGTCAGGGCGACGCGCCGCGGCACGCGGTGGAAGATGTAGGGCTCGTGCGCCAGCAGCAGCACGGGCGCCTCGTCCACGACGTGCGCCAGCGTGCCCTTGAGATCGTCCAGACCGCGGTAGCCGCGTGCGCTCAGGCGGGTCGCGAGCTGGTCGGCGAGGCCCGCGACCCAGAATCGCCCGCCCGCGTGGTCCACCGCCACGGCCTCGTTTTCCAAGACGCATATGCCGGCGTGCACGAGTGCGCGCCGCACCGATTGCGCGCCGTCCGGCTTCAAGCCCGGCAGCGCGCCGTGCCACCAGTCATGGTTGCCGAGCACGGCAAAGATGCCGCCGGGCGCGCGTAACCCGGCCAGCGCCTCGCCCCATTGCTCCGGAAAGACCGGGCCGGTGACGAGCCCATGCCCGGCGTCGAAGTCGCCGAGCAGCAGCGTCACCTCCGGTGCCAGCGCGTTGGCCATGGCCACAATCGTGCGGATGCGGCCGACCGGCATACACGGTTCGCAGGCGTGAATGTCCGCGATGACGACCGCTTTCACCCGAAGGCCATCCGGCCAGCCCGGCGGCGTCATCTGGTAGGTGGTGACGTCGAGCCGCAGGCCCGGCTCGATCCCGCAGGCGTAGGCACCGAGGCCCGCGCCGCCCAGCAGCGCGCCTCCCGCACCTTGGAGCAGAAGACGACGGCTCAGCATCGCGGCGGCACGGCTCCGAGGTCGCGTCCGGAGGGCACGGTCGCCCTATGCGGCCACCTTACCGACGATGGGGATGTTCTGGGCCACCGGCCTCGTCGCCTTCTCCACCGAGAAGGAGGCGGGCTCCAGAGCCGCCGCGACGGCGGAGATCCCGATCTCGCGGTAAAGGCGGGCGAGGAGGTCTCGGGGTTGGTTGGACGGGACCTTGACGAGGTCGGACGATTGACGGTCCATGGCGATGCTCACCTTACGCGAAACAGGACGACGCAGAAGACGACGCCGTCTTCAGGGGCTCAGCATGTGCGACGTCGGTTAATCGCGTGCTAAAGGCGAAATGACGGTTTTCCTCGTTTGTCTCGCCGTGGCACAAGGCAAGCTTTGCCTTAGGAGTGTGACCGCCGTGACCAAATGCGAGAGGGCGTCATGCAGGGTTTGATGCAGGAGTGGCCGCTGCTGCTCCACCGCGTCATCGACCATGCCGCGGTCCAGCACGGCACGCGGGAGGTGGTGTCGCGTTCGATCGAAGGACCGATCCACCGCACCACCTATGCCGAGCTGCGCCGGCGCTCGCTGCGCGTCGCCAAGCGCCTGACCATGGAGCGGATCGGGCCGGGAGACCGCGTCGCGACGCTCGCCTGGAACACGTGGCGCCACGTCGAAGCCTGGTACGGGATCGCCGGCATCGGCGCGATCTTCCATACGGTCAACCCGCGCCTCTACGCCGACCAGATCACCTGGATCATCGGCCACGCGGAAGACAGCTTGATCATGCTGGACCTGAGCTTCGTGCCGCTGCTGGAGCAGCTCGCGCCGCGCCTGCCGCGGTTCCGGCGCGTGGTCGTCTTCTGCGAGGGGGCGGATCTTCCGGCGTCGAGCCTGTCGGACGTGGTCGCCTACGAGGATTGGCTTGCCGAGGCCGATGACGACTTCGCCTGGGTCGCGCTCGACGAGCGTGCGGCGGCGGGCCTCTGCTACACGTCCGGCACGACGGGCGAGCCGAAGGGCGTGCTCTACTCGCATCGGTCCAACGTGCTGCACGCGATGCAGTCCTGCGCGCGGGACGCGCTCGCTCCGAGCGCGCCGGACTCGGTCCTCTGCGTCGTGCCGATGTTCCACGCCAACGCCTGGGCGCTCCCTTTCGCCCTGCCGATGTGCGGCGCCAAGATGGTGCTGCCCGGCGCCAAGCTCGACGGCGCGTCCCTGTTCTCGCTGATCGAGGCGGAGGGCGTCACGCTGACGGCTGGCGTGCCGACCATCTGGCTGATGCTGCTGGATTACATGAGCGCGACGGGTCAGCGACCGAGCACGTTGAAGCGCGTGGTGGTCGGCGGCTCGGCCTGCCCCCGCAGCATGATCGAGCGGTTCGAGCGCGACTTCGGGATCGAGACCTATCACGCCTGGGGCATGACGGAGATGAGCCCCGTGGGCACCGTGGCGACGCTGAAGCCGGGGCGCGGCGCGGTCTTCGGCGACGCGCTGACGGATTGGAAGGTCAAGCAGGGCAGCGCCCCGTTCGGCGTCGAGATGGTCGTGACCGACGATGCCGGGCGTCGCCTGCCGTGGGACGGCGAGACGGTCGGTCGGGTGAAGGTCCGCGGGGTCTGCGTCGCCGGCGCCTATTTCGGTCAGGACGCACCCATCCTCGACGCCGACGGCTATTTCGACACGGGCGATATTGCGGCCATCGACCCCGACGGCACCATGCGGATCACCGACCGCGCCAAGGACGTCATCAAGTCCGGTGGCGAGTGGATTTCCTCCATCGCTCTGGAGAACCTCGCGCTCGGCCATCCCGGCGTCGCGGAGGCGGCGGTGATCGCCGTGCCGCACCGCAAGTGGGGGGAGCGGCCCCTGCTGATCGTGGTGCAGAAGGCCGGCATGCCGCCCGATCCAGCGGCGATCCTCGACCTCCTGCACGGAAAAGTAGCTGACTGGTGGCTCCCGGACGACGTGCAATATGTGGCCGAGATCCCGCACACGGCCGCGGGCAAGATCAACAAGGTTAGACTGAGGGAGATCTTCGCCGGCTACCGATTGCCGGACGAGACCGCATGATCCCAGCCCTTCTCGCGAGTGCGCCCGGAAGGCGTTCCCCATGTACCGCATGATCCTGCAAGAGCCCATGTCGCGGGCGGCGGCCTGGAGCCGGTCCCTGGCGCTGTTCGGGTTCGCGGTCGGGCTCATCGGGATCGTCATGGCGCGCGCCGGGCTCGACGCGACCGCGGCGATGGCGGTCGAGGGGGGTGCCATGGCGATGGCGTTGTGCGCGCTGGTCCTGGCCTGCGTCGCGGCGGTCGTGATCTGGCGTACCGGCTACCGCGGCGTTGCGCGCTTGCTGTCCGGCGCGTTCGTCGCCGCCCTGGTGCTGGTCTATCCCGGAGCGATGCTCCTGCGCGCCGCCCGCATACCGCCGTTGCGCGACGTGTCGACCAGTCCGGCCGACCCCCCACCCTTCGCCACCTCGCCGCAAGCCCTCGCCGTGCGTGGAGGCGCGATGCCGCCCGCGCCGACGGGAGCGCAGCAGGAGCTGCAGCGACGGCTCTACCCGGACCTCCAGCCGATCGTCCTCGACATGGAAGCCATGGACGCGCACGAACTCGTCGCCAAGCTCGTCGCCGCGCGGCACTGGCGCGTCGTCGACGACAAGCTGCCGCTTGGCGGCACCGGACGCATCGACGCCGTCGCGCGAACGTTGGTCATGGGTTTTCCGGCCGACGTCACGATCCGCATCAAGCCGCTTGGCAGCAAGTCCACGATCGACATTCGCTCCGTCTCGCGGACCCCTTGGCAGGAACCCGGCAGCAATGCCGCAAGAGTCCAAGCGTTCGCCGTCGACCTCGACGAACAGGCCTCGGACGACAAGTGACGCCGCCGAGCGGGCGTTCACCCCTCGCGCAGAAGAAACCGCGCGTCGAGACCCGGCTCCCCGACGAGCACGACGCTGCCGCTTTCGACCATGTCCTCGAGGTGTGCGAGGACCGAGAGCGACGCGGCGCGGGTGAGCCTGGGGTCGAGCCCCTCGTAGATCGCGGCGACGACCGCCACGATCGTCGCGTCGCCCGAGCGGAGCCGCGCCACGATCGCCGCGTCGCGCTGCCGCCGATGATGCGAAAGCGCACGCAGAAAACGCCGCGGTTCGCGGACCGGGCCGCCGTGGCCCGGCCAATAGATCGTCTCGCCGCGCTCGCGCAGCAGGTCCAGCGAGGCGCGGTAGGCGCGCATGGAACCGCTCGGGGGGACGATGACGGTGGTGGACCAGGCCATGACGTGGTCGCCCGAGAACAGCGCGTTTTCCTCCCGCAGGGCGAAAGCGAGATGGTTCATCGTGTGGCCAGGCGTGGCGACGGCCTCGAGCGCGAAACCGGCGCCTTCCAGGACCTCGCCGTGCCGCAGCGGTCGGTCCGGCCGGTAGTCGAGGTCGTTGCCGGCGCGGACGCCCGCGTCCTCGGCAGCGGTTGGTGGCCGCGCGGTGACATGCGGCCCGCAGCCGACGATCGGCGCGCCGGTGGCCCCCTGCAGCAGGGTGGCGGCCGGCGAATGATCGCGGTGCGTATGGGTGACGAGGATCTGCGCGACTCGCTCGTCGCCCAGGCCGCGGAGTAGTGCCTCGATGTGCTCGGGCAGCGCCGGGCCTGGATCGACGACGGCTACCGCACCGTGCCCGACGACGTAGGTGCAGGTGCCCGTGAAGGTCAGCGGCCCTGGATTGGGCGCGACGAGCCGGCGGATAAGCGGCGAAAGACGCTCCAGCTGGCCTGGCTCGGCGCCGAAGGCGCGGTCGAGGGGAAGGGCTGTTTCGCTGCTCATGCGACGTGCGGAGGCGAGGCTTCGTCCTTCGGAACCGCGTGCGCCGGCGGCAGGAAGGCGTCCGATAGGGTATGGTAGAGGCCATGCGGGCAGACGAGCTTGGACACGGCGTCCGCGATCAGTGCCGCGACCATCAACGGGATCACCATGGCGTGGTCCTGCGTCATCTCGGAGACGATGACGAAGGCGGTAATCGGCGTCTGCACGACGCCTGTCAGATAGGCGGCCATGCCGATCAGCGCCAGCGCCCCGAGAGGGATGCTCTGGAACAGCGCGTGCAGCTCGGCCCCGAGCCCCGCCCCGATGGCGAGGGAGGGCGCGAAGATACCGCCGGGAATTCCGGATATAGCCGAAAGGACCGTCGCCGCGAATTTTGCAGGGGCGAACGCCAGCGTCAACTCGCTCGTGCCGTGCAGGATGCCCCGCGCCTCCTCGTAGCCCGTGCCGTAGGAAGAGTGGTGACCGAGCATGCCGCAGCCGGCCACGCCAAGGCCGCAGAGCATCGCGAAGGCGACGGGGCGCGCCCGGGTCAGGCGATGGAGGCGGTGCGTCGCCACGCCGGCGAGCAGCGTGACGAGGATGCGGCTGAACAGCCCCCCGCAAAGCCCGCCGATGATGGCGCAGAGCGGCACCACGAGCCAGGCGCGCCCCAGCGGCAAGGTCGCCGCGGTGGAGCCGAAATAGGTATAGTCGCCGAGCAGGCCCAGCGAGGTGATGCCGGCGGCGATGATGCAGCCGAGCACGAGGCCGCTCGCCTTGGACTCGAACGAGCGGCTGAGCTCCTCGATCCCGAAGACGATGCCCGCGAGCGGCGTGTTGAAAGCGGCGGCTATCCCGGCCGCCGCGCCGGCGAGTAGCAGGCCCTGGTGGTAGACGAGGCTCGAGCGTCGGCCGATCGCGCCCATGATAGAGGCGCCGACCTGCACCGTCGGCCCCTCGCGCCCGATGGAAGCGCCGCACAGCAGCCCGAGCATCATCACCACGACCTTGCCGAAGGCGACGCGCAGCGACACCAGCGCGAGTCGCGCGTCGCGGTCTTCGATCTGCCGCGCCGCGATGACCTGGGGGATGCCGCTGCCCTGCGAATTGGGGAACACGGTCCGCGCGAGGAACACGGCGAGCCCGAAGCCGAGCGGGGTGACGACGAGCGCCAGGAGGGGCGACACGCCGAGTATGGCGCGGAAGCCGGCCTGCGCCTTGTCGGCCACCAAAGCCATCAGCACCGCGGCGGCGCCCACGCAGCAACCGCCGCAGACGAAGATGGCACGCCGCGTCCAACGGTTCTGCGCGAGACGCGAATCGCTGACGCGGCGAAAAAGTGTGGGACGCGTGGAGGTCATAGGCTGAGCCTAGCGGCCGCGCCCTTCACGGGCCAGGTTTGTCTTCTCGACGGGGACCGCAGCCTCTCATATGCCCGCGTACCAGTCGTAGCCGAGGTCTTCCCAGTACCCGCCCTTGCCGCCGCCGATCGGCGCGAAGCTATCCACAAGCTCGATGCTGCGGATGTACTTGTTCATCTTATAGCCGAGCTGGCGCTCCAGCCGCAGCCGCAACGGCGCGCCGTGGGCGATCGACAAGGTTTGGTCGTTCATTTCGTAGGCGAGGATCGTTTGCGGGTGCGCGGCGTCCTCCATGTCGATGGAACCGTAGTACTTCGGCGGGGGCCCGCTCATCGCGTTGGTTTCCTCGCTTGCATCCGAGTTGCCCTCGCTCTGATCCGCGCCGAGCTGGTCGTAGCAGTGGAAGACGACGTAGCGCGCCTGCGACCTGGGTACGACGAGGTCGAGCACAGAGGCTAGCGTGGGGCCCTTCCATTTGCCGATGCAGCTCCAGCCCTCGACGCAATCGTGCCGGGTGATCTGTGTGCGGGCGGGCAGCGCCTTGAGGTCGGCGAGGGTGAAGGCACGCGGGTGCTCGACGAGGCCGCCGACCGACATCGACCAAGTCGCGAACTTCTCCTTGGCCAGCGCCTTGTACGTCTCGTCCTTCGGGTCGATCGATCCGTTGGCACGGAACTCGGGCGAGAGGTCGGCGGCGGTGAACTCCGGGGCTAGCGACTTGCCGCTCATCAGGGCGCGTTGGGCGACGTAGCTCGCATCGTTGGCCGCGGCGAACGCCTTGCGACCGCCAACGCTGTCGGCCACGCGGTCGCATCCGCCCAGGGCGAGTCCGGCCGCGCCGGCAAGGAAGACGCGCCGGTCGAGAGCCGCGCCGCGGAGCGGCCTCGCGCCGGGCGTCATAGCCTTCGCGTCGCGCCTCATGGGCGGGGCTCCTTCACCACGTAGCGGCCGGTGATCATCGAGCGCAGGTTGTTGAACAAGCCGGACGCCACGACCATGACGACGTGGACGATCACGAAGAGCACGAGCAGGACGGCCATGATGAAGTGGATGCTGCGGGCGCTCTGGCGACCGCCGAAGACCTCGCGAAGGCCGGGCACGACCGAACCAAGGCCGGGCGACATCTCGATGCCGGCCAGGACGAGCACGGGCAGAATGACGAAGAGCACGGCCGCATAGGTAATCTTCTGCAGCACGTTGTAGTGGCGCGCCTCCTCGCCATGGCCGAACCGCAGCTTGAGATGGTTGACCACGTCGTGCGGGATCGCCTTCAGGTCGCGCAGGTGCGGCCAGATATCCCGACCGAGATGACCGCTGACGAAGCCGTAGGCAAGATAGAGGAACCCGTTGAGGACGAGAATCCAGGCGAACAGGAAGTGCCACCGTCGCGCCGTCGCGAGGTCTTGTTCTGCCGGCAGCGTGGCCCAGCGCGGGAAGGCGACGGCCACCGGCCCGCCGGGGCTGCTCGACAGGCCGAGGATCCCCGTCGTGTCGAAGGCATGCCCGAAGAGCGTGGTGACGCCCCGGGTCTGATCGTCGTTCGTGCCGATCACCAGCGGCCCCTTGTTGAAGGTGGTCGTCTGGCCGAAGTTCAGCGCGGGATAGGCGTTGAAGATCTGCAGGCCGCTCATCAGCAGGATGGTCAAGGCGACGACCCAGATCCAGTGCGTCGCACGAACCCAGACGCTGTGGCGGAACGTCAGCACGGGCTTCTCCCTCGGAGCGCTCCGCTTTGGCCCGCGTTCAGGTCCGAGCGTGATATCGGTCATTGGCTATCCTTCTAAGGCGATCTCTTCGCCCTACCTTTAGACATCGGTCGTGCGCGTTTGCGGCGGAACTCGCCTTGCACCGGTGATCGGAGTTATGCAGAGCAGGCATGGGACGTTCAACCTATGCCACGCGCATGTCAGTTGCAGGGGTGAGGGATGCGTCAAATCATTGCGGCCGCAATTTTGGCATGCACCTTCCTCGGTCTCGCGTCGCCGGGATATGCGCAGACAAAGGAGAAGCGGGTCGCCTTCGTCGTGGGCAACGCCAATTACGCGGCGAGTGCCCTCCCGACCGCGGCCAACGATGCCGGTCTCGTGGCGCAGACGCTGCAGGCGGCCGGGTTCGACGTCGTCGGGGCGCGCGACCTCGACGCCGAGACATTCCGCCAGTCCTACGCCGACTTCCTCCGCCGGCTTGGCAGCGGCGGCACCGACACCGTCGCTTTCGTCTACGTCGCCGGTTACGGGCTTCAGTACGGCCGGGAGAACTACTTCGTGCCCGTCGGCGCGAGCGTCGCGCGCGACAGCGACGTTCCTCTCGAGGCGATCCGGTTCAACGATCTCGTCGCGCCGCTCGCCGGGCTCCAGCTCAAGGCGCGGTTCGCCGTCTTCGATGCCGCCTATCCCACCCCCTTTGCCAAAGGCGGCTCGGCGCTTGCCGGCGGCCTCGCGTTGGTCGACCCCGGGCCGGGATCGCTGATCGCCTACAACGCGGCGCCCGGCACCGTCGCGCCGGTGGCCAAAGGCAATTACGGACCCTACGCGCAGACGCTTGCCGCCATCATGCGCGAGGGCGGCCTTGCCCCAGACGACCTGTTCGACCGCGTGCGCCTGCGCGTCAACGAGGTGACCAAAGGTGCCGAGGTGCCTTGGGACTCCTCCAAGATCGACTCGTCGTTCCGCTTCTTCGAGCGCGCGACGGACGCCCCGCCGCCGGCCGCCTCTGCGGATCGAATGACGGAGCTTAGGACGAAGCCTATCCGCAGCTTCCCCGCTCCCGAAGCGTACACGGCGGCAGTCGACCGAGACACGCCGGCCGGCTACGAAGACTACCTGGCGACCTATGGGCGCGACCCCAATGCGAAGCGCGTGCGCGCGCTGCTCGCCGCGCGCCGCGAAGCCCTGACTTGGAGCCGGACGATCAGCGTCGATACTCCCGACGCCTACTGGTCCTACACCCGGCGCTATCCAAGGGGGCCGCATGCCGGCGCCGCGCGGCTGCGGTTGCAGGACCTGTCGGCCGCCTTCGACCCGCCCCCGAGCTTCCCCGTCATCAGCTACGACGTGGCGCCGCCCCCGCCGGACGAGTTCGTGTACATCGACCGGCCGGTCGTCTATTTCGACGACCCCGAATACGATTTCGTGCCGCCGCCCCTGCCGCCGGTCTATTACCTGGCGCCGATCCCGGTGGCGTTTCTCGACCTCGGGCCGCCGCCGGAGCCGGTCGGCCTCTTCTTCCTGCCGACGCCGGCCTTCGTACCGCTGCCGCTCTACATCAACCCGCCGGTCTACGTCGTCGCGCCACAGAACAACGTGTTCTTCGTCCAGCAAACCAACGTTCAAGAAACCATTATCCAGCAAACGAACGTGGTCGGTGGGCCTGTCGCGGCGATCCACCAGCCGCTCTCCGCTACGGCGGCGGGTGCGCCGGAAGGCAACGGGTTGCGCAACGCCGTGATCGGCGCCGGCGTGGCCGCCGCCGTGGCCTTGCCGGCCGCCGCGGCGCTGCGCGGCACCGCGCTTCGTAAAGAAGGCATCACTACGCCGGCCGAGCTCAACCGGGCGCGGACGGACGGACGCCTCGGTGCCATCGGCAGGCCGCCCGGAGCCGTGAGGGCTGCGCCTTTGCCCGGGCAAACCCCGCCCGGCGCAGGCGGACGGCCGCTGCCGCCGGCTACGGGGCCGGCAGGCATGCCGCCTGCGCCGCCCGCGCAGAACGCGCGGACCGCTCCCGGCCAGCCGCCGGCCGCCGCCGTAAGGCCCAACGCAGCGACGGCTCCCGCTGCGCCCACTGGCGCCGCAGCGACGCCAGCAGCACCTCGGCCGCAGCAGCGGGCGGCTCGGCCGCCCGAGCGCCAGCTCAGCCGGCAGGAGCGGCGCCAGCAGGTGCAGCAGGATCGTCGTGCCGCGCAAGACCAGCGCCGTGCCGCCCGCGTGCAAACCGGCCAAGCAGCCGGTCCTCGCTCCGCGCTTCCGCCGCGTCAGGCTCCACCGGCTCGCCAAGCGCCCCCGCCGCGTCAGGCCCCGCCACCACGTCAGGCCCCGCCACCCAGGGAGCGTCCGGTTGTCCAGCGCGCTCCGCCGCCTCAACAGCAGCGCGCCGCGCCGCCGCCGATGATGCAGCGTGCGGCACCTCCGCCCCCGCGTGCCGCGCCGCCACCAATGATGCAGCGTGCTGCGCCGCCACCGCGCGCTGCGCCTCCGCCCCCGCGTGCGGCGCTCTCGCCGCCTCGACCGGCCGCCCCACCGGGCCGCCCGGGACAGCCGCCGCGCTGAGCGGCGTCGCCGTTCCCGCCTCGAGAGGGTAGCTATTGGAAGTTACGGCCCTTCGGCATGGCGCGCTGGGTGGCCGCCGCCTCTTCTCGTGGGTCGAGAAGGTCGAACAATTGCGGCAGCCGCTCGGGGACACGCGGGCGCGGCGGCAGAACCGGCCGTTTGAGTTCGTCGGCACGGGCCAAGGGCGCGATGGACGATCCCATGGTGGAGAGCTGACCGAGCATCCGCGTCAGGTCCTCCGCCTTCTCGGCGATGACGTGGACGACCTCGCCCTCGCGCTGCAACCTGCCGGTCACGGCGATGAAGCGGGCGCCGATGACGACCGGCCGCAGCCCCTCGAACACCTTTGGCCAGACGATGATGTTGGCGACGCCCGTCTCGTCCTCCAGGGTCAGGAACACCGTGCCGTTGGCCGACCCCGGCCGTTGGCGCACCAGCACGAGACCGGCGACGCTGACGCGGCCGAGGGCACGGGTGCCAAGCTCCTCCGCCCGGATCGCGCCGCGCTTGGCAAGCTGCGCGCGCAGGAAGGCGACGGGATGGGCCTTCAGCGACAGCGAGAGGTGACGATAGTCCTCGACGACATGCTGGCCGAGCGGCATCGGCGGCAGCTTCGCCTCCGGCTCTGTCTCGATGAAGCTCAAGGCGCGCAGCAGCGGCAGGTCGTCCTTGTCGCCGGCACGGTTGAGGCCGCGGACGATCCAGAGGGCCTCGCGCCGGTCGAGCCCGAGCGAGCGGAACGTGTCCGCCTCGGCAAGCCGTTCGAGCGTGGTGGGGCTGAGTTCGGCGCGCAGCCACAGGTCGCGGATCGAATCGTAGCCTGCGCCGCGCCGCGCGACGAGCCGATCCATGTCGGCCTGGTTCAGACCGTTGACTTGGCGCAGGCCCAGGCGAACGGCGTGGGTCCCGAGGATGTCGCCGGCCTGGTCGGTATGTTTCGTGTGGACCGGCGGCTGCACGACGCCCAGGCTCTCGATCATGCGCTCCCCACCATGAGCGCAGAGCGGGAAGAGCGTGGAGTCCCAGTGGGAAAAGTTCACGTCCGCTTCGGCGACGGGCACGCCGTGCTCGCGCGCGTCCCGCACGAGTTGGGAGGGCGCATAGAACCCCATCGGCTGGGCGTTGAGCATGGCGCAGGCGAAGACGTCGGGGTAGCGGCACTTCATCCAGCTCGACGCGTAGACCAGCAGCGCGAACGAGGCCGCATGGCTCTCGGGGAAGCCGTAGGTGCCGAAGCCCTCGATCTGCTTGAAGCAGCGTGTCGCGAACTCCTCCGGATAGCCGCGGTCGATCATGCCGCGCACCATCTTGTCGAAGAAGCTCGAGATGGTGCCGACCTTCTTGAAGGTCGCCATGGCGCGGCGGAGCTGGTCGGCTTCCGAGGGCGTGAAGCCGGCGGCGACGATGGCGATGCGCATCGCCTGCTCTTGGAACAGCGGCACGCCCATCGTCTTGCCGAGCACGGCCTCAAGCTCGGGCGTGGGATAGCTGACCGGCTCTAGACCTTGGCGGCGGCGAAGGTAGGGATGCACCATGTCGCCCTGGATCGGGCCGGGCCGCACGATCGCCACCTCGACGACGAGGTCGTAGAATTTTGCCGGCTTGAGTCGCGGCAGCATGGACATCTGCGCCCGGCTCTCGATCTGGAACACGCCGATCGTATCGGCCCGCTGGATCATCGCGTAGACGCGCGGGTCTTCCTTCGGCATGGAAGCGATCGTCTCCGTGCGGCCGTAGTGCTGCTCGAGGAGGTCGAAGCTCTTCTTCAGGCACGACAACATGCCGAGCGCGAGCACGTCGACCTTGAGGATGCCGAGCGCGTCGAGGTCGTCCTTGTCCCACTCGATGGTGGTGCGCTCCGCCATCGTTGCATTGGCGATAGGCACGACCTCGTCGAGGCGGCTTTGCGTCAGCACGAAGCCGCCCGAATGCTGGGAAAGGTGGCGCGGGAAGCCGGCGAGGTCGCGCGACAGGGCGATGGCCTTGGCGAAGTGCGGCTCGGTCGGGTCGAGCCCGGCGCGGCGCGCCTCGTCGTCCTCTACCGCCTCCGACGAGAAGCGCCAGATCTTCGACGTGATCGCGCCAAGTGCGTCCTCAGACAGGCCGAACACCTTGCCGACCTCGCGCACTGCCGAGCGGGCGCGGTAGGTGACGACGCTCGCCGTCAGCGCCGCGCGGGCGCGGCCGTAGCGGGTGTAGATGTACTGCATCACCTGTTCGCGGCGGTCGTGCTCGAAATCGACGTCGATGTCGGGCACTTCCTTGCGCTCCAGGGAGATGAAGCGCTCGAACAGGAGGTCGTGGAAGGTCGGGTCGGCCTCCGTGATGCCGAGGCAGTAGCAGAGCGCCGAATTGGCCGCCGAGCCGCGCCCCTGGCAGAGGATGCCCTGGCCGCGCGCGTAGCGCACGATGTCGTGGACGGTGAGGAAGTAGGCGGCGTAGCCGAGCTGCGCGACGATGCCGAGTTCATGCGCCAGCGCGTCGTCGACCTTGGCCGGGACGCCGTCGGGGTAACGCCACGCGGCGCCCTCCCGCGCAAAGGCTTCGAGCGCGTCCTGCGGCGTGGCATAGCCTGCGCGCAATTCCTCGGGATAGTCGCCGCGCAGCTCGTCCAGCGAGAAGGTGAGCCCGTCGAGGAACCGCATTGTCTCGGCCACCGCGTCGGGCGCCTCGGCGAACAGGCGGCGCATCTCGGCCGGCGGCTTCAGGTGGTGCTCGGCATGGGGTAGCAGGCGCCGGCCTGCCGTCTCCAGCGTCACGCCGTGGCGGATGCAGGTCAGGACGTCCTGCAACTCGCGTCGCGCGGGATCGTGCATGAGGACGTCGTTTGTCGCGAGCAGCGGCAGGCCGAGTCGCTCGCTCTGCTTGCGCCGTTTGGCGAGGTCGGCGCGCATCGTCCGGCCGTAGGTCATGGCGGCGCCAAGCCACACGCGGCCTGGCAAGGCGGCGGCGAGTTCCTCCAGCCGCTCGGTCTGCCCGGCGGTGGCGGCCCCCGCCCCCCTGCCGCAATCGAAGTCGGCATAGGAGCGGCCCCCCTCCGCCGCCTCGTCCGGCTCGAAGCTCGATGCGGCCAGCACGACGACCTGCTGACCCTCCGCGTGGTCGAGCAGGTCGGCGAAGGTGAGCAGGCAGCCGCCCTTGACGGCGCGGATGTTTCCCCGCGTCAGCATGCGGCAGAGCCGGCCGTAGGCGGCGCGGTCGCGCGGGTAGGCGAGGATATCGGGCATGCCGTCGCAGAAAACGAGGCGCACCCCGCTCACCACGCGCAGGCCCTTGGCGTCGTCCCTGTTGTTGCGCAGGAACAGGTGCGCGCGCACGATGCCGGCGAACGAGTTCCGGTCGGCGATGCCGATCCCCTGGAGGCCGAGCACGATGGCCTGGGCGACGAGTTCCTCCGGGTGCGAGGCGCCACGCAGGAAGGAGAAGTTCGTCGTCACGCCGAACTCGGCGAAGCCTTGCGGGTCGGCGAAGCGGATCACGCAAACAGCCCGTGCATGAACCAGCGCGGTGTCTGCACCTCGCCGTAGAGACCTTCCCGGTACAGCCAGAAGCGCTGGCCGGCGGTGTCCTCGGCGCGGAAATAGTCGCGCGTCGGGGCGGCGCCCGTCCACCATTCCGCGCCGATGCGCTCCGGCCCCTCGATCGCGGCGACGTGGTGCATGACGCGCCGCCAGCGAAAGCGCACCGGCGGCCCGTCGGGTACGCCGGCTATCGCCTCGACCGGTTCGGGCCGCTGCAGCAGCCGGATCGGCCGCTCGGGAAGCGTGGACGGGAGGAGGGCCATGGAAGGCTCTGTCCGGGGGCTCGAGATGGCGCGTGCGGGTGCCATTGCTTTTGAAGCGGACACCCTGGCCTGCGAAGAAGGAGCATCATCTGGGCAAAAAAGAGTCGTCTGGTCCCGCGCCCGGCCTATCCCTCTGACAGCGTGCGGCACGGCACCCTGCGGCCCTGCCGCCGCGACGACGATGGCCGCCCGTTCGGGCAGATGGCTCTCCTGCAGTACGAGGCGGACGACGCGCGACAGGCCAAAGCGGGCGCCGAGCCGGTCGATGAGGTCGTCGAGGTCGCTACCCTCCACGCCGGCCTCGTCCCAGCTCGGTTGGTGCTGGTCGAGCCTCTCGGCGGCAAGGACGGCGAGGCGCACGACGTCGAAGCCGTAGCCGGTGTCGAGCCCCTCTTCGCCGGCCGCCTGGATGCGCTCGTGGAACAGCCGCGCCATCACGAGGGGGTCGCGCAGCGGCCGGCTCGTACCCGCATCGACGTGGCGGACCGCGCCATCGACGCGGAACAGGCTGACGTCGAGCCGCCGCGCGCCTTCGCCGTGTCGGGCGAGCATGCCGCAGACGTCGTAGGCCAGGGCGAGGATCGTCGACTCGATTGCCGTGACCTGGGTGATCCCTTCGGGAAAGCGCCGTTCCGCGACGAAGGCCGGCGCCTCGAAGCGTGGCGAGATCGGCCGGTCCCGGCTGAACAAGGCGTCGAGCCGGGCGTGGATGTCCGCGCCGAATCGCGCGGCGACCGGCGCGCGCGGGCGCAAAAGGAGGTCGCCCACCTGCCGCAAGCCCGCCTGAGCGAAGCGGGCGAGCGCCGCCTCGTCCAGCCGCAGGGCGGCGAGCGGCATGGCGGCGAAGACTTTCGCGCGGTGGATGTCCTGCGCATCCTCAGGGATGAGGCGCCGCGCGCCGCCGTATCGCGCCAGCGCCCAGGCTGCGGCAGGCGAGCCGGCGACCGCCGCGCGCGCGGAAAACCCCTGAACCTGCAGCCGCGCGACCATGCTGTCCAGCAAGCCGGTCTCGCCGCCGAAGAGGTGGGCGGCGCCGGTGACGTCGAGCATGGCGCCGTCAGGCGCGTCGGGCGCGGCGAGGGGCGTGAACAACCGGCACCAGTCGGCGACCGCGAGGAGCGCGTCGGCCTCGGCGCGGGGTTCGGCATCGTGGGCGAGGAGGTGTGGCACCATGGCCCGCGCGTCGGCGAGCGCCATGCCGGGCTTCAAGCCGATGCGGGCGGCACGAAGATCGACGGCGGCGAGGCGGACGGCGCCCTTGACCTTCGCGACCGTGACGAGCGGGGCCTCCTCATCCGTTCCCGATGGCTCGCGGGAGGGGGGATGCGTCCGCAAGCTGCGGCGGACCCGGTCGGTCGCGAACCGGGGAAGAAACAGGGAGAGGTAACGCATTACGAAAGACAGCCTCTGCGTGATCCCAAAGGATTGGCCAAAAACGGTTCTGATCCAGAGCCAGGGAACTCGCGTGGGGACCGGCGCGGATGCGCGCGATGCGGACCTCCCATGCCGCAGGGCCGGGCAGGGGCGTGCGGGTGCCGGCGGAGGCGGCGTGCCGGCCAGGCATGGCCCTGACCTCGAACCGCGTGCGCGCCGCGCTCGACAGGCCGGCTATCGAACCGGCCGCCCCGGCCGGCACCATCAGGCCGGGCGTCCCGCTCTTCTGCGCTGCGAGCACCAGCCGGCGTGAGGCCGCAAGGTCGTAGGGCTTGAGGCGCCACACCTCCGCCACGACGGCGGCGACGCCCCGGCACTTCAAGGCTTCCTCGGCGGCCCACAGGCCGTCCTGCCCGCTCGCCGCCTGCACGACGACGAGGGCGGTGGGATCGATACCGTAGGTGGCCAAGCCCGGCGCGTAGGGCGCGCCCGTCTCGGAGCGCGCGTGGTCCTCGACGATCCAGACGATCGCGCGGCAGCGTCCCGACGCGGCGGCGAACCGCGCAGCCAGGGACAGCGCAAAGCCGCAGGCGGCCGGCGCGTCGCCGGGGCTCGCGGCGACGACCTCGTGCAGGGTGCCGCGCCGCAATCCGCCATTCAGCACCGCGTCGAGCGCGCCCGCGTCCAGGCTGACAGGACCCGGCAACCTCCTTGCAGCTGCCGCCCCGGCAAGGCGATGCCCGCCTTCCTCCTCGATGCGGGCGATGGCGTCACGCAAGCCGACGACCCTTTCCGACTTGTCGCGCGTCGACACCGGCATGCTCCAAACTATCTGTTCGTCATTTGTTCCTACTGATTCCTGGAGTCCGGAAGGGAGTCAAGCGACTGCGGATGATTGTGACGCTGTCCTCGCGCTCGCGGCGGGGCCGCTGCGGCTCCCGACAGTGCGGCAAGAAGGAGCCTGGTCGGGACCATCGCATCGGCGGCACGGCGCTCCACCACGCAAGCGGCGACGCCGTGCCCATCGCTATTCTCAGATCCCGCGGCCGCCGCGGCCAAACAAGAAATAAATGATCAGGATCAACACGATCAGGCCGCCGATACCGCCGAACCCGCCGATGCCCAGGCCGCCGCTGGAATAGCCGTAGCCGCCGCCTCCGAGCAGGAGCACGACGATGATGATGAGCAGGATCAGGGGCATAGGTCACGACTTTCGGGTTGGTGATGAGACCGGCAGTCCATAGTAGCGCTCAAGGCCTGTCGCGGTTCCGTCATCAACGCCGATAAGTCGCGATTTCGCCACGATCTCAGGCCGGCGCCAGCCTGCGGAACAGGCGCAGGGCGCCGGCCGCGAGCAACATCAGCGCGGCTCCCGCGCCCGCGGCCCAGAGTTCGATCGCCTCTGGGAGCGGCCCCAACCACGTGTGCAGGGCCGGATCGGCGACGGTGATCTCGCCCGCGACCCAGCCGAGCAGGGCCGAGCCGGCGACGATCAGGATGGGAAACCGGTTGAGCAGGGAAAGGACAAGCGTCGAGCCGAAGACAATGAGCGGCACGGATACCGCGATGCCGAAGGTGATGAGCGGCACCGAGTTCTTCGCCGCGGCGGCCACCGCGACCACGTTGTCGAGCGACATGATCGCGTCCGCGACCGCGATGGTGCGCACCGCGCCCCAGATCGAGGACGAGGCCGTCACGTCCTTGTCGTGCGTGTTCTGCGTCAAGAGCTGCAGCGCGATCCACAGGAGCAGCACGCCGCTGACCAGCTTGACGTAGGGCAGGCGCAGCAGCTCGACGACGAAGAAGGTGAAGAGGATCCGCAGGGCGACCGCGGCAAGTGAACCGACAAGGATGCCCCATTTGCGCCGGCGGCTGTCGAGGCCGCGGCAGGCGAGCGCGATCACGACGGCATTGTCGCCCGAGAGCAGGATGTTGATCCAGACGATCTGCAGACCCTGGAGCAGCAGGGTCGAAATATCACTCATTGGCTTGCAGCTCTCCCGCCTTTTCGTCGATCGATCGTACACGCCATTGTGACCGGCGGATCTGGTCGAATAAAGATCGTCGCGCGATCGTCCGCATCCATATCAGCACCGCCGCGATTGGAGACCGGAGACCATGATGGCGAAACTGCGCCTTGATCTGACGCTTGTCCTCCTCTGCCTCGGTCTTGCCGGGTGGCGCGGTCTCGCGAGCCCGACGCCCGCCGAAGCGGCGGAGGCCGTCGCGCAGGACGGCCGGGAACGCGCCGCGGTCGAGAAGACCCTGGCGGCGATCACCCTGCCACCGGGCTTTTCGATTGCCCTCTACGCCCTCGTGCCGCAAGCGCGCGCGATGGCGGTCGCCGCCGACGGCCGTACCCTGTTCGTCGGCACCAACGGCGAGGCGGTCTACGCCGTCCATGCCGCCGCCGCTGGCGCCCCGGCGCAGGCGGTCACGCGCTTCGCTCCCGGGGTCAAGATGGTGATGCCGCATGGCGTCTGCTTGGCACCGGACCAGACGCTCTACGTCGCCGAGCAGAACCGCATCCTCGCCTTTCCCCATGCGACGGCGGGCGCCGCGGACGCGGTCGTCGTCGTGGCCCAAGGCAAGCTGATCCCGCCCGCAGAGGAATCCGACAATCATTCCGCCCGCGTCTGCCGGGTGGGGCCGGACGGCAAGCTCTACGTGACGGTCGGCCAACCCTTCAACGTGCCGCCTCCGGAGAAGCAGGCGCTCTACGCCAGGGCGGGCCTGGGCGCGATCCTGCGGATGGACCGCGACGGCGGCCATCGCGAGATTTTTGCCTCGGGCATCCGCAACTCGGTCGGGCTCGACTTCGACCCCAAGGACGGGCTGCTCTGGTTTACCGACAACCAGGTCGACAGGATGGGCGACGACATCCCGCCGGGCGAGATCAACCGGGCGACGGCCGCCGGGCAGAACTTCGGCTTTCCCTGGTATGGCGGCGGCCGTGTTCGCACGGAGCAGTACAGGCGTCGGCAGCCGCCGGCCGGCGTCGTGTTCCCGCAGGTCGAGACCGTGGCCCATGCGGCCGACCTTGGCATGACGTTCTACCGCGGAACCCGCTTTCCCGAGCGCTACCGCGGCGGCATCTTCTCCGCCCAGCACGGATCCTGGAACCGCACCGTGCCGGTCGGCGCGCGCGTGATGTTCACCGCGCTGAAGCCGGACGGGACGGCCGGCGCCTCGGTCCCCTTCGCGGAGGGATGGAAGCAGCCCGATGGCAGCTACGCCGGCCGCCCCGTCGATGTGGCGGAACTGCCGGACGGCTCGCTGCTGGTCTCGGACGACGACGCGGGTGCGGTGTACCGGATCGACTATGCCGGCCCGTGAACGGGTGGCCCTCTGTCCAGAGGCCTCCTGTCGCGCGCTGTCGCGGTGCGTTAGGGATCGGCGACCATCCTCCGGGGAGAGATCCTGTGCCGACCCGCCGCTCCTTGATCAAAGCCGCTGGGCTCTTGACCGCCGCCGCCGCCGCCGAGGGAGCCCAAGCCGCACCAGGGGAGACGCGCGACGTGACAGCCTATGACGGTCCGCACGAAATGCCGACGGGACTGACCTTGCTTTCGATCCGGCAGAAGGATGGCGTCGAAACACTGGGTGTGAAGACCACGGGCGGCGTCCTCGACGTCGCCGCGGCGGCCCAGGCGCTCGGCATGGAAGCGCCGATGACGCTCGAAGACCTGCTCGTCCTCGGCAACGTCGCCGCGCTGAAGGACCTGATCAAGGCCGCCGCGACCTCGCCCAAGGCGAAAGCCGCCCTGCTCGACGAGGGCGCGATCATCCATGGTCGGCTGTTCACCGAACCCGGCAAGATCGTCTGCGTGGGGCTGAACTACAGGGCGCACGCGGAAGAGACCGGCATGAAGTTGCCGAAGGAGCCGGTGCTCTTCAACAAGTACAACAACACGCTCGCCGCGCACGGCGACACCATCACGCTGCCGCCGCCGGACGTCTCGACCAAGTTCGACTACGAGACCGAGCTGCTCATCGTCATCGGCAAGTCGGCGCGCAACGTCGCGGAGGCAGAGGCGCTGAACTACGTGGCCGGCTATTGCGTCGGCCACGACTTCTCCGCCCGCGACCTCCAGCTCGAGAAAGGCGGCCAGTGGATGATCGGCAAGACACTCGACAAGTTCGCGCCGATCGGACCGTATTTCGTTTCCGCCGACCTCGTCGGCGATCCCAACGCCCTCACCATCGAAACCCGGGTGAACGGCGAGCTGCGCCAGTCGTCCAACACCAAGGACTTCATCTTCAACACGCAGGCGATGGTCGCCTATGCCTCGAAGCTGTTCACGCTGGAGCCGGGCGACATCATCTTCACCGGCACCCCCTCCGGCGTGATCGTCGGCAAGCCGAAGGACCAGCAGGTGTGGCTCAAGGCCGGCGACCGCATCGAGAGCACGATCGAGAAGCTGGGAACGCTGCAATTCAAGCTGGCGTGATCCCCTCTCCCGCTTGCGGGAGAGGGGAAGTGTCGCGCCTCACGCCACCAGCTTCGCACTCACTTCGGCCACGTGCTTGCCGAGGAATCGCGCGCCGGCCTTCTCGTTTTCGCTGACGGCGCGCGAGCCGTCGCCACCGGCGAGCGTCGAGGCCCCGTAGGGTGAGCCGCCCGTGATCTCGTCCATCGTCAGTTGACCCTTGAACGCGTAGGGCAAGCCGACGATGATAAGACCCTGATGCATCAGGTTGGTGATGATCGATTGCAGTGTCGCCTCCTGGCCGCCATGCTGCGAGCCCGTGCAGGTGAAGGCCGCCCCGACCTTGCCGACGAGGGCACCCTTGAGCCACAGGCCGCCCGTCTGGTCCCAGAAATTGGCCATCTGCGACGTCATGCGGCCATACCGCGTCCCGGTGCCGACGATGATGGCGTCATAGTCGGCCAACTCGTCGGGCTTGGCGACCGGCGCCTTCTGGTCGAGCTTGTAGTGGCTGTCCCTGGCAAGCTGTTCGGGTACGAGCTCCGGCACGCGCTTGATGTCGACATCGGCGCCGGCTTGCCGCGCGCCTTCGGCGATCGCCTCGGCCATGGTCTCGACATGGCCGTAGCTGGAATAATAAAGGACGAGAATCTTGCTCATGAACGGATGCTCCTTGCTGTAGACCCTAAGCCGCGTCGACCAGGATGAGTTCGCTGTCTTCGAGCGCGGTCACGCGGATGGCGGTCTCCCCGGTGATGGCGGCGCCGTCACGTTCCGCCAGGGTGACGCCGTTGACGCGCGCCGATCCCTTTGCCGGCACGAGGTAGGCGTGGCGGCTCGCGTCCAACGGGTAGTCCACGCTTTCGCCGGCCCGCAGGGTCGCGCCGAGCAGGCGGGCATCGGCGCGGATCGGCAGCACGTCGGCATCGCCGGCGATGCCGCTGGCGAGAGCGACGAAGCGGCCCTCCCGCTCCGCCCTCGGGAACGGCTGCGCGCCCCAGGTCGGCGCCCCGCCACGCGTCGTCGGGATGATCCAGATCTGGAACAGCCGCGTCGTCTCGTCCTCACGGTTGTACTCGGAATGATGCACGCCGGTGCCGGCGCTCATCACCTGCACGGAGCCCGCCTCCGTGCGGCCCTTGTTGCCCATGCTGTCCTGATGAGTGATCGCGCCCTGCGTGACGTAGGTGATGATCTCCATGTCGCGATGAGGATGGCTGGGGAAGCCGTGCTGCGCGGCGACCTCGTCGTCGTTCCAGACACGGATCGCCCCCCAACCCATCCGCGCCGGATCGTGATAGGAGGCAAACGAAAAATGGTGTTTCGTATCGAGCCAGCCGTGGTTTGCGGCCCCCAAAGAAACGAAGGGGCGATGGTCGATCATGGGTGTATCCTTCGCTCTCGCTCGGAGAGTATCGTCAGCCGGTCGGTGGCGCGAAAGTAATGCACTTGCGATGATCGGGAAGAGAAATGTCGGAAACGGACAGTTTCTGAAAGGGCCCGCATGAGTCTCCCTGATTTCGATGCCTGGGCCATCTTCGTGAAAGTGGTCCAGACCGGCTCCTTCTCTCGTGCCGCGTCCGAGTTGGGCCTGTCCAAGGCGACCGTCTCCAAGGCGATCGCGCGGCTCGAGACCCGGCTCGGTTCGCACCTGTTGCAGCGCACATCGCGACGCCTGGCGCCCACCGATATCGGCCGCCATTCCATGGTGCGGGCGCAACGTATGCTGGTCGAGGCGGAGGCGGCCGACCTGGAGGCCTCCGAGCAGGCGGCGGTTCCGCGGGGCCGGGTGCGGTTGACGGCCCCGGTGTTCTTTGGCATCGAATATGTCGCGCCCCTCTTCGCCGAACTGTTCCGCGCCTATCCGGACCTGACCATCGATCTCCACCTCAGCGATACGCAGGAGGACCTCGTGGCAGAAGGCTTCGACCTGGCGGTGCGCATCGCCGCTCTGGCGGATTCGACGTTGCGGGCGCGACGGCTATGCGCCGTGGCGAGCCTCGTCGTCGCCTCGCCGGACTATCTTGCCCGACATGGTACGCCGCTGCATCCGCAAGACCTCGCGCGGCACCCCTGCCTGACCTACGCGCTCGGTAGCGAATCGGGGCGCTGGCACTTCGCGAATGCGACCGGCGAGGTGGCGGTGGTGACGCCGCAGGGGCCGCTCCGCAGCAACAGCGGCGAGGCTTGCCTGCCGGTGCTGCGCGCCGGTTGCGGCGTCGCGATCCTGCCGGAGTTCATGGTGTGGCGCGACCTCGCCGCCGGTCGGCTGCAGGCCGTCCTGACCGACTGGCGTCCGCCGCCGATCGCAGTCAACCTGGTGACGCCGCCGGGCCCGCTGCGGCCCGCACGCGTCGAGGTGGTTGCAGCTGCCCTGACGCGGCACCTTTCGGGGAGCGCCTGGACTTCTAACGTGCCGTCCGCCTGTCAGGACGCTCATCGCGCGCAGCGAAGCGACGCACCTCCCGCGCGCAAACAAGAACCGCGGCAGCGACAGCCCGCGTGAGCTCCTCCATGCCGGGGCGCGACCGGCGCGTCCGTCGGCACGGTTGCCCGGCGTCGCGGAGGCGTGGGACATGGATGAAGCCGACGCACGGGGCCAATCGCTCTGCCAGGCTCTCGTGCAGCGTCGCGTTGCACACGTAGTCGCCCCCATCGCGCGACAGGGCCACCGCCGGCCATACCAAACGCACCTTCGCCGCGACGCGGGCGGCGGGATAGGTCGCCCGCCACGCTCCCGGGCCATTGGGACGGAGCACCTGCGCCGATCGCTTGCCGGCCGCATCCGGGTGCAGCGGGTTGGCCCGGTTGACCGCTTGGGTTTCGATCGAGATCACCCGACGGCGCGAGGCCAATCCCAGGTGCAGGATGGCGTCGGGCCTGTCGCGCGCGACGGCGGCCTGCAGTGCCGGCGCGACCATGCCGTAGACGACGGGGATTCGCGTCGTCCGCAGCGCGATACCCAGGCGCAGGAGCCGAGCTTGCTGGCGCACGAGCGTCTCGAGCAGGGCTCCGGTCGGATTGCTGCGGGCGCCGGGGAAGGCGCCGAACCCTGTGACAAGCACGGTGACCGGCGTATAAGTCCCAGTCTCGACATGTTTCATGCCCATGCATAAGGATCGCCCGTGCCGCCGCGTCAACGTTCCGGTAAAGTATGGGGCGCCGAATGGGCCGGTATCCCGGATGTCCGGGCGGGTGAAGTGATGAGTCCAGCCATCGCACGGGACGGTCGTTTTCCGCAGCGCGCTGCGGCCGTTCTGCTCGCAGCGGCGCTCGCGCTCGCCGGCTGCGTCACAGACAAGGTCTCCGAAGTGACCGGCTCGGTGGGCGACGTCTTCGCCACGGGTGAGCCCAAGGCGCCGCTACGCATTCCCATGTTCGTTGTCTCCACGCGCAAGGGCAAGGCCGGCGACGCCAACGAGATGTCCGACGGCGTTCGCGAGAGCCTGCAGACCGTCACCGTTCCACCCGGCCACCGCGCCGGCGAGGTGGAGCGGCCGGCCTTCGGCGGCGACAACCCGCAGAAGCATTTCACCGTTTCGGCGTATCGCGGCCTCAACGAAGCGGACTTCAAGGCGGAGCTCGCCTCGCACCTGTCCGGTCGCATCGGCTCCAACCGCGACGTGCTGCTCTACGTCCACGGCTTCAACACGAGCTACGACGAGGCCCGGTTCCGCCTGGCGCAGGTCGTCACCGACGGGCGGTTCGGCGGCGTGCCCATGCTTTTCACCTGGCCCGCGAGCGGCAGCCTGTTCGACTACGAGGCTGCCAAGGAGAGCGCGTCCGCCTCGCGCGACGCGCTCGCGCAAGTACTCCTCCAGTTGAGCGAGGTGCCCGACATCGGCCGCGTCCAGATCGTAGCCCATTCCATGGGGAGCTGGTTGACGATGGAGGCGCTGCGTCAGGATGCGATCGCCGGCCGCGCCGACCTCAACGGCCGCCTCGGCGAAGTGATGCTGGCGGCTCCCGACATCGACCTGTCCGTCTTCCGCCAGCAGATCGCGAAACTCGATCCGCAGCACATCTCCATCCTCGTCTCGGCCAACGATCGGGCGCTGTCGATCTCGCGGCGCCTCGCGGGCGACCGGCCGCGCGTCGGCGCGCTCAACCCGCGCAACGAGGCGGACAAGGCGATCCTCGACCGGCTCGGCGTCAACGTCTACGACCTGTCGTCGGAATCCTCGGGCTTCATCGGCCATGGCACCTATGCCAACGCGCCGGCGGTCATCAAGCAGATCGGCGCGCAGATCGGTGAGGCGCGCGTACAGGACGCGGACGTGACCGCGGTGCTCGGCGAACGCCCCGTGGACACGCGCGTCCTCACCCAGCCGCTGCCGCCGACGCCGACCGTCACCGCGCCGCCGATCACGCCGGAGGCGATGAAGTAGGCAGGCCGGAGGCGATGAGTTAAGGAGGCGATGCCATGACGAAGGGACTGCCTGACCATCTGGCCGTAACCGCGACGAGGGCCGGCGACGGCTACCCGCGGCGCGCCTTCACGGTCGCCGAGGTCTTCCGAATGCAGGATCTCGGCGTGATCGACGAGGATGAGAAGTTTGAACTCATCGAAGGCGACCTCGTAATGATGCAGGCGAAGAACGCGCCGCACGAACGCTTCAAGCTCGCCTTGAACCGAGCCTTGGCCAAGACGCTTCCCGACCACCTGCAACTCGGCGTCGAAACGAGCCTCGTCCTCGATGCCCAAACGGTTCTCGAACCCGACCTCTCCGTGTTTCCGATGATGGACAGTACGAGCGTGCGAGGTCCCGATGTCCTTCTCGCCATCGAGGTGGCCACGGCGACGCTGCGCCGCGACCTTAACCTCAAGGCGGCCCTCTACGCGCGCTACGGCGTCCAGGAGCTCTGGGTCCTCGATACGGAGCGGCTGCAGACGACGATCCACCGTGCTCCCCACGATGGCGCATGGACCTCCGTCGCGATCGCGCCGATGGACGCGACGCTGACACATCCGAGCGCTCCCGGCTTTGCCGTGCGGATCGCTGACCTGTAGCCTTCGCGCGCGCCCCACGGAGAGTACGGGCGTCTACCGAGCCGCTTTCTGCCGATAGCCGAGCCTCTCGCTCAGTGCGTCGAGCAGCGTTTCCGCGGCTTCCGGGATGACCGTGCCCGGTGGAAAGATCGCGGCGGCGCCCGCTTCGCGCAGGGCGGAAAAATCCTGGACCGGGATGATCCCGCCGACGACGATCATGACGTCCTCACGTCCGGCGCGCTCCAGCGCCGCACGCAGCGCCGGGACGAGCGTCAGGTGGCCCGCCGCAAGCGTTGATAGGCCGATGACATGGACGTCGGCCTCCAGCGCCTGCCGCACGGCCTCTTCCGGCGTGGCGAACAACGGCCCGATAGCCACGTCGAAACCGAGGTCGCCGAAGGCCGAGGCGATCACCTTCTGGCCGCGGTCGTGCCCGTCCTGGCCGATCTTCGCGACGAGGATACGCGGCGGCCGCCCGTCGTTCTCCGCGAAGGTCGCGACGAGGCGGCGCGCGCGGACGACGGCCTCGCTCTCGCCGGTCGTGCGGGCGTAGATGCCGGTCACCACATGGGCGGTGGCGGCGTGCCGCCCGAACACGTCCTCAAGAGCGAGCGAGATTTCACCGACGGTCGCCTGCGCGCGCGCCGCCTCGACCGACAGCGCGAGGAGGTTGGCGTTGCTCCGCGCACCCTCGCGCAGGGCGTCGAGCGCGGCAGCCAGCCCTGCCGGGTCACGACCGGCGCGCAGGCGGGCGAGCTTGACCACCTGCTGCGCCCGCACGTCGCCGCTGTCGACTTTGCGGACGTCCGGCGGCCTGTCGTCCGGTGCGCGGAAGCAATTGACGCCGACGACCGCCTGCGCCCCGGAGTCGATGCGCGCCTGGATGCGGGTCGCCGCCTCCTCGATGCGCCGCTTGGGCACGCCGGCCTCGATGGCCCGCGCCATGCCGCCGAGCGCCGCGATCTCGGCCAAGTGTTCGCGCGCGCGGGCGACGAGGTCGTGGGTCAGGCGCTCCACGTAGTACGAGCCGCCCCACGGATCGATCATCGCGGTCGTGCCGGTCTCGTTTTGGAGGAACAGCTGGGTGTTGCGGGCGATGCGTGCGGTCTCGTCCGTCGGTAGGGCGAGGGCCTCGTCGAGCGCGTTGGTGTGCAGCGACTGGGTGCCGCCCTGCGTCGCCGCCATGGCTTCGATCTGCGTGCGCACGACGTTGTTCCACACGTCCTGCGCGGCGAGCGACCAGCCCGATGTCTGGCAGTGGGTGCGCAGCGCCAGGGACTTCTGCGACTTCGGATGAAACGGGGCGAGGAGTTCGCACCACAGCAGGCGCGCCGCCCGCATCTTGGCGACCTCCATGAAGAAGTTCATGCCAACGGCCCAGAAGAACGACAGGCGCGGCGCGAAGGCATCGATGTCGAGGCCGGCTTGAAGGCCGGCGCGCACGTACTCGAGGCCATCCGCCAACGTGTACGCGAGTTCGAGGTCGGCCGTCGCGCCTGCCTCCTGCATGTGATAGCCGGAGATCGAGATCGAATTGAATTTCGGCATCGTTTGCGCGGTGTAGGCGAAGATGTCGGCGACGATGCGCATGGAGGCGGCAGGCGGGTAGATGTAGGTGTTGCGCACCATGAATTCTTTGAGGATGTCGTTCTGGATCGTGCCCGCGAGCTTGGCCTGCGGCACGCCCTGCTCCTCTGCCGCGACGATGTAGAGCGCGAGGATCGGCAGCACCGCGCCGTTCATCGTCATGGACACGGTGACCTCGCCGAGCGGGATCGCGTCGAAGAGCGTGCGCATGTCGAGAATTGAATCGATAGCCACCCCGGCGAGCCCGACGTCGCCGGCGACGCGGGGATGGTCCGAATCGTAGCCGCGGTGGGTCGCGAGGTCGAAGGCGACGGACAGGCCTTTCTGCCCACCGGCGAGGTTGCGGCGGTAGAACGCGTTGGATTCCTCCGCGGTCGAGAACCCGGCATATTGCCGGATCGTCCAGGGCTGACTGACGTACATGCTGGGGTAGGGGCCGCGGGTGAACGGCGAGACCCCTGGGTAGGTATCGAGGCCTTCCAACCCGACGAGATCGACGGCGGCATAGCGCGGCCGCACGCGCACCCCCTCTGGGAGCAGCCAAGGTTGCCGCGCCACTGGGCGCACCGCCCCGGTTGCGAGACGAAACGGCAGGGACGAAAAATCGGGGATGCCGCTCATCGGCGCCTTCTCTGTTTCATCGGCGCCAGCATAACGTCCAAACGCCTCTGCCCGCTATCCTCCGGACGGAGCCGTGGCGAGAAGAAAATCCAGAGTTTCTGCAAGGATCTGCGGCGCGTTGCAGCCGGAATGGATGAAGACGTCGGCCCCCATCGTCCGGTCGCCGGCATCGGGCGCGCCGGCGACCATGATCCGCCGCGCGCCGGCGGCGCGCAGGGCCGCGACGGGCTGCGCCGCGCCATCGGCGTCGTCGGCACCACACAGGCAGACGACGGGCGTTACCGACGCGTCGTAGTCCTCGTGCGCCGCCGTCACGGTGCGGACACCGGCTCCCGCGAAGAAGGCGGCCGAAAAAGCCGCGCGCGCGCCATGCGCCGCCGGCGCGCCAAGGGTGGCGACGAAGACCGTTGGCCTCATGCCTTCGGCGGCCGCCGCATCGGCGCGGTCGCGCAAAGCCTCGAAAGGCTCCGCGTCGCGAACGGGGACCAGCGCAAGCGGGCCGGGCGGGGCGGCTGGCCCGCGGGGAAGCGAACGAAGGGCTTCGGCTTCCTCCAGCGATGGAAACACGCTCGTCCCCGTGATTCCCCGAAGTCCGGTGGCAACGGCCTCGCGTCGCCGCTTCGCGGTCGCGGCGACCCGCCCCTGCATGGCGCCGGAGTGCAGGCTTGCTTGCATGCCGCCTTCCGCCTCGATCTCCTGGAACAGGGCCCAGGCGCGCGTGCAGAGCGCGTCGGTCGTCGCTTCCAACCCACCGGAGCCGGCGGCCGGGTCGTCGACGGCGGCAAGTAGCGCCTCGCGCTGGAGGATCAGTTGCGTGGTGCGGGCGAGGCGGCGGGCGGCCGCGTCCGGCACGCCGAGCGCCGCGGTGGACGGGAGCACGGCGATGATGTCCGCGCCGCCCAGGCTGGACGCGAAGACGGCCGCCGTCGCGCGCATGAGGTTGGTCGCGGGGTCGCGGCGCGTCATCATCCGCCAGGCCGTCTCCGCGTGGATACGCGCCGGGTGCGGTTCGAGACCGCACGCCTCTTCGACCCGCGCCCAGAGGCGGCGCAACGCCCGGAACTTGGCGAGCGTCAGGATGATCTCGGCGTCTGCCACGAGCAGGAAGGCGATGTCCGCGCTCGCCTCCGCCAGGCTGATGCCGGCCATTTCGAGGCGACGCAGATAGGCCGACGCCGTCGCGAGCACCGCCGCCAATTCCTGCGCCTCGCCCGCGCCGGCTTCGTGGTACGGCCGCCCGTCCGCGAGGAAGACACAGCCCGCGAGCCCCGCACCGCGCATCGTTTCGCGGAACGAACGGAGGTCTCGGCCGGCGATGGCGGCGGCGGCGGTGCCGGTGCGCGCGAAGGAGCCCAGCGGGTCGAGCCCGAGGTCGACGGTCAGCCGCGCGCTGCCGAGCCGCCGCCGTGCCGTCAGGACGCTGAGCAGGCGTGCTGCCTCCGCCGCACGGCTTCCGGCGTCGAGCCGCAAGCCGATCAGGTCGAGCTCGACGTGCTGCAAGGCCTCGGCCAGTGCGTCGCCCTCCAAGGGAAGGCCGTAGCCGCGCGCCGTCTCCCCCGCGAAGACGAGGGTGAGCGCGTCCGCTCCGCCTTCCAGATCCGCCAGCGCGAGGCGGTTGGCCTCGGCGGCGTCAGGATGATCGACGCGTTGCGCGATCTGCCAGCTTCCCTCGCTCTGGCGTAAGGCTGCCGGCGGGTCGGTCCGGCATCGCGGGGAGAGTGGCTCGATCCGCAGGCCTTCGGCGGTCAGGCTCGCCAGCGATTCGACCGACCGTCCGCCGAGCGCCTTCTCCGCGAGAGCGCGCCAGACCGCTTCCGTCATCGCCGCATCTCCCTCAGATGAACTGGCCGAGGCCCGGGATGGCGTTGGCAACCCGCGCGACGCGCTCCTCGCCGGCCTTTTCCCTGGCGAAGGCGAAGATCTCCTTACCCACAGTCGCCATCTCGCCCGTGCCGAGGCCGATGCCCGTGAGGGCACCGGCGAGACCCATGAGGCCGCCGCCTCCGCCCAGCGCCGCCATGAGCCCCCCGAGCAACCCTCCACCGCTCGGCCGGTCCGCCTCTCCCGCCACCGCAGCCTCAGCAGCGCCGGGGACCGACTGGAGCATCTCGGCCACGTCTTCGACCGGACCTTCCTTTTTGAGGAAGGCGAAGATCAGGCCGATGGCACGCTGCGCCTTGTCGGGAGCAATATTCGCCGCGCCCGCGACCCGCGCGATCAACTCTTCCATCGTAAGGTCCTACCGCTGTGCCGAAAGCATGAGGGGAAAGCGAGAAGACGACGGCTCGATCCGCTCTGCGCAATGCGTCATTTTACGTCCTGTTGCCCCGGGGTGCCCGATCGTCGCCGCGCCGTTTCGCGGCCGCTGCCTGCCGATAAGCGCGATTATGGTCGCGTCACATGAGTGTAACGCGGAGCTGTTTAGACAAATCACGGATTTGAGTGGGGCGGTACCGATGACGTCGATTTCAGCACCTGACCTTGGATTAGACCAAAGGAACACACCCTCCTCGGGCAAGCTCGACCTGAACCAGCCGATGGGATTCAAGACGATCCTCGTCTTCCTGGCCGTGATCGCCATCGGCCTGTTCTTCACCGCCTTCAGCATCTACGCCGACGTGGCGAAGGTCGGCACACCTGTCGTCAGCTACGTCCCCTTCCTGCTCCTCGGCGTCGCGCTGCTCATCGCGCTCGGCTTCGAGTTCGTCAACGGCTTCCACGATACGGCAAACGCCGTCGCCACCGTCATCTATACGCGCTCGATGGTCCCGCAGGTGGCCGTCGTCTGGTCGGGCTTCTTCAACTTTCTCGGCGTGCTGACCTCGAGCGGTGCGGTCGCCTTCGGCATCATCTCGCTGCTGCCGGTCGAGCTGATCCTTCAGGTCGGCTCGGCGGCCTCGTCCGGGGCGATCGCCGATGGTTCGTCGGCCGGGTTTGCGATGATCTTCGCGTTGCTGATCGCCGCGATCCTCTGGAATCTCGGGACGTGGTGGCTCGGCTTACCGGCGTCCTCGTCGCACACGATGATCGGCTCCATCATCGGTGTCGGCGTGATGAACGCGCTGATGAAGGGTCGCGACGGCACCTCGGGCGTCGATACGGGCAAGGTGATCGAGATCGGCGAGGCGCTCCTGCTCTCGCCGCTCGTCGGCTTCTTCTTGTCCGCGCTGCTGCTGCTGGCGATGAAGGTGCTGATCCGCCGCAAGGAACTGTTCTCCGAGCCGCTGCCGGGCAAGGTGCCTCCGCTGTGGATCCGTGGGCTCCTCGTCCTGACCTGCACCGGCGTCTCGTTCTCCCACGGCTCCAACGACGGGCAGAAGGGCATGGGCCTTATCATGCTCATCCTCATCGGCACCGTGCCGACCGCCTACGCGCTCAACCGTGCCCTGCCGCAGGACCAGGTCGACAGCTTCATCAGCGTGTCGCAAGCGGCCTCGAGGGTCGTGGAAGGTAAGGCTGCGGGTTACAACGTCATCGGCAACCCGCGGCCTGCCGTGACGAACTTCATCACGAGCAAGACGATCACCGAGGGCACCTACCCGTCGGTGGCAATGCTCATCCGCGACGTCGCCGCGCAGGTCCAGAGCTACGGTTCCATCGGCAACGTGCCGGCGGCCATCGCGGGCAACACCCGCAACGACATGTATTTGACGGCCGAAGCCGTGAAGCGCCTGTCGAAGGACAAGGAATCCAGCCTCTCCGCCGCCGACAAGAAGACCCTGGCGAGCTATTCCGGCTTGCTCGACGCGTCCACCAAGTTCATCCCGACGTGGGTCAAGATCTCGGTGGCGGTGGCACTCGGGCTCGGTACGATGATCGGCTGGAAGCGCATCGTCGTCACGGTCGGCGAGAAGATCGGCAAAACGCACCTCACCTACGGCCAAGGTGCGTCCGCCGAGCTCGTCGCGATGGTCACGATCGGCGCGGCCGACAGTTTCGGCCTGCCGGTGTCCACCACCCACGTCCTGTCGTCCGGCGTGGCCGGCACGATGGCGGCGAACGGGTCGGGCATCCAATGGGGCACGCTGCGTTCCATCGCGTTGGCCTGGGTGCTGACGCTACCCTGCGCCATGGCGATCTCCGCGACGCTGTTCTTCATCTTCGTGCATCTCTTCTGAGGGCATTCGCGCTCAGTCGATCGCCACGCCCGATTCGGCGCTGATCTTCTTCAGCACGCTCCGGCTCATCTCGCCCTTGACGGGAAGGTGCTGGTCGCGTTCGAAGGCCTCGATGGCGCCTTTCGTCCCTGGACCAAACGTGCCGCTCGGCTTGACCACGAAGCCGAGCTTCAGCAACGCGTGCTGCGTCGCCAGCACGGTCTTCGTGCCCTCCCGGGGCGTCCCCGCCTTGTCCGATGTCTTCTCCGCGGAGGCCTTCAGCAGCTTCGCGATCGGGTCGTCGCCTTTTGCCCTGACGGGGCTTGGCACCTCGAGGCTGACGTGGCGCGCATGCGGGGGCACCGGGCTCGGGACCGCGGGAACCGCAGCTAGGGGAGGGGCGAGCGCGACGACCGGAGGAAGCGCCACAGCCGCGGGTGCCGGCGTGTCGCCCAGCGCGATCGCCGTGCCGAACAGCGGCGCCGGGTGGCGGCTATGCTGCAGGGTAAGGGCGTTGACCACGATACCAATGGCAAGGCTGGCGCTGAGTCCGACCGCGGCATAGCGCAGGATGGCGCGACGGTTCTTGCGTCCGCGGGGCGGGGGCTTTTTCGCGCCAGCGCCGCGCGCCTTGCGCCCCGTCTTGGGCCGGCGAACCGGCTCGTCGAGTGCGTGGTCGTCATCGAAGGCAGCGGCGGCGTTACGCAATTTTCTTCACCCTGAAGTCGTGGGACGGGAGGCCGATCCGGTCGGGCGACCGACGGCGGGCCATGGTCTCGATGATTGCGGAGCCGCCCGCGGCGGCGACGAAGCGGCAGTCCAGCGGTAGGCGCACGGTGACGCCGGTGCCGCGTCCCGGCTCGCTCTCCACCGCGATCGTGCCGCCGTGCAGCCCGACGAGGCCGCGCACGACGGAGAGGCCGAGCCCGGTCCCCTCGTAAGGTCGGTCCAGCGAGGATCGCGCCTGAAAGAAAGGGTTGCCGAGCCGCGCGAGATCCTCGGCGCCGATGCCGATGCCGGTGTCGCTCACGCAGATCGCCAGCGAGTTGCCGTCCGGCCGCATGCTGATCGTCACTTTGCCGTTGCGCGGCGTGAACTTCACGGCGTTGGAAAGAAGGTTGATGAGGATCTGCTTGCAGGCTCGCCGGTCGCCGACCAACGTCTCGTTCGGCGTCCCGCCGGCGCGCAGGATCTCGATACCGCCTTCCTGGGCCTTCAGCGTTATCATCTCGCAGCACGAGTCGATCAGCGGCGCGATGAGGAACGGCTCCGGGTTGATCGCGAAGGTGCCGGACTGGATCTTCGACATATCCAGGATGGAATTGACCACCGCGAGCAGGTGCTGCCCGGATTGGTTGATGATGCGCGCGTACTCGTCCTGCTTGGCGCCCTCGCGCGGCCGCAGCCCGCTCGTCGCGAGCATCTCGGAAAAGCCGATGATGGCGTTGAGCGGCGTTCGCAACTCGTGGCTCATGTTTGCGAGGAAGTTGTCCTTGGAGCGGCTTGCCTCCTCTGCCGCCTGTCGTGCGGCCTCGAGGTCGGCCTCGTTCTGCTTGTGGGACGTGACGTCATGCAGGAGAGACACGACGCCCGAGCGCAGGCGTTGCGCGCGCATTTCCATCCAGAGGAAGGTTGTCTCGGTCCTGTTTTCCCCGTGATTGTCGCGCGGGACGCGCAGGCGGAACGTGGCGGTGACGACTTCGCTCCCATGCGCCGCGTCGGCCACCGCCTTGAGGAACGCCGGCCGGTCCGCGACGTGGACGTGCTCGAAGAGGCCGCGCCCGACAAGGTCCACGGGCGAGAGGCCGAGCAGGCGTTCGCAAGCCGGTCCGACGTGATCGACGGCCCCGGTGGCATCGTAGGACACGACGAGGTCGCCCACCGTGGCCGCGATGGTCTTGGCGCGCTCGACCTGGAGGTGCCCTGTGCGGTCCAGCGATCCCCGAAGGTGCCGGCCGCAGAGGATGTTGGCGACCGCATGGGCCAGCGCCGCCGCGGCGAGGAGGTCGCCTCGGGGCGTTGTCGCAGGCAGGTGGACGACGAAGTCCAAGGCGACAAGGCCGCCGAAGGCGAGGAGCGACGCGGCTGCCAAGCCTGCAACCATGCCGCGACCGGAGGCGAAGGCGCCTTCCGTCTGAGCGGCCGCTATCCAGGCGGCCGCGCAGCCAAGGCTCGCCTGACCGGTCGCGGCGAGGGCCACGCCGATCGCAACCAGCGCGCCGGCGGAGACGAGTTGACCATGGGCGAGGCGCCCCGTCTTAAGGACCAGCGCCAAAGCGCCGAGCGGCGCCAGCGCCAAACCGAAGATGATCGCCTCCGCCAAGGTCGGTCCGCCACGGAAGGCGAGGAAGAACGGCGCTGCGGCCAGCGCGGCGGCACCGGCGCCGAGCATCCGCAGGAGGAACGTTTGGTGGCGAAGGCGCGCTTGCGGACAATCCATCACGGAGGAATGGACCAGAGCAGCAGTGAGAGCGGCGATGCTCTGGCTGGTGATCACGAGGCGGGTACTCCACGCGCCGCTCCGTTCCCTCTCAGGGATCGACCGACCTCTGCACAGTGCCAGGGCGCCCTTAAATGAACGCTAAAGCCGCGGCCGATGGGACCAGGCGGCCTGGCGGGCGCGCGATCATAGTGAGGAAAGCGTGAAGAGGATCGATCGAATGAAATGGCGCGAAGTGACTAAAATCTTCGCGGTCGATCGGTAGCGTCGAAGAGGTCGCAGTGCCGATCTCCAGACAAGGTCGATCCCGTGTTCTTTTTCGTTCGGTGCGTCTTCTGGTTGTCGGTCGTCTACTCCTCCATGCCTTGGACGGTCGACGCGGCACGAACCCACCCCTTGCGGGACGCCGTGGTCCAGGAGGGGCTCGCCGCAGCTGGGACGGCGAAGGAGGCGGCTATCGACGGAGCCGTGGCATGGTGCGTCACGATTCCACAGCAGTGCCTCGCCGACGCCTCGCGCCTGACCGCTCTCGTCGCAGCCCACCGGTTTGAAGACCTGGGCGGGCCGACCGACACGGGATCGGCGGAGACTGTCCCCGTGCCCCAGGCCGACCCACGCCGCCGCTCGTCGCCGAAAAGCTGACGCCGCGCCGATTACGCTGTAGACAACCGGGAGACCGGCGGCCTTCGCGCCGGCAATTGCGAGCATGACCTGTGGCCCTCGATCTCGACGACATCGTCGCAAACTTCGACATCCTGGACGATTGGGAGGACCGCTACCGATACCTCATCGAGCTTGGCCGCGAGCTGGAGCCGCTCGACCCCATCGCCCACAACGACCACAACAAGGTGCGGGGCTGCGCCAGCCAGGTCTGGGTCGAGAGTATCGTGATGCGGGACGATGAGGGCCCGAGGCTGCAGCTGCGCGGCGACAGCGACGCGCATATCGTTCGGGGCCTGATCGCGCTGGTTTTCGCGCTGTACTCCGGCCAGAACGCCCACACCATCCTGCAGACGGACGCGCAGGATCTGTTCCGCAAGCTTGGCCTGTCGGCCCACCTGACGCCGCAGCGTTCCAACGGCGTGCGTGCGATGGTCGATCGGATCAAGGGCGACGCCGCCGCGGCCGTGCGCGTAAGCTGAAAGCAGACCGTTCCGGGCTTTTCGGTCCGAGGTTTTTGGTCACGCGAAAACATCGGCCCCGCGCGGGTCGGAAGCGTCGCCTGAGCGTCGGCCGCCGCGCAAACTCCTACGCCTTGCCCGGGCGCTGCTGGCCGAGGCCCATCTGCTTGGCAAGGTTGGAGCGCGCCTTCGCGTAGTTCGGCGCAACCATAGGATAATCCGACGCGAGACCCCATTTCTCGCGGTACTCGTCGGGAGACATGTTGTATTGGGTCCGCAGGTGACGCTTCAGCGACTTGAACTTGCGGCCGTCCTCGAGGCAGACGATGAATTCGCTCGTGACCGACTTCTTGGCGGGAACGGCTGGCTTTTGCGCCTCCGCCTCCTGCGTTTCCGAGCCGCTCATGACCTGGGACAAGGCGGCGTGGACTTCCTGGATCAGGGACGGCAGGTCGCTCACCGGTACCGAATTGTTGCTCACGTAGGCGGAAACGATGTCAGCGGCGAGCTCGATATAGTTCTCTGTCTCGGGCATTTCGTTCCTGTGTTTCCCACCCCGACCGACGCGTCGGTCCGCGTCAATCGGCAAAAAAGCTTATCTCAAGCAAAAGCGCTCGCCTGCAAATCCTGAGGCCGGCCTATTCACTGTTGTATTTATAGCCAACGCGAATCGATATCAAGGACACTACACTTGTATAGTGGTTCCAGAGGAGCAGCAAGGTCCAAATCGCGCAGGCGATGGCGAAAGTCACGAGCGCCTACTAATCAGCCAAGACACTCGCGATGCTCACATTTTCTGCTTTGGGACGAATTAGTTGCCAGCAAGCGAGGCCGAAAACGCGCGAAGACTGTTCCCGTGTCTGAGGCTGCGCCGTTGCTGCGTTGCAAGAGATCCCTGGCGGAGGGCGCGAACACCGTGCCATGGGTCGGTCGAATGCCTATATGACGAAGAGATCGGCCGCGCGACAGCCCGCGATCCAAGGAGTTGCCTATGACACGCGACGTTTCCCCCGACAAAGGACAGCCGAACGAGAAGGTCGTCAAGACGGATGACGAATGGCGTGCGGCGCTGACCCCCGAGCAGTTCTCCGTGGCGCGCAAGCACGGCACCGAGCGTCCCTTTACCGGCCCGAATTGGGATCAAAAGGCGTCCGGCCTCTATGCCTGCGTCTGCTGCGGCGCGCCGCTGTTCGACGCCGCCACCAAATACGAGTCCGGCACGGGATGGCCGAGCTTTACGCAGCCCGTCGCGTCTGGCGTGGTGGACGAGGTGACCGACGACAGCCTGTTTATGCGCCGCACCGAGGTCCGCTGCGCCCGCTGCGACGCCCACCTGGGGCACGTGTTCCCCGACGGGCCGAGGCCGACCGGCCAGCGCTATTGCATGAACGGTCAGGCCCTCGACTTCCAACCCGCGGACAAGTCCGCAGGATGATGGCCGGCACGCTGCTCCCGCCCAAGGTCGAGCGCCGGCCGACGAGCCGCACGGTCCATGGCCGCGTGATCGAGGACGATTACGCCTGGCTGCGCGCGGAGAACTGGCAGGAAGTGCTGCGCGAGCCGGACCGTTTGCCTGCCCCTATCCGCGCCGTCCTCGAGGCCGAGAACGCTTATGCCGCCGATCACCTTGCGTCGCTTGCGCCGCTGCGGAAGACGCTCGTCGCCGAAATGCGCGGCCGCATGGAGGAGGCGGACGCCAGCGTGCCGCTTCCCGACGGCCCCTGGCTTTATTACACGCGCTACCGCGAGGGCGGTCAGCAGCCGCTGATCTGCCGCAAGCAGGGCGAGCAGGGGAGGGATGTGGTCCTGCTCGACGGCGACCGCGAGCGCGAGGGTCACCCGTTCTTCTCGCTCGGCGATGCGGTGCACGCGCCCGACCACGGCAAGCTCGCCTGGAGCGCCGACGTCAAGGGGTCGGAGCTCTACACGATCCATGTGCGCGACCTCACCACCGGTAAGGACGGCGACGACCGCGTCGAGCGCACGGAGGGAAGCCTCGTCTGGCTCGCCGACGGCAGCGGCTTCTATTACGTCCGCGTCGACGACAACCACCGCACGGCCGAGGTCTTCCGCCATCTTTTGGGCCGTGCCGACGACGAACTCGTGTTCGCCGAACTCGATCCCGCCTGGTTCGTCGGCTTGAGCCGCAGTCAGTCCGGCGCCTATGCGCTGGTGACCGTCAGCGACCACGACGCGTCCGAGTGCCACCTTCTCGACCTCGGCGACCCCGCGGCCAAACCGTTTTGCGTCGAACCGCGTGCCGCCGAGGTCCGTTACAGCGTCGAACATCGGGACGACCGTTTGTTCATCCGCACCAACGCGGACGGAGCGGAGGACTTCAAGATCGTCAGCGCGCCGGTCGCGACGCCGGGCCGAGCGTATTGGCGTGACGAGGTGGCGCACCGCCGAGGCTGCATCGTCACCGCTTTCACGCTCTATCCCGACCAGCTCGTTCGCCTCCAGCGTGAGGACGGCCTGCCGGCGATCGTCATCCGCTCGCTTCCGGACGGTGCCGAGCATGCGATCGCCTTTGCGGAGGAGGCCTACAGCCTGTCCTTCGCGGCTCGCTACGTCTTCGCCTCGCCCGTATTGCGCTTCACCTACGCGTCGATGACGACACCGCGCGAGACCTTTGACTACGATCTCCGCACCCGCGAGCGGGTCCTCCGCAAACGGCAGGCAATCCCCTCCGGTCACGATCCGGCCGCCTACGTGACGCGGCGCCTCCATGCAACGGCGCCGGACGGCGCTCTCGTGCCGGTCACGCTCTTGCACCGCGCGGGACAGGTGCTCGATGGCAGCGCGCCGTTGCTCCTCTACGGCTACGGCGCCTACGGACACGCGTTGCCGGCGTCGTTCAACGCCAACATCCTTTCCCTGGTCGACCGCGGCTTCGTCTATGCGCTGGCCCACGTGCGCGGTGGCACGGACAAGGGGTGGCACTGGTATTTGGACGGCAAGCTCGCGCGCAAGCCCAACACGTTCTCCGATTTCATCGCTGCCGGCCGTCATTTGATCGGCGCGGGCTACACGCGCGAAGGCCGGATCGTGGCGCAGGGGGGCAGCGCGGGCGGCATGCTGATGGGCGCGGTGGCCAACATGGCTCCCGAACTCTTCGCCGGCATCGTCGCCAACGTGCCCTTCGTCGACGTGCTCAACACGATGCTCGACGCCGACCTGCCGCTGACGCCGCCGGAATGGCTCGAATGGGGCAATCCCATCGCCGACGCGGCGGCCTTCCAGGCCATCCTTGCCTACTCGCCATACGACAACGTCGGCGCGCGGCGCTACCCGCCGATTTTTGCGCTCGCGGGGCTGACCGATCCGCGGGTGACCTATTGGGAGCCGGCGAAATGGGTGGCGCGGCTGCGCGCGGCGATGACGGACGGCGGCCCCGTGCTGCTCAAGACGAACATGGAGGCCGGGCACGGCGGCGCTTCGGGACGCTTCGACCGATTGACGGAAATCGCGGAGGAATATGCCTTCGCGCTCGCTTGCGTGGGACAGGCGCCGGTGGAAGCCGATTGAAGGCGCGCGGACCACGACCCGCATTTTACCATGTCGACGCGTTGGACCTTGCGCTCCCGCTCGATGCCGTCCTACGAAGAAGCGAGTATTTTACCGGAGTGCGTCATGTCTCCCAGCGCCGCGTCGCGCCCTTCATTCCTGGCGCGGCGGTTTGGGTCGAGCGATGCGCGCTTCCGTTCTGCCGTCACTTTGGGCTTTCTCTTGGTGGCCGCAGGTGCGCTGGCCGGCGGCCCAGGCGCGTTGGTCGCGGACCAGAATTTCTGGCCGTCCGGCCTGTTTGGACGCCCGCGCCAGGCGGCCGAGCGCAGCTACCACTTCGACACCATCGCGGCGCCCCGGCCGGTTCGGCACTCGGCGCACCGCCACCTCTGGGTCGCGCCGCATCTCGCCGCCACGCGTCCACCCCTGCCGCTCGGTCGTCAGTCCGTCTGCGTCCGCACCTGCGACGGCTATGCCTTTCCCCTCGGCACCTACCATGGCGACGGCGATCGGACTCCGCATGAGGCGGCGTGCCGGGCGGCGTGCCCCGACGCCAAGATGGCCCTTTACGTGCTGCCGGGCGGGGCGGACCGGATCGGCGAAGCGGTGTCCGTTGGTAGCGGCCGCCCCTATTCGGCGCTGCCGGACGCGTTCCACTACACGACCGTGCTCGACGACGCCTGCACCTGCCATCGCCCGGAACGAGGTTCGCGGACCCTCTCGCTGTTGCGCGACCTGACCCTGCGGCGCGGCGATGCGGTCATGACGGCGCGCGGTTTTCGCGTGTTCCACGGCGCGGCGCGCTTTCCCTACCGGCGAACGGACTTCGTGACGCTGTCGCGGAGCCGCGACGTGGCAAGAGCCAATCGCCCGACATTCAGCGCCTTGGAACGTGAAAGCCTTCGAGCTCCGGTGCGCGCCGGCGTGCCTCCCGCAGGGCATGGGGCCGCGACGCGCGAGGGCGTGCTCGACGGCCACGGCGCATGATCGCCGGGTAAGACGCGGCACGCGAAGGCGGATGCACCCGTCTCATGGACGGCGAAAGCCGTCAGGCGGGGCCACCCTCGTGTGCGCCGTACTGCAGACAATGCGTGAGAGGATCCACCTGCGCGGCTTTGACGTTGGGGTTGCGGTTTTCGTAGCGTCAGGCCCTTTCGCCCATGTAAGACAAAGGGCCGGATTGGTGATGGAGGCCTCGCCCGGAATCGAACCGGGGTGCAAGGATTTGCAGTCCTCTGCGTAACCACTCCGCCACGAGGCCTCAGACGCGCCGTGGTCAACCGGCGGTGCCCGGCTATAGCAAAGGTCCTCCTGCGACCGCAACCGTTTCCCTGCGAAATCGGCGATCGGCTCCCCGTTGCACCGGATATCGTCCGGGCGAAATCGCGGCTTTGCAAGCGGGAGCAAGCTTGCTATACGGCTCACGCCGCAGTGCATTCCCTGATAGCTCAGCTGGTAGAGCAGTCGACTGTTAATCGACTTGTCGCAGGTTCGAGTCCTGCTCAGGGAGCCATCGTCTTCTCCAGCGTCTGCAAGTGCTTGGGACGTGTCCGTATTTCTCCGTCTTTGTCGGAGCTCTAAAATGTGGAAGCCTTGGCGCTCCGCTCGAATAGGGGTATGGAGTCTGAGTTTATGAACAGCCGGAGCGTCCGACAAGTCGTGCATGCCGCTCGCTGGCCTCGCCACGCAGACCCGGCCATAGTCGGGCGGCTTTGGCGCCAAATGGAAGGTGCTCACGGCTGTGCGAGCGCGATAGGCAGGATCTTGCGCATCATTGTACCCGTGCCGCTGCGGAGGAGCGATCCTAGAAGGATAAGACCGGCGACTTAGTCGGGCTACGGATGCACCAACGACAGTGGCGGGCCACAGTGACGCGCTCGCCGGTAGGACGGAGCCTCCACCACATCCTTCGATCAACGCAGCGAATAGTTCCCGGTATCCAGCTTGCCATGGCTGTTGCGTCTTCACGCGGCTCGCGATCGACCCTCGGTCCATGACCTCACCGTCGACACCAGAGCGTCCAGGGACATCGGTTTCGTCAGCGTGTCGTTCATCCCGGCCGCGATGCAACTGTCGAGTTGCTCCTTGAAGGAGTGCGCCGTGAGCGCGATAATCGGCACGTCGCAGGTCGGCGCGGGCAGGGCGCGTATGCCTCGCGCCGCCGTCAGCCCGTCCATGCCCGGCATGATCATGTCCATCAGAATGAGGTCGTAGGCGTGGTCGCCTGCGGCGCGCAGGGCATCGGCGCCGTCACCCACGCAATCCACTTCGTAGCCTTCCAGCGACAGCATGTCGGCGATAAGCTTACGGTTCAGGTCGAGGTCGTCGGCGAGAAGGATCCGCGTGCCGCCACCCCTCGACGAACCTGGCTCGGGAGGTGCGGCGGGTTCGGCTGCCGGGGCGACAACAGCCTCGGCCGTAAGATCAACCCAGAAGGTCGTGCCGCGCGCGAGCGTGCTGGACACGCCGATCTCGCCGTCCATCGCCTCGACCAACTGCTTGGCGATAGCCAGTCCCAAGCCGGTGCCGCGCTCTGAACGTTGGCCCGGCTCGAGGCGGGAGAAGCGCTGGAACAGCAGGTCCACTTTGTCTTCGGCGATGCCGATCCCGGTGTCCGACACGCTGAAGCGCAGGCCGCTGTCATGGCGCGAGACGCGCAACGCCACGGATCCCGCCTCGGTGAACTTGATCGCGTTGTTCAGGAGGTTCACGAGCACCTGTTGGATCTTCGGTCCGTCGGCGAGGACGTAGGGCGGCACGTCCTCATCGAGGACAAGGGCGGAGGCGATACCCTTTTCCGCAGCGAGCGGAGCGACCATGCCGTGGCAAGCTCCCGCCAACGCTCGGATGTCGAGGGGGTGCCGGCTGACCTGGCGCGAGGCGACCTGTTCGCCGCTCGCCAATTCGAGGAGCTGGTTGACGATCGTCAAGAGGGATCGCGCCGAGGTCTGAATGAGGGCGGCATGATTGCGCACCATGTCCGGGCGCACCTCCGTATTCAGCAGTTCCGTGAAACCGAGGATCGACTGGAGCGGCGTCCGCAATTCATGGTTCACGTCGACGAGCAGCATGTCGGTGGCGACCCGCGCATCCTCCGCGGCTTCGCGAGCGGCGACGAGGTCGCTGATATCGAGACAGAGCCCGTGCCACACGGCCGTTCCGTCCGGCTCGCGGCGCACGACCGACTGACTGCGCACCCAGCGGGTCGCATAACCATCGGGAGCCAGGCGGAAGGTGACTGCGACGTCGACTTCTGCGGCGAGCGCCCGCTCGATACTTTCGCGTACCCGCTGGCGGTCCTCGAGATGGACAAAGCCGAGGGTCTGGTCGTGGCCGTCGCGTCCGTTGAAATCCGGCAGGATTTGGCGCGACGGACCAAAGAACGTGTAGGTCCAACCCCCACCTGCGACCTTGCGCCGCTCGAACATGAGGCCCTGGATGTCGCCCGTATGAGACGAGCGTTCGTCCGAACGGCGCTCCGTCTGCTTCACGCGCTCGATGTGCAGCGTCACGGCTTCGGCCAGTTCGCCCATCAGGCGAAGGTCCTCCGGTCGCCAGACTCGGGTGCCCGGGACGCAGACGCCGAGCGCGCCGATGGACGCACCCGACCTGTCGCGAACCGGTACGCCAAGAAACGCGAAGCCCGATGTCTCGTCATGGTCGCCGCTCGTCGCCAGAAGCTGATTGCCGTCCTTCACCTGACGGCAGAGCGCCTGGCGCCGCTCACGAGCGTCCGTGTCGCTTGGCCTCAGTCCGTTCTCGATGAAGTGGGACGTCGGCTCCAGGCACCATAGGACGGCATCGGCAGCCGAAAGGCTGCGACGTGCAAGGTCAGCGAAATAGTCGAGGGTGCGACCAGCCTGTGCAGGCTGGGCCTGGGGGCCCTCTATGTTCGAGCCGTGCATCGCATCCGGCCTCTTTTACAGCTCACGGCGGCCGATAGGCGGTTCCAGAGCTCCTCGACTCAACTAACGAATCAAATCCTACGGCAACTTTTGCCTTTTTCAAAATCAGGCCGTGCAGCTTTACTGTTTTTGCGGAAGAGCGGCGGCTCTCGAGCGGTATTGCGGCGCCCCTTGACAAGAATACCGCCCGCGTTCGCTTTGATGCCATACGATGTTGCGAGGACATCGCAGTCGCGCGCGTCCGGTATGTGGGAAGAGCGGAACGTCCGGCACGAAAAAGGGAGCCGATCTGCACCGGCCCCCTCTATTTTTTCCACTTTGAGGCGGCTCGTCTACTCGGCGGGGTTGAGCACCGGCTCGCTCGATCGCAGCTTGGTTGAATAGTGTGAAGCGTTGCCATGGCCGGAGCAGGCGTCGCGCGCGAACATGATCAAATGGTGAGCCGGTAGCCCATAGGTTAGCAGCGCCTCGATCTTGCCTCGCAGCAGCAGGGGAAGCGCAAACTTCCAGAACGGGATGCGGTAGTCCCCGCGCACGCCTACGATCCACAGGAGCTTAGCGAGGATGCTGACGCCTTTCTTGATGTTGGACCAACTCGTGCGCTGCTTGCTGTTGGGGCGCGGCAGACGGTTCGGCCAGGTTGCCTGCATCTGGTGCGTATAGCGCTTGAATACTTCTGCCGGTCGGTAGGCGCGCTCCATGCACTCCCGCCACATGTCGAGCACTTGATCGTAGGGCATGAGGAAGTCGACGTTGGATTCGCGGTCGTCGCGCGCGTCGATCCGCCCGGCCTTCTGCAACCGGTCCCACAAGGGTGTCTGCGGCAACGCCTGCAGCAGGTTGATGGTCAGCATCGGGATTTGCGATTGCTCGACGAAGCTCAACACCTTGGCGCCGGTATCCGGCGTGTCCGAGTCGAGCCCGAGGATAATGCCGGAGACGACCTGCATGCCGTGGTCGTTGATGATCTTGACCGCATCCAGAATGGGCATGACCATGTTGTGGCCCTTGTCCATCGCCGTCAGCGCGTCGGCCTCCGGCGTCTCGATCCCGCAGAAGATCGCTTCGAACGCCGCCTCGCGCATCAGCGCGAGGATCTCCGGAGAGCGGGCGATGTTCAGCGTCGCCTCGCAGGCGAAGGTGATCGCATAGCCGTTGCGCTTCTGCCACTCCACAAGGTGCGGAAGCAGGTCGCGGATCGCCTTGCGGTTGCCGACGATGTTGTCGTCGACGAAATAGACCGATCCGTTGACGCCGAAAGACAGCAGCTTGTCGAGTTCGGCGGTGATTTGCTCCGGTGTCTTTAGCCGCGGCACGCGGCCGTAGAGGCCGGGGATGTCGCAGAACTCGCATTTGTACGGGCAGCCCGACGAGAACTGGATCGTTCCCAGCATGTAACGGTCGATGGCCGCCAACTCGTAGGCGGGCATGGGGAACTGGCTCAGCTCGCGCCGTACCTTCGTGCGCAGCGTCACCTGGGATCGCGGCCGTTCCAGCGTGTCGCCCAGGATGGCGATGAGCTCGTCCGTCGCGTCGCCCATTTCGCCGAGGTGGAGATAGTCGAAATCGGGATATTGTTCGGGGCACGACGAGACGGAGGGGCCGCCCAACACGGTCGGCTTGCCATGCTGGTGGGCGCGGCGGTTGATGCTGTCGATCTGCCGGCGCTGGATATGCATGCCGCTGACGAAGACCGCGTCGGCCCACTCGAAATCCTCGGCGGAGGCCGCCGCCATGTTCTCGTCGACGAAGCGGACGTCCCAGTGCGGCGGTAGGACGGCGGCGATGACCAGCAGTCCCTGCGGCGGCATAAAGGCTTTGGTCTTGTCCGTGAGGGGGTAGGCGTATTCGAAAGTTCCGAAGGACGGCTCATAATGGGGGAAGACGCAGAGGATGCGCCTCACGCACACGGTGTTCGCATGGGTCATGAGCGGAATGCTATCCTGAGGCTGGAGAGCTGAGCATCAGCCCGTCGCCCGTTGATAGCCTACGGGGCAGGGGCAGGCTAGAACTCTGACAACACAGGCTCGTCAAAGGTGAGTGCGTGTCGCATTTGCAGGCGCCGCAGCGCGCGCTCCTCGTCGTCAACCCCTGCAGCCGCAATGGGGGCCATGGTCTTGGCGTGGCGCTGGACCGATTCCGCGCCGCCGGCGTGACTCTCTTCGATGGTAGCTGCGACAGCGCGGCCGACATCACGCGATGCATCCTCGCCCACCGCGACAAAGTGGATTGCGTCATCGTTGGCGGCGGCGACGGAACGCTCAACGCAGCTGGGTCCGGCCTGCTCGCCACCGGGCTTCCGGTCGGCGTGCTCCCGCTCGGCACGGCCAACGATTTCGCCCGCTCCGTCGGCCTCCCGTTCGACGTCGCCGCGGCCGCCGCGACGATCTGCCGGGGGGCGACGCGCTCCATCGACGTCGGGGAGGTTAACGGCCGCCCCTTCTTCAACGTCGCCAGCGTGGGTCTCGCCGCCGATCTCGCCCAGCGCCTGACCGCCGACAGCAAGCGGCGCTTCGGCCGCCTGAGCTATGCCATCAGTGCCAGTCACGTCCTTCTGGAGGCGCGCCCCTTCCACGCGACGCTCCTGCTCGGCGAGAAGAAGATCATGGTGCGAACGATGCAGATCGCGGTCGGCAACGGCCGTTACTACGGAGGCGGCAATATCGTGGCGAGCGAGGCGCAGATCGACGATGGCCACCTCGATCTCTACTCGCTGGAGTTCTCGCAGGTCTGGCGCATGGCGCTGATGCTCCGCGCGTTCAAGTCCGGCAGCCATGGGGCCGTGCGCGAGGTCCGCACCGCACGCGGCGCCAGCTTCGAGGTCATTACCCGCCGGCCTCGGCCGGTGAACGCCGACGGGGAATTGGTAACGCAGACGCCCGCGCGTTTTACGCAGCGCCTCCAGGCTATTGCGGTCTACGTGCCCGAGGCCTCGGCGTGAGCGACACGCTCGACTTGCACGATGGCGTGGCGACGGCGCGCGTGGCGTTGCATGGAGCGGAATTGCGGGCTTGGCACATCAACGGGGTGCCTCTGATCTGGACGCCCGACCCGCACGTATGGGCAGAAACGGCACCTGTTCTCTTTCCCGTGGTCGGGTGGACCCGGGATGGCACGGTGCAGGTCGAGGGCCGGACCTACCCGCTCGGCCTGCACGGCTTCGCGCGCGCCCTGCCATTCGAACTCGCAGCGCGGGGCGCGGACTGGGCCCGCCTTCGGCTCGCCTCGTCGGCCGAAACCCTGCGGCTCTACCCGTTCGCGTTCACGCTGGAGGTTACCTATGCGCTGTGCGGGCCGGCGTTGCGCACCGAGCTCGTCGTCAGCAATCCCGGCCCAGCGCCGTTCCCCTACGCCTGCGGCCTGCATCCCGGCTTCTGCTGGCCCTTCGCGGGTGGTGACCCGGCCGATTATGCCATCGCCTTCGGCGAGGTCGAGCGGCCGGAGGTGCCGGTGATTTCGGACGACGGCCTGTTCACGTGGGAGCGTCGCCCGGTGCCGTTGGAAGGGCGGCACCTCGACCTTTCGGACGCGCTCTTCGAGCGGGAGGCCCTCTGCTTCCTCCAGGCGCGCAGCCGCACCCTCCGCTTCCACCGTCGCCACGGTCCAGCGCTCGTTATTTCGCTGGAGGGTTTCCCGCATATCGCTTTGTGGTCGCGGCCGGGGGGGCGGTTCCTGTCCGTCGAGGCCTGGACCGGCCATGGCGACACCGTCGACAGCGACGGCGACCTATGGCGCAAGCCCTCCATGATCCCTTTGCCGCCGGGTGGGATGGGCGCCCATGCCGCGACGTATACCTTCGCGGCCGCCGCCGCCAGGTCATTTCCCAGCGCCTTGCGGGACAAACTTTTTTGAGACAGGCTTGGTGAAACCTGACAAAAAACGCCGCTCCGACATCGAAACTCAAGGTGACCCTTCATGAGCCTCGCCACCGCCGAACCAGCCGCTGCGGCCGTCGTCCGGCCTTCAGAGAGCGGAGCGCACGTGATCGACGGCAAGATCGCCTCGCTCCAAGTGCTCGAAGAGGTGGCGGAGCGCGCCAAGGCACTCATCGCGCGCGGAACGACCCCCGGGCTCGCCGTCGTACTCGTCGGCGAGAACCCGGCGAGCCAGGTGTACGTCGGCGCGAAGGGCAAGGCCGCCAAAGCCTGCGGCTTCTACTCCGTGCAGCATGACCTCGCCGCCACCACGACGGAGACGGAACTGCTGACGCTCATTGCCGAGCTCAACGCCGACCCGCAGATCCACGGCATCCTGGTGCAATTGCCGTTGCCGGACGGCATCGACGCCAACAAGGTGCTGGAGGCGGTCTCGCCCTCCAAAGACGTCGACGGCTTCCATCCGGTCAACGTCGGTCTCCTCGGCGTCGGCGACGGGTCGCGCGCGCTCGTTCCCTGTACGCCCGCCGGGAGTCTCGTCCTGATCGAGAAGACGGCGGCCGCTCTCGGCCTGAAGCTCGACGGCATGGAAGCGGTCGTCGTCGGCCGATCCAACATCGTCGGAAAGCCGATGGTGCAACTGCTGCTTTCGAAAAATATGACAGTGACCGTCGCCCATTCGCGCACCAAGGACTTGGCGGCCACCGTGCGCCGGGCCGATCTCGTCGTCGCAGCCGTCGGAAGGCCGGAGATGATCAAGGGCGACTGGATCAAGCCGGGTGCGATCGTCATCGACGTCGGTATCAACCGCGTGGCGGGCGAGGGCCTGAACGCGGCAGGCAAGCCGAAGACCAAGCTTGTCGGAGACGTCGATTATGCGGGTTGTGCCGTCAACGCGGTGGCGATCACGCCGGTGCCGGGCGGGGTCGGACCGATGACAATCGCCATGCTGATGGCCAACACGCTGCGCTCGGCGGAACGCGCGGCTGGCTGAAGCCGTTCGTCTTAACATGTCGCCAGGGGGTCGTGCGGTCCGGGGGAGGCTCGATGAAGGCGCTTGCTGCATTGCTCGTCCTCGCCCCGCTGTCCATGGCGTGGGCCGCAGACATCCCCCTGGCGTTCGGCGATGGCAAGCCGGCCGTCTCCATCGTCATCCCTGACGATTGGCATCCGAAGCTCGGCCGCCGCGGCGTGGAAGGGATGTCCCCGGACGGCCAGTCTTTTCTCGTCGCCAAGGTGATCAAGGGCGACGAGAAGGCCGCCGGCGACTACGACGCGGAGACCGCCGGCTATCTGGAAGAGCAGGGCGTCGCTTTCGCGCCCCTTCGCCCCGGCGCCGAGGCGAAGACGACGGATAGCGATATCAAGATCAATGACCTCGACGCTTTCGTCTCGCGCGTCGACGATCCGACGACGTTCAAGGGTGCGCCGACGACCGTCACCTACTACGCCATTCCCGTTGGTGACGCGGAAACGCTGAACATCGTAACGCGCGGCCGGCGCGACGACCCGGCTCTCGCCGCCGTCGTCGCGACGGTGAAGCCGCTGCCTTGAACGCCATCGCCGACGCGTCCTTCACGGTTTCGGCGGCGCCGGCTCCGGGGTGACGACCGCCTGATCGAACGGACCCTTGATCGTAAAGACGAGCGCCCCCGTAGCGCTTGGCAGGCTGGAGGTGCTTGAAAGGCTGGCGGCGCTGCGCAGGTCGAAGCGGCGCTGCGCCAGGTCGGCCTTGCCGCCGATCCGCAGGGTCGCGTCAGGGCCTTTGAGGCCGGCACTATCGATCGTCGCCACGCCATCGGCGATCTGAAATGAAAAATCGGCTGCCTCGAATGGCGTGCGACCCTTCCGCAGCGCCGCCGACGCACCGTCCTCGTCGTTGGCGTCGCGGTCGCGGAGCGCGAGCCCGAGATCGACGCCGGAAAGTTCCCCGTCTCCGACGCGGCCCTTAGCCCAGCCGCGCAGGCTCCCGACCAGCGCGCCTGCGCTGTCGCCGGCGCTCTCCAAATTGGCCGATACCGACAGCGACCCTGCCGCAACCTGCCGGCCGAACAGGTCCCAGCTCAACGCACCGGCATCGGCGGCAGTCAGCGCGCCGGCGGCCCGCACGCTGAAATTGCCTCCCGAAAGCCCGACCGAGGCATGGCCTTTCAGCGTGCCCCCGTAGGTCTTTCCCTCGACGAGCGCCACATCCGTGCGACCGTCGCGCGTCATCACCGCCAACGCGGCATCGTCAATGACGTAGGGCGGCAAGCGGAGGTGCGTGGCGGAGATCCGCAGGTCGAGCCTTAGCTGGTCGCGGCGGTCCGGCCTTACCCTTTCGCGCGACCAGCGCCGCGCGGGATCAAGCAGCGGCGGCGCCTTGGCGAGGAACGGGACGAGGGAAAACTGCTCGGTCGCCAGCGTGCCGGAAAGCGTCGGCGCTCCGCCGTTTCCCTGATAGGCGAGCGTTCCTTCGAACGCATTGCCGTCAAGCTGCAGGCGCAGGTTCGGCAGGTCGAGCGTGCCGCCGCCGACGGTCGCGTCGCTCGTCAACGTGAAGTCGGCGAATGGTGCGGGCAGGGCTGCATCAATACCCGCCAGCGCCAGGGCGTCGGGCAGCGACGGCGCGCTCGCCGTGATCCGGCCGTGGTACCCGGCAGCGGGGGAGCCAGCAAAGACGCCGTTCGCGGACAGGTCGAGCGGCGCCGAGCGGACGCGCAGGGTGATCGCCGACGAGTCGCCGCGCAGCAGGCTGGAGGGCTGTGCCACCCAAGCCGCGACCTCCGCGCTGTGTCCGCGGAAGGTGACCGCCCCGGTTAGCGTCGCGGGAGCGTCGAGACTGCGCCAATCGACGGTGAGGTTGACCGCGTCGACGACGACATCATGCGCCCGCGCCTTGCTTTTCAGCACCGCCGTTCCGTCGACGAGCGTGACGATGCCGAGCCGCTGGCTCCCCGGGGCGCCCCGAGGCGCATCCGACCGCAGCGCCCGGCCGACCGCGCGATCGGCGGGTGCCGGGCCCGCGTCGAGGTCGATGCTAAGGTGCGGGCGCTCGAGCGCGGCCGAGGCGATCTCGAGCCGGCCGACCAGAAGCGGCAGGAACCGGACCTGGCCCTCCAACCCCGTCGCGTCGATGCGAAGGGCGCCGGTTCTGTCGATGATGTGGAGGTCCGCCATCTCCACGTGCGGCTGGGGGAAGAGCCTGAACCGGACCGGGCCGTCCGCCGTCAACGTCAGGCCTGCCGTCGAGCGGACCTGCTCCGCGATCTCGCTACGCAGGCTCGCGCCCTTGAAGAGGATGGGTGCTGCAGCAAGACCCGCGCAGAGCAGGAGCAAAGCGAGCAGCGCGCCCCCGACGAGGGCTGGGCGCCGCCGTCCCGCGCTTCTTTCGCGCCATCCGACCTCGACTTCGCCACTCACCGGAGGCCGGCCCGGACGCATCGGGGCGGCGAGTACCTCACTGCGCCGCGTCCTGCTCGGCACTGAGCATCAGCCAATCGTCCTCTGCGGCAGCCAGCGCCTTGGCGAGGTCGACCCGCTGGCGTGCGATCTGGGCCGCGCGCGTCGGCGCGCTGATAAAGGCGTCGCGATCCGACAGGGCTTTGTCGATGCGGGCGATCAGCCCTTGAAACTGGGTGATCTTTTCTTCGACGGCGGCGAGGCGCTTCTTCAGCGGCACGACCTGGCGCGGCGGCGATGCCTTGGCGGCGACCGGTGCGAGCGGGATGACTTCGGCCGTTTGCGCCTTCTTGCGCGGCTTGCCATCGCCTGTCGTGCCCAAGATCATCGCCTTGTAGTCGTCCATGTCGCCCTCGTAGGGCTTCACGCCGCCATCGGCGACCTGCCACAGCCGGTCGGCACAGGCGTCGAGCAGGTAACGGTCGTGCGAGACGAGGACGACGGCGCCGCGATACTCGTTGATCGCTTCGATGAGCGCGGCGCGGCTGTCGATGTCGAGATGGTTGGTCGGCTCGTCCATGATGAGCAGGTGCGGCCCGTTGAACGCGCAAAGCCCCATCAGCAGACGTGCCTTCTCGCCACCCGACAGCATGGCGACCTTGGTGTCGGCCTTCACGTTCGGAAAGCCGATCTGCGCGCACTTGCCCCGGACCTGCGCCTCGCTCGCGCCTTTCATCAGCGGCTGCACGCACTGGTAGGGCGTCGCCTGTTCGTCCAAGTCGTCGACCTGGTGCTGGGCGAAGAAGCCGACTTCCAGTTTGGCCGAGCGCCGCACGCTCCCCGTCATCGCCTGCAGGCGTCCCGCTATGAGCTTGGCGAAGGTCGACTTGCCATTGCCGTTGGAACCGAGCAGCCCGATGCGGTCGTCGTCGGCGATCGTCAGATTGAGGTTCTTGAGAACCATTTTACCGTCGTAGCCGGTACTGGCCCCGTCCATGGCGATGATCGGCGGCTTCAGCGGTTTCTCCGGCGAGGGCAGGTGGATCGGCAGGACGCCGCCGTCGACGAGCGCCGACACCGGCTCCATCTTGGCGAGCATTTTCACTCGTGACTGCGCCTGCGCGGCCTTGGTGGCCGAGGCGCGGAAGCGGTCGACGAAGGCTTGCAGGTGCTTGCGCTGCTCGTCCTGCTTTTTCTTGTGCTTCTGTTCGATCGCCTGCTGCTCGCGGCGTTGCTTTTCGAAGCTCGTGTAATTGCCGGTCCACAGCGTCAGCTTGGAATGGTTGAGGTGGAGAATGTGATTGCAAACCGCGTCGAGCATGTCGCGGTCGTGGCTGATGACGAGGATGGTGGCGGGGTAGCGCTGGAGGTAGTCGATGAGCCAGAGCGTACCCTCAAGGTCGAGGTAGTTGGTGGGCTCGTCGAGAAGCAGGAGGTCGGGTTGTGCGAACAGCACGGCGGCCAGCGCGACACGCATCCGCCACCCCCCCGAGTAGGACGACAGCGGCCGCGTCTGGGCCTCGAAGTCGAAGCCGAGGCCCGACAGGATGCGTCCGGCACGGGCCGGCGCCGAATGCGCGTCGATGTCGACCAGGCGCGCGTGAATGTCGGCGATCCGCTGCGGGTCGGTGGCCGTATCGGCTTCCGCCAGCAAAGCGGTGCGCTCGATATCGGCTTCGAGCACGAAGTCGATCAACGAGCCCGGTCCGCCCGGCGCCTCCTGCTCGACGCGGCCCATCTTCATCTGCTTGGGAATGGAGAGCGAGCCGGTGTCGGGTGCCAGCTCGTCGGCGATCATCTTGAAGAGCGTGGTCTTGCCCGTGCCGTTGCGCCCGACGAAGCCGATACGCGCGCCCTCCGGCAGGGCCGCGGAGGCGTGATCGAACAGGACGCGCGGCCCTAGGCGGAGAGTGATGTCGTTGATGTGGAGCACGGCCCGGTTTAAGCGCCGGGGCAGGGGGAAGGCAAGGGTCTGACCGATTTGCGGTGTCGCGCGACCTCCTGGCCCCTCTGTTGGCGAGCTTCCGGGTCGCGTACGGCGGTCAGGCCGAGCGTCTCACCTTCGTAGCGGTAGCAAAGGCCTCGACGAATGCGTCGGAGGCGAGCAGGTCGAGCGCCCTGTGCAGCTTCGCGGCCTTGCGCGCGCCGAAAGCAGCCTCGAATCGCGTTTGGGCGACACGCCAGAGTTCGGTGGTCTCGCGGAGCTTGGTCTCCCCTGCCTGCGTGAGGGTGACCCGCTTCGAACGGCGGTCGCGCTCGTCGCGGACCAACGCGACGAAGCCGTCGCGCTCCAGCAGCTTCAAGGCGTGACCAAGAGCTGAGAGATCCATGAGGAGGGCACCGGCCAGCGCCTTCATCGTCGGGGCGCGCCGCGTCGCGATCTGCGTCAACAGACTGTGCTGCGTCGCCTTCAGCGCGCTCGGTTCAAGCACGTCGTCGAAGAGCTGGCTTAAGCGTCGCGTCGCCTTGCGCAATTCGCTGCTGCTGCACCAGGCGGCGAGCGCCGGGGATTTCATAGGGTGGCTCCGGGATGAGAGCCTTCAGAGTGGCGCGCAAGAGTGAACGCTCCGTTAGGAGCGCGGAATACAGGCGCCCGCCTGGAACAACAGGCTGGCGCCTGCGTCGCCGTCATCGTTCGCCTTGAGCCGAGGCAGGACCTCCCCGCGCGTGCTTGCGCTGCCGAGACCCCGCCGATACAAGCGCGACCATCCCAACCTCCCAGGATACCGCAGCGCCATGGCGATCGAACACACCTTCTCCATCCTCAAGCCCGACGCGACGCGGCGCAACCTCACCGGCGCCGTCAACGCGCTGATCGAGAAGGCGGGACTGCGCATCGTCGCGCAGAAGCGCGTGCACATGACCCGTATGCAGGCGGAGACCTTCTATGCCGTCCACAAGGCGCGCCCCTTCTTCGGCGAACTGGTCGAGACGATGATTTCCGGCCCCGTCGTGGTGCAGGTTCTTGAAGGCGAGAACGCCATCCAGACGTATCGCACCGTGCTCGGCGCAACCGACCCGTCGAAGGCCGAGCCGGGCACGATCCGCAAGGAGCACGCGCTGTCGGTCGGCGAGAACTCCGCGCACGGGTCGGATGCCGTCGACACCGCAAAGATCGAAATCGCCCAATGGTTCTCGGGTAACGAGATCGTCGGCTGACACTTGGCCGCGAGCCGGAGCGACTATATCAGTGTGGCCCGACCCAAGGCCTGTCTGAGAAGCGAGACCTAGATACCCGCTGTCGCGAGCGGCGGCATCACCAGTGCAGCCGGAGCTTGCGCCGCCGTCTCGTCGAAAACCCGGTTGCCTTGCACGCTGACCTCGCCGCCCGCAACCCGCGCCAGGGCGGCGGGATAGAGGCGGTGCTCCTGCGCCAGAACGCGGCGCGCGAGGCTCTCCGGCGTATCGGTGTCGAGCACCGGCACGGCGGCCTGGCCGAGGATTGGCCCTTCGTCCAGCGCGGGCACCACGAAATGGACGGTGCAGCCGTGGATCTTCACGCCCTCGGCGAGGGCGCGGGCGTGGGTGTCGAGACCGCGGAAGGCGGGCAGCAGGGCGGGGTGGATGTTGAGCAGCCGCCCGGACCATTGCGCGATGAACCAAGGCGTCACGACCCGCAGAAACCCCGCCATGCAGACGAGTTCGATGCGGTGGATCTCGAGCAGGGCCTGCATCGAGCGTTCGAACTCCTCGCGGCCGGCGAAGATCTTGTGGTCCACGACGCTCGCCGCGATCCCGGCTTCGCGCGCATAGGCGAGGCCGCCGGCCTCGGGCCGGTTGGCGACCACCAGAGCGATCTCGGCGGGGTAGGCGGGATGGCGCGCCGCCTCGATGAGCGCGCGCATGTTGGATCCGCCGCCGGAAATGAGGATCGCCGTGCGCTTGCGCGGGCCTGTCACAGGGCGAGACGACCGGAGAACGTCACCGGCGCGCCCTCGTGGACGACGATCCTGCCGAGTCGGACAGGGTCTTCGCCGGCCTCCCGCAGCGCCGTCTCGACACTCTCCAAGCCCTGTGCGGCCACGACCGCCACCATGCCGATCCCGCAGTTGAAGGTACGCAGCATCTCCGCCTCGGCCACGCCCCCCTGTGCCGCCAGCCAGCGGAAGACCGGGAGGACGGGCACGGCGTCGAGGTCGATGGCCGCCGCGCAGTCCGGCGGCAAGACGCGGGGGATGTTGTCGGGAAATCCGCCGCCGGTGATATGGGCCAGCGCCGTCAGCCCCGGGCCGGCGCGCAGCGCGTGGAGCAGCGGCTTGACGTAGAGGCGCGTCGGCGTGAGCAGCGCGTCCGCTAGGTCCTGTCCGGGTGCGAAAGGGGCCGGTGCATACCAGGAGAGGCCCGCTTCGGCGACGATGCGGCGCACCAGCGAATAGCCGTTGGAATGCACGCCCGAGGCGCGCAGGCCGAGGATGACGTCTCCGGGCGCGACGCCGCGCGGCAACAGGGTGCCGCGCTCCGCCGCGCCGACCGCGAAGCCAGCGAGATCGTAGTCGCGACCGGCGTAGAGCCCTGGCATCTCCGCCGTCTCGCCGCCGATCAGCGCGGCACCGGCCTCGCGGCACCCGACGGCGATTCCTTCCACCAAGGCCGCGCCGACCTCCACGTCGAGGTGCCCGCTCGCGAGATAATCCAGGAAGAACAGCGGTTCCGCCCCCTGGACGACCAGGTCGTTGACGCACATGGCCACGAGGTCGATGCCGATCGTGGAGTGGCGTCCCGTCTCAATCGCGATCTTGACCTTGGAGCCGACCCCGTCGTTGGCCGCCACGAGGATCGGGTCCTTGAAGCCTGCGGCCTTGAGGTCGAACAGGCCGCCGAAGCCGCCGATCTCGGCATCCGCACCGGGACGTCGCGTCGCGCTCACCAGCGGCTTAATGCGCCGGACGAGTTCGTTGCCGGCATCGATGTCAACGCCGGCGTCGGCATAGGTCAGGCTTCGCGTGGTGCTCTCGCCCATGATCCGTTCACATCCAACTCGACCGGTCGCCGCCATTGTCTCTACCGAGCGCCATAAGCGCCCGATCCGGCGCGCGCAAGTCCGTTGACGATCGCGGAGGGTGTCGACGACCTCAAGCTTTTTACTTTGTCTCTCCGGTAAGCCATTCAGTCTGCGTGGTTTTCCCGCATAGCGCTCGTTTGAGTTATGGTCGGCGACCGAGGAGGCGGCGCGGTTTTCCGGCGCGGGGCGTTGACGCCTCCTCTCGCGGCTGACTAACTCGTCCGGCGGCCCAGTCGAGGCTTCGAGGGACAGATGAAGCGACCCTTCACGCGCGCCAAGGCGATCGGAAGCGGCTGGCAGACGGCGTTCTGGCTCGCCATGTTCATGGGCCTGGCGCTGCTGCTCTGGCTGTTCAGCCCGGTGCTGCCGCCTTTCGTCATCGCCCTCGTGCTCGGCTACCTGCTCGACCCCGTGGTCGGGCGGATGCAGCGGTTCGGCATCAGCCGGGCATGGGCCTCGACGATCATCATGCTGGGCTCGCTCGTAATCCTGCTTGCCCTGGGCGTGCTGTTCGTGCCGATGCTTGGGCGGCAGTTCGCTGACTTCATCAAGGCCGTGCCGGACCTCGTCGGCCGTGCCCAAGGTCTTGTTTCCTCCGCCGGCGACGAACTCACCAACGGCACGCTGGGCTCTCTGCTGAAAAAGGTCGGGATCGATTACACGGCCCCCTCGGAGTTCAAGGCGGAGGTCGGCGACCTCGCCAACAAGGGCGCGCAATGGCTCGGCGGCTTTGCCAACTCGATGCTATACCGCAGCGCCGCGATCCTCGACCTTCTCTCCTGGCTGATCATCACGCCAGTGGTGGCCTTCTACCTGCTACTGGACTGGCCGGAGATGATCCGTTCGATCGACAGCCTGGTGCCGCCCCGCCATCGGCAGACGGTCTGGGGATTGGCGCACGAGATCGACCTCGCACTCGCCGGCTTCCTGCGTGGGCAATCGCTCGTTTGCCTCTTCCTGGCGGTCTGGTACGGCGTCGGCTTGTCGCTCATCGGCCTCAACTTCGGCCTGCTCATCGGCCTGGCCGGCGGTCTCCTGAGCTTCGTGCCCTACATCGGCTCGCTGCTCGTGCTCGTCGTCTCGATGCTCATTGCGGTCGTGCAGGGCTGGCCGCATTGGACCTTGCCGGCCTCGGCTCTCGGGATCGTACTGGTCGGGCAGTTCCTCGAAGGCAACGTGCTTTCGCCCAAGCTCGTCGGTGACAAAGTCGGCCTGCATCCGGTCTGGCTGATCTTCGCACTGCTCGCGTTCGGCGCGGTGTTCGGCTTCACCGGGCTGATCGTGGCGGTCCCGCTCGCCGCTGCCGCGGGCGTCCTGCTGCGCTTTGCGATGCGACGTTACCGCGAGAGTCCCTTCTACGCGGGCGACCCTCTGCCTGCGCCTGTCATCGTCGCGGACACGACGGACCGCCGCGGCGCGGCCTGAAAATGGGTGTCCGCCGACCGGTTGCCGCCGCACGCCAGCTCGTCCTCGACCTTCGGCGGGATCCGAGCCTCGCCGTGGATGACTTCCTGGTGTCGCCGTCCAACGCGGATGCCTTCGACCTGGTCGATCGCTGGCCTGCCTGGAGCACACCGACATTGTTGCTCATCGGGCCGCCGGGCTCGGGCAAAACGCATCTCGGCATGGTTTGGGCGCGCTTGGCGGGGGCCCACATCGCCGTCGTTGAAGACATGCGCGATCCTGCGGCGCTTGCTTCACATGAGGCGGTGGTGCTGGACGATTGCGAAAGCCTGGCGCGCGACGAGGCCGCGCTGTTCCACTTCGTCAACCTCATGCGCGAACGAGGCGGGTGGTTGCTGGTCACCGCACAACGGGCGCCAGACCGATGGGGCCTGTGCACCCCTGACCTGCTGTCGCGGCTCCGGCTCTATCCGCAGGTCACGATGGGGTCGCCCTCGCCCGATCTTGTCCGTGCCGTCCTCGTCAAACTCTTCGACGATCGGCAAATCCGGACCGATGAGGATCTCATCGCCTATGCCGCCCTGCACCTCGATCAGTCGCTCGACGCCGCACGCATGTTCGTGCAGGTCGTCGATGAGGCTTCCCTGGCCGTGGGGCGTAAGATCACGCGCGCGCTAGCGGCGACGACTATCGCCGCTCTTTACGCTGACAGCCGAGAGGACCTTCCAAGTCCCCCGGAGCGGCATGAAGACCCTCAAGGGCCTACGTAGCGGATCGTGACACCGCGCTGGTCCGTGAACTTCATGCCAGCAACGATCGGCGAGCCCACCGCCGCCGAGCGGCCAGACGCCAGCGTGTCGGGTGCAGCAGCCTTTGCGAGCGGATCGTTGCGCGTCCCGTCGAGCGAGGCGAGCACAGCCTTCGTCGCAGCGGGAACGCGCCGTGCGTCGTCGAGGCGGGTGAACTCGCTGCTGCGGTGCGTCGCGCCTTCGCGACCCGTGTAGACGTGAATGCCGGTCTTCATCATCACAGCGTCGCCAGGCTGCAGCGTCCGATCGTGCATTAAGTCGGTCGGCGTTTGACGCACGGGCTTCTGCTCCACCGCAACCCTCTTGACAGGGCGCCGACGTTGCAGGACAGCCGGCGCGGAAGGGGCATCCATCCGTTGCGGCTCGCTCTGGTAGACAGGCTCGTTCGGCGCGCCCCCTCCAAACAGTTGGTCGAAGAAGCCTGCCTGGGCCGGACCTGGACCGGCGACGATGGCAGCGGCGAAAAGCGAGATGCCCGCGAGGACGATGCGCTGCGAGCCTGACTTTCGAACCATAGATCGTCCCCCTATTCGAAAGGAAAACGCGCGGCCGACACGTTGGTTCGAAGGCCGCCTCAGGTTTTCTCGTCCTCGATCAGGCGGCTTCCTGAAGTTTGCTCAGCTCGAGGAGCCGGCGGTACTCCGATTGTACCAGCTCGCTCCCATATGCCCGCTCCAGTCGCCTGACGGTGAAATGGCCGAAGGCGAGCGACTGAAAATGATCCGCGAAGGCATAGTTCACGGCCGCTCCGCCTGCGGCACCGATAATCGGTACCGCCTGAACGGCAAGTTTTTCGGATACGACGACGCCAAAGCGGGCGCCGATCTGCGTCACCAGTCTGATCATGGCCGGCGCTGCCGTCTCGCCGATCCCACTGATCGCGTAACGGCTGGCCTCGCTGACCGTCTTGGCGAGCACGCCGCGCGTAGCGTAGTAGCCGCTGTCGGTGAACTTGTCGCCGGCCTCGTGCGCGCCGAGCGCGAAAACCTCAAGGCAGGCCAAAGCCACTTCGGGGTCGGACAAGTCCTCCCCTTCCTCCCGCGCGATGTCGGCGATAGCGCGCAGGATGATGATCGTGGAGACCGGCAATTCGACAGGCAGGCTCGACAGGCCGAAGAAGCCGCCGGTGGCGCCCGACGCCGCTGCCATGGCGCGGTGGACGAGTCGCGCGTGACGGGGACGTCGCTTTTCGCGGCGCAGACTCCCGAGGGCGACGGCAAGGGCGCTTGCGATCGCCTTCTCCGCGGCCCGGTTGACGAGACCGGAGACGCCGAGCGGCAGCAGACGACCAAGCGAGCCGAGTTGACGTCCGAGGAGCGTGGCGAGCCGCATCGCGAAATTGGTGTGCTCCAAGGCGAGTACCGCCTTTTCCAGCGCGCGCCGGTCGTCGGGGAACAGTTTCGACTCGTCGAGACCGACCATGGCACTGCTGGCGGCGGGAAGATGGAGGCTCGTGCTGTCGCTCATGGGGTCCTCGCGCGCGGACGGCTCGGTTGGCCGCGCCGCTGCGGGCAAACCGCCAGGCCGGCGCTTGGTTCAGCCCGCCGCCGCCGTCGCGTCTTCCCCACAGGCCTGTGCGTTAGCGCAATCGACGTTTGACGCTCCCGTGGTTTTGCGTGAGGTTTCGCTTCGCGCGCTAGTCTGGCGCGTAAGGGAGAAACCCATGTCAGTTCGAGCCACGCCGTCCCTGCGCGTCACCCTTGCCGCAGCCGCCGTCCTCGCGTTCTCCGTCGGCGTGGCCGACGCGAAGTCGACCGCGCAGAAGGAATGCGCCGAGAAGTACCAGGCGGCCAAGGCAGCGAATACGCTCAATGGCATGACCTACAACCAATTCCGCAAGCAATGTGCTGCCGAGGCTCGCGAGGAGAAGGCCGGAGTTCCGGCCGCTACGCCGACGGCGGCCCCCGCTCCCGTTCCTGCGCCGGCTCTCACGCCGGCCGCTGCTCCGGTCGCTCCGCCGCCGCTTGCCGCGCCCGCTACAGCGTCGGCACCCAGGCCGGTCCCGGCTACGGCCGCGGCGCCCGCCCGTCCGCCCGTTGCGCCTGCCGCGGCAACGACGGCCGGCAGCCCGGTTTATCCCCCCGCCGTCTCGACCGCGTATTCGAGCGAGAAGCCGGGGAAGGCGCGTATGAAGACCTGCCTGGACCAGTACCATTCCAACCAGGCGAACAACGGCAATGGCGGTATGAAGTGGATCCAGAAGGGCGGCGGATACTACAGCGAGTGCAACAAGCGCCTCAAGGGCTGACTCACGCCGTTGGGGCGGCGATCAGGTTGTTGAATCCGCATCGCGGGCTGCGATCCTACCACAATGGCTCGCGTCTCGCTGGCGCCTGGTCCCATCCCGATGCCTCAGAGATAGGCGTAGGTCGCTCCCATGACGCCCAACACGCCAAGTCCGATGGCCGTATAATACGGCCACCGCGCCCGGCGCATGATGATGGCGATCGTCGCGATGGCGATCGAGATGTGCAGGAGGGTCGTGGCAATGGTCAGGACGTGGTGTCGGCGTTCGTGCCTCTCGCTATCGTGGAGTTTGGCCTCCACCTGCCTCTCGAACGCCTCGCCCTTGTCGCTGATTTCCTTTTCCTCGCTCGCGTAGCGCTTGGACTGTGCCCGGAAAGCGTCGGCGCCCGGCCCCGGCGTCGCGCCGGCGGCGGCGATTTCGTACATGTTCTTCTTGATGCTTTTCGCCTGGTAGAAGCTCCAGTTGTCCGTCGCTTTGTTCTGGATCAGAACGGATTCGTTCTTGTCGCCTATGGAAGCGGCGGTCTCGATGGTTTCGAGCGAGCCGACGGTCGCGGCCACCACGGCGAGGATGGCGATGGTGACCGATACGCGCATGAGGAACCGGTCGCCGGAAACCGCGATATGCTCGGCGTGTTCGGCGTGTTCGAAGTGTTCGGTCGGTGATTCGCTCATGGTGGCCCCGCTGGAAACAGGATGCGGTTGTCGCACCTCGCTTTTTCTGGGGCAACGCCTCTTGGACAGCGCGACCTCGACAATAGACAGGTCCGGAGCACGCCCCTATAAGCGGCGCATCGCACCTTGATCACTGTGGATTCCGCATGCAGGCCCCTTCACCTTCGCTCGACCTGAAGGACTCGCAAGCGCAGCGACAGGTGATGGTGGATTGCCAGATCCGCACTTTCGAGGTGACGGACCGACCGGTGATCGACCGGTTCCTGACCGTGCCGCGCGAGCGCTTTCTCCCGGATGCCGTGCGGGCGCTCGCCTATTCCGATACGGGCTTCACGGTGCCACCCGCCGAACCCCGTGCGGAAGCGCGTTACCTGCTGCCCCCGCTGCATCTGGCCCGGCTCATTCAGGGGGGACGGGTCGCAGCCGGCGACCGCGTGCTCGACGTCGCCTGCGGCACCGGTTACTCGACGGCCATTCTGGCCGGCCTTTCCGACCACGTCCTCGCGCTTGAAGCCACGTCGGCGGCGAGGCAGGACCTGAAGGCACGCCTGAGTGCCTACGGCCTCGACTGCGTCCGCACGATCGACGGAGCGCTTGAGGAAGGGGCGGAGCACGACGCCCCGTTCGACGTCATCCTGGTCAACGGCGCGGTGGAAACGGGGCTGGACCGGCTCTTGGCGCAACTTGCCGAAGGCGGTCGTCTGCTGACGATCCAGCGCAAGTCGGTCGACCCTACCGGGCGCGCCGCCAAGGCCATGCGCTTCGAGAAGACCAACGGCGAGGTGAGCGGACGTATCCTGTTCGATGCCGCCGCACCGGTGCTGACCGCCTTCCGAAAAAAGCCCGCGTTCGTCTTCTGACCCGAAGCGATCTTTCCTTTTTAAGCAAGAATGCGCGTCTCGCTTTGGCTCACGGGCCGCATGCGCGGGCGCCCTTCGCTCGCGGGCACGCGGCCCTTCTGCGGCTTGTCGCATTTTTGCGCCACAGCGAGCTTTTTCGCCGGCCTGCGGTCTTTTGCGCCGCAAATCCCCTATGGTGTCGAGCAAGCGAGTGAGTGAGGCGTTCGGGTACGCGCCCGGCGATCTTGCCTGCGCGTCGGGCGTAAGGACTTGTGGATGGTTTTGTTTTCCGGCAGGCGGAGCAGCGTAATGCGCTCGGCGACAGCGCAACTCGGCAGACGCATGGTCTTGGCCGTAGGCGTGGCCGGGCTCGCCGGAACGCCGGCCGATGCCGAGACCATTTCGAGCGCCCTGTCGCGTGCCTACATGGGTAACCCGGACCTCAATCAGCAGCGTGCCGCCACGCGGGCATCCGACGAAGGCGTGTCACGCGCTGTATCCGGCTATCGGCCGCAGGTCTCCGCCACGGCTTCGGTGGGCTACAACTACATCGACGCCCAACTGAACACCCTGAGGGAAAGAGGCAATTCGTTGCCTTCCGCGGGTGGCTTGACGGTCAGCCAGAACCTCTTCAACGGCAACCAGACGACCAACGGCGTCAAACAGGCCGAATCCAGCGTGCTGCAATCGCGCGAGCAGGTCCGCAACACCGAGCAGAACACGCTTCAGAACGGCGCCACGGCCTACATGAACGTGCTGCGCGACACCGCCATCCTCGACCTCAACAAGAACAACATCATCGTCCTCGAGGAGCAGCTGCGCCAGACGCGCGACCGCTTCAACGTCGGTGAAGTCACGCGCACGGACGTGGCGCAGGCCGAATCGAGCTTGGCCACGGCGCGCTCGAACTACTTCACCGCGCAGGCGAACCTGCAGAACAGCGTCGCCAACTTCCGTCAGATCATCGGGGTCGAGCCGCGGCGGCTGGAAGCCGCGCGCCCCATCGACAGTCTGTTGCCGAGCACGCTGCAGACGGCCATCTCGGTTGCCCTCGCCGAGCACCCCTCCATTCAAGGCGCGTTCCACAACGTGGACGTGGCGCAGATTCAGGTGCAGTTGCAGGAGGGGCAGCTCTACCCGACGGTCAACCTCGTCGGCAACGTCCAGCAGAACAACCAATATTCCGGCATCCCGAACAACCGGTTGTTCAACGCGAGCGTGCTCGGCCAGCTTTCCGTGCCGATCTATCAGGGTGGCGCGGCCTATGCGCAGATCCGCCAAGCTAAGGAACTGCTCGCCCAGGCGCGCCTCCAGGCCGACCTGCAGCGCGACATCATCCGGGCGACGGTGGTGTCCACGTGGGGCCAGCTCGAGACGGCTAAGGCGGTCATCCGTTCGTCGCAGGCGGCGGTGAAGTCCTCCGAGATCGCGCTCGACGGTGTGCGCGAAGAGGCGAAGGTCGGGCAGCGAACCACCCTCGACGTCCTGATCGCGCAGCAGACGCTTCTCAATGCGCGCGTCAATCTCGTCTCGGCGCAGCGCGACCGCGTCGTCGCCAGCTACGTCGTCCTGGCCGCGGCGGGTCGGCTCTCGGCCGCCAACCTGGCGCTGAACGTCGTCCAATACGATCCGACCATCCATTACGACCAGGTCAAGGACAAGTGGATCGGCCTGCGCACGCCCGACGGCCGTTAACCACGTTTGCAGCAAGGCGACCTCTCCGACCGCCGCCGACCGCCCCGTCCACAAGACTTGGCCCTATGCGGGTTGTCTCGTCCGGCATGCACGCCATAATCGAGTGAGATCAAGACACGCGCGGCGTCTCCCTCGCTTGCCTTACCCCCGGGTCGTGCGCCATGCTCGGCCCGGCTCCCGCCACCAGGAAAGCGTCAGAGGCCATGAGCGCAGCCGATTCCGTCAAGCAGTCCTCCGCGCAGGCCGACCAGAAGCTCTATGAGCCGTCGATGGAGGAGATCCTCGCCTCGATCCGCCGCATCATCGCCGACGACCAGATGCCGCCGGGTCGCCTCTCCGCCAGCGAGGAAGAGGACCGCCTGCGCGCCATCCTGGCGCCGGCCGATCCCGTTGCCCGACAGATGGAGTCTGCGCCGACCGTGCGCGCGATCTTCGCGCCGCATCCCGTTGCCCCGGAGCCGGCAGCTTTCACCGAACCCGCGCACCAGGCCGCGCCAGCCGATCGCGCCGCTCCCATCCCGACGCCGCACCATATCGCGGCACCGCAATACGCCATGCCGGATATTCCGGCGGTTACCGCTCCGGAACCGGCAACTCCCGAGGACTTTCCACCGGCCACTGTCTCGGCAGCGGCCACAGAAGGTCCGTCGTACCTCGGCGAGACCATTGAAGCGCCGATCCACGAGATGGAGGAGGAGCCGGTGTCTAACCTGTTTTCAGCCAGCACGGGCCAGAGCGTCGTGTCGGCCTTCAACACCTTGGCGGCGAGCCGCCTGATCGACAACGACGACGTCCTTCAGGATCTGGCGCGCGACATGCTGCGGCCGATGCTCAAGGAATGGCTCGACGACAACCTGCCGACCCTCGTCGAGCGGCTTGTGAGGGCCGAGATCGAGCGCGTCGGACGTGGCGGTCGCTGACCGACACGCGACGCCTTCCCCTTGGCCGTGCGTTGACTTGACGGGGTACGTCCGCCTTCTAGCGGAGACGCGCATCCAAGGCGCGTGGCAGGACACGCCTCTCGCTTGAAGAATGAGACCATGGACAAGACCTTCGATCCCGCCGCGGTGGAGAGCAGGATCTCGCGGCGCTGGGAGGAGGCACAGGCCTTCGTCGCCGGCCGGCCGGACCGGGCGGAAGCGAGGCCTTTCACGGTGGTCCTCCCGCCGCCGAACGTGACCGGCGTGCTCCACATGGGGCACGCGCTCAACACCACGTTGCAGGACATCCTCTGCCGTTTCGAGCGTATGCGCGGGCGCGACGTGCTGTGGCAGCCCGGCACCGACCATGCCGGCATCGCCACGCAGATGGTGGTGGAACGCCGACTGGCGGAACGGGGCGAGCCGAACCGGCGCATGCTCGGGCGCAAAGCGTTTCTGGACAAGGTCTGGGCCTGGAAGGCTGAGTCCGGCGGTGCGATCGGGGCGCAACTGCGCCGCCTCGGCGCCTCCTGCGATTGGTCGCGCGAGCGCTTCACCATGGACGAGGGACTGTCGCGCGCCGTCGTCGCCGTCTTCGTCGCGCTCCACAAGCAAGGCCTGATCTATCGGGACAAACGCCTAGTCAACTGGGATCCGAAATTGCTGACGGCAGTCTCGGACATCGAGGTCGTCCCCGTCGAGGTGAAGGGGCATCTCTGGCATTTGAATTACCCGATCGTCGACGCGGCCGGTGCGCCCACCGGCGCGACGATCACGGTCGCCACCACGCGACCCGAGACGATGCTGGGTGACGCGGCCGTCGCCGTGCACCCGGAGGATGAGCGCTACACCCACATGCACGGTCGCTTCGCGCGCCTGCCGCTGGTGGGACGGCTGATCCCGATCGTGACCGACGTCTATTCCGATCCCGAGAAAGGTACCGGCGCGGTGAAGATCACCCCGGCGCATGACTTCAACGACTTCGAGGTCGGCCGCCGGCATGACCTGCCGCTCATCAACATCCTCGACGCCGAGGCACGCCTGCTGCTGCAGGGCAACGAGGCCTTCGTCGCCGGGCTCGTCGATCTCGCGGAGGCGCAGAGCGCGATCCTGCATTTCCATGGCCTCTCGCGCGAGGAGGCGCGCAAGCGCATCGTCGAATTGATGGACGAGGCTGGGCTGTTGGAGAAGGTCGAGCCGCACGCCCACGCGGTCCCGCACGGCGATCGGTCCAACGTGGTCATCGAACCTTGGCTCACCGACCAATGGTATGTCGACGCCAAGACGTTGGCTGGCCCCGCGCTTGCCGCCGTTCGCGACGGGCGCACCCGCTTCGTCCCCAAGAATTGGGAGAAGACCTTCTTCGACTGGCTGGACAACATCCAGCCGTGGTGCGTCTCACGGCAATTGTGGTGGGGCCACCAGATTCCCGCCTGGTACGGGCCGGACGGCGCCGTTTTCGTCGAGGCGAGCGAGGCTGAGGCCCTGGCGGCCGCTGACTCGCACTATGGCCGCAACGTCGCCCTGACGCGCGACGAGGACGTGCTCGACACCTGGTTCTCGTCCGCGCTCTGGCCGTTCTCGACGCTCGGCTGGCCGGACGAGGGGAACGACATCGCCCGCCGCTACCCGACGTCCGTGCTCGTCACCGGCTTCGACATCATCTTCTTCTGGGTAGCCCGCATGATGATGATGGGGATGCATTTCTTTGGCGAGGTACCGTTCCGCGACGTCTACATGCACGCTTTGGTGCGTGACGCCAAAGGCGCGAAGATGTCGAAGTCGAAGGGGAACGCGATCGACCCCTTGGCGCTGGTCGACGAGTTCGGGGCGGACGCGCTGCGCTTCACCTTGGCCGCGATGGCGGCGCAGGGACGCGACATCAAGCTCGCGACCTCGCGCGTGGAGGGCTACCGCAATTTCGCGACCAAGCTGTGGAACGCGGCGCGCTTCGCCAGTATGAACGGCTGCGCGCGATCGGCATCCTTCGACCCCCGCGCGTCGCGCGTCGCGCTCAACGCCTGGATCATCGGTGAGACGGCAAAGGCGCAGGCGGAGGTGACGGCGGCGCTGGAAGGTTACCGCTTCAACGACGCCGCCAACGCCGCCTATCGTTTCGTCTGGAACATTTTCTGCGATTGGTATCTCGAACTCGCCAAGCCGCAACTCCAGGGCGAGGTCCCCGCCGCCGACCGAACGGAGACGCGGGCCACCGCCGCCTTCGTGCTCGACGAGATCGTCAAGCTTCTCCACCCGTTCATGCCTTTCATCACGGAGGAGCTTTGGGCGATCGGCGGCGAGACCGGCGCTGCACGCGAGAGCATGCTGGCGCTCGCGGGCTGGAGCGACCTCGCCGGCCTGGAGAGCCCGGCCGCGGAAGCGCAGATCGGGTGGCTGATCGACCTCGTGTCGGAAGTCCGCTCCGTGCGGGCCGAGATGAACGTGCCGTCCGGTGCACAAATCCCGCTCGTACTCGTCGCGGCCACGGAGAGCCTTGCAAAAGATCTCGATCTCTCAGTCGTCGCAAAAACGTGGGACACCACGATCAAGCGTCTCGCGCGCCTGTCTGACATTTCAATCGCTGTTGAAGCACCGCCGCGATCCGTGCAGATCGTCGTGCGAGGCACCGCGATCGCGCTGCCACTCGACGGCGTCATCGACTTTGCCGCGGAGACGTCGCGGCTCACCAAGGAAATCGCCAAGCTCGGCGGCGAGGCTGGTAAGATCGAGGGGAAGCTCGGCAACGAAGACTTCCTGCGCCGCGCGCCGGACGAGATCGTCGAGGAGCAGCGCGAGCGGTTGGCCGAGGTGCACGGCCGGCGCGACAAGCTAGCCTTGGCCCTCTCGCGGCTGGAGGCGTTTTAACGGCGTCGCCATCACACCCTCGTTTCCGCCCTCATAGTCGCCGCAAAGTGCTGCCCAGTGCCGCCTAGTATTGAAGGTGTCGCGGACCGACTGCGTCGAATGCTCCACTGATCACGGCGTGACACGACGACCACAGGCGCAGGAACTTCTATAATGAAGTAAACGCTTGTTAAGGCAGGCGGTTTGTTGCTTTGCAGACACAGGGCCGAGCGATGATGCCGGGCGACGAAGACTCGCGGAGCAAAGCCGCTTTTCAGCCATAAACCCTCCCCTAATCTAACCTCATCATGAGACATGAAAAGACGCTGTGACGCGCGGGCGTCGGCTCCGGCACGGGACAGGCCGGTGAAGCCCCTCCGGCGCTGCGTAGCTGAGCGGCCAGATCCGATCGACGGCAGAACAAGGCAGTTACCGAGTATGGATGCGCGCGTCTTCAACAAGAAGAACCTCCCCAGCCGCCACGTGACGGAAGGACCCGCGCGCGCGCCACACCGCTCGTACCTCTACGCCATGGGTCTCACCAAGCAGCAGATCCATCAGCCGCTCGTCGGCGTGGCCTCCTGCTGGAACGAGGCCGCGCCCTGCAACATCTCGCTGATGCGCCAGGCGCAGGCCGTGAAAAAGGGGGTAGCGGCTGCCAGCGGCACGCCGCGCGAGTTTTGCACCATCACCGTGACCGACGGCATCGCCATGGGCCACCAAGGCATGAAGGCCTCGCTCGTCTCGCGCGACCTCATCGCCGACTCAGTCGAATTGACGATGCGGGGCCATTGCTATGACGCGCTGGTCGGGCTCGCCGGCTGCGACAAGTCGCTGCCCGGCATGATGATGGCCATGGTGCGGCTCAACGTCCCGTCGATCTTCATCTATGGCGGATCAATCCTGCCCGGCAACTTCCGCGGCCAGCAGGTCACCGTGCAGGACCTCTTCGAGGCCGTCGGCAAGCATTCGGTCGGCGCGATGTCGAGCGAGGACCTCGACGAACTCGAGAGCGTCGCCTGCCCCTCCGCGGGCGCCTGCGGCGCGCAGTTCACCGCCAACACGATGGCGACGGTGTCGGAGGCGATCGGCCTCGCGCTGCCGTATTCGGCCGGCGCGCCCGCGCCCTACGAGATCCGCGACCGTTTCTGCATGACCGCCGGCGAGATGGTCATGGAACTCTTGGCCCGCAACATCCGCCCGCGCGACATCGTCACCCTGAAGGCGCTGGAGAATGCCGCCACCGTCGTCGCCGCATCCGGTGGATCGACCAACGCGGCGCTGCATCTGCCGGCGATCGCTCATGAGTGCGGTATCAAGTTCGACCTTTTCGACGTCGCCGCCATCTTCAAGCGCACGCCCTACATCGCCGACCTGAAGCCCGGTGGGAAGTACGTGGCTAAAGACATGTTCGAGGCCGGCGGTATCCCGATCCTCATGAAGACGCTGCTCGACAACGGCTTCCTGCACGGCGACTGCCTGACCGTCACCGGCCGCACGATCGCCGAAAACATGGCCAGCGTGAAGTGGAACGAGCATCAGGACGTCGTGCGCCCGGCCGATAAGCCGATCACGGTCACCGGCGGCGTCGTCGGCCTGCGCGGCTCTCTGGCTCCCGAAGGCGCGATCGTCAAGGTCGCCGGCATGCCGCCCGAGTCCCTCACCTTCGCCGGCCCGGCGCTCTGCTTCGATTGCGAGGAAGACTGCTACGCGGCCGTGAGCGCCAAGAAGTATGAGGAGGGCTGTGTCCTCGTCATCCGCTACGAGGGTCCCAAGGGCGGTCCGGGCATGCGCGAGATGCTGTCGACGACGGCGGCACTCTACGGGCAGGGCATGGGAGCGAAGGTCGCGCTCATCACAGATGGCCGTTTCTCGGGAGCGACGCGTGGGTTCTGCGTCGGCCACGTCGGGCCGGAGGCGGCCGTCGGCGGTCCGATCGCGCTGGTGCGGGACGGCGACATCATCGAACTCGACGCCGTGCAGGGCACCATCGAGATCAAGGTCTCGGCCGAAGAGCTCGCCACGCGAAGGGCGGCATGGCGGCCGCGCGAGCACGATTTCGGGTCCGGCGCGATCTGGCGCTACGCGCAGACCGTCGGCTCCGCTCTCAACGGTGCCGTGACCCATCCTGGACAGGCGGGCGAGACGCACATCTATGCCGACATGTAGGCGCCTCCTCTTCGCGACGTTGGGGCTGCTGAGCGCGCTGGCGAGCGGCGGAGCCCCGGCGCAGGCTTTCGACGGCAACAGCGCTGCCGACGACAAGGCGCCGCTGCAGATGTTCAAGAACCCCAAGGCGGCTCTGCGGGCCGGTTTGGAGGGCGTGCGAACAGGCCATTCTCGCTCCGCGCTGGCGGCGCTCGAATATGCTGCGGAAGGCGGCGAATCGCTCGCGCAGTGGAAGCTCGGTAAGATGTACGCAGCCGGAGACGGCGTGCCGCACAACGATTCCAAGGCGTTCGAATATTTCTCGCAGATCGTCGAGAATTACGATGAAGACGGTGCCGACCCGCGCCAGGCGCCGTTCGTATCCAGCGCGTTCGTCGCGCTCGGCGTCTACAATCTCACCGGCATCGCCAACACGCGGATCGCACCCGACGCGCGTCGCGCGCTCGAGATGTTCCATTATGCCGCCGTCAACTTTGGCGACGCCAACGCGCAGTACAATCTCGCCCGCATCTACCTCGACGGCAGTGGCACGCCCAAGGACGGGCGGCAGGCGGCGCGCTGGCTGTTTCTCGCAGCCGACAAGGGGCACATCCAGTCGCAGGCGCTGCTCGGTCAGATGCTGTTTGCCGGGCACGACGGCGTGCAGAAGCAGCGCGGGTTGGGGTTGATGTGGCTGTCGCTGGCCCACGAGGGCGTGACCGACAAGGTCAAGGACCAGTGGATCCTCGACCTCTACGACAAGGCGATGGGCGCGGCGAGCGACGACGACCGGCAGATGGCTTCCGTATACCTCGACGACCATGCAAAGAGGCGCAACTAGCGACGCACCCGCGCGAGCGTGCGTCTGACGAACCGCCGGCATGGGTTGGTTTGCGGGTCCGGCCTGCGCCCGCGTAGTCTCCGCCGGCGATTCGGTCTCGTCGGCGGTGCGCGACGGGATTGTCGAAGGAGAGGTCCGCCATGATCGTGCTGGTGACGGGAGCTGCCGGCTTTATCGGGCGGGCCGTCTGCGAGCGCCTTCTGGCGCGGGGCGACGACGTGGTCGGCCTCGATAACTTCAACGCCTATTACGACCCGGCCTTGAAGGCGGCGCGCGTGGCCACCCTGGCGGCACAGCCGCGCTTCAGGATGGTGGAAGGCGACATCGCCGAGGCCGGCCTGGTCGAGGCTCTCGTCGCCGAGATCGGGTGCCGGCGCGTCGTCCACCTCGCGGCGCAGGCCGGCGTGCGGTACTCCATCGAGCACCCTTTCGCCTACCAGCGCTCGAACCTCGCGGGACACTTGGCCGTGCTGGAGGCCTGCCGCCATGCGCCCGGCTTCGAGCACCTGGTCTACGCCTCCTCCAGTTCCGTCTACGGCCAGCGCCCGCTCGACACCGCCTTCCGAGAGGACGACCCTGTCGATGCGCCCGTGTCGCTCTACGCCGCAACCAAGCGGGCGGGCGAGTTGATGAGTACGTCGTATGCCACGCTGTTCGGCCTGCCGCAGTCGGGGCTGCGTTTCTTCACCGTCTACGGCCCCTGGGGCAGGCCGGATATGGCCTACTTCTCCTTCACCGAGAAGATCCTGGCCGGCCAGCCCATCGAAGTCTTCGGGGACGGGCAGATGGCCCGTGACTTCACCTATATCGACGACATCGTCGATGGGGTGGTCGGCACCTTGGACCGGCCGCCGGTTGCCGGCGAAAACCGCATCCTCAACGTGGGAGACAACCGCCCGGTCGGGCTGCTCGACATGATCGCCACGCTTGAGCGCGCCCTCGGCCGCGAAGCGAAGAAGGTCATGAGGCCGATGCAGCCTGGCGACGTGCGCTGCACCTTCGCAAACATCGACCGGCTCGCCGCGCTGACGGGCTACGCTCCCAAGGTCGACCTTCAAGAAGGTATCGAGCGATTCGTCGCCTGGCGCCTTTCGCGCTGAGCGGGTCCGCCCTGCGCCGCACTCGGCCTTATGGCCTGTCGGTCGCGCGGAACGCGACGAGCGCCCCTCGGTTGTTTGGATGGTACGCGGGCGTGCCCACCAAAAATCGGAGGAAGCGGATGAAGGCCTTTGCAACTGCGGCTGCGGCCGTAATTCTGGTGGCTGGCGCAGCGTCGGCCCAATCGATGAACAAGTCGGACGACCCCAAACAGATGTCGCCCGGCACCACCGGAGCGATGGGGAACGTGTCGAGCAATGGCGTTGCCACCGATCCCGAAGGCGTGAAGCAGCAGCAGGGCGGGACGACCAACGCGTCGCCTGGAACGGTCGGCGCCGCGCCGGGGACGACCTCTCCGACGAAGCCGAAATAGCGCCTTCAAAGGCGGACGTTCGCCTCCGCGAGCCTGTCCCCAGCCTTTGCCATGGGGTCAGAGACCGTCGACGACGGTCGCCAAGGCGAGGAGGACGTAGGCGGCGAGGACGAACCAGAACGCGTTGGGCGAGACGTAGTCGATGTGGATGCGTGTTCCCAGTATTCCGAGTATGGCGAGGCAGAACGCAGCCAGAAACGTGATGTGGTGCGGCTGCTTCGTGCGGAACGGCCATCCACGCGACCTCGGCCTCGCCCGCGATCTCCAAGCCATGGATCATCCTTTCCGCTGTAGCCCGGTTTCGCTTCATACCCTTCCCGCAATCGCCGGATAGAGCAAGGGCCGGCTGTGGCGCCCAAGTCTACTCCTTGCGGTCGCGCAACCGGACGCCGGCACCCCCGCCATTCATGTCGATGAAGGTCACCCCATGCTTCTCCAGGACGCGTCTCAAGTCCGCCAGCGTCTTCTCATAGGGCTGGCGCTTCTCCGTCTCGAAATAGGCGATCGTCGCCTTTGCGACGCCGGACGCGTTGGCGAGGTCGTCCTGCGACCAGCCAAGCAGAGCGCGAGCAGCCCGACATTGAGGAGCGGATAGAACCGTCATGCAGTGACCCTTAAACACCATGGCCAATTAGATCGCGAAGGAATTGATCGACCACCTGCCACTAGAGGGCGAGAGCGTAATCAATGGCCAATAGTCCTCACTCGCGACAAGTCTAGCAGCGACAGCGTTGAAGAAGAAGGGACTCGCCTCTTTTTTGCGTTACTTGCAATCGTTGCGCGCGCATTTTGTACATGTTGCGCGCGCATTTTGTACATGGGTGCATATAGTTGCGTACGAATGGAAAGCGCTGGGGATAGTGGAGCAAAACTGCAGGCTCTCGGCTGCGCCTGTAGGGTGCACGCCCAAGAGGTAAGGCGAACCGCAGCGATAGCAGCGATAAGAGTAAGCTGGGGTATGGTGCCGGTTGAAGGAATCGAACCCTCGACCTACTGATTACAAATCAGTTGCTCTACCAACTGAGCTAAACCGGCCTGCCTACATCGAGCTAGCAGCCGTTGCGCCCCGATGCAACGGCCCTTTAAGGACTCGGTCTTAACCTCGCCGCAGTCTGGCAATACGGCCTGAAAGCGTGATCGGGACAGTCTGGTCCGCTCGTCTCGTATCGCCATAACGGAACTTTGGGAGGGGAACGTGCTGCAGAAAGCTGGAACGCTGGTGAAGACCGGCCTGGTGTTGGGTTTGAGCGTTGCGGCCATGGCCGGAACGGCGACGCCGTCGTCCGCTCGGGATGGGGGTGCCATTGCCGCGGGCGTGATCGGTGGCACGGCTCTTGGCCTTCTCGCGGGTAGCGCCGCTGCGGGTGCCTACGCGCCTCCGCCGCCGGTCTATTACGCTCCGCCGGCTCCCGCTTATTATGCGCCTCCGCCGCGTCGCTGCCACTGGGATGATTACGAGGGGCTCTACCTCGATCGTTACGGTCGCGTTTGCGACTAACAAAGCACGTCGGAGAAGAAAAGCCCCGCTCAGCGGGGCTTTTTTGTTGCCGGCAAGCGGCTTCACGCCAAAAAGGAAAACGACGCGGAGCGTTGGTTAACGCCCCGCGAACTCCTCGTACCCTCGCCTGGCGTTCACATGTCGAGGCTGCGGTCCTTGGTCTCTGGAATGAACAGAGTGCCCACTACGACGGTGATCGAGGCGAAGATGATCGGGTACCAAAGGCCAGCGTAGATATCGCCGCTCCAGGCGACGATCGCGAAGGCTGTCGCCGGCAACAGGCCGCCGAACCATCCGTTGCCGATATGGTAGGGCAGGGACATGCCGGAGTACCGGATCCGCGTCGGGAAGAGTTCCACCAGCGCCGCCGCGATCGGCCCGTAGACCATCGTCACGTAGAGGACGAGGACGAAGAGCAGCCCGATCACCGTCGCTACCTGCGTCCTGAAGATGTCGAACGGATGCGCCATTTTCACGACGTTCGGGTCGTTGGCCTTGGGGTAGCCTGCCGCCGTAAGGGCCGCGGTCGTCTCCTTTGCCAGGGCGGCGTTGGCGGCTTTGGCGTCTGGTACCTTGGTGGCGTCGTAGGAGGCGATCTCGCCTCCGCCGACGCGAATTTTGGCGGCTTCGCCGGCCGCACCTGCCTCCGTCGTGTATCGCACCGAGTTGCGCGTCAGAAGCGAGCGGGCGAGATCGCAGGACGAGGTGAACACCCGCGTACCGACGGGGTTGAAGAGGTCGCCGCAATCTTTGGGGTCGGCGCTGACCGTCACCTTCACGTTCGCCAAGGCGTGTTCGAGCGTCGGGTTGGCCGTGCTCGTCAAGGTCTTGAAGATTGGAAAATAGGTTACGGCGGCGATAAGGCAGCCGGCCAGGATGATCGGCTTGCGGCCGATTTTATCCGACAGCCAACCGAAGAACACGAAGAAGCCGGCGCCCAGGATCAGCGACCAGGCGATCAGCAGGTTGGCGGTGTAGCCGTCGACCTTGAGAATCGATTGCAGGAAGAACAGCGCGTAGAACTGCCCGGTGTACCACACCACACCTTGGCCCATGGTGAGGCCGAGCAGCGCGAGCAGCGCGATGCGCCCGTTGCGCCAATTGCCGAACGCCTCCGAAAGCGGCGCTTTGGAGCCGGTGCCCTCGGCCTTCATCTTGACGAAGGCCGGCGATTCGCTGAGTTGCAGGCGGATCCACAACGACACGCCCAGCAGGATCACCGAGAGCAGGAACGGCACCCTCCAGCTCCAGTCCGCGAAGGCCGGCTCGCCCGTCATCGTGCGCGTGACGAGGATGACCAGCAGCGACAGGAACAGGCCGAGTGTTGCAGTCGTCTGGATCCAGGACGTGTAGAACCCGCGACGCCCGTTGGGCGCGTGTTCCGCCACGTAGGTCGCGGCCCCCCCGTATTCGCCACCCAGGGCGAGGCCCTGCAGCAATCGCGCGATGATGAGGATGATCGGTGCGGCAACCCCGATCTGGCTGTAGCCCGGGAGAAGGCCGACGATGAACGTCGAGCCGCCCATGATCAGGATGGTGATGAGGAAGGTGTATTTGCGACCGACGAGGTCGCCGATACGGCCAAACACCAAGGCGCCGAAGGGGCGTACCAGAAAGCCGGCCGCGAAGGCGAGGAGCGCGAAGATATCGGCCGTCGCCTTGGGGAAGGCGCTGAAGAACTGCGCGCCGATGATCGTCGCGAGAGACCCGTACAGGTAGAAGTCATACCATTCGAAGACCGTCCCAAGCGACGACGCGAGGATGACCTTCTTTTCGGCGCCGGTCATCGGTCGGGCGGCTTCGATCGGCCTGTCTAAAGTTGCGACACTCATCCTGTTTCCCAGTCTCAGGTTCACGTTTCTTGCGAACCGCCGGCCGGTCGGCCCGCGGCTCCGTTTGACACCCGCCTCGTCAGGCGCGTCCCAGGGGGCAACATTAGGGGGCCTCGCCCCCCGCGTCACTGCGACCTTCGTCTAGAAATGGCGTCCTGCAAGGCGGCTCCGCGGCCTCAGTCCGCTTGGGTCATCCGCGCGCTCGTCAGCGCCAGTGCCACGGCGCAGGCGTTCGAGACGTTGAGGCTCTTGATCGCGCCGGGCATGTCGAGGCGAGCCAACACATCGCAGTTCTCGCGGGTCAGCCGGCGCAATCCCTTGTCCTCGGCGCCGAGGACCAGCGCCACGGGGCGGCGCAACTCCACCGCGCCGAGGGTGGCTGCACCGTCCGAATCGAGGCCGATCCGCAAGTAGCCGCTCTCCCCCAGTTCTTCGAGCGCGCGGGCGAGGTTGGTGACCTCCGCGACCGGCACGTGGTCCAGGCCCCCGGAGGCGACCTTGGCGACGACGCCGGATAACTCGGGCGTGTGGCGCGCCGTTACGACGAGCGCGTCGACGGCGAAGGCGGCGGCCGTGCGCAGGATCGCCCCGACGTTGTGCGGGTCGGTAATCTGGTCGAGCACCAGGACGATACCGCTTTGCTGCACGATGTCGGCGAGGTCGATCGTCTCGACAGGGCCGGCTTCCACCAGCACCCCCTGGTGAACCGCCTGTGGGCCGAGCCGTCGCGCCAGGTCCTCGGCCGTGACGACGCGCGCCGCGACACCGGCTGCGGCGAGGTCTGGCGCGAGCCGGGCCGCTGCGGCCTCCGTGGCGTGGACGGCGAGGACGCGTCGCCGTCCACCGTTCAGCGTCGCCCGCGCCGCGTGGAAGCCGTAGACGAGGCTTCCGCCGCGTTCCGGGGCAGGTGGTGGCGCTAGTCTGTTGTCTGACCGCTTCGGCTCGTGCGGCGCCGCGAGCGAGCGACCACCGTGCCGGTGCGGCGGATGCGCTGACGGGACTTTCTTGGCGGGACGGGGCGTTTTCGTCACTGGGAGACCTGGCGAGGGGCGTACAGCTTTGGCATGGTCGGAGCTGTCCCGCAATTTGCGCCGACGGCGGCAGCCGGTCGTGGCGTGGCGGGTTGACAGAGGCGGGCTGCCTACTCATAAGCGCGGCACCACGCGGCTCTTCGGGACGGTGGCGTGGGAGAGTGTCCCGAGCGGCAAAGGGGGCGGACTGTAAATCCGCTGGCTACGCCTTCGAAGGTTCGAGTCCTTCCTCTCCCACCACTCTGATTTCTTTAATCTTTTCGGTCTCTCAAACGCGCAGCGTCAGCAGGAACCATGTTGCGCTTGTTGCAGATCGACACCGGGCGATTTCAATGAGTTACAAACAGCCTCGGCAAATCCGCGCGACACGACTGCGACATAGGTTGCCTGTTCGTTCGAGGCGGCAAGATGGATTGGGTTGAGATTGGTAAATATGCCGGGACGGCCCTAGGGTCGTTCTTCACCGGGAGCATCGCATCAGGCTATTTCACCTACAAGCTCGAGTACTGGAAAGAGCTAAGGCAAAAACGTCGAGAGCTCGTTGCTGAGTGGCGGAAGCTCATCGATATGGAAAACGTCGGTCGCGTCGGTTTCGCGTCTTCGCGGTATCCGTTTATGGATGATCCCGCGTTCCATTCGCTTTACCCGCACCTTTCCGAAGAATTCAAGAAGCCGCTGTTTTCGGAAGCAATCTATCTTTACCAAGGACCCAAGGTCTTCCCCCGGGACTATCTGCGGGACGAGATCGCTCGAATCGAAAAGGTGTGGGGCCTGATATAGGCTGGTCTCCGAGGACATTGGCGAGCAGAATTGGATCTGCGGCAAGGATGGCGAGCAACGCCGACGCGAGTTCTTCGGGTGTCTGCCTTCGATCCCGCGCCGCCTTCCTCAGCCCGGACATAGCTGCCGCCGTTACAGCCACGAGCGCGTCTTGCTCGTCGCGTTGGGCAGCATCGGTTGCGGCATCAGCGCGGCGCGGCCTTGTTAGCCCGGCAGCGGTCCGAGCAATAGCGGACCTCGTCCCACACCTTCTCCCACTTCTTGCGCCAGGTGAAAGGCCGCCCGCAGGTGGCGCAAACCTTGGTGGGCAGGTCGGCCTTCTTGGGTCGCTTCGGGCGGGTGTTCACGGGTTCTCGGTCCCCAGTTCGGTCGCGACCTGCCTCACCGCTCCGACGAGGCGCGCGAGGTCCTCGTCGCCGATCGTCAGCGCCGGGGTCAGATAGAGGATGTTGCGGAATGGGCGCACCCACACGCCGGCCGCGACGAACCGGGCTCGCGCCTGTTCCAGGTCGGCGATCCGCTCCAACTCGACCACCCCGATCGCGCCCCGCACGCGCACGTCCTTGATGCCGGGGCGGTCACGAAGGGGCGCCAGCCCGGCCTCCATTTGCGTTCCGATCGCGGCGGCTTGCTCCAGCCGGGGCTCGGTCTCGAACAGGTCGAGCGAAGCGTTGGCCGCCGCGCAGGCGAGCGGGTTGGCCATGAAAGTCGGGCCGTGCATCAGGGCGTGGCCCGCCTCGTCCGACCAGAACCCTTCGAACACCCGATTCGAGGCGACGGTGGCGGCCAGAGCCATCGTGCCGCCGGTCAGCGCTTTGGACAGGGTGAGGATATCCGGCATCACGCCTGCCGCCTCGCAGGCGAAGAGCGCCCCGGCGCGGCCGAAGCCGGTGAAGATCTCGTCGAAGACAAGCAGGGCACCGTGACGATCGGCGAGCGTCCGCAGCGTCGCCAGCACGGCAGGCTCGTGGAACAGCATTCCGCCCGCGCCCTGAACGAGCGGCTCGACGAGGATTGCGGCGACGCGGCCTTCCTCGCGGGCGAGGATCGCCTCAAGGGCGGCGCAGCTGGCCTCGTCGACCGGCAGCGGCGCGATGATCTGCTGCGGCAGCGCGCCGGCAAACAGCGCGTGCATGCCCTCGTCGGGGTCGCAGACCGCCATCGTGGCCAGCGTGTCTCCGTGGTAGCCGCCGCGGAAGGCGACGATCCGCGTCCGCTCGCGATCGCCCCGGTTCAGCGCGTGTTGGATCGCCATCTTCATGGCGACCTCGACGGCGACGGAGCCGCTGTCCGAGAAGAAGACGCGCTCGAGGTCGCCCGGCAGCAGCGCGGCCAGGCGCGCGGCGAGGCGGTAGGCGGGTTCGTGCGCCAGGCCGCCAAACATCACGTGCGGCATGGTCGCCAGCTGCTGGGCAACGGCCTCGCGTATGTGCGGGTTGTTGTAGCCGTGGCAGGCCGTCCACCAGCTCGCGATCCCATCGACGAGTTCGCGCCCGTCGCCGAGTACGATGCGGGTCCCTTGCGTCGCGACGACCGGGAGCGGAGGCAGCGCGGTCTTCATCTGCGCATAGGGACGCCAGACGTGGGGGTAGCCCTGGGCGAGCCAGGGAGGGGACGCACTCATGCCGCTTGTCTTTGCATTTCATGGCGCCGCGCGCCAGAGAAGGCGGCCGCACCAATCTCCATGGATGCCATGCACTCGCTAGACCGCTTCGCCTCGGACAAACTGGACGCGCTCGACCGCGTTGCGCTGCGCCGGCGCCTGGTGCAGACGGGGCGCGAGGAGGCGCCCTGGGTCGTTCGCGAGGGTCGCCGGCTGCTCTCCTTCTCCTGCAACGACTATCTCGGCCTCTCCGTCGATCCGCGCGTCAAGGCGGCGGCCGTGGCGGCGACGCAGCGCTACGGGGTCGGCGCCGGGGCATCGCGGCTCGTCACCGGCGACCATCCCCTCTATCCCGCGCTCGAAGCGCGCCTCGCCGCCTTGAAAGGCACGGAGGCGGCCTGCGTCTTCGGCTCCGGTTACCTTGCCAACATCGGCGTCGTGGCCGCGCTCGCCGGCGCGAACGATCTCATCCTGCTCGACGAACTCTCCCACGCCTGCCTTTTCGCCGGCGCGCGGCTTTCCGCTGCGCGCGTGATGGCGTTTCCGCATAACGACGTGGCCGCAGCGGCAGCGCTGCTTGCGGCTCATCGCGGCCGCCATTCCAAGGTGCTGCTCCTGACCGAGACGGTGTTTTCCATGGACGGCGATCGCGCGCCGCTGGCGGCGTTGGCGGAGCTTTGCGAGCGGCACGACGCCTGGATGCTGAGCGACGACGCGCACGGCCTCGGCGTCGTCGAGCGCGTGGCCGGCCACGTCCAAGCGCCGCTGCAGATGGGGACGCTGTCGAAGGCTGTCGGCGGCTACGGCGGCTATCTCTGCGCGTCGCGGTTCGTGGTGGATTTCATGAAGACGCGGGCGCGCTCGCTGATCTACTCCACCGGCCTGCCGCCCGGGACGGTGGCGGCGGCGGTCGCCGCGCTGGACATCATCGCCGCTGACCCGGCTCTCGCGGCCGAGCCGCTGCGCAAGGCCCGGCTGTTCACGGCCGCGCTCGACCTGCCGCGGGCGCAGAGCCCGATCGTGCCCCTTGTTCTTGGCAGCGCGGAAGCCGCGTTGCGCGCCTCGGCGGCGCTGATGGGGCAGGGTTTCCTCGTCACGGCCATCCGGCCGCCGACGGTGCCGGCCGGGACCGCGCGGCTGCGCTTCGCCTTCTCCGCCGCCCATGCGGATGCCGACGTCAGGCGGCTTGCCGCCGCGGTGGCGCAGCATCTCGCGCCAGCGCTCGCCTGATGCCAGGGCTGTTCGTCACCGCCACCGGGACGGAGGTCGGCAAGACCTACGTCGCCTGCGGCTTGATCCGGGCGCTTCGGCGTGCAGGGCGGGCGGTGACGGCGCTCAAGCCGGTCGCCAGCGGGTTCGACCCTGCGGCCTCCGAGATCAGCGACACCGCCGCGCTCCTCGCCGCGCTCGGCGAATCGCCCACACCGGAGCGGATCGCCGCCGTCTCCCCCTGGCGCTTCCGAGCGCCGCTCTCGCCCGACATGGCGGCGCGCCTCGAGGGGCGGTCGATACCCTTCGAGGCCTTGGTCGGGACCTGTCGCGCGGCGCTCGCGACGGAGCGTCGGACAGTGGTGGAGGGGATCGGCGGCGTGATGGTGCCGCTGGGCGGTGGCCGCACGGTGCTCGACCTGATCGAGGCCCTCGCGCTGCCGGTCGTGCTGGTCTCGCCGACGGGCCTCGGTGCGTTGAGCCACCTGCTGACGGCGCTGGAGGTGCTGAAGGGACGAACGGCGGCTGCCGTCGCGATCGTCCTCAGCGAAACGCCCGGCGCGAGCGTGCCACTCGCCCAAACGGTGGAGACGCTGCGCGACCACGGGTTTGCCGACAGCCTCTTTCTGCTGCGCCGCGCCGCCGCGCAGGATCGGGATGCCGTCTTCGACGCGATCGTCGCGCGCCTGGCCTAGGGGTAATGCCTTCGCCGCACTTTCAGACGCGGCGAGCGACCCTCGGCAGGGTTGCGCTCAGGAACAAGCCGCCGATTGATTTTTGGGTCGGCGCGCGGCATAAGTCGAGCGGCGCGCGGGTGTAGCTCAATGGTAGAGCAGCAGCCTTCCAAGCTGAATACGAGGGTTCGATTCCCTCTACCCGCTCCACTCTATCAATCTCTCGTCTAATGATCTCTCGCGGCGTGATGTTCGGCGACGACGTGCGCGTAGAGTGCCAGCGTTCGCTCCGCGATCGCGTCCCAGCTGAAATGGTCGAGCGCCCGTTGCCGTCCGGCGCGGCCGAGCCGCTGCCGCAGGGCGGGGTCGCGCGCCAGCCGATTGATGGCGTCGGCGAGCCTTTTGGAGAAGGCGGCGGGATCGGTGGGGGCAGAACCGCCGGGTGCGAGCCCGACGTCGACGAGTAGCCCCGTCTCGTCCGGCACGACGACTTCGGGAATGCCGCCGACGGCGGAAGCGACCACCGGCGTCTCGCAGGCCATCGCCTCCAGGTTGATGATGCCGAACGGTTCGTAGACCGAGGGGCAGCAGAAGACCGCCGCCTCCCTGTAGAGCTCGATCACGTCCGCGCGCGGGAGCATCTCGCGGATCCAGATGACGCCGGGCCGTGCCGCCGCGACGCGGGCGACGCCCGCCTCCATCTCGCGCGCGATCTCGGGCGTGTCGGGGGCGCCCGCGCACAGCACGACTTGCAGGTCCGGGTCGAGGTCGGGCAGGGCGTCGACGAGGTGCATGATGCCCTTCTGCCGGGTGATGCGTCCGACGAAGAGCAGGAAGGGGCGCGCCGCGTCGATCCCGTGGCGCGCCAGCACAGCGCCGGAGACGCCAGGCGTGTACTCGGCGGGATCGATGCCGTTGTGAATGACGTGGACGCGGGCAGGGTCCACCTTGAAAAGCCGCAGCACGTCGTCGCGTGTCTCCTGCGAGACGGCGACGACCGCGTCGGCGGCCTCGATCGCGGTGCGCTCCATCCACGCGCTGAGGTGATAGGCGTTGCCGAGCTGCTCGACCTTCCACGGGCGCAGCGGCTCCAGCGAGTGGATGGTGAGGATCGTGGGGACACCCCAGAGCTTGGCCGCCATCAGCCCGGCCATGTCGGTGTACCAGGTGTGGCAATGGACCAGATCGGCATCGATCCGATCCTTGGCCATGGCGAGCGAACGCGCCATGGCGTCGATTGCGCCGACAAAGCGCGGGTCGGTGCCGCGGGCGGTCTCCTCCCATTGCCGGTAGCCGACGACGCGCAGGTTGCCGTGCTCGCTCGTCTGGTCGCCGAAGCAGCGGACGTCCACGGCGATGCTCTTGGCGAGCGCGCGGGCGAGGTATTCGACGTGCACGCCTGCGCCGCCATAGACGTAGGGCGGATACTCCTTGGAGAAGAGCGCCACCTTGCGGACGCCGGTCATGGCGAACCCGGCAGACGGTCGAGCATCGGCTGGGTGATCAGGCAGACGCCTTTGTCGGTCCGGCGGAAGCGCCGGCCGTCGAGCACTGGGTCCTCTCCGACCACCAGCCCAGGCGGGATCCGCACCCCGCGGTCGACCACGACCTTGTTGAGCCGGGCGCCGCGGCCGATGTCGGCATAGGGCAGGATCACGGCGTCGCGGATGTCGCCGTAGGAATGGACGCGCACGCCCGTGAAGAGCAGGCTGTGGTTCAGCTCCGTACCGCTGACGATGCAGCCGCCGGAGATCAGCGAATCGGTGGCTTGGCCGCGGCGGCCATCCGAATCGTGGACGAACTTGGCCGGCGGCACGATCTCGCCATAGGTCCAGATCGGCCATTCCCGGTCGTAGAGGTCGAGGCCCGGGACGATGTCGGTCAGATCGATGTTGGCCTCCCAATAGGAGTCGATCGTGCCGGCGTCGCGCCAGTAGGTTTCGGCTTCACTCGAGGCGCGCACGCACGAGCGTGCGAACCGGTGCGCCATCGCCTTGCCGTGCTTGACGAGGTAGGGAACGATGTCGTGGCCGAAGTCGTGACGGCTCTCGGGGTCGGCCGCGTCGCGGCGCAGCTGCTCGAACAGGAAGCTCGTCTCGAAGACGTAGATGCCCATGCTCGCCAGCGCCCGGTCCGGCCGGTCGGGAAGCCCGGGCGGGTCCGCCGGCTTCTCGAGGAAGGAGACGATCCTGTCGTCCGCGTCGACCCCCATCACGCCGAACCCGCCGGCGTCCTTGCGCAGGACTTCGATGCAGCCGACCGTCACATCGGCGCCCTGCTCGACGTGCTGCTGCAGCATGAACTCGTAGTCCTGCTTGTAGATGTGGTCTCCGGCCAGCAGCACGATGTGGCGGGGCGCGTAGCTCTCGATGATCGCGATGTTCTGGTACACGGCATCGGCCGTGCCGGCGTACCAGCCGCTCTCCGAGACCTGCTGGCTCGCCGGGAGGATGTCGAAACTCTCGTTGCGCTCGTGGCGGAAGAAGTTCCACCCGCGTTGCAGATGGCGGATGAGGCTGTGCGCCTTGTATTGCGTCGCCACGCCTATGCGGCGGATCCCGGAATTGAGCGCGTTGCTCAAGGCGAAATCGATGATGCGCGACTTGCCGCCGAAATAGACGGCCGGCTTGGCTCGGGAGTCGGTCAGTTCCATCAGCCGGCTGCCGCGGCCCCCGGCCAGGACGAATGCCATGGCGCTGCGGGCCAAGGGCGCGTGCGGGCGGTACGTCTCGTCCATGCGTCTCCTCCCGGTCTCACCGCGGCCACTGGACGATAGTGGAGACGCGAGCATCACCCCCTTACGACCGCGTCGCAAGAGACGCCAGCGAGGGATGGTGGTAAGCGGTGGAGAACACCGACCGCCCTAGGTTTCACAGACGAACCGCACTCGGGTTCACGAACGAAGCAATTTAGGTTTCCCAAACGAACCGCCCTGTTCTCGCCCAGGTTCCGCTTGCCGAAAGACCAGGGGTGCCAGGATCGTGCCGAAGATGACGACATGGTCGCTTTTCATCCCGCGTCTGCCTAAAACGGTCGCCGGACCCCTGGCGACCAGCCGGTGGGATGGGGAGAGCGCATGACAGTTCGCGTGGTGAAGACGGCGCCGATCGCCGGGCAGAAACCCGGCACGTCTGGATTGCGCAAGAAGGTGTCGGTGTTCCAGGCTCCGCACTACCTCGAAAACTTCGTGCAGTCGGTCTTCGACACGCTGGGCGATGTCGCCGGCAGGACCCTCGTCGTCGGCGGCGACGGGCGGTTCTTCAATCGCGAGGCCACCCAGGTCATTCTCAAGATGGCGGCGGCGCACGGCTTCGCCCGCATCCTGGTGGGGCAGGGCGGCCTTCTCTCGACACCGGCAGCCTCCTGCGTGATCCGCGCGCGCGGCGCGTTTGGCGGCATCATCCTCTCGGCCTCCCACAATCCCGGCGGTCCGCTCGGCGACTTCGGCATCAAGTACAACGCCGGCAACGGCGGCCCGGCACCGGAGACGGTCACGGACGCGATCCATGCCCGCACGGAGGCTATCGACCGCTTCGCCATCCTGGATGCGCCGGACCTCGACCTCGACGCGCTCGGCGTGACGCGGCTCGGGTCGACCGACGTCGAGGTGATCGATCCTGTGGCGGATTACAAGGCGCTGATGGAGACGCTGTTCGACTTTGCCGCGATCCGCGCCGCGATCTCCGGCGGCCTGACCTTGCGCTTCGACGCGATGCATGCCGTGACCGGCCCCTATGCCAAGGCCATCTTGGAGGGGGAGCTCGGCGCACCGACGGGCAGCGTGATCAACGCCGTGCCGCTGCCCGATTTCGGCGGTCACCATCCCGACCCCAACCTCGTCCACTCCAAGGACCTCTACGACCTGATGATGGGCGAAGGCGCCCCCGATCTCGGGGCGGCCTCGGACGGCGACGGCGACCGCAACCTGATCATCGGCCGCGGGCTGTTCGTCACACCATCTGATAGCCTTGCCGTGCTTGCCGCCAACGCCCACCTGGCGCCGGGCTACAGGGCAGGGCTCGCCGGAATCGCGCGTTCCATGCCGACCTCGGCCGCCGCCGACCGCGTAGCGGAGCGGCTCGGCATCCCCTGCTTCGAGACGCCGACCGGCTGGAAGTTCTTCGGCAACCTGCTCGACGCCGGCAAGGCGACGCTGTGCGGCGAGGAGAGCGCCGGCACCGGCTCGAATCACGTGCGCGAGAAAGACGGGCTTTGGGCCGTACTTCTGTGGCTCGACATCCTCGCCGTCCGCCGGCAGTCCGTCGCCGCCATCGTCCGCGAGCACTGGCGCCTACATGGGCAGAACTATTATTCGCGTCACGATTACGAGGAGGTGGACGCCGCTGCGGCAAACGGTTTGATGGCGCACCTGCGCGCTCAGCTCGCGACGCTACCCGGCCGCAGCCTGGGCGGCATGGCCGTGAGCGCCGCCGACGACTTCGCCTACCACGACCCCGTGGACGGGTCGGTCAGCACCAAGCAGGGCATCCGCGTCATCTTCGCCGACGGTTCACGGATCGTCTTCCGCTTGTCGGGCACCGGCACGACGGGAGCCACGTTGCGCGTCTACATCGAGCGTTTCGAGCCCGACCCGGAGCGGCAGGGGCAGGACGCGCAAGCGGTCCTTAAGCCGCTGATCGCCATCGCGGAGGAGATCGCGGGCATTCGGACCCGCACCGGGCGGACCGAACCCAGCGTGATCACCTAGGCCTTGGCCACCTCGCAAAAGAGCCACCGGGATACCGCTATCGCGGCAGCTTGAGATAGCGGCGACGCATCCAGTAGCAGGTGGGCGCCCCCGGGCCGTTCAACCGCTCGTCCCGCTCACGGACGCAGACCATGTCGTCGGCCTCGCGCAGCCGATCGACCGCGTCGCCCTGGTTCAACGGCCGGCAGGCGCGCGAACCGGCCTGTTTCTGGTAGGCGGCAATGCGGTCCATCGCGTGGTGGTCGCGGCCGCTGATCTGGTCTTGCAAAGCTTGCTCGGCCATCAGCGTGGCGGCGAGGGCATCGCAGCCGATCGAGGCTCGGCTCACCACGTCGGCACCGGCGAGCGACGGCAGCATGCCAAGAAGCAGCGCGAGAGCAAACCGGTCCCGGCGCATTGTCGTCCTCTCAATTACGTGCGGCCGGTGCGTGCGACCGGCGCCCTTATGGCGGCCGACGGCCCGCCCGAGCAAGGCCCTTGATTGCCGGGCTTAGAACCGGCTAGATGTAGGGGATGTAGGAGTGTAGCTCAATTTGGTTAGAGCGCCGGTCTCCAAAACCGGAGGTTGTGGGTTCGAGTCCCTCCTCTCCTGCCACTCGACACATCTGCTCGGCAGGGCCGCGTCATGGCAACGAATATCGACCAGAACCGCGTCGCGCAGGCGGCCGAGGATCGTGACAACCTCTTCGAGATGATCGCGGAGCTCGCCGCGCTGGCCAACGGTCGCGGCGAGAAGGCGATGGCGGTCATGCTCACGGCGATCGTCGCCGCCTACCACCGGCACGGGGCGCTTTAGGGCTTGATTGCTACCGTGACTCGCTCTAAGAGCGGGGAGGTGGCGCGCTCCCGAAAGGGTCCGCGCCACCATTTTTTGCGTTTGCATGATCGCGCCGGCGGTTCTTATCTTCGGTGGGTTGTAACGCTCCGCCGATGATCGAGCCGATGGCCAACCCGCTACAATACCTTCAGGACGTCCGTCACGAGGCCGGAAAGGTGACGTGGCCGACGCGCCGCGAGACCGTCATTACAACGGTGCTCGTCGTGGTGATGTGCGTCTTCGCCAGTCTGTTCCTGTTTGCCGCCGACCAGGGGATCCATATCCTGATCACCTTCATTCTCGGCCTTGGCCATTGAGACAGGACGCGAGCCCGCCCATGAGCAAGCGCTGGTACATCGTCCACGCCCACTCGAACTTCGAGAAAAAGGTCGCGGCTTCCATCCGGGAGCAGGCGGCGCAACGGAAGCTGGAAGACAAGTTCGACGAGATCCTCGTGCCTACCGAACAGGTCGTCGAGGTTCGCAAGGGCCGCAAGATTAACGCGGAGCGCAAGTTTTTCCCGGGCTACGTGCTGGTGAAGTGCGACCTCTCCGACGACATCTACCACCTGATCAAGAACACGCCGAAAGTGACCGGCTTCCTCGGTGCCGACAAGCGGCCGGTGCCGATTTCCGACGCCGAAGCCGACCGCATCAAGGGGCAGGTGGCCGATGGCGTCGAGCGGCCGAAGGCGTCGATCACCTTCGAGGTCGGAGAATCCGTCCGCGTCGCCGACGGGCCGTTCGCCTCGTTCAACGGCCTCATTGAGGAGGTGGACGAGAGCCGCTCCCGCGTGAAGGTCGCGGTCTCGATCTTCGGCCGCGCGACTCCGGTGGAGTTGGAATACACCCAGGTCGAGAAACTGGCTTCCTAATTTCTCTCGGTTGCGGGAGACGACGGCCTTTGCCTCTGGCGGAGGCCGGATGAGGGCGCGGCGTCCCCACGCTGCGCTCATCCGCCCTCCGCTCTACGGAGGGCCCCTCACGTGGAAGATGCGCCACATCGCACCACGACAAAGGAGTGAACCATGGCAAAAAAGGTCACAGGCTACATCAAGCTGCAGGTGCCGGCTGGTTCCGCGAACCCCTCGCCGCCCATCGGTCCCGCGCTAGGCCAGCGTGGCCTCAACATCATGGAATTCTGTAAGGCCTTCAACGCGAAGACCGGGCAGCTTGAAAAGGGCATGCCGATCCCGGTGGTGATCACCGCCTACCAGGATCGCTCCTTTACCTTCGAAATGAAGCAGCCGCCGGTCTCTTACTACCTGAAGCAGGCATCCGGCGTGAAGTCTGGGTCCAAGACGACGGGCAAGGGCGGTTTCGTCGGCAAGGTCACGAAGGCGCAGATCGCCGAGATCGCCGCAAAGAAGATGCCCGACCTCAATTGCGCCAGTGTCGAAGCCGCCTCCGCGATGATCGAAGGCTCCGCCCGTTCTATGGGCCTCGAGGTGGTGGGTTAATCATGGCACATATTGGAAAGCGCATCGTCAAGGCTCGTGAAGGCATCGACCGGATCAAGCTCTACCCCCTCGACCAGGCCGTGAAGCTGGTGAAGGAGCGCGTCAGCGCGAAGTTCGACGAGACCGTCGAGATCGCCATGAACCTCGGCGTCGACCCCAAGCACGCCGACCAGATGGTGCGCGGCGTGGTCAATCTGCCGAACGGCACCGGCCGTACCTTGCGCGTCGCTGTGTTCGCGCGCGGCGGCAAGGCGGACGAGGCGACGGCAGCGGGCGCCGATATCGTCGGTGCGGAAGAGCTCGTGGCGATCGTGCAGGGCGGCACCATCGATTTCGACCGCTGCATCGCCACCCCGGATATGATGCCGCTCGTCGGCCGCCTCGGCAAGGTGCTTGGCCCCCGCGGGATGATGCCGAATCCCAAGGTCGGTACCGTAACCATGGACGTGACCGCCGCGGTCAAGGCCTCCAAGGGTGGGGCCGTCGAGTTCCGCGTCGAGAAGGCCGGCATCATCCAGGGCAGCGTCGGAAAGTCGTCCTTTTCGGACGAACAACTCGTGCAGAACATCACGGCCTTCGTCGACGCAGTCTCCAAGGCCAAGCCGCAGGGTGCCAAAGGCACCTACCTCCAGCGCGTGGCGATCTCCTCCACCATGGGGCCCGGCGTCAAGGTCGATCCTTCGAGCGTGTCCACAAGTTCGACGGTCGGCGCTTGACAAAATTAAAAAACCTCTTGGCAATCCTCTGCCAAGAGGCTAGGTAGACAACTCGGGACTGGCCCACGTGCCGTTCCAGAAAGCTCACATGAGTTACTTCACCGACCGTCTGCCCATCGCACTGACCTCGGAAACGAGAGCAAGGCGTGGGCCGTTTGTCGACTGAAGTTGGATTGGCCGGAAAGGACCGGGGTTCGCCCTGTGTCTCGTCCGGTCACGTCCTGTCCAAGACTGCCGGCGCGAAGCATCGTCTTAGATGCTCGCCTAATCTCTCCAGGCCGTTCCGGTTCCCGGTCGACCGCGGGGAAGCCAGCATAGACGGGGAAAGCCGGATTTTAAGGCGTTGCGGCCGCAAGCCGTCGCGTCCGTCGATTTTGGTTCGATCCTTCTGTCCGGTTCGGCTCGCGCTGGCCCGGGGACAGGCGCCGCACCGCTCCACGGCGGGACAACGATCGGTTGTCCCCAATGGAAGCGGTTTCTGCAACCGGCGGGTTTCGGCCCGCTCCAGGGGACGTGCTCCCCAGGAGAAGCACTGTGGACAGAGCGGAAAAGAAGGAGGCCGTAACTGCGTTGAACGACGTCTTCAAGACGACGTCCGTCGTGGTCGTGGCCCATTATTCCGGCCTGACAGTGGCTCAGATGCAAAATCTGCGTAAGCGGATGCGCGATGCTGGTGCCAAGGTTCAGGTCTCAAAGAACCGTCTTGTAAAGATCGCAATCGAGGGGACGTCGAGTGCGTCCATCTCCGGCCTGATGACCGGACCGACCTTGATCGCCTACTCGGATGACCCGGTCGCCGCCCCAAAGGTTGCGGTGGCTTTCGCCAAGGACTTCGACAAGCTTGTCATACTGGGCGGCGCCATGGGCCAGACGACGCTCAACGTCGACGCGGTTCGCTCGCTTGCGACCATGCCATCGCTCGACGAACTCAGGGCAAGGCTCCTGGGCTTGATTGTGGCGCCGGCGACGAAGATCGCCCAGCTCACCACCGCGCCGGCCGCCAAGCTCGCGCGCGTCTTCACCGCCTATGCGGACAAAGACAAGGAAGCGGCCTGACCTCGCCAGCGGTCGACGCAAGACACTATCGAACCAATCATCGACTCCATTGAAGGACTAAAACTATGGCCAACCTCGAAAAGATCGTCGACGACCTCTCCAGCCTGACCGTTCTTGAAGCCGCCGAGCTTGCCAAGCTCCTCGAAGAGAAGTGGGGCGTCTCTGCCGCCGCAGCAGTCGCCGTGGCCGCCGGTCCGGCTGCCGCCGCTGCCGCTCCGGTCGAAGAGCAGACCGAGTTCACCGTCATGCTGACGGCGACCGGCGACAAGAAGATCGAGGTCATCAAGGAGGTTCGCGCGATCACCGGTCTCGGCCTCAAGGAGGCTAAGGACCTCGTCGAAGGTGCACCGAAGGCCGTCAAGGAAGGCGTCAACAAGGACGACGCCGCCAAGATCAAGGCCCAGCTCGAGAAGGCTGGCGCCAAGGTGGACCTCAAGTAGGTCGGCGCCGGGCTTGCCCGGGGCGGCTTCATCGCAAGGTTGGCGGGTTCGGATCTCCGAGCTCGCCTCTTTGACCCGGAAGGCCTAGCGGCCTTTCGGTTTTATGCGTTTGCGGCCGCTACGGCCGTGTGAGGGCGGTGAGTGCCCCCAAGCGCAACGCGACAATTCACGGCATCCTACGGGATGCTCGGCAGGTTCAAGAGGCGGCAAGTCCAAGAGGCGGCAAGTCCTAGAGAGGGTTCGAGCCCTCGCCGGGACTGCCCCACCGGTTCAGAGCGAGGAGCGACATGGCCCAACATAACGCGCAGACTTTCAGCACCCGCAAGCGGGTCCGCAAGGTCTTCGGCCACATCCGCGAAGTCGCCGAGATGCCGAATCTCATAGAGGTCCAGAAGGCGTCCTACGACCAGTTTCTCATCGTCGACGTGCCCGAAGGCGGGCGTCCGGACGAGGGGCTGCAGTCGGTTTTCAAGTCGGTTTTCCCGATCTCCGATTTCTCGAACACCGCGCTTCTGGAATTCGTAAAATACGAGTTCGAACCGCCGAAGTACGATGTCGACGAGTGCCGCCAGCGCGGTATGACGTTCGCCGCTCCGCTCAAGGTGACCCTGCGCCTGATCGTGTTCGATGTCGATCCCGATACCGGCGCGCGGTCGGTCAAGGACATCAAGGAGCAGGATGTCTACATGGGCGACATGCCGTTCATGACGATGAACGGCACCTTCATCGTCAACGGCACGGAGCGCGTGATCGTCTCGCAGATGCATCGCTCGCCGGGTGTGTTCTTCGACCACGACAAGGGCAAAAGCCATTCGTCTGGCAAGCTCTTGTTTGCCGCCCGCATCATTCCCTACCGCGGCTCCTGGCTCGACATCGAGTTCGATGCCAAAGACATCGTCTACGCGCGGATCGACCGCCGCCGGAAAATTCCGGCGACATCGCTGCTCTATGCGCTCGGGATGGACGGCGAGGAGATCCTCTCCACCTTCTATAAGACGATCGCCTACACCCGCGAAAAGGACGGCTGGCGCTACCCGTTCAACTTCGAGCGGATGAAGGGCATCAAGACCTCGGCCGACCTCGTGGACGCCGAGACGGGCGACGTCGTGGTCGAGGCCGGCAAGAAGCTGACGGTGAGAACCGCCCGCCAGCTGCAGGAGAAGGGCGTCAAGTTTCTGCGCGCAGCGGACGACGACCTGTATGGCCAGTACATCGCCAACGACATCTACAACCCGCAGACGGGCGAGATCTTCGCCGAGGCGGGCGAAGAGATCACCGCGAAGTCGCTCGTCGCCCTCATCGACGCCGGCTTCGAGGAGCTTCCGCTGCTCGATATCGACCACATCAACATCGGTCCTTACATCCGCAACACGCTGACGGTGGACAAGAACCACTCGCGCGAAGAGGCGCTGTTCGACATCTACCGGGTCATGCGTCCTGGCGAACCGCCGACGCTCGACACCGCGGACAACATGTTCCACTCGCTGTTCTTCGACCCCGAGCGCTACGACCTCTCGGCGGTCGGGCGTGTGAAGATGAACATGCGCATGGACCTCGACGCGCCCGACACCCAGCGTGCGCTGCGCAAGGAGGACATCCTGGCGGTCGTGCGCGCGCTCGTCGATCTGCGCGACGGCCGCGGCGAGATCGACGATATCGACCATCTCGGCAACCGCCGCGTTCGGTCCGTCGGCGAGCTCATGGAGAACCAGTATCGCCTGGGCCTCCTGCGCATGGAGCGCGCCATCAAGGAGCGTATGTCGTCGGTCGACATCGACACGGTGATGCCGCAGGACCTCATCAACGCCAAGCCTGCGGCAGCGGCGGTGCGCGAGTTCTTCGGCTCGTCCCAGCTGTCGCAGTTCATGGACCAGACCAACCCGCTATCGGAGATCACCCACAAGCGTCGCCTCTCGGCGCTTGGTCCGGGCGGCCTCACCCGTGAGCGGGCTGGCTTCGAGGTGCGCGACGTTCATCCGACGCATTACGGCCGCATCTGCCCGATCGAGACGCCGGAAGGCCCGAACATCGGCCTGATCAACTCGCTCGCGACCTTCGCCCGGGTCAACAAATACGGCTTCATCGAGAGCCCGTATCGCCGCGTGAAGGACAGCCAGGTCACCGACGACGTCGTCTATCTCTCCGCCATGGAGGAGAGCAAATATTACGTCGCTCAGGCCGACGCGCCGATGGACGATAATAAGGGTTTGAAAGAGGACCTCGTCGTCTGCCGGCATTCCGGCGACGTGATGATGGTGCCGCGCGACCGCGTCGACTTCATGGACGTCAGTCCGAAGCAGCTCGTCTCAGTGGCCGCCGCGCTGATCCCGTTCCTGGAGAACGACGACGCCAACCGCGCGCTCATGGGCTCCAACATGCAGCGCCAGGCGGTGCCGCTCGTGAAGGCGGACGCGCCGTTCGTGGGCACTGGCATGGAGGCGATCGTCGCCCGCGATTCGGGCGCCGCCATCGCCGCGCGCCGCACCGGCTACGTCGACCAGGTCGACGCGACGCGCATCGTCGTGCGCGCCACGGAGGAGAACACGGCGGGCCGCCCCGGCGTCGACATCTATCGGCTGATGAAGTTCCAACGTTCCAACCAGTCGACCTGCGTCAACCAGAAGCCCTTGGTGCGCGTCGGCGACTATGTCAGCAAAGGCGAGATCCTGGCTGACGGTCCTTCGACCGACCTCGGCGACCTCGCCCTCGGCCGCAACGTGCTCGTCGCGTTCATGCCGTGGAACGGCTACAACTTCGAGGACTCGATCCTCCTCAACGAGCGTATCGTGAAGGACGACGTGTTCACGTCGATCCACATCGACGAGTTCGAGGTGATGGCCCGCGACACGAAGCTTGGGCCGGAGGAGATCACGCGCGACATCCCGAACGTGTCGGAAGAGGCGCTGAAGAACCTCGACGAGGCCGGCATCGTCTACATCGGTGCCGAGGTCCAGGCGGGCGATATCCTCTGCGGCAAGATCACGCCCAAGGGGGAGTCCCCGATGACCCCCGAGGAGAAGCTGCTGCGCGCGATCTTCGGCGAGAAGGCCTCCGACGTCCGCGACACGTCGCTGCGCGTTCCGCCGGGCGTGCAGGGCACGATCGTCGAAGTGCGGGTGTTCAACAGGCACGGCGTCGACAAGGACGAGCGCGCCCAGGCGATCGAGCGCGAGGAGATCGAGCGGCTCGCCAAGGATCGCGACGACGAACTCGCGATCCTCGACCGCAACGTCTACTCGCGGCTGGTCGATATTCTCACCGGTCAGAAGGCCATCGCCGGACCGAAGGGTTTCAAGCGCGACCAGATCTTGAGCAAGGAGATGATCGACGAGTACCCGCGCTCGCAATGGTGGACCTTCGCGCTCGACGACGATGCGGTGATGGCCGAGCTCGAGGCGATGCGCAAGCAGTACGACGAGTCGAAGAAGGGGCTTGAGAGCCGCTTCCTCGACAAGGTCGAGAAGCTGCAGCGCGGCGACGAGCTGCCGCCCGGTGTGATGAAGATGGTCAAGGTCTTTGTCGCGGTGAAGCGCAAGATCCAGCCGGGCGACAAGATGGCCGGCCGCCACGGCAACAAGGGAGTCGTGTCGAAGATCGTGCCGCAGGAAGACATGCCGTTCCTTGCCGACGGCACGCCTGTCGACATCGTGCTGAACCCGCTCGGCGTGCCGAGCCGCATGAACGTGGGCCAGATCCTCGAGACGCATCTTGGATGGGCCTGCGCTGGCTTGGGCAAGCAGGTGGCCGAGACGGTCAACGCCTACATGCGCACCCAGGACACGGCGCCGCTGCGGGCCAAGCTCAAGGAGATCTACGGCTCGCAGGAGCAGCTTGACGCTCTCGACGACGCGACGGTCGTGGAAGTGGGCGAGAACCTGCGCCGCGGCGTGCCGATCGCGACGCCGGTCTTCGACGGTGCGCACGAGCCGGACATCGTCACGATGCTGGAGCAGGCGGGTCTCGACGGCTCCGGTCAATCGACGCTCTACGACGGGCGCTCGGGCGAGGAGTTCGACCGCAAGGTGACGGTGGGCTACATCTACATGCTGAAGCTGCATCACCTCGTCGACGACAAGATCCATGCGCGCTCGATCGGTCCGTACTCGCTCGTGACCCAGCAACCGCTGGGTGGCAAGGCGCAATTCGGCGGCCAGCGGTTCGGCGAGATGGAGGTGTGGGCGCTCGAAGCCTACGGCGCCGCCTACACCTTGCAGGAGATGCTGACGGTGAAGTCCGACGACGTCGCCGGCCGGACCAAGGTCTACGAGTCGATCGTGCGCGGCGACGATACGTTCGAGTCCGGTATCCCCGAGAGCTTCAACGTGCTCGTCAAGGAGATGCGTTCGCTCGGCCTCAACGTGGAACTGACCTCGCGCCCGAAGATCGATCCCGAGGCGCTGCCGACGGCCGAAGCGGCCGAATAGGACGGGACGAGGCGCCCCGCCGGCGCCTCGTCCGTCTCCCCCGAGACTTTTGATATCCTAGCGGTTCTCGCGCCCGCCCCGCCGAGCGACCGCGCACCAGGAGAAGACGATGAACCAAGAGGTCATGAATCTCTTCAATCCGGTCGTCCAGCCGCAGGCGTTCGACCAAATCCAGATCTCGATCGCGAGCCCCGAGAAAATCCTCTCCTGGTCGTTCGGCGAGATCAAGAAGCCCGAGACGATCAACTACCGGACCTTCAAGCCGGAGCGCGACGGCCTGTTCTGCGCCCGCATCTTCGGGCCGATCAAGGACTACGAGTGCCTGTGCGGCAAGTACAAGCGCATGAAGTACAAGGGCGTCATCTGCGAGAAGTGCGGCGTCGAAGTCACTCTGTCGCGTGTCCGGCGCGAGCGCATGGGCCACATCTCGCTTGCCGCGCCCGTCGCGCACATCTGGTTCCTGAAGTCCTTGCCCTCGCGCATCGGGCTGTTGCTCGACATGACGCTGAAGGACCTCGAGCGCATCCTCTATTTCGAATCCTACATCGTGCTCGACTCCGGTCTGACGCCGATGAAGGAGCGCCAGCTCCTCAACGAGGAGGACTACCTGCGCGCGCAGGACGAGTACGGCCAGGATTCCTTCACCGCGCTGATCGGCGCCGAGGCCATCCGCGAGATCCTGCGCGGCATGGACCTGCCGACCATCGCCGAGCGCCTGAAGGTCGAGATCGCCGAGTCGACGACGGAGCTGAAGCCCAAGAAGCTCGCCAAGCGCCTGAAGATCATCGAGGCCTTCATGCATTCCGGCAACAAGCCGGAGTGGATGATCCTGACCGAGGTGCCGGTGATCCCGCCGGACCTGCGTCCTCTCGTGCCGCTCGACGGCGGCCGCTTCGCGACCTCCGACCTCAACGACCTCTATCGCCGCGTAATCAACCGCAACAATCGCCTGAAGCGGCTGATCGACCTGCGCGCGCCCGACATCATCATCCGCAACGAGAAGCGGATGCTGCAGGAGGCGGTGGACGCCCTGTTCGACAACGGCCGCCGCGGTCGCGTCATCACCGGCGCCAACAAGCGGCCGCTGAAGTCGCTCGCCGATATGCTGAAGGGCAAGCAGGGCCGTTTCCGCCAGAACCTGCTCGGCAAGCGCGTCGATTACTCCGGCCGCTCCGTGATCGTCGTCGGCCCGGACCTCAAGCTGCACCAGTGCGGCTTGCCTAAGAAAATGGCCCTGGAACTGTTCAAGCCATTCATCTACTCGCGCCTCGACGCGAAGGGATTCTCCGCGACCGTCAAGCAGGCCAAGAAGCTGGTCGAGAAGGAGAAGCCGGAGGTCTGGGACATCCTGGACGAGGTGATCCGCGAGCACCCGATCATGCTGAACCGTGCGCCGACGCTGCACCGGCTCGGCATCCAGGCGTTCGAGCCGAAGCTGATCGAGGGCAAGGCGATCCAGCTGCATCCGCTCGTCTGCGCGGCCTTCAACGCCGACTTCGACGGCGACCAGATGGCGGTGCATGTGCCGCTGTCCCTCGAGGCGCAGCTCGAGGCCCGCGTGCTGATGATGTCGACCAACAACATCCTGCACCCGGCCAACGGCCTGCCGATCATCGTGCCCTCGCAGGACATCGTGCTCGGCCTCTACTACGTCTCCCTCGTGCGCGACGGCGAGCCCGGCCAGTACAAGGAAGACAAGTACAGGGCGCCGATGTGCGGCCTGTTCTCCGACATGGGCGAGATCGAGCACGCGCTCGCCGCCAAGACGGTGACCCTGCACACCAAGATCAAGGGCCGCGCCTGGACCTATGACGATAGCGGCAAGCGCGTCGCCAAGATCTTCGACACGACGCCCGGCCGCATGATCCTCGGGCAGCTGCTGCCCGAACACCGCAAGATCCCCTTCGACGTCGCCAACAAGCTGATGACGAAGAAGGAAATCTCGGGGATGATCGACATCGTCTACCGCCAGTGCGGTCAGAAGGAGACGGTGATCTTCTGCGACCGCATTATGGCGCTCGGATTCCGCGAGGCGTTCAAGGCCGGCATCTCCTTCGGCAAGGATGACATGCTCGTGCCGGAGACGAAGCCGAAGATCATCGCCGACACCTCCGCGCTCGCCAAGGAATACGAGCAGCAGTACAACGACGGCCTCATCACCCAGGGCGAGAAGTACAACAAGGTGGTCGACGCCTGGGCGAAGTGCTCGGACAAGCTCGCCGAAGAGATGATGGCGCGCATCTCCTCCGTGCAGAAGGACGAGCACGGCCGCGACATGCCGATCAACTCGATCTACATGATGAGCCACTCGGGCGCGCGCGGTTCGCCCACCCAGATGAAGCAGCTCGCCGCCATGCGCGGCCTGATGGCCAAGCCTTCGGGCGAGATCATCGAGACGCCGATCATCTCGAACTTCAAGGAGGGCCTCACGGTCCTCGAATACTTCAACTCGACCCACGGTGCGCGAAAAGGCCTCGCGGACACCGCGTTGAAGACGGCGAACTCCGGTTACCTCACCCGCCGCCTCGTCGACGTGGCGCAGGATTCCATCATCACGATGGTGGATTGCGGTTCGTCGAACGGCATCAAGATGCGGGCGATCATGGACGCCGGCACCGTCGTGGCCTCGCTCGCCACCCGCATCCTTGGGCGCACGACGGTGGACGACCTCAAGCAGCTCGACGGGACGGTCATCGTCGCCGCCGGCACGATGATCGAAGAATGGCACATGGACCGCATCAACGCGGCCGGAATCCAGGAGGTGAAGATCCGCTCGGTGCTGACCTGCGAGGCCAAGAACGGCGTCTGCGGCAAGTGCTACGGGCGCGACCTCGCACGCGGTACGCCCGTCAACATGGGCGAGGCCGTCGGCGTCATCGCGGCGCAGTCGATCGGCGAGCCGGGGACCCAGCTCACGATGCGCACGTTCCACATCGGCGGCGCGGCGCAAATCGCCGACTCGTCGTTCATCGAGTCGAACTTCGACGGCGAGGTTAAAATCCGCAACCGTCACCTTGCCCGCAACGGCGAGGGCGACCTGATGGTCATGGCCCGCAACGTGGCGATCGTGATCGAGGGGCCGGACGGCTCGGAACGCGCGGTTCACCGCGTGCAGTACGGCGCGCGGATGAAGGTCGACGACGGCGATCAGGTCAAGCGCGGCCAGCGCCTGGCCGAGTGGGACCCCTACAGCCGCCCGATCATGACCGAGATCGACGGTGTCATCGGCTACGAGGACCTGGTCGAAGCCGCCTCCATGTCGGAGGCGATCGACGAGGCGACGGGTATCGCCAAGCGGATGGTCATCGACTATCGCCTCAATCAGCGCTCGGCGACCTTGAAGCCGGCGATGGTGATCAAAGCCGCGGACGGCAAGATCGCCAAGCTCGCGCGCGGGGGCGACGCCCGTTACGTGCTGCCCGTCGACTCGATCATCGGCGTCGATCCCGGCGGCACGGTCAAGGCCGGCGACATCATCGCGCGGATCTCGATGGACTCGGCCAAGACCCGCGACATTACCGGCGGTCTGCCGCGCGTCGCGGAGCTCTTCGAGGCGCGCCGCCCGAAGGACCACGCGATCATCGCGGAAGCATCAGGCGTCGTGCAGTTCGGCAAGGACTACAAGAACAAGACGCGCCTCTCCATCGTGCCGCACGAGGAAGGTTCGGAATCGTTCGAGTACCTGATCCCGAAGGGCAAGCACATCCATCTCCAGGACGGCGACGTCGTCGAGAAGGGCGACTACATCGTCGACGGCAACCCGGCGCCGCACGACATCCTGGCGATCAAGGGCGTGGAGGAGCTCGCCGCCTACCTCGTCAACGAGATCCAGGAGGTCTACCGGCTGCAGGGCGTGGCGATCAACGACAAGCACATCGAGGTGATCGTTCGGCAGATGCTGCAGAAGGTCGACATCACCGATCCCGGCGACACCGAATTCCTCTCGGGCGAGCAGGTCGACCAGTACGACCTCGAAGCCGCCAACGCGAAAGCGCTGGAGGAGGGCGGTAAGATCGCGGTGGGCACGCCCGTGCTGCTCGGCATCACCAAGGCTTCGCTGCAGACGCGCTCCTTCATCTCGGCGGCCTCCTTCCAGGAGACCACCCGCGTCCTCACGGAGGCGGCGGTCAACGGCAAGGCGGACACACTGGAGGGCCTGAAGGAGAACGTCATCGTCGGCCGGCTGATCCCGGCCGGCACCGGCGCCGCGATGGCCAAGCTGCGCAAGATCGCCGCCACGCGCGACGAGATGATCCTGGCGCAGAACGAGGACGCCGCCGCTGCGGCGGCCGCCGAGCTGAAGCCGATCGCGGCGCTGCCGGCGGCGGAGTAGGGGCTGATGCGGTAGTGGTTGAGGGGTTCGCTTAACGCGAACCCCTTTCCGTTTTGAAGGCTAAGGGGCCCAAGGTCTTTCCACCTAAGCGCCGCTAAATTCCTAGATCAATGTCTGCGATTGTCATGATCAGTCATGAGCAATTGAGTAAAAAGTATTTTGCGTGATCTAGTGTGCGCAAGCACGTTTGATATTGAGCCGCTTAAGCGCCATAGCTGACTAGACTTTCTCAAGCTTCGACGCCGCGAGATCTGCCAGCCATGTCAATTCACCACAAGGTCTTTCGCTCAGGAACAGAAATTAACGATAAGGGTTTGGTCCTGAACTCGAATATCATTCTTCCTTCAATGATAAAAAATGAAGAAATCGACTTACAAAAAGATCATTATCGGATTTTGACTTTACTTTCGGTGGCATACAAAACGAGATGAATTCTCGTGTAATCTCGTCATTGAAAGCTGCAGCGGCATATTGGCAACGCGGTGACAAAGCATTAGCTAATATTCGGTTGATATTCGTTGGATTATCATATTTGCACGATCCAGATGGCATTGATCGAGTACAAATTGCTAAACGTCTTATTGATGAGGGAGTCTCGTATTTTTCTATCTGGAAGATTCTTGATATTGACGGCCTTGCTAAATTCGATGCTAATCAGCCGCGAGTACCCGCTGGTTCTGGCGCTTCCAGCGGCCAATGGACATAGAAGGACGTTAGTGATCAAAACTTAGCGTTCGACGATGAAGCTGCCTTAATAGACGTTGCGACTACAACCAATTTCAATCATGCTTGCAGAGTTCTAGGGATCGATCCCAGTGACGCGTCAGCAGCATTACATGCTGCTAAACGTGCTGCTGGTCTTGGCGGTGCTGACAATTGTGTTTTTGATCTCGGCACTGGCGATATATTCCACAAGGGTGAGCACATCGGAAATCTTGGAGATTGATGATGGCAGAAGCTTGCCTTCTATCCCAAAATACTTTTGACATGTCTCTTCGTCTATGGAGCGATGATCTTTCGCTTCGACCGATCATACACGAAATCGACTTTGATCTAAGCCACCTCCATGTGAAGGGTGAGCCAATCGCCACGAGTGGATATCTCGCAGGCAAGCTCGCCACGCGCCATTACGCTTCTCTCGCAAGTGCAACGGCTTATCAAGAAGATGACGTCCATGCCTGGCTTGCTCACTCGAGCGTTATGCTCGCGGCACAGGAGGGCTTATCCCGTGCTCTGATAACCGGCCAAGCCGAAGCTGTTTTCTGGATCGCAGTGTTCGGAGCGGTGTCATCGCCTGGGCCGTCGCTCGACAGGGGTTTAGTGACGTCGATTGCGAACAGAGGCGCGAAAATCCTCATCGAGAATTACACGCACGATGGTCCTGACTGCCCGTTAAAGACGTGGCTCTAGAGCCTATCTGCTTATCGGCCGCTGGCGCCTGGTCACGAAACGCCCTTGACGCCCTCCCGACTCGCTCATATGGTCCGCCAACATTCGATAGGCCGTAGACCTTCCCTTCGGGACGCCGCGTCTTGAACACACGAGGTCTAAACGCTTTCGGTTTCAGCGACTGAGAAGTCATCGGACAGACGGTAGCGTCTGTCTCTCGATCGCACGAACTCTTGCCTCGGCTTGAGGTCCTCTGCTCCTCGTCAGGACCGAAGCCCAATGGGGCCTAGGTCCTGAACTTTCGCGTTTGGGTACATCGATATTTGCGTGGCCGACCGCCTCAGGGCGCCGGACAGATGATAGGGCCGACGGAAACCATATGCCGACGATTAGCCAGTTGATCCGCAAGCCCCGCGTGGCAAGCACCTACCGCGAGAAGGCCCGCCATCTCGAGGCCTGCCCGCAGAAGCGCGGCGTGTGCACGCGCGTCTACACGACGACCCCGAAGAAGCCGAACTCGGCACTCCGCAAGGTCGCCAAAGTTCGCCTGACGAACGGATTCGAGGTGATCGGCTACATCCCCGGCGAGGGGCACAACCTGCAGGAGCACTCGGTCGTGATGATCCGCGGCGGCCGCGTCAAGGACCTGCCCGGCGTGCGCTACCACATCCTGCGCGGCGTGCTCGATACGCAGGGCGTCAAGAACCGCAAGCAGCGCCGGTCGAAGTACGGCGCGAAGCGTCCAAAGTAGGAAGAGGCTTCCATGTCCCGCCGTCACAGCGCTGAAAAGCGCGACATCATTCCCGACGCCAAGTATCACGATATTATCGTGACGAAGTTCATGAATTCGATCATGTACGATGGCAAGAAGTCGGTCGCCGAGGCGATCGTCTACGGTGCGCTCGACATCATCGAATCGAAGTCGCGCAACGAGCCGCTGCCCGTCTTCAAGCAGGCTTTGGAAAACGTGGCGCCGGCGATCGAGGTCCGTTCGCGGCGCGTCGGCGGTGCCACCTACCAGGTTCCGGTCGAAGTTCGGCTCGAGCGCCGTCAGGCTTTGGCGATCCGCTGGATCATCACGGCCGCCCGCGGCCGCAACGACAAGACCATGGTGGACCGGCTCTCGTCGGAACTCCTCGACGCCGCCAACAACCGCGGCAACGCCGTAAAGAAGCGCGAAGACACCCACCGGATGGCCGAAGCCAACCGGGCCTTCTCGCACTATCGCTGGTAACCGACCTCCCCGAAGCGGCTTCCCCGCGCTTCCAAGGACCTGACCCCATGGCCCGCAGCCACTCGATCGAAGACTACCGCAACTTCGGCATCATGGCACACATCGATGCCGGTAAGACGACGACGACCGAGCGGATTCTGTTCTACTCGGGCAAGTCGCACAAGATCGGCGAAGTCCACGATGGCGCTGCGACTATGGACTGGATGGAGCAGGAGCAGGAGCGAGGCATCACCATCACGTCCGCCGCGACGACGACGCACTGGAACGGCAAGCGCCTGAACATCATCGACACGCCAGGCCACGTCGACTTTACCATCGAGGTCGAGCGCTCGCTGCGCGTGCTCGACGGCGCTGTCTGCGTGCTCGACGGCAACCAGGGCGTCGAGCCGCAGACTGAAACTGTGTGGCGTCAGGCTGACAAGTACGGCGTGCCACGCGTGGTGTTCGTCAACAAGATGGATAAGATCGGCGCCGACTTCTATCGTTGCGTCGAGGAGATCCGGACCAAGGTCGGAGGGCGGCCGGTCTGCATCCAGCTGCCGATTGGTTCGGAGTCGGATTTCAAGGGCATCATCGACCTGGTCCGCATGAAGGCCGTCGTCTGGGAAGACGAAGCACTCGGCGCGAAGTACCACGACGAGGAAATTCCTGAGGGCCTGCGCGCCCAGGCGGACGAATACCGGAATATTTTGATCGAGGCCGCCGTCGAACTCGACGACGACGTGATGCAGGCTTTCTTCGACGGTCAGGAGCCGGACGAGAAGACGCTCCACCGTCTGATCCGCAAGGCCGTCCGCGACATCACCTTCATCCCAATTCTTTGCGGTTCCGCGTTTAAGAACAAGGGTGTGCAGCCGCTTCTTGACGCGGTGGTGGAATATCTTCCCTCGCCCCTTGATGTCGAGGCGATCAAAGGCGTCGACGTGAACACGGGCGAAGAGATCCTGCGTCACGCCGACGACAGCGAGCCTTTCTCGATGCTTGCCTTCAAGATCATGGACGACCCTTTCGTCGGCACCATCACCTTCGCCCGCGTCTATTCCGGCCACATCGAATCGGGCACAGGCGTGATGAATTCGACGAAGGAGAAGAAGGAGCGTATCGGCCGCATGCTTCTGATGCACGCCAACAATCGCGAGGACATCAAGGAGGCTTACGCCGGCGACATCGTTGCGCTGGCTGGCCTCAAGGACACGCGCACCGGCGATACGCTCTGCGACATGCTGAAGCCCGTTATTCTGGAGCGCATGGAGTTTCCGGAACCGGTCATCGAGATCGCGATCGAGCCGAAGTCCAAGGCCGATCAGGAGAAGCTGGGTCTCGCCTTGGCGAAGCTTGCGGCCGAGGACCCTTCGTTCCGGGTCTCGACCGACCAGGAATCCGGTCAGACCATCCTCAAGGGGATGGGCGAACTCCATCTCGACATCAAGGTCGATATCCTGCGCCGCACCTACAAGGTCGACGCCAACATCGGCGCGCCGCAGGTGGCGTATCGCGAGAAGCTGACCCGTCGCGTCGAGAAGGACTACACCCACAAGAAGCAGACGGGCGGCACGGGGCAGTTTGCGCGCGTCAAGATCGTCTTCGAACCGGCAGAGCCGGGTGCCGGCTCCTCGTTCACCTCTTCCATCGTCGGCGGTTCGGTGCCCAAGGAATACATCCCTGGCGTCGACAAGGGGATCAATTCCGTCATGGGGGCCGGGGTCATCGCGGGCTTCCCCGTGGTGGACGTCAAGGCAACCTTGATCGATGGTGCCTACCACGACGTCGACTCGTCGGTTCTGGCTTTCGAGATCGCGTCGCGCGCCGCTTTCCGCGAAGCTTTGCGCGAGGGCGGCTCAGTGCTGCTCGAGCCGATCATGAAGGTCGAGGTCACGACGCCGGAAGACTACACCGGCTCGGTCATGGGCGACTTGCTGGGTCGGCGGGGACAGGTGCAGGGCCAGGACATGCGCGGCAATGCGGTCGTCATCAACGCCATGGTCCCACTCGCCAACATGTTCGGCTATGTCAACCAGCTCCGGTCCTTTTCGCAGGGCCGTGCCAACTACACCATGCAGTTCGACCATTATGAGCAGGTTCCGGCGAGCGAGGCCGCCAAGGTCCAAGCGAAATACGCCTGATCCCTTTCACACCCCCTCTTTCTACGTTTTTCTAAGGAGCCAGTCATGGCAAAGGAAAAGTTCTCGCGGTCGAAGCCGCACTGCAATATCGGCACGATCGGTCACGTCGACCATGGCAAGACGTCTTTGACGGCTGCGATCACCAAGGTCCTGGCTGAATCTGGCGGCGCGACCTACACGGCCTACGATCAGATCGATAAGGCGCCGGAGGAAAGAGCTCGCGGCATCACGATCTCGACGGCACACGTGGAATATGAGACCGCGAAGCGCCACTACGCCCACGTCGATTGCCCCGGCCACGCGGACTATGTGAAGAACATGATCACCGGCGCCGCGCAGATGGATGGCGCGATCCTCGTCGTGTCCGCCGCTGACGGCCCGATGCCGCAGACTCGCGAGCACATTCTACTTGCCCGCCAAGTCGGCGTACCGGCTCTTGTCGTGTTCATGAACAAAGTCGACATGGTCGACGACGCGGAGCTGTTGGAGCTCGTCGAGCTCGAAGTCCGCGAACTGCTCTCCAAGTACGATTTCCCCGGCGACGATATCCCTATTACCCAGGGCTCGGCCCTCTGCGCCCTCGAGAACAAGCAGCCCGAGATCGGCCATGACGCCATCATCGCGCTGATGAAGACGGTTGACGACTACATCCCCCAGCCGGCGCGTCCGCTCGACCTGCCGTTCCTGATGCCGGTCGAAGACGTGTTCTCGATCTCTGGTCGTGGGACCGTGGTGACGGGTCGTGTCGAGCGCGGGATCGTCAAGGTTGGTGAGGAAATCGAGATCGTCGGCCTGAAGCCCACCGTCAAGACGACCGTCACCGGCGTCGAGATGTTCCGCAAGCTGCTTGACCAGGGTCAGGCTGGCGACAACATCGGCGCCCTGCTGCGCGGCACAAAGCGCGAAGACGTCGAGCGCGGCCAGGTTCTTTGCAAGCCTGGCACCGTGAAGCCGCACACCAAGTTCAAGGCCGAGGCCTATATCCTCACCAAGGACGAGGGTGGCCGCCATACGCCGTTCTTCACCAACTACCGCCCTCAGTTCTACTTCCGCACGACGGACGTGACCGGTGTATGCACGCTGCCCGAGGGCGTCGAGATGGTCATGCCCGGCGACAACATCACCATGGATGTTGAGTTGATCGTACCGATCGCCATGGAGGAGAAGCTCCGCTTCGCTATCCGCGAAGGCGGTCGTACGGTCGGCGCGGGTGTCGTGGCTTCTATCACCGAGTAACACGGCGCCACCGGCACAAGGATTGGTCCTGTGCGGCTCGGTTTGTCCGGTCCGCACGCCGGTTCAAATAGGCTGGTCGATAAGGAATTGGTTTGATGAACGGCCAGAATATTCGGATCCGCCTCAAGGCGTTCGACCATCGCGTGCTCGATAGCTCGACCAAGGAAATCGTGTCCACGGCGCGGCGGACAGGCGCGCAGGTGCGCGGACCCATCCCCCTGCCCACCAAGATCGAGAAGTTCACGGTCAACCGTTCGCCGCACGTCGATAAGAAGTCGCGCGAGCAGTTCGAGATCCGGACCCACAAGCGGGTTCTCGACATCGTCGATCCCACTCCGCAAACCGTCGACGCGCTGATGAAGCTCGACCTTGCGGCCGGCGTCGACGTCGAGATCAAGCTGTAGTTTTTACGCGGAGCTACGCCAGGGCCCTGCGCCCTCGAGCGCCTCCGGAGGATTTGAGATTATGCGGTCAGGTGTTATCGCACAGAAGCTGGGGATGACTCGGGTGTTCACGGACGCCGGCGAGCATGTTCCAGTGACGGTCCTGAAGATGGAAGGGTGCCAGGTCGTGGCGCACCGGACCAAGGACGCGAACGGCTATACGGCCATGCAGCTCGGCGTCGGCCGGGCCAAGGTCAAGAATGTGTCCAAGGCGGAGCGCGGACGGTTCGCCGTTGCGAACGTCGAGCCGAAGATGAAGCTTGCCGAGTTTCGCGTAGCCGAGGACGGCTTGTTGCCGGTCGGTGCCGAGATCATGGCGGATCATTTTCTTGTCGGCCAGTTCGTCGACGTGACGGGGACGAGCACCGGCAAGGGCTTTGCGGGTCCGATGAAGCGCTGGAACTTCGGCGGCCTGCGCGCCACTCACGGCGTTTCGGTGTCGCACCGCTCGCATGGTTCGACCGGTGGCCGCCAGGATCCCGGTAAGACATTCAAGAACAAGAAGATGGCCGGTCATCTTGGCGTCGATCGGGTCACCACTCTGAACCTCAGGGTCGTGCAGACGGATGTCGTGCGCGGTCTGATCCTCGTCGAAGGCGCGGTACCCGGGACGGCGGGAGGGTGGATTTTCGTGCGTGACGCGATCAAGAAGGCGCTCCCGAAGGATGCGCCCCAGCCGGGCAAGTTCCGCCTCGCGAGCGATAACACCGCTGCCGACGTGGCGCCTGCGGATGCCCCGGCTGATGCCGGCACGGAAGCTTGATCATGAAACTCGATATCACATCCCTCGACGGCGCCGCCGACGGCTCGATCGAACTCGACGACGCGATTTTCGGCCTCACGCCTCGCGAAGACCTGATCGCCCGCATGATCCGCTACCAGCTGGCAAAGCGCCGTGCGGGCACGCATCAGGCACTCGGTCGCGCCGACATCTGGCGTACGGGCAAGAAGCTCGGCAAACAGAAGGGCTCCGGCGGTGCCCGTCACGGCTCCGCGCGTGCCCCCCAGTTCCGCGGTGGCGGCAAGGCGCATGGCCCGGTGTCGCGCGACCACGCGCATGACCTGCCCAAGAAGGTGCGAGCTCTGGCCCTGCGGCATGCCCTTTCCGCGAAGGCGAAGGACGGCGCAATCATCGTGTGGGCCGAGGCCAAGGTCGCTGAGCCCAAGACTAAGGCTCTCATCGAGCGGTTCGCCAAGCTCGGTCTCAAGAATGCGCTCATCATCGACGGTGCGGAGTGCGAAGCGAACTTCTCGCTTGCCGCCCGCAACATCCCCATGATCGACGTGCTGCCGATCCAGGGCATCAACGTTTACGATATCTTGCGCCGCGACAAGCTGGTGCTGACGCGGGCTGCCGTCGAGGCCCTGGAGGCGCGGTTCAAATGAGTGCAGCGAAAGCGACCATCGAGGCGCGTCACTATGACGTCATCGTCGCACCCGTGATCACGGAAAAGGCGACGATCGCTTCGGAGCTCAACAAGGTGGTCTTCAAGGTCCGCAAGGACGCCTCGAAGACCGAGATCAAAGCTGCTGTCGAGCGTCTATTCGACGTCAAGGTCGAGGCCGTGAACACGCTGATCCGCAAGGGGAAGCGTAAGGTGTTCAAGGGCCGGCGTGGTCAGCAGTCCGATCTCAAGAAAGCCGTCGTGACACTCGCCGAAGGCGACCGCATCGACATCACGACGGGCCTCTAAGCCGCGATTTGGATCAACCTCTATGGCTTTAAAGACATTCAACCCGACCACGCCGAGCCTTCGTCAGCTCGTGCTCGTCGATCGCAGTGAGCTCTATAAGGGCAAGCCGCTCAAGACGCTGACCGAGGGAAAGTCATCGGCCGGCGGCCGCAACAACACGGGTCGCATCACCGTTCGTTTTCGTGGTGGTGGTCACAAGCAAACCTATCGCGTTATCGACTTCAAGCGCCGAAAGCTCGATATGCCCGCGAAAGTGGAGCGGATCGAGTATGATCCCAACCGCACGTCGTTCATTGCGCTCATCAAATATTCGGATGGCGAGCAAAGCTACATCATCGCGCCGCAGCGGCTTTCGGTCGGTGACGAGGTGGTGTCCGGCCAGCAGGTTGACGTGAAGCCGGGTAACGCCATGGCGCTTGCCAGCATGCCGGTCGGGACGATCGTGCATAACATCGAGATGAAGATCGGCAAGGGCGCAGCAATGGTGCGGTCGGCCGGGACTTACGCCCAGGTCGTTGGTCGCGATCAGGGTTACGTCATCATCCGTCTGAACTCGGGTGAGCAGCGCCTCATCCACGGCCAGTGCTTCGGCACGGTCGGCGCCGTTTCGAACCCTGACCACATGAATGCTTCGGTCGGCAAAGCCGGCCGGTCGCGTTGGCTGGGTCGCCGCCCGCACAATCGCGGCGTGACGATGAACCCGGTCGATCACCCGCACGGCGGTGGTGAAGGCCGGACCTCCGGTGGTCGCCATCCGGTGACGCCGTGGGGCAAGCCGACCAAAGGCAAGAAGACGCGGACAAACAAGTCGACGACCAAGTTTATTGTGACCTCGCGTCACAAGAGCAAGAAGAAGGGTTAACCCAATGGCGCGTTCGATCTGGAAAGGTCCGTTCGTCGACGGCTACATGCTGAAGAAGGCGGAAACCGCTCGGAGCAGCACCCGCTCGGAGGTCATCAAGACCTGGAGCCGGCGCTCGACCATCCTGCCGCAGTTCGTCGGCCTGACGTTCGGTGTCTACAATGGTCACAAGCATATCCCCGTGAACATCACGGAGGATATGATTGGCCATAAGCTTGGCGAGTTCTCGCCGACGCGGACGTTCCACGGCCACGCGGCCGACAAGAAAGCTAAAAGGGGCTAAGATGTCCAAGTCGAAGAGCCCCCGCGCCCTCAAAGACACCGAGGCGAAAGCCGTCTGCCGCATGCTCCGCGTCAGCCCGCAGAAGCTGAACCTCCTCGCGCAGTTGATCCGCGGCAAGAAGGTCGAGACGGCGCTGGCCGATCTTGAGTTTTCGCGCAAGCGTATCGCCCTCGACGTGCGTAAGACGTTGGAGAGCGCGATCGCCAACGCCGAGAACAACCATGACCTTGATGTCGACGAACTCGTCGTCGCCGAGGCACACGTTGGTAAGGCGCTGGTTATGAAGCGCTTCAGTCCGCGGGCGCGCGGGCGCGCCGGCCGCATCGAGAAGCCATTCGCCAACCTAACGATCGTCGTGCGCGAAGTCGCCGCGCCGACCGTCGCAGCCTGAGGGATCCACGATGGGACAGAAAGTCAATCCGATCGGCCTTCGGCTGGGTATCAACCGGACTTGGGATTCGCGCTGGTTTGCCGGCAAGAACGAGTACGGTCGGCTGTTGCACGAGGATATCGCCATCCGCGCGGCGCTGATGAAGACGCTGAAGCAGGCTGCGATCTCCAAGATCATCATCGAGCGGCCGCACAAGAAGTGCCGCGTCACCATCCACTCGGCGCGTCCTGGTGTGGTCATCGGGAAGAAGGGCGCGGACATCGATAAGATCCGTAAGCTTGTTGCCAGCATGACGACGTCGGAAGTCGTGATCAACATCGTCGAGGTCCGCAAGCCGGAAATCGACGCGGTGCTTGTGGCCGATTCCATTGCCCAGCAGCTTGAGCGCCGCGTTGCATTTCGTCGCGCTATGAAGCGGGCCGTGCAGTCGGCGATGCGGCTTGGAGCGGAAGGTATTCGCATCAACTGCTCCGGTCGCCTCGGCGGCGCCGAGATCGCGCGCCTCGAATGGTACCGCGAGGGTCGCGTGCCGTTGCATACGCTGCGCGCCGATGTTGATTACGGGACGGCCACGGCGCATACGGCTTACGGGACGTGCGGCATCAAGGTCTGGGTGTTCAAGGGCGAGATCCTCGAACATGACCCGATGGCGCAGGACCGCAAGACGGCGGAGCAGGATCATTCCGGTGGTGGCGAGCGTCGCCAGCGTCGTGACCGCGACCGCGACGCGGCCTGATCGCTCGTCTCCACACCTAATTCCAAGAGCGTGATCCTATGTTGCAACCAAAGAAGACAAAGTTCAGGAAGGCCTTCAAGGGACGCATCAGCGGTGCATCCAAGGGTGGCTTCGAGCTAAACTTCGGCCAGTTCGGCTTGAAGGCGATGGAGCCTGAGCGTATCACCGCCCGCCAGATCGAGGCGGCCCGTCGCGCGATGACCCGTCACATGAAGCGGGCCGGCAGGGTGTGGATCCGGATCTTCCCAGATGTTCCAGTGACCAAGAAGCCGACCGAAGTCCGCATGGGCAAGGGTAAGGGCGCGATCGAGTTCTGGGCGTGCAAGGTTGCGCCCGGCCGCATCATGTTCGAACTCGACGGCGTGCCGGTCGGCCTGGCCAAGGAGGCGCTGACGCTTGCCGCCGCTAAGCTGCCGATCAAGACACGCTTCGTCGAGCGCATCGCGGAATAGGGAGGACAGTCCGATGAAAAACAAGGCCCGCCTGTCCGACCTCAAGGTCATGACCGCTGACCAACTCGAGCAAGAAGTCCTGAACCTGAAGAAGGAGCAGTTCAACCTGCGCTTCCAACGCGCCACGGGTCAGCTCGAGAACACCGCGCGCGTGCGCGTCGTCCGCCGCGACATCGCCCGCGTCATGACGTTGGCCGCGTCCAAGCGCGCTCCGGCGCCGAAGTAGGATCACGAGAACATGCCGAAGCGTATTTTGCAGGGCGTCGTCGTCAGCGACAAGCAGGACAAGACCGTCGTCGTGAAGGTCGAGCGCCGTTACACCCACCCCCTTCTCAAGAAGACGGTGCGCCGGTCGAAGAACTATCACGCCCATGACGAGGCCAAGGGTTTTAAAGTCGGCGATCAGGTCTCGATCGAGGAGACGCGGCCGATCTCTCGCCTGAAGCGCTGGATCGTGATCGGTAGTTCCGCTCCCGCGCAGGGCTGACGCGACTTTTAGCTAGCCGGAGCCCGATTAGCTGGTTAAGAACGCGCTCCGTTAAAATTATCAAGCAAAGCCACGGGGACGGTATGTCCTCAACAGGCGTAGTCCGGGTCGGCCTCGCGCCGAGACGGAAACCGATCTGACAGGAAAGGCTCTCATGCCATGATACAGGTGCAGACGAATCTCGACGTCGCGGACAATTCTGGTGCGCGACGCGTGATGTGCATCAAGGTCCTCGGTGGGTCCAAGCGGCGCTATGCGGGCGTCGGGGACGTGATCGTCGTGTCGATCAAGGAAGCCATTCCGCGCGGTCGCGTGAAGAAGGGCGATGTGATGAAAGCCGTGGTGGTGCGGACCGCCAAGGATATCAAGCGAGCCGACGGGACAGTCATCCGCTTCGACAGCAATGCGGCTGTCCTCATCAACAACCAGTCCGAGCCGATCGGCACCCGCATCTTTGGGCCGGTGCCGCGCGAACTCCGCGCGCGCAACCACATGAAGATCATCTCGCTCGCGCCGGAGGTTTTGTGATGGCGGCAAAAATCAAGAAGGGTGACACGGTCGTCGTGCTCGCCGGTCGTGACAAGGGTCGCTCGGGCGAGGTGCTTCAGGTGATGCCGAAGGACGAACGCGCGTTCGTGCGCGGCGTGAACCTCGTCAAGCGCCACACGCGGCAGACGGCGCAGCAAGAGGGTGGCATCGTCTCCAAGGAGGCGACCATTCATCTATCGAATCTCGCGGTCGCCGATCCCAAGGGCGGCAAGGCCACGCGGGTCGGGTTCAAGTTCCTCGAAGACGGCCGTAAGGTCCGTTTCGCCAAAAGCTCCGGAGAAGTGATCGATGGCTGACCCCAAGTCCGCTAAAGGCGGCGCGAAGGGCGCCACCGCCGCCAAGGATTCCGCGAAGGTCGCAAAGCAGACGCCGTCGGAGGCCAAGGCGAGCCGCGGCGCGCCGTCTTACGCGACGGCCTCCGCCGACAGCCTGGCTGTGCCGAAGGATTACCTGCCGCGCCTGCGCAAGCACTATGACGAAGTCATCCGTCCGCAGATGATCGAGGAGTTCGGTTACAAGAACCCCTTCGAGGTCCCGGTCATCGAGAAGATCGTGCTCAACATGGGCGTTGGCGAGGCGGTCAACGATACCAAGAAGGTGACTCTGGCTGCCGCCGACCTGGCGCTGATCGCTGGCCAAAGGCCTGTCATCACCAAGGCTCGTAACGCCATCTCGACCTTCAAGGTGCGTGAGAACATGCCAATCGGCGCGAAGGTGACGTTGCGCAAAATCCGCATGTACGAGTTTCTGGATCGGCTGGTGACGATCGCCCTGCCGCGTATTCGCGACTTTCGCGGTCTGAACCCCAAGAGCTTCGATGGCCGTGGCAATTACGCCATGGGTATCAAGGAACACCTGATCTTCCCGGAGATCAACTACGACAAGGTCGACAGCATGCTGGGGATGGACATCATCGTCTGCACCTCGGCGAAATCCGACAAAGAGGCGCGCTCTCTCTTGCGTGCTTTCAACTTCCCGTTCCGGCAGTGAGGCGCAAGCCTCAGACGCGGTAACCAGAGGGTAGAGATCGATGGCGAAGAAGAGCGCGATTGAGAATAACAAGCGGAAAATGAGGCTCGTGAAGCAGTTTGCGGGTCGCCGGGCCAAGCTCAAGGCGATTGCCGGCAACGAGTCCATGTCGATGGAGGAGCGTTTCGAGGCTCGCCTGAAGTTGTCGGAACTGCCGCGCAATTCGGCGGCCGGCCGGATCCGCAATCGCTGCGAAGTAAGCGGACGCCCCCGGGCGTTCACGGGCAAGATGAAGATGTCGCGCATCGCGCTCAGGGAGCTCGGCTCCAAGGGCCTGATCCCCGGCCTCGTCAAGTCCAGCTGGTAGGAGCGCGTCATGTCGATGAATGATCCGCTTGGCGATATGCTCACCCGCATCCGCAACGCCGGGATGCGCCGCAAGGGCAAGGTGCAGACACCCGGCTCTCGCTTGCGCGCCCATGTGCTCGACGTGCTCGAGTCCGAAGGCTATATCCGCGGCTATTCGACGACCGAGTTCGGCAACGGCCGGACGGAGTTCGAGATCGAGCTGAAATACTACGACGGGCGTCCCGTCATCCGCGAGATCTCGCGGGTCTCGAAGCCCGGCCGCCGCGTCTATGCCGCTGTCGACGCCTTGCCCCGCGTCGCCAACGGGTTGGGCATCACTATTGTCTCTACGCCCAAGGGCGTCATGGCTGACTATGCCGCACGCGAAGCCAATGTCGGCGGCGAAGTGCTCTGCAAGGTCTTCTGACCGCCTGATTGAAGGATTAGCATCATGTCACGCGTCGGAAAAAAGCCCGTCGCCATTCCCAAGGGTGTCACCGCCAAGGTCGAGGGCCAGAGGGTCTCGGTCGAGGGTGCGAAGGGTAAGCTCTTCTTCACCGTACCGGAGGAGGTGGACGTCAGTTTCGCCAACGACGAGGTTTCGGTGAAGCCGCGCTCGGAGAGCAAGCGGGCGCAGGCCATGTGGGGCATGTCGCGCGCCCAGGTGAGTAACCTTGTCGTCGGCGTGTCAGCTGGGTTCCAGCGCAAGCTCGACATCACCGGGGTCGGCTACAAAGCGGCGGTGCAAGGTAAGGTTCTGCAATTGTCGCTGGGCTACAGCCATGACGTACCCTTCCCGATCCCGGAAGGGATCACGATCGTGACGCCGCGGCCGGTGGAGATCATCATCAGCGGCATCGATAAGCGGCAGGTCGGGCAGGTCGCCTCCGAGATCCGGGCTCTGCGTCCGCCGGAGCCCTACAAGGGCAAGGGCGTCCGTTATTCAGACGAATTCATCTTCCGCAAGGAAGGCAAGAAGAAGTAAGGCTCGACCATGCCCAAGAATAATGTAGCTACAGAGCGCCGTAAGGCCCGTGTCCGCCGTTCCTTGAAAGCGCGCGCGTTCGGCAAGCCGCGGTTGTCGGTGTTCCGCTCGTCCAAGCAGATCTATTGCCAGATCATCGACGACGCGGCGGGCCGTACGCTCGCCGCGGCTTCTTCGCTCGAGAAGGATAACCGCGAGACGATGAAGACCGGCGCGACCGTCAAGGCTGCGTCCGTCGTGGGAAAACTGATCGCCGAGCGAGCGAAGCAGGCCGGGGTGAAAGAGGTCGTCTTCGACCGCGGCGCCTACATGTATCATGGCCGCGTCAAGGCCCTGGCCGACGGAGCCCGCGAGGGCGGTCTGTCGTTCTAGCCGTATAAGCGGCCGGGCGGACTGGCGAGATATTCGAAGCGAGCGGACCGGGCTTCGGGCCTCCCGCGCAAGTGAGAAGAGACAATGGCTGGTGAACGGGAAGGCGGTCGCGGCGGACGCGATCGTCATGGCAGGGACGATCAGGACGGCGAGTTCGTGGACCGTCTGGTCCACATCAATCGCGTCGCGAAAGTGGTGAAGGGCGGCCGGCGGTTTGGTTTCGCCGCCCTCGTGGTCGTCGGCGACCAGAAGGGCCGCGTCGGTTTCGGTCATGGCAAAGCACGCGAAGTGCCGGAAGCCATCCGCAAGGCGACCGAGGCGGCCAAGCGTGGCCTCATTCGCGTGCCATTGCGTGAAGGCCGGACGTTGCACCACGACGTGCAGGGTCGCCACGGTGCGGGGCGCGTCATTCTTCGCGCGGCGCCGGCCGGTACCGGCATCATCGCCGGTGGCCCGATGCGCGCGATCTTTGAAACGCTCGGGATGCACGACGTCGTCGCCAAGTCGCAGGGGTCGTCCAACCCCTACAACATGATCCGCGCGACCTTCGATGCTCTCGCGCACGAGGATTCGCCTCGAGCCGTCGCGGCGCGCCGCAATCTCAAGGTTTCCACCCTTCAGTCCCGCCGTCAGGGCGGCGATGCTGAAGCGGCGGCGGCCGAAGCTTGAGCCGGGAGGTAGACCATGGCTCACGGTAAGATTGTGATGGTCGAGCAGACCCGCAGCCCGATTGGCCGTCCGGCCGAGCAGCGCGCGACCCTGATCGGCTTGAAGCTCAACAAGATCGGGCGTCGATCCTCGCTGGAGGATACGCCGGCCGTTCGCGGGATGATCGCTAAGGTCGCCCATCTCGTGCGCGTCGTCGAAGAGGGGAGGCCGTCGTGAAACTCAACGAAATCCGCGACAATCCCGGCTCCTCCAAGAATCGGATGCGCGTCGGCCGGGGCATCGGCTCCGGCAAGGGCAAGACCGGCGGTCGTGGCGTAAAGGGTCAGAAGGCCCGCTCGGGCGTCGCCATCAAGGGCTTCGAGGGTGGCCAGATGCCGCTGCATCGTCGTTTGCCGAAGCGGGGATTCTGGAACCCCTTCTCGACGGACTACAATGAAGTCAACGTCGGTCGCATCCAGGCGGCCATCGATGCCGGTAAGCTCGCTGCGGATGCCATTGTCACGATCGACGTGCTGGTCGCGGCGGGTGTCTGCTCGAAGCCGCGCGACGGCGTCAAGATCCTTGGCGTTGGCGATCTCACGACCAGGCTGTCCTTCGAGGTCGCATCGGCGTCAAAGAGTGCCGTTGCGGCGATCGAGAAGGCCGGCGGCAGCATTACCGTGCTGGTGCCGGCCAAGGTCCCGGCCGAAGCGGCGCAAGCTTGAGGTCTCGGCCACGAGGCTGACGGATAAAGGTGGACCCGAAATGGGGGCGCGGGGCCTTGGCGGTCTCCGCGCCGCCGCCTGACCAGCGGATCCGTGGCGAGTTCTAGGTCTTACGGAGGTCTCCATGGCGTCGGCGGCAGAGCAACTTGCGGCAAATGTGAATTGGGGCGCCTTCTCCAAGGCCGACGAGCTCAAGAAGCGGATCTGGTTCACGCTGGGCGCGCTGATCATTTACCGGCTGGGGACCTACATCCCCCTGCCGGGGATCGACCCCGCGGCGTTCCAGGAGAACTTCACCAGCCACAAGCAGGGCGTCCTGGAGCTTTTCAACATGTTCTCGGGCGGAGCCGTGCAGCGCATGGCCATCTTCGCCTTGAACATCATGCCCTATATCTCCGCCTCCATCATTATCCAGCTCCTGACGTCGGTCATTCCCTCGCTCGAATCGCTGAAGAAGGAAGGCGAGTCCGGTCGCAAGGTCATCAACCAGTACACGCGTTATCTGACCGTGGTGCTTGCGGCCTTTCAAGCCTACGGCATTGCCGTCGGCCTGGAAGGGCAATCGCATGTCGTGATGGAGCCGGGTCTGTTTTTCCGCATCTCGACCGTGCTGACGCTGATGGGCGGCACGATGTTCCTGATGTGGCTCGGCGAGCAGATCACCTCGCGCGGGATCGGCAACGGGTCCTCTCTGATCATCTTCGCCGGCATCATCGCCGCCTTCCCCTCGGCAATCGCCAACACGCTTGAACTTGGGCGACAGGGCGCGATCTCCACGGGCATCATCCTCGTGGTGGCGGTCATGTCGATCGCTGTCATCGCCTTCATCGTCTTCATGGAGCGCGCGCAGCGCCGCCTCCTGATCACCTATCCCAAGCGCCAGCAGGGCAATCGCGTCTACGAGGGGCAGACGTCGTTCCTGCCGCTCAAGCTGAACACGGCCGGCGTCATACCGCCGATCTTTGCGTCCTCGCTGCTGTTGTTGCCGACCACCATCGCCAATTTTTCGGCTGGCGGAGGGAGCACGGGTATCCTGGGTGCCGTCACCACCTACTTCGCCCATGGCCGGCCCCTCTACATGGTGGCGTATGTCGGCCTGATCGTCTTCTTCGCCTTTTTCTACACGGCCATCGTCTTCAACCCTGTCGAGACGGCCGACAACCTGAAGAAGCACGGCGGCTTTATTCCCGGTGTCAGGCCTGGCGAGCGCACGACGCAGTACATCGACAAGATCCTCATGCGAATCACCGTTCTCGGCGCCGCCTACCTCGCCATCATCTGCCTCCTCCCCGAAATACTTATTTCCTACGCAGCCCTGCCGTTCTACTTTGGCGGCACATCGCTCCTGATCGTCGTAAGCGTGACCATGGATACGGTGGCCCAGGTCCATGGCCATCTCCAGGCTCATCAATACGAAGGATTGATCAAGAAGGCGAAGCTGCGGGGAAAACGAAAATGAGGTTGATACTGCTTGGCCCCCCCGGCGCGGGGAAGGGAACGCAGTCGACGCGGTTGATGCAACGCTTCAACATCCCGCAGCTCTCGACGGGCGACATGCTGCGCGAGGCCGTCAAGGCCCAGAGCCCGGTCGGCGTCCAGGCTCAGGCGATCATGAGCGAAGGCAAACTGGTGTCGGATGCGATCGTCGTCGGTCTGATCGCCGACCGCGTGGAGCATCCCGACGCCGCGCGCGGCTTCATCCTCGATGGGTTTCCACGTACCGTCGCCCAGGCGGTCTCGCTATCCTCCATCCTCAGGGGGCGTCACATGGATATCGACGCCGTCATAGAGCTTCGCGTCGACGAGGCCGCCTTGCTCGCCCGCATGGAGAAGCGCGTGCAGCAGACGGTCGCCGCGGGCCACCCTGTGCGTTCGGACGATAATGCCGAGACGTTCCGCTCGCGGCTCGCTGCCTATCGCGAGCTGACGGCACCGGTTGCGGCTTATTACGAGAGAAGTGGTCAGCTCCACGTGGTCGACGGCATGGCGAAGATCGAGGACGTCTCGGATTCCATCGACGCGTTTCTGAAAGAGAAGGTCCCTGCTTGACGCTTATTTGCCGCTAAGGTCTTGACGCGTCGGCCTCAAGTCCTTAGCAGCTAGTGACACGCTCAGATCCGCCAGCGGCTGCTCCATCGGGGCTGCCGTTGTTTGTTTTTTAGGGTTCCTTCGCAAGGGCCGGGCTCCACCGGACGCGGAGGTCGTCGGCCCTTCGGGGCTTTCCACATGGAGAGGATCGATCATGGCCCGTATCGCCGGCGTCAACATTCCGACCAACAAACGCGTGCTCATCGCGCTCCAGTACATTCACGGGATCGGCGCCAAGAAGGCCGAAGAGATCTGTGAGAAGGTCTCGATCGCCGCCGATCGGCGCGTGTCGCAATTGACGGATGCCGAGGTGCTGCAAATTCGCGAGGCTATCGACCGCGACTACATGGTCGAGGGCGACCTGCGTCGCGAGGTTTCCATAAACATCAAGCGTCTGATGGACCTCGGCTGCTACCGCGGTCTGCGCCACCGTCGCCAACTTCCGGTCCGCGGTCAGCGCACGCACACCAACGCCCGCACCCGCAAGGGCAAGGCGAAGCCGATCGCCGGCAAGAAGAAGTGACGCGCGGGGCTGCTCGTTCACGGACATGATCCGAGGATCGTAAGCGGCTGATCTTGGGGCCGGACCTCGGCCTCACGTTTCAATCAAGAACCCTAGCGCCTGGCATAACGGGCGCGCCAGAAGGACAAGACTATGGCCAAAGAGGCAACCCGCGTCCGTCGCCGCGAACGCAAGAACATCGTTTCCGGCGTCGCGCACGTCTCCTCGACCTTCAACAATACGATGATCACCATTTCCGACGCGCAGGGGAACACGATCTCCTGGTCGTCGGCGGGCACGATGGGCTTCAAGGGCTCACGCAAGTCGACTCCTTACGCCGCTCAGATGGCGGCAGAGGACGCGGCGCGCAAAGCGTCCGAGCACGGCATGCGGACTCTCGAGGTTGAGGTTTCCGGTCCTGGTTCAGGCCGCGAGTCGGCGCTCCGCGCGCTGCAGGCTTCCGGCTTCACCGTGACCTCCATCCGTGACGTGACGCCGATCCCGCACAACGGTTGCCGGCCCCGCAAGCGTCGCCGCGTCTAAGGGCGACCCGCTATTTTGCGGCCGGTCGGCGCGTGTTCGACCTGGCCTTCGCTGCCGCGGCGTATCTGCGTCGGCCCTGAGTTTCGACGGGACGGTATTCGACCGCGCCTGTGGGCATCAACGAAAGGTGCGACCCGTGATCCAGAAGAACTGGCAAGAACTGACCAGGCCAAACAAGCTCGAGGTGACCTCCGGCGACGATCCGAAGCGCTTCGCCACCCTCGTCGCGGAGCCGCTGGAGCGTGGCTTTGGCCTCACGCTTGGCAACGCGCTGCGCCGCATCCTTTTATCCTCGCTGCAGGGGGCGGCGATCACCGCCGTCCACATCGACGGCGTGCTGCACGAGTTCTCGTCCATCCCGGGCGTGCGCGAGGATGTGACCGACCTCGTCCTCAACATCAAGGACGTCGCCGTCAAGATGCAGGGTGACGGCCCTAAGCGCATGGTCCTGAAGAAGACGGGCCCCGGCAAGGTCATGGCCGGCGATATCAGCACGGTCGGCGACGTGCAGATCCTCAACCCGAACCTTACGCTCTGCACTCTTGATGAGGGCGCCGAGATCCGCATGGAGTTCACGGTCAACACCGGCAAGGGCTACGTCGCCGCCGACCAGAACCGCAGCGAGGATTCGCCGATCGGTCTGATCCCGATCGACAGCCTCTACTCTCCCGTCCGCAAGGTCAGCTACCGCGTCGAGAACACGCGCGAGGGTCAGAACCTCGACCTCGACAAGCTCACGATGCAGGTCGAGACCAACGGTGCGCTGACCCCGGAGGACGCCATCGCCTTTTCGGCGCGCATTCTCCAGGACCAGCTCAACGTCTTCGTCAACTTCGAGGAGCCCCGCCGCGAGGAGGCGACTCCGGCCATTCCCGAGCTTGCCTTCAACCCGGCGCTTCTCAAGAAGGTGGACGAGCTGGAGCTCTCCGTGCGTTCGGCCAACTGCCTGAAGAACGACAACATCGTCTACATCGGCGACCTCATCCAAAAGACCGAGGCCGAGATGCTCCGTACCCCGAACTTCGGGCGCAAGTCGCTGAACGAGATCAAAGAAGTGCTGGCGCAGATGGGCCTCCACCTCGGGATGGAAGTCACCGGCTGGCCGCCGGAGAACATCGACGAACTCGCCAAGCGGTTCGAAGAGCACTACTAGGTCGCGTATTCCTTCTCCCGCCAAGCGGGAGAATGACCATAACAGACGGCCGACCCTTGGCACGGCGGCCGTAAAAACAGGAGAGCCACCATGTATCACGGACGCGCGAAGCGCCGCTTCGGCCGCACGCACGAGCATCGCAAGGCGATGTTCGCCAACATGTGCCAGGCGCTCATCAAGCATGAGCAGATCGTCACGACCTTGCCGAAGGCCAAGGATTTGCGCCCCGTCATCGAGAAGCTGGTGACGCTCGGCAAACGCGGTGACCTTCATGCTCGCCGCCAGGCCATCTCGCAGATCAAGGACGTCGTGCTGGTCGGCAAGCTCTTCGCGGTGCTGGGCCCTCGATACAAGGAACGTCAGGGTGGCTACACCCGCGTCCTGAAGGCCGGGTTCCGCTACGGCGACAATGCGGCCATGGCAGTCATCGAGTTCGTCGACCGCGATGTCAGCGCCAAGGGCAAGGATAGCGGTCCGGTCGAGGTCAGCGAAGACGCTGCCTAGGGAAGACGCTGCCTGGGCTGGCGACTAGGGCGCAGCTTGAACGTCGAGCCACAGGGTTCGCCCGGCGAAGCGGCGGGTCGAACCGGGTGTCGGCATCTGCCTTAGCGCCTTCGCCTTATTCGGGATGCGGCCAGCAGCGGGATTGACGCGCTTGGAGAGACTCGGATGACAACGGTTTTGAGATCGCTCGGCTGTGTCATCCTGTTGGGCGCCGCGACCCTGGCGTGCGCTAGCGCCCAGCCGGTGCGGCAGGTTCCCACCTCGAAGGCGGAGGAAGTCCTCTCGTTCGCGCCGGTCGTGCGCAAAGCGGTCCCCGCCGTCGTCAACGTCTATGCCTCGCGCACGGACGTGCAGCCGCGCAATCCGCTTCTCGACGATCCCGTGTTTCGTCGGTTCTTCGGCGACGGCAATGCGGCGCGCCCGGGCGGCGCGACCGCCAAGTCGCTCGGGTCCGGCGTCCTGGTGGACGCCACAGGCCTTATCGTCACGAATTATCACGTGATCGACGGTATGACGGATGTGAAGGTCGCGCTTTCCGATCAGCGCGAACTTGATGCCGATATCGTCTTGCGCGACCAGCGCACCGATCTCGCTGTCCTCAAGGTAAAGGGCGGCGGCAGCTTCCCGACGATGGAGCTCGGCGACTCGGATGCGCTGGAGGTCGGCGACATCGCTTTGGCGATCGGCGACCCGTTTGGCGTCGGCCAGACGGTGACGCAGGGGATCATCTCGGCGCTCGCCCGCACTAACGTCGGCACCTCCGATTACGGCTTCTTTATCCAGACGGATGCCGCGATCAATCCGGGCAATTCCGGTGGCGCGCTGGTCGACATGCGCTCGCGGCTCATCGGCATCAATTCCGCCATCTTCTCGCAGTCCGGCGGTTCCGTGGGCATCGGGTTTGCCATCCCGGTCGGCATGGTCAAGGTGGTCGTGGCGGCTGCCAAGAGCGGCGACCAGAGGGTACGCCGGCCGTGGCTCGGCGCCAGCCTGCAAGCCGTCACGGCCGACATCGCCGAGTCGCTCGGATTGCCGCGGCCCTACGGAGTGCTCGTATCGGAGATGAACGAACGCGGGCCGGCAGCCGAAGCGGGCATCCGGCGCGGCGACGTCATAACCGCCATCGACGACAAGCCAGTCGACAACCCTGAGAGTTTCGGCTTCCGTCTCGCGACCAAGCCCCTGGGTGGGGCGGCGCAACTCGCCGTGCGGCGCGGCGGCAAGGTCATCCAAGCGAATCTTAAGTTGCAGCCCGCGCCGACCATGCCGCCGCGCAACCGCGTCAAGATCGGCGGCAACACCGTCTTTACCGGCATCAGCGCCGACAATGTGTCGCCCGCGGTGGCTGAGGAACTGTCGATCGACGAAAACAAGGGAGGAGTCGTCATCGCCGACGTCGCCTCGGATTCCAACGCGGCGTCCGTCAATTTCAAGAAGGGCGACGTGCTGCTTTCGATCAACGGTAGGGCAATTGCCAACACCAAGGACCTGGAGGAGGCGACGGGCGGCCGCCACTATTACTGGAAACTGACGATCGGTCGGGGCGGCGAAGTGGTGACGACGGTGCTCGGCGGCGGCTGACGCGTCGCGCCTTATGCTGCGCGCTTTCCCGTCTTGTCACCGGGTCTGACTTTGCCGAGCCGCCGCTTGAGCGAGGCCCAGAGCATCCGGATTTCTTCGGCCGCCTTACCGTCCGCGTCGATCTCCGTCGGCCCACGCCCTTCCCGCGCCGCTTCCTGGTAGGCGACGCGCGAAGCGATCAGCGGGCGCAGCAAGCCGCCCATGCTCTCCAACGCGGCCGCACCGTCCATGACCCGTTGGCTCTCCTGCATGGCCGGGCATTGGTTGAGGACGAAGGCGAATTCCCGGCCCATAGTCTTGAGCTTGCCCCGTGTGGCCTCACTCGCCCAGATGTCGAAGATCGTGGGCCGCGCGGGGATGAGGCATAGGTCCGCCACCTTCATCGCGGCATCTGACGCGGGCGTCTCCGTCGCCGGGGTGTCGATGATCACCAGCGTGACCTTGCTCTTCTCCAGCGCTGCGATCGCGTCTGGAAGCTTGGCCGCCGAGACGCATTCGACCGGCAGGCTCTTGTCCGCCCGACGGTGGCACCATTTCGTTAGTGACTTCTGCGGGTCCATGTCGATGAGGAACACCCGTTCCCCAGCCTCCTGAGCCGCGACCGCCAGACAGGCCGATAGCGTACTTTTCCCCGAACCGCCCTTTTGCGTCACCATGGCGACCGTGCGCATCCCCTGACACTCCGTCCACATTGGCGCGTCCGACCAGCCCAGAGTCCAACGACGCTTTGATTCGATCTCGACCTCAATGATACATGAAGGTTAATGGCCGGTAAGTCGTCCTGGCGGCACTTTGGGACCAGCCGGCCCTCTTGTCGCCACGGACCCACCCGCGGCTGGGAACGCGTGAGCCGAGGGTGCAGCGATGGGTGAGGACAGGGCAGGCGCGGCGGACCCTCCGACGCTCGAGACGGCGACCGTTCGATCGATTGTCCTCGCACCGGCCGTTACGCGTCGCGAGCATGACATGCTGGGCGAGGTGGACGTGCCAGCGGACGTCTATTGGGGCGTCCACACGTTGCGCGCGGTCGAGAACTTTCCCATCACCGGCGTTCCCGTCGGGCACTTCCCGGAGTTCGTCCGCGCGCTCGTCCTCGTCAAGCAGGCTGCCGCGCGCGCCAACAGCCGTCTCGGCTACCTGTCGGCCGCGAAGGCGAAGGCCATCGACGAGGCCTGCGCGCGAATCGCCGGCGACCGCCGCTACCACGAGCAATTCGTGGTCGATGCGGTGCAGGGTGGGGCCGGCACGTCGACCAATATGAACGCCAACGAAGTGGTCGCCAACCTCGCGCTGGAGATCATGGGACGGCCCAAGGGCGACTACGCGGCGCTGCACCCCAACGACGACGTCAACATGGCGCAATCGACCAACGACGCTTATCCGACCGCGCTGCGCCTCGCGATTATCTTCGCCGCGCAGCCGCTCATCAAGGCGCTCGATGAGCTCGCCTATGCCTGCAAGACCAAGGCGGTGGAGTTCGCCGACGTCCTGAAGATCGGTCGCACGCAGCTGCAGGATGCCGTGCCGATGACGCTCGGTCAGGAATTTGACGCCTTCTACGCCACGTTGAAGGAGGATGTCGCGCGCATCCGCGAGAGCGCGGCGCTGTTCCGCGAGATGAACCTCGGCGCGACCGCCATCGGCACCGGCATCAACTCCGACCCGCGCTACGCCGCCCTCGCCATCGAGGAACTCGGCCGCGCGGCAGGCGAGCCGCTCGTCTCCGCCAGCAACCTCATCGAAGCGACGTCCGACATGGGGGCCTTCGTCCTGTTCTCCGGCGTCCTCAAGCGCGTGGCGATCAAGCTGTCCAAGATCGCGAACGACCTGCGTCTGCTGTCGAGCGGACCACGCGCCGGTTTCGGCGAGATCGTGCTGCCGGCGGTCCAGGCGGGCTCCTCCATCATGCCGGGCAAGGTCAACCCGGTCATCCCCGAGGTGGTCAACCAGGTCGCCTACCTCGTCATCGGCCACGACCTCACCGTCGCGATGTGCGCGGAGGGTGGCCAGCTGCAGCTCAACGCCTTCGAGCCGACGATCGGCTATTGCGTGCTGTCCTCGCTGCGCCACCTGACCGCCGCCATCGATACGCTGACGAACCGCTGCATCCTTGGCATCGAGGCGAACCGCGAGCGCTGCCTCGAACTCGTGCAAAACAGCATCGGGCTCGTGACGGCGCTTGGCCCGACGCTCGGCTACGAAGCCTCGTCCCGCATTGCCAAGCGGGCACTCGTCGAGAATCGGCGCGTCGCCGACGTCGTCCTCGAGGAAGAATTGCTAACTCAGGCCCAGCTGGACGATCTGCTGCGGCTTGAGGCGATGACGCGGCCTTCGCGCGCGACGCCGCCTTCGGCAAAGCGGCTGACGTGAAGGCTGGCTCCGCGCTATGAACCTCTTCTCCGCAGCCGGCCTGGAAGCCGAGGCGCCGCGGCCGCTGGCCGATCGGCTGAGGCCCCAGCATCTGATCGACGTCGCCGGGCAGGACCACCTCATCGGGGCCCAGGGCGCGCTCACGCGCCTCGTCGCCAGTGGTTCGCTCGGTTCCCTGATCTTCTGGGGGCCGCCCGGCACCGGCAAAACCACCGTGGCGCGGCTGCTCGCCGGCGAGACGAAGCTCGCCTTCGTGCAGATCTCCGCCATCTTCACGGGCGTGGCCGACCTCAAGAAGGTCTTCGAGGAGGCTCGCGGGCGGCGCACAGTGGGGCAGGGCACGCTGCTGTTCGTCGACGAGATCCACCGTTTCAACCGCGCTCAGCAGGACGGCTTCCTCCCGGTGATGGAAGACGGCACGGTGACGCTGATCGGCGCGACGACGGAGAACCCGAGCTTCGAACTCAACGCCGCGCTCCTGTCGCGCGCCCGCGTCCTCACCTTCCACTCGCTCGATGCGGAGGCGATCGCGCAATTGCTCGCCCGCGCGGAAGCGGCCGAAGGCAAGCCGCTGCCGCTCGATCCCGACGCCCGCGCCGCGTTGGTCCGCATGGCCGATGGCGACGGGCGAGCGGCGCTGACGCTCGCCGAAGAGGTCTGGCGCGGAGCGCAACTGGGCCTGTCGTTGGACGTCGAGGGGCTGAGCATGGTCGTGCAGCGCCGCGCCCCGGTCTACGACAAGGGGCAGGAGGGCCATTACAACCTCATCAGCGCCCTGCACAAGGCGGTGCGCGGGTCCGATCCCGATGCGGCGCTCTACTATCTCGCGCGGATGCTCGAGGGCGGCGAGGACAGGTTGTTCATCGCCCGCCGCGTGGTCCGCATGGCGGTCGAGGACATCGGCCTTGCAGACCCGCAGGCGCTCGTCGTCGCCAACGCGGCCAAGGAAGCCTACGACTTCCTCGGCTCGCCGGAAGGCGAGCTCGCGATCGCGCAGGCCGTCATCTACGTCGCCACCGCACCGAAATCGAACGCCGCCTATGTCGCGTTCAAGAGCGCCATGCGCCTCGCAAAGGAGCATGGGTCGCTGATGCCGCCGAAGGTCATCCTCAACGGCTCGACCAAGTTCATGCAGAGCGAAGGCTACGGGGCCGACTACCGCTACGACCACGACGAGCCGAACGCCTTCTCCGGCCAGGACTATTGGCCGGATCGGCTCGGCCGTCAGGAGGTCTACCATCCGACCGGGCGCGGCTTCGAGCGGGAAATCGCCCGCCGCATGGCACGCTGGGCGGAGCTGCGACGCGAGCCGGAGGATTAATGACCGCTCGCGCGGGCTTGAAGGATCGCCGCTAGGGTCGCGCCCGCCTTCAGCTCGCGTTCGATGTCGCACCAGATCAGGAGCCCGCGATTGCCGATCGCCCGGTCCCACGGCGGCTTGCGGTCTCGAGTCACGACGAAGGCGCGGCTCGATAGCGCGACCAGCGTGCTGTCGGTTTCGTCGTGCGGCAGCCCCGCTGTCTCGACGAGGAGGCCGTGTTCGAGCAGCCGACGCAGCAAGGCCTTGATATGCGGCTCGACCCGGCGATGCGCGAGGGCTTGGCGGTACTCGGCCGCAAGCCCTGCCGTGTAGGCGACTTGGAAAGGCGATCCCACCAAAGCTCTTGTGGGATCGACGTTGACCAGTGCGAAACCGTTGACGGCGCAGCTGTCGACGAAGACCTGCCGGCTCAGTGTGCCGAACACGACAGTTTTTCCACAATCGCAACAGCGACTCTTAAAACCATTGGATTTTTCCCGAGCCTCTTGGTCTTGCTTCCGCATGGGAAAGCATAGTTTGGCCCCGGTTTCCGCTCACATCCGGAGCAGACCGAGCCTTAAAGCAGTCCTCGTTCGACACCCTATGACGTAAAACTCGTGGAGCGTGAAAGCGCGTCCCAGGCGGCTATTTCGGCCTTCATGCCGTCCAGCTTTTGATCGACCAGTCCCAGCGCATCTTCGCCCAGGAACAGATGCGCCGGCGGCTGCTCCGCCTCGATCAAAGCAAGGAGCGCTTGCGCGGCTTTGGCCGGATCGCCCGGCTGGTTGCCGCTCTTTGCCTGCCGCGCGGCGCGGATCGGGTCCATGACGGCGTCATAGTCGGGGATGCTGCGTGGTGCGCGGGCCATGGACCGGCCAGCCCAGTCGGTCCGGAACTGACCGGGGGCGAGCGCCGTCACGCGGATACCCAGAGCCGCCACCTCTTTGCCGAGCGCTTCGGAGATGCCCTCGAGTGCGAACTTGCTGCCGCAGTAAAAGGTGATCCCCGGTATCGTGATGTGGCCGCCCATCGACGTGACGTTGACGATGTGGCCGCGGCGCCGCTCCCGCATCCCGGGCAGGACCGCCTTCATGATCGCGACCGGTCCGAACACGTTGGCCGCGAACTGGCGTTGCAGGTCGTCCATCGAGGACTCTTCGAGAATACCCTCATGGCCATAGCCGGCATTGTTCACCAGCACCTCGATAGGACCGGCCTGCCGTTCCGCCTCGGCGATCGCCGCCGGTATGGCGTCGAAGTCGGTCACGTCGAGTACGAGTGGGTGAGCCTGGCCCGCGCCGAGTGCCGCGAATTCTCCGGCATCGGCGCTACGCCGCACCGTGCCGACGACGCGGTGGCCGGCGGCGAGCGCGCCTTCCGCGAACGCCTTGCCGAGGCCGGAACTGACACCGGTGATGAGGAAGGTTTTCGAGGCCGCATCCATGCTATCGCTCCATACTGACTTTCCAAATATATCATGATATAATTATTAATATGGCATCGAGCAAGACTGACCCCGTCGCCTCCAGGGGCACGCCGCTGCGCCTGCGCGTCATAGACGCGGCAGAGCGGCTGCTACGTCAGGATAAGGCCGATTTCTCAATGCGGGACCTTGCTGCAGAGGCGGGCGTGAGCTTCGCGACGCCATTCAATCAATTCGGCAGCAAGCACGCGATCATGCAGGCGCTGTCGGCCCGGCGCATCGACACGATGGCAACCCGCTACCTGGCCTTGCCGCCATCGGGTGACGCGCTGCATCGCGTGCTGCTTGCCGTCGAGACCGCAACGGCGGTGATGCTGCAGGACCCGCAGGTAAATCGTGTGGTGATGGGCTGGCTTGGCACCAGCGGCGCCGTCCCCGGCAACGTCCGGGCGCATTCGACGGCGCTATGGGCGCTGGCGTTGGGCGAGGGCGACGGATTGGTCGCGGGCCGGCGGCAGCATGCTCTGCGTTATTTGCCTGGGCAACTCACTTTTGCTTTTCGCGGGGTATTGTCGTTCTGGACCGCGGGCGAACTCCCCGACGACGATCTCGCCAGCAGTGCGCGGAACATGGCAGACGCCCTGTTGCTCGGCTTAAGTGAACCGTAGCGATCCGCCGATCGCGGATCGAAAGCTGCCGACCGGGGGCCGAAGCACACGCCTCCAGCCAGGTGAGGGAAAGCTCCAGGCGGTTGGCCTCCTCCGCCGCGATGGCGAGGCCGACGATTGCGTTTCCGGCCGGACGACGGCCAATATGGCCGCGGACCGGGAGAGACGACGAGCCGACGACCGCGCCGCGCGCCGCGCTCCGGCCTTGAAGGAGAACGTGGCTGTGGCGGCCGTGAAGGGGGAAGAGGACGCTGGCCGAGTTGGTTCAGCAATGCGACGTGCACCCCAGACCCGATCACGACGTGGAAGGCTCCGCTCGTGGATGGCGTCGTTACGCCATGGCGTATATGCCGACCATGGCGGCCGCAAATCACGAAGCTTCACCGATTCCCAACGCCCAGCGCGGCTCGGCACGGCTCGTCACCCATCCTCCGATGGGCGCGTCGACCGGCGTGCCCCCAAGCGCGATGCCGACACGGAGCGCCATTTCTCGCCCACGCATGACGCTCTCCGTCGAGAGTCGCATTTGAAGCCGGAAACATTACGCGTTCGGACGTAGACCTGATGCCCGCGCGCCTCTGGAGTTCGGATCGGCTACGTCGCCGTGCTCAGCAGCCCGTGAAGAGAGGATGCACCCTCCCGCTTGAGGACGGTCCCGAACTCCGCGTCGGACCGGTAGCCCTCCGCGAAGCCCGCGCCGTACTCGTTTCGCAGCGTGCGGACTAGCGTATCGCTGCGCTTGCGGCGGATCTCGCCGTCCTGGTCGCGATGGCGACCGTCTAGACCGGGCTGTCTCATGCAACTTCCCCGTTTCAGGGGCGCCCTCTACCGGCGCCCCTGTGCGGAGCTTATGGGTGACTTGCGGACCTTGTTCGGCTCCCAGCGGAGAGGTTATGGGTCTCTCCACAACATCGCCCGGCGCTTCGCTCAGCTGCACCCGCTCGTGCCGCCACACGTGTCGCACTTCAGGCAGGTGCCGTTGCGCACGAGGGTGAAGTTGCCGCATTCGCCGCAGGCTTCGCCGGTGTAGCCTTTCATTCGCGCAAGGTTGCGCTTGTCGGCGGCGCTCGGCTGCGGCGGCAGGTCGAGCGCACCAAGCTGCGCCTCGATGGCGCTGGCAATCGACTTCAGCTCCACGTCGACGTCCCCCTTGAGCGCGGTCGCGCCCTGCGTCATCGGCAGGGCGCCGCCCTGCACCAGCATCAGTTTGTCGGCCTTGGATCGCACGAAGCCCTTCGAGACGAACTTCGCCGTGCCGGGTGGCACCTCGCTGCCGCCGAAGCCTGCGGCCGCCTTGCCTTGGTTCTCGCCGCCGCCGAGCACGTCCGGGCCGATCTCGCTCGGGTCGACATGGGCGAGCTCGTTGCGGCCGAGATAGGATATGGCGAGCTCGCGGAACACGTAGTCGAGGATGGATGTCGCGTTCTTGATCGCGTCGTTGCCTTGCACGAAACCGGCCGGTTCGAAGCGGGTGAAGGTGAAGGCGTCGACATATTCGTCGAGCGGCACGCCGTATTGCAGGCCGACCGAAATGGCGATGGCGAAGTTGTTCATCAGGCTGCGGAAGGCGGCGCCCTCCTTGTGCATGTCGATGAAGATCTCGCCGATGCGCCCGTCTTGGTACTCGCCGGTGCGCAGATAGACCTTGTGGCCGCCGACCACGGCCTTCTGCGTGTAGCCTTTGCGCCGGTCGGGCAGCCGCTCGCGCTCGCGCATCCGCTCGACGCGCTCGACCACGCGCTCGATGACCTTCTCAGCGACGATGCTGGCACGCGCCGGCATGGTTGCGGCGGCGAGCGCCTCAAGCGAGTCGTCGGCCTCGTCCTCTTCGTCGGCGATGAGTTGGCTGTTGAGCGGCTGCGACAGTTTCGAGCCGTCGCGATACAGCGCGTTGGCCTTCAGTGCCAGCCGCCACGAGAGCATGTAGGCGTCCTTGCAATCCTCGACGGCCGCGTCATTGGGCATGTTGATCGTCTTGGAGATCGCGCCGGAGATGAAGGGCTGGGCCGCCGCCATCATGCGGATGTGGCTCTCGACCGAAAGGTAGCGCTTGCCGGTACGGCCGCAGGCGTTGGCGCAGTCGAAGACGGCGTAGTGTTCGCGCTTGAGGTGCGGCGCACCCTCGACGGTCATCGCGCCGCAGACATGGACGTTGCACGCCTCGACCTCGGCCTTGGTGAAGCCGAGGGCGGTAAGCAGATCGAAGCTTGGATCCTCCATCCGCTCCGCTGGTATCTTCAGGCTCTTCGCAAGGAAATCAGCGCCTAACGTCCACTTGTTGAACACGAACTTGATGTCGAAGGCGCCCGCCAGCGTCGTCTCCAGCTCCTCGAGCTTGGCTTCGGTGAAGCCCTTCGCGCGCAGCGTCGCGTGATTGATCGCGGGCGCTTGGCGCAGGGAGGCATGGCCCACCGCGAAGGCCTCGATTTCGGCGATGTCCGCCTCGCGGTAGCCGAGCGCGCGCAGGCCCTCGGGCACCGCGCGGTTGATGATCTTGAAGTAGCCGCCTCCGGCCAGCTTCTTGAACTTGACGAGGGCGAAATCCGGTTCGATGCCCGTCGTGTCGCAGTCCATCACCAGGCCGATCGTGCCGGTCGGGGCGACGACGGTCACCTGCGCGTTGCGGTAGCCGTGTCGCTCGCCGAGGGTCACCGCCCTGTCCCAGGCGCTGCGCGCGTGGGCGATCAGGTCTTGGTCGCGCAGGGACGAGCCGTCGAGCGGCACGGGGGCGATCGACAGCGCTTCGTAGCCGCCGGCGTCGCCATAGGCGGCGCGGCGGTGGTTGCGCATGACGCGCATCATCGCGTCGGAATTGTCGCCGTAGCGCAGGAAGGCGCCGCGCTCGTGCGCCATCTCCGCCGAGGTGGCGTAGCATGTGCCGGTCATGATCGCCGACAGCGCGCCGCAGATGGCACGGCCCTCGTCGGAATCGTAGGCGATCCCCGACGACATGAGGAAGCCGCCGATGTTGGCGTAGCCGAGCCCCAGCGTGCGGTACTCGTAAGACAGCTGGGCGATCTCCCGGCTCGGGAACTGCGCCATCAGCACGGAGACCTCGAGCACGACGGTCCAGAGGCGGACGGCATGCTCGTAGGCGGCGAGGTCGATGTTCTTGGTCGCGGGGTCGCGGAACTGCAGCAGGTTCAGCGACGCCAGGTTGCAGGCCGTGTCGTCGAGGAACATGTACTCGGAGCACGGGTTCGACGCGACGATGGGTCCGGCGGCTGGGCAGGTGTGCCAGTCATTGATGGTCGTGTGGTACTGCAGGCCGGGATCGGCCGAGGCCCAGGCGGCGTAGCCGATCTTGTCCCAGAGGTCGCGGGCCCTGAGGGTCTTGGCCGTCTTGCCGGTGATGCGGCGCGTGAGGTTCCAGTCCCCATCGTCCTGCACCGCACGCAGGAAGTCGTCGGTGACGCGAACGGAATTGTTGGAGTTCTGACCGGCGACGGTGAGGTAGGCCTCGGAATCCCAATCGAGCGTGAAGACGTCGAGGTCGATCTCCTTATAGCCCTGGCGCGCGTATTGGATGACCTTCTTGATCGAGGCGTCCGGCACGAAAGCGCGACGCGCCAGTTTGATCTCCTTCTTCAGCGCCGGGTTCTTGTCCGGGTTGAAGCAGTCGTCGCCTTGGCCTTCACAATTGACGCAGGCGCGCATGATGGCCTTGAGCGCCTTCTGCACGACTTTGGAGCCGGTCACGAGGGCGGCGACCTTCTCCTCCTCCTTCACCTTCCAGTCAATGTAGGCCTCGATGTCGGGATGGTCGGCATCGACCACGACCATCTTAGCCGCGCGGCGGGTGGTGCCGCCCGACTTGATGGCGCCCGCCGCGCGGTCGCCGATCTTGAGGAACGACATGAGGCCCGACGACTTGCCGCCACCCGATAGCCGCTCGTTCTCGCCGCGCAACTTGGAGAAGTTGGAGCCGGTGCCCGAGCCATACTTGAAGAGGCGCGCCTCGCGCACCCACAGGTCCATGATGCCACCCTCGTTGACGAGGTCGTCGGCGACGGACTGGATGAAGCAGGCGTGCGGCTGCGGGTGTTCGTAAGCCGACGCCGACGCCGTGAGCTGGCCGGTGCGGTAGTCGACGTAATGGTGGCCCTGGCTCGGCCCGTCGATGCCATAGGCCCAGTGCAGGCCCGTGTTGAACCATTGCGGCGAGTTGGGCGCAGCCATCTGCTTGGCAAGCATGTAGCGCAGCTCGTCCATGAAGGCCGCGGCATCCGCTTCGCCGTCGAAATAACCGCCCTTCCAGCCCCAATAGGTCCATGTGCCGGCAAGCCGGTCGAACACCTGCTTCGACGATAATTCAGGGCCGGTGCGCTCGTCTTCCGGCAGTCCAGCCAAGGCCGCCTCGTCTGCCACGCTGCGCCAGAGGAAGGAGGGTACGTCGTTCTCCTCGACCTTCTTCAGCCGCGCGGGCACGCCGGCCTTGCGGAAATATTTCTGGGCGATGACGTCGGCCGCAACCTGGCTCCAGCCTGCCGGCACGTCGATGCCCTGGAGCGAAAAGACCACCGAGCCGTCGGGATTGCGGATCTCGCTTTTCGTCGCGCGGAAATCCATCGAGGCATAGGGCGACTGGTCGGCGGTCGTGAAGCGGCGGTCGATACGCATCTGAGATCCTCGAACGGCCCGATTGGCTTGGCGAGACTATCCCCCGATTCTCGATAAATCGCTAAGCCTAGCCATTAGGAAAGCTGTGGACACTATATATAGGCGTCCCTGGGGATTGTCGGAATAGCGGGGACAGCTCCGACTAACCCTTTACGGAGTCACGTTTAACGGCGCGGCGAGGAAAAGATGTAGCAGGGGCGGCAGAACCAGCGGAGTCACCATGGCCGTCATCGCGCCGTTAAGCCCGAGCGCGATCCCCGCGAACGCGCCGGCCGTCGGGTCGACCTGGAACGCGCGCGCCGTGCCGATTCCATGCGCCGCGAGGCCTGCCGCGAAGCCGCGTGCCGCGAAGTCGCGGATGCCGAGCGCGTTCATCAGCGGCGTGACGATCACCGCGCCGACGATGCCGGTTAGCATGACGAAGACGGCGGTGAGGGTAGGGATGCCGCCGTTCGCCTCGGCTAGGCTCATGGCGATCGGCGTCGTCACCGACTTCGGCGCGAGCGAGGCCAGGATCGCTATGGGGGCACCGAGCAAGCCGGCGAGGACCACGGCGGAGATGATGGCCACGAGCGACCCGACCAGCAAGGCCACGAGCATCGGGGCCAGATTGGCGCGCACCCGGTCGAGGTTGCGGTAAAGCGGGATGGCGAGCGCGACCGTCGCCGGTCCCAGCAAAAAGTGGACGAACTGCGCGCCGTCGAAGAAGGTCTGGTAGCTCGTGCCTGTCGCCAGCAGCAGGCTCCCCAGCAGCGCGGCGGAGATGGCGACCGTGTTGGCCAAGGGGTGACGACGCGCCCGCTCCGCCAACCAGTCCGCGGCGACATAGGTCGCGAGCACGGCCGTAAGCCAGAAGAGCGGGTGAGCGGCGAGGTAGACCCAGATATCGGCCGCGCGAGCGGGGACGATCACGGAGCGCGTCTCCCGGCCGTTGCGCGACGACGCCTGCGCGTCTGCCACCGCGCCACCAGGCGGAAGGTCGAAACCGTCGCCAGCAGGGCGAGCGCCGTCGAAACGGCGACGGCGACGACGATCGTCCCGCCATACTGCCGCAGCAGTCCAAGGTATTGGACGATGCCGACGGCAGCGGGAACGAACAGGAGCGAGAGGTTCCGGAGCAGGCCGTCGCCGACGACGCTGATCGCCGCGGGGATGCGCTCGGCCTCGGGCCGGCCCCTCCCACGTACCGCCAGCGCCAGGAAAAGCAGACCCATGCCGGCGACGGGGCCGGGCAGGGGGAGCGCTAGCGCCCGCACCAGGACTTCGCCGAGGAGCTGGCACCCGAGCAGGGCTGCGATGGCGGCGATCATGGGGGGAGCCTTTCCGCAGGTATTCCCCTGTGGACAGGGGGAGGGCGCATCGGCATAGTCGGCCACCTCCAGCGCGACCTCTTAGCACGCGTCGCCTTTTGCGCGTGCCAACAGACCGCCGCAGGTGTCAGAAGACCGGCAGGTGTTGTATGCGCGCCTGCCTTCAGGATGGAACGGAACGGCTGCATGAGTTCGCTGGGTCACCGCGTCGCCGAAAACCTCGCCAAGGTGTTTACCTGGTGGAACGGCCAGACGTTGAACACGAGGTTCAGCACCTGGCGGTTCGGCGAGGTCGTGGGGACCGACGAGGTCGGTAATCGCTACTACCGGACAGCCGGCGGCAAGATCGATACCGCGCTCGGCTTCGAGCGGCGTTGGGTGATCTACCCCGGTTACTCCGAAGCGTCGTCCGTGCCGCCTGGCTGGTACGGCTGGCTCCACCACACGACGGACGTGCCGCCGACCGCCGAGACCTATGTTCCCAAGGATTGGCAGAAGCCGCACCGCCCCAACATGACCGGGACGCCGGAAGCTTGGCGTCCGCATGGTTCCACCCTCAACAACAATGCCCGCCCGCCGGTCTCGGGCGACTACGAGGCCTGGTCGCCCGAAGGTTAGGTGCGCGCACCAGCCCCATTGCAGCCGGACTCTTGTGGTGGCTGGCGAGACAGGCGCACCGGGACGGCGGCCGAGCGGATCATTCGATGAAGTTCTTCCAATCAAGCGGCCTATGGTTCGGCGGCACGGCGCTGGCCCTGCTCATCGCCGCGCCGGCCTGCGCCGACCGGATCAAGCATCCAACGGCCATCTTCTCGGGCCTCGACAAGATCACCGGGCGCATCATCTCGTTCGAGGTGACGACGGACGAGACGGTGCAGTTCGGCTCGCTGCAGGTCACGGAGCGCGCCTGCTACACGCGGCCGTCGACCGAGGCGCCGCAGACCATCACCTTCGTCCAGGTGGACGAGGTCGATGCAAAGAAGCAGTACAAGCGCATCTTCTCCGGCTGGATGTTCGCCGCCAGCCCCGGCCTGCACGGGATCGAGCACCCGGTCTACGACATCTGGCTGACCGACTGCAAAGGCGGCACGGAGGTCATCCCCTCGCCGGCAGAGACGGCGGAGGCCGAGCCGCCGCCCGAAAACGCCAAGCCCAATCCGGTCAAGCCGGAAAAGAAACCACGTCGCGCCGAGGACCGCGCCGTCGCCAACCGCCAGCAGTCGCGCGATGGGACGATCGACGTCGGTCCGGCTCCCGGCGCCACACCGCGTCGCGAACCCAACCGTGCGCCTCCCTCGCGCTCCTTCTTCCCGGACGAAGCTGGCGGGCGCGATCCCGGCGGCTTCTATTAGGTCGGTTCTACGGTCGGAGCATCTTCTGACCCAGCGCGGCTCCCGACGGGATCGATGCCTCTGGCGCGAAGACACAAATGAAGCGTCCGGCCCAGCTGGGGGAGATCGCGCGCACCTACGTCCTTCTTGCTTCGCCGCAGATGTCGAACTTTATTACGGGCGAGACCCTGCTGGTGATCGGGGGGCCTACACGGACCGTTGACGCGGGCTCGCCGGCCTACGGGATCGCGGCGAGCGCCTGCGCGCCACCGACCACCTCGCCTTTGGGCCAGCACCAGAAGTTCGCCTGGCGGGGGACCGCGTCCGCAAGCAGGGAGTGGTAGGCGGCTTTCGGCACGGCTATGGCGCCCAACGTCGCAAGATGCTCGGTGACGAACTGCGTATCGAGCAGGCGGAACCGACCGGCATTCAGTCGCGCGAAGAGGTGGACGAGCGCGACTTTCGATGCATCCCGCTCTTGGTGGAACATGCTTTCGCCGAAGAAGGCGGCACCGATCGACACCCCGTAGAGGCCGCCCACCAGAACGCCGTCGCGCCATGTCTCGACCGTATGGACCTGGCCTCTCTCGAAAAGGGCGCGATAGAGGTCGCGGATGCGCGCATTGATCCAGGTGCCGTCGCGCCCCGGCGCCGCGGCGGCGCAGCCCTTGAGCACGCCATTGTAGTCGGTATCGACGCGAACCTCGAACCGGTCCGACCGCACCGTCTTGGCGAGGCTCCGCGAGATCGTGAGCCGATCGAGGGGAAAGATACCGCGCTCCTCGGGATCGACCCAGAAGAGGCTCGGGTCGTCCGCGCTTTCCGCCATCGGGAACAGACCGATGGAGTAGGCGCGGAGCAGGATGTCCGGCGTGATCTCGCTTCGGTCGCGGGCTTGAGCCATTTGCGGCAGAGAAGACCGCCGGACGGCGACGGCGTCAAGGTCCGCCGGCGCGAACCCTGCAAACGGCAGCGGGCATCTGCCGCGTCAGCGGATCGCGTCACCGCCGCCGGCGGCCAGGAACTGCTCCAGCCAATGAATGTCGTAATCGCCGTTTTGAACGTCGGTGTTTCGCACCAGCGTGCGGTAAAGCGGCGTCGTCGTCTCGATACCGTCGATGATCAGTTCGTCGAGCGCGCGGCGCAGACGCATCAGCGCCTCCGTGCGGGTACGGCCGTGAACGATGAGCTTGCCGACGAGCGAGTCGTAATTGGGTGGGATCACATAGCCGGCGTAGACGGCGCTATCGACCCGCACGCCGAGGCCGCCCGGCGGATGGTAGTAGGTGATCTTGCCGGGGGAGGGCCGGAAGGTGGTCGGGTGCTCGGCGTTGATGCGGCATTCGATGGCGTGGCCGCGCAACACGATGTCCTCCTGTCGGATCGACAGGGGTGAGCCGGCGGCGATCTTGATCTGCTCGTTGACGAGGTCGAACCCGGTGATCATCTCGGTGACGGGATGCTCGACCTGAATGCGGGTGTTCATCTCGATGAAGTAGAACTCGCCGGTCTCGTACAGGAACTCGATGGTGCCGGCCCCGGAATAATTGAGCTCGCGCATGGCTTTGGCGCAGATCTCGCCGATACGCGCACGGTCGGCCTCGTTCAGGGCGGGGGAGGGGCTCTCCTCCCAGACCTTCTGGTGGCGGCGCTGGAGGGAACAATCGCGCTCGCCGAGGTGGACGGCATTCCCTTTACCGTCGCCGAGGATCTGGATCTCGATGTGGCGGGGTTTCTGCAAATATTTCTCAAGGTAGACCGCATCGTCGCCGAACGCGGCTTTGGCTTCGCTGCGCGCGGTCGCGAGCGCGTCCGAGAGGTCGGCTGGCGTCAGCGCAACTTTCATACCCCGGCCGCCTCCGCCGCTGGCGGCCTTGACGAGCACGGGAAAGCCGATCTCCTTCGCGACCCGCATACCCTCGCCATCGTCGGTGATGGCGCCCTCCGAGCCCGGTACGCAGGGAATGCCGAGGCGGATCGCTGTCTTCTTCGCCTCGATCTTGTCGCCCATGGTGCGGATATGTTCGGGGCGCGGGCCGATGAAGCCGATGTTGTGGTCCTGGAGGATCTCCGCGAAGCGGGCGTTTTCCGAGAGGAATCCATAGCCCGGGTGGACGGCCTCCGCCCCCGTGATCTCGCAGGCGGCGAGAAGCGCGGGAATGTTGAGGTAGGAATCGCGCGCAGCCGGAGGCCCGAGGCAAACCGACTCGTCGGCGAGTTTCACGTGCATCGCGTCGGCGTCCGCGGTCGAGTGGACGGCCACGGTGGCGATGCCGAGTTCCTTTGCGGCGCGCAGGATGCGTAGCGCGATCTCTCCGCGGTTGGCGATCAGAATCTTATCGAACATAGCGGCTCGTCGTGCCTAGGCTCGAGGCCGCACGGCCGGTCGGCCGCCGCGGTTGCGATCGTGCGGTGCGCCGCGTCACGGGTGGCCGTGCGGGCTCATTCGATGACAAGGAGAGCCTGGCCGTATTCGACTGGCTGACCGTCGTTCACCATGATGGCGGTGACGGTGCCGCCGCGCGGCGCGATGATCTCGTTGAACGTCTTCATCGCTTCGACGAGGAGGATCTTGTCGCCGGCCTTCACGACGGTGCCGATATCGACGAAGGGCGGCGATTCGGGAGCCGAGCGCAGGTAGGCGGTGCCAACCATGGGCGACTTGACGGTGCCGGGATGCTCGATCGGCAAGGCGCCCGCCGCCGCGGGCTTCGGCGCCTCCGCCGCGGGTGCCGCGACCATCATCGGCGCAGCGACGCTTGTCATCTGCCGAGCGACGCGGATTTTCAGCTCGCCCATCTGGTACTCGATCTCACTGAGGTCGAGGCGCTTGGCGATATCGGCCAGGGATTCGACGAGTTCGGTCCGGTCAGCGGCCATGTCGCCATTTGGTTTTGAGGGTAGTCTGGTCATGCACCAAGTCGTCCGTGCCCGGCGCGCGCGAGTAGCGCATGCAGGGCGAGTTGATAGGAAAGCGGGCCGAACCCCGCGATCACGCCCCAGGTCACCGCCGCGATGACGGACCGGTGCCGAAACGGTTCCCGCGCGTGGACGTTGCTGAGATGCACTTCGATGACCTCGGCTCCAGATCCGGCGATCGCGTCCCGCAGCGCGATTGACGTATGCGTGTAGGCGCCGGCGTTAAGGATGACCGGCTCGCCCGCGCTGCCTGCTTCCTGGATCCACGTCACCAGATCACCCTCGTGATTGCTTTGGCGACACGACAGCGTGACGCCATTTGCACCTGCCAAGGCCTGAAGTCCAGCCTCGATCTCCCCAAGGCCGGCGGCGCCATAGGTTGAAGGCTCCCGCGTCCCCAACAGGTTCAGGTTGGGACCGTTCACGACGTGGACCTTGGACAGGGTCATGGCGCGGTGCGGGGCGCGCGGCTCAGGAGCACAGCGCCTTGCCGCACTTGCGGACGTTGCCGATCTTTGTGTTGAGCTCGTCGAACCCGACCGCTCCCACCAGCACGTCGTCGCCGAGGATGTAGGACGGCGTCCCATTGAGCGACAGGCTCTTGGCAATCTCGTCCGAGCCTTGGATCGCGGTGCGGATTTCCGGCTTGGCTGCGGTCTTCGTCAGCCGGTCCATGTCGGCTCCCATGCTCTTGGCCACGTCGATCGCCTGGTCTTTGCCAACCATGCCCTTCATGCCGAGCAGCTTGCGGTGGTAGTCCCAGAACTTGTCGCCCGGAAACTGGTCGTGCGCGGCGCTGGCGATGACGGCTGCCTGCACGGAATTTGGCGACAGGATGGGGAAGTCGCGCAGAATGACGCGCAAATCCTTGTTACCCTTCATTAACCTGTCAAGGTCATCGAGCGCGCGTTTGCAGTAGCCGCAATTGTAATCGAAGAACTCGACGAGGGTGACGCTACCCTGGGGGTTGCCGATGACGAAACCGTCGGGCGAGTTGTAGATCGGGCCGCTGAGGTCAGCCAACGTCTTCTTGCGACCGTCCGCCTCCGCCAGCTTCTCTTTTTCGTCGAGCGCGGTGATGGCGTCGCGCAAGACCTCGGGATGTTCCAGAAGGTAGTTTTTGATGATCTCGCGCAGTTCCGTCGTCTGATCGGCAGAGAAGGACGCCGCTTTAGCCGGCGCGATTGCCGCAAAGCCGACAAGGGCGGCGGTGAACAGACCACGCAAGTGCATCATCATGAGGTCAGCCTTCTCGATTGCAACAAAGCGGCCGCCGAACGACCTGGTCGTATAGGTCGTGGCGGTCTTGCCGGGGTCACGGCCGGCACATCCCTCGGACAGGGCACTGCGGCCGCGCTAGCGAAACACGACAAGCAATAGGGCAGGTCTTCCTTGGAATCCAGGCGAGATCGAGTCCCGCCCGGCTACCGGGGTCGGAAAGCCTGCTGCGCCAAGGGTGTCAGCCGCCGAGCGTCGCCTTTGCCCGCTGCCACCAGCCCGAACGCTTCGGCTGCGCCGGATCCGCCACGGAGGAGATCCGTTCCGGCTTGCGCGACGCGGAGACTGGCTCCGGTTCCGGGCTCTCCGAAGACGTCTCAGGCGCCTCATTCTTGGTCGGAGCCTCTTCCGCCAACTCGATTTTAGGCGGTTCTCTCCGAGTGGTTTCGCTCGTGGTCCCCTCGTTGTGAGCAGCCTCGGGCTCGACCATTTCCATCGTGGCAGGTGCTTCGATTTTGGCAGGAGCGCTTTCCGCCAGGCCGGCGATCAGCTCATCAGCCAAGGCGACGTCTGCCGGTGCATCGTCGTCGGGCAGGACCGCTTCGGGCACCGCACGGTCGATCGCGGCCGGGCCAGTGTCGCCGCGGAACGTCGCGTTGTGGATCTCCGGCTCTTCGACCTGCATGCCAAGCGGATTCGCGCCCTCCGTCGGCTCGCCGTCGGCCTCTCCGCTCGCGCCGAGGTCGTCGCGACGCTTCTGCGCGTCCTCGCGCGAGCGGCGGCCGCCACGGCGCGAACGCCGGCGCCGTCCATCGCCGCGGCCGCCGTCCGCGTCGGGCGTCTCCTCGGACGGGCTATCGCTTGATTGGACGCTTCCATCCGCCGCGATGGGGGTTTCCTCTAGAAGACCGAGCGCATCGTCCGCCGGCTGCGGCGCATCGTCCGCGATGCCGGAACTCTCCCGGTCGCGACCCCGGCGGCGGCGGCGGCGCTTGCGGCGCGCACCATCGCTGTCGCCGTCCTCCAGAGCCGTGGTCGAAGGCGGCGCCTCGGCCTGCTCGCTCTCCTCGATCGACCCATCGTCGTCCTCGAAGCTTTCATCCTCCTCAATCCGCTCGAACTCCTCCTGCGGGATCGGCCGAACCGGCTGCGGCACGCCCGTCGCCGGCTCGCCGCGCTCCAGCGCGCAATAGGTCGTGCCGGTCAACGACTCGTCGGCCACGAAAGTGACGTGGACGCCAAATCGCGCCTCCAACTCGGCAAGGTGAGAGCGCTTCTGGTTGAGGGTGTAGAGCGCCACCGCTGAGCGTGTGCGCACGACGAGGTCGAACGAGCGGTCAGCAATGAGCGCGTCTTCCAACAACCGAAGCACGTGCAACGCGATCGACGACGTGGAACGCACCATGCCGGCTCCGGCACAATGCTCGCACACGACCGTCGAACCTTCGAGAACGCCCGTGCGGATGCGCTGCCGCGACATTTCCAGTAGACCGAAGTGCGAAATCCGCCCGACCTGGATGCGGGCGCGGTCGTTCTTCAGCGCATCCTTGATCCGCTTCTCGACCGCGCGATTGTTGCGGCTCTCCTCCATGTCGATGAAATCGACGACGATGAGGCCGGCAAGGTCGCGCAGGCGGAGCTGGCGGGCCACCTCGTCGGCGGCCTCAAGGTTGGTGCGGAGTGCGGTGTCCTCGATATTGTGCTCGCGCGTGGACCGTCCCGAGTTCACGTCGATCGCCACCAGCGCTTCCGTCTGGTTGATGACGAGGTAGCCGCCCGACTTGAGCGTGACATGGCTGGAGAACATGGCGTCGAGCTGCGCTTCGGCGCCCGCCTTGGCGAAGATCGGCTGCGGGTCGCGCCAGGGCTGCACGTTGCGCGCGTGGCTCGGCATCAGCATCCGCATGAAGTCTTTGGCCTCGCGGTAGCCCGCCTCGCCGGCGACGACCACCTCCTCGATATCTTTGTTGTAGAGGTCGCGGATCGAGCGCTTGATGAGCGATCCCTCTTCGTAGACGAGCATCGGCGCCTGCGATTGCAGGGTCGTCTCTCGCACCGTTTCCCACATGCGCATCAGGTATTCGTAGTCGCGCTTCACCTCAGGCTTGGTCCGGGAGGCGCCTGCCGTGCGTAGAATGATGCCCATGCCTTCCGGCACTTCGAGCTCCTGGGCGATCGATTTCAGCCGCTGCCGGTCGCCCGCGTCGGTGATCTTGCGCGAGATACCGCCGCCTTTAGCGGTGTTAGGCATCAGCACGGAGTAGCGCCCCGCGAGCGAAAGGTACGTGGTGAGCGCCGCACCTTTGTTGCCGCGCTCCTCCTTGACGACCTGGACGAGGAGCACCTGACGGCGCTTGATCACTTCTTGGATCTTGTACTGGCGGCGGCTGCGGTGGCCGCGCATCGGGAGCTCTTCCATCGCGTCGCCGCCGAGTTGCTCGACGTGCTCGGAGACGTCCTCCTCCTCGCCGGTCTCGTCGGCACCTGCGTCCTGCTGCGCCTCCTCGCCCGTCGATTCGGTGTCGACCTGCGCGTCGCTCATCACCGCTGCCTCGGGCGGGGTGTCCGGTGTCGGCGGCTCATCGATGACGGGCTCGATCAACTCCAGCTTCTGTGCCGGCTCGGGCGCCGGTTCTTCTGGAGGCGGAGCCTGGGTGTCGAGCGCCTCTCCGGCGTCGAGCTTCTCGTGCATCACCTGGGCGTGCTCGATCATCTCCGAGGTCGGATCGCCGTGCGACGGCGTCGGCGCCTCCTCCGTAGAGGTCGGGCGCGTCTCGTCGTCGGCCTCGCTTACGGTGGCGTCGCCATCCCGGTTCATCTCGGAGGTTACCGACCTGTCGCGACGGTGTCTGCGGCTGCGTCGCGGGCGCCGCTCCTCCTCCTCCGGCTCCTCTTCAGCCTCGGCCTCGATCAGCGCCTGTCGATCGCTGACCGGGATCTGGTAGTAATCGGGATGGATCTCGGAGAACGCCAGGAAGCCGTGGCGATTGCCGCCATACTCCACGAACGCAGCCTGGAGCGAGGGCTCCACCCGCGTGACCTTGGCAAGATAGATGTTGCCGCGCAGTTGTTTCTTGCTGGCGGCCTCGAAGTCGAACTCCTCGACCCGGCTACCTCGGAGAACGACGACCCGGGTCTCTTCCGGGTGCGCCGCATCGATCAGCATTTTGTTGGCCATACGAAACTCTTGGAAGCCCGGCGAGACATGCGGATACGCAGCCCATGCCGCCCGCAGGCGGTTGGAGCTGTTGCGACCGGCGGCAGCGTCGGAAAGGAGAGGGAAGGGTGGACCGCGACGGCGACCGCGAAAGGTCGGCGCGGGAAATCAGCGGTTGCAAGCACGAGGACGCGCAGCCCGATGAGATGGGAAAGCGCCTTGAACCGTCAAAGCGAGCCGGAAGCCTGACCGGACCCTCAAATGGAAGGCCGAGAGCGTAAGCTATCCGATTTGTGTCAGGACACATCATGTCCTTGTTAAATCCATGCGCGACGCCGCAGCATCGAAACGAAGAAAAGGTCTGGTCGGCAGCTTCACGATGTCGGCGATTCGACCCTTTGTCCGCCTCGACCATGGAACCCGCGCTCCCTGAGGAGCGGACCACAATCTTCAGCTTGAAAAGGCCGGACAGCCGAGACTGCCGTCGCCAAAACCAGACAGCTTTGTCTTACCGGGAGTTGCGAGGTTTTGGCAAGGGTTGTCGCACTGTGGCGGTCCTGCCACTGGCGCCGCGATTGCCCGCGGCCGATGTCATCACCTGTTAACCGCGACGCGCGATCTTCCTAAGGTGCGATCGTGGCGGGTAGCCGGGATTTTCTTGGCGGCGGCGGGACGGGCGGGATGAGACAGCAGCCTATCAGCTCGAACCTCCCCTCACGGCGCTTCGCCGTTGGCCTCGGCCTCATGATCGCCGCGCTGCTTTTCGCGGGGCCGGCAGGAGCACAGACCGGCGGGTTCGTGGGCGCCCGCGCCGCCTCCGCCGCTGCCAAGCCGCAGGACTCGCTGGCGAGAAGCACCACAGCCCGCCTCGTGGGCGACGCGGAATCCGCGACCCTGACGTTCGACCTGTCACAAGCGGTCGTGTCGTCGGCTTTCGTCCTCGCGGAGCCGGATCGGGTGATCGTCGACCTGCCCCAGGTCGACTTCACCCAGGATCCCGACACAGGCAAGGCCGCTCGGCGCCCTCGCGGCCACCGCACCAGGGTCGCTGCCAGCCTCGTCAAATCCTATCGCTTCGGCCTCCTCTCGCCGGGCCGCTCCCGAATCGTCGTGGACCTCCAGGCACCGGCGCGCATCGTCCGGGCGGTCGTGGAGAGGATGGGGGACAGGGCCCGGCTGGTGCTCGACCTCGCCAAGACCGACCGCGCGAGCTTCCGCCTGGCCGCCCAGGGCCGCACGATCGCCGCGGCGTCCCAGCCGGCCGTCTTGGCGGCGCCCGCACCGTTGCCCAAGCCGACGATCGTGATCGATCCCGGCCATGGCGGCCTCGACACGGGCGCGATCGCGGGCGGCATCGTCGAGAAGGCCGTGGCGCTGGAGTTCGCCCAGGCTCTCGCCCGCAAGCTGGAGGGCAGCGGGGCCTTCAACGTCGTGATGACCCGCACGGCAGACGTTTTCATCCCGCTGTCCGAGCGGGTCCACGTTGCGCGTTCGACCGGGGCGGCGCTGATGATCTCCATCCATGCCGACACGCTGACGGAGGCCGGCGACGTCAGCGGCGCGACCGTCTACACCGTGTCCGACAAGGCGTCCGATGCGGCCGCCGCCAAGGTCGCGGCGAAGGAGAACGAGGCCGACGGGGCAGCGGGCGCCGACGGGCAGGCGGACGCCGCCGACGTGTCCGACATCCTCTTCGATCTGACCCGACAGGAGACGCGCGCCTACAGCCACGTCTTCGCCCGCACGCTGGTGAACTACTGGAAGGTCGCCGGCCGCCTCAACAAGAACCCGCAGCGCGCCGCCGGCTTCCGCGTGCTGAAGGCGCCGGACGTTCCCTCCGTGCTGCTCGAACTCGGCTACCTCTCCAATGCCGCCGATGCCGCTGCGCTGACTTCGGCCGATTGGCGCGACACCGCGACGAGCCGCATGGCGCAGGCCGTGCTCGCCTACTTCGCCGATCGGCGTGGCCCGGAGAAGGCGGCCGCAGGCGTAACGATCCCCGATGTCGCGCGCCCGATGACGCAAGCCAGCGTGGCCGCGACCGTGGCCAAGTAGCGCCTGTACCAACCGAGTGGCGTTCCTACCAGTGTGGCCCCGCCGCCACGCAACGGCTATAGTGCGTGCGAAGCGTACCGACAGGTTCCCCCACCGGCCTGCGCCCCACTACAGACATAAAAGCGATCCAGACGTCTTCCCATACCCGCTGATCGTGCGGTGAGTCTCTGCCGGGCGCAGGCGATTGCAGCGTATGACGCTGCCCGAAAGGCCTCTGACGTATGCGCTTTATTGCCCGATTTTTCGGTCTGATCTTCGCGACAGGGGCGATCGTTTTCGTCGTGGCCGCGGCGGGGGCAGGGCTCGTCATCTGGAAGTACGAGCAAGACCTGCCCGACTACACCCAGCTCAAGAATTACGAGCCGCCGATCATGACGCGCGTCCACGCCGGCGACGGCTCCGTGCTGGCGGAGTATTCCCACGAGCGTCGCCTCTACCTGCCGAGCACGGCGATCCCCGCCCTGGTGAAGGAGGCCTTCATCTCGGCCGAGGACAAGAACTTTTACTCCCACAACGGCGTCGATCCCGAGGGTGTGGTGCGCGCGGTCGGTGTGCTCATCCAAGGGCAGAAGCACGTCCAGGGCGCTTCGACGATCACCCAGCAGGTGGCCAAGAACTTCCTCCTGACCAACGAGCAGACCTTCGACCGCAAGATCAAGGAGGCGCTGCTCTCCTTCCGCATCGAGTCGGCCTATTCGAAAGAGAAGATCCTCGAACTCTACCTCAACGAGATCTATCTCGGCCTCGGCAATTACGGGATCGCGGCCGCGGCGCTGAACTATTTCGGCAAGTCTGTGCACGAGCTGACGATCCCCGAGGTCGCTTATCTGGCGGCACTGCCGAAGGGACCGAACAACTATCACCCGTTTCTGAAGCACGACCGCGCGGTCGAGCGCCGCAACTACGTCATCGATCGGATGGCGGAGAACGGCTACGTCTCGCGCCCTGACGCTGACAAGGCGAAGGCGGCGCCGCTTGGCGTGACCACTCGCGTTCTGTCGCCCAACACCTATGCCGCCGGCTTTTTCGCCGAGGAGGTGCGTCGCGAACTCGGCGAACGGTTTGGCGAGAAAAAGCTCTACGAGGGTGGCCTGTCCGTCCGCACCACGCTAGACCCCAAGATGCAGCTGATGGCGCGCAAGGCGCTGATCGACGGTCTCGTCCGCTACGACGAGGCGCAAGGCTTTCGCGGGCCCATGCGCCACATCGATACCGCCGGCGACTGGGGTCCGCCGCTCGCCGCCGTGCCGGCGCTCGGCGACGTGCAGCCCTGGCGTCTCGCCGTCATCCTCGACCTCAACGAGGGTTCCGCCCGCATCGGCATCCAGCCGAAGCACGAGGCCGATGGCTCCGTCGCACAGGATCGCGAGACGGGGACGATGCTGCCGGCCGGCCTGAAATGGTCGAAGGGTAACGGCCGCAACGGCCTGCAGCCCGGCGACATCGTCTACGCCGAGGCCCTCGAGGGTAAGGCCGGTCAGTTCCGGCTGAGGCAGATCCCGGAGATCGGCGGCGGCATCGTCGCGATGGACCCCTACACCGGCCGCGTCTTCGCCATGGTCGGCGGCTTTTCCTTCGACCAGTCGGCGTTCAACCGCGCCACCCAGGCCATGCGCCAGCCAGGATCCTCCTTCAAGCCGTTCGTCTACGCCACCGCGCTCGACAACGGCTATACGCCATCCTCCATCGTGCTCGACGCGCCGATCGAGATCGACCAGGGCGGCGGCCTGGGCGTTTGGCGGCCGGAGAACTTCGAGGGTAAGTCCGGTGGCCCGCACACGCTGCGCTACGGCGTCGAGAAGTCGATCAACCAGATGACCGTGCGTCTCGCGCGCGACGTCGGCATGCCGCTCATCGCGGAATACGCCAAGCGGTTCGGCGTCTACGACGACCTGCCACCCTATCTTTCGATGTCGCTCGGCGCCGGCGAGACGACGCTGATGCGCATGACGACGGCCTATTCCATGCTCGCCAACGGCGGCAAGAAGATCAAGTCGACGCTCATCGACCGCATCCAGGACCGTTCGGGCCATACGATCTACCGGCATGACGAGCGGGCCTGCCAGGGCTGTGACGTCGCCAAGTGGGAGGGCCAGGACGAGCCGAAGCTTGTGGACAAGCGCGAGCAGGTGCTCGACCCTCTCACCGCCTATCAGATCACGTCCATCCTGGAAGGCGTCATCCAGCGTGGCACGGGCCAGAGCATCAAGTCGGTCGGCAAGCATCTCGCCGGTAAGACGGGCACGACCAACGAGGCCAAGGACCTGTGGTTCGTCGGCTTCTCCCCCGACTTGGCGGTAGGGGTGTTCATGGGCTACGACCGCCCGCGCTCGCTCGGCTCCGGCGAATCGGCCCAGGCCGCGCACTACACCGCGCCGATCTTTCGCGACTTCATGACCATGGCGCTGAAGAACAAGCCCGACGTGCCGTTCCGCGTGCCGCCCGGTATTAAGTTGATTTCCGTCGATGCCCGTTCCGGCCAGCGCTCCAGCGGGTCCGGCACGATCCTCGAAGCCTTCAAACCCGGCACTGCGCCACCGGAAGGCTACGGCGGCGGCGACGCGGCCCCCAAGGCGGTGGTGGTCAACCCCGATGCCGACATGGCGGTCGGCAGCGGTACCGGCGGGCTGTACTGACGATCTGGGCCGCTTCATCGACGCCGGCCTGCGCGAGCTTCTCGCCGCCTGACGCCGTTGTTTACTTCGGCGGCTCCTGTCGCCATAACGTCGGCCCGGCCATCATGCGGCCGCCCCTCTTCAACGGATAAGGCACCATGCGCGCGGAAGCCGAAGCGCTCGTCGAATCGATCAAGCAGTCCATGGGACTGCTGAGGAGGCATCTTTGACGTCGACACCGCGACGCGCCGCCTCGCCGAACTGAACGCCAAGGTCGAGGACCCCGCCCTCTGGAACGATGCCGAAGCCGCGCAGAAGATGATGCGCGAGCGGACCGACCTGGAGGATCGCCTCGGCTCGCTCGCGCGCTTCGAGCGCGACCTGGAGGACGCCGCGACCCTGGTCGAGCTCGGCGAGATGGAAGAGGATGCCGCCACCGAGCGCGAGGGTCTCGACCAGCTCAAGTCGCTGAAGGCCGAGGCCGAGCGCCGCCAGGTCGAGGCGCTGCTGTCGGGCGAGGTTGACGGCAACGACACCTATATCGAGGTGCATTCCGGCGCTGGCGGCACCGAGAGTTGCGATTGGGCGCGGATGCTGTTTCGCATGTACGCGCGCTGGGCCGAGCGCCACAAATTCAAGGTCGAGATCATCGAGGAGACGGGCGGCGACGAGGCCGGCATCAAGTCGGCAACGCTGCTCGTCAAGGGCCACAACGCCCATGGCTGGGCAAAGACCGAGTCTGGCGTGCATCGCCTCGTGCGGATCTCGCCCTTCGATTCCAATGCGCGGCGGCACACCAGCTTCGCCTCCGTCTGGGTCTACCCCGTCATCGACGACAGGGTCGACATCGACGTGAAGGAATCGGACTGCCGCATCGACACCTACCGCTCCTCCGGTGCGGGTGGCCAGCACGTCAACACCACCGATTCGGCGGTGCGCATCACGCATATTCCCTCGGGCATCGTCGTCGCCTGCCAAGGCGAGCGCTCACAGCACAAGAACCGCGCCACCGCCTGGAACATGCTGCGGGCGAGGCTGTACGAGGCGGAGATGACGCGTCGCGAAGCGGAGGCGAGTGCGACGGAAGCCAGCAAGACGGAGATCGGCTGGGGGCACCAGATCCGCTCCTACGTGCTGCAGCCCTACCAGCTCGTGAAGGACCTGCGCACGGGCCACACCTCCGGGGCGCCGGACGACGTCCTCGACGGCGAAATCGATTCCTTTATGGAGGCTTCTCTCGCCCAGCGCGTCTACGGCGGCGGTCCCGGCGCCGTGGACGATGTGGATTAGACATGCGTCAGACCTCGCCGCAGGATAGCCGTAGGATGGCGCGGGGGCGAGGTCAGGGGATGCCGGCGGCATGACGGAGGAGACACTGCCGCGGCGCGAGCGGATGTTCAACATTCCGGCGGTCGTGCCGATCCTCTGCGCGGGTCTGCTAGCGATCCAAGGCCTCGGCGCCCTGATGACGGCGGAGGCCTATGGCCGGCTGCTGATCCGCTTCGCCTTCGTGCCTGGCCGCTTCACGTTCGCCTTCGACCCCGACCGCGTGTCGACCGCATTCAATCAGATCGCACGCGACGACGAAGTCCGGGCGCAGATCGCGGCGGCTTTCCTTGGCGACGGCACGGCGCAATGGTGGACGGTGGTCACCTACGCCTTCCTGCATGGCGGCTGGCTCCACGTCGGGCTCAATTGCCTGTGGCTCGTCGCCTTCGGCAGTGCGGTCGCAAAGCGCATCGACGTGTCCCGTTTCCTTGCCCTCCTTCTCGTCTGCACCGTCGCGGGTGCGCTCGCCCACTACATCGCACATCCCGCCGACCTCGAGCCCGTGGTCGGCGCCTCGGCCGCGGTGTCTGGTACAATGGGAGCGGCGGTGCGGTTCATGTTCCAGCCGATGCCAGGGTCGTTCTCCGGCATGCAAGAGCGTTCACCCGTGCTCGGCCTTCGCGATACGCTGACCGACCGCCGCTGCCTGACCTTCATCGCGATCTGGTTTGCCTCAAACTTCCTGTTCGGCGTGTCGGGCGCGATGCCGGGCGTCGGCGACGCGCCGATCGCCTGGGAGGCTCACGTCGGCGGCTTCCTCGCGGGTTTGTTGATCTACGGGCTGTTCGATCATCCGGCCCAGCCCGGCGCAAGACGGTCAGCCGCGGGAGAGCCAGGCGAAACCCGCCCACCCGCCGATGGTGTCGCCTGAGCGCGCGATCTACCTCGCGGTGAGACTGAGCTCGGTTTTGAGAATGGCCGCGAGGTCGTCCATGCGGAACGGTTTCTGCAGGACGGGCCGGTCGGCATGCGAGGCGGGAATGCCCGAGCGGCCGTAACCGGTGGTGAAGATGAAGGGGCAGCCGCGCTCTGCCAGCAGGTCCGCGACAGGATCGATCTTTTGCTTGCCCAGGTTGACGTCGAGCAACGCGCCGTCGATCGCCTCGCGGCCGATCATAGCGATCGCCTCCGCCACATGAGACACGGTACCCACCACGGCGAAACCAAGCTCGTCCAGCATGTCCTCGAGCGTGAGGGCGATGAACGCCTCGTCCTCGACGATCAGGACACGAGGTTTAGGAACAGTGCCGTGACCACTCACCGTCATACACTCTTTGAATCAGCCATCTGGCGATCCTTGCCTCGCGCCATTGTCAAAGTCCAGCCGACGATTGATGACGATGACAATTCCTGACAGCCCTTCGCGCGCGTCAGTTCGGCGCGCCTGCCTTCGAGAGCGATCTCGCGGAGGCGACCTCGCCACCGGACCGTGCACGCCGCACCCCACCGATCCAGAGTCGCGCGGGCGTTTCAAAGAAGCGGACGCTGAGGAGACCGAGCCCGACCACGAGGATCGTGCCGCCGAGCGCAACCGCCGATAGCTGGGGCAGGCTGGTCCAACCGGTGCGGCGGACGAGGGCGACGCAGGCGATCTGTACGAAGGTATGAAGCATGTAGATCGCGAACGATGCCGCGCCGAGTTTCACCGCTGCCGGCGAGGCGAGGCGCGTCGGTCGTCCACCGCGTTCCGCGATCGCGATGAGCGCGACCAGCGGCGGATAGAGCACGTCGATCAGGCTCAGAGGGGCCTGCGCGGCCGCCAGCGCGAGGATGACGGCGAATAGTCCGTGCGGGACAAGCCAGGACAGCGGTTTGGGCGCGCGAGCGGCGACGTAGGCATGGACCGCGACGCCGCTGAGAAACATCGGCACGGCCCGCATCATGCCGAAATCGAATGTCGCGAGCGTGCCCGGCGGCAGCCCCGAGGCAGCGCGGACGAATTCGATGATGACGGCGGCCAGTCCCGCCACGCCGAGCGACAATGCGGGCCCGAGACGATTGGCGGTAAACACGAAGAGCGGGAAGAGGATGTAGACAAAGGCCTCGGCAGAGATCGACCAGGAGGGCGCGTTGAGGCCGGGGTGATCGGCGAAGCCCCAGGCGTGGACGAGCAGGAGATTGGGGACCAGGACCGTCATGTCCATCACGGAAGGATCGCGAACGGGCACCGCCGCGAACCGGACGACGAGGAACAGCGCGACACAGAAGGCGAGCGTGGCGGCATGAAGCGGGTAGATGCGGGCGAACCGCTTTCGCAGGAAGTCGACATAGTCCGTCCAACCGCCGATCCTGTCGCCGTAGCTGTGCGCCAGGACGAAGCCGGACAGCACGAAGAAGAAGTCGACGAGCGTCTGCAGGCCGGCCAGCGCCTCACGCGGGTGCGGCAGAAAGGGCGAGAAATGCGCCTCGAAATGGTAGGCGACGATACCGAGCGCCGCCACGAAGCGGTAGCTGTCGAGGACGAGGTAGCGATGGCGCGGCACTGGGTCTCTCCGGTTCCCCACGCCTCATGGTAGGGGCTAAGAGCTAAGAAACCCTCCTGCCTCGCAGGGCGAGCGGACCGGCGAACGCGGCGACGAGCCAGCCTGCGATGAGCAGCACGCCGCCGGTAGGAGCGGCCATCGGGGCGAGCCGCAGCCCGGCGAGGACGCGGATGGCGAGGTCGCCCGAGAAGAGCGCCGTTCCCGCCGCGATGAGCGACCCGGCGACCAGGAGCCCTCGGTGCGGGGCCGCACGCGCGAAGGCTACCAGGCCGAGGAGGGCGGCGGCGTGAAACAGCAGGAAGTCTGCCGCGGTCCGCAGCGACGTGTCGCCCGCGATATGCGCCGCCGCCGCCGCAGCGCCGACGCCTGCCGCGCCGAACAGGCCGGCGAGCGCGGCCAAAGTCATCGTCCACCCGAGCATCAGGTCTCCGCTTCTACCGGCCCGTTCTCCCGAAAGCGGAGACGCGCCGCCTCCATACCCCAAACCGCGCCAAAGCAGAGGAAAACTTGCCGCCAATGGTCGATGTCGATCTGAAAGCCCTGCACGAGCAGCGCGAAGAGGCTCGGCCAGAACACTTGCGCCAGCCGCCGCACGGGGGAGCGCTGCACCATCAGGCGGAAACCGACGAAGCACGTCGTGAGTACAAGGCCGAACCAGGCGAAGCCGCCGATCCAACCGTCGTTGGCAAAAGCACCGATGTAGGAATTGTGCGGCTCGAGATCGAAGATGAGGCGGTAGCGTAGCGGGCCGAACCCCTCCGGCCGCTGCACGAGCATCGGCAGCGAACGCATCTGGTTGCCGAAACGGCCCGTTACGCCTTCATCGTAGTCTTGGGTCACGGCGGCGCGCTGAAGGAAGAACTCGCGGACGGAGGCGTCCGACAGGGCGCCCACGAGGGCAAGCGTGCCGAGCACGACGGCAAGGCCTCCCATCCTTACGATGCGCCGCCGCATCGCCCGCGTATCGGCCGTGATAAAGCCAGCGACAGCCATGATCGCCATGGCGCCGAGCGCTGCGCCCCACGAGCCGCGCGAATACGAGATGAAGACGCCGACGATCACCAGAAAGAGGCTCGCCAGGGTCAACAATACGCGCCGCGTGGTGCCCAGCAGCAGGATCTGCAGAAGGTACGTCGCCGCGAGCACGAGGTAGGAGCCGAACACGTTCGGGTCCTTGAACGTGCCGGAGACGCGGCTCTCCACCGTCGTCAACGTCGCGCCGAGGCCGGCGACGTCGAGATAGCCCAGGATGCCGATGAAGGCGGAGACGACCGCGCCGGCCGCAAAGGCCTTGAGGCAGACGGTGGCACGGCTGACGGTGCGCTCGCTGAAGAAGATCGTGAAGAAGACGACGGTGACGAACAGGTAGAGCGATTGAAATTGGTAGAGGCGCGGGTCGGCTTCTTCCCAATGCGGGAGGAGCGCGAGGAAGCCCGCTCCCTCGAAGACGAGCCATAGCAGCAGCACGGGCACAACGCCGCGATGGATCCGGAAGCCGCCGAACAGCCAGGTGGGAATCGCAAGGAGGGTCACGAAGTCGTAGGGCGAGGGCTCGATCAGCGAGATCATGCCGGTGAAAACCTGCAGCGCGAAGACCGCATTGACGACGCGCTGGTAGTCGATCCGCAGCGCTCGCGGGGTTGCCATCGCTCTAGGAAGGGACGTCGTCTCGCTCACCGCGCCACCCCCGCCTCGATGTGGACGCGCCGCCGCATCAGCAGGCGTTCGCCGGTCTGGCAGCCGCGCACCTGCATGGTGGTGAAGAACAGCTCGGGGTCGTCGCCTACGGTGTCGAAGTTGCGGCCCGGTGCCTGCGCGTCGAGCAGGGCGGGGTAGCCCACTATCGCCGGTCCTGCCTGGCAGAGGTCGTTGTAGAGCGTCTTCCCCGCCAGAAGCAGCCGTGGCGCGCCCCAGTGCAGCAGGTCGGGACCGACCGCGTAATAGAAGCCGTCTACGGGAAAGGCGTGTCCTGCCGCGGCTTGGAACACCGCGACCCAAAGTCCGCTCGCGCGGTGGCGCGTCACCGATCCGACGGGATAGGCGAAGGGCGCCACGACCTGACAGGGCTTTGGCCGCCGCCCTGATCGATAGGGATCGCCGTAGCGGATGGTGAAGGAAGCGCCATCATAGGCGCGCCACGAGCCCGAGTCGCCGGGATCGGATGTCCGCAGCAGGCAATTGCCGGACGGTTGGCCGTCCCACCCCGTCGTCGAGGCGAACACGTAGCGGTGGTCTCCCTCGGTCACGATGTTCGAGGGATTGAAGAAGCCGCGGTGGCGCCCTTGTCCGACGTCCTGCGTGAACGGCGCCGACGCGACGACCAAAGGCTTGGCCTTGACGAAGCTCGCCCCACCATCGCCCGAGCGATAGGCGAGGACCGAATTGTACCAGCAGGCCAGGTCGGTGCCTGCGGCACACCGACCGTGCTGATCGGCATGATATTCGTGGTGGATCAAAGCACTGATCGAGCGGCCGTCCACCGTCCAGGTGGCGGCGACGAAGTTGCGGTCGGCATAATGCTTGGGGTCGGGATCGAACGCGCTCCCGAGCGCCACGCGGCAATCGATCTTCATGTGGTGAAGGTCGGCTCCCCGCAGGGGCCGATTGACGAAGTGCAGCGCGAACATCGCGACCTGCCCGACGCTGTCGCGGAAGGCGCGCGGGTTGAGGTCGGGGACGTCGTTTACGTCGCAACCATCGCGCGCCGGGTCATAGACGACGGTCGGCGGCCCGACCAGCGTCAACGCCGGTTCGGCCCGCACCGGTTGCGCGAGGAGCACTGCGAAGGAGAAGAGAATGAGACGTCCGACACGCACGATTGGCCCTCGCCGAGCCCCGCTTGACCGGGTCTCTAGTATGCGTTCTTCGTTCTTACGAGTGCCAGCGGCGTCGTCAGCAGCACGTAGATATCGAGGAAGATCGACCAGTTTTCGATGTAGTAGAGGTCGCATTCCACGCGTTTCTGGATTTTCTCCGGCGTATCCGTCTCGCCGCGCCAGCCGTTCACCTGCGCCCAGCCGGTGATGCCGGGGCGTACGCGGTGGCGGGCGAAATAACTGTCCACGACTTCGTCGTAGAGGCGGTTGTCGGCCTTGGCGTGAACGGCATGAGGACGCGGTCCCACGAGCGACAGGTTGCCCTTGAACACCACGTTGAGCAATTGCGGTAACTCGTCGAGCGACGTCCGCCGGATGAACCGTCCGACCCGCGTCACCCGCGGATCGCCGCGGGTGACGAGCTTCGCGGCGGTGAGGTCGACGCGGTCGTGGTGCATCGAACGGAACTTGAAGATCTCGATCAGCTCGTTGTTGAAGCCATAGCGCTTCTGCCTGAAGAAGACGGGCCCGCGCGTGTCGAGCTTTACGGCGAGGGCGACGAGCAGCATGACCGGCAGCATGGCGAGCAGGCAAAGAGCGCCGACGGCACGGTCGAAGATCGTCTTGACCACTACGTCCCAGTCGGCGATCGGCTTGTCGAAGAGGTCGATGACCGGCACGCTGCCAATGTAGGAATAGGCGCGCGGGCGAAAACGCAGCTTGTTCATGTGCGCCGCCAGACGAATGTCCACGGGCAGCACCCAAAGCTTGCGCAACATGACGAGAAGCCGCTGCTCCGCGCTGATCGGCAGGGTGAAGATGACGAGGTCGAGCGGCGTATGGCGCGCGAACTCGACGAGGTCGTCGACGTTGCCGAGCTTGGGGAAGCCCGCGACGACGTCGGGCGAGCGTATGTCCGTCCTGTCGTCGAAGATCCCGAAGATGTGCAGGTCCTCGCTCCCCTGGACGGAGAAGTCGTCCAGCAACTTGTGGGCCGCCTCGCCGCCGCCGACGATGACCGTGCGCCGGCTCAGCCTGCCCGAGCGCGAGAGCCGCATGGTTACGACGAACAGCACGCCGCGTTCGATCGCCAGGGCGGCGAAGCCGGTCGCCGCCCAACGCAACAGCCAACCGTCGAGGAACAGCGCGTCGACCCGCGCGGCGAGGCAGATGGCGTAGGCGGCACCGAACACGCCGATCCAAGCCAGCGCGACGCGCCAGGCGAAAAGGTTCGGTGCGCGGAACACGGCGACCCGGAACACGCCGAGCGCCTGGAGCACGAGCATGACGAGCATCGACAGGAGGGGTACGGCGAGTAGCGGCACGACCTCGATGCCGGCTGTCGCCACGACCGCGAGCGCATAGGTCGCGACGCCACTGGCCATGGCGAGCGCCAGCTCGACCAGCCGCACAAGTCCTTCGAGGATGACCGGCGATATGACGCGGCGGCCTCGATGCTGCGCCATGGATTCGGCGAGTGCGTGGAGTTCGCGCGCGTGCGGATTGACGCGAGCATCGGCTGCGATCTCGCCGGCGAGGTCGACGGCGCGCAGGTCTTGTGCGGAAAAGGCGGCCATGTGCTTGCTTTCGACGGCTCAGGAAGGAAGCGCGAACGAGCTTTTGGAGATGTCGGCGGCGGCGGCACGACGCTCGATGGCGTCGCGGTAACCGGCGATCACCGCGTCCGACATCAGGGCGATGGAGAAGCGCGTGGAGACGAAATCCGCCAGCGCCGTAGCTTGCCGGCGTACCGTATCGGCTTCGGTCGCCAGCACCCGCTCCATATCTTTTGCCAGCAGCGCGGCGTCGTTGCAGCGGATCAGGCGGTCGCGGTAGGGACCGAACACCTCGCCGATGCCGCCGACGTCGGTGGCGATCATCGGCACCTGCGCACCGGCAGCTTCGAGCACCACGTAGGGCAGCGATTCCGCGCGGCTCGGGACAACGAGCGTTCGTCCCATCGCGAAGGCGGTGCGGGCCGGCATCGCGCCCGGAAACGACACGTCGGCCGCGATGCCGGCCGTCTCGGCCTGCTGCACCAGCTTGGCCTCGTCCGGGCCGGAGCCGACCAGGACCAGCTTGAGCGAGCGGCCGAGACGGCGCGACAGCATCGCGGTGGCCTCGATCAGGAGGTCGATGCCCTTGGCCGAGCGCAACTCGCCGACATAGACGAAATCGGCGGCATCGACGTTTGGCCGCACAGGGACGAACTCTTCCGGGCTGATACCATTTTGAACGATCCGCACAAGCGCCTGCGTGTCGCCGATCCGCTGGTGGAAGACGTTGGCGATGTAAACGCTCTCGAACAGCAGCACGTCGGTGCGCGCCGCCAGCAGGCGCTCCACGCCCATGTAGAGCCCCTGGACTACGGGCGTCGCGACATGGTTGAAGCTGCCCCCGTGCGGCGTGTAGCAGCGGATCGGCTTGAAGGATCCCGGCCAGTATGCGGGAACGCGCGCGTAGAGGCCGCCCTTGGAGCCGTGGCCGTGCACCACGTCGACTCCGAGCCGGCGCGCGTGCCCCTCAACGCGGAAGATAGCGGCGACATCTTGCAGGTGAGGCGCGCGGCGCATCGGCAGGCGCAAGATCCCGAGTTCGAGGATCGGCTCGAGGCGCGCGAGGTTCTCGGCCGCGCGCTCACCGCCGGTCAGGCAATCCACCACGAGACCCACCGAGTGGCCGCGCGCCACCTGCTCGCGCGTCAGGTCGAGAACGTGCCGGAAAAGTCCGCCCAGCGGGGCCCGGAGAACGTGGAGGATACGCAAGGAGATCTCGCCTGAGCTCGGATGGACGACCATGACGGTCGACGATGCGCGGCGAGTCTAAAAAAACCGTTCCCGGACGAAGAGGGTGTCACCCGGCTTCACAGGCTGCGACACCGGGACGCTAGCGGTCACCGGACGCCCGTCGATCACGCGGGTGAGGTCGACCTCGTACTTGTTGGCTCGTGGCGAGAAGCCCCCGGCGATGGCAACGGCGGTCTCGGCGGTCATGCCGTTGATGTAGGGGTATTGTCCCGCCGTGAGCACCTCGCCCAGCACGAAGAAGGGGCGGTAGGCGTCGACCTCGATCGAGACCTTCGGCTCGCGAATGAAGCCTACGCGTAGCCGTGCCTCGACGCTGCGTTCCAGCGCCACGGTCGTGAGGCCCTGCGCCCGTACCGCGCCGATCAGCGGCATGGAGATACTGCCCGAGCTGTTCACGCCGTAGGTGTTGCTCAAACCATCCTGGCCGAAGACGATCACGCGCAGGCGGTCGCCGCTGGCCAGCGTGTAGGGAATGTCGGCGCTGAAGTCGGCATAGCCGTTCTGCCGCGGCGCGCAGCCGCCGAGGATGGCGGTGGCGAGGAGACATAACGCCATGACCCAGTGCTTCATCGTTCCCGCCGCTATCAAGGCACTGTTTACCATCGCGGACGAAGTGCCCAGGATGGAAGAGGCTATAGATCAACGTGGTTAACAAAGCCTTGAATGGTAAAAGAAGGCCAACCGGTTAACTCCACATCAACTCTGCCGCTGTTTACTTAAGCAACAGATCGAGTGCGGGATTTCGGATGCGACGTACCTTGGATGGCTCCTTTGAACGGTCCGAGGCTGCGAGCGAGATCGATCTCCGTGCCCTCATAGGCGTCCTGAAACGGCATCGGCGCGCTATCTTCGTTCCGACCGTTCTGGCGCTCCTCCTCGTCGGCCTCTTCGTCACCCTCGTCACGCCGCGCTACACGGCGGAATCGCAGGTGCTGCTGGAGAACCAGGAGACGTTTTTCACCCGTCCGGACCGCGCGGCGGGCCCGACCGAGCAGGCCTCGCTCGTCGATCCCGAGGCTGTGGGCAGCCAGGTGCAACTCATCACCTCGCGCGACCTTGCGCGCCGCGCGGTCAACGATCTCAAGCTGCAGGGAAACCCGGAGTTCGACCCTTCCGCCCGGGGGATGGGGGCGCTGACGCGCGTCCTCGTCCTGCTCGGGCTGGCGCACGACCCGACGCAGGATACGGTTGATGCCCGCCTCCTTCAGGCGTTTTCCGAAAAACTCACTGTCTTCTCGCCGCCGAAGACGCGCGTCATCACCATCCAGTTCCAGTCCAAGGATTCCGAACTCGCCGCGCGCGTCGCGAACACGATGGCGGACCTCTACCTGGCGGAGCAGTCAGCCGCCAAACGTGTGAGCGCGAAGGAGGCGGCCGACGCGCTGGGCGGTCAGATTGCCGCCCTGCGCCTCAAGCTTGCCAAGGCCGATTCGGAGCGTGAGCAGTACCGCGCGGCATCGGGGCTGCTCGCCGGCACCAACAACATGACGATCAGCGGGCAGCAGCTCGCCGACATCAACAGCGACCTTTCGAAGGCGCGCTCCGCGCAAGCCGACGCACAGGCCAAAGCATCGCTCATCCGTGACCTCCTGCGGGCTGGTAAGGCGGCGGACGTGACGGAAGTGGTCAACAACGACCTCGTGCGCCGCGTCGGCGAGCAGCGGGTCACTGCGCAGGCACAGCTGGCCCAAGAATCCCGCACGCTGATGCCGGGGCATCCCCGCATCAAGGAATTGACGGCGCAGGTGGCCGACCTCGCAGGGGCGCTGAAGGCCGCGGCCAAGCAGGCGATGACGACGTTGGAGAACGACGCGAAGATCGCCGGCGGCCGCGTCGCCAACCTCGAGACCGTGCTGGCGCAGCAGAAGAAGGTCGCGGGCACGGCCAACGGCGACGAGGTACGGCTGCGCTCGCTCGATCGGGTGGCGCTGTCCTACAAGGACCAGCTCGATAGTTCGACGACCAAGTACCAGGAGGCCCTGTCCCGCCAGACCTCGACCGCGACCCCGGCCGATGCCCGGATCATCGCGCGCGCGGTACCGCCGCAGGAGCCGTCCTATCCGAAGAAGTTGCCTTTCATCGCGTTCGGCACGATCGCGACGCTCGTGTTTTCCGCCGGATTCGTCGTCGCGCGTGAACTGCTCGGTACGCCTACCGCGCGCATGGCCGTGGCAACGGAGGTGATGGAGCCGGTACGGGCGCCGGCTCCCGTCGCGGTCATCCGGCCGGTCCCGGAGCCGGTGCCGTCCCGGCCCACCGTCCCCGTCCGGTCGCCACCTGCGCACTCACCCGAACCGGTCCCGCTCCCAAGCGGTCCCAGCCTCGACGACCGGCCCGCTAAGCAAGGCATCCGCCGGAAGCCGTTGACCCTCGACCGGCGCGCCGTTATCGAGCGGCTCAAGGCCTACGGCCAATCCGCGGCCGCCTCGCGGCTCTCAGACGCCCCGACCTTCGAACCCCGGCCCGCCGCCGATCCCCAGCCGGCCGCGCGGTCCGGCGTCGGCTGGGATCGAGACGTGGCGATCGCCCCGGCCGCAATCCCAGCAGAGCCGCCGGTCTCCCCCCCGGTCGACAGGTCCGCCGAGATCGCCGGGCTTGCGGCACGGATCGTCGCGGCGCACGTGCCGGGCCGCGGGTTGCACGTGGTCGGTGCCAGCCTCGGCGTGGCTACCGGCGCGGCGAATGACGTGTTGGCGCTGGGACGCGCGTTGGCCGAGCGCGGGCGTTCTATCATCGTCGACCTCGACGCAGGACCCACCAATCTGGCGCCGCTGGCCGATGGCGAAGGGCAGGGCGCTAGGGCGGTCGCGGCCCTCGCCGGGCTTTCCGAGCTTCTTTCGGGGGAGGCTTCGTTCGCCGAAGTCATCCATCGCGACCATGCCTCGCGGCTGCATTTCATCCCGACCGGCGGGAGCGACGCCGACTTCCGCGACTTCGACCTCATCCTCGACGCGCTGTCTGAGACCTACGACTTCATCATCCTGCTGGCTCCGGCTTTCCCGCGCAGCGACATCGCGAAGGTCATGGCGCCCTATGCCGACCTCGTAGTGCTCACGGGATCAAACCGGTCAGACGCGGCGCGTCTGGCGACGCTCGAGGCCGAGCTGATCGAGGCGGGCGCACGAGAGGTTCTCGTCACGGGGGCGGCCGCGCTGCCGCGGCGCGAGCCCTATGTCGCCTGACCAGGCCTGCGCCGCAGCCACTTGACCCAGGCGAGGAGGCGCGGGTCCTGCTTGATCCGCCGCTTGAGGCGCAGGAAAGCCGCCATGGCTTGGGTAAAGATCCAGCCGGCGAGTGTCGTCGGAAACAGGGTGTCAAATAGTGGGATGGCCGTGTCGCAGAAGCTGGATTTGTAGCGGGCTTCGCCGATCCCGAGATCGAATTGGGAGCGTCCCGCCGCGCACTGCGCCGCGATCACCTTGGCCAGCAGAAGGTCGCCCGGGCTCGATCGGGCGACGTCCGGGTCGGCGTCGAAGGAGTTGACCATCCCGCTCCAGGCCCCCGCGTGGGCCGCGCCGCCGTAGATGGCGACGATGCGATCGCCGGTAGCCAGCGCGTGCAGTTCCAACCCGCAGCCGTCCTCGCCCAGCGTGGCTGCCTGGTCCAGGAATGCGCGCATCTGCGGGTCGCCGAAACCCGAGACGACGCCCTGCGCGCGAAAACGTTCGAGCCGCTGCCGAAAGAACGCGTCGAGCATGCGGATGCGGTCGGCGGAGGTGGCGGCCACGCGATAGGTCACCGGCCCCAGTTCGGCGAGGCGCGCCTCCTTTTTTCGCAGCTTTTTGCGGGTTTCCTTCGACAGCTTCGCCGCCAGGAAGGCTTCCGCGTCGGAAAGAAGCGCCGTGCCATAGGCGGCGCTGGGTGAGGGCTGGTGCGGCAGGAGGACGAACGGGTTGCGCGCGCCGCGCCAGGCGAACGGTTGATTGACGAGGACAAAGGCATCGACGCCGAGTTGCCGGGCTGCCCGCTTCAGGAGAAGTCTGAGGTCGTCTGCGCTCCAGTTTGCATCGGGCCGCAGCAACGCGAGCGAGGCGTTGGAGTCTTTGCCGCCGAGAAAGGTGGCGACGCGAACCGGGCCGCGACGTCGCGTGCCAAGGCAGAGGAGGGCGATGGCACGGCCGTTTCCGTCGTAAGCCAGTACGTAGGCCGGCGCGAGGTCGCCACGCGCGCCGCGCGTCGCCATCCACGGCAGGAGCCAGGCACGCGTCTGATAGATGGAGCAGGGGGCTGCCTGCTCCAGGGCGGCCCAGGCTTCCCGCACGGTGAGGTCGGCCTCGCGCCGCACCTCTATCGCGGCGAAGGCACAGGAGGCTACCTCGCGGGTTGCGGGGGCGCGGAACGAAAGCTCGGAACTCTGGGTGTGCATCCGCGCGGCGCCTCCGGCGATCGACGTCGGAGCCTGGCAACGAAAGCTCAACACCCTGTTGCGAGACTAGGTTAAGCGGATGAGAACGGACGGGCGCGGTGCGGACGGGCAAGCAACAGGTCATCGCCGCCGGCTTCGCCTTCTTCCGGGCGACGCGGCTGCACCGCCTCCTGACGCCGCTGACGCGCGGGCAGGGGGCCATCCTCACCCTGCACCGCGTGAAACCCTGGTTCGGCGACGCCTTCGCGCCCAATCGCCTTCTGGAAGTCGAGCCCGCCTTCCTCGATGCCGCGCTCGACCGCATCGCGGCACTCGGCTTCGACCTCGTGACCCTCGACGACGCGCTGGGACGCCTCGGACGGGCGGGCGCGAGGCCGTTCGTGACGCTGACGTTCGACGACGGCTACCGCGACACCGTGGATCACGCGCTGCCGATCCTGGAGCGCCACCGCGCGCCGTTCACGCTCTTCGTCACCACGGGTTTCGCGGACCGGACGGCGCGGCTCTGGTGGGTGGAACTGGAGGAAGCCGTGCGCGCGCTACCGCGCATCTCGGTCATGCTCGACGGCGCACCGGTGACGATGCCGGCGGCCACGGCGCTGGATAAGGCAATTGCCTTTGCCGCGCTCTACCGGCGGCTGCGGGGCGGGCCGGAAGAGCGCTTGCTGGCCGTTATCGCCGACCTGATGGTGCAGGTCGGTTTATCGTCGGCGGCCATCGTCGAGCGGCTCTGCCTCGATTGGTCCGAAATCGCGATCTTGGCGCGCCACCCACTCTGCGCGGTCGGCGTCCACACGGTTACACATCCGATGCTCGCCAAGCATTCCGCCGACGTGGCCCGGTACGAGATGGCGGAGAGCCGGCGGGTCATCGAGGCCCGCCTCGGCACGGCGGCGCGCCACCTGTCCTATCCCGTCGGCGACCCCACCTCCGCCGGTCCGCGCGAATTCGCGCTGGCTGAGTCGCTGGGGTTCGCGAGCGCGGTCACGACACGGCCGGGCACGCTGTTCCCGGCCCACCGCGATCATTCCCACGCTCTACCGCGGCTCTCGCTCAACGGTCATTGGCAGACGCTCGCGAGCCTGGAGCTCCTGCTTTCCGGTGTCCCGTCGGCCCTTTGGAACCGAGGCCGACGTGTCGACGCGGCGTGAGGCTCAGCTCTCGTCGGGCCGCTCCATCCAGCGGATCAGCGGCATGATAGGCAGGATCCAGGCCATACCGATGACCGCATAATAGAGTCCTTGCACAGCACTCGGCGCGTCGTGGATGAAGCGGCCCTGGGCCAGGGCCATGGCCGCGAGCGCGTAGATCACCACGAAAGCGAGGGTCAGCAGCACGCCGACGAACTTGCGGTGACGGCGACGCATGGCATTCTCCCACTGTCGCACGTGCGACCAGCCGCCCCTGGACTTCGACCCTCGGTCGGCCATATCTGAGCTCTACCCGCCGCGTCAACGCGACCTAATGCGGAAGCCCCCCGCGATGAGACACCCGTCAGCCCTGCACCGCTCGTCGCTAAAGGCGATTTTTGGCGCCCACGTCCAGGGACGGAGCAGCACCATATCCGTGTGGCTTTGGAGTGTGGCGGCGCTGGTGCTGCTGATGGTCGTCGTCGGCGGTGCCACCCGCATGACAGAGTCCGGCCTGTCCATCACCGAGTGGAAGCCCCTCACCGGGGTCGTGCCACCTCTGAGCCATGCTGGCTGGGTCGAAGCCTTCGACAAGTACAAGCAGATCCCGCAATATGCCGAGCTGTTCCCGGATATGGACCTCGGCCGTTTTCAGACAATCTTCCTGTGGGAGTGGACGCACCGCCTGATCGGGCGCTTGCTCGGCATGGCTCTGCTTGTCCCCATGGTGGTCTTTTGGCTGCGCGGTATGCTCTCGCGAGCCCTGAAGTGGCAGATGCTCGGTATTTTCGCGCTCGGCGGCCTGCAGGGGTTTGTCGGGTGGTGGATGGTGTCGTCCGGCCTCTCAGGACGGGTGGAGGTCGCGCAAGAACGGCTCGCAACCCACCTCCTGCTGGCGTCCATCACCCTGACGGCATTGGTCTGGCTCGCGGCCGGACAGCGCCGGGAGTCCGCCGCTGAAGTGGTGTCAGCAGGGCTGCGCCGTCTCGCGAGCCTGCTGGTCCTGCTCGTGCTGGCACAGATCGCCTTGGGCGGTCTTGTCGCCGGCCTGCGCGCAGGCCAAGCTTACAACACCTGGCCACTGATGAACGGTCGGCTCATTCCTCCCGCCGACGACCTTGCCATGCTTGAGCCGGCGTGGCGCAACTTGGTCGACAACATCACGACCGTGCAGTTCCAGCACCGGATGACAGCCTACGCTCTGTTCGCATTCGCTCTCCTCCAGGCGGTTTGGATGTACCGCGCGGCTCCTGGCACCTCGACCGCACGTCGCGCGATCGCGTTGTTCTGCCTCGTGACGGCGCAGGCCGTGTTCGGGATCGTCGCACTCGTGCTGGTGGTGCCGATCTGGGCCGGGCTGCTGCATCAGGCGTTCGCGATGGTAGTGTTGACGATGGCCGTCGTGCATCGCCAGCGCCTCGGTGTTCGGCCGGCCACGCGGGTCGAGGGAGTTCGCCCCCTGCGGATCGCCCAGGCCTGAACGGATCGTAGGTCGGTCAGGCGGGCGAGCCGAGACGCTGCAGCTCGATCTTCGGGCAGCGGTCCATGACGACGGTCAAGCCGGCAGCCCGCGCTTTGGCCGCCGCGCCCTCGTTGACGACGCCGAGCTGCATCCAGACCACGCGCGGACGCGGCGTCAGGGCTAGAGCCTCGTCGACGATGCCGCCGACGGCATCGGACGCGCGGAACACGTCGACCATGTCGATGGGACGGTCGACCGCCGCCAAACTCGCAAAGACCGGCGCGCCATGAACGATGCGTCCCGCGAGTGCGGGATTGACCCCCACGCAATCGTAACCCTTGCCGATCAGGTAGGCGAAGACCTCGTTGGAATCACGCTCCGGCTTGTCGGACAGGCCGACGAGCGCAATTGTCTTGGTGTCACGCAGGACGGTCTTGAGGAGCTCGTCGTCTGAAGAAGATGTCATGGGTCAGCCGCCGGTTACGCTCATGTGGCGCCCGACCGCCGGACGCTCCCTGTCGCGATCGATGATGAAGTCGTGGCCCTTCGGCTTGCGTGCGATGGCCGCGGTGATGGTCTCGTTGAGCAGGTCGTTGCCCGGCGAGTCACGCAAGGCGGCGCGCAGGTCAGCGGCGTCCTCCTGGCCCAGGCACATGTAGAGCGTGCCGGTGCAGGTGACGCGCACGCGATTGCAGCTTTCGCAGAAATTGTGGGTCATGGGCGTGATGAAGCCGAGGCGTCCGCCGGTTTCCTCCACCTTGACGTAGCGGGCCGGTCCGCTGGTCTTGTAGGCCAGATCCGTCAAGGTGAAACGCTCCATCAGATCGACGCGGACTTGAGTGAGCGGCACATATTGGTCGATGCGCTCGGCGCCGATCACGCCCATGGGCATGACCTCGATCAGCGTCAGGTCCATGCCGCGGCCATGCGCCCAGGCGATCATGGCGGGGATTTCGGTGTCGTTGACACCCTTCAGCGCCACCGCGTTGATCTTCACTCCGAGGCCTGCCGCCTGTGCGGCGTCGAGCCCGCGCATGACCTGGTCGAGGTCTCCCCAACGAGTGATGGCCCGGAACTTCTCGGGGTCAAGACTGTCGAGGGAGACGTTGACGCGCCGGACGCCGCAGCGGGCGAGTTCCTCCGCGTGCTTGGCGAGCTGCGAGCCGTTGGTGGTCAGCGTCAGCTCCTGCAACGCGCCGCTGTCGAGGTGACGCGAGAGGCTGCGGATCAATCCCATGACGTTGCGCCGTACCAGGGGCTCGCCGCCGGTCAGCCGGATCTTGCGGGTCCCTCGCGCCACGAAGGCGCCGCATAAGCGGTCGAGTTCCTCCAGCGTGAGCAGGTCACGCCGCGGCAGAAACTCCATATCTTCCGCCATGCAGTAGACGCAGCGGAAGTCGCAGCGATCCGTCACCGAGACGCGGATATAGTCGATGTGGCGACCGAACGGATCGACGAGCGGGCCGGAGGACGCGGGCGGAGCAAGGGCCTGGGCGACAGCGGGAAAAGCGACATTCATGGACTTGATATAGCGCAACTAGGTCCGCACGGTAAGACGAGCAAGGCGCAGGGGACGGTTGATATGGATGCGGGCGTATGGCCGACGGAACTGAGGCTCGCCGCGGGCGGGCGCGTGCTCAAGGTGGCGTTCGAGGGCGGCGCGGCCTACGCGCTCGAGGCCGAGTACCTGCGCGTGATGAGCCCGAGCGCCGAAGTGCAGGGCCACAGCCGCAAGGAGCGCAAGATCATCGGTGGCAAGCGCAACGTCGCGATCATCGGCGTCGAACCGGTCGGCACCTATGCCGTCCGCCTCAGCTTCGACGACATGCACTCGACCGGGATCTTCACCTGGGGCTACCTGAGCGAACTTGGCCGCGACCACGCGACGCGCTGGGCCGGCTATCTTGCTGAGCTGGAAACGGCCGGGCTCAGCCGCGACCGGTCCGGCGAGGCGCTACCGCGACACTGATTGTCGCGGCTAAGATCGTCTCTGCGCCGATCAGCGCTGTACCACGACCTTCGTGCCGACGCGGACGCGGCTGTAGAGGTCTGTCACGTCCTCATTGGTCATACGGATGCAGCCCGACGAGACAGCGGTGCCGATCGTCTCCGGCTCGTTCGAGCCGTGGATCCGATAGAGTGAGCTGCCGAGGTACATGGCGCGCGCGCCGAGTGGATTGCCGACGCCGCCAACCATGTGGCGCGGCAGGTCGGGACGGCGGCGCAGCATCTGGGACGGCGGCGTCCAGTCCGGCCACTCGCGCTTCATCGAGACGGTCTTGACCCCGCTCCAGGCGAACCCCTGCCGGCCGACGCCGACGCCGTAGCGGAGCGCCTGGCCGTTCGCCATCACGTAGTAGAGCCGGCGCTCCTGCGTGGAGATGACGATCGTGCCGGGAGCATAGCCGCCCTGGTAGGCGACAAGTTCGCGCGGCGGCGCCACGCCGAGCGGGCGACCGTCCGGGCCGACGGTCGATCCATTGGGCTGGAGAAGGAAGTCGAACAGGCCAGCCTGCGCTGGTCCTGCCACGCCCGCGAGGGCGAGCGACGCGACCGCCGCGAGGGCCAGGGTCTTTCGGTTCATGGTGGGGCGTCCTGTCTGACGAGAGCTTCAAACCGTTGGTATAGTCGGGCGCAGCCTCGTGGTTTGGCAATGGCCGTCGCCCAGGGTGGGTCGGTTTGCGCCTGCACGTGGCGTGCGGGCAACAAGACCGGTGGCCATCGCCGCGGACGTGGTCCAGACTGTCGCCATGCCGCTTCCTGTCCCGCTCGCGATAGCCATCTACGTCACGATCTGGTTCACCGTGCTGTTCGCCATCCTTCCGATCGGGGTGCGCTCGCAGGAGGAGGAAGGATTGGTGGTGCCCGGTACCGAACCCGGCGCGCCCGCCGCCCCCCACCTGGCGATGAAGGCGATTGCGACGACACTCGTCTCGGCATTGCTGCTCTGCCTGCTCATCGCCTACATGCGTTGGACCGATTGACCAGGTGGCGCAGCTTGATTTGCGAACCGCTTCGGTCTACCTCCAGCGCAAGCGAAGACGTCGATGAAAGGCTTGAGGGCCGGATTGCGGCGGCTGCGTCACCCTGGGAAGCAGCCGGCTTCAGGGTTCTTCAGAGCGCGTAGCTCAGCCGGTAGAGCATCTGACTTTTAATCAGAGGGTCTCGGGTTCGAACCCCGACGCGCTCACCAAAGCCTCGCCGGGCCGCTCGCTTACCGTTTCCAGATCTTGCGGTTTAACGCGCTGTTAACCATAGCGTGGCACGCTGGGTTTAACGCAACCTGCACGTTGGACCACCATGCTTGATCAATGTCTCAGCGAGAGATCAACCCAGGCTTCTTCGCCGGCTGGGACGCAGGACGCGCGGCTACACACGCTCGCCGGCCTTGCGTCCGTCGGTATCGAGACGTCTTTGACACGCCAATTGAGCGGCAGCTTGCACAGCCTGTTCGACGACGTCTGCGACAAAGCCTTGCCGATCTATTTCGGGCCGCTTCTCGGCCGCCTCTACCTCGAAGGCCTGTGAACTCCGCCCCGACTAGAGCCGCTTCACCCAGCCGCTGAGGATCGATCCGGCGGCCTCGAACGGCCGGCCGAACGTCGCGGCATCCGGTAGATGGTCGAGCGGGTTGAAGGAAAACGGCGTATCAGCCGCCCGACCGACCGACGTCGCCTTGCGCACGTCGGCAGCCCGCTTCGCCGCCGTTTGGCGCAACGGGTCCGACGCGACTGGGCGACGGGTCGGCGCTACCAAGGGAATCGGGCGCAGCGCACACGTGTCGTCGGCGCTGTCGCAGACGGCCTTGAACTGCGGGGACGCTCTGACGATCGGAGGAAGGGCGAGCGCGGCGCGGGGAACCACCAGGGAGGAAGAACTCAGTGGGGGGGCCTCCGGCGCTCCCGCCACGGCGGCGAGTTCGCCGAACCAGCCCCCCACCGCCGGCACTCCGACTTCGACGTGTTGCGGTTCGTGATGCGCAAGGGCCAAACCCGCCAGCGCCGCAGCGGCCGCGAGAGCCAGCACTTCCCGATGTCGCCCCGGGAAGGGCAAACGAAGCGGAAAAGGCAAAGATGTCGTCATGACTCGTTCTCGATGACTGCCACGGACAATGCATAGGAAGCGGTGCTTTGCGTCAAGAGAGCGGCAGCTGTCGAAACGCCGAGAGCCGTCGCCTCGCTTCCCAGGCGATGGTGACAAGGATGCCACGTCTCTCCACCCCCCCGCGATACGCAGCGCAACACCTCCGGCGCCGAGCGCCTGGTGCCATCGGCGCTCACGCATTGTTACAGCCCTGCATGCCGGTTTGAACCAGGCGACCTTGTTCTCACGAGACAAGCCTGTATCGTCCGCCCGCCAAATGCCCGGGGATCGAACCTGATCCCCGTATCCCTTTGTACGCACCGGCCGGAAAGCCCCAGCTCTCGCCCGACCTGCGTCCAGGCCCGTTCACGAGGTCCCATGTCGTCGTCGCTTCTGCCCACGTGGCTTCCGCTATCGGTCTTCGTCTGGGCGGTCCAGATGGTGTTTTTTCACGGCGCCGGTCTGGCTGGCGAATGGTGCGACCGCACCGGCCGGCTGCGCCGTTTCAAGGTGCGTGACGTCGACCGCAAGAGCTACCGGCAAATGCTGCCGCTCGTGTTGAAGAACCAGGTGTTCATTCTGCTCCCGGCCATGGTGGCCATGCAGGCGGTCGGGCTCTGCTTCACCGGGGAGGATCACCTCCACCCGCTGCGTTTCGTGCTGAGCCTCGTGGTGATGGGTATCGGCCATGACATCGTGCAATATATCACGCACCGTCACCTCCTGCACCGCCCGAGCCTGACGCGCGTTCTGAAGCACTCGGTTCACCACTCAACAGGGGCTAGCAAGGGCATCAGCGCTTGTTACATGAGCTATCCCGACTTCTTCCTAGAGATCACGCTGCCCTACCTGCTGCCCCTGGCCATCATCGGCGGCGGCGGATCCGACGTGCTGTTCCACTCGATGGTCGCTGGCCTGGGCGCTCTCGGCGGCGTCTATGAGCATTCCGGCTATAACTTTGCCGTGCTGCTGCCGAAGGCGGCGATCGCCAAGCGCATGCCACGCTTCGCCACGACGATCGCCGGGCTGATCTCCTCCCACGCGCACGGCGAGCACCACGTCAAGGGCAACGTGAGCTTCAGCGACGGCTTCGGCAGCCCCGCCGTCTGCGATACGATGTTTGGCACCCGCTGGGATCAGGTCGAGGCTCGCAACCGGGCCGCCGCCGCGGCCACGCCGGCGGAGTAAGGGTCTGGCCCCTAGCCCCTAGCCCATAACGGGTGGGTGGGCAGGCCCTCGCAGCGTACTCTGGCATCGACGACGACGGAACCGAAAGCCTGTTGTCTCTGATCGCACCGGGATTTACCGTGTTGATTCTCCCTCCGGCCTGTCTGGCGAAAGTCATCGCGGCGGGTCGCAGGGTGGGTACGGCCGACGGTAGCAATTTGTCTCACGAGTGATTAGAGCAGGGGGCGAAGCGCGGTTCCCGGCGAGCCGCTCCACCCACCGACTGCAGGACCATGGCTGCCGAGACCCTTCAGGTCACCGAAGACGAGGAGGGCATGCGGCTCGACCGCTGGTTCAAGCGCCGCGTGCCGACGCTGTCCCTCTCCCATCTCAACAAGATCGTGCGGACCGGACAGGTGCGCGTCGATGGCGCCCGCGTGAAGACGGCGTTCCGTCTGGCGCACGGCCAGACGATTCGCGTGCCGCCGCTGCATCTCGAGGCGCAGCCGGAGCGCGTCTTCGAGCCCTCGATCGACGACGCCCGGGCGCTCCGCTCGATGATCATCCACGAGGATCGCGACCTCATGGTCCTCAACAAGCCCTTCGGCCTCGCCGTCCAGGGCGGGTCGGGCACCAAGGTGCATGTGGACGGCATGCTTGCGTCCCTCCCTAACGAGCGGGGCGACAGGCCTGTCTTGGTGCATCGGCTCGACCGCGACACGTCGGGCGTGCTGCTGGTGGCCAAGACGCGCAAGATGGCGGCGGACCTCGGCGCGGTCTTCCGCTCGCGCGAGGCGCAGAAGACCTATTGGGCCCTGGTGGAGGGTGTACCGCGTCCGGAGCAGGGCCGCATCTCCCTCTATCTCGCCAAGGGCGAGGGCATGGGCGGCGCGCGAGGCGTCAAGGTGCCGGGCGATGACCATGCCGCGCGCGAACGAATGCGGGTGGCTCGCCACGGCGAGGAAGACGCGCAGCATTCCGTCACCTATTACGCCACGGTCGACCGTGTCGTGTCGCGCCTCGCTTGGTTGTCGATGAAGCCGATCACCGGGCGGACGCACCAGCTCCGCGCCCATGCCGAGGCGATCGGCCATCCCATCATCGGGGATCCCAAGTACGGCCTGAAGCCGAAGAACGACCCGCGCCGCAACGATCCGCTGCGGGCTGTGCCGGACGGCATCGAGCTCAAGCTGCACCTGCTGGCGCGCCGCCTCGTGCTGCCGCACCCGCGCGGCGGCACGCTCGACGTGACGGCACCCCTTCCGCCGCACATGAAAGCCTCGTTCGCCATGCTCGGGTTCGATGTCGGCACGCGCGACCCTATCGAAGACGCACCGGACTGAAATCGGTGAAGCTCGTCCTTTTTGACGTCGACGGCACGCTCGTCGACAGCCAGAACCACATCGTCGAGGCGCAGGGCCGCGCCTTCGCCACGCTCGGCCTGCCGCCGCCGACCCGCGAGGCGTCGCTGTCGGTCGTCGGCCTGTCCCTGCACGAGGCATTCGCGGCGCTCGTTGGCGCCGAGGGACCCTACGAGGCGCTGTCGGTCGCCTACCGCGACGCCTGGACGGCGCTGCGCGGCGAGCCGGGTTTCCACGAGCCGCTTTACTCCGGTGCGGCCGATGCCGTCGCGACCCTGAGGCGTGACCCTTCCGTCGCGATCGGGATCGCCACCGGCAAGGCGCGGCGCGGTATCGACCGCCTGCTACAGGCGCAAGGCTGGGAGCACGCCTTCGCCACGGTCCAGACGGCGGACAGCCATCCCTCCAAGCCGCATCCCTCCATGATCCTGGCAGCGCTTCACGAGACCGGCTGCGACAAGAAGGATGCGGTGATGATCGGCGACACGACCTACGATATGGCCATGGCGGAAGCGGCCGGTGTCCGTGCCATCGGCGTGGCCTGGGGCTACCATCCGGAGCAGGCGCTGCGCGAGGCTGGCGCTGCGCTGATCGTCGCCGATTTCGCGGCGTTGCTCGCGGCGCTGTGACCGAGGCTGAGGGAAGAACGGGCATGGCCGACCTGCGAAGCGACCTATTCCCAAGCACGGGCGAGCCGATCGATCCCGTCGCGCTCGCCCGCCGCGACCTGCAGAAGGCGCTGCCGCGTCGCTTTTACGGCGCGGTGTCGGTCGGCGAGGATGGCAAGGGTTTCTCGATCCTCCTCGATGGCAAACCGGTACGTACCCCCGCTAAGGGCTTCCTCGCGCTGCCGACCCGCGCGTTGGCGGATCGCGTCGCCGCCGAATGGCGCGCCCAGGGCGAGCTGATTCAGCCCGATACGATGCCACTGACCCGGCTCATCAATTCCGCGTTGGACGGCGTTGCCCATGCTCCGGATGCGACGATTGCCGAGGTCGCAAAGTTCGCGGAGACCGACCTCGTCTGCTACCGCGCAGATGCGCCGGCCATCCTGGTTTCGGGGCAGGCCGCGGCCTGGGACCCCGTCCTCGACTTCGCCCGCGAGCACCTCGGGGCGCGCTTCGTCTGCGCCGAGGGCGTCATCTATGTCGCCCAGCCCGGACCAGCCCTGACGGTTGTCGCTCAATCGGTTGCCGCGGTCGCCACTGGTCCCGCCGGCGCGCTCCGACTTGCTGCGCTGAGTGTCATGACGACTTTGACGGGATCGGTGCTGATCGCGCTCGCGGTCGCGTACGGTCATCTCACAGCGGACGACGCCTGGGCGAAAGCGCACGTCGACGAGGACTTCCAGGCGCGGTTCTGGGGCGCCGACGCCGCAGCAACGGCCCGCCGCGAACGTCGATGGCGCGAGATGGAGGCGGCCGCGACGCTCTATCGACTAGGCGTCAACCAGGACGCCTCCGCTATGACGCAGCGCACCTAGCCGCTGTTTCGGAGGCCCGCCGCGACGCCGTTGATGCTGAGTTGCACGCCGCTGCGGACCTCTTCGTCGTCCCCATCCGCGCGGAGCATCTTGAGCAGCTCCACCTGCACGTGGTTCATCGGGTCGAGATAGGGAAAACGGTTGGAGATGGAGCGCTCCAGAAGGGGATTGCCCTCGAGTAGTCGCGTTTGCCCGGTGATCTTTAGGACCGCGCTGACCGTCAGCGCGTGCTCCTGGCTGATCGAGCGGAAGATGGTCGCGCGCAGCTCTTCGTTCTCGACGAGCTCCGCGTAACGCGAGGCGACGGCCAGACTGCTCTTGGCCAGCACCATGTCCATATTCGACAGCAGGGTGCGGAAGAACGGCCAATCCCGGTACATCGCCTGCAACAGTTCGTGCGAGTGGCCCTCCTCGGCAAGCCATTCCTGTACCGCCGCGCCGAACCCGTACCAGCCGGGAAGCATGACGCGGCATTGCGCCCAGGAGAACACCCAGGGGATGGCGCGGAGGTCTTCGATCGCGCGGGTCTTCTTGCGCGAGGCGGGGCGACTGCCGAGGTTGAGGGTGGCGATCTCGTTGATGACGGTCGAACCCCAAAAATAGTCCTCGAAGCCCGGCGTCTCGTAGACGAGCGCGCGATAGGCTTTGAACGCCTTGTCGGACAGGCTCTGCATCGCGACGTGGAAGCTCGCCGGCGCCGAGGGCCGGCGGGTGTCGAGGAGCGTCGCTTCCAGCGTGGCGGCGACGATGATGTTGAGGTTGCGCCGGCAGACGTCCGGGTTGGAATATTTGGACGATATGATCTCGCCCTGTTCTGTGATGCGGATCTGCCCGCTGACGGCACCGGTGGGCTGCGCCATGATGGCATCGAAGCTCGGGCCACCGCCGCGGCCGACCGAACCGCCGCGGCCGTGGAACAGCCGCAGCGTCACACCATGCCGGCTGAAGACATCGACGAGGGCAATCTCCGCCTGGTAGAGTTCCCAGCCAGAGGTGACGAAGCCGCCGTCCTTGTTCGAGTCGGAATAGCCGAGCATCACCTCCTGCACCCGCCCGCGCGAGGCGACGATGCGGGAGAATTGCTCGTGCGCCAGCGCTGTTTCCATGATGCCGGCGCTGGCGCGCAGGTCCTCGATCGTCTCGAACAGGGGTACGATGTTGACGGCGCTGCCGCCGTCGCGGTCGATCAGGCCGACTTCCTTGAGCAGCACCGCGAGTTCGAGCAGGTCGGACACCGAGCGCGCCATGGAGATGATGGCCGTGTGAATCATCGCGTCGCCGTAGCGCTGCTTGGCCTCGACGGCCATGCGGAACACGGCAAGTTCGCCCGTCGTCTCCTCCGAATAGGTAAGGAAGGGCGAGACGAGCGGGCGCGTCGTGGCAAGTTCGCCGGCGAGGACGGCAAGTCGATCCGCCTCGCTCAGGCCGAGGTAGTTCGTGCCGGGCACGACTGCCTCCAGCAGCTCGGCGATGGTCCGCTCGTGCACCGCCGAGTTTTGGCGCAGATCGATGCTGGCGAGATGGAAGCCGAAGCAGTCCACCGCGCGCCGCAGCCGTCGCAGCCGCCCACGCGTGAGAATGGTCGAGCCGTTCTGCTTCAACGAATGCTCGATGATGCCGAGGTCGGCGAGTAGCTCCGCCGGCCCGGCATAGGGCGGCATCGGGCCGGGCGCGGCGTTCTCCAGGATTTGGATGTTGGAATAGAGCCGCCGCATCATCCCGAAGGCGGCGCGCTTATAGGGCTCGCCCTGCTGGCTGTCGCGCAGGTCCTGCGCGCGCTCGGCCAAGTCGTCGAGCTCGGGCGTGATGGCGACGATGCTTTCGCTGAGGGAGAGCTCGTTCCGCAGGTCGTGCAGCTCGGTACGGTAGAAGGTGAGCGCCTTAAGGCTGTGCATCCGCGCCGTCGTCGCCAGCACGTCGGCCGTTACGAAAGGGTTGCCGTCGCGGTCGCCACCGATCCAACTCCCCATCCGCAGGAAAGACGGGATCGGCTGCGAGGGCTCGTTGGAGGCGAAGGCCTCGACCTGCGCCTCCAATGTGCGATAGACGCCTGGAAGTTCCTGCAGGATCGAATAGTCGTAGTAGCTCAGCCCGTTCGCCACCTCGTCGATAACGGTGAGCTTGCGACGGCGCAACAGGCTCGTCTGCCAGAGCGCGAGCATGGCCTCGCGCGCGCTCTGCACGATGTCGGCGCGCTCCTCGTCCGTGACGTCGCGCTCCCCGTGGCGTGCGAGCAGACCCTTGACGACGATCTCCCACAGCATGGTGCTCTTGCGCCGCACCTCGGTAGGGTGGGCCGTAAGCACGGGGCTGATGAATGCCTCGCTGAAGAAGGATTGCAGGTTGGCGCGGGATACGCCGTGACTCTTCGCGTTGGCGAGGGCACGGCCGATCGTCCCGGTGCGCGGCTTTGAGCCGGCGATCGCATGGGCCCGGGTGCGGCGCGCGTGGTGCGCGTCCTCCGCGATGTTGGCGAGGTGCGAGAAATAGCTGAACGAGCGGACGACGAGGGCCGCCTGGCGCGGCGTCAACGCTCCCAGGATCGAATCGAGCGCCTGCTCCTCACGTTCGTCGCGGTCGCGGTGGAAGCGGATGGAGGTCGTGCGGATCTGCTCGACCGTGTCGAAGATCGCGTCGCCCTCCTGGGCCCGGATCGTCTCGCCGAGGATGTTGCCGAGGAAACGGATGTCCTCGCGCAGCGGACCGTCTTTGTCCGCAAACGGGCTGAACTCGGCGAATTCCGTGGTTTCCGACTCGATCGTCATAGGGTCTCTCCACGCCCGCCAGCGAGCAGGCCCGTCTCGTGCCTGCGGGTAAGCCCGTCTTGCGCGGAGCTCGTCCGGCCGGCCTATGTCTACAGGCGGGGGACCCGTTTCGCCATAGGTCGGGACATGCTACCGCCACAGAGATTTTGCGGCGGCCATCATAAATTGTGAGGCGAGGTGGGCGGTTGAAGACCATGTTGACGAGGTTGGCCGAGCGCCGCGCCGAGGCCGAGGCGGGCGGCGGGGAAAGGCGCGTCGCCGCACAGCACGCCAAAGGCAAGCTGACGGCGCGCGAACGCATCGAGTTGCTGCTCGACGAAGGCTCCTTTGAGGAGTTCGACATGTTCGTCGTCCATCGCGCGCAGGACTTCGGCATGGACGCCCAGACGATCCCGGGCGACGGCGTGGTGACAGGCTGGGGCACGATCACCGGCCGCGCCGTCTTCGTCTTCGCCAAGGACTTCACCGTCTTCGGCGGCTCGCTCTCGGAGGCGCACGCCCAGAAGATCACAAAGATCCAGGACATGGCGCTGCGCAACCGCGCGCCTATCATCGGGCTGTTCGATGCGGGCGGCGCGCGCATCCAGGAGGGCGTCGCGGCACTCGGCGGCTACGGCGAGGTGTTCCAGCGCAACGTGCTGGCATCCGGCGTCATCCCGCAGATCTCGGTCATCATGGGGCCGTGTGCGGGCGGCGACGTCTACTCGCCGGCGATGACCGACTTCATCTTCATGGTGAAGGGCACCAGCTACATGTTCGTGACCGGTCCCGACGTGGTGAAGACCGTCACCAACGAGACGGTGACCGCCGAAGAGCTCGGGGGTGCTTCAATCCACGCGGTGCGCTCCTCCGTCGCCGACCGCGCCTACGAGGACGACGTCGAGGCGCTGCTGCAGGTGCGCCGGCTCGTCGACTTCCTGCCGGCCTCGAACGTGGCTCCGATGCCCGACTGGCCGGCCCCCGCCGTCAACGGACCCGAGGACCGCGACCTGTCGCTCGACACGCTGGTGCCGGACAATCCCACCAAGCCCTATGACATCAAGGAGTTGATCCTCAAGACCGCCGACGACGGCGATTTCTTCGAGATCCAGGAGGCGCACGCGAAGAACATCGTCGTCGGCTTCGGGCGCGTCGAGGGGCGCACCGTCGGCTTCGTCGCCAACCAACCGGTCGTGCTCGCCGGCGTGCTCGACAGCGACGCCTCGCGCAAGGCAGCCCGCTTCGTTCGCTTCTGCGATTGCTTCAATATCCCGCTCGTGACCTTCGTCGACGTACCGGGCTTCCTGCCGGGCACCGCGCAGGAATACGGCGGGCTGATCAAGCACGGCGCCAAGCTGCTCTACGCCTACGCGGAGGCGACCGTGCCGAAGGTCACGATCATCACGCGCAAGGCGTTCGGCGGCGCCTACGACGTGATGGCGTCGAAACACCTGCGTGGCGACCTGAACCTCGCCTGGCCCACGGCGCAGATCGCGGTGATGGGAGCCAGGGGCGCGGTGGAGATCATCTTCCGCGCCGACCTCAGCGACGCGGAGAAGATCGCCGCGCGCACCAAGGAGTACGAGGAGCGGTTCCTCTCGCCTTTTGCCGCCGCCGAGCGCGGCTACATCGACGAGGTGATCATGCCCCACGCGACGCGCCGCCGGGTGGCGCTGGGGCTGGCGATGCTGCGCGGGAAGGTGCTGGAGAACCCCTGGAAGAAGCACGGGAACATGCCGCTGTAGGATCGAGGTCGTGGCGCAACCGATAGGCTGATCGTCGATCGTTCGCGATGGAAACACTGGATTGGGTCGGCGGCGATCACCGGTCGACAACCGGCGTCCGCTACCACGTTGCGCTCCATCGGGCCCCGTGTGCATAAAGCGCCCGTTGCAGCGCGGCGGACCCATGTTCAAGAAAATCCTGATCGCCAATCGCGGCGAGATCGCCTGCCGGATCATGAAGACCGCGCGGCGGATGGGCATCGCCACCGTCGCCGTCTACTCCGAGGCGGACCGCGACGCGCTGCACGTCGCGATGGCGGACGAGGCCGTCTGCATCGGGCCGCCTCCGGCCGCGCAATCCTACCTCGATATGGAGCGCATCGTCGCCGCCTGCCGGCAGACGGGAGCTGAGGCGGTCCATCCGGGCTACGGCTTCCTCTCCGAGCGCGCGGCCTTCCCGACCGCGCTGCAGGCGGCGGGTATCACCTTCATCGGCCCCAACCCGCGCGCGATCGAGGCGATGGGCGACAAGATCGAATCGAAGAAGCTGGCGAGCGCCGCCGGCGTCTCGACGGTGCCGGGGCACCTCGGCGTCGTCGCCGACGCGGCCGAGGCGGTTCGCATCGCCGACATCATCGGCTACCCCGTCATGATCAAGGCCTCGGCCGGCGGCGGCGGCAAGGGCATGCGCGTCGCGCATTCGCGCGAAGAGGTCGCCGAGGGGTTCGCCCGCGCCACCTCGGAGGCGAAAAATTCGTTCGGCGACGACCGCGTTTTCATCGAGAAGTTCATCACCGACCCGCGCCACATCGAGATCCAGCTCCTCGGCGACAAGCACGGCCATGTCATCTACCTCCACGAGCGCGAATGCTCGATCCAGCGCCGCAACCAGAAGGTGATCGAGGAGGCGCCCTCGCCGCTGCTCGACTCGGAGACGCGCCGGCGCATGGGGGAGCAGGCTGTGGCGCTCGCTCAGGCCGTCGGCTACGATTCGGCGGGAACGGTGGAGTTCGTCGCCGGGCAAGACAGGAGCTTCTACTTTCTCGAGATGAACACCCGGCTGCAGGTCGAGCACCCCGTGACCGAGTTCATCACGGGGATCGACCTCGTCGAGGCGATGATCCGCATGGCCGCCGGCGAGCCGCTCGCGTTGCGCCAGGAGCAGGTGCGCCTCGAAGGCTGGGCGGTCGAAAGCCGCGTCTATGCCGAGGACCCCGCGCGCGAGTTCCTGCCCTCGACAGGGCGCCTGACCCGCTACCGTCCCCCTGCCGAAGGGCCCGCGGGCGAAGCGACGGTGCGCGTCGACGCGGGCGTCGTCGAAGGCGGTGAGATTTCCATCCATTATGATCCGATGATCGCCAAGCTCGTGACCCACGCGCCGACGCGGGAGCAGGCCATCGCGGCGCAGGCCGACGCGCTCGACCGTTTCGCGATCGAGGGTATCCGCCACAACCTGCCGTTCCTCGCGGCGCTGATGGCTTCGCCCCGCTGGCGGGAGGGGCGGCTGTCGACGCGTTTCATCGCGGAGGAGTACGGCGTCGCCTACGTGCCGCGCGAGCCGGACGGCGACCTCGCGCGGCTGTTCGTCAGCGTGGCCTTGGCGGTCGACGCGACTCTGAACCGCCGCCGGGGCGCTCTCTCCGGGCGCATCAGACCTGTGCCCGCCAAAGGGCGCGAGGAGCGCAGCGTCTTGCTGGGGCATCAACGCGTCGACGTAGCGATCGAGAGCGATGGCGACATCCTCGTCGTCCATGCCGACGATCACGGATCGCTGCGCGTGACGAGCCAATGGGTACCTTCAGACCCGATCTGGACCGGCACGATCGACGACCATTCGCTCGCCTTCGGCGCGCGCGCGATGCTCAACGGCTACCATCTCTCGCATGCCGGCTTCGCAGCCGCGACGCGGGTGCTAACCCGCCGCCAGGCAGATCTCGCCGGCCTGATGCTTCAGCGGGAGGAGACCGACACCTCGAAGGCGCTTCTCTGTCCCATGCCCGGCCTCCTCAAGGCGATCAACGTGCGCGTCGGGCAGGCTGTCAAGGCTGGCGAGCCGCTTTGCCTCGTCGAGGCGATGAAGATGGAGAACGTGCTGAAGGCCGAACGCGACGTGACGGTGAAGACCATCGAGGCGCGCGAGGGCGACTCGTTGGCGGTCGACGCCGCCATCATGACATTCGCTTGAGCCGCCATGCCGCTCTATTTCGCCTATGGCTCCAACATGGGTGAGGCCGTCCTGCGCACACGCTGCCCGAAGGCACGCGCCCTCGGCCGCGCCCGCCTCCCACATCATGCCTTCGTGCTGATGCGCAACGGATTTGCGTCCGTCTGCCGCGAGCCCCAGTCTGCTGTCCACGGTATGCTGTTCGACCTCGCGCTGTCCGATATCGCGCCGCTCGACCGATACGAGGGGCTTGCACAAGGGCTTTACACCAAGGCGGTGCAGCCGATCGTGCGCGAGCGCGGAGCGGCGGCGCAGGCGCTTCTCTATCTCGGCACCGACACCGGTGGCGGACCCGCGCCTGCCACCTACATGGAGGAGATCGTCGCAACCGCCAGGGACATCGGTTTGCCCCCTGCCTACATCGCCACATTGGAGCAGAAAGTCCGCGGCACGTCGGGACGCTGCGCCGGACCGTCGCTATGACGAGGCATCGCGAGATCACCGTCGTCGACGAACTTGTCGCCCTGCGGGCGCAAGTCGCGCGTTGGCGGCTGGCAGGAGAGCGCGTGGCGCTCGTGCCGACGATGGGCGCCCTGCACGACGGCCACATGGAACTGGTGCGCGAAGGCTTGCGCCGCGCCGAGCGCGTGGTGCTCACCGTCTTCGTCAACCCGGCGCAATTCGCGCCAAACGAAGACTTCACCACTTATCCACGCAGCCTCGAGGCCGATTGCGCGCGGTTCGAGGCGCTCGGCGGCGATCTCGTCTACGCTCCCTCCGCCACCCAGGTTTATCCTCCCGGTTTTGCCACTATCGTCAGCGTGACGGGGCCGGCCATGGCTGGCCTCGAAGACCGGTTTCGGCCGACCCATTTCGCTGGAGTGGCGACGGTGGTGGCCAAGCTCCTCATCCAGGCGCAACCCGACGTGGCGCTCTTCGGCGAGAAGGATTTCCAGCAGCTCTGCGTCGTCAAGCGGGTGGCGCGCGACCTCGACCTGCCGGTGGAGATCGTCGGCGTACCCACAGTGCGCGACGGCGAAGGGCTCGCGCTCTCTTCGCGCAATCAGTACCTTTCCGCCGCCGAACGCGCGCTGGCGCCGCGCCTGCACGCGACGCTCCAGGACTGCGCGGCGGCGATCCGCGGCGGCGCGGCGGCGGCGGCTAGCGCAGCGACCGCGGCTGCACTCCTCGCGACGACAGGCTTCGACGTCGATTATCTTGAAGCGCGCGACGGCAGCACGCTAAAGCCAATGGACGGCAGCGGAAGGCGCGGGCGGCTTCTCGTGGCTGCGCGCCTCGGGCGTACGCGACTGCTGGATAATATCGCGATCGAGGACACCTTGCATGGTGACGTCTTCCCATGAGTGAGACCGAACGGGCGCTTGCCGTGCGCGTCACCGGCCGCGTGCAGGGCGTCGGATTTCGCGCGTGGACCCAGCGCGAGGCGACGCGTCTCGGCATTACGGGCTGGGTCGCGAACCACGAAGCTGGCCATGTCGATGCCGTCTTCTTCGGCCCCGGCGACCGCCTGGCCGAACTCGTCGGCCTGTGCCGCTCGGGGCCACCGGCCGCCAAGGTCGAGCACCTCGACGCGCGCTCGACGGATCGAATGGCGGCGAACGACGCGCCGCCGACGGCGTCTCGGTTTTAACCCGCCGGACGCGTGGCAGGGTCGGACGACGGTCGCATCGGACGCCCCCGCATATTCTGGCGGCCTTGGCGTCGCTCGCTAGGCGTCCACAGTCGGCCCGAAGACCTCCTCGAACGTTTCGCGCAGGACGGCGTCGACCTCGACCATCGCGACGGTGTGGCCGAGGTCGGCGAGGCTGGTCACGCCGAAGTGCGCGTCGGCAATCCCGCAGGGCGTGATCCCGGCATAATGGCGCAAGTCGGGCTCGATGTTGAGGGAGACGCCGTGGAACGACACCCAGCGTCGCACGCGAATGCCGATGGCGGCGATCTTGTCTTCCGCCGGCGATCCATCGAGGCCGGAGCTCTTGTCCTGCCGCGTCACCCAGACCCCCACACGGTCCTCACGCCGCGCGGCAGGGATTGCGAAGGCGGCCAGAGTCTCGATGACCCAGCGCTCCAGCGCGGCGACATAGGCGCGGACGTCCTGGCGACGGCGCTTCAGGTCGAGCATGACGTAGGCGACCCGCTGCCCTGGGCCGTGATAGGTGACTTGGCCGCCGCGACCCGTCGTGTAGAGGGGGAAGGTGCCGCCGGCACCATCGCTCGCCCTCGTTCCCGTGCCGGCGGTAAAAAGCGGCGGATGTTCGAGCAGCCAAACGCGTTCCGGCGCCATGCCGCGCGCGATGGCGTCCACCTGCGCTTCCATCTCGGCCACGGCCTCCGGGTAGGGCACGGGCGCTGCGGCGCGGCGCCATTCCACCGCGGGCGAAGCGGGCAGGGGTAGCATGGAGGCGTGAATATGGTCGCGTGTCGGCATGGGGGCTCGCAGGCTTGCCGGACATCCTACGCGATTGTCGCGCGCGCCGCCCTATCCGAGCTTGCCTGCATCGGGGCGATTTGTTAGACGGGCCGGCGACCGCGGTTTGGCTTACTCCTCTTGCCCCGCGTCAGGCGGCCATGGCGGAATTGGTAGACGCGCTAGCTTGAGGTGCTAGTCCTGAAAGGGGTGGAGGTTCGAGTCCTCTTGGCCGCACCAGGGTTCTCCATAAGGAGGCCGGGTTCGTGCGGATGCCGGGTTATCGCGAGTCCCAATCCTGCAAGATCGTCGGACCTTTCGTTTGTTGCGTCGCAACGGCCGATGGTCTTTGCTCCCGCCTTTGCTCAATGGGCGAAGACCCGCGTGCATCGAAGGCCTAAAAGGAGCCGCGACGTGCCCGGAGACTACAAGGTAACCGTCTTTATCGTCTTCTTCATAGCCATTCCAGTGATGGCGATCGTTGTATACCTCATGCGGCGCTGGAAGCGGTAGTCGGAGGCAGGTTGGTTCCGACTCGAGAATTCCGTAGGTAGCGAGAGGTCGGGGTAAACTACCACCCGCACGCTTTTGGCGCATCCACGGTCCCCGGACGCCATACCCCCACCCTGGATTGCCGTCCATGAGCCGCCAGAAAGCCCGCCAGCGCGCCCCGCTTGCCCCGCGCGCATCGGTTCCGCCGTTCGGCGTCGTCATGCCGGAACACGGCGGTGATGATGCGGTCCGTCTCCGAGGACCATCCGGGTCGCGCGGCCTTCGTCTCGCTCCGGCCGGCCCCTGGCACGAGGTGGACGATCCGATAATTGCCAGCCTTCAGGGCGCGAAGCAGCGCCGGCATCATGCGTGCCGTCGAGGCCTTGGTATCGTGCAGGAGCACGATCCCGCCTTTCGCTCTGTCGAGGCGGTGCATCACCAGCGCAAGCTCAGCTTCCGCCGTCATCGACTTCCAGTCGGACGCCCAGAGGTCGGCGCCGAAGACGCCGATGTCGCGCTGCGCCAGCCATCGGTTGACGGCGGGCGTGTCGGCGAAGCCAGGAAAGCGGAAGAATGGGACCCGCGGTTCCGCGCTAGCGCTGCCGTAGGCGGCGAGGTCATCGGCCTTGAAGCCGGCATCGATATCGGCCTGCGCGGCGGCGGTGCTGATCCGCCGTAAGGTCGCGGCGGGGTGAGAGAAAGTGTGATGGGCCACGCCATGGCCCTCGGCCAGCTCGCGGCGGACCAGCGCCGGCAGTGCCGCCGCATGCTGGCCGATCAGAAAGAAGGTGGCCTGCACGCACTCCCGCTTCAACGCCTCGAGGATGACCGGCGTCGTTGAGGCGGAGGGGCCGTCGTCGAAGGTGAGCGCGACCTCATGGTCGCCGAGCGCCAGTGTCTGCGCGTAGGACTTCAGACCAACCTCAAGGCCACCTCGCGTTCCCACGCTCAGGGTGCGGTGGGTGCCAAGCGCATCCGGTCGGCACGCCGACGACGGCTCACGCCCTGCCTCGGCGCGGGCGGATACCGCAAGCAGCACGAGCCAGAGGGCGAGACGCACAGCGTGTTTGACGATCATTCCGAGGTCGATTGCCATGGTAGACCGGTCACCGTAAGACCGCGCGACGCGCGCCGAGCCGGGACCGACCATGAGCCACGTTGATGAACGGCGTGAGAACGACGGACCGGGCGAGACGGGCGCGAGTCCTGCCGCCTCGCCGATGCACGACGACGACGGCATCCTGCTGGTTTCCTTCGTCGCCGCGGTGGAAGACGCGGTGGACGCGCGTGACGCGGAGACGCTACGCAAGCTAGCCGGTGACATCCACGAGGCCGACCTCGGCGCGCTCGTCGAGGCGCTGCCGGCGGACCGGCGTGCCGAGCTTATCTCCATCATGGGGCGCGACTTCGACTTCGCCGCCCTCACCGAGGTGGACGACAGCATCCGCGAGGACATCCTCGAAGAGTTGCCGAACGCGGCCGTCGCGCTCTACGTCCAAGATCTCGAAAGCGACGACGCCGTCGCGCTGCTGGAGGATCTGGACAAGGAGGATCAGGACGAGATCCTCGACGCCATGCCGCCGATCGACCGAGCGGCCCTGCAACGCTCGCTCGACTTCCCGGACAAATCGGCCGGTCGTCTGATGCAGACGACGGTCGTCACCGTGCCGCCGTTCTGGACGGCAGGGCAGGCCATCGACATGATGCGCGACGCCGACGAAGCCGACCTGCCGGACGAGTTCTACGAGGTCTTCGTCGTCGATCCCGGCCATCGCCTGCTCGGCAACATGTTCCTCGATGCCCTGATGCGGGCCCATCCCGAGCGCAAGATCGGCGATTGCATGCGCACCGATCGCCGCCGCGTGTCGGTGACGGACGAGGCGGAAGAGTGGCGGAGCTCTTCGAGCGCTACAACCTCGTGTCGGCCCCCGTCGTGGACGAGGCCGATCGGTTGGTCGGCGTCATCACCATCGACGACATCGTCGACGTCATTCGCGCGGAGGCGGATCAGGAGATCAAGAACCTCGGCGGCGTGTCGGCATCGGAAACGCTGTCCGACAACGTTTGGCTGACGACGCGCTCGCGCTTCCTCTGGCTCTTCGTCAACCTCATCACCGCCTTCATCGCCTCCTCGGTGCTCGGCGCCTTCGAGAGCCAGCTCCAGAAGATGGTGGCTCTCGCGGTGCTCGCGCCCATCGTCGCAAGCCAGGGTGGCAACGCGGCGACGCAGACGATGACGGTGGTGATCCGCGCACTCGCAACCCGCGAGCTCTCGCGCGCCAACGCGCTACGCATCATCGGCCGCGAACTGCTCGCCGGCGCGCTGAACGGCCTGGCTTTCGGCGTGCTGACAGGGCTATGCGCGGCCTATTGGTTCGGCATGGGCGGCCTCGGCGTGGTCATCGCTGCCGCCATGCTGACGAACCTCGTCGCCGGCGCGCTTGGCGGCATCCTCGTCCCCCTGCTGCTCGAGCGCTTCGACGTCGACCCCGCCGTCTCGTCCTCCGCCTTCGTCACCACGGTCACCGACGTCGTCGGCTATTCGTCCTTCCTGGGTTTCGCGACGGTCTGGTTCAAACTCGCATGAGCGCCACTCCCGACCTCACCGCTCGCGCCGTCATCGAGCGCCTTCGCCTCGCGCGTCATCCCGAAGGGGGTTGGTTCCGCGAGACCTTCCGCGATCCGCGCGAGGTCGAGGGTCGCTCGGTATCGACCGCGATCCTCTACCTGCTCGAGGTCGGCGAAGTGTCGGACTGGCACCGGGTGGACGCCGCCGAGGCCTGGCACTGGCACGCGGGTGCGCCGCTGGTCATCACCGTCAGCCCCAACGGCCACGATGCGGCTGCGCACCACCTCGGGCCGGCGCTCGACCGCGGACAGATGCCGCAGTTCGTCGTGCCGGCGCATCATTGGCAGACCGCGACGAGCCTCGGCGCCTGGACCCTCGTTGGCTGCACCGTCGCCCCGGGGTTCGAGTTCGGCGGCTTTGAACTCGCACCGCCAGGCTGGCGCCCGATGCCGCGGCGCTGAGCCCGGCTCGCGCCTGGCGGGAGCGGGACCTGCTAACCCGGGTTCTCCAAGCTCAGCGTCTCCGAGCCCTCGTCGTAGGCGAACAGCTCGCCGTAGCGGCCCCAGTTCACCACGCTCTTCAGGGTGCGGTCGGCGTATTCGTCGGACATGAAGTCTTCAAGTTCCTCGCGGAAGCGGGAGGCGCGCGCGCTATGGGTGGGGCGGTCGTCCAGCACCATCTTGATGCGCGCGGCAAGCGGCACGTAGGCGAGCAGGTGGTCCCCGAACAGCTTCTTGCGCGCGTCCGTCTCCATGTCGGCGAAGCGGCTACCCGCCGGGGTCAGGCTGATGGCGCCGTCGGCGATCTCGGCCAGCCGCAGCAGCTGCAGCGTCTCGGCGACGGGGAACAGGTCGTCGATTTCCATGGCGAGGCTGTCGGCCAGCTCCGGCAAAGGCGCGCGCCCGTTGTAGGGGGGCGCGTGGACCTCTTCGATCATGCCGGCGATCGTGTTCGTCGACAGCCGCGGCAGGGCCATGCCGAGACCGAGCCCCGGGAAGGTGCCGTCCCGGTGCGCCGCAGCGGTGGAACGCTTGGTCATGAGCGCATAGATCTTGTCGACGAGCTGGCGGAACTCGGGATCGAGTCGGTTACGCGGATGCTGCAGCGTGACCTTGATTTCGGCGGCGATCCGGCCCGGGTTTGACGACAGCACGATGATACGGTCGCACATCAGCACCGCCTCCTCGATGTTGTGCGTCACCATGAGGATCGACTTGATGGGCATGCGTCCCTCGACCCACAGGTCGAGCAGGTCGGTGCGCAGCGTCTCGGCGGTGAGCACGTCGAGGGCCGAAAACGGCTCGTCCATGAGGAGAATCTTGGGGTTGACGACGAGCGCGCGGGCGAACCCGACGCGTTGGCGCATACCGCCCGACAGCTCCTTGGGAAAAGCCGATTCGAACCCGTCGAGACCGATGAGGTCGATCGCCGCGAGCGCCCGCTTACGGGCATCCGCCTCAGGCACCTTGCGCGCGCGCAGCCCGATTTCGACGTTGGCGAGCACGGTCAGCCAGGGAAACAGCGCGAAGCTCTGGAACACCATGGCGAGACCGTCGACGGGCCCGCGCACGGGAGCCGCGTCGTAGGTGACCCTGCCTTCCGCCGGCAGGGTCAGCCCGGCGACGATCCGCAGGAGCGAGGACTTGCCGCAGCCGGAGCGGCCGAGCAGCCCGACGATCTCGCCCGCGGTCAGCGTCAGCGAGACGTGGTCCAGCACCGGTGGGCCGTCCTCGCCCGAGCCGGTCTTGTAGCGCTGGCTCACGTCGTCGACCTCGAGCAGCGGCTTGCCGCGTTCCAACACCATGGATTGTCTTTCTCAGGAAAGCCGGAGCCGACGCTCGGCCAAGCCGAAGAGCGGGCGCCAGAGACACCGGTTGAAGAGGATGACGAACACCGACATGACCGCGACGCCGAGCACGATCTTGGGGAAATTGCCGTCGCGCGTGGCCTCGGCGATGTAGGAGCCGATGCCGTGCGCGCGGACGGTGTCGTCGCCCCATCTCACGTATTCCGCGACGATCGCCGCGTTCCACGAGCCGCCGGACGCCGTGAGGGCGCCGGTCACGTAATAGGGGAAGATACCGGGCAGCATCACCTTTCGCCACCAATCCCAGCCGGTGATCTTAAAGCTCCTGGCCGCTTCCTGGAGGTCGCTGGGGAAAGCCTGCGCGCCGGCGATGACGTTGAACAGGATGTACCATTGCGTGCCGAAGACGATCAGGAAGCTGAGCCAGACGTCCGGGTCGAGCGCGAAGTGCAGGATCGCCACAACGGCGACGGGGAAGAGGACGTTGGCCGGGAAGGCGGCGAGAAACTGGGCGAGAGGTTGGATGCGCGCCGCGAGCCGGGGTCGCAGCCCGATCCCGATCCCGACCGGCACCCAGAGCGCGCTCGCCAGCACGATCAACAGGATGACGCGCAACATGGTCACGAGCGTCAGCACCACGGTGCGCCCGAGCTCGGTCCAAGATAGGTCGTGGCCGACGAACTTGACGATCTGCCAAAGCGCGTAGAGCCCCAAGGCCGCGACGACGAGATAGAAGACGAGGTCGACGAGCCGACGGCGTCCCTGGTCCATGGTCGACGAGATGGTCGCGCTGCCGGGACGTTGCAGGCGCATCAGGGCGAAGCGCCGGAACAGCCTCGCCGGTCCGGCGATCAGCGGCCGCAGCCAGCGCGTCCGGCTGAAAACATCCGTGACCCACGGTCGGTCCGCCTGCTGGCCGGCGATGAGCTCGACCCGGAACCGCGCGGCGAAGGCGACGAGCGGACGGAACAGCAGCTGGTCGTAGGCGAGAATGACGATCAGGACCATCACCACCGCAGCGAAGACCGCGCCCACGTTCTTTTGGGTGATGGCGACATCGAGGTAGGAGCCGATGCCGGGAAGCTTGATGGTGTTGTCGCCCACCGAGATCGCTTCCGAGGCCACCACGAAGAACCAGCCGCCCGACATGGACATCATCATGTTCCAGATGAGGCCCGGCATGGCGAACGGGGTCTCCAGCTGCCAGAAGCGCTGCCAGGGCGAGAGACCGAAGCCGCGTGAGACCTCGATCAGGTCGCCCGGCACGTTGCGCAGCGACTGATAGAAGGAAAAGGCCATGTTCCAGGCCTGGCTCGTGAAGATGGCGAAGATCGCCGCGCATTCGGCCCCCAGAACCGAACCGGGGAACAGGCCGAGGAAGAAGGTCACGGTGAAGGACAGGAACCCGAGGATCGGAACCGATTGCAGGACGTCGAGGAGCGGAATGAGGATCTTCTCGGCGCGGCGGCTCTTGGCGGCCAGGGTCGCGTAAGTCAGAGTGAAAAGGAGCGAGGCCGCGATGGCGATGAACATCCGCAGCGTGGTGCGCAGCGCATAGTAGGGAAGGGCGACGACGTCGAGCGTGATGGCGGTCGCCTGCGGCGCGTCGAGCCGTGCCGTCATGTCGTGGCCGCCGCCGACCGCCGCGGCGAACAGGCCGAAGACGAGAATAAGGGCGATGAGATCGAACTGGTTGGGCAGCGCCTTCCGGCCGAGCGAGGTGAAGGCGACGAATTTCGACATGCCGAGGGGACTCTGTGGTGTCCGGCTCTCCAATCGGCATTTCCCGTGACAGTCAAGTGACGCTTCGCCGTTCGCGCCGCGCCCAGCGGGCTTTCGCCGAGATCGACGGGAAACGCAGCCTCGCGATCTCACGAAGCCGTGTTACATTGTCGATGCAGGTGGCCGTTAACGGGGTATTTGCGTGTCGTGGATAAATTGACGGAATGAGTATCCGCGTTCCCCTCCCGAGCCGCCGCGCCTCGCCGTGCCGCCGCGTCTGGCGACGTCCCCTCGCCGTCATTCTCGCGGCAGCGGCCATGGCTGGCCTCGCCGGGTGCGCGTCGAGCGTCAACTCCAGCGACCCGTTTCCTCACGCGATGGACTTCGCGGTGCAGGGGATCGACGTCTCCAAGTACCAGGGCGACGTCGATTGGACCGCGGTCTACAACTCGGGCGTCCAGTTTGCCTGGATCAAGGCGACGGAGGGGGGCGACCACCTCGACGAGAAGTTCAGGCAGAATTGGGAGATGGCGCGCTCGGCGGGTCTCCGGCGTGGCGCCTACCACTTCATCTACTGGTGCCGTCCGGCGCGCGAGCAGGCCGCCTGGTTCCTGGCCAACGTTCCCAACGACCCCCTGGCGCTTCCGCCCGTGCTCGACGTCGAGTGGAACGAGCAGTCCCGCTCGTGCCCCCACCACATCCCGCGCGAACAGGCGCTGGCGACGATGCAGATTATTCTGGACGCCATGGAGCAAGCCTATGGCAAGAAGCCGGTCATCTACACGTCCGTCGACTTCCACCGCGACGTCCTGGCCGGAGAGTTCATGAGCTACCCGATCTGGGTGCGCAGCGTGAAGACTTACCCGACCTACAAATACGGCAGCCGACGTTGGCACTTCTGGCAGCACACGGCCCAAGGCGCGGTGCCCGGGGTGCGCGGCTACGTCGATCGCAACGCTTTCTACGGCAGCGTATCGGACTGGCAGACCTGGCTGCAGCACGGCGCGCAGGGGTAGCGTCTAAGAGGGCTGGAAAAGCCGCGCGCCGGCCTTTAGGAAGCGCACGGGATCGACGGCCTCGCCATTGATACGCGTCTCGTAGTGCAGGTGCGGCCCCGTGGCGCGTCCGCTCGATCCGACTTGCCCGACCAGGGCACCGGCCTCGACGTGCTGGCCCGGTGTGACGCTCGCGCTCGACAGGTGGGCGTAGCGGGTCGCAAGACCATTGCCGTGGTTTACTTCGACCATCGTGCCGTAGCCGCCCTCGGCGGCCGCGAGCGTCACCGTACCCGCCGCCGTCGCATGGACGGCCGTGCCGTAGCCTCCACGAAAGTCGACGCCGGTGTGCATGGCGGGACGGCCGAAGAACGGGTCGAGACGGGGACCGAAGGTCGAGGTGACCTCCAGCGTGCCGGCGACGGGCTGGCGCAGCGGCACGCGCTCTGCCAGCGCCGTCAATTGAGCGGCCTGGAGGAGGGCATCCTGCACCATGGCAGCCCCCTGTTCGAACGTCAGAGCGGAGACGGTGAGGGGCACGAAGGGGCCGCCGACCTCGCTCGCACGTGCGGCCCCTGCCGCGATGCCGACGTCGGCCAGCGCCGTCTTGAGCTTTGCGACCAGGCGCAGCGCCGGCTCTCGCAAGGCGGCGAGCGCGCGGTCCTGATCCTGCTCGGCGTTGGCGAGGTCGACGGCGATGGCCCTCGCCTGTTCCGCCGGCATGCCGATCTCCGCGCGCTTGTCCGCGTCGGCCTTGGAAGGCGGCGGCTCCGCCTCGTCGAAGCGCTTGGACTCGAGCCGGAGCGGAGCCCCCTCGAAGCCCTCGGCTCGCGCCCGCGGCTGATCGGGCTCAGCGTAGGCGCTGACGCCGACCGGCGCGGCAGGAACGGGTGCGAGGAGCGGGTTGCGGCCTGGGGACGGCCCCCTCACGCCCGACGGCGTGCCGCCCTGGGCGAGGAGGGAGGCGGGGCGCGCGACCAGTCGATCGATCAGGGCGGCGCGTGCGGCGAGCCGCGCGCTGCGCTCTTGCAGTTCGCGCACAGTCGTCTCCAGCGTGTGGCGATCGACGAGGGCGCGGCTCGTTTGCTGGTCGAGTTGCATGCTGAGGCCGGAAATTCGCTCCTCGTAGGCATATTGCGCCAGCGCTTGCCGCTCCATCAGCGATGCCAGGAGTTGGTCGTGGAACACGAGGTAGAGGCTGGCGCCGAGCGCCCAGGCGACGGTCGCGGCCAGTGCCGCGGCGAGGCTCGCGGCGGCCCAGCCCTGCGGCACGAAGGTTCGTGGACTGCCACCGAAACGAACCGTGACCGCCAGCCACCTTGCGGAGCCAGGCTCGATATTAGCTTGCGATCCCATCCCGCCATCCTGCTTTCCATGCAGGATCAGCACACATCATTAGGGTTAATGCCGCGATAAGTGCGGTGGCATAGGCAACGAAGCCCGTCAGAGCGCTTCCACGGCCTTCAGCACGGCCTCGGCGTGCTCCGGCACCTTAACCTTGGGCCAGATCGCCGCCACGGTCCCATCGCCCTTGATCAGGAAGGTCGTGCGCTCCACGCCCATGTACTTGCGCCCGTACATGGATTTCTCGACCCATACGCCGTAGGCCTCCAGGACCGTCTTGCCCTCGTCCGACGCGAGGGGCAGCTTCAAACCATATTTCGCTTTGAACTTGGCGTGGCTCGCCGGGCTGTCCGGCGACACGCCGAGGAGGGCCGCGCCGGCCCTATGGAAATTGTCGGCCTTGGCGTCGAAATCCTGCGCCTCTTTGGTGCAGCCGGACGTATCATCCTTGGGGTAGAAATAGAGCACCAGCGGCTTCCCCGCAAAGCTGCCGAGCGTGAGGGGTGCCCCGCCGGGGTCGAGCAGCGAGAAGTCCGGAGCCCTGTCGCCGACGGCGAGGATATTGCTCATCAAATGCCTTCCTTTCGACCCATTGAGAAGGAGATTTGCGTCTAGCGCAGACAGCATCCACCATCCGGTCTACACCGGCGCGAAACTCTATAGTCGCTGCCATATCCTGTGGCCAGCAACGCTTGCTTGAAAGGGCGCCCCAGGTTTGGTCGGTCAATCTGACGATAGGCACGCCGGCCCCTGCGTCCGGGTGCGACAACGTCCGCGCCGGGCCGGCGCGATACGGGTCGCGCGCCGCTGCAGCGCCTTCCTGGGCGGTCTCCTCGTTTTTGCGATCCTCGCGATCGGTGTCGTTATCGGCCTTCTCGCGCACGGCCCGATCGCGATCGATGGGCTCGGCCCCCGTATCGCCGAGGTGCTGCAGGACCGGTTCGGCCGAGGCGCCGTCTTTACGCTGGGGACGACTTCGCTCATCAAGCGGGGGTTCGGCCCGAGCTTCGATATCGAGGGGCTGAACATCGCCGGACCTGACGGGCAGAAGGTCCTGTCCGCGCCGCACGCGGAAGTGTCCATCGATTCGCTGCCGCTGTTCTTCGGCAAAGTCGTTCCCAAGCGCCTCGAGATCATGGACGTCGAATTGCGGCTGGTCCTGCTCAAGAACGGCAATCTCGCCGTCGCCGCCGGCAACGGTTCAAAGCCGTTCTTCGAACTGGCGCGCGGATCGCAGGATGCGCCCGCCCCGGCCCCTGCGGCGCCGCCCGAACCGCTCGCCACTGCCGTGACCCCGCTCGCCGCTCTGACGCAGCCGCGCCGCGCGGCGGCGATGCAACAGGCCGCCAAGGGCATACGCCTGCTGCTCGACGCGATCACCAATCCCGACAGCCCCATCGCCGCGGTCGACCGGCTTGGAATCAAGCGCGGCAAGCTCGTCATCGAGGACCAGACCTCGGACGAGGAGGTCGTCTACAGCGACCTCGATCTCGAATTCGACAAAGTCGCCGATGGGACGACGCTGCTCGTCTCGGCCGAAGGGCCCAACCATCGTTGGACGATCGCCGCCAAGGCGACCGGGACGCCGGGCGCCCAGCGGCATTTCACCATCGACGTCAAGGACCTGTCGCAGGACGAGTTGCAGCTTGCCGCCGGGACGCGGACGCTGGGTTTTGAGAGCGACGTGCCGATCTCCCTCAGCTTCAAGATCGGCTTGGCACCGGACGACACGCTGAGCGAAGCCGTAGCGCAATTTGCCGTCGGTAAGGGCTTCTTCCGTCTCGAAGACCCGGACCAGGAAGCATTCCTCATCGAACGCTTCACCGGGGGCGTCCATTGGAACGGTGCGGCCCGGCGCATAGAAATCGACCCTACGCTCTACGAGGAGGGGACGACGCGGTTTGTCGTCAGCGGCGCGCTGACGCCTCCCCGCAACGAGGGGGAACCCTGGGCGATCGATGTCGCCATGCCGGAGGCTGGTGTCCTCGGGCCGGACCGGCTGGGGCAGAAGCCGGTGGTCATCGACCATGGCCAGTTCGCCGCCCGGCTGTTTCCCGACGGCAAGCGGATGACGATCGATCGCGTCACCTTCGGCAGTGGCACGGAGGGCGGCATGGCGCTCACGGGTGAGGCCGATTGGGAGCACGGCCCGCACGTGCGCTTCGGTGCCTCGATCGATCCCACCAGCATCAGGGTGGCGCAGCGGGTATGGCCCGCCTTCGCCGGCGCGCCGGTGCGAACCTGGATCCTTTCCCATTTCGAGGACGGCACGATACAGAGCGGTACCCTTCGCGTCGATTACGACGCTGACGCCCTCATGCGGATGCGCTCCGACCGTGCGCCGCCGGACGATTCCGTCTCCATGGACTTCACCTTGAACAAGGCGAAGCTCGCCTTCCTGCCGGGCGTCCCGCCGCTGCAGGACGTCGCCGGCACCGGGCACATCACCGGCCGCACGACGCATTTCACCCTGACGAGCGGAACTATGGAGGCGAATGGGCGAAAAATCGCGGTTTCCGACGGTAGCTTCGTCGTGGAGGACGCGGACCGCCATCCGACGCCGGCCGAGATCTCGGCACACGTGGCGGGCAGCGTCGAAGCGATTGCCGACCTTCTCTCGCGCGACGCGCTCAAGGCTTACGCCACCCTCCCGCTCGACCCTTCCACGCTGAAGGGACAGGTCGACGGTCACCTGACCGAGCGCCTCCTGCTGGGAGAACCGAACGAAAGCAACGAACTGCGCGTCAACGCTTCGGTCACGAACTTCTCGGCCGACAGACTGATCGGCAAAGAGAAACTCGACAACGCCGCCATGACGGTCGTCGTCGATCCCACCGGCCTGAAGGCTTCGGGGCAGGGGCGGATCCTTGGCGTACCCGCCACGTTCGAGATCACCAAGACGGGGGATAAGCCGCCGGACGCCCTGATCACCACGACGCTCGACGACGCGGCGCGCGCCAGGGTGGGCCTTGCCGCCATCCCCGGCGTCACCGGCCCGATCGGCGGCCGTATCGCCGTGAGTGCGCTTGGTCAGCCACAAAAGATGAAGGCCCAGGTCGATCTCGACCTTGGCAAGGCGGGGATCACGGCGGCATTCCTCGGCCTCGTCAAACCGGCCGGCAAGCCCGCCAAGGTCTCCTTCGTGCTGACACCCGGCGAAACGCGTATGCTCGTGGACCCGCTCGTGATCGACGTCGGCTCGCTCCAGGCGCGAGGCTCGGTCGAGATGGGCGGCGACAACAGTTTCCAGGGCGCCCGCTTCTCCTCGTTCAAGGTCTCGCCGGGCGACGACATGAAGCTCGACGTCGGCAGGGGAGACGACACGTTCAAGCTCACGGTTCGCGGTTCTACGATCGACGCGCGGCCCTTCCTGCGTGCGTTGACCCAATTGTCCGGCGAAGCGACGCCGCTAGCCAGGAACGCCAGGGCCGAAAAGCGGGAAACCGACGTCTTCAAAGGCTTCGACATCGACCTCAAGTCGGGCATCCTGACCGGCTTCAACAAGGAGGTGATGTCCGACGTGGACCTGAAGCTTTCCAAGCGCGGCGCGCAGGTCAGCCAGTTCGCCCTCCAGGGCAAGTTCGGCCGTAACGCCTTGTTCGGCAGCATGGGCGCAAGCCAGCACGTGCGCCTGACGACGCAGGACGCCGGCGCGCTCGTGTCATTCATCGACCTCTACAAGCATATGGAAGGCGGGCAGCTCGCCGCCTCTGTGGTCATGGGCGAGGAGGCGACCAACGGCTCGCTGGAGATCCAGAGCTTCGTTTTGCGCGACGAACCGGCGATGAAGAAGCTTGTGGCCCAGAGCGTGACTTCGAGCCAGCCGGGTGACAGCGCGTCGGCCGCAGCGCGCAGCGTCGATGCCAACGCCGTCGGCTTTACGAAGCTGAAGGTCAATTTCCAGCGGGCCGGCACACGCATCGAGTTGAAGGACGCGACCATGTACGGCCCCGCCATAGGCCTGTCGGTCGATGGCTGGCTCGATTACGTCCACGACCGCGTCGCGATGAATGGCACGTTTGTACCCGCCTTTGCCGTCAACAACCTGTTCTCTCAGGTTCCGGTCCTCGGCTTCTTTCTCGGGGGCGCCTCGAACGAGGGGCTGTTCGCCATCACCTTCAAGATCTCGGGCGCGATGAACGCGCCGACGCTCAGCGTTAATCCGCTTTCCGCCATTGCGCCGGGCTTCCTTCGCAAGATCTTCGGAGCGCTCGACGCGAACGGCGGGGGTGTCTCCAGTCCCGAGATGCCGGCGGTGCATTGACGCCGTCGCGCGCTACGGCTTGAGCAGGACGTGGCGCTTGCGGCCTAGCGACAGCTTGATTGCACCCTCGATCAGGTCGCTCTCGTGCAGGACGGCGCGCTCGTCGGCGACGGTTGCGTCATTGACCTTGAGGCCGCCGCCCTTGATCTGCCGCCGCGCCTCGCCCGTTGACGCGACGAGTCCCGCCTTGACGAAGGCCGCGAGCACACCGAGCCCGCCGGCCAATTCCACGGGCTCGACCGCCACGCTCGGGAGCGTCTGCGCCAGGCTTCCCTCCTCGAAGGTCCGACGCGCGGTCTCGGCCGCCGCCTTGGCTTCGGCGCGTCCGTGCAACAGGGCGGTCGTTTCGGTCGCCAGGGCCTTCTTGGCCTCGTTGATCTCCGCGCCGCCGAGTGCCTCCAACCGCGCGATCTCGTCGAGCGGCAGGTCTGTGAAGAGCTTTAGGAAGCGGCCGACGTCCGCATCATCGCAATTGCGCCAGTACTGCCAATAGTCGTAGGGCGACAGCATCGCCTCACTGAGCCACACCGCGCCCGATGCCGTCTTGCCCATCTTGGCGCCCGAGGCTGTGGTGAGCAGCGGCGAGGTCAGGCAGTAGAGTTGCGGGGTGCCGAGCCGGCGCCCGAGGTCGACGCCGGTGACGATGTTACCCCACTGGTCGGAGCCGCCCATCTGCAGCGTGCAGCCCAGCCGTCGCGAGAGCTCGACGAAATCGTAGGCTTGGCAGCACATATAGTTGAACTCCAGGAACGACAATTCCTGGTCGCGCTCCAGCCGCATCTTCACGGAATCCATCGCCAGCATACGGTTGACGGAGAAGTGCCGCCCGACCTCCCGCAGGAAGTCGAGGTATTTCAACGAGTCGAGCCAATCGGCATTATCGACCATCACGGCGTCAGCAGGAGCATCGCCGAAGTGAAGGAAACGAGCGAAGACCTTCTGGATGGCTACCTTGTTGACCTCGATGTCGGCCACCGACAGCAGCTTACGGCTTTCGTCCTTGCCCGAGGGGTCACCAACGCGCGTCGTGCCACCGCCCATCAACACGACCGGCTTGCCACCCGTCTTCTGCAGCCAGCGCAGCAGCATGATCTGCACCAGCGATCCGACGTGGAGCGATGGCGCGGTGCAATCGAAGCCGATGTAGGCGGCGAGCCCCCCCGCCGCAGCCTTGGCGTCGAGCCCCGCCATATCCGAGACCTGATGGATGAAGCCGCGTTCGCCGAGGATCGCGAGGAACTCGGAGGACGGCTTGGCTGCGATGAACACGATCGGCCTCTCGAAACGTCAGGCAGGAAGGTAGCCCGGCTTTTCGCAAATCGGCGGCACCGTCAAGGGTCGCCGATGGCCCGCCGACCTGCGCCGTGGCGCAGCGACGTAGGGTTTTCTTGGCGCTTTGCGTCTATCCTGCGTCGGGTCGCGGCCCGCGGCACCGATGGGATGGTGAAGATGCGCGTCCTTGGACTGATGAGCGGCACGTCCATGGACGGCGTCGATGTGGCCGTCATCGACACCGACGGCGAGGCGCAGGTCCGTTTCGGCCCGCACCGCACCATGCCCTACGCGCCGGAGGATCGCGTGCTGCTGCGCCGCGCCCTCGTCGAGGCCGCATCCCTGCGCGACCGCGACCAGCGTCCAGGCATCCTGAGCGAGGCAGAGGCCTTGGTCACCCTGCGTCATGCGGAGGCGGTCGAGGCCTTGCTTCGGGTCGAAGGGATCGACCGCGACACCATCGACCTGGTCGGCTTCCACGGTCATACCGTCCTTCATAGTCCCGCCGAGCGGCTCACGGTCCAGATCGGCGACGGCGCGGCCCTGGCCCGGCGCCTTGGCCGTCCGGTCGCCTGGGACTTCCGCGCCGCCGACGTGGCCGAGGGCGGACAAGGCGCGCCGCTCGTTCCAACCTACCATCGGGCTCTCGCGGAACAGGCGCGGCTGCCGGGGCCCGTGGCGATCGTCAATATCGGCGGGGTGGCCAACCTCTCGCTGGTCGCGCCCGGGCGCGATCCGCTGGCCTGCGATACGGGCCCCGGCAACGCGCTGCTGGACGACCTCGTCTTGGCGCGGACGGGACGGCCTTTCGACGCGGACGGCGCGCTGGCCAGTGCGGGGCGCATCGACCCTGCCGCGCTTGCCGCGTTGCTGGCGCACCCGTTCTTCGCGTGGCCCGCGCCCAAGTCGCTCGATCGAAACGCCTTCTCGCTGGCGTCCGTCGCGAACCTCAGCGATGCCGATGCGGCGGCGACGCTTGCCGCCTTTACCGCCGCGGCCATCGCCCTCGCCGTCGAAGCCCTTCCAGAGACACCGGAACGGGTCATCGTGTGCGGCGGCGGCGGCCACAATCCGCGCATCATGCGCGAATTGATGCAGCGCCTGACATGCAAGCTGCAGCGGGCCGACGACCTCGGCTGGTCGGTCGACGCGATGGAGGCGCAGGCCTTCGCCTATCTCGCCGTGCGGCGGGTGCGCGACCTGCCGGTCACCTTCCCCGGCACAACGGGCATCGCGAGACCGCTTCCCGGCGGACGCCTCAGCCAGCCTTAACTGCGGTCGCTCGCCGGGTCGCTGCGGGTGGGTGTCGGCAGGCGTGGCGGGTTGCCGAGCCGGCGGTCGAGGTAGCGGCCGACCTCTTCGATCAGCGGTTCGACGCGGTTTTCAAAGAAGTGGTTGGCGCCCGCGATCACAGCGTGTTCGATCAGTATACCTTTTTGCGTCTTCAGCTTTTCGATGAGCGCCGTCACCTCCTTCAGGGGCGCCACCCGGTCGATATCGCCGTGCACGAAGAGGCCCGAGGACGGGCAGGGCGCGAGGAAGGAGAAGTCGAAGCGGTTCGCGGGCGGCGCGATCGAGATGAAGCCCTCGATCTCCGGACGCCGCATCAGCAGCTGCATGCCGATCCAGGAGCCGAACGACACGCCGGCGATCCAGCAAGCGCGGGCCTCCGGGTTGATCGTCTGCACCCAGTCCAGCGCGGAGGCGGCATCGGAAAGCTCGCCCGCACCGTGATCGAAGCCGCCCTGGCTGCGGCCGACCCCGCGAAAATTGAAGCGCAGCACCGAGAAACCGCGCTCGGCGAACGAGTAGTAGAGATTGTAGACGATCTGGTTGTTCATCGTGCCGCCGAACTGCGGGTGCGGATGCAAGATGATAGCGATGGGCGCGTTACGCTTGGCCGCCGGGTGAAAGCGCCCTTCCAGGCGACCGGCCGGGCCGTTGAAGATAACTTCGGGCATTCGCACTCCACTGTCGCGCCACGCAGGCCTGAGGCCAGCGCAGAGCAGGCCGGCATGACACTCCGCGGTCCCTCGCTTGACTCGCCTCGGGATCGACGCGTAAACCGTTAGAATTATTCTAACACCTTGCGGCGCTGCTCTGGCGCGTCGCTCGGGCGCTGCCGCGCTTCTAGCACGCTCGCCTGTGCGATTTGCAAGCGTTTCGGCAAGAGCCTTTCCCGAGACTAGGGCCTGCTACCCCAAGCGTCGCCGACAAGCCGGAAGGAGCGATCGATTGCATTCGTCGAGGGCCTATTTGGATCACAACGCCACGACACCGCTGCATCCCGCGGCCCGGGCGGCCATGATCGAGGCGCTGGACTGTGTCGGCAACCCCTCGTCGCTCCACCGCGAAGGGCGCGCGGCGCGTGCCATCATCGAGGGCGCGCGTCGGGAGGTCGCCGAACTGGTCGGCGCGGCAGAAGCGGACGTCTTTTTTACGTCTGGCGGCACCGAGGCGCTGAACGCCGTGCTGACGCCGGCGATCGCAGGGGCAGACGGCCCGATCGAGATGCTGATCGTCGGTGCCGGCGAACATGCGGCGGTGCTATCGGGCCATCGTTTTCCCGCTGGCGCGGTCCGCACCGTTCCTCTCACGGGCGAGGGGGTGTTCGATCTTGCGGCGCTCGCGGCGGTGTTGCGGGAGCATGCCGGCAAGCGGATGATGCTGGCGCTACAGGGTGCCAACAACGAGACGGGCGTTCTCCAACCGGTCGTAGAGGCCGCGGCGCTGGTCCATCGCAAGGGGGGCTTCGTCGTCTGCGACGCCGTGCAGGCACCGGGCAAGATCGGTTGTACCTTCGAGGTGCTTGGCGCCGACGCGATGGCGATTTCCGCGCACAAGTTCGGCGGCCCCAAAGGGGTTGGCGCCCTTATTTTCGCGCCCTCGCGCTACCATTTAAGAGAAGGCGTCGTTCGCGGCGGCGGCCAGGAGCGGGGCCTGCGATCGGGAACGGAAAACGTGAGCGGGATCGCCGGCTTGGGCGCAGCCGCAGCGCTCGCGCGACGCGACAATCTCTCGCGAGATGGCCAGCTGAGGGTTTGGCGCAAGGCAATCGAGGCAGTCGTCCTCGAAGTCTCCGGCGCCGTGGTGTTCGGCAGTGGGGTCGAGCGTCTACCGAACACGGTGGCGTTCGCGTTGCCGGGGATACAGGCGCAGACGCTGCTCATGAGCCTCGACCTCGCCGGAGTGTCGGTGTCGGCGGGCTCCGCCTGTTCGTCGGGTAAGGTCAAGCCGTCGCACGTGCTGGCCGCGATGGGCTTGGCGCCCGATGTCGCGATGGGGGCGGTCCGGGTGAGCCTAGGTTGGACGACGAACGAAGACGATATCGCGGCGTTCGCAGCCGCTTTTCGCAAGGCGGTGAGCGTGGTCCGGCCGAAGAGCGGCAGGATGGCCGCGTAGAACAAGGTTTCAAGCCGGCGGCCCGAGGGCTTTGCCGGAGATGGAGATGGATATGGCTGCCGTTCAGGAGACCGTCGACCGCGTCAAGTCGCTCGATGTCACGGAATACAAGTATGGTTTCTTCTCGCAGTTCGAGATGGACATGGCCCCCAAGGGGCTGAACGAAGATATCGTGCGCTTCATCTCGGCCAAGAAGAAAGAGCCGGAATGGATGACCGACTGGCGCTTAGAGGCCTACCGCCGGTGGGTCACGATGGATGAGCCCGCTTGGGCTCGTGTCGACTACCCCAAGATCGACTTCCAGGACCTGTATTACTACGCGGCGCCCAAGACCGCGTCTGGCCCGAAGTCGCTGGCTGAGGTCGACCCGGAGCTGCTGAAGTATTACGCAAAGCTCGGCATCCCACTGCAGGAGCAGGAACTCCTTGCCGGTGTCGAGGGCGCCGCTCAGCGTCGCGTCGCCGTCGACGCGGTGATGGACTCGGTCTCGGTGGTGACGACCTTCAAGGCCGAACTCGCCAAGTCTGGCGTTATCTTCTGCCCCATCTCGGAGGCCGTTCATACGCATCCCGAGCTGGTGAAGAAGTACCTCGGTTCGGTCGTGCCGACCTCGGATAATTATTATGCGACGCTCAACGCAGCGGTCTTTTCCGACGGGTCGTTCGTCTACATCCCGCCGGGCGTCCGCTGCCCGATGGAGCTGTCGACCTACTTCCGCATCAACGAGAAGAGCACCGGCCAGTTCGAGCGCACGCTGATCATCGCGGACCAGGGCGCCTATGTGTCCTATCTGGAGGGCTGCACCGCGCCGCAACGCGACGAGAACCAGCTTCACGCCGCCGTGGTTGAGTTGATCACCCATGACGACGCCGAGATCAAGTATTCGACGGTGCAGAACTGGTACCCTGGCGATGCCGAGGGCAAGGGCGGCATCTACAATTTCGTGACGAAGCGCGGCGACTGCCGCGGTAAGAACTCGAAGATCTCCTGGACCCAGGTCGAGACGGGTTCGGCGATCACCTGGAAGTATCCTTCCTGCATCCTGCGCGGCGACGGGTCGCGCGGCGAGTTCTACTCCATCGCCATCTCGAACGGCCACCAGCAGGTGGATAGCGGTACGAAGATGATGCATCTCGGCAAGAATACGACGAGCCGCATTATCTCCAAGGGGATCTCTGCGGGCAGTTCGCAGAATACCTATCGCGGCCAGGTGACGGCGCACCGCAAGGCGACCGGCGCGCGCAACTTCACCAATTGCGATTCGCTGCTCATCGGCGAGAAGTGCGGGGCGCACACCGTGCCCTACATCGAGGCGCGCAACGACTCGGCGCAGTTCGAGCACGAGGCGACGACGTCGAAGATTTCGGACGACCAGCTTTTCTACTGCATGCAGCGCGGGTTGTCGGGCGAGGAGGCGACGGCGCTCATCGTCAACGGCTTCGTGCGCGACGTGCTGCAGCAGCTGCCGATGGAGTTCGCCGTCGAAGCGCAAAAGTTGATCGCTATCTCGCTCGAGGGCAGCGTCGGCTAAGGCGCGGCCCGCCTCCTCCCGTGTGCGGGAGAGGGCGGCGCGACGCTGTCGGGCCGAACGAGGACTTTCTCGTTCCGGTCCCGAGATTACGAAACGATGGGGCGAAGCCCTGTCATCGATCCTCGCTTACGCGGGGGCACCTTTCCCCGCGCGTGGGAGAAGGTCACCTTCATACTGTAACGGACGATCCATGCTCGAAGTCAGAAACCTCACCGTCTCCATCGGCGACCGCAAGATCCTCGACGACCTTAACCTGACGGTGCGGGACGGCGAGGTCGCCGCCATCATGGGTCCGAACGGCACGGGAAAGTCCACGCTCTCCTACGTCATCGCCGGCAAGCCGGAGTACGAGGTCGAGGCCGGCGAGGTGCTGCTCGACGGCGAAAACGTGCTGGAGATGGGAGCCGACGAGCGCGCCGCGAGGGGCATCTTCCTGGCGTTCCAATATCCCGTCGAGATCCCGGGCGTCGCCACCATGACCTTCCTCAAGGCCGCCCTGAACGCGCAGCGTCGTCAGCGCGGCGAGGAGGAACTGACGACGCCGGTCTTCGCCAAGAAGGTTCGTGAGGCAGGCGACCTCCTCGGCATCAAGTCCGACATGCTGAAGCGCGCGCTCAACGTCGGCTTCTCCGGCGGTGAGAAGAAGCGTATGGATATCCTGCAGATGGCGCTGCTCGAACCCGCGATGGCGATCCTCGACGAGACGGATTCGGGGCTCGACATCGACGCGATCCGCATCGTCTCGGAGGGCGTCAACAAGCTGCGGACCGGCAAGCGCTCCTTCCTGCTCATCACGCATTATCAGCGGCTGCTGAACTACATCGTGCCCGACACTGTCCACGTCATGGCGGGCGGCAAGATCGTGCAGACAGGCGGTAAGGAATTGGCCCTCGAACTCGAGAAGAACGGCTATCGCGACTTCGTTACGGCAGCGGCGGAGTAGGGCCGTGGTCGCGCGCATCGTCTCCACCCGCACGGATGCCGAAGTGGCGCTCGCCGACGCGTTCGGCAGCGCCAAAGCGAATCTGCCCGGCAATGCAGCGGTGAAGGCGATGCGCGAGGCGGCGTTCGGCGCCTTTGCGGCGTCCGGCCTGCCCCACCGGCGCATCGAGGCGTGGCACTACACGGACCTCCGCAGCCTCATGCCCACCGCCCTGCCGCTGGCGCCGGTACCCGATCCAAAGGCCCTCGATACCGTAGGCGCGGAGGTCGCGTGCGCCGAGCTACCGGCGGGCACTCGCCTCGTGATCGTCGACGGCACCTACGTTCCGGCCTTGTCCGACGCCGCTCCCGCGGGCGTTACCGTGCGCGCTTTGTCCGACGTGTTGGCGGAGGGTCGCGCCGACCTCATCGAGAAGCTGGCCGCGGAGAAATTCGGCTCCGGTGACGCCGTTCTCGCCCTCAACGCGGCTCTCATGCAGGATGGCGTGGTGATCGAGGTGGCCGCCGGCGCGCAGGTCGCCGAGCCAATCCATATCCTCTATGCCACGGCCTCGTCGGCTCCGATGGCGCGGTTCTTCCGCTCGCTCGTCGTCGTCGGCGCGGGCGCCAAGCTGAGGGTCGCCGAGGCGAGTCTGGGTGCGGGTGGACGCACCGGTCAGACCTTCGGCTGTCTGATCTTCGACCTGGCCGACGCGGCGGAGGTGAGCCACACCTGCGCCGTCACGAGGACGGAGGCCGGCAGCGTTCGGCTCGACACGTTTATCGCCGAGCTTGGCTCGCGGACGACGTTCGACAGCTTCGCCCTGGTGCATGGCGAGGGTCTCGTGCGGCGCCAGCTCTTCATGCGCTGCACCGGCGACGGGTCGAAGGCCTCATTGCGCGGCGTGACGCTGCTCAAGCGTCGCGACCATGCCGACACGACGTTAGACGTCGAGCATATCGGGCTCGGATGCGAGGGGCGCGAGACCTTCCGCTACATTCTCGATGGGGCTGCCACCGGCGTGTTCCAGGGCCGCATCCGCGTGGCGCCGGGCGCGCAGAAGACGGACGGCAAGATGATGAGCCGGGCGCTGCTGCTCTCCGACGAGGTCGTCATGAACAACAAGCCGGAGCTCGAGATCTTCGCCGACGATGTCGCCTGCGGCCACGGGGCCACTTGCGGCGGCCTCAACGAGGACCAACTCTTCTACATGCAGGCGCGGGGTATCCCCCGAGTTGAGGCGGAGGCGCTGCTGCTCGAGGCCTTCGCCGCGGAGATGGCGGACGATATCGGCCACGAGGGCCTGGCCGCCGGCTTCCGGGCCGAGATCGCTGCCTGGCTCGGCGCGCGGGGCAAATAGCATCGGCTGGCGCGAGCGCAGCCCAAAGGGTTGAACGATGACGCATGACACTACCGGCCTCGGCTTCTTCGACGTTGAAAAGATCCGCGCGGATTTTCCGATCCTGTCTATGCCCATCTACGGCAAGCCGCTCGTGTACCTCGACAATGCCGCTTCCGTGCAGAAGCCGAAGCAGGTCGTCGATCGCATGGTCGAGGCGACCTACACCGAATATGCGAACGTCCACCGCGGCCTGCATTATCTGGCCAATGCCGCGACCGACGCGTTCGAGGCCGCGCGCGAGAGCGTCCGCTCGTTCTTGAATGCGGAAAGCGTGAACGAGATCGTGTTCACGGGTTCGGCAACGCAGGCCATCAACACCGTCGCAGCCTCCTACGGCCAGCAGCACATCGGCGCCGGCGACGAGATCGTGCTCACCGTCATGGAGCACCACGCCAACATCGTGCCCTGGCACTTCTTGCGCGAGCAGAAAGGTGCGGTCCTGAAGTGGGTCGACGTCGACGAGGAGGGAGCCTTCCACCTCGACGCGTTCGAGGCGGCCCTGACGCCTCGCACGAAGATGGTGGCGGTCACGCACATGTCGAACGTGCTCGGCACGGTCGTGCCGATCAAGGAGATCGTCCGCATCGCCCACGATCGGGGTATTCCCGTGCTGGTGGACGGTTCGCAGGGTGCGGTCCACCTCGACGTCGATGTGCGCGACCTCGGGGCCGATTTCTACGTCATGACCGGCCACAAGCTCTATGGGCCGACCGGAATCGGCGTGCTGTACGGACGGCGGCCTTGGCTGGAGACGCTGCCGCCGTTTCTCGGCGGCGGCGAGATGATCGTGGAGGTGACGCGCGACGCCGTCACCTATAACGAGCCGCCGCATCGGTTCGAGGCGGGCACACCGCCGATCATCCAGGCGGTCGGCCTTGGCGCGGCGCTCGACTATATGCAGGCGATCGGTCGCGACAGGATCGTCGCGCACGAGAAGCGGCTCGGCGCCTATGCGCATGAGCGGCTCTCGCGCATCAATTCGCTCCGCATCATCGGCACCGCGCCGGACAAGGGCGCCATCGTCTCGTTCGAGATGAAGAACGCCCACGCGCATGACGTGGCGACGATCATCGACCGCTCCGGCGTGGCGGTGCGGGCCGGCACCCATTGCGCGCAACCGCTGATGGCCCGTTTCGGCGTGACCTCGACCTGCCGCGCCTCCTTCGCCATGTACAACACGACCGAAGAGGTCGATAAGCTCGCCGACGCTCTGCTGCGCGCGGAAGGCTTGTTTGCCTGAACCTTGGAGAACCGGCACGATGAGTGCTGTCGACGACGCCACGATCGACCTGCCGAATGCGCCCACCTGGACGTTCGCGCCTGACGTGACAGAAGCGGATCAGGTCCGGTTGCAGGAGGATATCGTCGCCGCCTGCAAAACCGTCTTCGATCCCGAGATCCCCTGCGACATCTACGAGCTCGGCTTGATCTATAAGGTCGAGGTGGCGGACAACCGGATGGTGGCCGTGGAGATGACGCTGACCGCTCCGGGATGTCCCGTCGCGGGAGACATCATGCAGTCTGTCGACGAGGCGATCGGCGGCGTAGCGGGCGTGATGGGCACGGCGGTCAACCTCGTGTTTGATCCGCCTTGGGACCAGGGACGGATGTCGGACGAAGCCCGTATTTCGTTGGATATGTTCTAAGCTCTAGGGCGGAGCATGGCTTTCGCGTGCGCCAAGCCGGCGTCATAATCAATCAGAGAGACTGGAGAGAGCCCATGGCCCGCGCCCGTTACGCCGTGATGTCGCTTACAGATGCCGCCGCAGACCGCGCCCGCAGCCTTATCGCCAATGCAGACCGCCCGATCGCCGGGTTGCGCGTCGGGGTCCGGAACGGAGGCTGTGCTGGCATGTCCTACACCGTCGAATTTGCGGAAACCGCGAACCCGCTCGACGAGGTCGTCGAGGACAAGGGCGTCACGTTGCTGGTCGATTCCAAGGCACTGATGTTTCTGCTCGGCACCGTGCTCGATTTCGAGACGACGAAGCTCTCGTCGACCTTCACCTTCCGCAATCCCAACCAGATTTCCGCCTGTGGCTGCGGCGAGTCGGTGTCGATTACGCCTGCGACGCTCGACGTGCCGACGCACGCCTGAGCGAAGTTCCTCGGAAACGAGAGCGCGGCCGTTTGATTGCATGGGCAATTGGCATGGCGCGCCTGCGATACGGCCGCATCCCGCGTCTCTCACGCCGATAAGGGTCGTTGGAGCTGCGGTTTTCGCCTCTAAGCGGGGCACCACTCTGACGGGACTAAGCGAGAACTCAGCACCGGCTCTCACATCCGAGGCATAGGACGGTTCTATACGCAGGGCGAAGATACCCTATTCGTGGTCTTCCTTGGCCGCCTTGAAGCGTACGGGCCGCTGCATGAAGAGCGGAACGTGGTCGCCCATCCCGAGCACGGGCTTGTTGTCGTACTCCGGCGCCGGGCGGCGCGGATTTGCAACGGTGGTCGCGGGCCGAGGGCGTGGTTCGCTGGCCTTCGAACTTGGAGCGGCCGGCGCGGCGACAGTATCGGCGGACACGGTTCGGCGGCTCGCGGACACGCCGCCGTTGCGCCTTGAACTCCGCTCGGGCGCCGCCGCGACGGGGTCCCGCTCGCGCGCCTCTGGAGCTCGCAGGGCGCGCGCTCCGCGAGGTGAGGTACGCCGCGACGATCCGGTCTCGGAGCGGCGACCGCTGCGCTCCTCGGGCTCGTCCTCGCCTTCCGGCAGACTCGCCAACGTCGCGCCACCGATCCAGTCGATCGGCTGGGCAATGAGCTTCTCGATGTCGGCTAAATTGCGCTCGTCGGCACGGGTCACGATCGACAGAGCCGTACCCTTCTTACCGGCGCGGCCGGTGCGGCCGATGCGGTGGACGTAATCCTCGGGATGCGTCGGAATGTCGAAGTTGAAGACATGGCTGACGTCCGGGATGTCGAGGCCACGCGCCGCGACGTCGGAGCAGACGAGGAGGTCGACATTGCCGTTCTTAAAGGCGTCGAGAGAAACCATACGCGCCCTCTGGTCCATGTCGCCATGCAGCGCACCGGTCGAGAAGCCGTGCTTCTCCAGGGATTTATGGAGCATAGCGACATCGCGCTTGCGGTTGCAGAAGATGATGGCGTTCTTCAGCGCGTCAGTGTCGCGAATCAGTCGGCGCAACGTCTCACGCTTAGCGGAGCCGCTGCGCGAGGCCACGAGGCCCTGGGTGATGGTCGTCGCGGTCGAGGCGGCGCGGGCCACCTCCAGGCGGACCGGGTTGTGAAGGAAGGTCTCCGTCAGCCGCGTGATCTCCGGCGGCATTGTCGCAGAAAAGAACAGGGTCTGACGGGTGAAAGGCACGAGCTTGCAGATGCGCTCGATGTCGGGAATGAAGCCCATGTCCAGCATGCGGTCGGCTTCATCGATAACGAGAACCTCGATGCCGGTAAGCAAAAGCTTGCCGCGCTCGGCGAAATCCAGCAACCGGCCTGGCGTGGCGATCAGCACGTCGGCGCCGCGGGTGATCTTGGTTTCCTGGTCTGCGAAGGACACGCCGCCGATCAGCAGGGCCACGTTGATCTTATGGTTGATGCCGTAGCGGACGAAGCTTTCCTCGACTTGTGCGGCGAGTTCGCGCGTCGGTTCGAGGATCAGGGTACGCGGCATGCGGGCCCGGGCTCGCCCGCTTTCGAGGCGCGATAGCATCGGGAGTACGAAGGCCGCAGTCTTGCCGGTGCCGGTCTGGGCGACGCCCAGAATGTCACGACCTTGCAGCGCATAGGGAATGGCCTGTTCCTGGATCGGCGTCGGCGTGGTGTAGCCGGAGGCTTCGACCGCTTGAAGAACCTTGTCGCTCAGGCCGAGGTCGTTGAATGTCATGAATGTCCTAGATAGGGCCGTCTGCGCTAGCCATACTGAGGCTTACTCGCCGGACGGACGATCGCGAACACGACGCCTGCGAAGCAAGCCGGGGCAAAGCCCTCGCGCGCATAGGGTAAGCGGCGCTTGCGATCTGCAAGCCTGCATGTCGTGCAGAACGCGGCAAAAAGCAAGGCTTCGCCGCGCCTTTGGTCAAGAACGCCACAGGCAATGCCGCGTCAGAATGCCACCAAATCTCAGGCGGCCGACAGCGCGCGGGGCGCAACCGCACGCGGAGCGGCCATCCGCATCAACGCGAAAATCACCATAAGAGCCGTGACATAGACCAGAAACTGCAGCTCGGAAGGCCGATCGGTATAGCCGAACAGCGTGTGCAGCACGCGGCCAAGGACGCTTTTGTCAGACACGAAGCGCGACGTGTTCCACACCGCCCTGCCAAGCACAGTGGCAATATCCGCCTGCTCGAGGAAGGCGACGCTCTGCGCCGCCATGCCGGCTGCCATAAAGGCGATGAGCCCGCTGGTGACGCGAAACAATTGCTTGAGGGGGATACGGACGAGTCCGGCGAACGTGACGACGCTCAAGAGCGCGCCGAGCGCAAGACCAAGCAGGCCGCCCGCAAAGACCTGCCACGCCGTCGCTCCGCTCGAGACCACGACGCCGTAGAGGAACAGCACGATCTCCGCTCCCTCGCGCAGCACGGCCACGCCGATCACGACGGCGAGCGCCAGGAGCGAGCGGGCCCCGCTCTTGACCGCATCGCCGACCTGCCGCAGGTCCTGCGCCATCTCGCGACCATGCTTGGCCATCCAGACGTTGTGCCAAGTGAGCATCAGTGCCGCGAGAACGAGGATGCCTGCGTTGAACACCTCTTGACCCGACCCCTGCAGCAGTTCGGACAGGGCGCCAGCGAAGCCGGCTACCAGGGCCGCGCCTGCCAGGCCGGCCGCGATGCCACCAACAACGTAGGGAAGGCGGTACGGCACGCCCTGGGTGACGGCCAGCACGATCCCGACGATCAGGCCAGCTTCGATCACTTCGCGAAAGACGATAATCAGGGCGCCGATCAAGACATCACCTCCAGAATGCGACAGTACGGCGCAGCAGCACGACGTGACGTCTTCCGCGTAGCCGGCGGTCGCTAGATAAGCGATCCCGGTCATCTATCGCAATAGCAGGCCTTCTCTTTGGAACGACTACAAACTTGTTCGTCGGGCGTGCCGATCTTGCCCAACCGATCTTTCGCGCCGGGCCTCAAGCGGCCTTTTCCATGGAGCGGGGTAGGGCGAAGAGCATGCGCAGCAGGCTCTCGTCGTTAAGGACTGCCATGCGCTCCTTCGGCTTGAGCCAGTGCAGGGCGTCTTCGATCGTCTCGGCATCGGCGAGCTTCGACTTCGCCAGCGCCCACTCCGCGGACATGGTCCCGCGGGGTCGATGACGGTCTGCGGGCATGAAGGCGGCATGCGCCGAGCGAAGCGGCGGGTTGGCGTAGAGCAGCGCCAAGCCGTCCTCCGGTTCGTCGCGGGCGCCGCCCATCTCCTGCGTCAGTTCGTTGGCGCGCACGACGACGGAGGGCTTGACCTTCTCCTCCGGCGTCATGAGAAGCCCGATGCGCCGCAACGCCAGTCCGATGGACAGCAGCCCCGTCGACCAGGAGATGAAGATCGCGAGGATCAGGCCGATGATCGTCGGCGACATCCAGGCGACGAGCGAAGGCGAGATAAGGAGGCCGCTGATGAGCGTGAGGATGCCCATGAGCACGTGCGAGCGGTGCCGGCGCACGATCGCCATGAAGGGGATCGACCCGTCGTCGCGCCGCTGCGGGTCCCAGCCGGTATCGAACCCGAAGACGAAGTGAACGACGTGCCCGGTCTGGATCAGCATCATGGTGGGCGCGAGCAGCGCCGACATGACGATCTCGAAGAAGGCCGAGAGCACGAGGCGGATCGCCCCGCCGCTGCCCTGCCGCGTATCCCGCTGGATCAGCGAGAGCAGCAGGCCAAAAATCTTCGGCAGCAGAAGGATGACCATGGTCAGTGCGAACAGTTCGAGCGAGCGCTGCGCGTCGAACCGGGGGAACGCCGGGAGTATAGTGAATTCGTTCGTGAAATATTCGGGCTTGATGTAGCTCGCCTGCAGGACGAGCACGAGGCCGACCACGAGCTGCAGCATCCACAGCGGCGAAGCCACGTAGGCGAAGATGCCGGTGGCGAAATGCTGGCGGGAGGCGGGATGCAAACCGCGCGCGGGCAGGATCCGCAGGTGCTGCAGGTTGCCCTGACACCATCGCCTGTCACGCGCGGAGAGGTCGATGAGCGAGGGCGGGCTCTCCTCGTAGGAGCCGCCAAGTACCGGCAGCATGTAAACGGCATAGCCGGCGCGGCGGATGAAGGCCGCCTCGACGAAGTCGTGGCTCAGCACGTGCCCACCGAAGGGCGGCCGCCCGGCCAGGTGCGGCAGGCCGCAATGGTCGGCGAAGGCCTTGGTGCGGATGATGGCGTTGTGGCCCCAATAATTGCCGTCCCGGCCCATCCAGGCCGAGAGACCGGCGGCGATCACCGGCCCATAGATGCGAGCCGCGAACTGCTGAACGCGGGCGAAAAGGGTGTTGCGGTTGATGATGAGCGGGAGCGTCTGGATGATGCCCGCATCGGGGTCGGCCTCCATCGCTGCGGCGAGCGTCACGATGGCGTGGCCAAGCATGAAGCTGTCGGCGTCGAGCACGACCATGTGTTCGTAGCGGCCACCCCAGCGGCTCACGAAGTCGGCGATGTTGCCCGCCTTGCGCGCCCTGTTGTCGGGGCGGTGACGATAGTGGATCGGCGCATCCGCCCCCAGTCGCTCGCGCATCTGCACGAAAGCGTGTTCCTCGGCGATGAAGACGTCGGGGTTGGTCGTGTCCGAGAGGAAGAACCATTCGAACGAGGCTCCCAAGCCGGTCGCCTGCACATCCTCGTAGATGGCTTGCACGGCGGCAAAGACGCGAGCCGGTGCCTCGTTGTAGATCGGCATCACGACGGCCGTCTTGGCCTCGAGCCGAGCCGGCACGTCCGGGCGCTTGGGTGCGGCGAACAGCAGCCAGGCGAAACCGTAGAGCGCACTGGTGAAAGCCAGCGCGATCCAGGAGAAGTTGGCGACGAAAAGTACGAGCAGTGCCCATTCGAGCGGAGTAACCCCGCCGACGGAGACGACCCCGTACATTTCCATGGTGCCGTAGCCGGTGAGCAGCAGGCCACCGCCGAAGATCAGCAGGCGCGCCAACCAGGTTTTGACGTCGATCCCACCCTCAACGGCGCGGCGCGGCGGGTCATAGCGCCGTAGGCCCTGCTCGGGCATCGGGAGGCGCGCCTCCGGCGGCATCGGCGCGGCCACGTTGGCGCGGGTCGGAGAATGGAGGCCCGCAGTCTCGGCCAGATCACGCGACGCGGTCATGAGGGGGTCCACCGGTACAACCACGTCTCGCTCACTGCTTTGTTTTGCGCCTCGAGCACGAGGCGCAATTCGCTGGATTGATCTGCGCCCGTCTCAAGTTCGAAGACGACACTGTAGGATTTTGCGTCTCGGCCGGGGAAGCCGCGAGCGGCGACGATGGCTCCATTGGTCGCGGTGACGGTCGGCTTCAGCCCGGCCGTGCGGTCGGGGTTGGCGAGAATGTCGCCTTGGAAGTCGACGAAAAAACGCCTCCTCTTGGGGCCGGAGCCGTGCCCGCTGCGCGACGTGACCGCGCGGGCAAGGTCAGGCTGCTCCGGCGGGCTCCAGCACCAGAACTGACGGTAGGCATAGGCCGTCTCGCTGCCGGCTGCCAGCGGCTGCTTGGGTCGCCAGAAGCAGAGAATGTTGTCGTTTCCCTCGGATTCGGTGGGGATCTCGATGAGTTGCACGCCGCCCTGGCCCCACTCGCCGAGCGGCTCGATCCAAAGCGACGGCCGCTTTTCCCAATGCTGGTCCTCGTCGTCGTAATCCTCAAAGGCGCGGTCGCGCAGCAGGAAGCCGAAGCCGCGCGGCTTGTCGTCGATGAACGTCGAGATTTGCAGCGTCTCGCGGTTGGTCACCGGACGCCATAGCCACTCGCCCGCTCCCGTGTACATCTGCAGGCCGCACACCTCGCTGACGTTCGGACGCAGGTCGTCGAAGCGCCGGTGGTCCATGAAGCCCAGCAGGTGCGTCGCGCTGATCGTACCCAGCCCGACATTGTCGAGGGCGACGCGCGCGAACAGCGTGCATTCCGTGTCGATGATCGTTGCCTCGCCGGGATGGATGGTGAAGCGGAACGCACCGACGACCGTCTCCGAATCGATCAGTGCGTGAAGGACGAGCGCGTTGGTGACGAAGCTCGGCTTCTCGATCCACATGGCGCGGAAAACCGGGACGTCTTCGCCCTTCGGGTCGGCCAGGCGCACGGCCAGCGCGCGCGAGACGAGCCCGGCCACCTGGCCCGGGGCCAAAGCGCGGAAGAAATTCGCACCCTGGAAGCTCGCGATCTCTCGGAAGCCGCCCTTGTCCTGCGGGACGAGGACGCGGAAGCCGGAGAAGCCGATGTCCCCCGCCTTCGGGTTGGGACGCAAAGCGCCGAAGTCGAACAGCTTGGTGTCGTAGACGAGCCTAAAGGCCTGGCCCGCGGACACCAGGTTCAGTTCGATGGGACCGGGATAGATGAAGCCGCGGTGAAGCGGTTCGATGGCGAAGCCGATCGACTCGCTCGACCAGACGCGCGCCTCGGGGCGCGCGTGGATCGCGGCGTATTGCTCGTAAGTCAATGACTTGAAGGGGTCCGGCAGGTCTGTGGCGACGGCTTTGAAGGGCTTCTTCGACAGGGCGCGCGCCATATCGGTAACGGTGCCTTGCGGGAACGGTACCGGCGGCGCGAGCGGCAGGTCCGGACCAGCGACGGAAGAGGTCCGCGCAGGCGCCGCATCCGAGCTAGCTGGCGGCACGGCGGGAGGGGGTGGCGCCTGGGCTGACGCGGGGTCGCACAGCAACGCTGGTAACGCGCCTGCCGCACCTCCCACTGCTAACTTCAAGACATCGCGACGTTGAAACTTGGACCCGACGACCGTCACAACCTCTCCGAAGCGTTTATTTTCAAGACCCAGGCGCAAGTATATCGCACTCGGGCCGTCGCGCCTCATGTTTCCGCTCGGCCGTCCCGGAGATTTTTGCCGAGACGTTATTTGACTTGCGGACCAGGATTTGACTTGCGGACCGAGCGCCTTGTTCGCCATGGAAGCGCGGTTGGAGGATTTCATGGCCCATGCCGCGCCGCGCCGCTGTCTCGCCGTCGTTCTCGCTGCCGGCGAGGGCACGCGCATGCGCTCGGCACGCCCCAAGGTGCTGCACGGGCTCGCCGGTCGTTCCATGCTGGGCCATTGCGCCGCCGCGTTGCAGGCGGCCGGGATCGACGACATCGCCCTCGTGGTGGGGCCGGCCGGCGGCGATGTCGCCGACGCCATGCGGGCGGTGGCGCCCGGTTGCACGATCGCGGTCCAGGCGGACCGCCGCGGTACGGCGCATGCGGTGCTGGCGGCCGCCGGGGCGATTGGCGAGGGCTATGACGACGTGCTCGTCGTGTTCGCCGACACGCCGCTCGTGCGGCCGGAGACTTTCGATCTCCTGCGGGCGCGCCTTCGCGAGACCGGCGCGGCCCTCGTCGTGCTCGGTTTCGAGGCCGTCGATCCCGCCGGATACGGTCGGCTGATCATGCAGGGAGAGGCGCTCGTTGCCGTCCGCGAGGAGAAGGACGCCTCGCCCGCCGAGCGAGCCGTCACGCTCTGCAACGCCGGGCTGATGGCGCTCGACGGCCATGCGGCATTGGCCCTCCTGCGCCGGATCGGCACCGACAACGCGCAGGGCGAGTTCTACCTGACGGACGCCGTGGCCCTCGCCCATGCGGACGGGCGCGGGGCGGCGGTGGCGATGGCGCGCGAAGAGGAGGTGCTCGGCGTCAACGACCGGGTCCAGCTCGCCCGAGCCGAGGCCCTGATGCAGGTGCGGTTGCGCGAGGCGGCGATGCGCGCAGGCGCCACGCTCGTCGATCCCACGAGCGTCACGCTCTCGCACGACACGGTGCTCGGCCGCGACGTCACCGTCGAGCCGCACGTCGTGTTCGGCCCAGGCGTCCGCGTCGAGGCAGGCGCGACGATCCGTGCTTTCTCGCACATCGAGGGGGCGGAGGTCGGCGCGCGCGCGATTGTCGGGCCGTTCGGCCGGTTGCGGCCCGGCAGCGTGTTGCGCGAGGACGTCCACATCGGCAACTTCGTCGAGGTCAAGGCAGCGACCTTGGAGGCTGGGGTCAAGGCCAATCATCTGAGCTACATCGGCGATGCCACGGTGGGTGCCGGCGCGAACATCGGCGCCGGCACGGTGACGTGCAACTATGATGGGTTCCGCAAGTCGCGTACGCAAATCGGGGCGGGCGCCTTCATTGGCGTTCACAGCGCGCTTGTCGCACCTGTCACGGTCGGCGCCGGGGCCTTCATCGCCACCGGGACGGTCGTGACGCGCGACGTTGCGGCCGACGCGCTCGTGCTCGGCCGTGCTCGACAGGTCGAAAAACCGGGCTGGGCCAAAGGGTTTCGCGAGAAGAACAAGCGCTGACCGCCGGCGTGGCGGGACAGGCGGGAGTAAAGCAGCATGTGCGGCATTGTCGGAATCCTCGGTCGCGCGCCCGTCGCGGAAGCGATCATCGAGGCGCTGAAGCGGCTGGAGTACCGCGGCTACGATTCCGCCGGGATCGCCACGATCGAGGGCGGGCACCTCACGCGTCGGCGCGCCTCCGGTAAGCTGAAGAATCTGGAGGCGGTACTGCGCCAGCAGCCGCTGCACGGCACGAGCGGCATCGGCCATACACGCTGGGCGACGCACGGCCGGCCGACTGAGAACAACGCCCATCCCCACGCGACGGCGACGGTCGCGGTGGTCCACAACGGCATCATCGAGAATTTTCGTGAGCTGCGCGAGGAACTGCGGGCGCGCGGCCACGTGTTCACGACCGAGACGGATACGGAAGTCGTAGCCCATCTCGTCACCGACGCGCTGGACCGCGGCCTCGATGCCGAGGCGGCCGTCGCCGCAAGCCTGCCGCGGCTGAAGGGGGCCTTCGCGCTCGCGTTCCTGTTCGAGGGCGAGACCGACCTGCTCATCGGAGCGCGGCAGGGCGCACCGCTCGCGGTCGGCTATGGGCAGGGTGAGGACGAGGGCATCCTGTATCTCGGCTCCGACGCGCTCGCGCTCGCACCGTTCACCGACACGTTGACCTATCTGGAGGAGGGCGACTGGGTCGTGCTGCGACACGGCCGTGCGGCTTACCGCGACACGGGGAACCGTGCGGTCGAGCGGCCTAGGCAGAAGACGCAGGCATCGGCCTTTCTCGTCGACAAGGGCAACCACCGTCACTTCATGGCAAAGGAGATCCACGAGCAGCCGGAAGTCGTCGGGCGGACGCTGGCGCACTATCTCGACATGTCGGCGGGCCGGGTGGCGCTACCCTTCGACCTGCCGCAAAGCGTCGACAAAATCGATAAGCTGACGATCACCGCCTGTGGCACCGCCTACATGGCGGGCCTGACCGCCAAATATTGGTTCGAGCGGTTCGCCCGCCTGCCTGTGACGATCGAGGTGGCCTCCGAGTTCCGCTACGGCGAGGTGCCGATGACGCCGGGAGGCTTGACGGTCGTCGTCTCACAGTCGGGCGAGACCGCGGACACGCTGGCCTCGCTGCGCTACGCCAAGGCGCACGGCCAGACCATCCTGAGCGTCGTCAACGTCGCGACCTCCACCATGGCGCGCGAGAGCGACGTGACCGCGCTGACACTCGCCGGCCCCGAGATCGGCGTCGCCTCGACCAAGGCTTTCACCTGCCAGCTCGCCGTCCTCGCCTGCCTGGCCCTGGCGCTCGGTCGGCGGCGTAGAACGCTCGGCGCGGCGGAGGAGGCGCGCCTCGTCGCCGACCTGATTGCGGTGCCGGGGCTGATGGCCGAGGCGATCAAGCGGGAGGCGCCGATCGAGGCCTTGGCGCACCAGCTCGGCAAGGTCCGCGACGTGCTCTACCTCGGGCGCGGCACGTCGTTCCCGCTCGCCATGGAAGGGGCGCTGAAGCTAAAGGAGCTCTCCTACATCCACGCCGAGGGCTACGCCGCCGGCGAGCTGAAGCACGGGCCGATCGCCCTTATCGACGAGGACATGCCGGTGATCGTGCTGGCACCCAACGACGCCGTCTACGAAAAGACGGTGTCCAACATGCAAGAGGTTGCGGCTAGAGGCGGACGTCTCATCCTGATCGGCGACAGCCGCGTCGCCCGCGACTTTGCCGCCGAGGCGGAGGCACAGATCATTTTGCCTGACATGGCCCCCGATTTCACCGCGCTCGTCTACGCCTTGCCCGTGCAGCTGATCGCCTATCACACCGCCGTCTTCATGGGGAAGGACGCCGACCAGCCGCGCAACCTGGCGAAGAGCGTGACGGTGGAGTAGGCTGCAGCAACTCCGATCTCATCTTGATTGCGAGAGGCAGGTTGCCAGGCAATGCTAAGCCTGTGACTGTCATCGAGAAGATTGGTGGAACAGACTCGGCAATGCGCAAACCTTCCTTCAGAAGCGGTCGGAGCGGCGGGTGTCGTCGACGCCGTCTGCCTGACGTGTGGCAGGGATGGCGCCTTGGTGCCGCGCTCCGCGGCATCGTAAGCCTGCTTCTGGTCGTTCAACTCGTCGCTGCCAACGCTTCGGTTTTTCGGGATACGCAAAACGCAGGATCGCGGCAGACGATCGTCGATGGGCTGAGCGCCGCGATCGGCATCCCGGTCCCGCTCTGCGCGCATGGTGATCCGGATGCGCCGCAGCCTCCGTCCTCGTGCGACCATTGTGTATTGTGCCACCTGACGGTGCACGATGCCGCCGGCGTCACGTCCGCCCCGTCGGGACGGTTCGCCTGGACCAAACTCCGGCACGACCGCATCCCCGGTACCGCTTTCATCGAGGCGTTGCGGCCGGGAGCGGCGCGTCCACGCGGGCCACCCGTTTGATCTGATCGACAATGTCTGTCCGTTCCGGCCGCAAGGCGAGGGCTCGGGCGTCGTTTCTTCAGATCGAAAGGCTTACCAATGACGCCCTCGATGCCCCAGGTGGGCTGCGCCTTCGGCGTGGCCGCGTTTCTTGCCGTCTGCGCGCCGCAGGCGTACGCGCACGGCGTTGCCGGCGATCGGTTCTTTCCTGTGACGCTGGCGATCGACGATCCCGCTGTCGCGGACGAAGCCTCGCTGCCGACCTTCGCGCGCACCGTCGGTTCCGACGGCGGCCGCGAACACGACATCTCGTTTGAATACAACAAGCGCATCACCGAGCGCCTCGGCGTCTCGATCGGCGACACCTACAGCCGCTTCCAACCGGGCGGCAGCGGCTTCCAAAATCTCGACATAGGCCTAAAATATCTCGCTTTGGTCGACGCGGACCGTGAGTTGCTAATTTCTGTCGGAGTGAAGGCCGAGATCGGAGGCACGGGTACGAGCGCCATCAGCGACGGTTTCACCTCGCTCGGTCCGCAATTCTACCTCGGCAAGGGATTCGGTGACCTGCCCGCCAGCCTGAACGTCCTGCGACCGCTCGCGCTGACGGGGCAGGTCGGCTTGTCGATCCCGACCCGGGCTCGCAGCGTTACGACGACGCCGGACCTTGGCGGCGGAGACCCCAACGTCGAGATCGACCGGCATCCAACATTGCTGAACTGGGGCTTCTCGCTGCAGTACAGCCTGCCTTACCGCAACGCGCATATCGAGGCGGTCGACGGCCCGTCCTTTCTCAAGCGGCTCGTGCCGCTCGTCGAGGTCGCGCTGGTCTCTCCGGTCGCCACCATTCCCGATGGCGGCCACACAACGCTGGGCACGGTCAATCCCGGGATCCTCTACGAGGGTGACGCATACCAGATCGGCGTGGAGGCGATCTTCCCGATCAACAGCGCGAGCGGCAAACATCCCGGCTTGATTGTTCAACTGCATTTATTCCTCGACGATATCTTTCCAAATTCGATCGGCCGTCCACTCTTTTCGCAAAGGAGCCTCAATGCGCTGTGACCGCCTGGCTTTGATCGTCGCGGCCGCATTGTCAGCGCCCTCGACGGCTTTCGCGCATGCCCAGCTCCTCGCGGCAAATCCTGGTGTCGGCTCGACGATCAGGGAATCGCCGAAGGCCATCGTCCTCACCTTCAGTGAGGGCGTGGAGCCGCGCTTCTGCGGCGTCGCGGTGAGCAAGGCGGACGGGCGTTCCGTGCCGCTTGATAAGCCCGCCGCTCAGGGCAACGGCGCGCAACTGACCACGCGCGTGACGAACCCTCTCATGCCGGGCACCTATACCGTCCAATGGCGTGCCGTTTCCGTGGACACTCATCGGACGCAAGGCACATTCACGTTTACCGTCGCGCCGTGAGAGCGATGCGTTGAGCGCCGAGTCAATCCTTGTCCTTGCCCGTGCCCCGCATTTCGTCGCGACTTCAGTCCTGTGGGGCGGCGGCGGATTGCTCTGCCTGTTGCGACATGCCGGAGTGCCGCTCGGCGAACGGGGACCGGCCGCTCGCCTCCTTTCTGTGGCGGGCGTGCTCGCGGCAGCTTCCGGAGTGGCGTGGCTCTGCGCCACACTCGCGATTGTAACGGGCGACCCGGAGAGCCTCGTGCGGCGGGACGATTGGACTGCATTCTTGAAATCGAGCTTTGGACCGGCCTGGGCGATCCACCTCATGCTCTCCGGGGCCTGTCTCGTCCTGCCTTGCATCGCTGGGCGGGCCAGAGAGACAGGGGCCGCGATCTTGGGAGCTGCCCTCGCACTCGGCCAAGCGTGGCTCGGCCACGCCGCAGTCGCGTCGGGTTCCGGCCGCGCTTTAACGATGGCGTGTTACGTCATACACGTCCTGGCGGCCTTCGCCTGGACCGGCGCGCTGGCCATCCTCCTCGTGCTGCTCCTGCCAGGACAACACAAACGAGAGACGCTCGTCGCGGTATTGGACGCGTTTTCGACCTTCGGCCTCGTGACGGTGACCGCGATCGTCGCGACGGGCCTGATGAATGCGTCCGTCCACGTCGCCTCAGCCGCGGCTCTGATATCGAGCGCCTACGGTTTGCTCGTCCTCATCAAGTTCGGTTTGTGGTCGGGCATGCTTCTACTGGCCGGCCAAAACCGGCGGGCGTCTTCCGAGGTCACGATGACCGCAGGACGTCCGCGGAAACTGCTCCTCGGCGTTGGTTTTAAGACGATCCTCGGCGCGCTCGTCCTCACGACGGCTGCACTTTTGGGCGTCACGCCGCCGAACTGAACAACCCTCGGACCATCGCGCCCACAGAGCAGAGGCGTCCGGGACTGGCGACGCCAGTCGCCTTTCTGTAGACCAGCCCTGTCCCAAGCTCGAGCCCTCAGCCAATGCGCCTCTCCCGATACTTCCTGCCGATCCTGCGCGACAACCCGAAGGAAGCGGAGATCGTTTCGCACCGGCTGATGCTGCGCGCTGGGATGATCCGCCAGGAAGCGTCCGGCATCTATGCCTGGTTGCCGCTCGGCCTGCGCGTGCTGAAGAAGATCGAGGGGATCGTCCGCGAGGAGATGGACCGCGCCGGCGCCGTCGAGCTGCTGATGCCGACGCTGCAACTCGCCGACCTGTGGCGCGAGTCGGGTCGATACGAGGCCTACGGCCCCGAAATGCTGCGCATAAAAGACCGCCACCAGCGCGATCTGCTGTACGGACCGACCAACGAGGAGATGATCACCGAGATCTTCCGCGGCAGCGTGAAATCGTACCGCGAGCTGCCAAAGAACCTCTACCATTTCCAGTGGAAGTTCCGCGACGAGCAGCGCCCTCGCTTTGGCGTCATGCGCGGCCGCGAATTCTACATGAAGGACGCGTATTCCTTCGACGTGGACGAGGCGAGCGCGAAACTCTCCTATAATCGGATGTTTGTCGCCTACCTCCGCCTGTTCTCGCGCATGGGCCTGACCGCTATTCCCATGCGCGCGGAAACGGGACCGATCGGCGGCGACCTCAGCCACGAGTTCATCATCCTGGCCGAGACAGGCGAGTCCGGCGTCTTCATCGACCGCGACGTGCTCCGCCTGCCGATTCCGCCGGTGACGGTCGATTACGGCGCCGACCTCCGGCCGATCGTCGAGCAATGGACGAGCCTCTATGCCGCGACCGAGGACGTGCACGACGCGGCCCGTTTCGAGGCGGAGACGCCGGAGGAGCGGCGCGTGGCCACCCGCGGCATTGAGGTCGGCCAGGTCTTTTTCTTCGGCGACAAGTACACCAAGGCGATGAAGGCGATGATCGCGGGGCCGGACGGCGTCGAGCGGCCGGCCCAGTGCGGCTCCTACGGCGTCGGCGTCTCGCGCCTGCTGGGTGCCATCATCGAGGCCTCGCACGACGAGGCCGGCATCATCTGGCCGGCCGCGGTTGCGCCGTTTGCCGTCGGCCTCGCCAACCTCAAGGTGGGTGATGCCGCCACCGACGCCGCCTGCGAACAGATCTACGCGGCGCTGACGAAGGCGGGCGTCGATGTGCTCTACGACGACAGTGACGAGCGGCCGGGCGCCAAGTTCGCCCGCCTCGACCTGATCGGCCTTCCAGCCCAGGTCATCGTCGGACCGAAAGGGCTTGCGGACGACAAGATCGAAGTAAAGACCCGCGCGACCGGCGCGCGCGAGTCGCTACCCGTCGGAGAGGTGATCGCCCGGTATACGGGCAGCGTCTGGGCGGCCTGAAATGTCGGGCACGCGGGCGACCATCGTCCCGTCGTTCGTTTGAGCTTCGCCGCGCCCGAAAGGCCGGCACGACCCAATTGCTCAGCGGCAGGCAAAGCTCGTTGCGACGGTGCTTTGGGGCGTATAGAGCAGCAGTCGCTCCAGCGAAGACGACGGGCGATTGAAAAGGGGACCAGCGTGAGATTTGGCGGCATGCCTTTCGCCCCCTTCGAGTGGATGGTCGCGGGACGCTACCTTCGCGCGCGCCGCGCGTCGGGGTTCGTCTCGGTGATCGCGCTGATCTCTTTCCTCGGCATCACGGTCGGCGTGGCCGCCCTCATCGTCGTGATGTCGGTGATGAACGGTTTCCACAAGGAGCTGCTGGATAAGATCGTCGGCGTCAACGGCCACATCTTCTTGCAGGCCGCAGACACGCCGCTGACCGACTTCGACCGGGTCGTCGCGGACGTCAAGCGGATCAAAGGCGTAGACCTCGCCATCCCGATGGTGGAAGGGGCGGCCGGCGTGTCTTCCCAGTTCAACCAGGCCGGCGCGCTGGTGCGCGGCATCCGCGAGGGCGACCTCAAGACGCTCCCCGGGATCGCCGGTCACGTCAAGCTCGGCACCCTCGACGGTTTCGACAAGGCCGAGGGCGTGGCGATAGGCCAAGGGCTGGCCGACAGCCTGAGCCTGCGCGTCGGCGACAGCATCACGATCCTGACCGCGAAGGGGGCCCAGACGCCGTTCGGCGTGGCGCCGCGCATCAAGAGCTATCCCGTAACCGCCGTCTTCCAGATCGGCATGGCGCAGTTTGACAACCTTTTCGTCTACATGCCGCTGCCGGAGGCGCAGCTCTTCTTCAACCGCGACAGCGAGGCGACGGTCGTCGAGATCTTCCTCCACAATCCCGAACAGATCGACGCTGTGCGCCAGGCGGTCGACCTCAGCGCGTCGCGGCCCATGATCATGACCGACTGGCGCGAGCGCAATAAAACCTTCTTCGATGCGCTCAAGGTCGAGCGCAACGTGATGTTCATCATCGTTACGCTCATCGTCCTCGTCGCGGCGCTGAATATTATTTCCGGCCTTATCATGCTGGTGAAGGACAAGGGGGCTGATATCGCCATCCTGCGCACCATGGGCGCGCCGCGGGGTGCCGTGATGCGTATTTTCCTGATCACGGGTACGGCGATCGGCGTCTCCGGCACCTTCGCAGGCTTCGTCCTCGGCCTCGTCATCGCCGAGAACATCGAAGCGATCCGCTCCGGGCTTAACAGCCTGCTTCACGCCAATTTGTTCCCAGCCGAGATCTACTTCCTCTCGCGCCTCCCTTCCGTCGTCGAGCCCGGCGACGTGCTCACGGTTGTCGCGATGACTCTGAGCCTGTCGATCTTGGCGACGCTCTACCCCTCCTGGCGAGCGGCGCGGCTCGATCCGGTCGAGGCTCTGCGCTACGGATGAGCGCACCAGCCCTCGCGCTTAAGGGAGTCGAGCGCGCCTACGCCCAGGGCGGCCAGCTGCTGCATATCCTCCGCGGCGTCGATTTCGAGCTGCAGCGCGGCCAGTCGGTCGCTCTGATCGCGCCTTCGGGCACGGGCAAGTCGACGCTTCTGCACATCGCCGGGCTGCTGGAGAAGCCGGACGCCGGCGAGGTGCTGGTGTGTGGGGAAGGCACGGCGACCTTACCCGACCCGGCGCGAACGGCGATGCGGCGCTCTTCGATCGGTTTCGTCTATCAATTCCACCACCTGCTGCCGGAATTCTCGGCGATCGAGAACATTGCGCTGCCGCAGATGATCGCCGGCTTGTCGCGCCGCGAGGCGCAACGGCGCGCTGCGGAACTGCTCGACTATATGGGACTGGCGCAGCGCAGCACGCACCGCCCCCCGGAACTGTCGGGGGGCGAGCAGCAGCGGGTGGCCATCGCGCGCGCGGTGGCGAACAGCCCGGCCGTCCTCATGGCGGACGAGCCGACCGGCAACCTCGACCCGAAGACGGCCGACCACGTGTTCGATGTGCTCAACACGCTTGTGCGGGCGACGGGGCTGGCGGCGCTCGTCGCCACCCACAACATGGAGCTTGCCGCGCGCATGGATCGCCGGATCACCCTGGCCGAAGGCCGCGTCGTCGAGTATGCGTGACGGCGACTTCCGGGCGAGAAAAGCCTAGACGTCCTGTCCGAGGTCGGCGAGGCGCTTGCTCAAAGTCTCGATCATGGCGCGCAACCGTCCGTTCTCATCCTCGAGCTTGTGCAGGCGCGCCTCGCTTGATTCGCACGCGGCGGCCGCTTCGAGGAACTCGACACCCATGTTCTCGCTGTCGCGCCAGCGCATCTGCGCCCGATATGTCTTTCCCTTCAGCGGGACTTCCAGGTCAAACTCGCTGGGCAGCGAAAGGCTGTTGGGTATTGCGATCCGCGCCCCGCAGGTCGAAATGTTCTTGATGACGCAGTCGACCGTAGACATACGATTGTTGAAGACGATCTTGGCCTTGAGAAGGCTTCTGCCCCTCTCGGCTGCTCGAAGCTCCATCGCCGTTCGATCCTCTTTTCCATGGCCTGGGCCAAGAGTGCGCCCGGCCCCTTAAAACTTGTTGAACCGTCCCGCTTGTCAAAAATCTGGAGGACCTCGTTGACACTTTCGAAGCTGCGTCAGACACGCCTGCGTCTCGTCCCGCTGCTCCTTCTGTCCCTGGGCATTGCCGGCTGCGACAAATGCGGAAACCGCGTCAGCCTCAATGCGCCCAGCCTGCCCAACAGCTGCGGCGCGCAGGTCGAGCCGGCCCGGTAAGTCAATAGGGCGCTACGACCTTGTAGGGCGGAACGTTGTAGAACGGACCTAGCGGGGGCGTCGTGTAGACCCGCACGGGTAAGAGGCCATAGGGCGGCACGTGGACGAATTCCGCTGTCCGGAACGAGTGTGGAAACGTCGTGTAAGGGGTCGGTGCCGGTAATTGGCCGCGATCCGCCGCCTGAAGGGGTGCGGCGAGGGCCGTAACGGCGAAGAGGGCGGCAGCGAGGGCTTTCATGGCGCGGGTCTCCGTGCCGGAGTCTAACACCGAGCTCCGAGCAAAGGCTTAACGGCGAATTGGGCGCGGGAGGTCCGCGCCGGAGGGCACCGCCGGCAGGAAACCCTCGAAAACGATCTGCGCGTTCAGCGCCGCCGCCCGTGCCGCCTGGTCCGGTGATCGGATCGTCCAGCTCATCAGCGGCGCGCCCGGCGCCCTCGCGCGGAGCGTCGCCAGATCGTCCAGGCACCAGGAGAGAAAGTCGAAATCCGACGGCCTGTCCGGCACGTCGTCCGTGCCTGCCCCGACCAAGCCCAGGGGGCAGGTCGCGCCAACCCGCCGGCACCTATCGACCACCGCGGGATCGAAACTCTTCAGCGCGGCCGGTCCGCGGTAGGTCGCCAGGAGGGCGGCCACGCGGTCCGCCAACCGGCGCGCGCCATGCCCGTCGCTCTTGATCTCGATCACGAGCGGCACGCGACCGCCGACGCGCTCCAGGAAGAGGGCCAGAGTCGGGATCGCTCCACCGCCGCGCAACCTCACCCCCGCGAGTTCCACGGCGGGGCGCGCGTCCACTCGCCCGGCCGCACCCGTCAGTCGCTCCAGCGTTTCGTCGTGGAAGACGATGGCGTCGCCGTCCGCGCTAAGCTGCACGTCGCACTCGATGCCGAAGCCTGCGGCAGCCGCAGCCTCGGCCGCCTCCAGAGAATTCTCCACCCGGCCGGCGCGCCCCTCGTGCAGTCCGCGATGCGCGATCGGCCGCGCCAGCAGCGGGCCTAGGGCGGGGTGCATCAGGGTTTGACGAGGAACATCGCCTCGACCTCGACAGCCGAACCGAGCGGGATCTCAGCCACGCCGAGCGTCGTGCGGGCGTGCCGGCCCTTGTCGCCCATCACCTCGACGATGACGTCGGATGCGCCGTTCATCAGCGGCGCGACGCCCGCGAAGCCAGGCGCCGTGTTGAAGAAACCGCCGAGCCGTACGCAGCGCTCGATGCGCTCCAGGCTTCCCAGCGCAGCTTTGGCCTGCGCCAAGACATTGATGGCGCAAAGCCGGGCCGCGGCCTTGGCCTGCGCCTCCGACACACCGGCGCCTACCTTGCCGGTATGCTCGGGCGCAAGCGTCCCGTCCGCCCCGAGCGCGAGCTGCCCGGAAATCACGAGAAGGTTGCCGGCGACGACTGCGGGGACGTAGTTCGCCACCGGTGCGGCCGGCGTGGGCAGGCTGATGCCGAGTTTCTGTAGACGGTCTTCGATGTCGCTCATCAGGGGCCTTGGTGTTGGGACGCGGACGAAGGCCGATGCCTTGGCGTCACTGTCTTGGCGTAGGAGAGAGGGCGGCGCAAGACCGGCCGCGGCTTGCGACAGAGTTCACGCCGCGGGCTTTTCCTTGCCGCGCCGCACTAGTCCGCTATCGTGTGGATGGTCGTGGCAGGGCGATCCTCCCCATTTCGGCCATGGCTGGGCCGCAAGGCTCACCGCCTCGCTCACAAGGAACCGCCGACCGATGCTGACCAGATTCTCAGGCCACCGTTCGATCCCGGCCGTGGTTGCCGTCGCACTCGGTGCAGCGGGAATCGGGGGCATGGTCGGCGGTTCGGCGCGTGCGGCGGGTCCAACGGCCGCGGCCGTGCTGAAACCGGTCGACCCCAGTGCGGAGCCGACCGTTCCGCCATTGGTCAACCATCGCGCCGCCTACCGCGTGACCCTGTTGAAGTCGATGGGTTCCAAGAGCCCCACCAGCGCGCACGGCCGCGTCTCCTACGAGTTTACCGGCTCGCGCTGCGAGGGCTACTCGCAGAACTTCCGGCAGATCACCGAACTGCAGCCCGCCGAAGGGGCGACCCGCCTCTCCGACATGCGGTCCGCAACGTTTGAGGACGCGGACGAGAAGAACTTCTCCTTCAATGTGACGACGTCGGTCGACAACGGCGGCAACGAGACTATCGACGGGCGCGCCTCCAAGACGGAGAATGCGCTCGCGATTCAGATCTCCAGACCCGCGCGCGAGACGCTGGATGTCGAGCATGCCGTGCTGTTCCCCACGGAGCATCTGGAACGCATCTTAGCCGCCGCCCGCGCCGACCAGCACATGCTCGGCGTGAAGGTGTTCGACGGGTCGGACGACGGCAAAAAGGTCTTCGATACGACGGCGATCATCGGCAAGCCGACGACCGCTCCGGTCCAGGACAGCAACATCGATCCGGCGCTCCTCGCCGACGTCAAGCGATGGCCGGTCTCGATCAGCTATTTCGAGGAAGGCAAGAAGGACGGTGTGCCAAGTTACACCCTCGCGTTCGACCTGTACGAGAACGGGGTCTCGCGCGCGCTCCGCTTCGACTACGGCGACTTTGTCTTGGCGGGGCAGCTGACCGATCTCGAACTCCTGCCCGCCCGCCCCTGCGCCAAATAGGGCAGGCGCCCCGGGGGCCACTCAGCCCTGGTCGCCCGAGAGGCTGATGCGCATCGCGTCCAGATCGGCGGGGTGGCGGCCGATCGCGTCCGCGAAATCGCGGAACAGCGCCTCGTCCGAGGCGAGATAGTCCAGGAGGTTGGCCGCGAAGCCGGGCACCCCGGCAGCCGAGCGCAGGCTGTCGGGACCGACGCCGCTCGCAGCGAAGAAGCGGCCAAGCCTGTCGTCGTCGGCGGCGAGGAACCCAAGCGCCTGTGCCGCCAGGCCGTCGAGGTCGTCGCGGCCAAGCCCTTTATGCGGCACGGACTTCGGCCGAACGGGTCGTCGCTCCACGTGGAAGGTTTTCCTTTCGTCAAGGAGTGCGGTCTATACAGGCCTGGAGACAGCCCACGCTTGCCGCGGCGACCGGGTGCGCCGTCATCGTAACCTGGTTCCTCCTATGCGAAAAAGCGTTCTTATCGTCGAAGACAACGAGCTTAACATGAAGCTCTTCAACGACCTCTTGGAAGCGCACGGCTACGGCACCATCCAGACCCGAAGCGGCGTCGAAGCCGTGGAACTGACGCGCAAGCACGGGCCGGACCTGATCCTCATGGACATCCAGCTGCCGGAGGTCTCTGGTCTGCAGGTCATTCAGTGGATCAAGGACGATGAGGCGCTGCGCCATATTCCCATCGTCGCGATTACCGCCTTCGCCATGAAGGGAGACGAGGAAAAAATTCGGCAGAGCGGGTGCGAGGCCTACCTGTCCAAACCCATCTCGGTCGTCAAATTCCTCGAAACCGTCCGCACCTATCTGGCCGCACCGTAACGCCGCATCTGCGTGCCGGTTTGTTCGTCTGAAGGGAGGCCCGTCTATGTCCGCCCGCATCCTCGTCGTCGACGACCTCCTCGCCAACCGTAAGCTGATGGAGGCGCGCCTCTCCGCCGAATATTTCGACGTCGTGCTCGCGGCGAGCGGTCCAGAGGCATTGGCGATCTGCGCGGCCGAAGAGTGCGACGTCGTCCTCCTCGACGTCATGATGCCGGGCATGGACGGCTTCGAGGTGTGTCGCCGGCTGAAGCAGGATGCCAAGACCCATCATCTCCCCGTAGTCATGGTGACGGCGCTCGACCAACCCTCCGACCGGGTGCGCGGCTTGGAGGCCGGGGCGGACGACTTCCTGACCAAGCCCGTCGACGAACTCGCCCTGACGGCGCGCGTGCGGTCGTTGTCGCGCTTCAAGGTTATCGTCGACGAGTTGCGCGGGCGAGTCACTGCGTCCGCGGCCTTCGGCATGGGCGACCCGCTCGCCACCGCCTTGGAGGACGACCCCCAGCCGGGCCAGATTCTGTTGGTGGAAGACCGGCCAGCGGCCGCCCAGCGAATTAAGACGGCGCTGCGTGACATCCATGCTGTCGACGTCGAGCCGGACCCGCTGGAGGCGCTGGCCAAGGCCTCCGCCGGCTCTTACGAGCTTTTCATCATCAGCATCGGGCTTGCCGAGCACGACGGCCTGCGGCTCTGCTCGCAACTCTGTTCGCTCGCGCGCACGCGCCACATCCCCATTCTCGTCATCGCCGAAGAGGACGACCGCGCGCGGCTGCTGCGCGGCATGGAACTCGGCGTGCACGACCACCTCATGCGCCCGATCGACCGCAACGAGTTGAAGGCGCGCGTGCGAACTCAGATCCGGCGCATGCGTTACGCCGATCGGCTGCGCAACGACCTCAACGCGTCCATCCGGATGGCAGTAATCGATGGGCTTACGGGACTGAACAACCGCCGTTATTTCGAGACGCATATCGTCGGACTGCTCGACCAGGCGGCGCGCAAGGGCAAGCCCCTGTCGCTCATGGTTCTCGACATCGACCATTTCAAGTTGGTCAACGACACCTACGGGCACGACGCGGGCGACGAGGTGCTGAAGTCCTTCGCCGCTCGCGCACGCAAGGTCGTGCGCTCTGCCGACCTCGTATGCCGCTTCGGTGGCGAGGAGTTCGTCGTCGTGATGCCCGACACGAGTGTTGCAGTGGCCGCCCTCATTGCCGAGCGGATCCGCTCCGCCGTCGAGAAGGATCCTTTCACGATCGGGGTAGGTAAAGACATGATCCCGGTGACGGTATCCATCGGCTTGGCCGAACGCGGGCGCGACCATGCGCCGGAAGCGCTATACCGCCGCGCGGACAAGGCCCTCTATCGCTCCAAGGGCGCGGGCCGCAACCGGGTCACCGCGGACGCGGCCTGACCTTCGAGCGTTCCTGGGGATGGCAGGTCGGGACGCGCGATTCATGCTTTGCTTTTTCCATCGACCTGCGTAACGTCCGATGGCCGAGCGAGTAGCCCTTGGCGACGCCATCCGATCTCCCCGATCGCTCGGCGTCTCCAGTGTTTCGGGCAGTCGGCTTGTATGCCCCGCGGAGTGCTCGGGTCCGCCGCATCTCCTGGGTCCGTGGGGTCGGCCGGCGCGTCGGTGGTGTGGAGTGGCCTCCTCGAACCATCGCGTGCCGGCCACCTTCTCACAGCCAGCTGCGAACAGGTCTTGCCTTTAGCGATCTGCACCCAAGTGTTGCGATCGTGATTGGATTTGGCCAGGCCGCAAAGCATGTCCGGCTTTTCCCCATACGAGATTGCCAGATATCTTCGGCCGGCGGGCAAACGCGTCGTTTACGAGGGTCGGTCGCCGACGCGGACAAAACGACGTTCTTCGAAACTGCATGCCCTGACGGTCTAAACTAAAAAAAAGCGGTCCGAAGACCGCTTTCGATCGAGTGGGGATACAGTTCTACTTGATCTTCGTCTCCTTGAACTCGACGTGCTTGCGAACGATAGGGTCGTACTTCTTGTACGAAAGTTTGTCCGTCTTCGTCCGCGCGTTCTTCTTGGTCACGTAGAAATAGCCCGTGTCGGCGCTCGACAGGAGCTTGATCTTGATCATCGCAGCTTTGGCCATGGTATTTCTGATCCGGGAGCATGGCCGATCACGGCGCGCTCAAACAAACGAGCGGACGTTCCCTGGAGGGCGCCCGCGGATGCCGCACCATAGGCCGGCGTCCAAGGCTGTCAAGACACGCCCCGCACCTTGCCAAGACGCGCCCGCAGCGCTGTCCGGCGAAGGATGACGGTGGAGGCGGCCAGGTAGACCGCGATCATCGCGGCTACCGTCAGGAAGAACCCGTCCGGCGGGATCAGGTCGAGACCTGCACCGACCAGCGGCGGACCGGCCATCATACCGAGAGAGTAGGTCATGACAAAGGCTGCCGTGGCACCGGCGAGATCGGCCCCGCGGTACACCGCGCCCAGTTGCGCTAGACCGACGGGATAGAGGCCGCCGACGGTGCCTCCCCAAAGAAGGAGCATGACCTCGAAGACGATCGGTTGGGCGATACCCATTAGCGCCAGCAGCACGGCTCCGGCAAAGCCTAGGGCTGCGATGGCCAGCAGCAGACGCTGGCGGTCCATCCGGTCGGAGAGCAGGCCGAGCGGCACCTGCAACGCGCTGTTGCCCAGCACGAAGAGGCTGGCGAAAAGCGCGCCCTGCTCGACGCTGCCTCCGGCGCGCAGGGCATAGACCGGGAGGAGGCTGATGCCGGCGACCTCGATCGCCCCTTGCAGGAGCCCGGCCGCCATCGCGACCGGTGCCTCTGCCAGGAAATGCCATGGACGCTTTCCGCTGCGCTCGGCCAATGCGGGCGCGCCGCGGCTATTGACGAGCAGCGGTATGACGGCGAGCCAGAACAGGGCGGCGCCGGCTTGGAACGGCAGGTCGCCTTGCGCGCCCAGCGCCGCCAGGAGGAGCGGTCCAACCGCGAAGCCGACGCCAAGGCTCGTGGCATAGAGCCCGATGGCGAGCCCGCGGGTATCCCCGGTGGCGGCCGTGCTGATCCAATATTCGCTGAGCACGAACAGGACCGTGACGCTGGCACTCACGATGAAACGCAGGGCGAGCCAGGCCGCGTAGCTGTCGGTCGCGGTAAAGGCGAACAGCGCGAGGCCGCCGAACACAAGGGAGGCGAGCAGGGTGCGGGCGACGCCGATCCGGCGCGCGACCCAAGGGATCACCGGCGCGCAGGCGAGCGAGGCGACGCCGGCCACGGCGGTGCTGAACCCGATCGCGCGGGCACTGAACCCCATCGCGTCGAGCCGGACAGAAAGGAGGGCGATCGTAAGCGATAGGCCGCAGCCGGCGATTGTGATGGTGGCGATGGCACCGACCACCGCGCGGTTCAGGCGGGGGCCGCTGGTCAACGATCGACGCTTTCGCTGGGCGCGGCCCTAGACGGCTCAGGCCGCGGACTGATGGGAGACCGGACGGTCCTGCTCGTGGTCGCCTGCGACGGCATGCGCCGTCTCGAACCCGTGCATTCGCAGCGCCCACTGATAAGCGATCAAGCCGCCTTTGAATACCGGCAACAGCAAGAGCGAGAGGAGGATGCAGAGCAGCGGCCATGTCACATAATGAAATGCGATCGGCAGTTCGGGCCAGAGATCATCGACCGTGAACATCATCGCGCCGAGGACATGGCCGACCACGAGGATGGTGATGTAGGGCGGGAAGTCGTCAGCTCGGTGATGGTACAGTTCCTCACCGCACGCGGGGCAGCGGTCGTTGACGGTCAGGTAAGCGCTCAGGATGCGACCCTCGCCGCAGGCAGGACAGCGCCCGCGCAGGCCGCGCAAGATTGATGTCCAGGTGTCGCGAGGCCGAGGCCGCACGTCGCCGTTCGCCGCCCCAAGAGTACAATCCTCGACCATGACCGTGTCTTTTTAGTTGTCTCTAACCCTCGATGGACCTTAACCTTTTCGTCGCCGCGATCGATTGGACCTAACGTCACGCGGCGCCTTGAACGCGCGCGCCGCCCCGCGCTTGACCGCCGAAAACGATCGGCCGGACTCGCCTGGAGCGCGCCCTTCGACGAGCGCGAAGCGCAGCGCTCCGGCAAATGGCGCGGCCTCGGCGAGCTTCACCGTCACGCGGTCCCCGAGCCGGTAAGCCTCGCCGCTCCGCGAACCGACGAGTGCGTGCAGCGCCTCTTCGTAGCGGTAGAACTCCGTGCCGATCGTCGCGGCGGGCACGAAGCCGTCGGCACCTGTCTCTTCCAGCTTCACGAAAAGGCCCGCGCGCGTCACGCCGGCGATGCGGCCTGGGAAGATCTCGCCGATCTTGTCGGCGAGGTGGGCTGCGATCAGCCGATCCACCGTCTCGCGCTCGGCGAGCATCGCCCGACGCTCCGTGACCGAGATGCGCGTCGCGGTCTCAGCGAGCGCGTCGGGCGCCAGGTCGGGGAGCCCATCGTCGCCGAGCCGTAGGGCGCGGATCAGCGCGCGATGGACCACGAGGTCGGCGTAGCGCCGGATAGGCGAGGTGAAATGCGCGTAGCGGCGCAGGTGCAGGCCGAAATGCCCGTAATTGTCGGCGGTGTACTCCGCCTGCGCCTGCGAGCGCAGTACCACGTCGTTGACGATCTGCTCGTGCTCGCTACCGCGCACCTGGGCCAGGATGCCGTTGAAGCGGCCTGGCGTCAGCACCTGACCCTTGGCGAGCTTGATCCCGACAGTCACCAGGAACTCGCCGAGGTTGTGCAGCTTCTCGACGCTCGGCTCGGCATGGGCGCGGTAGATCAGCGGCTGGCGTTTCTCCTCCAGCAGCTCGGCCGCGGCGACGTTGGCGAGGATCATGAACTCCTCGATCAGGCGGTGCGCGTCGAGACGCGGCGGCACGCTCACGCGGTCGACCGTTCCGTCCGGCTTGAGACGGATTTTGCGCTCGGGCAGGTCGAGATCGAGCGGCTGGCGGTTTTCCCGCTCGACCTTCAGCGCGGCATAGGCGGCGTAGAGCGGCCGCAGCACCGGCTCCAGGATCGCCGCCACCTCGGCGTCCGGCGCGCCATCGATGCCCGCCTGCGCGCGTTCATAGGAGAGCTTCGCAGCCGAACGCATCATCACGCGGTGCAGCGTCTGTCGCAATTTTTTGCCGTCCGCGTCGATCACCATCCGCATCGCCAGCGCGGGGCGATCCTCGTCCGGCCGCAGGGAGCAGAGGTCGTTGGAAATGCGCTCGGGCAGCATCGGCACGACGCGGTCGGGAAAGTAGACGGAGTTGCCGCGCTCCAGCGCCTCGCGGTCGAGGGCGGAGCGAGGCCGCACATAGGCGGCGACGTCGGCGATCGCCACGCTCAGCACGTGGCCGCCGGGATTGCCGGGATCGTCGTCGAGACGGGCGTGGACCGCGTCGTCGTGGTCCTTCGCGTCGGCGGGATCGATGGTGATGAGCGGCAGGTCGCGCCAGTCCTCGCGGCCGGTGAGACGCATCGGCTTCGCCGCCTCCGCCTCGGCGAGGGTCTCCGGCCGGAACACGTTGGGAATACCGTGCGCGTGGATGGCGATGAGGCTTACCGCCTTCTCGCTCGCGAAGGCGCCGATGCGCTCCGTCACCTTGGCTAGGGGCAAGCCGAAGCGGCCGCCGCGCGCAGGCTCGACCGTCACCAAATCGCCGTCGCTCGCATCGCCTTCGTCGCCGGCGCGCACCGCGAGCGCGCCTTTGTGCGACGCCTTCTTGTCGACGGGCCAGACCTGGCCTCCGCCCGCAGGCAGGCTGCGATAGATTCCCAGGATCGACGCGCGCGCCCTGTCGATAAGCTTGACGACGCGGCCGGTGTAGGCGGGCTCCGTCCCCCCCGCATCGGGGTTGGGCTCCGTGCGGAGCAGGGCGCGGTCGCCGACACCCGGCATCGGCGTGCCGAGCCTGGGGCGACGCGGCGTGTCGATCACGATCGTCGGCACCGGCCCTTGCGCCTCGTCCCAGTCGCAGGGTTTCGCCAGCAGGTCGCCGTCGCGATCACGCGAGAACACGTCCGCCAGCACGACGGGAGCAAGCCGGTCCGCCTTCGTCAGACCTTTGCGACGGCTGGCGATCGCGCCTTCGGCCTCCATCTCCTTCAGGATCTGCTTCAGACCGATTTTGTCGTTGCCGGTGATCCCGAAGGCGCGCGCGATCTCCCGCTTGCCGATCTTGATCGGCGGCGCCCGCTCGCCCGCGACGCTCCGCTCCCGCGCGATGAACGCGAGGATGTCGTCGCGGGAGGGCAGGGTGGGGGAAACAGGCGCGGGCGCCGCGCGAGTCTTCTTCAAGCCGATTTCGCTTTTTTCGCCGCCGGCCTGGTGGGCGTTTTCTTGGAGGATGCCTTCTTGACGGCGGGTTTGGTGGCCCGCGCCGCCGTTTTCGCCGGCTTGGCGGCCACCTTCTTCTTCGGCCCCGCTCCCTCCTTGTCTTCGATGAGGCGGATGGCCTCCTCGAGCGTCAGGGTCTCCGCCGACATGTCGCGCACGAGCGTCGCATTGGTCTTGCCGTGGTTGACGTAGGGGCCAAAGCGACCCTGGCGCACGGTGATCGGTCCGCCCGAGGGATGTTCGCCGAGGAGCCGACCCTGTGTGACGCTGCCGGCGCTCGCCCGCGCGTTGAGCAGCGCGACCGCGCCTTCGAGCGTCAGCGTCGTCGGGTCGGCCTCCTTCGGCAGGGTGGCATTGACCTTGCCGTGGGCGACATAGGGCCCGTATCGGCCGGCCTTGATCGTGACGGGGCCGCCGTCGGGGTGTTCGCCCAGAACCTTGCCTGGTGTCGCGTCCGCACCGAAGCGCCGGCCGGTCAGCCCGCTCTCCTTGGCGATGATGAGGTCGATCGCCCGGTTGCCGCCGATCGTCAGCACGTCGTCGTCGGGCCCGAGGTTCGCGTAGGTCTTGGCGTGCTGCACGTAGGGTCCGTAGCGCCCGAGCGCCGCGAGGATCGGCTCCTTGCTCTCCGGGTGTTTCGCCACCTCGCGCGGCAGGGAGAGGAGGGCGGTCGCCTGATCCAAGGTCACATCGCCCGGAGCCAAATCCTTGGGTAACGACGAGCGCTTGGGCTTCTCGCCCTCGCCGAGCTGGATGTAGGGGCCAAAACGCCCGTCCCGCAACGTGACCTCCAGCCCGCTGGCGGCGTCGAGCCCGAGCACCTTGGTGCCCACCTGCTCCGCCGCGTCGCTAGTCTCCCCACCGGTGTTGAGCTGGCGGGTGAACTTGCATTCGGGATAGTTCGAGCAGCCGATGAAGGCGCCGAACTTCCCCAGCTTCAAGGAGAGCTTGCCGGTGCCGCAGACGGTGCAGGAGCGAGGCTCCGAGCCGTCGTCCCGCTGCGGGAAGATGTGCGGCCCCAGCACCTCGTTAAGGTTGTCGAGCACCTCGGTGGTGCGCAGGTCCTTGGTACCGGCGACCGCGTGCGAGAACTCGAGCCAGAAGTCGCGGAGCACCTGCTTCCACTCGATCTCGTTGTTGGAGATCCGATCGAGCTTTTCCTCCAGGTCGGCGGTGAAGTCATACCCGACGTAGCGCGTAAAGAAGCTTTCGAGGAAAGCGACGACGAGCCGGCCCTTGTCCTCGGGAACGAGGCGCTTCTTGTCGAGGCGGACGTATTCGCGCGCCTTCAGCGTCTGGACCGTCGCGTCATAGGTGGAGGGGCGGCCGATGCCGAGTTCTTCCATCCGCTTGATGATCGTCGCCTCGGTAAAGCGCGGCGGCGGCTCGGTGAAGTGCTGGTCGGCCTCGATCTTCTCCTTCGCGAGCCGGTCGCGCTCCGCCATGGGCGGCAGGCGGTCCCCCTCGTCCGCGTCCGCCGAATCGGGTGATGGATCGTCGCGGCCTTCCTGGTAGAGCTTGAGGAACCCGTCGAAACGGACCACCTGGCCGTTGGCGCGCAGGTCGAGCATGCGATCCCCGCTGCGGCCGACGATGTCGACGGTCGTGCGCTCCAGCTCGGCCGATTCCATCTGGCTGGCGATTGTGCGCGTCCAGATCAGGTCATAGAGCTTGGCCAGGTCGCCATCCACCGTGCGGAGGACGTGCTTGGGAAGCCGCGCCAGGTCGGTGGGGCGCACCGCCTCGTGGGCCTCCTGGGCATTCTTCGCCTTGACCGTGTATTTGCGCGCGACCTTCGGCACATAGCGCTCGCCGAACTCCTTGGCGATGACGCTTCGGGCACCGGTCACGGCTTCGGGCGCCATGTCGACGCCGTCCGTCCGCATGTAGGTGATGATACCGACCGTCTCGCCCCCGACGTCGACGCCTTCGTACAGGCGTTGGGCGAGCTGCATGGTCTTGGATGGCGCAAAGCCGAGCTTGCGCGAGGCCTCCTGCTGCATCGTCGAGGTCGTGAAGGGTGGCGAGGGGTTGCGGCGCGCTGGCTTGGCCTCGACCTTCGCCACGACGAACGTCGCCTGCTCCAGCGCATCGCGCAGCCCGTGCGCCCGCTCGGCCGTACCGACATCGAGCCGCCCGAGCTTCTCGCCATCCGCGCCGACGAGGCGGGCGACGAACGGCGCGCCGAGCGCCGTCTTCAGCGCCGCCTGCAGCGACCAGTACTCGCGCTTGACGAACTTCTCGATCTCCAGCTCGCGCTCGCAGATCAGCCGCAGCGTCACCGACTGCACCCGCCCGGCCGAGCGCGCACCTGGCAGCTTGCGCCACAGCACGGGGGAGAGCGTGAAGCCGACGAGGTAGTCGAGCGCGCGACGCGCCAGATAGGCATCGACTAGACCGGCGTCGATCTCGCGCGGCTTCGACATGGCTTCCAGGATGGCGGACTTGGTGATGGCGTTGAAGGCGACGCGCTGCACCGTCGTGTCCTTCAGGACCTTCTTGGCTTTCAGAACCTCCAGCACATGCCAGGAGATCGCCTCGCCCTCCCGGTCCGGATCGGTCGCCAGGATCAGGCGGTCGGCGCCCTTGACGGCCCTGGCGATGTCACTCATCCGCTTCGCCGACTTGGTGTCCACGTCCCAGATCATCGAGAAGTCGGCGTCGGGATCGACGGACCCATCCTTCGATGGCAGGTCGCGGATATGGCCGTAGGACGCGTAGACCTCGAAGTTCTTCCCCAGGTACTTGTTGATCGTCTTGGCCTTTGCCGGCGACTCGACGATGACGACATCCATCCTGCACGTTTCCTTACAGCTGCCCGACTTGCGCCGAGCGTATCACGGATCGATCCGCAAATTCCGTTCCGCGACTGGCATATGGAGCGTGACGAGCCCAAACGCCAACCTTTGACTCCGCGCCCACCGTCCCGATAGACCGTCAGGCGATGCCCAGCCCCTCCAAGCCCCTCCTTCAAAGCCGGCATCTGCTCGGCATCGACGGCCTCGAGGCCGCCGACATCAACGCACTTCTCGACATGGCCGAGGAGGCGGTGGCCGTGTCGCGCCAGATCGAGAAGAAACGCTCGACCCTGCGCGGCCGCACGCAGATCAACCTGTTCTTCGAGTCCTCGACCCGCACCCAGGCCTCCTTCGAGCTCGCGGGCAAGCGTCTCGGCGCCGACGTCATGAACATGTCGGTAGCGACCTCCAGCGTGAAGAAGGGCGAGACGCTGATCGACACGGCGATCACCCTGAACGCCATGCGGCCCGACATCATCGTTGTCCGCCACGACCAGGCCGGGGCCGTCCACCTGCTCGCGCGCAAGATCGACTGCTCGGTCGTCAACGCCGGCGACGGGGCGCACGAGCATCCCACGCAAGCACTCCTCGACGCGTTGACGATCCGCCGCAACAAGGGGCGCATCGCCGGCCTCGTCGTCGCCATCTGCGGCGACATCCTCCACTCGCGCGTGGCACGCTCGAACATCATCCTGCTGGCCCGCATGGGGGCGCGCGTCCGCGTGGTCGCGCCCTCCACTCTTCTGCCGGTGGGCATCGAGACCATGGGCGTCGACGTCTTCCGCGACATGCGCGAGGGACTGCGCGATGCCGACATCGTCATGACCCTCCGCCTTCAGCGAGAGCGGATGCACGGCGGCTTCGTGCCGTCCATGAAGGAATATTTCGCCTTCTATGGCATCGACGAGGAAAAGCTCGCCTGGGCCAAGCCCGATGCGCTGGTCATGCATCCCGGCCCGATGAACCGCGGCGTGGAGATCAGCTCGACGGTTGCCGACGGCGCTCAGAGCCTGATTCGCGAGCAGGTCGAGATGGGAGTCGCCGTCCGCATGGCCGTGCTGGAAGCCCTGGCCCAGCACCTCCCGAACACGTGAGCCGACCATGAGTAGCGCGATCCCTCCCTCCAGCGCACCGCTCGCCCTGGTCAACGCTCGGGTCATCGATCCCGCGACCGGCCTCGACACGCACGGCGGCGTGCTAGTCGAGGGCGGCCTTGTCCGCGCGGCAGGACGCCAGGTGGCGGCCGCCGCCCTGCCGTCCGGGACGCTCCTCATCGATTGCGGCGGCGATGTCCTCGCGCCGGGCCTCATCGACATGCACGCCTTCGTCGGCGAACCGGGCGCGGAATACCGCGAGACGATCGCCACCGCGACAGCCGCCGCCGCCGCCGGTGGGGTCACCTCCATCCTGGCGCTGCCCAACACCAACCCGCCGGTCGACGATCCGGCCGTGGTCGATTTCCTCCTTCGGCGGGCGCGAGACACCGGCCTCGTCCGCATCCTGCCTTGCGCCGCGCTGACGCGGAACCTCGCCGGGGAGGACCTGGCGGAGATTGGCCTGCTGCAACAGGCGGGCGCCATCGCCTTCAGCGAGGGGACGCGCTCGCTGCGCAGCGCGCGCATTATGCGCCGCGCCATGCTCTACGCCCGCGACTTCGACGCGCTCGTCATCCATTTCGCCGAAGACCAGGACCTGGCGCGCGACGGGGTGATGAACGAAGGCGAGTTCGCCTCCCGGCTCGGTCTCCTCGGTATCCCACGTGAGGCGGAGACGATCGCGCTCGAGCGCGATATCCAGCTCGTCGCCCTGACCGGCGCGCGCTATCACGCGCCGCTCGTCTCGACGCGCGCCTCCCTCGACATCATCGCCCGCGCCAAGGCACGCGGTCTGCCCGTGACCTGCGGCGCCTCGATCAACAACCTGACCTTGAACGAGAATGACATCGGCGACTACCGGACCTTCCTGAAGGTGTCGCCGCCGCTGCGCGGGGAGGAGGATCGGCTCGCCCTAGTCGAGGGTCTGGCGTCCGGCCTGGTGGACGTGGTGGTCTCCGACCATGACCCACAGGACGTCGAGGTCAAGCGTCTGCCGTTCGGTGAGGCGGCCGCCGGCGCGATCGGCCTGGAGACCATGCTGCCGGCGGCGCTGAGGCTCGCGGCATCGGGACAGGTGGCTCTACCACGCCTGCTCGCCGCCTTGTCGAGCCGGCCCGCGGACATCCTGCGCCTGCCGCAGGGGCGCCTCAGACCGGGGGCACCGGCCGATCTCGTGCGCTTCGACCCGACGGAGCCCTACATCGTCCAGGCGGCCGCCCTGCGATCGCGCTGCAAGAACACGCCGTTCGAAGGGGCGCGGATGGAAGGGCGGGTCAAGCTCACGCTCGTCGCGGGGAAAGTAGTTTACGCAGATCGCCCGATCGTCCCAAGCTGAGAGGGTCTGGAGCCTTTCCCTGGGTGCCGTCGTAAAGACTAGATCGCATACTCCGGAAGCTTTTCCTAACCCCGTCCCGTCCAGCTTACATCAAACGTAGCTGGTCGGCCGGCTCTTCACGAGTAATTAAGGCTCGCAGAGTAGGTCATGGCCGAGGAAACGACGATGGCGATGCTGGCTTACATCACGGCTGCGACCCGCAGGTTGAACGAGACCTTGCGCGGCCCGGGCCGGCGTTTCGCGACCATGCTGCTCCTCAGTCTCCTCCTGATATGGATGCTTTTCGCCGGGATCGTGTGTGAATCCTACCTGAACGCCTGCGCGTCCACGGGCGCCTTCGTGGGCAACGTGCAGGCGCTGGTCTCCCTTAACGTCGCGCGCACCATCGAGCTCTACGACCTGTCCGTAAAGGCTGCGGCAGAGGGGTTTTCCGATCCGGCGGTGATGTCGCTGCCGACCGCGATGCAGAAGAAGGCACTCTTCGATCGCTCGGCCAACGCCTCGGGGCTCGGTGCGCTGGCCATCTTTGATCGCAACGGCCTCCTCGTCGCCGATTCGCGCGCTGAACAGACCGAGAGCTACAGCGCCGCGGACCGCGACTATTTCAACGTCCATGCGGGCAAGGCTCCGCCCGTGGGTCTTTACATCAGTCATCCCTTCAAGGCCCACGGCCACGATGGATCGTGGACGATCGCGCTGAGCCGCCGCTTGGAAAAGCCCGACGGCAGCTTCGCCGGGGTCGTCGTCGGCACCCTGAAGCTCGGCTATTTCGTCAGGCTCTTTGGAACAGTGCGGTTACCCGACGCCAGCGTCATGACGCTCGTCCACGAGGACGGCACTGTCCTCATGCGCTCGCGGCTGGTCGATATCGGACGCGACCTTACGCATTCCGAGCTGTACCGCGAGATGGTCCAGCGACAGTCTGGCGAGATCAGTCGCGTCTCGACGATCGATGGCGTCGAACGGCTGTACCATTTCGGCTACGTCGATCACCTCCCGATCATGCTGATCGTGGGGCTTCCCACGAGCGACTTCCTCGCGACGTGGCGTTGGCGAATGGTATTCGTGGCACTCGGCTTCGCCACCCTCAGCATTTTCATCATTCTTCTCGCGGTGGCGCTCGGTCGCGAACTCCACCGCCGCGCGCTGGCCGAAGCGGCCCTCCTCGCACTCGCGGTGACGGATGGCATGACCGATCTCGCGAACCGACGCCATTTCGATCAGCTGCTGCAAGCCGAATGGGCGCGCGCCGGGCGCGAGGGTCGATCGATGGCGCTGTTGATGGTCGATAACGACTTCTTTAAATCCTACAACGACACCTATGGTCACCTGCGCGGAGACGAGGCCCTCAAGGCGGTGGCCGCCGCGCTGCGCGACACGGTGCGCCGGCCGGCCGACCTCGTGGCGCGTTTCGGCGGCGAGGAGTTCGCGATCCTGCTGCCGGGCACCGACCTCGATGGCGCGCTCCAGGTCGGCGAGGCTGTTCGCGAGGCGGTCGCGCAATTGGCGTGGGCGCACCCGCGCAGCCCGTTTGGCCACCTTACGGTCAGCATCGGCGTGGCCGCCTGCTTGCCGGTGGTCGACCGCGACCCGCACTCCCTCATCGAGGCTGCGGACTTCGCGCTCTACGAGGCTAAAGAGCGAGGCCGCAATCAGGTTGCGACGGGCGAACGCCTCGACCTGACCGGTTTCGGATGGCGCGCGTCAGGCTAGTCGCTGGCGATCCGGCCATTGGACGGCGCGTCGGGCAGCCTTCGATTGCGCGCTTCCGTGAGCGCGGTTACGCTCGCGCCGCTCGCCTCCAGGGAAGTTTGTCCGTGTTCGCTGTGTTCTTCGCACTTGCCCTGGGGTATCTCGCCGGCTCGATCCCATCCGGCGTCATCGTCACGCGGCTCGGCGGAGCGGCAGACCCGCGTGGGATCGGCTCCGGCAACATCGGGGCGACCAACGTGCTGCGGACCGGTCGCAAGGGTCTTGCGGCGATCACCCTTCTCGCCGACGCGTTGAAGGGTACGGCGGCCGTGCTCCTCGCCATGCATCTCGGCCCCGGGTCTTCGCCGCCTTTGCTTGGGCTCTCCGCCGCCGCCGGGGCGTTTCTCGGACACCTCTTCCCCCTCTTTCTCGGCTTCCGAGGCGGAAAAGGCGTCGCCACTTTCCTCGGCTGTCTGGCGGCGCTGGCTTGGCCCGCGGCGCTCGCCTTCGCGCTCGTCTGGAGCGCGGCGGTGGCCCTGACGCGCTACTCCTCCGTGGGTGCGCTCGCCGCCAGCGCCGCGACGCCGGTCGTTCTCCTCGCGCTCGGCCATCCTGCGAGCGCGGCGCTATTCCTGGGCCTTGCCGTCCTCCTTTGGCTGAAGCACAGCGCCAACATCGGCAGGTTGGCTGCGGGAACCGAGAGCAAGGTAGGCCGTCGCTCATGAGAGATGCCGACCGCAAGCAGGCCGACGCGCCGGCGGCCTTCTCCGACACGCGGCGCCTGGCCTGGCTGCGCCTGTGGCGCTCGGAGAACATCGGCCCGCGCACGTTCCAGACGCTTGTCGCCCGGTTCGGGACGGCGGAGGCCGCGTTGGAGGCACTGCCGGACCTGGTACGCTCGTCCCGATCGGGAAAGGCGATCCGCATCGCCGACGTCGCCGACGTCGAGCGCGAGATGGAGGTCGCAACCCGCATGGGCGCGCGGTTCGTCGCCATGGCAGAGCCTGCCTACCCGCAACGCCTGCTCGCGATCGACAGCCCGCCGGCGGTGATCGCGGTGCGCGGCAGCGTGGAGTGCCTCAACAGGCCGACGGTCGGCATCGTCGGCGCCCGCAACGCGTCGGCGGCCGGCCTCGCCTTTACCGAGCGCCTGGCGCGTGGCCTGGGGCAGGCCGGCTATGTCGTCGTCTCCGGCTTCGCGCGCGGCACGGACAGCCGCGCCCACCGGGCGAGCCTCGCCAGCGGGACGATCGCCGTCCTCGCCGGCGGCCATGATCGGCTGTATCCCGCCGACCAGGGGCCGCTTCTCGACCTCATCCTGGAAGAAGGGGCCGCCATCACCGAGATGCCGTTCGGCTGGGAGGCGCGCGGTCGCGACTTCCCGCGCCGCAACCGCCTCGTGTCCGGCCTCTCGCTGGGCGTGGTGGTCGTCGAGGCGGCGCGCCGGTCCGGTTCCCTCATCACGGCGCGCTTCGCGGCTGACCAGGGTCGCGAGGTCTTCGCCGTGCCCGGCTCGCCGCTCGACCCGCGCGCGGAAGGCACCAACGACCTACTGCGCGATGGCGCCACCTTCTGCTGCGAAGTCGACGACGTGCTGCGCGCGCTGGCCGATCGCGGGATCGAGCGGGGGAAGGGCGACCTGTTCGCCGATGGACCCGCGCGTGACGACGAGCCGCTGTGGGACGAACTCGACCTGTCCGGCGATGCGCCCTCGGCCGCGAGGGCGCGCGAGCAATCCGCGCCGGTGATCTACCCCACCGACGACGAGCGCGGCTCGAGCGGACTGGAGGAGGGCGGCGCGACGGCCGTGGATCGTTTGGTGGCGAGGCTCGGCCCGACACCCATGTCGATCGACGAACTCGGCCGTGCCGCCGAACTCGCCCCGCGCGACGTCCGCGCCGCCTTGTTCGAGCTGGAACTCGCCGGCCGCCTGGAGCGGCACGGCGGCGGGCTCGTCTCGCTCGTCATGTCCTAGACCCAGCGTTCGACCGCCGCAGTGCTGCAGTTCCTCGCCTCGCCCCTGCGCAACCTGCTGGCCGGCGTGGCTTTCGTGCTTATCGTCATGGCGCTGGCGACCGCTGCCTACGTCTCGTGCGGCTGGACGCTCGGCGACGCGATCTACATGGTGGTGCTGACGGTCTATACCGTCGGCTACAACGAGGTGGGCCCGGTGAACACGCCGGCGCTGCGGGCGATCACGATCGCGCTCATCGTCACCGGCTGCACGGGGATGATCTTCCTCACCGGAACGCTCGTGCAGCTCTTCACCGCCAGCCAGTTTCAGCAATTGTTCGGATCGCGTCGCATGCAAAAGGATCTCGACCGGCTTTCCGGCCACGTCATCATCTGCGGCTACGGCCGCATCGGCCAGATGCTGGCGCGCGAGTTGAAGGCGGGCTGCTGCGACTTCGTGGTGCTGGAGCGCAGCGAGGAGCGGGTCGCGACCGTGCGCGAACTGGGATTTTTGGGGCTGCAGGGCGACGCGACGGACGAGGAGGTGCTGAAAGCCGCCGGCGTGTCGCGGGCCCGCGCGCTCGCGACCGTGCTGCCGGACGACGCGGCGAACGTATTCATCACCCTGAGCGCCCGCAGCCTCAACAGCGACCTCTCCATCATCGCGCGCGGTGAGCGGGCCTCGACCGAGAACAAGCTGCTGCAGGCCGGCGCCGACCGCGTCGTGCTGCCGACGCGCATCGGGGCCGAACGCATGGCCGAACTGCTGCTCTACCAGGACCTGGAGAAGCTTTTGGGCGGCGCGCGGGCGGACGATCTCGACCGTCTGAGCCGCGACCTGCGGCGGCTCGGGCTGGAGATGGAGATCGTCGCGGCCGAGCAGGGCGGCGCGTGCGTCGGCGCAACGATCGCCGAACTCGAGGCGCGCGCCGCCGGCGCGTTCCTCATCGTGGCGCTCGATCGCCAGCACGGCGAGACCCTCCTGCAGCCGCAAGGCAGCGTGATCATCAACGCCGGCGATGGCGTCGCCATTGTCGGCCGTCCCGGCCGGGCGCGCGCGGTCGAAGCGCTGTTTGCGCGCCCGAGCGCGGCGACCTGACGTTACTCGGGCTCGAGCACCGCCGTCGGGGCCCGCTCGAGTTCGGGATCGCTCGGTTGGAGAGGTCCCTCGTCGAGCGCCTCGACGGCCGCGCCCTCCGTGCCGGCGCGGTCGAGATCGGCGAAGGGACCAATCGAGAACCGGATGACCGGCTTGATTGCAGCACCGGCTGTCAACGCCGCCAGCGCGTCATTGACGTGCTCGAACGGGAAGAACGAGATCAACCCTTCGATCGGCAGCCGGCCTTCCGCGTGCCAGCCGACGAGGGTGGCGAGAGTCTCGGCGGCGTCGGTTTCTCGCGACAGGTCCAGCGCGTCCAAAGGCTCGGCCGGTGGCTTCAAGCTCCCGCATGTCCCGCCCGGGGCCGTCGCTCGAAGGCACGCCGCCAGCGTGTCGGCGTGACCGGTGGTCTCGAGCGTCAATCGGGCACCGTTGCCCGTCAGGCTATGGACGACGGCCGCGAGATCCTCGTCCGTGTGCACGGTGAAAGTGGCGCCGACGTCCGACGCGAGCGCGCGCCGGCTCGCATCGGGATCCGCCGCGATGATGGCGGTGGCACCGCGCGCGCGGGCTGCCATGATCGCGACCAAGCCAGCCGCGCCAGCCCCGGCCACGACAACGGTCCCTTCGGGACCTTCGAAATGCCGGAGCACGGCCGCCGCTGCGGCACGGATATCGTCGCCGAGGCCGGCGAGCAGTTCGAGTGGTGCGTCGCCCGCGACCGGCGCGAGCGCATCGGCCCTGCACAGGGCATGGGTGGCGAAAGCCGCGTGGCGTAGTCCGGCAATGGGTGCACCGTCGTCGCGAAACGGGTGATACTCACCGGGGCGCGGCCGCGCGGCTCGCAGGAGCACGACGGCGTCACCGGGCGCGACGCTGGTCACCGCTGCGCCGATACGCTCGACGAGACCCGCGCCCTCCCCGCCGGGTACGAAGGGGAAAGGCGAGCGGGTGTCGCCGATAGCCTCGAGGTCCGCATGGGACACGCCGCTGGCGACGAGGCGCACGAGGACTTCGCCCTCGCCCGGCTCGCCGATCGCAAGCGTCTCAATCGTCAGCGGGGCTCCGGAATGCCGGGCGACGGCGGCTTTGGTGATCATGGGCGCTCCCTATCGCTTGCCCCTGCGATCAAGCAGCGGCGGTGTCGAACCGTTCCGCACGCGCTGTGATCGAAGGCCTTGGACAAGCTGTCCGACGCAACTACAAGCGGAAGCGGTTGCGAGCCGGCCCGACCTGGTTGGAGACAGATGACGTCCAAGCAACAATCTGGCGCAATCCGGGTCGGCATCGGTGGCTGGACCTTCGCGCCCTGGCGTGAAAGCTTCTATCCCGCGAAGCTCCCGCACGCGCAGGAATTGACCTACGCGAGCCGCGCCGTGACCAGCATCGAGGTCAACGGAACCTATTACCGCACGCAGACGCCGAAGAGCTTTCGCCGCTGGGCGGCCGAAACGCCCGACGGCTTCGTGTTCTCCCTCAAAGCGAGCCGCTACGCCACCAACCGCAAGGATCTGCGCGAGGCCGGCCCGGCGGTCGCCTCTTTCGTCGAGAGCGGCATCGTCGAACTCGGGGCCAAGCTCGGGCCGATCCTCTGGCAGTTCGCGCCGACCAAAAGGTTCGACCCGGACGAGATGGCCGCTTTCGCCGACTCGCTGCCGCGCGAGAAGGGCGGCCTCGCCCTTCGCCACGTCCTGGAAGTGCGGCACGAAAGCTTCCGCTGCGCCGCCTTCGTCGCGCTCGCCCGGCAACGCGGGCACGCCATCTGCCTCGCCCTATCCGATGACTACCCGCTGATCGCCGACACGACGGCCGACTTCACCTATCTGCGTCTTCAGACCAGCAGCGCCGACCTTGAGGCGGGCTACGACGCCGACAGCATCGCCCGGTTCGCCGCGCAAGCGGAGGCTTTGGCGGCTGGTCGAACGCCCGTCGGCCTGCCGGCGCTCGCCCCTCCTCAGCGGGCCACCAGACGCGACGTCTTCGTCTACTTCATCAGCGGCGCGAAGGAGCGAAACCCGGCCGCGGCACAGGCGCTTCTGAAAGCCTTGGAACGACCGTCGGCCAGAACTTCGGCCGCAGCCCGTCGTGCCCGAAGGGCTGGGTAACGCCTTCTGACAGTCCGTCACGGGCGGGGGGATGGCTCGCGCAATTCGATCCGGATCGGCACATGGTCGGACGGCTTCTCCTCGCCTCGGCGCTCCTTGTCGATGGTGACGCGCACGAGACGGTCCACCGCCTGCGGGGAGAGGAGCAGGTGGTCGATGCGGATGCCCCTGTTCTTCTGCCACGCGCCGGCTTGATAGTCCCAGAACGTGTAGAGGCCCGGTTCGTCGGTCACGACGCGCAGCGCGTCGGTCAGCCCGAGGTTCAGCAGCGTACGGAAGCGGGCGCGGGTCTGCGGCAGGTAGAGCGCATCCCCCAACCAGGCTGTCGCGTCATAGACGTCGCCCGCCGCCGGAATGACGTTGTAATCGCCGGCGAGCACTAGCGGCTCCTCCAAGGCCAGCAGGTCGCGTGCGCGCGCGATCAGCCGATCCATCCAGGCAAGCTTGTAGGGATATTTCTCGGTTTCCGGCGGATTGCCGTTCGGCAGGTAGAGGCAGGCGACGCGGACCGGTGGCCCTGCCGTGCTCACGACCGCCTCGATATAGCGTGACTGCGCGTCGTCGGGGTCGCCGGGAAGTCCGGTCTCCACCTCCATCGGCGTCCTCGACAGGATGGCGACACCATTGAAGCCCTTTTGCCCGTGAACGGCGACGTTGTAGCCGGCACCCTCGATCTCGGCGCGCGGGAACAGGTCGTCCGTGCATTTGATCTCTTGAAGGCACAGCACGTCGGGCGCGACCTCGTGCAGGTAGCGCAGCAGGTGCTCGAGACGCTGCCGCACCGAATTGACGTTCCAGGTCGCGATCTGCACGGGGCCAAGTTCCTTCCGCGCCGGGCCGGCGGCCGCGCTTCTCAGCGCAGCGTTTTACCGACATTTTTACTCAATTTAGAAGAAGATCGCGCAGCTGCTTGATACGACGCGGTTTTCGGACTCGTGTGGCAATCGCGTTAGGTTTTTGGCAAGCCCAGCGTGCAAGCGTCCGACTTCGGTGGTCGCGGCGGGATGCCCTTGCGGTCGCCGGTGATCGGCGCTTCGAGGTGTGTTTTGCGTAGAGCCAGCGTTTGGATGAGCCGCTTTCTCGCGACATGGACGCGCCCGGCGCAGCCATCACGCGGCCGGGCCCTGGCGGCGCTGCTGCTCCTGGGCGGCCTCGGTCTGGCCGGCTGCGCCCAGCAACCCCAGCAAATCGCCGTCGCTCAGCACGGGAAGGAGTATTTTCCCTCTTCCGTCTACGGCGCGGCGAGCCGCCGGGTTGTGGAGAACGGGCCGGTGCCGCGTGGCGGTGGCCAATACCTCGTCGGCAAGCCTTACACCGTCGCCGGGCACACCTATTACCCCACCGAGCGCAAGCTCATGCAGGTCGGCAATGCCTCATGGTACGGCGACGCCTTTCACGGGCGCCTCACCGCCAACGGTGAGATCTACGACCGCGACTCGTTCACCGCCGCTCACCCGACGATGCCGCTACCGAGCTATGCGCGGGTGACCAACCTGCTTACCAACGCGTCCATGATCGTCCGGGTCAACGACCGCGGCCCCTTCGCGTCGAACCGCGTGATGGACGTCTCGCGGCGCGTCGCCGAAGCGCTGGACTTCCGCCGCACCGGCACCGCGAAGGTCAAGGTCGAATATGTCGGCCGCGCGAGCCTTGCCGGCTCGGACGACGCCAGGCTCTATGCCACGCTGCGCACCAATGGTCCGGCGCAGTGGGAGGGCGAGCCCACCATGGTCGCCGCAGCGGCTGAGCCGCGCCGCGTCGCTTCGTTGGCGCCTGTCGCACCCGCAGCTCCCGCCGCCGAAGCACCCGTCCGCCGCGCCTTCGCGCGTGGCGCCTCTGTCGAGCGGGACGAGCCGCACTCTCCGCCGACGTCGCGCGTCGACAGAGGCGAACCGAGGGAGCGTCCCTCGCCTCACCGGGGCTCCGCCATGGCCTCCCAAGAAGAAGCGATCGCCCGGCTCGCCAGACTTCCAAGCCCGTCTTCGAGCCACGCCGTGGCGCGCAACGAGCCCATGCCTCCGGCCCGTCCCGCCGGGCGCCCGCCCGCCCATGGAATAATGGCGCAGGCGCCGCTCCCGCCCTCGCGCCACCTCGACCTCGGCACAATCCCAGGCGCGGACGTTCCGATCGGTGCGTTTCACCGCGGCCGACCGGCGCTCCGCCTCTCGCGCAACGACTAGCGTTTCCATGGAGAGGCCACGCTCTCCAGGCCGCAGAACGGCGGCGTAACACCTCTGCCGTCGTCGCACGGGTATGCTATATTTAGGGGCTGGGTGCCACGCGGGCCCGGTTGAATTGGAGAGGCTACGTGAGACGCCTTGAAGTCGTTGTCGCCGCCACCTTCGCGGGGGCGTTGGCTCCGCTGCCAGGGTTGACAGAGCCGATCCAGTCCTCGCTCCCCCACGTCCTCCTCATGGACGCAGCCACCCGAACGGTGCTGTTCGAGCGCGGCGCGGACGACACCGTGACACCGGCCTCCACCGCCAAGCTGATGACCGCGACGATCGTCTTCGAGAGGCTGGCGAGCGGGAAGCTCAGGCCGGACACGGTGTTCACCGTGAGCGAGACGGCCTGGCGGCAGGGCGGGGCCCCCTCGCGTGGCTCCACCATGTTCGCCGCGCTGCACAGCCAGGTTTCCGTCATCAACCTCCTGCGCGGGCTCATCATCGATTCGGGCAACGATGCCGCGATCACCCTCGCTGAGGGTATCGCCGGCTCCGAGGGCGCGTTCGCGACGCTGATGACGGCGCGGGCGCACGAACTCGGCTTCCCGCACCTCACCTTCACCAATGCCTGGGGCAGGCCCGACGCCGACCAGAAGGTCACTGCGCGCGACATGGCGCTGCTCGCCGACCACGTGATCGAGACCTACCCGGAGCTCTACAGGATCTTCGGCGAGCGCGAGTTCCTATGGAATAAGATCAAGCAGCCCAACCGCAACCCGCTCCTGCTCATGGACCTCGGCGCCGACGGCCTCAAGACGGGCAACGTCGACTCCAGCGGCTTCGCGCTGATCGGGTCTGCGGTGCAGAACGGCCAGCGCCTCATCGTCGCGATCTATGGCGCCCGCACCGCCAACGAGCGGGCTGAAGAGGCCCGCAAGCTCCTGCAATGGGGGTTCCGTTCCTTCGAGTCGCGACGGCTGTTCGCCGGCGGCGACCCCGTCGGCTCGGCCCAGGTGTTCGGCGGGGATAGTCGCGACGTTCCTTTGGTCGCGGCAAAGGAAATCCGTATCCTCATGCCACGCGAAGGCGGAGAGAAGCTCACCGCTCGCGTGGTCTACACCGGCCCGCTGGCAGCCCCCCTGGACGCCAACCAGACAGTCGCTAACCTGAAGCTGACACGCGGCACGGCAGAAGTTCTGAGCGTACCGCTGCAGACGGGCAGAGCGGTCGCCGTCGGTACGCTCCCCCACCGCGCGCTCGACGCCGGCCTCGAGTACCTTACCGGCTTGTTCCGCCGCTACGTGCTGAAAGCCACGTGAGCGCAGGCGGTGGTGGCGACGGACGCGCGATCGGCATCTTCATCACGCTGGAGGGCGGGGAGGGCGGCGGCAAGTCAACCCAGAGCGCGGCGCTGGCGGCGCGCTTGCGCAAAGCCGGCCTCGAGACGGTCGCGACCCGAGAACCGGGCGGTTCGGCCGCGGCAGAACGCATTCGGGCCACGCTGCTGGCTGGCACCTTTCGGCCGTTCGGCGCGGAGGCCGAGGCCTTGCTCTTCGCTGCCGCGCGCATCGACCACCTCGACCTGACCATCAGGCCGGCCCTTGCGTCGGGCCGCTGGATCGTCTGCGACCGCTTTCACGATTCGACCCGCGCCTACCAGGGCGCACTGGGCGCGCTCGATCCGGGATTTCTGCAGAGCTTGGAACGGGTTACGCTCGCCGGTACGAAACCGGACCTGACCTTTATCCTCGACGTGCCGGCCCGGACAGGCCTGGCCCGCGCCGCCCTTCGCCGCAGCCCGGGCGCCAAGCCCGACCGATTCGAGCGGGAGTCGCTCGGGTTCCACCAGACATTGCGCGAGGCCTTCCTGGCCATCGCCGCGGGCGAGCCCGAGCGTTGCGTCGTCGTCGACGCGACGCAGTCGCCCGACGAGGTGGAACAGGCGATATGGGACGTCGTCAGTCACCGTTTTGCCGTCTCAAACATAGGCCCGCGATGAGCGAGACGGACGAGGCCGACCGCACAGACGACACGCCGCACCCGCGCCAAACCTCGCAGCTCTTTGGCCATGCCGAGGTCGAACGCCAGCTGCTGGAGGCCTATCGCGGCGAGCGCCTGCCCCATGCGATCATCCTGGGCGGGTCGCCCGGCATCGGCAAGGCGACGCTCGCCTGGCGCTTGGCGCGTTTCATCCTGGCGAACCCCGATCCAGCGGCTGCGGACGTGCGCGAAGCGCGCGACCTGTCCGTCTCGCCACAATCGCCGGTGGCCGGTCAGGTCGCCTCGCTGTCGCATCCCGACGTGAGCCTGCTGCGCCGTGAGGTAAACGAAAAGACCCACCGCTTCTACACCGAGATCCGCGCGGACGACGTGCGGCGGACCATCCAGTTGTTCCAGCGCGCTTCGAGCGCCGGCGGCTATCGCATCTGCCTCGTCGACAGCGCGGAAGACCTCAATCGCTCCAGCGCCAACGCCCTCCTGAAGCTGATAGAGGAGCCGCCGCCGAAGTCGTTGTTCCTCCTCGTCGCGCATCGACCGGGCCTGCTCCTTCCCACGATCCGTTCGCGCGCGCGGCTCATGCGCTTGCTGCCGCCGACACCGGCCGATACCGTGGCCATCCTGCGCGCGCTCGGTTCGCCCTGGTCCGACCACCCGTCTGCGGAACTGGCGCAGGCGGCGGCCCAGGCCGGCGGGTCCGTGCACGACGCGCTCCACCTCCTCGGCAACAGCGGCGTCGAGCGCGACGCCTTGGTCCGCCGGCTGCTCGACCGGCTGCCCGCCGTCGATTGGCGCGATGTCCACCGCCTAGCCGACCAGGTGGGCGGCCGCGACGGCGAGGTGGCGTTCGCCAACGCGATGACCGCCCTCTACGATTGGCTCGCCCGATCCGTGGAGGTGCGCGCCGGGATGGGGCAGGCACCCCACAGGCTGGTGCCGCTCGCCGAAGCGTGGGACAAGGTCGCGGCGGCAGCACGAGAGACAGAGGCGCTCAACCTCGACAAGCGGCCGCTGATCCTCGGCATCTTCGCCGACCTGGCAGAAGCCGTGCGCCTCGCGGACTAAGGCAAGGCGCCCTTTGCAGTTGCGGGCGTTGCGGCCTGCGGTTACGAGCAAGCATGCCCACGAAGCCGACCTTTTCGATCTCGACGGCCGCACCCTACGCCAATGGCGCACCGCATATCGGGCACGCCTACGAGCGGATCGCCACGGACGCGATCGCCCGCTTCAAGGCGATCGACGGCTACGACGTGTTCTCCGTCTCGAGCATGGACGAGCACGGCCAGAAGATGCAGCAGACCGCGGCCGCGCAGGGTTTGACGTCGCAGGCCTTGGCCGACCGGACGGCCGAGCAGTTCGACGCATTGGGGACGCTGCTCGGCGCGCCCGTGTCGGAGATAGTGCGAACCACGCAGCCGCGTCACCATCGCGCCGCCCAGGCCATCTGGGAGCGCATGGCGGCGGCGGGCGATATCTACCTCTCGAAATATCCCGGCTGGTACTCCGTGCGCGACGAAGCCTTCTTCGACGAGGCGGAACTGACGCTCGCGCCTGACGGGCGGCGGCTGGCCCCCGGCGGCGCACCCGTCGAATGGGTCGAGGAGGAGAGCTATTATTTCAAGCTCTCGGCCTACGGCGAGCGCCTGCTCACCTTCTATCGCGACCATCCCCACTTCATCGTCCCGGAAAAATACCGCAACGAGATCGTGGCGTTCGTCGAGCGGGGGCTGAACGACTTGTCGATCAGCCGCTCGACGTTCGACTGGGGCATCCCCGTACCGGGCGACGCTAGGCACGTCATGTACGTCTGGATCGACGCGCTGACCAACTATCTCACGGCGACCGGGTGGCCGGACGAGGCCGCGCCGCGAGCCCGGTTCTGGCCGATGGACGCCCACGTCATCGGCAAGGACATCACCCGATTCCATGCGATCTTCTGGCCGGCGTTCCTCATGTCCGCGGCTCTGCCGTTGCCGAAGCAGGTCGTGGTTCACGGCTTCCTGTTCAACCGTGGGGAGAAGATGTCGAAGTCGGTCGGCAACGTCATCGATCCCGGCGCGCTCGTGGCGACCTATGGCCTAGACGCCATGCGCTACTTCTTTCTGCGCGAGATCCCGTTCGGGCAAGACGGCAATTACTCGCACGAGGCGATCGTCGCCCGTACCAACGCCGACCTGGCCAATGACCTCGGCAACCTCGCGCAACGCTCGCTGTCGATGATCGCCAAGAACTGCGGCGCGTGCATGCCGGAGCGAGGCGACCTGACGCCGGCCGACGAGGCGATCCTGCGGGCGGCCAACACGCTGGCCGGCCCGGTGCGGGAAGCCATGAGCGGCTTCGCCCTCCATACGGCCCTCGGCCACATATGGCAGGTGGTCTCCGAGGCGAACCGGTACTTTGCCGGCGAGGAGCCCTGGCTGAAGCGTAAGACCGACCCCGTCCGCATGGCGAGCGTGCTCGCTGTGACGGCGGAGGTGCTGCGCATCGTGGCGATCCTCGCACAGCCGTTCATGCCGGCGGCCATGGCAAAGCTCCTCGACCTCCTCGGCGTACCGGAGGACAAGCGGAAGATCGGCTCGATCGCAGGGGAGGGCGAACCGCCCGCAGGCCGTTCCCTGCCAGCCCCGATCCCCATCTTTCCGCGCTACGTCGAGGACGGGGTCGAGGCCCGCCGATGCTGATCGACAGCCATTGCCATCTCGATTTCCCGGACTTCGACGCCGACCGCGACGCGGTCGTGGCCCGCGCCCGCGAAGCTGGACTTTGCCGGATGATCACGATCTCCACACGGGTCGACCGCTACGAGGAGGTCCGCGCCCTAGCGGAGGCCTACGATGACGTCTACTTCACCGTCGGCACGCATCCCCACCAGGCTCACCTCGACCCCGAGGCCAGCGTCGAACACCTCGTCGCACTCGCCGCCCACCCGCGCTGCGTCGGCATCGGCGAGGCTGGTCTGGACTACCATTATGACAAGGCACCCCGCGACGTCGCCGCGCGTGTCTTCCGCACGCACATCGCGGCCGCGCGCGTCAGCGGCCTCCCGCTCGTGATCCACGCGCGCGACGCGGACGACGACGTCGCCGCGATCCTCCTGGACGAGGCAGAGCAGGGCGCCTTCAAGGCCCTGCTCCACTGCTTCACTGCCGGGCCTGCACTCGCCGCCACCGCGCTGCGTATGGGACTGTCGATCTCGTTTTCAGGCGTCCTGACCTTCAGGAATTCCCAGGGCCTGCGCGAGACCGCAGCGAGCGTCCCCCTGGACCGGCTGCTCGTCGAGACCGACGCGCCGTTCCTGGCTCCGGTTCCCCATCGCGGCAAGCGCAATGAACCCGCCTACGTCGCCCACACGGCCGCGATCTTGGCGGAGACCAAAGGCATCAGCATCGAGGAACTCGCCAGAGTGACGACTGCCAACACATTGCGCCTGTTCGCCAAAATGCCGCCGCCGGACGCCGCGCCATGACCTTCTCCCTCACCATACTGGGCTGCGGCTCCTCGGGCGGCGTGCCGCGGGTCGGCCAGGGCTGGGGCGCGTGCGACCCGACAAACGCAAAGAACCGACGCCGCCGATGCTCGGTGCTGCTGCGACAGTCGACGGACAATGGCGGCACGACACAGGTCCTCATCGACACGTCGCCCGACCTGCGCGAGCAGCTCCTCGACCAGAAGGTCGATAGACTCGATGCCATCTTGCTGACCCACGCCCACGCCGACCACACCCATGGGATCGACGACATCAGGCCGCTCGTCATCACCGGGAAGCGACGCATCGACGTCCACATGGACGGGCCGACCGCCGCCGTGGTCTCCTCCGCATTCGGCTATATTTTCGAGACGCCGCCCGGCAGCAGCTATCCGCCGCTGCTCGTCCGGCATCACATTCGGTCGCTGACGCCGATCCACCTGGAAGGGCCGGGTGGCCCGGTCACCGCCTTGCCGTTTCTCCTGCGCCACGGCGAGATCGACGCCCTGGGCTTCCGCTTCGGCGCAGTCGCCTACACGCCGGACCTGAACGCGATCCCCGACGAGAGCCTCGCAGCTTTGGAGAACCTGGATCTATGGATCGTGGATGCCTTGCGCCGCACGCGGCATCCAAGCCATTTTTCCCTTGCGGAGACTTTGACCTGGATCGAGCGCCTCAAACCTAGGCGGGCGGTGCTGACGAACCTCCACACCGACATGGATTATGACACGCTGCGCGAGCAGCTGCCATCGACGGTCGAACCGGCCTACGACGGAATGACGTTGGCCAATCTCACCTGACTTTTCCGGATGTTATCTAATATATTCCATAATATTGATTATGCGAATTTATCATGGTGTCGGAGCGGGGTTCGCGATACCAAGGCGCCTTCATCCCCTGCAGGTCCTATACAGCCATGGCGATTGCCTGGTTTGGCAGTGATCGGACGCCTCAGCTGCCTAAGATTAGTCCACCCGATGTCCCGTTTAGGCTGTAATTTCGGTAGCCAATCGATCGCGCCGCTGTTAGCAATTGGGCAACGCGGGGCTTCTTCCATTTCTATCGGGTACCACCACGGTCAGGAGAGGCTGGTAGCGTTCGCTGCCGGCCCTGTTTGCATGGGCGGATATGGGTTGATCTTGGATTCGCGTCGAAAGAGCGGAGCCCCGGCGGTGAGTGGCGGAGACGAGCAGGCACAACATGAGCAAAGGTAGAGATTTTCGTGGCCCCAAGAAGCGTGGTTTCGATGACGACGCGCCCTCGCCTTATGACGCGCCGCGGCTAAACCGAAATCCCAGGCCGGCTTTCGGCGGTGGGTTCAGCGGTGCAGCGAGCAGCCCTGACGCGAGTGGCGCGGCGGCGGCGAGCGTGGATGCCGTCGTCAAATGGTTCAAGGGCGACAAGGGCTTCGGCTTTGTCGAATTGGCGAATGGGGCCGGTGACGCGTTCCTTCACATCGGCGCGTTGCAATCGGCAGGCTATGAGACAGTTCCGCCCGGCGCCAAGCTTAAGGTGACGGTCGGCAGTGGAATGAAGGGCGCTCAGGTGACCCGCGTCCTGGAGGTCGATACGGCTGGCGCCTCTGAGCGCGCGCCGCAGCGGTCCTTCGGCGATGCGCCGCGGCCGGCGCGTCGGGCCCCGGACCCTTCGTCCGCTGTGCCGGTTACCGGTAGCGTCAAGTGGTTCGATGACAACAAGGGCTTCGGTTTCGTCCAGGCTAATGACGGTGGGAAGGACGTGTTCGTCCATATCTCCATTCTTGGCGCGGCCGGCATCCAGCACCTGGCCGAAGGGCAAGCCGTGGACATGCGGGTCGTCGATACGCCGAAAGGCCGCGAGGCTCTATCGATCTCGCTAGGTTGAAGCTTCGGGAGGCGGTCTGCTCGAGAGCCGGCGCTTTGTCGCGCGTCGGCTGAGAGGGGTTGGTTTGCTGCCTGCGGAAGGATCGGTGAAACACCTCCTCGCGATTATGGTCGCCTTGCGGACTCCCGGGTCTGGCTGTGCCTGGGATCTCGCACAGACGTCGAGTTCGATCGCTCCTTATGCGATCGAGGAGGCCTACGAGGTCGTCGACGCGATCGAGCGTGGGGATCAAGCGGACCTTCGAGACGAACTGGGCGATCTGCTTCTTCAGGTCGTATTCCACGCGCGCATTGCCGAGGAGGCCGGGTGCTTCCGCTTCGACGATGTGGTGGAGGCTATTTGTGCCAAGCTTCTGCGGCGCCACCCCCATGTGTTCGGAAGTGCCGCTCATGGCGACGCCCAAGCCGTGAAAGTCGCATGGGAAGCCATCAAGACGCAGGAGCGGTGCGCGAAAGCTAGCGAGGTGGGGCGGTCGGAACCAGCGGTTCTGGCGGACGTACCGGTAGCCCTGCCCGGCCTGACACGCGCTCTCAAGCTACAGGAAAAGGCATCGCGCGTCGGGTTTGACTGGAACGACGCGCGCGCTGTCCTCGCCAAAATTCGCGAGGAGGTGGATGAGATCGAAGTGGCGCTCGACGAACGTGACGAGGACGCCACTGCTGGCGAGATCGGGGACCTCCTCTTTGCCGTCGTCAATTTGGCCCGCCATGCCGCGGTCGATCCCGAGGGCGCCGTGCGCCGCACAAACCGCAAGTTCGAGCGCCGCTTTGCCTTTATCGAGGAGAGCCTGGCGCGGCGCGGCGTGTCGCCGGATCGAGTGAGCCTTGAGACCATGGATGCGCTTTGGAGCGAGGCCAAAACTCAAGGTCTGTAGGGGCCATTCTCAGCCGCGGCGAGGGCGCTTTCATCGACCCCGTCTTTCAGTACCTTAGCGTTGCGGAAGCGCCGGGTGACCTGTTCCGAACGTTCCGGCGTAACGCGGACCACGAGGTGCGACACGCCATCGTCGCCGGCATGTCGTTGCATCACCTCGGTATGTTCGTAGAGCCAGTTCAAGCTCTGCCCGTCGCTCGGGTCGATATCGAGTGCGAGGATGGCGCGACCTCGGGCCAGGCGGGCCTCGATCGCCTCGAGCAGCCCAACCTCACCCTGCCCGCTCAGCGCAGAGACGATAGCGGGCCGGGCTTGCGGCTCGCGCCTGCGTGCAATGGCGGTCAGCGCTTCCACATCCGGCGCGTCGAGGAGGTCGAGCTTGTTCCAGATTTCAAGCAGACGGTTGTGGTCGTTAGGATCGACGCCAAGCTCTTCAAGGATTGCCATGACATCGGCGCTCTGGGCCTCCGTGTCCTCGTGCGCGATGTCGCGCACGTGAAGGATAATGTCGGCTTCGAGCACCTCTTCGAGCGTGGCGCGGAAGGCCGAGATCAGCATTGTCGGCAGGTCGGAAATGAAGCCGACGGTGTCGGAGAGCAGGACACGCGACCCGTACGGCAGCTTTAGGCTACGGAGGGTCGGGTCGAGCGTGGCGAAGAGCATGTCCTCGGCGATGACGGTGGCTTGCGTCAGCCTGTTAAACAGCGTCGACTTTCCGGCATTGGTATAGCCGACGAGCGCGACGATCGGGTAGGGCACGTCGCGGCGCGTCTTGCGGTGGAGCGAGCGCGTTCGCTTCACGCGGTCGAGTTCGCCCTCGATCTTCACCATGCGCTCGGAGATCAGGCGCCGGTCCGTCTCGATCTGCGTCTCGCCAGGTCCGCCGAGGAAGCCAAAGCCACCCCTCTGTCGCTCCAGATGGGTCCATGACCGCACAAGCCGCGACTTCTGGTAGGCCAGGTGCGCCAACTCGACCTGCAGCGATCCTTCCCGAGTCCGCGCGCGTCGACCGAAGATTTCCAGGATGAGGCCGGTGCGGTCGATCACCTTCGTACCGAACGCCTTCTCGAGGTTGCGCTGCTGCACCGGCGAAAGCGCGCAATCGAGGAAGACGAGGTCGATCGCCTCGGCTTTCGCGCGCGCCGCGATATCCTCGACTTTGCCTTTGCCGAGGAAGCTGGCAGGCCGGATTTGCGACAGGGGCACGATGGTCGACTCGACCACGTGGAGGTCGATCGCCTCGGCAAGTCCCCTCGCCTCCGCGATCCGCGCGTCGGGAACGCGGATGCCGGCCGAGAACGCCGTCAAAGACCGCTCGTCACCGGTGGGACGTTGCCTGGTCAGATAGGGGCCGAGCACTAGAGCCCGCGTCGCGGCCGCGCGTGCGGCTTCCGGTTCGTCGTTCGTCGGGAGCGCGGCGTCAGCCAATCACACATCCATCGCGGGCGACGTCACGTTCATGAACCGACGGTCGCGTCCTCGCCGGGCTCGAACATCTGGATCGGTTGACCCGGCATGATGGTCGAGATCGCATGTTTGTAGACGAGTTGGGAGTGACCGTCGCGTCGCAGGAGAACGCAAAAATTGTCGAACCATGTGACGACACCTTGCAGCTTCACGCCGTTGACCAGGAAGATCGTCAGCGGCACCTTGTTTTTCCGCAAGTGGTTTAAAAAGGTGTCCTGCAGGTTCTGAGGACGCTCGGCAGCCATCGGATTGGTCCCCGTTTTTTTTTGGCGCCCGGTCGAGGCGCAGTCTATCGTAGCGCTGCCGATCATTGCGGAAGCGCCTGACGTCTTAGAACCTTTGTCGGCGGACTCGCAAGTGAAACGGGGAGCTGCCACCGGACGTTCAGGATCGCTGCGCCATCTCGTGGAAACGGCGCCGTAGTTCCAGGACGATCGGGCCAGGCCGACCAGAGCCGACCGGGCGATCGTCGATGGCGACCACCGCCGTGACGATGCTGGTCGCGCTGGTGATGAACGCTTCCTGGGCCGCGTGAGCCTCTTCCGGGCTGAACCGCCGCTCCTCGACGCGTCGGCCCATGGCGTGCAGAAGGGTAAGCAGCGTCGTGCGGGTGACGCCCCGGAGGATGGCGTCGCCTGCGGGATGAGTGACCGCCGTCCCTGCCCCGTCGATAATCCAGGCGTTGGATGATCCGCCCTCCGTCACCAAGCCGTCGGCGTCTATGAGCCACGCCTCACCGGCGTTGCGCTCCTTCGCTGCCTGCTTGGCGAGGACGTTTGCAGTCAGCGAGATCGTCTTGATGTCGGGTCTTTTCCAGCGCATGTCCGGCATCGTCACGACTTTGATGCCTTTGGCCGCCTTCAGGCTTGCAGCTGCGGGGTCGATCGATTTCGCCGTCACCACGAGGCTGGGACGAACCGCGGGATCAGGAAACACGTGGTCGCGACGCGCGACACCTCGCGTCACCTGACAGTAAACGGCGCCATGTCGCACCTTGTTGCGTGCGACGACTTCCCGCAGCACGACGCGAAGCGCGTCCTGCCGGATGGGCGCGCCGATCCGCAACTCACCCAGCGATCGCAGGAGGCGCTTGAGATGGAGTTCCTCGTCCACGAAGTGGCCGTCGCGCACTTCGACGACCTCGTAGATGCCATCGGCAAACTGGTAGCCGCGGTCTTCGATGTGGACGCTGGCCCCCGCATGCGGCAGGTAGCGGCCGTTGACATAGGCGACGCGGCTCACGGTAAACCCTTTCTTTGCGGGGACCGCGCCGGCGATGCTCCGACCGGCGCGCGGGAGATAGACGGCGGCGCCCGTGCTGGCAACGATCGACGAGGCACAACGATCGCGTCGCCTGCGCCCACCGCCCTACCCTAGTCGATACCCAACGACTTGAGCTTACGGTGCAGCGCGGAGCGCTCCATGCCGATGAACTCGGCCGTGCGCGAAATGTTATTGCCGAACCGGCTGACCTGAGCCATCAGGTATTCTCGCTCGAACACTTCGCGCGCCTCGCGCAGCGGCAGGCTCATCAGCTTCTCGCCGCCGGCGCCCGTCGGTGTCGCCGGGACCAACGCGCCAACCTCGCTCGGCAGCATGTCGGCGGAGAGTTCCGTTTCCGGATCGCCCGCAGCCAGGATCATCAGGCGCTCCACGTTGTTGCGGAGCTGGCGGATGTTACCCGGCCAATCGTGGGACTGGAGGATGGCCATCGCATCGGCGGCGATGCGCCGACGCGGCATGCCGGTGGTGACCGCCATCTGATCCATGAAGAAGGAGATCAACTCGGGGATGTCGTCCCGACGCTCCGACAAGGCCGGCACGCGAATCGGTACGACCGACAGACGGTGGAACAGGTCCTCCCGGAACAGCCCTTCGGCGATGAGCGCGGCGAGGTCGCGAGAGGACGACGAAATGATGCGGATGTCGACATGGACGCGCGCCGTGCCCCCGACGCGTTGGAAGTTCTGGTCGACGAGGACGCGCAGGATCTTACCCTGCGTCTCCTTCGGCATGTCGGCGATCTCGTCGATATAGAGCGTACCGCCGTGCGCCTCCTCCAGCTTGCCGACCGCTCGGCCGCCGCCGTTGAGCGCCTCGGTGCCGAACAGCTCGGTCTCCATGCTCTCGGGCGTGATGGTCGCTGCGTTGACGACCACGAAGGGGCCGCCCACGCGTGCGGACGCCTCGTGGATCATGCGGGCGGTGAGTTCCTTGCCGGCACCCGGCTGGCCGGTGATCATGATGCGCGAATTGGCAGGCGCGACCCTGTCGACGACTTGCCGAAGCTGGTTGACCGAGGTCGACTTGCCGACGAGTTGGCTCGTGCCGCCGCCGCGCAGCTTGAGGTCGCTCACCTCGCGCTTGAGGCGCGAATTCTCCAGGGCGCGTTCCGCGATGAGAACCAGTCGATCGGCCTTGAACGGCTTTTCGATGAAGTCGTAGGCGCCGAGTTTGATGGCGGAGACCGCCGTCTCGATGTTGCCGTGGCCGGAGATCATGACCACGGGCAGGTTCGGGTTCTGCTTCTTGACGATCTCCAGCACCTGCAGACCGTCGAGTTTCGAGCCCTGCAGCCAGATGTCGAGGAAAACGAGGCTCGGGCGGCGCGCCTCGATGGCGGCCAGCGCCTCATCGGAATTCTTGGCCGTGCGCGTGCCGTGGCCTTCGTCGGAAAGGATGCCGGAGACGATGTCGCGGATGTCGATCTCGTCGTCGACGATGAGGATGTCGCTCGCCATGGTTCGATTAAGCCGTTCCGTTGGCCGCCGCGAAGGCAGGCTCGTCTGCATGGGAGGTGCCTGGCGACACCTCGCGATTTGGAAAAAAGAGACGCACGCGGGCACCGCGGCCGCCTGGCGCATCGAGGAGTTCGAGGCCGCCGCCGTGATCTTCCAGGATCTTGGCGACGATAGGCAGGCCGAGCCCCGTCCCTTCGGCCCGCGTTGTCATATAGGGCTCCAGCAGGCGCTGGCGGTTCTCGTGCGGAAAGCCTTTGCCGTTATCGATGACGTTGACCTCGACGTTGCCACCGACGAGCAACGACACGACGATGTGCCCGCCCTCCGGCCTCGGGTCGCTGGCGTCGATGCCTTCCGTCGCATTCTTGATGATATTCGTCAGGGCCTGCGAGATGAGCCGGCGGTCGAATTGCATAAACACGGGCTCGGGCGGCAGGCGTTCCTCGAACGTGATGTTCGCATGGGCGACCCGCATGAGGAAGAGGACCCGGCGCACGCACTCGCTCAAGTCGTCGCGCTCCAGGGTCGCCTTCGGCATCCGGGCGAAGGAGGAGAACTCGTCGACCATCCGCTTGATGTCGTCGACCTGGCGCACGATGGTGTCCGTGCATTGATAGAAGATATCCTGATCGGTCACGATATGCCGGCCGTATTTCCGCTTCAGCCGTTCGGCGGAGAGTTGGATCGGCGTGAGCGGATTTTTGATTTCGTGCGCGATGCGGCGGGCGACGTCGGCCCAGGCGGCGGTCCGCTGCGCGTCGAGCACGTCGGTGATGTCGTCGAGCGTCATCACGTAGCTCTTGTCGGCGCGCACGGAGGGCTCGCTCGTCACGCGCACGTTGAACAGCCGGTCCCGCCCTGCCCGGTTGATCGAGACCTGACCCTGGACGAGCCGGTGCTGGCTGCTCCGCGCCTCCGCCAGAACGGTGCCGACCTCGGGCATGACAGCTTCCACCGTTTGGCCGACGACGTCATGGGCACCCTTCCCCGTCTGCGGGATGAGCTGCTCGGCCGAGGGATTGAGCGTGGTGATCTCCCCGCGCGGACCGACACCCACGACCGCGACCGGCACCCCGGAAAGCACCGCCTCGGTGAAAATGCGCCGCTCGTCGATGAGCGTGCTCGCGGCGACGAGACGGTTCTGCTGCAGGCGCAACTCGGACGTCATCTTGTTGAAGGTCTCGCCGAGGTGGGCGAGGTCGCCCTCGGAGCGCTGCACGGGGACCTGTACGAAGAGATTGCCGGAGGCGACCTGGTCGGTCGCGCTGATGAGGCGGCGAATCGGCTCGACCAGGCGGTTGGCGAAGGAGAGACCGAGCCATGTTGCCGACAGGAGCATGATGAGCGCGATCGATACGTACATGGTCGCGAAGGCGATCGAGATGCTGTGCCGGTGGCTGTCGAAGGCGTCGTAGAGGACGACGAGGCGGTTGGCCTCCTTGGGAAACTCGATCGTGAAGGAATCAACAGGACGCGCCGCGTAAAGGTAGGTTTCGGGGAACGACGCCATCGGCCGTAGCGCGACGAAGGTGCGGCCCTCGTCGAGAAGAAGGCAGAGCGGCTCGTTCTTCTTCGCGTCGGCGAAATCGCTGTTGGCCGGCTTGATGATCGCCGTCCCCGTGCCGCCGGTCAGGCCCATGTCGACGCGCTCGATCATCGTGCCGTCCGGCTTCATCAGGGCGGCGGCGCTGAAGCCCAGAAACTTGGCGCGCGAGGCGAAGTATTCCTTGAAGAGCGAACGGTCGGCGGTGAACATCACCTTGCCACGATCGAGGTCGAGCGCGGTGAGCCGTGCCTCCTGCAGCAGCGAGCGGCACTGACCTTCCCGGAACAGCCGCGCCGCCTCGATCGTGTTGAGGACGAAGCCGCGCACGTCCTGCATGAAGGCCGGGTTGAGGCTGCGGTCGAGCGTCACCGAGCCGACGAGCGCGGTGAGGATGACGGGCGCGGCCGCGATGATCGAGAACAGGGCGACGATGCGGATGTGGAGCCGCGCGCCCGCGGCACCCGCCCGCCACGCGGCAACGATCGCCCAGCCCTCCAGCACGACTAGCGCCGCCAGCAGGAGGATGGTCGAGATGTTGGCGATGAACAGCCCTAAAACGACGTTGTCCGTCGGGGCGAGGGGCGTGTAATCGGAAAAGATGAGGAAGCTGGCGGTCGCGATCGCCAGCGCCAGGACGACGATGAAGGGGCCGAAGCGCGTCAACAAACGCCGCGGTGTCTTTATGGCGTCGGCTTGGACTGCTGACATCGTTGAGGCTTGACCTGATCCCGCCTAGCGCTCGGGCACGCACCATCCCGTGCAACGCCCTACACCTTAAGCGAGCCTCAGCACTGTTGCAAGATTACGACGGATCGACGGCATACAAGACGTGGCCAGGCCTAGCGGGGCGAGCGCATCAGGCGAATGTCGAGGTCGCGGATCTTTTTGCGCAGGGTGTTGCGGTTGAGGCCGAGCAGCTCCGCCGCCTTGATCTGGTTGCCGCGGGTGGCGGCGAGGGCGGCCGAGATGAGCGGCTGCTCCAGCTCGCGGAGCACGCGATGGTAAAGCCCGGGCGGCGGCAGCGCGTCGCCGTGGGCGCCGAAGACCTTGGAGAGATGCCGCTCGACGGCGGTGCAGAGAGGCGGCGCCTCCTCGCCATTGTGGCCGGCTGCCGTCGCGGCACCCTTGGCCATCGGCATGGGCGAGAAACCGGCGGCATCGGCCGACAGCTCGACATCAACGAGGTGTTCGTTGATCGATTCCTGCGGGTAGAGCGCCGCCAGCCGCCGGATCAGGTTCTCGAGTTCGCGGATGTTGCCCGGCCAACGGTAGCGCTTCATCCGCTCCAGCGCGCCCGCCTCGAGATGCTTCTTGGGCAAGCCCTCGGAGGCGGCGACGTTGAAGAAGTGCTGCGCGAGGTCTGCGACGTCTTCGATCCGCTCGCGCAGCGGCGGCAGGCGCAGCGGCACCACGTTGAGGCGGAAGAAAAGGTCCTCGCGGAACAGCCCCTGCCCGATCAGAATGCGCAGGTCCTTGTTGGTGGCGGCAACGATCCGCACGTTGGTCTTGATGGCTGTGCGGCCGCCCACCGTCGTGTACTCGCCCTGCTGCAGCACCCGCAGCAACCGAGTCTGCGCCTCCATCGGCATATCGCCGATCTCGTCGAGGAAGAGCGTCCCGCCCTCTGCCTGCTCGAAGCGCCCCGCGGAGCGCTGGTTGGCGCCGGTGAACGCCCCCTTCTCGTGGCCGAACAGCTCGCTCTCGATGAGGTCGCGCGGGATGGCGGCCATGTTGATCGCGACGAACGGTCCCTTCTTGCGCTTGCCATAATCGTGCAGCGCGCGCGCCACAAGCTCCTTGCCGGTGCCGGATTCGCCGGTGATCATCACCGTGAGGTCGGTCGCCATCAGCCGCGCCAGCGAGCGATAGATTTCCTGCATCGCCGGCGAGCGGCCGACCAACGGCATGTTATCGAGGTCTTCCGGCAACGCCGTCTTGAGGCGGTTCTTCGGTTCGGCCAAGGCGCGGCCGACGATCGAAACCAACTCGCGTAGGTCGAACGGTTTCGGCAGATAGTCGTAGGCGCCGCGCTCGGACGCCTTGATAGCGGTCATGAAGGTGTTCTGCGCGCTCATGACGATGATCGGAAGCTCCGGCCGCAGCTTCTTCATGCGCGGCAGCAGCTCGAAGGCGTTTTCGTCCGGCATGATGACGTCGGTGATGACGAGGTCGCCGTCGCCGGCCTTTACCCAGCCCCAGAGAGTGGCGGCAGTCCCCGTCGAGCGGACATCGTATCCCGCGCGCGACAACGCTTGGCTGAGCACCGTGCGGATCGCCGAGTCGTCGTCCGCTACGAGTATGTTACCTGTAGTCATCGCCAGATTGTTCTCCGGGGTGCGGCGGTGCCCCTAGTCGGCCAGGTCGTCCCGGCCGTCGCGGGGAGCCAGCATCGGCATAAGGACTTTGAAGGTCGTCCGTCCGGGGTGAGACTCGCATTCCACGATGCCGCCATGGTCGCCCACGATCTTTGCGATCAAAGCAAGTCCGAGGCCAGTTCCGGTTGGCTTGGTGGTGACGAAGGGGTCGAAAAGACAGGGCAGTACGGCTTCGGCGATCCCCGGACCGTTGTCGCGAACGATAAATTCGAGCGGCAGGCTGATGGGCGTGTCCGAGCCGTTGACCTTGAGGCGCACGCCCGGTCGATAGGACGTCCGCAACTCGATCTCGCCGTCTGTGCGGCTCGGGCCGATGGCCTCGGCCGCGTTCTTCACCAAGTTGAGGAAGACCTGGATGAGTTGGTCGCGGCTCCCGAGGACCGGCGGGAGAGAGGGGTCGTAGATTTCCTTGAAGCGGATGTGCCGGGCGAAGCCGGCGTGCGACACCTTCTTCACGTGATCATAGACGGCGTGGATGTTGACGCTCTCGAACTCTTCGGGAACGCCTTGCGAGAACGGCTTCATGCGGTCGACCAGCTTCACGATGCGGTCGGTCTCGTCGCAGATGAGCCGTGTCAGCGCGCGGTCGCTGTCGCTGACCTCCGCCTCGAGGAGTTGGGCCGCGCCACGAATGCCCGACAGCGGGTTCTTGATCTCGTGCGCCAGCATCGAGGCCATGGCCGAGACGGAGCGCGAGGCGCCGCGCTGCGCATGTTGTCGGTCGAGCTTCTCGCCGATCGAACGCTCGCGCAGCATGATGACCAGCGTCGGGCTCTGCGGCGTGACGGGTGCCACGAAGATGTCGACGAGGCGCTCAAGCCCGAGGCGGGGCAAACCCAGGTCGACGCGGTACTCGTTGATCGCGCCGCCCGTCTCGCGAACCTGCTGCATGAGCGACAGGAGCGAGGAATCCGGCGGTAGCAGCGAAGCGAGCTGATGGCGGCGCGGCGAGGTGAGACTGGTGCCGAAGAAGACTTCGGCAGCGGCATTCGCCCTTAGGATCTGGCCGTTCGCGCCGACTGTCATGATCGGATGCGGCAGCGCGTCGAGGACGAGGAGAGCGTCGGATTCCTCAACCGCCGCCCCGGCTTTCGCCTCGCCCGACATCAGCGCGCGCGCCGCCGAGATTACGCTGACCATCAAGCAGCCTCCTGACGCGTTTCGGCTTGGTCGAAGGCCTGCGCGAGCAAGCAGCGCACACGCCCGGGCTCGTCGCTCGTGAGGAGGGCTTGCGCCGTCGCCGAGCCCATGTCGCATCCCGCGTGGAGTGCGTACGCCGCGAGGTGCTTACGGGCGTGGCGCACGCCTCGTTCTATCCCATAGAGCGAGAGCAACCGGTCATAATGCTCGAGTGCCACCGCGCAGCGCGTTGCCAGCGAAAGAAGTCCGGGCCGCTCGCCGGCCAGTGTGCGGGCGATGGCACCGACGAGCCAGGGACGCCCGAGCGCGGCGCGGCCCACCATCACGGCGTCGGCGCCGGACTGCTGCAGCATGGTCTCGGCGTCGAGCGCTGACCGGCAGTCGCCATTGGCAACGACAGAGATGCGAACCGCCTCCTTGACGCGGCGGATCGCAGCCCAATCGGCCTCGCCCTTGTAGAACTGACAGCGGGTGCGCCCGTGTACCGTCACCAGAGCCACCCCCTCCGCTTCCGCGCGGCGCGCCAGCTCGGGTGCGTTAAGCGAGGCTGCGTCCCAACCCAGCCGCATCTTCAACGTCACCGGCACCGGTACGGCGGCGACCACTGCGCGAACAAGCGTGACGGCATGGTCGAGGTCGCGCATGAGGGCCGAGCCAGCAGCGCCGCCGACGACCTTCTTCGCCGGACAGCCCATGTTGATGTCGACGACCGCCGCGCCCTGGTCGACGGCGATCCGCGCGGCCTCGGCGAGCCGCGCCGGCTGACACCCGGCAATCTGAACGACGTGACAGTGGATTCCCGACCCGTCGGCTTTAATCGCGCTCGCAAGGTCGCCCGCTGCGAGGGAGTCGCTGTCGACCATTTCCGAGACGACCAATGCGGCCCCGAACCGCTGCGCGAGGTCCCGCATCCCGAGGTCCGTCACGCCGGACATGGGGGCGAGGATCGCGTGGCCGGACAGCGCATGAGCGCCGAGGCGAATACTCGGAAGACTTGTGCTTCTTGTTTGTGCAACAGGCAGCATGCCTATATCGTAATCATTTAAAGACGGCCGGCAAGCTTATTCCGAGCGGTGGAACGATCCTACGCGATGAAATCCCGGGACTGCGGCAGGTCCAGGAGGTTTGACCTCTCAGCGGAAACAGCGGAAGAGGCGTGCGCGCCTTCCGCACTCTTTGTTGAGCCATGATTCAGCACCTCTCTACGGCGATCCTGGTAGTGGCCGCCGGTCGCGGCTCACGCGTCGGCGCGGTCCTTCCCAAGCAATACCTTCCTCTGGGTGGTCGGCCCCTGCTCGCGCACACGCTGCTGGCCTTGCTCGAAGCTGACCCGCAGGCGGACGTCATGGCGGTGATCCATCCCGACGACCACGAGCTCTTCTCCACCAGCGCGACCTTCCTCGAAGAGGCGCAGCGGACGCGCCTGCTTGCGCCCGTTCACGGCGGTGCCTCGCGGCAGGACAGCGTGCGCCTCGGTCTCGCCGCGCTCGCCAGCGGACCTATGCCACCCGATATCGTCCTGATCCACGACGGCGCGCGGCCTTTCGCGTCGGCCGCCCTGGTGGCGCGCGCGAAGGCCGCCGCCGCGCGGAGCGGCGCCGCCATCCCCGGCCTCGCGGTTACGGACACGATCAAAGAGGTCGATGGCGCCGGCCGCGTGGTCGCGACACCGCAACGGGCGCGGTTACGCACGGTGCAGACACCGCAAGCTTTTCGATTTCGCCTCATCCACGAGGCTCACGCGGCAGCTGAGGCCGCCGGCGCCCGCCACCTCACGGACGACGCGGCGGTGGCCGAATGGGCCGGCCATCCCGTCTATGTCTTCGAAGGAGATCCCAACAACATGAAAGTCACCACGCCCGCCGACGTGATCGCCGCCGAGGCTCGGCTGATCCGCGACTGCCCCGACGTGCGCACCGGGCAAGGCTACGACGTCCACGCCTTCGGCCCCGGCGACCACGTCTGGCTCGGTGGTCTCAAGGTGCCGCATAGCCATGGGCTGGTCGGCCATTCCGATGCCGACGTGCTAAGCCACGCCGTCACCGACGCGATCTATGGCGCTCTGGGCGACGGGGACATCGGCAGCCACTTTCCGCCCTCCGACCCGCAGTGGAAGGGCGCCGATTCGACGATCTTCCTCACCGCCGCCGCCGATGCCGTACGGACACGCGGTGGCATGATCGCGCATATCGATGCGACTGTCGTCTGTGAGACGCCCAAAGTCGGCCCGCACCGCGAGGCGATCCGCGCCCGCCTCGCCGAGGTAGCCAAGCTGTCGCTCGACCGCGTGGCGGTCAAGGCTACGACCTCCGAGCGCCTTGGTTTCACAGGCCGCGAGGAAGGCATGGCGGCGCTCGCCATCGTCACCATACGCCTGCCGCTGCCGTGCTGACCGGCGCGGCGATTACCGAGGCGGAAGCCGTCTTCGCGCTTTACCGCAAGAACCGGCTGACGGTGGCGACGGCGGAATCCTGCACGGGCGGCTTGGTCGCGGCCCTGCTGACGGCGGTCCCCGGCTCCAGCGTCGTGTTCGAGCGCGGCTTCGTCACTTACAGCAACGAGGCCAAGGCGGAGTGCCTCGGCATTCCGCCCGAGTTCATCGCGCGTTACGGCGCCGTCTCGGCGGAGGTCGCCCGCGCCATGGCCGTGGGGGCGCTGGAGCATTCGCGCGCGGACGTCGCGGTTTCGATCACTGGGATCGCCGGCCCCGACGGCGGCTCGGCGCAGAAGCCGGTCGGGCTGGTCCATTTCGCCTGCGTCCGCCGCGGCGGGACGGCGCACGCGGAAGAACGGCGGTTTGGACCCATGGGCCGCTCGGATATTCGCGCCGCTGCCGTCTCCGTGGCGCTGCGGATGCTGAGCGAGGCCGTTTGATCGACCGCGCAAAAACCACCCGCCTGTAAGCTTCAACCACCGTCAGACGACGCGCCCGTAGACTTTGTCCGCACGTTCTTCGAACGCTTCGGCGAATCGTCGAAACGCCTGGTCGAACATGCTTCCCATGAGCAGGCCGAGCATCCGGTTTCGAAACTCATAGACGATGTGGAAGTCGACGTGACAGCCGCGGCCCTCGTCCGCTTCGCGGAAATGCCAGACGTTCTCGAGCTGCCGGAATGGCCCGTCGATGTAGTTCACCACGATCTTCAGCGCGGGACGCTCGCAGACGATGCGGCTCGTAAAGGTCTCGTGGATTGCCTTGTAGCCCACCTCCATGTCGGCGATGAGCGTCAGCGTCGCGTCCTCTTCGCTGCGGCGGGTCACCCGCAAAGCCTTGCACAGCGGCAGGAACTGCGGATAGGCCTCGACCTCGGCGACGAGGTCAAACATTTGCGCAGCCGAATGATGGACGCGGCGCGACGTCTCGAATGAAGGCATGGCTGTTCTTAGCTACCGAGGGCGGGACGAGGAAAGCGACGGATGCGCGCAATCCCCTGTCGTGTCCACATTCTCAGCCGCCACGCGCATCGATGCGCGCCTGCTGCAACCGCGCAAAATCCTCGCCCGCATGGTGCGACGACCGGGTGAGCGGCGAGGCGGAGACAACCAGGAAGCCCTTGGTCAGGGCCAGGTTTTCCAGCGACTTGAACTCCTCCGGCGGCATGAAGCGGATGACGGCATGATGCTTCTTGGTAGGCTGGAGGTACTGGCCGACGGTGAGGAAATCGACGTCGGCGCTGCGCAGGTCGTCCATCAGCTGCAGGATTTCCGGCCATTCCTCGCCAAGCCCGACCATGATGCCGGATTTGGTGAAGATCTCCGAATCGAGCTCCTTCACACGCTGCAGCAATCGCACGGAGTGGAAGTAGCGCGCGCCCGGCCTTACCGTGAGGTATTTGGAGGGCACGGTCTCCATGTTGTGGTTGAAGACGTCGGGCTTGGCCGCGACGACGACCTCGAGCGCGCCGGGCTTGCGGAGGAAGTCGGGCGTCAGCACCTCGATCGTCGTACCGGGGCTCTTCGCGCGGATCGCCCGGATGACTTGCGCGAAATGCTCCGCCCCGCCGTCCGCCAGGTCGTCGCGATCGACGGAGGTGACAACGACATGGGCGAGGCCAAGCTTGTCCACCGCGTCGGCGATGCGCGCGGGCTCGGCCGGATTGAGGGCTCGCGGCATCCCCGTGCGAACGTTGCAGAAGGCGCAGGCCCGCGTGCAGGTGTCGCCCATGATCATGAAGGTCGCGTGGCGCTTCGACCAGCACTCGCCGATGTTGGGGCAGCCCGCCTCCTGGCAGACGGTGACGAGCCCGTGCTGGCGCACGATGTCCTGCGTCGCGTTGAATTGGGCCGAGCCCGGCGCGCGAACGCGGATCCAGTCCGGCTTCTTCGCCGCAAACTGGTCGGGGCGATGCGCCTTCTCCGGATGGCGCGCACGCACCGGCTCGGACATCAATGCCGACCCTTGAGTCTCGTCCAACGACATCGCCCTGGCTCCCGCAACCATCCGACGCTAAACCAATTGGCCGGAGATAGGTAGCTGCGCGGCGCAGCGCAGGGCCGCTAGGACCAGAGCTATGGCATACGGCGAGACCTTTTCGGGTCTAGGACCGCAGCAGGGATGATGTGGCTCGGCGGAATACTCGCCTTTCTCGCCGGCGTCCTCAACACGGTGCAATCGGGCGCGAACAACACGCTGGCCAAGGGACTGGGACAGCCCATCCTCGCCGCGCTGATCATCACGCTCGTGAACGGCCTGGCCTACCTCGTGGTGGGTGTTTTCTACGGCATCAGCTGGCCGCGCGCGGGCGCTTTCGCCGCCCTGCCCTGGTGGGCCTGGATCGGCGGGGCGCTCGGGGGCACGTATGTCCTGACGACGATCTTCTTTTCGGAGAAACTCGGGGCGGGCATCTTTATCGGCCTGACGGTGACGGCGGCGATCATCACTTCCATCACCATGGATCATTTCGGGCTCGTCGGCTTCAAGCAGCATACGGCGAGCTGGCCGCGCCTGCTCGGGGCCGTCCTGATGATCGGCGGTCTGGCTTTAGTCAGTGCTTTCTAGATCCGATTGTCGTGCCCAGAAGGGCCGCACTCAAATACTAAGCCTCTAAGGCGTCCTGGAACGGCGGGTAGCTATGCTCGAGCGGAGCAAGTTTATGGTTGCCATCGACCGGTTGCCGCCCAATTTTCCGACTCAGGCGCACTCTCCTGCCTTTTGGGAGGCCCTTGGCCGCCGTTACTAGTCTTTGGGCGCTATAGGACATCCTCCTATTTGTGGATGACCTGCCCATAAGCGTCGAGCACGCTCTCGTGCATCATCTCGCTCAAGGTAGGGTGCGGGAAGATCGTCGTCATCAGCTCTTCCTCCGTCGTCTCCATGTTCATCGCGATGACATAGCCTTGGATCAGCTCCGTCACCTCGGCGCCGACCATGTGGGCGCCGAGCAGCTTGCCGGTTTCCGCGTCGAATATGGTCTTCACCAGTCCGTCGGGCTCGCCGAGCGCGATGGCCTTGCCGTTGCCGATGAAAGGGAAGCGGCCGACTTTCAGCGCGAATCCAGCCTCCTTGGCCTTAGCCTCCGTCATGCCGACGGATGCGATCTGCGGTTGGCAATAGGTGCAGCCGGGAATCATGCTCTTGTCCATCGGGTGCGTCGGATGGCCGGCTATGGCCTCGACGCAGATGACGCCCTCGTGCTCGGCCTTGTGGGCGAGCATCGGCGGCCCGGCGACGTCGCCGATGGCATAGATCCCCGGTACGTTGGTGCGCCCGTAGCCGTCGGTCTTGATCAGCCCGCGCTCCAGCGTCACGCCCAACGTAGGAAGGCCGATGTCCTCCACGTTGCCGACGACGCCGACGGCGGAGATCATCCGTTCCGCCGTCAGCGTGCGGCTGTTGCCCGTATCGTCCACCAACGTCGCGGTGAGGCTATCCGCGCCCTTCACCACCTTCGTCACCTTCGTCCCTGTGAGGATGGTCATCCCCTGCTTCTCGAACCGTTTGCGGGCCAGCGCGGCGATCTCGGCGTCCTCGACCGGCAGGATCTGCGGCAACACCTCGACCACAGTCACCTGCGTCCCCATCGTGCGGTAGAAGGAGGCGAACTCGATGCCGATCGCGCCCGAGCCCATGACGATGAGCGACCGGGGGAAGCGCGGCGGCACCATGGCCTCGAAATAGGTCCAAATGAGCTGACCGTCCGGCTCCAGGCCAGGCAGAACGCGTGGACGAGCACCGGTAGCGACCACAATGTGCTTCGCGCGGTACGTGCCCTCCCCAAGCGTTCCTTTCGGCGGCGGGTTCTGCGGCTGCACAGCCGGCTTCTTCGCCTTGCGGACGGTAACCTCGCCGGACTCGGGGATGCTCGCCTCGCCCCAGATCACGTCGATTTTGTTCTTCTTGAGCAAAAAGGCGACGCCGCCCGTGAGTTGCCCCGAGACCCCGCGCGAGCGGGCGACGACGGCGGCCGGGTCGAAGCCGACCTTCCCTTCTACGGTCAGTCCGTACTCCTTCGGATGCTGGAGGTAATGGTAGATTTCGGCCGACCGCAGCAGTGCCTTCGTCGGGATGCAGCCCCAGTTGAGGCAGATCCCGCCGAGGTGCTCGCGCTCGACGACCGCCGTCTTGAGCCCCAATTGCGCGGCACGGATCGCGGCGACATAGCCGCCCGGGCCACCGCCGATGACGATGAGGTCGTAGGTTTCCGCCATGGTTGTTTCCGTCAGACCAGCATGCTCATCGGTGCCTCGACGATACGCTTGAACGCCTCGATGAGTTGCGCGCCCAGCGCGCCGTCGCACACGCGATGATCGAAGGACATGGTCACCGTCATGATCGTTGCGACCGCTGGCGCACCGTTCTTCACGACGACGCGCTGCTCGCCCATGCCGACCGCCATGATGGTGGATTGCGGTGGGTTGATCACGGCGGTGAAATGCTTGATCCCGTACATACCGAGGTTCGACACGGCGGAGGTGCCGCCCTGGTACTCCACCGGCTTGAGCTTGCGCGCCTTGCCTCGCGCGGCGAGGTCCTTCATCTCGTTGGAGATGGCCGATAGCGTCTTAACGTCGGCGTCGCGGATTACGGGCGTGATCAACCCGCCGGGGATGGAGACGGCGACACCGATGTGCGAACGATGGTGCTTGAGCATCGCGCCGTCGGTCCAAGTGGCGTTGGCGTCGGGAACCCGCTGCAAGGCCAGCGCCAGACCTTTGATGACGAGGTCGTTGACCGAGACCTTGAACAGCGGCCTTCCCTCCTTGGAAAGGCCCGCGCTCTTGTTGACCTGTTCGCGGAGCGCTAGCAGCGCGTCGATCTCGCAATCCAACGTCAAATAAAAGTGCGGAATGACCTGCGCCGCCTCGGCGAGGCGCCGGGCGATGGTCTTGCGCATGCCGTCGTGCGGTAATTCCTCGTAGGTGCCGGGTGTGTAGAAGGCCTTTACGGCTTCGTCGGACAGGTTCGCCAATGGGCTTGCCTTCTCCGGAATGATAGGCGGCGTCACTGGCATCGACAGCGTGGCCGCTTCGACCGGGCCGGCCGCTTTGGGCGGCGGGCCGGCCTTCTCGGCCTCTCGGACGTCGCGCTCGATGATGCGGCCGCGCGGGCCGGAGCCCTTGATGGCAGCGAGGTCGAGCCCCGCTTGCGCGGCGATGCGGCGCGCCAGCGGCGAGGCGAAGACCCGTACGCCCCCAAAGGCCTGCAAGCTCCCAAGACCCTGCCCGCTCGCCACCTGGGTGGGCCTCGACGCAGGCGCTGCCTTGGTGTCGGCGGCCCCTGGCGTGGCGCTGGGCCGCTCGCCGCGCAGCGTCATCGCGTCGGCCGTCCCGTCGTGGCCGCTGCCGTTCGCGGGCGTGCCAACCACCGCTGGCTCGACCTTGGGCTTGGCGGTCGCCTGCGCGGCGGCGGTGTCCTCGCCCTCCTGCGCGATGACGCCGATCACCTCGTTGACCGGCACGTCGGCGGACCCGTCGGGAACGACGATGCGGGCGAGCACTCCCTCGTCCACGGCTTCGACCTCCATCGTCGCCTTATCGGTCTCGATCTCGGCGAGGATGTCGCCGGACTTGATGACGTCGCCTTCCTTCTTAAGCCACTTGGCGAGGTTCCCTTTCTCCATCGTCGGCGAAAGGGCGGGCATGAGGATGTCGACGGGCATGGAAATTGGCCTTGCGCGGGTTCAGTGCTGGGGATCGGTCAACTCATGGCCTCGAACCGATCCAAACTTGTGGGTCGCCTCCGCCATGATCAGCCTTTGGCCTATCGGTAGCAGACGGCCTTCACCGCCTTGATGACGTCGTCGACGGTCGGCAACGCGAGCTTTTCGAGGTTGGCGGCGTAGGGCATCGGCACGTCCTTGCCGGTGACGCGCATGACCGGCGCGTCGAGATAATCGAAGGCGCCCTCCATGACACGCATGGCCACTTCGGCGCCGACGCCAGATTGGGCCCAGCCCTCCTCCACCGTCACGCAGCGACCGGTCTTGCGCACCGACGCCAACACCGTCTCGGTGTCCATCGGCCGGATGGTGCGCAGGTCGATCACCTCCACCTCGATTCCCTGCGCCTCCAACGCCTCGGCGGCCTTCAGCGCGTAGGTCATGCCGATGGAAAAGGAGACGATCGTCGCATCGGTGCCGGCGCGGGCCACCCGCGCCACCCCGATGGGCACCGTGAAATCCACCAGATCGGGAACCTCGAAGCTCTGCCCGTAGAGGATCTCGTTCTCGAGGAAGACGACCGGGTTCGGGTCGCGGATCGCGGTCTTCAAGAGCCCCTTGAAGTCGGCAGCCGTATAGGGCGCGACGACCTTCAGGCCGGGAACGCTGGAGAACCAGGCGGTAAAGTCCTGGCTGTGCTGCGCCGCGACGCGGGCCGCCGCTCCATTCGGGCCGCGGAAGACGATCGGCGCGCCCATCTGGCCGCCCGACATGTAGAGCGTCTTGGCGGCGGAATTGATGATCTGGTCGAGCGCCTGCATGGCGAAATTGAACGTCATGAACTCGATGACCGGCTTCAGCCCCGCCATGGCTGCACCGATGCCGAGACCGGCAAATCCATGCTCGGTGATGGGCGTATCCACCACGCGGCGGTCCCCGAACTCCTGCAGCAATCCCTGCGTGATCTTGTAGGCACCCTGGTACTCGGCGACTTCTTCGCCCATGACGAAGACGTCCGCGTCGCGGCGCATCTCTTCCGCCATGGCATCGCGCAGGGCGTCGCGCACGGTGGTGGTGACCATCTTCGTCCCGGCCGGGACGTCCGGCGCTCCGGCCGGAGCGGCCCTCGGGGACAGGGGCGCGTCCTCCGCCGTCTTCGCAATCGCAGCAGGCTTCTCGCCGCCCTCTGACTCGAGAGAAGCACCCGCACCTATGCCGGGTTGGGTGTCGGCCGTTGTAGAGGGTGCGACCGGGACGGGAGACTCATAGGCGTCGGCGTCTTCGCCCTCTGCGGCGATCACCGCGATCGGCGTGTTGACCTTCACGTTCTCCGTACCGTCGAGAACGAGGATCTTGGCGAGCGTACCCTCGTCGACGGCCTCGACTTCCATCGTCGCCTTGTCCGTCTCGATCTCGGCGATCACGTCGCCCGACTTGACCCGGTCTCCCTCCTTCTTCAGCCATTTCGCGAGCTTGCCTTCCTCCATCGTCGGAGACAGCGCGGGCATGAGAATGTTGGTCGCCATGGAGGGTGCCTCTGTGACCGGGAGCCGCGCGGTCGCCGGCGTGGCGGTCGAACGAAACGGAAGATCGGCGAGCGCCTCGCCGGAGCGCGTCAGTGCAGAATGTCCGTCCAGAGTTCGGCGACATCGGGCTCGGGATCGTGGGTCGCGAAGTCGGCGGCCTCCGCCACGACCGCGCGGACCTCCGCATCGATTCTCTTGATTTCGTCCTCGCCCACTCCGCCGCCGTCCAGCAGACGCCGCTTGACCTGCTCGATCGGGTCGTGGTCGTCACGCATCTTCTGCACCTCATCCTTGGTGCGGTACTTCGCGGGGTCGGACATCGAATGGCCGCGGTAGCGGTAGGTCTGCATCTCGAGGATCATCGGCCCCTGTGCAGACCGGCACCATTCGATCGCGAGGTCGCCCGCTGCCTTGACGGCACGAACGTCCATGCCATCGACGGCGATGCCGGGGATGTTGAACGAGGCACCGCGCTTCGCGAGATCGACGAGCGCCGACGACCGGGTGATCGACGTGCCCATGGCATAGCGGTTGTTCTCGATGACGTAGACGACCGGCAGCTTCCACAGCTGGGCCATGTTGAAAGCCTCGTAGACCTGGCCCTGGTTCGACGCGCCATCGCCGAAATAGACGAAGGTGACGTTGTCGTTGCCGCGGTAGCGGTTGGCGAAGGCCAGCCCCGTGCCGAGCGGCACCTGGGCCCCGACGATGCCATGCCCGCCGTAGAAGCACTTCTCCTTGGAGAACATGTGCATTGAGCCGCCCTTGCCCTTGGACAGGCCATGGGCACGCCCCGTCAACTCGGCCATGACCCCCTTCGGGTCGAGGCCGCAGGCCAGCATGTGCCCGTGGTCGCGGTAGCCGGTGATCGTCTGGTCGCCTTCCTTGGCGCCCATCATCAGCCCGGTGACGACAGCCTCCTGACCGATGTAGAGGTGGCAGAACCCGCCGATGAGCCCCATGCCGTACATCTGCCCGGCCTTCTCCTCGAAGCGGCGGATCAGCAGCATGCGGCGGTAGGCGGTCAGCTCCTCGTCACGCGAGAGCGATGCGAGGCCCGGTTCGGCGGGAAACGGAGGGTTGGCGGTTCCGCCGAATACCGACTGCAACGAGGCCATGCCAGGTCCTTTGCGCGAGGTGGAGCGTCCTCTGCGACACCCCTAGCCCAGCCGACCATCGAAAGCGAGCGGGCCGGATGGCGGGAGAGCGCTCCTAAGATGACAATGCACGAAATGCCGCGGCAGCACATCGAAGCCCGCGGCATGGCTGGACTGCAGGCAAGCGTCTCCCGCCACGGAGTTCAGCGTAGCCGCTTAGCGGCGGGACGACAGAAAGACGACGAGGTCGTTCTTGTGGACGCGGTCGAGCACGACCCGCGCCTCCTCCTCGAGGAGGTCGCGATCGATCGCCTCGCCGCGCATGAGGTCGATGCGGTGCTGCCATTGCATCCGCTCGCCCTTCGCCGCGGCGGCCTCTGTCCGCAAGAGTGCGATCGTGCGCTCATACTCTTCGCTGGTCTTGAGGCCGCGCTCGCCGTTGATCGCATGCCACACGAAATAGCTGCCGATGCCGCCGGCAACGCAATAGAGGAGCAGCGGAAGGAGGATGCCGCGAAGGCGCGTCCGGACGACCATGCCCGAACGATGCCACGGGGTGGTTAGCGGGTTGTTAAGCCAGCGCCTTCAGTGCGGCGCGGCCCGCGAACATCGCCTGCGTACCAAGTTCCTCCTCGATGCGGATGAGCTGGTTGTATTTGGCGATGCGGTCTGAACGCGAGAGCGACCCCGTCTTGATCTGCCCGCAGTTCGTCGCCACCGCTAGGTCGGCGATCGTCGTGTCTTCCGTCTCGCCCGAGCGGTGCGACATCACGGCCGTGTAGCCGGCACGGTGCGCCATATCCACGGCGGCCATGGTCTCCGTCAGCGTGCCGATCTGGTTGACTTTCACGAGGATGGAATTGCCGACGCCCTTGCGGATGCCGCCGCCGAGCCGCTGCGTATTGGTGACGAAGAGATCGTCGCCGACCACCTGGCAGGTCTTGCCGATGCGGTCCGTCAGGAGCTTCCAGCCCTCCCAGTCGTCTTCCGCCATGCCATCCTCGATAGACACGATGGGGTAGGCGCCGACCAGCTTTGCGAGATAGTCGACCTGCTCCGCGATCGTGCGAACGACACCTTCGCCCTCGTAGTGGTAGGCGCCACCCTTGAACCAATCGGTCACGGCGCAGTCGAGCCCTAGCGCGATGTCGACGCCGGGCTCGAAGCCGGCCGCCTCGACCGCCTTGAGGCAGAAATCCAGCGCCGCCTCCGCCGACGGCAGATTAGGGGCGAAGCCGCCCTCGTCGCCGACGTTGGTGTTGTGGCCGGCCTTCTTGAGCGCGCCCTTGAGCGCGTGGAACACCTCGGCGCCGTAACGCACCGCCTCCGAGAACGTCGGGGCGCCGATGGGCAGGATCATGAACTCCTGGAAGTCGACCGGATTGTCCGCGTGCGCACCGCCGTTGATGATGTTCATCATCGGCAGGGGCAGGACGCGCGCCTGCGTTCCGCCGACATAGCGGTAGAGCGGCAGCCCGACGACGTCGGCCGCGGCCTTAGCCGTCGCGAGCGACACGCCGAGGATCGCGTTCGCGCCGAGCCGCGCCTTGTTCGGCGTGGCGTCGAGCGCGATCATCGTCTCGTCGATATGGATCTGGTCTTCCGCGTCGAACCCGCCGATCGCGTCGAAGATGTCGCGGTTGACGCTGTCGCAGGCTTTCTGGACGCCCTTGCCGAGGTAGCGAGCCTTGTCGCCGTCGCGCAGCTCGACCGCCTCGTGAGCGCCGGTCGAGGCGCCGGATGGCACGGCGGCCCGGCCCATCGACCCGTCCTCGAGCGTGACGTCGACCTCGATCGTCGGGTTGCCCCGGCTGTCGAGAATTTCACGGGCGACGATGTCGACGATGGCCGTCATAATTAATCCTCGGATCGGGTTAGTCTGACGTTTACTACGCCCAAGCGCCGCGATGCGGAAGCGCCGGCTTGCGCTAGAACCGACCCGCGCGTTGCGGCGGCTTAAGAAATTGGTGCCGGATCGTGCTATCCTGCGCCCGAGGGCAGCGTCAGCGATCATGCGTACCGGTTTCACCCTAGGTCTCGGCGTCGCACTCCTGCTCGTCCCGATGGCGGCGCGGGCTGACATGAGTGCGATGATCTCCGGCGCGGCGCCCATCCTTCCGGCGTTCACCACCGCGAGGAACTGGTCCGGGGCGGTGGTCTCGGACAGCTCCGAAGACCTGCAGCAGGACTTTCATGATGACTTGCAGCAGGAGCTGCCGGCGATGCCGCTCTTCGACCGGCGCTTGCGCGCTGCGGAGCGGGCTGCCGAGCTGGCGCCTGACCTCCAGGAGGCCATCCTGCGCATCGAAGGTGTCTACGATCCCACTCGGGTCGAGGGGACGGGTGTCGCCTTCCGCATGCGGGTCGCCGCAGGCACCGCCTCGATGAGCAACGTCTTCGGGGATCGCTGGCATCTCGGCGACACCGACGCCAACGTCAGTTACGTCGTCCGCTACATCGCGCAGGCCTGGGGAAAGGGCGACGGCGAGCCCTGCAGCGCCTACCGCAAGCGCCGCCCGACCGTCGGCATCGTCGAACTCACCTCCATGGGACCGGCGGATTGCGCCCGGGCCGCCTCTCTCCGCGGCCCGCAGGACACCGTCTGGGCGCAGCTGACGATCACGGCGGCACCCGTCAGCGTGCCCGTTTTCGCGGCACCGGAACCTGGCGCGCGGATGTCGCCGGAGGCGTTCTGGGCGGCGCAAAAGGTGCGGATCGAGGCCATCAGGGCGCGGATCGCCTTTCAGCGGCAACGGCCACGCGGCACCCTCGCCGCCGAGCGCTAGGCGCCCTCACGCCGCGTTGTCGCGACCATCAAGGTGTGGGATAGACGCGGCCATGACTGACGCCCCCCTGCTCGGACGCCCCTCCACCCTGCCCGCCTCGCCCGAGGATGCGCAGCTCGACCGCGTGCCGAACCCGCACCCCGACACGAACTACGTCGCGCGCTTCGCGGCCCCCGAGTTCACATCGCTCTGCCCGGTCACGGGCCAGCCGGATTTCGCGCATCTCGTCATCGACTACGTGCCGGAGCGCTGGCTGGTCGAGTCGAAGTCGTTGAAGCTGTATCTCGGCGCGTTCCGCAATCACGGCGCCTTCCACGAGGATTGTACGGTGCGGGTCGGCAAGGACCTTGTCGCGATCCTGGCTCCGCGCTGGCTCCGCATCGGCGGCTATTGGTATCCGCGAGGCGGCATTCCCATCGACGTCTTCTGGCAAACGGGTGCGGCGCCCGAGGACCTGTGGGTACCCGACCAGGGCGTCCAGGCCTACAGGGGGCGCGGGTAGCGAGGCCGTCCGCGGCCTAAACCAGTCGACTCTGCTCCTTGGCGGCGGCGATGAAGCTGGCGAACAGCGGGTGCGGCTCGAAGGGGCGCGACTTCAGTTCGGGGTGGTACTGCACGCCGATGAACCAGGGGTGATCCGCCAGCTCGACCGTCTCCGGGAGGAGGCCGTCGGGCGACATGCCGGCGAAGCTCATGCCGCGCTCCTCCAGCGCGTCGCGGTAGGCGGTGTTGACCTCGTAACGGTGGCGGTGGCGCTCGGAGATCTCCGTGTCGCCGTAGATGGCGGCGATCTTCGAGTCCGGCTTCAGCTGGGCCCGGTAGGCGCCGAGCCGCATGGTGCCGCCAAGGTCGCCTTCGGCCGCGCGGATCTGCAGCTCGTTGCCGTTCATCCACTCGGTCAGCAGGCCGACCACGGGCTCGCTGGTCTGGCCGAACTCGGTCGAGTTCGCGCGAGCGTGGCCGGCGAGCGAGCGGGCGGCCTCGATCACCGCCATTTGCATGCCGAAGCAGATGCCGAAATAGGGAACCTTCCGCTCACGGGCGAAGCGCGCGGCGAGGATTTTCCCCTCGGCCCCGCGCTGGCCGAAGCCGCCCGGCACGAGGATGCCGTGCACGTGCTCGAGGTGGACGGCCGGGTCACCGCCCTCGAAGATCTCCGATTCGATCCAATCGAGGTGAACGTTGACGCGGTTGGCGAGGCCGCCGTGCGTCAGCGCTTCGTTCAGCGACTTGTAGGCGTCCTTCATACCCGTGTACTTGCCGACTATGGCGATCGTCACGTCGCCATCCGTGTGCCGCAGGCGCTCGGTGACGGCGTTCCAGCGAGTCATGTTGGGCTGTGGCGCGGGCTCGATGCCGAATGCCGCCAGGACTTCGCGATCGAGGCCGGCCGTGTGGTAGGCCATCGGCACATCGTAGATCGAGCCGACGTCACGCGCCTCGATCACCGCCGTTTCCCGCACGTTGCAGAAAAGGCCGAGCTTTCGCCGCTCCTCGTTCGGGATCGGCCGGTCGCAGCGGCAGAGCAGGATATCGGGCTGGATGCCGATGGATCGCAACTCCTTGACCGAATGCTGGGTCGGCTTGGTCTTGAGCTCCCCCGCGCTCGGGATGTAGGGCAGCAGCGTCAGGTGGACGTAGATGCAATGGCTGCGCGGCAGGTCGTTGCCGAGCTGCCGGATCGCCTCGAAGAAGGGCAAGCCCTCGATGTCGCCGACGGTGCCGCCGATCTCGACGAGCACGAAATCGCTGTCCTCGTTGCCGGCGAGCACGAACTCCTTGATCGCGTTGGTGACGTGGGGCACCACCTGCACCGTCGCGCCGAGGTAGTCGCCGCGCCGCTCCTTGGCGATGATCTCCTGGTAGATGCGGCCGGCCGTGACGTTGTCCTGGCGCGTCGCCGGGCGTCCGGTGAACCGCTCGTAATGGCCGAGGTCGAGATCCGTCTCCGCGCCGTCGTCGGTCACGAACACCTCCCCGTGCTGGTAGGGGCTCATCGTGCCGGGGTCGATGTTGAGGTAGGGGTCGAGCTTGCGCAGCCGCACCGTGTAGCCGCGCGCCTGCAGCAGGGCGCCGAGCGCCGCCGAAGCCAACCCTTTGCCGAGCGAAGAGACCACGCCGCCGGTGATGAAGATGTACCGTGCCATGGGGAACAAGCTCTATCGTCTAAATCGGCGCTTGGGGAGCCCGATCGCGAAGCGCCCTGGCGCTCACCACAGGAAGTGTCGGCGATCGAAAGGGCCGCGTCCGTCCGGACGCGGCGGCGACGCTATTGGCCGCGCGGCGGCTGCGGGCCGGCGGGAACTTGCGGCGGACTTGGCTTCTGGTCTTCGAGGCGGCGCAACTGGTCGAGCACGTTGCCCTCGCCCTTCGGCGGGACGCTCGTGGCCGGCGTAACCTGGCTGGCGTTCGGGTTGCCGCCGTCGAGGATGGAGCGCTGCCCGTGGCCGAAGCTCGCGAGGACGGTGAGGCTGAGGCTCGTGAGGAAGAACAGGCCGGCGAGAATGCCCGTCGCCCGCGTCAGGACGTTGGCCTGGCCGCGCCCTGTCATGAAACCACTGCCGCCGCCGACGCCGAGCGCGCCGCCCTCCGAACGCTGGAGGAGGACGACCGCCACCAGGGCGACGACGATCATGAGGTGAACAACGATCAGAACCGTCTGCATCGATCAAACTATCCAAGTCGGCGGTTGACGCCCGGAGTGACGCCTTGCACCGAGAAATGTCGGGAACCCCAGAAAACCGGCTCGCCGACGTGCGGGAGACCAGAGACGTGCGGGAGACCAGAAACGACGACGGGCAAGGCGGCCCGCCTGCGCACCACTTCGTCTTAGGAGAACTCATGCCGATCCGCAATGCGCGGACGCGGCGCGATCGGCCTTGCACGGGCAAAGGCCACATGCTCCCCTGCCCAACAACCGCGCCTCTCATCCGCGCCGGCCCCGCGCCCTGAGGAAGACATCATGACCATCGCCAAACGTCTCGCCTTCGCCATTCTCCTCGCCGCGGCGCCTCTCGCCGTGTCGGGCGCGTTGGCCCAATCCCCCGCCCAAGTCCCCGCACAAGTCGGCGCTCCCCTGACGAAAGGGGCGTTCGTGCTCTACGAGTACGACGTCAAGGATCCCACCGTTTTCACGAAGGTCGCCGCCGACATCCGAGCCAGCTTGCACGATTTCAAAGGTGAGTTCGTCATGCGCCAGAAGGTCGAATCGCTGTTTGGCGGCGCGCCAACGAACCTCTCGGTCATCAGCTTTCCGAACGTCGAGGACGCGCGTAAGTGGCTGGCCTCGCCGGGCCTGGCAAGCTTACGGCCGGAGCGAGACAAGGCCGCCGCCGTTCGCGCGTACCTCGTCGAAAAGCTGGATTAGGCGGAGGCTGTCGCCCTGCCCTCCTGGCGGTACACGCCGGCGATCGCCATGAAGTCGTCGACGTCGAGGCTCGCGCCGCCGACCAAGGAGCCATCGACGTCCGGGATCCCCATCAGTTCGGCCGCGTTGCGCGGCCGGACGGAGCCGCCGTAGAGCAGCCTGATCTGCGAACCTCCGGTGGGAATCAGGCGCTCGACCTCGCCGCGGATGAAGTGGTGCATGGCGGCGACGTCGGCTGCCGTCGGCGTGACGCCGGTGCCGATCGCCCAGACCGGCTCGTAGGCGACCGTGAGGCGGTGGGCGTCGCCGCGGGCCGGCAGCGAGCCCAGGAGCTGGCGCCCGACGATCGCCTGCGCGTGGCCGCCGTCACGCTCGGTCTTCGTCTCGCCGACGCAGATGATGACCGACAGCCCCGCGTCGAGCGCCGACAGGGCGCGGACGCGGACGGCCGCGTTGGTCTCGGCGTAGCTCGCGCGCCGCTCGGAATGGCCTAGGATGACGAAGCTCGCGCCGGCATCCCTCAGCATGGCGGCGGAGAGGTCGCCGGTGTGCGCGCCGGAGATCTCGGAGCGGCAGGTCTGGCCGCCGATGCGCAGCGCCGAGCCGTCGACGATCTTCGCCGCGGCCATGATGAGGCTGGCGGGTGGGCAGATGAGGACCTCGGCAGAGCCCGCGCCGCCCGCCTCGACCGCGTCGCGGATCGCCTCGATCTCGGCGAGGTCGGCCACCAGCCCGTTCATCTTCCAATTGCCGGCCACCAATGGCTGCGGTCGTGACATGGTCGCAATGCCCCCTGATAGCGCCGCTTCGCCCCATCGGCGCCTCGATCCCGGCGCGTACCAGCCTCGGGTGCCGCCTGGACCCTGCGACGAGCTGGCCCGATCCCGTTAGCATCGCCGGCGGAGAAGCGTAAAGGCTCGTGCCCCCCGCGCGCGGCGTTTGCGTCGGCGCGGCCGCCTTCCTATAGTCTGCCGCGAACGGGCGGCCCGCCTCGATAGGGGCGGAAGGGCTGCGCGCTGCGCCCGGCCATGGGAGACGAGACCGCAGCCATGATGGATCGAATACGCGCCGCGTCCCGAGGCTTGGTCGGGCGGGCGATCATGACCGTCGTCCTGGGATTTATCATCGTCAGCTTCGGCTTCTGGGGAGTCGGCGACATGTTCCGCGGCTTTAACGCCAACGAGCTGGCGCAGGTTGGTTCCGCGCAGATAAGCGTGAACGCGTTCCGCAACGCCTATCAAACCGAACTGCAAAAGGTGCAGGAGCAGGCGAAACGCGCGATCAGCAACGACGAGGCCCGCCGTATCGGCCTGGACCGTCAAGTGCTCGCGCGCCTGCTGTCGGATGCGGTGCTGGACGAGCAGGCGCGCGCCCTCGGCCTGGCTGTGGCCGACCCGGAGATCGCCAAGGCGATTCGCCGCGACGACAATTTCAAGGGGAGCAACGGGCAGTTCGACAAGGCGCGTTTCGACGCCTTGATGCGGAACAACGGTCTGACCGAGGCGGGCTACGTGCGCGACCAGCACGACTTCATCCTCCGCCGGGACGTCACGGACGCGGTCATTGGCGGGATCGGTGTGCCGAAGGCGTTGTCGGAGGCGGTCCACCGCTACCAGACGGAGACGCGGGCGATCGACTATGTCGACCTGCCACCGGCTGCGGCCGGAGATATTCCGAAGCCCACCGACGCCGAGCTGCAGAAATATTTCGACGACCGCCGCGAGGCCTATCTGGCTTCCGAATACCGCAAGCTGGTGGTCCTTTCCGTCGTACCGGCGGACCTGGTGAGGCCTGAGGCCGTCTCGGATGCGGACGTGCAGAAGCGCTACGACGAGGAGAAGGCCGCCCGCTTTACGGTGCCGGAGACCCGCAGCGTCGAGCAGATCGTGTTCCCCGACATCGCCTCGGCGCAAGCCGCCAAGGCCAAGTTCGATGCCGGCGAGAGCTTCGCGGCGCTGGTAGCCGAGCGCAAGCTGACCCCAAAGGACGTCGCACTCGGCACCGTCACGAAGGACCAGCTCGCCGAGAAGGTGGTGGCGGACGCCGCTTTTGCCCTGCCCGACGGCGGCGTCAGCGCGCCGTTGAAGACGCAATTCGGCGGCGTCCTGGTCCATGTCGCCGCAATCGTTCCGGTCAAGCAGCAACCGCTGACGGAAGTCTCCGCCCAACTCAAGGACGAGATCGCCATCATCCGCGCCAAAGCAGAGGCGACGCGCTTGCGCGACAAGGTCGAGGAGCAGCGCTCCGCCGGCAAGACCCTGGGCGAGGCGGCGGCCGCAGCCGGCCTCCAAACCAGGACGGTCGACGCGATCGACGCGCAGGGCCGCGACAAGGCGAACAAGCCGGTCGAGGGCATCGTCGACGGGCCTGCCCTGCTCAAGGCGGCGTTCGCCACCGACGTCGGCGCCGACACGGACATGATCAGCACGGCGAACGGCGGCTACGCCTGGTTCGAGGTAGCGAGCATCGAGGCGGCGCGGCAATTGCCCCTCGCCGACGTGCGCGGGCGCGTCGAGGCGGCCTGGCGCGCGGACGAAGTCGCAAAGAAGCTGGCGGCCAAGGCCGATAGTCTGGTGAAGGCGATCGACGGAGGCAAGACGCTCGCCGCGGTCGCGGCCGGCGAAAACAACCTCAAGGTGCAGCATAGCGGCGATGTGCGCCGCGGCGGCGCGCCGTCGCTGCCGCCGGGCGCGGTGGCCGCCGTCTTCGGCGTGCCTGTGCGCAAGGCCGGCAGCGCGGCTTCGCCGGCCGGCGGTCGCATCCTGTTCCAGGTGCTCGACGCCTTGGTGCCGCCGCTGGCTGCCGACGATCCGGCGTTCAAGACGGTCATCGACCAGGTCCGAGGCAGCTACCTCGACGACACGCTCGGCGAGTACCTGGCCCGTCTGGAGCAACGGTTCGGCATCAAGGTCAATGCCAAGGCGCTGGCGGCCGCGATGGGCAATGGGCAGAAGGCGACGCGGGCGGATCATGATCGAACCCGCCTACGCCGCTTTCGCTCCCGCCTACGAAACAGGCGAAGCCTCAATGCTCGTGGCCAAGCTCATCGCCGACCTGGAGACGCCGGTCTCGGCCTTCCTGAAGTTGTCGGCGCGACGGCAGGGCCGCTGCTTCCTCCTGGAATCGATCGAGGGGGGCGCCTCGCGCGGACGCTATTCGATGATCGGCCTCGACCCCGACGTGCTGTTCCGGGCCGGCGCGGGCCAGGCCGAGGTCGCGCGCGACGCGCTCGCGCGACCGGACGCCTTTTCGCCCTGCCCAGAGCCTCCGCTCGAGGCGCTGCGCCGCTTCATCGCCGAATCGCGTGTGCCGGCAAGCGCCGGAGACCTGCCGCCGATGGCGGCGGGGGTGTTCGGCTACCTCGGCTACGACATGGTGCGCGAGATGGAGCGGCTCGCGCCACCCAAACCCGACCCGATCGGCGTCCCCGATTCGATCTTCATGCGGCCGACGCTGATGGTCGTGTTCGACACGGTGCGCGACGAGATTTCCGTCGTGACGCCAGTGCGCCCGCGCGAGGGCGTGTCGGCCAGCGACGCCTACGCCCGAGCCGAGGAACGCATTGCCGGCATCGTCGCGACGCTGGAGGGCCCGATGCCCGCCGGTGCCGCGGGCCGCCGCGGCGCGACGGCCGAGGCGATCGTGCCACGGTCGAACACCGAGCCCGGCCGCTATCTCGCGATGGCCGAGCAGGCAAAGGAATACATCCGTGCCGGAGACATCTTCCAGGTGGTGCTGTCGCAGCGGTTCTCGGCGCCTTTCGCGCCGTCCGCTTTCGCGCTCTACCGTGCGCTGCGCCGGGTCAACCCCGCGCCTTTCCTGTGCTACCTCGATTTCGGTGCCTTCCAGGTGGTCTGTTCCAGTCCGGAGATCCTCGTGCGGGTGCGCCACGGCGCGGTGACGATCCGCCCGATCGCCGGCACCCGCGCGCGGGGCAAGACCACGGCCGAAGACGACGCTCTGGCCATCGACCTCCTCGCCGACGAGAAAGAATGCGCCGAACACCTGATGCTGCTCGACCTGGGCCGCAACGATGTCGGGCGCGTAGCGGCCACCGGCACCGTGACAGTCACGGAGCGCTTCGGCATCGAGCGCTACAGTCACGTCATGCACATCGTTTCGAACGTGGAGGGGCGGCTCGACCCGGCCCACGATACGATCGACGCGTTGAGCGCCGGCTTTCCGGCGGGCACCGTCTCCGGCGCGCCAAAGGTGCGGGCCATGGAGATCATCGACGAGCTGGAAACGGACAAGCGCGGCATCTACGCCGGCTGCATCGGCTACTTCAGCGCCTTCGGCGACATGGACACCTGCATCGTGCTGCGTACCGCCGTGGTGAAGGACGGCGCGATGCACGTGCAGGCCGGTGCCGGCATCGTCTACGATAGCGATCCGGCGAGCGAGCTGCAGGAGTGCCGCAACAAGGCGCAGGCCCTGTTCCGCGCGGCGGAGGAAGCCGAGCGGTTCGAGCGCGGTTAGATCACCTCGAGTACCATGGCGTCGGTGTGTTCGCGTCCGTACTCGTCCACGGCACGTATCTTGAGCGCATAGGTGCCAAACCGCAGGGACGGAAGCCTTGCCGTCCAGATGTGGGAGGACGGCTGCGGCTTGACCCACGGCTTGATCGTCTCGGGATAGCGGCCGTAGACCTGCGTGACGAAAGGGTCCGGGCGGATCGTGCGCGTCAGCGGCAGCGGCGGCGTGTTGTCGATGCTGCAGGTGACGACCGTCTTCGGTCCGCCGTCGAAGACGTTGACCACCACCAGGGCGCCGAGCGTCTGATCCGCCGAGAGTGGCGAGCGCAGCAGCTGCGACATGGACACGCTGCGCAGGACCTCGCGGTCCTCGCCGTGCGCCTGCGATTCGATGGTGACCCGCATCTGGCCCTCACCCCCACCGGCTGGGACGTAACGCGTCGTGTAGCTCGTGCCGTCGATCGACAGGATGTGGAAACCGTTCGGCGTGCCATCGTAGCTGTCGGCGCAGGCGATGCCGCGGTGGTCGAGCGGGCCGCTCCACCAGGAGCCCGAGGCAGCGGTGAGGACGTGGTGGTGGTGCGGGAGCGCCCCTTGGAAGCCTTCCGCCTGGCCGAGGTAATGGTGTTCGGTCGAATGGGTATGGCCCGAGAAGCTCACGCTCGGGCGGTCGCCGAGCAATTGCAGCAGGTCGGCCGCGTTGACCGTGTTCATCGCCGGGTTCTTCGGCTCGAGGTAGGTGGTGAGAGGGATATGCATGACGAGAACGATCAGCCGCCCGGCCGGCGTCTCCCTGAGGAGGTTGGCGACGAAGCGGAGTTGGTCGTCGCTGACGAAGCCGCGATACTTGCCACTCCTGCCGGGCTTGGACGGATCGGGTCCGAGGTAATCGACGTTGTCGAGCATGACGAACAAGGCGCCCGCGTATTCGTGGGCATAGTAGGTCGCGCCGTAGACCCGTTTGAACGTCTCGCGGGAGCGGCGCGCGTCCGGCGCCTCGAAGTTGAGGTCGTGGTTGCCGCCGACGCTCCACCACGGCAGGCCGATGCGCCCGATGATCCGGTTGTAACGGCCGTAGAGGGCGAGGTCGTCGAACATCAGGTCGCCCGCCGTGATGCCGAAGGCCGCCTCGCTGCCGACCAGCCCGGCCACCACGTCGTCGCGCAGGTATTCGACCTCCGCGGTCGATTCGGGCTGCGGATCGGTCATGAGCACGACGTCGAAGCGCTCCGGCTCGTTCGCCCGTACGAGCGTGAAGTCGATGTAGGCGGGCAGAGGCCCCGTCGGCCGTATGCCGGGATAGCGCAGGCCGAGCGTGTCCGGCGTCCCGTCGGGCTCGTGGATGTAGGCGAAGAGCGGCAGGTGGGAGGCAAGGTCGGTCGGCACGGCGAAGCCCGAGGGCTTGATGAGGAAGATCGTCGTGCCGACGTCGATCGGCAGCGTATAGCGGCCGTTGGCGTCGGTGCGCGCCACGTCGCGCCCGTTGGAGATCAGCACGTCGGGAATGGGCAGGTCGGTAATGCCGTGGCCGCCCGTGCGCGAGATGTCTTCGCGTACCGTGCCCGAGATGATGGTGGTGCCGGGCCTCGCGGACGCCACCTCGGCCCTCGCTCCGGTGGTCGCGGCCAGTGTCGCGGCTGCGCCCGCCGCCACCATCAGGTCGCGTCGCGTAGGCTCGGTAGGTGGTGCCATGATCGCTCTCCGGATCCGCTCGTCGTCTATTCAGCCAGAAGGCCATGAACAAGGCACGACGGCCGCGCGGCCCGCCCTTGACCTCCACGAGGCGGCGGCACGATAAAGCCGCCATGGCCCTGCGTCTCGTCCTCGTCGACAACTACGACAGTTTTACCTGGAACCTCGTGCACGAGTTCGGGGCGCTTGGAGCTCGAGTGGAGGTCGTGCGCAACGATGCGGTCAGCGCCGCCGACCTGTTAGTCGGTGCCCCGGACGCGATCGTCTTGTCGCCCGGCCCTTGCGCGCCGAAGGACGCAGGCATCTGCCTCGAGCTCATCGCGCGGGCGGGGGACAGCGTGCCGATCTTCGGCGTCTGCCTGGGCCACCAGGCGATCGGCGAGGCCTTCGGCGGCGCCGTGGTACGCGCACCCCTGCCAATCCACGGCAAGGTCGCCACCATCGAGCACCGCGGCGAGACGATCTTTCGCGGCATCAACGGTTCGTTCCGCGCGACGCGCTACCACTCGCTCGTCGTCGAGCGGAACGGGTTGCCGGCGAGCCTGCGCGTCACGGCGGAAACGGACGGGCTGATCATGGCCCTGTCGCACCGCACGCTGCCGATCCACGGCGTCCAATTCCATCCCGAGAGTATCGCATCGGAGAATGGGCGTCTGATTATGAAGAACTTCCTCGACCTGGCGCTGGACTGGAACGCCCGCCGCGTCGCCGGCGCAGCATGACCGACCCGCTGAAGCCGCTGCTTGCGAAGCTCGCCACCGGCGCGACCCTGTCGCGCGGCGAGTCCGAGGCCGCTTTCGGGTGCTTGCTCGGCGGCGAGGCGACGTCCGCCCAGATGGGCGCCTTCCTCATGGGCCTGCGCGTGCGCGGCGAAACGGTGGACGAGATCACCGGTGCCGTGGCGGCGATGCGCGCCAGGATGCTACGCGTGCGGCCGCCCGCGGGCGCGATGGACATCGTGGGTACCGGTGGCGACGGTCACGGCACCTACAACGTCTCGACATTAGCGGCCATCATCACCGCCGCCTGCGGCGTGCCCGTCGCCAAGCACGGCAATCGCGCCGCCTCTTCGCGTTCGGGCGCGAGCGACGTGCTGAGCGCGCTGGGCGTCGCCGTCGGCGGCTCCGTCGCCGACGTGGAACGCTGCCTGGCGGAGGCCGGCATCGGCTTCATGGCGGCGCAGACCCACCACGGCGCGATGCGCCACGTGGCGGCGGTGCGTGCCGACCTGGGGGTACGCACGATCTTCAACATCCTAGGCCCGCTCTCTAATCCCGCGGGTGCGAAGCGGCTGCTCGTCGGCGTCTTCGCCGAAAGCTGGCTTGAGCCGTTGGCGCACGTGCTGGGCGCGCTCGGCGCGGAACGGGCCTGGCTCGTGCACGGGTCCGACGGCCTGGACGAGATCACGACGACGGGACCGACGTCAGTGGTGTCGATCGAAGGCGGCGCGGTCAAGCGCTTCACGATCCGACCGGACGATTGCGGCCTGCCGCTCGCGCGGCTCGCCGACCTCGCCGGCGGCGACCCAGCCCACAACGCCGCGGCTTTGCGCGCCGTACTCGGCGGCGCAGGTGGCGCATACCGCGACATCGCCGTCCTCAACGCCGCCGCCGCCCTTGTCGTGGCCGGCATGGCGGCCGATCTCTCTAGCGGAGCAGTCCTCGCACAGGGCGCCCTCGACGGCGGCGCGGCCAAGGCGGTGCTCGACCGGCTCATTTCCGTCTCGAACGGCGGCTCTCGCGCCGCAGCGATGTGACCATGGCGAACATCCTCCAGACGATCGAAGCCTACAAGCGCCGCGAGGTGGCGACCGCCATGGCCGCCGTGCCGATGGCGGCCATGGCCGCGCGCGCCGAGGCGCAGGCGCCGCCTCGCCCCTTTACGGAAGCGCTGCGGGCCAAGCACCGCGCGGGAGAGATCGCGCTCATCGCGGAAGTCAAGAAAGCGAGCCCGTCAAAGGGGCTGATCCGCGCCGACTTCGACCCGCCCGCGCTGGCCGCCGCCTACGAGGCCGGTGGCGCGGCTTGCCTCTCCGTGCTCACGGATGCCCCGTCCTTCCAGGGTAGCCTCGGCTTCCTGGAAGCCGCGCGCGCCGCCGCGAGCCTGCCCGCCCTACGCAAGGATTTCCTCTTCGAGCCCTATCAGGTGACGGAATCGCGGGCGCATGGCGCCGACTGCATCCTGCTCATCATGGCCTGCCTCGACGATGCCACCGCCGCCACGCTGTGCCGCGCCGCGCGGGCGCTGGCGATGGACGTGCTCGTCGAGGTCCACGATGAGGCCGAACTCCATCGCGCGCTGCGACTGGATACGCCGCTGCTGGGTATCAACAATCGCGACCTGCGCACCTTCGAGGTCTCGCTCGGCGTCTCCGAGCGGCTGGCTGCGCTCGTCCCCGACGACCGCATCCTGGTCGGCGAAAGCGGCATCTTCACTCATGCCGATTGCCTGCGCCTGCAGCGCTCTGGCTTTGCGACCTTCCTCGTGGGGGAAAGCCTGATGCGCCAAGCCGACGTAGCGGGCGCCACCCGGCAGCTGCTCGGACGGCCGGAGATCGCGTCCCGCCGCAGCGCTGCCGGACGATGACGCGGCTCACCCACCTTGATGCGAGCGGCGCCGCCCACATGGTCGACGTCTCCGACAAGGCCGTGACGCAACGCGTCGCGCTGGCGCAAGGACGCATCACCATGCTGCCGGCAACGCTGGAACTCGCGCTGTCGGGCACGGCGAAGAAGGGCGACGTGGTGGCGACCGCACGGATCGCCGGGATCATGGCGGCCAAGCGCACGGCCGAGTTGATCCCGCTGTGCCATCCCTTGGCCCTGACCAAAGTCACCGTCGACATCAAGGCTGACGCAGCCCTGCCAGGTTTCCGCGTGCGGGCGCTGACGAAGGTGGCCGGCCAGACGGGCGTCGAGATGGAGGCACTGACCGCGGTGACGGTCACCTGCCTGACCCTCTACGACATGCTGAAGGCGGTCGATCGCGGCATGCGGATCGAAGGCGTCGCGTTGCTGGAGAAGTCGGGCGGCAAATCCGGCGATTGGTCGGCGGCATGAGCGAGGTCCTGCTGACCGTCGCCGAGGCGCTGGCGCGTATCCTCGCGTTCGCGCATCCCCTGCCTGCCGAGTCGGTGCCGCTGCGCGATGCGCGCGGCCGCACTCTGGCGACCGATCTGGCAGCGCTGCGCACGCAGCCACCGGCCGACATGTCGGCGATGGACGGCTACGCCCTGCGCGCGGCGGACCTCGGCGAGGACGCCAAGCCTCTGCGTCTCGTCGGCGAGAGCGCGGCGGGCCGGCGCTACCCCGCGCCGCTTCGGCCCGGCGAGACCGCGCGCATCTTCACCGGCGCACCGGTACCGGAAGGGGCCGACACCGTCCTCATCCAGGAGCACGCCGCCGTCGATGGCGACCTAGTTCGCGCGACGGAGATCCCGCAAAGGGGCCGCAACATCCGCCGAGCCGGCCTCGACTTCCATGCCGGCGAGGTCCTGCTGCGCCGAGGCACACGGTTCGGGGCGGCCGAACTGGCGCTGGCCGCGGCGATGAACCATCCTGTCCTCTCCGTCGCGCGACGGCCGCTCGTCGCGATCATCGCCACCGGCGACGAACTGGTGCGGCCGGGCGAGCCGGCGGGGCCCGACCAGATCGTCGCCTCAAACTCCTTCGCCATCGCGGCGTTCGTGGAAGCGGCCGGCGGCGTGCCGCTCGACCTCGGCATCGTCGCCGACGCCTACGCGCCGCTGGAGGCGGCGATCCGTGCCGCGCGCGAGGCACAGGCCGACGTGCTGGTGACGCTGGGCGGCGCGTCGGTGGGCGACCACGACCTCGTCAAATCGGCCCTCGCGCGCGAAGGCATGGAACTTGGCTTCTGGCGCATCGCCATGCGGCCGGGCAAACCCCTGATCCATGGCCGCCTCGGGCCGATGGCCATCCTCGGCCTCCCCGGCAACCCGGTCTCCTCCATCGTCTGCGGAGCCCTCTTTCTCATGCCGCTGGTCCGCGCCTTGTCCGGCGACCCCGCGGCCCCTCTTGACCGCAGCGAGCCGGCAGTGCTCGGCGTCGCGCTACCCGCCAACGACCGGCGACAGGACTACATGCGCGCCGCCCTCACCTTGCGCGATGATGGGATGCCCGTCGCCGTCCCACATAAAGTGCAGGATTCATCCATGCTGCGCGTGCTCGCCCAGGCGCAATGTCTGGTGATCCGCGAGCCCGGCGCCTCGCCGGTCCCTGCGGGATCGGCCTGCCGGATCCTGCGCTTCGAGCAGGGCTGGTAGCGCCTCAATCGCCGACCAGGTGAAGCGCGATGCTGCGGCAGTGCGGCGCGCGGCGGTGCTCGAAAAGGTAGATCCCCTGCCATGTGCCGAGGACCAGGCGACCTTCCGCTAGGGGGATCGCGAGGTGCGTCTGGGTCAGAGCGGCGCGGATATGCGCCGGCATGTCGTCGGGCCCTTCCGCCGCGTGGACGTAGCCCGCCCCCTCAGGCGCCACCGCCTCGAAGAAGCGTTGGAGGTCGTCCTGCACGTCGGGATCGGCATTCTCCTGGATGAGGAGCGACGCCGAGGTGTGGCGGCAAAAAACTGTCAACAGGCCCGTTCGGAGCCCCGCCTCCCTCACGAAGGGCAGCACCTTGCTCGTGATCTCATAAAGTCCTTTGCCGCGGGTGCCGACATCGAGCGCCGTGCTGGCCTGACGCATGCGACTTCTCCGGAACTTCCAAAGGAACACAAAAAGAACGCTCGCATTTGTTCACTCTTTGTTTTAAGAAATGAGCGCGTACGAAAATACTGTCTAGGATTCGGCTTGGCGACAAGTCGGTTATGAGCGGAAGCGCTGGGAATGTTGACGAAGAAACAAAGCGAGCTGTTGCGTTTCATCAACGAGCGCTTGAAGGAGACAGGTGTGCCGCCGTCCTTCGACGAGATGAAGGATGCGTTGGACCTTCGCTCCAAGTCCGGCATTCACCGCCTCATCATCGCCCTGGAGGAGCGGGGCTTTATCCGCCGCCTGCCGAACCGCGCGCGTGCCGTCGAGGTGCTGCGTTTGCCCGAATCCTCGACGCCCTCCGGAGCCAGCCGAGGCCGGAGGTTCGAGCCGAGCGTCATCGAAGGAACGCTCGGCCGGGTCCGGCCGATGGGTGCACAGCCGCAGGACGACGAGCATAGGGCCATGGTGTCGATCCCGGTCATGGGGCGGATCGCGGCGGGAACGCCGATCGCCGCGTTGCAGGGTCGCAGCCACACCATTGCACTGCCCCCCGACATGCTGGCCCCAGGCGAGCATTACGCTCTCGAGGTGCGCGGCGATTCGATGATCGATGCGGGCATCTTCGACGCCGACACGGTGGTGATCCGCCGGCAGGATACGGCGGAGACCGGCGACATCGTGGTGGCCCTGATCGACGACGAGGAGGCGACCTTGAAGCGGTTGCGCAAACGCGGCGCTTCCGTGGCGCTTGAAGCCGCCAATCCGGCCTATGAGACGCGGATCTTCGGACCCGATCGGGTGCAGATCCAGGGCAAGCTCGTCAGCCTCATTCGACGCTACTGAGCGCGTCGCCGTCGCTGTTCTTGCCGTCGCCCGCATGGGCTGCCCGGCCCCACCTTGGTTTCGGCGCGGGCGACCAGGGCCGATCCTCGTCCGGTGACCGCGCCGTCTTCATCGTAAATCCGTCGGGGGTCGCGCGCAGCGTCACCGCACCGCTCGCTTTGAGCGAGTCGCGGTCGATGACCACCGAGGCAGCGCAGCCGCGTGGCGCAAAGAGCGGCGTCACCAGGACGGTCGCGCGCAGGCAATCTTCGGCGAAAGCGGAGACGTCTAGGACGAGCGACACGGCACGCCCGTCCGCGAGCCGGCCCACGCAGGCTGTCTTATCGCAGGCGGCTTTGACGATCGCGCTCTTCGCGGCGCGCCCGTCGGCATCGGCGCGCAGCCATTGCTCTGCGGCAAAGGCGCTTGGCCGTTCCCCGAGCACGGCGAGGCGCCCGTCCGGCGCGCGCACGGCTACCGCATCACCCAGCGGCCCGACCGCGATGTCGAACGGCGCCCCGCTTGCCGCGCCAGCCAGGCCGATGAGCCCCAGCGGGATAGCGGTCGCGCGCAGGAGCCGCGTGCGCCAGATGACGGCCGAGAGCACGGCCAGCGCGAAGAACACGAGGGACCAGGGTGCGAACGCGGGCAGGTGCAGGCTCGAGCCCGGGAGCGAGCCGACGAGGCGCGCGGCCGCCATGATGATGGCGATACCCGCGCCCACGTAGTGCCACACGAAGGCGTCGAGCCCGAAGGGATAGAGCAGCGTGCCAAGGAGCGCGCCCGGCACGGCGAAGACTTCGATGATCGTCAGCGTCAGCGGGTTGCCGATGAGGACGTACGGGTTCATCTCGTGGAAATCGTAGGCCATGAACGAGGCGGTGGCGCTCGTCGCGCAGAGCGTGGCGAAGAGCGCGCCGCGCACGCCGTGCCCGCGGCGACGCCCGAACCAGCCGCGCGGTGGCGGAGCGCGCCCGGCGATGTCCTGATTGGCGCGGGACGCCGCGCGTCCCTCGTAGACTGCGACGAGCGCGGCCACGGCGGCGAAGGAAAGCTGAAAGCTCGCGCCGAGCAGCGCCTCCGGCTGGAACAGCAGCACCGCCAGGGCGGCGAAGGCGAGGTTGCGCATGGACAACGCGTGGCGGTCGAGCAGCACGGCGACGAGCATGATGACCGTCATGAACAACGCGCGCTCGGTGCCGATGCGCGAGCCGGTGGCCACGTCGTAGACCACCGCCGCGACGATGGCCGCGCCAGCCGCCCACTTTTTGATGGGATAGCGCAGCGCCAGTGTGCGGCTGAGCGCCAGCAGGCGCCGGAGGCCGACGAAGAAGATGCCGGCGACCAGCGTCATCTGCACACCCGAGATGGTGATGACGTGGAAGATCCCCGCCTCGCGGATCAGCGTCTTGGCGTCCTCCGACAGGAGGTCACGCTTGCCCGTCACCATGGCGGCGGCGATAGCGCCGGCGTCGCCGCCGACGATCTGATCGACGCGCCGCGCGAGGGCGTTGCGGCCGCGGTCGAGTGCCATGCCCGCGGCGAGCATCCCATCGGGCGGATCCGGCGGCTCCGCCAGGTCAAGGCGACCGAGCACGCTTCCCACGGCGCCGATGCGGGCGAACCAGGCGTCGCGCGCGAAATCGTAGCCGCCGGGTTGCGCGGCGCGCGAGGGCGGTAGCAGGCGCGCCTTGACCTGGACGTAGGCGCCCGCCTCGAACGGCGGCGCGCGTCGTGTGGTGAGGCGGATGCGGTAGGGTGTCTGGTCCGGTTCGAGCCCGTCCGCGGCCGTGACCCGCAGGATGAAGCGCGCGCCGGCGCGCCGGAAATCCATCTCTTCGATATAGCCCTCGACGTCGAGGATGCGGATGCGGTCAAGCACGGGCGCCGCAACTCCCACCGTGCGCCAGCCCGCAGCCGCCATCCCGCCTGCGCAGGCGGCCAGGGCGACGAACAGGCCGAAGGCGGGACGGTGCGCGCGCACAATTGCCGCGAGACCCGCGAAGGCTGCGAACAGGACGGTGCAGAGCCACAGCGGCGGCTCCCGTGTTGCCTCGAAGTAGAGGACCACGCCGGTCCCGAACGCCACGGGGAGCCAGAGGAAAAGCCGGCGGTACTCGACTTCCGCCTGAAAAGACAGTGCCGCGCGCAAGCGAAGGTCGAGGATGGCGAGACGCAGACGCTCGCCCCAAGCCCCGCTCGCGGCGGAGGCTCCGCCGCGCAGCGCCGAGCCGACCGTCTCCGTCATCGTTCCGTCCCAGAGGGCGCCCAGGCCCGCCGCCAAGCTTTGCACCGGTGCGGCGCGCGCGCCTAGCGCTTTTTCCGCCGTCGCAGGCTGGTCAGACGGACGGCATCTTCCAGCCGCCGAAGACCTCCTCGAGGTGGCGCACCATGGCGAGCGCGACATCCTCGCGCCAGGGCTTCGCCGCGACCTGCACGCCGATCGGCAGGCCCTCGGGCGAGGTGCCCACGCGCACCGTCGCGGTGGGAAAGCCGGTGAGGTTGTGCATCTGCGCGTAGCCGACGCCGCTGAGCTTGTCGTCGTCGAAGCTCGTCCCGTGCCTCGGAGCGACATAGGCGATGACGGGCGAGAGCAGCGCGTCGTAGCCCTGCATAAAGGCGAGCATGGCGTTGCGGTAGGCGTCCCAGCGGTTGAACGCCGCGAGCGCCTCGGTGACCGTGGCGTAGGCCGGCGACGACCGCTTGGCGAGCGAGGTTTCGAACAGGGGCGAGATCTCGGTGGTGCCGATCGATTTGAGGAAGGCGCGCGTGCCCGCGCCGCCGTCGCCGCGCGACATGTCGTAATAGATCGTCGCCGCCTTGGCCGCGTCGGGGGGGCGGCGTTCTTCCACGGTCAGGCCGGCGTCCCTGAAAGCCTTGGCGGCGGATTGCACCGCGGCGCGGATCTCCGCCGTCGGCGTGGCCGCGCCGTCATCGTCGAAATAGGCGAGCTTCAGCTTCGGGAGCGGTACGGCGCCCATGTCGCCGATCGGCATATCGAGCACCGTGAAGTCCTGGTAATCGGGCCCGGCGACGATGGGCAGGGCAAGCGCCAGGTCCTCCACCCTGCGGGCGATCAGGCTGGGGTGGAACACGGCTTGGCGCGCGCCGGCCGGGCGCGGGAACTGGCCGGTGCGCGGGATGCGCCCCGCCGTCGGCTTCAGTGCCGCTAGGCCGCAGTAGTGCGCGGGCACGCGGATACTGCCGCCAGCGTCCGTGCCGAGGCCAAGGGGAGAGCCGCCGGCCGCGATGATTGCGGCCTCGCCACCGGTGCTGCCGCCGGGCGTGCGCGTGAGGTCGTACGGGTTGTTGGTGCGGCCATAGACCAAGTTGTCCGTCTCGAGCGCGCCGGCAAGCTCGGGCGCGTTCGTCTTGCCCAGGATGATCGCGCCCGCGGCGCGAAGCCGCGCGACGGCGGTGGCGTCCGTTTTAGGAACGTAATGAGCGCGGCCCAGCGTGCCCCCTGTACAGATCACGCCGGCTGTTTCCAGCGTGTCCTTGATGGTCACCGGCACGCCGTGCAGCGGACCCTTAATATCGCCGCGCGCTAAGGCGGCGTCGGCCTCCGCCGCGGTCTTACGGGCCTCGTCGGCGGTCACCTGCACGACGGCGTTGAGCTTCGGGTTCACGTCGGCGATACGCTTGAGATAGACGTCGACGACAGCCTGCGAGGTCAGGTTCTTGGAACGGATGGCGGCGGCAAGCTGGCTCGCCGAGGCGGACAGGATGGGATCGCGCGCCACAGGGTCTGCTGCCGCACGGCGGAACGGCTCCAGCGCGGTGGCGGCGCCGGTGCCCGCGAGCCCGCCGAGGAGTTCGCGCCGTCCGATGGAAGCTGTCACCTTGTAAAACTCCTTGTTTGTCGAAGGCGGCTCTGCGCGGCAGGCCGGTCCCGAGAGCGGGCCGCGCCGTGTCGCACGATTTATGCCCCGCGTCTTGTCCCGCCCGCGGTTCGGGCAGCGGCGCTGGCCTTGCCCGCGATCCATGCTAAGGACGCCGCGCGCAGCCGGCACTCCGCCACCCGCACGGCCACTCTCGCTTCAGGAACTTATGCATGGCCGAAGAGGTCGTCACGCGCTTCGCTCCCTCGCCGACCGGCTTTCTGCATATCGGCGGGGCACGAACGGCCTTATTCAACTGGCTTTACGCGCGTCGGCACGGCGGCCGCATGCTGCTGCGCATCGAGGACACGGACCGGGAACGCTCGACGCCTGCCGCTATTGCGGCGATCCTCGACGGTCTGTCTTGGCTCGGCCTGGAAGGCGACGGAGAGACGATCTATCAGTTCCAGCGCGCCGCGCGGCATCGCGAGGTCGCCGACGGGCTGCTGGCGAGCGGCCACGCCTACCGCTGCTACGCGAGCCAAGCCGAGCTCGACGCGATGCGGGAGCAGGCGCGCGCGGAAAAGCGGACGCCGCGCTACGACGGGCGCTGGCGCGACCGTGACCCCGCCGAGGCGCCCGCCGGCGCGACACCGGTGATCCGCCTGCGCGCGCCGCTCGATGGCGACACGGTGGTGGAGGACAAGGTGCAGGGGCGCGTGACCTGGGCCAACAAGGACCTCGACGATATGGTCCTGCTGCGCTCGGACGGCACACCCACATACATGCTCGCCGTCGTCGTCGACGACCACGACATGGGCGTCACCCAGATCATTCGCGGCGACGACCACCTTACCAATGCGGCGCGGCAGACCCAGATTTATCAGGCACTAGGCTGGCGCGTGCCCGCCATGGCGCACATCCCGCTGATCCATGGCCCCGATGGCGCCAAGCTGTCGAAGCGGCACGGCGCGCTCGGCGTCGACGCCTACCGCGCCTTGGGCTACCTGCCGCAAGCCGTGCGCAACTACCTCCTGCGCCTTGGCTGGTCGCAAGGCGATCGCGAGTTCTTCTCCATGCCGGAGATGATCGAGGCCTTCGACCTTGCCGGCATTGGTCGCTCGCCAGCGCGCTTCGACTTCGCCAAGTTGGAGAACGTCGATGGCCACGTCATGCGGGCCGCCTCCGACGCGGAACTGATGGCCGCGCTCGAGAGGGCGTGGCCGTACCTGCCCAACAGCGGCAACCTGACCCTGGACGCTGCGATGCGCGAAAAGCTGCTCGCCGCCATGCCTGGCCTGAAGGAGCGCGCGCGGACTCTGGTCGAACTGCTTGACGGCGCCGGCTTCCTCTTCGCCGCGCGGCCCCTGTTGATGGACGAGAAGGCCCTCGGCATTCTGGACGCGGGCGGACGCGAGCATATCCGTGCGCTGCTCCCCCGCTTTGCCCTCCTTGACGATTGGAGCGCTGCGACGGTCGAAGCCGCCGTGCGGCTCTACGTCGCCGACACCCGGACGAAGCTCGGCCAGGTCGCCCAGCCGCTGCGGGCCGCGCTGACCGGACGGGCCGTGTCGCCCGGCATCTTCGACGTTTTCGCCGTGCTGGGACGCGGCGAGAGCCTCGGGCGCCTGCAGGACCAAGCCGCCTGAAAAGATTTTGTTCCAAGTATGGCACGCGCTCGGCAGCACTGCTTGTGAGCCCCTGAGCGATGCGTTAATCCTGCCGCAACGCAATACGCTTAGCACGGCTGCCGCAGTCGCGGGCCGGCCTCGTCTTGTGGCGTTTTACCCGCTGGAAGGCACGTTCATGAGCACAACGAACGGATCCCTCAACATCGCCGGCAAGACCCTGAACCTGCCCGTCAAGGAAGGGTCCGTCGGTCCGGCCGTCGCGGACATCTCGAAGCTTTACGCCCAGTCCGGCATGTTTACCTACGACCCGGGCTTTACGTCCACGGCAAGCTGCGAATCCGCGATCACCTACATCGACGGCGATGCGGGCGTGCTGCTGTACCGCGGCTACCCGATCGAGCAGATCGCCGAGCACGGCACCTTCCTGGAGACCTGCTACCTCCTGCTCTACGGCGAGTTGCCGACCGCAGAACATGCCGTTGATTTCGAGTATCGCGTCCAGCGCCACACGATGGTGCACGAGCAGATGACGCGCTTCTTCCAGGGTTTTCGCCGCGACGCGCACCCTATGGCGGTGATGGTCGGGTCGGTCGGGGCGATGTCGGCGTTCTACCACGACGTAACGAACATTGCCGATCCGCAGGTGCGGATGATCGCCTCGATGCGGCTGATCGCCAAGCTGCCGACGCTGGCGGCCATGGCCTACAAGTACACGATCGGCCAGCCCTTCGTGTACCCGGACAACACCCTCGACTACGCCTCGAACTTCCTCAAGATGTGCTACGCGGTGCCGTGCGAGGAGTACAAGGTCAACCCGATCATGGCGCGCGCACTCGACCGGATCTTCATCCTCCACGCCGACCACGAGCAAAACGCCTCGACCTCGACGGTCCGCCTTGCCGGCTCCTCCGGCGCCAACCCGTTCGCCTGCATCGCGGCCGGCGTGGCCTGCCTGTGGGGCCCGGCGCACGGTGGCGCCAACGAGGCGGCCCTGAAGATGCTGGCGGAGATCGGCTCGGTCGAGAACATCCCGACGTTCATCGCCCGCGCCAAGGACAAGGACGATCCGTTCCGGCTGATGGGTTTTGGCCACCGCGTCTACAAGAACTACGACCCTCGCGCCAAGATCATGCAGAAGACCTGCCACGAGGTTCTGGCCGAAGTGGGCATCAAGGACGACCCGCTTCTCGAAATCGCCATCGAGCTGGAGCGGATCGCGCTCACGGACGAGTATTTCATCGAGCGCAAGCTCTACCCCAACATCGACTTCTACTCGGGCATCACCCTCAAGGCGATGGGCTTCCCGACGTCCATGTTCACCGTGCTGTTCGCCGTGGCGCGCACCGCCGGCTGGATCGCGCAATGGAAGGAAATGATCGAGGATCCGCACCAGAAGATCGGGCGGCCGCGCCAGCTCTACACTGGGCACCCCAAGCGCGACTACGTGCTGGCCGAGAGGCGCTGACCGCAGAGCCGCCGCGACGGGGGTGAGGCTTTCCGCCGGCTTGCCGTCCCCCTCGCCCGGTCCCAAGTCTTCCGGGAACGAACTGTCCTGGAGTGATCTGTGAGCCCGTCCGACACGTCCACCTCCTTGACCGCCGCCGACGTTGTCGTCTCCGGCGCCGGTTCGGCGGGTCTCCTCGCTGCCGTTGCGCTCGCAAAGAGCGGATGGAGCGTCATCTGCGCCGGGCCCATCGATGCGAGGCCGACAGGGCGCACGGTCGCCCTCTTCGAAGGGTCGCTGCGTTTTCTGCGCCAAATCGATGTCTGGCATCGGTTCGCGGCCAGGGCGCAGCCGATCAAGGCAATCACCATGATCGACGACACCGGTCCATTCCTACCGGTGCCGAACCTGACCCTCAACGCTGCCGAGATCGAGCTCGACGCGCTCGGGTCCAACGTCGAAATCGACCGCCTCATCCAAGGTTTGGTCGACGAGGCGGCGACGCTCCCGAACCTGACGCTCACGCGGGACCGACTGGCGACCGTGGACTTCGAGGACGAGCGCGTCCGCGTCACGGGCGAAGACGGTCGTGTCTTCACGGGACGCCTGATCGTCGCCGCCGACGGGCGGCGCTCGCTCGCGCGGCTCCGCGCCCGTATCGCCGCGCGGGCTTGGCACTACCCCCAAGTGGCCATCACCGCCCTTCTGTCGCACCGTAAGCCGCATAACGGGTGCTCCACCGAGTTCCATACTCGCGCAGGTCCCTGCACCCTCGTGCCCCTGAAGGGTACCGAGGCCGAACCGCACCGGTCGTCGCTGGTTTGGCTGATGTCGCCGCGCGAGGGCGATCGACGCCGCGCCTTGGACGATGACGCGTTCGCGCTCGAGCTGCAGCATCAGACACGATCGATCGTCGGGCGCCTGAAGCTGGAGCCAGCCCGCGGTTTCTTCCCCATGGGCGGATTGCGGGCGAGCCGGCTCGCCGGCCCGCGCATCGCGCTGATCGGCGAGGCAGCCCACGCCTTTCCCCCTCTGGCGGCGCAGGGCCTGAACCTGACGCTGCGGGATGTCGCACAGCTCGTGGCAACGCTGGGCGCGGCGCGCGCGCGGAACGCGGACATCGGCGCCGGCGCGGTGCTCGCCGATTACGAGCGCGCGCGACGACGCGACGTCGCCTTGCGCACCAGCGGCGTCGATGTCCTGAACCGCTCGATCATGACGGACTTCGCGGCGGTGGATGCGATCCGCGGCGCTGGCACCATCGCAGTGCGGCTTATCGGCCCCCTGCGCCGCGCGCTGCTGCGTGAAGGCATCGTGCCGCCAGGCCCGGTCGCCTGACGAACCGCATCACTTTGGCAACGCACCGTTTCCTCGAAAGGCGGCTGCACCCGAACGGGATATCCTCTAAGGTCGGCGCGCGTCCCTGAAGCGTCTTTCCGCGAGAACCCCATGACAAAGACTATCGCCGCTGCGGCCCTCGCCGTGTTTGCCGCGAGCGCCCCCGCTCGCGCCCAGGCGCCCGCCGCCAACGTCGATCCCACTGCCGTGCAGAGCGGCAGCTACGTCGTCGAGCCCAACCATACGCAGGTGGAATTCAGCGTCCTCCACATGGGCTTTACCCATTACGAGGGTCGGCTGACCAACGTGTCCGGGACGCTCGACCTCTCGGCCAAGACGCCGGACAAAAGCGCGCTCGAGGTCACGGTGCCGGTCGCGACCGTCTCCACAACCAGTTCCAAGCTCGACGACGAGTTGAAGAGCAAGGACTGGCTCGACGCCGCGAGCTTCCCGACCATGACGTTCAAGTCCAAGAGCGTCGCCCTCGCCGGTAAGGGCGAGGCCAAAGTCATGGGCGACCTCACCATCCACGGCGTCACGAAGCCCGTCACCCTTCTGGCGCATTTCGTTGGCTCGGGCGTGAACCCGCTTAACAAGAAGTACACGGTGGGTTTCGACATCAGCGGCGACATTCAGCGCAGCGACTTCGGCGTGAAGACCTACGTGCCCCTCATCTCCGACAAGGTGCACCTGACGATCAACGGCGCGTTCGAGCAGAAGTAGACGGGGCCGGGCATCGAGGAGGGAAGCGCTCGACCCGATGCTCCGGCGGCGACGCGGGCCAAGCCGCCCGATAACGGATGGTTGTCGGGCGGCTTGGCAGGGATGGCGACCCCAGCAGGGTTCGAACCTGCGACCTGCCGCTTAGAAGGCGGCTGCTCTATCCAGCTGAGCTATGGGGCCGAAGGGGCCGGTCTTAAGGCGTCAACGGGCTCCAGCGCCCGTTAACCTTGGCGAGGCCCGAGTTCGTGCGCTGAAGACGCGCCTAGTGCGTCCACTGTCCGCGACGCGTCGATTTGAAATTGTCCGAATAGGAGAAGACCTTCGGCACGATCGGCTTCGGCTCCTCCACGCGGTACGTGAGGCCGTTGCGCTCGGCGTAGGCGACGGCCTCTTCCTTGGTGGAGAAGCTGAGCTTGATCTGCCGGTTCATGTCGCTCGAACTGGTCCAGCCCATCAGCGGCTCGATGACTTCCGCCACCTCCGGCTCGTAGATCAACTGCCACAGCTTGGTGGCCTTGGCACCCGATTGCGTGGCCGAGCGGACAGGCTTGAAAATACGCGCGGTCATCACAGACTCCTCGACTGATGCGCCGTCTGGCAAGGATGTGGTCGGGGCAGGAGGATTCGAACCTCCGACCTGAAGTACCCAAAACTTCCGCGCTACCAGACTGCGCTATACCCCGGTCCTGCCGGATCGCGCGCCGAACCGACAGCTCTTATCTACCGCAAAGCCCTTGCCCTGTACACCGTTTGACCGATGTTTGCAGCTGCGGGCGATCATGCGGCGCGGTCGATCGCCTCGCCCAGGATCACGGCCGCGGCAGCGATCTCCGCCTCGTCGATAACAAGGGGTGGCGACAGGGCGACGATGTCGCCGGTGACCCGCACCAGCAGGCCATGCTGGAGGCAATCGATAAAGACGTCGTAGGCGCGCGCGCCGGGCGTGTCCGGTCGTGCTGCGAGCTCGATACCGGCGATCAGGCCGATCGTGCGGACGTCGATCACAGCCTTGCGGCCGCGCAGCCCGTGCATCGCTGCAGCCCAGGTGTCGGCCAGCGTGGCGGCGCGCGTCAGCAGCCCCTCCTCCTCGTAGATCGACAGGGCGGCGATGCCCGCTGCGGCGGCGACGGGATGGCCGGAATAGGTGTAGCCGTGGAAGAACTCGATGGCCGCGTCCGCCCCATGCATCAGCGCGTCGTGGACGTGCCGGCCGGCAAACACCGCGCCCATGGGGATGACGCCGTTGGTGATCCCCTTGGCCGTACAGATGATGTCGGGCGCAACATCGAAGAAGTCGGCTGCGAAGGGGGCACCGAGACGGCCGAAGCCGGTGATCACCTCGTCGAAGATGAGCAGAATGCCATAGCGGTCGCAAATGGCCCGCAGCCGCTCGAGATAGCCCTTCGGAGGGATCAGCACGCCCGTCGAGCCTGCCACCGGTTCGACGATTACGGCCGCGATCGTCTCGGCCCCGTGTAGCGCCACCATACGGTCCAAGTCGTCGGCGAGCTCCGCGCCATGCTCGGGTTGGCCTGCGACGAACGCGTTGCGGGCAAGGTCGTGCGTATGGCGCAGGTGATCGGTGCCGGGCAGCGAGGGGAAGACGCGCCGGTTGTTGAGAATGCCGCCGACGGAAATGCCGCCGAAGCCGACGCCGTGATAGCCGCGCTCGCGCCCGATCAGCCGCGTGCGGGTGCCCTGCCCTATCGCGCGCTGGTAGGCGAGCGCCATCTTGAGCGCGGTGTCGACCGATTCGGACCCGGACCCCGTGAAGAAGATGCGGTCGAGCTTGGCCCCTGGTCGGCCAGGCGCGATCGCGGCGAGACGCTCGGCGAAATCGAAGGCGACGGGATGGCCCATCTGGAAGGTCGGCGCGAAGTCGAGCGTCGCGAGTTGCCGCGCCACGGCGTCGGCGATGCGTTGGCGGCCATGCCCGATGTTGACGCACCAGAGCCCTGCCGTGCCGTCGAGGACGCGATAGCCGTCTTGCGCCGTGTAATACATTCCATGCGCTTCGACGAGCAGGCGCGGCGCCGCTTTGAACTGCCGGTTGGCCGTGAACGGCATCCAGAACGCGTCCAGCGCGGGCACGTTGCTCCGTTTGGCGGAGGCACCGCCGCCATGGGGTTCATACATTGGTGGGCTCCAAATTGCCGTACCGTGGGGCCGTTTGGGGTATGATGTCCGCCCAGGCGCCGCAGTTCAAGCTCCTGGCTCCGGTACTGCCGGCGACGCCGGGGCGGAACGCGCCGGGCGCCGCGGCGACTCGACGCCGATCAACGTCACCATCATCGCGGCGACGATGCAAAGCATGCCGGCCGCGATGAAGGCGGGAGCGTAATCGCCCGTCCGCGTCCGAACGAGGCCGGCAAGCCAGGCGGCCGCCGCCGCGCCGATTTGGTGGGCGGCCGCGATCCAGCCGAACATCAAGGCCGCGTTGGCCTCGCCGAACGCCTTGCCCGCAAGCTTCAAGGTCGGCGGTACGGTGGCGATCCAATCGAGCCCGTAGAAGACGGCGAACACCGGCAGGCCGTAGAAGCTGAGGTCGAAGGCGTAGGGCAGGAACAGCAGCGACAGCCCGCGCAGCCCATAATACCAGGCGAGCAGGAAGCGGCTGTCGAACCGGTCCGAGAGGTAGCCCGAACCCGTCGTGCCGAAGAAGTCGAAGATGCCCATCAGCGCCAGAAGGCTGGCCGCCGTGACCTCGGGGATGCCGTGGTCCGCGCAGGAGGGGATGAGGTGCGTGCCGATCAGCCCGTTGGTCGAGGCGCCGCAGACGAAGAAACTGCCACTGAGTAGCCAGAAGTCGCGGCGGCGCATGCCGTCCCGCAGCGCGCTCAGGGCGCGCCATGCCGGGTTCTGCATCCCGCGCGCGAAGGGCAGCACCGCTTCGCCGCCGTAGGGCGCGAGACCGAGGTCGGAAGGCCGGTCGCGCAGAAGCAGCGCCGCTAGCGGGGCAAGGAGCAACGCCACCGCCGCCACTGCGATCGAAACGGAGCGCCAGCCGTGATGCGTCGCGAGGCTCGCCAGCAGCGGCAGGAAGACGAGCTGACCGGTGGCGCTGCTGGCTGTCAGCACGCCCATGACGAGGCCGCGTCGCTTGACGAACCAGCGGTTGGCGACCGTCGCGCCGAGGACGAGCGCGATCATGCCCGATCCGGACCCGACGACTACGCCCCACAGCGCCATGAGCTGCCAGGGCGCACTCATGCCCGTGGTCAAGGCGACCCCTCCGGCAAGCAGCAGAAGCGCGCCGCAGACGCTCCGCCGGAGGCCAAAACGCTCCATCACCGCGACGGCAAACGGGCCGATCATGCCGTAGAGAAAGATGTTGATGGCGACCGCGCCGCTGATCGTCGCCGCCGACCAGCCAAACTCCTGCTCCAGGGGAAGGATCAGCACGCCGGGGGTCGAGCGTATGCAAGCGCCGACCAACAGGACGACGAAGGTGACCGCCAGGACGATCCAACTGTAGTGCAGGCGGGAGAGGCGCATCGATCTCTGCTTTGCAAGGCCGCATCGCCGACAAAGCGTAACGCCGCACGCCGCGCAAGCGTGTTATGTCCGCCTGCGACAGCCAACGTGCTCGCGGGAACATGTGAGTCATGTCCGATTCAACGCCGGCCGACCCCGAGAAACGATCCATCCTGCTCGTCGCCACCATGCGCGACGAAGGGCCGTTCGTGTTGGAATGGGCCGCCTACCACCTCGCCATCGGCTTCACCGACCTCGTGGTCTGCACCAACGATTGCTGCGACGATTCTCCTGCCCTGCTCGACCGGTTGGCGGCTCTTGCGCCCGTGACGCACCTGCGCACCCGCGTGTCGCCCGGCGGGAAGGCGCAGCTCGAGGCCTATGCTCAGGCGGAGACGTTACCCATCGTGCGATCGGCCGAGTGGGCGATGGTGCTCGACGCCGACGAGTTCCTCAACGTGCATGTCGGCGCGGGACGCGTGAGCGACCTCATCGAGGCGGTCCCCGCCGCGACCGCCTTCCTTGTCAACTGGCGGCTCTTTGGCAACGATGGGCACGCGACATGGCAATCGGGCCTCGTCACCGAGCGCTTCACCCGCGCCGCGAGGCGCGACGATGCCGTAAACCGATCGTTCAAGACGCTGTTCCGGCACCTGGACGCCTACGGATGCAAGCTGATGCCGCACCAGCCTCGTTACCCCCGTGCAGACCGGCTGGGCGACCTCGTGTACGTCGATGGCGCCGGCCACCGGCTGCCGCCCTACTTCTGCGACGAGTCGCGCGACAGTTTCCTGCAGTCCGAGCCGGGAACGGTGCGGTGGACGCTCGCGCAGGTCAACCATTACAACACTCGCTCGCGCGAGGATTACCTCGTCAAGCATTGGCGCGGTGGCGGATTGAACGTAGCCTGGGACCGCGAGGAGAGCTGGGCCATCTTCAACCGAAACGAGGAGAGCGACCTGACCCTCTCGCGCCAGCTCGACGCCACGCGGGCGACGCTCGAGCGTTGGCTGTGCGACGATCAACTCCGCCGGTGTCATGAGCGCTGCCGCGATCTTTACGCGAAGCATGTGGCGGCCCTGCGGATAGACACAGGGTCCCAAGTCCTTTGAGGCTCCCGTTCACCTTCGGCATCCCGCTCATCGCCCGCGCCAGCGCGCCGAACTGGGCCCTCGTCGAGGCGCTGCTCGAGCTGACATTGCAGTCGATCGGAGCCCAAGGCGACCACGACGTCCAGGTAGTCATCGCCGGCCACGACCGGCCCGACACGTCGATGGCGCACACGTTCCTGCAGGCCGACTGGCCCGCCGCAGCCGTACGCGCCGACAATCTCGACAGCGGACGCAAGAAGCACGCGATCAGCCGCCACGTGCTCGACGGCGGCGGCGGCCTTCTCATGTTCGTCGACGCCGACGACTGGGTCGGTCGCGGCCTCGTCGCCGAGGCCCGTGCGGCGATCGCGCCAGACCAGGTCGGCGGCCTCGTTCAAAGCGGGGTTGCGATCGACTTCCGCGCGCTGCGCGCCTGCCCGGTGCCGCATCCCGCCGTTTTTGCGGGCGGCTTCCACGAGGTCTGCGGCTCCTGCGCGGTCGCTCTGCTCAGGCCCAGCCATCCCGACCCGCTGCGCCGCGACCCGACCGCGATCCTGCACGAGCATTACCGTTGGATCGAGGTGGCGCGCGAACATGGGGTGCGCTGGGCACCGCTCGCCGCTGCGGGAGCCTATCTCGTCAACACGTCGGCCAACCATTCCGAGGTGCACGGACCCTTCGCCGTCTGGCGGCGTCACTTCAGTGAGATGGTCGCGACACACGGCACGGCGCTGGACGAGGCCGCCTTGGAGCGGTTCGGGCTGGGTCTCGCGGCCGTGCAGGCGGTGCGAAACCGGTTTGTGCCCGAGCTGGAAGCCACCGAGCCGAGCGGCGGAGCCTTGTAGCGGGGGCAGATTTCGAGCGGGTCTTCCGCAACCAGCTTCGTCGGAGCGGGCTCTGCCGGGTTCAGGGTTTGAACAAAGGATGATGCACCACGTCGCCGACCTTCAGGCCGATCGTCGCCGCCTCCCCGCCGTTGAGTTCGAGCACGCTGGCCGCCGGTGCCCCGGAAGGGATAATCGTCTCCGACAGCGGTTCCGCGTTTTGCGCCATGCCGACGACATGCCCGTCATGGCTCATGAACACCATGTCGAGCGAGATATAGGTGTTCTTCATCCACATCATGACAGGCTGCTCGACCTTGAAGTCGAACAGCATGCCACGGTCCTTCGGCAGAAATCGGCGGAACATCAGGCCCTTCTCGCGTTCGGCCTCGGAGCGCATGACTTCGACCTGGAAGACGTGCGGGCCGCTCGCGGTGTCGATCTCGAGCTTCTCCAGCCCCGTCTCTGCCTGCGCGCCACCGGCCGCGAGCAGCGCCGCCGCAAAGCCGAACCGTGCCGCTTGGATCCTCATACCTGCGCCGCGCATCCGCCCCGTTCTCCAACCGTCCACAGCCCGCAAAGCGCCTCGCTGGATGCACCGCACGTTTCACCCGGCTCAAACCACGCTAATGCGACGACGGCAAGGCTGCCTCGAGCAGCCGGACCTCGGCCGCCATCAGACCCTTCGGCCCGTCGCCGAAGCGCACGAGCAGGCTGTCGCCGGGTTTCAACTCGGCGATGCCGTAGCGGCGCAGCGTCTCCATGTGGATGAAGATGTCGTCGGTACCGTCACCGCGCGACACAAAACCGAACCCGCGGACGCGGTTGAACCACTTGACGACCACGATCTCGAAACCGCCACTGGGAACAACCTGGACGTGGGTGCGCGAGGGTAGCTGCGCCGGATGGACGGCCGTGGAATCGTCCATGGACAGGATGCGGAAGACCTGCAGACCCTTGGCCCGCACGAGGGCCTCGCAGACGATGCGGGCACCCTCGTTGGCGGATTGGAAGCCGTCGCGCCGCAGGGTCGTCACATGGAGCAGGACATCCGCTCCGCCACCGTCCTGCGCGATGAAGCCGTAACCCTTCGACACGTCGAACCATTTAATTCGTCCGGCCAATTCGACGAGATCGAGACCCTCCGCCGCGGCGTCGGCAGGCTCGGTCTCGTGGTAGGGCGAACTGGGATCCTTGATGCCCACGGGTCGGTCCTCAAATACGCTCGACGCTCGATTTTCAGCCGCGCGCACCAGGCGGCACGACAAGAATCACCATCGGAAAAGATCGTTCCTTTGATAGCATCGCCGCCCGGGAGTGACAGCGTGAAAGCACGCCATGTTGTGGAGTGCTCGCACATCACGGGACAGTGTGCTTCGTTTGCGTCAGCACCATAGGCCGGTGCGGCTTACGCGGGGCTTGCGCTCAAGCCTCCGCCGGCAAGAAGCGATCGAGGACCGTCCCGATGTCTCCGCGCAGGACGAGGTCGGCCTCACCGTCGAGCGGGGTCGCCTCGCCGTTCAGAATGACCAGCCTCGCCCCGTTGCGGCGCGCCAGCGCCGGTAGGATGGCGGCGGGGTGGACGACGAGAGAGGAGCCGACCACCACGAACAGGTCGCAGTCGAGCGTCGCCTCCTGCGCCGCTCTCAGGACGGCGGAGGGCAGCGCCTGACCGAAGGAGACGGTCGCCGACTTGACCATGCCTCCGCACCAGCAGCACGCCGGCGCTATTCCACTCGCCTCGAAGGCCTGCCGGACCTCCGGCAACTCGAAACGGTGTCGGCAGGTCAGGCAGGCAGCGTAGGACCCGTTGCCGTGCAACTCGATCAAGCGGCCGGCAGGCAGCCCGGACGCCTGATGCAAATTGTCGATATTCTGGGTGATGACCGCGACGATGCGCCCGGCGGCCGCGAGGCTGGCGAGCGCCCGATGCCCGCGCGAAGGCCGCGCGCCGGCATAGAGGTCGTCCATCGCGAACTTACGTCGCCACGCTTCGGCGCGCTGATCGGCGTCGGCTAGGAAGTCGGCGTAGGGGATTGGCTTGTGCCGCATCCATGGCGAACCCGGCGAACGGTAGTCCGGCACGCCGCTTTCCGTCGAGAGCCCAGCGCCCGTGAACGCGACAGCGCGGGTGGCCGAGGCGAGGGCCTGCTCCAGCCGGTCGGCCGCTTCGGTTTCGTCGTCGATCACCATTGATCCTCTACCCGGGAGGTGGGGTGCCGCGCGGTCCCCGCCAAGCGAGAGCACGCTCGCCATCGCGCCGCGCGACCGCGACGTCGCTCGCGCTCGAAGGGATCGCGATTCACGAAACATTAGGGGTAACTTGATTCACTGCGCCATCGATCGGTTCCAGCCTGGGAGTCGCAAGCGCGCTTCACGGGAAATTAAGAGGGTCTTGCGAGCGTATCGCCATGTCGATCGTGCGCAACTTCAAGTCGGACAATAAGGGGGCCACGGCCGTCGAGTTTGCGCTCGTCTCGTCCTTCATGATCCTGACCATGCTGTTCATCCTCATCGTTTCCCTCATCTTGTACATGAACCAGGCGCTGGACAACGCCACCGGAAGAGCGGCGCGCCAGATCATGATCGGCAGCGTCCAGGCGAGCGCGCTCAGCCAAAGCGACTTCCGGACCAAGATGATCTGCGCGAACCTCCCCTCCGCGTTCGATTGCAGCAAGGTCATCGTCAACCTTCAATCGACGACTCCGGCGGCCGGCTACTATCAATATGTCCGGGCCGACCAGGGCGGTCTCGTCATGCCAACACTGTCGACCGACACGGGGCAGTATTCTCCGGGCAGCCAGCAGACCTACGAATATCTACAGGTCATCTATCCCGTAACTTTCCTGCCGAACGCCTTCGCGGCGATGCTGAGCGGCGGCGCGACGTACAACGGGACGCCTGCCTATCTCGTCGTGGCCACGGCCGCTTTCCGGAATGAGCAATACTGATGGCCGCGCGCGCTCGCATGAGATTAGCGGTGCAAAACGAGGACGGCGTCGCGGCGCTGGAATTCGCCATCGCCCTGCCGATACTCATGACCCTGATGCTGTCCGGCATCCAACTCGTCACCTACGTCAATGCCGTGAGAAAGGTGGAACTTGTCGCCAATTCCATCAGCGAGATGATTTCGCAGGCGGCGCCTCCGACCGGATCGAGTACAGCCACGGTAACGACGGCCGACCTGAGTTTTGCGTCGGACTCCGCCGTCGTCATCTTTCCCTATTTGTTGAAGGACGCGAAGACGCAGGGCGTCACGGCGGGTAGCAACATCTCGATCAACTACGCGAGCGTGCAGTTCACGCAAATTCTGACGACGTGCGCCGGCCAGGCGGACCAGAGCCTCTGCTATGCGGCCAAGGTCGGCTGGACGAGTTCGGGCATACCCGGATCCAACTATCGGCCCTGCCTCCCTCTGCAGCTTCCGTCCGACGATACGACGGTGCCGAACCGTTTCACTCTGCCCCGTTCCGTGTTCGGGCCGGGATCGCTCATCGCGGTCGATATCGTCTTCAACTTCAAGCCGACGTTCGGGTCGGGCTTCATTCCTTCGGTTCGCATCGCGCGCTCGGTCTACATCCAACCGCGCTATGCCTCCTTGATCAATTTCAACACGGCAGGTTCGAACGGGACGGTTTCGACATGTCTTTAATCAGCAGAGAACTCTGCCGCCTCGGCGCGCGCCTCAACGATTTTCAGCGCAGCCGCCGGGGCAACGTCAGCATCCTCCTGGGGCTTTCGTTGGTCCCGATGGTGGGCCTGGTTGGACTGGGTATCGACTATGGCGTCGCGCAGTCGACGAAGACCAAACTCGACAATGCCGCCGACGCCGCCGCCGTGGCCGCGGTGGCGACGGCCAAAGCCTACGTCGCGGCCAACCCGACCGACAACAACGTGACCGCCAACGCGATCGCCGCCGGTAAGGACCGCGCGACCCGCGCCTTCAAGGTCAACGCCGGCAGCGTCCCCTATGCCTCCGTCCCGACGCCGACCATCGCCCTGGTGGCGAGCAACGGAGGTCAGACTTTTTCATCGTCCGTCTCCTACACGACGACGAGCCTCAACCATTTCGGGCAGATCTTCGGTTCGAACACGATGAGCCTCGGCGGCCAAGCGGCGGCTTCGGCGGACGTCCCGAGCTACCTCGACTTCTACCTGCTGGTGGACGTATCGGGATCGATGGGCCTGCCCTCGACCTCCGCCGGCCAGACGGCCCTGATGAAGAAGAGCACCGACCACTTTCCCAACGACAGCGAAGGGTGCCAATTCGCCTGCCACTTCCCCGGCAACAACGGCTGGACGGCGGCGAAGAGCAACAATATCGAGCTCCGGTCCGGAGCGGTGAACACCGCGGTGTGCGGGCTGATCGCACAGGCGTCCGCCCCGACCGTTCCGAACCAATATCGGGTCGGCCTCTATCCTTTCATCGCGCAAATGGCGACTCTGTCGCCGCTATCGACGAATTTCACGACGCTGAAGAACGCCGCGACGTGCAACTCCACTCCGACGACTGCTTTTACCGCTCTGCTCGACACAGGTACCACACAGCTTTTCACCGGCAACGATCCAAGCACGGGCACCGGAAGCGGGGGAACGCATTTCGAAACAGTGTTCCCGCAGATGAAGACGACGATCCAGAGCTCAGGAAAGTTCGGAACCGGCGCCGCCGCGAACAACTCCCGTCCATTCGTATTCTTCATTACGGACGGTATGGACAATCCACAGCATTACAATTGGTACACCAACAAAGGTGTGAGCACGTATCCAGGCAATCCCTCGACGTTTAGCGGCTACGGCAACGCCAATTTTGACGGGTCGACGCCGCAGGCGATCGATCCGACGCTCTGCAAGGACCTCATCAGCGCCGGGGCGACCATCTCGATCCTCTACATCCCCTATACGACGTTGATCTTCGATACCGATCCCTACGGCGAAAACGGCAAGGCCAACAAGGCCATTCCCAGCCTTCCGGCCAACCTCGTCTCCTGTGCGTCGCCTGGGTATTTCTACACCGCCAACACACCCGCCGACATCAATACGGCGCTGAACAACATGTTCCTGCAAGCCATCCGCGCTGCACACCTCAGCAAGTAAACCGTTCGGCGCGTGCCAACCACTTTCGCACGCTTTGTCCAACGAAAAAGCCCCGGCTCACGCCGGGGCTTCCTTATCTTCGAAAGACCGCAGATCAGAGGATCCGCGGGCCCGACGTCAGCGTGGCCGCCGACACTTTGGGAAAGCCCGCCTTAGGCGTGCTGCCCCGTGGTGGCAGAGATCCGCGAGCGGCCCACAACATGACCTTGAGACACTGGATCACCTCCTTTCGCTGGTTGACGATAGCGTTATCGTACCAGAATCGAGCCGCCTGTCACCTGCGTAAGCGCGTCGCGCCGCGGCTGTGCGCTGCAACATAAGACTTGACCTCGTTGGGGAAAGCGACCACATGGCAGGTGTCGCATCTGCGGCAACGGCATCTGGCCGCGTGATCGTCCGGCGCTTGCGCCCGCTCGAACCGCCACTCGCCGACCGACCGAATGAAGCCGGTCACGCACGGCATCCCCTCTGAAGAAGCGCCTGGCCCTCGAGCGCCACCGCCATGCCTTGAAAGCAGCCCCTTGACTCAATTTTCCGATCTCGGCCTCTCAGCCCCCATCTTGAAGGCCCTCGAGAGCGAGAACTACGTAACCCCGACGCCTATCCAGGCGCAGTCCATTCCCCATGTCCTCGCCGGCCGCGACTTGCTCGGCATCGCCCAGACCGGTACCGGCAAGACGGCCGCCTTTGCTCTGCCTATCCTCCACCGCCTGTCGGCCGACCGCGTGCGCCCCGAGCGCAACACCTGCCGCGCGCTGATCCTATCACCCACGCGCGAACTCGCGAGTCAGATCGCCGAAAGCTTTCGCGTCTACGGCAAAAACCTCGGCCTTTCCGTGGCCACGGTCTTCGGCGGCGTCTCCATCCGCCCGCAGATCGACCGGCTGATGCGCGGCGTCGACGTGCTCGTGGCCACGCCCGGCCGGCTGATCGACCACTTGGACCAGCGCACGGTACGTCTCGACCATGTCGAGATCTTCGTCCTCGACGAAGCGGACCAGATGCTCGACATGGGCTTCATTCACGCGGTCCGCCGCCTGACGCCCCTCTTGCCCAAGGCGCGCCAGAGCCTGTTCTTTTCCGCCACCATGCCAAAGGAAATCGGCGCGCTGGCTGGCGACCTGCTGCGCGACCCCATGAAGGTCGCCGTAACGCCGGTCGCGAGTACCGCCGAGCGCGTCGACCAGAAGGTCATCTTCATCGAGACCGCGCGCAAGCGCCACGTGCTAGCCGACCTGATCCGTCAGGAGGAGATGAGCCGCGGGCTGGTGTTCACGCGGACCAAGCACGGCGCCGACAAGGTCGTGCGCCATCTGGAAGAGGCTGGTATCCCGGCGCAGGCTATCCACGGCAACAAAAGCCAGGCTCAGCGCGAGCGGGCGCTCGCCGCCTTCAAAAACGGCGCGACCAAGATCCTGATCGCAACCGACATCGCCGCGCGCGGCATCGACGTCGACCTCGTCACCCACGTCGTGAATTTCGATCTGCCAAACATTCCCGAATCCTACATCCACCGCATCGGTCGCACGGCCCGTGCCGGCGCCGCCGGCCGCGCGATCTCGCTGTGCGACATTGAGGAGCGCGGTTTCCTGAAGGCGATCGAGAGGTTGACGCGGCAGACGATCCCGGCGGAAGATCGGCGCGACCCGCGTGCTGTAGCGGCCATGCCGGCTCAGCGCGAGGACGTGCGGCCGCCGCGTCAGCAGGAACGCACCGGCGAGCGGCGCGGGTCCACCGGCGCTGGGCGTCCCGCCTTCGATCACAAGCACGGCGCGCCGGGTCAGCGGACGGCAGACCGTTCCAACCAGTCGCGTCCGCGTCCTGCGCAGGCCGGTCGGCCTGCGTCGCGCAACAGCGCCGGCACCGGCGGTCCGCGCCGGTCGTCGTGAACCCGCCGCGGCTCCACACGCGTTTGTCATCTCGTAAGACCGCGTTCACTCTGGCCTCATCCAACAGGCGAGAGCAGACCGGGTGTGCCGTGGCATTGACGTCCGGGTAACCCTGTCCTGTTAGCGTTGGCGCAACGAAAGGCGCTGACCCGATGATCTCGACGTTTCTCGGCTTTCAGGTCTATGGCAACAACATCGCGCAGACGTTGACGCGAACGGCCAATGAGAAAGCGGTCTCGCAGGCACAAGCGTATTTCAATGCCAACATCGGCAAAGTGACGACGGTCGGCGACCTGGTCAACAATTACCGGCTGCTGTCCTACGCAACCAAGGCGTTTGGACTGGGCGACATGACGAATGCCAAGGCCTTGCTCACGCAAGTGTTGACCAGCGACCTGACCAGTTCGAAGAGCGTCGCCAACAAGCTCCGCGATAGCCGCTACACCGCTTTCGCACACGCCTTCGGCTTTGACACAAAGGGCAACCTCAAGGCGCCGCTGCAGACGTCGAGCCAGCAGGCGGCGACGGAATCCCTTTTCGTGGCGAAGACAAGCCTGGGTGCGAGTGCCGCAACGGCCGCCACAAAGGCCTACGAGACGGCCATGGCGTCTGTCACGTCCGTCAGCGACCTAGAGCGGAATCCCGCCGCGCTCGGCTACGTGTTGATCGCCTACGGAATCGACCCGAACACGGCCTCGGCCGGCCTCGACAAGACGATCGAGAGCGCCCTCTCGGATCCCAAAAGTTTCCTTAACCAGCAGCCTAACGCCGGGTATACCGCGCTCGCTGCCGCCTTCAACGTCGCCGCGGACGGATCGACCAGCGCCGCGACGCAGGCGCAGACCACCGACAATGTGACGTCGACGACCAACGCCTATATGAGTGCGGTCGCCACCGACACGGCCTCGCAGAGAGCGGCTGCGACGGAAACGAGCTATTACACGGCTACCATCAGCGCGATCAGCTCCGTCGGCCAACTCCTCGCCGACACGCGCCTGACGGCTTACGTCACCAAGGCTTTCGGCTTGCCGAAGGGCACCGACGCGACGTCCATCACCCGAGCGCTCACGAGCGATCTGAGCAGCGCTGCAAGCTTTGCCAACAGCTCCGCCTTTCCCGCTTACCGCACCATCGCCAGAGCCTTCAACTTCACGACGAGCGGGATAGCGGCACAGGTTCCCTTCCAGTCCGCGTCGCAGCAGCAGTCGACTGTCCAACTCTATATGCAGCGACAGACCGCAACCTCGTCTGCGGCTGACGCGGCGACGGCCTATTACGAAGCCAAGATCGGCGCCGTGAAATCCGTTTCGGACCTCCAGAGCGACCAAGCGCTGCTCAAATACGTCATCACCGCCTATGGCATCGACCCCGCGACGCCACAGGCCACGGTGGCGGCCGTGCTGGAAAAGTCCACTAGCCTCGACAAAGGCTATCTCGCGCTAGCCAGGGAGTTTTCGGTCAGTGCCGACGGCTCGGCCGCCGCGGCTGGGAGCACCGGTACCGCCAATCAAGTGCAGACCGACGCACAGAAACAAACGACAATGCGTCTCTATGCGGATCGCAGCACGGCCGGCGCGGCCAGCACGCAATCCGCCACCGCTTACTTCCAGGCGAATATAGGGACGATTCACTCGGTCTCGGCGCTTGTCGGCGACGCCAAGCTCTTGGACTATGTCGTCACCGCCTATGGCTTGGACCCGAAGACGCCGGCGTCGATCGTGACATCCCTGCTCCAGAACACCGGCGGGATTAGCGACGCCTACCGGTCGCTGGCTGACGCCTTCACGATCGACGCAGGCGGGGCAACGCAGGCCGTGGCCCAGACGAGCACGGACGTCGGCGCGACGATCGCCGCATACAAGAGCAATGTGAGTCCCGACTCCGCAGTGCAGGCTGCCGCGACCGTCGACGCCAACAGCTATGCGTCGAAGATGGCCGGC
>CBDFMN010000003.1:0-760000 GCA_965249685.1 Beijerinckiaceae bacterium | reverse complement strand
AACGCGTGGGCGAAACAGAACGGCTGCTCGACCCTCGCGGGGAACAGACCTTAAAAATCGGACGAACCGGACACAGCGCCGAAACCGGCTGGTGGAGCCAGACGGGATCGAACCGACGACCTCATGCTTGCAAAGCACGCGCTCTCCCAGCTGAGCTATGGCCCCATTCTCGGTAAGAAGGTACGCCGCATCAGCGGCCGCGCGCGTTGCGCTCGCGGCGCTGCGCGCCGAAAGTCCGCCGGACACGACGAACAGCCCGCAGCCCCACGGGCGAAAGCCCGCAAGGCCGACCAGCCGCCGCGCCTCAGCGCGCCCTTCCCTCACCAAAATGGTGGGCCTGGGAAGACTCGAACTTCCGACCTCACGCTTATCAAGCGCGCGCTCTAACCAACTGAGCTACAAGCCCGAACCCGAAGCCCGCCGCCACCGTCCCTCTCGCGAGGACGACGGCTCCAAGCCAAGCGCGCAAGGGCTCGTCCGAATGGAAGAAGAAGAAACGAAGGCGGCGACGTCCCGCATATCGGGTCCCGACTAAGGACCCTTGTTCTAAAACAAGCCGATAAGACAAGCCGAAGCCCGCCTTGAAGACCTATCCTTAGAAAGGAGGTGATCCAGCCGCAGGTTCCCCTACGGCTACCTTGTTACGACTTCACCCCAGTCGCTGACCCTACCGTGGTCGCCTCCCCCCTTGCGGTCAGGAAAACGCCTTCGGGTAGAACCAACTCCCATGGTGTGACGGGCGGTGTGTACAAGGCCCGGGAACGTATTCACCGTAGCGTTCTGATCTACGATTACTAGCGATTCCACCTTCATGCACTCGAGTTGCAGAGTACAATCCGAACTGAGACGGCTTTTTGAGATTTGCTCGGGGTCGCCCCTCCGCATCCCACTGTCACCGCCATTGTAGCACGTGTGTAGCCCAGCCTGTAAGGGCCATGAGGACTTGACGTCATCCCCACCTTCCTCCGGCTTATCACCGGCAGTCCCTCTGGAGTGCCCAACTGAATGATGGCAACTAGAGGCGGGGGTTGCGCTCGTTGCGGGACTTAACCCAACATCTCACGACACGAGCTGACGACAGCCATGCAGCACCTGTGTTCCAGACCCCGAAGGGAAAGCCATATCTCTACAGCCGGTCCTGGACATGTCAAAAGCTGGTAAGGTTCTGCGCGTTGCTTCGAATTAAACCACATGCTCCACCGCTTGTGCGGGCCCCCGTCAATTCCTTTGAGTTTTAATCTTGCGACCGTACTCCCCAGGCGGGATGCTTAAAGCGTTAACTGCGCCACTGAAAAGCAAGCTCCCCAACGGCTAGCATCCATCGTTTACGGCGTGGACTACCAGGGTATCTAATCCTGTTTGCTCCCCACGCTTTCGCACCTCAGCGTCAGTTCCGGACCAGTGAGCCGCCTTCGCCACTGGTGTTCTTGCGAATATCTACGAATTTCACCTCTACACTCGCAGTTCCACTCACCTCTTCCGGACTCAAGATCCCCAGTATCAAAGGCAGTTCCGAGGTTGAGCCTCGGGATTTCACCCCTGACTTAAAGATCCGCCTACGTGCGCTTTACGCCCAGTAATTCCGAACAACGCTAGCCCCCTTCGTATTACCGCGGCTGCTGGCACGAAGTTAGCCGGGGCTTATTCTCCCGGTACCGTCACTATCTTCCCGGGTAAAAGAGCTTTACAACCCTAAGGCCTTCATCACTCACGCGGCATGGCTGGATCAGGCTTGCGCCCATTGTCCAATATTCCCCACTGCTGCCTCCCGTAGGAGTTTGGGCCGTGTCTCAGTCCCAATGTGGCTGGTCATCCTCTCAGACCAGCTACTGATCGTCGCCTTGGTGAGCCGTTACCTCACCAACTAGCTAATCAGACGCGGGCCAATCCTTCGGCGATCAATCTTTCTCGTTGCCGACGTATCCGGTATTAGCTCTAGTTTCCCAGAGTTGTTCCGAACCAAAGGGTATGTTCCCACGCGTTACTCACCCGTCTGCCACTCTGTATTGCTACAGCGTTCGACTTGCATGTGTTAGGCCTGCCGCCAGCGTTCGTTCTGAGCCAGGATCAAACTCTCAAGTTGAAAGGACCAATCCAAAGATCAGCCCATAATGAGAATCCAATGCCGGCTGGTCACTGCCTGACCTAAACCCCGTCTCCAGGATCAAAGCCAAACATCATTCCGACGAGTCCCAAGCACACCCGCTGAAACCAAGGTCCCAGCACGATGAACTTAGAACGTGACCGCCAGTGTCTCATCAGCACAGCCCAGCTCGCGCCAGACCGCACCCGCAAGGACACCGCCGCCCACGTTTCTTCTTCTTCCGATGCAATTGTCAAACAGCAGAGGAGATCAAAAATCCCCCCCATCCCCACGTACAAAGCCCCAAAAGACCCGTACCTGAAAGACGATAATACACTGGCGCCCTAGCCAGTGATCCAATCCCCGAAAAATCAGAGAAAACGTCCCGCAACCCGTGCTAACCCGCAACGGCGCCGCCGATGGACGTATATAGGGGGACGCCAACAAGACTGTCAACACAGGTTCGAGCGTGACACTGAAAGATCGCGCAACCCGATGAGAAGCCTCGTCCAATCCCGCATGAGACCGGGGTTCCCGCCGTAGGCACCCGGAGAACGACCGGATGGACTGCCCTGCTGCCCAAACGTCGTCTTTCACGCTCCGGCCCTCATAGCGCGTACGCTCTGGCGCTCCCGATCATCGTGGAAAGCAATCGACGCGCGCCGCCCATACACATCGGATAGTCATGAGCACTCGTTTCTGCCGAACCAGTTGGCTACGATCGTGACGCGGCAGGCGAGAACACAGAAGACGTTGGGGCTGCCCTGCCCTGCGTGCCCCTTCTCATGTCAAAGTGTATCAATCCTGCCTATCACGCTCGCGACGAGCCATAATGGTGGGATGGACGCCGAACCGATCCCCGCCGAGCCGCACATCCTGATCGTCGAAGACGACACCGGCACCCGGGCCTTGCTCGCCCGATTTCTCGGCGACAACGGGTTCCGCGCCCGAGGCGCGCGCAACGGCTCGGAGATGTGGCAAGCGCTCGAGGGCGCGGCAATCGACCTCATCATCCTCGACGTGATGCTGCCCGGCGCATCGGGGCTCGATCTATGCCGCGCGTTGCGCACGCAGGTCCGGACCCCGATCATCATGGTCACGGCGCGTGGCGGTGAGGCCGACCGCATCTCGGGGTTCGAGGCGGGGGCCGACGACTACGTCCCAAAGCCCTTCAGCCGGCCGGAACTGCTCGCGCGCATTCGCGCCGTACTCCGGCGCGGACGGGTCGGTGCGGGCGAGCCGCCGGGTCCGCACCGCAAGGTCCTGCGGTTCGCTTCCTGGTCGCTCGACACCGGGCGGCGCAGGCTGACAGCGCCGACGGGCGCCATGGTCGAGCTCTCCGGCGCCGAATATGCCGTCCTGCTCGCCTTCCTTGAATATCCGCAGCGCGTGATGACGCGTGACCGCCTCCTCGAACTCTCTCGCAACAGGATCGGCGAGGTCTTCGACCGCAGCGTCGACGTCCTGGTCAGCAGGCTGCGGCGCAAGCTTGGCGCGCCGGGGTCGGCCGAACTGATCACCACCGTGCGCGGCACCGGATACCTCTTCGCCGCGGAGGTCAGCCGCGAATGAGGGCGTGGCAGGTTCTGAGCAGAAAGGCTCGGAGCGCCGTCTGGCCGCGCGGACTTGGCGGTCGCACGATCCTCGTGCTGCTCGTCGCCGTCATCCTCGTGCATCTCGGCACGGTCTCGCTGTACCACCATGGCGAGAGCGGCCACGGCGGCACCGGGGTTCCCGAAGCGCTCACCGGGGAGCTTGCCGCCGCCGCCCGCGCGGTGACGGACAGCGCGCCGGCCGGACGGAACAAGCGCGCCCGCGCGCTGTCGCGGCCAGGTCTCGACCTCCGCTGGAGCGAGCAGGCGCAAGACCTCGACATCGTGACGCGGCAGAACGATCTTTCGACCCTGAACGGGTCGATCGCCCTGCCCCAGGCGGGAACGCTGACCTTCGCCGCGACGGCGGAGCGCGCGGACATGCCGTGGGCCTACGGCTCGACGCTCCTGTCCACGGCCCTGATGGCGGCCGGCGTCCTGATCGTGGCCGCCTTGCTCGTCCGCAGCCTCACGCGGCCACTGCGAATGCTGGCGACTGCGGCGGACGGTATCGGGCGCGGACCCGACCTGGAGGTGACCGAGTCCGGGCCGCAGGAGGTGCGCCAGGTCGCGCGCGCCTTCAACGGCATGACGCGGCGCATCCAGCACCTCCTCGACGACCGCACGGCCGCCCTGGCCGCGGTCTCGCACGATCTGCGCACCCCGATCACCCGGCTGCGGCTTCGCGCCGGCTTCCTGGCCGACCCCGAGATGCAGGCAGCCTTCGACGCCGACCTGGAGGAAATGGAGGTGATGATCGAGGCGACCCTGGCCTACCTCCGCGGCGAGGCGGAGTCCGAGCCGCGCCAGATGACGGACCTCGCTGCCCTGCTCTCGACCTTGGCGGACCGGATGTCGGACGCCGGCCGCGCCGTGACCTATGTGGGACCCGACCATGCCATCGCGGCGCTGCACGCCTCCTCCATTCGCCGCGCGTTCGCCAACCTGGTCGATAACGCCGTCGCGTATGGCGGCAACGCCCGGATCGATCTCGCGAGGACGGCGGGGGGCCTGAGCGTCCACGTGGACGATGATGGACCGGGCCTCCCCGAGGCCGAACTGGAGCGGGTGTTCCAGCCGTTCCAGCGCCTCGAGGCATCGCGGAACCGGAAGACTGGCGGCGTAGGCCTGGGTCTCGCCATCGCCCGCCGCGCGTTCGAAAACGAGGGCGGTTCCGCGCGCCTCGTCAACCGACAGGGCGGCGGCTTGCGCGCAGAGGTCGACCTGCCGGACGCACCGAAAGCGAGCCCGAACGCGTCGACCGGCCGTTAGCCGGGCCTCGCGAGGATCGCGCGCGTCACCGCGAGACGGCGACGACGTTCGACCCCGCTCCGGCGCGCGCCTCCTTCACGAGCAGATCGACCCTGTCCCGGCGCACAGCGAAAGCTTGCAGCGCCTCGTCCCGCAGGACCGGGCCGGACGCCAATTTGACCCGCAGCGGATCGACGTCCCGGCCATTGATCCGCACCTCGTAATAGAGGTGAGGCCCGGTCGAGAGGCCGGTTGAACCGATGTAGGCGATCGTCTGACCCTGCCTCACCCGCGCCCCGACCCGCATCTCCGCCGGGTAGCCGGAGACATGCGCGTAGGTGGTCTCGTATCCCTCGTCGTGCCGGATGCGGATATATTTGCCGTAGCCCCATTGCACGTCGATCTTCTCGACGGTCCCAGCCCCGGCCGCGACGATCGCCTCTCCGAACGGTGCGGCATAGTCCACGCCCTCGTGGAACCGGCGATCGCCCAAAACCGGGTGAATCCGCCAGCCGAACCCATCGCCGAGCCGGCCGAGCGCCACGGGCTTGCGCAGGAGAAGTTCCTGTCCCGAGCGTCCGGCATCGTCGAAATAATCCGCCGGGACGCCATCATCTCTCGCGAAACGGTAGAACCTGTGTTCGCGTCCGGCGGCGACGAGGGAGACGTAGGCAAGCTCGGGCTCCGGGCGACCTTCGGAGCTTTCGGGACTGAACAGGAGCGAAACCGTATCTCGCGGCTGCGCGGGAGCGCCGAGATCGATCTCGCGCGCGCAGATGCGGACGAGGTCGTCGACGAGAGGCTGCGCCAGGCCGCCCTTCCCCACCAGTGCGAGGAGCCCCTGGCGCAAGGACACGGCGATTCCGGCCGAGGCGCTGAAATCACTTGGTCCTTCGCTCGGCGACGGACCTCCCAACGGCGAATCCTCGGCGGCTGCCGGCGTTGCGTAGCGGCCGGAATCGGAGAGAGCGACGGCGCCCATGGTTGTTCCGGCCCGGGTGAACGTGATGCGCGAGGGCTTGGCCGCCCCGCGTTCGGGATCGAGGCCGGACAATTCCACCAAGTCGCCGGCCGCAAAACTTCGACCCTGCGCCGCCGCCTCCCCCTCAAGCAGGGCGCCGGCCGAGGCGGCCTCGCTGGCTTCCATGCCGAAAGCCGCCAAAACCGCCGCCGGCGTATTGCCCTTCTGGAAGACGACCACTTCCCGGCGCGCGGGTTCGACCAGCGTGCGTCCCACGTCGGTGACGTTGAGTGGGACGCCGATGGCCCTGACCTGACGAAGACCGGTGAAGCCGGTGGCGCGCTCGGCGGCCGGCCCCGCGGACTCGGGCGAGCCGACGGAGGTGTCCGGCCTGACGAATGCGAGCTTGGCCAGCACGTAGGTGTAGGACCGCAAATTGGGGCTGGACAGGCGTAGATGCGCCAGACGCCGTTCGATCAAGTCGGGCGAGCCAAGCGGAGCCGGTCCCACGCCGAGGCGGTCGCTGCGGATGCCGACGATGGCGTTGGCTGCGGCATGCAGCCCGGCACCGCTCACGGGCGCGTTGCGGCTCTGGCGCGACGACGACAGGAGCGGGCCGAACATTAGGAGACAGGCGACGCCGGCCAGGCTCGAGAGCGCCGCGAACCACCGCACGTCGACGGGTCCCGCAGCCGGGACGCGTCTCGCAGGCTCGGTGAGGACGATGGGACCCCAGCCGGCATCGGTCCCCATGGACCTGGTATCTCGCATACGATCGGGATCTCCTGGCGGGAGCGTGGGATGCTCGTTCGGAGCCGGTCGGCGACTCCCTCATGTCGATCGTGGCTGTCGCCTGGTGGAGCGCGATGGCGAAGGCCGATGAGGTGTCGGCCCTGCCTTGCTCATCCCCTGTGAGGTCGGGCCGACACGTGCCTCCGGTCAGCGTGCCTCGAGCCTCAAACCCTTCGGCGCAAAGCGCCCTAGCGGCGCTCCTGGCACCGGCTTCTCGTCCGAGCCGCGCTGTTTGCCATGGCTCCTGCACGATCGCAAGAATGGCGCGGCGATCCTGGCGCGCCGTGCGTGACTTGGCTCTCGTTCATGACCGGTAGGGATCGTCGATCGGATAGGCGCGGTAGCTCACGGGCTGCAACGCCGCTTCGATCGCGCGGGCGGCGGCGAAGTGCAGAGAATCCGCCATGCGGAAAGCGTCGGTGGGCGTCGCCATGAACGAAACGCCATCCGGGCAGCGCTCGGCGATGGTTCCCGTCGGCGGCACGACGAGGGGCGCTGGTGCGCCCAAGGGGAATCGAACCCCTGTCTTCGCCGTGAAAGGGCGACGTCCTAGACCGCTAGACGATGGGCGCGGGCGACGTCCGGCGCGGCCGGCGTAGCCTGCGGACGTATAGAGGGGGTTTGGAAGCCTGACAAGGTTCGTCCCGCTGGCCGCACCTGCGGTTCAGGGGCGCGCGGAGGCGGGTGCGGCGGCGTCGAGAAGGCGGAGTTGCACCCGCTCGCGGCCGCCGTATCGGTCGAGCGACAGCGTCCCGGCCAAGTGCATCGCCTGGCCCCTTGCGCCGAGCAGCGCCCGCCCGAGCGGTTCCGCGGCGACGCGGAAGGCGATGCCTTCCAGCGTCGCGCCGTCGCCGGCCTGGGCGCGGAACCGCACATGGCTCGTCCCGGCCGGCGCGACGTCGACCAGGCGATGGGCGGCGAAGGCGAATACCGGCTCCGGGTTGCCGGCACCGTAGGGGCCGGCCTTCTCGAGGCCGGCAAGCAACGCGGGGGTAGCACCGGCCGCCGTGAGCGTCGCGTCGATCAGCAACGCCTCCGCCGCGCGCGCCTGAGTCGTGGCGGCGAGGAGGTCCGCCTCGAGGAAGGCGCGGAATGCGTCGAGGTCGGCGCGCCCGAGCGTGACGCCCGCCGCCATGGCATGGCCGCCGCCCTTGCGTAGCAAGCCGGCCTCGACGGCGCCGCGGACGCTGCGGCCGAGGTCCACGCCTGGGATGGATCGGCCGGACCCGGTGCCGCTCTCTCCGGCGAAGGCGACGGCGAAGGCGGGCCGGCCGTATGTCTCGCGCAACCGGCCGGCGATGATTCCCACCACGCCGGGGTGCCAGCCCTCGCCAGCCACGACGATGACGGCCGCGCCTTCGTCGTGGAGGCCGACCTGGCGCAGGGCCTCGGCCTCGGCCTCCTCGAGCGTGGCGGCCTCAATCGCTTGGCGGTCGCGGTTGAGTTCGTCGAGCGTGGCGGCGATGGCGGCAGCCTCGACCTCGTCCGTCAGGCTGAGGAGGCGCGCGCCCAGCGCGGCATCGCCGACCCGCCCGCCCGCGTTGATGCGCGGTCCGACGAGGTAGCCGAGGTGGGTGACGCTGGGCGGGCCGTCCGCGCGAGCGACGTCGAAGAGCGCGCGCAGGCCGGGGCGCCCGCGCTCGCGCATGACGGCGAGACCCTTGACGACGAACGCCCGGTTGAGCCCCGTCAGCGGCGCCACGTCGGCGACGGTCGCCAGCGCGACGAGGTCGAGCGCGTCGAGGAGGTCCGGCGCGGGCCGCGTGGACGAGAAGAAGCCGTCGGCGCGCAGGCGGCGCTGCAAGGCGACCAGCGTCATGAAGACGACGGCCGCGGCGCAGAGGGCACCGAGGCCCGAAAGGTCGTCGAGCCGGTTGGGATTGACGATAGTCGCTTCCGGCAGCCGCTCGGGCGCTTGATGGTGGTCGAGCACGATCGGGTCGAGGCCAAGGCGCCGCGCCTCTTGCAGCGGTTCGTGGCTGGTGGTGCCGCAATCGACCGTCACGAGCAGCGTCGCGCCGCGCGCGGCGAGGGCGCGGATCGCGGCGACGTTGGGACCGTAACCCTCGAAGATGCGGTCCGGGATATGGACGTGGTGGGGTGTGCCGCAGGCGGTGAGATAGTCCGCCAGAAGGGCTGCCGAGGCGGCGCCATCGACATCGTAATCGCCGAAGATCGCAACCGTCTCTCCCGCCCGGATGGCCGCCGCCAGGCGCGCGGCGGCCATCCCCATGTCGACGAGGACGTCGGGGTCGGGCATCAGGTCCCGCAACGTCGGATCGAGGTAGGCGGCAGCCTCCGCCGACGAGACGCCCCTGCCGGCAAGGACGCGGGCGAGGAGGTCGCCGTGGCCGCCGATCTGCGCGACGGCGAGAGCCCGCATTTCCCCGGCCGCGTCGAGGCGGCTCGCCCACGGCCGGCCCCGCAGCGAGGTCTCGACGCCAAACACGGGCCGCGGCGGGATCATAGCCGCCCTCCCCTGCAAATCGACCAAGCGCGTGCGCCGATCATTCCCGCTCGATACGGATCACCTGCGGCTTTTCCGCGATGTGCCCATCGGCGATCACAGCCTCCACCGCCTTGCGGATCGCCCCTTCGTGCGTGGCATGCGTGATGAACGTCACCGGCACGGCCGCAGCCTGCGACCCCGGCCGGCTGCGCTGGACGATGCTCTCCAGCGAGATCTGCATCTCCGCCATGCGCATGGCGATCGCGGCCGCCGCACCGGGCCGATCGTAGAGCGACACGCGCACGTAATAGCCGCCTTCATGCGTCTGCATCGGGGCACGCTGGAGCGCGGTGAGACTGGCGACGGGCAAGCCGAAACAGGGGGTGCGGTCGCCCTTGGCGATGTCGGCGATGTCGGCGACGACGGCCGACGCGGTGGCCTCGCCGCCCGCGCCCGGTCCCGAGAGCATCGTCTCGCGCACGGCATCGGCGTTCACCACGACCGCATTGGTGACGCCCGCGATCTGCGCGATGGCGGAGGACTTCGGCACCATGGTGGGATGCACCCGCTGCTCGATGCCGGAGGCCGTCCGCTTGGCGACGCCGAGCAGCTTCACGCGGTAGCCGAGGTCGTCGGCGGCCTGCAGGTCGTCGAGCGTGATCGTCTCGATCCCCTCGACGGCGACGGCCTCGGCGTCCACCGCCGTGCCGAAGGCGAGCGAAGTGAGGATCGCGAGCTTGTGCGCCGTGTCGAAGCCCCCGATGTCGAAGGTGGGATCGGCCTCGGCGTAACCCAGCGCCTGTGCGTCGGCCAGGCATTCGGCAAACGAGATCCGGTCCGCCTCCATCCGGGACAGGATATAGTTGCAGGTACCGTTGAGGATCCCATAGACGCGCTCGACCGTGTTGCCGACCAGGCCCTCGCGCAGCGTCTTGACGATCGGGATACCACCCGCGACGGCCGCCTCGATGCGCAGCGGCACGGCCTTGGCCTCGGCGGCCTTGGCCAGTTCAAACCCCCGCGCCGCCAGCATCGCCTTGTTGGCGGTCACCACCGGTTTGCCAGCCGCCAAAGCGGCCTGCGTGGCGGCCAGGGCGATGCCTCCCGCCCCGCCGATCAGCTCCACAAAGACGTCGATCTCCTCGCTGCGCGCCATCGCCACGGGATCGTCGTGCCAGGTCAGGCCCGCCAAGTCGAGGCCACGCTCGCGGACCCGCTCGCGCGCGCTGACAGCGGTGACCGCGATGGCGCGGCCGCACCGCAGCTCGAGGTCGCGCCGGCGCCGGTCGAGGAGCCGAAGAACGGCGGCTCCGACGGTGCCGAGACCGGCGACACCGATGCGCAGGGGAGGCAGCATGATTGGGAATCCGATGGTTCGCAGGCCGGCGCGGCCAGGCCCGAAGGTATGGCGGAACGCAAGCGTTCTGCCCGATTTGCCTAAGCCAAGCAACAAACCCGACAACGTGCGCTCAAACGCGTCACGACGGCTTCGAGGCGGGAGCCTTCCTGCCCGGCTACCATCCGTTGACCCGCGGCCATTCCGCCACGATCGCGTTGCCCGCGCCAAGCACGTGATAGCTTGCGTGGGCGGCGCCGGTGGCGCAGGCGTGGTTGGGGAGGATCCGCACCGGCGCGTCGATCGGCAGCTCCGGCAGGGCGCCAGCGCTCCCCGGCCGCATCGCGAGGATGCCGTGTTCCTGATTGGCATCCATCACGATCAGGTCGCCGTAGGGCCGGCCGGCGAGGTCGCAGACGAGGCCGTAGCCCTGATCCACGGCTTGGCGGGCCGTGCCGCGGTCGCGCGATAGGGCGAGCCAGCCGGCGTCGACGATGATCCAGCCCTTCGAGCGCTGATGGCCGATGACCCGGGCCAGAACGGAGATCGCGATGTCGGCGATCGCACAGGCGCCGATCCCCGCCTGGACCAAGTCGCCGAACATGAAGACCCCGGCGCGGACCTCCGTTACGCCTGCGAGGTCATCCGCGTGGATAGCCGTGGGCGTCGAGCCCATGCTGACGACGGGGCACGCAAGGCCGGCCGCTCGCAAGATCGCCGCGCAACCCGCTGCCGCGTCGCGCTCCATGGCGGCAGACACGCGCAAAGCGCCCGGCTCGTCGAGCGCGTAGCTGCCGCCCGCGTGGGTCAGCACGCCGCGCAATTCGGCCCCGCTGGCAAGGGTGCGCCCGATGGCCAGGAGTTGGTCGCCGTCATCGGGGCGGATGCCGGCGCGATGCCCGTCGGAATCGATCTCTATGAGGGCGGCGAGCGGACGGCCCTGTCGGCGCGACCAAGCGGCCACGGCATCGGCCTGCTCGACGCTGTCGAGGATCACTGCCAAGTCGAGCCCGTGGCGTGCGCGTATCGCGCCGACCTGGTCCAGCTTGGAGGGCGCGATGCCAACGCCGTAGGTCAGGTCGCGCACGCCGTGGCTGCCGAAATAATCCGCCTCGTGCAGCGTCGAGACGATGCCGGGGCCGAGCGGTCCATCCATTACGCGCCTTGCCACGTCGATGCTCTTGGCCGTCTTCAGATGCGGCCGAAAGCTGACGCCGAGACCCTGGAGATGCCGGCGCATCGCCGCGACGTTACGATCGAGCTTGAGCTGATCGAGCACCAGGCAGGGCGTCGGCAAATCCTGCAGGGTCCGCGGAACCGTCTCCCTCGTCGCACGCAAGCCGTTCACCCGCCCTGCCCCCCGAGGTGCCGGCGCCGCGACCACCGCTTCGCGCTCATCGCCCGGTTTGTCTCCCTTCCCCGCGCGCCGCGGGTCTCGCCTTCTTCACCAGCCCCTTGGCCCTCGTCTCGTTCGCCGCGCCCGCGCTCTCGAGCTCAGCCTGCAAGGCAGCGACGCCCTTGAGGTCGCGCGGCTTGGGGCGCACCGGTTCGGTCCCGGTCAGCGGCGCATAGTCGAGCTTGGCCTTGTCCGGGCTTGTTGCGCGGACGAAATCTTTTGCCTCCGGCACGGTGGTCGTCAGGTGCGTGTCCTTCAGGGTGTCGAGCGGCGAGCCATAGGTGTTGCGGATCTTCTGCGCACACGCAGGAGTGCCCGCGCCAACGACCACCAGGACCATTGCCAGCCAAGCCGCTTGCCTGCCGCGCGCCTGAAAACCGTCCATCGACACCTTCCTGGGCTGCATGCCTTCGCTTACTCCACTTCTGGCTAGTTTGCCTTTATGTCGGAAGCGGGACACCTGTAGGGGGAGGAAACGCGAGCGTCCGCTTGGCTGATGCGAGGGAGTGCCGTCATGACGTCGTCCGCGATGAAGATCGATCCCCTGCCCGGCGACCCTCTCGCGTCGCCGGCTGCGGACCCGATCGGCTCCGGCAGGCCGGTTGCATCTCTCGATATCGAGCGGCTGGCCACCAATGCGGCCCGGTTGATGGAACAGGGCGGCAAGGCGCTGGCCGCCTATCTCAAGCCGTTTGAAACAGGCGATGCGAAACGTGACGATGCGGCCGAGAGCGTGACCGTCGCCGTCACGTCGATCGGTCGCGTCGCGGAATATTGGATGAACGATCCGGCGCGCTTGGCCGAAGCGCAAGCGGCGATCGCGACCCCGTTCCTGCAACTATGGGCGCAGACCTACCGACGCTTGCAGGGCGAGGCGATCGACCCGATCGTTCCCGTCGCTAAAGGCGACAAACGCTTCGCCGCGGCGGAATGGCGGGACAACCCCCTCTTCGACTTTCTGCGACAGGCGCACGCGATCGGCGCGGCCTGGGCCGAGCAACTGGCCGAAGGGTCGCAAGAGGTCGATCCGCAGACCCGTGCCAAGGCCAAGTTCTACCTGCGCCAGATCACGAGCGCGCTGTCACCCGCAAATTTCGTGGCCACCAATCCCGAACTGCTGCGCGAGACGATCGTCTCGAGTGGCGACAACCTCGTGCGCGGCGCGACTATGCTCGCGCAGGACATGGAGGCCGGCCGCGGCCAGCTCCGCATCCGCCAGACGGATGAGGAGAAGTTCGCCCTCGGCGTCAACGTGGCGATGACGCCCGGACACGTCGTATTCCGCAACGACCTCATCGAATTGATCCAATATGCGCCGGCGACCGAGACGGTGCTGAAGCGTCCGCTGCTGATCGTCCCGCCCTGGATCAACAAGTTCTACATCCTCGACCTCAACGCCGAGAAGAGTTTCGTTCGTTGGGCGGTCGATCAGGGCGTCAGCGTCTTCATGATCTCGTGGGTCAACCCGGACGAGCGCCACCGCGACAAGGACTTCGCATCCTACATCACCGAAGGCGTCTTTGCCGCGCTGGACGCGATCGCGCTGGCAACCGGCGAAGCCTCCGTCGGCGCGGTCGGCTATTGTGTCGGTGGCACTCTCCTCTCGACGGCGCTCGCCTTGATGGCGGCCACGGGCGACAAGCGAATCGAGAGCGCGACGCTGTTCGCCGCGCAGACGGACTTCACGGAGGCCGGCGACATTCAGGTCTTCATCGACCGGGACCAGGTGAAGGCGCTCGAAGCCGCAATGGAAGGCCCTGGCTATCTGGAGGGCTCGAAGATGGCGATGGCCTTCAACATGCTGCGGCCGAACGACCTCATCTGGTCCTACGTCGTCGACAATTACATGAAGGGAAAGGCGCCCCCGGCCTTCGACCTGCTCTCGTGGAACGTTGACACGACCCGGCTGCCGGCGCGCAACCACTCGTTCTACCTGCGTAACTTCTACATGGACAACAAGCTGGCCAGGGGCGAGCTTGCCATCGGCGGCGTCCCGCTCTCGCTGCACGCGGTCACCGTGCCGGTCTACAGCGTGGCCACGCGCGACGATCATATCGCGCCCGCGGCGTCCGTCTTCCGCGGCGCGCAATTGTTTGGTGGCCCAGTTCGTTACGTGCTCGGCGGCTCAGGCCACATCGCCGGGATCGTCAACCCGCCGAGCAGGGTCAAATACGGCTACGCGACGGGGCCGCACCCTTCCGGCACGCTGGAAGCGTGGTCGGCGCAAGCGTCCCGGCACGAGGGCAGCTGGTGGCCGGACTGGTGCGCCTGGCTCTCCGCGCAGGCGCCCGAACGCGTGCCGGCGCGCCGCCCCGGCGAAGGCAGTCTGCCGCCTCTGTGCGACGCGCCGGGCGAATACGTCCGGGTGAAGAGCTGAGAAACGACGGATCCGGTCTAGAGCCCTAGCATCAACTCCATGTTCTGCACGGCGGCGCCCGAAGCGCCCTTGCCCAGGTTGTCGAGCTTAGCGACGAGCAGCGCCTGCCGCTCGGCCGGGTTACCGAACACGTGAAGCTCGAGCGCGTCGCTGCCGTTGAGCGCTTCGGGGTCGATCTGTGAGGCATCCTCCGCGCTGCTGACGTAGACGTGCCCCCCCGGGCCGTAATGCGCCGCAAGCGCCACCCCAAGGTCGGCGACGCTCGGGCGGCCCGGCAGGTCGTCGAGGAACAGCGGGATGGACACCAGCATGCCTTGCGCGAAATTCCCCACCGAGGGCACGAAGATCGGCCGCCGCATCAGGCCGCTGAAGGCCATGATCTCCGGCACGTGCTTGTGCGCGAGGCCGAGCGCGTAGAGCTTGAAGGCGGGTGCCTGACCCTGCTCGTGCTCGGCGATAAGCGCCTTGCCGCCGCCGCTGTATCCGGAGACGGCGTTGATCGCCAAGGCGGCGTCGGGCGGCAGCATCCCGGCGTCGACGAGGGGGCGCAGAAGAGCGATCGCGCCCGTGGCGTAGCAGCCGGGATTGGCGACGAAGCGGGCGATGCGGATCGCCTCGGCCTGGCCGGGCGCGAGTTCGGCGAAGCCGTAGGTCCAGCCCGGCGCTACCCGGTGAGCGGTGGACGCGTCGAGCACCCGTGGGCCGCCCGGAATGGCCGCAACCAGCGCCGCCGTCTCCATCGCGGCCTCGTCGGGCAGGCAGAGAATGACAAGGTCGACCTCGCGGAGGAGCGCTGTCTTGGCCGTGATGTCCTTGCGGGCCTCCGGCGGCAGGCTCTTCAGTTCCACGCCCGGCCGGCCTGCCAGCCGCTCGCGAATGCCGAGCCCGGTCGTACCCGCCTCACCGTCGATGAACACCCGCGCCGCCATGGGCCGCCTCCCCCGAAAACACGCCCGCACGCGCGCAAAGAAAAAGGCGGCCGAAGCCGCCTTGCTCGATGCCCGGCCTGAAGCGATCAGCGCTTCGAGAACTGGAAACTGCGACGGGCCTTCTTCTTACCGTACTTCTTGCGCTCCACCACGCGCGAGTCGCGTGTGAGGAAACCCTCGTGCTTCAGCGCGGGGCGCAGATCGGGCTCGTAGTAGGTGAGCGCCTTGGACAGGCCATGACGCACGGCGCCCGCCTGGCCGGAGAGGCCGCCGCCGGCCACCGTGACCATCAGGTCGTACTGGCCGACGCGATTGGCGACGCCGAGAGGCTGCTGCAGGATCATCCGCAGCACCGGGCGGGCGAAATACACCTCGAAAGGGCGGCCGTTGACGGTGATCGCACCCTTGCCAGGCTTGATCCACACGCGGGCGACCGCATCCTTGCGCTTGCCGGTCGCGTAGGCACGGCCAAGCTTGTCGAGCTTCTGGACGTGGATGGGAGCCGCCGGCTGCGTCTCGCCGCCGGCGCTCTTGAGGTCTTGCAGGGAGGAGAGTGTCTCGGCCATGGTCAGGCAGCCTTCGTGATCTTGGCGTAATGGTTGTTCTTGGGGTTCAACGCGCCGACGTCGAGCGCAATCGGCTGTTGCGCCTCGTGCGGGTGCGCCGCGCCACCGTAGACGCGCAGGTTTCCGAGTTGCTTGCGGCCGAGCGGCCCGCGCGGCAGCATGCGCTCCACGGCCTTCTCGACCACCCGCTCGGGGAACCGGCCTTCGAGAACGAAGCGTGCGGTGCGCTCTTTGATACCGCCCTGGAAGCCGGTGTAGTGGTAGTACACCTTCTGCTCGCGCTTGCGGCCGGTGAAGATCACCTTGTCCGCGTTGACCACGATCACGTGGTCGCCGTCGTCCATATGCGGCGTGAAGGACGGCTTATGCTTGCCGCGCAGCCGCATCGCGATGACCGACGCCAACCGTCCCACGACGAGACCCTGGGCGTCGATGACGATCCACTTTTTGTCGATTTCGGCCGTCTTGGTCGAAATGGTTTTGCCAAACATGATCTCAAGCCATCTGAAAAGAATGTCCGCTTAGACCGCGCGTCAGCAAGGAAGTCAAGAGAACCGCTGAGAAGAGTGATAAAACAGGCGCTTGCCTTGCAAGGTATCATGATACCGTACGCGCTTCCACTCGATCCTCATCCAGCGTGCCGGCGGAGCCGAGCGACCGCAGCTGCTCAATCGGGTCACAGCGACGGTGGCAACGCCGAAGCGGGGATCGCGTAGGTGCCCGTGGCGTGGGCCACGATGGCGTCGTCGCCCTCCGAGCGCAGGGTCACCGTGCCGACCGCCAGCCGGCGCCCCAGCTTCATCAACTGGCAGTCGGCTAGGAGGTCGCGGGGCGCCGGCTTGCGCATGTAGTTGATCGTCATGTTGGTGGTGACGACGAGGCCGATCGGCCCGACCTGCGCGAGGATGGTCGCGTAGAGCGCGACGTCCGCCAGCATGAACATCGCCGGGCCGGAGATGGTGCCGCCCGGCCGCAAGTGCCGTTCGTGGTTGACGAGCCGGAACGTGCCGGCCATCACGCCGACCGACTCGACCACGACCGCACGCACGCCCCCGTATGTCAGCTGCGGGAAGTCGCGATCGAAGAAGTCGTTCAGCGCCTCGGCCGACAGGACGGTCACGGCGCTACTCGAAGACGATCTTGGGCGCCGCGCGCCCCGGGTCGGCCTCCAGCCGCGCCTTTACCGCGCCCGCGATCGCGCGGTAGCTGGCCGCGTGCGGCCCGTCGGGCGCCCCCGCCATGACCGGCTTGCCCGCATCGGACTGCTCGCGGATGGCGAGGGCCAGCGGCACCTCGCCGAGAAAGGGCACGCCTAGGCGCTGCGCCTCGTGTCGCGCCCCGCCATGCGCGAAGATATCGGAACGGCCCTGACAATGGGGACAGATGAAGTAGCTCATGTTTTCGACGATGCCGAGGATGGGCACGTTCACCTGTTTGAACATGGCGATGCCGCGCCGCGCATCGATGAGCGCCAGGTCCTGCGGCGTCGAGACGATCACCGCGCCGGCGAGCGGCACGTTCTGCGCCAGGCTGAGTTGCGCGTCGCCGGTGCCGGGCGGCATGTCAACGAGCAGACAGTCGAGTTCGCCCCAGTTCACCTCCCGCAGGAGTTGGTTGATGGCCGACATGACCATCGGACCGCGCCAGATCATCGCCTCCTCCTCGCCCACCAGCAGCCCGATGGACATGGCCTTGAGGCCATAGGCCTGAAGCGGCTGCAGCAGCTTGGCCTCGACCTCGGGCTTGCCCTTCAGGCCGAGGAGGCGCGGGACCGAGGGGCCGTAGATGTCCGCGTCGAGGACGCCGACGCGCCATCCGAGCGCCGCGAGCGCGAGCGCGAGGTTGACGGTAGTCGTCGACTTGCCGACGCCGCCCTTGCCCGACGCGACGGCGATGATGCGGGCGATGCCAGGAATGGCGAGAGCCTTCGGCGGCACCGGCCTAGGACCGGGCGGCCGCGCTTGCGCGCCGGCGGGAGCGTGGCTATGAGGCGCTTGACCCTGAGGCGCGGGAGACGCGCCGGCGGGCCGCTCCGCGGTCAGGCTGACGATAGCCTTGGCGACACCCGGCAGCGCCTTGACGGCAACCTCCGCCTGCACGCGCATCGTCTCCATTGCCTGCGCGAACCGAGGGTCGCCGGTGAGCGCGAGGAACACTTTGTCGTCGCGGACCGTCAACCCGGCGACGCCGTTCGCGCGCGAGACGGGGTTTTTGCCATCGGGCCCTGCCACGCCCTTCAACGCTTCCAGGACGTCCTGTTCACTCACCATTGCCGAACCTCCTAAATTGAGCCGCTCGCCCGAAGGCGGGTTGCGCCCGCAGCGCCGTTTGGGGCAGTGTCGCGCCCGGCCGCCAGCCTCTGCGCGGCGCGGCCGCGATCTTGTCCATCATCGGGGACTTATGCTGATTTTTTCCAGGCTGTCGCCTCGGCTTCGGGCGATCCGGCAACTGGCTCTTCTATTTTCCCCGGGGGTCGCGCTGGCCTTTTCCCTCCTGGCGCCAAACCCATTGACGCCAAACGTCGCGTGGGCGGAGGCGGCGCGGATCGTCATCGCCAGCGAAGGCGCGCGGCCTCCCTATAACTATTTCAATGGCGACCACCTCGCCGGGTTCGAGATTGATCTCGGCACCGACCTCTGCCGACGCATGGGCGTCACCTGCACCTTCGTCGCGCAGGAATGGGACACCATGATCGACGGGCTGCTCGCCCATCGTTACGACGCGATCATGGCGGCGATGGAAATCACCCGGGAGCGCAGGGAGAAGATCGCCTTCACGACGCCCTATGTCCGCATGCCTTCCGCCTTCATGGTCAAGACCGACAGCGGCCTTTCCTCCATCACCCCTGAGGCGCTGGCCGGCAAGCGTTTCGGCGTCGAAAAGGGCGGCACCCACGAGGCGTTCCTGCTCGACCACTATCCGAACTCGACCGTCCGCCACTACAGCTCGCTGTCCGACGCCATCCTGGACCTCGAGGCCGACCGCGTCGACGCGGTCCTCGGCGACAAGGATGCCATCGTGACCTTCCTGAAGACGCGCCGCGACGCACGGTGCTGCCATATCCTCGCCGACGTGCCACGCGACCCCACGGCGTTTGGCGACGGCATCGGCATCGGGCTGCGCAAGGAAGACGGCGCCTTGAAAGCCCGGTTCGAACAGGCCATTGCCGCCAGCAAGGCCGACGGGACGTTCGCGACGATCAGCAGCAGATATTTCGGCTTCCCCATCGATTAGGCCATCTCAGGAGTACGCCATGGCTAACGTCTCGTTTATCGGTCTCGGCGTCATGGGCTTTCCCATGGCGGGGCATCTGGCCAAGGCCGGCCATCAGGTCACCGTCTACAACCGCACCGCGGCCAAAGCCGCGAATTGGACCGCCGAGCATGGCGGCCACGCCGCTCCGACTCCGGCCGAGGCCGCCAGGGATCGGGACGTGGTCTTCTGCTGCGTCGGCAACGACGAGGATCTCCGCGCGGTGACGACGGGAGCCAACGGCGCGTTCGGCGCCATGGCCAGGGGTACCGTCTTCGTCGACCACACGACCGCCTCCGCCGAAGTCGCGCGCGAGCTCGGACACGCGGCGGCCGAGCGCGGCTTCGCCTTCCTCGACGCACCCGTCTCGGGTGGCCAGGCCGGCGCGGAGAACGGCGCATTGACGGTCATGTGCGGCGGCGCAGAGGCGGATTATGCCCGCGCCGAACCGCTGATCCAGGCCTACGCGAAGGCTTGCCGCCTAATGGGCTCCATCGGATCCGGGCAGCTCACGAAGATGGTCAACCAGCTTTGCATCGCCGGCATCGTCCAGGGGCTCTCCGAAGGCCTGCACTTCGCGCAGAAGGCGGGCCTCGACGCGGAGGCAGTGGTCGCCGTCATCTGCAAAGGCGCGGCCCAGTCCTGGCAGATGGAGAACCGCTACAAGACGATGGCCGCCGGCACCTTCGATTTCGGCTTCGCCGTCGATTGGATGCGCAAGGACCTGTCGATCTGCTTCGACGAGGCGCGACGCAACGGCGCCTCGCTCCCGCTTGCGGCTGTTGTCGATCAGTTTTACGCCGAAGTGCAGGCGATGGGCGGCAGCCGGTGGGATACGTCGAGCCTTATCGCGAGGCTGAACAGACGTTAACCCTCAAGGCGAGCTTTAAATTAAGGTAAATTACCTTATTTCTGCTCAAAGTGTAACGGCGTCTCGCGTTATACTTGCGTCGGCAGAACAAAAGCCGTTTCTTCTCCGTGCAAGAGAAGAGGAGGCCCGGCTATGAACGAGGCGATACGCAAGCTCATCGCGAAACATGGCCGCCTGCCGGTCGCGATCGACAGTTTCGACGACGCGCAAGACCTGTACACCGCGGGCCTGACGTCCTTCGCGGCCGTACAGCTCATGCTCGCGCTGGAAGACCATTTTGAGGTCGAGTTCCCCGAGGCCATGCTGAACCGGCGCAGCTTCGCAAGCATCGCGGCAATTCGCGCTTGCTTGAGTGAGCTGGTGCCGAACACGGCTCTGGTATGAGCCTGCACCAGGCCGGCGACTTTGGCAGCACTCTGCGCGAGCGCGGGACGGCGGCCGCCCGGACCGCCGGCGAACATAGCGCCGCGGTCGATGCGCAGGGCCGTTTCCCGCAGGAGGCGATCGCCGCTTTGAAGGCGAGCCGCCTCATGGGCGCGATGCTGCCCGTCGATCTCGGAGGCGAGGGCGCAAGCCTCGCTGACGTTGCGGAGGTCTGCTGCCTGCTTGGCCAGCACTGCGCCTCGACCGCGATGGTGTTCGCCATGCACCAGATCCAGGTATCGAGTCTGGTGTCGCACGCGCGCACCAGCGATTGGCACTGCGGATTCCTTCGGACCGCTGCCGAGGGCCAGTACCTCCTGGCTTCGGCGACGACGGAAGCCGGCGTCGGCGGCGACGTACGGACCTCGCTCTGTGCCGTCGAGACGGCGAACGACATATTCCACCTCGAGAAGAACGCCTCCGTCATCTCCTATGGGAGCGAGGCCGACGCCATCCTCGTCACCGCCCGGCGCGAGCCCAACTCGCCGCCGTCCGACCAGGTCCTCGTGGTCGTCCTGCGCGACCAGCGTGTCCTGGAGCGCACCTCGTCCTGGAACACGCTGGGAATGCGCGGCACATGCTCCGATGGTTTCAAGTTGAAAGCGAGCGGACCCGCGGCGCAGGTGTTGCCGCGCCCCTTCGCTGAAATCTCGTCGCGCTCCATGCTCGCCACCTCGCACCTCGTATGGGCGAGCCTGTGGTACGGCATCGCGCTCAGCGCCGTGCTCAAAGCCCAGGCCTTCGTGCGGGGGGACGCCCGCCGCAATCGCGGCGAAGTGCCTGCCGGTGCGCTCCGCCTCGCCGAAGCGGCCGCCGACCTGCAGTTGATGAAGAGCGCGACGCGTGACGGGCTACGACGTTTCGAGCACGCGCAGACCGATGAAGCAGAACTGAGCTCCATGGCCTTCGCCATTGCCATGAACAACGTGAAGCTGAGCGCGTCGCGCCTCGGCGTGGACATCGTCAACAAGGCGATGCTTGTTTGCGGCATCGCCGGCTTCAGGAACGACACCCCCTATTCCGTGGGCCGCCAATACCGCGACATCCTCTCCGCGCAACTGATGATCAACAACGACCGCATCTTCGGCCATTGCGCGGCGATGCTGTTGATGCTCCGCCTCGACGCGCAACTCGTCGCCTGACCTGGTCCAACCTGCGAGCTGATCCCATGTGCATGGTCTGCGGTTCCCTCCTCGACGGCCTTTTCGCCAAGGGCCTCCTGTTCGACATGGGCGTGCCGGGCCTCTATGGCCGCAGCGGCACGTTCGAGGATGTAGTCGATCGTCTGACGGCGCTGATCACGCGCCTTGGTGCGGGCGATCGGGCGGAGGTGATCCGCTTCCCGCCGGGTATGAGCCGCCGCGACTTCGAGCGCAGCGGCTACCTCAAGGGGTTTCCCCAGCTCGCCGGCACCGTCCACAGCTTCGAGGGAGGCGACAAGCAACACGCCGCCCTGCTCGAGAACCTGCACGCGGACCTCGATTGGACGCAGTCGCAGGCCGTCACCGACGTCGCGCTCGCACCGGCGGCCTGCTACCCGCTCTACCCCGTCGTCGCGCGACGCGGTGCGCTACCGGCGACGGGCAGCCTGTTCGACATCTATTCCTACTGCTTCCGCCACGAGCCCTCGCGCGATCCCGGTCGGATGCAGATGTTCCGCCAGCGCGAATACGTGCAGATCGGGACGCCTGAACAGGTGACCCGCTTTCGCGCCCTGTGGCTGGAGCGCGCCCAGACCCTGATCGGCCTGCTCGACATGCCGTTCGCGCTGGAGGTCGCCAACGACCCGTTCTTCGGCCGCGCCGGCCGCATGATGGCCGCGAGCCAGCGCGACCAGGAGCTGAAGTTCGAGCTGCTGATCCGCATCGACGCGCCCGAGGGCAAGCCGACCGCCTGTATCAGCTTCAACTATCACCAGGACCATTTCGGCGCGAACTGGGGCATCCGCGACGCGGCGGGCGAGACGGCGCACACCGCCTGCGTCGGCTTTGGCATGGAGCGCTGCGCGCTCGCTCTGTTCAAGACGCATGGGCTCGACGTCGACCTCTGGCCGCACGGCGTTCGCGAAGCGCTGTGGGTCTGACCATGCTGGCCAGATCGCCGCTCGCCATCTTCCCCACGTTGACGCCGGCCGATCACACGCCACACCCGCTGCACGACGGTGCGCGCGACTGGCCGGAGACCAATTGCTACCTCGACGTCTGGATCGAGATCCTCCACGCCATGGGCCTCGACCCGACGGCGGCCTTCGGCTTCGCCGTCGGCCAGGATTTCGAGGGCGACCATTTCACCTTCGCCAAGATCCCGTTGGAGGACTTGCGCGAACTCTACGGGCTGGAGGTCGCGGAACTCGCGCTTTACGACGCGCTCGAGGTGCATGTGGCCGAGCAGACGTCCAGGGGTCGCATGGTGCTCCTCGAGGTCGACGGATACGGCCTTCCCGACACGCGCGGCGTCTCCTATCGGCTGGAACACACGAAGACGACGGTCGCGATCAACCGGATTGATCCCGATCGGCGCTCGCTCGACTATTTCCATGGGACCGGCCTCTTCACGCTCGACGGCGCGGACTACGATGCGGTGCTGGCGACGCGTAGGACTGAGGCAGCGCTGTTTCCCTACGCGGAATTCGTCAAGTTCGAGGGCGCGACGCTCCGGCCCGATGCGGTCCTCGTGACCGCCCTCCTGCGCCGCCATCTCGCGCGCAAGCCGCGCGACAATCCCGTGCTCGCCTTCCGCGACCGGCTGCGCGAGCAGGCCACCGCCGCCGCGGGTCGCGACTCGGGCTTTCTCCATAAATACGCCTTCAACACCGCTCGCCAGCTCGGCATGAACTTCGAACTGCTTGGCAGCCATCTGGCGTGGCTCGGTGCGGAGGCGCCGCGCGCTGGGTTGTCGACGTCGGCGGAGGCGTGCAGGGCCCTGTCGGTGAGCGCGAAAAGCTTCCAGTTCCAGCTGGCCCGCGCCGTGGCGCGCAAGCGCTTCGATGCGATCGAAGCGAACCTCGACCCGCTCGCTGTGGCCTACGAGCGGGTCTTCGCCGGGCTGGCGGCGGTTTAGGATCGCCTGCTCCCCGATCTCCCGTAGAATGGACGGCGATGGAAGGGATGCCGTTGACCTCGCTCGAAGCCGATTGGACCCTGACGCAATCCGACCCGGATCGATGGGCGCTGCCGAGCGCGATCGACGCGGAAGACTGGATCCCGGCCGCCGTGCCCGGCACCGTGGCGGCGGCTCTTCGGGCCGCGGGCCGCTGGCGACCCGAGGACAACGTCGGGTTTGACGCCTTCGACTTCTGGTATCGCGGCGCGATCTGCGGCGAAGGCGCCGTGATCCTGCGCTGCGAAGGCCTTGCCACCATCACCGAGGTTTTCCTCGACGACCGGCTGATCCTGCGTTCCGAGGCCATGTTCACCGCGCAAGAAGCCGTCGTGGTGCTGCAGGGGCGGCATCGGCTGCATCTATGCTTCCGCTCGCTGGACGGCCATCTCGCCACCTGCAAGGGACGCGCGCGCTGGCGCCCGCGCCTCGTGCGGCCGCCGACGCTGCGCTTCGTCCGCACGTTGCTGCTCGGCCATATTCCGGGCTGGGCCCCGCCGATCCACGCTGTGGGCCCGTGGCGCTCCATCGTTTGCCTCGATCCTGCAGACCAGCGCGTCCTCGATCATCGGATCGAGGCGCGACTCGCCGGCCCGGACGGCGTGCTCCACCTCGCCGTCCGGCTCTCGGCGCCGACGACCGGCTGGGTGGTGGCAAGCGTCGGCACGATCGATTTCGTCCTCGTCGAGGCGGAGGACGGCTGGCTGCGCGGCTCCATCTGCGTGCCGGATGTCGCGCCCTGGTGGCCGCGCACGCATGGACACCCTTCCCTCTATCCGCTGGCACTCCATGCCGGTGGCCAGATCCTTGGCCTTGGACAGGTCGGGTTCCGCAGCATCGCAATCGATCGCGAGGCCGACGGCCGCGGGTTTGGCCTCGTCGTCAACGGGGTGCCGGTGTTCTGCCGCGGTGCCTGCTGGAGCGGCGTCGACCTGGTCGCACTGCCCTTCGAGCGGGAGGCCTACCGGCCGCTCCTCGAACTCGCGGCGGCCGCTGGCATGAACATGGTCCGGGTCGGCGGAACCATGGGCTACGAGGGCACCGCCTTTTATCAACTCTGCGACGAACTCGGCCTTCTGGTGTGGCAGGATTTCGCCTTCTCGAACTTCGACTATCCTTCGGCGGACCCCGCCTTCGCCGCCGCGGTCGCAGAGGAAGCCGGGCAGTTCCTCCAGCGGACCCAGGCCTCGCCGTGTCTCGCCGTGCTCTGCGGCGCCAGCGAGGTGGCGCAGCAGGCGGCGATGATGGGTCTGCCGGCCGCGACCTGGACCAACGCGATCTTCGAGGAGGTCCTGCCGGCCGCCGTGGCGGCCCAGAGGCCGGACGTGCCCTACGTCGCCCACTCGCCGCATGGGGGCGCCCTGCCGTTCGTCGCCGATGAGGGCGTGAGCCATTACTACGGCGTCAGCGCCCACCGCCGCCCCTTGGAGGAAGCCCGGCGGGCAGACGTGCGGTTCTCCGCCGAAAGCCTCGGCTTCGCCAACGTGCCGGACGAGGCCCCCTTCGTGCTCGAGGAGGGACCGACGATCGCGCATCCCGATTACGTCGAGCGCTCGGCCTACGACTCGGCCGCGAGTTGGGCTTTCGAGGCAGTCCGCAACCATTATTGCGAGGCGCTCTACGACGTCGACGTGGCAGCCCTGCGGCAGGACGATCCCGAGCGCTTCCTGGCTCTTTCGCGCGCCACGGGCGCGGAGATGATGGAGGCCACCTATGCCGAATGGCGGCGCGCGGGATCGTCCACGCGCGGGGCGCTCGTCTGGTTCCTGCGCGACCTCCTCCCCGGCGCCGGGTGGGGCGTGATCGACGCGCTCGGCTACCCGAAGGCCGCCTATTACGGCCTGCTTCGCGCATTCCGTCCGGTCACGGTGATCCTCACGGACGAGAACCTTAACGGACTGAAGGTCACCCTGGTCAACGAGACGTCGGCGGCGCAACCGGTGACGCTGACGTTGCAATGCCTGCGCGACGGCGAAACACCGGTGATGAAGGCCACGCGCGCCATGGTCCTTCAACCTCGTTCTACGACCGCGCTCGCGGCTTGCGACCTATGGGGCGGTTTCTTCGATACCACCTACGTCTTCCGCTTCGGCGCGCCTTCGCACGACGTCACCATCGCACGGCTTCAAGACCTCGATGGCGGCTGGTTGGCCGAGGCTTTTCACTTTCCCCTGGGCCGCGGCCACGCCAGGCACCACCTCGGCCTGAAAGCCGCGTTACGGGAGTACGACGGACGATGGTCGCTCGTCCTGAGGACCGAAAGGTTCGCGCAGTCGGTGCGGATCGCCGCCGGACCCTACCGGCCGGACGAAAACTGGTTTCACCTGCCGCCCGGCGCTGAGCGCGTCATCGGGCTCAATCCCCAAGCACCGGGAGCTGCTCGACCCTCGGGGTGGGTCGAGGCGGTGAATGGGCAGGGACGGATCCAATTTGAATAGCGTCGAAATGGCCAAATCGCCGGCGGGTCGATGCAACTGTACAAAGAAGCAAGCGTTTCTCCCCTACCTTCAGCGGAGCCTGTCCATGCACATTCTTTATATCATCATCATCGGCTTCTTTGCCGGCGTGATCGCCAAGTTCATCATGCCCGGCCCCAACGAGCCGACAGGCTTCATCATGACGACGATTCTCGGGATTGTGGGTGCCGTTGTCGCCAATTACCTCGGCACGGCAATCGGCTGGTATCATGAAGGCCAACCACTCGGCTTTATCAGCGCGATCGTCGGCGCCATTATCATCCTGTTCGTCTACAACCTGATCGCTGGCCGCAACACGTCTTCGATCTGACCCGCGCTATCGCGAAAGAGATCGGTGTCATCCTTGGGAATGGCGCCGATCTCGATCGCTTGCCGAGCCTATTTCGCGTTCTGTCCGCCGGTGGCCGAAGGTGGGATGACCGGGGTCGAATTGGGCTGGGCCACAGGCGCCCGGGTCTGAATACCCGGATCGATGTCGTTGGCCGGCTTGATCACTCCACCGGACGCGTCGAGCTTGCCGCTCAAGCTGTCGCTTCGCCCCTGGATGGTGGAAGGCCGCGCCTCTCTCGACGGCGACGTCTGAGCGAAAGCGGCTGGTGACAGGGCCATCGCCCCGAGACCGATTACGGCCACGCCAATCTTCAGGTCCATGTTCGCATCTCCTTCGCCATGGAGGAAAGGAACGTCGGCGTCGCGGGCTTCGTTCCGGGATCGCTCCCTAACTCTCCGCCCCCCAGGCGAGCAAAGGGCCTGGCAAAGCCTCCTCCGCCTCAAGCGTCAGCCGCGCTTCGTGCCGCTTGAAGAACATCCATACCGCGATGGAGATGAGGATGACGACGATGAGTGCCAGGATGCCAAGCGGTCCGATGATGTGCTCGACCTGCCGGCCGAACATATAGCCAAGGCCCCCCATCAACGAGGCCCAAACCACGCCGCCAAGCGCGTTGTAGATGAAGAAGCGACGGGCGTTGAAGCGGTTCGCGCCCGCTAAAACTGCGGCAAACGCGCGTAACAGGGCCACGAAGCGGCCGAAGAACACGATCTTGCCGCCATGCTTCAAGAACAGATATTGGCCGACTTTAAGCTTCTTCTGATCGATGCCGATATAGCCGCCGTAACGGATCAACAGGCCCAAGCCCCACTCGCGGCCCACCCAGAACCCAAGGTTGTCGCCGAGAATGGCCGCCGCGGCAGCGGTGCCGATCACGAGGTATATGTTAAGGCCGCCGTGATGGGCACCGGCATAGACGGCTGCGCTGATGAGGATCGTCTCGCCGGGCATCGGAACGCCGGCGCTCTCCAAGGCAATAACGACGAAGATAGCGAAATAGCCGTATTGAACGACAAGGTCCGGCAATTGGTCCATGAACGACATGCAGGCTTAATCCCGAGCGATCTTTCCACCTAATGCCGGCAATAATCTTCCGAATGGGTCTTTTCGGCGGTAGGCGACAGCTCATCGCATGAAAAGCACCGGAGGGCGAAGGGGTTTATTGGTTTTCCGCCCGGCCGCGGGATTGGCCACGGCTGAATGCCTCTTTCGTCATCCGTGGACGCCGGATCCATGGCCTCTGGATCAGTGGGCGTCATGGCCTCACTGAAGATTTAGGCTCCACGTTTTTTCGAGCGCGGCGATTCCGCGACCTCACAGGCTCGATGAAATGGAAACCGTCTTTTCTCATCCTCAGGGCAACAGTTCTGTCTACGCTTGACAGACACGGTGGAAGATCCTGCTACATCCCTCTATTGTCTTGAACTTTTCTGGTGTGAGCTTCAAATTCACTGCGCTGGCACCTCGCACGGGGAGGCGCAAAACCCTATGTTTCCGGGTACCCAAGAGGATGAAATGTCGAAAGTCGTCTCCGCCAACGATCTTGCCACCGGGGCCGTTGTCTTTCTTGACGCGCGGGGCGTCTGGGTACAGGCCGTCGACGCTGCCGCAGCCTTTGCGGACAGGGAGGCTGCCGAGGTCGCGCTGCTTGCCGCATCGCAATCGTCCGTGGTCGACCCCTTCGTCGTCGATCGTAGGGATGGCCAGGACGGTCGCGCCGCGATGACGTTGCGCAACGCGATCCGCGCCTACGGTCCCACCATCAACTACAAGCCCTCGACGTCGAGCGGCTCCGCCTGAGGGCAACTTTCATGTACCGTTACGATGAATTCGATTCAGGTTTCGTCGCCGAGCGCGTCAGCCAGTTCCGCGACCAGGTCGAGCGGCGGCTTGATGGGACGTTGAGCGAAGACCAGTTCAAGCCGCTGCGGCTGATGAACGGCGTCTACCTTCAGCTCCACGCCTATATGCTGCGGATCGCTGTTCCCTACGGCACGCTCTCGTCGCGGCAGATGCGCAAGCTCGCGCACATCGCCCGCACCTACGATCGCGGCTACGGCCATTTCACGACGCGGCAGAATCTGCAATTCAACTGGCCCGCTCTGGCCGATTGCCCGGCCATCCTCGAGGAGTTGGCAAGCGTGGAGATGCACGCGATCCAGACTTCGGGCAATTGCATCCGCAACACCACGGCCGACCAGTTCGCCGGCGCCGCCGCCGACGAGATCGAGGACCCGCGTCCCTATGCCGAGATCCTGCGGCAATGGTCCTCGCTCCACCCGGAATTCTCCTTCCTGCCGCGCTCAAGATCGCGGTCAACGGCGCCTTGCACGACCGAGCCGCGATCCAGGTGCACGACATCGGCTACCAGATCGTGCGCGATGCCGCCGGCGAGGTCGGGTTCGCGGTCTACGTCGGAGGCGGCCAGGGTCGCACGCCGCTCATCGCCCACCGCATCCGCGACTTCTTGCCCAAGGCCGACCTGCTCGCCTACACGAACTCGATCCTGCGCATCTACAACCTAGAGGGTCGGCGGGATAACAAGTACAAGGCGCGGATCAAGATCCTCGTGCACGAGAAGGGCGCGGAGACCATCCGCGACCTCGTCGAAGCGGACTTCGCGCTCCACAACGACGCCGGCTTGACCCTGCCGCAGGTGGAGATCGACCGCATCGTCGCCTATTTCGCCATGCCGGACCTCGCGACCCGGGCTGTCGTCTCCGAGAGGCTGGAAGCTCGCAAGCGCGGCGACCCGGCGTTTGCGCGGTTCGTCACCCACAACGTGGCGGCGCACAAGGTGGCCGGCTACGGGATCGTCACGATCTCGCTCAAGCCGATCGGCGGCATTCCGGGCGACGCCGGCGCCGAGCAGATGGACGCCATGGCTGACCTCGCGGAACGCTATTCGCAGGGCGAGCTGCGCGTCTCGCACGAGCAGAACATCGTGCTGCCGCACGTCGCGCTCGACGATTTGGCCGCGCTGTACGACAGCCTGGCGAGCTACGGGCTGGCAACCGGCAACGTCGGGCTCGTCAGCGACATCATCTGCTGCCCCGGCCTCGATTACTGCGCCCTCGCGACGGCACGTTCCATTCCGGTCGCCCAGCGCATCTCCGAGCGCTTCGCCGACGACGCGCGCGCCAGTGCCATCGGCGAATTGAAGATCAAGATCTCCGGCTGCATCAACGCCTGCGGGCACCACCATGTCGGCCACATCGGTATCCTCGGCCTGGAGAAAGCCGGCGTCGAGACCTATCAGCTCACGCTCGGCGGCACGGCGGATGAGACCTGCTCCATCGGCGACGTGACGGGCCGCGGCTTCTCGGCGGAGGGGATCGTCGATGCCGTCGAGACAGTCGTCGACACCTATTTGCGTCTGCGAACGGACGCGGCGGAAGACTTCCTCCACGCGTTCCGGCGCGTCGGCATGACGCCCTTCAAAGAGGCCCTGTATGCCGCTGCTTGAACGGACCCGCGCAGGCGACGCGGAGGTGGCTGGGCGCCTTGCGGGCGAATACGCCGGCCGCACGCCGGAGGACGTGCTCCGCGCCGCGATCGGCGACTTCTTCCCCGGGCGGATCGCGCTCGTCTCGAGCTTCGGCGCGGATTCGGCCGTGCTGCTGCACATGGTCGCGCAGATCGATGCGAGCCTCCCCGTGGTCTTCGTCGACACCGGGCATCTCTTCGCCGAAACGCTCGCCTACCGCGACCGGCTCATCGCCCGGCTCGGGCTGAGGGATTGCCGCACGATCCACCCCGACGCGTCCGAGCTGGCCGCCACCGATCCCGAGACGTTCCTGTGGGCGGCCAATTCCGACGCGTGCTGCAAGCTCCGCAAGGTCGTCCCCCTCGCACGAGCGCTCCAGGGTTTCGAGGCGTGGATCTCCGGTCGCAAGCGCTACCAGGCGACGACGCGTCAGAGCCTCGACCTGTTTGAGGCGGACGGCCAGCGCACCAAGGTCAACCCGCTTGCGGAATGGTCTGCCGTCGACGTCCACGCCTACTTGGATGCCTGGGACCTGCCTCAGCACGAGCTTGTCGCGAGGAACTATCCATCGATCGGCTGCATGCCCTGCACCAGCTCGGTGCGACCGGGCGAGGATGCGCGCGCCGGCCGTTGGCGCGGTAAGGGCAAGGTGGAATGCGGGATCCACACCGATTTCATCGAGGCCGGAGCCGGGATCTGATGGCCTATTACCATGCTGGCGCGATCGTCGCCGATCCTTGGAGCGAGCCGGCTTCGCCCGACGGGCGCACCATGATGACGCCCGCGGAATGGCTGGAGCGACGCGGCGACCCTGCCCTTCCGGCAATGCTCGGCCTTGCATTGCAGCCCGGTTTCTCGGTCGAGACGTTGGCAGACGATGTCGGGCGGTTCGCGCTGATCACCGTCGGCTTTCCGAAGTTCACCGACGGCCGGGGGTATTCCATGGCCTGGATACTCCGCTCGCGTCTTGGATATCGGGGGGAGTTGCGCGCCATCGGCGACGTATTGTTCGACGAGATGCAATTCATGGTGCGCTGCGGGTTCGACGCGTTCGAGGTCGAGGATGCGCAAACGGTACGCCTGTTGCGCGAAGGTCGGCGCGGGGTGCTCCATCGCTTCTACCAGCCTGGCCTGGAGCCAGAGATCCCTGAGGGAACGCGTCCTTGGGCGCGTCGGCTGGCCTAGCCTCGGGGGAACCTTGGCAAGCTCGCTCCGGTTACATCCGCTGTGTGAACGACGCGGGAGGTGACTATGCCGAGCATCAAGAAAGCCAAGATTTTGATCATGGCGACGGACGGTTTCGAACAATCCGAACTGCTCGTGCCGCTCTCCAAGCTGCGTGAGGCAGGGGCCGACGTGAAGGTCGCCGCCCCCAAAGCCGGCACGATCAAGGGGTGGGACAAGACCGATTGGGGTCAGACCGTGCCCGTCGACCTGGAACTCGAAGTCGTCGATGCCGACGATTACCACGCGCTGGTCCTGCCCGGCGGCCAGATCAATCCCGACGTGCTCCGCATCAACGAGAGGGCCGTCGAGCTGGTGCTCGACTTTCTCGATTCCGAAAAGATCGTCGCGGCGATCTGCCATGCGCCCTGGCTCCTCGTGGAGGCGGATGCGGTCGAAGGCCGAACCCTTACGTCCTGGCCCTCGGTCAAAACCGATATCGAGAACGCGGGCGGCGATTGGGTCGACGAGGAGGTGGTGGTCGACGACAACATGATCACGAGCCGCTCTCCCAAGGACCTCGACGCCTTCGTGGCCAAGATCATCGAAGAGATCGAGCAGTTGGACGACCACGAGTTACGTAAGAGCGCCTGACCACTCTCTGCGGTACGACCGATATTTTATTCAGGCGCTCGGCACGTTTGGCTGGGCGTCTTCTATTGAAAGGGTATCTCGCATGCTGTCCGCGCTCGACACCGACAAGGTCTGCTTCCTCATCACCAAGATCCGCGAGTTTGGCGTCCAGGTCGAGGAGAACACCGGGGGCGGGTCGGACGCGACGGATGACCGGTTTGTCGCCGTCTTCAACGACGACCCGAACACCTCGGTGAAAGCGGAGATCACGCAGTTCATCGCAGCATTGGACGTCGATGAGCGCCTTGAGCTGATTGCGCTCGGCATGGTCGGACGTGACGATTACGCACCGTCGGAATGGGCGGATGCGCTGGAAGCCGCCCGCTCGCGGCCGGAACCTTCGACCGCCGAGTACCTGCTGGAAGACCCGCTTTCTTCCGATAACCTGGAGGAAGGCCTCTCGCAGTTCGGCTTGTCCTGCGCGGATTTCGCGACCGACCGCCGCTGAATTCCCCCAAATGGACGAAGCCCGTCGCTTACCTCAAGACCAACGCATCGAGGAAAGCGTCATCATGCCAATCTAGCGGCAGCATGTGTAGGTGTGACAAGCCTCGAAGCGGTCGATCTCCGCCGGGTGGATTTCGAGCGGAAAGTCGGCGGCCTCTATCGCGTTGGATTGTGCAGCCGCCGCTAACATGATGCAGAGGATACGGTGCAGGCCGACAAGGATCGGCTCCTGCGCGCCATTCATCACGCTTCGAACAGCGCGAGCCTCCGCTTCGTCGGCGCGACGAGAGAAACGTTGGACGGCGAGCGCCGTGAAGGCGCCGGTGCTCATGCCATAGGCACGGGCAACGGTCTCTATATCGGTATGGAAGGCGCGACCGATGCAGCGGACCGCTGCCGCCGCAACCGTTTCGTTGACGCAAGTCTGAACGATCTCTTCCATCATCATCGCTACACCTCCGCGCCCGGCCCTCGATCCCTGCAGTGTCGGGGCGGAAGCAGACCGAATTGCGTCCTGCCGAGGCTAAAGTCTTGCGGGGTGCGACAAACCGAGCACAACCACGTGAACGATGCTACGGGAACTTTCGATAGGTCAGCATAGACTACGAAGGAAGTCTCTTGTCTCGACGGGGTCAGCGACCTGCCATGCCGCGCTCGTCTCCCCGTCGGCGGGGCCGACTTTGATCGACACCCCGCCCACGCCGTTGACCGCCAGAAACCCATGCTCGTCGGTCAGGTCGTCGCCGATGAAAAGCGGACATCGTCCCCTGAACGGCGGTGTCGCCATCAGCGCCAGGATGGCTGATCCCTTGTCGCAGCCCACCGGCTTGAGTTCGGCCACGAATTTTCCCTCCTGAACGACGATTCCAGCCGTACCGCGCAGGGACTTTACAAAAGTGCGGAGCTCCGACTCGCACTCCGGCGCATGCCGGTAGTGCAATGCCAGGGTCGCACCCTTGTCCTCGAGCATGAGCCCGGATCGTGGGGCTACGAACGCTTCCACCAGGCTGCGTACTGGAGCCATCGCCGCAGCACCGATCGCCACGCGCCGCCCATCGGCAAAGCGGATGTCGGCGCCATGGACGCCCGCGGCCGGCAGGGCCAGTGGCGCAACGATTCGATCGAGGTCGGACACCATGCGTCCGCTGACCAGGGCGACCGCTCCCCCTGCCGCAGCGTTTAATCTCCCAAGCAGCGCGAGGAGTTCGGCGTCCGCCACGACCTCCTCCGGCCGGCTTCGGAACCCCAGCAACGTGCCGTCTACGTCGAGGAAGACGGCTGTGTCCCGCGCAACGAGACGCAGGGTGCCAGCCTTTAACGCGGCCAAAGCGTTTCGAGGTGGGGAAATTTCAGTCATGGGCGCCATCGCGAGAGGTCAAGGAAAAAAAGTCTTCGGTTCTGCCGGACGTGTGAGACAAGGCGGCATGGACAGCCTTCGCAAAGCCCTGGTCGAAGCCAGCGTCGAACTCGTCCGGCGCGGCCTCAACGCGGGTACGGCCGGCAATATCTCGGCCCGTTGCGAAGGCGGAATGCTCATCACGCCGTCCGGCATCGAGCCTGACGCCATGCACCCCGGCACGATGGCCCATATGGCGCTCGACGGCGAGGCCTGGGACGGACCCGCCAAGCCCTCCAGCGAGTGGCGGCTGCATCGCGATATCCTGCTCCATCGCGACGACGTCGGCGCCGTGGTGCACACCCACTCGCTCTACGCCACGGTCCTGTCGACGCTGCATCGCTCCATACCCGCCCTGCATTACATGATCGCCGCGTTCAACGGGCCGGAGATCCGCTGCACCCCCTACGCGCCCTACGGCACGCAGGCGCTCTCCGATCTCATCATCGAGCACCTCGGCGACCGGCACGGCGTCCTGCTCGGCAACCATGGCATGGTGGCGACCGGCTCGACGCTGCGCCAGGCACTCTGGCGGGCAGGCGAGTTGGAGACGCTGGCGAAGATGGCCTACCTGGCGGGATGCGCGGGCGCGCCGGTCATCCTGCCGGATGCCGAGATCGCCCGCACGGTCGAACGGTTCAAGACCTACGGCCTGACGGCCACCGAGCCATAAGTCGTCACGAACGACCGCTACCAAACGCCCGTGTTCGCCATCGACTTCCACGGCTCGGCCGCGGGCTTCGCCGGGCCTTTCTGCAACAGTTCGATCGAGATGTTGTCCGGCGAGCGGATGAAGGCCATGTTGCCGTCGCGCGGCGGACGGTTGATGGTGACACCGGCTTTCATCAGCCGGTCGCAGATGGCGTAGATGTCGTCGACCTCGTAGGCGAGATGACCGAAGTTGCGGCCGCCTTGGTAGGTCTCCGGGTCCCAATTGTAAGTCAGTTCGACGAGGGGCGCACGCTCCGACTTTGCCGTCTGCTCGTCGCCCGGCGCCGCGAGGAACACCAGGGTGAAGCGACCCGCCTCGTTGTCGATGCGGCGCACCTCCTGCAGCCCGAATTTGCCGCAATAAAAGTCCAGCGAGCGCTCGAGGTTCTCGACGCGGACCATCGTGTGCAGGTAACGCATGTGCAGGTTTCCTTCGATGCCATGATGGCGGGCGCGACTGGCGCCCTTTGCAGTCCACCATATAGGGTGCCGCCGGCGGGCGACCTGTGCGATCTACAGGTTGAGGCGAGCCTAAAGCGCAGACGCCATGGTCCGGGAGACAGCGGTGGACGACATCAGCCACCAGAAGCAGCGAGCCGCCCTCCTGTCGGTCGCGGTCAAGCTCAGCCTCACCCTCGCCAAGCTCGTCGCCGCCCTCCTGTCCGGGTCGCTCGCCCTTCTATCGGAGGCCGGCAACAACATGGGCGACGTGGGCGTCACCCTGATGAGCTATTTCGCCATCCGTTGGGCCGCCAAGCCGGCGGACGAAGACCATCATTTCGGCCATGGCAAGGTGGAGGCTCTGGCGGCCCTGATCCAGACGGGCTTCCTCGTCGCGCTCGCGGCCTTCATCCTGATCGAGGCCGTCAAGCGGCTCATGTCGGGTGGCGGCGACGTGGAGCCCGGCGCTTTCTCGTTCGGGGTGCTGGTCGTTTCGATCGTCGTCGATACCGCGCGATGGCTGTCGCTGCGCCGCCTCGCCAAGGCGACCCGCAGCGACGCGCTAGCCGCTGACGCGCTCAATTTTGCAACCGACATCGTCGCCTCGGCGCTAGCATTGTGCGGTCTCGTCGCCGCACGCTTTGGCTTCCCTGGGGCCGACGCGATCGCCGCGGTCGGCGTCGCCGCCTTCGTGGCGGTCGCGGGGATGCAACTCGGTGCCAAGACCGTCGCCACCTTGATCGACGCGGCGCCGGAAGATCTGGTGGAGCCCGTGCGCAAGATCATCGCGGCCGTGCCTGGCGTCATCGGCGTCGAGTACCTGCGGCTGCGGCCGGTCGGGGCCGCCGTGCTCGGAGAGGTTGGCATCTTCGTCTCGCGCACATTGACCCTGGACCGCGTCGCGGCGATCAGGGCGGCCGTGCGGACCGCCGTCGCGCGCGCTCACCCCGACGTGGCCATCGCCGTGACCACCGAGCCCGTCGCGCTCGACGACGAGACGGTGGTGGAACGCGTGCTCCTCATCGCCAACCGCCGGCGCGTGCCGATCCATCACGTTACCGTCCAGACGCTGGGGCAGCGCAAGTCGCTCAGCTTCGATGCGGAGGTGGACGGCCGCATGTCGCTCGCGCGCGCGCACGAGATCGTCACCGCGCTTGAGGAAGCCGTCGCCGACGATCTCGGGCCGGACTACGAGGTCGAGAGCCACATCGAGCCGTTGGAAGCCCGCGAACTCGATGGGCGCGACGCGGCGGACGGCTTGCGCGAGAGCGTGAGGGCGGCGCTGCAGCGGCGCGCGCCGGAAAGCGGCACCCTGAACGACGTGCATAGCGTGCGCGTCCGCGAGACGGCGGCCGGCCTCGTGGTGAACTATCATTGCCTCGTCGACCCGGCGCTGAGCGTCGACGCGGTGCATGCCCACGTCGACGCGCTCGATCGTAAGGTGCGGGCCGACTGCGGCTCCATCGTCCGCATCGTCGGCCACGCCGAGCCGTTCCCCGCGCGCGACCACGACGCGAGGCCGGGCAAGCCCGAAGAGGTGCGGAGGGCTTAAGGCGTCCGGCGCAGGAAGGTGCCGAACGACCGGGGGCTGTCGCCGACCGGCAGCGTCGCAATCACCTTCAGCGTCGCAGCGTCGATCTCGGTCACGTCGTTGCTCCCCCAATTCACGGCGTAGACCCGCGTGCCGTCGAAACTCGCCTGGATGCCGTCGGGATAGTCGCCCACGGGCACGCGCGCGAGCACCTCCAGGCTCTGCAGGTCGAAGACGGTGACTGTGCCTTGGTATTGATCGGTGACGAAGCCGCGGCCAGCGGCGAGCGCGACGACATAGGGACGCTTGCCGACCGGCACCGTGCCCACGAGCGTGCGGGTCGCAAGGTCGACCACGGAGACGTCGTCGCCGTAGACGTTTGCCGTGTAGGCGCGCCCGGCGGCATCGACCGTGACGCCATAGGGGCGGTGCCCCACGGGGACGATGGCCTCGACCGCCAGCGTCGCGGGATCGAGAATTGCGAGCGCATCCGCGTCCCGCTGCGTGATCGCGAGGCGGTCGCCCGCGGGCGACAACGCGAGACCGGCCGGCGTACCGCCCAGCACCACCTCGCCGACGATCGCCAGGGAGGCGGCATCGATCTTGTAGAGGTGCCCCAGGAAGAAGCCGGCGGCGTAGACGAAGCGCCCGTCGGCTCCGACCGCGATGCCGACCGGCTCGTCCGGCAACGTCAGCCTGCCGACCACGGCGCGCGTCGCGCAGTCGATCGCCGCGACCTGCTTGCCGTTGGTGCTCGTGACGTAGGCACGGCGTCCGTCGCGCGCCATGGCGATGCCGGCCGGTTTGCCGGCGACCTTGATCGTCGCGACCACCTTGCGGGCGGCCAAGTCGAGAACGCCGACGTCGTCTCCGTTCTGGTCGGTGATGTAGGCTTCGTCGGCGGCAGCGATCGAAGGGAGCCCGAGGCCGACCCACAACCCCAGCCAGGGCGCAAGTCTCACGTGCGGGGCCCGCTCTTCGCCCGCAGACCGGCGAGGACGCCTCGTCCCAACGTGCTCATGGCGCGCGTGGCATTGGCGTCGGCGACGTCGGGGGCCGGTTCGTTCGGCGCGAGGAAGCGGTAGAAGGCCGCGCGCCACCGGACGGTGCTGCGCGCGCCATCCTCCGAGGGAACGACGTCGAGCGTCACGGACGCGTTCTGCACGGGCAACGCGGCCACGTCCTCCCTGTCGATGTGGGTGGCATAGGACCGGGCGGCAGCGTCATATTTGTAGAGGCTCTCCTCCAGCTTGGTGCCGTCGGCCAGCAGCGTGGCACGCGTGGCCTGCCCCGGCACGTTGCCGCCGGCACCTGTCGTCGCGCGCGTGTTTGAGGCCCAGCTCATGTCTTGGAATTCGCCGACGATCCGCCAGGCCTCGGCCGGGGAAAGGTCGAGCGTGACGCTCTCCGTCACTTTCAACCGCGTCGGGCCGCAGCCCTGCGCGGCCGCCTCGCACGCGACGAACACCGCGGCGAGGACAGCGGCGGCCAGCACGGATCGACGCATCGCTTTTCTCCCCGTCCGCAATCAGCCCTGCGCCCCAACCTTCTTCTTCAAGCTTTCAAGCCCGCTCCTGTAGAGCATCCTGACCGCCGCCATGGAGGCTTCGTCGCTGAGGTTCGGTGGCGGGTCGTTGTTCATGTAGCCGCGGTAGAAGGCGCCGCGCCACTCGACCGTCGATGTCTTGCCTGCGTCGGTGGAGCTGATCGAAATCGTGGAGGAATAGTCGTTCACCGGAAGCACGGAGACGTCGACCTTGTCGATGCGGTAGGAGTAGCTGTGCGCGGCCGCATCGTACTTGTAGAGACTTTCGTCGACGGTGCCGCCCCCCTCGAGCGTGATGCGGCGCGTGGCGACCGGATGATCGCCGGCTTTCCCGTCGACCGCGTTTCCGCCCGTCCCGGTGGTGGACTTGACGCCCGGCAGCCAGCTCATGTCCTGAAAATTGCCGATCACCTTCCATACCCGGTCCGGCGAGGCGTCGACCGTAACGGTCTCGACAACCTTCTTGCGCGTCGGCCCGTGCGCTTCAGCCACGGACCAGGTCGTCGATAGCAGGACCAGTGCCACACCCGTCGTCACGCAGGACCTGAGCATCGGTCGCCTCCCCTCTGGTTTCTGTGTCGCTCGGCGTCGGGAAGGTTGCCCTTCGCGCGCGACTTTTGACGCGACTATCTGTCAGCCGGCAGCGGCAGGCAAGGGCAGCGGCGACGTGTCGATCGGCATCAGCTGCCTCTTGCGGGGGAGGAGGCTGCAATTCTACAATCGCGCACCGCCAGGGCACCGGCCCTCCAAGCCCCTACGCCCTTCAGGATCCCATGCGCACAGATCTCGCCCCGCCCGTTCGCCTCGCCGACTATGCGGTGCCGGATTTCCTCGTCGAGACCGTTCACCTCGACATCTCGCTGCACCGCACCGCAACGCGGGTAAGCGCGCGGCTGGCGATAAGCCGCAACCCGCTCGGGAACGCCGGTGCGCCGTTGGTGCTCGACGGCGAGGACCTCAGCCTCTCGCGCATCGCGCTCAACGGCGCCGTCCTTGCCGCCGCCGATTACCGCGTCGAAGCGAAGAGGTTGACGCTTGCCAGGGTACCGTCCGAGCCTTTCGCGCTGGAGCTGGTCACGACGCTCGATCCGACGGCTAACCTCAGCCTCATGGGGCTGTATCGCTCCGGCAGCGCCTACTGCACCCAATGCGAGGCGGAAGGCTTCCGCCGCATCACTTACTTCCCGGACCGGCCGGACGTGCTCAGCACCTACACCGTGCGCGTCGAGGCCGATCGCGCGGACGCCGCCGTGCTGCTCTCCAACGGCAACCTCGTGGAGACCGGCGCCGTAAGGGGAGGCGACCGCCACTTCGCGGTGTGGCACGACCCGCATCCCAAGCCCTGCTACCTCTTCGCGCTTGTGGGGGGTAATCTCGGCGTCGTCCGCGACTCTTTCACAACGGCCTCGGGCCGCCCTGTGGCGCTCGGCATCTACGTCGAGCCAGGCAAGGAGGACCGTGCCGGCTACGCGATGGACGCGCTGAAGCGCTCGATGCGCTGGGACGAGACGGCGTTTGGCCGCGAATACGACCTCGACGTCTTCAATATCGTCGCGGTGTCGGACTTCAACATGGGGGCGATGGAGAACAAGGGCCTCAACATCTTCAACGACAAATACGTGCTGGCCTCGCCGCAGACGGCCACGGACGCGGACTATGCCGGTATCGAGACCGTCATCGCGCACGAGTACTTTCACAATTGGACCGGCAACAGGATTACCTGCCGCGACTGGTTTCAGCTCTGCCTCAAGGAGGGTCTGACCGTCTTCCGCGACCACGAGTTCTCTGCCGACATGCGCTCGCGCGCGGTGCGACGCATCGCCGACGTACGCGCGTTGCGCGCGCAGCAGTTCGCGGAGGACGCGGGTCCTCTCGCCCACAACGTGCGGCCGGATACCTATCGAGAGATCAACAACTTCTACACCGCGACGATCTACGAGAAGGGCGCGGAGGTCATCCGCATGCTGAAGGTGCTGATCGGCGACGACGCATTCCGCCGTGGCATGGACCTTTACTTCGAGCGCTGCGACGGCACGGCGACGACGATCGAAGTCTTCCTATCCATGTTCGAGGAGAGCGCGGCACAGGACCTCTCGCAGTTCGCGCTCTGGTACCGCCAAGCGGGCACACCGAAGCTCCATGTCGTCGCCGACTACGACGAGGCGAGGGGCGAGCTGCTGCTCGACCTCGAGCAGACCTGCCCGCCCACTCCCGGCCAATCGCGCAAGGAGCCGTTCGTCATCCCCATCGCCTTCGGCCTGCTGGATGCCGCAGGCGCGGCGCTGCCGCTCCAGCCCGTCGGCGCCAGCCTCTCGCCGGAGGAAGTCGAGCGCGGCGTCGTGGTGCTGCGCGACCAGCGTCGCAGCCTGCGCCTCGGCGGCTTCGCGGGGCGGCCGATCCCCTCTTTCCTGCGCGGCTTCTCCGCGCCCGTTCGGCTCGACGCCGAGGCCGGCGACGAAGACCTCGCCGTGCAGATGGCCTTTGACGGCGACAGCTTCAACCGATGGCAAGCGGCCCAAACCTTCGCCATGGGCCTGCTGCTCGTGTCGGTGGCCGCCGTGCGCGCCGGGCGGCCGCCTTATTACGACCCGGCCTTTGCGATGGCGATGGATCAGGTGCTGAAGGGTGCCGAAAAAGACCCGGCCTTCGCCGCGCTGGTGCTCGGCCTGCCCGGCGAGAGTGACATCGCCCGCGAGATCGGCCACGACGTCGATCCCGATGCCATCCACGTCGCGCGTGAGGCGCTTCGCGCGACCCTCGGCGCGGCGCTCGGCCCCATTCTGCTCTCGCTCTACAGTAAAATGGCGGACGACGGTCCCTACTCGCCCGCCGCCGACGCCGCGGGATGCCGCGCCCTGCGTAATGCCGCACTCGATCTGTACGCTGCGGGTCAGCGCGCCGAAGGCGTCGCCCTTGCGCGCGCGCAATTCGCGGCCGCGGCCAACATGACCGACAAGCTCGTGGCGCTGGCGGTCCTCGCCCAGTCGCCTACCGCCTCGCGCGATGAGGCGCTGGCGGCGTTCTACAACGCTTATGCCCAGGACGCGCTGGTGATCGACAAATGGTTTGCCCTACAAGCGACACAGCCCGAGCCCGGAACCCTCGCCCGCGTTCGGGCGCTGACGGAACACCCGGCCTTCTGCTTCACCAATCCGAACCGCGTGCGCGCGCTGATCGGCGCCTTCGCGACCGGCAACCCGACACAGTTCAACGCGTCCGACGGCAGCGGCTTCGCCTTCGTCGCGCAAGCGGTCATCGACCTCGACCGCGTCAACGCCCAGGTCGCCGCGCGCATGCTGGCCGCTTTCCGAAGTTGGCGATCACTCGAGCCAGGCCGGCGTGACTTGGCACAACAAGCATTGCGCCGCGTCGCCAGCACACCGGGGCTATCGGTCGATACCGCTGATATTGCAGCGCGTTCGCTGGCTTAGTCCATAAACAACGTCTGCGCACATTACTTGAACGATACCAATCTTATCTCGCTTCGGCCAATCTTTGGCCTTTATGCGTTAAGCGGGCCGCCGGTCCTCTTGTATCGCGCCGCCTCGGGCTAATAAAGGCTGGACAAAGCAGCCCCTGCGGATTCAGATAAGCGTGATTCGACGGAGGTGCGGCACATCGCCTCGAATCGACACTGAGGAGGCCGACGATGTCGCGTGCGAGCGTGGCCAGTGTTTCCGTGCGAGCAAAGGCGAACGAGCTTCGCGCTTCCTTCAGGATGCGGATGGAGCAAATGCGATCCGTCGCGACGCGCCTGTGCGATTTGACACCAACCGATCTGGACGTCTGGGTGCGGCGCGCGGTCGTGGCGACGCTCGTCGCCTTTATCGTCATCCTCGTCGGCATCGCCGTCTCCTTTTCGCTTAACGAAGAGGATCACATCGTCGGCGCTGCCGCCACCGAGATGGAGCTGGTGGCCGCCGTCGTAGCCGACGACATCAACCTGCGCATGGCCGAAACGCCGGGGCTCACCGCCGCGCAGGCGCTGGCGTGGGCCATTCCTTCGCGCATTCTTAACCGCGGGCAGCGCCTGCTATTGAGCGACGCCAGCGGCCGCGTCATCGCCAGCTACCCGGACGGCGTGACCGGTGGCACCATGCTCGACCAGCTCGGCACGACCGAGCCACTGGCCCTGTTGGCGGAAAAGGCAGGCGTGATGCGCGTGAGCTTGGCCGGACGCGAGGACGTTCTCGCCACGGTGCATGCCCTGCACACGCCGCTCGGCCAAATCGCCATCATCCATTCGATGGGCCATGTGCTCGACGGCTGGCGCGCGGCCTTGCTGCGCACAATCGTCCTCCTGTGCTGCACCGCCGGCGTGCTTTCGGCGCTCGCCTGCGCCTATTTCTGGCAGGCCTCGCGCGCGCGCCTAGCCGACCTCCTGTGCACCAGGGTGCGCGACCGCATCGACACCGCCCTCAGCCGCGGGCGTTGCGGCCTTTGGGATTGGGACCTCAAGCAGGGCTCTGTCTACTGGTCGGATTCTATGTACGAAGTCATGGGCATGACGCCCCGCGCGCTACCGATCGCCGTGGATGAGATCGACGCCATGATCCACCCGGAGGACGGCAAGCTCAGCGCGATCCTGAGCAAGCTCGCGGGCTCGAAGACCGGCACGGTGGACCACGCCTTCCGGCTGCGGACGACGCGCGACGATTGGGTCTGGCTGCGCGCACGCGCGGAACTCGTCCGCGACGATCCCACCGAGGCAGGCCACCTCGTCGGCATCGCCGTCGATATTACCGAGAAGATGGCGCTGGAGGAGCGTACGGCGACCGCCGACATGCGCCTGCGCGACGCCATCGAGACGATCTCCGAAGCCTTCGTCGTGTGGGACGCCGACAACCGGCTCGTGATGTGCAACTCCAAGTTCCAGCGTTTCCACAACCTGCCCAGCATCGCCCTGGCGATCGGGACGCCCTACGCCACGGTGATGGCCGAGGGCACCACGCCGCAGATCCAATCGCAGATCGCCCTCGGCGAGATGCAGCCGATGGGTGCCCGCACCTTCGAGGCGCGGCTCAGCGATGGGCGCTGGCTGCAGATCAACGAGCGCCGCACGAAGGACGGGGGCTACGTTTCGGTCGGCACGGACATCACCGCGCTCAAGCGCAACGAGGAACAGCTCATCGAGTCCGAGCGGCGACTGATGAGTTCGGTCGTCGACCTGCGCAAGTCGAGGCAGACGCTGGAGACGCAGGCGCAGCTTCTCGCCGACCTGGCCGAGCGCTACCTGGAACAGAAGGCCGAGGCCGAGAGCGCCAACCGTGCCAAGTCCGACTTCCTCGCCAACATGAGCCACGAGTTGCGTACGCCACTGAACGCCATCATCGGCTTCTCCGAGATGATGACGCACGAAGTGTTTGGGTCGCTGGGCTCGCCGAAATACGTGGATTACTGCGCGGATATCAACAACAGCGGCCAGCAATTGCTCGGCATGATCTCCGAGGTGCTGGACATGGCCCGCTTGGAAGCGGGGCGGGTGAGGCTTGAGCGGACGAACTTCCGCGCGGAGGATGCCGTCTGCGAAACGCTCGTGGCGTTGGCCTCCGTCGCCGCGGCGAGCGGCATCGAACTCCACCACGACACGCAGGCCAACGTTCAGATCGATGCCGACCGCGCCGCGATCGAGAAAATCCTTACCATCCTGGTCAACAACGCCATCAAATACACGCCGGCGCAAGGACGCGTGACCGTGCGGACCCGGACGGCGCAAGACGCGATCAACATCTCTATCGAGGATACCGGCGTGGGCATTCCGGCGGAAGCGCTGGCGCGGCTCGGCCGGCCGTTCGAGCAGTCCGACGGGACGCTCTCGAACGGTATGCGGGGCTCGGGCCTTGGCCTTGCGATTGCCCGCTCGCTCATCGACCTGCACGGCGGTTCGTTACGCATCCGCTCGTCCGCCGGCGTAGGAACGATCGTCCAGGTGCACCTGCCCGGTTGCGTCGTCGCGCAACGCCCGGCCCTCGCGCTCGCAGCGAGCCGGGCGACGCCGCGGCCGCCCGCCTCCGCTCACGCGATGGACAAGCCTCCGCTGCCAAAGGTCTCGCTCACCGCTTGACGCTCACGCCGGGCTGGGTCCGAGACCCGCACTTGCCCTGGGCAGCGCGGCCGCCGCACCGCGCGAGGCCGGCAAGGCGATGGTGATCCGCAAGCCCGGCGCGTTGTCCTCGATCCACAGCGTCCCGTTGTGCAGGCGCGTCACGGCCGCGACGAGCGACAGGCCGAGCCCCGATCCCGGCCGCGATCGGGAGTTCTCAAGCCGCACGAAGCGGTCGGTCACGCGCCCCCGATCGTCCCGCGCGATACCGGGTCCATGATCGGCGACGGTGATCTCGACGAAGCCGCCGCGCCGTTGCGCCGCCAGACAGACCTGCGGGGCGTTGTTCGGCTGGGGCTGGGCCGCGATGCCGTACTTCAGCGCGTTGTCGACCAGGTTGGCCAGGGCCTGCCCGATAAGTTCGCGGCTGCCATGGACGACAAGACCAGGCTCGATTGAACCCTCGAAGCTGACGCCTGCGGCTTCGGCCACCGGTTCGTAGAGTTCGCCGACGTCGCTGGCCACCAGGCTCGCGTCGAAATCGTCCATGCCTTCGCGGCCGGAGCCGGCCTCCGCCCGTGCGATCATCAGCAACGCGTTGAAGATGCGGATCAGCGCATCCGATTCCTCGATGACCTTCTCCAGCGCATCGCGATAGACCTCGGGCGATCGTCCCAGCCGCAACGCCTCTTCCGCGCGCCCCCGCAGCCGCGTCAGCGGCGTCTTGAGGTCATGGGCGACATTGTCGGAAACCTCCTTCAGCCCAGTCATCAGTTCGGCGATGCGGTCGAGCATCGCATTGATGTTCTCGACCAGCCGGTCGAGTTCGTCGCCGGTCCCCGCCAGCGGCAACCGGCCGTTCAGGTCGCCCGCGACGATGGTGCGGGCATTGGCATTGATGGCGTCGACCCGACGCAGGACACGCCGAGCCAGGAACAGGCCGCCGAGCGTGCCGATGATGGTAAAGGAGATCAACGAGTTAAGCAGGGCGTGAAAGAGGATCGGCCGTAGGCTCTCGCCCTCGGCAAGATCGTGGCCGACGAGCAGGCGGAACCCGCCGGAGAGCGCAAAAATCCGTGCCAGCGCCCGGCGCGTCGTCGCCGTGTCCCCTTTGACGCGGTAGCTCGTCTCGATGACGCCCGGCACGTCGAGCACGCCCGGAGGCAGCGACTGGACGTTTCCGGCGATCGGCTCACCGGCGTGGGTGGTAACGAGGTAGAGGCCGGCGCCCGGCACCCGCGTGCGCCGCTCGACGATGTTGACGAGCGTGGTGATGCCGCCTTGCGTATATTGCTCGGACAGACCGATGATATCGGCATCGATCGTCTGAGAGATTTGCAGCTCGATGACGTTCTTGACGTTGTCGCCGACACTCAGGAGCACCACGCCCGAGCCGATCGCCGAGATCACGAGATAGGCGAGCGAGATCTTGAACGCCGTCGTGCGGAACAGCTTACCGAGCGCTGTCACGGATCGTGTACCCCGCGCCGCGAACCGTCTGCAGGAGCGGCGGATCGAACCCTTTGTCGATCTTCGCGCGCAGCCGCGAGATGTGAACGTCGATGACATTGGTCTGCGGGTCGAAATGGTAGTCCCACACGTTCTCGAGCAGCATCGTGCGGGTCACCACTTGGCCGTGGTGCTTCATCAGATATTCCAGCAGGCGGAACTCGCGCGGCTGCAGGACGATCTCCTTGCCGTTGCGCGTCAGCTTGTGGGCAAGGCGGTCGAGTTCGAGGCCGCCGACGCGGTAGACCGTGTCCTCTCCCGTTCCCGGCTGTTTTCGCCGCGCCAGAACCTCGACGCGGGCGAGGAGTTCGGAGAACGCATAGGGTTTCGGCAGGTAGTCGTCGCTGCCGGCGCGCAGACCCTTGACGCGATCCTCCACCTGGCCAAGCGCCGACAGGATGATGACGGGTGTCTTCACGCTCTGGGCACGCAAAGCACCGACGAGTGAGAGCCCATCCATCCTGGGAAGCATGCGGTCGACGATCAGCACGTCGTAGATGTCGTCGCAGGCGCGGTCGTAGCCATCCAAGCCGTCGTGAACGATATCGGCAACGTGGCCGGCCTCGCGGAACGCCTTCGCCAGATAGTGGGCGGCTTCAGAATCGTCTTCTACGATGAGAATTCGCATGGACGACATATAGCGGCTCCCGAACGATGTCGAAGAAGGGGCACGTTCGGTTTTGGGGCTGCCGGTCGGCAGAGCGGCGGCACCGACGGCGCAACCTGCCGGGCGGAGACGCCACCGCGCCGGACAAAGTCTAGGAGTTAGAGAACGCCAGGAAGCCTCCTCCCCGGAGGTGCAAACGTGCAAGTCCGGGGAGGGCGTGTGATATCGCAGCGCCGTCACCGACGTTATAGCGGCGACGCCCGCGGTTCAGCCGGCTGGGGCGGTCGAGATGGCCACGAAGCGGGTGCCCTGCTCGCTCTTGACGCGCAGGAGGATCGCTTTGCGGCCGTCCTTCTTGGCGGCGGAGATGGCGCCGGTCACGTCGCCAGGCGTCGTAACGCCTTGGCCTGCCGCCTCGAGGATCACGTCGCCGACCTTCAGGCCCTTCTGCGCGGCGGCGCCATCGGGATCGACGTCAGCGACGACGACCCCGACCTTGCCCGCACCCGGGATCGAGGCGGCTGGCGCGAGCTGCAGGCCGAGCGAGGCCACCATGCTTTTACCCGTGTCGCCCTCGATGTCGGCCTTGGCCACTTGGTCGCTGTTGGGCAGCGTGCCGAGCTTGACCGAGGCCTTCTTTTCCGCGCCGTCGTGCCAAAAGGTCAGGTCGGCCTTGGCGTCCGGACCGAGCGAGGCGATCTTGCGGGCGAGTTCGCGCGGGCCGTCCACCTTCTCGCCGTCGACGCCCAGGATCACGTCGCCGGACTTGATGCCGGCGCTGGCAGCGGGACCCGAGGCCTGCGCCTCGGCGACGAGCGCGCCCTTGCTGGACTTCAGGCCGAGGCTGTCGGCGATCTCCGCGGTGACCGGCTGGATCTGCACGCCGATCCATCCGCGCGAGACAAGCCCCTTGGTCTTCAGGTCCTGCACGACGCGCTGCGCGACTTCGGCGGGAATCGCGAAACCGATGCCGACGCTGCCACCCGAGGGCGAGAAGATCGCCGTGTTGACACCCACCACGGTGCCGTTGGCGTCGAAGGTGGGACCGCCCGAGTTGCCGCGGTTCACCGGCGCGTCGATCTGCAGGAAGTCGTCGTAGGGGCCGGCCCCGATGTCGCGACCGCGTGCCGAGACGATACCGGCCGTCACCGTGCCGCCAAGCCCGAACGGGTTGCCGACGGCGATGACCCAGTCACCCACCCGAGGCGCCTTCTCGGCCCATTTGACGAACGGGAATTCGCCCTTATCGGTGACCTTGAGCAGTGCGAGGTCGGTCTTCTTGTCGGTGCCGATCACTTTGGCCGGCAGGGTCTTGCCATCGTCAGTGACGAGTTGCACGTCGGTGGCGTGCTCCACGACGTGGTTGTTCGTCACGACGTAGCCGTCGGGCGAAATGAAGAAGCCGGAGCCCTGCGCCTGCGAGCTGTGCGGCTTGCCGGGGCGCTGGAACTGCTTCCCACCGCGCTCGCCGAACTGCTTGAAGAAACGCTCGAGCGGGTCGCCCGGCTTCAACTGCGGCATGCCCGGGTTGCTGTCCTCGCCGTCGGCTTCCGTGTTGTCTGCGGTCTCGGTCACCTTGACCTTTACGGAGACGACGGCGTTGCGGACATGGTCGACGACGTCGGCGAACGACGTCGGGTTGACCGCGATGCCGCGGTCCTGCGGCGCGGCCGTGACGGTGGCCTCGGCCTGCGCGACATGCGGGAGGAAGCCGTTGACGGCTGCGGCGGAGAGGGCGACCACGCCGGCAGCTCCGAGGAGGGCGGCACGTGTCTTGAACCGGGAGCGACCCGCACGTAGGCGCTGCTCGAACTCTGGTGTCTGGTTGAGATCTGCCACTATCGTCTCCTCGGCGACAGGACGAAACATTCCGTTCGTCCGATGCCAAGTAGATGGAGTGGGGCGACTTACGCGTCCATGTCTCCCGCATGACAAGTTGGTAAGATTGCCCAAACCAGCTTTGTGGAACCGTTGGAGGAGACCGCGATGCCTTGGCCCGCCCCCGTGACCCTGAGCGGCGAGCACGCCCGTCTGGAGCCGCTCTCGCACGCTCATACCGCCGGTTTGCGTGAGGCAGCCGCAGACGGCGAACTGTGGCGGCTCTGGTACACGACGGTGCCCGACCCTGACGGGATGGAGGGTGAGATCGAGCGGCGGCTGAGCCTGCAGGCCGCCGGCTCCATGCTGCCTTTCGCCGTGATCGGCCTCGCAACCGGCGCACCGGTCGGCATGACCACCTATATGAACATCGAAGCGGCGGCGCGGCGTGTGGAGATCGGCTCGACCTGGTACCGCCGCGCCGTCCAGCGCACGCCGCTCAACACGGAGTGCAAGCTCTTGCTGCTGCGTCACGCCTTCGAATCACTCGACTGCATCGCCGTCGAGCTGCGTACGCATGTCTTCAACGGACCAAGCCGACGGGCGATCGAGCGGATCGGCGCAAAGCTGGACGGCATCTTGCGCAACCACGCGCGAGCGAGCGACGGGACGCTGCGCGATACTTGCGTCTACTCGATCATCGCCGGGGAGTGGCCTGCCGTGCGCTCGCACCTGCGTTGGCAGATCGAGCGGCCGCGGGACCGCTAATCCTTCGCGAGCAGTTGGTCGAGCGTCCGGCGCTCCCCCTCCGTCAGCAACGGAGCGCCATCCGATCCCGTTCGTTCCCGGCGCCAGGCATAGAAGACCGCCCCGGCGCCGCCGAGCAGGACGATCAGCGGCGTTCCCCACAGCAGCAGCGTGCCCGCTTCGACCGGCGGCTTCAGCAGAATGAAGGTGCCGTAGCGGCCGACGAGGAAATCGCGGATTTGCGCTTCCCCCTCCCCAGCTTGGAGACGTTCGCGAACGAGGACGCGGATATCGCGCGCCAGCGGTGCGTCGCTGTCGTCGATGGACTGGTTCTGGCAGACCATGCAGCGCAATTGCGCCGACAGGCCGCGCGCGCGGGTCTCCAGCACGGGATCCTTGAGGATCTCGTCGGGCTGCACGGCATGGGCCGGCATCGCGGCGAGGGCGAGCAGCCCGCCCACAAGGAGCGCGCGGCCGCTCACTCCGCCGCCTGCGGCGCAGCCGCCGCCCGCCTGGCGCGGCGCGCGACACCGAAGCGGAGCCGCCGGTCTGACAGGGAGAGCGCACCGCCGAACCCCATGATCAACGCGCCGATCCAGATCAGCGTCACGAGCGGCTTCCAATAGAGCCGCACGTCGGTGCTGGCGCCGGGCACCGGGTTGCTGATGCTCATATAGAGTTGGCCGAGGCCGAGGGTGGCGATGCCCGCCTCCGCCCGGTTCATGCGCCGTGTCGGATAGAAGCGCGCGGCCGGCTCGATGGTCGCGACCGTCGCGCCGCCGCGCAGAATCACGGAGCGCGCGACGGTGGCCGTGTAGTTCGGCCCGTCCGCCGGGGCGAGCGCCTGCAGCACGACCGCATAGGGTCCGACATGGGTGGTATCGCCCGGCTTCATGGTCAGGATCGCCTCCTGCCCCCAACCGGATGCGGCGAGCCCGAGCAGGGTCACCCCGACCCCCGCATGGGCGAAAGCGGCCCCGTAGGCGGAGCGTGGCAGACCGGTCCCGCGCGCCCAGACGTTTCCCGCGCCGCCGACGGCGAGCCGTCGCGCGAGGTCCGCGAAGGACCCGACGAGGACGTAGATCGCCAGCCCCGCCATGAGGTACGAGAGCACCGGCGCGCCCTGCCAAGCCGCGAAGGCGAGCAGTGCAGCAAGCCCGGCGGCCAGGGCGACGACGATCCGCTGGGCCGCGCCCAGCAGGTCGCCGCGCTTCCAGGCGAGAACCTGTCCAAACGGCATAACGAGGAAGAGCGGGATCGCCAACGGCACGATCGTCGCGTTGAAGAAGGGCGCCCCTACGGAGATCTTCTGGCCGGTCACCGCCTCGAGCGCCAGAGGGTAGAGCGTGCCGGTGAAGACCGTGGCGCAGGAGGTCGTGAGCAGCAGGTTATTAAGCACCAGCGCTCCCTCGCGCGACACGGGCGCGAAGATCCCGCCGGGCTTCAGCTCGCCCGCCCGCCACGCGAACAGGGCGAGCGCCCCGCCGATGAAGAGGACGAGGATCAGCAGGATGAACACGCCGCGCGTCGGGTCTGTGGCGAAGGTATGGACGGAGGTAAGTACGCCGGAGCGCACGAGGAACGTGCCCACGAGCGACAGCGAAAAGGCGAGGATCGCCAGGAAGATCGTCCAGATCTTCAAGGCCTCGCGCTTCTCCATCACCACGGCCGAGTGCAGCAGCGCGGTGCCGGCGAGCCACGGCATAAAAGAGGCGTTCTCGACCGGATCCCAAAACCAGAAGCCGCCCCAGCCAAGGGTGTAATAGGCCCAATAAGAGCCCATCGCGATGCCGAGCGTGAGGAAGATCCACGCGATCAGCGTCCACGGCCTGACGAAGCGCGCCCAGGCCGCATCGATGCGCCCGGCGATCAGCGCCGCCGCCGCGAACGAGAAGGTCATGGAGAAGCCGACATAGCCGAGGTAGAGCAGCGGCGGGTGGATCGCCAGCCCCGGGTCCTGCAGCAGCGGATTGAGGTCCTGCCCCTCGATCGGCGCCCGCGCCACCCGCGCGAACGGGTCGGACGTCAGCAGGATGAACAGGAGGAAGGCGGAAGCGATCCACGATTGTACGCAGAGAACCAGCGCCCGCAGATCGGCCGGCATGCCGCGCGCGGCGCCTGCAACCGCTGCGGCGAACACCGCGAGGATGAGCACCCACAGCAGCATCGAGCCTTCGTGGTTCCCCCAAACGCCGGTGATCTTGTAGATCAGCGGCTTGGTGGAGGCGGAATTCTCGATGACGTTGACGACGGAGAAGTCGGAGACGACGTGGGCGTAGGTCAGCGCCGCGAAGGCGTAGGCGGTGAAGCCGAACCCGGCCAGCGCCACGCTCGGCGCGGTCCCGAGCAGCCGGCCGTCGCGCGCGTAGTGGCCGTAGAGCGGCACGACGGCGTTGACGAGCGCCAAAGTCAGCGCGAGGACGAGGGCATAGTGGCCGGTCTCGACGATCATTTCGCCGCGCTCGCGCTTTGGTCGGCGTTCGCGGGCATCGGCTGCGCGTCCTGCCAAACCCCCTGCTTCTTCAGTGCGTCGGCAACTTCGCGGGGCATGTAGCGCTCGTCGTGCTTGGCCAAGACATTGTCGGCGCGGAACACTCCGTCGGTCCCGACCACGCCCTCGACCACCGCGCCCTGCCCCTCGCGGAACAGATCGGGCAGGAGGCCGGTGTAGGCCACCTTGACGTCGCGGGTCATGTCGGTGACCTCGAAGGTGACCTTCTCGACACCTTGCTTCAGGAAGGTACCGGCCTTGACGAGGCCGCCGATGCGAAGGCGCGTCCCAGGCGGCGGGGCTTTCGCGGCGTATTCGGTCGGCCCATAGAAGAACACGATCGTGTCGCGCAACGCGAACAGCGTGAGGCCGAGCGCCAGGCCGAAGGTGCCGAGCGCCGCACCGATGAGCGTCAACCGTCGCGTCTTGCGAGTCATCGCCGCGTCACCCTTCCAGCCCGAGTTCGTGGGCCAGCGCGTCGAGGCGCTTGGCGGCGTCGGGCTCGGCGACGAAGGTGCGACGCGCGTCGGCGAGCGCACCCCTCGCCTTACCCTGCTCGTCCAGGACGCGATAGGCGCGCACGAGCCGCAACCAGCCCTCGAGGTCCCGCCCGTCGGTCTTCAGCCTATCGGCGAGGCGATCGACCATGCCGTGGATCGCCGCTTGGCGCTGCTCATCCGGCATGGCCTCGATCGCGGCGGCCAAGTTGGTTTGGCCGCCCGCCGCCGCCGGCGGATCGGGCGCGAGCGCGGCGATCCGCGCGTTCACCGCCGAAAGCCACGGCGCGTCCGGCGGCGAGGCCGTCACCAACCCGCGCCAGATGGCGAGCGCCTTGGCTTTGTCCCCATCCTGCTGCGCGGCGAGGCCGAGGTAAAAAGCGGCGCGCGGCGACTTCGCGTCCAGGGCGAGAGCGCGCTCGAACGAGGTTTTCGCGTCCGCCGTCACGACGCCGCTACCGGCGGCAACCTGCGCCTCCCCTAACCCGGCGTAGCGCTCGGCACTCGCTCCGAGCAACGCGACCGCCCTGGCGTAAGCGCGCGCCGCGTCCTCGATCCGGCCGAGCCTGAGATAGGTCGGCGCAAGGACCTCGTACCCTTTGCCGTCATCGGGCTCCTCCGCGAGGTGCCGCTCGATCCGCGCGACCGCTGTGGCAAGGTCCATCCCTGCCGGGGACGCCTGAAGGCGGGCCTCGAGCGGCAGGTCTGGCAACTCGGGGGCGCCGACCTTCGTGTAGAGCGCCAGCGCCACCGCTGGCACGAAGAGGAGCGCGCCGACCGCGACCGCGCGGACGGCGAAGGGCGAACCGGTGGGCGCATCCGCCCCGCCGCGGCCGGCGGCCGCCATCAAGCGGCGCGCGGCCTCGGCCTTGGCGATCTCGGCCTCGTCGGGCCGGATTATGCCACGACCCGCATCCCTGTCGATCTCATCCGACTGCGCGCGGTAGAACGCCACGTCGGCTTCGTGGCCGTCGAGAGGCGCAGCCTGGCGCGAGAGCGGCCACAGCACGCTAAAGACCGCAACCCCCGTCAGAGCCGCGAAGGCGATCCACAGACTAAGCAAGTGCGCACACCGATCTTCCCGTCCCGCCATGCCGACGTCGCCTCGGCTTCACATCACTTAGCCATCGGCCGGAGCGGTGGAAAGGCCGTTCGTTGTCGCGCCGGCGGGCTCCGGTCGCGGGGCCGCGCAGTCGGCGCAGACGCCGTCGACTTCGAACACCTTGCGCTCGACCCGGAACGATTGGCCCGCCGCGATCATCGCGATCTCGCGATCGATCGCGGCACTGTCAATCTCCGAACTGCGACCGCATTTGACGCAGGAAAGCAGGACGCCATGATGATCGTGGCCATGCCCGACGTGGTCGCAGGCGAGATAGGCCTGACGACTCTCGATCTTCACGACGAAGCCGTTCTCGACGAGGAAGTCGAGCGTGCGATAGACGGTTGGCGGTGCGACGATGCGGCCCTGCACGTCAGACAGCTTCTGGATGATCGCATAGGCGCCGAGCGGCTGGTCCGCACCGGCCAGGATGCCCGCGATTTCGCGCCGCAACGACGTCATCTGCAACCCGCGCTTGGCGCAGGCCGTCTCGACTTGGGTGATCCAGGGTTCGCCGGGCGTGGCTTGCATCGCGATGTCATACCTGTTTTGCGCGGTCGCGGCAAAACGACGAGGCGTGCTTGGGTTCGCGATCGGGCCAGCCTCAGCTCGCCGGTAACCGCAACTCCGCGCGCAGGCCTGCCGACGGGCTCGTGGCCAGGGTGAAGGTGCCGCCATAGATGCGCGCGAGGTCGTCGACGATGGACAGACCGAGTCCCGAGCCGGGCTTCGACTCGTCCAGCCTCTGTCCTCGCTGCAGGGCCGCGGCACGCAAGGTCGGGTCGAGTCCCGGCCCGTCGTCGTCGATCGTCACGGTGAAGAAGGCGCGCTCGGAAACCGTGTCGGTCTCACCGCTGATCCCGATCACCACTCGGCTTTGCGCCCACTTTCCCGCGTTGTCGACGAGGTTGCCGACCATTTCCTCCAGGTCCTGCTTTTCGCCAAGGAAGCGGATACCGGCGCCGCCTTCCTCCTCGAAGACGAGGTGGCGGTCGCCGTAGATTTTCTCGAAGGTCCGCACCAGCCCGCGCACGACGGGCGCCACATCGGTCGCGCTACCGATCTTGCCGGCGCTCACCGCAGCCCTCGCACGCTCGAGATAGTAGGCCAGTTGATCGCGCATGAGGGCCGCCTGTTCGCCGACCTTCGTGGAAAACGGTCCGCTCTCTCGTGCCGCCTCGTTGACGATCACGCTGAGCGGCGTCTTCAGGGCGTGAGCGAGGTTGCCGACCTGGGTCCGCGCGCGCTCGACCACATCGCGGTTGGCGGCGATCATCAGGTTGAGTTCGCCGGCCAGCGGCGCGATGTCGCGCGGAAAAACGCCGTCGATCTTTTCGTTCGCGCCGCGGCGGATCGCCCGGACGCCTTCCTGCAGACGACGCAACGGTTGCAGGCCATAGCGCAGCTGTAGGGCCGAGGACGCGACGAGGAGGATGGCGAGGATGATGAAGGTGACGGTGAGGTCGACCTGGAACTGGCTGATCTCGTCGTCGATTTCCTCCGTGGTGGCGGCCACCTGCACGAGGTAGACGCCCTGGTCGCCGGTGTCGATGATGCGCTCGACGACGCGAAGCGGCCGCTCGTCCGGTCCTTTGGCGTAGCCGCGCCTCGCACCTCCCAGGTTCGCCCGCACGCCGCTGTCGGCGAGTTTTGGCAATCGCGCGGCAAAGAGCGAGCGCGAGGACTTGATCTCCGGCTTAGGCCCATCGAGCCGCGTCGTCTGCCAATACCAGCCCGACAGCGGCAGCTCGAACTGCGGGTCGGCGAGCTGCATCGATTCGGACCGTGCGTCGGTCTTGCCCTCGTCCGCGGGCGAGGCGGTGGCGAGGTCCGCCACCAGCGCGCGGAGGTAGACGCCAAGGCGCTCGTCGAAGGCCGCCTCCGCCGAGGTGCGGTACACGGCGGTCAGGATCAGGCCGGCGATGAGCAGGATGGTTACGCTGAGGATCGTCGCGGAGATGAACAGCCGCGTGGCGATGGAGCGGGTGCGCGGGTCGCCGATCATGCCCGCTCCCTGGCCTCCGGGCTAACGGCCGGCTGTCGTGGCCGAACGCGTCTTGCTCTCCGTCTCACCCGGCCCCTTGGCCGTCACGAGGTAGCCGAGGCCGCGCATCGTCTGGATGATGTCGACGCCGAGTTTGCGACGCAGGCGGCCGACGAAAACCTCGATCGTGTTCGAATCACGGTCGAAATCCTGATCGTACAGATGGTCGACGATCTCCGAACGCGACACGACGCGGCCGGCGTGATGCATGAGGTAGGAGAGCAGGCGGTACTCGTGCGAGGTCAGCTTGACCGGGTTGCCGTCGACGGAGACGCGGCTCGCGCGCGTGTCGAGCTGCACGGGTCCGCAGACGAGTTCGCTCGTTGCGTGGCCGGCGGCGCGGCGCAGCAGGGCGCGGACGCGGGCCAGCACTTCCTCCATGTGGAAAGGCTTGGCGACGTAGTCGTCGGCACCGGCGTCGAACCCCTTGACCTTGTCGCTCCAGCGGTCGCGCGCGGTGAGGATGAGCACCGGCATGGTGCGACCGGCCTTGCGCCAGTCCCCGATGATGGAGATGCCATCTTTCTTCGGCAGGCCCAGGTCGAGGATGACGGCGTCGTAGGGCTCGGTCTCTCCCAGAAAACCCCCTTCCTCGCCGTCGTAGGCACGGTCGACCACGTAGCCAGCCTCCTCGAGGGCCCGGACGATCTGCCGGTTGAGATCGAGATCATCTTCGACGACGAGAAGGCGCACCCTCAACTCCTCCCATTAAACCCCGAGCGCCCTCAGCGCTCGCCGAAGGCGGTCAAAGCCTGTCCGCTGACGGCATTCAGATAGACATGCACGATCCGGCCGTCGCTGCGAAGCAGCGCGATCTCGTAGATGTAATCCTCGTTCCAGCGACAAAGCCTGGCGCGCAACGCCTCGCCCTGCACCCGTCCGGCAGCCCCACGCAGGAGACGGAACGGCTCGCTCAGACGCCGCGTGACGATCTTCTCACGCGTTTCGGCAGGGCCGAAGCAGGTACGACCCCGCTGCGGCTCGCCGGGCCGCCGAACGACCTCGACATGGCCGCGCGAAGCTTCTGGCGCGGGTCCGTGCGTGACCTCGGCCGCACCGGCGAAGCCAGCGGCACCAGAGGCAAGGCAGAGAGCCAGCACCGCAGTCTTCATCGCTATCGACCCTGTGCCCCAAGCCATGAATACGCCATGAACGAATGGCGTGGCGTGGAGGGGTGCGGCACCACTCTGCTCCCGTGAGGGGATCGCGGCAACCGGCTGCTTTTGGTTCAAGGAATGGCGCAGCCGCGATCGCCTAGGAGGCGTCGCCGCCACCGCAACCAGGATAGGACACGTCAGGCCGACCGCACGCCGCGGCGCTTGAGTCCGGGTTCGGCGCGGTCGGGATGGCGTCGGCCCAGTTCACGATATGCGAGGGGTAGTCCTCCAGCTTGACCGTCCTCTCGCTGCCGTTGGTCCGGCCACGAACCGAAATCCCGGCGGCGTGCACGCTGTCGGGTGTGCCGGAGCGCAGCGGATGCCAAGGTTCCAGCGGCCGCCCCTCGGCGACGAGCCGGTAGGCGCAGGTCCCCGGCAGCCAACGGATGGCGCGCACGGATTGCGGCGTCAGTTTGATGCAATCGCGGACCCTCTTCTTGCGCCGGGCATAGTCGGAGCAGGCACAGGCACCGGAGTCGAACAGCTTGCAGGCGATATCCGTCAGGTGGATGTCACCCGTGTCCTCGTCCTCCAGCTTGACGAGACAGCATCGGCCGCAGCGGTCGCAGAGGCTTTCCCACTCTTCCGGGTTCATGGCTTCCAGGGTCTTGGTTCGCCAAAACGGCGCGGAGCCATCGATTTGCTGCGTTGGCGCGGCAGAAGGCGGCTCGTTCTGGAACAGGCGGCGCGGCATAGCGGTTGCCTTGTAAAATGGGGTGTGGGACGGCGGGATTGGGCCGGCGATGGCTTGCTCTCGAAGGCGGCAGCAGTCAAAATCGGGGCCCCGACCCGATACAGGCAATGCCGGCGCGGCGAAAGAGTGGTCGAACGTGTTCGAGAGTTGGTCTGGAACTCTGCATCGCTGGTTGACGCGGGGGGCCGCCCTGTGGCGCAAGGCCGCCGGCGAGCGCTCGTTGCGCGCCGAGATCGCGGACCTGTCTTCGCGCATCCGCGCGACGCGGTTTGGTCGTCAAGCCTCGCGCGCCATGCTCACGTTCGATGGATGGATCGATTCGACGCTGTATCAGAGCGGCCAGGATGCGAAAGGCGGGTATGAAGCCTTTGCCATGTTCATGGATCGTTTCCACGTTTCCGGCCTGCGGCGCGTTGGCGTCGAGGCGGCGTGCGAGGGATTGACGATCGGCTGCGGCGTGGGGATCCTCGCGCTCGCGTTGGCCGTCCCGGCCTTCAATCAGACCTCGGACGACTGGCTGAAGAAGCAGGACCTTGCCGTCACCTTCCTCGATCGGTTTGGCCAGGAGGTCGGCCGCCGCGGCATCCGACACGACGACGCGGTCGCGTTCGACGAATTACCGCGCAACCTGATCCAGGCGGTGATCTCGACGGAGGACCGCCGCTTCTTCGACCATTTCGGCATCGACATCATCGGCACGGCGCGCGCACTCGCGGTAAACACGCGCGCGAGCGGGGTGGTGCAGGGCGGCTCGTCACTGACCCAGCAACTCGCCAAAAACCTCTTCCTGTCGAACGAGCGCACGGTGGAACGCAAGGTCAACGAGGCCTTCCTCGCGCTGTGGCTCGAGTCGCACCTGAGCAAACGCGAGATCCTCGGCCTCTATCTCGACCGCGCCTACCTCGGCGCCGGCACGTTCGGGGTCCAGGCGGCCTCCGAATTCTATTTCGGCAAGTCGGTCCGCGACCTCACCCTACCGGAGGCGGCGATGATCGCGGGCCTGTTCAAGGCGCCGACCAAATACGCACCGCACATCAACCTGCCGGCCGCGCGCGCGCGCGCGAACGACGTTCTGAACAATATGGTCGATGCCGGCTATCTCTCGGCCGGCCAGATCTATGCGGCCCAGCGCAACCCGGCGACGCCTGTCGACAGGCAGCGCGAAGCGAGCCCGGACTGGTATCTCGATTGGGCGTTCAACGAGATCAAGGGCATGGCGGCGGCCGGCCGCTTCGGCGACGAGCGCGTGCTCACCGTGCGCCTCGCGCTCGATCCCAACATCCAGCGGCATGCCGAGGAAGTGATCGAGAACCAGTTGCGGCAGTACGGGCCAGCCTACCACGCCAAACAGGCGGCCACCGTCATCCTCGATCCGACCGGGGCGGTGCGCACGATCGTCGGCGGGCGCGACTACGGCGGCAGCCAGTTCAACCGCGCGACGGACGCCTTGCGGCAGCCCGGCTCGTCGTTCAAACCGTTCGTCTACCTGACCGCGCTGATGAGCGGGCGCTTCCATCCGCAAACCATGATCAGCGGCGCTTCGCTGTGCATCGGCAACTACTGCCCGCACAACTACAAGAATGAATCCGCCGGGCAGATCCCGCTCGTGACGGCGCTGATGAAATCGCTGAACACGGTCGCGATCCGCCTCTCCATCGAAGTCGGAGATGCCGTGCCCGGCGCCAGCAACACCTATTCGCGCGCGAAGTCCGGACGCGCCAAGATCATCGCGACGGCCAAGCGTCTCGGCATCGTCACGCCGCTCGAGGACACCGTGTCCCTGCCGCTTGGCGCAGACGGCGTCAACGTCATCGAGATGGCCTCCGCCTATGCCGGCTTCGCCAATGGAGGCAAGCACGTGGCACCCTTCGCGGCCGTGTCGATCAGCAACGGACGCGGCGACGTCATCTACCGGCATGACCGCGACCAGCCGGCGCTGCAGCAGGTGGTCGATCCTCACGCCGTCGCCGAATTGAACTGGATGCTGCGTCAGAACGTGCTGGGCGGCACCGGGCGCCGCGCGGCACTGGAGGGCCACGATGCCGGTGGCAAGACCGGCACGACGAACAGCTACAAGGACGCCTGGTTCATCGGCTTTACCGGCAATTACGTCGGCGCCGTCTGGTTCGGCAACGACGACGACACATCCATGAAGGATATGACCGGAGGCACCCTGCCCGCGTCCACGTGGCACGACATCATGACCTACGCGCATCAGAACGTCGAACCAAAGCCGCTTTTCGGCGTGCCGATGTCCGCGCCAGGCGTCAAGGTCGCGGCGGCGACCGCGCCCGACTCGAAGCCGGCGGATCCCGCTGCCGCGCCGCGCCCGACGACCTTGTCGAAGGGGACGACGGAAGCGCTCGGCGCCATCGACTCGGCGGTGCGGGTAGTGCGCCTTGGCCAGCCGTCGACCAAGGCCGAGCGCGACGGTCCCGAACGCCACGTCGCGACCTCCGAGCCTCGCTATGGCGGCGTGCGCGTCATCGACTTGCGCTAGAGGCGGCCGCGTCATGACGCTTGCCGCCGCCGATGGACGCCGCCCGCGTCCCGCACGTCTGGGATCACCGCTGCCGATCGGGAGGGCGCGGCAGTGGCGACGCTGCTGAAGCTCGTGCTGACGGGAACGGGCGGCGTGTTGCTCGGCCTGCTCCTCACCATCGTCACGTTGCGCCCGGAGGGCCGCGGCATCAGCGTCGGTCCGTGGCACGGCGCACCGCGGGAAGGCGCTATCGATGCCGACCCTTATGCGCTCGCGAGCATCGAGCGCGCCGGCACCCTGCCGCTCGGGGCGGCGGAAGGCGTGAGCTTCGTCGCCACGGAAGATGGGAGCGGCTCTTCGCTGTCATCCCGATGCACCTACACGATCGCCGGCACCTTCCCGCCAGCCCGGTTCTGGAGCTTGAGCGTGCTCACCTCGGATGGGTTCCCGATCGCGAACCCGGCCGACCGCTACGCCATCACCTCGGCGGAACTCCTGCGGCCGAGCGATGGACCTGCCGCCATCTCCGTGGGCAGCGAGGCGCGCAGCGGCAATTGGCTGCCTGTCGGCGCCGCGACACCCTTCGTCCTGGCGCTGCGGCTCTACGACACCGGGCTCAGCGCGGCGGGCGCAAGCCTCGATGCGGCCGCGATGCCGACGATCGATAGAACCGGCTGCCGATGATGGGCAGCCGGCTCATCGGAGCAAGCCTATGGCTCCTCGCGACCGTACTCGTGGCGATCGCGACGCATCTCTGCGCGATCCTTATTCTGCCGAGTGTGGCGACGCGCGACGCGGCACACCGGTTGGCGCAGTTCGCTGCGACCGACCACATGGCCCTACTGCCCCTATCTCAGGCCGGGTCCCAACTGCTTCCATTCGCCGACCCGGCGACCGTGCAGGGCGTCTGCTTCTTCGACCTGGCGAACGCGCCGGTGCGCCTCAAGGCCACGGTCGAGGAGGGCCACCTGCTGACGCTGTCGTTCCGCACGCGCGAGGGGCGGATCTTCTATGCGATGACGGATCGCGCGGCCCTGCATGGGTCGATCGACATCCGGCTGGTCACCGAAGCCCAATTACAAACGGTGGAGTCCGGCGATGCTGAGGACGAAGGCCTGCCGGTCGAACTGCGACTGAAGGCGCCCTCCCCGCACGGCATGATTGTCGCCACGGCACTCGCGGCCCGTCCTGCGGACCGGCAAGACGCCGAGACCTTGATCAAGGCGATTACCTGCCACCCCGAAACGATTGGAACGGCGGCGCGCTAGAACAGCCGCCGCCCTGCGTCAGGCGCGCTTGGCGTCGGTCGCCTTACGAGGGCCCCGGCGCGGCTTCGTCGCCCGGCGCGGCGGCGTGAGAATTTGCGGGGCGATATCGGCCTCCGGCACTCGCGCGTAGCGGACGCCCGTGAAGAAGAGGATGCCGGCGCTCCCGCCTGCGGGAGGCTCGCGCCGGATCGACTGGTTCGGGCGCGTCATCAAGACGAGATCACCCACCTGCGGCCTCCATGTGTATCCTCCGGCACCTGCATGCCTCTACCCAACCTCGGGTCCCGCGGTTAACGAAAGCTCAACGAAAAAGACTGCGCTTCGCCACGTTGTAAAAAGGTTACATTAGCAAGTCTGTGAGCGCGAGGGATTGGCTTGTCTTGAAACCGGACACGACAACTTCAGTCTACTGTCTTTTACACGATTTTATGGCGGCGTTGTTATAGCTCGTCGATCAAGCCAGATCCAGGAAAGCCCGACCCGCGCGGTCTTCCACCTCGACGATCCAGAGGTCGGGGTCGAACCCCAACTCGCGTTTCAGCCTCTCTTCAGCCGTGGACGTCTCAATCCATTCGTCCCGGTGCAGACGGGTGAAACGGCGGCCGGCCTCGTCTACGGCGTCGACGGACGTCATGCCGAAAACCGCCGCGTGACCATCGAGCCGGTCGAGCTTTACCACCACGGCACCGGCTTCGGACGCGCCACGGCGTCGGAGATAGGCGGACGCGCCCTCGACCTCGCAGCGCCGAAGGTAAGCCGCCACCCAGAAATCCGCCCGCAGACGCATCGCGTCATTCCACCGCTTTGCCGCGCACCGCCGCCGCGGTAAAGGGAGATCACAGGGAGGCGTCTCCCGCAAACTGCAAGTGCCCGTAACCGCAAGTGAAGGACGGCAATGGCATCGATCGAGTCCACCCTCGCGAAAGTCGACCAGAACCTCGATGCCGCCGTGGCGCGGCTCCTGCGCTTCGTCGCCATTCCCTCGATCTCGACAGATGCAGCCTATGCCGCCGACTGCGAACGGGCCGCCGCCTGGGCTGCGGAGGAGCTGAGGGACATCGGCTTCGAGGCTAGCGTGCGCCCGACGAATGGGCGGCCGATGGTGGTCGCCCACACCAAGGCGGACCGCCGCGACGTGCCACACGTCCTGTTCTACGGCCATTACGACGTGCAGCCAGCCGATCCGCTCGACCTGTGGGAGCGGCCGCCCTTCGAGCCGCATGTCGCGGACGCCGCTGCCGGCAAGCAGATCGTCGGGCGCGGCACCGCCGACGACAAGGGGCAGCTCATGACCTTCATCGAGGCCTGCCGCGCGTTCCATGAAACGGGCGGCCTGCCCTGCAGCGTCACGGTGCTGCTCGAAGGCGAGGAGGAGACCGGCTCGCCCTCGTTGCCCGCCTTCCTTGCCGCCAACAAGCAGGAGCTGCGCGCCGACGTTGCGCTCGTCTGCGATACGCTGATGTGGAACAAGACGACGCCCGCCATCACCACCATGCTGCGCGGCCTCGTCGGCGAGGAAGTGGTGATCCACGCGGCCAACCGGGATCTCCATTCCGGCATGTTCGGAGGCCCGGCGATCAATCCGATCCGCGTGCTGGGAAGGATCATCGCCGACCTGCATGACGAGGACGGCCGGGTCACCATCGACGACTTCTACGACGATGTTGTGGAGCTGCCGCGCGAGGTGGCGGATCAATGGCACGAGCTACGGTTCGACGGCGGCAAGTTCCTCGGCGAGGTCGGCCTGTCCCTGCCGGCGGGCGAACAGGGCCGCAGCGTGCTGGAGATGCTTTGGTCGCGACCGACCTGCGAGGTCAACGGTATAATCGGCGGCTATACCGGCCAGGGTTCCAAGACGGTTCTGCCGGCACAGGCGAGCGCCAAGTTCACCTTCCGCCTCGTCGCCAACCAGAAACCGGAGGAAATCGCAAAGAACTTCCGCGCCTTCGTCGCCAAGCGCCTCCCCGACGATTGCCGGGCCGAGTTCATCGGGCACGGCGGCTCGCCCGCGATCGCCCTACCCTTCTCCTCGGAGGCCTTGAACCGCACGCGGCGCGCCTTGCAGGCGGAATGGGGCAAGGAGCCGGTACTGGCGGGATGCGGCGGCTCCATCCCGATCGTCGGCGCCTTCAAGAAAGACCTCAAAATGGAGACGCTGATGGTCGGGTTTTCCTTGGAGGACGACCGGATCCATTCGCCCAACGAGAAGTACGAGATGACGTCGTTCCACAAGGGCACGCGTTCCTGGGCACGGATCCTCGCGGCGCTCAGCCAATGACAGCGTCTCATCCCCCAGAGCGGGAGACGGACAGCGCGGCCGCGAGCCTGCCGAGGCGGCGCGGCAGCGGGATGTCTACACCGCACGAACGCAGCGCGACGACGAGCACGGCGGCGTAGACGAGCGTTCCGAGCGCCGCCAGCGACAGGCAGGTCACCTCGACCTGGAAGCGCCCGAACAGGGTTGCAAGGCTCCAAAGCCCACCCGGCGCGAGCAGCGCGAAAAAGGCGAGCGCCCCCGACGCGATCGAAACCGCTGCGGCCGTACGTCCAAGGAAAGGGTCCGGCTTCATGTCGCCGCGGCGAACGGCGATGACGGCGAGGAGCGTAAGGTTGAGCCAATAGCCGGCGGCCGTCGCCGCCGCGAGCCCAACCGCGCCGAACGGGCGGAACAGCAGGATCTTCAAGCCGACGTTGAGCGCGTAGGAGGCGAGTGTGACCATCATCGGAGTGCGCGTGTCGCCCTTGGCCTGGAAGCTCGCCACAGCCGATCGCATGAGCACGACGGCGACCAGGCCGAACCCGTAGGCTTCCAGCACCGCGGCCGAAGCGTCCGCGGCCTGGCCGGTGAAGGCCCCGTGGTTGAAAACCGCACGCATGATCCACTCCGGGATCATGATGAAGGCGACAAAGAATGGCGCGGTCAGCGCCAGCGACAAGGCCATCGTGCGGTTCTGCGCATGGAATGCGGCGGTGCGGTTGCCGGATGCCAGCAGACGGCTCATCTCCGGCAGCAGCACCGTGCCGGCGGCGATGCCGATGACGCCGATCGGCAGCTGGTACATACGGTCGGCGTAATAGACCGAGGACAGACCGCCGGTGGGCAGCATGGAGGCGATGATCGTGTCGGCGAAGACGGCGATCTGCGGGCCGGCCGAGCCGATGATCGCCGGACCGAGCCGCCGGAAGAAGCGCCGCACCTCCGCCGTCATTTCAGGCCGGACCAGACGCTCCAGCAGGCCCGCGCGCCAGGCGGCATAACCCGTCATCGCGACCTGTAGAAAGCCGGAGACCACCGTACCCCAACTCGCGGCATAGCCGGCGTTGGGGAACAGCACGGCCGCCCCCAGGAAGACGATGGTGGTGACGTTGAGCAACACCGGCGCGAAGGCGGCCGCGGCGAAACGGCCGTTGGCGTTGAGCGTACCCTGCTGCAGCGTGTTGACGGTGATGAAGAGCAGGTAGGGGAACGTGATCCGCGTCATCGTCACGGCAAGGGCAAACTTCTCCGGCTCGTCGCGGAAGCCCGGAGCCAGCAGGTCCACCACGCTCGGCATGAGCGCCCAGGCGAGCGCCAGCAGTACGATCTGCGAGGCAAGCAGCAGGGTGAAGATGTGGCTGGAGAAGCGGTGTGCGGGCTCGCGACCTTCGCTCGCCAGGATGTGCGCGTAGGTCGGCACGTAGGCCGCGTTGAATGCGCCCTCACCGAAGATCGCGCGGAAGTGGTTCGGCAGGCGCAGCGCCACCAGGAACGCGTCGGCGAGCAGGCCCGCGCCGAGGAAAGCGCCGAGCATGATGTCGCGGAGGAATCCCGTTGCGCGCGAGAGGAGCGTAAAGCCGCCGACGGAGAAGAGGGCCCTATACATGACCCCGTCTAATATCCTGGCCCATGATGAGCGTCTGCGTGGCCGCGACGTCGAGGCCCTCGTCGACGCCCTGGCCGACGCCGCCGATGCGCTCCTGCACCAGGTAGAGCGGGCGGCGCTTCACCTCCGCGAAGATGCGGCCGATGTATTCGCCGAGCACGCCGAGCGAAAGCAATTGAATGCCGGCGAGGAAGGTCACGGAGACGATGAGCGAGGCGAAGCCCGGCACGTCGGTCCCGTAGAGCATCGTCGCGCCGACGAAATAGATGGCTGTGCCGAGGGAAACGATCGAGATGCCGGTGCCGATGTAGGTCCACACCATCAGCGGGAGGGTGGAGAAGGACATGAGGCCGTCGAGCGCGAAACGCGTCAGCTTGCGGTAGCTGAACTTGGACACGCCGAACGCCCGCGACTCGACCTCGAACGGCACGCCGACGGACTTGAAGCCGATCCAGGCGTAGAGCCCCTTGTTGAAGCGCGCGCGCTCGCGCAGCGTCCGCAGGGCCGCGACGGCCTGGGCGTCGAGCAGCCGGAAGTCGCCGGCGCCCTCCGGCAGTTGCGTCTCGCCGACCGAGCCGAAGATGCGGTAGAACCGCTGCGTCAACGCGCGTCGCAAACGGCTGTCGTCGCTCCGGTCGACGCGCTGGCCGTAGACGTTCTTGTAGCCCTCGCGCCAGCGCGCGACGAAGGTCTCGATCAGTTCGGGCGGATGCTGGAGGTCGGCATCGATGATAACACTGGCCAGCCCGCTCGCGTGGTCGAGCCCGGCCGCGATCGCCACCTCCTTGCCGAAGTTGCGGCTCAGCGACACGCCGCCGACGCGTGGATTGGCCATGTGGGCGCGATGGATCGCCAGGACCGTCTCGTCGGTCGAGCCGTCGTCGATGAAGACGACTTCGTACGAGGACACGCAACGTTCGACGATCGGCAACAGACGTGCGAGCAACGGCTCGATGTTCTCCGCCTCGTTGAGGACGGGGATGACGATCGACAACTCCGTCCGCAGGGCATGCGCGGCATCACTCGTCATTCCCGACCCCTTGAGCGGCCGCGCCGCGCGTCGCATAAGCGGATCGCACCCGCGGCAATTCGCTTGAGATTAGCCTGCGTCAGGGTTTAGCGCCTTTCGAGCGCCGAGGGAATTTAGCGGCTGCTCATAGGCGCGCGCTGTGACTTCCTCGCACCCGGGCCTTACCGAACGATTAAGCCCGCCAGGAGATCACGCGTGGCGAATGCCCCCAAACCCTTCCCATTTTGCCTCTGCGCGGACGATTACGCGATGACCCCAGCCGTCAGCCGCGGCATCCTCGAGGCGCTCGAGGCCGGCCGCCTGACCGCGACGAGCGTGATGGCCACCTCGCCTTGGTGGGCGGACAGCGCGGCGGCCCTGCGGCCGCACGCGGCGCGGGCCGACATCGGCCTCCACCTCAACCTCACGAGCGGATTGCCGCTCGGGCCGATGCCGGGCCTCGCACCCGCTGGCGCCCTGCCACCAATCGGCACCTTTCTACGCGGGACGGCGCGATTGCCCATGGCAGAGATAGAGGCGGAGATCGGCCGCCAGATCGACGCCTTCACGACGATCTGGGGCGCTGCGCCCGATCACGTCGACGGCCACCAGCACGTCCACGCGCTACCGCCCGTGCGCCGATTGGTCCTGGAGCAGCTCGAGCGGCGGGGTTTCGCGGGGACGGTGTGGCTGCGCGATAGTGCCGACGGGGCGCTCCCGATCCTGCGGCGGCGCGTGAGCCTGAAGAAGGCGCTCGGCCTCGCATGGCTGGCGCGGGGCTGGGCCACCGAGGCACGGCGGCGCGATTTCACGACGAATCGCGGATTTGCGGGTTTTTCCGACTTTCGGCTAGGCGAGGACTACCGCCAGCTGTTCGCGCGCTTTCTGCGGGCGGCGGGCCCGCGCCACCTCGTCATGTGCCATCCCGGTCACGTCGACGAGGCCTTGCGCCGGCTCGACCCGGTCACGGACAGCCGGGAACAGGAGTTGGCCTTCCTCCTGTCGCCGGCTTTCCCGTCTCTGCTGGCGGAGGCCGGCGCCCGGTTGGAGCGGTTATCCCGCATCGCGGGGTAGCGACCGGCGACGCATGGATCATATCCGGATTTCGCCGGCTCCAGGCGCCCCTCGCTCCAGCTGTGAGGGGCGACCAAGCGAGATGCGCTCGAAGAAGGACTTAGGCGGACGCCTTGGCGTGGAGCTCCTCGACGTACTCCCAGTTCACGAGGTGGTCGAGGAAGGCTTTGAGGTAGTCGGGACGGCGGTTGCGATAGTCGATGTAGTAGGAGTGCTCCCAGACGTCGACGCCGAGAACCGGCACGCCACCGTGAACCAGCGGGTTCTCGCCGTTCGGCGTCTTGGCGATCTCCAGCTTGCCATCCTTGACCACCAGCCAGGCCCAGCCCGAGCCGAACTGCGTCACGCCCGCCTGCACGAACTGCTCCTTGAAGGCATCGACCGAGCCGAAGGCCCCCGTGATCGCCTTTTCGAGCGTACCCGGGATCGCGCCGCCGCCGTTCGGCTTCATCCACTTCCAGAAATGCGTGTGATTGTAGTGCTGGCCCGCGTTGTTGAAGAGCCCCGCGTTCTTGCCGTAGGAGCCCTTGACGACCTCTTCCAGCGACTTGCCGTCCAGGTCGCTGTCCTTCAGCAGGTTGTTGCCCGCCGTCACGTAGGCCTGATGGTGCTTGTCGTGGTGAAACTCAAGTGTTTCCTTGGACATGTAGGGCTGCAGCGCGTCATGGGCGTACGGCAGGGGCGGCAGGGTGAACGACATGGTGGGCTCCTCGACGAGACAAGCGGCGGCCAACCTGGCCATCGCGCCGTCATTCCCTAATTAGAGGGCAAAGGGAGCACCGGCAACGCCCGTGCTCCCGCAATTGGGTTCGATCCGCTGTCGGATTCTGCAAGTTCCGCCAACATTTTTGCAAGACTTGTCAATTAAGACTAGATTGTTACGGTCAATGCAGGACGCGTTCGGCGTTTTTGAACGCAAAGAGGATCCATGGCGTATCTCGTGCTCGCGCTCGGCGCGTTGCTATCGGTCGGCGGCGGCCTGTCGATCTTTCATGGTGCAGGTATCGTCGAAGTCGAGCGGGGCTGGACGGGTGTCATCGCCGGCGCCACGTCCTTGACGGGCGGCATCGTCACAATCGCGCTCGGTTTGATCCTCAGGGCCTTGCTCGACCTTCGCACCAGGTCGTTGGCGGAGGTGCTGACGCGGCCGGACCACGCGGCCAAGGCGACAGCCCTTTCCCCTGCCGCCCCCGCTATGCCCGCGCCTGCCGCCGCGGTCCCTGTCTCACCGCACCCTCCAGCCGCCGATCCCGGCCTCGAGGACGGGCTGCTCGCGGCCTTCCTCGCGCCCCAAGCGGAACAGATCGCGATCGACACACATGCCCCGTCAGCGGTGCCCTCGAAAGCCCGGCCGGAGGGTACGGCGGGCTTCGAGCCGTTGCCGGCGGAGCCCGTTGCGGCCAAGTCGCGCTTCAAGATCGGCTTCAGGAGTGCCGCCATCCCAGTCCCAGCCCCCGTCGTCGAAGCCCCTCCTCCCCCCCACGCGATGGACGATTGGCTCGACCGGGCCTTCTCCTCACTGGACAACGAGGCGCTTGCGGCTCCCGCCGAGCCAGCGCATCCGACTGCGGCACACACCGAGGCGGCATCGGCCGCCGTGCCGCTGGCTGACCACCATAACGACCTCTTGGAATTGGAGCGGCATCCGGCCGGAAGGATGGCAGCAGAGGCCCAGGTCCAAGAAGACTGGGCTCACGAGTCTCGACTCCAGGAGATCCAAGCCACGGATGCTCACGCGATCGAGGCGGAGCGTCCCGCGACACCCCTCCCTGAGCCGACCGAACGAACCGAACCGGTGGCCGCGCCGATGGCGGCGACGGCGGCCCCCGCTCCACCCGCGATCCAATCGGCAGTGATCGGACGCTACGAGGCGGACGGCACGTCCTACGTCATGTTCGCCGACGGCTCGATCGAGGCGCAATCCGACGCGGGCGTGTACCGCTTCAGTTCCATGACGGAATTGAAGGCCTTCATCGAAGGGACCGGCTGACCGCCGCTCGCACGCAACCCATGACCAAATCTCAGCCTTCCGTCGCGCCATCCCTCGTCTGGCTCCGCAACGACCTGCGCCTCGGCGACAACCCCGCGCTCCACGCGGCGGTGGCGCGTGGAGCGCCGATACTCTGCGTCTTCATCCTCGAAAACGACAACGGCTTGCGTGCGCTCGGCGCGGCATCACGCTGGTGGTTGCACCACTCGCTCGATCGGTTGAGCGAGGCAATCCGGGCGCGCGGCGGTCGGCTCGATATCTTCGAGGGGCCCGCACGCGAGATCGTTCCCAGTCTCACCAAAGCCGCACAGGCTGGGGCGGCGTTCTGGAACCGGCGCTACGGCGCCACCGCCGTTGCGCTCGACGCGGCGATCGAGGCGTCGCTAGAGGCGGACGGCTGCACGGTTCAGACCTCGAACGGCCGCCTCATCCACGAACCCTGGGACATCAAGACCAAGGCCGGCGGCAACTATCGCGTCTACTCACCCTATTGGAAGGCCGCCATGGCCTTGGGCGAACTGCCGAAGCCACACCCCACGCCGACCAAGTTGCAGGCGGCGGAATTTCCCGCCGGCGCGCCCGGACGCGTCGCGCTGTCTGAGCTGCGGCTGCTGCCGACCCGCGACTGGGCCGCTGCCTGGGGCGACGCCTGGACGCCGGGCGAGGCGGGCGCGCAGCGGCGCCTGCGTGAGTTCCTGTCGGGCGACCTCTCGCAGTACGCCAGCGATCGAAACATGCTTGCAGTCAAGGGTACGTCGCATCTCTCCGCGCACCTGCGCTTCGGCGAGGTCTCGCCCCGCCAGGTCGCGGACGCGGCGGAGGCGGCCGCGGCGAAGCAGCCCGGGGTCCGCGACGGCACCAAGAAGTTCCTCGCCGAGATCGGCTGGCGCGAGTTCGACTACCACGTAATGCACTACCATCCCGACCTGGCGGAGACGAACCTTGACCGCACGTTCGACGCCATGCCGTGGCGTAAGCTACCGAAGGCGGAACTAGCCGCATGGCGCGAGGGTCAGACCGGCTATCCCGTGGTGGATGCCGGCATGCGGGAGCTGTGGTCCACAGGCTACATGCATAATCGCGTGCGGATGATCACGGCCTCGTTCCTCATCAAGCACTTGCTGGGCGACTGGCGCATCGGCGAGAAATGGTTCTGGGACTGCCTGTGCGATGCCGACCCTGCCAACAACACGATGAACTGGCAATGGGTGGCCGGCTGCGGCGCCGACGCCGCCCCGTTCTTCCGTGTGTTCAACCCCGTGTTGCAAGGTCAGAAGTTCGATCCCAACGGAGATTACGTGCGAGCCCACGTTCCGGAACTGGCCAAGTTACCGAAGGGCGCCATCCACCAGCCTTGGTGCGCCAGCCCCAAGGTGCTGACGGACGCCGGCGTGGAGCTCGGCAAGACCTATCCCCGGCCCATCGTCGATCACGTCGCAGGCCGCGCCCGCGCGCTTGCCGCCTTTTACTCCATCCGGACCTGAGCCGCCGGGGGCGACGCGGCTCAGCGCAGGACGCGGCGCGAGGCACGTCGCATCAGCGGGAAAAATAGGCCGTAGGGAAGCGCCGCGGCGAACCTCGCCGGCCAAGCGAGGCGGCGGGGAAAGGCGATGTCGAAGCCCCCGCGCCGCAGACCGCCGCAAACCCGGCGCGCCGCGGCGTCAGCCTCCATTATGAAGGGCATGGGATAGGGATTGGCGTCGGTCATGGCCGTTCGGACGAAGCCGGGGTTGACGACCTGGATTGTCAGCCCGCGGGCCGCGTAGGTCAGCCGCAGCGCCTCCGCCATCGTGATCACGGCCGATTTGGACGCGCCATAGGCGAGCGAACCGGGGATCCCGCGGTATCCGGCGAGGGACGCCACCAAGGCGATCTGCCCTCGCCCGCGCGGCACCATGGCGGCGAGCAGCGGGCCGAGGCAGTTGACCGTGCCGCCGAGATTGGTCTCAACCGTCGACCAGACCAAGGCCGGATCAAAGCCGTCGCGCTCGGCCAGGCTGTAGACTCCCGCGTTGAGAAGCGCGAGCGCAATCGGCCCTTGCGCCGCTTCGATCGCCGCGACGACCGCCGCCATTGCGGCACGGCCGGTGATATCACCGGGGTAGGCAAAGATACGCCCAGGCGCCTCGGCGGCGAGCGCCTCCAGTTCGGCGGCGCGCCGAGCCGTCGCGGCCACGCGGAAGCCGTCGGCAGCCAGGCGGAGCGCGACCGCGCGTCCGATGCCGGCGCTGGCTCCCGTGACCCAGGCGATCCCGTCTCGTGGCGTAGCGCGGAACATGGTCATCCTCAAAAAGCTGGACGCGGCGCTCGATCGGAGCGAAGCGGTAGCGGCGCATCTGTCCGCGCCGGTCCACTATCGCGGAAGTACCATGGACAAAGCCAATTCCGTCGTCGATGCCATCGGCAACACGCCCTTGATCAGGCTGAACCGCGCCTCGGAGGCGACGGGCTGCACCATCTTGGGCAAGGCCGAGTTCATGAACCCGGGCGGGTCGGTGAAGGACCGTGCCGGCTTGGCGATCATCCGCGACGCCATGGCGCGCGGCGCGCTCAAGCCCGGCGGCACGGTCGTGGAGGGAACGGCCGGCAACACGGGGATCGGCCTAGCCCTCGTGGCCAACGCGCTCGGCTTCAGGACCGTCATCGTCATTCCGGAGACGCAGAGCCAGGAGAAGAAGGACATGCTGCGCCTGCAGGGGGCGGAGCTGATCGAGGTGCCGGCGGTGCCGTACGCCAACCCCAACAATTACGTGCGGCTGTCCGGCCGCCTCGCGGAGCGGCTGGCCGGCGAGCTACCGCACGGCGCAATATGGGCCAACCAGTTCGACAACCTCGCCAACCGCGAGGGGCACCGGCTGACGACCGGACCGGAGATCTGGCGCGACACCGACGGCACAGTCGACGGCTTCACCTGCGCGGTCGGCACCGGCGGCACGCTCGCGGGGGTCGGCATGGCGTTGAAGGCGCAGAACCCGGCTGTCGCGGTGGCGCTCACGGACCCGATGGGGTCGGCCCTCCACGACTTCTACCGGCATGGCGCGCTGCACGCCGAGGGGTCGTCCATCACGGAGGGCATCGGCCAGGGCCGCATCACCGCCAACCTCGAAGGCGCGCCGATCGACATGGCGTTCCAGGTCAGCGACGAGGAAGCGCTGCCGATCGTCTTCGACCTAGCCGAACACGAGGGCCTGCTGCTCGGCGGCTCGTCGGGCATCAACGTCGCCGGCGCGATGCGCCTGGCCCGCCAACTGGGGCCGGGCCACACCGTCGTCACCATCCTCTGCGACAGCGGAACCCGCTATCAGTCGAAGCTGTTCGATCCGGCCTTTCTCCAGCGGAAACAACTTCCTGTGCCGGGATGGCTACGCGGCGGCAACGCCTCCATCGACCCCGGCTACGTTTGAACGGAAAAGGTGTACGGCCCGGCACTTTGCTCGTTGCCGCCATGGCACCCGGGTCTAGCTGGTGCTAAGCAGTATCGAGCTGCCGGAAAGCGTAGCGCGACAATCATAGCCGTGGATGGAAGCGCGATGAAAAAGATCGAAGCCATCATCAAGCCCTTCAAGCTTGACGAGGTCAAAGAAGCCCTTCACGAGGCGGGTGTCTCGGGCATCACCGTCATTGAGGCGAAGGGTTTCGGCCGGCAGAAGGGCCATACCGAGCTTTATCGGGGCGCCGAATACGTCGTCGATTTCCTCCCGAAGGTGAAGCTCGAGGTCGTCCTCAACGACTCGGCCGTCGAGGGCGCCGTTGCCGCTATCCGCAAGGCGGCGCAGACGGGCCGCATCGGCGACGGCAAGATCTTCGTCTTCGCGATCGAAGGCGCCGTCCGCATCAGGACGGGCGAGACCGGGCCGGACGCGATCTAGGCTCGCCAACCCCAGAGACATTCAGGAGAAGACCGCGCATGAAAACCGCCGCTGACGTGCTGAAGGCGATCAAGGACAACGACATCAAGTACGTCGACCTCCGCTTCACCGATCCGCGCGGGAAATGGCAGCACGTCACCTTCGACCAGACCATGGTGGACGAGGACCTCTTCTCGGAAGGCACGATGTTCGACGGTTCGTCCATCGCGGGCTGGAAGGCGATCAACGAATCCGACATGACGCTGATGCCCGACCCGGCGAGCGCCGCGATGGACCCGTTCTTCGCCGCCCCCACACTCTCGATTATCTGCGACGTGCTGGAGCCCTCGACCGGCGAGCCCTACGAGCGAGACCCGCGCGGCATCGCCAAGCGCGCCGAAGCCTTTGCCGCCTCCAGCGGCATCGGCGATGCCGTCTATTTCGGACCGGAGGCGGAGTTCTTCGTGTTCGACGACGTGCGCTTCCGCGCCGATCCCTACAACACCGGCTTCGTGCTCGACTCGAACGAGTTTCCGAGCAATTCGGACACGCCCTACGAGGGCGGCAACCTCGGCCACCGCGTCCGCACCAAAGGCGGCTACTTTCCGGTGCCACCGCAGGATTCGGCGCAGGACATGCGCGGCGAGATGCTCGCGGCGATGCAGTCCATGGGCTGCCAGGTCGAGAAGCACCACCACGAGGTCGCCTCCGCCCAGCACGAACTCGGCCTCAAGTTCGGGCCGCTAACGCAGATGGCAGACCACATGCAGGTCTATAAATACTGCATCCACCAGGTCGCGCAGAGCTACGGCAAGACGGCGACGTTCATGCCCAAGCCCGTCTACGGCGACAACGGCTCGGGCATGCACGTCCACCAGTCGATCTGGAAAGGCGGCGTCCCGCTCTTCGCCGGCGACAAATATGCCGACCTCAGCCAAGAATGCCTGTGGTACATCGGCGGCATCATCAAGCATGCCAAGTCGCTGAACGCCTTTACCAATCCCTCAACGAACTCCTACAAGCGGCTGGTCCCCGGCTACGAGGCACCGGTGCTGCTGGCATATTCCTCGCGCAACCGCTCGGCATCGTGCCGCATCCCCTATACGGCGAACCCCAAGGCCAAGCGCGTCGAGGTCCGCTTCCCCGACGCGATGGCCAATCCCTACCTTGCTTTCACCGCGATGCTGATGGCCGGGCTCGACGGCATTCTCAACAAGGTCGATCCTGGACAGCCGATGGACAAGGACCTCTACGACCTGCCCCCCAACGAGCTGGCGCGCATCCCAACCGTCTGCGGTTCTTTGCGTGAAGCGCTGTCGAGCCTCAAGGCCGACCACGCCTATCTCACCGCCGGCGGCGTGTTCGGCGAAAGCTTCATCGAGAGCTACATCGACCTGAAGATGCAGGACGTCCGCCGGATGGAGATGACTCCGCATCCGGTCGAGTTCGACATGTACTATTCGTATTGAGGCCGTTCGCTACGAGACTGCCGCGCTGGCAGACCACCGCGGTTCGATGCCGGCGGTTCGATTGGTGCGCGCGCGTCGGTCCGCCATCGTGCGGTAGAGCCGCGTGATCCGCTCGACGTGGCGCTCCAGCGTCGGAGCGTCGGCCCAATACGCGGCGTAAGCGGCACGCGACATGGCGGCAACCGTCGCGTCGTCACCCAGCACCCGCAGCGCGCGCGCGAGGTCGGCCGCGTCGTCGCTCCTGAACCACAGGCCGGAGACGCCGTCCTCCACCTCCTCGCGGGCGGCGCAGGCGTCGGACACCACCACCGGCACGCCGAGCCCCTTGGCCTCGAGGACCGTAAGCGGCTGCCCCTCATACCAAAGCGAGGGGAAGACCAGCGCGCGGGCTGCACGCATCGCCTCCTGCACGCCGGCCGGGTCGCGCCAGCCGAGCAGCCGGGCCTCGGGATAGCGCGCGGCCAGTTCCGCGGCCATCGGCCCGTCGCCCACGAACGTCGGGACGAGTCCCGCCTGGCGCGCCGCCTCGGCGAAGACAAGCACGCCCTTTTCCGGCGAGATGCGGCCAACGAAGATCACCTCGCCCGACGTGGGATCGGGCTTGGGACCGAGGTCGGGCACCGAGACCGGGTTGGAGATGCGGTGCAGCGCCACGCCTTTCGGGACCAGCGGCGCGACGATCGCCTCCTGCACGCCGGATATCGCGATGTAGTCGGAGAAGACGTCCGGCAGGTGGGCGATGCGTTTCGCCGTCAGCAGCCGCACGTTTCGCCAAAGCTTGCGAGCATAGTTGCGCGAATCGCAGTTCGTCGCCCAGCACTGCGCCGACAGCGGCGTCAGCGTGCAGATATGCCGCTCCCGGTAGTTGTAGAAACCGCCGTTGGGGCAAAACTGGAAATATTCGTGGATCGTGTATAGCGCGGGCAGACCCGACCGGGCGATCGGCCCGGCGATCGACGGCGACAGGGCCTTGGCCCAGCCGTGCACGTGGACGATCGTGCTCTCGCGCGGCACGGTCGCGAGCAGCGCCTCGAGGGCACGGGCGGCCGTCGCGTTCCAGATGCCCTGCACGGCGGCGGCGAGCCGCGAGGGGTTGCCCACGAGGTCGCTCTGGTCGAGGCAGATCGTCTCGATGCCGGCCTCGACGAGCTGCGGCGCCACCGGGCCCGCGGCGGCGAAGACAATTGGACGATGGCCCTGCCGCTTCAGTCCGACCGCGCTATCGAACGCGACCTTGGCCTGGCCTCCGGTGATGGAAGCATGATCGAAGCAGATCACGATGGTGAGCGCGTCATTCGCCATGTCGGCGCCAGTTCTGCCGGAGTGTGACCGCTGGAGACTAGGCAGGGACCGTTAAGGTCCGGTAAGTGGAAGCGACAGATGTTTGTGTTATGTTCTCTTCCAAGCACACAGAACCCGAGACTTGAGCACCATGGCAGCCAATCGCGACCTCTTCGGCACCAGCGCGCGCAAGCTCCCGGCGGTCCATGCGCGCGCGGGCCGAATGGTGGAGGCTACGCCCGGCGAAGCCGGCTACACCGCCGCCTCGATCGAGGTGCTGGAGGGGCTGGAGCCGGTGCGCCGCCGACCCGGCATGTACATCGGCGGCACGGACGAGGCGGCGCTTCACCACCTGTTCGCCGAGGTGCTGGATAACGCGATGGATGAGGCGGTCGCCGGACACGCGACCTTCATCGACGTGCTGCTCGACGGCGAGGGCACTCTGAGCGTGACGGATAATGGGCGCGGCATCCCCATCGATCCGCATCCCAAGTTCCCGAAGAAGTCGGCGTTGGAAGTCATCATGACGACGCTGCACGCCGGTGGAAAGTTCGATTCCGGCGCCTATCAGACCTCGGGCGGGTTGCATGGAGTCGGCGTGTCGGTCGTCAACGCGCTGGCCGAGCAGCTCGAGGTCGAGGTCGCGCGCGGCCAGATGCTGTATCGCCAGACCTTCGCGCGCGGGGTGCCGACCAGCAAGCTCGTCACGGTCGGCAAGGCACCCAACCGGCGCGGCACGCGGGTGCGCTTCAAGCCCGATCCGCAGATCTTCGGCCCGGACGCGCATTTCAAGCCGGCCCGCCTGTTCAAGATGGCGCGTGCGAAAGCCTACCTCTTCGGCGGCGTCGAGATCCGCTGGCACAACACGGCGCTGAACAACGAAGGCGGCGCGCCGCGCGAAGCCGTGTTCCACTTTCCGGGGGGCCTGAAGGATTACCTGGCACAGGACACGGCAGGCAAGACGCTCGTCGCCGACCAGGTGTTCACCGGCAAGGTCACCAAGCCCGGCGGCCACGGCTCGCTCGAATGGGCGGTGGCCTGGCTCGCCGACGACGACGGCTTCGTCCATTCCTATTGCAACACGATCCCCACCTCCGACGGCGGCACCCACGAGGCCGGATTGCGGGCCGCCCTGCTGCGCGGCCTGAAAGACCACGCCGAGCGTGTCGGCCAAGGCAAGCGGGCCGCCTTGCTTATCGCCGACGACGTCATGGTTTCCTGCGCGGCACTCATTTCCGTCTTCATCAAGGAGCCGGAATTCCAGGGCCAGAACAAGGGCCGGCTAATGAGCGCGGAAGCCGCCCGTATCGTCGAGACGACGATCCGCGACACGTTCGACCACTGGTTGGCAAGCCTGCCCTCGCAGGCGATGCGGCTGCTCGACTGGTCGGTCGAGCGCGCCGAGGAGCGCCTGCGTCGCCGGGCGGAGAAGGACGTCGCCCGCAAAAGCGCCACCCGCAAGCTCCGCCTGCCCGGTAAGCTCGCCGATTGCGTGAACTCGTCGGCGCAAGGCTCTGAGATCTTTATCGTCGAGGGGGATTCGGCTGGAGGCTCGGCCAAGCAGGCACGCGACCGCGCCAACCAGGCCGTGCTGCCGCTACGCGGGAAGATCCTCAACGTCGCCAACGCCACGAAGGACAAGCTGGCCGGCAACCAGCAGCTCGCCGACCTGACCCTGGCGATGGGCTGCGGCACGGGCGCCCGCTACAACGAAACCGAGTTGCGCTACGACAAGATCATCATCATGACCGATGCCGACGTCGATGGCGCCCACATCGCCTCGCTGCTGATCACCTTCTTCTATCGCGAGATGCCGAAGCTGATCGATGCGGGCCACCTCTACCTCGCCGTGCCTCCGCTTTACCGGCTGACCCAGGGAACGACGCATGTCTACGCTCGTGACGACCGCCACCGCGATGAGCTGATGAGGACGGTGCTGACGGGCCGCGGCAAGGTCGACGTCAGCCGCTTCAAGGGCCTCGGCGAGATGATGCCGGGCCAGCTGAAGGAGACGACGATGGACCCGAAGAAGCGCAACCTGCTGCGCGTCACAGTCCTGCCCGAGGAGGCGGAACGCACCGGCGATTCCGTCGAGCGCCTGATGGGCACCAAAGCCGAAGCGCGTTTTGCCTTCATTCAGGAGCGTGCCGCCTTCGCCACGGAGCTTGTGGACATCTGAAGGCGGCGTCGGCCCGACCTCAGGTCTTCAGCTCAGCCGCGAAGTGCCGCCGCGATCGTCTCGGGCACGGGCGTGGTCGCGCGTCCGATCAGTCGACTTAACGCGTGCCCATCCTCGAAAAGCGCCCCGTCGGCCGCTCGCGCGTCGGCGTCGGCAAGCAGGCCGGCGAGGTTGGTTGGCATGCCCGCCCCGACGAGCACGGCCTCATAGTCGGCCTGCGGAAGGTTGCGATAGGCGATCGCACGACCGGCTTGGCGACCGATTTCGGCGGCGAAGTCCGAAAGCGTCCAGGCAGTGTCGCCGGCGAGTTCGTAGACCTGGCCCGCATGGCCCTCGGAGGTGAGCACCCGGGCAGCCGCCGCGGCATAGTCGGCGCGTGCCGCGAGCGAGATCCTGCCTTGCCTTGCCGACCCAACCATGGCGCCGTGCTCCACCACCGGTTGCAGAGCCATCAGATAGTTTTCCGTGTACCAGCCGTTGCGGAGAACCACCGTGGCAAGACCGGAGGCGGCGAGCAGCGCCTCGGTGTCGCGGTGCTCCTCGGCCAGATGCGCCGGCGACCGATCGGCGCGCAGCATGCTCGTATAGGCGAGGAGCTTGACCCCGGCACCTCGGGCCGCTTCGATGACGGCGCGGTGCTGCGGCACGCGCCCGGTGACTTCGCTGGACGAGATCAGCAACAGCTTGTCGATACCTGTGAAAGCGGCGGCGAGCGACGCCGGCTCGTCGTAATCGGCGCGACGGACCTGCACGCCGAGCGCGGCAAGATCGTCGACCTTAGCCGGGTTGCGGACGACGGCGACGATCTCGCCGGGCGCGGCGGACTTCAACAGATTCTCGACGACGAGACGGCCGAGTTGGCCGCTGGCTGCGGTAATGGCGTACATGGAAGGTTCCCTGCTCTGGATCGGGTCGGAGCCTCGACATACCCAATCAACTAATTTTAAGTAAGTACGCACGCTGAGGTAAGTGTCACATGAGCGGTCAAGCCCTTTCGCCGACATCCCTTGCGGAACGGATTACGCGAGGCGACGTCTTCCAACTCGGCTGTCCCTCGCGGGATGTGATGCGGCATGTCACCAGCCGCTGGGGTGTGCTCGTCCTCATTGCGCTCCAGGGCGGGACCCACCGTTTCAGTGGATTGCGACGCAAGGTCAGCGGCATCAGCGAGCGCATGCTGGCCCAGACGCTGCAGTGGCTTGAAAACGACGGACTGGTGCATCGGCACGCCCTCCCGGTGGTGCCTCCCCACGTCGAATATAACCTGACCCCCCTAGGCGAGGCGGCAGCGGAGAAGGTCGCCGCGCTGGCCGACTGGATCGAGGAGAACCTGACGGCCATGCTGGCCGGATCGAACCCGGAGGCGTGAGCGACGGCTTGCACCGGTTCCCCCGCGGCTCCGGCTCAGGCGTATTTTCTTCGCAGTCTCAACCCTCCGTTTACCCTCCGCGCCCATTTTGAACGCCTGCGAAGCGTTCCAGGAGTATAGAGTGATGAAGAACCATGTCCGGCGTTGGTTACAGGACGAGCGCGGGACGACGTTCGAGGGCATCGCCCTCTCTGTTTCGATCATTGCCGTCGGCTTCGTCGCCTCCGCCGACATCCTCGACTACATCAGCAAGAAGCATGGAGCCACGATCGGCGCGGCGGTCCAGACCTTCGCCGGCAGCCCGACTCACGGCAATCCCGCCATCGACTACACGCCGACCGCCTCGGTCGGAACGCTGCGAAGCGATCGCGTCACCCTTGACCCCTGCACGGGCGTAAAGAAGTAATAAACACAGCCACGCCGGTCGAAGCCGCGTCCTTGGCCACGGCGTCCTCAGGTGTCGGCCGGCGCGGCGGTGTCGCCGGTCGCCAGGGCGCGCTGCATCAGCACCACGTCGAGCCAGCGGCCGTGTTTCCACCCGCATGAGCGCAGCACGCCCGTGCGCGAGAACCCAGCTCCCTCATGCAGCCGAAGCGACCCCAGGTTGCCGCTGTCGCCGATCACCGCCACCATCTGGCGGAAGCCGGCTGCGGCGGCGGCAGCGACGAGCGCTGCCAGCAAGGCCCGCCCGATCCCGCGGCCCTGATGCTCGGGATGGACGTAAACCGAGTTCTCGACGGTGAAGCGGTAGGCAGGCCGGTCGCGATAGGCGGCAGCGTAGGCGTAGCCGGACACGGTTGCCCCGTCCGCAGCGACGAGGCTAGGGTAGCCGTCGGCTGCCACTTTGGCGAAGCGTGCTCCCATCTCTTCCGCGTCCGGCGGCACCAGCTCGAACGTGCCCGTGCCGTTCAGTACCGCATGGCGATAGATGGCCGTCACGGCCGCCATGTCGGCGGGACGGCAGGCGCGCACGATGAGGTCGGCCATGGTTCAGGCGCGACCGGTGTAGAGCCAGCAGGCGCCCCCGAGGCGCACGGCGCCACCCTCGACCCTGCGGCCGAGCGCATCGCGCAGCAGGGTCGCGGCCGACGACCGCAGTGCGGGATCGGCCTCGCGCAGCAGAGCCGCGCAAGGTCCCGCGCTGCCCAGCAGGATCATCGCCTCCTCGACCGGGTCTGCGCCCTCGCCGACCGTCAGCATGGGTGCGACGGGCGCGGCCTCGACGCCGTGGAAGCCGGCCTCGCCCAGCATGCGGCAGGTGGCATCACAATCGGCGAGGCCGAACTGGCCGGGCTGGCCGGTCGTCTGCGCCGGCGGAGGCAGCAGCGACGCCACCGTGTCGAGAGGCCATTGCATCCATTCCACCTCGTCGCGCGGACGCCAGCAGACGAGGGCGAAACGCGCGCCGGACCGCAAGCCTTCGCGGATGTTGCGGAACGCCGCGGCCGGGTCGGCGAAGAACATTACGCCGAAGCGCGAGATCATCAGGTCCGCCGCAGGCTCGAACGGGTGGGTCGTCGCATCCGCCTGCCGCCATTCGATGAACGCCGCGTCCAACGGCAGGCTCTCCGCCCGCGTTGTCGCCCGCGCGAGCATCGGCGCGGATAGGTCGACCGCCAGCACACGTCCCACCGGACCGACGCGGCCGGCGGCAAGCAAGGCGGTTTCGCCGCAGCCGCAGCCGACGTCGAGCACGCGTTCCCCACTTGTCGGCGCGGCGCGCGCGATCAGCATCGCCGTCAGGGGTGCAAAGACCCGGTCGAGGCGGTCCTGGTAGGCGACCCATGTGGCACCGACGGTCTCGTTCCAATAGGTGATCTGGTCGGCGTTATCGCTCATCGTTTCGATCCTCCCGCGCCGCAGCGGCGACCTTTCGCATCAAGCTCGGCAGCGCCTCGTGCGCAAGCGCTTCGATTGGGACCCAACGGCACCCCTCCGGTGCCGCGGTGCCCGGCGCGACGACAGCGGCAAAGCCGGTCAGCACCAGCTCGAAATGACTCAGCCCATGCGTGACCGGCACCGCGAGCCGCCGGTAGGTTGCCGGGAGCGGCCGCGCCGCGCCCTCGGGATCGCCGTCCCCGTTCCAGCCGCTGCCGGGAAACTCCGCCATGCCGCCGAACAAGCCCTTCGGCGGCCGTGTGCGCAAAAGCACCTCGTCTGGCTCTCGCGTCACGTAGAAGACGGAGCCGCGACGCACCGGCCGCTCCGGCTTGGCACGTTTCAACGGCAACACGTCCTGGCGACCACCGATCCGCGCCGCGCAGGTCTCGGCCAGCGGGCACAGCACGCAGGCCGGACGGCGCGGCGTGCAGATCGTGGCACCCAGGTCCATCATCGCCTGGGCGTAATCGCCGGGGCGAGCGTCCGGCGTCTGCGCGTCCGCGAACTGGCGGATGGCCGGTCGTGCCGATGGCAGAGGTGTCTCGATCGCGTACAGCCGGGCGATCACCCGCTCCACGTTGCCGTCGATCACCACGGCGCGCCGATCGAAGGCGATCGCGGCCACGGCGGCGGCTGTATAAGCGCCGACCCCGGGTAGGGTGCGGAGTTCCGCCTCCGTCGAAGGGAAGCGACCGCCATGCTCCGCCACGACCACCCGCGCGCAGGCGTGGAGGTTGCGCGCCCGCGAATAGTAGCCGAGTCCCGCCCAGCGCGTCATCACCGCATCGACGGGCGCGCCGGCGAGGTCGCGCACGCTCGGCCACTCGCGTAGGAAGCTGACGTAGTAGGATTTCACCGCCGCGACCGTGGTCTGCTGCAACATGATTTCCGAGAGCCAGACCGCATAGGGATCGGCCGCCGCGCCGGGAAGGGCGCGCCAGGGGAGAGCCCTGCGATGACGGTCGTACCAAGCGAAGAGGCGGGTGGCGGCGGAAGGCGTTTCCGCCGCAGCTTCCGGGCTGCTAGCATGGCGCGTCATGAAGAAGCCGTCGCGTCAACGCACCTGGTCACAACCGCTCGCCGATCTCGTCGGCGCGGCGATCCACCCCGTGCTCGCGCGCCAGGGGTTCGGCCAGTCCGACGTCATCCTCAACTGGGACGACATAGCCGGTGCGCGGCTCGCCGCCAACTCGCAACCCATCAAATTGCAGTGGCCTCCGCGCCCCGCCGGTCGCCACCCCGACGCGGCGCCGCAGCCGGCCACCCTGCTGATCCGGGTGGAAAGCGGGTTCGCGTTAGAGCTGCAGCATATGGCCGGCGTGCTGATCGAGCGCATCAACGCGCACCTCGGCTGGCGCTGCGTCGGTCGCTTGGCGTTTCGGCAGGGGCCGATCGACCGCCTGCCCCGCCGGGTCGATCGGGGCGGCGGCTTGAGCGCGGAGGTCCTGGCGGCGGCGGCGCCATTGACGGACGGCGTGGCGGACGAGGCCCTCCGCGCCGCACTGACCCGCCTCGGGGCGCACGTGCTGAGCCGCGGTGCGGGCGCCCGCCGGCCTTAGCCGCCGCTTGCTCGGACCTTCCAAAAGACTATGGTGCGCCCGGTTTCCACAAGTCTTCCCTCCTCCGAAGCCGGGTCGTCCATGCTCCGCAACCTCCTCACGTTCTCCGCCGGTCGTCGCCGCCTGTTGCGGGACATCACCGCCCTAGGCCTCTCGCTATCGCTCGGCGGCATCGCCGTGGCGCAGAACGCCAAAGTGCCCGTCGACGAGCTGATGGCTCCCAACGCCTTGCCCGACATCGTCCAGGGCAAGGCCGACGCCCCCGTCACCATCGTCGAATACGCTTCGATGACCTGCACCCATTGCGCCGCGTTCCACGTCGGCACCTTCCCGACGCTGGTCAGCAAATACATCGACGCGGGCAAGGTTAAGTTCATCCTGCGCGAGTTTCCGCTCGACCCCTTGGCGACCGCGGGATTCATGCTGGCCCGCTGCGAGGGACCCGATAAGCGCTCCGCCGTGGTCGACCTGCTGTTCGCCCAGCAGAAGAACTGGGCCTTCGTCGACAAGCCGCTGGAAGCGCTCGAGGGTGTCCTCAAACAGACCGGCATGAGCAAGGACAGCTTCGAGGCCTGCCTCAAGGACCAGAAGCTGTATGACCAGGTCAACGAGGTGCGCGACCGCGGCTCGCAGAAGTTCGGCGTCAGCGCTACGCCGACCTTCTACTTCAACGGGAGCAAGGTCAGCGGCGAGCTGACGCCCGAGACGCTGGCAAAGATCCTGGACCCGTTGCTCAAGAGCTGACCGCGCTCTCCCTCCTCCCTGCTGCTGTTCCCCGCCACGGGAAAAGAGGCTTTTGACCTCGCCGTCACCAGGAAAAACGTGCCCTGCCCTTGCGCCCTGACGCCTTTTACGCAGGGTTGACTCTTCGGGAGCGGCACCATGCACCTCAGCAAGCTCCGCCTCGTCGGCTTCAAGAGCTTCGTCGAGGCGACGGAGTTCCTCATCGAGCCGGGCTTGACCGGCGTCATCGGACCCAACGGCTGCGGCAAGTCGAACCTCGTCGAGGCGCTGCGCTGGGTCATGGGCGAGAACTCCTACAAGAGCATGCGCGCGTCGGGCATGGACGACGTGATCTTCTCCGGCGGCGGCGATCGGCCGGCGCGCAACATGGCGGAAGTCGGCCTCGTGCTGGATAACGCCAAGCGTACCGCACCGGCAGCCTTCAACAACGCCGACACCATCGAGGTGACCCGCCGCATCGAGCGCGAGGAGGGCTCGACCTACCGCATCAACGGCCGGGAATGCCGCGCCCGCGACGTGCAACTGCTCTTCGCGGACGCTTCGACGGGCGCGCGATCGCCGGCCCTCGTCCGCCAGGGCCAGATCAGCGAGATCATCGCCGCCAAGCCGCAGGCGCGCCGCCGCATTCTGGAGGAGGCGGCCGGCGTCGCGGGCCTCCACACCCGGCGCCACGAGGCCGAGCTGCGGCTCAAAGGGGCGGAGGACAACCTTGCCCGGGTCGACGACGTGCTGATCCAGGTCGGCAGCCAGGCGGATGCCTTGCGACGGCAGGCGCGGCAGGCGCAGCGCTACCGCGAAGCTCAAGCCGAGATCCGTCGCCTGCAGGCGCTGGCCTTCCTCATCGACTTTGAGGCGGCCCTCCGCGATGTCGCGGAGGCACGCGCCACCCTCGACGCCGACGCGGCGCGCGTCGTGGAGGCCACGCGGCAGCAGGGCGAGGCGGCGCGCCACCAGGCCGTCGCCGCGCAGGCCCTCCCCTCGCTGCGCGGCCTGGAGACGGCCGCGAGCGCGACCCTCCAACGCCAGATTGTCGCGCGCGAGACGCTCGACGGCGAGGAGCGGCGCGCCAAGTCGCGGCTGACGGAAATCGAGCGCCGCCTCTCGGAGATGACGGGCGACCTCGCTCGCGGCCGCGCGGCGTTGGAGGATGCGGCCCACGTGCTCGCGCGGCTCGACGCCGAGGAGGCTGAACTCGCCTCCGACGCCAGCGCGGGCGAGACGGAGCTCGACCTGCGCGAGGCGCTCGCGGAAGCGGAACTGCAGCGCGGCGAGGCCGAAGCCGAGCTCAGCGAGGCGCAGACGCGCCGCGCGGAGGCCGAGGCCCGGCGTACGACCTTGGCCGAAAGACTACGCGAGGAAGGCGGCCGGCTCGCGCGGCTCGACCGCGACCTTGCAGTTGGACAGGCCGCGCGCGAAACCTTGGTGGCGAGCCTGGAGGAGGACGACGGGCTCGAGGCGTCCGCCGGGCAGATGGAGATGGCCGCGGAGGCGCTGGATAGGGCGGAGAAAGCGGCGGGCGACGCCGAAGCCTCGCACAGCACCGCCCGCGCGGCTGAACTCGCGGCGCGCCTTCCCCTGGCCGAAGCGGAGCGCGGGGCCCAGCGCCTCGAGACGGAAGTCCGCACGCTAACAAAGCTTCTGGACTCTGTGGCTACGTCCAAATGGCCGGCGGTCGCCGATGCCGTCACGGTCGCCAAGGGCTACGAAGCCGCGTTGGGCGCCGCCCTCGGCGACGACCTCGATGCCTCGATCGAACCCGGCGCCCCTGCTCATTGGGCGACCGTGCCGGCGCTCGGCGACAGTGCCCTGCCCGGTTCCGTCGAACCGCTGATCGAGCGCGTCGATGGACCACCCGCGCTGCGCCGTCGTCTGGCGCAGATCGGCATCGTGGCCCGCGGGGACGGTGCGCTGCTGCGTGGGCAACTCCGCCCCGGCCAGCGGCTCGTCTCGCGCGAGGGCGACATCTGGAGGTGGGACGGCTTCACCCAGGCGGCGGAGGCGCCGACGCCGGCCGCGCGCCGGCTGGTGGAGCGAAACCGGCTTGCCGAGCTGCGCCTCGACGCGGAGGCCGCGCTGGAGACGGCGAACCTGCACCGCGACGCGGCGGAGAGTGCGCAAGCCGCCTTGCGCGAGGCCGCGGCCCGCGAAGAGGCCGCGAGATGCGGACAGGCGAACGCGCGGCGCGCCCTCGACGCGGCCCGCAGCCAGCACGCCGCCGCCGAGCGCCGCCGGGGCGAGAGCGGCGCGCGCCTTGCGGCGTTGGAAGCCGCCGCGGCGGCAACCGCCCAGGCCCGCGACGACGCGGCGGCGACGCTGGCCGGGTTGGAGGTGGCCCAGTCCGCGCTTGCACCGACTGCCTCCGCCCTCGAAGACGTCGAAGCCGCCCGTCTGCGTGCGATCCTCTGGCGGGCGAGCGAGGCGGAGGCGCGCGCCGCCCTCCAAGCCTTATCCCGCGAGCGGGAGAGCCGCGACAGGCGGGGCGCCGCCATCGACGCCGAACGGCGATCCTGGATCGCACGGCGCGACCACGCCGGTTCGCACCGCGAAGACATCGAGGCTCGCATCGGAGCCGCGGCCGCCGAACGCGACGAGTTGGCCGACGCGCCGGACCGCTTCATCCTTGCGCGCCGCACCATCCTCAACGACGTCGCGGCAACCGAAGCGGCGCTACGCGCGGCGTCGGATGCGCGCCAGGCGGGAGAGAGCGCGTTGGCCGAAGCCGATCGCAAGGCGCGCGCGGCCCTTGAGGCGATGGGCTCGGCCCGCGACGACAAGGCACGCAGCGAGACACGCGCGGAAGTCGCCCGCGTGCGCCTCGAATCGGTGACGAAGGCGGCGGCGGCCGAGCTCGAGTGCGAACCCGCCGCGCTCCTGGCTCTGGCCGGCGTCGGCGCGGGGGAGGAGCGTCAGCCCGCGGCGGACGTTGCCGCGCGGCTCGAAGCCCTGCGCGCCGACCGCGAGCGGCTCGGGGCCGTCAACCTGCGCGCCGAGGAGGAACTCGCCGCGATCGAAGAGCAGCGCAGCGCCCTCGACCGCGAGCGCGAAGACCTGACGGAGGCCATCCGCCGCCTGCGCCAGGCCATCGGCAGCCTTAACAAGGAAGGACGCGAGCGCTTGCTCGTCGCCTTCGACGCCGTCAACCTCCACTTCAAGGACCTGTTCACCACCCTCTTCGGCGGCGGAACGGCGGAACTGCAGCTCGTCGAGTCGGACGATCCGTTGGAAGCGGGCCTCGAGATCCTGGCGCGCCCGCCGGGCAAAAAGCCACAGGTCATGACCCTGCTGTCGGGCGGCGAGCAGGCGCTCACCGCCATGTCGTTGATCTTCGCGGTGTTCCTCACCAACCCCTCGCCGATCTGTGTGCTGGACGAAGTGGACGCGCCGCTCGACGACGCCAACGTCGAACGCTTCTGCGACCTGATCGACGAGATGCGGACGAAGACCGACACGCGCTTCGTAACCATCACCCACAACCCCATCACCATGGCGCGCATGGACCGGCTGTTCGGCGTCACCATGGCGGAACGCGGCGTATCCCAGCTCGTCTCGGTGGATCTGGCGGAGGCCGAGCAGATGCTGGAGGCAGTCTGACGGCATAACGACCCGATTGTGAGCCACCCGTTGAAGCAGACGAGTGGGGTATGTCCGCAAGGGACTGGTCGCGGCCTGCATTCGAGGCTAAGTCTCTGACGAGCTTCTTGTTTCAGACATTGCTTAGTTTATGGCGGAAGCTTGACAGCCTGCGGGGGCGTCAGTACAAGCCGCGCAGCCTTGGGGACGCAGAAGCCCCTGCCCGCGCGTGACGGAGAGCGATATGGCGGAACACGAGAGCGGGGACGACGACGCTGCGATGCGCGCACGCCTTTCGCGTCTCTCGACGTCGCTCGACGCACGGGAGACCGAGGCGGACCGCGCGACAAAAGGAGCCGGTGGCGACACGTCTCTTGGTGGGGCGATGAGCCTTGGTATCCGCGTTCTGACGGAATTCGTGGCCGGCGTCGCAATCGGGACTTTGATCGGCTGGCAACTCGACGTCTGGCTGAACACCTCACCGATCTTCCTGATTGTCTTCTTGACTCTTGGGACCGTGGCAGGGTTTTGGAACGTGTATCGCATCGCGGCGAAGCCGACCGGCCAAGGTCCTCTTTAGATCCGAGGTCGTCTTTAGATAGCGTACTTACCCCGGTGTTGCGCCGCGGGTCCCAGCTCAGGCGCCCTGCGCCGTAGACAAGGACGACCAGACGTGGCGGCAGAACAGGGTATCGACCCGATCCATCAGTTTCGGATCGAACCGATCGTCTCCATCCATATCGGTGGGTTGGACCTCTCGTTCACCAACTCCTCCCTGTTCATGGTCATCATCCTGGGCCTCGCCTGCTTGCTCATGGTGATCGGCACCAGCGGCAACTCGCTCGTTCCGGGGCGGCTGCAATCGGCCGCCGAGATGGGTTACGAGTTCGTCGCGGGTACGCTCAGGACCTCCGCGGGTACGGCGGGCATGAAGTTCTTCCCGTTCGTCTTCTCGATCTTCATCTTCGTGCTCTTCTCGAACATGCTGGGCCTCGTGCCCTATGCCTTCACGGTGACGAGCCAGATCATCGTGACCTTCGCACTCGCCATCCTGGTGATCGGCGTCGTCCTCGTCTACGGGTTCGTCAAGCACGGCACGCATTTCCTGCGTCTCTTCGTGCCGTCGGGCCTCAGCCCCGCCCTCTTGCCGTTCATCGTGCTGATCGAGGTCATCTCCTTCGTTTCGCGGCCCATCAGCCTCTCCGTACGTCTCTTCGCGAACATGCTGGCCGGGCACATCACGCTCAAAGTCTTCGGCGCCTTCGTCGCCTCACTGCTTGGCGCCGGCGCCTTCGCCGTCATCGCGCCCCTGCCTCTCGCCATGACGGTCGTCCTGACCGGCTTCGAACTCCTCGTCGCCGTGCTGCAGGCCTACGTCTTCGCGATCCTCACTTGCGTCTACCTCAACGACGCAATTCATCCGGGCCACTGAATAAATATCAACAACAGATCGGGGCCCGATCTTTAGACCTCGGAGCTTTCTTCATGGATCCTGTAGCAGCCAAGTACATCGGCGCGGGCCTCGCCGCGATCGGCATGGGCGCCGCCGCCATCGGCGTCGGCCTCATCTTCGGTCCGTTCCTATCGGGCGCGCTTCGCAACCCGTCGGCGTCCGACGCCCAGTTCGGTCGCGCCTTCATCGGCGCCGCCCTCGCGGAAGGCCTCGGCATCTTCGCCTTCCTCGTCGCGATCCTCCTGCTCTTCGTGATGAAGTAGACAGACCCGTGTTGGCGCGCCTCCCGCAGGCGCGCCATCCCTGCCAACCTTGAGATGTGACCTTCATGGCGACCCTGGACAATGCCGTTGAACTCGCCGTGCCGGGCGCCGCGCCCGAGGCGGCGTTCCCGCCGTTCGATCCCGCGACGTTCTCCTCGACTCTTGTCTGGCTCGCGCTGACGTTCGGCGCGCTGTACCTCATCATGTCGCGCCTGGCTCTGCCCCGCGTGCACGACATCCTGCACAACCGCAGCGAAAAAATCCGGGGCGACCTCGGCGCAGCCTTCAAGATGCGCGAAGAGGCCAACGTAGCCGTCGCCGCCTACGACAAGACCTTGGCCGAAGCCAAGGCCCGCTCTCAGGCTCTCGCGCAGGAGACGCGTCTTCGCGTCAAGCAGGAGCAGGACACCAAGCGCCTGGCGCTCGAATCCGAGTTGAACGCGAAGCTGCAGACGGCCGAGACGCAGATCGCCGAACGCAAGGCGAGCGCGATGGCAAGCGTCAGCCAGATCGCCACTGAAGCGGCGGCGGCGATCATCCAGCACATCACCGGCAAGCCAGCCGACGAAGCCACCGTCGCCTTGGCGATCGCCGACGTGAAGATCTGAAGGTTTACCACAATGGATTCTGAATTCTGGGTGCTGGTCGGCTTCGTCATCTTCGTGGCGGTGGCCGGCTACGCCGGCGTGCACTCGAAGCTTGGCGCTACACTTGATGCCCGCGCAGCCCGCATCCGCGCCGAACTCGCGGAAGCCGAGCGGTTGCGCAAGGAAGCCGCGGATGTGCTCGCTTCCTTCGAGGGAAAGCGAGCCGCGGCCGAGCGCGAAGCGGCCGCCATCGTCGATCAGGCGCGGGCCGAAGCGGAGATGCTGGCGCGGGAGGCGCAGACTCGTCTTGCCGACTTCGTCGAACGGCGCACGGCACAGGCCGAGGCCAAGATCGCCACCGCCGAGAACCAGGCCATGGCGCAGGTGCGCTCCACCGCTGCCGATGCCGCCACGGCGGCCGCCGAGATCGTGTTGCGGGGCGAGACGAAGGGCAACCTCGGCGAGCGGCTGATCGCGCAGGGGATCAGCGACGTAGGGCGTCTCGCGCACTGAAGCAGGGCCAAGCGGCCGCCAGCGAGGCGCGAGACCGACGCGAGACACGTCCTACTGGGCTGCTGCTGCCTCCGCAGCCTTGGTCGTCTTGCGGCGACGTGTGGGCTTCGACGCGACGTCTCCGCCGCGGCCAGCGGTATCGATGCCGATCTTGATGCTGTAATCCTGCGCGGTGCGACCGGCGGCGAACGGCACGACCAGCGAATCGGCCACCAACGAGTAGTTGGTCCCCGTTCGCCCGGCGGGGATCGAGGCCGAAACCCGGTACAGCTTGCTGAGCAACGGCTTTTCGCTGATGCGATCGACGATTGCCACGCGCAGGGGCACGTCGAAGGTGCCAGGCGTACCGGCCGGTCCGAGCAGCACCTTCCCCTCGACGCCAACTTTCAAGACCATCTGATTGCCCGACACCTGACATTCGCGCGCGACGTCGCTGATGGAAAATTGATGCTTCAGGCCGGCATTGCCGGCTGCTCCGCCGGCCATGACGCGCTGCGCGCCGGTCCCGTCGAGCACGGTGATCTCCGGGCAGCCGGATGGAGTGGCGGAGGGCGGTGGCGCCGGCGCCTTGCCCAAGCCGACGAACCCCTTGGCCTTCGTGAGGCCGCCGTCGAAGAAGCTCCCGAGTTTATCGGTGTACTCGTTGCCCTTCGCATCCTCGTCGTCCGCGGCCCGCGCCGTGGCAGAAGCAACGCCGGCGAGGGCCGCGGCGACGAGAGCGGCCGATGCGACGCGGACGGCTGCGCGACGGCCGCAGCAAATCGGAAACCTCATGTCGACCTCCTCGCGGAACAGGGTTAGGGCAGTTCAGCAAAGGCCTCGGCAAACCCCGTCAGCTTGAGCGGGATCCCGATACCCTCCTCCGGTGTCTGAAAAATGATGAAGACCGCGCTCTTGCCGGTTTTCAATTGGTCGAGCAGCTTGTCTTCCATCACCACCTCGGCGACGCAACCCGACGGCAGGCAGCGCACGAAACCGGCGTGCCCGATGTCGGTATCGTCGATCTTTAGGCCGAGCCCGGAGGGAATCAGCACGCCGAGCGGCGCGATGACGCGCAGCAGCCGATTCTTGCCGTCGGCGGTCTTCAGCACGATGACGATCAGGTTGATGTTGGAGCGGTCTTCCGCCGCGATGCTCTGAAGCAGGGCGCACTGCTCCTTGGCTGCGCCCGGCGGAGTCTCGCAGCGAACCTGCCAGTCGCCATGCTTGGCCTTCACGAGCCCTTGCGCGCGCGCTGGCGACGGCGCAAGCGCGGCGGGACCCGCGATCGTCAGGCCCACGACCACGATTGCCGCAGCGTGCCGGATTACGGCAAGCCGCTGCCGGCGGCCCTCCCCCCATTTGGTCGTCGACATGGTGCTTCGCGGATCTCCGGTCCGGCCGCGGCCCTGCGGCGCGACGCTTCGAGCGTGTTAAGGCGTGAGGGCTATGGCAAAACAGAGACGGAGGCGAGCCCCACCTCGCGCTTTTATGACGCTAAGGCGGGCGACCGTGTCATGTTGCGCTCGGGAACGCTTTATGGTCTTGAACAGCGAAGCAAAAGACAGGTCGCCGGTGCGACGACGGGACGAAGTTCACCAAGCGGAAGCGGCGGAAGCTCCGCCGAGCGGAAATGGGATAGACATGGCCGGATTCCGTGACGCCATTAATGCGAGACCCTCTGCGGCCTCCCTCTTCGCGCGTTCCATTCTCGTCGTGGCGGCCATCGCCGCGAGCGTCGGTCGCGCCTGCGCCGACGGGTTTGCCGAGCCGGGGCAGATGGGCATGCAGGAGGCCGCGACGCCGATCGCGCGCGAGATGCACGTCTTCCACAACGGCATCCTCATGCCGATCATCACCGCCATCGTGATCTTCGTCGCAGGCCTGCTCGGCTACGTCATCTACCGCTTCAACGAGAACGCGAACCCGACCCCCTCGCGCACCACCCACCACACGGTCCTTGAAATCGCCTGGACGATTCTGCCCGTTCTCATCCTCTTCGTCATCGCGATCCCGTCGATGCGTCTGCTGACGAACGAACTGGTCGTGCCGAAGTCCGACATGACGCTGAAGGTCACGGGCAAGCAGTGGTTCTGGAGCTACGAATACCCGAAGGACCAGGAAGGCGGCTTCGGCTTCGATTCGTACCTGTTGAAGGGGGACGACCTGAAGCCGGGCGACCTGCGCCAACTCGCTGTGGACAACCAGGCCGTGGTGCCGGTCGGCAAGGTGATCCATGTCCTCGTGACGGGTGCGGACGTGATCCACGGCTTTGTCGTACCCGCGTTCGGCATCCGCATCGACGCCGTGCCTGGGCGCATGAACGAGACGTGGTTCAAGGCCGAGCGCGAGGGCGTCTATTACGGCCAGTGCTCCAAGCTCTGCGGCAAGGATCACGCCTTCATGCCGATCTCGTTCAAGGTCGTGAGCCCCGAGGCCTATACGGCTTGGCTCACCGATGCGAAAAAGAAGTTCGCCTCGGCGGAGAAGCCGCTTCATGTGGCGGGCGCCGACTAGGCGCTGCCGCCGGCGCGGACAGATACACGGAACATCATCGGCACGTCGTGAACGGGCTGGAGGTCAGGACAGGACGATGGACACACTCGCTGCCGATCACCGCACGGACCATGCCATCCCCACGGGATGGCGCCGCTACCTCTATTCGACGAACCACAAGGATATCGGAACCCTCTACCTGATCTTCGCCATCTCCGCCGGCGTGATCGGCGGGTTCTTCTCCGTGCTGATGCGCATGGAACTGCAGGCTCCCGGCATCCAGGTCTTCAACCGCATCGCCGAGATGCGCGGGGCCTCGCCCGAACTGGCGGTGGAGGCTGCGAAGAACCTCTACAACGTGGTGATCACGAGCCATGGCCTCATCATGATCTTCTTCATGGTCATGCCCGCGCTGATCGGCGGCTTCGGCAATTGGTTCGTCCCCATCATGATCGGCGCGCCGGACATGGCGTTCCCGCGGATGAACAACATCTCGTTCTGGCTGCTGCCAGCCTCGTTCGCCCTGCTCTGCATCTCCGCCTTCGTGGAAGGCGCTCCGGGGATGCAGGGCTTCGGCGGTGGCTGGGTCATGTACCCGCCCCTGTCGGAGACCGGCCATCCCGGCCCCGCCATGGACTTCGTGATCCTGGCGCTCCACCTCGCGGGCGCCTCTTCCATCCTCGGCGCCATCAATTTCATCACGACCATCTTCAACATGCGCGCACCCGGCATGACGCTGCATAAGATGCCGCTGTTCGCCTGGTCGGTGCTGGTGACGGCCTTCCTGCTGGTCCTGTCGCTGCCGGTCCTCGCGGGCGCCATCACCATGTTGCTGACGGATCGCAATTTCGGCACCACGTTCTTCGATCCCGCGGGGGGTGGCGACCCGCTGCTGTTCCAGCACCTGTTCTGGTTCTTCGGCCATCCGGAGGTCTACATCCTGATCCTGCCGGGCTTCGGCATCGTCAGCCACATCATCTCGACCTTCTCGCGCAAGCCGATCTTCGGCTACCTCGGAATGGCCTATGCCATGGTGGCGATCGGGGTCGTCGGCTTCGTCGTGTGGGCGCACCACATGTACACCGTCGGCCTGTCGCTGACGACGCAGCGCTACTTTGTCTTCGCGACCATGGTCATCGCCGTTCCCACGGGCGTGAAGATCTTCTCGTGGATCGCCACCATGTGGGGCGGATCGATCTCGTTCCGCGCGCCCATGCTTTGGGCGACGGGATTCATCTTCCTGTTTACCGTGGGCGGCGTAACCGGCGTCGTTCTCGCCAACGCGGGTATCGACCGCGCCCTGCACGAGACCTACTACGTCGTCGCGCACTTCCACTATGTGCTCTCGCTCGGCGCCGTCTTCGCGCTCTTCGCCGGCTTCTACTACTGGTTCCCGAAAATGTCGGGCTACATGTACAACGAGACTTTGGCCCGCTGGCACTTTTGGCTGATGTTCGTCGGCGTCAACGTCACCTTCTTCCCGCAGCATTTCCTCGGGCTGGCGGGCATGCCGCGCCGCTATATCGACTATCCCGACGCCTACGCGCTTTGGAACGCGATATCCTCCTACGGCGCCTACCTCTCCTTCGCCGGCGTGCTTATCTTTCTGTACATCATCTTCGAGGCCTTCCAGAAGAAGGTGCTCGCCGGCGACAATCCTTGGGGCGCGGGTGCGACGACGCTGGAATGGACTTTGTCTTCGCCGCCGCCGTTCCACCAGTTCGAAACGCTGCCGCGCATCGTCGAGTCGAACCACTGAGGGTTGGGGCCCGGCGCAGCCCTACTTTGGGCCTGCCGCCCTTGCTAGGAATAAGCGCGTCGGCCCGCAAGGATTGAAACGTCTATCATGAGCCTGTCATTCGATTCCGGAAACGCCCCGGTCGTCTCGATCGCGAGCCCTGGAGACTACCTCGCGCTTCTCAAGCCACGTGTCATGTCGCTCGTCGTCTATACGGCGATCGCGGGCGTGCTGATCGCGCCGGTCCACCTCAATTGGGTCCTGACCCTCGCGGCTCTTCTCTCGATCACCGTCGGCGCGGGCGCCAGCGGCGCGTTGAACATGTGGTACGATGCTGATATCGATCGCGTCATGCGGCGCACGGCCAAGCGGCCGATCCCAACCGGCCGCGTGACCGAGGGGGAGGCCTTGGGCTTCGGCCTCACCCTGTCGGCGCTCGCCGTCTTTACGCTCGGCGTCGCGACCAATTGGCTCGCCGCCAGCCTTCTCGCCTTCACGATCTTCTTCTACGTCGTCATCTACACGATGTGGCTGAAGCGTTCGACGCCGCAGAACATCGTCATCGGCGGGGCGGCCGGCGCGTTCCCGCCAGTCGTCGCCTATGCCGCCGTCACCGGCTCCGTCAGCCTGTCGAGTCTGGCCCTGTTCGCCCTCATCTTCGTCTGGACCCCCCCGCACTTCTGGGCGCTCGCGCTGGTCAAGTCGGGCGAGTATGCCAAAGCTGGGATCCCGATGCTGCCGAACGTCGCTGGGCCAGACCGCACCCGGCGCGATATCCTTCTTTACAGCGTCGTGCTCGTGCCGGTTGGCACCCTGCCCTATCTCATGGGCTTCGCCAGTCTCGCCTATGGCGTGCTGTCGCTCGGCCTTGGCTTGGCCATGCTCGCGCTGGCGGCCCAGGTCTACCGCACGCGGACGGGCGATCGAGCCGACAAGGTGGCGATGAAGCTTTTCAGCTTCTCGATCCTCTACCTGTTCCTCCTGTTCGCCGAATTGATCGCCGAGCGCAGCCTCGTCCTCCTCAGCCTCGTGCACGCCGCATGACAGGCTCTGAGGACCATGGCATCGTCCTGACGCCGGAGCAGAAGAAGAGCCGCAGCCATCGCAATATCGCCATCGGCTTGGCCATCGGCGTCTTCGCTCTGCTGTTTTACGTCGTGACGATCGCCAAGCTCGGCGTGGGCGTCTTGGCGAGGCCGTTGTGAGGTCCGCGAGCCGCCTGTTCCATCGCGGCCGGCTGGCACCGATCCTTTCGGTGTCCGCGGTGTTCGCCATGCTTGGCCTCGCCTTCGCGTCGGTACCGCTCTACCGCATGTTCTGCGCGGCGACGGGCTACGAAGGGACGCCGCAGGTCGCAGCCGGCGCCTCCCCGGTGCATGGGACGCGCACGTTGCGCGTCCGCTTCGATGCCAACGTCGCGGGCGGCCTTGCATGGGACTTCGCCCCGGAACAGGCGCAGATCGACCTTCGCACCGGACAGACGGCGACGGTCTTCTTCAAAGTCGTCAACCGCAGCGACAAGCCGGTGACGGCGCACGCCGCCTTCAACGTCGGACCCGGGAGCACGGGCGCCTATTTCAACAAGATCTCCTGCTTCTGCTTCACCGACCAGACCTTGGCGGCGCGCGAGACGGTGGAAATGCCGGTCGTGTTCTATCTCGACCCCGCGCTCGAGAAGGACGAATCGATGCGCGGCGTGGACGAAGTCTGGCTGTCCTATACGTTCTACGGGGCGAAGGGGACGGGGGCCGCAGTGACGGCTTCGCAGGACGCCGCCGGCCCGAACCTGTGACGCGCCCGGCCGCCATCGGGATCGGCTCGCTCGAAAGACGCCCGGCCGGCCGTTTACGCGCACCGCGGATCGCGACATAGTCGAAGGAACCGGCCGGTGACGGGTCGGCCATTCTGGGGAAGAGCACGCCATGGCCGAGGGGCACGCCAAGCCGAACCACGACTACCATCTGGTGCCGATCAGTCCCTGGCCGTTGCTCGGCTCGATCAGCGCGTTCGTCATGGCTGTCGGCGCCGTGATGTGGATGAAGACGATTACCGTCGGCGAAGCCAAGGTCGGCGCTTACGTGTTCGGGGCCGGGCTTCTCGGCGTTCTCTACACGATGGCGGCGTGGTGGAACGACGTCATCCAGGAAGCGCAGCACGGCGACCATACGCGCGTCGTGCAGATGAGCCACCGCTACGGCATGATCATGTTCATCGCCTCCGAGGTGATGTTCTTCGTCGCGTGGTTCTGGGCCTATTTCAACGTCAGCCTCTATCCCCATGAGGCGATCGAATACATGCGCACGGAGGCGATCGGCGGCGTCTGGCCGCCCAAGGGCATCGAGGCGCTCGACCCCTGGCATTTTCCCCTCTTCAACACGCTGCTCCTGCTGACCTCGGGCACAACCGTCACCTGGGCGCACCATGCCCTGCTCCAAGCCGATCGCGCGTCGGTCAAAGCCGGCCTCACCCTCACCATCGTTCTCGGCGCGCTGTTCTCCTGCGTTCAGGCCTACGAATACGCGCATGCGCCGTTCGCCTTCGGTGGGTCGATTTTCGGCTCGACTTTTTTCATGGCGACGGGCTTCCACGGCTTCCACGTCATCATCGGCACCGTCTTCCTTCTGGTGTGCCTCGTTCGCGTGTTCGCCGGCCATTTCACCTCCCGCCAGCATCTCGGCTTCGAGTTCGCGGCTTGGTACTGGCACTTCGTCGACGTGGTCTGGCTGTTCCTCTTCGCCTGCATCTACGTATGGGGCGCCTGGGGCGCGACCGTTGAGGCGGTCAAGCCCTGAGCGTCAGCGTCTGTCCTAGGAGAGGCATGTCGCATCCACCATCCGGAGCGCCGCCCCTACCGCTCGCTGTATCCGGGCTTCTTGGCCGCTGCCCGCGCTGCGGCAAGGCTTCCATGTTCCGGGGCCTCCTCGCGCTGGCCGATTCATGCTCGGTTTGCGGGCTCGACCTAACCTTCGCCGACACGGGCGACGGCCCGGCCTTCTTCGCGTCGTTCATCGGCGGCTTCGTCGTGCTCGGCGTCGGCGTGTGGCTCCAAGTCGCCTACGACCCAGCTGCCTGGGTCTATCCCCTTGTATTCATCCCGTTCGGCAGCGTGGTCTGCGTCGCCCTGCTATGGGCCGCCAAGGGCCTGCTGGTTTCCTTGCAATATTCCAACAAGGCGGAGCAGGGCCGCCCGGAGCCATGAGCAGCCGCTTGGGCTCCCTTATCGCGCCCGCCGCGTTCACGGCCCTCATGGGCGCCCTGCTCGTCGGCCTCGGTCTCTGGCAATTGCAGCGACTGACCTGGAAGACCGCGATTGTGGCCCGTATCGAGGCGCGCGCGCAGGCACCGACACAGCCGCTGCCGCCGCCCTCTTCATGGCCGGGCCTGCGGCCCGACGATTACGAGTACCGTCGTGTGACCCTTAGGGGTCGGTACGATCATGAGCGGGAGGCACTGGTGTTTCGCGGCACCGCCGCCGGGCCCGGCTTCTTCGTGCTGACGCCGCTCCGGCTCACCGAAGGCGGCACGGTGATCGTCAACCGCGGCTTCGTACCGACCAACCGGGCCGATCCTGCCAGTCGTCGCGACGGCCAGGCGCCGGGCGTGGTCGCCGTCACGGGCCTGATGCGACCGCCCGAATCGCGCAATCCGTTCACGCCGACCGATGACCCGGCGACAGGCCGCTACTTCACCCGCGACCCAGCCCTCATCGCGCGACATTTCGCCCTGGCGGAAGCCGCGCCCTTCTCTGTCGACGCGGATGCGACGGCCGTTCCCGGCGGCTGGCCGCGAGGTGGCACGACAGAGGTGGCGACTCCCAACAACCACCTTTCCTACGCCCTGACATGGTTCGGGCTGGCTGCGGGACTTCTCGCCGTCTTCGCCACGCTCGCCTGGCGACGGCTGCGGACTGAACCCGAGCAAGCGGCAAGCCCTGCCCGGCTTCCCGTCTGATGCCGCTGAGACGTGGATGCGTGCTGCCAAATCATGGTAGAGCGGACGGTATGCGTTCTGAGATGTGGACCCTCTCTTGAAATACCTGTCGACCCGCGGCGAAGCGCCGGTGCTGTCGTTCAACGAGGCCATGCTTGCAGGCCTGGCGCGCGACGGCGGCCTCTACCTGCCGCAGAGCTATCCCGAGCTTTCGCGCAACACGATCGCCGGCTTCGCGGGGCAGCCCTATGCCGCCGTGGCCGAGGCTGTCCTCTCGCCCTTCGTCGGCGACGACATCGAACCCGCCACGTTGAAAGACATGATCGCCACCGCCTATTCCGGCTTCCGGCACGAGGCGATCGCGCCGCTGTCGCAGCTCGGCGACAACCTCTTTGTGCTCGAACTGCACCATGGCCCCACGCTCGCCTTCAAGGACCTGGCGATGCAACTCCTCGCCCGCATGATGGCGCATGCGCTGCAGCGGCGCGGCCAGCACGCCACCATCGTCGGCGCGACGTCCGGCGACACCGGCGCGGCCGCCATCGAGGCGTTCCGCGGCCTGGCCAACATCGATGTCGTCATCTTCTACCCGCACGGGCGCGTCAGCGATGTGCAGCGCCGGCAGATGACGAGCGCGACCGGCGACAATATCCACGTCGTCGCTCTGGAAGGCACGTTCGACGACGCGCAGGCGATCGTGAAGGCGCTGTTCAACCATGACGCCTTCCGCGACGCCCATGGGCTGTCGGGCGTCAACTCCATCAATTGGGCGCGGGTGCTGGCGCAGACGGTGTACTATTTCACCAGCGCGGTCGCGCTGGGTGCGCCGCACCGCGCCGTCTCCTACACCGTGCCGACCGGAAATTTCGGCGACGTGCTCGCGGGCTGGATCGCCAAGCGCATGGGCCTGCCGATCGAGCGGCTGGTGATCGCCACCAACGCGAACGATATCCTCGTGCGCGCGCTGGAGACCGGCGCCTACGAGACGCGCGGCGTGCACCAGACGCAGTCGCCATCCATGGACATCCAGGTCTCCTCCAATTTCGAACGCCTGCTGTTCGAGGCGAGCGGCCGCGACGCCGCCGGCCTGCGCGCCAAGATGGCGGGACTGGCGCAATCGCGCGGCTTCACCGTGGACGACGCGCCGCTCGCCGCGATCCGCGCGGAGTTCGACGCCGGCCGGGCAAGCGAGCGCGACACCGCAGCGGAGATCGCACGCTGCTGGCACCAGTCCGAGGTGCTGCTCGACCCGCACACCGCCGTTGGCACGCACGTCGCCCGCGAGCACCTGGCCCGGCGTCCGCGGACGCCCATGGTGGTGCTCGGCACAGCGCACGCCGCCAAGTTCCCCGACGCGATCGAGGGCGCCATAGGGGTGCGGCCGCCGCTGCCCGCCTATATGGCGGACTTGTTTGGCCGCCCGGAGCGCTTCACCAGGCTCCCCAACGACCAAGCCACCATTGAGCGCTTCATCCGCGACCGGGTCGGCCGCACCCATGCTTTGAAGAGCGCGTCATGAGCGTCGAGGTGACCACCCTGCCCTCGGGCCTGCGCGTCGTCACGGACCGTATGGCCCATGTCGAGACGGCCTCGCTCGGCGTGTGGGTCGCGGCCGGCTCCCGACACGAGGCGCACGACGAACAGGGCCTCTCGCATCTTCTGGAGCATATGGCCTTCAAAGGGACGCGGCGACGTTCGGCCCGTGCCATCGCGGAGGAGATCGAATCGGCCGGCGGCGACCTCAACGCGGCGACCGGCGTCGAGCAGACCGCCTATTACGCCCACGTGCTCGCCGCCGACACCGGCCTCGCCCTCGATATCCTTGCCGACATCTTGACCGAAAGCACCTTCGACCGCGACGAACTGGAGCGGGAGAAGAGCGTCATCATCCAGGAGATCGGCGCGGTCGAGGACACGCCGGACGACCTCGTCTTCGACCTCTTCAACGCCGCCGCCTTCCCCCAGCAGCCGCTCGGCCGCGCGATCCTCGGGACGCCGGAAGGAGTGTCTGGCTTCGACCGCGACAGCATCGGCTCCTACCTGTCGAGCCACTATCAGGGCGGCGCCATGGTTGTGGGCGCCGCCGGTGCCGTCGAGCACGCGCGGATGGTCGAGGAAGCCGCCCAGCATTTCGCCGGCATGTCCGCGACGGGGCCGAACCCGTCCGCGCCTCGCGCGACCTACGTCGGCGGCGAGCATCGGCTGCGGCGGCGGCTCGAGCAGGCGCATATCGTGGTCGGCTTCGAAGGCGTCGCCTACGACGCGCCGGACCATTACGCCTTGCAGGTCTTCGCCAACGCGGTCGGCGGCGGCATGTCCTCCCGCCTGTTCCAGGAGGTACGGGAGAAGCGCGGGCTCGCCTATTCGATCTATGCCTTCAACTGGGCGTATTACGATACCGGGATCTTTGGCTTCTACGCGGCCACCGGCGCGCGGGACGTGGCCGAACTTATCCCGGTCGCGCTCGACTGTCTGGCGAGCGCGACGGCCGACCTCAGCGAGGCCGAGGTAGGACGCGCCAAGGCGCAGATGAAGGTCTCTCTGCTGGCGGCACTCGAATCGCCCGGCTCGCGTTCCGAGCAGATCGCGCGGCAGATCCTCGCTTTCGACCGCGTCCTCACCCGCGAAGAGATGATCGGCCGCGTCGAGGCTCTCAGCCTGCACGAAATCCGCGCGGCCGGGGCCAAGTCGCTGTTGTCGCCCCCGACCGTCGCCTCGGTCGGCCCTGTCGCGAAAGTCATGACGCCCGAGCGCGTCGCGGCACGGGTGGCCGGCGCGCGAGGGCCTTGATCGTGGCGTTGTTCCGCCTCGGGGCCGCCAGCGACAACGCCACCTTCGTTCGAGGCGACGGTGTCTATCTCCGCTCGCCGGAAATGCGCGACTTCGAGCAATGGGCTTCCTTGCGCCACCTCAGCCGCAACTTCCTTGCGCCCTGGGAGCCGACCTGGCCGAGCGACGACTTGACCCGCGCCTCCTTTCGCCGGCGACTGCGGCGCCACGCCGGCGAGATCGAGAACGACGAGGCCTACCCGTTCCTCGTCTTCCGCGACGGCGACGACGCCCTGATGGGTGGGCTCACCTTCGGCCAGATCAAGCGCGGGGTCGCTCAAGCCGCGACGCTGGGCTACTGGATGGGCGAGCCCTTCGCCGGCAAGGGCATGATGGCGCGTGCCGTGCGCGCCGCCAGCGGCTTCGCCTTTGCGACGCTGCGCCTCCACCGCATCGAGGCCGCCTGCCTGCCGCACAACGAGCGATCGATCCAGCTTCTGACACGGACCAATTTCCAGCAGGAGGGACTGGCGCGCTCCTATCTCCGCATCAACGGAATCTGGCAGGACCACCTGCTGTTTGCCTTGCTGGAGTCCGATCCCGTCTCGCTGCGCCTGCCGCGGCGCGACCGCTGATGACTGGCAGCCGGCTGCCGCGGAGCGAGCGATGCGCGTCGTGCTCGCGGGCGCGGCGAAGCTATGCAAGGGTCAGGAGCGCCTTGCCTCATCGAGGGCTTGGCCCTACGCTTTCCGCTCCGCAGCCAAGAACCCCGCCCTTGGACCGCTCGCGCAGCGGACCCCTCGCAGCCCGGCCTCGAGAGTTCCGTGAGCCTTCTTAAGCGTCTTCTCCACCTCTTTCTCGCGGCTGCGCTGCTGTTTGGCACGTTGCGCCCCGCGCTCGCCATCGAGGCGTCTCGCGTGCCGCTCGACGCGCCGGCGATCGATCTCACGAAGGCGGTGGAGAGCTATTCGTCGCAGGGCGACCGCCTGCTCGTCTCGACGGCGCCCGGAGCGGACGGCATCGTCCGTCGCATCGAGGTCCGCGCCAAGGATGCGGGCACGCGGCCCAATTGGATCGTCTTTGCTCTCACCAACGACACGGACGAGCAGATCGAAAGGCTGATCGTCGCGCCGCATTTCCGCTTGGTGGGTTCCGGCGTCATCTGGCCGGACCTCGGCGCGACGCGCATCTCGGCGATCACCGCGAGCCAGGGTTTTGCGCCGGAGCGCGACGACTCGACCGATGCCGACGTGTTCCGCCTCACCCTCGATCCCGGCACCACCATCACCTACGTGGCCGAATTGCGCACGCCCGACCTGCCGCAGCTCTACCTGTGGGAGCCGGAAGCCTACAAGGACAAGGTGACGAGCCTGACGCTCTACAAGGGCATCATCATCGGCATTGCCGGCTTGCTGGCGCTCTTCCTGACCATCGTCTTCGTCGTGAAAGGCGCCGTGATCTTCCCCGCGGCCGCGGCCCTGGCCTGGGCGGTGCTCGCCTACGTCTGCATCGACTTCGGGTTCTGGAGCAAGATCTTCGGCACGGAGGGGCAAAGCGATCGCATATGGCGCGCCGGAACGGAGGTCGTGCTCTCGGCGACGCTGCTCGTCTTCCTGTTCGCCTATCTCAATCTCAGCCGATGGCACGTGCGCGCCTCGCGCGTCGCCGCCGCTTGGCTGGTGTTCCTCGTCGCACTCATCGCGTTCGCGGTCTACGATGCGCCGGTCGCCTCGGGGGTCGCGCGCATCTCGCTGGCGACGATCGCCGGCGTCGGCTTTATCCTCATCCTCTATCTCTCCACCCATGGCTACGACCGCGCGGTGATGCTGATCCCGACATGGTTTCTGCTCCTCGCCTGGGTCACCTGCGCGGCCTTTACCGTCACCGGGACCCTGACCAACGACCTCGTCTCGCCAGCCCTCATCGGCGGTCTCGTCCTGATCGTGATGCTGATAGGGTTTACCGTCATGCAGAACGCCTTCGCGGGCGGCGGCATGGGCGCGGGCACGATCAGCGACGCAAGCCGCAAGGCGTTGGCGCTCACGGGGTGCGGCGACGTCATCTTCGACTGGGACGTCACGGCCGACCGGGTCTTCGTCAGCCCGGAAGTCGAACAGCAACTCGGCTTGGCGCGCGGTGCGCTCGAGGGTCCGGCCGCCGCCTGGCTCGACGTGCTGCACCCTTTCGAGCGCGACCGCTACAAGGCCTGCCTCGACGCCGTCCTGGAACAGCGGCGTGGCCGCATCTCTCAAGACTTCCGCCTGCGGGCCGCGGACGGCCATTACTTCTGGTTTTCCATGCGCGCGCGCCCCGTTGTCGGGCCGGACGGGGAGGTCATCCGCGTCGTCGGCACGCTATCCGACATCACCGAGAGCAAGGTCTCCGAGGAGCGGCTGCTGCACGATGCCGTCCACGACAACCTGACCGGACTGCCCAACCGCGGGCTGTTCTTCGACCGGCTGGACGCGGCGCTCTCGTTCGCCAAGACCAACAGCCGTATCAGGCCAGCCGTCATCTGCATCGACATCGACCGGTTCAAGCAGATCAACGAGGCGGTCGGGCTGTCGGCGGGCGACTCGATCCTCCTCACTCTGTCGCGGCGCCTGAGTCGCCTGCTGAAGCCGCAGGACACGGTGGCGCGGCTGTCCGGCGACCAGTTCGCAGCCATCGTGCTTTCCGAATCGGACGCCGACCAGGCGATCGCGCTCGCCAACGTCGTGCGCCGCGCGCTGTCGACACCGGTGACCTTCTCCGAGCGCGAGATCCCGTTGACGGCATCCATCGGCCTGGCCTTGTTCGATCCGCAGGCGCATGCGCGCCGCGAGGACATGCTGAAGGATGCGGAGATCGCGATGCGTCACGCCAAGAAGGCGGGCGGCAACCGCATCGAGGTGTTCCGGCCACCCATGCGCGCGCTGCGTTCCGACCGGGCGGCGCTGGAAGCTGACCTCGGCCGTGCCCTCGACCGCGGCGAGATGAAGGTGTTCTTCCAGCCCATCGTCCGGCTTGAGGACCGCACCGTCGCCGGCTTCGAGGCGCTGCTGCGTTGGGACAACCCGCGCCTCGGCCGGCTCAGTCCCGCCGAGTTCATCCCCATCGCGGAGGAAACCGGCGCCATCGTCGATCTCGGCATCTTCGCGCTGGAACGTACGGGGCGGGAACTTGCCGCCTGGCAGCGCGCGCTCGACGTCGACCCGCCGATCTTCGCCAGCGTCGACGTCTCCTCGCGCCAGCTCCTGCGCCACGACCTGTTGCACGACGTCAAGGCGGTGCTGACCCGTTGCGGCGTCGCCCGCGGCAGCCTCAAGCTCGAGATCACGGAGAGCTTGGTTATGGAAAACCCGGAATATGCGGCGCAGATCCTGACGCGCATCCGCGAGCTTGGCGCGGGTCTCGCGCTCGGCGACTTCGGCACCGGTTATTCCTCGCTTAGCTACCTCCAGCGCTTCCCGTTCGACACGATCAAGATCGATCGTTCCTTCGTGCACCAGAACGGGAGCAAGGGTGTTAAGCCGGTCATCCTACGCTCGATGGTAGCACTGGCGCATGACCTCGGCATGGAAGTCGTCGCCGAGGGTGCCGAGAGCGAATCGGACGCGATCGAGCTTTACCAGCTCGGCTGCGAGTACGCGCAGGGCTATGCTTTTGGCCACCCCATCAGCGCCCTTGACGCGCGCAAGCTTGTCGGGGCGGCGACGATCGCGGCATAGCCCCTGACGCGTCGTCGAAGCCTTGCTGCGCGTTTCCAAAAGCCTCGCCGCGCGTTGGGCGCGCTGCCGCCGACACACGCCAAAGACCGCGCCACGATCCGTGTCGGCGATGAGGGAAGCGTCGGACCCCGCCGAGTACCCCCGTCGATTCAAGACGTTCAGGCGTGCCCGGCCTGCGTCGAGAGCCGCCCGAGGTCGATCCCCATCATTCGCACCGCCCGCTCGTATTTCGATTCGAGCGAGCGATCGAAGATAAGCGAGGGTTCGGCGGGGACGTTGAGCCAGCCGTTTTGCTGCATCTCGACCTCAAGCTGCCCGGCGGACCATCCGGCGTACCCGAGCGCCAGCACGGCGCGGTCCGGCCCTGAGCCCTGAGCGATTGCACGCAGGATATCGACTGTCGCCGTCAAGGAGACGCCCTTGTCGATGGGCAGCGTCGAGTTGTCGATGAAGAAGTCGTTGGAATGGAGCACGAATCCGCGCCCGGTCTCGACGGGACCGCCCTTCAAGACCTGCATTGCCCCAGCCTTGTTCGGCAGGCGGATCACGTCGTCCCGCTCGATGACGTCGAGTTGCACCAGCAGTTCGGAGAAGGCGACCTTCGCAGCCGGTTGGTTGATGATGATGCCCATCGCCCCATCCTCGGAATGGGCGCAGAGATAGATCACCGCCCGCGCGAACCGCGTATCTTCCATCCCCGGCATGGCAACGAGCATTTGCCCGTCGAGAAAGCCGACGTGGGCCGGGGCACGGGAGGCGGGGGGACGCAACGCATCGAACTTTGTCTGTGGCATGCTTCTGCCTCTCCGTAGCGTAGGGATTGTCCCGTTCTTCAAGTCCCGCCTTGACCGTGTATCGCAGACCATCATGGTAGCCCGATGATGGTTAAGCAAAACTCTTTCCAGACGACTTTGGTCTTTCGGCGGAGCTGCGTCGTTTTCGTCGCGCTGTGGACGCTGTGCACCACCGTCCGGGAAGGCCAAGCGCAGGGCGAGCTCAAAGGTTTCGGCGACACGTCCGCGCTTGTGCGCCTGACAGGCGAACGCCGGTTGGACGCCGGCACCTATAGGTCGGCGATCGTGATCACCATGCCGTCCGGTTCGCACACCTACTGGAAGCAGCCGGGCGACGCCGGGGTGCCGCCGGTGTTTGCTTTCGACGGGTCGAGCAACGTCGCTCGATCGCAGGTGCTCTATCCCGTCCCCACGCGCATCAAGGAAGAGGGGCTCGAGGCCTTCGGCTACGTGGACCGCGTCGCTTTCCCCATCCTCGTGACACCGCGCGATGCCGGCAAGCCATCGGTGCTGCGCCTTACCCTGAACTATGCGGTTTGCAACAGGATCTGCATGCCCGGCCACGCTGCGGCGGAGTTGCGGCTGCCAGTCTCGGGGCAAGCCGACGACGAAACCGTCGCTGCCGCCTTCGCCGCGGTGCCCGCCCCGCTCCCCTCGTCGCTGGCTGGCCAACTTACCCTCGCTCCCGTGGTCGGCGCCCCCAAGCCGAGCTGGACGGTCGCCTGGAGCGGCTCTCCTCCAATCCACGACCTCTTCGCCGACGCCCCCGAGGGCTATGCCTTCGATACCCGGGCAGGCGCGCGTCCCGGCACCTGGACGCTCGTCGCGAGCGAGGCTCTCGCCGACCCGAAGAACGCCCACGTTCCCCTCGCCCTGACACTGGCCGGAGCGACGCAAAGCTTTGAGGTGGTACGAACGCTCGATCTTCCCGCGGCGATGCCCTGAAAGGGATGGACTCGCGGGGGCAAAACGGGTTCCAAACGAACCTTGGAACCGAAGGATTGGACCATGACGCTCAAAGTCGGCGACGCCGTACCAGATGCCACCTTTTTCGTGATGACCCCGGACGGCCCCGCGCCGCGCAAGAGCGAGGATGTGTTCGCCGACCGCAAGGTCGTGCTCTTTGGCGTCCCCGGCGCCTTCACGCCGACCTGCAGCATGAACCACCTGCCCGGCTTCCTCAAGCTTGAAGCCGAGATGAAGGCCAAGGGCGTGGACGAGATCGCGGTGACGGCTGTCAACGACGTGTTCGTGATGGGCGCCTGGGAAAAACACACGGGCGCCGACGGCAAGATCGCCTTCCTGGCGGACGGCAGCGGCAAGTTCGCCGAAGCGGCCGGTCTGACGCTCGACCTGGGAGAGCGCGGGCTCGGTACCCGTTCGCAACGCTACGCGATGGTCGTGAACGACGGGATCGTGACCGCGCTCGCTATCGATCCCAACCCTGGCAAAGCCGACAAAGCCAGTGCCGAGGCCATCCTGGCGATGCTCTGAACCGCGTCATCGCCGCTTGAAAGGCGCCATACCCGTATTGGCGAGCGCGTCCGCGCGCTCGTTCATCGGGTCGCCGGCGTGCCCTTTGACCCAATGCCAGACGATCTGGTGCCGCTTGGCCGCCTCGTCGAGCCTATGCCAGAGCTCGACGTTCTTGACCGGCTTTTTGTCGGCCGTTTTCCAGCCGTTGCGCTTCCAGCCGGCGAGCCATCCCGTGATACCGCCGCGGACGTAGCTCGAGTCGGTGTAGACGTCGACCTCGCAGGCGCGAGTCAGCGATTCCAGAGCGCAGATCGCCGCCATCAGTTCCATGCGATTGTTGGTCGTCGCGCCGTCCCCGCCGCTCAGCTCCTTGACCGTGTCGCCAGACTTGAGGACCGCACCCCATCCGCCCGGGCCGGGATTGCCGGAACAGGCCCCATCGGTCCAGACCGCGACGCGCCCGCTCACAGGCTCACGCCCAGCTCGGCAGGGCTCGCCACGCGCTGATGGAAGCGCAGCTTCCCGATATACTCGGCGGGATCCTTGGGACGCACGAGCGCGCCTGCCGGAACGTTGAGCCAATCGACGAGGCGGGTGAGCGCGAAGCGCAGGGCGGCACCGCGCGCGAGCAGCGGCAGGACGGCCATCTCCCGCGTTTCTAGCGGACGGCGCGCATCGTAGGCCTCGATCATGCCCTGGCCCTTGGTGATGTTGTACGACCCATCCGCTTCGAAACACCATGCGTTCAAGCAAATTGCGAGGTCGTAGGCGTAAGCATCGGTGCAAGCGAAGTAAAAGTCGATCAGGCCAGGAATTCCGTCGCCGAGGAACAAGACGTTGTCAGGAAACAGGTCCGCGTGGATAATGCCGCGCGGTAGATCCTGCGGCCAGCGATCCTGGAGAAAATCAAGCTCGGCATCGATGAAGGCCGTGAGGCCGGGCGTCACGCTCTCCGCGCCCGTTCGGGCGTAATCGAAGAGCGCCGCCCAACCGGCCAGTGACAAGGCATTCGGACGCGAAAGGGCGAACCCTTCGCCGAAACGATGAAAGTCGGCCAGGGCCGCTCCGGTCGCCGCGCAATGGCGCAAGGCGGGCCGGCGGACCGAGAGGCCTTCCAGAAAGGTGACGATCGCCGCAGGCCGGCCGGCCAACTCGCCCAAGGCCGCGCCATCGCCCCGCCGAACCGGCTGCGGGCAGGACAGGCCGCGCGCTGAGAGGTGCTGCATCAGGCCGAGAAAGAAGGGGAGGTCCGCCTCGGCTACTCGCTTTTCGTACAGTGTCAGGATGTAGGAGCCGGCTTGCGTCTTGAGGAGAAAGTTCGAGTTCTCGACGCCTTCCGCGATGCCTTTCAGCGACAGCACGCGGCCGAGGTCGTAAGGGGCCAGGAACGCGACAAGCTCTTCGTCGGAGACTTCGGTGTAGACGGCCACGAGAGGAGATCCGGATCGCTGAGGGCTGGTCCGTCTGCTTAGACGCGTTCCGGCGCGGGAGCCACCCGCGTTTCCGGCGCCTCGGCCCGTCGCGCCGCCTCCGCCATGGCCGCGAGCGCAGCCTGGCCATCCGGCTGGATGACGCCGCAGGACATGATGAGCTTCGCGGCGTCCTCGGGCGTCAAGGGCAATTCGATGACCTCGCGCGCTGGGACGTAGAAGTAGAAGCCAGTGGTGGGGTTGGGCACGCAGGGCAGGAAGACGGAGATCCGCTCCTCGCCATCGGCGGGAATGTGGGACTCGATCACGCTGGAGGGCCGCGCGGAGATGAAGACGATCGACCACGATCCCTTGCCGGGAAACTCGACGAGCCCGACCTTGCGAAATGAGGTGCTGGACTGGGAAAACAGCGTCTCGAAGATCTGCTTTAGCCCCTTGTAGATCGAGCGGATGACCGGGGTCCGATCGAGGATGGTCTCGCCAAGCGAGAGGAGAGTGCGCCCGGCGAGATTGGCCGCGAGGAAGCCCAGCACAGTGAGCCCGATAAAAGCGAAGATAACGCCGAAACCCGGCAGCGGAATGGGCAGGTAGCTATCGGGCCAGAACCGCACCGGGACCAGCTTGCGCACGGTGTTGTCGACCGAATCGACAAACCACCAGACGAGATAAGCCGTCAGCATCAGAGGCCCCGCGACCACGACGCCGGTGAGGAACCAATTGCGGATGCGGGCGCCGAAGCCGAGACGCGGCCGCGCCGCGCCGGGCCCACCCTTGAGCGGAGGCTGTCCGAGAGGAATGCGAGGATCAGACGTGCTGCTCATCGTCGACGCGACCTCCGCCGAATACCCCCGCCGCCGCGCGGACCGGCACCCGCCACCACGTTTTCTTAGCAGGTGCACCATGGCCGTGAAGTAAATTCTATGGGGTCAAACCAGCTCGGGTCGAGCGGTTTCGCTCGCGGCTGCTCCGAGCCACCCACGTTTTGTCTCCTCGCGGAAGGCGGCGAAGCGCCCGTCCGCGATCGCCTGGCGTATGTCGCGCATCAGGTCCTGATAATAGCCGACATTGATCGCTGTGAGCAGCATCATGCCCAGGATCTCGCCGGAGCGGACGAGATGATGCAGGTAGGCGCGGGAGTAGAGGCGCGCCGGCTCGCAGGACGCCTCCGGGTCGATCGGCCGGGGATCGTCGGCATGGCGCGCGTTGCGCAGGTTGAGCTTGCCGGCGCGCGTGAAGGCCAGGCCGTGGCGGCCGGCCCGGGTAGGCATCACGCAATCGAACATGTCGATCCCGCGCGCGACGCTCTCCAGGATGTCGTCGGGCGTGCCGACGCCCATAAGATAGTGCGGCGAGTCCGCCGGCAAGAACGGCACCGTGGCGTCCAAGGTCTCCAGCATCGCCGCCTGCGGCTCGCCCACAGCCAAGCCTCCGACGGCATAGCCGTCGAACCCGATCGCCACCAGCGCCTCCGCGCTCGTCCGGCGCAGGGCGGCGCTCGTGCCACCCTGGACGATGCCGAACAGGGCATGGCCCGGCTGTATGCCGAAGGCGCGCTTGGAGCGCTCCGCCCAGCGCAGCGAAAGCTGCATCGCGCGCTCGACCTCGTGCTCCGGCGCCGGCAGGCGCAGGCACTCGTCGAACTGCATCTGGATGTCGGAGCCGAGCAGACCCTGGATCTCGATCGAGCGCTCCGGTGTCAGGACATGGCGGGACCCGTCGAGGTGCGACTGGAACGTGACGCCCGTCTCGTCGAGCTTGCGCAGCTTGGCGAGCGACATGACCTGGAAGCCGCCGGAATCCGTGAGGATAGGATGCGGCCAGCGCATGAAGGCGTGGAGGCCGCCCAATGCCGCGACCCGCTCCGCGCCCGGCCGCAGCATCAGGTGATAGACGTTGCCAAGCACGATGTCGGCGCCGAGCGCATGGACCTCGTGCGGGTGCATCGCCTTGACGGTCGCCGCCGTCCCGACCGGCATGAAAGCCGGCGTGCGGATGGCGCCATGCGCCGTTAGGATCGTGCCCATGCGCGCCGCGCCGTCCCTCCCGGCGACCTGGAAGCTGAAGCTCTTTGCGGTCACGTCATTCATCCCGGCTGAGCAGGCAGGCGTCGCCATAGCTGTAAAAACGATAGCCTTCCGCCACGGCGTGAGCATAGGCGCGCTGCATCGTCTCCAACCCGGAGAAGGCGGCGACCAGCATGAAGAGGGTCGAGCGCGGCAGATGGAAATTGGTGAGCAGCCGGTCAACGAGGCGGAAACGATAACCCGGCGTGATGAAGATGACGGTGTCTCCGCTGAAGGCGTGGACCCTGCCCTCCGCGTCCGTCGCGCTCTCGAGGAGGCGCAGGCACGTCGTTCCCGCCGCGAACACCCGCCCGCCCGCCTGCTTGGCCGCGTCGAGTTTGGCGGCGGTCTCTGCATCGAGCGAGCCCCATTCCGCATGCATACGATGAGAGTCCGTGTCCTGCGCCTTGACCGGCAGGAACGTCCCTGCGCCGACATGCAGCGTGAGCCTCAGGATCGCGGCGCCGCGCGCCTCGATCGCCGCGACGAGGGCCGGCGTGAAATGCAGGCTGGCGGTCGGGGCCGCGACAGCACCCGGCCGGCTGGCGAAGAGGGTCTGGTAATCCGCGCCGTCCGCCTCGTCCACCTTGCGGCGAGCCGCGATATAGGGCGGCAGCGGCAGCGTGCCCAGGCGGTCCAGGGCGGCGTCGAGAGCCGTGCCAGACACCGAGAACCGAAGCAGACCCTCGCCTTCGTCGCCGCGCTCGAGGAGCTCGGCCCGCAGATCGTCTCCGGGAACACCGAAGTCGACGACCTCGCCCGGCAGCACCTTCCGAGCGGGCCGGAGAAAAGCGCGCCAGACGTCCTCGCCCTCGCGCTTGTGCAGCATGGCTTCGACGCGGGCGGAGACGCCGCCGCGCTCGCGGGTCCCGTTCAACCGCGCGGGGATGACCCGCGTGTCGTTGACGACGAGCACGTCTCCCGGCTCGAAGAAAGCGGGAAGGTCGCGGAGGCGACAGTCGCCGAATGAGAGCTCGGCGCGGGGATCGACAGCAAGGAGGCGCGCCGACTCCCTCGGCTCCATCGGCCGCAGGGCGATTCGCTCCGGCGGCAGATCGAAGTCGAAGAGGTCGACGCGCATCGAAGGTCTTTACGTGGCGGTTGGGCGTTCCGAGCGAAACGCGGCGTGAAGGCGACGGAACGCCGCCCACCTCCCCTGACGGGGTTAGCTCAGGCTCGCGGAGACGATCTTGTCGGGATCGCGCACGGGCTCGCCGCGCTTGATCTGGTCGACGTTCTCCATGCCGGAGACGACCTTGCCCCATACGGTGTACTGCTTGTCGAGGAAGGCGGCATCGCCAAAGCAGATGAAGAACTGCGAGTTCGCCGAATCGGGGTTTTGTGCCCGGGCCATGGAGCAGGTGCCGCGCACGTGCTTCTCGGCGCTGAACTCCTGCTTCAGGTTCGGGTATTTGGAGCCGCCCGTGCCGGTGCCGTTGGGGCATCCGGTCTGCGCCATGAAGCCGTCGATCACGCGATGGAAGACGATGCCGTCATAGAACTTCTCGCCGACGAGTTTCTTGATATGGGCGACGTGGCCCGGCGCGAGGTCGGGTCGCATCTCGATCACGACCGCGCCTTTCGTCGTCTCGAGCGTCAGGGTGTTACCGGCCTCAGCCATGATTGTCTCCTTTGAAGGGAAGCGCCGCCCGACGCGCGCGGCGCGGGGCGACGAAACGAATTGTGAAGGTGCGGCCCGCAATAACCGCCCCGAGGCCGGGCGTAAACTGCAAAGGTGTGCAGGCTTGCAGGGCCGCGAAGATGGACGTCGCGAGGGCGGCCACGCCGTCGTCGCCTCCCCCAGCCTTCACATAGGTCATGCGCGGCCGGCCGACCAGGGAACCGTCGCGGCGGAAGTCAGCCGCACCGTCACCTCGTCGCCCTCGGCCGGCGCGCGCCAGCATGCGGCGATCCGCGCGCCGATCTCGCTCGGCCGGTTCAGCACCGGCGCCCCCGCCACCAAACTGGGGCAGAGGAGCGCGACCGTCACGACGAGACCGCGCGCCGCTTCCAGTGCGCTACTTGGCCATGTGCATGGTGACGATCTTATCCGGGTTGGTCACCGTTCCGTTGTCGGCGGACGACCCTTTCTTGATCTTGTCGACCACGTCCATGCCGGACACGACCTGGCCGACCACCGTGTACTGGTTGTTGAGGAACGAGGCGTTGTCGAAGCAGATGAAAAACTGCGAATTGGCCGAATTGGGACTGGACGAACGCGCCATGCCGACGGTGCCGCGGACGAAGGGCTCGCCGGTAAATTCGGCCTTGAGGTCGGGAAGCTTTGAGCCGCCTCCGCCGGTCCCGGTCGGGTCGCCCGTCTGCGCCATGAACCCGCCGATGACGCGATGGAAGACGATGCCGTCGTAGAACTTCTGCTTGGTCAGCGTTTCGATCTGCTTGACGTGGTTGGGCGCGAGGTCAGGCCGCAGCTGGATGACGATCTTGCCGTCCTTGGTGGTCATGACGACCTGATTGGCCGGATCGGCCCCTGTCGCCGCACGAGCGAGAGGATTGGCCAAAAGGGTGAGGGCCAGAACCGGCCCGGCAAGAGTGCCGACAAAGGCGCGACGGTCGAAGATCATGCTTGCAATGTTCCTGTTGCGGAAAATTTCACCCGCAGGGCGGCGGCGACCGGCGCGGGCACGAAGGGCGAGACGTCGCCTCCCATTTGGGCGATCTGCCTGACTAATGTCGCGGTAATGTGACGGACGGATGGGGGCGCCGACAGGAAGACCGTCAGCACCTCCGGTGCCATGGCGGCGTTCATGCCGGCCATTGGCATCTCGTAATCGAGGTCGCTGCCGTCGCGCAAGCCGCGGACGATCACCGTGGCGCCGGCCTTTCGGGCTGCCTCCACAGCCAAGCCGGCGAAGGTCACCACCTGGAGCGAGCATCCGGCGCCCTCCAACAGCGCGGCGCAGCTTTGCACGATGAGGGTGCGGCGCTCGTCGACGGTGAAGAGCGGCGCTTTCCCCGGGTGAACGCCGATTGCGACAACGAGCGTGTCGCACAGTCTGGCGGCCGCCACGACAAGCGCGACATGGCCGTCGGTGACGGGGTCGAAGGAGCCGGTGTAGAGCGCTGTGCGGGGCAAGACCGAACCTCCTCCTACAGGGCTGAAGGACTCAGCTCTCGCCACCCTCTTCCTCTCCGTCGTCGTCGACGCTCGGGATACCTTCGACATGCTCCTCGTCGTCCGCTGGGATGCGCTCGACGGAGACCACCTCCTCCTTCGCGCCCGTGTTGAACACGGTGACGCCCTGCGTACCACGCCCTGCGATGCGGATCCCGTCGACCGGCACGCGGATCAGCTGACCGCCGTTGGTCACCAGCATCAGGCCGTCCCCGTCCTCCACCGGGAAGGAGGCCACAAGGTTGCCGTTGCGCGCGTTGACGGCCATGGCGACGATGCCTTTGCCGCCGCGTCCCGTGATGCGGTACTCGAAGGACGAGGTGCGCTTGCCGTAGCCCTTCCCCGATATGGTGAGGATGATCTGCTCGCTCGCCGACATTTCGCCGTAGCGCTCCGTCGACAGGCTGGAGGGCTGCACCGCGTCGGGTTCGATCCCCTCGGAGGCCGCCTCGTCCGCGACCGCGTCAACCGTCGAGTCGGCCACCGACTCTCCGGCGACCGCACGACGCATCTTCAGGTAGGCCAACCGCTCGCCTGCGTCCGCCGCCATGTGGCGAAGGATGGACAGCGCAATCACCCGGTCGCCGTCGGCCAGGGCGATCCCGCGCACGCCCATCGAATCGCGCCCCTTGAACACCCGCACATCCGTCACGGGAAAGCGGATGCACTGGCCGCGCAGCGTCGTCAGCAACGTATCGTCGCTCTCCTTGCAGATCTGCACATCGACGATGTCGTCGCCCTCGTCGAGCTTCATCGCGATCTTGCCGGCGCGGTTCACCTGCGCGAAGTCGGAGAGCTTGTTGCGCCGGACCGTCCCGCGCGTCGTGGCGAACATCACGTCGAGCGTGCCCCACGTCTCCTCGTCCTCCGGCAACGGCATGATTGTGGTGATGCGCTCGCCCTGCTCCAGCGGCAGCATGTTGATGAGCGCCTTTCCCCGCGCCTGCGGCGCCGATAGGGGAAGCCGCCACACCTTCTCTTTGTAGACTTGGCCGTGCGAGGAGAAGAACAGCATCGGCGTGTGCGTCGAGGCGACGAACAGGCGGGCGACGAAGTCCTCCTCGCGCGTCTGCATGCCGGAGCGGCCCTTGCCGCCGCGCCGCTGCGCCCGATAGGTTGAAAGCGGCACGCGTTTGACGTAGCCGCCGTGCGAGACGGTGACGACCATGTCCTCGCGGGCGATCAGGTCCTCGTCCTCGACGCCGTCGGCCGCATCGAGGATCTGCGTGCGGCGCGGCGTGGCGTAGGCCGCCTTTACCGCCAGCATCTCGTCCTTGACGATGCCGAAGAGGCGCGAGCGGGAACGCAGGATGTCGAGGTAGTCGGCGATCTCGGTGGCGAGCTTGTTGAGGGCTTCGGCGATCTCCTCGCGACCGAGCGCGGTGAGCCGCGCGAGCCGCAGGTCGAGGATGCCGCGCGCCTGGGCCTCCGACAACCGATACAGCCCATCGTCGCCGAGTACATGGCGCGGGTCGGCGATAAGGGTGATCAGCGGAGCCATGTCCTTGGCGGGCCAGGCGCGCGTCATCAGCGCCTCGCGCGCCGATGCGGCGTCGGGCGCCGTGCGGATGAGGCGAATGACCTCGTCGATATTGGCCACCGCGATGGCGAGGCCCACCTGAAGGTGAGCGGCGTCCCGCGCCTTGTTGAGGCGGAACTTGGTGCGCCGGGTGACCACTTCCTCGCGGAAGTCGACGAACGCGACGAGGAAATCGCGCAGGTTGAGCAATTCGGGGCGGCCGCCGTTCAGCGCGATCATGTTGCAGCCGAAGGAGGACTGCATGGCCGTGAAGCGCCAAAGCTGGTTCAGCACGACCTCGGCAACCGCGTCGCGCTTCAGCTCGATGACGATGCGCATGCCGTCGCGGTCGGACTCGTCGCGCAGGTCGGAGATGCCCTCGAGCTTCTTGTCGCGGACGAGCTCCGCCATCTTCTCGATCAGCGTCGCCTTGTTGACCTGGTAAGGGATCTCCGTGACGATCAACGCCTCGCGTTCGCGGCGCAGCGTCTCGACCTCCACCTTGGCGCGGACGACGACCGAACCGCGCCCGGTCGTATAGGCGGCGCGCACACCGGCACGGCCGAGGATGCTGCCGCCGGTGGGGAAATCGGGTGCCGGCACCAGCTCGATGAGTTGCTCCAGCGTCAGTTCGGGATCGTCGATCAACGCCACGGTTGCGTCGATAATCTCACCGAGATTGTGGGGCGGGATGTTGGTGGCCATGCCCACCGCGATGCCTCCGGCCCCGTTGACGAGCAGGTTCGGGAAGCGCGCCGGCAGGACGACGGGCTCCGATTCCTTGCCGTCGTAGTTTGGCTGGAAGTCGACCGTGTCGGAGTCGATGTCTTCGATCAGGGCCAGCGCCGGCTTGGCGAGACGCGATTCGGTGTAGCGCATGGCGGCCGGCGGATCGCCATCGACCGAGCCGAAATTGCCCTGCCCGTCGATGAGCGGCAGGCGCAGCGAGAAACTCTGCGCCATGCGAACCAGCGCGTCGTAGATGGCCGAGTCGCCGTGCGGGTGGTATTTGCCCATAACGTCGCCGACGATGCGGGCGGATTTGACGTAGGGCCGATCGGGAAGGTGATTCTGCTCCTGCATCGAGTACAGGATGCGCCGATGCACCGGCTTCAGTCCGTCGCGCACGTCGGGCAGGGCGCGGCTGACGATCACGCTCATCGCGTAATCGAGGTAGCTGCGCTGCATCTCCTCGGAGATCGAGACGGGACGTATGTCGAAGCCGGGCGGGGTCGGTTCGTTGGGTTGATCGGCCAAGGGAAATCCGGATGCGATGGGGGCTGGCTCTCACCCTAGAGGGCGGCACGACGGAACTCCAGGTTTGCGGCGGCCCTGGCGCACGAAAACCGGTCTTCCCGGTGAGGGATGGGAAGACCGTCCAAAACCTTATCTGGCATCACAAGAGGCAAGGCTTACCCGTACCGTCCCGTGGCGAACTCTCCCCGCCTGCGGTCGGGAAGGAGACTAGAACGGGATGTCGTCGTCGATGATCTCGCTCATCTTGCCGCCGCCTGCGGTCGCGGGACGACGGTCGGGGGTGCGCTGCATCGGCGACGAACGCCCGAAGCTGGAGCCGCCTGCCTCGCCAAGGCTTTCGTCGCCCTCGCCGCGACCACCACCCTTGCTGTCGAGCAGGGTCAACTCACCGCGAAAACGCGTCAACACCACCTCGGTCGCCTTGCGCTGGTTTCCGTCCCGGTCGGTGAACTCGCGGGTCTGGAGCTGGCCTTCCAAGTAAACCTTGGAGCCCTTTTTGCAATATTGCTCGGCGATCTTCGACAGGTTCTCGTTGAAGATCACCACGTTGTGCCACTCGGTACGGTCCTTGCGCTCTCCAGACGCCTTGTCGCGCCAGGACTCCGTCGTCGCGACGGAGAAGGAGCAGACGGGATCGCCCGAGTTGGTGCGCCGCACCTCGGGGTCGCGACCGAGATTGCCGACGAGAATGACCTTGTTGACGCTGCCAGCCATTACGCGCTCCTGATACTCATATCTACCAACGGACGCGATGAGCCCCCGCTCTGTCAACGCCGGATCGCCGGTAGCCCACACCTATGCCGCAACTAAGCCCTCCCGCCAAATGTTCCTTTTTTGTTCTAGTGAGTCATGGTCTCGCTGATGGTGTCCCGACGGGCATCCTCACCGCAGAGGTCACGACTTGGACGGGCGACGTACCGGTTGCTCCCCGAAGCGAGGCGCTGGAAGCGATGTTCACACTGCAGGAGAAGCCGACCCTGCGGACACGACGCGACAAACCCAGCGTTCAGCCTTCTTGCCAGCCGCGCGGCTACGAAGGACAGGCCTTGGATAATCCGTCCAGCCCTTGGCGATCGAGCGAGAACGACACCGCAGGCGGTGCCGCCGACCAATCGATGGCGACGACGTAGATGCCATCGAAGTCGTCATTGTGCCACTTTGGGATAAGTCCTTCGTCGCCGCCGTAGGTCGTGACAAGCGTCCTGACCAGCGCCTCCATCAGGTGGTGCTCCCACGCAACCACGACTGTCGCCTGGCGGTAGCCGGGCTGTTCGAGGGCGAGCTTCAGCTTGTCGATGTCGCGAAATCCGTAGCGCGTGTCGACGGGCAGGCTGAATCGGATCGCGCTCGGCTCGATCGTAGCGAGCGGGCGGATATAGCTGTAGGCCTTGCCGCCATCCTCTTTTTGCTCGGACGGGTTCGGAGCGTAGATCGCGGCGGGGCGGCCGAACTTGGTTTCGAGCACGGCGGGCAAAGCGAGAGCGCGGTTCAAGCCCTTGCACGACAATTGGCCGAGGCCCTGCTCCGGCTTCTCGCCGTGGCGGACGAAGATGATGGTTTCGCCGACGGGCTGCGCTCGCGCGCCAGCCGGCAACAGCAGGACGGCGCCGAGGGCGAGTGCCGCCGCACAGCGCGACGACAAGCTCATCCCGTCGTCACGGCGGTCGCCACGTCCGATGGATCGACCCGACGCGACAGCCCGGCCTGCAGCCGCTCGCGGTCGAGTTCGCCTTCCCAGGCCGAAACGACGATGCAGGCCACGCCGTTGCCGATCAGGTTGGTCAGCGCGCGGCACTCGCTCATGAACTTGTCGATCCCAAGGATGATCGCCATGCCCGGCACGAGCGCCGGGTTGATCGCGCCCAGCGTCGCGGCCAGCGTGATGAACCCGGCGCCGGTCACGCCGGTCGCACCCTTGGAGGTCAGCATCGCCACGCCGAGGATGGTAATCTGCTGTTCGAAGTCGAGCTCCACGCCGAGCGCCTGCGCGATGAAGAGCGTGGCGAGCGTCATGTAGATGTTGGTGCCGTCGAGATTGAAGGAGTAGCCCGTCGGCACGACGAGACCCACGACCGATTTGGAGCAGCCGAGCCGCTCCATCTTCTCCATGACCTGCGGCAGCGCACTCTCCGACGAGCTCGTGCCCAGCACGATCAAGAGCTCGTCCTTGATGTAGTTGATGAACTTGAAGATGCTGAACCCCGCGATCCTGGCCACAAGGCCGAGGACCACCACGATGAAGATGAGGGCCGTGATGTAGAATGTCGCCACCAGCCCGGCGAGGTTGCCGAGCGAACCCGCCCCGTACTTTCCGACCGTGTAGGCCATCGCGCCGAAAGCGCCGATGGGTGCCGCCTTCATGACGATGGCGACGACACCGAAGATGCCGTGCGCGATGCTGTCGATGCCGGCCACGACACCCTTGCCGCGCTCGCCGATCGCCATAAGGGCGAAGCCGAAGAGGATGGCGAAGAGCAGCACCTGCAGGACGTCGCCCTTGGCGAAGGCGCCGATCACGCTCTCCGGGATGATGTTGAGCAGGAACTCCGTCGTGCTGTGCGACCCCGCCTCCTTGGCGAATTTGGCGACCGCATCGGCGTTCCCGTGCGAGCCGAAATTGTGGCCGGGCCGCACCACGTTGCCGATCACCATGCCGATGACGAGCGCGAAGGTCGAGATGACCTCGAAGTAGAACAGCGCCTTCACCGCAACGCGGCCGACCTTGCGGGCGTCCGAGATGTGCGCGATGCCCGACACCACCGTGCAGAAGATGATGGGCGCGATGACCATCTTGATGAGGCGCACGAACCCGTCGCCCAGCGCCTTCATCCAATCCGCGGTGGCGACCTTCGGCAGCAGAAGCCCGACGACCACGCCGAGCACGATACCGATCAGCACCTGCACGTAGAGGACTTTGTAGAAGGGCTTCTTCGTCGTTTGTGCAGACCTGGCGCTGCGGGCCGGCTCAGAGATCGCGGTCATCGTCGTCCTGATCGGGTTAGGGGTCGGTCGTCTCCTGCGCCCTTGTGCAAGAATTGCTTTTTCGTCACAAGAGCCCCGCTTCGGCAAGCGTCAACTTCGCTCACATAAGCCGATGGCGCGGACGGCCTCGGCGTCCTAGGTTAAAGCCGCCTCGGCGACTATCCGCCGATCGGCGGAACGTCCAGACTAGAGACCCCCTTGCCCGATCCGAAGAGACCCCGAGACAAGCCGCTGCCCGTGGCTGCCGCCAAGCCGAAGCCGCCGCGGCCGACAGCGGTCGCCCCGCTCGTGGCGCCCTTCGAAGGCCGGACCATCTCCGTGCGCGGCGCGCGCGAGCACAACCTCAAGAACGTCGACCTGACGATCCCGCGCGACAAACTGGTCGTGTTCACGGGCCTGTCGGGCTCGGGCAAGTCCTCTCTCGCCTTCGATACGATCTACGCCGAGGGGCAACGGCGCTACGTCGAGTCGCTCTCGGCCTATGCGCGCCAGTTCCTCGAAATGATGCAGAAACCCGACGTCGACCAGATCGACGGGCTGTCTCCGGCGATCTCCATCGAGCAGAAGACGACGTCGAAGAACCCGCGCTCGACGGTCGGCACCGTGACCGAGATCTACGACTACATGCGGCTCCTGTTCGCCCGCGTCGGCATTCCCTACTCGCCGGCCACTGGCTTGCCCATCGAGAGCCAGACCGTCAGCGAGATGGTAGACCGCGTGCTCGCACTTCCCGAGCGTACCCGGCTTTACCTCCTGGCGCCGGTGATTCGCGGCCGCAAGGGCGAGTACCGCAAGGAGGTCGCCGACTTTATGAAGCGCGGCTTCCAGCGCCTGAAGGTCGACGGCGCGTTCTATGAGATCGCCGACGCGCCGGCCTTGGACAAGAAGCTGAAGCACGACATCGACGTCGTCGTGGACCGGATCGCCGTGCGCGAGGATATACGCGGGCGTCTCTCGGAGAGCTTCGAGACGGCGCTGGAGCTTGCCGACGGCATCGCCCTGGCGGAGTACGCGGGCGAGACGGACGAGAAGGGCCAGCCCAAGCGCATCACCTTCTCCTCGAAGTTCGCCTGCCCCGTCTCGGGCTTCACCATTTCCGAGATCGAGCCGCGGCTGTTCTCGTTCAACAACCCGTTCGGCGCCTGTCCGGACTGCGGGGGGCTAGGCTTCGAGCAGACGATCGACGCCGACCTGATCGTGCCGGACGGCAAGCTCAGCCTTCGCCGCGGCGCCATCGCGCCATGGGCAAAATCCACCTCGCCCTACTACATGCAGACCCTCGAAGCGCTGGGACGGCACTTCAAGTTTCGCCTCGACACGGCCTTCGACAAGCTGCCGCTCGAGGTCCGTCAGATGCTGCTCTACGGGTCGGGCAAGACCAGCGTGCGCTTCGCCTACGAGGACGGCGCGCGCGCCTACGACGTGAACAAGCCGTTCGAAGGCATCGTCCGCAACCTGGAACGTCGCTTCAAAGAGACGGAAAGCGAGTGGGCGCGCGAGGAGATCGGCCGCTTCATGACGGCGACGCCCTGCGAAACCTGCGGCGGCACGCGGCTGCGCCCGGAGGCGCGCGCGGTGAAGATCGACGGGCTGCACATCGGCCATGTCTCCGATATGTCGGTCCGACAGGCGCACGCCTGGTTCGCCGCGCTGCACGACAAGCTCGACCCCAAGCGCCAGGAGATCGCCAAACGCATCCTCAAGGAAATCCGCGATCGCCTCTCCTTCCTCATCGATGTCGGGCTCGACTACCTCACCCTGGCGCGGGGCGCCGGCACCTTATCGGGCGGCGAGAGCCAGCGCATCCGGCTGGCGTCGCAGATCGGCTCGGGCCTCACCGGCGTGCTCTACGTGCTGGACGAGCCCTCGATCGGGCTGCACCAGCGCGATAACGCCCGGCTGCTGGATACGCTGCGGCGACTTCGCGACCTCGGCAATTCCGTGATCGTCGTCGAGCACGACGAGGACGCAATCCTCACCGCGGACTATGTGGTGGACGTCGGGCCGGGCGCCGGCATCCACGGCGGCGAGATCGTCTCGCAAGGCACGGCCGCCGAGATCATGGCCGATCCCAAGTCGCTGACCGGCCGCTATCTCACCGGCGCGCTTCAGGTCGGCGTGCCGCGCCAACGACGGCCCGTCGATCCCGCTCGGATGCTGCGGATCGTCAATGCGCGCGGCAACAACCTCAAGAACGTGACGGTGGATGTGCCACTCGGCCTCTTCACCAGCGTCACCGGCGTGTCGGGTGGGGGCAAGTCGACGCTCATCGTGGACACGCTCTACAAGGCGACCGCGCGTCGGCTCAACGGCGCCTACGAGCACCCCGCCCCACACGACCGGCTCGACGGGTTGGAGCACATCGACAAGGTCATCGACATCGACCAGTCGCCGATCGGCCGCACGCCGCGCTCCAATCCGGCGACCTACACCGGCGCCTTTACGCCGATCCGCGAGTGGTTCGCCGGCCTGCCCGAGGCCAAGGCACGCGGTTACCAGCCGGGCCGCTTCTCGTTCAACGTCAAGGGCGGGCGTTGCGAGGCCTGCCAAGGCGACGGCGTCATCAAGATCGAGATGCACTTCCTGCCGGACGTCTACGTGACCTGCGACGTGTGCAAGGGTCGACGCTACGACCGCGAGACGCTGGAGGTGAAGTACCGTGACAAGTCGATCGCCGACGTGCTGGACATGACGGTGGAAGAAGCCGCGATCCTGTTCAAGGCGGTGCCATCGATCCGCGACAAGATGGAGACCCTGGCCAAGGTGGGGCTTGGCTACGTCCACGTCGGCCAGCAGGCGAACACGCTGTCGGGCGGTGAAGCCCAACGCGTGAAACTCGCCAAGGAGCTGTCGCGCCGCTCGACGGGGCGCACCCTCTACATCCTCGACGAGCCGACAACAGGCCTGCACTTCCACGACGTCGCCAAACTGCTCGAAGTCCTGCAGCAGCTCGTCGACGGGGGTAATTCGGTGCTGGTCATCGAACATAATCTTGAGGTCATCAAGACGTCGGACTGGGTCATCGACCTCGGTCCCGAAGGCGGCGACGGCGGCGGCGAGATCATCGCGGAAGGCCCGCCGGAAGTCATCGCCAAGACGGCCCGCAGCCATACCGGCGCGTTCCTCAAGGACCTGCTCGGCCGTCGGCCGCGCCGTCGAGCCGAAGCCGCCGAGTAGACGGAAGGTCAGCCTCGCGCCAGCTCGTCGCATCATAAATGATAGCAACGAGAGCCACCGCGCCACTGGACCATCCGTCGGCGTCGCACGCGAAGTGATCGCGAACCAGTAAATCGGGAGGCCCTGTATCGATACAGCAGATCCACTGTATTGAAACGATTTTGATCGGGCATCTATCTTTCGTCGTGTTACCCGAAGGATACGCTCGTCCGCGATAACAATGTCGGCCGGTTGAGCCACTGGCTTTATTTTCAACTTGGCGCGATCGTGCCCAAACTAAAATAGAAAAGATTTGAGCGTCGGGAACGACAGCTTGAACAACGCCCGGGGGGGAGCGATATGCGTCTTAGGTTCAAGAAACACCTGCTTGCGAGTGCGGCTCTTGCATCATTAGTCTCGACGACGGCCGTGGCGCACGCCGATGTCACGGACGAGCTTCTCGATCGCCTGCGCCAAAAGGGTGTTCTGTCGAAAACAGAGTATCGCAACTTCAAAGCGAAACATGCCGTCGAGGTCCGCGTCAGGGACGAGTCGCCACGACCGGTCACCAGGCGCATCGTGACGAAGGAGGGAATAAAACTACTTCCTGTGGAAGACGACATCGTCCGCGTCTTGAAGGTGAAAGACCGAGGCATCGGTGTGCGCGTCGGCGACGTCGACGTAACCTTGTCCGGCAACGTCAACGCCTTCGGCGTGCAGGACTTTGGGGGCAGCAACCGTACCGGCCAGCCGATCGCCGGCGGCCTTGCGCTCGGCAGCCGTTTCCTTGCCGGCCCGGGCGAGGCGTCAGGCTCCTATTCGTCCCGGAACGGTCTTCTGCCTGCAGCCTTCATTCTTAACGCGGCGACGCGGCAGGAGGGCTTTGATATCGGCGTCACCTTCGGCGTCTATCCCGGTATCAATCTGGGTGGCCAGGGCGGTATCGGGGCCAACAACGGCGGCGTTCCGCAGGCCCTGGCCTCGTCGGGCGTCGACTTCCGCCAGATCTTCGCCACGGTCGGCAACGCGGAGATCGGCACGTTCAAGGGCGGTCGCGACATCGGCCTTTTCGGCAGCGACGCCATCCTGAACGACTTTACCATCTTCGGCGTCGGATCGGCGGGGGCGGCGGGCGGCAACGCAGCCCCGGCGAATACCGCACTGGGCCGCATCGGCCTCGGCTACGTCTACGCGGACTTCCTGCCGCAGCTCAGCTACACCACTCCCGACTATAACGGGCTGACGCTCAATGTGGCCGCCCTGTCTCCCCTGAACCAAGCGAACTTCTCGGGTCTGTCCGGCAATCTCAGACAGCACGACACCCCGCAGTTTCAGGGCAAGCTGAAATACATCGGCGCTATCGCGCCGGAAGCGAAACTCACCGCTTGGCTGGACGGTGTCACGCAAAACTTCAAGGCCGGGCGCTTCGGAGACGCTCTTCCCGGTGGCCAGTCGACAACCAGCTACGGCGTCGACGCCGGCGGCAAGCTGGAAATCGGTCGTCTGACGCTGGTGGGCTACGGCTACTACGGGCAAGGTCTTGGCACCACGGGCCTTTTCCTGGACGGCATCGATCCCGTCGGCAACAAGCGCACGTCCTATGGTGGCTACGGCCAAGCCGCCTACGACCTGACGACGAAATTGACCGTCGCGGGCAGCTATGGCGTCAGCTATCTCGACCCTACCGCCTTTGACCGGGCAATCATCACCCAGGGGGCGCTGGTCCGTAAGAACGAGTCTTATCTTGGGGCGCTGCGTTACAAGCTGACGACCTGGGTCAACCTGCAGGCGGAATTCGTTCATTCCGTATCGACGTCTCAGAACGGAAATCAGGCCAGCGGCAACACGGTCTCGGCCGGCTCGATCTTGTTTTTCTAGGGATAGCGGAACCGTCCTGGCTTATCAAAGAAGCCCCTCGATGCCGCTCGGGGGGCTTACGGACGCACTTGGATCTAGCGTTTCGAGTCGATCGACTTATCAAGGGTCGTATCGCCGCCGTGCTCGCTCTTTAGCGTTCCGCCAGTGTCGCCAATCGATGCCTTGTCGAGCGCGCTGTCGCCGCGTGGTGGTTCGCTCTTGGCGGTCCCCGGAATTGTCGAACCCAGGCTTTCCTCCGCTGAAGCGAGCGGCGCGGTGGCAACAAGCCCGATAAAGGTTACCGTCATAACCTTGGCGAAAATGGTCATTCGCAACTCCTGCTGCCGGCGGCCCGATCGAGTTTCGTGACGTACCGGTAGGCTCTAAACCAACAGAGGGGCGGATAGTTACAGGAGGCAGGCGTTGTAATATCCGATGATAACGGGAGGCATTCGGCGGGCGCATCGTTGACGCTGCCCCTCAAGCGCTATCCTTGCAGAGCCGGCAGCACGTCCATATACTCGCGCAATGTTCGATAGACTCCGACCGGCCGCGATCCATGTGATCGGCGGCGGTCTCGCCGGTACGGAAGCCGCCTGGCAGATCGCGCAGACCGGCGTTCCCGTCATCCTCCACGAGATGCGTCCGCATCGCGGCACCGAAGCTCACCGCGGCGAGGGGCTCGCCGAACTCGTCTGCTCCAATTCGCTGCGTTCCGACGATGCCGAGACGAACGCGGTCGGCGTGCTCCACCGCGAGATGCGTCGGATGAACTCTGTCGTGATGGCGGCGGCCGACTCCAACCAGGTGCCCGCCGGCGGCGCCCTGGCCGTCGACCGCGAGGCCTTCTCCGCCACCATCACCGCCCGGCTTGGCGAGCACCCCTTGGTGACGATCGCGCGGGGCGAGGTCGAGGGCCTGCCACCGCACGCCTGGGACAATGTCGTCGTGGCGACGGGGCCGCTCACCTCGCCTTCGCTCGCCGCCGCGATCCAGGATTTGACCGGCGAGCGCGATCTCGCCTTTTTCGATGCTATCGCACCCGTCGTCCACCGCGACTCGATCGACCTGTCGAAAGCCTGGTTTCAGTCGCGCTACGACAAGGCCGGCCCGGGCGGCACCGGCGCGGACTACATCAATTGCCCGCTCTCGCGCGAGGCTTACGACGCTTTCGTCGACGCGCTGCTCGTGGCCGATTGCGTCACCACGCTGCACGATGCAGCGACACCCTATTTCAACGGCTGCCTGCCGATCGAGGTGATGGCCGCGCGTGGCCGTGAAACCCTGCGGTTCGGCCCGATGAAGCCCGTCGGCCTGACCAACCCGCACGCGCCCGGCGTCAAGCCCTATGCCGTCGTGCAGCTTCGCCAGGACAATGCGCTCGGCACGCTCTACAACATGGTCGGTTTTCAAACGAAGATGAGGCATGCGCCGCAGGCGGCGGTCTTCCAGGGCGTACCCGGCCTGGAGCAGGCCCGCTTCGCCCGGCTCGGCGGCATGCACCGCAACACGTTTCTTAATGCGCCAAGGGTGCTCGACGCGCAATTTCGCCTGCGCGCCCTGCCCCGCTTGCGTTTCGCCGGGCAGATCACGGGATGCGAGGGCTATGTCGAGAGCGCCGCCATCGGCCTGATCGTCGGACGCCTCGCGGCCGCCGACCGGCGCGGCGAGTGCTTCGCGATGCCGCCGCCCACGACCGCGATCGGCGCCCTCATCAACCACATCACCGGCGGCCACATCGAGAGCATCGACGCCGGCCCCTCCTCCTTCCAGCCGATGAACGTCAATTTCGGCCTGTTCCCGCCCAGCGTCGAGCCGCTCGTCGGCGAAGGAGGCAAGCGCCTGCGGGGCCCGGAGAAAGGTGTTGCCCGCAAGCGGGCGCTGAGCCGGCGCGCGGGCGTTGATCTCGACGCCTGGCTTGATGGCCGCCTTGCGGCCGATCAGGGTGCGGGGAACAGCGCGTCGGTCTTGCCGGTCAGCGCATAGGCGGCAAGACCGATCCACTCGTGGACGGCGATGTCGAGGCGCTCGAGCGAGTCAAGCGCATTGGCTGATAGCCGCCAGTCTCGCGCGTCACCGAAGGTGCGGTAGTCAGTGGCATAGGCGGTCACGGTGAAGCCGGCGCGGCGGAAGATACCCATCGAGCGCGGCATGTGCCAGGCCGACGTCACCAGCAGCCAGGTCTCGCCGGGCTTGGGCCGGACGAGGGCGCGGGTGAAGACCGCGTTCTCAAACGTGTTGCGCGATTTGGCCTCGAAGCTCATCCGCGCCTCCGGTACGCCGAGGCTCAACCACAGGCGTCGCGCTCCTTCCGCCTCGTCGAGGCCAACCTGCCGCACGTCGGCGGAACCGCCGGTGAAAACCAGGCGCGCCGTGGGGAAGCGGAGGGCCAAAGCTACGCCTGCCGTCATACGGCTCGCCGCCTGGTTCATGCTGAACTCGCCGCGCGCCTGGCTCATCTCCTCGTTCATGGCGCCACCCAGGACGATAATGCCGGCAGGCGCGGCCATGTCCTGCGGCGGATTGGGAAAACGGTCCTCCAACAGGCGCAGAAGCGCGGAGCTTAGCGGCGAGAAGCAGCAGACGAGAAGGACGATTGTGCTGACCCCAACCATGGCGCGCCCCGTGCGGGGCCAGCCGACCAGCCACAGAAGGAGACCTGCGCCGAAGGCGAGCGCGATGAAGTTGACGGGCTGGAAGACGGCGCCGAGGAGCTTGGATAGGAAGAAGAACACGGCGGACCCGCCTTGAAAGGGAGACAAAGGGCGAGAAAAGGCATCGGTGCGACGTGTCCGTCGCGGGTTAGGTCTCCTCGCCGGGCTCGTCGACCACGGGCTCGGCCGGAACCGCGTAGACGCCGCCCAGCCAGCGGTGCAGGTCGACATCCGCGCAGCGCCTGGAGCAGAAAGGCGCGAAACCGCTCGCGAGCGGCTTGCCGCAGATCGGGCACGGCCTAGGCGGTGGCTGCGGTACGGGTGTGGCGGGGGGCTCGCTCGTCAAGCGCCGCCTCACTCGACGGCTTGCAAGGGTGCGGCCGCTGGCTGCCATGAGCCGTGCGGCCGCACGCCCTCGCCACCGAGCAGGACCATCGTCTCGTACAGCGGCAGGCCGACGACGCAGGAATAGGAGCCCACGAGCTTGATGACGAAAGCGCCGGCGCGCCCTTGGATGGCGTAGCCACCGGCCTTGCCGCGCCATTCCCCGCTGGCGAGATAGGCGTCCATCTCCGCGCCGGAGAGCCGTTTGAACCGCACGCGCGACTCGACGATCTTACGCCGCGCCGCGCCCTTCGGCGTGAGCAGGCAGAGACCGGTATGGACACGATGGGCGCGCCCTGAAAGCAGGCGCAGGCACTGGTCGGCCTCTTCCGCCAGTTCGCATTTGGGCAGGATGCGACGGCCGACGCTCACCACCGTGTCGGCGGCGATGAGGTAGGCGCCGGCAAGTTCGGGGCGCGTACGGAGGACCTTGGCAGCGGCTGCGGCCTTCTCGTCGGCGAGCCGGACCGCAAGCGAGCGCGGCGACTCGCCCTTCCGGGGGACCTCGTCGATATCGGCCGGCAGCAGAGCGTCCGGCTCGAAGCCGATCTGCTGCAGCAGCGCCATGCGCCGCGGCGAGGCCGAGGCGAGAACCAGCTTGAAACTCTCGGGGGCGGCGGCCATGTCGCTGCGCCCGCCGCCTATTTGAAGCGGTAGGTGATGCGGCCCTTGGTCAGGTCATAGGGCGTCATCTCGACCAGCACCTTGTCGCCCGTCAGCACGCGGATGCGGTTCTTGCGCATCTTACCGGCGGTATGGGCGATGATCTCGTGGTCGTTCTCGAGTTTGACGCGAAACGTGGCGTTGGGAAGCAATTCCGCGACCGTCCCGGGGAACTCAAGCAGTTCTTCTTTCGACATTTCTATCCTTGGTGTACCGACCGCGGGAAGGCTGGTCGGCGCAAGCCACCTCTCCCGGCAGACTTGCCTTCGAAATTATCGCTCATCACGCGAGAAAGGTCCGGAAAACGTGTGCCGCGTTTCCCAGACCTCATCGATAATGAGGATGTGTAACCGCTGCAGACCGGTTTGTGAACTCCGCCGGCCATCAGGTCGTCGGCGCGACGGGACGCAGGGACGCGGCGCCCGTCGCCAGCCGGGTTTCGTCCGCCCGCTCGTAGGCGAGGAACCGACGGATGGCCCAGGGGATCGTCGCGAGATAGCAGAGCGAGAGGCCGATCATCATTTCCATTGGGAACGTGGCAAGCAGGAGCAGCAACGCCGCGACGACGAACAGCACGACGATGACGTACTCGCGCGGGATGCGTCCGATCTTCTTGCCCGAGAAATGCGGGATACGGCTCGCCATCAAGACGGCGACGAGGATCACATAGGCGATCTCCACCTGCACCGGTAGCTTCGGGCCGGGCAGGCCGAAGGCGGAGAGGTGGAGGTAGAGCGGCAGCAAGCCGACGATGGCACCGGCGGGAGCCGGCATGCCCGTGAAGAAATGCCCGTGCCAGGCAGGTTTGTCAGGGTCTTCGAGCATGACGTTGAAGCGGGCCAGGCGCAGCGCCGCCGCGATGGCGAAGACGAGGGCCGCGAACCAGCCGAAACTCTTGATCTGCTGCAGGCTTGAGAAATAGAGGATGAAGGCCGGGGCCACGCCGAAATCGACGAAGTCGGCAAGCGAATCGAGTTCTTCGCCAAAGCGTGAGGTGCCACGGATAGCCCGCGCGAGGCGGCCGTCGAGGCCGTCCAGAATGGCGGCGATGATGATGGCCACCACGGCGATCTCGAACTTGCCTTCCACCGCGAATCGGATCGACGTCAATCCCATCGACAGGGCGAGCAGCGTCACCAGGTTCGGCAGGACGAGGCGGATCGGCACCGCGCGGAAGCGGCGGCGACGTGCGGGGACCTTACCCTCCGGCCCCTGTCCGGTAGGCTCGGGGCCGAAACCCGGCGCGTGAAGGTTTAAGCTGTTCATGCGCCGCGACCATACGGGCAGCGCCATGGCGGAACAAGGGTTGCCGCGCCGCCCTCAGGCCGCGCGGAAGACCCGCACGGCACCTGTGACCGCAAAGTCGGCCAGCACCGTCTCGCCAGCGATAGCCTTGCTGCCGAGCCCGACCAGAGGCCGGACGCCGCCGGGAAAGTAGACGTCGACGCGCGAGCCGAAGCGGATGAGACCGAAGCGTGCCCCAGCCCCGAGCATCGCGTTGACTTCCGTGAAGCAGACGATACGGCGAGCGACCAGGCCCGCGATCTGCACGACACCGAATCGACCGCGGGGCGTCTCGATGATGAGCGAGTTGCGTTCGTTGTCCTCGCTCGCCTTGTCGAGGTCTGCGTTGACGAAGATCCCCGGCTTGTAGGCGATCTTCGCGACCCGCCCGGCCACCGGCATCCGGTTCACGTGGCAGTCGAAGACGGACATAAAGACGGAGATCCGCTGCAATGGCTCCGCGCCGAGGCCGAGTTCCGGCGGCGGCACGTAGAAACCGATCGATGAGACGATGCCGTCGGCGGGCGAGACGACGATATCCTCGCCAATCGGCGTCTGCCGCATGGGGTCGCGGAAGAAATAAACGCACCAGCAGGTCAGGATGAAGCCGACCCATCCGAGCGGCTCCCAAAGCCAGGCGAGAGCGACCGTCGCCACGGCGAAGATCGCGATGAAAACATAACCCTCCCGGTGGATCGGGACGACCTGCCGCCGAATGGAATCGATCATGGACATGACGTCTAACTCTCGGTGTGTAACCCTCGTCGCGGGTTGTGCGCGCCGGCGGGGTGCCGATGGCCGTCCCCGCTTACGCTAAGCCCAGCAGGAGCGGCAAGCGGCGGAAAGTCCTAGCCTGAGGCCGGCATCTCCGCCCGCTGGTCGGCGCGTTCGTCCTGGATATCCTCGATGGCAGCACGACCCGCCGCCCGCGCCGCGTCGGCGGTTAGGGCCCGACGCAGGGTCTCTTCGGCCTCGTCGACCTGGTGCTGTCGATCCCACATGGCGGCGTAGACGCCGCGACGGTTGAGCAGCGCCTCGTGCGTGCCGCGCTCGACGATGACACCGGCGTCGAGCACGAGGATTTCGTCCGCGTCGACGATCGTCGACAGGCGGTGGGCGATGACGAGCGTCGTGCGCCCGCGCGAGACCCGCTCCAGCGCCGACTGGATTTCGCGCTCGGTGAGGGAATCGAGCGCCGAGGTCGCCTCGTCGAGGATGAGGATGGGCGGCCCTTTGAGGATGGTGCGGGCGATGGCGACGCGCTGCTTCTCGCCGCCTGACAGCTTCAGTCCGCGCTCGCCGACCTGGGCGTCGAAGCCGCCCGGCGCCGCCTCGATGAACCGATCGATCTGCGCCAGCCGCGCCGCCTCGCGCACGTCCGCCGGGCTCGCGTCCCAGCGGCCATACTGGATGTTGTAGGCGATCGAATCGTTGAACAATACGGTATCCTGCGGGACCATGCCGATCTTCTCGCGGAGCGAGGCCTGGGCGACCTCGCCGATATCCTGCCCGTCGATCGTGATGCGGCCGGAAGCCGGTTCATAGAACCGGAACAGCAGGCGCGAGATAGTCGATTTGCCGGCTCCCGACGGCCCGACGATCGCCACGGTCTTGCCGGGCAGAACCTCGAAGGAGATCCCGCGCAGGATCTCGCGGCCGGGCTCGTAGCGGAACACCACGTCCTCGAAGCGGACGTGCCCCCGCGGCACGCGCAGCACGGCAGCGCCCGGCTTGTCCTTGATCTCGGCGTTCTGGCCGAGCACGTCGAACATCATTTCAATGTCGATGGTGGCCTGCTTCACCTCGCGGTAGACCATGCCCATGAAGTTGAGCGGCTGATAAAGCTGGATCATCATGGCGTTGACGAGGACGAAGTCGCCGACGCTGTGGCTGCCGTTGCGGACGCCCGCGACGCTCATCATCATCACGGCGGTGAGGCCGGCCGTGAAAATGATGGCCTGGCCCGCGTTCAGTACGGTGAGCGACGTGTAGGTCTTGATGCTCATCGCTTCGTACCGCGCCATGGAACGGTCGTAGCGCTGCGCCTCGCGGCCCTCGGCGCCGAAATACTTCACGGTCTCGTAGTTCAGCAGGCTGTCGATGGCCTTGGTGTTGGCATCCGTGTCGCTCTCGTTCATCGAGCGGCGGATCGACATGCGCCAGTTCGTCGCCAGCAGCGTGTAGACGAGGTAGACGACGATCATCCCCAGGACGACCGCGACATAGGTCACGTCGAACTGGACGAACAGCACCACGAGGATCAGCGCGAACTCGACGACGGTCGGCACGGCGGTCAGCATGACCACGCGCACGATGGTCTCGATCGCGTTGCGGCCGCGCTCGAGCACGCGGGTCAGGCCGCCGGTCTTGCGCTCGAGGTGGAACCGCAGCGAGAGCTGGTGCAGGTGGACGAAGACCTCCTGCGCCAGGCGGCGCACGGCATTCATCGCGACGGCGGCGAAGAGGGCGTCACGCGCCTGCGTCGTCAGGCCCATGACGACCCGTAGGACGCCGTACAGCAGCGTCAGCATCAGCGGGCCGAGCGCCAGGCCGATGACCGCATGGGTATCCTGCCCGCGGGCGATGCCGGTCACGGCATCCGTCGCCCATTTGAACGTATAGGGCACGGCGACCGTGATGAGCTTGCCGATGAGCATGAAGACGAGCGCCGCATAGATGCGGCGGCGAAGGTCGGCGCGCGTGGCCGGCCAGACATAGGGAAGGAGCTTCTGGACGACGTTGCCGAACCGCGGCTTGCCGATCGGGCGAAGCGCGCGGTCGTGGGACGATGGGGGTAAGGAAGCCATTAAACCCGAGGATGGAGAATGCTGGAAAAGGGGCGACTCGCACGGCAGAGGTCGGCGCGCCCCGACCCCTCCGATATAGGGCCGGCCCACCCGATCCGCACCCTTTTTGCTGCGTCGCTCTCAGTCGCCCGGCGCGGGAAGCACGAAGACCTGGCCGGGATAGATCAGGCGGGGGTCGCGGATCTGCGTGGCGTTGGCGGCGTAGATACGCGTGTAGCGACGCCCCTGTCCCAGCCGAACCCGGCTGATATCCCACAGGTTATCGCCCGATCGCACGGCTGCGGTGCTGACCTCCTCAATGACGGCGTTCGTCGCGGACGAGGTGTTCGGAGGGAACGGGTTCGCGGCCACGTCGCCCGTCGGCGAGGTAGGCTGGGGCGCTCGCGAGTCCGGCGTAAGCCGCGGGGTGCGCGCCACTGGCCCGACATCGGCCATGCCAGGGGGCACGTCGAAGGGGACTTCGGCGCGTGCGGTCACCGCCGCTCCCTCATTGGCGCTGTCGGCGCGCACCACATAATGGCCCCCGGTGAGGCCGCGGCGGATCTTCACGGACCACTGCCCGTCAGCCGAAGCGGCGACATCGGCGAGGTGGCTGTTGTTGAGATAGACGCGGAGCTTGGTGCCTGGCGCCGCAGCCCCCGTGGCGTAGAAGCCGCTGCCGTTCTCCAATTCCACGGACCGCACGACGAGGGGCTGATCCTTCGCGGACGGACGATCGGGAGGCGGAGCGGCAACGCCGCGGGCGAGCGGAGGCGCGGAGAGCAACCTGGTGGGCGCGCCGGGCTCCGCCAAGGCGACAACGACGGCGCCCTTACCCCGCGCGGGAATGGAGACAGCGACGCTCTGCGCGGATGAGACAGGCGCGGCGCCCTGGGTTGATTGTCGCAGCGTCAGGGCATAGTCGCCGGCCTTCAAGGGAGGCGGCAGCATGGCGAAATGACCACCGGCGTCCGCGCGTACCTCGGCCAACACCTGGCCGCCGCCGACCAGGGCGACAATCGTGTCTGGTGCGCCCTGCCCCGCGAGGACCATCTCGCCGCTCGGCTCGACGCGGACCACGTCGAAACGAGGCGGTTGCGCTTGCGGCGGTGATGACGGCTTGACCTCGGCCATACCCTTCGGCTCCAACTCGGCGGTCGACTCCGGCGCGGAGCCCGGCACGCGTTGCAACGCCATCGGCTTGGGCGGATGCGGAGGGGCCGCGGCCGTGGACGGTTGGGGCGGCGATGCGGCCGGCCGATCGACGAGGGAGAGCATGGGTCCACCCGGCACCGACCGCAAGGCACCAAAGGCGAGGGCCATGAAGACAACGGCGAAGCCGGTGACGATCGCCCACTTTTTCGATGTCGTGAGCAAGTGCCCTATCCTCTCGCCCGCGAAGGCCGCCGCCAACCAGCATAGTTCCACATTTGTCGCGGCTTACCAAGGCCTTGCCACATTAGGTTCACAGCATCAGCCGAAAGGATCACAATGCCAGAAAGAGACCAGGCGATACCGCCGGCGAGCAAGCGCGAAGCGGGATCGCTGCGCGCGATCTGCGTGTATTGCGGCTCCTCTGACGGAACGGACCCGCAGTTCCTGGCCGCCGCCGAGCAGCTGGGAGCGGCGATGGCGAAAGCCGGGATCGGCCTTGTCTATGGTGGCGGAGGACGCGGCCTGATGGGCGCCACTGCCCAGGCCGTCCTCGCCCACGGCGGACGCGTCACCGGGATCATCCCCGGTTTCCTGACCGACCACGACGCCATGCTACGGGATGCCCAGGAACTCACCGTGGTGCCGGACATGCACACCCGCAAACGCCTGATGTTCGAGCAGGCGGACGCCTTCGTGGCGCTGCCGGGCGGCGTCGGCACGCTGGAGGAACTCGTCGAGCAGATGACCTGGGTCCAGCTCGGGCAGCACACGAAACCGGTCCTGATCGCGGACATCGGCGGGTTCTGGCGGCCGTTGCTGGGCCTGCTGGACCATATGCGCGACCTGGGTTTCATCCCCACGCGGCTCGACGTGCGCCCGATGGTCGCCGAGCGCATCGAGGACGTCCTGCCGATGCTGCGGACCGCAGCGGCGCGCACGACGCAGGTGACGCTGGACGAACGCTTCTAGAGCGCCTTCGTCATCCGCGTGTTGCCGAGCCACGTGTCGCCGCGCTGCACCGTCTGGCGGTGCTGCGCCACAAAACCTTTATACTCGAAAAAGGGTTTGGCCGTGTCGCTCGCATCCACGGTCAACGTCCTGATGCCGCGGGCGGCGGCAAGCTTGCCCACCGCCTCGAACAGCAGCGAGCCAACGCCCTGCCGGGCCACGGCCGGGTGGACGTAGAGATGCGCGAGCGTCCCGCCCGCTCCCATGGCGATGAACCCGATAGGCGAACCGCCGACCGTCGCGACGAGCGTCAGCGCCGAGGTCAAGCCGTTGAGAAAGCCGGGCTCGTCCGCCTGGGCCGCCCAAGCGGCGCGCTGCCCGACGTCGTAATCCTCCTCCGCCAGGGTCTCGACGCTGTCCTGGAAGATCACCACCAGGAGGGGGGCGTCGGCTGGTAGCATCGGCCGCAAGGCCGGCTTCGGAAAGGCGGTGGCGCTCATCGTTTCGCTTCCCAACTCACGGATCCATCCCTGTTGTCCTTGACGGCGATTCCCATTGCGGCGAGCGCATCGCGGATGCGGTCGGACTCGGCCCAGTCCTTGATCGCGCGAGCGGCTTTGCGTCGGGCGAGGAGTGCCTCAAGCTCCGGCGACAACGCCGCGTCGCCCGGCGCGACGCAGGAAAACCCGAGTAGGGCTAGCGAGCCTTTCAGCGCCGAAGGGTCCCCGGACCGCAAGGCATAGAGTTCAGCCAGGGCGCGCGGCGTGTTGAGGTCGTCGGCCAGCGCTTCGACGAAGGCGCTGCCGGGTGGGCCGGCCTCCACGTCGCCGTAGACGCGTGCGAAATCCGCCAGCGTCGCCTCGGCTTCCTCCAGCGCCCGCACCGTGAAGTCGATCGGCTGGCGGTAGTGGGTCCGCAGCATAGCCAACCGCAGCGCATCGCCCGACCACGCCCGCCCCCCAAAGTCGCGGCTCATCCAGAGATCGCGGATCGTGACGAAGTTGCCGAGACTTTTCGACATCTTCTCACCCTCGACCTGAAGGTGCCCGTTGTGCATCCACACCTGTGCCATGAGATCGCGGCCGAACGCGCAGCAGCTTTGCGCGATCTCGTTTTCGTGGTGGGGGAACAGCAGGTCGATGCCGCCGCCATGGATGTCGAAGGTCTCACCCAGGTGCTTCCAGCTCATGGCCGAGCATTCGAGGTGCCATCCCGGTCGCCCTCGACCCCACGGGCTCTCCCAACCCGGCTCATGTGCCGCCGAGGGCTTCCAAAGCACGAAGTCGGTCGGGGTGCGCTTGTAAGGAGCGACTTCCACCCGCGCGCCGGCGATCATCTCGTCCGTGGAGCGGTTGGCCAGACGGCCGTAGGCCGGCATAGAGGGTACGTCGAACAACACATGGCCAGCGGCGGCGTAGGCGTGGCCACGCTCGATCAGCCGCTCGATGAGGGCGAGCATGGGCTCTATATGGTCGGTCGCCCTCGGCTCGATGCTTGGCGGCAGGCAGCCGAGGGCCTTGGCGTCGCCGTGGAAGATCGCGGTCATCTCGTCCGTCAGTACCCGGATCGGCACGCCGCGCTCGGCGGCCCGCGCGTTGATCTTGTCGTCCACGTCAGTGATGTTGCGGACGTAGGTGACATGGCCGGAGCCATAGGCGTGGCGCAACACGCGGAACAGCACGTCGAAGACGATCAGCATGCGACCGTTGCCGATATGGAGCCGGTCGTAGACCGTCGGTCCGCAGGCGTAGAGGCGCACGTTGGCCGCATCGAGAGGCGTGAACGTCTCTTTCCGTCGGGTCAGCGTGTTGTAGAGGCGCAGCACCATCGTCCTGTTCCGGGCAGCATAGCGGCGTCCGCGCGTTCAATGGACGACGCGGCTCATCAAGCGCGGCGGTCATTGGCGACTGGCACAGGCTTAACTCCATCTTAAAACGCGGGAGGGCAAGGTCCAGCCTCACGTCAATCATCCCGAGCGCCCGCATGTCTGCTCTTCTTGCTGATTACCGCAAGCTTCTCCAGTTCGCCCTGACCCTGGCGGCCGCGCTCCTGGTGCTGTCGGCCACACGGTTCCAGGCGCGCGCCGAGGCCGACCGCCACATGATCGTCATTCCCGCGTCCGACGGGTACGGATTCGACGATTGCCTGGGCAGCAACAAGAGCTGCGGCAAGGTCATCGCCGATGCCTGGTGCGAGGCGCATGGCATGGCGGCATCCCTGTCTTTCGGGCGAGCCGACGACGTCACCGCTTCGCTGAAGGAGGGGCCCGCCCCCAAGTTCGAGCCCGGCTCCTTCATCGTGAACTGTTCGGAGACGACGAAGCCTTAAGCTTCGCCTTGGAACGTTACGCGTCCGTCGGAGATTGGGAGACCAAGCAACGGAGGAATGGTGATGAAGACGATTTTTGCGACGGTCATGATCGCGGTTGGCGCGCTCGCGACGGCTGGCGCGGCGGACGCGGCGGGCTGCATCAAGGGCGCGATCGTGGGCGGCGTGGCCGGTCACATGGCAGGCCACGGTAAGATGGGTGCGGCAGCCGGTTGCGCCATCGGCCACCATAACGCCTCCAAGAAGCAGGCGGCGGCGCAGCAGGGTCAGCAGCCGAAGTAGGGCCTCTCGATCGTGAAGCGCCGGCGCCTTTCGCGCCGGCGTTTTCGCATCAGCTTTTCGCGAAATCGCCGCAGCGCTGCACTTGGGTGCTGCCGACCCAGGGCTGCACGGGCACGGTCGAGGTCGAGTTCTTCGGCGAGCCGTCGATTAATTTATCGGTGTAGACCATGTAGACGAGCACGTTACGCTTGGGGTCGCAGCCGCGCACAATCTGCATGTGTTTGAAAAAGACCGAGCGGCGTTCGGAAAAGACGGTGTCGCCCTGCGCGAACTTTTCCTTGAACCTGATCTCACCGTATTGCCGGCATGCGAGCGAAACGTCCGAGGCTTGCTCCGCCAGGCCGAACGCGCCGGAGAGGCCACCCTTCTCGGGGACGGTGTAGTAACAGGCAACGCCCGCCACCGCGGGATCGTCGATCGCATAGGTCGCGAGCTTATCGTTGGGTGTCATCAACCGGAATCGGGTCGATTCGCGGAAGATGAGGTCAGGATCGCCGTCGGCCGCCCTGGCGACCAGACTTGCGAGACAAAGGAGGGTCAGCGCCACGAAGCCAATCCCACGGTACGATCCCGTCATGCCGATCCTCCCCTATGCAATCTCCCCACGCATCGCGCGGGGCGGCCGATATATGGGCCACGCGCCAGTGTTGCAAAAGGGGCATGCGCGCGCGCAAATCTCGCCAGGCTTTCACCAAGCCTTGTTTGCACCACGAAGCGATGGTCATAGGCGAACGTAGCCGCGACGCCAGTCCGGCGGCGGGTTGCTGCCGCGCCGGACGTGGGCGGTCGCCGGCAATGCCGAGGCATGAATGCATCTTTCTTCCGACACCCCGTTTCGCCCTTCCAGTGTAGGGCCCTCCGCGCGCCCTAGGGCGGCGTGGCTCCGCGGCATGGCGTGGCGGGTCGGCCTCGGCCTCGGTCTCGCCGGCGCTTTCGCCGGCGCAGCTTTGGCGCAGGGCGTCGATTGCGCCCGCCTTCAGCAGCAGATCGCGGGCGGCGGACGGAGCGGCGGCGGCCAGAAAGCGAGCGCGGAGCTTGCCCGCTCGGTCGCTTATGCGCGCCAGATCGGGTGCGACCGGCAGCAATTCCTCTTCTTTGGCGGCGCGCCCCCCCAGCAATGCGGCGGTCTCAACGCGCGGATCTCGCAGCTCCAAGCCAGCCTCGCGCAAGGCGGCGGCAACCGCGACGAACTTGTGGCCCGGTTCAATGCCTATTGCCGCGGCGGCCAGCAGAGCGCCGGGCTCCAACCACCCCCGCGGCAGCGCGGCTTCTTCGAATCCCTATTCGGCGGCGGCGAGGAGCAGCGGCAGGCGCCTCCGGCCGCCATTCCTCAGGCCGTGCCAAGGGACAGCGCCGACGAGGACGGCGGAGACGGCGTGAGCGGGGCACGCGGCGGTTCGCAGGCGGTCTGCGTAAGGACCTGCGATGGGGGATTCTTCCCGATGAACATGTCGTCGCGCCACGGCGGCGACACGCTCAACGAACTCTGCGCGGCGCTGTGCCCGAACACGCCGGTGGCGGTCTACACCCGCAACCCGAACAGCGAGATCAAGACGGCCGTAAGCCTCGACGGCACGCCCTACATGGAACTGCCGAACGCGCTCAAGTTCCAGAAGTCCTTCGATTCCGCCTGCACCTGCCGGCCGGCCAACAAGACCTGGGCGGAGGCCTTGGCAGGCGCTGAAGGCATCCTCGGCAACCAGCGCAAGGGCGACATCCTAGTGACACCGGAGAAGGCGGCCGAGATGTCGCGGCCCAAGCTGGACGCCAAGGCCCGCGCCTCGCTCCTCAACGCACCGGCGCCTTCGGCCGCGCTGGGGACCGCCGCCGACGTAAGGTCGCCCACCGGCCAGGCGGACGACGTGACAGGGCCCGATGGCGTTACCCGGCGCGTCCGCACAGTCGGGCCGAAGCTCTAGCGCGGCCGATCAAGGGAAGCAGCGCGGCAAGGTCCGGGCCGGTGTCGCTGCCGGTCAAGGCGAGCCTGAGCGGGTGGAACAACGCCCTGCCCTTGCGGCCGCTCGACGCCTTCACCTGCGCGGTCCAGGTCATCCAAACCTGCCCGTCCCAGGGTTCCGGCGGCAACAGGGCCTCGGCCGCCGCAAGGAAGGCCGGATCTTCCATCGAGGGAGCGACCGGCCCCTCGACGACTTGCCACCAGCGGGTCACCTCGGCAAAGGTCTCGAGATTGCCGCGTACGGCGAGCCAGAACGGCTCGGCCTGCGGACCGGCGATGCCCGCCGCCGCGAGCCGCGCCGAAACCGCCGGAAAGGCAAGGCCATGCAGCGTCCGTGCGGAGAGCGCAGCGAGTTCTGCCGGGTCGAAGCGCGCTGGATTGCGCGAGATGTGCGAGAGGTCGGCAATCGTTGTCAGGCTGGCGAGGTCGTCGACGGGCCGCACCGCATCGGACGATCCCGTGAGCACCGCCAGCGCCGCGACGGCCAGCGTTTCGATGCCCGCCTCCCGCAGCCCGGCGACGGAGAGCGCGCCGGAGCGTTTCGACAAGCCTTCCCCGCTCGTGGACGTGAGCAGGTTATGGTGGCCGAAGCGCGGCACCGCACCCCCGAGGATTTCAAAAAGCTGCACCTGCACGGCCGTGTTGGTGACATGGTCCTCGCCGCGGATCACGTGGGTGATACCGAGGTCGATGTCGTCCACGACGGAGGGCAGCGTGTAGAGGTAGGTGCCGTCTTCGCGGATGAGGACGGGATCGGACAAGGACGCGCAATCGATGCGGCTTCCGCCGCGCACGAGATCGGTCCAGGTCACCACCTCGCTGTCGAGGCGAAACCGCCAATGAGGGCGCCGGCCCTCGGCTTCGAGCCGCTCGCGGTCATCGACAGAGAGCGCCAGCGCCGCGCGATCGTAGACCGGCGGCAGGCCGCGCGCCTGTTGGCGCTTGCGGCGGCGATCGAGTTCCTCGGCGCTCTCGTAGGCCGGATACAGCCGTCCCGCGGCTTTCAGCCGCTCCGCTGCCGCCGCATAGAGCGGATATCGGTCCGACTGCCGCACCGTCAGGTCCGGCGGAATACCAAGCCAATCGAGGTCGAGGACGATCGAGTCGGCGAAGTCCTGCCGTGAGCGCTCCGCGTCGGTATCGTCGAACCGCAGGATGAAAGAACCGCCGCGGCGACGTGCGAATAGTGCGTTGAGCAGCGCGGTCCGCGCGTTGCCAAGGTGGATGCGCCCCGTCGGCGAGGGCGCAAAGCGGACGACCGGCGCGGTGCCCATCACTCGGCGGCGCGGACCACGGGCAGGCCGCGCGCGATCCGCTCCTTCTTGAGGAGTTCCGCCACCATGAAGGCCACCTCGATCGCCTGCTCGGCGTTGAGCCGCGGGTCGCAATAGGTATGGTAGCGGTCGTGCAAGTCGAGGTCGCTGATGGCGCGGGCGCCGCCGGTGCACTCCGTAACATCCTTGCCGGTCATCTCCAGGTGGACGCCACCCGCGTAGGTTCCTTCGGCGTTATGGACGGCAAAAAAAGTGCGGATCTCGCTCATCACGCGCTCGAAAGGCCGGGTCTTGTAGCCGCTGGAGGCCTTGATCGTGTTGCCATGCATGGGGTCGCAGGACCATACGGCCGCCCGCCCCTCCCGCTTCACGGCGCGCAGAAGCGCGGGCAGGTGCTCGGCCGCCTTGTCCGCACCGAAGCGGCAGATGAGTGTCAACCGTCCCGGCTCGTTCTGCGGATCGAGCACGTCCATCAGCCGGATCAGCTCGTCCGGCGCGAGCGAGGGGCCGCATTTCAGGCCGATCGGGTTCTTCACGCCACGGGCGTATTCGACGTGGGCATGGTCGAGCTGGCGTGTCCGGTCGCCAACCCAGATCATGTGACCCGAGGTGGCGTAATAGTCACCGGTCGTCGAGTCGACGCGCGTCAGCGCCTCCTCAAAGCCGAGCAGCAGCGCCTCGTGCGAGGTCCAGAACTCCGTCTGGCGCAGCTCCGTATGGGTCTCGGGGTCGAGGCCGATGGCACGCATGAAGCCTAGCGTCTCGGTGATGCGGTCGGCCAACTCCTGATAGCGGGCCGATTGCGGACTGTCGGCGACGAAGCCCAGCATCCAGCGGTGCGCGTTCTCCAGGTTGGCGTAGCCGCCGGTCGCGAAGGCGCGCAGCAGGTTGAGCGTCGCGGCGGACTGGCGGTAGGCGTCGAGCTGGCGATGGGGGTCCGGCACGCGCGCGGCGGGCGTGAAGTCGATGCCGTTGACGATGTCGCCGCGATAGCTCGGCAGCTCGACGTCGCCGATCCGCTCGGTTGGCGCAGAGCGCGGCTTGGCGAACTGGCCGGCGACCCGGCCGACCTTCACCACGGGCGAGGCTGCGGCGAAGGTCGTGACAACCGCCATCTGCAGGAAGACGCGGAAGAAGTCGCGGATGTTGTCGGCGGCATGTTCGGCAAACGCTTCGGCGCAGTCGCCGCCCTGGAGCAGGAAGGCCTCGCCCGCGGCGACCTTGCCCAGCAGCTTCTTGAGCTTGCGCGCCTCGCCCGCGAACACGAGGGGCGGAAAGGTCGCGAGCTGACGTTCGACATCGGCGAGCGCGCCGGCATCGGGGTAGTCCGGCACCTGCTGAATGGGCAGGGCCCTCCAGCTCTGCGGTGACCAGGCGGCAGTCGACATCGCACTCTCCCAAAGTCGACGCGTTGCCGCGCGCCGACCCGACATGAAGCGCTGTCCTACAGCAAACGAGGCGGATGATGCGACCCTAAACTGCGTGACCACGCCTGTCCTAACGAACCGCGCGAACGATACTCGGACGCCACTATACGTCCGGCGCGTTAGCCAGGCCCGGCCCGGTCTCGTCCTCCTCCAGGCGCTGGTGCCGGGCGCGTCGCACGCGCATCGTCACCAGTTCTTCCGCCGCTGTCGGATGGACCGCCATGGTCTCGTCGAAATCGGCCTTGGTACCGCCCATCTTGACCACGATGCCGAGGATCTGAGCCATCTCGGCGGCTCCCTCGCCGAGGATGTGGACGCCGATGACCTTGTCGCTGTCGCCGTCGACGACGATCTTCATGATCGTCATATCGCGACGGCCGGACAGCGTCGCCTTCATCGCCCGGAACGTCGCGGCGTAGACGTCGACGCGCGCGAACATGGCGCGCGCCTTGTCCTCGGAGAGGCCGACGGTACCGATCTCCGGCGTCGTGAAGACCGCCGTGGCGATTTTGGAATGGTCGACGCAGACGTTCCTGTGGCCGAAGACCGTGTCCGCGAAGGCCTGGCCCTCGCGGATCGCGACCGGCGTCAGCGCCACGCGGTCAGTGACGTCGCCCACCGCGTAGATCGACGGCACGCTGCTGCGAGAATAGTCGTCGACGCCGACTTCGCCCTTGGTACCGAGCTTGACGCCGGCGTTCTCGAGACCCAGTCCGGCGGTGTGGGGGATGCGCCCGGTGCCAAACAGCACCTGATCGACCTCCAGCACGGAACCGTCGCTCATGGTGACCGTCAAGCCTCCCATTCCCCTGTCGATGCGCAGGGGCAGGCAGCCGAACCGGAAGGCGACGCCGTTGTTCTGCATGGCGTCGCGCGCGCCGGCGCGCATGTCCTCGTCGAAGCCGCGCAAGATATTCTCGCTGCGAACCGCCAACGTCACGGCGCTGCCGAGCAGCGTGAAGATCGACGCGAACTCCACCGCGATATAGCCGCCCCCGACCACCAGGAGCCGCTTGGGAAAATCGGTGAGGTCGAAGATCTCGTTGGAGGTGATCGCGTGCTCCTTGCCGGGGATGTCCGGGTTCAGGACCGGCATGCCGCCGGTGGCGACGAGGATGGTCTCGGCCGTCACGCGCCTGCCGTCGCCGAGCACGAGCGTGTGCGCGTCGGCAATGGTCGCGCGGGTAGCGACGATCGCGACCCCGGCCTTCTCGAGATTGGTGGTGTAGATGGCCGAGAGGCGGGAGATCTCATGCTCCTTGGCGGCGACGAAACGGGGCCAGTCGAAGCTGGCCCGGGGCACGTCCCAGCCGAAACCCGGCGCCTCGGCGAAGGCGTCGGCGAAGCGGCTCGCGTAGACCATCAGCTTCTTCGGCACGCAGCCGCGGATGACGCAGGTGCCACCGACGCGAAACTCCTCCGCGATCATGACCTTAGCACCATGGCCGGCGGCAATCCGCGCGGCACGCGTGCCGCCGGACCCGGCTCCGATGACAAACAGGTCGACGTCATAGGCCATAGGAGGATCTTTCAATCGTGGGAGCGGACCCCTGCCTCAGAGGTCGTGGCCCTTCTTCTTCATTTCCTGGCGCACGCGGGTCATCATATTGACCGAGATCTTCTGTTGCCAGGCCTGGATGCCCGCCACCAACTCGTTGAGGAAGAGGGGCTGCGCGTTGACGTACTTGTTGCCCGCCTCGCTCTTGAAGAACGCGAGGATGGTGCGGACGTCCTCCTCCGAGAGCAGGTGGGCGTAGATGCGGGCGGAGAGGTCGATCATCTCGTCCGCCTGCCGGTCGAACTCCGGTCGCAGCGTGCCGAGCGTCGTCACGAGATCGTTGGTCAGCTCGGGACGGGTCTGGGTCACCGTCACGCCGATCTGGTCCATCAGCTCCGGGATGATGATCTGGAACGAGCGCGAGATGCCGGATGCGATGATGAGCTGGCGTGCCGCCTCGACGTGGCCGGCATTGGGCTCGGCCGGATCGGAAACCGCCGGGGGCGCAGCCGGGTTCGTCTGGGCAGAGGCCGTGCCCATCCAAAATACCCCGAGGCCGAGCGCGAGACCGAAGCCTAACCGAAGGCCGACGCGACGCTTCCGCGCATCGTCGTGCAGGCTCGACATGGACGCTGTCTCCCAATCCTGTGCCCGTACATCGGGAGATCGCGTCGACCTCATCGGCTGGGTCGCTCGTCGCCGGGCTCGCCGATAACGCGGACGCCAACGGCGTCCGCGACGACGATCGCGCACGCCACGTCGAGGAAGAGCCCGTGTTCTACGACGCCGGCGACCGCGTTGAGGCGAGCCGAGAGGTCCTCGGGCGCATCGATCCGGCCGAAATGGCAATCGAGGATGAGGTGGCCGCCGTCCGTCACGAACGGGGCGTCGTCCGGGTCCAGGCGCAGGACGGTCTCGCCGGCACACCCGCACCGCGCCGCCTCGCGCGCGACAAGCCGGCGCGTCGCCTCAAGACCGAAGCGGTTGACCTCGACGGGGAGGGGAAAGCGGCCGAGCGTCGCCACCGCCTTGCTGGCGTCGGCGATGACGATCATGCGTCGGGAAGCGGTGGCGATGATCTTCTCCCGCAGCAGGGCGCCCCCGCCTCCCTTGATCAGCCTTAGAGCCGGGTCGAACTCGTCGGCCCCGTCGATGGTGAGGTCGAGTTCGGGCTGCTCGTCCAGGCTCGTCAGGGGGATGGTGAGGGCGCGCGCCTGAGCGGCCGTGCGTTCCGAAGTCGGGACACAGATGACGTCGAGCCCTTCGGCCACCCGCTTGCCCAGGAGCGCCACGAACTCGGCTGCCGTCGAGCCGGTGCCGAGGCCGAGCCGCATGCCGGGCGAGACATAGTCGAGCGCCCGCGCCGCGGCCTGCCGTTTCGCTTGGGATGAGTCGGATGGGGGCATGGCTCTCAGCGGGGGCAGGACGTCCAGGGCCGGGCGCGACGCCGTGCGGGTTAGGCCCTCGGGGGCCGGTCCGTCAAGCAACGCGAGGGAGCCTCCCGTCATTTGGCCGGCGGGGTGCAGACGACCGTCTCGCTGAGGACGTAGCAGATCGACATCAGGCCAGTCCGCAGGTCGACGCGGAAAACGCCGCCCTCCCCCTCGTGGCGTGAGGCGACGAGCGCGTAGTCGCTCGAGCCCTGCGCTCCGGCGCCCTGTCCCGACGGGTAGCAAAGCGTGATGCCGACTGGGGCTCCTTCTTTCAGGCCGAACTGGCAGGCGCCGAGCTCACCGGTCGACTTGTCGAGGCGAAACACGCGATTGAGGTCGATCTGCGGGGCGGCGAGAAAGTCGTAGCTGCCGGCCGCCGATGCGACGCTGCCGATGGGTAGGCCGGCGATGAGCAAAGCGGATAGGAACGGGCGGAAAAAAGTCATGGCTGAGCTCGCGCGTGGGGTCGCCTGACCTATAGCCGAGCGATTGGCGCGACAAAACGGCAGGCACGCGAGATCGGCCGCAGCTTGCGCTGGAGCCGGCGACTTCGTAAGCGGACGCATGCTCAACCCCGCCCCTCTCGTCGTCTTCGATCTCGACGGCACCCTCGTCGACAGCGCCCCCGATCTCATCGATACGCTGAACGTCCTTTTAGCCGGCGAAGGGCTGCCGCCGCTGCCGCTGGAGGAAGGGCGTAAGATGGTCGGCGCGGGTGGCCGCGTCCTCATTCGGCGCGGGTTGGAGGCCAGCGGCGCGAAGATGTCAGACGCCCGCATCGAGGAGATGTTCGCCGCCTATCTCGCCCGCTACGAGGAGCACATCGCGGACAAGACCCGCTTCTACCCCGGTGCGGAACAGGCGATGGACCGCCTGCGGGACGTGGGATGGAACCTGGCGATCCTCACCAACAAATACGAGAAGCCGGCGGTGAAGCTCGTGCAGGCGCTCGGCTCCCTCGGCCGCTTCAAGGCGGTCTGCGGCCAGAACACCTTCCCGGTGTGCAAACCCGCGGCCGGCGCCCTCTTCGCGACGATCGAAAAGGCCGGCGGCGACCCGCGCCGGACCATCATGGTCGGCGACACGATCACCGATGTCGCCACCGCGCAGAACGCTGGGCTACCCGTCATCGCGGTCGACTTCGGCTATGCCGACCAGCCGGTGGCCACGATGAACCCAAACCGGGTGATCGGCCATTTCGACGATCTGTACGAAGCGGTCCATGACCTGCAGGCCTCGTTCTCGATGCCCGTTTGACTTCCCCTAGCGAGGTCGAGCATATACGTGGTCTGCACGGGCGGGGCGCGTAGCTCAGCGGGAGAGCACTCCCTTCACACGGGAGGGGTCACAGGTTCAATCCCTGTCGCGCCCACCACCGCATCTGTCTTTCTTACTTTTACGAGACGAGAGCGCCATATACGACCTGCGCTTCCGCAACCCTGCGAGCCGATTGGTCGGCATTCCCACCTAGAATCAAGGCCCCTCGTTGCTCGTTATCCTCTTCATCGCCGCCGCGACGCTCTGGACCGCGGTCTCTCTCCTCCTCTCCACACGGCAGATCGCCCACGTTGCGGCGCATCGGGCTGCCGTGCCGCCCGACTTCGCCCCCGCCGTCAGCCCCGATGAGCACGCCAAGGCCGCCGATTACACGATCGCGCGCGAGAGGCTGTCGCGCATCGAAACGCTGGTCGATTTCGCCCTGTCGCTCGTCTGGGTGCTCGGCGGTATCGACTTGCTCTATGGCGCTCTGGCGACCGCGTTGCCGGCGTCGCTTTGGCGTGGCTGCGCCTTCCTCGTCGGAACGGCCATGGTAGGCGCGCTGGTCGGGCTTCCGTTCGCCGCCTACAGGGCTTTCGTGCTTGAGCAGAGGTTTGGATTCAACAGGACGACACCGGCGCAGTTCGTGGCCGATCGCCTGAAGGGCTGGACGATTTCGCTGCTTGTCGCCGTTCCGCTCTTGCTTACGATCCTTTGGGTGATGCGGAATGCGGCCGGCCTCTGGTGGCTGTGGGCCTGGTTCGGCATCCTCGGGCTGATGGTTGCGGCGCCGACCGTCTACGTGCGTCTCGTCGCCCCGCGGTTCAACACGTTTACACCGCTCGCGGACGCGACGCTGCAGAAGCGTATCGAGGCCCTGCTGACGCGCTCGGGCTTCCGCTCCTCCGGCCTCTTCAGCATGGACGCCTCCAAGCGCACCGCTCACGGCAACGCCTTCTTCATCGGCTTCGGGCGAACCAAACGCATCGTCTTGTTCGACACTCTCCTGGAGGGAAGCAAGCCGGAGGAGATCGAGGCCGTCGTTGCCCACGAACTCGGCCACTTCAGGCACCACCACGTCCTGTTTGGACTGGCGCGGGGTGCGCTGATGAGCCTGATCGCGCTTGCCGCTTTTGGGTGGCTCTGCAAGCAATCGTGGCTCCTGCCGTCGTTCGGTATCGTCCACGCCGACGACGCGATCGGCCTTTACGTCTGCACTCTTCTCTTCTCGACGGTGGGCCCGCTGCTGGCACCGCTGAGCAATTGGCTGTCGCGGCGCAACGAGTTCGAGGCGGACGAGTATGCGCGTCGCAGTGTCGGCGCGGCGCCTATGATCGCGGCGCTGACGCGGCTCACGCGCGACAACGCTTCGACGTTGACGCCCGACCCGGTCTACGCCCTCGTGCACTATTCCCATCCACCCGTACCGATACGCGTGCGCCAGATCCGCCGAAGCGAGCAGGCCGCCGCGCCCGCCTAGCCCGGATCCTGCGGCCAGCGAACGAGCGCGGCCTCGCCAGTCTCCGTCAGACGATAGAGGCCGCGGCTCACGCGCTGGAACCAGCCGTAGACGTCGTTGCGGAGGATCTTGGAGGCGTCGGGCGCTATCGCCTTGAGGTCACGCGGCGTGCGCGGGGCCGCGGCAAGGGCTGCCGCGCATTTCAGCGCTTGCTGGCGATAGGCCGTCATGATCGGCACGCGCGAGCCGCCGCCTTGCGCCGGGTCGCCGCGTCGCCGCCGATGTTCCTCGACCAGCCGCGAGCGTCGCCGGCCGTTCTTCCGCGGAGACGGTGCCGCCGGGCTCACAAGCACCTCGACGGCATCCGCCGCCGTCACGCCGAGAAGGCCGAACCCGAGGCGCCGGCACAGGTTGCGGAACCGCGCGTCGCTCTCTCGCCCCCTGCCCCGCATCGATACACGGGCGGCAAGCCAGACCTCGTCACAGGCGGTCGCGCGATCGACGCCCTGCAGCACGAGCTCAAGGTTAAACCTCATCTTCAGCTCGCCGACGACGACAACTGGCGGATCGCCATCGCGCACCGCGAGCAAGTCGCATCCCCCTACCTCGCCCTTGACAGTAAGGCCGAGCGTTTCCAGGAAGGCCTTGACCGGCCGGTAAAGGCTCGTCTCCAAACGCTTGGCTCCACGCGGCTGTGATCCCGCCCTCTTTAGCGCCTGCACGACAGGTTGGCCACAAATCCACGATCGCAGCCGGACTGTTCCAAGACGGAGCATCGTGCGCGCTCGTCCTATCGGGGAAGTCAGGTGCTAACCAAAGGTTAGGAAATGTTTAAGGGTCATCCCCAAAAACATGAGTGTCGCCCGTTGCATAATGACAGATTTAGTCATATGTCGTTTTTTTTCAAACGTTACAGCTTCTCTTTGTCTTGTTTTGGCCGAGAAACGGGAGGGGCCCTTACTATAGCAAAGGAGAACTTATGGTTGTTCGAGCCCGTAAGGCACCGGCACCTGCCCCCGTCGAGATCGAGGAGGAACCCGCCGACGCCGGCGAGATCCAGCTCGGCTTTCTGGCGGAGTCGATTGGCTTCCATCTGCGCCTCGCTCAAGACGCCGCCAACCGCAGCTTCGCACGCCACGCAGACACGGACTTGATGAAGCCGGGCCGGTTCCCCGCGCTGGCGATCATCCACCTCAATCCCGGCATCTCGCAAAGTGCGCTCGGCCGCGCTATCGCGCGCGACAAGTCGACGGTGAGCCCGCTTATTAAAGACCTTCAGAAGAGCGGGTTCATCGCGCGCAAGGCGTCCCTGCTGGACCGGCGCAGCGTGACGCTCACACTGACGAAGAAGGGCGAGCGCGTCTTAGACAAGCTTATCGCGCGTGCCAACGAACACGAGGTGGAGCTTGACCGGATCGCGGGTACGTCTAAGGCCCGATTGATCACGTTGCTGGACAAGATCACGGCTGGGGTCGCGTAGGCGCGCCGGGCTTGATCCTGAAACTTTCGGTCGGGCTCCGGCCTGCCCGCCGCATAAGTTGCAATGGCGACGAACCGGTGAAACAAGGTCGGTCTACGGCCTCTTGGCGAAACAGGTAGACGCACGGCACTTAAAATGCCGAGCCCGAAAGGCGTCCGGGTTCGAGTCCCGGAGAGGCCACCATCGCTTCGGCGTCAGCTCGCCAGCGCGCGTGGAATGGGGATATGCCCAGTTTGAAGCCCTCCCGCCCAGGTCTTGAGGAGACCGGGGACCAATTTGGCCGGGACTGGTTTGCTGAAGAAGTAGCCCTGCGCTTCCGTACATCCTTCGGCCAGGAGAAAGTCGAGCTGGGCCTGGGTCTCGACGCCTTCGGCCGTCACGCGCATTCCCAGGCTTCGGCAGAGGCCGATGATGGCGCCGACGATGACCGTCGAGTCGGCCTTTGAATCAAGGTCTCGGATGAAGCTCTGGTCTATCTTGATCTTGTCGAACGCGAAGCTGCGAAGATAGCTGAGCGAGGAATAGCCGGTCCCGAAGTCGTCCATGGAAATCTTGACGCCGAGGCGGCGGAGATCCTGGAGCAGTGTGATCGTCGCGCCGGTGTTGTCGAGAATGACCGATTCGGTGATCTCGAGTTCCAGCCGGTTTGGCGCGAGACCGGACATGGTCAGGGCGTCGGCCACGGCGAAGCCGAGGCGCCCGGTACGGAATTGCACGGGCGACACGTTGACGGCGACGCGCGACGCGCCCGGCCATTTCTGCGCCTCGCGGCAGGCCTCGCGCAGCACCCATTCGCCGAGTTCCGTGATCAGGCCGAGCTCTTCAGCCAGCGGGATAAACTCCGCCGGCGAGACGACGCCGCGCTGCGGATGATTCCAGCGTATGAGGGCCTCGAAACCGTCGATGCGATCCTGCTGCAGGTCGAAGAGCGGCTGGTAGTAGAGCTCGAACAGGTTGCTGCTGAGAGCTTTCCTGAGTTCGACCTCCAGCGCGCGCCGCGCCTGCAAGCGCGCGTCCATCGCCGCCTCGAAGAAGCGCCAGGTGCCGCGGCCATCGGTCTTGGCGCGGTGCATGGCGACGCCGGCGTTCTTCAGCAGCTTCGCGAAGGACGTGCCGTCGCTGGGCGCCAGCGAAATGCCGATGCTGAGGCCGACCGCGATTCGATCGCCGTCCGCGTCGAACAGGTCCCTCATCGCCTCGATGATGCGGCGGGCAAGTACGACCGTGTCCTCCGGCTCGCGTAAGCCGCACTGGATGATGGCGAACTCGTCGCCGCTGAGGCGCGCGAGCGTGTCGACTTCGCGGATGCAGGCCGACAGCCGCTCCGCGACGAGGCGCATTAGCGTGTCGCCTGCCGCGTGCCCGAGCGTATCGTTGATGGCCTTGAACTGGTCGATGTCGAGCACGAGCAACGCGAAGCCCTCGCCCCGCGCGCTCGAGGCCAGCGCCTGCTCCGCGCGTTCGGCGAAGGCGAGGCGGTTCGGGAGGCCCGTCAGCGCGTCGTGGCGTGCCATATAGACGACCTTGGCCTCGCTCTGCAGGCGCTCGGTGACATCCTCGTAGGTCTCGATCCATCCGCCACCGGTCAGGGGCTGGTGCGTCAGCGCGACGACGCGGTCATCGGAGAGGTCGAGGATGGCAGTGGTCGGCTCGCGTCGCGACGCCCTGGTCGTCGCCTCGCCGACGCAATCCTCCAGGGTGCCACGTCCGTTGCCGGCGGCGACGCTGAGGCGCGTGATGTCCTCCAGCGAGAGGCCGACCTCCATCTGCGCCGAAGGCAGGCGGAACAGCTCACGGAATCGTCGGTTGAACACCAGCAGCCGTCCGTCCGCGTCATAGAGGCAAAGCCCCTGCGACATGTTGGCAAGGGCGGCATCGAAGCGGCGATTGGTGTCGGTCAGCGCGTGCTCCTGCTCCTTCAGCACTGTGACGTCGGTAAAGACGATGATGACGCCGCCTTCCTGAGTGGCGTTCTGACTGACGCGCAACCAGCGTCCGTCGGACAGTCGCGTCTCGCGTGCGGCGGCCGTGTCGGCGGAGCGCCCGGCGGGACTGCCGAGCTTGGCCCAAAACGTCTTCATGAGGTCGCGCGCCGCATCGCCGACCTGGAGGGGGCCGAACACGCCTTTCAAAACCTCGCTGGCCTGCGCATTGACGAGTACGACCTTGGCGTTCGCGTCGATGACGATGACGCCTTCGCGCGAGCTGTCGAGGGCGTCAGCGAGGCGCGTTTGGGCGGAACGCCGCTGCGCGACCTCGCTCTGGATATTGGCGCGGATGCTGTCGCGCATGACTTCCATGGCGGCGAGCAATGCGCCGAGTTCGTCGCCGCGACCTCTGGGTATGCCGACGTCGAGCTTACCGCCGGCGATGCTTTTCGCGACGTCCGAGGCCTCGTCGATCGGCCCGAGGATGGAGCGGGCGAGGAGCCAGGTGATGAAGCCGGAAAGAGCCACCGCGAGCAACGTCGCCGCGAGGTTCACACGGATGTCGAGCGTGACCGCGGCCTGCGCGCTCTGGCGATAGGAGAAACCGTCGCCAGTCGTGTAGTTGATGAGGAGGTCGATCTGCTGCTCGACGATCGCGGCGAATCGGTCGAGCAGCCGCCAGGCATCGTTGGGGTTCATCCCGTCGACGAGCTTCGCCCGCGTCTTGCTCCAGGCCTCCACCGCGCGCTGAACGCGCGCGCTCGCCTTGGACGCGCGTTCGGATTGCGCGCGCTCGGCGGCGATCGCGAGGTCGGCCCTCAGCACGCCCTCCAATTCCTTGATCTTCGCGTCCAGCATGGCGCGACTGGTCGGATCGGTCGACAGGAGCTGCCGGGCAAAGGCGGCTTGGATCGCGTTGAAGTCGGCGGAAGCGGCGCGCGTGTAGTTCACCGCCATCAGAGACTTGTCGAACGTCTTGGAGACCAGCTTGCCCGCGCTGAAGATGTCGTAGGCCGCATAGAAGCCGAGCAGGCCGGTGATCGCTGTCATGATGAGAAAAGCGAAGAGGATCTGATTCTTGATCGTCTTGGCTAGGAACCTCGACCGAGACGCCATGCCCTTAGGTGACTGGCCTCGCGTGACTTTCAGGGGCGACATTCCACATTCCCAGCGCGCACCCGCAGCTTAGGAAGGACAGCTTAAGTCATTGCTAATGGCCCGACTTCTGACGCCGGGGGCAGCGCTGCCGGCACGGGCATGGCAGCGGGAGATCTCGGCTAGCCGTCATCCTGCGCGGCGACGGGCGCTTGGAAACTCAGGCCCAGGTCCCAAGGAAAATAGATCCAGGTGCCTTGCGACACCTCCGTGATGAACGTGTCGAGCAGCGGTCGGCCCAGGGGCTTGGCATAGACCGCAGCGAGGTAGGCCTTGGGCCATTGCAAGCGCAGGAAACGGGCGGTCTCTCCCGTGTCGACGAGGTCGTCGATGACCAGCAGGCCGGCACCGTCGTCCGACCGGAAGGCGGAGGCGACGCCTTTCAGGAGTTCGAGCCGGCCCTGCTGCTGCTCGCCGTGGTAGCTGGCGACGCAGACGGTCTCAACGACGCGGATCCCCAACTCGCGCGAGATGATGCCGGCGGGGATCAGTCCGCCGCGGGTCACCGCGATGAGACCCTTGAACGGAGCGAGCGGGGCGAGGCGGGCGGCGAGATCGCGGCAATCGCGATGCAGCTGATCCCACGAGACGTAGTACGGCGAGGCGGCGGCCATGCGTCAGGGCTGCCCGCCGAGGCTCGCGACCATGGCGCCCACCTGCGCCGCCGCGGCCTCGACCTGCGTCGCCTGCTTGCCGCGGACGACGATCTCGTTATGAAAAACCCCGTCGCGGTATGCGGGATAGGAGCCGACGGAGAGATCGGGAAAAGCAAGCGCGATATCGCGCAGCGCAGCGGCGTAATCGCCCTCCGGCAGGCCATCGGCGGAAATAGACTGCGCGATCGTCTGTGCGCCGACCGCGAGCTGGGGACTGATGGCGTCCAGCATGGCGGCCATGACTGCGGGCACGCCGGCCATCGTAATGACGTTGCCGATCCAGAAGCCCGGCGCCTTGGAGACCGCGTTGGCGACGAGCGAGGCCCCGTGCGGAATGCGCGCCATCCGCCGTCGTGATTCGTTCATGTCTTCCGGCTTGATACGCTCCAGCAGGAGTGCGATAGCGCGCGGATCTTCAGTGATGCCGACACCGAACGCCTTGGCGACCGCGTCGGCCGTGATGTCATCGTGCGTTGGACCGATGCCGCCTGTCGTGAACACATAGGTGTAGCGGTGCCGCAGGGCGTCGAGCGCGGCGACGATCTCGGCCTCCTCGTCGGGTACGATCCGGACTTCGCGAAGGTCGATACCCAATTCCGTGCATCGGTCGGCGATGGTTCCGACGTTGCGGTCTTTGGTGCGCCCTGAAAGGATCTCGTCGCCGATGACGAGAACGGCAGCGGTGACGATCGCCTCGCTCATAACCCCTCGCCCTCCTTCGCGTCCATATCGCCATAGGCTTGCTGGAGGCCATGTCTGAGCCGTGCGACCTGCTCGGTCAAGGCGACGATCTCACCGCGTGGCAGACCGGTCATGCATTGGAGGTCTTCGGGAATGGATAGAGCCTTCTTCTCCAGTGCCTGCCCGGACGGCGTCAGCATGATGCTGACCTGGCGTTCGTCGGCAGTGTCGCGCAGCCGGCGGACATAGCCTGCCGCTTCCAGCCGTTTCAGCAGAGGCGTCAACGTTCCTGAGTCGAGATAGAGCCGCGCACCGATCTCTTTGACGCGCAGGCCGTCCTTCTCCCATAGCACGAGCAGCACGAGATATTGCGGGTAAGTCAGGCCGAGCGGATCGAGAAGAGCCCGGTAGGCGCGGGTGAACGCGTGCGAGGCCGCATAGACCGCGAAGCACAGCTTCTTCTCGAGCAGCAGAGGGGTCGTCTGGTCCATTCCGGCTCTTACCGTTCTTTTCGCTTGGCCGATACGCTTGATTGCACACCATTTAGTTTTGCGCTATCAAGATGCCCTGCCTGCTTTCCCTCGGCGGCTCTCGACCCTAAGTTACAGGAGGCATTATGAAAACGCTCTATACCGCGCATGCAAGTTCCACCGGCGGCCGCGAAGGGCATGGTGCGACATCCGACGGCAAGGTCGACGTCGTCCTCTCAACGCCGAAGGAACTCGGCGGCGGCAACGGCTCGGGCACGAACCCCGAGCAGCTCTTCGCTGTCGGCTATTCCGCCTGCTTCCTGGGTGCCCTGAAGTTCGTCGCCGGCCAGGAGAAGGTCAAGGTGCCGGAAGACGCCAAGGTCCAGGCCGACGTGGGCATCGGCCCGCGCGACGACGGCACAGGGTTTGGGATCGCGGTGGCGCTCTCGATCCACATTCCGGGCATGGACCACGCCGAAGCCGAGCGTCTCGTCCACAAGGCCGATGTCGTCTGCCCCTACTCGCACTCCCTGCGCGGTAACGTCGACGTCACGCTGACCGTCGTCTGATCGGCCGGGGCGGGGCAAGCTTCCCCGCGTCGTGCTTTTGCGTCTATGACGTCGGCGTGGCTCAAATCCGGTCCGGCACTCATGACCATTAACGACGCGCAGACTAAGGAAATCGTCGAGGCGCGCGCGGCGTCCACGCCGACGCTGCGCCCGACGGTGCCCGCGATGGAGGAGATCCTCTTCACGCCCGTACCGTTGCTCGACCACGGTTTTATCCGCGTCATCGACTACATGGGCGATGACAACGCCGTCGTGCAGGCGGCGCGCGTCTCCTACGGGCGCGGGACCAGGAAGGTCAGCGAAGACCGTGGACTGATCAACTACCTCATGCGCCATTGGCATACGACGCCGTTCGAGATGGCCGAGATCAAGCTCCACGTGAAATTGCCGATCTTCGTCGCACGGCAGTGGATCCGCCACCGCACCGCGAGCGTCAACGAGGTGTCCGCGCGCTACTCGGTCTTGGACCGCGAGTTTTACATGCCGGACGAGGCGCAGCTGAAGGCGCAATCGGCGTCCAACAGACAGGGACGCGGTGACGGGCTCGAGATGGGCGAGGCGCGGCAGGTGCTGGATATCCTGCGCGGCGACGCCGAGCGGACCTATGCCAACTATGCCTGGATGCTCAACGAAGATGCCGATGGCGGCAAGGTCGACGAGAGCCGCGACGGCCTCGCGCGCGAACTGGCGCGGATCAACCTGACACTCGGCACCTATACGCAATGGTATTGGAAGACGAACCTTCACAACCTCATGAGCTTCTTGCGCCTGCGCGCCGACCCGCACGCCCAGTACGAGATCCGCGTCTATGCGGAAGCGCTGATGGCGGTGATGGCCCGCTGGGTGCCGCTCTCGCACGAAGCCTTCCTCGAGCACAGGCTTGGAGCCACAACCCTGTCGCGCACGGCGCTCGCCGTGGTGCGCCGGATGATCGCCGGCGAGGCGGTCGACGGCGCCTCCAGCGGCCTCACCCCCCGCGAGTGGCGGGACTTGGCAATTGTCCTTGGGCGGGAGGCGTAGGGACCGCCTCCTTCCGCCCGGACATCGCGATCCCCGTTATGCCGTCACCGTCCTCACGAAGGAATGGCCGGCGCCACTGCCGGAATCGCCACTTTGCCGCCCCCGCCGATGAACGCCCGAACATCGATCTTACGATCGACGTCAATGTTCAGGACCTCGCCGTGAGCGATCGATATGACAGTCGTTCCGGGCAGAATAGTTTTGAGCTTCGCGTACAGGCGCGCGGCAAGCTCGGTGTCCATCGATCCCGTCGCCTCGTCCAGCATCAGCCACTTGGGCTTGGCCAGGATCGCGCGAGCAAGCGCCAGTCTTTGCTGTTCGCCGCCCGACAGGCGCTGAGACCAGTGATCATCGACGTCGAGCTGCTCGACGAGCGCGCCGAGTTCGGCGTCCCTCAACGCCCGCCGCATGGCCTCATCGTCGTAGGCGACCGCTTCGGCGGGATAGGCCAGAGCTGTCCGCAGCGTGCCGATCGGTATGTACGGTTTTTGCGGCAAGATCATCACGTCAGCGGCAGGCGGGGCCGTGATGCGCCCGGACGCGAACGGCCACAGCCCGGCAATGACGCGAAACAGAGTCGATTTCCCCGCCCCGGACGGTCCATAGACGAAAGCGTTCTGACCGGACGTCAGGCGAAGGTCCACGCGCGAGAGGAGCGGGACGCCGTGCGGCAAACTGACGGCAACGTCCGACATCTCGATATCGCGATGCTCACCGCCGCGCTCGCGCACAAGGTGGTCCGGCCCCGCAAGCGTGGCGTCGAGGGCTACCTCGTAGGACACGAGACGGTCCACGACAGACTGGAACTCCGCCAAGTTTACGTAGTAGTTGACGAAAAACGTGAGAGCGTCATCGACGTTTCCGAAGGCGCGGGCAATCTGCGAGAGCACGCCGAAGGTGATTTTGCCCGTAAAGTAGAACGCCGCCCCAACGATATAAGGGATGAACGGGCTGAGCTGGCCATAGGCTTGCGTGAAAGCCATCAGCTTTTTGCGAACCGAGACGATATCGAAGTAATTGGCGACGATTCTCGAGAAGCGGTTGGCAAGCGACGTCTTCTCTGTCTCCTCGCCCTTCAGCAACGCGATTTGCTCGCTGTACTCGCGAATCCGCGCCAACGAAAAGCGGAAGTCCGCCTCGTACCGCTGCCGCGCGAACGACAGGTAGCGCAAGGCCCGGCCGATCGCGTGCGTGCAAAACGTGCCGACGCCGGCATAGATGAGCGCGCACCAGAATAAGAATCCCGGAATGACGATCGACGTGCCGGGAAAAGAAAAGCCGCTCGACAGTGTCCAAAGCAGGATCGCAAATGACACAAGCGAACTGAACTTGGAGATGAGGGTGATCGAAATCGTATAGATGCCAAGCCCGTCGCCCGACACACCGGGTGAGCTGCCACTGATGAAGCGAAGGACATCCTCTGAGATGCGCTGGTCCGGGTTGTCAGTCACCGTGCCGGCCAGGCTCATGCGGTAATGATTGTGCCCGTCCAGCCAGCGGTCGGTATAGGAAGAGGTCAGCCAGGCACGCCACCGGATGACCAGCGTCGACGTGACCACGAATTCGACGACGTAGGAAAAGATGAGGGGAAAGGCGAGGACGGGAAAGATGAAGAGGAGCTGATACCAAAAGGCGGCGGCGTCCTTGGCGTTCAGCGCATTGATAAAGTCGCGGCTGAAGAACGAAAGCCGTAGGGACAGCAACACCTGGATCTGGTTGATGACGACCAGGAACGCGACCATGGCGATCGCGACGCTGCGCTCGGTCGCCGTAAAGGATGGCAACGGCCAAATGCGCGCGTGCCGCGGGCGGCGCGACTCGTAGAAGCGATCGGCGATCGTCATCACACGACGCACGAGCGCGAAATGGGAGACCCCGAAGACGGCGATGGAGAAAAACGCGACCGTCAATGGGGCGCTGATCGGCATGGTGTAGTCGGCTAAAGCCTCAGGCCAGAAGCCAAGCTTCTCGACCAGTGAGAAGGTCCCGAATACGACGACTTCGATCGCGAAGATCGTCGTGAAAATTCGCAGATATGTCGAAATCGCCTGGCTTCGAAAGGTGGTGTAGGCGCAGATCGCCGCAAAGGCTGCGAGAAGATAAGAGCTGGTATCATGCGTCTTGAGGCCGACGCCGAACGCGCACACGGCGAAGGCGGCGACCAGAATTCCCAGCAGTTTCATGCGTCACGTCCCATCGATCGGAAGCGACACTAGCATAGGGTAAATATGCTGCCTTCAGGGCGAACGTCGCAGCGACCCTTCAAATCGGCTTAGTCGCAACGCCGACGCCTCGGTTTGCGCAAGGCGAAACGGCTGTTACATAACCTCAAAGTCCGGATCCGGCGACTCCGCCTCGCGGGTACCAAGATGTAACAGATGGCGGACCCTAGACTCCGCGTTTGATCTTGGCCTTACCCGTCTGCCCGTTCACCTGGCCCAGCAGGACCGGCGAGGGCTTGAACGTCAGCACGCGGCGCGGCTTGATAGGGACTTCGATGCCGGTGCGCGGGTTGCGCCCGACGCGCTCGCGTTTGGCGCGCACGGCGAACAGGCCGAACGATCGCAGCTTTACACTTTCGCCGCGCACAAGGGCTTCGGCTACTTCGTCGAGCGCCATCTCGAAGATCTCGCGCGCCTGCGACCGCGACAGGGCCGGGCAACTTGCGTGGACTACCTCGAGGAGGTCGGCCCGGGTGGACGTCCGGCGGTCCATCTCTTCGGTGCCCGGCTCCCGACGAGCCGTCTGGCGTCCAAAGCTGTCGACTTTGTCGGAGCAAAGATGAAACTGCACGTCAGGCATCGATAATAGCTCTTCTGTTGTTTCAGAAGATCTACGGAAGAAAGGCCCCGAGAGTTTCGGAGCCTTCCTGACTTGTTAAGCTTTTGGTTTAAGGCGTTGCAGCCGGAAGCCTGGACCTTAGAAGTCCATGCCGCCCATACCGCCCATGCCGCCGCCGCCGCCCATCGGCATTGAGGACTCCTTCTTCGGAGCCTCGGTGATGATCGCTTCGGTGGTGATCAGCAGGCCGGCGACCGAGGCCGCGTCCTGCAGAGCCGTGCGCACGACCTTGGTCGGGTCGATGATCCCCGATGCGACCATGTCGCCGTACTCACCCGTCTGGGCGTTGTAGCCGTAGGCGTAGTTCGTCTGCTCGAGCAGCTTGCCCACCACGACGGCGCCGTCGGCACCGGAATTGTCGACGATCTGGCGCGCGGGGGTCTGGATCGCCTTGCGCACGATGTCGATGCCGGTCTTCTGGTCGGGATGGTCGATGGCCAAGCCTTCGAGCGCCTGGATGGCGCGCAGCAGCGCCACGCCGCCGCCGGGCGACACGCCTTCTTCCACGGCCGCACGGGTCGCGTTGAGGGCGTCGTCGACGCGGTCCTTCTTCTCCTTGACTTCGACTTCGCTCGCGCCGCCGACGCGGATCACCGCGACGCCGCCGGCGAGCTTCGCCAGACGCTCCTGGAGCTTCTCGCGATCGTAGTCGGACGTCGTCTCGGCGATCTGCGCCTTGATCTGGGCGATGCGGCCTTCGATGTCGGCCTTGGCGCCGGCGCCGTCGATGATCGTCGTGTTTTCCTTGTCGATGCGGATCCGCTTCGCGCGGCCAAGCATCGGCAGGGCGACGTTCTCGAGCTTGATGCCGAGGTCCTCGGAAATCATCTGGCCTGCGGTCAGAATCGAGATATCCTCGAGCATGGCCTTGCGGCGGTCGCCGAAGCCCGGCGCCTTGACGGCCGCGACCTTCAGGCCGCCACGCAGCTTATTGACGACAAGAGTCGCGAGAGCCTCGCCCTCGACGTCCTCGGCCACGATGAGCAGCGGCTTCCCGGTCTGCACGACAGCTTCGAGGACCGGCAGCATAGCCTGAAGCGAAGACAGCTTCTTCTCGTGGATGAGAATGTAGGGGTCCTCGAGTTCGACCACCATCTTCTCGGGATTGGTGATGAAGTAGGGGCTGAGATAGCCGCGGTCGAACTGCATGCCCTCGACGACGTCGAGTTCGGTCTCGGCGGTCTTGGCCTCCTCGACGGTGATGACGCCCTCGTTGCCGACCTTCTGCATAGCGGTGGCGATCATCTCGCCGACCGACTTGTCGCCGTTGGACGATATGGTGCCGACCTGGGCGATCTCCTCGTTGGAGGTGACCTTCTTCGAGTTCGCTTTGAGGTGGGCGACGACGGCTTCTACGGCCTTGTCGACACCGCGCTTCAGGTCCATCGGGTTGAGGCCGGCGGCGACCGCCTTGGTGCCTTCGCGCACGATAGAGGCGGCAAGGATGGTGGCCGTCGTGGTCCCGTCACCGGCCGCGTCGTTCTGCTTGGAGGCGACTTCGCGGATGAGCTGGGCGCCGAGATTCTCGAACTTGTCGGCAAGCTCGATTTCCTTGGCGACGGTCACGCCGTCCTTGGTGATGCGGGGAGCGCCGAAGCTCTTCTCGATCACGACGTTGCGGCCCTTGGGACCGAGGGTTACCTTGACCGCGTTGGCCAGGATGTCGACGCCGCGAAGCATGCGGTCGCGGGCGTCGGACGAAAAACGAACGTCTTTGGCTGCCATGTGAATGAACTCCTAGAGGGGGAAAGAAGAGAGGCGGCGAGCGGGGCTCAGCCGACGATCCCCATGATGTCGCTCTCCTTCATGATGAGGAGATCCTCGCCATCGATCTTGACTTCGGTCCCCGACCACTTGCCGAACAGGACCTTGTCGCCAGCCTTGACGTCAAGGGGCGTCAACTTGCCGGCCTCGTCGCGGCCACCTGGGCCGACGGCCACGATCTGGCCTTCCTGCGGCTTCTCCTTGGCGGTATCGGGAATGATGATGCCGCCCTTGGTCTTCTCTTCGCCTTCGAGGCGCTTGACCACGACGCGATCATGCAGAGGGGTGAATTTCATAGAGGCTTCTCCTATCTCGGGCCGCAGCAGAGGCGGTGGAAACACGCTTCGCCAGGCAATGTTAGCAGTCACGCACTGTAAGTGCTAACAGCCCGTGAGATAGAGAGGAACGGCCCGCCTTGTCAATGCACAATGCAGAAAGCGGGACGCTCTTAAGACCAACCGACAGCATTCGGTGACAGCCCAGGAGGTGGGAACGCCTTCACGGAACATCAACCTGTTCAGTCCCGATCGGCGCTCCGACGACCTGGAGCCGTTAATTAATCGGCAGCGCCACAAAACGCACCTCGCCCTGGGCGTTCGCGACGAGCAGCAGCGCCGACTTCTTGCCGTCGGTCTTCAACGCCTCGATCCTGTTTGAGGCATCAATCGGCTGCTTAACCTGCTCCTGGTTGATCTCGACCAGGATCTCGCCCGGCCGCAGCCTCTTTTCCGATGCCGGCGACCCCGGCGCGATCTCGGTGATGACGAGGCCGGAGGCGACGTTGTCGGCAATCGTATACTTCTGGCGCGAGGCTGCCGTCAGCCCCATGAAAGTCATGCCGAGGACGCTGGGCGGCGCCGGCTCGCCGACCTTGGGCACCTCGATCTTCTTCGATACGGCGGCCATACGGGCCTCCCCGTCCTCCAACCGTCCGAGTTTGACGGACTTGGTCAGCACCTTGCCCTTGCGCACCACGACGACTGCGACGTCCTTGCCCACCGGAGCCTGCGCGACGATGTTGGGAAGGTCGCGCGATTCCTTGATGTCCTTGTCGTCGAATTTGACGATGACGTCGCCGACTTCGAGTCCGCCTGCGAAAGCGGGGCCCTTGGCGTCCGTCCCGGACACCAGCGCCCCGCGAACGGAGCCGAGATCGAGGCTTTCGGCCACGGAATCATCGACGTTCTGGATGCGCACGCCGAGCCAGCCGCGGCGCGTCTCGCCGTAGGCCTGGAGCTGATCGATGATCGGCTGAACGGTCGAGGCCGGCGTCGCGAAGCCGATGCCGATGGATCCGCCCGACGGCGACAGGATCGCCGTGTTGATCCCGATGACATCGCCTTCCATGTTGAAGAGCGGGCCGCCGGAATTCCCCTTGTTGATGGCGGCGTCCGTCTGGATGTAATTGTCGTATGGGCCGGAATCGATGTTGCGGTGGCGTGCCGACACGATGCCGGCCGTGACCGTACCGCCGAGACCGAACGGGTTGCCCACGGCCATCACCCAATCGCCGACGCGCATCTTCTCGCTGTCGCCGAACTTGACGGCTTTGAGAGGCTTGGTCGGCTTGACCCGCAGAACGGCGACGTCGACCTTGGCATCCTTGCCGACGACCTCGGCGCGCAGCTTTTGACCGTTCGTGAAGATCACCGTAATCTCGTTGGCGTCCGCGATGACGTGGTTGTTGGTTATGACGATGCCGGAGGGATCGATGACGAAGCCGGACCCGAGCGAGTTGGAGCGGCGCTCGCGCGGGGCGCGCGGCGCGTTGTCTCCCCCGCTCTGCTGCCGCTTCTTGAAGAACTCCTCGAAGAGGTCGTCGAACGGCGTGCCTTCCTGCAGCTGAGGTGCGGCCGCAGTGCGCTTCTCATCGATGGCCTGGGTTGCCGAGATATTGACGACCGCATCGCTCACCGCCGCCGCCTCTTCGGCAAGCGAATCGGGTCCGCGCGCGAACGAAGGCGCGGCCGGCAGCGTCAGCACCATCGCGAGACTGGCCGCCAGGACGCGAAAGTGACCCAGGCGCGTGGTCATCAGACTTGGGGTTGAACCCATCGGCGATCTCCTGCCAGCTTGATAAGCTCGAACTCCGCGGAGCCCGGCGACACCCGCCTCGGCAGCGGCAGTATGGACATCATGCCGCCGCCGCCGGGCAAGTCACTTGTTGGTGCCGCCTCGCAGGACAGCACGCAACGCCGCGTGAGACCGCCCTACTCTTCTTTGTAGCCTAGGGCCTGATTGTTGCCCGTCGCACCATAATACTTGTACGGCAGGAACTTGCCGGACATCGTCATCTTCACGCGGTCGCCCTTTGGATCTGCTAGGCGTACCATGTCGAGGTCGAAGTCGATCGCCGACATGATGCCGTCGCCGAACTCTTCCTGGATCAGCTCCTTCCAGGCGGGCCCGTTGACCATCACGAGCTCGTAGAAGCGATAGATGAGCGGGTCGGTCGGCGGCATCGGCGAGCCACGCATCGGCACCTCGTTCAGCAGGCGCTTCTCCGCTTCGCTGAGGCCGAAGAGCTCGCCCGCCTTCTCGCATTGCGGCTTGGTCATCTTCATCTGGCCCAGGCAGGCGCCGACGATCAAGACCTCCGACATGCCGCCGATCTCGCCGACAATGTACTTCCAGGTCCAGCCCTTCTCCCGCTTGATGTCCAGGATCTTTTCCGTGAGGTCGCTGCGCTTCATAATACCCTTCCATTCCGCCAAGACGCCATTACGACCAGGCGCGATCGACAAACGAGCAAGCGAGATGCCATCAACGCCATCGCGTCGGATCGCCTCTTCAACCTGGCGGCGGCGCGCTGGCGCCGAGCGGCTTCGGAGTTCCCGGAGACTTGAAGTAGCGAAAGAAGTCGCTCGATGGGCTGATGACCATGCGCGTGTCCGCTCCCTTCAGGGCCGTGTCGTAGGCCATCATCGAGCGGTAGAAAGCGAAGAAGTCGGGGTCTTTGGTATAGGCGTCGGCGAAGATCTGGTTGCGTGTCGCGTCACCCTGGCCACGCGCCTGGTCGGCCTGCTGTTGCGCGTCGCCCAAGAGCACGACGATGTCGCGATCGGCCTTGGCGCGGATCTTCTGCGACTGTTCGGAGCCCTTCGCGCGGAACTCCGCCGCTTCGCGCGCGCGCTCCGTGATCATCCGGTTAAAGACTTGCTCTGAGATCTGCTTGGGCAAGTCGGCACGCCGGATACGGACGTCGACGGCGCGTACGCCGAGACGTCCGCTCTCGTTGTTCACCTGGTCGCGGATGCGCTCCATCAGCGCTCCTCGATCGTGGCTCACGATCTGCGTCAGGTCCGCCTCGCCCAGGACGCGACGGATGGCGGAATTGAGGATGAAGCCAAGCTGGTTGTTGCCACGCTCCAGCGTACCGACCGTCTGGTAGAAACGCAGGGGATCTACGATCTTGTAGCGCATGAAGGCATCGACCTGCACGCGCGTGTTGTCGGAGGCCAGGACCTCCTGGTTCGGGGTCTCGATGTCGAGGATGCGGTTGTCGAGATAAACGACGTTCTCGATGAGCGGGATCTTGAAGTGCAGTCCCGGTGTCGAGACGAGGCCGCGGCCGGCGACCGGCTCTCCGAAGCGCAGCACGAGGGCCTGCTCGGTCTGCTGCACAGTAAACATCGCGGCGGAGGCGACGAACAGCACGACGAGCGCCAGGATGGCGATAGTGAGACTTCCTGCGTGTTTCACTGAGCCGGCCCTCCGGCCGAGGCTTTGGTCTTGAGATCGGGAAGCGGCAGGTAGGGCATCACGCCGGGCGACCCCGGCGCGTCGATGATGACCTTGCTCGAAGCGCCGAGCACACGCTCCATCGTCTCGAGGTACATGCGCTCTCGGGTCACGTCAGGCGCCTTCTTGTATTGCGCGTAGACCTGATCGAAGCGCGACGCCTGACCCTTCGCTTCGGCCACCGTCTGCTCACGATAGCCTTCCGCCTCCTGGATGATCGCCGCCGCCTTGCCGCGCGCCTCGGGTACGACCTTGTTGGCGTAGGCCTCGGCCACATTGCGAAGACGGTCCTGGTCCTGCTGCGCCGCGGTAACGTCGCGGAACGCGGCAATGACCTCGCCCGGTGGATCGACCGATTGGAGCTGCACCTGCAGCACCAGTACGCCCGCCTTGTAGTCGGTGAGGATGGTCTGCATCAGGGTCTGCGCCGCCGGCTCGATGTTCTTGCGCTCGGCCGTCAGCAGGCGTTGGATCTGCGTGCGCCCGACGATCTCGCGCATCGCGCTCTCAGCCACCGCCTTGACGGTTTCGCGCGGGTTGGCGACGTTGAAAGCGTAGTCTTCCGGCTGCGCGGGGTCGATCTGCCAGATCACTACGAACTTGACGTCGGCGATGTTCTCGTCGGACGTCAGCATCAGGCTCTCTTCCGGCACGTCGACCTGCGCCGCGGCGTTGACGTGCGTGTAGTCCGGCCTCGTCGTGAACCCGACGTTGGTCGCGTTGCGGTCGGTGACGCCGAGCTTGGTCACCGATCCGATCGGAAACGGCCAATTGTAGTTCAGGCCTGGTGCGGTCTTGCCCCTGTAGGCGCCGAAAACCTTGTTCAACCCGATTTCGTTGGGTCCCACGGTGTACCAGCCCGAAAGCAGCCACAGCGCGGCGAGCACGACGGCGACGATCGCCGCGGTCGTGCCATTGAACCCGCCGACCGGAAAGCGACCAACGCCGCCGCCGCCGAAACGGCGCATCCACTCATTGGGCCCGCGCGGCGGCGGTTTACCGGGACCCTGGCCCCACGGTCCTGGGTTTACGGGTTTTCCTGGCTTCCAGGATCCGCCGTTCTCCCCGTCAGTACTCCAGGGCATAGTCGTCCTTCACTCCGGAACGCCGATCACGTCCGGCTGCTCTCATACAGGAGCGTTCAGCGGGAAACAATGCGCCGCATCGCGCTCAAGCGGCACGCCTGGCATAGCCGACGAAGGCGCAGCCGGCTTCGTCGCCCGACGCTCGGGCCGGCACCGTGCGGGAGACCTCGTGCCAGATCGTCGGATCGATGGGCGGAAAGAACGCGTCGGCCGCAGGCGCGAGGTCGATGAAGCTCATATGCAGCCGGTCGGTACGCGCCATCATAGTCTCGAACAGCGCGGCGCCCCCCGCCAGGACCACTTCGTCGGCGCCCATCGCCGCCGCCCGCGCCTGCCCCAAATCATACGCCGCCTCCGGATCCGCCGCTCGCCAGACGCCCGCCGGCAGGGCGAGGTCGGCGCGCCGCGTCACGACGATCGTCTCGCGGTCGGGCAGCGCGCGGCCGATCGCTTCGAAGGTGCGGCGCCCCATAATCATCGGCTTGCCCATCGTGCAGGCGCGGAAGTGCGCCAGATCGCTCGGCACCGACCAGGGCAGCGCGTTGTCGCGCCCGATCGCGCCGTTGCGGCCGACAGCGGCAACGATGGCGAGCGGCCGGTGTCCCGTTTCGCTCAACGCGCCGACCCCGCTCGAATCGTGAAGGACGGCGAGACTTCGCGACCCGCAGGCAAGGTGCGCGTCTGCGGGAACTTGCGACCCGGCGAGAAGCGGCTAAATTGAAGGGGGCCGCCCTTCAACGCGCGCCGGGACATCCCATGACCTTTGTCGACGCCCTCGAGGCGCCCAGCCGCAAGACCGGTCAGATCAAGCTCCACGGCGAAGAGGCCTTCGCCGGCATGCGCAAGGCGGGGCGCCTGACCGCCGAGGCGTTGGACATGCTGACGGAGCATGTGCGGCCAGGCGTGACGACCGACGAGATCGATGCGCTGGTGTTCGACTTCGCGATGAGCTGCGGCGCCTACCCTGCCCCACTCGACTACCGCGGTTACCGCAAGTCGGTCTGCACCTCGCTCAACCACGTCGTCTGCCACGGCCTGCCCGACGGCAAGCCGCTGAAGGACGGTGACGTCGTCAACATCGACGTGACGCTGATCGTCGACGGCTGGCATGGCGATTCCAGCCGCATGTTCCTCGTCGGCGAAGTGTCGCGCCGCGCGCAGCGCCTCGTCGAGGTGACGCACGAAGCGCTGCTGCGGGGTATCGCGGTGGTGCGCGAGGGCGCAACGACGGGCGACATCGGCGCCGCCATTCAGGCCTATGCGGAAGGCGAGCGCTGCTCGGTGGTGCGCGACTTCTGCGGTCATGGCCTTGGCCGGCTTTTCCACGACGAGCCCAACATCCTCCATTACGGACGGCGCGGCGAGGGCGTGCCGCTGCGGGCCGGCATGTTCTTCACCATCGAGCCGATGATCAATCTCGGCCGACCGCACGTCAAGATCCTGTCGGACGGCTGGACCGCCGTCACCCGCGACCGCTCCCTGTCCGCGCAGTTCGAGCACACGCTCGGCGTAACGAAGGAGGGTTGCGAGGTCTTCACCTTTTCGCCCGCCGGATACCACCAGCCGCCCTATGCAGCCGGTGCCCCCACCTCGTGAGCGACGGTGACGAGACGGGCGTACGGGAAGCCGCGGCTTCCCCGCACTACCTCGGCCATCGCGAGCGGCTGCGAGAACGCTTCCGCAAGGGCGGCAACGCCGCGCTAAACGACTACGAGTTCTTGGAACTGATCCTCTTCCGCGCCATGCCGCGGCGCGACGTGAAGCCGATCGCGAAGGCGCTTCTGGCCCGATTTGGTTCGTTCGCCGACGTGCTGGCGGCCCGGCCGGAGCGGCTCGACGAGATTCCTGGTCTGGGCGAGGCCGCCATCGCCGAGCTGAAGATCGTGGAGGCGGCCGCGCGCCGGCTCGCCCAGTCGGCGATCGAAAAACGGCGTGCCCTTGGGTCGTCCTCGCTCGTGCTCGACTATTGCCGCACCGCGATGGCCTATATCGACCACGAGGAGTTCCGCATCCTCTTCCTGGACAAGAAGAACCAGCTCCTGGCGGACGAGGTGCAAGGCGTCGGAACCGTCGACCATGCGCCCGTCTATCCCCGCGAAATCATGCGGCGCGCCCTCGAACTCAGCGCGACGGCGCTCATCCTCGTCCACAACCACCCGTCCGGCGACCCGAGCCCCTCGACCGCTGACATTGCCATGACCATGCAAATCGCCAGCCTCGGCAAGGCGCTTAACATCGTGGTGCACGACCACATCATCATCGGACGCCAGGGGCACGCCAGCTTCCGCAGCCTAAAACTGATCTAGCGGCCTAAAATTGATCCAGGTGGGCACAGTGGCGTAAGCCGCCTAATCGCAATGGGCCGTTAAGACGCCCGATCTATGGTCTGGATCGCTGGACAGAGTTAACATCATGCGGGCCAACCGACTGCGGGGCCTCACCCCCGCCCGGATCACGTCACTTCCCGGACCCGCCCTGCTTGCCGTGGCGGCGCTTTGCGCGGTCGCGGCTCTGGCCGTGCTCAACGACCCGCGGCATGCGCTCACCTTCGCGGCCGACCCGCCGCTTCGCTCCTCCTTCATCGGCTTCGCGCTCGCCGCCTTCGTCGTCGCCCTGCTGCTGGCCCACGCCAGCTTCCGCATCGCCGCGCTGCAGACCAAGGAGGCCGAAGCGCTCGCAACGGCCGGGATCGACCCTCTTTCGAAGCTGCCGAACCGCCTGCTTTTCGACGCGGCGCTGGAAACCGCGACGATGCGCAGTTCGATCGAAATGCCGACCGCCCTGTTCGCGATCGACATCGACGACTTTAAGACCATTAACGACACCTACGGCCATCAAGCCGGCGACCGGCTCATCGCCGGCACTGCCGAGCGGATCGGCCGGATCATCCGTGACTGCGACTGTCTGGCCCGCGTCGGCGGCGATGAGTTCTCGCTGATCCTGGAGGACGTCTCGAGCGCAGCCCAATGCGCCGCCGTCGCGCGCAAGATCCAAGAGGCGATGGCCTCGCCTTTCAAGGCCGGAAAGGTTCAGATCTTCGCGACGTTGTCGATCGGCATCGCGCTTTCGCCTCAAGACGGCGACGAGCGCGCGGTGCTGGTCGCAGCGGCGGACCTGGCGCTCTACCGGGCGAAGCACGAAGGCCGCAACCGTTTCGCTTTCTTCGACAAGACCATGGAACGCAAGCTGCGCCTCGGTATGACCATTGAGAACGACTTGCGCGACGCGATCGGTGGGAACGGGCTGCGGATCCTCTACCAGCCCCAGATGACCGGCTCCAGCATGCGCATGTGCGGCGTCGAGGCGCTGGTGCGGTGGCAACACCCTACGCTCGGAGCCATCTCGCCCGAGGAGTTCATCCCCATCGCCGAGAGCCGCGGCCTCATTGCCCCGCTCGGCGAATACGTCCTGCGCCAAGCCTGCAGGGACGCGCGGCGCTGGCCTGGCCTGCGGGTCGCCGTGAACGTCTCGCCCGTGCAGTTCCGCAACCGAGGGTTCGTCGACATGGTACAGGCCATCATCGAGGAAAGCGGCATCGAGCCCCAGCGCCTCGAGCTGGAACTCACCGAGGGCGTGCTGATCCAAGACGCCGACCAGGCCGAGACGGTGATCATGGAGCTGCGCGCCAGGGGCGTGCGCATGGGGCTCGACGATTTCGGCAGCGGATACTCGTCGATGATCTACCTGCGCCGCTTCGCCTTCGATAAGATCAAGATCGACAAGGCCATGCTGGCGACGGCCGAAACGCGCGGCGAAGGCGCCATCATCCTGGAATCGATTATCTCGCTTGGCCACGCGCTCGGCCTGACGGTCACCGCGGAAGGCGTCGAGCAACAGAACCAGGTGGAGTTTCTGCAAAAGCTTGGCTGCGACGAGTTGCAGGGCTTCTACTTTTCCGAGCCGCTGTCGGCCGAGGAGATCGATGCGAAGCTATCGCTCGACGCCTGGCGGCATGACGCTTCCGTACCGGCCATCGGCCTCTCCGCGGCCTGAGCTCGTCAGCGACGCTTTTGCAGCGCCTCGAGCGACGCGCGCGTGTCGATGTCGAGTCCGATGGCTTCGTCGGCCACCGGCAGGCGGATCACACGTCGGCCCGGCTCCGCCAGCAGGCCGCGCGCGCCGGCGTCGCCCTCGAGCGCCGCTACCGCCGGGAACAGCATCCGGCCCAGCAGGACGGGATTGCCTAGGACGCCCTTGAACACGGGGACGACGGCGTCTGCGGCGCGACCGTCCTCCTCAAAACGCGCGATCAGCGCGTCGATGAGCGCGGGTGTGACGAGCGGCATGTCCGCCAGAAGCACCACGGCGCCCAACGCCGACGAGGGCATCGCCCCAACGCCCGCCTGCAGCGATCCGGCCATGCCCGAAGCGTAGGCAGGGTTCGCCACGACGCGAATCGGCAGGCCCGCGAGCGCCGCCTCCACCGCCTTGGCCGCGTGGCCCGTGACGACGATCGCTCGTGAAACCCGCGAAGCGACCGCCGCCTCGACCACCCAGCGCACCAGCGGCTTGCCTCGCCAAAGGGCGGTTGCCTTGGTGCCGGCGCCTGCCCCGAACCGCGTCGCCCGTCCGGCAGCGAGGATCAGGGCCGCGACCTCACCCATCGTCGCTCTCGCGCGGCTGCGGCCGCGACACGATCTCGCTGAGTAGCCCGCCCACGCCCATCCTACGCAGGTCCGCTGGCGTGACCGGCACACCGGCGAGCAGGCGCCGCAGCACGAAATCGAACCCGTTTTCCTTCGGCGACCGAGCGCACCCGGGCGCCCCGATGGCCGGGATTGTCCCACCCCCCGGAACGGAAAGGCTGCCCAGCAGCAGCAAATTGCCGGGGTCGACCGGCATGCCCAGGTGCAGCACGCGGCCACCCGCCGCTTCGATCGCGGCAGGCACGACGTCGCGGCGGTCGGTGACGGCGGAGGCACCGAAGATCACGACGAGGTCGGCACCCTCGGCCGCTTCGGCGATCGCCGCGACGAGCGACGCCGTGTCGTGACGTGTCCGCCGATCTGCGATGAGCGTCGCACCCGCCGGCGCGAGCCTCGCCTCAAGTGCGCGCAGGGTCTTGGCGACGACCGAAGGTTTGAGGCCGGGCAAAAGGGTCGAGACGACGCCGACCCTCAAGGGGCGGTAGGGCGCGACGGACAGCGCCGTGCGCATGACGCGCGCCCGCGCCCGTTCGAGCGAGGCCGCCGGCACCGAGAAGGGGATGATCTTAACAGTCGCGATCAACTCGCCGACGACCACGGGCCTATGGGGCGCGAGCGTCGCCACGGTCATCGCCTCGTCCACGGCGTTCACCGCATCGACGATCGCGCCGTCGACCACTACGAGGCCGTCAGCTTCAGCCAGCACGTTGCAGCGCCCGGTAAAGGGAGATTCCAGCGTGACGTTGACCCCGGCGAGATCGCCGGCCAACCGGCGGGCGGCCTCGTTCTCGTGGACGTCGCCGGCATCAAGTTGCGCGGCCACGACGGTCGCGACACCCGCGCTCTGCATGGCCCGGACGTCCTCGCGCCCGACGACGGCGCCCTTCTTCAACGCCAGGCCGGGACGCTTGACGGCATGGGCCAGGATGGCGCCCAAACTGTCGGCGACCGCGATGTGGCCGAATTTCAAGCCGCTGCCGCGGCGTCGCGCAACGGCTTGCGCCGCATGGCCGCAACCACTTCGCCCACGATGGCGACCGCGATCTCGCCCGGGCTCACCGCCCCGATGTCGAGGCCGATGGGCGCGTGGATACGGGCGATGTCCTGCTCCGAGAAGCCTTCCCCGCGCATCCGCTCGAGCCGCTTGCCATGCGTCTTCCGCGAGCCGAGCGCACCGATGTAGAAACAGTCGGAACGCAGCGCCGCCACGAGCGCCTGATCGTCGATCTTGGGATCATGAGTCAGCAGAGCAACGGCGGTGTAACGGTCGGGACGCAGGCGAGGCAGCACCTCGTCCGGCCATTCCGGCAGCACCGCGACGCCGGGGAAACGCTCCGGCGTCGCGAAGGCAGTGCGCGGGTCGATGATGGTCACGTCGAGGTCCGCCGTCGCCGCGATCGACGCGAGCGCCTGAGCGATGTGAACCGCGCCCACCACGATAAGCCGCGCGGGCGGCACGTGCAGCGTGAGGAAGACGTCCGCTCCCGCCTCCTGCACAAGGCCGCTGCGGCCGACGCGCAGGTGCTGCGCGATCGAGTCGGCAAGCGGGTCGGTGCTGAACGCTTCGGCCTTGACGACACGCTGGACGCTAGAAGCGATGTCCGTCACCAGGACGACGGGCCGACGCGCCGCGCGCTCGGCGTTGAGGGTGGCGAGGTCCACGCCACGCATCAGTCGAGCCTCTCGAGATAGACCTTGATGCGGCCACCACAGGAGAGGCCGACGCGCCACGCCGTCTCGTCGGCGACGCCGTATTCCAAGACGCGGGCGGCCCCGCTCAGGATAACGTCGGCTGCCTCGGTGACGACTTCGCCTTCGACGCAGCCGCCTGACACGGAGCCGAGGAACGCCCCCTCCGCGTCGATCACGAGGTGGCTGCCGACCGGGCGCGGTGCCGATCCCCAGGTCTCGATCACCGTGGCGACGGCGACGGGGCGACCCGCCTCCTTCCAAGCCTGCGCCTGCGCGAGGATGTCGTTGTCGGAAGCGAGCATGGGGGATCCTCGGCGGCCTTGGGCACGCCATAATATAGCGACGCGGCGACGGTTTGCCACCGCCGGGTGCGATCCTCACGCCTGCCGGGCGGCGAATGCGGCCACGAGGAGCGCAGCCCCGGCGCCGCAGCTTAGGATGATCCGCAACCGGCCGAACCAGGCCGGCGCCAGGCCGCTCGCGACCAGGCCGCGATCGACCGGTCCCAGCCCTAGGGCCAGCATCCCCAAAGCGACGAGGCGCCAGGGCTCGGGCAAGCCGAGTAGGGCCCACGCGGCGAGCGAGGGCGCGACGGCCACAGCGTAATGAGCCCGCACCTCGGCCTGCGCCGGCGCGGCCACCGCCAAGCCCCAGCGGATGCCGCCGAGAAAGGAGATGATGAGCGCCGCGTAGATGACGAGCGCGATGGCCGACGCCGCGTGGCCCCACGGCACCAGCCTCGGCGCGAACAGTGCCAACGCCAAGCCCCAGAACGGGACCAAGCCGGCCAGCCCGATCAGCAGCGGCGCAACCGGGATCGAGCCCGATGCGGGAGGCTCACGCGTCAGTTCCGTCATCCACCCTACCTCTCGGCGTCATCCGCCCGTCACGGCGCCGTTCTAACGCCTGCTGACGCTTTCGCTATCGGGATTCGCTTGATGCAGACGACGCAGGCCGCAAGGCGCGCCACAATCGAGGGTCTCGACACTGCCGTCCGCCACAGCAAACCCCTCTCGAAGGCCGGCGTGCTCGAACGCCTCTTCACCTACGCCTTCCGCGGGCTGGTGTACCCACAGATCTGGGAGGACCCGCTCGTCGACATGGAGGCCCTGCAGATCCGATCGAGCGACCACATCGTCGCGATCGCCTCGGGAAGTTGCAACGTCCTCTCCTATCTGGCCGCCGACCCGGCGCGGATCAGCGCGGTCGATCTCAACGGCGCCCATGTCGCGCTCGGCCGCCTGAAGCTCTGCGCGCTGAAGCATCTCCCCGACTACCGGAGTTTCCATGCCTTCTTCGCCCGGGCGGACGTGCGGACCAACCTCGCCGCGTACCAGACCTATCTGCGGCCCAACCTCGATCCGCTATCGGCTGGCTATTGGAACGCGCGCCGGGCTAACGGACGACGCCGTATCGAGGCCTTTTCCCGCAACTTCTACCGCACCGGCCTCCTCGGCACCTTCATCGGCTCCGGCCACTTCCTGGGCCGGCTCTACGGCTGCGCTCCGGAGGCGCTGCTCGCCGCCCGCTCGCTGAGTGAGCAGCGCGACCTCTTCGAACGCCATGTCGCACCGATCTTTGACAAGGGCTTCGCACGCTGGCTGTCGCGCCAGCCGGCCTCGCTTTTCGGCCTGGGCATCCCGCCTTCGCAATACCACAAGCTCGCCGCCGACATGCCCGGTGGCATCGCCGTCGTGCTCCGTCAGCGGCTGGAGCGCCTGGCCTGCGACTTCGACATACGCGACAATTATTTCGCCTGGCAGGCGTTCGGCCGCCGCTATGCCCCGGGCGCCGATGCCTCGCTCCCGCCCTACCTGCAGGCCGCCAATTACGAAGCCGGACGCGCACGGGCGGACCGGGTAAGCTTGCGCCAGCAGTCGATGACGGCGTTCCTCGCCGGACAGCCCGCCGCGAGTGTCGATTGCGTGGTGCTGCTCGACGCGCAGGACTGGATGGACGACGCGGATCTCACCGCCCTTTGGGCCGAGATCACGCGCACCGCCCGGCCCGGCGCCCGCGTCATCTTCCGAACCGCGGCCGACGAGCGGCTGCTGCCCGGCCGCGTGCCCGCGACGCTGCTCGATCACTGGCACTACGAGGAGGAGCGCTCGCGCGCGCTCGCACGTAAGGATCGCTCCTCGATCTACGGCGCCTTCCACCTCTATCGGCTCGCGGAGGCGCTGCCTTGAGCCACGGCGATGCGGCCCGGCTAATGGACGGTATCTACCGCAGCCAGCGGCACATCTACGACGCGACACGCAAATTCTATCTTCTCGGGCGCGACGCGCTGATCGACGATCTCGCGGTGCCGCCCGGCGCTTGCGTGCTGGAGATCGGCTGCGGCACGGGGCGCAACCTCGTCCGAATCGCGCGCACCTATCCCGCTGTCGCCTGCTACGGCATCGATGTGTCTGGCGCGATGCTCGCCACCGCGCAATCGTCGGTCGCGCGCGCCGGTCTGGCGGCGCGGATCACCCTGGCACAGGCGGACGCCACCGACTTCGATCCTCTACTCGTCCTGGGGCGCGGCACGTTTGACCGCGTCGTCATCTCCTATGCGCTCTCGATGATCCCGCCCTGGCGCGACGTGTTGCGCCACGCCGCAAGCCTGGTCGCCCCGGGCGGCTCGCTGCACATCGTCGATTTCGGCGACCAGGCCGGTCTGCCGATGCCGTTCAAGCGCCTCCTCGACCGCTGGCTCGCCTTGTTCCATGTCACGCCGCGCCTGACGCTGGCGCAGGACGTCGCCGCGCTCGCCGTAGCCGCGCGCCTGCAGGCCAGCGTGCGAGCGCGCTACCGCGGCTACGCCCTCGCGGCCCGCCTCGACCGCGCCGCCTGATCAGCCCACCGGCGTGGAGAGGACGCGCTCCGCGCCATTGAAGATCGTGAGCGTATCGCGCCGGGCGATCGCGATCAGCGCGAGGTCGAGCGCGCGGGCCCGCTCGATGGCAAGCGAGGTCGGCGCGGAGATCGCCACCAGCGTCCGCGCACCGAAGCTCGCGGCCTTCTCCACCATCTCGAAGGAGCATCGGCTGGTGATCACGACGAAGCCGCTCAGCGGGTCGATCCCCGCGCGCAGCAGGGCGCCGATCAGCTTGTCCAAGGCGTTGTGCCGGCCGACGTCCTCGCGGATGTGGAGGATCGCACCGGAGGCATCGCTCCAAGCCGCCGCGTGGACCGCGCGCGTCTTAGCGTTCAGGACCTGGCGGGTGTCCAGCGCGGCGAGGGCACGCTCGATCGCGGCGATGGCGACCGGGCGCGCGGCGCAGGTCGCCGCTCCCGCCCGCTTGAGGGCGTCGAGGTCGTCGATGCCGCAGACGCCGCACCCGGTCCGACCGGTCATCGCACGTTGCCGCGCGAGGTGCTGGCTCAGCTTCGCGCCCACGAGGTCGATGCGGCAGGTCAGGCCCTCCGGCTTCTCGCCCAGGCTCACGCGGCGGATGTCGGCGGCCTTCTCGATCATGCCTTCCGTCAGGCTGAACCCGTAGGCGAAATCCTCGAGGTCGGCGGGCGTCAGCATCATGACCGCGAAAGAGACATCGGCGTAAGAGACCTGCACGGGCGCCTCGACAGCCACGTCGCGTTCGCCCTCGCTTACCAGGGCGCCGGCCAGCGTCAGCACCCGGGCCGAGGTGGGGACGGAACTGGCACTCGACGGTTCCGGCGTGGCGGGATCGGGATGGTTCATGGGAGCTCCGCCAGCGAGGCGATCACGCGGTCGGGCGGCAGGTCCAGGTACTCGTCCGCCTTGCCGGCACGGTTGACCCACACGGTCCGAAAGCCGAACGCCTTGGCGCCCGCGATGTCCCACCGGTTGGACGACAGGAACGTGACCGCGTCCGGCTCCGTGCCAAGATGCTTGCCGACGAGGCCGTAGACCTCCGGCTTCGGCTTGTAGACGCGCAATTCGTCGATCGAGAGAACGGCGTCGAACAGCGAAGCCAGGCCGGCGCCGCGCACGGCCCGATCGAGCATGGCCGGCGTGCCGTTGGAGAGGATTGCGGTCCGCGCGCCCTTCGCCCGCAGCGCGGCAAGCGCCGGCGCCGCGTCGGCATAGGCGTCGAGCTCTTCGTAGGCCTCGACGAGCTTCGCCCGCAGGTCGGGATCGAGTCTGCAGTCCGCGATGGCCGCAGCGACGTCGAGCGAAGCCGCCGTGAGGTCGCGGAAATCGCGAAACCGGCCCATCAGCGAGAGTGTCCAGGTGTATTCCAGTTGTTTGATCCGCCACAGTTCGGACAGGCGCTCGGCCTCGGGACCGATCGCCGCGCGGTGTCGCGCAACGGCGGCATGGACGTCGAACAGCGTTCCATAGGCATCGAAAACATAGGCTGTACCGGCCATCATACGCCTCCCGTCAGATCAGGGCTCGCACGGCTTCAAGCGAGGCGACCCTCTCGGCCTTCGTCTCGGCCGGCTCCGCGCCGTTGAGAAAGATCTTGTAGGCAGGATTTTCGCTTTCATCCCAGTAGGGATAGCCAAGCGCGTTGAGGCACCGCGTGAAATGTTCGCGATCCTCTTCCGGCACGATGATCCCGGCCAGCACCCGGCCATAGTCGGCGCCATGGTTGCGGTAATGGAACAGCGTCATGTTCCACCCGGCCGCGAGCCCGTCGAGAAAACGCAGCAGCGCCCCCGGCCGTTCGGGGAACTCGAAGCGCAGCAGCCGCTCGGCGGCCAACCCCGTGGCGCGGCCTCCGACCATGTAGCGGATGTGCACCTTGGCCGTCTCGTCGTCGCTGAGGTCGAGCACTTCGTAGCCGGCATCGCGCAGCGCGGCGACCAGCACGTCCTTCTCGCCGGCACCGGCCATCTGCACGCCCACGAAGACGTGGGCTGAGGTGTCGTTGGCATAGCGGTAGTTGAACTCGGTCACCTGGCGCGGCCCGAGCGTCCGGATGAAACTGCGGTAGCTGCCGGGCTGCTCGGGGATGGTCACCGCCAACAACGCCTCGCGGCCCTCGCCGATTTCGGCCCGCTCGGCGATATGCCGCAGCCGGTCGAAGTTGAGGTTGGCGCCGCTGTGGATCGCCACGAGGGTGCCGAGGTCGGGGCGGCCGGCGGCATAGACCTTGAGCCCGGCGAGCGCGACGGCGCCCGCCGGTTCGGCACTGGCGCGGGTGTCGTCGAAGATGTCCTTCACGGCGGCGCAGATCTCGTCCGTGGTCACGGTGACGACACCGTCGAGGTGCAGCCGACATAGCCGGAAGTTCTCCTCGCCGACCTGCCGCACGGCGACGCCGTCGGCGAAGAGGCCGACCTGATCGAGCATCACACGGCTATCCGCGCGCAAAGCCGCCTGCATGCTCGCCGCGTCTTTCGGCTCGACACCAATGACCTTCACCTCCGGCCGAAGATATTTCACGAAAACGGCGATGCCAGCCGCCAGGCCGCCGCCGCCGACGGGGACGAAGATGGCCTCGATCGGGTCGGGATGTTGGCGCAAGATCTCCATGCCGACGGTACCCTGGCCGGCAATGATCTCGGGATCGTCGTAGGGGGGCACGAAGGTCAGGCCGCCCTCGTCCTGCAAGTGCCTGGCATGGACGAGCGCCTCGTCGAAGGCGTCACCAAACAGCACGACATGAGCGCCAAGCCGGCGCACGGAATCGACCTTAATGCTGGGGGTGGTGCGCGGCATCACGATCGTCGCCTCGATCGCCAGGCGCTTGGCCGCCAGCGCCACGCCCTGCGCGTGATTGCCGGCGGAGGCACAGATGATGCCCCGCGCCCGCTCGTCGGGGCTGAGGCCTACGATCTTGTTGTAGGCGCCGCGCAGCTTGAAGGAGAAGATCGGCTGCAGGTCCTCGCGCTTCAGCAGCACGCGCGCTCCGAGCCGGTCGGAAAGCCGTGGCATAGGGTCGAGTGGCGATTCGATCGCCACGTCGTAGACCCGCGCCGTCAGGATCTTCTTGGGGTAATCGTGCATGGACCCGGTGTGGCTGCGCGGCCGCCGGCCGCTCGTGGGCCTTACGCCCCGACGTCTCAGGTGGGGAGGCCTCCGCGCGCTTTGTAGCGCCTCATGGACGCCGCTGTCATCCGCCAGGCGCAGGGCCGCGCCGAAGGTCCATTTGCGCCCCGCGCGTAAACGGGCGAGAACAGCGGCGTGGCACCTTCGTACCGGCACCGCTCATGATCGACTTCGCGGGCAACAGCGAGCGGACGCGCAAGCCCGCTCCCGCGTTCGGCCCGGCGGCGCGGTCGGATCTGATGGACCTGCTCGCTTGGCGACGCGACGTGCGCAGGTTCGATTCCACGCCGCTGCCGGCAGGAGCGCTGGAGCGGCTGGTCGAGGCGGCTTGCCTCGCCCCATCCGTTGGACTGAGCGAGCCCTGGCGTTTCGTCGTAGTGGACGACCCGGCTCGGCGACGCGCTGTGCGCGCCAATTTCACCGCCGCGAACGCCGCGGCGCTGACCACGCAGGACGAAACGCGCCAGGCCCTCTATGCCCGGCTCAAGCTCGCCGGGCTCGACGACGCGCCCGTGCAGGTCGCGGCCTTTGCGGACAGGTCCTGCGAGCAAGGGCACGGCCTGGGCCGGCGGACCATGCCGGAGGCGCTCGACTATTCCGTGGCCATCGCCATACACACCCTCTGGCTCGCCGCGCGGCTCGAGGGCATCGGGCTCGGCTGGGTGTCCATCCTCGACCCGGACGAACTCGCCGCCACGCTCCAGGTCCCCGGCGGGTGGCGGTTCATCGGCTATCTCTGTCTCGGATACCCGAGCGAGACGCACGACGTCCCAACCCTGCAACGGGAGGGCTGGGACGCGCGCCGCGCGCCCGCCTGCCGCATCCTTCACCGTTAGGAGGCCAGCCGTGCAACGAGAAAGCGTCTGGGACTACCCTCGTCCGCCCCGCGCCGAGCCCGTATCGGAGAGGGTCCGCATCGTCTTCGCGGGCGGGACCATCGCCGACACCCTGACGGCGGTGCGCGTGCTGGAGACGTCTCACCCGCCGGTCTACTACCTTCCGCGCACCGCCTTCACCTGCGCCCTCGTTCACTCCGATCGACAGAGCTTCTGCGAGTGGAAAGGGATGGCGCGCTACCTGAGCGTCGCGCTGGACGGGCGGGAGGCGACCGACTGCGCCTGGACTTATCCGATGCCGAGCGCCGCCTTCGCTTCGATCCGCGACCACGTCGCCGTCTATCCGGCCATGATGGACGCCTGTTTCGTCGGCGAGGAGCGCGTCACCCCGCAGCCAGGCGGCTTCTACGGCGGATGGGTCACCCGCAACCTGACCGGCCCCTTCAAGGGCGGTCCCGGTAGCATGGGCTGGTAAGCCGCGCGTTACGGCCAATTGCAACGAACAGGCTACGCCAGCGCTTTGACGTTGCACTTAGCGAGGGGAGGCGCAGCGTGGACCGGCACGACCCGCAAGACGATCAGGAGCGCGAGGACGCGCCGGACAACCACGAGCCAGACCTCGAGCATCACGAGCGCACCCTTGCCGGCAGCGGGCCGACCCCGCCGGAAGCGCGCGTCATCCACGAGATCATTCGCGAGGACGGGGAGAAGTCGCTCAAGCGCAGCGTCACGGCTATGGCCTGGTCGGGTTTCGGCGCCGGGCTGTCGATGGGCTTTTCGTTCCTTACGATGGCCTTCCTCCGCTCCGCCTTGCCGGACGCGCCCTGGCGCCCGCTCGTCAGCGGCTTCGGTTACACGATCGGTTTCCTCATCGTCGTTCTCGGGCGCCAGCAATTGTTCACCGAGAGCACTCTGACGGCGGTGCTGCCGTTCCTCATCCGCAAGGACGTGACAACCTTCCGTAAGATGGTGCGGCTGTGGGCCGTCGTGTTCCTGACGAACATCCTCGGCACCTTGGCCTTCGCCTTCCTCATCAGCCGCCACGGGCTGTTCGACGCCTCCGTCGACGCGGCGCTGCGGGAGATCGCGACGGAGGCGATGCTCGACAGTTTCTGGCCCATGCTTATCAAGGCGATCATGGCCGGCTGGCTCATCGCGCTCATGGTCTGGCTGATCCCCGGCGCCGGTCCCGGGCGCCTCCTGCTCATCCTCATCGTAACCTACGTCGTGGCCATCGCCCATTTCTCGCACATCATCGCGGGCTCGGTGGAAGCGGGCTACAACGTGATGACCGGCGGGATCGCGCCGACGGCCTATCTCACGCATTTCATGCTACCGACCCTCATCGGCAACATGATCGGCGGCGTCTCGCTCGTCGGCATCCTCAACCACGCGCCCATCCGGGAGGAGCTGCCGGGCTAGTCCGTCGGCTGGCCATCGCTGTCGAGGAGCTGACCGTCCCGGCCGACGACGCATTGGTGGTAGCGGTCCTTGGGCCGCCCGGCGAGGTCGTCGCTGTAGTCCGCGGCGTTCCAGCCGTCGGGATAGCGGCAGGGAGCCGTGTGGGCGAAGGCCGGCGCGTCACGGCGGTGGGACGCCGCTGCGGGGAGGACCATGGCGGCGACCGCCGAGGCTGCCACGAGTGCCGACGCGGCGATTGATTTCACTTTCATCTTCGCATCTCCTTCACCCCACGTGGCGGTTGGCGCGACGGCGGACCATGCGGGCGTTCGTCGCGAGTCCGCCATCGATTCGGCCGCGTGGAAAGGGTCCTCTTGAAAGCGGCGAGGCGAGCGTCTACCGATCCGCAACACCTGTGCGGCCCGACCCCTCCCGCAGCCATCGAACCGAAGAGACTGACCGCACGATGGACCTCTTGACCCTGCTGAAGCCGGCGCAGTGCCTCGTGGACCAGCGCTTTGCCAGCAAGGCGCTGTGCCTCGACTCTCTCGCGCGACAGGCTGCGGCCGCCCTCGGCCTCGACGTCGCCGCCGTCGCGGAACCGCTGCGCCATCGCGAAGCGCTGGGATCGACGGGCCTCGGCAATGGCATCGCGCTGCCGCACGCCCGCCTCGCGATCATCCAAGAACCCTTCTGCCTGCTCGCGCGGCTGCGCGAGCCGCTCGCCTTCGACGCCGTGGACGAGAAGCCGGTCGACATCGTCTGCCTCGTGCTATTGCCGGCCGCCTCCTCGTCGCAGCAGTTGCACGTGCTGAGCTGCGTGGCCAAGCGGCTGCGCGACGTGCCCGCGCTCGCCGCCATGCGCAAGGCGCGCGAGCCTCGGACGCTGTTCGCGGCAGCGGCGGGACTCCAACGCTGAGCGCCGATCCCGGCGCGGACCGCTTGCCGTGGTCGTGGCGGCGGGTATCCATCGTCTCCGACCCGCGCTTCCCCGGCCGCCGCTATGCCTGCGTGCCGCTTCAGGCGATCGGCGAGGGGAAGGCTCGAGCGTTCCGCCCCGTCATAAGGAACCTCACTCCATGACCGGCAGCGCGGACATGGCGGCTCAGGCCGAGACGGTGACGGTCAACCTCATCGCCGTGCTCGCCGCCACCCGGGGAGATCAGCCGCGCGTGCTGACGATCGACGGCCGAGCCCTGCCCTCCGGACCCTTCGCGCTCGAACACCGCTCGCTGCAATCGAGCCTGCGGGGCTGGGTGGAACAACAGACGCGCCATCCGATCGGCTACGTCGAGCAGCTCTACACGTTCGCCGACCGCGACCGCGGAGGCGACGGCGAAATCGCGCGCATGGTCTCGATCAGCTATCTCGGCCTGACGCGGGAGCGGCCCGCGCCTAAGATTCCCGACGTCGAGGGCGACCCGGAATGGCGCGATTGGTACGCCTTCTTTCCCTGGGAGGACCGCCGCGACGCGCGGGCGGAGGCCGACGCCTCGATCGAGGCCGGACTCGAGGGTTGGACGCGCTCCGCGACCGGTGCCGCCGCCCGGCGCGCTCGGGCGCAGCGCTGCGCCATCGCCTTCGGCCTCGACGGGCATGGCTGGAACGAGGAACTGGTGCTGCAGCGCTACGAACTGCTGTTCGAGGCCGGCCTCCTGTCCGAGGCCGGAGCGGGCCTCCAAGCAGACGCGGCGTTGCTCGGCCAGCCGATGACGGGCGACCATCGCCGTATCCTCGCGACGGGTATCGCCCGGCTGCGCTCCAAGATCAAATACCGCCCCGTGGTCTTCGAGATGCTGCCGGAGACGTTCACGCTGCTTCAATTGCAACGAAGCGTCGAGGCGTTGGCGGGCTTGCTGGTGCATAAGCAGAACTTCCGCCGCCTCATCGAGCAGCAGAACCTCGTGGAGGACACAGGCGCGCTGGCCAACGACACGGGGGGGCGTCCGGCCAAGCTCGTGCGCTTCCGGCGCGACGTGCTCGACGAGCGCGCTGTCGTTGGGACCAAGCTACCGCGGCCCTAGCGTCCGATCGGCACAGGCCCGTTGTGCTGCAAAGAAGTGGATCTCCGGGCGGCGAGAGCCTGCCCGCTTACCGTACCCTGCTCGGCGCGGCCATCGGAGGGGCTTGACGCGCCGCACACGCGAGATCACATTAGCTCCTAGAAATACTCTTTTGGAGTATAAGCATGATGTTAGCTGAAACTTCCGGCGCCCTTTCGCGAACCGCCTCTCTCTACGAGAAAGTCGGCCGCTTTATCCCCGCGTTCGAATGGCCCGCCTATGCCGGGGACATCGATGCCATCCTGCGCCTCAAGCGGGAGCGCAATGCTGTCATCCTCGCGCACAACTATCAGACGCCCGAGATCTTCCATTGCGTGGCGGACCTCGTCGGCGACAGTCTGGCGTTGGCGCGGATGGCGCAGGATTCCGACGCCGACGTAATCCTCCTGGCCGGCGTTCACTTCATGGCCGAGACGGCGAAGTTGCTGAACCCCGGCCGCACGGTTCTCATCTCCGACACGAGCGCCGGCTGCTCGCTCGCCGAGTCGATCACGGCCGCCGACGTGCGCGCGCTACGGCTGAAGCACCCCGGCGTACCGATCGTCACCTACGTCAACACGTCGGCCGCCGTGAAGGCGGAGAGCGATATCTGCTGCACGTCGGGCAACGCGCTCGCCGTCGTCGAATCGCTCGGCGTGCCGACGGTCATCATGATCCCCGACGAGTATCTGGCCCAGAATATCGCCAAGCAGACGGACGTCGAGATCATCAGCTGGGCCGGCCATTGCGAGGTCCACGAGCGCTTCACGCCGGCCGACGTCCGCGATATGCGCGAGGCCAATCCCGGCGTCTTCGTGCTCGCCCATCCCGAGTGTCCCCCCGATGTCGTGGCGGAAGCGGATTATTCCGGCTCGACGGCCGGCATGATCCAGTACGTCGCCGACCACCGTCCACCGAAGCTCGTACTGCTGACGGAATGCTCCATGAGCGACAACGTCGCCGTGCAATATCCCGAACTCGAATTCGTGCGGCCCTGCAACCTCTGTCCGCACATGAAGAAAATCACGCTCGGTAACATCCGCCGCTCGCTCGAGACCATGACGCACGAGGTGACGATCGACCCGGCAATCGCCGAGCCGGCGCGCCGCAGCGTCGAGCGCATGCTGGTCGTGCGATGAGCGGCGCGGTCTCGTTTACGGGCCGGCCCGTCATCGTCGGCGGCGGTCTCGCGGGCCTGATGACGGCGCTGCAGCTCGCGCCGCGACCCGTGGTCGTGCTGTCGCCGGTCGCGTTGGGCTTCGAGGCCTCCAGCGTCTGGGCGCAGGGCGGGGTCGCGGCGAGCGTCGGCGCCGACGACGACGCCGGGCAGCACCTCGCCGACACGCTCGCAGCCGGTGACGGCCTCTGCGACGAGGCGGCGGCGCGCGCCATCCTCTCTGGCGCGCGAGAGGCCATCGCCACGCTGGTGCGGATCGGCGCACGCTTCGACCGCGACGCTGCCGGCGCGCTCCGCCTCGGCCTGGAGGCGGCGCACGGCCGTCGCCGTATCGTCCACGCGCAAGGCGACTCGACCGGCCGCGAGATCATGCGCGCCGTCGTGGCGGCGGTGCGCGCCTGCCCGAGCATCAGCGTGCTGGAAGGCGTCGAGGCGCGACGCCTCTTGGTGGAGGACGGCGTGGTGGCGGGCGTCGTCGCGGTCGGCCCGGACGGCCCTGCCACTTTCGCCACGCGGCAGGTCGTGATGGCGACCGGCGGAATCGGCGGACTGTTCGCGCGCAGCACCAATCCGGCACGCTGCTTCGGCCAGGGTCTGGCCATGGCGGCGCGCGCCGGAGCGGCCCTGGCCGACATGGAGTTCGTGCAGTTCCATCCGACCGGGCTCGACGTGCCGGGCACTCCGGTCGGGCTGGTCAGCGAGGCGGTACGTGGCGAGGGTGCTCGTCTCGTCGACGAGACCGGACGTCGATTTATGGCCGACGTACCCGGCGCCGAACTGGCTCCGCGCGATGTGGTCGCCCGCGCGGTCTGGGCGGAGCTGCAGGCAGGCCACCAGACCTACCTCGACGCTCGGGGCCGGGTGCCCGGCGGCTTTGCCAGCCACTTCCCAACGGTCGCCGGCCTCTGCCACGCGCACGGCATCGACCCCGACCGCGAGCCGATCCCCGTACGGCCGGCCGCCCACTACCACATGGGCGGCATCGCGGTCGACGCGGACGGCCGCAGCACGCTTGGGGGCCTCTGGGCCTGCGGCGAGGTCTCGCGCACGGGCCTGCACGGCGCCAACCGCCTCGCCAGCAACTCGCTGCTCGAAGCCGTCGTCTGCGCCGCAGCCGTCGCCCGCAGCGTCGAGAGCACGAGCAGCCGACCGATCGCTGTGCCGCGTGAGGGGGCGCTGCCCATGCGGCAGGAGCCGGACGGCGTCCGCGCGATCGTCACCGCGTCGGTCGGCGTGATGCGCGATCGCGCCACGCTGGAGGCCGGCATCGAAGCCCTCCTTCCCCTAGCGGTCGGCACGGGCGTGGCGGCCGACGCGGCGCTCGTCGGCCTGATGGTTGCCGTGGCGGCTCACGCGCGTCGCGAAAGCCGTGGAGCCCAGTGCCGCACCGACTGGCCTTTGCGGGAGGCGGCTGCGGCCTCGCGCCGCTTCACCTTGGCGGAGGCCCTGCAGGCGGCCAGCTCGGTGGCGCATGTCGCAGCTTGAGCGCCTGCCGGTGCCGCCGCTGCCCGACGTGCTGCTGGAGCCACTCGTCCGCACGGCGCTGCTCGAAGACCTCGGCCGCGCCGGCGACCTGACGACGGATGCCATCGTGCCCGTCGGGCAGTTCGCGCGGATGACGGTGCGGGCGCGGCAGCCCGGCATCATCGCCGGGCTCGACCTGGCGCGGCTTGCATTCACGCTGATCGACCCGGCGATCCGCCTCGACGTCGAGCGAGCGGACGGAAGTGCCGTGGCGGCGGGCGACGTGGTCGCCACGCTTGAAGGACCGGCGCGCGGGCTGCTGACGGCTGAGCGAACGGCGCTCAACTTCCTTTGCCACCTCAGCGGCATCGCGTCCGTCACCGACCGCATCGTCGCGGCGGCGCGCCCGCACAAGGCGCAGATCGTTTGCACCCGCAAGACCATGCCGGGCCTGCGCGCGATCGAAAAATACGCGGTGCGGACCGGCGGTGGCGGTAACCACCGTTTTGGTCTCGACGACGCCGTGCTGATCAAGGACAACCACGTGGCGGTGGCCGGCGGCATTCGCCCGGCGATCGAGCGCGCCAGACAGCGCGTCGGCCACCTCGTGAAGATCGAGGTGGAGGTGGACGATCTGGCGCAGCTGGAAGAAGCCATAGCGGTCGGCGTCGACGCGGTTCTGCTCGACAACATGGACCCGGCCGCCCTCGCCCGCGCGGTCGCGATCGTGGCGGGCCGCGCCCTCACCGAAGCCTCTGGCCGGGTGACCCCGGAGACGGCGCCGGCGATTGCAGCGAGCGGCGTCGACCTCATCTCGATCGGCTGGCTGACCCACAGCGCGCCCGTTCTGGACCTCGGCCTCGACTTCGAGCCTGATCGTTAGGCTTTCGCCGGGACCATGGCTTGTCCGAGCCGCGAGCCGACCCAGACCGCGACGAGGCAGAGGAGGACGGAGACGACCACGTTCAGGCCGGCGCGCAGAGCGTCGCCGATATCGGCCAGCGCGAGCGTCTGCAGGCTGAAGGACGAGAAGGTCGTGTAGCCGCCGCACACGCCGACCATGAAGAACTGCCTGATGTCGAGAGGCAGCGCATAGCGGCCGGCGGGCACCGTCAGGGCGGCGAAGAAGCCGATGACGAAGCAGCCGGTGATGTTGACGAGCACCGTGCCGAACGGAAACGGATCGGGGCTCAGGCGGTCGATCGCCCCCGCGACGACGAAGCGCAGGATCGAGCCGATGGCTCCACCCAGGCCGATCCACAGGGTGCTCAGCATGGCACGCGGCATCCTTCGTCAAACGATGACCGCCTCATGCCCGTTCGAGGCGACGATCGCAAGCGCGGTATCTGCCGTCAGGATCGCTTAAATCACGGCTCGTAACGACGACACGGTGGCGGTCGACTTCGACGCGCTACGAACGCGCGAGCATAAGGATCGACAGCGAGCGCACGCCCTGTGCGCCCAGGATCAGCACGCCCTCGATATCGGCCGTCGCCGACGGCCCCGTGTGAAATACGCAATAGCTTGCGGTCTTCAACTCGGGGCGGCCATAGGCGTGATGGATGTTGGGGACAATATCGACCGGGTCGAGGAGGACAACGAGGTGTTGGGCGAGATAGCCCAACGTGTTCACGCCGAGCTCCCGCTCCGTCAGGCAGACGGAGCCCGTCTCCGCCACGCCGAAGGCCGCGCGAACGATGGCGAGGTCGACGTGGGCGAGGTCGCGCGGGTCGGTGTCGGGCGCGAGCGCCAGGGAGCCCGCGACTTCCGGTACGGTGGAGACCACGACGCCCGCCGACGCGACGCGCCTGCGGAGGACGGCAAGCCCGTCGTCCCCGTCGGGCGAGAGCATCGTGCCGCCCATCGCCGTGAAGGCGGCGGCGAAGCGCCCGAGCAAATCGTCGCCGCCCCCCTCGTCGAACAGCGGCACGTCGGGCAACGGCAACGGCGTTCGCTTGGCATCGCGGATCGCCAGCAGGATAGCGTCGCGGCTGCTCACGAAGTCGTCTCCCGCCCGCCACCACGGTTCTTCGTGACTCGGTCTTTCGTGGCTCGGCCTTTTGTGGCCCGATTCTTGGCCCACCAGACGTGGAAGCTTTCGCCCGGCGCCTGCGGGTTCTCACGGCCCCGCCCCCACGCGTTCAGGCGAGTGTAAAGCGCGAATCGTGGCAGGCTGTACAAGGCCTTGTCGGCGGTCGCGATCGCCGCGCGGTAGAGCTTCGGATTGCCGAGCACGACGCCCGCCGCCTGCATCGCGGTTTTCTTGGCGAAGGGCACCTCATGCGTTTCGACCATCACCTTGCGCCAGGCGTAGATCTGCTCGTGGAGGTTGATCTTGACCGGACAGACGTTGGTGCAAGACCCGTTGAGCGTGGAGGCGAACGGCAGGTTGGAAAACTTGTGCTTGTCGAAGGTGGGGTCGATCACGAGGCCTATCGGGCCGGAGTAGGTGAAACCGTAGGAGAGCCCGCCGCTGCGACGGTACACCGGGCAGGTGTTCATGCAGGCGCCGCAGCGGATGCATTTCAGCGAGGTCCAGAACTCGTCGAGCGCCAGCCGGGCGGACCGACCGTTGTCGACGAGGACGACGTGCATCGCCGCCCCGCGGCGAGGCGCACGAAAGTGCGAGGTGTATTGCGTGATCGGCGATCCCAGCGCGCTGCGCGACAGCAGGCGGATGAAGACGCCGAGGTGCTCGGTGCGCGGGACCAACTTCTCGATGCCCACGGATGCGATGTGCAGCTTCGGCGTGTTGGCCGAGAGGTCGGCGTTTCCCTCGTTGGTGCAGGTCACGACCGCGCCCGTCTCGGCGACGATGAAGTTGCCGCCGGTCATCCCCGCGTCGGCTTCGAGGATCAGCGGGCGCGTCGTCATCCGCTGGCTCTCGGCCAGATAGTGCGGGTCGTCGTTGCCGGGCTGCGTACCGAGCGTGCGGGCGAACAGGTCGGAAACGTCGGATCGCAGCTTGTGCACGGAAGGCACGACCACATGGCTTGGCGCCTCGTTGTCGAGCTGCTGGATGCGCTCGCCGAGGTCCGTTTCGGTGACGGTGATACCCGCTTCCGTCAGGAAGTGGCGCATGCCGCACTCCTCCGTCAGCATCGACTTGCTCTTGATCAACGTCCTGGCGTGATGGTCGCGCAGGATGCCGAGGACGATGGCGTTGTGCTCGGCGCCGTCCTTGGCCCAGTGGACGTGGACGCCATTGGCTGTCGCCGCCGCCTCGAACTGCTCGAGGTAGGCGTCGAGGTGGGTTAGCGTGTGCTCCTTGATGGCCGAGGCGAGGCGGCGCAGTTCCTCCCATTCGGGTAGGCCGCGCATCTGCCGGTCGCGCTTGGTCCGCAAGTCCCACAGGCGCTCGTCGTGGAAGTTGAGGTGTTCGGGCGCGGCCAGGAAGCGGCGGGCCGCCTCGGCATGGTCGATCGGCCTGCCGGGGCGCTCGAGCGCCCCGCGCGGTTGCGGCTCACGGGTCTTGGCTTGGATCGGCTGGGCCGCCGCGCCGGCATCCGGGAGGCGACCACCGCCCTGCCGGCGGTCGGCCCCGTCGTCGCGCACCCGCAGCTGTTCGTGCAGGATCGAGGGGTCGGGGTGCTCACTCATTGCCGGGCTCCGTTGAGGATCTGGGCGATGTGAATGAACTTCATCGGCGAGCCCTCCCGCGCGGCGCACCCCTTCTGGTGCATGAGGCAGGAGGTGTCGGCCGAGACGATGTAATCCGCACCGGCCCGTGCATGGTCGATCACCTTGTCCTGGCCCATCTTGACCGAGACGGCCTCCTCGAAGACGGAGAAGGTGCCGCCGAAGCCGCAACATTCGTCCGGCCGAGCCGGCGCGACAAATTCGATACCCTCCACCTTGCGCAGCAGGTCGAGCGGCTTCGAGAAGGCGGGCACATTAAGCTCGGAGGGCGCGGCGTGGCCAAGGCCGCGCAGCGAGCCGCAGCCGTTGTGCAGCCCAACCCTGTGCGGAAACAAGGCCCAAGGGAACGCCTCGACCGCCAGGACGTCGTGCAGGAATTCCACCAACTCGACCGTCCTGGCGCGCACGTCGGTCACGGCAGACGTCTGCTCGACCGCGGTGAACTTGGAGCGTACATGATGCACGCAACTGCCCGACGGGCAGACGACATGGTCGTAACCGGCGAAGTTCTGCGCAAACAGCCTTTCGGCCGCGGCCGCCTCCGCGTCGCAGCCGCTGTTGGCCATGGGCTGACCGCAGCAGGTCTGATCGAAGGGATAGTCGACGTCGAGGCCGAAGCGCTCCAGCAATTCGAGCGTGGCGACGCCGACTTCTGGAAAGAACGCATCGATGTAGCAGGGGACGAACAAGCCGACCCGCAATGCTTTGGCCATGACGTCTCGCTTTCCGGTGGTGAGGCGTTTCGCCTACCCGTTTTTAGAGCTTGCCGCCCGCAGTGCAAATTGCGAAATGCCACCAGGGCTGCGACGAATGGAGGGTGGCGGTTTGCGGAAGCGCCTTCGACGTCTCGCCTCAATCGGCGCTTCGGCTCTCCTGGCGACCGCGTCCCTTGCCACCGCAACTCGCGCAGACATGACCAGCCGCCCCGACACCTACATCGCCCGCCTGCAGGCGCTGGCGCTGATCGAGACGCTCAACGCCGACATCCTCGCCGCTCGTAGCGCCACGACGGCGCTGGAAACTTGGTGCGGCGCGCACGGCATGGCTGCGCCCGCCGTGGTGAAGGCGCAGATCGACAGGGAGGGGGTGGCGAAGCCTGCGACGAATGAGCAGCGCGAGCGGCTGGGTGTCGCCGCCGGCGAACCCATCAGGCATCGCGCCGTGCGGCTCGCCTGCGGCAATCGCGTCCTGTCCCTCGCCGATAATTGGTACGTTCCGAGCCGCCTGACGCCCGAGATGAACGAAGCGCTGGAGACGACGGACACCTCGTTCGGCCGGGTCGTCTCACCGTTGAAGCCATCACGACGGACGTTCGCGACGACTATGGTCTGGCACCCGCTGCCGGAGGGATGGGAGATGCGCCCTGCCCCGGCCGACCATCCCGAGCAGGTTCTGGCAATCCCGGCCGTCTTGTTCGAGCATCATGCGGTGCTGTACAGCGACCAAGGCGTTCCGTTCTCCGAGGTCGCAGAGCGTTACACGAGCGAACTTCTCAACTTCGCGCGGCGTTGACATGTCGTTTCACCGCGGGTCGCTTCGGAGAATCGCCGGCGGTTTCATCGACGGGCCTTGCGTTCTACGCTAGCCAGACCGAAAAAAGCCTGGCGCGAGAGCGGCGCGCTGCGCCATCCGGATCGGACCATGCTCTCAGACCAGACATCTCCCCTGTTCTCCGACGTCGCGCGCACGCGGCCGCGGATCGTGATCGTCGGTTGCGGGTTCGGCGGCCTGGAGGCGGCGCATCACCTCGTCGGCTACGACGTCGATCTCGTGCTGATCGACCGCACCAACCATCACCTCTTCCAACCGCTGCTCTACCAGGTCTCGACCGCGGCGCTGTCACCCGCCGACATCGCCTCGCCTATCCGCACTCTCCTGGGCACCAAGCCCAACGTCTCGGTGATCCTGGGCGAGGTCACAGGCGTCGACAAGGAGAGGCGAGAGGTCTCCGTCCGGGATACCGGCGCCGTGCCTTACGACTACCTCGTGCTGGCGACAGGCTGTGCCTACGCCTGGTTCGGCCACGACGAATGGGCGAAGCACGCGGCGGTGCTGAAGACCCTGCCCGACGCGTTGCAGATCCGACGGCGCATCCTCGAGTCGTTCGATTGGGCGGAGAGCCGGCGCGACCCCGCCGAGGTGCGCGCGCTCACGAGCTTCGTCATCGTCGGTGGCGGCCCGACGGGCGTCGAACTTGCGGGCTCTCTCGGCGAAATGACGCGCTCGACCCTGAAGAGCGAGTACCGCCACATCGATCCCTCGAAAGCGCGCATCCTGCTCATCGACGCGGCGCCGCGCATCCTTATGGAGTTCCCGGAGCCGCTGTCGCGCTATGCGGCGAAGGCGCTGGGCGGCCTCGGCGTCGAGGTCATGTGCAACGCCTCCTGCCAAAAGATCGATTCGAACGGCGTCGTCGTAAACGGCACGCGCATCGAGGCGGCGAACGTCTTCTGGTGTGCTGGGACGCGTGCCGAACCTGTCGCGGAATGGCTCGACGCCGCGGCCGCACGCAACGGCGGCGTCGAGGTGACGGACGAATGCTCCGTGCCAGGCTACCCCGAGATCTTCGCGATCGGCGACGTGGCGAGCTTCAAAATCCACGGCGGCAAGACGCTGCCCGGGCTGGCGCCCGTCGCCAAGCAGCAGGGCGCGCATGTCGCAAAGGTAATCGCGAGCCGCATCGGCAGGGTCAAGCACCCGGGGCCCTTCCGCTATAAGAACCTCGGGACCATGGCCGTGATCGGTCGCTCGCATGCCATCGCCATCATCGGCGGGGTGCGCCTGCGGGGCACAATCGCCTGGCTGTCCTGGTCGCTCGTTCACCTGCTGCTGCTGATCGGCTTCCGCAATCGCGTCATCGTCTTTGTGAACTGGGCGTGGGCCTATTGCACCTACGGCCGCGGGGCGCGGCTCGTCGAGGGACGCGTACGTCAGGAGGTTGAGGAAGGTCTCCTGGCAGGACTGGAGCAGCGTGGCCGGGTCGGCCCGAAGCTTCCCGCCGCGGGAGAGTAGCGCCTGAGCCTCAGGTCTGCTCACAAGGGTCGGCTCCGCAATCGTTGCGAATTGCATCGCGGAGCGCCGCCCTCAGAGTGGCGACCGTGGCGGTCTCGGGCGGGTGTTGCCGATCGCCGACCGCCCGGACCGGCGCCAGGAGTTTCAGGCTGTTGGTGACCAGGACGGCTTCCGCGCGAGCGAGGTCGGCGAGCGTGAGCGAGCGCTCCTCCGGCTGCAGCCCCAGCGCCGGCGCCAGCCGGAGGAGTGCGGCGCGGGCCATGCCTGCCAGAACGCCGTCTGTCAACGGCGGGGTCACCAGCGACCCGCCCATCAACGCCACGATGTTGCCGACGGTGCTGCAGGCCACGTGGCCTCTCGTATTCAGGAACAGCGCGTCGTCGAACCCAGCTTCCGCCGCCACCTGGCCAGCCACGACCGCGTCGAGGTAACCGAGCGTCTTCGATCGCGCCGTCGGCGACGTCTCGTTGCGCCGGATGGTCGAGACCGTGAGCGACAGCGGCGTGAACGGGTCGGCCCGCAGCGGCGCGACCGAGGCAAAGATCCGGGGCGAGGCCGGCTGCGGCGGCCGCAAGCCGCGGGGACCCGACCCTCGGGTGACGGTCACGCGCAGCGCGCCTCGGGCGACGCCAGGTATTAGGGCGTCGATCGCCGCATCCACCGCCGCATGATCGAGGGCGAAGCCGAAGCTGGCGCAAGCCTGCGCCAGCCGCGCCACGTGCGCCTGTCGCCATACCATCCTGCCGCGCAGGACGAGCGCCGTGTCGAAGACGCCGTCGCCGAGCGTCAGTCCGCGGTCGGCGAGGTCGAACGGCAACCGGCCATCCTGGCTGCGTCGTCCCTCAAACCAGTGCATGGCGGGACCACGCTCTAGCCATCCCCAGGAAGTTCTCGAACAGCGCCTGCCCGTCCTGCGTCAGGATCGATTCCGGGTGGAACTGAACGCCATAGGTTGGGTGCAGACGGTGCGAGAGCGCCATAACCTCACCGTCCGGCGACCAGGCGTCCACGGCGAGCCGTTGGCTCATCGCCGCCGTCGGCTCGACGATCAGCGAATGGTAGCGCCCGACCACGAGAGGCGACGGCAGGCCGGCGAACAGGCCTATGCCGTCATGCGCTACCGGCGAGGCGAGACCGTGCATCGGTCGACGCGCGCGGGCGACCGTGCCGCCGAAAGCCGCACCGATACACTGATGACCGAGGCATACGCCGAGGATCGGGACCGTGTCCGACAGCTCCTCGATCACGGCGCGGGAGATACCCGCCTCGTCGGGCGTGCAGGGTCCGGGCGAGATCACGATGGCTTCGGGCGCGAGGCGGCGGATGTCGGGCACGCTCGCGGCATCGTTGCGTACGATTTCGACCGCCGCCCCCGCCAGGACGAGGTAGCGGGCGACGTTATGGACGAAGGAATCGTAATTATCGATCACGAGGATCATGCGGGGCCCTCCGCCGGCTCGAAGGCATCGAAGATACGCCGCGCCTTGATAAGCGTCTCGCGGTACTCGCCCTGCGGATCCGAGAGGATGGTGATGCCGCCACCCGCCTGCATCGTCGCGGTGCCTTCCTCGATCACGACCGTGCGAATGGGGATATTGAGATCGAGGCTCCCGTCGAAGCCGAGCCTGCCGATCGCGCCGCAGTAGAGCCCGCGCAGCTGCCCTTCGATCTCGGCGATGATCTCCATCGCGCGCAGTTTGGGCGCGCCGGTGATCGAGCCGCCGGGGAACGTCGCTGCGACCAAGTCGAGCGCGTCGCAGCCCGCGCGGAGTTCGCCCGTCACGACCGAGACGAGGTGGTGGACTCCCGCATAGGTCTCCAGCGCGCAAAGCGCCGGGACGGCGACGGAAGCCGGCTCGCACACGCGCGAGAGGTCGTTGCGGAGCAGGTCGACGATCATGACGTTCTCGGCCCGGTCCTTGTCCGACGCGAGGAGCGCCTGCCGGATGGCTGCATCTTCCTCTTCGTCGGCGACGCGACGTGCCGTGCCCTTGATCGGCCGGGTCTCGACGCTGCGGCCCTGCAGGCGCAGCAGCCGCTCGGGCGAACTCGAGAGCACGCTCGCCGCGCCCCGGCGAAGGTAGGCCGCGAACGGCGCAGGATTGGCGGTCCGCAACTGATCGTAGAGCGCGAGGGTATCGCTACCGGGCGGCACGGCTGCGGTGAAGCGTTGCGCGATGTTCGCCTGGTAGATGTCGCCTGCGCGGATATACGCCTGCACGCGCTCGATCCCGGCCACGTAGGCATCGCGCGAGGCGGTGGCTTGCCAGCGCAAGAGAACGCGCGGCGTTTCGCCTGACGCGACGGCCCGAAGCCTTCGAGCCAAGGCGTCGCTGCGGACGGCGGCTCGCTCCCGCCGTTCGCTTCGCGCGGAGGCCGGCCACCCGCTCGCCGCAATCCAGCAGCGCCCCTCGCGATGGTCGAAGGCGATGAGCGTGTCGTAGAAGCCGAAGCGGACCGTCTCGCCCGAGGCCGGCGGCGCTCCATTCTGACCTCGGTCGAGCAGCCAACCGAATTCGTACGACAGCGTCCCGATGGCGCCGGGATTGATCGGCGATCGATCGGGCTCGGGCTCGATGGGGTAGCGGGCGAGGCAGGTTCGCAGGGCCTGCAAGGGATCGCCGGCCAGCGCCTCCGCGTTCCAAAAAGCGTGGCCGCCCTCCACGCGAAAGGTCCCGAATGGATCGGCTGCGACGACGGAGTAGCGGCCGAGCTGCGGGTGCGGCATGGCGCTGTCGAGCCACGCGAGTTCCGGCAGGTCGGCCAAGGCCCAAGCGACCTCGCGCGGCTCGATCCAGGCGATCTCACGATACCACATCGGGGTCCGGACTCACGGCGGCGAAGGCTTGAGAGAGAGAGAAGGGATCGCCGCGTCCCTTTCGCCGTTGATCCTACCACATTGGAGGTTCGCACCATGCGTCAGATCACCATGCCGGGCGGCGCGGCCGTACCTGTCCTGGGCCAGGGCACTTGGCGCATGGGCGAAGACCCGGCCCATGCCCGCGAGGAGGAGGCCGCTCTTCTCGCCGGGATCGACCTCGGCATGACGCTGATCGATACGGCTGAGATGTACGGCGCGGGAAGCACGGAGCGCTTCCTGGGCGCGGCGCTCGCCGGCCGGCGGCAGGACGTGTTCCTCGTCAGCAAGGCCTATCCCCAGAACGCTTCGCGGCGCGCGCTCCCTGCCGCCTGCGCCGCCAGCCTCAAGCGGCTGCGGACGGACCACCTGGACCTCTACCTGCTGCATTGGCCGGGAGAGGTGCCTTTGGCCGAGACTGTGGACGCGATGGAAGCTCTGAAACGATCCGGCGCGATCAAGGCGTGGGGCGTCAGCAATTTCGACACGGATGACATGGAAGCGCTGGTGGAGGCGGGCGGTGAGGGCTGCGCGACCAACCAGATCCTCTATAATGTGACGCGTCGCGGACCGGAACACGGCCTTCTACCCTGGATGACCCGGCGCGAAATATCCACGATGGCCTACAGCCCGGTCGAGCAGGGCCGACTGCCGCGAGGCGGCGCGTTGGAGGCGATCGCCCGACGTCATGGGGCCACGCCGATGCAGGTCGCGCTGGCCTGGACGATCCGGAACGGTGCGATGGCCATCCCGAAAGCCGCCACGCTGGGCCACGTCATGGAAAACACCGGCGCGGCCGACCTCGTGCTGTCAGCCGACGACCTTGCGGCGGTGGATGCGGAGTTCCGACCCGTCCGCCGCAAGCAACCGCTGGCGATGCTCTGACCGCCCGATCAGCGGCGGCTCGACCCGTGCATCACGCTTGCGACGACGTAGCCGACAAGCGCGGCGACGATCAAGGCGATGAGCGGACGCGCGTTCACCTCCTTGGCCAGGGTCTGCGAGCCACTTTCGAACACGTCGCGGGCGCTTTTCATCGCCTTGTCCGCCGATTTCGCGGTGTCGCCGAAGACATCGCCGAGCACGTCCTGCGCCTTGCCGTAAAGATCCTGGGCCTTGCCCTCGACCTGACGTTCACGCCCGCTCAGTTCCGCGTCCGGACTGCCCGCCGCCTTGCCGACGGCGGCCTCCGCCTTCCCGGTCACGTCCTTGAATTTGCCGGCAATCTGATCGGTTTCCATGTCCTGTCTCCAAAGGCCGAAGCCGCTCCCGTTTGATCTGGAAGTGCAGCGGTGCCGCAGACCATCAACGGCTTGCCGGGTCACACGTTGCCGGTGCTATCCCGCTAAATTTGCTGCGGTACCTGCCGATAAAAGGCAACCGGCCCGTCGAACGCCGGAAGGACACGCGCGAATCACGGCCGAGCGATCAACCGGAAATGGCCGCCCAAGAAAAAGGCAGGATCTGGTTTTTCCTATCCGCCGTCGCTCAAAATGGCACTTCGCGCGGCAATCCCCGGCCTTGTTCACTTTGCGGCAAGACGATGTTCGACATGGCCTTAATTCGGCAGTATCACACCGTCGGCCGGTCAGGCCCCTGAAATCCGCTGAGGAGCACGTCGAATGGTCCGCATCTTCAAGCCGCTCGCCCTGGTTGGCGCGGCTCTTATCGTCTCGTCTGTCCCCGCCATGGCACAAGGCACGGGCCCGCTCGGCCTGGACCTCGACCCCTTCCACATCTTTACGCCCGCCCCGGCACCGGCGCCCGCCGCAAAGCCGATGATGGAAAAGCGCAAGATGCAGGGCCATAAAATGCATGGCCACAAGATGCACGGCCACAAGATGATGAAGAAGCATAAGAAGATGTGAGAACGGCGCGCCGGCGACGTTCGTTACCAGAAGCCCGCCCCAACCCGGGCGGGCTTTTTTGCTGCCGCCGGTCGATCGGCCGCCTTCTACGCCGCTGGGATCGTGTCGGCCTTGGCGATCAGCGCCTCCGCCATGCGGATGCTGGCGATGTCGATGAGGCGGCCGTCGAGCGAGACCGCGCCGCGGCCCTCGCGCGCCGCCTGCTGCATCGCCTCGAGGATGCGCCGCGCCTTGGTGACCTCCTCCGCCGAAGGCGAGTAGATCCCGTTGGCGAGCGCGATCTGGCTCGGGTGGATCGCCCACTTGCCCTCGTACCCGAGAACGGCGGCGCGGCGTGAGGCGGCCTTGTAGCCTTCCGGATCGTTGAAATCGCCAAACGGCCCATCGATCGGGCGCAGGCCGTACGCGCGACAGGCGACCATCATGCGGCTTTGCGCATAAATCCACGGGTCGGCCCAATGGTACGCGCGATTGCCGTCCTCATCCTTGTCGGTCAGCACGCCGTACTCCGGGTGCACGCCGCCGATCACCGTCGTGCGCGCGCGCGTGCTTGCAGCATAGTCGGCGACGCCAAAGCTCATAGCCTCGTTGCGGCGCGAACTCTGCGCGATCGCCTCCACGTTGGCCATACCCAGCGCCGTCTCGATGAGGATCTCGAAACCGACCCGCTTCGTGCGTTTCTTGGCTGCCTCGATCTGCGTCACCAGCATGTCGACGCCATAGATGTCCTGTGCGGTGCCGACTTTGGGAATAAGGATCATGTCGAGGCGGGGACAGGCTTCGACGATGTCGATCACGTCGCGATACATATAATGCGTGTCGAGGCCGTTGATGCGCACCATCATCGTCTTGGTGCCCCAGTCCACCTCGTTGAGGCCCTGCACGATGTTGGCGCGCGCGCGCTCCTTGTCGTCGGGTGCGACCGCGTCCTCGCAGTCGAGGAAGATGACGTCCGCCTCGCTCTTCGCCGCCTTCTCGAACAGCGCGGTGTTGGAGCCGGGCACCGCCAACTCGGAACGGTGCAGCCGCGGGGTCGCCTGATCGATCAACGTGAAGCTCATGGGTTACTCCGAGGTGAGGTCCGCCTCCCGCGACGCGGGAGAAGGGATCAGGCCGCCTTGCGATGGTCCGCGAGTACGCGCGCCATGGTGGCGCCGAGTTCGCCCGGACTAGGCGCGACGATGAGGCCGTAACTCTGCATGATCTCCGCCTTCTCCTTGGCGCTGTCGCCCTCGCCGGAGATGATCGCACCGGCATGGCCCATACGCCGGCCCTTCGGCGCGGTCAGCCCGGCGACGTAGCCGACCACCGGCTTGGTCATGTTCGTCTGGATCCAGGCCGAGGCTTCCGCCTCCTGCGGGCCGCCGATCTCGCCGATCATCAGCACGGCCTGGGTCTCGGGATCGCGTTCGAACAATTCGAGGTGGTCGACGAAGGACGAGCCGTTGATGGGGTCGCCGCCGATGCCGACGCTGGTCGAGATGCCGAGGCCGAGCGCCTTTAGCTGTTCGGCCGCCTCGTAGCCGAGCGTGCCGGAACGCGACACGACGCCCACCGTGCCCCTGGCATAGATATGAGCCGGCATGATGCCGAGCATCGCCTCGCCGGGGCTGATGATGCCGGCGCAGTTCGGGCCGACCAGGAGCGTGCGGCGATCCTTGGGAAAACGGCGCAGGTAGAGCTTCACCCGCATCATGTCCTGGGCCGGGATACCGTCGGTGATGGCGCAGATCAGTTTGAGGCCGGCATCCGCTCCTTCCATGATGGCGTCGGCGCAGAAAGGCGGCGCGACGAAGGTGATGGAGGCCTCGGCCCCCGTCTCCGCCACGGCCTCCTTGACCGTGTTGAACACCGGCCGGTCGAGATGGCGCTGGCCGCCCTTGCCGGGCGTGACGCCGCCGACGACGTTCGTGCCGTACTCGATGGCCTCGCGACCGTGGAACGTACCCTTGTCGCCGGTGAACCCCTGGATGAGGATCTTCGTCGCGCGGTTGATCAGAATGCTCATGTCCGGCCTCCTCAGGCTGCCGCGTGGCGGCTCTTCGACACCTCGACCGCGAGGCGTGCGGCCTCCGTCAGGCTTTCGGCCGTGTGCAGGTCGATGCCGCTGTCGCGCAGGATCACGCGGCCGGCCTCCACGTTCGTGCCGGCGAGCCGTACGACCAGAGGCACGGCGATCTTGGCCTCCCGCACCGCCTTGACGATGCCGTCCGCCACCCAGTCGCAGCGGTTGATGCCGGCGAAGATGTTGACGAGCACGACGTTCACGTTGGGGTCGGAGAGGACCAGGCGGAACGCGGTGGCGACGCGCTCGGCCGAGGCGCCGCCGCCGACGTCGAGGAAGTTGGCCGGCTCGCCCCCCGCGTATTTGATCATGTCCATCGTCGCCATGGCGAGACCCGCCCCGTTGACGATGCAGCCGATGGTGCCCTCCAGGCCGACGTAGTTCAGTTGGTGCTCGGCCGCCTGCGCCTCGCGCGGATCCTCCTGCGCGGGATCGTGCATGTCGGCGATCTTGCGTTGGCGAAACATGGCGTTGTCGTCGAACGACATCTTGGCGTCGAGGGCGACGACCCGGCCGTCTTCCGTCACGACGAGCGGGTTGATCTCCAGCATGGTCGCGTCGTGATCGCGGAAGGCGCGGTAGCAGCCCAGGATGGTCTGCACGGCGCTCTGCACCTGCTTCGCCCCGAGCCCGAGGCGAAACGCGATCTCGCGCGCCTCGAACTGCTGCATGCCGACCGCGGGCTCGACGATGACTTGGATGAGGCTGTCGGCCTTCTCCGCCGCGATCTGCTCGATCTCCATGCCGCCTTCCCGCGAGGCGATGACGCGGACGCGCTCGACCTTCCGGTCGAGGACGAAGCCAAGGTAAAACTCTTTCTGGAAGGGGTCGGCGACCTCCACATAGACGCGCTGCACGGGTTTGCCGGCGGGGCCGGTCTGATGGGTCACCAGGGTCTTGCCGAGCATGGATTCGGCCGCGTCGCGCACCTCGTGGTACGTTTGGCATAGTTTAATGCCGCCCGCCTTGCCGCGCGCACCGGCATGCACCTGCGCCTTGACGACCCAGCGCCATCCGCCGAGTTCCGTGGCGGCGTAGACGGCCTGTTCCGCGCTGAAGGCGACGGCACCGCGCGGCAACGCGACGCCGGCTTTGCGCAAGATGTCCTTGGCCTGATATTCGTGAATATCCACGGCGTTCCCTCCATAAGCGTTGCCGAGCCGGCCTCTGGCCTGTTGCCTCGGAGTGCGGTACCGGCGAGTGGGCCGGCGCCGCGTCTTGGTAGGCTGGCGCCGCCTATTCCACCACGTGGCGCGGCGTACCGCCGACGAACAGCTCGATGTTTTCGACGAGTTGGTCGGACAGGATCTGCATCGCCTCCCGACTCGCCCACGCGACGTGCGGCGTCAGGATGAGGTTGGGGATGCCAAGGTCGAGCAACGGATTGCCGTTCGTCGGCGGTTCCTGCGTCAGGACGTCGAAACCGGCGCCCGCGATCTCGCCGGCCTTCAGCGCCGCCGCCAACGCCGCCTCGTCGACGAGGCCGCCCCGCGCGGTGTTGATAAGAATGGCGCTCTTCTTCATCGCCTTGAGTTCGGCCGCTCCGATCATGTTGCGGGTCTCTGGCGTCAGCGGCGCGTGAAGGGTGATGACGTCGCATTCACGCAGGATGGTCGCGAAGTCCACGAGCCCTTCCTGCGGGAACGCGTCGTAGCCCAGCACCTTCATGCCGAGCGCTTCAGCCCGTCTACCAATCGACTTGCCGATGGCGCCGAAGCCGACGATGCCCATGGTCGAGCCGGCGATGTCATGGATGTCATGGTCGAGGAAGCAGAATTGCGGGGACCGCGTCCAGACACCCTCCTGCACGTCGCGGGCATAGGCGAGCAGGTTGCGCCGGAGCGCGAACATCAACGCGACGACATGTTCGGGCACGGTGTTGAAGGCGTAGTTGCGGATGTTGACGACCGCGATGCCGCGCTCTTTGGCGGCGGCCTTGTCGACGATGTCCGTGCCGGTCGCCGCCACGGCGATGAGCTTCAGGTTCGGCAGCGCTGCCAGGGTATCGGCGCGCATCGGCACCTTGTTGGTGATACAGACGGTGGCTTCGCGCAACCGCTCGACGATCTGCTCCGGTGCCGTCCTGTCATGCTCCACATAGCGGTGGTCGAAGGCCGGCTTCCGAACGGTCGCGCCGAGTGTCTCGCGATCCAGGAAGACGATCGATTGCTGCATAACGCGGTCCTGACGATGAGCATAGAATGGAGGGCTTGCGGCCCGGTCGCAACCGCCGCATACGGCGCGACAGCGGGTCGCGCAAGCTCTCGACGGAGGGCTTAGCCGCTCGGCAAACCGTGGCGGAGAAGCGGAATGGAGGCAAGCGGCCAAAGGTGGCGACATGGGCAAATAATTTTTGGCCGCACCCGACGAAATTTACCGGCGCCGCCACTCCGCAAGCGCTTCGCCCCATGGTCCCGCGCCGCCAAGCCGCTGCAGAAGAGCAGGTCTCACTTTCGGCGAGTTGCCGGAGACGGGACGGCACGGTGCCGCGCACCGGCGAGATATGGACCGGGTTGACGCGCGTGACGGTTTTTCCGACACCTGTGCGGCCGCCCCACGAGCCCGCGCCCGGACCCAAGTCGTACATGCCCGACATCAAAGCGCTCGACGCCATCGACAAGCGCATCCTCCAGATCGTGCAGGTCGACACGTCGCTGGCGATCGGTGAGATCGCGCATCGGGTCGGCCTGTCGCAGACGCCGTGCTGGAAGCGCCTTCAGCGGCTGGAGACGGACGGCTACATCAAGCGTCGCGTAGCGATCCTTGACGCCGCCAAGCTCGGCCTCGGCATCACCGTCTTCGTCACCATCGAGGTCGGCGAACATCTGGCGGAAGCGCAGGCGCGGTTCGCCGCCGACGTCACCGCGATGCGCGAGGTGATGGATTTCTACCGCATGGCCGGCGACGTGGACTACATGCTGCGCGTCGTCGTGCCGGATACGGCCGCCTACGACGGCTTCTACAAGCGGCTCACCGCGCTGGCGCCGCTGAAGAGCGTGAAGTCGCGTTTCGCGCTTGAGGGCATCAAGACCGAGACGGCCCTGCCGATCGCGACATGACCGCCGGACCCGCATCAAGCCACGCCAGGGCGGCTGCGCCGGCCGCGGCGCCGGTTGCGAAACAGGCCTGCAGCAGGTAGCCGCCCGTCGGCGCCTCCCAATCGAGCATCTCGCCGGCGACGAAGGTACCGGGACGGTGCTTCAGCATCAGGTCGGCGTCGAGCGCCGCGAAGCGGACGCCGCCGGCGCAGGAGATCGCCTCGGCGATTGGCCGCGCTGCGCCGAGCCGGAGCGGTACGGCATTGACCAGTGCCGCCAGCCCGGCGGGGTCCATCGCAGCGAGGCGCGCGGGCAGACGCGGCTCGACCTCGCGCAGGAGGGCGGCCGCGACCGGCGACAGGTGCAGCGCCTTGCGCAGGCTGGTCGCCAGGGACGGCTTTGGCGACCGCTGGCCCCAACGCGTCGCCAGGGCAGCGACCGGCACGTCCGGCTTCAGCGCCACGTACAAAATGGCTTCGCCATCGCGGGCCACCGCGTCGCGCAACGGGCCGGAGAGGCCATAGAGCGCGCCGCCCTCGAGCCCGGCACGGGTCACGAGCACCTCGCCGCGGACGATCTCGGCACCGAAGCGAAGCGCGATATTTTTGAGGGGCTGCCCTTCAAAGCGCGCGCGGAAGCGGTCGGACCAGGCGACGGCGAAGCCGCAATTGGCGGGGGCGAGGGCCGCAACCGCCGCGCCGTCGTCGCGCAGCAGCTCGACCCAGCGCCCATCGGAGCCGAGTTGCGGCCAACTTGCGCCGCCGAGCGCGAGCACTGTCGCCTCGACCTCGATCGTCGCGGTGCCCGTCGGCGTCCGCATCAGCAGGCGTCCGGCCTGGTCCCATCCGAGCCAATGGTGGCGCGGCGCGAAGGCGACGCCCTCCTCGTCGAGGCGACGCAGCCAGGCGCGCAGCAGCGGCGAGGTCTTGAACGCCGCGGGAAAGACCCGGCCGCTCGAGCCGACCGACGTCGGTTGGCCCAGAGCCGCGCACCAGGCGCGCAAGTCGTCCGGAGTCCAACGCCGCAGGATCGGGCTGAGAGCGGAAGCCGCTTCCCGGTAGCGACCGACGAAAGCCTCGAACGGCTCGCTATGGGTGATGTTGAGGCCACCGCGGCCGGCAAGCAGGAACTTGCGGCCGACGGTCGGCATGCGATCGTACACTGTGACGGCAGCGCCGCACCGCGCCGCGGTTTCGGCCGCCATCAGCCCAGCCGGACCGGCACCGATCACCGCTACGCGCGGACGGCTCACGCCCAACCCTACCGCAGCCGTCACCCGCCTCGCCTATTCCACCCTGCCGTAGGCAGCGCGCCAGTAGACCAGCGCGCCCTCGCCGCCAAGCGCGCGCGATTCGGTGACCCGGCCGATGACGATCGTATGGGAAAAGCGGTCGATCATGTCTTCGACCTCGCATTCGAAGGAAGCCAGAGCGTCGGCGAGGATCGGCGGGTAGCCGGCGCGGGCCTCCCAGGCCCCGACGGCGAACCGGTCGTCGCCGCTTACGCCCGCGCGGCCGGAGAAGCGGTCGGCGATCTCCTGGTGCCCATGGCCGAGAATGCTGACACCGAAGAGGCCGTGGCTGCGCAGCAGGGGGATGCCGTAAGCGGTCTGCTTGATGCAGACGATGAGGCTCGGCGGCTCGGCGGACAAGGAGGTGACGGACGTCGCGGTAAGGCCGCGTCGATCGCTGCCAGCGCCCATGGTGACGATACTCACCCCGCCGACGAGGTGCCGCATCGCCGCCCGGAACGCGTCGCAATCGGCGGCGGCATCCGGTAACGAAGAGTTTGGGAGCCCAGGTGCGTTCATGGAGCCCCACTTACCCGACGTCGGCGGCGCGCGCCAATGAGGCCTCTATCTAGGATGGGCACGGCAGCTAGGCAATCCGGGTCCGCCCTCACCGATCCGGCCGATCATGGAGAAGCACTGCCACCCGAATTGCTTGGTTGCCTTCGCAAGTGCAGCGAAGACGCCTACCGGACGGCCGTGAAGAGTTGGGGGAGGACACTCGTCACATCGACCACCTGACTTGGTCGACAGCACCCGCGACCAGTCCTACACCGGTCGGAGAGCGCGAATGGAGATCTTGCGGCATGTCGAGCCACGTCGAGGACGGAGAGCCGAAGCTCGATGGCAAGCAACTCCGCGGAGCCATGCTGGACCGCTACCGCGTGGTGTCCGGCGAGGGGTTCAAGCTCGCCGAGCGCGCCACCGACGATCTTTTCCCGCAGGACCTTGTCAAGGAAGCCGCGGAAAATCTCCTCGCGCAGGGCATCCGGCGCCTCGCCGCCCTGCAGGAGAAGCTCTATGCCCAGGGCACGGCTTCCGTCCTGGTCGTGCTGCAGGCGATGGATGCGGCGGGCAAGGATTCGACCATCAAGCACGTCATGTCCGGCGTGAACCCGCAGGGCGTCTCCGTCACCTCGTTCAAGGTGCCCAGCGAGGAAGAGCTGGCACACGACTTCCTTTGGCGCATCGCCCGCGCCCTGCCCGCTCGCGGGATGATAGGCCTGTTCAACCGCTCGCATTACGAGGACGTGGTGGTGGGCCGCGTCCGTCCGGAGACCCTGCTCCGCGCGCGGCTGCCGAAACGTGTAGCGCAAGACCCGGCGATCTGGGAGCGACGGCTGGACGACATCGCCGCCTTTGAGCGGCACCTCGTCAACGAGGGCACGCGCATCGTCAAAATCTATCTGCACGTCGGACGCGAGGAGCAGAAGAAGCGGCTGCTCGCGCGCCTCGACGAGCCGAGGAAGACGTGGAAGTTCGATGTCGGCGACCTGAAGACCCGCGCGCTTTGGCCGGCCTACCACGACGCCTACCAGGCGGCGATTTGCGCGACGGCGACGAGGGACAGCCCATGGTTTGTGGTGCCGGCCGACCGCAAGTGGTTCGCCCGCTGCGTCGTGGTCCAAGCCATCGTCGATTGCCTCGAAAGCCTCGACCTCGACCTACCGGCCCCGACCGACGAGGAGCGCGCCGCTCTCAAGCAGGCGCGGATAGATCTCGAGCGCGACTGAACTTAATTGCCGCGGACGCCCTCCTCCAATGCGGCGAGGGGAGCGGCCGATCGACGAAACCCTGGCACGTCTGTTGAGGTTTGCACATGACCTAGGCGGATGAGAAAGCGCAGACCGTTTCTGGGAGAGGCATTGGCGTGAACAGACGTTCAGGACCGCCCGACCTTGCTGAGTTGCTGAAAGATAAGTTCTGGTGCGAGACGGCTGGCGATCTTCAAGATATTGCTTTGCCCCGGACGGATCTCGGTCTTTCCGGCCTCGATTGCGGCGATCGCTCGCCGGACGAGAATGTCGACAGCCATTCCCTTCTGCCCTCTCATATGACCGGCGAATTCCGCTGTGAAGAGAGGTGTGTCCGTCAGGGGCGGCGCAAGTTCGACCACGGTCACATCCGTGCCGCCGAGCTGAACCCTGAGACATCGGGTATAGGCACGAAGCCCCGCCTTTGCTGCGGAATAGACGGGCGATATAGGGAACGGAACGAACGCCAAGCCCGACGAGACATTGACGATCAACGCGTTCGGCCGGGATCGAAGATGGGACAGAAACTGCTGCACCATTCGGATCGGGCCGGTAAGATCGACGTCGATCTCTCGCGTAACGTCTTCAAGCGGCCGATCCTCGCTCAGCTTCACGATACGCATGATGCCGGCATTGTTCACGAGCGTATCAAGATTCGGAAAACGCGCGGTTACCGTATCGTACAAAGTACGAACGCCAGCGGCATCGCTCACATCACTCGGGAAGGCATGAAGACCGGGAAAGCGGCGTTTCGCGTCTTCAAGCGTCGGCTCGCTCCGCCCGCTTATAACGACGACATTTCCTCGCGCGAGCAACTGCCCCGCCAATTCGAGACCGATGCCGCTACTGCCTCCGGTAATCAGGATGGTTCTTCCCGTAAGCTTCATCTCGTCCGCCCCCTGCTATTGTGTTTGCCGACAACAGCATGATCGACATACTCTCTAAAAGGAAGAAGGCACCTTTTAGTGCTATACTCACCTAGGGAGACTATAGGATGTCAGTCGCGGCCAAATTCACGGAAAAGCAGATCGCGGCAGCAAAGCGCTATGCTGGAATGACGCCGCCGACCGCGATCGATCCCCGTATCGAGGCTCTCGTCACTGAACTGATCGGCCGGGTGGCCGACAAATGGACGATGCTGATCCTAGAAGTTCTGGCGGAAAACGGCACGCTTCGCTTCAGCCGCCTTGCCGGGGCTATCGGCGATATCAGCCAGAAGATGCTGACCCAAACCCTGCGCGCGATGGAGCGCGATGGGCTAGTCAATCGGACTGTGTATCCCGTCGTACCGCCAAAGGTCGAGTATAGGCTCACCGAATTGGGTTTTACCCTTGGTGCTGCCTTTTGCGGTGTGTGGGTATGGGCCAGCGAAAACCTTTCACAGGTCGAGGAAGCACGATCGGTCTTCGATCAGCGGGATTAACGCCCCGGCCTCCGGCTGTCAGGTCCAGCACTCGCGTGATGCGAACCCATTTTTGTGTATGGGTCGGAATCAGCTCTCCTATGTGCGAACGTCGGGATATCGGGCGCCTTCAGCCTCTCAGGCGCGTCGCCCCCTGTCGCGCTCCTCCGGGAGCGGATGGCCTGATCCACTCCCGTCCAGCGGCCGACGTCAGACGTCGCCATCCTCGTCGCCGACGCCGTGGATGACCCGCGCGCGGCTGTGCGCCAGGATCTCGCGCTTGCCGGTGCTGTTGGCCGGGCCGAGCACGCCCTCCTTCTCCATCCGCTCGATCAGCGAGGCGGCGCGGTTGTAGCCGACCTGCAACCGTCGCTGCACGTAGGAGACGGAACACTTCTTGTCCCGGAGCACGATCCGCACCGCCTGGTCGTAGAGTTCCTGACCGTCCTCAGCGGCGATGGCACCTTTGTCGAACACGGCGACATCGGCCTCGGCGTCCGGTTCGGCCGCACCCGTCTCGGGCTCGACCTCGTCGGTGACGCTGTCGAGGTAGTCGGGCTGTCCCTGCGCCTTGAGGTGGGCCACGACCTTCTCGACCTCGTCGTCGGACACGAAGGGGCCGTGCACGCGATAGATGCGGCCGCCGCCCTGCATGTGCAGCATGTCGCCCTGCCCCAGCAGCTGCTCGGCGCCCTGCTCGCCCAGGATGGTGCGCGAGTCGATCTTCGAGGTCACCTGGAAGGAGATGCGGGTGGGGAAGTTCGCCTTGATCGTGCCGGTGATGACGTCGACCGAGGGACGCTGCGTCGCCATGATGAGGTGGATGCCGGCAGCCCGCGCCATCTGCGCGAGGCGCTGGATGGCGCCTTCGATGTCCTTGCCCGCCACCATCATCAGGTCGGCCATCTCGTCGACGATGACGACGATGAAGGGAAGCGGCGTCAGGTCGAGCGCCTCCTCGCCGGTGATCGGCTTGCCGGTTTCCTTATCGTAGCCGGTCGTGACGCCCACGGTGATGGTCTCGCCGGCCTCCTTGGCCTGCCGGACCCGCAGGTTAAACCCCTCGATGTTGCGGACGCCGAGCTTCGACATCTTCTTATAGCGGTCCTCCATCTCGCGGACCGCCCATTTCAGCGCCACCACCGCCTTCTTCGGGTCGGTCACGACGGGCGTCAGAAGGTGCGGGATGCCGTCGTAGACCGACAGCTCCAGCATCTTCGGATCGACCATGATCAGCCGGCACTCGTCCGGCCTCAGCCGATAGAGAAGCGACAGGATCATCGTGTTGATGGCGACCGACTTGCCCGAGCCCGTCGTGCCAGCCACCAGCAGGTGGGGCATCTTGGCCAGTTCCGCGATGACGTTCTCGCCGCCGATCGTCTTGCCGAGGCAGAGCGCCAGCCGGTGCTGCGTCGAACGGAACGAGTCGGAGTCGACGAGTTCGCGGAAATACACCGTCTCGCGCCGCTCGTTGGGCAGCTCGATGCCGATGGCGTTGCGGCCGGGCACCACGGCGACGCGGGCCGATAGCGCCGACATGGAGCGGGCGATGTCGTCGGCGAGGCCGATGACGCGCGAGGACTTCATGCCCGGCGCCGGCTCCAGCTCGTAGAGCGTGACCACGGGGCCGGCGCGGACGTGGATGATCTCGCCCCGGATGCCGAAATCCTCCAGGACGCTTTCGAGCAGCCGGGCGTTCTGCTCGAGCGCGTCGGTCGTTATGGCGACCCCCTCGGGCTTGCGCGGCTCTGCCAGCAGGGCCACCGGGGGATAGCTCCAGGTGATCTCGCGCGGCCGTCGCACGTTGAGCGTCACGGCGGGAGTGGCCTCAACGATGGCGGCAGCGTGGCGCTCCGCCTTGGGGCGCACCACCACGGCAAACGCCTGCGCGATCTGCCGCGCCTCGATCTCGGGCGGCAGGGGTACGGCAGGCTCTGCGACAGGTGCGGGTAGCGCCGCCTCTTCCGAGGCCACCGGCCCGTCCTGGGCCACCAACCCCTCAGGCTGCGTCGGGAGGCAGACCGGCAAGGGCTCGTCGTTAGCCGGAGCCGGCAGGTCGATCGCATAGCCGCTGACGAGCCTCAGACGATGGGCCGGCGGCGCCACGTCGGCACTGGCGACCGGCTCAGGAGGCGCATCGGGGAGACACTCGGGCGCGGCAAAGTCGGGCAAGGCAGGGTCCGGGGAGGCAAGGTCCGCCGGAGCGAGATCCGTCGAGGCGGGCTCGGCCGGCGCGAGCGGGGTGATCGGCGCCTCCGGAGCGGCGCCGCGGCGTAAAAGGCTGTCGGGCGTGCGGACGTAGCGCACGCCGGGCAACGCGACGAAGGGGATGCGCCACATCGGTTGCGTCAGGGCGGCGAAGCCGCTGCCGTAATCCGTCGCCGCGTGGGCGGCCGGGAGCGGCACCGCGGGATAGGCCTCGGTGGCGACGGGCGCCGGTGCGGCTTGGTCAGGTGCCTGGGGCCGCTCCGGCGCGAGGCTCGCCGTCGCCTCGTAACAGCTGGGGTGCTCAGCCGCGGGTTCGGTGAGCGTGCCGAGGCCGGCGGCCGCATAGGCCTCGGGCAAGCTGTGCCACAGGCCGCGGATCTCCGCGCTCAGCATGCTCGGATCAATGCGACCGCCGCGCTCGATCGCGCCGTCCTGCCGGTCAAGTGCCGAACGGACGCGGCTGCGGTCGCGGCTGCCGAGGTTTTCAAGGAGGAGAACGATGAGCCGGGTGAGGGCGCGGGCACCGGAAAGCCCGGCCGAGCGAAAGGCGGATTCCGAGACGACGAGGGGACTGCTATGACGATGGATGGGACGCATGGACACGCTTCGATCACGACGGGACAGGACGGGTTCGGAGTGCTCCCTTGGTAAAGATTGACCCTTAAGATTTTGCGCTCGGCGACGGATGGCGGCGTCTTGGCATGGTCATGAACCGTCTCACCCGGGCTCCGCCGAACGGACGCTGGGAAATTAAGAAATTTTGTTTGCCGCGCCACAAAATCCTTGAATAAGGAGGCGAGTCCGTTAACAAAGTTCTAACGTTTCTATTGCTTGAGCGAAGGACGCGAGACAGGCTGCGGCCGTCTAGGCGATTTAGCTCTCCCGGAGGCTTATGGTCAGGTCGGTCGTTTCCCGCAGGTTCGTTGCGTCGTTCGCCGCTATCGTTGGCTTGAGCCTCGCGGCTTGCGGTCAGGCTCAAGCCGCGCCTGCGGATCGCACCTCCCAAGTCGGCGTGCCGCTTCGACCGGCCCTGCGAATCGTCGCCTTCGGCTCATCCTCGACGGAAGGCATCGGCGCGACAAGTCCGGCCGCCAGCTATCCCGCTCAGCTGCAGACGATCCTCGCGCGTTCCATGCCGCGCGGCGAGAGCGTCGAGGTGGTGAACAGGGGCATCGGTGGCCAGGACGTGGACGACATGGTGCAGCGGCTCGATAGAGACGTGATCGCCGCCAAGCCGGATATCGTGATCTGGCAGACCGGCAGCAACGACCCGATGCGCCAGGTGCCGGTCGCGCGGTTCGAGGCCAAGACCCGCGCCGCCATCGCCGCGATGCGGCAGGCCGGGCTGCGCGTGATCCTGATGGAGCCGCAGTGGTGCCCCAGGCTGGAAGCGGCGGGAGATGTCGATCTCTTCCGCGACGTGATCCGCAAGGTCGCGGCCGAGTTCAACCTGACCGTCATTCGTCGTGGCGATATGATGCACCGCTGGGTCACGGAAGGCCGTATGACGCGAACGCAGATGCTTGCCGCCGACGGCCTGCACATGTCCGACCTCGGTTACGCCGAACTGGCCCGCGATATTGCCCCGGAAATTCTGAAGGCGCGCCCGCTGCAGGCAGCCTTCCAGCCCAACGCGATTGTGCGTCACTGATCGTCGGCCACACCGCCGGACCACCTGGACATCGACCCGCCGCAACCGCGTCATGAAACCTTTGCGGCCCTGCTAAGCTTATCCATCCAACTGCTTAGCTTGGAGGCCGATCATCATGAGTCTTCTACTTCTTATCCTCGTCATCATCCTCCTCTTCGGGGGCGGCGGATACTATGGGCATCGCGCTGGTTATTATGGCGGCGGCGGTATCGGGATCATCGGCATTATCCTGATCATCGTGGTGGTGTTCCTGTTGTTCGGTAACGGTGGACTGCATATCTAGGGCTGGTGGGATCAGTGATTAATTGCCGCGCCGCATGTGGTTTCTCATGCGGCGCTTCGGCAGTGTGTACAGTGGTCCGGATCAATCGCGGACAGAGCCGAAGCCATCAATGAGCAACTTCATCGAAGAACGCGTCCTGAGCGTCCACCACTGGACCGACACCCTCTTCAGTTTCCGCACGACGCGCGACCCGTCTTTTCGCTTTCGTAGCGGCCAGTTCACGATGATTGGCATTCCGGTCGACGGCAAGCCGTTGTTGCGCGCCTACAGCGTCGCAAGTGCGTTCTACGAAGAGGAACTCGAGTTCTTCAGCATCAAGGTGCAGGACGGTCCGCTTACCTCGCGCCTGCAGCACCTGAAGGCGGGCGACCCCGTCATGGTCAGCCGCAAGCCGACCGGCACCCTCGTGCTCGACAACCTCGCGCCGGGCAAGAACCTCTATCTGCTCGGCACCGGCACCGGGCTGGCGCCCTTCCTAAGCCTGATCAAGGACCCGGAGACCTACGAGCGATTTGAAAAGGTGATCGTCGTCCACGGCGTCCGCTTCAGCAAAGACCTTGCCTATGGCGAGATCATCAGCGACGTCCTGCCGAAGGACGAGCTCATCGGCGAGATGTTGCAGGAGCAGCTGATCTACTACCCGACCGTCACGCGCGAGGAGTTCCGCAACCGCGGGCGCATCACGGAGCTGATGGTCTCGGGCAAGTTGTTCTCCGACGTCGGCCTGCCGCCGATGAGCGTGGAAAACGATCGTTTCATGCTCTGCGGCAGCCCGCAGATGATCGCCGACGTCCGCGACCTCCTCGACGCCCGCGGCTGGCAAGAGGGCAATCATGGCGAGCAAGGCCACTTCGTCATCGAGAAGGCTTTCGTCGAGAAATAGTCGGGACGCATTCACGGGTAAGCGGGCGAGAAACCGCACCGTGCTGCGCGGTTTACGCCTCGTTGAAACAACGGAGCGACCTCCCCGCGATTGTTAAACATTGACTTTTGTCCATATGTCTATGAAGGTAGACATATGGACAACGATCACGCGTTACTCGTTTTGGCGGCTTTGGCTCAGGAGACGCGACTAGACGTTTTCAAGCTTCTGATCCGTCACGAGCCCACCGGCTTGCCCGCAGGCGAGGTCGCTCGACAGCTGGTCGTCCCCCACAACACGATGTCGGTGCACCTGGCTGTGCTGGCACGCGCCGGCCTGGTGGAGGCGGAGCGGCGTAGCCGGTCCGTGATCTATCGCGCGCAAATCACGGGGTTGCGCGCCCTGACTTTGTTCCTCGTCAAAGACTGTTGTGGCGGCGCCCCCGAACTCTGCGCTCCTCTCATCGCCGATCTCGCCTGCTGCACCTCCGCGGCGAGGCTCGTTTGATGGACGCGATCGTCTACCACAACCCCGATTGTGGAACATCGCGCAACACGATCGGGCTCATCCGCAACGCCGGCGTCGAGCCGCACGTGATCGAGTACCTCAAGACTCCGCCTTCAAAAACGATGCTGCTGCAACTGATCGAACGCATGTCCATCAGCCCACGTGCCCTGCTGCGCGAGAAGGGGACTCCCTATAGGGAGCTGCGGCTCGACGATCTGTCCCTCGACGACACGGCGCTGATCGACGCCATGATGGCGCGCCCGATCCTCATCAATCGGCCGATAGTCGTCACGCCGAAGGGCGTGCGGCTCTGCCGGCCTTCTGAAGCTGTCGTCGATCTGCTGCCGCCGCAACGGGGTGCGTTCATCAAAGAAGACGGCGAGCGTGTCGTCGACGAGCACGGTCGCGCCGTGCGCCTCGCCTGAGTGGGTCTCGCCTGCGCGGTCTTTCCTGAAAGAAGCCGATGTCCAAATTCGAACGGTTTCTCACTTTCTGGGTGGCGCTCTGCATCGTTGTCGGTATCGGGCTCGGCCAGCTCGTACCGACGATTTTCCAGGCGATCGGTTCGCTCGAGATAGCCAAGGTCAACCTGCCGGTCGCGGTCCTGATCTGGATGATGATCATCCCCATGCTGATCAAGATCGACTTCGCCGCGCTCGGCCAGGTTGGGCGGCACTGGCGCGGCATCGGCGTGACCTTGCTCATCAACTGGGCGGTCAAGCCCTTCTCCATGGCGGCGCTCGGCTGGTTGTTCATCGGCCATCTGTTCCGGCCCTATCTGCCGGCGGACCAGGTCGAGTCCTACATCGCCGGTCTGATCGTCCTGGCCGCCGCCCCCTGTACGGCGATGGTCTTCGTCTGGTCGAACCTCACGAAGGGCGAGCCGCTCTTCACGCTGAGCCAGGTGGCCCTGAACGACGCGATCATGGTTTTCGCCTTCGCGCCGATCGTCGCCCTGCTGCTAGGCCTTTCGGCGATCACGGTCCCGTGGGACACGCTGATCTTATCGGTCGTCCTCTACATCGTCCTGCCGGTCGTCGCCGCGCAAGCGCTACGGCGGGTCCTGCTCGCCAAGGGCGGCCAAGCCTCCCTCGCGCGGCTGGCCGGCGTTCTCGGACCCCTCTCGCTGATCGCACTGCTGGCGGCTTTGGTGCTGCTGTTCGGCTTCCAGGGCGAGCAGATCATCGCCCAGCCGCTCGTCATCGCGTTGCTCGCGGTGCCGATCCTGATCCAGGTCTACTTCAATTCCGGGGCCGCCTACCTGCTCAACAAGATGGCCGGCGAGGCGCACTGCGTCGCCGGCCCTTCCGCGCTGATCGGAGCCAGCAACTTCTTCGAGCTTGCGGTGGCGGCGGCCATCAGTCTGTTCGGCTTCCACTCCGGCGCCGCGCTCGCTACCGTCGTCGGCGTCCTCGTCGAAGTGCCGGTCATGCTGTCGGTCGTGGCGATCGTCAACCGTAGCCGCGGCTGGTACGAGCGCGGCGCACGCTCCAAGCCGGCCGCACGGACCCAGCCCGTTGGCTGATCTCGACGACCTGGCGAACCTCAATGCGGACGCGTTTCAGACGCCGCGCAGCGCGGCGCCGGAAGCGCGCCCCCTCACCCATCCGCCGCGCATCCTGCTGCTACACGGCTCGTTGCGCGAGCGCTCTTTCAGCCGCTTCCTGACCTTCGAAGCGGCGCGCTTGTTGATGGCCATGCGTTGCGAACCGCGCGTCTTCGATCCGACCGGTCTGCCGCTGCCGGACGCGGCCCCCGCCGATCACCCGAAGGTGGCGGAGTTGCGCGCGCTTACGGCTTGGTCCGAAGGCCAGGTGTGGACGAGCCCGGAGCGCCACGGGGCCATGACCGGCATCCTCAAGGCGCAGATCGACTGGATACCGCTCGAAATCGGATCGGTGCGTCCCACGCAGGGCAAGACGCTGGCGGTGATGCAGGTCAGCGGCGGTTCGCAGTCGTTCAACGCCGTGAACCAGATGCGGGTGCTCGGCCGGTGGATGCGGATGATCACCATTCCGAACCAGTCTTCGGTCGCCAAGGCGTTCGAGCAGTTCGACGAGGACGGGAGAATGAAGCCATCTCCCTATTACGACCGCGTCGTCGACGTCATGGAGGAGCTGGTCAAGTTCACCCTGCTGACGCGCGGCGTGACGGACGACCTGACCGACCGGTACAGCGAGCGCAAGGAGACCTTGGTGCAGATCGAAGAGCGAACCGGCCGCCCTGCCATGTGAACTATGGCCCGCCCCCTGACAGCGACCTTCCGAACGCCGGCCTGCTAGCGCGCGAGCCTGACGACGTTGTGCAAGCTGCCCTCCGCGGCGTCCATCAGCCGACGGAACCCGCGCGCGGCTTGGCGGATGCGCTGCTCGTTCTCGACGAGGGCGAGGCGTACGTAGCCCTCGCCCTGCTCGCCGAAGCCGATCCCCGGCGCGACGGCGACCTCCGCTTTCTCGATCATCAGCTTGGAGAACTCGAGGCTGCCGAGGTCGCGGAACTTCTCCGGCACGCGCGCCCACACGAACATCGAGGCGCGCGGCGCCGGCAGCGCCCATCCGGCCTTGGTGAAGGCCTCCACCATGACGTCGCGGCGCTTTTTGTACACCGCCCGCATGTCCTCGATGCAATCGTCCGGCCCGTTCAGCGCCGCGGTGGCGGCCACCTGGATCGGCGTGTAGGCGCCGTAGTCGAGGTAGGACTTCACCCGCGTCAGCGCCGAGATCAGCCGCTCGTTACCGACCGCGAAGCCCATGCGCCAGCCGGCCATGGAATAGGTCTTGGACATGGAGGTGAACTCCACGCTCACGTCCATCGCGCCCTCGACCTGCAACACGGACGGCGGCGGCTCCCCCTCGAAGTAGAGTTCGGCATAGGCGAGATCGGACAGGATGAAGATCTCGTGCTTCTTCGCGAAGGCGACGAGGTCCCTGTAGAAGTCGAGGCCGGCGACGAGCGCGGTCGGGTTGGAGGGGTAGCAGACGACGACCGCGATGGGCTTGGGGATCGAGTGGATCAACGCCCGCTCGAGCAGCGTGAAGAAGTTCGGCGTGGGATCGGCCGGGATCGAACGGATCGTGCCGCCCGCCATGAGGAAGCCGAAGGCGTGGATCGGATAGGAGGGATCGGGCACCACCACCACGTCGCCCGGCCCGGTGATCGCCTGCGCCATGTTGGCGAAGCCCTCCTTCGAGCCAAGCGTCGCCACAACCTGCGTCTCGGGGTTGACCTTCACCCCGAAGCGTCGGGCATAATAGCCGGCCTGGGCCCGGCGCAGGCCGGGGATGCCCTTGGACGCGGAATAGCGGTCGATCCGGTCCTTGGTGATCGTCTCGATCAGCTTGTCTTTGACGTGCTTGGGGGCGTCGAGGTCCGGGTTGCCCATGCCGAGATCGATGATGTCGGCACCCGCCTTGCGCGCCGTCGCCTTGATGCGGTTGACCTCCTCGAAGACGTAAGGGGGAAGCCGTTGGATGCGGTAGAACTTCGACATGGCGGCGTCGCGGCCTTGTTTGTGTCTGGACCGCGCCGCGCGACGCGGGGGCCTCAGGCAAATCGTGGAAGCCTCTACCTACCACGCCGCGACCGGTCGTACAGGGCCATCCGTGGCATGTCGGGGGCGGGCAAGTCCGTGTTTCGGCGGGGGGCGGTTCGATCCGGCCGGTATCCCTTTGCAGGCGAGAGCCTCGGCGTTAAGGAGGAATTCGGCCATCGGCCTCGTTGATTCGCGTCGGTAACCTTGCGTTAACCAATCGGCGTTTAGCTGCGACGCGGCCTGTCCCGCGCAGCAAGAATGGATGGACGATGACGGCCATTTCCCTCGATCCCCTCGACCTCGCATCCCTTCTGTGCTCACGCGTGTGTCACGACGTGATCAGCCCGGTCGGCGCGATCATCAACGGCCTCGAGGTGTTGGAAGACGAGAAGGATGAGGACATGCGGGGCTTCGCCCTCGACCTCATAAAGAAGAGCGCGCGCGGCGCCTCCGCCCGGCTGCAGTTCTGCCGCCTCGCGTTCGGCGCGGCCGGCTCGGCGGGCGCGCTGATCGACACCGGCGACGCCGAGCAGGTCGCCCGTGGCCTGCTGGCCGACGAGCGCACGAAGCTCGCCTGGAACGCCACCCGCGCGCTGCTCCCGAAGAACAAGGTCAAGCTCATCCTCAACCTCTACCTCATCGCGCTGACGACGGTGCCGCGCGGCGGCACCGTCGTGGTGACGATCGACGGGCTCGACGAGGGCTTGACCATCGCCGTGGAAGCGGCGGGGCCAAACTCCCGGCTCGCCAGCCACGTGCCGCATCTCCTCGCCGGCGACGTCGAGGGCTCCGTCGACGCGCACGGGATCCAGGCTTACTACACCGGCCTCGTCGCCCGCGAAGCCGGCATGGCGATCACCGTGCGCGTCGAGGACGGCAAGGTGGTGCTCGCCGCGGCGACAGCGACAGAGGCCGTCGCACCGGCGGAGCAGGTCACTTCCGAGGGTCAGGCCGAGGCGGCCTGAGGGCGGAAGCGGGCGCGCCGTGCTTGTGTCCTCGCCCGAACGCGCCCATATCTGAAGCAACAGGTGCAGCCTGAAGCTTCGGGCCGCCGCGACCGCACGAGACCTTCCATGTTCATCCACACGGAAACCACGCCCAATCCCGCGACGCTTCGCTTCCTTCCAGGCAAGCCCGTGTTGCCGGAAGGCACGCTCGACATGCGCGACGCGCGTGGCGCCGACCGCTCGCCGTTGGCGCAGGCGCTGTTCGGGATCGAGGGGGTTGCCGGCGTCTTCTACGGCTCCGACTTCATCACCGTCACGAAAGCCGACGATACGGAGTGGCAGGCGCTGAAGCCGGCTGTTCTGGGTCTCATCATGGAGCACTTCACCTCCGGCGCACCGCTGCTCGCACAGGGCGAACAGCATGACGGGGACGAGGCGGACGAGTTCTTCGACAAGCGCGATGCGGATATCGTCGACACGATCAAGGACCTGCTCGAGACCCGCGTGCGCCCGGCCGTGGCAAGCGACGGCGGCGACATCAAGTTCAAGGGGTTCCGCGACGGCACGGTCTACCTCGCGATGAAGGGATCCTGCCAGGGCTGCCCGTCGTCGACGGCGACGCTGAAGCACGGCATTCAGAACCTGCTGCAGCACTTCATTCCCGAGGTGAGTGCCGTCGAGCAGGTCTAAGACGACCTTTCGACAATGTCCGCGTGCTCGTAACCCTGAAGGTAGAGGAGTGCGGTGAGGTCGCCGTGATCAATCCGTGCTCCCGCAGCCTCGGCGACAGCGGGCTTGGCACGGAACGCCACGCCGAGCCCCGCCGCCTCCAGCATGGCGATGTCGTTCGCCCCGTCTCCCGCCGCCATGGTCGTTTCCGGGGCGAGGTCGGATATCGCGCGGTATTCCCGCAAGATACGAGCCTTGGCGTCGCGCCCGAGGATCGGGTCGTCCACGCAGCCCGTGAGCACCCCGCCGTCGGTGACCAGCCGGTTGGCATGGTGTGCGTCGATCCCCAATCTCTCAGCCACCATCGCCGCAAAGGCGACGAAGCCACCGGACACGATCACCGTGACGGCGCCGTTCGCGCGCATGGTGTCGACGAGGGCGTGCGCGCCCGGCATGATCGTGATGCGTTGGCGCAGGATGCGGCAAGCCTCGTCGAGGTGGAGGCCGCGCAACAACGCGACGCGCGCGCGCAGGGCGGGCTCGAAGGCGACCTCGCCGCGCATCGCGCGTTTTGTAAGGTCGGCAACCCTGTCGCGCAGTCCCAGGACGTCGGCCAACTCGTCGATGCATTCCTGCTCGATCAGCGTGGAATCCATGTCGGCGACGAGCAGGCGTTTGCGCCGGCCGGCCGTGGCCTGCACCCCAACGTCGATCGGCGAGGGAGCAAGGGTCCGGCGCAGCGAGGCGGCATAGGTCCGGAGGTCTTCACCGGGCGGCGGCACGAAGGGAAGGTCGGCCGCGACACCCTTTGCCAGCCATCGCGGCGCCGCCGGCTTCGGCAGCGTCTCGGCGGCACGGCACAGGTGGCGGCACTCCAACAGGGGCGTCGCCGGATCGACGATCAGGGTGGCGACATGCGTCACGGGCGCGGGGTCTCGGGGCCGTGAGCCGGCCCGACGCCATCCTCATCGCAGGGCCGACGGCGAGCGGCAAGTCTGCGTTGGCCGTCCGGCTGGCGCAGCGGCTTGGCGGGATCGTCATCAACACCGACTCCATGCAGGTCTACCGCGACCTCCGCATCATCACCGCGCGGCCACGCGAGGCCGAGATGGCCGCCGTACCGCACGCGCTGTTCGGCATGGTGGATGCGGCGATCAACTACTCGGTGAGCCAATGGCTTGCAGAGGCGGCGAACCAGCGCGAGGCGGCGCTTGAGGCGGGGCTGCTGCCGATCTTCACGGGCGGCACGGGACTCTACTTCAAGGCGCTGACGCAAGGGCTGTCGGACATTCCGGCCGTACCTCCGGCCGTGCGTCAAGCGGTTCGCGCGAGGGCCGATGGGCAGTCTGCGGCGTCGCTCCACGCGGCTCTAGCGGCCGTCGATCCGCGCGCCGCCGCTCGAATACGGCCGAGCGACCCCCAACGCATTCTCCGCGCGCTGGAGGTGCAGGCCGCGACAGGTCGCAGCCTCGTCGCGTTTCAGGAGAGCCGCGCTCCTCCTCTTATCGCCTTCGATCGCTGCGTCGCCGTTTTCCTGACGCTGGACCGGGCGATCCTGCGCGCGCGCATCGACGCCCGCTTCGAGGCGATGCTGGTGGAGGGCGCCCTCGACGAGGTCCGCCGGCTCGGCGAGCGCCATCTCGATTCCGCCCTCCCCGTCATGCGCGCGCACGGCGTGCCGCCTCTGCTGCGGCACCTGCGCGAGGGCTCGCCGCTCGACGACGCCGTGGCCGCCGGCAAGGCCGACACGCGCCGCTACATCAAGCGGCAGGAGACCTTCGCCCGCCACCAACTCGACGGCTTCGCCTTCGTGGAAGGATCGGCGGCGGAGGCCCACGTGCTTGGCGGCATGATAAGCCTTGACGCCGAACGATCGGGAGAACCGCCGCCATGAGCGCAGCATTCGACACCATCCTGGGTCACGCGCCCGACGGGACACCCATCGGCCGACTGCTTCTGGAAAGTCCGACCTTACGCGTCGGCCTCACCAACTTTGGCGCGCGTATGCTGTCGATTGAGGCACCGGACCGCGGCGGCCGTCGCGACCACGTCCTCCTCGGCTTCGAGAGCGCGACCATGGTCCTCAGGGCCGGCTCGTTCGGTGCCGTGATCGGCCGCTGCGCCAACCGCATCGCCGACGGCCGTTTCACCCTCGACGGCGTTGCCTATCAGCTCTCCCAAAACGATGGGACGAGCACGCTGCACGGCGGCAAGCAAGGCATCGCCAAGCGGTTTTGGACGGTGGCCGAACGCTCCGGCCGGCACGCGGTCTTCACGCTCGAGAGCCCCGAGGGCGACCAGGGTTTCCCGGGGGCTGCCGCCATCACGGCGACCTACGACCTGCGCGGCGAGACGCTGACCCTGACGCTCGAAGCGACCACGACGGCGCCGACGCCGATCAACTTGAGCGCCCATCCCTACTTCAATCTGGCGGGAGCGGCCGCTCTGGACGTCAACGACCATCTCGTCGCGGTCGCCGCTTCGTCGTTTTTGCCGACCGACGCGCGGCAGATCCCGACCGGCGAGAGGCGCGCCGTCGACGGGACGCCGTTCGACCTCCGCGCCCCGACGCTCGTCGGCGCGCGCATCCGCGGCGAGGACCCGCAACTGCTGACCGCGCGCGGCTACGACCACCACTTCATCCTTGACGAGGACGCGCGGGCGATACGGCGGCCGGCCATCCGCGTGATTCATCCGCCGAGCGGCCGCGTGCTCGAAATCGTCACGACGCAGTTGGGCGTGCAGGTCTATACCGGCAATAGCCTCGACGGCTCGCTGATCGGGCACGGGGGCACCTACCGGCAGACGGCCGGCATCGCATTCGAACCGCAGGGCTACCCCGACGCGCCGAACCAGCCGGCGTTTCCTTCGACGATCGTGCGGCCGGGTGACATCTACCGGCAGGTCGTCGCCTATCGCTTTACGACCGAGGCCTGAGCCGCCTGCAGGCGCGGCGACAGCGCCACCGGAGCCTCTATGATGCCATCGAGCGTCCGAGCCCGAATATACGGCTTGCCGCCCGGGCCAGCATAGAAGGTGACGCCGGCCTCGGCCATCGCGGCTTGCGCCCGTGCGGCCGCCGCAGCCTCTCCGGCCCCGCGCTCCAGGGCCTCGACGGCCGCGATGTCGACGGCTGCGGCGTGGGCGAGGTCTGCCTCGCTCCAGCCGAGTGCGGCACGACCCATCTTGCACTCATCCGCGGTCAGGACGCGTTCAGCCACACTCGTTCTCCCCCGCCTACCGGAGCGAAAGTCCCAGCCATTTGCGCGGCCGACCCTATTCCGCCGCAACACGGTGGCATTGAGGCGACAGGTGTAAGCAGATCGGAGATAATTCTTGCGTCCTTTTCGTTTTTTTCTGGCGGGCGCGCCCGTCGCAGCCCTCATGATTCTGGGTAGTGCCGAGGTGGCGCTCGCGCAAGCGACTTCCGCGGCGCCGGCAAGCCCCATGCCGTCCGCCCCGGCCTCGGCAAACACCGACGACGCGGTGAAGCAGATGCCGCTGAGCGACAAGCAGGTGCAGGGCGTCCTCGACTCCCAGCAGGAAGTCGGCGAGGCGACGTCCAAGCTGAACGATCAGGAAACCGACAAGATCGACCCGAAGGTCCAGGCGCAGCTTGAAACGATCGCCAAGAAGCACGGCTTCGCCGACTTCGCCGACTATGACAAATCCGTCTCCAACATCGGCCTCGTACTCGCCGGCTTCGATCCGCAGACGAAGAAGTACGTCGGTCCCGACAAGGTCATCACTCAGCAGATGGACGAGGTAAAGGCCGACAAGCAGTTGCCGCCGCTCGATAAGAAGAAGGCGCTCGACGAATTGCAGGCCTCCCTCAAGCAGGTGACGCCCCTCCAATACCCAGACAACGTCAAGGTCGTCGAGAAGCACTATGACAAGCTAAGCCAAGCCCTGCAGGGCGACTGAGGCTGGCGCGAGGCAGATTACTCGCTGCCGAACATGCTGCCGATCTGATGGATCGAGAAACGCTGGCCGCGCGTGGTGATCACCGCGGCCCCCATGGTTCGCTCCGGCGAGACCGCGAGAAGATCGGCCTGCCCCGTGCGAGCCGCCTTCGCGCTTTGCGTGGGAGATAACGCGGCGTCGACCTGGAAGAACGGGAAAATGTTGATCCGTCGCTTGGTCGTCTGCATCATCGTCGTCGTCCCTGCCTACGACGCGTAAGGAATCAGCGATTGCGCCGCTGCGCAAGGCGGAAGCTGAGCGGCACGCGCTTCCCTGGCGGGCTGTGTCGGGCAAGACTCACTGTTGCCCCAAACGAGCGCGATCCGGCATGCCCTGGGATCGCAGACGTCGGCGAGCCTTGAGTGTCGGTCCCTCGCCGCGAGGGCCGCGCTCTTGTACTGACAAGAGGGTCTTTGGTTTTTCAAAGGATTTCGCAATGCATCATAACCGACTCGGACGCACCGGCCTTTTCGTGTCGGAACTCTGCCTGGGCACCATGACCTTCGGCGGCGACACCGGTATCTGGGGCCAGATCGGTCAGTTGCAGCAGGCCGAGGCCGACCGGCTGGTCGGCCGAGCCTTGGACGCCGGCATCAACTTCATAGACACCGCCGACGTCTACGCCGAGGGACGCTCGGAGATCATCACCGGCCAGGCGCTACGCAACCTCAAGGTGCCGCGCGACGAGGTCGTCGTCGCCACCAAGGCGTTCAGTCCTATGGGCACCGGCGCCAACGCGCGGGGCAGCTCGCGCTTGCACATCCTGGAGGCCGCCAAGGCGAGCCTGAAGCGGATGCAGATCGACCATATCGACCTCTACCAGGTGCATGCCTTCGATCCGGCGACGCCGATGGAAGAGACGATCCGCGCGCTCGACATCCTCGTGCAGCATGGTCACGTGCGCTACGTCGGCGTCTCGAATTGGGCGGCATGGCAGATCGCCAAGGCGCTCGGCTTGGCGGAGCGGCACGGGCTCGCCCGCTTCGCGTCGCTCCAGGCCTATTATACGCTGGCAAGCCGCGACCTCGAACGCGAGATCGTACCGATGCTGACCAGCGAGGAGGTCGGGCTGATGGTCTGGAGCCCGCTCGCGGGCGGCTTCCTCAGCGGCAAGTACGGCCGCGAGGCGCAGGGGCCCGAGGGCAGCCGCCGCGCGACCTTCGATTTTCCTCCGATCGACAAGGAGCGCGCCTACGACTGCATCGACGCGATGCGGCCGATCGCCGAGAAACACGGCGTCTCCATCGCGCAGATCGCCATCGCCTGGTTGCTTCACCAGAAGGCGGTGACGAGCGTCATCGTCGGCGCCAAGCGGGTCGAGCAACTCGAAGACAACATTGCCGCCACCACGGTCTCGCTGAGCCAGGACGATCTGGCCGCGCTCGAAGGCGCGAGCGCTCTCGCCAAGGAATATCCGGGGTGGATGCTGGAGCGCCAGGGCGAAGGGCGCCGCAAACAACTCGACCCTGCCACCCGGGGTTGACAGCGCGAGCGGGCGGATGGGCGGAGCTCGCCGGCACCGCCAACGGCCCTTCCCGACAGCGCGCCTCGCTCCGGACGCCAAGCCGTCAAAAGACACCGCTCCGACCACCAAGTCCTCCCGGTCCCGGTTAGACGGGTCACAGCGTCAGGGCGCGAACGTGTTGGACTTCGGAAATCCTTTGGGCGGAAGCCGCCCGACCTCGGCGCGGCTGCCGATCCAATCGCGGAGGTTCGCGCCCTCCACGTTGAAGCCGCGCCCGGCGCTGTCCGTCCAAGACAGGCCCTCGGCAAGGAGGAAGGTCTTGAGGTCGCTCAAGCCGCCCTCCTTGAAGCGCTGGAGACGCACACCCTTGCCACGGCCCATCTCCGGCACCTGACCCAGCGGGAAGACGAGAAGCCGGCGGTTCTCGCCGATCGCTGCGACCTGATCGCCGATGACCGGCACCAGGAACTGCGCCTTGGCGGGGCTGTCGAGCACGAGCACCTGGCGCCCCTTGCGGGTATTGCCGACCATGTCGTCCTGGTTCACGACGAAGCCGCGGCCGTCCGTACCGGCGACCAGCATCTTCTGCCCGGCAGCGTAGGGCAGCACCGCGGCGATGTCCTCGCCCTCGCCAAGGTCGGCCATCACGCGGATCGGCTCGCCCTGGCCGCGCCCACCCGGCAACCGGCCGGCTTCGAGCGTGAACGCTCGCCCGTCCGTCGCCAGCACGATGATCCTTGACGTCGTCTCGGCCGGGAAGCTCGCGCGCAGCTTGTCGTCACCCTTGAACGGAAGGGCGGACAGGTCCGCGACATGCCCTTTCAGCGCGCGGATCCAGCCTTTTTGCGAGATGACGATCGTAACCGGCTCGCGCTCGACCAGCGCGGCGGTCGCCGCCTCGATGTCCACCGCCGCCGGCATGTCGGCGAAGGTGGTGCGCCGCCGACCGAGCTCGGTGTCCGGGCCATAGGTTTTGCGCAGCGCCTTGATCTGCGCGGCGATCGTCTTCCACTGCCGCTGCTCGTCACCGAGCAGCCCTTCGATCTCGCCCTTCTCCTTCTCGAGCGCGTCGTGCTCGCGGCGCAGCTGCATCTCTTCGAGGCGGCGCAGGCTGCGCAGCCGCGTGTCGAGGATGTAATTGGCCTGGACGTCGCTGAGCTTGAACGCCTGCCTGAGCGCGTCCTTCGGCTCGTCTTCCTCGCGGATGATGACGATCACCCTGTCTAGGTTGAGGAAAACGATCAGCATGCCGGCGAGCACTTCGAGCCGGTGCTCGATCTTCTCCAGCCGGAACCGCGAGCGGCGCAGCAGTACCGTGCGGCGGTGGTCGAGCCATTGCCGTAGCGCCTCCTTCAGCGAAACGACGCGCGGCACGACGCCATCGACGAGCACATTCATGTTCATCGGGAAGCGCGTCTCGAGTTCGGTCGCGCGAAACAGCTGCTCCATCATCACGGCGGCCGCGACCGCGCGGTTGCGCGGCTCGATGACGACCCGCACGTCCTCCGCCGATTCGTCGCGCACGTCGGCGACGAGCGGCAGCTTCTTTTCGGCGAGCAGTTCGGCGATCTTCTCGATCAGCCGTGATTTCTGAACCATGTAAGGGATCTGGGTGACGACGACGACCCACGCGCCGCGCGGCCCTTCCTCCTTCTCCCAACGCGCGCGGAGACGAAACGAACCGCGGCCCGTGCGGTAGGCATCGGCGATGGCAGCCTTCGACTCGACGAGGATGCCGCCTGTCGGGAAGTCCGGCCCCTGCACGAATTGCAGCAGGTCGTCGGGCGCGGCGTCGCATCGAGAAATCAGATGCAGCGCGGCGCCACAAAGCTCGGCCACGTTGTGCGGCGGGATGGATGTCGCCATGCCGACCGCGATTCCCTGCGCGCCGTTCGCCAGCAGGTTCGGGATGGCGGCCGGCAGCACGATCGGCTCCTGCTCGGTTCCGGCGTAATTGTCGCGGAAGTCGATGGCGTTCTCGTCGATGCCATCCAGGAGGAGGCGCGCGACCTCCGTCATCCGCGCCTCTGTGTAGCGGTAGGCGGCCGCGCTATCCCCGTCGATGTTGCCGAAGTTGCCCTGCCCGTCGACGAGCGGGTAGCGCGAGGCGAAATCCTGAGCGAGGCGCACCAGCGCATCGTAGATCGCCTGGTCCCCGTGCGGATGGAACGAACCCATGACGTCGCCGACGATCTTCGCGCATTTGCGGAACGCGGTGCCGGGATCGAGCCGCAGCACCTGCATGCCGTAAAGGATGCGGCGATGCACCGGCTTGAGACCGTCGCGCGCGTCGGGGAGCGCGCGTCCGGTGATCGTCGATAGGGCGTAGGCGAGGTAACGCTCCTCGAGCGCCTCGTGCAACGAGACGGAATCGACGCTGCCGCCGTTCGGCGGCGTGGAAGAGACGGGAGAGCGAGCCATGTCCGTCCCTAGAAGATCCCGACCATGCCGGCAAGTTCTTGTTTTGTTTCCTCAACGGCGGATTAACGCTGCCTTGCAAAAGCCGGAGGTTCTGAGCGGGCTGTGGCCGCCACGCACTAGCTGGGAAAGAGCGCTTAGGATTATCAAGCTGACGCAACGCGGGGCCCTCTTCCGCGTTTATGAACAAGAATTCATCTTTTCGGTCAGGTGTCGTCGGTGCCCCAGAATACGTTCGGCTTCAACAAGACCTTGGTCCTCTTCGCTATGGCCGTCCTGATCATGGTCGGCGCCGCAATCGTGGCGACGATGCCATCCGCCGGAACCGTTCAGGCCCGCGAAAGCTCGCTGAAGACCACGCCTTGTCACACCGAGCAGGTCCCGCTCGACGAAGGCTATGGCGTCAGCCGAATGGTGGTGCGTCGCGTCTGCGACGATCTCTGAGCCGACGTCCGCGTCGTCTATCCTGCCCGCTTTGCCACAGCGGCGGCGTAGGCGTCATGGGCGTCCGGCAGCGGCAGCCCGCGTGGAGTAAAAACGTCGCGCTGCAGGAAGTAGCCGGCAAGCTTGAAGCCGTCGCGGATATCGTCCAAGGGCACGCGGTTCACGCGTTCGCCGGCCAGGAAACCGGGTAGTCGTAAGAGCCGATCCTGGTACGGCATGCCGGCGGCACGCGATACCGCGCGCGCGCTCTTGGGCGAGACGAAGGCAAGATCCGCACAGCTTCCCGTCGCGGCGCACTCGCTGAGGTCGATCCCGAACCCACAGTCTGCGAGAATCGCCAGCTCGAATCGCACGAGCGCTGCGGGCGTGCTCTCGTCGTCCAGTTGGGACACAAGCTCCGTCGCCGTTTCGAACAGGGCTTCGTGACCTTCGCGCTCTGGCAGGAGGCGGAGGAGCGCCGTCAGCAGGTTCAGACCGTACAGGGTCAGCGGCTTCGCCATCAGGTCGCCGGCCCGCAGCACCAGCGTCTCCACGACGTAGAGGCCAAGGTGCTCCTCAAGCCGCGCCCGCCAGGTGACGGCGACGCTGTTGCCTGGCTGCAGCAACGGTTGCATGCGCTTGGATCGACCACCCTTGACCAGGCCGAGGTGGCGGCCGTGGCGGCGCGTCATGACCTCGAGGATGAGGCTCGACTCGCCGTGCCGCTTCGCGCCGATGATCAACCCCTCGTCGTACCACTCCATAGAATGCCAATCTCTTCCAGGCGTGGCCCTTCTCGATCACCTGCGGAGAGGGCCGGCAGGGCCGATCTAGCCGCGTACGTCAGGCGTTGCCTACGCCCGCCGGCAATTCTTGTGCTTGCTGACGTTTGTGCGGGAGAAACTGCGTGGTCCGCCTGGCGATACCGTCCGGAACAGGATTGATTTGTCCCACGCTTCAGCCTATCTTGCAAAAACAGTGCAGGAAAAAAGCCGTGATGCTGAGCCTTATTGTACGATGTGCGCTGGAGACGGGACGGGGCTAGCCTCCGCCTTCCCGCCAATAGCGCGTTCCCAGGCCCTTAAGGGGCCTTTTTTATTGCCTTTTTACCCGCTCGTACCATCCGTTCGCAGCAAGACAGGCCACCATGTCGACAGAGACCATGACCGGCGCCCAGATGATCGTGCAGGCGCTGCAGGACCAGCACGTGGAGACAATCTTTGGATATCCAGGCGGCGCCGTGCTGCCCATCTACGATGCCCTCTACCAGCAGACGGCCGTTAAGCACGTCCTTGTCCGCCACGAGCAGGGCGCCGCGCACGCGGCGGAAGGCTTCGCCCGATCGTCGGGGAAGGTCGGCGTGCTGCTCGTGACCTCGGGTCCGGGTGCGACCAACGTCGTCACCGGCCTCACAGACGCGTTGCTCGACTCGGTGCCGCTCGTCTGCATCACCGGGCAGGTGCCCACGCATCTGATCGGCACTGACGCGTTCCAGGAATGCGATACGGTCGGCATTACCCGGCATTGCACCAAGCACAATTACCTCGTCCGCTCCATCGAGGACCTGCCCCGGGTTCTGCACGAGGCGTTCTATGTCGCCCAGAACGGCCGTCCGGGTCCCGTGGTCGTCGATATCCCCAAGGACGTGCAGTTCGCGCGCGGAACCTATGCGGGGCCCGTCAACGTCGAGCATAAGACGTACAAGCCGCGCCTCGAGGGGGACCCCGCGCGCATCGAGCAGGCCGTGGCGATGATGGCGGCGGCCCGGCGGCCCGTCTTCTACACGGGCGGCGGCGTCATCAACTCTGGGCCGGAAGCCTCGAAGCTGCTGCGTGAGCTGGTGGCCCTCACCGGGTTTCCCATCACATCGACCCTCATGGGCCTTGGCTGCTACCCGGCCTCCGGGCCGAATTGGCTCGGCATGCTCGGCATGCACGGGACCTACGAGGCCAACCACGCGATGCACGATTGCGATGTCATGATCAACATCGGCGCGCGGTTCGACGATCGCATCACCGGCCTGCTCACGGCCTTCTCGCCGGGTTCACGCAAGATCCACGTCGACATCGATCCCTCCTCCATCAACAAGACGGTGAAGGTCGACATCGGGATCGTCGGCGATTGCGCCCACGTCCTCCGCGCGATGATCGATCTGTGGAAGGGCCGCAAGGTCCAGGCGGATGGAGATGCGCTCGCCCGCTGGTGGAAGACGATCGACGTCTGGCGTGAGCGCAAGTCGCTCGCCTTCAAAGCCTCGACGTCTGTCATCAAGCCGCAGCACGCCGTGCGCCGGCTCCATGCCCTGACCAAGGACCGTGAAACCTACATCACGACGGAAGTCGGCCAGCACCAGATGTGGGCGGCGCAACATTACGATTTCGAGGAGCCGAACCGCTGGATGACGTCGGGTGGCCTCGGCACCATGGGTTACGGCCTGCCGGCCGCCATCGGCACGCAAATGGCGCACCCCGACGCGCTCGTCATCGACATCGCCGGCGAAGGCTCGATCCTGATGAACATGCAGGAGATGTCGACCGCCGCGCAATACAAGCTGCCGGTCAAGATTTTCATCCTGAACAACGAATACCTCGGGATGGTCCGTCAATGGCAGGAGCTGCTGCATGGAAGCCGCTATTCCGAGAGCTATTCGCAGGCCTTGCCCGACTTCGTGAAGCTGGCGCAGGCCTATGGTGCGCACGGCATCCGCGTGTCGGACCCGGCCGACCTCGACGCGGCGATTCAGGAGATGATCGACTATCCCGGCGCGGTGATCGTCGACTGTCTCGTCGACAAGACCGAGAACTGCTTCCCGATGATCCCGTCGGGCAAGGCGCACAACGAGATGATCCTTGCCGACGACGCCGACCTGCAGATCGAGGCGGTGATCGACGCCAAAGGCAGGGAACTGGTCTAGAGCGTATCCCCACCGGCCCTCGTGCGAAGGGCGGTCCACGAACCCTCGTCCCGCGTGGCGCCGGCAGCGGCTCCCTGGCACGACGGCCTAGAAGATGAGACTGTTGCCAATGAACGCCCCGTCCCTGCCGCCGCTGTCCCCCTATACCGCGCCGCCTGCGCAGAAGAAGATCGTTACGCACACGCTCTCCGTCCTCGTCGACAACGAGCCGGGCGTGCTGGCGCGGGTGGTGGGGCTGTTCTCCGGCCGCGGCTACAATATCGACAGCCTGACGGTCGCGGAGGTGGCGCATGCCGAGCACCTCTCGCGCATCACCATCGTCACCTCAGGCACACCCGAGTCGGTGGAACAGGTGACGCTGCAGCTCGACCGCCTGATCCCCGTGCACAACGTCACGGACCTCACGTTGCAGGGCAACAGCATCGAGCGGGAGCTGGCGATGATCAAGGTCGCCAGCCGGGGCGAGAACCGGCAGGAGGCGCTACGCCTTGCCGAGGCGTTCCGCGGCCGCGTCATCGATGCGTCCACCGAGAGCTTCGTCTTCGAGCTGACCGGCGCGGCCTCGAAGATCGACCACTTCGTCGAGCTGATGCGGCCCATCGGTCTCATCGAAGTGTCTCGCACCGGCGTGGCTGCGCTCACGCGCGGGCCTGGCAAGATGTCGTGACCGTCGACCAAGCGCCCACCTGCTGCCCAAGCACCTGCCACGCAAGCACCGGCCGCATCTTTGACACAGCCGCGACACCTGCCTAGAACCCCGCACGATTTCATGCCGAGAAAGCCACAGCCATGCGCGTTTATTACGATCGAGATGCCGACCTGAACCTCATCAAGGGCAAGAAGGTGGCTGTCGTCGGCTATGGCAGCCAGGGTCACGCGCACGTGCTCAACCTGCGCGATTCCGGCGTGAAGGACGTGGTCGTCGCGCTGCGCGCCGGTTCGGCGACGGCCCGCAAGGCCGGAGGCGAGGGCCTGAAGGTCATGACGGTCGCCGATGCCGCCAAAGAGGCGGACGTCGTCATGATGCTGACGCCCGACGAGCTGCAGGGCGACATTTACCGCGACGAGCTCGCAGCCAACATGAAGAAAGGCGCGGCCCTGATGTTCGCGCACGGCCTCAACGTGCATTTCAATCTCATCGACCCGCGCGCCGACATCGACGTGCTGATGGTGGCGCCCAAGGGGCCCGGCCACACCGTCCGCTCCGAGTACAAGCGCGGTGGCGGTGTCCCCTGCCTCATCGCCATCGCGCAGGACGCGTCCGGCAACGCCCACGACCTCGGCCTCTCCTATGCCTCGGCGATCGGCGGCGGCCGCGCCGGCATCATCGAAACGACCTTCAAGGAGGAGTGCGAGACCGACCTGTTCGGCGAGCAGGCGGTGCTCTGCGGCGGGTTGGTGGAGCTGATCCGGGCGGGCTTCGAGACGCTCGTGGAAGCCGGCTACGCGCCCGAAATGGCCTATTTCGAGTGCCTGCACGAGGTGAAGCTGATCGTCGACCTCATCTACGAGGGGGGCATCGCCAATATGAATTACTCGATCTCCAACACGGCCGAGTTCGGCGAATACGTCACCGGCCCGCGCATCGTGACGCCCGAGACCAAGGCCGAGATGAAACGCGTGCTGCACGACATCCAGTCCGGCAAGTTCACCCGCGACTGGATGCTCGAGAACAAGGTCAACCAGACCTCGTTCAAAGCGACCCGCGCCAAGGTGGCCTCGCATCAGATCGAGGAGGTTGGCGCCAAGCTGCGCGCGATGATGCCGTGGATCACGGCGAACAAGATGGTGGACAAGGAGAAGAACTGATCGGCGTGACGGATGAGGCCATCCCGAGCAGCGTGTTCCGGCCACGCCGAAACACGCTGAAGTTAGCGCCCGGCTCATAGCGCTCGCAGGGGAAGCCATCCTCGAATTGAAGTGCATGCGGATCGCTGTCCATTGGATCGCCGACCGTGAAATCGCACGCGGTTTCCCAGGTGCGGCGGGGCATCTTTGGTCATAGAGCGGTCGTCGCTTGACGCCTTCGGGCGTTGCCACCTGAGGCTTTTTTCTTTTGCTGGGTGGACGGGCGTTCAGGCCGCGCGTTAGACCACCGCTTCGATTTCGAAGAAGGCTTTCGCTCCTATGGCCGATCCTGTCACCTCGGACCTCGCGTCCGCCGCGCTCGCCTACCATCGGCTGCCGCGGCCCGGTAAGCTCGAGATCCGGGCCACCAACCCGCTCGCCACGCAGCGCGATCTGGCGCTGGCCTACACGCCGGGCGTCGCCGTCGCCTGCATGGCGATCGCCGACGACCCGGCGGAAGCCGACACGCTGACGATCCGTCAGAACCTCGTGGCGGTGCTGACGAACGGAACGGCCGTCCTCGGCCTCGGCCACATCGGCCCGCTCGCCGCCAAGCCGGTCATGGAAGGCAAGGCGGTCCTCTTCAAGAAGTTCGCCGGTATCGACGTGTTCGACATCGAGGTGGACTGCACCGATCCCAAAAAGCTCATCGAGATCGTCGCCTCGCTGGAGCCGACCTTCGGCGGCATCAACCTGGAGGACATCAAGGCCCCGGAGTGCTTCGAGGTCGAGCGCGCGTTGCGCGAACGGATGAAGATCCCGGTTTTCCACGACGACCAGCACGGCACGGCGATCATCGTCGCCGCCGCCATCGTCAACGCGATGGAGTTCGGCGGCAAAAAGCTCGCGGACGCGAAGATCGTGACGTCGGGCGCCGGTGCGGCGGCGCTCGCCTGCCTCGACCTGCTGCTGACGCTCGGCGCGCGGCTGGAGAACATCACGGTCACCGACATCGAAGGCGTGGTCTACAAGGGCCGCACCGCGCTGATGGACGACCACAAGGCGATCTACGCCCGCGAGACCAGCGCGCGCGGGCTCGGCGATGTGATCGGGGGGGCCGACGTGTTCCTCGGCCTGTCCGCCGGCGGCGTCCTCAAGCGCGAGATGATCATGGCGATGGCGGACAAGCCCCTGATCATGGCGCTCGCCAATCCGCATCCCGAGATCGATCCCGCGTTGGCGCTGGAGGCCCGGCCGGATGCGCTGCTCTGCACCGGGCGTTCGGACTACCCGAACCAGGTCAACAACGTCCTGTGCTTTCCCTATATCTTCCGCGGCGCGCTCGACGTGTCGGCCTCGGCGATCAACGAGGACATGAAGCTCGCGGCCGTCTACGCCATCGCCAAGCTGGCGCAGGAGCCGCCCTCCGACGTGGTGGCCAAGGCCTACGGCGGCGAGGCCAAGCTCTACGGCAAGGACAGCCTTATCCCCTCGCCCTTCGACCCGCGGCTCATCCTGCGTATCGCCCCGGCCGTGGCCAAGGCTGCCATGGATTCCGGCGTCGCTCGCAAGCCGATCACCGATTTCGAAGCCTACGACGAACGTCTCTCGCGCTTCGTGTTTCGGTCCGGCTTCATCATGAAGCCGTTGATGCAGGCGGCGAAGAACAACCCGAAGCGGGTCATCTTCGCCGAGGGCGAGGACGAGCGCGTGCTAAGCGCGGTGCAGTCAATCAAGGAAGAGGGAATCGCCAAGGTCATCCTGATCGGGCGGCCCGAGGTGATCGAGACGCGCATCGCCCGCTTCGGTTTGACCATCAAAGCCGGACGCGACTTCGAGATCGTCAATCCGAACGACGACCCGCGCTACCGCGACTACGTCAACACCTACCTCGAATGCGCGGGCCGCCAGGGCATCACACCCAACGCCGCGCGCACGCTGGTGCGTACCAACTCGACGGTCATCGCGGCGATCGCGGTCAAGCGCGGCGACGCCGACGCGATGATCTGCGGGTTGGAAGGCCGCTTTCACACGCGGCTCCGCTACATCCGCGAAGTCATCGGCCTGTTGCCTGGCGCCACCGATTTCTCGGCCATGATCCTGATGATCACGACCAAAGGTGCGCTGTTCATCACCGACACGCAGGTCCGCCATAGCCCCAGCGCGGCCGATATTGCGGAGAACGCGCTCATGTCGGCCCGCCACGTCCGCCGTTTCGGACTGGAACCGAAGATCGCGCTCGTATCCCACTCTGATTTCGGCTCGGACGATTCCCCCTCCGCTCTGATTATGCGCGAGGCCCTGAAGATCCTGCGCGACACCGCCCCGGACCTCGAGGTCGACGGCGAGATGCAGGCGGATACGGCTCTGTCGCAGGCGATCCGCGAGCGCGTGCTCCCCAATTCGCGCCTCAGCGGCGAAGCCAACGTGCTCGTCATGCCGAACCTCGACGCGGCGAACATCGCCTACCAGATGACGAAGATGATGGCCGACGCGCTACCGGTCGGGCCGATTCTGATCGGTGCGGCCCTGCCGGCACACATCCTGACGCCGTCCGTGACGAGCCGCGGCATCGTCAACATGACGGCCCTCGCCGTCGCCGAGGCGCAGGCCGAATCGGGCTTCAAGCCGCACGCGGACATCCTCTGAAACAGAACCTCCTCCCGCTCGTGAGGGAAGGTGGTTCTACCAATCGATCGCGTCCTCTCCGCGTTCGATGCGAGCCATGGCTCGCGTGGTCTCTTCCGCCTCGTTGAGCACGAGGCCGGGCAGGAGGACGAGGGAGGCGCGGCTGCCCTTCTTGGCTCGAAGCAGGATGCGCTTGGCAGGGTTGCCCTGCCGGGTGTGGACCGGCAGCAGCGTCACGGCGCCGGCGCGCCGCTCCAATGCCTGCAGAAGCATCGGTAGCGCGTCGGCCCGATGGATGAGGACGAGCGTGCCGCGCCCGTGCAGCAATGCGAGGCAGGCCGCTATCCACGCCGCAATGCCGCCGGGGCCGACCACGTGCGCCGCTCGCCGCCGCGCGTCCGGCGAGACACGCACGCGTCCAGGCTCGTGGAACGGCGGGTTCGTGACGACGAGGTCCGCCTTCTCCATCGCGTGGCAGGAGGTCAGGAGGTCGCATCCATGCACCGCGACGCGGGCCTCCATCCCATTGGCAGCGACGTTCGCGCGGGCGAAGGCTGCGGTCGAGGGATCGGACTCGATCAATCCGACGCGCGCGCCGGGGCAGAACACCGCCGCTCCAAGGCCGGCCGTCCCGACGCCCGCGCCGGCGTCATAGACGAGGCCGGCGAAGTCCCGCGGCACGGCCGCCGCCAGCATGACGGCGTCCGTCCCGCCGCGATGGCCACGCAGCGGTTGCCGGATCGTGAGCCGGCCGTCGAAGAAGGAGTCGCGCGTCGACGTCTCCGCCGCCGGCTGCCCTCCGCTATCCACGACGCAATTCGTCGAGCAAACCCACCGCGTGCATGGCAAGGCGCGCGCGCGACAAATCATCCTCGTCGATCAGAATGCGCCGCGGCAGAAAGCCCAGAGACCCTTCCATCGCGCTCATGTATTGATCGGCCACGAACACGCCGATGTCGTGCTCGGCCAAAAGCGCCTCGATGCGCGAGATAAGCACGAGATCGTTCGTTCGCAGGAGTTCGATCATCTTTGGTCCGTGAAATGCGGACCATCTTGCATGGGGTCCTGCGTCCTGCAAGGGTGCCGCCGGGGGTGGATGTTGTCCCGGGCAGCGCCTATCACAGCCAAGATCACTACGACGGAGATCAGGTTTGGGCGTCGTCATCCCCCTGGAAGACAAAACGGTTGAAACGGGAATGTCGGGGCTGCTGGCCCTCGTCACAGGCGACATGAAGCGGGTCGATCAAACGATCCTCGCGCGTGCCGCCTCCCATGTCGCGATGATCCCGGACATCGCCAACCACCTCATCACCTCCGGCGGTAAGCGACTGCGGCCGATGCTCACTCTGGCCGCGGCCGGCATGTGCGCCTACGACGGCGCAGGCCACATCAAGCTCGCAGCCGCCGTCGAGTTCATGCACACGGCGACGCTGCTGCACGACGACGTGGTGGACGAGAGCGACATGCGCCGGGGCAAGCTGGCGGCGCGTATGCTGTGGGGCAACGAGGCCAGCGTCCTGGTCGGCGACTTCCTGCTCGGTCAGGCCTTCAAGATGATGGTCGAGGTGGGCTCCCTGCCCTGCCTGGACGTGCTCTCGACCGCCGCCGTGGTGATCGCGGAGGGGGAAGTCATGCAGCTCTCCGCCGCCAAGGACACGCATACGAGCGAGGACGATTATCTCGCCGTGATCCGCGCCAAGACGGCCGCCCTGTTCGGCGCCGCCTGCGAGGTGGGTGCGATTCTCGGCAAGCGACCGAAGGCAGAGGTCGCCGCCTGTCGCGGTTACGGTATCAACCTTGGCATTGCCTTCCAGCTCATCGACGATGCGCTCGATTACGGCGGCACGGCCGCCAAGCTCGGCAAGAACGTCGGCGACGACTTCCGCGAAGGTAAGATCACGCTGCCGGTCGTGCTTTCCTTCCGCCGCGGCTCCGAATCGGAGCGCGCGTTCTGGACGCGCACGCTGGAGAAGGCGACGATCGCCGAGGGCGATCTCGAGACGGCGATCGCCACCATGCGCAGGCATCGCGCGCTGGAAGACACGGTCGAGCGCGCCCGTCATTACGGCGCGATGGCGCGAGACTCGTTGGAGTTGTTCCCAGCCTCGGCGTGGAAGACGGCCCTAAACGACGTGGTCGATTTCTGTATCGCACGGTCGCACTGAGCGCTGCGATCCCTATGATCCAGACCGGATCAAAGTTGCGGCCGACCCGGCCTCTCGCCCGACCTTACGATGTCCTTGAACGTCCAAAGTCGGTCGAGCTGGAGGCGACTCGACCCGCTCGGACGCGCTACCGGGTGATGGCGAGAGCATGATCTCCGTAACAGCGGCCCGATGCTCCGTTCCCCACTCGCAAAGCGGCATTAACGCCCGCACGAGCGTCGTGCCGAACGCTGTCATGGCGTAATCCACCATCGGGGGTACCCGCCGATAGTCATGTCGCGTGAGCACACCCGCTGCGGCCAGCTCGCGCAATTGCTGGATCAGCACCTTCTCACTGACGCCTGCGACCAGCCGCTTGAGGTTTCCGAACCGCTTGGGACCCGAATGGAGATGGTAGAGAATCAGCGGCTTCCACTTCCCGCCCATCACCGCGAGCGCGACCTCAAGGCCGCACGAGGGTTTATCCGTGCTCATAGCGTCATCGTATACTTACCTGTAGGTCAGTTCTACATAAATAGGCAGCGCCAGTCCATATCGTGTCCAGCAACGGATGGGAGACACACATGGGTAGGCTCGAAGGCAAGGTTGTGGTCGTCACCGGCGCCAACAGCGGCATCGGATTGGCAAGCGCCAAGCGGTTCGCCAGCGAAGGTGCTCGCTTGTTCATGACCGGTCGTCGACAGGCCGAACTCGACCAAGCGGTGGCCGAGGTGGGCTACGATGCGCGCGGAGTGCAGGGCGACGTCGCAAATCTGGCCGACCTCGACCGCCTGTACAGGGTTGTTCGTGACGAGGCTGGACGCATCGACGTTCTGCTCGCCAATGCCGGAGGCGGCGAGTTCATGCCGCTCGTCGAGGTCACCGAAGACCATTACGACCGCACCTTTTCGACCAACGTCAAGGGTACCCTGTTCACGGTGCAAAAAGCGTTGCCGCTCCTGCGCGATGGCGCGTCGGTCATACTCACCGGGTCGACAACCGGCAGCACGGGCGGACCATCGTTCAGCGTGTACAGCGCCAGTAAGGCAGCAATCCGCAACTTCGCCCGGAGCTGGATTCAGGACTTGGCCTCGCGTCGCATCCGGGTCAACGTGCTCGTTCCCGGGGCAACCTCGACCCCAGGCCTGCGTGGGCTTACGCACACGGAAGAACAAAACCGTGCATTTGTGGCTGCCTTGGAGGCGGCAGCACCGCTTGGCCGCATGGGGAGCCCGGACGAGATCGCCAACGCCGCCCTGTTCCTGGCGTCGGACGAGAGCAGCTTCGTCAACGGCAGCGAATTGTTCGCCGATGGCGGATCGGCGCAGATATGACGGGAGACCTCGCACCTGTCGACCGAACCGATCTCGATCGGCACCAGAACACGAAAGCGGCTGCGACAGCGGCGGTCAAGGCATGGTTACGAGCAAGCTTGTCGTGACGGATCGGGCGTTCGCGGGAACGTACGCTGGGAATAACCGGCGCCGCATCGAACGCGCAGATGCGCCCCCGGCCATCGGCGCCGTAGTGGATTCAGAGCCTCTAGCCCAGCATTGCCGCCTTGACCCACCAATCGGGGTTAACCCGCGCGATCGCCTTCTTGGCGCGCCCGACCTGCCTGCAATCGCCAAACAGCGCGAAGCAGGTCGCGCCCGAGCCCGACATCCGGGCCAGCCGGCACCCCGGCGCCGCGGCGAGGACGGCGAGCACGTCGGAGATCACCGGCAAGAGGACGCAGGCAGCGTCCTCCATGTCGTTGCGGCCGCGCTTTAGAGCGGTCAGCAGCGCCCCGGCATCCTGCCCCTGCGCGACGGTCGGATGCGCGCTGGCCGCGTTCTGCCAGCCGAGCGGCAGCTGCATCCGTTGGAACACGGCCTTGGTTTCCAGCGGCACCCCCGGGTTGACGACGAGGGCGGGCAACGGCGGAAGCCTGAGGGGCTCACCCAGAAGGTCCCCAGTGCCACGCATCATGCGGGCCGTCGCACCGAGGCAGACGGGAATGTCGGCCCCGTTCTCCGCCGCTGCCGCCATGACGCGCGCGTCGTCGGAGGCGAGGCCGTTGAGCCGCGCGAGCAGCCGCAGGGCCGCCGCCGCGTCGGAGGAGCCGCCACCGATCCCAGCCGCCACCGGGAGGCGCTTGAGGAGGTGGAAGGCGCCGAGCCGCAGGTCTTCGACGCGAGTCGCGAGCGAGCGGGCGACGCGAAGCACCAGATTATCGGCTCCCGACCCGGCGGCGGCAGCCGTCGGACCCTCGACGGAGAGCATCAGATCCGGCCCCGGCACCAACGTCAGCGTGTCGCCGCTGCGGGTGAACGCCACGAGGCTTTCAAGCGCGTGCCAGCCGTCGGATCGACGGCCGGTGACGTGCAGGGTTAAATTGATCTTCGCGGGCGCGCGTTCGACGAGCGCCGTCACGGGCTTGATCTGACGCTCACCGCAGCCTGGGCCCTCGATCGCAAGGCCATCGCCGCTAACCGCCGCTCCTGGGGGCCGGCGCATCCGTCGCCGCCGGCTTGTTGGCGTCGGCCGCGACCGGCGGCTTCTCGTCGGGCAAACCATGTTCGATCTTGGCGGTGATCTTCGGCAGCTCGTCCGGCTCAGGCTTCAAGTCGCGCGCGTGGTTCCACTGGAAATGCGCTTCCAGCTTGCGGCCGGTGCGCCAATAGGCGTCGCCGAGATGGTCGTTGACGGTCGGGTCGCCCGGCTTCAGGTCGATGGCCCGCTCGAGTTCCTTCACGGCCTCGTCGTACTTGCCAAGCTTGAACAACGCCCAACCCAAGCTGTCGACGATGTAGCCATCACTCGGGTTCAGCTCGACGGCCTTGTGCAGCATCTTGAACGCTTCGTCGAGATTGAGGCCGCGATCCACCCAGCTGTAGCCGAGATAGTTCAGGATCGAGGACTGGTCGGGAAAGAGCTCCAGCCCCTTGCGGAAGTCCGCTTCCGCCTGCGGCCACATCTTCGCGCTCTCGTAGGCGATCCCGCGGAAATAATAGAGGACCCAGTTCGACTTCTCGGGCTTCGTCGAGATCGCCATCACCTTGGTGTAGGTCGCGACGGCATCGGTGAACTTCTTCTGAGCGCGCTGCGAGTTTCCCAGCGCGAACAGCGCGTCCTCGTCGTTGGGGTGGGAGGCGACGATCCGCGCGCGATACTTTTCGGCTTCCTCGTGCTTGTTCAGATTGTCCAGCATCTGCGCGATCTGGATATCGGCGGTGGTCCGCATCACGTCGCCGGACGGCACGCTTTCGTAGGTCGCGATGGACTGCTCGTATTGTTTCATCCGGTCGGAGATGTCGGCGAGCTGGAGCAGGGTCAGGCTGTTCTGCGGCGCGAGATAAAGCGACAGGCGCAGGTAGATCATGGAGGCGACATCGTCGCCCTGACCGCCTCCGGCGGCACCCAAGCCATACAACACCTCGGCCGCACCCTGGTCGGCGTTCTTCAGCAGCGGCTCGAGGATTTTACCGGCCTTGAGCGTCGCCAGCGCGCTCGTCACCATCGGCTGGTTCGGGGCCAGCGTGTTGAAGTCCTGGTAGATCCTCAGCGCTTCCGCCTTGTCGCCGTGGCGCGACACGAAGCGCCCGTAGGCGTCGACGAGGCGCAGCGTCTTCTTGTCGGCGTCGTAAGCGGCCTTGAGCCGGCGCTGCGCCTCCGGGACGTCGTTCATGACGTCGGCGATCAGCCCGGCGTGGAAATTCCGGAACACGGCGAAGTTGTCGTCGCGGAGCCGGTCGCAATATTCCAACGCCTTCTTCTCGTCGCCGCCGCCCGCGAAGCTCCAGGCATCGACGAGGGTGGCGGTGATGTCGCGCTGCTGGTTGGTGCCGCCCTTGGCAAGCTGGGCACGCGCGGCGGAATATTGCTTCGCCCGGAACGCCTTGATCCCGAGCGTCAGGCGCGCCAGGCTGTTGCCGGGATCGCGCGCGATCAGTCGGTCGCCAAGCGCAAAGGCATCGACCATGTTGCCGTTCGACAGCGCGGCGACGAACGCACGCTCGATCAGTTGCGGATTGCGCGGATCGAACCGCAGCGCTTCGCGGAAGAAGGTGGCGGCCGCGACCGTATCATGGTCCGCTCCGGCGATCATCGCCGCGAGGTAATTGCCGGACGGGCTGTCGCTGACCTCGAAGGGCGACGAAAAGTTCACGCTCTCCCGAGCGGCGAGAGCCGAGGTGCTGAAAAACGCGCCGAGGGCGAAGAAGAGGATCGCGCCGCGGCGCCGCGTGGATCGACCTACTTCGGCCCTACGAATCATCGTGGTCGTCATTGCCATGGGCAGCACGCGAGGTCCTTGAGGAGCGCGCCGGATCTGGCGCGATCGCAGCGCTTGTTTGCGTTGACCATGGCCGTTTTGCGCTCGTCGAGCAAGCAGAGCAGACAGCGACGCCTGTCGGGATCACGTTTGACCCGGCCTCAGTTTGTAGAAGACGTGGTGGCCGATGACGTCCATCTTGACGAGCCGCCGCGCCCAACCCGGCCGAACGTATTTGGCATGGTAGTGGGTCGCGCCGCCGACGTCCGACAGGTAGGTCTTGCCGGCCACGACCTCGTTGGCGATGCGTTCGGCCGTCCGCCACGCCTCCGACTCGGTCACGCGCAACGCCTTGCCCTCGCAGGCGAAGGAGAACTGGCAGGCCTTGTAGTGCGTGCGGTTCTGATAGACGACGCCGCACACGCTGGAGGGGTAGAGGCCGCTCGTCGCCCGGTTGAGGACGACCTGCGCCACGGCGGCCTGCCCCTCCTCGGGCTCGCTGCGAGCCTCGAAGTAGACGGCCTCCGCGAGGCACTTGCGCTCCCGTGCGCCACGCTCGCCACCGAGCAGGGCGGCGAAGTTCGGCCGCAGTCGCGCTGTTCCCGGCAGCAAGGACAGGTTCGGGGCCTGCGGCAGCGGCGCGGAGAAGGAGGCAAGGACCGGCGCTCCGTCGGCCGGCGCCGGTGTCGTGGAGGCCAGCGCCTCCGCCCGCCCCACCCTCGGTGTCGCGCCCTGGTGGAGCCGTTCCTTGAAGGCGGCGGGCTGCATGGCTATCGCGGCACCGATCTGGCGCTCGCCCGAGGCCATCGTATCCTCCGGCTTCTCGTCGTCCCCCCAGGCCGAGAAGCTGGTGGCCCCGTCGAGCGGGCCGCCGTTGTCGCCTAGCGAGAAGCTCGCGGCGGGCAAGGCATCGTCGTGAGGCGCGATGAGCTGGCTGGCGCGGAGGGCGGAGAGCCCGCCCGGCCGACGCAGGCTCGTATCGAAGGTCGGGCGCAGCCCGACCGCCGGATCGCCCTTGTGGGCGCGGTCGATGATCGGCGCCGGCGTCGCGCCGCTCTTGCGTTCGGCGCGCGGCTCCAACTCGTCCGGCACCTGCAGCAGCTCGCTGGCGGAACCGACGGCATAGCGCACAGGCAGGAGTCGGACGTCGGACTCGGGCATCAAGGTCGCAAGGGCGAGCGCGTCGGAGGGGACGAGGTCGATCGGCATTGCCGGCGCCCGCATAGAGAGCGGCAGGAACGTTCCGCCGATCGGCGCACCCTGCCCGGCTTCCGGCGTGATCGACAGCAGCAGCGCGACGCCCAGGCACCAGGGTGTCACGACGGCGGCCGCCCAACGGATCCTCGAACGGCGCATTCCGGTCCCACGCCTCACACCCGACGCCGTCTCCGAGCAGGAGAGCGCGCGTTCGACACACCGGATCGTTATTGCCGTTTAAGCTTGAGGAGGGGTTACCGCGCGGCCGCGTTTGACGTCCCAAAACGAGGCGACCCACAGCCGGCGAGGTCGACATCGCGCGACTGACCTTGACGGTTGGATCGTTGTCCGGAAGTATACCGAACGTTTAGTCAGGAGCTTGATATGAGTGAAAGCCGCCCCCCGTTTCCGCCGTTCGACGCGGAGACGGCAGCCAAGAAGGCGCGCGGCGCGGAGGATGCCTGGAACGGGCGGGACCCGGTCAAGGTGTCGCTCGCCTACACGGAGGATTCCTGGTGGCGAAACCGCTCGGACTTCCTGGTGGGACGCGAGGCGATCGTGGCCTTCCTCACTCGGAAATGGGCGGCGGAACATGAGTACAAGCTGATCAAGGACGTCTGGGCCTTCACAGGCAACCACATCGCCGCGCGTTTCGCCTACGAATGGCACGACGGCGCCGGCCAATGGTTCCGCTCGCACGGGAACGAGCAGTGGGAGTTCGACGAACGCGGCCTGATGCGGCGGCGGGAAGCCAGCATCAACGACGTGAAGATCCAGGCGACGGACCGTAAGTTCACCTGGGGCGAGGGTCGCCGGCCGGACGACTTTCCCAGCCTCAGCGCGCTCGGCCTCTAAGTAAACGGCTCGATCAAGTTAGCGGCTCGATAAACCCGTGCCTCTCCTCACGCCCGTCACGGCCGGCCTCGCTCCGGCCGTGACTTCCGCCTTGCCAGGGGCGGTTCAGCCCTTCCTGCATGCCAGAGCCGCCTGGGCCGCGGCCAGCCGGGCAATGGGGACGCGGAACGGCGAACAGGACACGTAGGTCAGGCCGACCTTCTCGCAAAAGTGGATCGAGGCGGGGTCGCCGCCGTGCTCGCCGCAGATGCCCAGCTTGATGTCGGGCCGCGTCTGCCGCCCGCGCTCGACGCCGATCTCCACGAACTCGCCCACGCCTTCCTGGTCGATCGTGATGAACGGGTCGGAGGGCAGGATCCCCTTGGCCGTGTAAGGCCCGAGGAACGAGGCCGCGTCGTCGCGCGAGATGCCAAGTCCGGTCTGCGTCAAGTCGTTGGTGCCGAACGAGAAGAACTCCGCGGATTCGGCGATCTCGGCGGCGCGCAGGCAGGCGCGCGGCAGCTCGATCATGGTGCCGACCTGGTAGGGCACGGTCTCGCCCGTCTCCGCCTCGACGGCTTTCGCCATCGCGTCGATGCTCGCCTTGACAAGGTCGAGCTCCAGCTTGCCGAACACCAGCGGCACCATGACCTCCGGCTTCACCACGATGCCGGTCCGCTTCTTGGCCTCGAGCGCGCCTTCGAAGATCGCGCGCGCCTGCATCTCGGCGATCTCGGGGAAGGCGATCGCCAATCGGCATCCGCGGAAGCCGAGCATGGGGTTGAACTCGTGCAGCTCGGCGGCGCGGTTGCGCAGCTTGTCGGGCGACACGCCGAGCGAGGTCGCGACCTCCAAGATCTCCGCTTCCGTATGCGGCAGGAACTCGTGCAACGGGGGATCGAGAAGCCGGATCGTGACGGGCAGACCGGACATGATCTCGAACAGGTCGGCGAAGTCGCCGCGCTGGATCGGCAGCAGCTTGGCGAGCGCCCTGCGACGGCCGGCCTCGTCGTCCGCCAGGATCATCTCGCGCACGGCGACGATGCGGTCGCCCTCGAAGAACATGTGTTCGGTGCGGCTGAGGCCGATGCCCTCCGCCCCGAACTTACGGGCCACCCGCGCGTCCTGCGGCGTCTCCGCATTGGCGCGCACGCCCATGCGGCGGAAGCCGTCGGCCCATTCCATCAGCGTCGCGAACTCGCCCGAGAGCTCCGGCTGCAGCATGGCGACCTCGCCGGCGATCACCTGCCCCGTCGTGCCGTCGACGGTGATGATGTCGCCCTTCTTGAAGGTGACGCCCGACGAGGTCATGGTCCCGGTCCTGTAGTCGACACGCACCGTACCCGCGCCGGAGACGCAGGGCTTGCCCATGCCGCGAGCCACGACCGCGGCATGCGACGTCATACCCCCGCGCGTCGTCAGGATGCCTTCGGCGGCGTGCATGCCGTGGATATCCTCCGGGCTCGTCTCGAGACGAACCAGGATGCACTTTCGGCCCGCCGCCTTTCCCGCCTCCGCATCATCCGAGTTGAAGACGATCTCGCCGCTCGCCGCGCCAGGCGAGGCCGGCAGGCCGGTGGCGACGATCGTGCGCTCGGCCTTGGGGTCGATGGTGGGATGCAGCAATTGGTCGAGCGAGGCCGGCTCGATGCGTGCGACCGCTTCCTCGCGGGAGATCAGCCCGTCGTTCGCCATCTCGACGGCGATGCGGAGCGAGGCGCGTGCCGTGCGTTTGCCGCTGCGGGTCTGCAGCATCCACAGCTTGCCGGACTCGACGGTGAACTCCATGTCCTGCATGTCGCGGTAGTGCTTCTCCAGCAATTGCGTCGTGTGCCGGAACTCGGCGAAGACCTGCGGCAGCGCCGTCTCCATCGAAGGCTTGTCAGAGCCAGCCTCGATGCGCGCGGCCTCCGTGATGTTCTGCGGCGTGCGGATGCCGGCCACCACATCCTCGCCCTGAGCGTTGATGAGGAACTCGCCGTAAAGCTGGTGCTCGCCGGTCGAGGGATTGCGCGTGAAGGCGACCCCTGTGGCCGACGTCTCACCCATGTTGCCGAACACCATGGCCTGGACGTTGACGGCCGTCCCCCAGCTCGCCGGGATGGACTGCAGGCGGCGGTAGGTGATCGCGCGGGGGTTCATCCAGGAGCCGAAGACCGCGCCGATCGCGCCCCAAAGCTGGGCCTTGGGATCCTGCGGGAACGGCGAGCCCAACACCTCCTCGACCTTGGCCTTGTAGGCCACGATCATCGTCTTCCAATCGTCGGCGGTGAGATCCGTGTCGAGGAGATAGCCCTTGCGCTCCTTGAAGGTCTCGAGGATGTCCTCAAACATGTGATGGTCCACGCCGAGGACGACGTTGGAATACATCTGGATGAAGCGACGGTACGAATCATAGGCGAACCGCTCGTTGCCGGAGTTGCGCGCCAGAGCCGCGACAGTCCTGTCGGTCAAGCCGAGGTTGAGCACGGTATCCATCATGCCCGGCATGGAGGCACGCGAACCGGAGCGCACCGAGACGAGGAGCGGGTCGGCCTCATCCCCGAATCGATGGCCGGCGATGGCCCCGGCCTTGTCGAGCGCCGCGTTGACCTGGGTCTCGAGCTCCGAGGGGTATGTCTTCCCATGGTCGTAGAAGTAGGTGCAGACCTCGGTGGTGATGGTGAAACCGGGGGGCACGGGGAGGCCGAGGTTCGCCATCTCGGCCAGGTTCGCGCCCTTGCCGCCCAGCAGGTCGCGCATTTCGCTCTTGCCTTCGGCCGAGCCGTCGCCGAACTCGTAGACCCACTTCGCCATCGATCATCGCCCTCGCGCGGTCCGGGCCATCGATCAGAAGCGAACGGCACGGAGCTGTGATTGACGAGCGCCTTACCATGCTTGCGCGCACGACCTCAATGCAAAGCGAGCGAGGGCGCGAAGGCCGAACAGGAGACATCCAGCAACGCGAGATTTGACGCGCGCCAGATCTAAGACTTGAATTGGGCTTACAGGCTCGGGCCCATCTAAAGACGGGACGCCCGCCAATCTTCGCGACGCCGCCCCCACCGTCTGCGCGTTCGCGGCCAGCATAGCGATAGCGACGCAGGAGTGCGGCTTGGCACCGCCGTGGGCTTGACTCACGAAGACCTTTACGGTTGGTGTGGCGCGAATGCCGCATGGCTTGGCTACACTTGCCGGCCGCGTTGCCCAAACCCTGAAAACTCGTTATTCAGCCCGTTGGTCCGCCGAGGATTTCGGCTGCAATCGACTTCTCTGCGCTTTCGTTGCGACGTCAGTCGCGACACCAAGGGGCGCCTTGCGGTCCATACCGAGTGACGACCGTAAAGAGGCGCATGTGACGCAATCCTCGAAAACACCTCTTCTCGACACGATCGTGACGCCGTCCGACCTGCGGCGGCTACCGGAGGCGCAGCTCGCCCAGGTGGCGCACGAGCTGCGAACGGAGACGGTCGATGCCGTTTCCGTCACCGGCGGCCACCTGGGCGCCGGCCTCGGCGTCGTCGAATTGACGGTCGCGTTGCACTACGTCTTTGACACGCCCGACGACAAGATCATCTGGGACGTGGGCCACCAAGCCTATCCGCACAAGATCTTGACCGGTCGGCGCGACCGCATCCGCACCCTGCGAAAGGGCGGCGGCCTCTCCGGCTTCACGAGGCGCACGGAGAGCGAGTACGACCCCTTCGGCGCGGCGCATTCCTCCACCTCCATCTCGGCCGGCCTCGGCATGGCGGTGGCCAACAGCCTCTCCGACAAGAAGACCGCCAACGTCGTGGCCGTCATCGGTGACGGCGCCATGTCCGCCGGCATGGCCTACGAGGCGATGAACAACGCGGGCGCGATGCACTCGCGTCTCATCGTCATCCTGAACGACAACGAGATGTCGATCGCCCCCCCTGCCGGTGCGTTCTCGGCCTACCTCGCGCGCCTGGTTTCGGGCGGCACCTACCGCACCGTGCGCGAGGCTGCCAAGCAACTCGGCCGTCACCTGCCCAAATTCGTCTACGATCGCGCCCGCAAGACGGAGGAGTTCGCCCGCAACTTCTGGTCCGGCGGCACGATGTTCGAGGAACTCGGCTTCTACTACGTCGGGCCGATCGACGGCCACAACCTCGACCATCTGCTGCCCGTGCTGAAGAACGTGCGCGATTCGCAGACCGGTCCGATCCTCGTTCACGTCGTGACGCAGAAGGGCAAGGGCTATGCGCCGGCGGAGGCCTCGTCCGAGAAGTACCATGCCGTGTCGACCTTCGACGTGGTCACTGGGACGCAGTTCAAGCCGAAGGCCAACGCACCCTCCTACACGAAGGTCTTCGCCGACGCGCTGATCGACGAGGCGCGGCGCGACGACAAGATCGTGGCGATCAACGCCGCCATGCCGAACGGCACCGGCCTCGACCTGTTCGACAAGGTCTTCCCCGAGCGCAGCTTCGACGTCGGCATCGCGGAGCAGCATGCCGTCACGTTCGCCGCCGGCCTCGCGACGGAGGGCTACAAGCCGTTCTGCGCGATCTACTCGACCTTCCTGCAGCGCGCCTACGACCAGGTGGTGCACGACGTGTGCATCCAGAACCTGCCGGTGCGCTTCGCCATCGACCGCGCGGGCCTGGTCGGTGCCGATGGCGCGACCCATGCCGGCTCGTTCGACGTGTCCTACCTTGGCATCCTGCCCAACATGGTCGTGATGGCCGCCGCCGACGAGGCGGAGCTGGTCCACATGGTGGCGACCGCCGTCGCCTATGACGACGGTCCCATCGCCTTCCGCTACCCGCGCGGCGAGGGCATCGGCATGACCATGCCCGAGCGCGGCGAAGTGCTGCCGATCGGCAAGGGCCGGATCGTGCGCGAGGGCAAGCAGGTGGCGATCCTCTCGCTCGGCACGCGTCTCGCGGAGGCGCTGCTGGCGGCGGAGGACCTCGCGACCTACGGGGTCTCGGCGACCGTCGCCGATGCGCGCTTTGCCAAGCCGCTCGACATGGGTCTCATCCGCAAGCTCGCCGCAGAGCACGAAGTGCTGATCACGATCGAGGAGGGGTCGGTCGGCGGCTTCGGCTCGTTCGTGATGCAAGCGCTCTCGGAAGACGGCGTGTTCGACGGCACGAGCGCGCACCCGCTCAAGTTCCGCTCGATGGTCCTGCCCGACACGTTCATCGACCACGACAAGCCGGAGAAGCTCTACGCGCAGGCTGGCCTGGACGCCAAAGGCATCGTCAAGAAGGTGCTGGAGACGATGGGCCAGGAGAAAGGCGTCAAGCAGAGCCTGAGCGCCTGACGCAGGCGCGGCGCATCGACCTGCTGCTGGTCGAGCGCGGCTTCTTCGCGAGTCGCGCCAGGGCACAGGAGGCGATTGCCGCGGGACTGGTGCGGGTGGCGGGCCGACGCATCGGCAAGCCGGCCGAGACGGTCGCGGCCGACGCGCCCATCGAGGCCGAAGCCCCGTTTCCCTGGGTGTCGCGCGGGGGCGTCAAGCTTGCGGCCGCCCTCGACCATTTCGGGTACGACCCCGAAGGCCTGACCTGCCTCGACATCGGCGCCTCGACGGGCGGGTTCACGCATGTCCTGCTGTCGCGTGGCGCGGTGAGGGTCTATGCCGTCGACGTCGGCCAGGGGCAGTTGCACGCGAGCCTCGCGGCCGACCAGCGGGTCTGCTCGAGCGAGCGGCAGGACGCGCGGACCCTGCAGGCCGACCAGCTCGCGGCCCCACCCTCGGCGATCACTTGCGACGTCAGCTTCATATCGCTGGGATTGGTGCTACCGCGTGTTCTGTCGCTTGCCGCGCCCGGCGCCTGGCTCGCCGCGCTGATCAAACCGCAGTTCGAAGTTGGGCCGAAGGCGGTCGTCAAGGGGCTGGTCAAGGATGCAGCCGCGCGTGATCGCGCCGTGACGGCGGTCCGCGCCGCCGTTACCGCCGCCGGCTGGCAGATCGATGGCGTGATCTCCTCCCCGATCGCGGGGGGCGACGGCAATCAGGAGTTCCTCCTGGGCGCCCGACTGCCGTGAGGCGCGCCGCGTGACCGTCCGCGTGACAATCGAATGCCTCGGGGCCAAAGGCGAGGGCGTCGCATCGACGTCGCAGGGGCGCCTGCTCGTGCCCTACACCCTGCCCGGTGAGACGGTGACGGCCGACGCGCAGGGCGAGCGCGGGACGCTCATTGGCCTCCTCGACCCGAGTCCCACCCGCATCGCGCCGATCTGCCCTTATTTCGGCTGCTGCGGCGGTTGTGCCCTGCAGATGATGGCGGCCGAGCCCTACGCGGTTTGGAAACGCGGCCTCCTCGTCGAGGCGCTCGCCCGCGCGGGCGTCGCGGCCGAGGTGGCTCCGCTCCGCGATGCCCACGGCGCCGGGCGCCGGCGCGCGACGCTGCACGCGCGCCGGCTCGACGATGGGCGCATGAGCGTCGGTTTCATGCAGGCGCACTCGCATTCGATCGTCGCGATCGACCGGTGCCCGGTGCTCGATCCGGGCTTAGAGGGTGCCATCGCCGCCGCGCGCGTCGCTGCCAAGGCTTTGGCCGCGGTGGGGAAACCGCTCGACCTGCTGGTGACCGCGACGGCGGCCGGCCTCGACATGGACCTGCGCGGCGCGGGCAAGCTCGGCGAGGCGGAGCGACAGAGCCTCGTCGGCATCACCACGGCCTACGACCTTGCCCGGCTGTCGAACCACGGCGTGATCGTGCTCGAGCGGCGCCGGCCGACGCTGCGCATGGGACTGGCGAACCTGGAGCTTCCGCCCGGCGCGTTCCTGCAGGCGACGGCCGTCGCCGAGGAGATGCTAGGCGCTCGCGTGACGGCCGCCCTCTCCGGCGCCAAACGGATCGCCGACCTCTTCGCCGGCGTCGGCACCTTCGCGCTGCGCCTCGCGGCGACGGCAGAGGTCTCCGCCTACGACAACGAGCCGGCGGCGCTCGAGGCCCTCGCGAAGGCCTCGCACGCTGCGCCAGAGCTGCGCGCGGTCCGGACGGAGAAGCGCGACCTCTTCAGCCAGCCGCTACGGCCGGACGAACTTGCCGGGTTCAATGCGGTCGTGCTCGATCCGCCGCGCGCTGGCGCCGAGGCGCAGACAAGGGCGCTCGCGGCATCGAGCGTCCCTCTGGTCGTCTCGGTCGCCTGCGACGTCCAGAGTTTTGCGCGCGACGCCGCCATTCTGGTCGCCTCCGGCTACCGGCCCGAGACGATCGAGCCCATCGACCAGTTCCGGTACTCCGCCCATATGGAGATCTTCGGCGTGTTCCGCCGCGCCCCGACAAAAAAGAAGCGCCGCCTGCTCGGCTGAGCCCAGCCTGCGCGAGGTTCCCATGACCCATGAAGTACCGGCTGGCCTTTCCTCCGGCGAGACCGACTTGCTGAGCGACCTGCGCGCGATCGTGGGCGCGGCCCACGTGATCGAGGCGCCCGAGGCGATGGCGGCTTACCTGCGCGAGCCGCGCGATCTTTACCGCGGCCGAGCCCGCTGCATCGTGCGGCCAGCCACCTGCGCGCAGGTCTCGGCCGTTCTCGCGCTCTGCCACCGCACCGCGACGCCGATCGTCCCGCAGGGCGGCAACACCGGGCTCGTCGGCGGTCAGACGCCGCTCGGCGACGGCCGGGCCGTCGTTGTCTCCCTCACCCGGATGAACGCCCTCCGCGAGCTCGATCCCGTCTCCCATACGATGACGGTCGAGGCCGGCATGACGTTGCTACAGGCGCAAAAGGCTGCCGACGCGGCGGGGCTGCTGTTCCCGCTGTCGCTCGCCTCGCAGGGGTCGTGTACGGTCGGCGGCAACCTCGCTACCAACGCGGGCGGGACCGCGGTCATCGCCTTCGGCACCACGCGCGACCTCGTCAACGGGGTCGAGGTGGTGCTGGCGGACGGGCGTGTCCTGTCTAACCTCTCCAAGCTCAAGAAGGACAACACGGGCTACGACCTCAAGAACCTGTTCGTCGGCTCGGAGGGCACGCTCGGCATCATCACCGCGGCGGTCCTCAAGCTCTTCCCGAAGCCCGGCGTGGTCGAAACAGCCTTCATAGGCTTGGACGACCCCGAGGCGGCACTGCGCCTGCTCGGCCGGGCGAAAGCAACCTTCGGCTCCGGATTGCACGCCTTTGAATTGATCTCGCGCGCGGGTCTCGACATCGTGCTGCGCCACAACCGCCAGGGCCTGCGCGACCCGCTGAGCGCAGCCCACCCCTGGAGCGTGCTGCTCGAATGCGCCAGCCATACCGACGACGGACTCGGCGAACGCCTCGCCTGCTTTCTGGACACCGAGTTGGCGTGCGGGACCATCGCCGATGCCACGGTCGCGGCCTCGCTCGACCAGGCCAAGCGGTTCTGGGCTCTACGCGAGCTGCTCTCCGAAATGCAGAAAGCCGAGGGCGGCTCCATCAAACATGACGTGTCCGTGCCGGTCGCCAGCATCCCCGCCTTCCTCGTCGAAGCGGGGGCGGCCGTCCTCGCGGCGATGCCAGGCGCGCGGCCGGTGCCTTTCGGGCACGTCGGCGACGGCAACATCCACTACAACATCTCCCAGCCCGTCGGCGCGGACAAGGCGGCCTTCCTCGCGCGCTGGTCGGACATCAACGCGGTCGTCCACGCGGTCGTGGCGCGCCACGGCGGCTCGATCTCGGCCGAGCACGGCATCGGCCAGTTGAAGCGCGCTCTTCTGGCAGAGGTGAAGGACCCCGTCGCCATGGAGATCATGCGCGCCATCAAGAGCGCCCTCGATCCGACCGGCATCCTCAACCCCGGCAAGGTGCTCTGAACCGACGCCGGCACGACTTCAATCGAAGAGGCTGGCCTGCGCGGGCCGCTCGGCTGTCTGCGACGCCACCGTCGGCGTCGTCAGCGGCCGCTGCACCTCAGGCATGTCGTGCGCGACCTTGTTGACGCCGTCGCCTATGGGGAAGAAGTCGATCGCGTCGTCGCCGGGCGGCTTAAGCAGGGCGAGCGCCGCCGCGGTCGCGCTCTCATCCGGCTCCAGCCAGAGGTCGAAGGCCGCGGGTTCGATGAACGCGGGCAGGCGCGGATGGATCGCGCTCGTCGCGCCGCCGGCCTCTGTCGTAATGATGCATGCGGTGTCCACCTCCTCCCCGTTCGGCCCGGACCAGGTCTCCCACAGACCGGCAAAGGCGAACGGCGAGCCGTCCCTGCGGCGCAGCAGATAGGGCTGAGACACCCCGCCCTCGACCCCGCGGGGGCGCTGCCACTCGTAGAAGCAATCCGCCGGAAACAGACAGCGCCGCCGGCGCGCCGCGTGGCGGAAGCTCGCCTTCTCCGCCAGCCCCTCGCTCCGCGCATTGAAAATCAGCGGGAACTCTTTGGGATCTTTCGCGAAAGCCGGCAGAAAGGCCCAGCGGGCCAGGGCAAAATGACGTGTGGTGACGCTGTCGCGGCGCTCAGCCCGGACGATGGGAACCGGCTGCGTCGGGGCGATGTTGTAGCGCGGCGGGAAATTCGGCTGCTCCTCGTAGCCGAAGAGCTCGCGCATGGCCTGGGGCGGGAGGGTGATAGCGTAGCGACCGCACATGATGAAGTTCTGACAACCCACCCCGCCGTTTTCAACCAATCGTGGGGCGCCCTAACACAATCTTCACGCGACTCGGCCTAAAACTGGGTACCACTGGGCTTAGGCGGGCGATGACTTACCTCTCCGAGGAAGAACGAGAAGCGGTCAGGGCATCGCATCAATCGGCGACCTCGGCGCGCGCTCGCCGTGCGGCGGCGCTGGTCAACCCGGCTTCCGGACTGGCCAACGACTACCTGAACCTGTTCAACGAAATCGTCATGCTCGTCGAGCAGCTGCCGCATATGCCGGAGCTGATCGACGACATCATGGCTTGGCGGCCGAAGAGCTACCTCGATTATTTCCGCTCCTCCGTTCTGCCTGGCCGCGAGACCGCGCTCGAGGCCTATTACAACCTCGACCATCGGTTCCGCCGCAGCTTCGAGGCTGCCGTCGAGGAACTCGACCGCCGCTCGACGGGCTCGGTGGCCGCCGTGCGGCGCAAGTTCAAGGCACAGGACGACGGAGGCGAACCGCTCGCCATGGTGTGTGAACGCGCCGGCGCCAGCATCCGCGAGGTGCTGGACAAGACGACTATGCTGGTCAACCATGGCGCCTTGGTCGGAGGCGACCCGGTGCAGGATCGGACCGACGACCTCATAAGCCGGCTCGCCACCCATCCCGCCTGACGCTTGACCGAGGCGCCGCGAACCGCCACCTAAGCGGTCCCAGAGGCAGAGACAGCTTCCGTCTTGACACAGCGCCGACCTTGACCTCGCCCGGTTCCCCGATGGCGACCTTACTTGGCACGGCATCCGACGGCGTCGCTCGAGCCGCCGAAGCCTTGCGCGCGGGCGGCCTTGTGGCATTCCCTACGGAGACCGTCTACGGCCTCGGCGCGGACGCGACGTCGCCCGAGGCGGTCGCGCGGATCTACGCCGCCAAGGGGCGCCCTCGTTTCAACCCGCTGATCGCCCACCTGTCGACCCGCGCGCAGGCCGAGGCCGAAGGCGCGTTTTCGACGCCGGCGTCGCGGCTTGCCGAAGCCTTCTGGCCGGGGCCCCTGACCCTTGTCGTGCCGCGCCGGGCCTCCGGGCGCACCTGCGATCTGGCATGCGCCGGGCTTGCCAGCATCGGCTTGCGTGTTCCGAACCATCCGGTCGCGCTCGCGCTTCTGGCCGCTGCCGAGCGTCCGGTGGCCGCGCCCTCTGCGAACCGTTCGGGCCGCATCAGCCCCACGGACGCTCGCGCCGTGTGCGACGACCTCGGCGCGCACATCGACATCGTGATCGATGGGGGAGCCTGTGCCGTTGGCCTGGAATCGACGATCGTCGCCTGCCTCGCGGATGGCCTTGCCTTGCTGCGGCCAGGCGGTATCCCGCTCGCCGCCATCGAGTCCCTCGTGGGCGGCGTCGCCCTGACAAATACAGGCGTGATCGCGGCGCCCGGGATGCTCGCGTCCCACTACGCGCCTCGCGCACGCCTGCGGCTCGACGCTACGACGCTCGGACCGGACGAACTCGGCCTCGACCTAGGCGGGCGTCTTCCCGACGCGTCCCTCGACCTTTCGTCGGCGGGCGACCTGCGAGAGGCTGCGGCCAACCTGTACCGGTACCTCCGGCAACTCGATGCGCGAGGGCCGGCGACGATCGCCGTGGCACCGGTCCCGATGCATGGGCTGGGCGCGGCGATCAACGATCGCCTGCGCCGTGCCGCCGCCCCTCGCGTCTAGGCCTTCTTGGCTTTGACTTCGCTCGACGACTTGAGGGCGGTGGCGCCCTTTTTCGTCTTGACCTCGACCGCCGGTTCTTTCGCCGACGCCTTGCGGGTGATCGTCTTGCCCTTGATCGTCTTCTTGACGTCGTCCGTGTGAACAGTCGTGACGGTGCCCTCGGCCTTGCCCTGACCCCACTTCCACTCGACCACGTCGCCCTTGTGAACGCTACTCATGATGCATCTCCCTCGACGAGCAGCATAAGTGAACGGGACGGCCGCGTGTTCCATTCAGGGGATCGTCACGACGACGCGGCCGCGGACCGTGCCATCGATGATCGCGTGCGCGGTAGCGACGACCTGGTCGAGGGTGATGTCCTTGATGGCAGTCTTCAGTTTGTCGCGGTCGAGGTCACGCGCGAGCCGCGTCCAGGCGTCTGTGCGCCGCGCCTTCGGGCAATAGACGCTGTCGATCCCCAGCAGCGACACGCCGCGCAGGATGAAAGGCGCGACCGAACCCGGGAGGTCCATGCCCTGCGCCAGGCCGCAGGCGGCGATGGCACCGCCGCGTGCCGTCTGACCAAGCACGTTGACTAAAGTCTGCGAGCCGACCGAATCGATGCCGGCGATCCAACGCTCGCGGCCGAGAGGCTTGCCCGGCCCTGAGAGTTCCGCCCGCTCGATGATCTCGTCGGCGCCCAGCCCTTTAAGGTAGTCGGCCTCCGCCGGACGACCCGTCGAGGCGAGGAGATGCCAGCCGGCTTTCTTCATCAGCATGAGCGCGAAAGACCCGACGCCGCCCGCTGCCCCCGTGACGATCGCCGCGCCCTGTCCTGTCGTCACGCCTTGGCGCTCCAACGCCATGACTGAGAGCATGGCGGTATAGCCGGCCGTGCCGATCGCCATGGCATCGTGCGGGGTCAAACCCTCCGGCAGCTTGACGAGCCACTCGCCCCTGACCCTGGCTTTTTCCGCGTAGCCGCCAAAGTGCGTCTCGCCGAGCCCCCATCCGTTCAGCACGACCTTGTCGCCCGGCGCGAAGTCGGGGTCGTCCGACGTCTCCACCGTGCCGGCAAAGTCGATCCCGCCGATCATGGGCGAGACCCGCACGACCGGGCTCTTGCCGGTGATCGCCAGCCCATCCTTGTAGTTCACGGTGGAATGGCTGACGCGCACGGTCACGTTGCCCGGCATCAGCGCCGCTTCGTCGAAGTCCACGACCGCCGCTGTCGTACCGCCCTCGGTCCTGTCGATCCGCAAAGCCTTGAAGGTCGTCATGCCCATGTCCTCCCGTTCATGCGGCCGCGTCGACCACCCGCACCCTACATGGTCGCGTAATTGGGGCCACCTGCGCCTTCGGGGGGCACCCATTGGATGTTTTGCGACGGATCCTTGATATCGCAGGTCTTGCAGTGGACGCAGTTCTGCGCGTTGATGACAAAGCGCGGATCGGACTTCGTTGCCTCGTCCGCATAGACCACCTCGTAGACGCCGGCAGGGCAGTAGAGCCGCGCCGGCTCGCCATAGAGCGGCAGGTTCCGCTCGATGGGAATCGCCGCGTCGCGCAGCAGGAGGTGGGCCGGCTGATTCTCCTCGTGCGTCGTCCCGGACATGTAGACCGACGAGAGGCGATCGAAGGTCAGCACCCTGTCCGGCTTGGGATAGGTGATCGGTGTGACGGCCGCGAGCGGCTTCAGCGAGGCGTGGTCGGGCACACCGTGCCTGAGCGTTCCGAACAGGGACACGCCTAGCAGCGCGTTGGTCCACATATCGAGGCCGCCGAGCGCGACGCCGCCGATCGTGCCGAGCTTCGACCACAGCGGCTTGACGTTGCGCACGCCGTGAAGGTCGCGTCCGATGGGCGAGGCCTGCCACCCGGCCGCGTAATCCTTCAGAACGTCGTGCGACCGTCCGGCCCCGAGCGCGTCTGCCGCCGCGTCCGCCGCCTGCATTCCCGAGCGAATCGCGTTGTGCGAACCCTTGATGCGCGGCACGTTGACGAAGCCCGCTGCGCAGCCGATGAGCGCGCCGCCCGCAAAGGCGAGCTTCGGCACCGATTGCCAGCCGCCCTCGGTGATCACGCGCGCGCCATAGGCGAGGCGCTCGCCCCCAGCGAAGGTCGGCGCGATGGCGGGATGCGTCTTGAACCGCTGGAACTCGTCGAAGGGCGATAGGGTCGGATTGGAATAGTTGAGGTGAACGACGAAGCCGACGGCCACGAGCCTGTCGTCGAAATGATAGAGGAAAGAGCCGCCACCGGTGGCATTGTCGAGCGGCCAGCCGAAGGAATGCTGGACGAGACCCGGCTTGAACTGCCCGGCTGTCACCTGCCACAGCTCCTTGAGCCCGAGGCCGTATTTCTGCGGCTCGCCGGCCTCGTGCAATCCCTGCTTGGCGATAACCTGCTTGGCGAGCGAGCCGCGCGCGCCCTCCGCCAGAAGCGTGTAGCGCGCCCTGAGCTCCATGCCGCGCGCGTGGTTGACGGTCGGCAGGCCGTCCTTGCCGATGCCCATGTCCCCCGTCGCGACGCCGACGACTGCGCCGGTCCCGTCGTAAAGAAGTTCGGCGGCGGCGAAGCCGGGGTAGATCTCGACACCGAGCGCCTCCGCCCGCGCGCCGAGGAAGCGGGCGATGCTCGCGAGCGAGCCGATGAAGTTGCCGTGGTTGCTCATCAACGCCGGCATGACGGCGTTCGGGATGCGAAAGCTGCGGCGCCGTGTGAGGTAGGAGAACTGGTCGTCCGCCACGGGCGTCTTGAGCGGCCGCTCGGGGTCGGCACGCCAGTCCGGCAGCAACGCGTCGAGGGCGGACGGGTCCATGACGACGCCGGAGAGGATGTGCGCGCCGACTTCGGACCCTTTCTCGACGACGACGACGGAAAGGTCGGGCGCCACCTGCTTCAGCCGGATCGCCGCGGCGAGGCCGGCGGGGCCGGCGCCGACGATCACCACGTCGAAGTCCATGCTCTCGCGCGGCTCGAGCGCCTGCGTCTTTCCACTCATCACCGGCACCCGTTCTGACGTCTGACCTTGGCCATGTGGCCCGGAGCTAGCGAAAAGCCAAGCGCGTCGCAATCGCGCAAGCCTTTCCCGCAAGTCTTTCGACCCCTCGTAAGCCTCTTTGCGCCTCGCAAGTCTCTTGGCGCCTCGCAAGTCTCTTGGCGCCTCGCAAGTCTCTTGGCGCCTTGCAAGCCTTTCGAAGCTTCTGTTGGGATGATAGGGAAGGCACGATGACGTCAGCCGAAACGCCCTATGCCGCCGAGCACGCGGACGCCCTTCGCAGCCTGCTGCGCTGGTATGTGGCGATGGGTGTCGATGCCGCGGTCGATGCCGCGCCGCACGACCGTTTTGTTGCGGCCGCGCCAAAGACGGCCACGGCGGGACCGCCGGACGGGGCGCGCCTGGCCACGCCGCGGACCGCCCCGCCGAACCGCGCCGCGGGCGAGGGACAGCCGACCACCGCCGAGGCGCTGATCCAACGGGCGGAGGCTGTCGCGGCGGAGGCGACGAGCCTGGGGGCGCTGCGGCAGGCATGGGAAGGGTTCGAGGGCTGCGCCCTCGCCGCGACCGCCTCGCGCATGATCTTCGCCGATGGCGCGGCCGGGGCCAGCCTCATGGTCATCGGCGCGGCGCCGGGCTCGGACGACGAGCGACAGGGCAGCGCCTTCGCCGGAGTGCAGGGCCGCTTGCTCGACGCCATGCTGCGATCGATCGAACTGTCGCGCGAGACCGCCTATCTGACGAACGTCATACCCTGGCGACCTCCCGGCAACAGGCCTCCAACACCCTTGGAGGCGGCCCTCTGCCTGCCGTTCACCCGGCGCCACATCGCTCTTGCCGAGCCGCGAGCGATCCTCTGCTTGGGCGAACGGGCGGCGCAGGTTCTGCTCGACACGCGCGAGACGTTGGCAAAACTGCGCGGCCGCTGGCACAGCTATGAAGGCGAGCGCACGACGGTGAAGCTCGCCGTCACCTTCTCGCCCGACTACCTCCTCAGCCAGCCGCTCCAGAAGCGGCGGGCGTGGGTCGACCTGATGGGCCTCGCCAAGATGATGCAGGCTAAAGCGCAGGAGGGGTCGCCGCGGCCATGACAGGAGCGGGCGACATCGGCTAGAGGACACCACGAAGAGGTAGCGCGGCCGCTGCGCCGAAGGGTGGAACACGTCAATGGAATGGGAAAACTTCCGCCGCTCGGACAATGTCGAGGACCGGCGCGGCGATGATGGTGGCGTCACAGGCGGCGGTGGCGGCGGCGGGTTTGGGACGCCGGGCGGCCTCGGCATCGGCGCGATCGTCGTGCTCGGCCTGATTGGCTGGGCGTTGGGGATAGACCCGCGCGTGCTCATCAACGGCGCGGAAATGGTCAACAATTCGCGCAACTCCGGCCAGTACACGCAGAACCCGCCGCAGGGCCGGCCGCAACAGACCGCGCGCACCAAAGATCAGATGGACGACTTCCTCTCGGCCGTCCTGGCGCAGACGGAGGATGTCTGGTCGCAGGTGCTGCCCGACCAGAAGGGCATCCAGTACATCAAGCCCAAGCTCGTGCGCTACGACAACCAGACGCGGTCCGGTTGCGGCGGGGCGCAGGCGGCCATGGGACCGTTCTACTGTCCCATCGACAAGAAGGTCTATCTCGACACCTCCTTCTTCGCCGAGATGAAGCAGAAGCTGGGCGGCGGCGGGGACTTCGCCTATGCCTACGTGATCGCCCACGAAATCGGCCACCACATTCAAGACCAGCTCGGCATCCTCGACAAGGTGCAGGCGGCCGAGCAGCGGTCGAGCAAGGCGCAGGCCAACGCAATGTCGGTTCGCATCGAGCTTATGGCCGATTGCCTCGCCGGGGTCTGGGCCGCCAACGCCGATGCGAAATACCATGTGCTGCAGCCGGGCGACGTCGAGAAGGCCGTCAACACCGCCAAGGCAATCGGCGACGACAAGCTGCAGCAGGCTTCGCGAGGGCAGATCGTGCCGGATTCCTTCACCCACGGCTCATCGGCGCAGCGGGTGCAATGGCTGAACACCGGTCTGCAGTCGGGCAAGATCGACAGTTGCAACACCTTCGCTCGGTAGACACGGCACGAGCGACCGCGAGCCGGCGGTACGATCGACGCGAGGTGCTTTCCGGCGGGCTTAGACGACGGGCGCCGCCCGCGTCGCGAAGAGCCGCTTCGGCCTGAGGTCCGCCACGAGCTGCGAGAAAGACGGCGACGGCTGCAAGCGGCAGGCCTGCAGCGGAGCGAACAGGCCGACCAGCGGCGCGGCATCTGGACGAAGGCGCTGCCAGGCCGTCGCGGGCGCCGCGAGCAGGCGAAGCGCGGCGTCCGGCGGAAGACTGTGGGTCAAGCTGTCGAGTTCGCCGACCATCGTCTCGGCGGGACGGTAGGCCGAGTGGATGAGGAGCACCCGCGGTCCCTTGCTGAGGGCTAGCGCGCGTCCCAACCGCTCCCGCTCGCTCGCGGCCTCAACGACGCGGCAACCCGATTGCTCCGCGACTTCGGCCAGGTCGAGCCCTGCGCGTCCGGCGAGGGTCACGTCGCGGACGACGCCTGAGACCACCGCCGATACCAGCCAGACCAGCGAGCGTACCAGCAGCTCGCTCTCCCGCGCGGGAGAGCGCCCGGTGTCGTCGGGCACGAGGACGATCACCGATGTCATGACAGGGCACCTCCGGCAGAAGCGTCGTATTGATCGGAATCAGCGGATTCGACCAGAGAAAACAGCAGAGAAAAACAAGTGCGGGCAAAAGTTTTCCACAGCACTGCCTCGACAATTCGTCTTTTGTTCCTTAATTGTTCCTGTGTGATCGCAGGAGGTTCTCGCCGTGTCGCGCTCGTCTGTCAGAAAAGCGTCACCTGTTCCATCGCTAACGGAGTGCAGTTCCCACGATCTCCAACCGGCCTCCAACCTGCCGGGTGTTGCGCTTCAGCGCCATAAAGGGCGCGGCGCCCTGTCGAACGCGAGCGGTCGCTACGAACCGCTCAGCCGCGTCAAAGAGGATGACGGCTGGGGCGTCCTCGAGATGGTGCCGACGCTCAGGACGCATGTCACGCGCGAACGGCCGCGAACGATCATCACCCGGAACGATTCGCCGGACATTTCCTTCGACCGGTCGATCAATCCCTATCGAGGCTGCGAGCACGGCTGCTCCTACTGCTTCGCGCGGCCGACGCATGCCAATATGGGGCTTTCGCCCGGTCTGGATTTCGAGACGAAGCTGTTCGTCAAGATGGGGGTGCCGGCCCTGTTGGAGCGCGAGCTCGCGGCCGCGCACTACCAGCCTAAGACGATCGCCATCGGGACGAACACCGATCCTTACCAGCCGCTCGAGCGAACGGAGCGCGTCACGCGCCAAATCCTCGAAGTGCTGGCGCGGACGAACCATCCGGTTGGGATCGTCACCAAATCGGCGCTCGTGTTGCGCGACCTCGACTTGCTGGCGCCGATGGCGGCCAAGGGCCTCGTCAAGGTGGCGTTGTCGATCACGACGCTCGATGCGAGCCTCGCGCGTCGGTTGGAGCCGCGCGCCAGCGCGCCGGAGCGTCGCCTCAACGCCATCGAGCAATTGGCCAAGGCGGGCGTGCCCGTGACGGTCATGGTGGCGCCGGTCATCCCCGCGATCAACGACGCCGAGATCGAGACGATCCTCACGCGGGCGTCGGCGATGGGAGCGCGGGAGGCGGGCTACGTCATGCTGCGCCTGCCCTCCGAACTCCGCGAGATCTTCAGCGAATGGCTCCTCGCGCACTTCCCCGACAAGCTCGCCCACGTCCTATCCCTGGTGCGCTCGACGCGGGAGGGCAAAGTCTACGATGCGGCCTGGGGCAAGCGGATGATCGGGACAGGCCCCTACGCCTGGACGATCGGACGGCGCTTCGAGATGGCGATGGCCAAGAACGGCTACGCCAAGACGCGCTCCAAGTTACGCACGGACCTCTTCGTGCCACCTGCGCGCATAGGCGAACAGCTCAGCCTGCTGTAGCGATCGGCGGCAGCTTCGATCTAGTGGCTAGCGACGGTGTAATGCGCGGCAAACCAAAAGACGGCGACGAAGAGAACGGCGATGATGCCGTACAGAACAAGCGAGCGCGGTGTCGGCAGGCTCGCGCCCTGCCCCGCGACGTGAGGCCCGCCATTGCGGGTCGGCGTTGCGCCTTCGACGTCCGGTCCCTTGCCGGCCAACGTCGATTCGGCGAGGTGACGGTAGGTGGCAAGCCGGCGGGGCGTGCTCTCGCCGATGATATAGGCGGCGAGTTCGCTCTCGTTCGGCGCGCGGCAGGTCGCGGCCTCGAAGGCCTGAAGCCAATCGAGCTTGTTTTGCTTGTAGATGGAATAGGCGACGAGGCCGGAGATGTCGCTGTCCTCCTTGACGAGGCTCGTGAACACGCCCGTTCGCTCGCGCTCGGCCGCCGCAGGCACCTTGGGGCGCGCAGCGACTATCTCGGGAGCGGCACCGGCGGAAGGCCGCGCGCGCATGGGAACCGCGTCACCGGCGGCGGCAAGCTTCTCGTTATCCATCTGATACGCATTCCTACACTTCGGGCGTCTGGCGTAGCATCGAAACCACAACTGGCAAAGACAGGCCTGCCGCACAGGAGGCTTAGGATTTGCGGCTGGCACCGGCTCGAAGGCCTACACCGGTCTGGCAGGATATGAGCGCGCCGACCTTTCGCCTTGAGCGGGCGCTGCTGCGCCAGGAAATCTGGCCCGTGGCCGGAATGGACGAGGCGGGGCGCGGCCCCCTTGCGGGACCCGTTGCGGCCGCCGCCGTCATCCTCGATCCCCGGTCCATCCCGATGGGCCTCAACGATTCCAAGCTGCTGAGTCCCGCCGCGCGCGAGGACGTGTTCGAGGAGATCGTCGCGCGCGCTCTCGGCATCGGCGTCGCCTTTGCCAGCGCCAGCGAGATCGACGTGCTCAACATCCGCCAGGCGACGTTCCTCGCCATGCGGCGAGCGCTGGGTGGCTTGGCGCTCGCCCCGATCCGCGTGCTCGTCGATGGCAACGACCTGCCGCCGGGCCTCGCCTGCAAGGGCGAGACGCTGGTGAAGGGGGACGCCCGCTCGGCATCCATCGCCGCCGCGTCCATCGTCGCGAAGGTGACGCGCGACAGGATGATGCGCCGGCTCTGCCCGCTCTATCCCGCCTACGGCTTCTCGCGCCACGCCGGCTATGCCACGCGCGCTCACCTGGACGCCATCGTCCGGCATGGGCCGACACCCTACCACCGCCTGAGCTTCGCGCCTTTCAGGAGCACAGACGGCGCGGCCGCTGTCGCCAAACCGGGCTTTTGACCCGATCTGTCCAAAAAGGGCACACGGCATACGCAACCTCCTAAACCCGGCCTTTACCTCGCCCGAGCAATGTCAGCGTCGTTGGTTCGTTGCGTACCGGGTTGTGTTCATGCGTATCGCGCAAGCCGATGCCGTCGGCTCGAAGTCCCAGATTCAGGTCTCGCGTACTGGGACTTCGAGAGCGCGGCTGGTGCCCGCCACGATCGCCACGCCGCTCGACCAGATCCTGGTCGGCGATTGCGTCGAGATGATCGACCGGCTGCCGGCCGAAAGCGTCGATCTCGTCTTCGCCGACCCGCCCTACAACCTGCAGCTCGAAAGCGTGCTGGCGCGTCCCGACCAGAGCCTGGTCGATGCGGTCGACGACGATTGGGACAAATTCTCGAGCTTCGCCGCCTATGACGGCTTCACCGCGGCCTGGCTCAAGGCCGTCCGCCGCGTGATGAAAAAGAACGCCACGCTCTTCGTGATCGGCTCGTACCACAACATCTATCGCGTCGGCGCGACGCTTCAGGACCAGGGCTTCTGGATCCTCAACGACATCGTTTGGCGCAAAGCTAATCCGATGCCAAACTTTCGCGGCCGCCGCTTCACCAACGCGCACGAGACGCTGATCTGGGCGGCGAAGAGCGCCGACGCGAAGGCCTACACCTTCAACTATGAGGCGCTGAAGGCCGGCAACGAGGATTGCCAGATGCGCTCGGATTGGTTCTTCCCTCTCTGCACCGGTGGCGAAAGGCTGAAGGACGCCCACGGGCGCAAGGTCCACCCGACGCAGAAGCCGGAGGCCCTGATCAGCCGCGTGCTCTTGAGCGCGACACAGGTCGGCGACGTCGTACTCGATCCTTTTTTCGGCTCCGGAACGACCGGCGCGGTCGCCAAGCAGCTACGCCGCTCCTACATCGGCGTGGAGCGCGACCACGGCTATGCCGCCGCCGCCTCGGCTCGCATCGCGGCCGTGCGTCCACTGGACGAGAACGTGCTGCAGGGGAGCCCAAGCAAGCGTGCCGAGGCACGCGTGGCATTCCTCTCGCTGGTCGAGGCGGGTATGATCAAGGTCGGCGAAACGCTGTTTGATATCCAACGGAGATCTCGCGCCGTGGTGCAGGCCGACGGCACGCTTGCGCTGGGCGCGATCGTCGGCTCGATCCACAAGGTCGGCGCTCTCGTACAAGGCCTGCCCGCCTGCAACGGGTGGACGTTCTGGCACCGGTTGGAGGCAGGCGTCCTCGAACCCATCGACGCCGCCCGCGCCCGCTTCAGAGCGCACTCGGACGTCGCCGAAGGCGTCGCGCAGCCGCCCACGAAAATATAGGCGGCGCTCTGGACAAGCCGAAACCGGCTCTTCTATAAGGGCGCTCGCGGTGCGTCCGACGCGCGACGCCCAGGTAGCTCAGTTGGTAGAGCATGCGACTGAAAATCGCAGTGTCGGTGGTTCGAATCCGCCCCTGGGCACCAATGTCCCCAACCCGGCACGTCTTCCATGACCTGCTCGTTGGCCGTCTGAGGCGTGATCCCTGGATCGGCCCGACCAGGCTGCTGCTCCTACGTCGTGACCTGCAGTGGATGAGATCGGATGGGATTGGCGGCGTGGCCCTTACCGGCGGCGGCCGTCGATGAAGTCCACGAAGGCGCGGAGTGGGGCGGGGACGTAGCGGCGGCCGGAATAGTAGAGGAAGGGACCGGAGAAGGTCTGCCACCAGGTTTCGAGCACCGGCTCCAAGATGCCGCTGTCGAGATGAGGCCTGAGCCAGTCCTCGAAAAGTTGGATGATGCCGGTTCCGGCAATGGCGGCATCAATGGCAAGGTCCGTCGCGGCTCCGATGCGAACCAGGAGGGGACCTTCTGGAGCGACGATCACGATCTCCCCCAGACGTTCGAATTCCCATGGCGGCACCGCACCCCTCGGGAAGCGACCGCGCAGGCAAGCGTGCTTGAGCAGGTCGCGCGGGTGGTCCAGGCGGCCGTGTCGGTCGAGGTAGGCGGGTGAGGCTGCCGTTGCAAACCGCTGCCGTCGAGCGCCGATCGGCACCGCGATCATGTCCTGCTCGAGTCGCTCGTCGTAGCGGATGCCGGCGTCGCAGCCGGCCGCATGAACGTCGACAAAGTCGTCGTCGGCAATCACCTCCAACTTGATGTCGGGATAGGCGGCGAGAAAAGGCGGGACGATCTGCGGCAGGACGAGCCGGGCCGCGCTGACGGGCACGTTCAGCCGCAGCGTGCCGGCCGGCCGATCGCGGAACCCGTTGACCACGTCCAGCGCGGATTCGAGTTCCGAAAGCGCCGGGCCGAGTCGTTCGATGAGGCGGGCGCCGACCTCCGTGGGCATCACGCTACGCGTCGTGCGATGGAGCAGCCGCACGCCCAGCCGCGCCTCAAGCCGACGCACGGCTTCGCTGAGCCCCGACGGGCTGCTCCCGATCGCTCGCGCGCCGTCACGGAAGCCGCCCGCGCGTGCCACCGCCATGAAGGCATTCAAGTCGGTGAGGTCTTCCGCCATTGTTCGCCGCTCCGCACAGCCCGTGCCGATTTCCGGTTATTATCGCATGCCCCCCCGTCGTCTACATGCAAGGTACACAACAGGGAGACATTCCGTGATCGACATCAGTAAAGCCGGAACCTACCGGCTCGGCGACCGAACCGTGAAGCGCCTTGGCTACGGTGCGATGCAGCTCGCAGGCCCGCACGTATTCGGGCCGCCGAAGGACCATGACGGCGCGCTCGCCGTGCTGCGCGGCGCAGTGGCGGCCGGCGTCAATCACATCGACACCAGCGACTTTTATGGCCCGCATATCACCAACAAGCTGATCCACGAGGCGCTGCACCCCTACGCCGAGGACCTCGTCATCGTCACCAAGCTTGGCGCGAAGCGCGGCGAGGACGGCTCTTGGAACCCGGCTTTTTCGGCACGGGAACTGACGGACGCGGTGCACGATAACCTCCGCCATCTCGGCCTCGAAAGGCTCGACGTCGTCAACCTGCGGATCATGTTTGCCCAGGGTCCGGCCGAAGGCTCGATCGAGGCGCCGCTCGGCATTCTGGCGGACCTCCAGCGGCAGGGCTTGGTTCGTCAGATCGGCCTCAGCAACGTGACGCCGAATCAGGTTGCCGAGGGGCGCGCCATCGCCGACATCGCCTGCGTGCAGAACCTCTACAACCTTGCCCAACGGCATGACGACGCCTTGATCGACGACCTTGCGGCGGCCGGCATCGCCTACGTCCCGTTCTTCCCGCTCGGCGGCTTCACGCCGCTGCAATCGTCGACGCTGGATGCGGTCGCCTCCGAACTCGGCGCGACGCCGATGCAGGTCGCCCTCGCCTGGCTCCTTCGACGCGCGCCAAACATCCTGCTGATCCCCGGCACGTCGTCCACCGGGCACCTGCGGGAGAACCTGGCGTCCGTCGATCTCGAACTTCCGCAAGCGGCCATGGCAAGGCTCGACACCATCGGGGCCGAGGCTTAGAGACCGCAGCGCCGCGAACCGCACCTCACGCCAGCAGATCGTCCACGAATCGGCCGATCGCCTCCTTCGAACGCGAGGCCTTGCGTCGCTCGGCCTGGATGATCGCGAGGAGGTCGGCGAACGTGTCCTGAAGGTCGTCGTTGACCAGCACGTAGTCGTATTGCGTCCAGCGGCGGATCTCGTTGCGCGCGTTGGCGAGGCGCCGCGCGATCGTCTCGGCAGGGTCCTCCGCTCGGCGCTCGAGGCGCGCTTGCAACTCGCTCATGGAGGGCGGCAGGATGAAGATGGTAACGACGTCCATCCCGCCTTTCGCCCTGACCTGCTGCGTGCCCTGGTAATCGATGTCGAACAGCACGTCGCGCCCCTGAGAGAGGATGGCGTCGACCGGGTCGCGCGGCGTGCCGTAGAAGTTACCGTGCACCTCCGCCCACTCGAGCAGGTCGCCGGCCTCCCGCAGCGCATCGAAGTGCTTGTGGAGGATGAAATTGTAGTGGATGCCGTCCACCTCGCTGCTGCGGCGCGCGCGGGTGGTCACGGAGATCGAGAGCGTCAGGTCGAGGTCCTTGCGCTGCAGCAGCATCCGCGTCAGCGTCGTCTTGCCCGCCCCCGAGGGGGAGGACAGGATGAGGATGAAGCCGCGCCGCACCCCCTCAGCCTGTCCCTCGTCTGCCGCCTCTGCGATGGACGGGTGCTGATCCTCGGCTGTCATGGCGCTCACTCGATATTCTGAACCTGTTCCCGGAACTGCTCGATCTCGACGCGGAGTTCAAGCCCGATGACGGTCAAGGCGGCGTCGTTCACCTTGGCGCAATAGGTGCTGGCCTCGCGTGCCAGCTCCTGGGCCAGGAAATCCAACCGGCGCCCCACCGCAGCACCGCCCTGCAACAGTGCCCGCGCGGCCGCGACATGGGCGACGAGCCGGTCGAGCTCCTCCCTCACGTCCGCCTTGGCCGCCAGCAGCACGGCCTCCTGGTGCAGGCGGTCGGGATCGAGGGCGAAGCGTTCCACCAGGGTGGCGATGGTGAGGCGGAGCTTTTCAGCAATCGCGGCCGGCTGCCGCTGAGGCGCGTGGTCCGCCTGGGCGACGAGCCGGCCGATGCTGTCCAGGCGCTCGCTCAGCACGGTCAGCAGCGCCGCGCCCTCGCTCGCGCGTGTCGCGGCCAAGGCGCCGAGCGCCTCGCGCAAACCGGCGAGCGTGGCGGCGCGAAGCGCCTCCGCCGCGGCCCGGTCCTGCGCCGGCTCGCCCGTCTCGACCACGCCGCGGATGCCGAGCAAGCCATCGAGCGACGCCGGCCCGATCGTCGGCGGCAGGGCGAGGGACTGAAGCGCTCCGATCAAGGCGGACAGGGCTTCGAGGTTGACGTGCACAGGGGTGGGGAGCGCGTCGCGGGACACCGTCAGGGTCGCGTGGCATGCGCCGCGGACGAGGCGCGCACCGACGAGCTTGCGGGCCTCGCCCTCGATGGCGTCGAAGCCGGGTGGCAGGCGCAGCCGCAGGTCCAACCCTTTGGCGTTGACCGTCTTGATCTCCCAGGACCAGCGGCCGGACGCGGTTTGGCCCGACGCCGCGGCGAAGCCTGTCATGCTGTTGATCATGGCAATCCCCTCCAAGCGGACCCGCCGGCATCGGCCGCTAAGGAATGGGCTTGCTGAAGTCCGGGACCGTCTTGGCAGAGTTGAGGTCGTAGCCGCGGGCACGCAACGGGTCCATGGCCGTCCCCTCGGACGCGTCGAAGATTTTTGGGTGCTCGGGCGGGCTGCGCGTGCCGGCCATGGCCATCTGGGCGACCGCCACGCCGGCCTGAGGGACGGCATCGGTGCCATTGGAAGGAGCAGGATCGTCGCTCACCGAATTGACCGGACCGTCCAGCACGCCAACGGCAGAGGGCCGCGCGCCGGGGATCGAGAGGCCTATGGCGTCCAGTCCAGGTCTCATGGACAAGGTCGGGACACGCGGAACCTTGGCGACCTTGACGCCCGCTCCGGCCTTGACGTCGGCCTTGGTCGGGCCTGCCTTGGTGGGCGAGGGGAACGCATCGCCGACGGACGCGACCTGCGCGTTGAGTGGATCGCCGAAGGAGGCCAGCCGCGACCGGGAGGTGGCGTCGAATCCGGTCGCCAAGTCGCCGAAGATCGGGTCGGAGGCCTGGCTGCGCTGGTTGGGACGCGGGGCGCTCACGCCCGGCGTGACGGAGGGAGTCACCTTGTCGATGTCGCCGACGCCGTTCTTGTCCTTGGCATCGCGCTCGATCTGCCGCCAGCGCTGGACGTTCCGGACATGCTGGTCGACCGTTTCGGCGAAGGCGTGGCCGCCCGTGCCGTCGGCGACGAAGTAGAGGTCGCCGGTGCGCGAGGGGTTGGCGACCGCCTCGAGCGCCGCGCGGCCGGGATTGTCGATGGGCCCCGGCGGCAGACCGTCGATCGTGTAGGTGTTGTAGGGCGTCGGCTTGTCGAGCTCCGAACGCGAGATGGAATGGCCGAGCGTGCCCTGGCCGCCGACGAGACCGTAGACGATCGTCGGATCGGACTGCAGCCGCATGCGCTTGCGCAGCCGGTTGATGAACACGCCGGCGACGCGCGAGCGCTCGTCGGCCTTGCCCGTTTCCTTCTCGACGATAGAGGCGAGCGTCACCATCTCGTAGGGCGATCGCAGCGGCAGGTCCGGGGCGCGCCGTGCCCAGATCTGCTCGATGACGCGGCGCTGGTCCTGCCTCATTTTGTTGAGCAGATCGCTGCGGGCGGTTCCGCGCGAGACCTTGTAGGTCTCCGGCAGGATGGCACCTTCCTTCGGCACGTCCCGCATGTCGCCGACGAGCACGTCGCTGTCCTGCAGGCGCTGCATGATCTGCTGGCTGGTCAGTCCCTCGGGGATCGTGATCGCATGCAGGATCTGCTTGCCGGCAACGAGAGTGCCCAACACCTCGTCGATGCTCGCCTGCTGCCTGAAGAGGTACTCGCCTGACTTGAGTGACTCCTTCTCGCCCTTCAGCATCTTGGTGAAGAGCGCGACGCGGATCGCGAAGGGACTGTCGACGACGCCCTGCTCCGCCAGCCGATCGACGATGTCGTCGGTGTTGCCTTTCTGGATGAAGACAACCTTGTCGGCTGTCAGCGGGCCGGGCTCCCGCAGCCGGTGCGCGCCCCAGACCGCCGCCATCATGGCGCCGACTGCGCCGATAAGCAGAAAGGATAGAAAGCCGCTCAGGGCCGAGAGGCGGCGGCGCTTCCGGCTCGGCGGCGGCGAGGGCGGCGGTGGCGGAGCGGCGTCCGGCTGAAGGGCTTCGTTGGGGCTTTGCGGCGTCATTCTGCGTCCGAGCGGGGTGCGGTTCGACGAGAGGCCGTCCGTAACGGCGGGCGCGGCTCCTGATCCGTAGGGAGGAAGCAAAGCGCTCATACGCAGACGCACTCTCGTTCAGCGCGCGCTTATGCGCCGCTACAGACTAACCGCCAAGATGGCGAAAGCGGGGGCGACGCCCCGCACGCTTTCTAACACGATCGTACGCCGCAGGCATCATTGGACATGAGTCATGATCAGGCAGGCGTTCGTCCCCCCGAAACCGAAGGAGTTCGACAGCACAAACTCCACCCCGCGGCGGCGGGACTCGTGCGGTACGAGATCGATGCGGGCGAAATCGGGCGGGTTGTGGAGGTTCAGGGTCGGCGGCACAATCTGGTCGCGCAGGGCGAGGATGCTGAACACCGCCTCCACCGCCCCCGCCGCGCCGAGCAGGTGGCCGATGGCCGACTTCGTCGAGGACATAGAAGCGGTGCTGTCCTCGCCCATTAGGCGCTGGACCGTATTGAGCTCGATCTCGTCGCCGAGTGGCGTCGAAGTCCCATGGGCATTGATGTAGTCGATGTCGGCCGGCGCGATCCCGGCCCGCTTTATCGCCGCCTTCATCGCGCGGAAGGCACCGTCGCCCGTCTCCATGGGCGCCGTGATATGATAGGCGTCGCCCGACATGCCGTAACCGATCACCTCGGCATACATCCGCGCCCCGCGCGCCTTGGCGTGCTCGTACTCCTCTAGGACGAGAGCGCCGGCGCCCTCGCCCATCACGAACCCGTCGCGGTCGCGGTCGAACGGACGCGAGGCCTCCGCGGGACGATCGTTGAAGCCGGTCGAAAGCGCGCGGCAGGCCGAGAATCCGGCGATGCCGATTCGGTTGACGGCCGATTCCGCACCGCCCGCCACCATCACCTCGGCGTCGCCCAGCGCGATGAGGCGCGCCGCGTCGCCGATCGCATGGGTCCCCGAAGAACAGGCCGTGACGACGGCGTGGTTGGGGCCCTTGAGCTGATGCATGATGGAGACGTAGCCGCTCGTCAGGTTGATGATTCGGCCTGTGACGAAGAACGGCGAGACACGTCGCGGGCCTTTCTCGCGCAGAACCACCGATTGCTCGTAGATGCCGCCGAGGCCGCCGATTCCCGAACCGAAGATCACGCCCGTTTCGATCTGGTCCTGGTAGGACGTCGGCTTCCACCCGGCGTCGCTGAGGGCCTGGGTGGCTGCGGCGACGGCGTAGAGAATGAAGTCGTCGACCTTGCGCTGTTCCTTCGGCTCCATCCACTGGTCGGGATTGAAGGTCCCCAGCGTACCGTCCCCGTACGGGACTTGCATGGCAACCTGGCAAGCCAGGTCGTCGATCTGGAAACCCTCGATCCGGGCGGCGCCGCTTTCGGCAGCGATCAAGCGCTTCCAAGTGGCCTCCACCCCGTTGGCGAGCGGCGAGACCATTCCCAGACCTGTGACAACGACCCTTCGCATGATGCCCTTGAAGTGATTGGTGCCAAAGGTCCGGACGATGCACCGCGGACCACCGATCTGGCGAAAAGGGCAGACCGGTTCGTCGGCGCATCCAGGGGCCGGCGCTCCCTGCTCCGCTCCGCGCCGACCCTGCAAGGTCGCAACGCGCGGAGCCGATGCGCGCGTGGCGCCTCAGGAGGCGGCAGTCGCCTTGTCGAGGAAACGCACGGCGTCACCGACGGTGACGATCGTCTCGGCCGCGTCGTCGGGGATCTCGACGCTGAACTCCTCCTCGAAGGCCATGACGAGTTCCACGGTGTCGAGCGAGTCGGCCCCGAGATCCTCGATGAAATTCGCGTTGTCGACCACCTTGTCGGCATCGACACCAAGATGCTCGATGACGATCTTCTTCACGCGCTCGGCGACGTCGCTCATAGTCTTTCCCTATCCTTCATTGTCGCGGAAGCCTCTGACCATCGCCGCCGATGCTTCGCATCCGCGTTCCGGTTGCTGGCACCCGAACTGTTCAAGTCTTCACTAGAGATGGAGAAAGGCGGCGTCGAGCCTGGACTTTCCACATCGGCGGGATTTTTACGGCCATCTCCGCCCTTCGGGCCAAGCTGGCTACCACGGATCTCCACGCTTTGCGAGGGGCTGCCTCGCGCGGCCTACCCTATAAACCCCTCAGATCATTGCCATTCCACCATTGACGTGGAGGGTCTGACCGGTCACGTAGGCGGCCTCGGCACTCGCCAAGTAGACGGCCGCGGCCGCCACGTCGCTCCCCTGCCCCAGGCGTCCCATCGGCACGGCGCCGAGAATACCCGCCTTCTGCTTCTCGTTGAGCACGTCCGTCATCGGCGTCTCGATGAAGCCAGGCGCGATGCAGTTGGCGGTCACGTTGCGCGCGGCCGCCTCGGCGGCGACACTCTTGATCATGCCGACGGTGCCGGCTTTCGAGGCCGCGTAGTTGGCCTGGCCCGCGTTCCCTACGGTGCCCACCACCGACGTCACGGCGATGATGCGGCCGTAGCGACGGCGCATCATCCCCTTCAAGCAGGTCCGCACGAGGCGGAAGCCGGTGGTGAGGTTGACGGCCAGGACGCGGTCCCACTCCTCGTCCTTCATCCGCATGGCGAGGTTGTCGCGGGTGATGCCAGCGTTGTTGACGAGAATGTCGACCGGCGCGTCCGCCGCGGCCTCGGCGGCGGGGACGAGACCTTCCACGGCCGCGCCGTCGGCGAGGTCGCAGAGAACGACGAGCGCGCGCGAACCGAGGTGGGCCGCCAAATCTTCGAGCGCGTCGCGTCGTGTGCCCGACAGCACGACCGCGGCTCCCTGCGCGTGCAAGGCCGCGGCGATCGCGCGGCCTATGCCGCCGCTGGCGCCGGTGACGAGAGCGGTCTTGCCTGAGAGATCGAACATGAGAGGCCTCTTGCGCCGCGCGTCAGCGCGCGACCCGCGTTTTGAACAGATCGACGTCGGCTGGGGTGCCGACGGGCATCCCAGCCGCGCCCTCGGCGATGCGCTTGACCAAGCCCGACAGGACCTTGCCCGCCCCGCATTCGACGAAGAGCGTCACGCCCTCGCCCGCCATGAAGAGGACGGTTTCGCGCCAGCGCACCGTCGCCGTCACCTGGCGCACCAGCAGCCGGCGTATTTCGGCGGGATCGACGGTCGGCGCCCCCAGCACGTTGGCGACGACCGGCACGACGGGCGGCGCGAACGTGGTATTGGCCAGAGCCGATGCCATCGCGTCGGCGGCCGGCTGCATCAGCGAGCAATGGAACGGAGCGGACACGGGCAGGAGGATGGCGCGCTTGATCCCGCGGTCCATGGCGACGGCCATGGCCTTCTCGACGGCCGCCACGGCGCCGGAGACGACGACCTGGCCGCCGCCATTATCGTTGGCGACGTCGCACACGCCCACGCCGCTCGCCTCCGCCGCGATCGCGGCGGCGACGTCGGCCTCGACACCGAGGAAGGCAGCCATCGCGCCCTGCCCCACGGGTACGGCCGCCTGCATCGCCTGGCCACGCAGCCGCAGCAGCCGCGCGGTCGAAGCGATGCTGAGCGAGCCGGCGGCGGCCAGCGCGGAATATTCCCCAAGCGAGTGACCGGCGACATAGGCGGCGTCGCGCGCGACGTCGAACCCGGCCTCGCTCTTCAACACGGCGACGACAGCAAGGCTCACCGCCATCAGCGCGGGCTGCGCGTTGGCGGTCAGGGTGAGGTCGCGCTCCACCCCCTCGAACATCAGGGTCGAGAGCTTCTCGCCCAGCGCCTCGTCGACCTCGTCGAACACGGCGCGGGCGGCGGGGAACGCTTCGGCCAGCGCCTTGCCCATACCGATCGCCTGTGATCCCTGGCCGGGAAAGACCAGCGCCGTTGCCGGGCTCAAAGACTTGTTTCGCTCGTTATCATGGGGGCGGGTTCGCATCGCGGCCGTGGCAAGTCAAGCGAGGCGGTCGATCGTCTCCCGTCAAGGCGCCCCGCGCGCCACCGCCTCGCGGCTTTCCAGACGGTGCAGGGCCCACGCCAAGCCGAAGCCGACGAGGATCAGTACGGCGACCAGGCTCATGATGCCCGGCCAGCGGAAGCGCGACCAGAACAGGCCGCCCAACGAGCCGAATAGGCTCGACCCGACGTAATAGGCGAAGAGGTAAAGCGAGGCCGCCTGCGCCCGCGCGACGCTCGCGCGGCGGCTCACCCAGCCGCTGGCGATGGAATGAGCCCCGAAGAACCCGCAGGTGAGGGCGGTGACGCCGATGATCGTCAGGCTCAGGTCGCTCGTCGCCGTCAGCAGCACGCCGACGAGCATCAGGCCGAGCGCCGCGCCGATCATCCGCGCCCGCCCCAGGCGTCCGCCGAGACGGCCGAACCAGGCGGAGGCCGGTCCACCCAGGAGGTAGGCGAGGAAGACGAGGCCCGACACGGCTTGAGACAGGCCGAACGGTGGCTCGAGCAGGCGATAGCTGAGGTAATTGTAGGTAGCGACCAGCGCCCCCATGATGAGGAAGCCGACGCCGAACAGCGCGACCAGACCGGGGTCGCGGGCGTGCAGGGCGAAGGCCCGCGTGAGATGGGCTAGCGACAGCCCCTGTTCCGGCACGAAGCGGCGGGAGGGTGGCAGCAGGGCGACGAAAAGCGCCGCCGCCGCGAGCCCGAGTAGGCCGATGAAGCCGAGCGTGACGCGCCACGACCCGCTCACGTCGACGAGCGCGCCCGTGAGCACGCGCCCCGCCATCCCGCCGTAGGCGTTGCCGGCGATGTAGATACCCATGGCAATGCCGAGGTCGCGCGGGTGCACCTCCTCCGCGAGGTAGGCCATGGCGACGGCCGGCATGCCGGCCATGGCGACGCCTGTTGCAGCGCGTACGGCGAGGAGCGTCGGCCAGTTCGGCGCGAAGGCGGCGACGACCGTGAGAAGGCCGACGGCGAAGAGGGAGCCGGCCATCAACCCCTTGCGGCCGCGCACGTCCGAGAGTCGGCCGGCAAAGAGCATGGCCAGCGCCAGCGCCACGGTGGTGAGGGATAGCGAGAGGCTCGACTGGCTCGGCGAGACGCCGAAGTCGGACGAGAAGACCGGTAGCAGCGGCTGCAGGCAATAGAGCAGCGCGTAAGTCGAGAATCCCGCGGCAACGAGCGCCGCCGCCACCCGCCGGAACTCCGGGGTTCGGGCGCGCAGGAACAGGTCAGGCGCGCCTGCCAGGGCGAGGGATTCCGCAACGGCGGCGGGAGTACCCCCCACGGGTGTCGGCTCCGGTCTCTGGGTCTGTGTCACCAATCGATCCTTTGCACTTCGGCGCGCGGGTTAGAACACCCGTGTTTCGCGAATTCAAAGACCATGCGCGACATCGCAGCAGCGCGCGGTTCACCTGACCGTGTGGAGCGGCGATCCGCGTCTTGCCTCGCGCGCAAATGCCTGTATAACCGCGGCTCGTTTCGGCCGGGGGCTGAACGGACGGCCCGCTCGCGGGCAGGCTCTCTCTCTTTTCATCGTTTGAGAAGTTTGAGGCCGGCGTCCCGTGTCTCCGCCTTCGTGGTATCTCGTCGAGCCTTTCCGGGGCTCGGAGGGCTTCGCGCCGGAGCGTATGGTTGATCAGAAAGGCACGCTCATGGCTCTCTACGAGCACGTCTATATGGCGCGTCAGGACGTTTCCGCACAACAGGTGGAAACCTTGACCGAATCCTACAAGCAGATCGTCGAAGGTCTCGGCGGTAAGTTCGAAAAGATCGAATACTGGGGCGTCAAGTCCCTCGCCTACCGTATCAAGAAGAACCGCAAAGCGCATTTTTCCCTTCTCAACATCGATGCGCCGCCCGCCGCCATCACCGAGATGGAGCGACAGATGGGCATCAACGAGGATGTGCTGCGCTTCATCACCATCCGGATGGACGAGCACGAGGCCGGCCCTTCCGCGATGATGCGCAAGCGCGAGGACGACGATCGGGGTGACCGGGGCGACCGGGGACCGCGCGGACCGCGCGGCGACCGTCCGCCGCGCCGCCCCCGCGATGAGGCAGCCCCCGCCGCTATCGAAGAGGGAGCCGTCTGATGGCCACCACCACGGCTGGCGCCCGCCGCCCCTTCTTCCGCCGTCGCAAGACCTGCCCTTTCTCCGGCCCGAGCGCGCCGAAGATCGACTATAAGGACACGCGGCTCCTCTCCCGCTACATCTCCGAGCGCGGCAAGATCGTGCCCTCGCGCATCACCGCCGTCTCGGCCAAGAAGCAGCGCGAACTCGCCCAGGCGATCAAGCGCGCCCGTTTCCTCGGCCTGCTCCCCTACGTGATCCGCTAGGCTCTCGAACACGCCGGTGGCGCACCAGCGTCCCGGCGGCGGCGGCGGCGGCTCCGAACCTTTGGAGGGGATCCGCCACCTTCTTCAAGCTGAGGTTGGCGCGGCCGGTCCGCGACCCTCCTCTAACCGGCTCAGGCGCGGGACAGCGAAGCCATGCGGCGCATCAACGTGAAGATCTCCGGCCTCGCGTTGGCCGCCGCCATCGGCGGTGGTTTCGGCTCGGCGCTGCTTTCGATGCTGACGGTGCAGAAGACCTCGCTCGCGCTCGCCATGGGCTGCATCTCCCCGATGCCGGTCATGCTGGCATCGCTGTCGTTCGGCTCGCTGCCGGGGCTGCTGGCGGCCGCGGTCGGCGCCTTGACCGTCGGGCTCTTCGATGCCCGCCAGGGCGGTGGCCTCCTTCTCCGCCTGGACCAAGCCGGCGCCGGAGGGCTCGACGTCCTGATCTATGCCCTAAGCCTCGGCCTTCCGGCCTGGTGGCTAGCCCGCCTCACGGCCTCGACCCAGCTGGTGGCGCCCTCCGTTCCCTTGGCTGACCAGCGCAAGCTCGGGTTGATCCTTGCCTCGGCCGTGGGCTTCGCCGTCATCGGCGTGGCGCTCGATTTTGGCGTCGTCATCGCCGGGCACGGCGGCGTCGATGCGACGGTGACGATGATGAGCCAGCGCATCGAGCCCTACGTCCAGAGCCTGTTCTCCGCGAGCCGCCAACTGCCGAGCGGCATCACCACGCGCCAGGTCGCAGTCGCGATGGCTTACGCGCAGCTCCCGGTCCTCGCCGCCGCCTCGCTCGTCCTGCTCGGATTCAATATTTGGGCGGCGGCGCGGATCACCTTGGCGTCGGGCTATCTCCGCGCCCCGTGGCCCGACCTGCCGCGCAGCCTTCGCGTGCCAAAGCCGCTTGCGCTGGTGCTCGCGGCCTCGCTCGGCCTCTGCTTGGCGGGCGGCATCGCCGGCCTCGTCGGCCTCGCGCTCAGCGGCGCCCTGATCATGGCCTTCGCCGCGCAGGGCTTGGCCGTCCTCCACGACGTGACGCGCGGCAAGAGCTACCGCTTGCCGCTGCTCATTATCGTCTACCTCAGCCTAGCGATGCTCATGCCCTGGCTGATCGCCGTCTATGCCGTCGTCGGACTCTGCGACGCCGGCTTCTCCTTCCGCGACCGGCCCCGCCCGGCCTCCGATAAACCCTAAACCTCTCCGCAAAAGGATCGAACCCATGGAAGTCATTCTCCTCGAACGCGTCGCCAAGCTCGGCCAGATGGGCGAAAAAGTCCGCGTCAAGGACGGCTACGCCCGCAACTTCCTGCTGCCGGGCGGTAAGGCGCTGCGCGCGACCGAAGCCAACAAGAAGAAGTTCGAGGGCCAGAAGGCGCAACTCGAGGCGCGCAACCTGCAGCAGCGCACCGAGGCCTCGGGCGTGGCCGAGAAGCTCGACGGGCAGAGCTTCGTCATCATCCGCCAGGCGGGTGAGACCGGCCAGCTCTACGGCTCCGTCTCGACGCGCGACGTCGCCGAGGCGGTCACCGCCGGCGGCTTCTCCGCTCACCGCAATCAGGTGGTGATGACGGCGCCGATCAAGAGCCTCGGGCTGCACACGCTGCCGATCCAGCTCCATCCGGAAGTCGAGGCGAAGATCGTCATCAACGTCGCGCGCTCCGAGCAGGAGGCCGAGCGTCAGGCCAAGGGCGAGGCGATCAACGTCATCGAGGAGACCTCGATGGACGACCTCGGCCTCGAGGTCGGTGCCGCGCTGGCCGCCGCCGATGGCAGCCTCGGCGACCGCTAACAAGCGGTTTGGACATCACGAGTGGTCCCAAGCCGGCAGGCGGACGTGGCGTCCGCCTGCGGCATGATCGGGCTCCTGTCCGACGTGGTCACGAGGGTTACCCTCGGAAATGGGCTGAGAGGTTAGGACATTCATGCTCGAACCCTCTCAGTCGCTTCGGATCGCGGTCTTCGGCGCCGGCAGGATCGGCAGCGCCTTCGCTTTTCAACTGGCCAGGACCGGGTATCACGACGTCACAATGATCGCGCGGCCAGGCTCCGTCCGGCTTCGGCAGATCGAACGCGACAACGCGATCGTTAACGTCAAGGGCGAACGGGCGAGCGTCGGGATCACGGAAGCGCTCGACGAGGACGTGCCCTACGACCTGGTGATCGTCACGCTCATGGCGCACCAGGTGGAGACGGCGTTGCCCGCTCTGCGGCGATGCAAGGCCCGATGCATTCAGTTCATGTCCAACACGTTCGATCCGCAGCGGCTCCAGGAGGCGGTGGGGGTCGAGCGGTGCTCCTTCGGCATGCCGTTCGTGCAAGCGACGTTGACGGCCGACGGCAGGCTCAAGGCCACCATCGGCGCCGCCGGCCAGAAGACCATCATGGGCCGGCAACGCTGGGTTGAGGTCTTCAGCGGCGCGGGGTTGCCCGCGGCTTTCGAACGCGACATGCCCCTCTGGCTTCGCTGTCACGTGCCGCTTTGCGTCGCGTTCGAAAGCGTGTCGGTGGCCGGCGAACGGCGCGGCGGCGGCGCATCCTGGGGTGAGGCGCGCGTGCTGGCGCGCGGTCTCCACGCGAGCTTCATGCTCGTCAAAGGGCTCGGATTCGAGATCTATCCAAAGGCGAAGAGGCGGATCGACGGCAGCCCCGCTTGGATCGTGGCGGCGGTGCTCTGGTTCCTCTCGCGCATCCGGTCGTTTCGCGTGTTGCTGGCGTCGGGCGAAGTCGAATGCTGTGCCTTGATCGACGTCATGGTGGCGGCGGCGGCGCCGCTCACCCAACGGGCCTTTGCCGTCTCCGACATCGAGGCAATGAGGCCTTCCTAGCTCGCTGGTCCCGCGCCTCGGGATGGCGAGCCACGGTGCCGCGCGAAAACTTTCGACTCGTTTCCGCCGTCGCGTCCGTGCGACAAACGACGGCGGATCGGCGGAAACGATGCCCCCGTCCCTCGTAACCAGGCCTCGACATGAGCGTGATCGACTATGCGGGCGAACGGTTGTCGCCTGCGGCCCGCCAATCGAGCGGCAAGGATGCGGGTTTCCGCGTCGCGCCCCATAACATCGAGGCGGAGCAGGCGCTGCTCGGCGCCATCCTCATCAACAACGACGCGTACGACCGCGTCTCGGATTTCCTCAAACCGGACCATTTCTCCGAGGAGCTGCACCGGCGCGTCTTCGACATCGCCTCCCAACTCATCCGCGCCGGCAAGGTGGCGACGCCGATCACGCTGAAGACCTTTCTCGGCGATCACGACCTCGGCGGCATCACCATCCCGCAATATCTCGCGCGGCTGGCGGCGGAGGCGACCGCCATCATCAACGCCGAGGATTACGGCCGCACCGTTTACGATCTCGCGATCCGCCGCGACCTGATCCTCATCGGCGAGGACGTGGTCAACAGCGCCTACGACGCGCCCGTCGAGCTCAGCCCGCGCGACCAGATCGAGGAAGCCGAGCGCAAGCTCTACGCGATCGCCGAATCGGGCCGCTACGACGGCGGCTTCCAACGCTTCTCCGACGCGCTGACGACCGCCGTCGACATGGCGGCAAAAGCGTTCGAGCGCGACGGCAACCTATCGGGCGTCTCCACCGGCATGACCGACCTCGACCGTCAGCTCGGCGGATTGCAGGCCTCCGACCTCGTCATCGTCGCCGGTCGCCCCGGCATGGGCAAGACGGCGCTCGCCACCAACATCGCCTTCAACATCGCCAAGGCCTACGAATTCCGCACCAAGCCGGACGGCTCGCCCGAAACGATCAACGGTGGGATCGTCGGCTTCTTCTCGCTGGAAATGTCGTGCGAGCAGCTCGCGACCCGCGTGATCGCGGAGCAGTCGGGCGTCGCGTCCTACAAGATCCGCCGCGGCGACATCACCGAGCAGGAATTCCATCGCATCGCCGAGGCCGCGCGCGACATGCAGTCGATTCCCTTCTACATCGACCAGACCGGCGGCATCTCGATCGCTCAACTCGTGGCGCGCGCGCGCCGGCTCAAGCGGCAGCGCGGGCTCGACTTGCTCGTCGTCGACTACCTCCAGCTCCTCTCGGGCTCGAAGTCGAAAGGCGAGAACCGCGTCCAGGAGCTCACCGAGATCACCACCGGCCTGAAGGCGCTGGCCAAGGAGCTGGCGGTTCCGGTGGTCGCGCTGTCGCAGCTCTCGCGTCAGGTCGAATCGCGCGACGACAAGCGCCCCCAACTTTCGGACCTGCGCGAATCCGGCTCGATCGAGCAGGACGCGGACGTCGTCATGTTCGTCTACCGCGAGGAATATTACCTCAAGAACAAGCAGCCGCGTGAAGGCAGCGAGGAACACCTCGCCTGGGTGTCCGACATGGAGCGGGTGCACGGGAAGGCCGAGGTCATCATCGGCAAGCAGCGCCACGGCCCGACGGGCACGGTGGAACTCGCCTTCGAGGCGGAGATGACGCGTTTCTCCAACCTAGCGCGCGAGGACCACCTGCCTGAGCATCATTGAGGGCACGCAGGTGACCCCCGACATAGCCGCCGGCGAGGCGGGGACGACGGTCACGCTCGATATCGCGGCTCTCGTCGCCAACTGGTGCGTCCTGGCGGCGCGGGCCGGCCGCGCGGAATGCGGCGCCGTTGTCAAGGCGGATGCTTACGGTCAGGGGCTCGAAGCCGTCGCCCGCGCGCTGCTCGAAGCCGGCTGCAGGACCTTCTTCGTCGCCCATCTTTTCGAGGGCCGGCGGCTGCGCGCAGTTGCGCTGGAGGCCAACATCTACGTGCTCAACGGCCTGCTGCCGGGCACCGCCGCACTCTATGCGGCCGCGCGGCTACGGCCGGTGCTGGGATCCCTCGCCGAGATCGGGGAGTGGCGAACCGCGGCAAGCCCAGGGCCTTGCGCGCTGCAAGTCGACAGCGGCATGAACCGGCTGGGGCTGCCGGCCGGCGACATCGCGGAGGCGCGCGGTCTCAGCGCAACGCTCGAGATCGCCCTGGTGATGAGCCATTTTGTCTGGTCGGGGCGTTCCGAGCACGAGGCCAGGGTCGGCGAGCAGGTCGCGGTCTTCGACGGGCTGCGGTCGGCCTGGCCCGACGTGCCGGCCTCGCTCGCCAATTCAAGCGGTATCTTCGCCGAGCAGCGTCCGCATTACGACTTGGTGCGCCCGGGCTATGCCCTGTTGGGCGGCAACCCGACGCCCGACCGGGCGAACCCGATGCGAGCGGTCATCGGCATGACCGCCAAGGTCCTCCAGGTTCGCGATATCGCCGCCGGCGACAGCGTCGGTTATGACGGGCGCTGGACCGCGATCGCGCCGCGCCGCCTCGCGACGATCAGCGCCGGCTATGCCGACGGCATCCCCTGCGGCGCCGGCGGCCTCGCGGGTGGAGCCACCGGCGGCGTAGCGCTCGTCGAGGGTGCGACCTGTCCCTTCATCGGGCGCATTTCCATGGACCTCATCGTCCTCGACGTCACCGATGCGCCGTCTGTCGCGCGCGGCGACGATGTCGTGCTGCTGGGCGGCCGCATCACCATCGACGACCTCGCGCAACGCGCCGGCACGATCGGCTACGAGGTACTGACGAAGCTGGGGCGACGCAGCCACCGCGCCGTCGTCACCCGCTGACGCCAGTTTCCGCCTTCCCGCTTGCGGGAGGGGGAGAGACGTAGCGAGTTCGGTGGGGACGGCGCCGGGCTTAGCCGTTCTTCTGGGAATCAGGTACGTCTTCCGTCTGCTCTCGTTACGAGACCACCTTCTCCTGCCTTCGGGAGAATAAAGCACAGGTCGAGACCTGCATGGCCAAGTCAAAAAGTGCGTTCGTCTGCCAGAAGTGCGGCAACGTCACGCCGCGCTGGCAGGGTCGCTGCGAGGCCTGCGGGGCCTGGAACTCGATCATCGAGGACGGTGGCGCGGCAGGTATCGGCGCCCAGCAGGCGCGTGGCGCGCGCAAGGGGCGGATTTTCGCGCTCGGCGAGCTCGCCCATGCCGACGCGCCGCAGCGTCGCTTGCGGACCGGCATCGACGAGTTGGACCGCGTCACCGGGGGCGGCTTCGTGCCGGGCTCGGTCCTCCTCCTCGGCGGCGAACCCGGCATCGGCAAATCGACGCTGCTGATCCAGGCCTGCGCGGCCATGGCGCAACGCGGCGAGCGCGTCGTCTACATCTCCGGCGAAGAAGCGATGGATCAGGTGCGGTTGCGCGCAAGCCGTCTCGGCCTATCCACCGCGCCGGTCGAACTGGCGGCCGAGACGGCTGTCGAGGACATCGTCGCGACCCTCTCGCACGGCCCTTCCCCGTCGCTGGTGGTGATCGATTCGATCCAGACCATGTGGACGGACGGCGTCGAATCCTCGCCGGGCACCGTCACCCAGGTGCGCGGATCAGCGCAGGCGTTGATCCGCTTCGCCAAGACGACGGGAGCCGTCGTCATCCTCGTCGGCCACGTCACCAAGGACGGGCAGATCGCCGGGCCGCGCGTCGTCGAGCACATGGTGGACGCGGTGATCTCCTTCGAGGGCGAGGGCGGTCGCGATTTCCGCATCCTGCGCGCCGTCAAGAACCGCTTCGGCCCCACCGACGAGATCGGCGTGTTCGAGATGACGGGCGGCGGGTTGAGCGAGGTCGCGAACCCCTCCGCCCTGTTCCTCACCGGCCACGAGGACGCGACGCCCGGCATGGCGGTCTTCGCCGGCATGGAGGGCACGCGGCCTCTCCTGGTGGAGATCCAGGCTCTGGTGGCGCCCACCTCGCTCGGCACGCCGCGCCGCGCCGTCGTCGGCTGGGACACGAGCCGGCTCGCCATGGTGGTCGCCGTGCTCGAGGCCCATGCCGGCCTGAAGCTCGGCCAGCACGACATCTATCTCACAATCGCCGGCGGCCTGCGGGTCAGCGAGCCGGCAGCCGACCTCGCGGTTGCCGCCGCGCTCGTATCGTCCCTGTCGGGCCAAAGCCTGCCACCCCGCGCGGTCTATTTCGGCGAAGTCGGCCTCTCCGGCGCGGTGCGGCCGGTGGCCCACGCGCCGGCCCGGCTCAAGGAGGCGGCCAAGCTCGGCTTCACGTCGGCCGTGGCGCCTCGCGGCACGCAGGTCGCCGAAGCGGGGGGCGAGGCGATCGCCGCGCTTGGCTGCGACCATATCGGCGCCCTCGTCGCGGAGATCGCCAGACCGAAAGACAACAGTGCATCGAAAACGGCGGCGCCCCTGCGAAACGTAGCCGGGAGCGACCGGCGAGCGACGTGACGCCGCGCTCGCGCTCGGGTTATAAGCCCTCACCACATCCAAGCCGGGGAAGCCGGCGGCACTGCCATGTCGCGGATCGAGCGATGGCGGCTGAAGGCCGAAGATCATGCCCTCCTACCTAGACCTCGGCCTTATCGTCGTGATCCTGATCTCGGCCCTCCTCGCCATGCTGCGCGGTTTCACGCGCGAGGTCCTGGCGATCGCGTCCTGGGGCGCGGCGGCTGTCGCGGCGATCTATTTCTACCCGCTCGTGCTTCCCTACGTGAAGCCCTACATCCAGAAAGACGTGCTCGCGATGGCGATGGCGGCGGCAGCCGTGTTCTTCGTGACGCTGATCCTCGTCTCGATCATCACGATCCGCCTCTCCGACGCGATCCTCGACTCGAAGGTGGGCGCGCTCGACCGCTCGCTCGGCTTCGTCTTCGGCGCGGCGCGTGGCCTGCTGCTCTGCGTCATCGCCTTCGTCTTTTTCTCCTGGCTGGTTCCGCCGGAAAAGCAGCCGGAATGGGTGAAGGGTGCGAAGATGAAGCCATTGCTCCAGTCGACCGGCGACCAGTTGACGAGCCTGCTTCCGGACGACCCTGAAGGGATTATAGGCCGCTTCAAGAAGCCGAAGGTGGGGACGGCTGCCGAAGAGCCTGCTGCGGAGGGCGATGCCGCGTCCAAAGGCCTGCCGCGACCGCCGACGCGCGACGACAGTAGAAAAGCGCCCTGAAGGCCATCCACGGCCGCCGGATTCTTCTAGCTTTCGACCCCGTTCGGATTATGTAGGGCGTGTGACGCACTGGATCGTGGGCGCGCCCTCTACGCGTGGCCTCCGCCCCCGATCCCGCGAGGTGATCATGACAAGCCTGGCTTCCAGCTCGGACTCCAAAGAAGACAGTTTCGATCCAGAGGCGGATCGGCTTCGGGAGGAATGCGGGGTCTTCGGGATTTTCGGCCATCCCGACGCCGCCGCAGTCACGGCGCTCGGCCTTCACGCCCTTCAGCACCGTGGTCAAGAAGCGGCCGGCATCGTCGCCTTCGACGGATCCCGCTTCAACTCCGAGCGCCGCCTCGGTCTCGTCAGCGAGCATTTCTCCAAGGCGTCGACGATCGCTCGCCTGCCGGGCGATTCGGCGGTCGGCCATGTCCGCTACTCGACCACCGGCGAGACGATCCTGCGCAATGTGCAGCCGCTGTTCGCCGAGCTCGACACCGGCGGCATCGCGGTCGCCCACAACGGCAATCTCACCAACGGCCTGACGCTGCGCCGCTCGCTGATCCGCGACGGAGCCATCTACCAATCGACGTCGGACACGGAGGTCATCCTCCACCTCGTGGCGCGCAGCCGCAAGGGTCGCGTGATCGAGCGATTCATCGAGGCTTTGCGCGAGCTCGAAGGCGCCTATGCGCTCGTCACGCTGTCCAACAAGGCGCTGATCGGCGCCCGCGACCCGCTCGGGATCCGCCCCTTGGTGCTGGGCGAACTCGACGGCCACTATCTCCTGGCCTCGGAGACCTGCGCGCTCGACATCATTGGCGCACGGTTCGTGCGTGACATCGAGAACGGCGAGATCGTCGTCATCACCGAAACGGGCGTCGAGAGCCTGCGGCCATTCCCCCGCGTCCAGGCGCGTCCCTGCATCTTCGAATACATCTATTTCGCGCGGCCCGACTCGGTGGTGCATGGGCGCTCGGTCTACGAGACTCGCAAAGCGATGGGGGCGGAGCTCGCCCGCGAGATGCCGGTGCGAGCCGACGTGGTCATTCCCGTCCCCGATTCCGGAGTCCCGGCCGCGATCGGGTACGCGCGCGCGTCCGGCATCCCTTTCGAGCTCGGCATCATCCGCAACCATTACGTCGGTCGCACCTTCATCCAGCCGACGCAATCGACGCGGGAACTCGGCGTCCGCCTGAAGCACAGCGCCAACCGCTCGGTCGTCGCCGGCAAGAGCATCGTGCTGATCGACGATTCGATCGTGCGGGGAACGACGTCGGTGAAGATCGTGCGGATGATGCGAGAAGCCGGCGCGCGCGAGGTGCATTTCCGCATCTCGTCGCCGCCGATCAAATATCCCGACTACTACGGGATCGACACGCCCGAGCGTGAGAAGCTGCTGGCGGCCACCCACTCCCTCGAGGAGATGCGCGACTACATCGGTTGCGATTCCCTGGCCTTCCTCACCGTCGAGGGGACCTACCGCGCGATGGGCGAGGAGCGGCGCGACCCGTACCGGCCGCAGTTCACCGACCATTGCTTCACCGGCGACTATCCGACCTACCTCACGGACGTGAGCGGCGAGACGCGCAGCCAGCTCTCGCTGCTGGCGGAGACCGGCTGACCCGCCATGGACTTCGCCGCCAAGCCGCTCGCAGGCCGCGTGGCCCTCGTCACGGGCGCTTCGCGCGGCATCGGCCACGCGCTTTCGCTGGCGCTCGCGCGGGCGGGCGCGCACATCGTGGCAGTGGCCCGCACGCAAGGTGGGCTGGAGGCCCTGGACGACGCCGTGAAGCAGGCGACGGGGGAGCCGGCGACGCTCGTGCCGCTTGATATGACCGACTACGAGGCGCTCGACCGCCTCGGCGCCGCGCTGCACGAGCGTTGGGGCAAGCTCGACGTCTTCGTCGGCAACGCCGGCGTACTCGGCCCGCTGACGCCGCTGGCCCATTGCGATCCGAAGAGCTGGGACTACGTTATGGCGGTCAACGTGACCGCCAATTACCGGCTGATCCGCTCCCTCGACCTGCTGCTGCGCGCCTCCGACGCCGGACGCGTCGCCCTGCTGACGTCGGGTGCCGGCCATCGCGCGAGCTTCCGTCCCTATTGGGGGCCTTATGCCGTCTCCAAAGGCGCGGTCGACAGCCTCGTGCGCACCTATGCCGCCGAGACGGAGACGACCAGCCACGTCAAGGTCATGGCGGTCAATCCCGGCCCCCTGCGGACGCGGATGCGTGCGGCCGCGATGCCGGGCGAAGACCCTGCAAGCCTCCGCACGCCGGAAGACCTCGCGCCTCACATCCTCCGGCTCTGCCTGCCAAGCTGGACCGAGACCGGGCGGCTCTACGACTTTCCTACCGATTCGACGATGAGCTTTCAGGCGCCGGCCTAGGCGCGAGCGGCGGAGACCGACGTGTTCAACCATAGGGGATCGCTGGCCGTCGTCGGCTTCGTCCTGCTCGCGCACCCGCTTCGTGCCGAGGAGGCCACGACGGTCGCGGCAGGCGCCGTCTCGATCAGGCAGGCGTGGCTGCGCGCGACGCCGAGCGGGGCGAAGGTCGCGGGCGGCTACGTCACGCTGGTCAATGCCGGACCTGGTGAGGACCGCCTTATCGCGGCAAGCTTGGAGGGCGCCCGGGTCGGGGAGGTGCACACGATGGCGATGCACGGCGGCGTGATGCACATGGCCCGGCTCGACCAGGGGCTTCCTCTCGCGCCCGGTGCCACCGTGACCCTGAAGCCCGGCGGCGAGCATCTGATGTTCCTCGATCCGACGGCGCAGTTCAAGCAAGGGCAACGCGTGGCGGGCACGCTGACCTTCGCCAAAGCCGGGCGGGTGGCCGTGACCTTCAGCGTCGCCGGCATGGCGGCAAGGGACGCGCCCGACTCCTCGCGCTAACGCTGCGGGCTCTTGCGGTCTTTGTAGGGGTTGTCGCTGACCTTCTTGGAGATGCGGATCGGCACGCCCGGCAGGTCGAAGGCGGTACGCAAACCGTTGACGAGAAAACGCTCATAGCTGGTCGGTAGCGCGTCGAGCTGGTTGCCGAAAAGGATGAAGTAGGGCGGCCTGGCCCGCAATTGCGTCATGTAGCGGATCTTGATGCGCCGCCCCGCGACGGCGGGTGGTGGCTGCTGCTCGATCGCGGCCGCCAGCCAGCGGTTGAGGCGCGCCGTCGAAATGCGCTTGTTCCAGGTCTCGTGGGTGACGCTCGCCGCCTCCATCAAGCGTTCGACCCCGAAGCCCGTGGTGCCCGACACGGCGACGACCGGTGCGCCCTTGACCTGCGGCAGCAGGCGCCATGCCTCCTCTCGCAGGAACTTCAGCCGTTCCCCTTTGTCCTCGATCAGGTCCCACTTGTTGACGCCGATGACCAACGCGCGCCCTTCCCGCTCGACGAGGTCGGCAAGGGTCAGGTCCTGCTTCTCGAACGGCTTGGTGGCGTCGATCAGCAAGATCACCACCTCCGCGAAACGGGCCGCCCGCAGGGCGTCGGCGCCGGCGAGTTTCTCCAGCTTGTCGTCCACTTTGGCGCGACGGCGCAGGCCGGCGGTGTCGAACATCTTCATGTCCCGCCCGCGCCAAGTGAGATCGATGCCGATGGCGTCGCGCGTCAGCCCCGCCTCGGGGCCCGTCAGCAGCCGCTCCTCGCCTATGATGTGGTTGAGGAGCGTCGACTTGCCGGCGTTCGGCCGGCCGACCACGGCGATACGCAGCGGCTTGGTCGGATCGAGTTCGCTGCCGTCCTCCTCGTCGTCGAAGACGCGGCGCGACTCGGGCTCCTCTTCGGGAGCCAAGGCGGTCTGCTTCGGCAGGGCCTCCAGCAGCGCAGCGTAGAGTTCGGAGAACCCGTCGCCGTGCTCGCCGGAGAGTGGGATCGGATCGCCAAGGCCGAGTTGATAGGCCTCGGCCACGCCCAGGTCGCCTTGCCTGCCCTCCGCCTTGTTGGCGACGAGAATCAGCGGCTTGCCGGCGCGCCGCACGAGCGCTGCAAAGGCGCGGTCGTCCGGGGTGATGCCGACCCGCGCGTCGATCACGAAGAAGATTCCGTCCGCTGACTCGATGGCCGCCTCGGTCTGTGCCCGCGTGCGGCCAGAGAGCGAGGCCGCGTCGCCCTCCTCGAGGCCGGCGGTGTCGATGGCCGTGAACCGCAGATCGCCGAGCTTCGCCTCGCCCTCGCGCCGGTCGCGGGTCACGCCGGGCCGGTCGTCGACCAGCGCGAGCTTCTTGCCGACGAGCCGGTTGAACAGGGTGGACTTGCCGACATTGGGCCGGCCGATGATGGCGATGGCAAACATGGCCGCTTTCACAGATCGAGCGGCCGGGCGCGACGGACCGCTTCAGGATTGGGCGGCGCTCAGCGCGCAGGGGGCGCCGACGCCGGAGGAATCGTCGGCTTTGCCGGCGTGACCGGGGTCGGCGTGGTTGAGGCCGGGGTAGCTTGGGCCGGGGTAGCTTGGGCCGCGACGGCGGGCGGCGTTGCCGAAGGAGAGACATCGAGCACCGGTTTGGAAGCCTCCGGCGTCCCCGCCTGAGCAGCGCCAGCGGCGACGAGACCCAGGAAAGCCTCGGCCCGGCGCCGCAGAGCGGTCGGGGCGTTCGGGTCGGTGACGACCTGGTCGAGCCAGCGCCCCGCAGCCTCCGTGTCGTTGCGCTTGAACGCCGCGAGCGCCAGCAGCTCGCGCAAGGAGGCGCGAAAAGTGAAGCCCTCGCTCGCCAACCCGGCGTAACGCGCCTCGAAGGCTTTGGGGTCGTCGCTGTCGACGCGGAGCATGGCGCCGCGGATCTGCGCGGCATCCCGCAGGGTTGGCTCGACGCCAGTGTCGACGCTTATCGCGTCGTAGCCGCGCGCGGCTCCCGCCGGGTCGCGGACAGCCAGGATCTCGACGGCCTTCAACCGGGCCAGCGCCGCGTAGCCCGTCACCCCCTCGCCCTGGATCTTATCGAACGCGGCCTGTGCCTCCGCCGGCTTGCCCTCACGCATCAGCTGCATGGCGGCATCGTAGCGCGCGTTGGCGGCCTCGGCGGCCTGCGTCTGATAGTGCAGGTAGACCCGATAGGCCGCCGTGCCGAGGACGACCGCAAGCACCAGGACGATCAACGCCGACTGATATTTGGCGAGGAACCCGACGACGCGGTCGCGCCGGTACTCCTCGTCGACCTCGCGGATGAATTCGGACATGTGTGGTTCGGGGCCGCTTGAGAAGAACTGTGCTGGCGGCTTAGCATACAAGAATGAGGCGCGCGAACCGATTGGTGAAAACCCGTTCCTCGGTTCTCGACGCTGGTGACACGATGCGCCCGATACTTTGGACCGTGGTTGGATGGCTCGTATGGAGTGTGTCCTGTAGCGGAAGCGAGGCGCAGTCTCCGCCGCCATCGTCCAGCATGGCCCCGGGATTGCTGGAGGACGTCTTCAAGCCCTTCAGCGAGGTGCGGGCTTTTCCCCTCAAGACCCTGATCGACTATCGCCCCCACGCGGTGCTCACCACCTATCGCGGCCGATGCGTCTCGCTGGATGTCTTCGGTCAGGACGTGACATCGGGCTGCGAGGGGCGCGCGGCCGTCTCCTTTACCGGCGACGTCACGACGATCCAGTGGTTTACCCTGGGTGCGAAGGCGATCGGTCTGGAAACCATCCCGCCCCTCGATCCCCCGCAGAACGGCGTGCTCCGTTACACGATCGGCAAAGTTCATGTGCTGAGCCAAGGCCATGTCTCGACTGAAGCCGCCTCGGGGAGCTGCAGCGTCGACGCCTACTACATACGCTGTGAGACAATGGGCCGAAGCGGCCGCATCGCCGTGAACTTCGCGACTTTAGGAGGTCCGTCGACCCGCCATTATACCATAGAAGACGCCGTGTTCCGAATACCGCGATCGGAGGTCTCGACCGCGCGGGGCCAATGCCTGACCCTGGCGCGGCCGGATGATGCGACGCCGTATTGCGCGAGTTTCGTTGGAAGGGCCGTCCTCGACAAACGCGCGCTTACGACGTTCTTCACGCTCGACGCGCGAACCGTGCTGGGCTTCTATGGTTTGCTAAGGGATGGCATCACCGAGGCTGACGGCTCTTACCGCCTGCCTATCACCAGTGTCCTACTGATCCAGGGAGACACAAAGGCCGGCACGACGCCCGTCGACGGCCTGTGCAAGAGCAGGGATCAGGGTGGCCACACGTCTCTTTCCTGCCACGTCACGACCGTCCGCGAAGGTGCAACAATCGAAGCCGCGTTCCAGACGACGGATCCCTGGGGAGATGCCGTGCGCCTGGATCGCGATTGATCGGGGAGGGTCGGATCACGTAGGCCCAAACACTCCCGCCCCGCTCACATCGGCGGCGTCACGCCATCCTTGCCGACCATCACCCGCGTGGCGTCGAGCTTGCTCCCGTCGGCCGCCGCGATGACGAAGACCTTGGCGCCCGGCTTCAGCGCCGACATGTCGGCCGGCTCGAGCATCACCACCGGCGCGCTCGGCGGCACGAGGATCTGCAGGCTCTTGCCGCCCTCGTAGGTCACCGTGAGGGTCTTGCTGCCGCCCGAGGCTGTGCCGCTTTTTACCGTCCCGTTGGTCATGGCACTCTTGGTCAGGGGCCGGGTCGCGCTAGCCTTGACGGTGCCGTTGGTCATCGCGCTCTTGACGGCTGCGCCGCCGGCGGTGGTGTCGGGGATGGCATCCCAGTCGTAATGGCCCTCGCCTGTCCCGCGCATCGAGTCGGGAAAGAGGACGACTTCCAGCGCCGTCGGCGGGTTCTCGCCCTTGGTCGCCGTTCCGATGAAGACGCCGTCCTTGACCTGGTCGAGGCTGGAATTGATCACGGCGGCGTATTTGGTGTCGGCGCCGACGGCCAGGGCCGCCGTCTTCCCGTCGGTGGTGGTGATCGTCAGCGTGCCGTTGGCGGCGCTCTCGATCGTGCCCCGCATGCGCTGGACGGTCGGTGCCGCGGCGGCGGCGGCGGTCAAAGCGAGGATGCTGGCGGCGGCAAAGCTAGTCAGGCGGATCATCAAATATTCCTTGTTGGACACCTCTCATATAGAGCCGCAGCGATATTAAGGTAGGCAATTCAATCGCGCTCGTACGCCTGCCGGTGCTCCGACCGAGCGGCGGCGAACACCTCGTGGGCCGCACCGGCGTTGAGGATCGCGATCCCAAGGCCGACGACCAGGTCAGGCCATGGCGACGGGGCACGCGCCGTCACAAGGCCCGCGCCGATGATCGCGAGATTGGCGAACATGTCGTTGCGCGCGGAGAGGAAGGCCGCGCGCATCAGGCTCCCTTCGCGGCGCGAGCGCGCGAGCAGGATGGCGCAGGTGCCGTTGACGATGAGCGCGCCGCATCCCGTCACCGTCAGCGCGACCGCGTCGGGCGCTGTGCCTGCACCGAACCGGTACCAGGCCACCGCGAGAGTGGAGAGGCTGGGAACGAGGATGACCGCGGCGAGCCCCATCCCGAGCTTCGCCCGCGCGGCAGGCGACCAGCGCAGGCCCGCCAACACCAGCAGGCTGATGGAAGCGTCCTCTAGGAAATCGACGCTGTCGGCGAACAACGACACCGATCCCTGGGAAAGCGCGACGCCGATCTCGACGACGAAATAGGCCAGGTTGAGCGCCGCGACGACGCCGACCGCGGTCGCGCCCCCCGGCGGCCGGGCGGTCCCCCACTCGCGCGTCACACCGTCACTTGTAGAACAGGTAGGTGGCCGTGTAGGGCACGCGGCTCTTCAACCCTGCCGACGGGCACCCACCCGAGGGCTCCATCCCGCCGACGGTGTCCTGCCGCACCACGTATTTTGTGCCTGCGAGCATGCCGGCTCCGGTCGTCGTGGCGGTCAGCAGCAGCCAGGGCACCGCATCGGCCGCGGGCGAAGGCTGCTTGGCCGCCACCGCGCCGACGACCTTCGAGCCGTCGCGCGCCTCCCACGTCGGCCCTTTGAAATGGCGGATGACGACCTGCCCGTCCGCGCCGGCCAGATCGGCATCGGGCTCGGCCGCTCCCCAGGCCAGCCCGTCGCCCTTTGCGGTGCAGGTGTAGATTTGCGAGCCCGTGGCGACGTAACGCCCGACAAGCAGGCTCCCGGCTGGCGGAGCAATCGACGTCCCGGCATGGGACGACGTCGCGACGAGGAGGATGCCGATTGCTGCGAGACAATAACGCAAAGATATCATTCCCTTGTATTGATCGTGCGGGCACGCCTCGCCTGTACTCAGGCCGGCACGGCCTTGCGCGCTCAGCTCCCGGTCGATCGGCGAGCGACGCGGGAAGACAGATCCCAAGCGCCGATGCCCCAACCGGGAGGCACGTGCCACCATATGGGCCGACGATCCCTACGCTGCCCGTCGTTCCCGCGAATCGCGACCGGGCGATGTCCCAAACATTCGCGCATACTCCCGCGTGAACTGCGGCACGCTCTCATACCCCACAGCATAGGCCGCCCGGTTCGCCGACATTCCCTCCGTCAACAGAAGCCGCCGCGCCTCGATCAGCCGGAGTTGCTTTTGAAACTGCACGGGCGAGACCGAGGTCACCGACCGGAAATGCAGATGGAATGTGGATGCGCTCATGCCCGCCGCAGCGGCCAGGTCTTCGACCCTCAACGACTGATCAAATCCCTGTCGCAAGACCGCGACGGCTCGAGCGATACGATGCGCGACGCCGTCCGGATGCGTCAGGCTTTGCACCGCCGCCCGGTGGCGACCCGCGAGCAGCCAGTAGTGCATCTCCCGCCCGATGGGATCGCGCAACGCGGCCGCCGCCTCGGGACGATCCACCAGACGCATCAGCCGCAGCACGCAATCCGCGACGGCCTCCTCCGTCTCGTCGACCAGCACGGGCGCCAGCACTGGCCCGGGCGTCGATGCCCCAGCGCACGGAACCGCCTCGGCGAGTTCGAGCAGGACCGCGGCCTCCAGCTCCACCGCCACCGCCAGATACGGCTCGGCCCGGCTGGCGCGCGTCACGCGGCTGACCGCGGGCACGTCGGCGGTGACGAGGGCCGACTGCCCAGCCGAAAACACGTGCGTTTCCGTTTCCACGGTGACCTGCTTTTCGCCCCCCAACACCAGGCATACCAGCGGCCGGTAGATCACCTTCGAGAAGCCGGCGGGCGCGTCCCTCCGCATCACGCCCACACCCCGCAGCGGCGTCGCGATGACCCCGTCATCGCTGGATCTCGCACCGGCATAGCGGCTTACGGCATCGCGGAGGGCATGGCTCATGCCCTCATCATCGCTCATCTCGCCCTGAAGGCAAGCCTCGCCGGAGGATCAGGCAAGAAACCCGGCGCTTCCGGTAAGCAGCCGCCAAGGAGCGACGCTAACGTGCCCGGCAGCAACAGAGGACCCACCATGCATATGACCGGCAACACCATCCTCGTCACCGGCGGCGGCTCGGGCATCGGGCGCGGCTTGGCCGAGGCGTTCCACGCACTGGGAAATCAGGTGATCATCGCCGGTCGCCGCCCGGAACCTTTGCATGACGTTGCGGCCAAGAACCCCGGCATGGCGACCGTTGTGCTCGACGTGATGGACGTCGCTGCCGTGCACGCCTTCGTCGCGCGCGTCGCCCAGGACCATCCGACGCTGAACGTTCTGATTAACAACGCCGGCATCATGCAAACCGAGGATATCTTGGCCGATCCCTTCGACATGACGGCGTGTGAGGCGACGCTCGCCATCAATCTTCTCGCCCCCATTCGGCTCGCCACCGCTCTGGTCCCGCATCTGCGACGCCAAGCTTCTGCCGCCATCATCAACGTGACCTCCGGCCTCGCTTTCGTGCCGCGCGCCGACACGCCCACCTACGGGGCCACCAAGGCCGCCATGCACTCCTGGACGCAATCCATGCAGCATCAGCTCCGCGGCACTTCGATCGCGATGATCGAACTGGCCCCGCCCCTGGTGGCGACCGACCTCACACCAGGCCAGCGTGACAACCCGCGTGCCATGCCGCTCGACGCATTCGTCAGCGAGAGCATGGCCTTGTTTGCGGCGGACGATTCCGCTCGCGAAATTCTCGTTGAGCGCGTGAAGCCCCAACGCTTCGCCGAGTCTCGCGGCGAGCATGGCAAAGTGTTCGCGATGATCAACGGTGCCTGACCAGCCGCATGCTGTTGTGATGGGCTCAGCCCGACGGGCACGTCGGTTCGTTGGCTTCATCGGTTCAACGGGCACGGTGTTAGCCAGCACCCACCTGCAGCCGATGTCGCTGCGGCCTTATCGGATCATTCCCACTCGATCGTTCCCGGCGGCTTCGACGTCACGTCGTAGACCACGCGGTTAATACCCTTGACCTCGTTGATGATGCGGGTGGCGGTGCGGCCCAGGACGGCCATGTCGAAGGGGAAGAAATCCGCCGTCATGCCGTCGACCGAGGTGACGGCGCGAAGGGCGCAGACGAAGTCGTAGGTGCGCCCGTCGCCCATCACACCCACCGTCTGCACCGGCAGCAGCACGGCGAAGGCTTGCCAGATGGTGTCATACAAGCCGGCGCGGCGGATCTCGTCGAGGTAGATCGCGTCGGCCTTGCGGAGGATGTCGAGCTTATCCTTTGACACCGGGCCGGGGCAGCGGATGGCGAGACCGGGGCCGGGAAAGGGATGACGGCCGACGAAGGCTTCGGGCAGCCCGAGTTCGCGGCCGAGCGCGCGCACCTCGTCCTTGAACAATTCGCGCAGCGGCTCGACGAGCGTCATGGCCATGCGCTCGGGCAGGCCGCCGACGTTGTGGTGCGATTTGATCGTCACCGACGGGCCGCCGGAGAAGGAGACGCTCTCGATCACATCGGGGTAGAGTGTACCCTGCGCCAGGAATTCCGGCGCGCCGTGGGCGGCGGTGACGAGCTTTTTCGCCTCGGCCTCGAAGGTCGCGACGAAGAGGCCGCCGATGATCTTGCGCTTCTGCTCCGGGTCCTTGATCCCGTGCAGCGCGCCCAGGAACAGGTCGGCCGCCTCCACATGCACCAGCGGGATGTTGTAGTGGCCGCGGAACAGGCTGACGATCTGCTCCGACTCGCCGGCGCGCATCAAACCGTGATCGACATAGACGCAGGTCAGCCGGTCGCCGATCGCCTCGTGGATCAGCACGGCCGCCACCGCCGAATCGACCCCGCCTGACAGGCCGCAGACGACGCGACCCTCCTCGCCCACCTTCCCGCGGATGGCGGCGATGGCTTCGGTGCGAAACGCCTTCATCGTCCAGTCGCTGCGACACCCGGCGATCTTGTGGACGAAGTTGGAGAGCAACTGCGCGCCCTGGGGCGTGTGGTGCACCTCCAGGTGGAACTGCACGCCGTAGAAGCGGCGACCCTCGTCGGCGATGATCGCGACGGGTGCGTTTTCGGACTGGCCGATACCGCGAAACCCGTCGGGGAGCGCCGTCACGCGGTCGCCATGGCTCATCCATACGGGATAGCGGACGCCCGGCTCCCAAATGCCGTCGAACAAGGCCGACGCTCCGGTCACCTCGACCTCGGCGCGACCGAACTCGCCGAGATGGCCGGAGGAAACGGCGCCGCCGAGCTGCACCGCCATCAGCTGCTCGCCGTAGCAGATGCCGAGCACCGGGATGCCGGCCTCGAACACCGCCTGCGGCGCGCGCGGCGAGCCCTCCTCCAACACCGAGGAGGGACCGCCCGACAGGATCACCGCCTTTGGCCGTATCGCGGCGAAGGCGGCTTCTGCCGATTGGAACGGCGCGATCTCGCAATAGACGCCGGCCTCGCGCACCCGTCGGGCGATGAGCTGCGTCACCTGTGAACCGAAATCGATGATCAGCACCTTGTCGTGATGGTCGAGGATGTCGTGGTGGAGGTCGGCGACGGCCATGACGTGGTTTCCTGTGGATCCGAGGCGCCCCTGACGCACGGCGAGGATGGCTCGCCGGTCGCGGGCGGAACCTTCAACGGCCCTTCGTCCTAGACCAGGGCGGAGCGAAAAAGAACGGCTTTCGCGGGCTCGCGGTGCGGCGCCAAGGCTTTAAGAACAGGTTGCCGGCATGCGGGCGTATTCGACGGGTCGGTTTGAGGAGCCCGCAACACGGAAGGGGTACAGCTTGCCGCAACAGGAGACCGCCGTGGCACGCTACCTCTGCATCGCACCGTCGAACGAAGGCACCCCAGCGCACCGCGTCGACTGCCAGCGGATCGCCACGCTCTTCGGCCACGGCGAGGAGTCGGCACCCGACGCGCACGCGGCCTACGGGCCTCTGGCACGGGCGCGTGCCGCCTGGCGGTTCGCGAGGGAAACCGTCAGCGATGCTGCGACGCTCCTGCGCCACGAAGCCGAGGCGCGGCGCGGCTGACGCACTTCACCCGGTCAATGCCTGACGAGGGTCGCGACGAAGAAGCCGTCCGTTCCGGTGCGGTGGGGCGACAGCCGGATGCCGACATCGCTCGCATCGGCGAAGGCCGTCAGCGCCGACAGGCCGGCGGCGTCCGCGGCGGCGCGGGCCGAGCCGGCCGAGAACGCCGCGTGGTCGCGGAGAAAATGCGTGACCCGCGCCTCGTTCTCCTCGGCCAGGAGCGAGCAGGTGACATAGACGATCCGGCCGCCCGGTTTCACGTAGAGCGCGGCCTGGGCCAGCACCGCGTCCTGCTCTTTCACGCGCTGTTCCAGCGCGCCGGGACGCACCCGCCACTTCGCGTCGGGGTTGCGACGCCAGGTGCCCGTGCCCGTGCACGGCGCGTCGACCAGCACAAGGTCGCAGCGGCCCTTCAAGTCGTCGAGCGGCGGCACGCCGCGGCGCGGGGCCCGGAGTTGCACGTTGCGCGCGCCCGACTTGCCGAGCCGCGGGTAGAGGCCCATCAACCGGCGCCCCTCCGTGTCGCTCGCGTAGATCTGGCCCTTGTTGTCCATGGCTGCAGCCAGGGCGAGAGTCTTGCCGCCGGCACCGGCACAGAGGTCGAGCACCTGCTCGCCGGGCTGGGCGCCCGCGAGCAAAGCCGCCACCTGCGAGCCCTCGTCCTGCACCTCGACGAGACCTTTGATGAAGGCTGGCTCCCCGCTCAACGCGGGGCCGCGGCCGTCGCTGCCGAGCGGCAGGCGCAGCCCCGCCGGCGCGAGAGGAGTGGGCTGCGGATCGAGATGCGCCAAGGTGGTCATCGCCTTCTCGCGCGTACCGCGCAGCGTGTTGACACGCACGTCGAGCGGCGCGCGCGCCGCCATCGCCCCCATCTCGGCATCGAGCGTCTGCGGGAACACGGCGAGGAACGCGTCTTCAAGCCAGGCCGGAAAATCGCCGAGCACGGAGGGCGGAGCGCCGGTGAAGTCCTGTCGGGCGAGCGCCGCCCGCTCCGCATCGCTCAAAGCCGGCGGCGCGTGCTGCTCGCCCGAGCACAAGCCGGCGACCCCTTCGGCATCGAAGCCGCGCGCGCGCGACAGGGAGCCGATAACGATGGCCCGCGGCGTCTCCTCGCCCATCAGCCAAGCCGACGAGGCGCGCCGACGCAGCGCATCGAACACGTGCGAGGCCACGGCCCCGCGGTCCTTCGAGCCGGCGAAGCGGTGGGCGAGGCCGTAATCTTTCAACGCCTCCGCCGCCGGACGATGGCGCGTCTCGATGTCGGCGAAGACTTCGATGGCGGCGGCAAGCCGCCCTCCGGGCGTCATGGCGCCCCAAACAGCACGCCAACGGCGATCAGCAGCCAGAGGAACGCCGTAGCGACCACGCTGCCGAGAAAGAACAGGCCGCGCACCGGCACTTGGTTGGTCGTCGTATGGATCAAGGCCTGGCCGATGCGGGCGGCGACGAACAGCCATTCCACCACGACGAAGAGCGTGCCGGCCCTGTGCACGATCAGGCCGAGGATCACGGCGACGAAGAACAGCGTCGGCATTTCGAAACTGTTGGCATACGCGTTGGAGATTTGCCGCGCCTGCACCGGATAGGCCTCGGGGCCGAGCGCGATATCGCGATCCTGGACACCGGCCTTCTTGGCGTCCACGCGGCTCTTCACCAAGGCGGCGACCAGCACGAAGATCAGGAAGACCTCCGCGAAGACCGGAAGGAGGATCGATGCGACGCTCATGGAAGGCCCTAAACGAATGATACGACCTTGTCCGGGAAAGCGCCCGTAGAGTCAAAGCCGACCTGTCCGTCAGGTCCAGTACAACACCTTGGCAGCGGGTAGACGCTGGCCAAGCAGGTCCGTCAGCGTGGCGCGCATCTCCTTCATGAGAGGAGCGGGATAGACATGCTTGACCGAGCCGAACTTGGTCAGCTTGCGCGACCGCTTTTCCTCGTCCATCTCGAGCTTCGTCCCGGGGTACCAACCCTGCAGCACCGCCTTGGACTTCGGTGTGAAACGATGGGTGATGAGCTCGGCCGTAAGGTCGAGGTCCGCCACACCTTCCAACTCGCGCGCGGCCATGGCGAACAGGTCGGCGTAAGCCGTGCGCCAGCCCTCGACCGGCTGGATCGGCGCAACGGTGAGGCCGACGCGGTAGCCGGCCCGCGCAAGCTGACCCAGCCCCCGCAGCCGCGCCGCCAACGGGCTGGTCCCTCCCTCGAAGCGAATGAGCGCGGACGCATTGACCGACATCCGGACCCGCACGCGACCCCCGTGGTCGAGACCGAGCAGCGGCTCGACGTCGCCGAACTTCGTCGTGAAACGGAGTTGGACCGGCGCGTTCCACGCCCCAAAGAAGCGTATCGTCTCCGAAAGGCTGCCGGTCAGGTGCTCGACACCGAGCGGGTCGGCGTAGCAGGAGGCCTCGAAGGTGGTTCCCTCGGAGGCTCGCGCGGCCGATTTCGAAGTCACGCCGCCCTGCCCGACCGCGGGGGCGAGACCGGACAAGATCTCCTCGACGTTGGCATAGACGCGGGTGATCGGCGGTCCGGCAAGGGAGCCCGCGAGGTAGCAATATTGGCAGTGGGCGGGACAGCCTTCGGCGAGGTCGAAGCGCCAGTCCGCCGAAGGTGGGATCGGCTGCAGCCGTCGCCTGGCCGCCGAGGCGACGACGACGGCCAGCGTGGACTTGGCGATCTGGTAGTCCGCGCGCGCGTCGCCGCTCGAGCCAAGGCCCACGAGCCGGTCGTTAGCCAGTTCCACGACCTCGACGCCGAGCGCGGCGGCGCGCCGCGCGATGGCACGGCCGTGCTCCCAGTCCCGCGCCGAACGCGTGACGAGCACGCGCTTGGGGCGCCACAGCCTCGGTACCGAAACGGCGCCGTCCGGCGGAACCTGGGCTGGAGGACATTGGGCTGAAAGACCTCGGCGCGGAAGACTCTTGTCCGAGAGACTTTGGTCCGGAAGGATGTGACCTTGCGCCGGTAGGGTGTCGACTTGGCTCATGGAAGGCGGAACGCGTGAAGCAGGGGCTTGCGTTCCCCCGTGCGGCCATCGGCGCGCGGACCGCTCAGATCCCGGTGGGATAGTTCGGGCTCTCGCGCGTGATGCCGACGTCGTGGACGTGGCTTTCGCGCAAGCCCGCGGAGGAGATCCGCACGAATTTCGCACGCTCCTGGAAAACCGGGATGGTCGGCGCGCCGACATATCCCATCGCGGCGCGCAGGCCGCCGGCGAGCTGATGCAGGATCGCGCCGGCCGGCCCGCGGTAAGGCACCTGGCCCTCGACGCCCTCGGGCACCAGCTTCAGGGAATCCTTGATGTCCTGCTGGAAGTAGCGGTCGGCGGAGCCCCGCGCCATCGCGCCGACGGAACCCATGCCGCGGTAGGATTTGAACGAGCGGCCCTGGTACAGATAGACCTCGCCAGGGCTCTCGTCCGTGCCAGCGAGCAGAGACCCGATCATCGCGCAGCTCGCGCCGGCGGCGATGGCCTTGGCGAAGTCGCCGGAATATTTGATGCCGCCGTCGGCGATCACCGGCACGTTGGCGTCGCGCGCGACGTCGGCGGCCTCCATGATGGCGGTGAGTTGCGGCACGCCCACGCCAGCGACGATGCGGGTGGTGCAGATCGACCCCGGCCCGATGCCAACCTTGATGCAATCCGCACCGGCGTCGATCAGAGCCCTGGCGCCGTCCGCCGTCGCGACATTGCCGGCGATGAGCCCGATGCGGTTGGAGGCGCGCTTGATCCGCGTCACCTGGTCGAGCACGGATTGGGAATGGCCGTGCGCGGTATCCACGACGATGCAGTCGACGCCCGCGTCGATGAGGGCGAGCGCGCGCTCGTAGCCTTTGTCGCCCACGGTCGAGGCAGCGGCGACGCGCAGGCGCCCCTCGGCATCCTTGCAGGCGGCCGGGTGCTGCGTCGCCTTCTCGATGTCCTTGACGGTAAGCAGGCCGACGCAGCGAAAGTTCTCGTCGACGACGAGCAGCTTCTCCAGCCGATGCTGGTGCAGCAGCCGGCGCGCCTCCTCTTTGCTGACGCCCTCGCGCACGGTGATGACGTTCTTCGTCATCAGCTCGCTCACGGGCTGGTCGGGATGATCGGCGAATCGCACGTCGCGGTTGGTGAGGATGCCGACGAGCCGCGTCGGCGTCCCGGGTGCGCCGCCCCGCTCCACGACGGGAAAACCCGAGATGCCGTGGCGCTTCATCAGGGCGGTCGCGTCGGCCAGCGTCTCGTCGGGGAAAATCGTGATGGGATTGACCACCATCCCGCTCTCGTAGCGCTTCACCTTGCGGACCTCCTCGGCCTGCACCTCCGGCTCCAGGTTGCGGTGGATGACACCCATACCGCCGGCCTGCGCCATGGCGATGGCGATCGCCGACTCGGTCACCGTGTCCATCGCGGCCGAGAGCAGCGGCAGGTTGAGGGTAATTTCGGCGGTGAGCCGCGTCCGCAGGTCGACCCCGCTCGGCATGACCTCCGAATGGCCCGGAAGCAGCAGCACGTCGTCGAACGTGAGCGCCTCCACGATGGGGGAACGAACGATGGTGGCCATCAGCCAACTCCATGGACGGCGGGGCGCGGCATGCCCGGCGCAGATAGGTCGGGAAGGCGCCAGGCCCCCCTTGTCAGGTTGGCAGTGGCTGTTATCACGGCTGCGACACCGCGCAAAGGCAATCCGGCCCCGCTTCCGCAGCCGGCAGGCCCGCGTCGGCGCTCGCAATCGCCGCGATCCCGCCTAGATAAACGGCTTGGATCGTGCCCGCCGGCCGCCTGCCAAAGAGACCGGATCCGGAGCCGCGCTTGCCTCGCTACGCCCTGACCGCGATGATCGTCGCCTGCGCCTTGTTCATGGAGAACCTGGACGGGACGGTCATCTCCACGTCTTTACCGGCCATCGCGCTCGACCTGCACGAGGATCCGATCGCCCTCAAGCTGGCGTTGACCTCCTACCTGCTCTCGCTCGCCATCTTCATCCCGGCGAGCGGCTGGGTCGCGGACCGCTTTGGGACCCGCAACGTTTTCCGCCTCGCCATCGTCGTCTTCACGCTGGGTTCGGTGCTCTGCGGCCTGTCAGGCTCGCTGACCGGGTTCGTGCTCGCCAGGATCGTGCAGGGGATCGGTGGCGCGATGATGGTGCCGGTCGGCCGCCTGCTCCTGCTGCGTTCGGTCGAGCGGCACAACCTCGTGCGGGCCCTCGCCTACCTGACCCTTCCGGCTCTCCTCGGCCCGATGGTCGGGCCTCCCGTCGGCGGCTTCATCACGACCTATTTTCACTGGCGCTACATCTTCTGGATCAACGTGCCGATCGGGGTGCTCGGCATCGCGCTGGCGACCGCCTATATCCAGGATGTCCGCGAAGAGCGGGTGCCGCGCCTCGACATCGTCGGCTTTCTCCTGTCGGCGCTCGGTCTCACCTGCCTCCTCTCCGGCCTGACCATCCTGGGGCGCGGCTTCCTTCCGGCGTGGCAGACGGCGGCGCTGATGGGCTTCGGCGCGGCCGCTCTCGGGCTCTATGTCCGGCATGCGCGACGCGCAACCGCGCCGATCCTCGACTTGTCGCTGCTGGCCATCCCGACCTTCCGCGTCAGCGTCACCGGCGGATCGCTGTTCCGCGTCGGTGTCGGCGCGGTGCCGCTCCTGCTGCCCCTGATGCTGCAGCTCGGCTTCGGCATGACCCCGCTTCGCTCGGGGCTCATCACCTTCGTCGCGGCGGCGGGCGCGATGGCGATGAAGGCCACGGCCTCGCCGATCATCCGCCTGTTCGGCTTCCGCCGCATCCTCGTGGTCAACGCGCTGATCGGCGCCGGCTTCATCGCCGTCAACGGGCTGCTGTCGCCCGCGACACCGACCGCGCTCATTCTGGGCATCCTGCTGGTCGGCGGCTACTTCCGCTCGCTCGAGTTTACGGCCATCAATGCCATCGCCTATGCCGACATCGAGCAGGACCGCCTGAGCCGCGCCGTGAGCTTCGCGTCCGTCGTGCAGCAGATCTCGCTCAGCGTCGGTGTGGCTCTCGGTGCCGGTGTCGTGCAGGTCATGCGCGAGGGGCATGGCGGCGCGCTCGCGTTGAACGACTTCCATTGGGCTTTCGCGGCGGTCGGCCTGGTGGCCGCCTGCTCGGCCTGGAGCTTTTGGAGACTATCCGCCGACGCGGGCGACGCGCTGTCGCGGCGCGCGCCAGCCCCCACCGCGGCGGTCGTGGGCGAGGCGCGGACCGGCGCGGTCTAGCCGCGCGAGCCGATCGGGAACGCCTCAGCCGCTTCATCGGCAGCCGGTTCCGCCGGACGGCCCGCAGGCCGGCCGCGAAACCCCTTTGCCAGCACGTAGAGCTCGGACGAGCCGGCGCGGCTCGCGTCGGGCTTGACGTGGTGGACGGAAGTGAAACTCGTTTTCAGCTGCGCGAGCAACTGGGCCTCGGTGCCGCCCTGAAAGACTTTCGCGAGGAAGGCCCCACCCTCGGCCAGGACCTCGCAGGCAAAGTCGGCGGCAAGTTCCACCAGGCCGATGATGCGAAGCTGGTCCGTCTTCTTGTGACCCGTCGTGTTGGCCGCCATGTCCGAAAGCACGAGGTCGGCAGCGCCTCCCAGCATCGCCTTGATCCGGTCCGGCGCAACGGGGTCGAGGAAGTCGAGCACGGCGAACGCGACGCCGGCCAGGGGGTCGATCGGCAGCAGGTCGATCCCGACGATCTTGCCCCTGCCCTTTTCGACGCCGACCTTCTTCGCCGCTACCTGCGCCCAGCCGCCGGGCGCCGCGCCGAGGTCGACGATCCGCAGGCCGGGCTTGAGCACATGGTAGCGCTCATCGATCTCGATCAGCTTGTAGGCGGCACGAGAGCGGTAGCCATCCTTCTTCGCCTGAGCCACGTAGGGGTCGTTGAGCTGACGCTCCAGCCACAGCGTCGAGGCCAGCGAACGCTTGCGCGCCGTCTTGACCCGGATTTTCAGGTCGCCGCGCGGGCCCGTCTTCGGCTTGCCACCGTCGCCCTTGCCCACCACGCTCATGCGCTGTCACGCGACCAGATGCGGTCGCCGGCCATCATCTGCATGAGGATGCCTTCGCGCAGGCCGCGGTCGGCGATGCGGACGCGCTCGCAGGGAAAGGCCCGGCGGATCGCCTCGAAGATCGCGCAGCCGGCGAGGACGAGGTCGGCGCGGTCGGGGCCGATGCAGCCATGGGCGGCCCGCTCGGCAAAAGACATCGCCCGCAGCGCTTGCATCGTTCCGGTCACGTCCTCGCTCGACATCCAAAGCCCGTCGACGCGGCGACGGTCGTAGCGGGCGAGGTCGAGGAAGACGCCGGCGATCGTCGTGACCGTACCGGAGGTGCCAAGAAGGTGGAAGCGGCCGCACCGCGTCTCTCCCGCCACCTGCACGGCGAAAGGCTGCAGCGCCTGCTCGACGAAGGCGACCATGGCCTCGAAGCTGGCGTCCGAGACCTCGACGCCGCCGAACCGTTCGGCCAGGGAGACGACGCCGAGGGGCAGCGAGTCCCAGGCGCGCAGGCGGGCGCGCAAAGCACCATCCTCGCGGCGGTGGCAGGGGCCTCCGGCACGCTCCCGGCCGAGCCAGACGACCTCCGAGGAACCGCCGCCGATATCGAACAGGACGATGCCTTGCGCTTCCCCATCGGCAAGCGCCGAGCAGCCGGCCGCGGCGAGGAAGGCTTCCGTCTCGCGATCGACGATCTCGAGGGTGAAGCCGGTCGCCTCGCGGACACGCTCGAGGAACTCGCCGCTGTTCTCCGCCGCCCGGCAGGCTTCGGTCGCGATAAGCCGCGCGCGCGAGACGTGGCGCGCCTGCATTTTTTCGGCGCAGATCTTGAGAGCCGTCAACGTCCGCGCCATCGCGGCTTCAGCCAGGCGGCCCGTCTGCGACACGCCCTCGCCGAGCCGGACGATGCGGCAGAAGCTATCGACGATACGCAAGCCGTCGGGATCAACGCCGGGTTCCGGCTGGCGCGCGATCAGCAGCCGGCAGTTGTTCGTACCGAGGTCCAAGGCGGCGTAGACGGAACCCTGTCGGCTTCGGGCGGTACCGCACGATCGGGCGACGAGGTCGGAGGCGATCCTCGCGCCGGGCGCGCCGACGGCGGAACCAGCCCTGAGGGGATCGACGCCAGCCCGGTCCATCGATCGCTTTCTCCCTTCCAGAAAAACGGCACAAGCCCTTCGCCGCCAAACCCTAAACCTAATCCGCACGTCCGGCATTGTCCAAGCCCAAAAAGGACGGGGCCAACGGCGCCGGAGACGCGATCAGCGGTGCCGGGCGCGCTTGGACGGCGCAGGCTTGGCCGGGAGCTTCGGGCGGCCCGCCCGCGTGGCGCCGGCTGCCGGCCTGCCGCGCGGCGACGGCTTACCCGCCTTCGAGGCCGTCTCCGTCTTTGTCTCCCGCGCTTTCTCTTTAAGGGCGACCGTCGATGGCCGAAGCGGCGCAGCCTCCGCCGTCCGCCTCGGCGGCACCGGCTGCGACGGGGACGGCGTCGCCTCTCCGACCCTCACAGGCGCAGCAGGCGCGGGACGGGGCGGTGGCGAAGGCGGCGGCTCCATGCGCGTCACAGGCAGTGCGATGCCCACAGGCGGGTTCAGCGGCACTGATTCCACCGGCACGACCGGCGGTCCAAGCGGCTGAGCGGACGTGCGGTTTGGCAGATCGATCGTCGGAGATCCCGTGCCGCTCAAGCTCGGGATCGGCGCGGGCACTGCTGGGGCCGGCGCGGCCTCCGCAAGCCCTGCGGCCTTGGCAGGATCGTCGCGTTTCGGCGGTTCGACGCGCAGGGCGGGGGCGCCGTCGGTCAGGTTCGGCAGCGGCATGGTGGCGGCGATCGTCGGCTTCGCCGGTGACGACGGAACGGGAGCGGCGGCTGTCGTCCTCGGTCGCAGCGCCGCGATCAAGGGAGGACGCGTCAGCGCCGTCACGGTCGGCTGCGAGGGAGTGGCGGCGACGCCGGCCGTGTTGGTTGTAGCGACGGTGACGACGCCCTGCGGGCCAGACAGCGTGACGGTCCGGCTGCCGTCGGAGGCGGTCTCCGTCACGCTCTTCGAGATCACCTGCTTGTCCCAACCGGTCTGCACCACGGTCCGCCGGCCGTTCGGCTCCGTGTGGTCCACTACGGTGGCGATAGGCTGATGGTCGGGTCCCGTCTGCACCAGGCTGCGGCCGCCGTTCGGTTCCAGCGTGATGCTCGCGGTCGAGAGCACGCGACCGTCGCGGCCGGTCTGCACCACCGTCAGGTTGCCGCCCTTGTCGGCCACGTTCGTCGCAGTGACCACCTCGCTCGCGTCGTCGAACCCGGGCTGCACGACATGCCCCGGTTCCACGGGACGGGTGAGCGGGATGGGCACGGCGAGCGGCAGCGATCCCGGGTAGACGGCGAGAAGCGGTGGCAGCCGCTCGTAGAACTCTAGCCGGCGGACCGGCAGGTCGGCGACCGGCGGCGGCGGCACGGGGGTCGCGGCGGTTTCCGCTTTCAGCAGAGCCACTTCTTCGGGGCGCGGCTGAGGCAGGTCGGCAAAGGCGTAGACTTCGAAACGCGGCGGTGGCTCGAGCGCCGCCGGCAGGGCCGCCAAAAGTCGGCGGGCGTCGGCGAAATGAGGGCCGCGCGGATAGAAGCGCATGTAGGTCCAGTAGGCCGTTGCCACGTTGACGCGTCGCGCCTGCGACCAGATCGCCGCCTCACGCCGCTGGGCGAGGAGCGCGCCGATTCGCGGCGCGAAGGCGTCGCCGGGGTAGCTCTTGAGGAACTCGCGATACCCTGGAACGCTGTCGCGCTTGAGCGCGATCCAAAAGGCCTCCGTTGCCGTGCTGCCGGAGACGAGCGTCTTCAAAGGTTGCAGCAGCGAGGTCGTTTCCGAGACCGGTGGGAGCAGGGAGGCGGAGCCATCGACGCTGCCGTCGCTCCATGGCACGTCGCGCCCCTCCGAAGCTGCAGCGACCCGCAAACGGAGCCGGGCGAAGACGGTCTCGAGCGACAGGCCGCGCGTCTGCAGCATTTCCGACAGGGCCTCGGCATAGCGGCCGTAATCCCCCGGTTCGTTACCGGCCACGGTGCCCGGCGCCGCGTTGAAGGCGAGGATCGTGCCGGGCGGCGGCTCGGTGATGGCGAGACCACGCGTCAGCACCGACCCGTTCCTGGCGAACGGATTGGCGCGCGCAGCGTCGTAGACGAGGACGCGAGCCTTCAGCGGCAAGGCCGCAAGATCACGCGCGAGATCGTCGAGCGACACCGCTTCGGCCGGCACGTCGACATCGCGCGCCAGCCGTGCCTCCACGGGCGCCATGAAGTTGCCGCCATCGAATTGAAGCCCAAAGCCGGCGAGATAGACGAAGACCGTCGCCTCGGGGCCGGCCCGACGCGCCTTGTCGAGGAAGCCCGCGAAGGCGCGGCGTAGGCCTGCCCGGTCGAGATCGGCGTAGCCCGTCACGTCGAAACCAACGGAAGCGAGGCTCTGCGCCACCGCGCCGGCGTCGTTCGCCGTCGTCGCGAGGGCACCAACCTCGTAGCGCGCCTCGCCGATCACCAGGCCGAGCCGGGTCCCCGAAACCGACGCTCCTTGGGCGCTCCCGGCGGGGCCGCACGCGATCGCGAGGCATGTCCAGAGCGCGCGCAGGCGCGACCCCGCCGCGCCTCGAGCGCGCCCAGAACCTCGACTGACTGGAAGGATCACTGCTGCTTCAGGTCTTTGCATCAACATCTGAACGTCGTTTACGAGGCAGATCGGCGGCCTCTTGAGTCGAGTTGCCTGGATTGTATCGTCCTCGCGGCCCAAGCGTTCCCGTTTCCTACACAAGACGCGTGGCATGGGCGACGGCCTGACGGACTGCTGGCACCACGTCGCTCTCGAACCATGGATTCCGGTTGATCCATCCGCTGTTGCGCCAGGAGGGATGCGGCAAGGCGATCACGGTGGGGCTGCTGCCGGCAAAGTCGCGCCAGCGCCGCACCAAATCCCCGAGCTTGATGGCGGCCGGCAGCGGTCGGCCCAGCCGGCGGAAGTGATAGGCCTGGGCGTGACGGCCGATCGCGAGAATAAGCTCGACCTGCGGCATGGCCGCGAAGAGGCGGTCGTGCCAGAGGCTCGCGCATTCGCGGCGCGGCGGCAGGTCCGCCTTGTCGGCCGTGTAGCCGGGAAAACAGAAGCCCATGGGCGCGATCAGGACCTTTGAACCGTCATAAAATCGCGGGCGGTCGAGCCCCATCCAAAGGCGCAGCCGCTCGCCGGATGGGTCGTCGAACGGCAGGCTGCTGTTATGGGCGCGCAGGCCCGGCGCCTGGCTGGCGATGAGCAGCCGCGCGCGTGGGTCGATCCGCAGGATCGGGTTCGGCTCCTGCGGCAGGGGCGGCAGGAACACCGGCGCGTCGCGGCAGAGGCGGCACGTCCTGATTTCGGAAACCAAGCCGACGAGCGCGTCGCCGTCGTTCAAGATGTCAGCGATCGCGATGCTCTCCGGCTGCCACGTTCCTGCGAGCGACTTAAGCCCTGCCGGCGGGATCGCAAGAATTCGATTTGATTTGAGAGCCGGACATTAATCTTTGCCGGCCAATGCTGCGGCATCGAAGCGACCTGCGGTGCGGACGCTTCGGTGTTCAGCGTTCCCGGAGCTTGCGGTGTTCCCTAGCTCCCATCAGTGATGGCCTTGCGATGATGACGGAAGTCACCGCCGAGATGATCGAGCGAGGGCGCGGCGGCGACCCCAGGCTCGCGGCCGAGCGCCGTCGCCTGGCGATGAAGGTGCGCGAGGCGCGCGAGAAGCTGACCTCTTCGGGCAGCGGCCATCGGACCTTCGACGTCGAGCTGCTGCGCCTCTATGCCGAGCGGCGCAAGCGGGCGATGCTGGGCTTGGCGGCGCTTTGCCTGGCGGTTGCGGCGGTGGCGCTGCGCTGGGCACCTCTCCAGGCCGTCGCCGTCTGGCTCGGGTTCGCCGCCGCGGCGCTCGCCGCCGGCTATACGCTGGCGAACCTCCTTCAGCGCAAGGCTTGGGCCGACATCAACGTCAGCCGCTGGGGCAAGCTGTTCGTCGCGGTGGAAGCGGTCCAGGGCACCGCCTGGTCGCTGGTCATCGTGACAGGTGGCGCCGAACACGCGCCGAGCGTGACCGCCTTCATGATCATCGCGCTGCTGCTGGTCGCGGCGATGAACGCCACCGCGGCCGCGACCATCCCGGCCGCCGTGCACGGCGGGCTTCTGCCGATCACGGCCGCCATCCTGGCCATCCTGCGGCCGACGAGCCTGTTTGACAGCAACGCCCTCCTCGCCGGGATCGCGCTGGCGTCGCTCGTTTATTTCGCGACCATGGCGCGGCGCGTCTATGTGACGTCCATGCAAGGATTGTCATTCCAGGCCGACAAGGACGAGCTGATCGCCGAACTGGAGCAGAGCAAGGCCAACAGCGACCTGGCGCGGCGGCGCGCGGAGGAATCGAACCTCGCCAAATCCCGCTTCCTGGCGACTATGAGCCACGAACTGCGCACGCCCCTCAACGCCATTCTCGGTTTCTCGGAGGTGATGAAGGCGGAACTGTTCGGCGCCCATGCCGTACCGGCCTACAAGGAGTACTCGGGCGACGTGCACACGAGCGGCCAGCACCTCCTCATGCTCATCAACGAGATCCTCGACCTGTCGCGCGTCGAGGCCGGCCGTTACGACCTCCGCGAAGAATCGGTGGACATGCAGGGCGTGATCGACGAGTGCCGCCACCTCGTGACCCTGCGCGCGCGCAAGAAGGACATCGTCCTCAGCCAGTCCGACGACCTCGCCCTGCCCCGCATATGGGCGGACGAACGCGCGGTGCGTCAGGTCGTGCTCAACCTCCTGTCGAACGCCATCAAGTTCACCCCGCAGGGCGGTTCCGTGAATATCTCGACCGGTTGCACGCCGGACGGCGGCCAGTTCTTCACCATCAAGGACACGGGCCAGGGCATCCCGGAGAGCGAGATCCCCGTTGTCATGTCCTCCTTCGGTCGCGGCAGCCTGGCCCAGAAGACGGCGGAGGAAGGCACGGGGCTCGGCCTGCCCATCGTCAAGGGCCTCGTCGAGCTGCACGGCGGCACGTTCTCACTGAAGTCGATGGTGCGCCAAGGCACGGAGGTCACCGTATCCTTCCCGCCGGAACGGGTGATGGACGCCTTGCCGGCCATCATCGTCGAGGCCGGTGCGGAGCGCTCGAGGTCTATGCGAGAGACCGGGACGCCGCTTCGCACCGCCGCGTAACACAGGCTGCGACCGGGACGAGATCACGCAGCAGGCGGCCTTGGCGCGACCACGTTCCGGTTGCACGACGGCGCGGTCCCCCCGGAGGTCCCAACGCCGTGCGCCCATTCCCCAATCCCGGTTCAGCGGTCCTCGCCCTAGCGGTCGTCGGAATGGCGGTCGCCCTCGGTCTTCCGGCCACCACCTATGCCGAAGCACCGCCCGCCAAAGTCGACTTCGCCGCGAGCGCCCCGCCCAACCCGCTGCCGCCACCCGCGACCACCGCTCACACGCTGAACGTCGGCGACCGCGTGCTGCACTTCAAAGCGACCGCCGGCGCGGTACGTCTAGCGAACGGTAAGACGGGGGAGCCGGTCGCCGACGTCGGCTACGTCGCCTACCAGCTCGACGGGGCAGACCGGCGCACGCGACCGCTGTCGGTCGCGCTCAACGGCGGCCCAGGCGCGAGTTCCGCCTGGCTCGACCTCGGCGCGCTCGGACCCTGGCGGCTGCCGCTTCGATCGAGCGACCTGACACCCTCCGGCGCCATCGCCGTCATCGACAACGCGGAGACATGGCTCGACTTCACCGACCTCCTGTTCATCGATCCGCCGGGGACCGGCTACAGCAGGATGCTGGGGAAAGGCGACGACGCCGAGAAGCAGTTCTACGCGGTCGACGGCGATATCGACGCGCTCGCCACCGTCGTACGCAAATGGCTGCTCGCCAACGATCGCCTCGCCGGCCCGAAATTCATCGTCGGCGAGAGCTACGGCGGTTTCCGCGCGCCGAAGCTCGCGCATCGCCTGGAATCGAGCGAGGGCGTCGGCATCGACGGCCTCGTGATGATCTCGCCGGTGCTCGACTTCACCTGGTTCCAGAATCCGGACAATCCCGCCGCCTACGCGACGCGGCTTCCCTCGCTCGTGGCTGCCGCCCGCGGCCTCAAGGGCCCAAACAGTCGGAGCCGGCTGCAGGAAGCCGAGGCCTATGCCTCAGGGTCCTACCTCGTTGACCTCTACCGTGGCCTGCGTGACGCGGCGGCGCTCAAGCGGATGAGCACGAGCATCGCCGCTCTCACCGGCCTCGACCCGCGTTTCGTGCAGAGGCTCGGAGGCCGGGTCGATGCCACCGACCTCACCCGCGAGCGCCTCCGCGACGAGGGTCGGGTCGCCAGCGATTACGACACGAACGTCACTGCCTTCGATCCCGAGCCGTTCGCCGCGCGAAGCCGGTCGGAAGACCCGATCCTCGACACGGTCAAGGTACGGTTGGCGGCGGCGATGACCGACGTGACGGCGGACCGGCTGAACTGGCCCATCAACGCGCGCTACGAGATTCTCAATCGCGCGGTGAATGGGCGTTGGGACTGGGGCGGCGGCCGGCCGCATGCGGAATCGCTGAGCGACCTGCGCGAGCTCCTCGCACTCGACCCGCATTTCCGCGTGCTGGTGGCGCATGGGGTCACCGACCAGGTCACGCCCTACTTCGCCTCCAAGATGCTGATCGACCAGTTGCCGCCGTTCGGCGACCCCGATCGCGTCCGCCTCGCCGTCTACGGCGGCGGCCACATGCTCTACCTGGAGGACGAATCGCGCGTGGCGCTGCGCGAGGACGCGCGCAAGCTGATCCTGGGCGAGGGGAAGACGGCGGAACGCTGAGGCGCAGGGTGGGAAACACGGCTCCCGATACGCGAAGGCAAGGTCCTTTGCCGGCCGGCCCTCAATACGGTTGTAAGCCTACGATATCTTACCGGCCACGCCCGCCTGCGCGAAGGTCGCCATATCGCGGGTACAGGCCAGGGCCGCCTTGACGATCCCCATCGCCAGCGCCGCGCCGGACCCCTCGCCGAGCCGCATGCCCAGGTCGAGCAGCGGCGCCTTGCCGATGCGTTCTAGGGCGCGCCGGTGCGCCTGCTCCGCCGAGACGTGACCGGCGAGGCAATGGTCCAGCGCGGTCGGGTCGCAGGCCTGCAGGATCGCCGCCGCCGCGCAGACCACGAAGCCGTCGAGGATCACCGGCACGCGCTGCATCCGCGCCGCCAGGATAGCGCCGGCGATCGCGGCGATCTCGCGGCCGCCGAGGCGTCGCATGACCTCCAGGGGATCGCGCAGGTGTCCGGCATGGCGCACAAGGGCGGCGTCGACCGCCTCGATCTTACGCGCGAGCGTGGGGTCGTCGACGCCCGTGCCGCGCCCGACCCAGTCGGACCCCGCGCCGCCGTAGAGCGCCGCGTAGATCGCCGCCGCCACGGTCGTGTTGCCGATCCCCATCTCGCCCAGGCACAGCACGTCGACGTCGCCGGCGACCGCCTCCATCCCGAAGGCCATGGTGCCCGCGGCCGCCGCCTCGTCCATCGCTGGCTCTTCGGTGATGTCGCCGGTGGGGATGTCGAGGGCGAGTTCGAAGACCTTGAGACCGATGCCGAAGGTCGCGCAGATCTGGTTGATCGCCGCGCCGCCGGCGGCGAAGTTCTCGAGCATCGCGCGGGTGACGGAGGCGGGGTAAGCCGAGACACCTCTTGCGGTCACGCCGTGGTTGCCGGCGAACACCGCGACGAGGGGGTGGTGCATCGTCGGCATCGCCTTGTCCTGCCAACCCGCGAGAAAGGCCACGATTTCGTCGAGCCGGCCGAGCGAGCCAGCCGGCTTCGTCAGCTCGGCTTGGCGCGCGCGCACCGCGTCGGCCGCCCGCTCCGATGCCTCCGGCATGAGCGCGAACAAGGCGCGGATGTCATCGAAGGGAAGGCCGCTGGTTGCCATGGAGACCTCGGATAAAGAGCCCGCCTCTTATAGGGCACCGCCGCAAAAGGAAACGCGCGATGCCACGGCATGAGCGGGTCGACGCAGCGCGCGCCTTGAAGCGCCACCACGCTCGACAAACCAGCGGCGATGCGGGAAGAGCCGGCATGGCCTCCGCTTTCGCCGATCTGCTCATCTGCCTCCGGTTTTTCTCGCGCCTGCCGTTGCCTGCGACGCGCCGCGAGGCGGAGCTGGGCGGCGGCGGCCTCGCCCATGCCGCCGCGATGGTGCCCCTGGCGGGCGCACTGATCGGCACCCTGCCGGCTCTCGTTCTTGCGGCGGGCCATCTGGCCGGTCTGCCCGCCGTCACGGCCGGCCTGCTCGCTCTCACGGCGCTCCTTGTCGCCACGGGCGCGCTGCACGAAGACGGGCTCGCCGATTGCGCCGACGGGTTCGGCGGCGGCCGGGGACGGGAGCGCAAGCTCGCCATCATGGGCGACAGCCGCATCGGCACCTACGGCGCCTGCGCGCTTGCCCTGTCGCTCGCCCTGCGGGCGACCAGCCTCGCGATCCTCACCGGGCACGGTCTGGCCGATGCCGCGGCAATCCTGATTGCCGCCGCGGGCGTCTCGCGGACGCTCTGCCTGCTTCCGCTCGTTCTGCTGCCATCGGCGCGGGGCGACGGCCTGGGCGCCATGGTCGGTGTCATCGGCGGCGGACGTTTCGGTGCGGCCTGCGCGCTGGCCTTGCTGCCGGCCGGCCTGCCGCTCGCGGCGGGCGCCACGCTGCCCCACGTGCTAACAGCCGTGGGCGCGGCTTGCGTGGCGGCGCTCTGTGCCGTCGCCCTTGCGCGGCGGGAAATCGGGGGCCACACCGGTGACGTGGCCGGCGCGACGCAGCAGGTGAGCGAGGTCGCCATGCTCGTCGCCTTCACCGCCGGACTCTGAACGGCAAAAGGCGGCGGGACGAGCCCGCCGCCTTTACCGACCTCCGCCGCACGTGTCTCGCGGGTGACGAAGGAGGATTCTGGAAACTCAGAGACCGGCGAGGTACTGCGTCGGGTCGACCGGCGTCGATCCCTTCCGCAACTCGAAATGGAGCTGTGGCGAGGCGACGTTGCCGCTTTGGCCGGATTTGGCGATCGTCTGGCCACGCTTGACCTGCTCGCCCCGCTTCACGTCCAACTGGCCATTGTTGGCGTAGGCCGAGACGTAGCCGTTGGGATGACGGATCAGGACGAGGTTGCCGAAGCCTTTGATCTCGCTGCCGGCATAGGCGACGACGCCCGATTCCGCCGCCTTCACCGCCGTGCCTTCGGGTACCGCGATGTTGATGCCGTCGTTCCCGCCGGACTTGAAGCCCTGGATGATGCGGCCGCGCGCCGGCCAGCGGAACTCCGGGTTGGCCGAGCCGGCCGCAGCGGCGACCGCGGGCGGCGGCAGGCTGGCCGTCGGCGTCGGATCGACCGCCGCCGGCTTCTTGACCTCGGGCGCCTCCACCTTGGCGACCTTCACAGGCTTCGGCGCCTCGACCTTGGCGACGCTCACGGGCTTCTTCGCGGGCGCGGGCTTTGCGGCGGCCACCGCGACCGGCTTCGCAGGGGATGCCGGCATCGGCTTGTCGCCGCCACGCGCCATCTTCTTCATCGCTTCGGCGCGCCCGCGAGCCGGCGCGGCGGCCGCCTTGACTGGCGCAGGCTGCGGGCCTCTGACGAAGCGCATCGGCTCCGGCTTGGATTCGTGGCGCGCCAGGAGCTTCTCGCGCGAGGCGTGGGCGTGCTTCTCGGGAACTGCCGCAGCGCTGCGCGAGCTTGAACCACCCGTCACGCTGTAAACCGGAATGACCACCCGTGTGCCGGGCTGGATCTGCGAGGCGGAAGCGAAGCCGTTCGTCCGCAGCAAAACGTCCGCGGGAATGTTGTAGCGTTCGGCGAGCAGTTTCGCCGTGTCGCCTTGCGCGGCGATAACGGGCATGCCACCGTCCGACGACCAACTGCCGTGGCCCGTCGCGATCGAGCCCGTCACGTCGGAGCGCATCGGCACGGGAGCTTGCGCGAGGCGCGGGCTTTGGTGCGCGGGCACGGCGTAACTGGCCGCTTGCTGCCGCATCGGGAGAGCCGAGCTCTGAATCGGCGGCGGCAGGGAACGCGAGGAGACGGCCGAGGACGGCGCGCTGCGACGGTATGGCATGTCGCCGTCGCGTTCGGGCCGCGGGACCTCCGAACGATCGGTCGAGGCCGTGGAAAACGGATTGCCGAGCGGGTTGGCCGCAAACCGGTCGGAATCGGCGCAACCAGCGAGAGAGGCTGCGGTGATGCCGGCCAAGGCAAACTGCATGGCGCGACGTGAGCCGAAAATCATACGAACTTTACTCATGACGCAACCTACAAACGCGGGGTCAGTGAGAGCATTAGGGGTGAGGCTGGTTAAAGGACGGTTTAAGGTGAACGACGATCCCATGAAAAAGCCACGTCCATTAAACCTAACGCGCATTAAGTATCAGAAGTGCAACAAGTCTCCTCCCGGGCGGGTCATGGCCCCGCGCTGCCCGATCATGTCGTCAGCCTCCTCCCGCGGAAACGCGCACGGGACCGATAGAAGGTTGGTTAAGCTTAGTGTGATCCACTCGCCGCGATCACAACGAGGCTCTGGCGGTCACATCGATGGACGGGGACGAGCAAAACCAAGGTCGCGGCCCGCGCGGGCGGACTTCAATCGGCCTGAAACTAGGCGTCTTGATCGCCCTCGTGACCGCCGTCGTTATCGCGACGAGCGTCTACGTCATCGCGCTGAGGCTGAAAGCCCGCGCGATCGTCGAGGACGAGACGATCGCGCATCATACGTCGGAAAAGATCGCAAGCGCGGTCCAGCTGGTCTTCGAGACGGCCTTTAATATAACGGACGCGACGGAAGAGAACATGATGGCCCTCGTCGCGGCCAAGGTGAGCGACCCGCTTGTCTATGACACGCTTTTGCGGCGCATGATTGATGCCGGACCTGACCATTTCGGCGCCTGGTTCGCCTGGGATCCCGCCGTTCTTAAGGGAGCGCGAGCCGCCGACGCGAAGCGTTTCGCAACCTACTGGCATCAGAACGGGATCGAGATGTTGCACGACGTGGTCCCAGACGGGATCCTCGACAGCGCGCTCTACACCGTTCCTTTCACCACGGGGAAGGCGTTCCTGTTCGAGCCGCACCAAATCGATGCGGCCTCCAGCGACTCGACGCTCGTCACATCCTTCTCGATCCCGCTGAAGAGCGACGACCAGACCGTCGGCGTCATCGGATTAGACCTGAAACTCGACGGCATCGCCGACGCGCTGTCCTCGATCGAGCTACCACTCGGTGCCGCGATCACGGTCGTATCGACGAACGGCGTTGTCGCCATGACGACGTCGGATCGACCGGGCCGTCATCGGGCGACGAAGATCGACGCCGACCTGGCCGACACTCTGGAGGCCGCAAAGCAAGGCCAGCGCGATCTGTCTAACATCGTCGATCGCAAGGACGGTAGCCTACGCTCGTGGAACGCGATCCACTTCAACACAGTGCAGAACCCCTGGTACGTCCTGATCGAGATCCCGCGGCAGCCGTTCGCTGCCGTCCTCATGCGGGGCGACGTTTCGTTTGTCGCCGTTCCCGCCATAGCCCTGATCGTAATTTTATGCAGCGTCCTGATCGCGGTCCGCTCGATTGTCTCGAAACCGCTGGCTGCGCTGTCGGACATCATCGTCGGCCTTGGCCAGGGCCTCTTCGGCTTCGCTATCCCGGGTCTGAAGCGCAAAGATGAGATCGGCGACATCGCGCGCGCTGTCGAACGGCTCCAGGACAGCAAGATGGAGATCGCCCGATTGCAGGAGGAAAGCGGCGAGTCCGAATACCGCCGCCTGCACGATCGGCGTACCGAACTCGATGGGATCGCCGATCGGTTCTCACGATCCGCGGAGAGCATTGTCGTCGAACTGAGTGCGGTCGCCGCCGACATCAAGACCAAGGCGGCCGAGGTCGCCGGCACGAGCGACGCCGCCCTAAAGCGGTTGGACGAGGTCACAGCGACCTCGGGTGCCGCCCAGGCCCGGCTCAAGGATGCCGCCGCTTCGACATCCTCTCTGCTGGAGACGATCGCGTCGATCCGTAAACAAACGAAACAGACGCGCGTCATTTCCGAGAGGGCCGAGGCGCGCACGATTACGACCGACCAGTCGATGGTCAAGCTGGACGTTGCCATCGGGCGCGTCGACGAAGTCGCCGCGATGATCATGGGGGTCGCCGGGCAGATCAACCTCATCGCGCTCAACGCGACGATCGAGGCGGCGCGCGCAGGGGAAGCGGGGCGCGGCTTTGCCGTCGTAGCACAGGAGATCAAGGTGCTTGCCTCGCGCACCGCAGTCGCGACCGCCGAGATCAGCCGCTACGTCGACGAGATCCAGAAAGCCTCGGGCACGGCGAACGCGAGCGTCGCCCAGATGAAGGTAGCGTTGATCGAGATGCAGACGGTCTCGAACGTCATCGCCGATACGCTCGACGTCCAGAGCGGTGCGACCGATGCGATCCGCACGTCTGTCGCCTCAGCCGTCGAGGGGGCGAGTCGGTTCGAGCAGGATATGTCGGCCTTGAGTTCGTCGTCCGAGCGTGTGCAGGACGCTTCCGTCGGCATGCTCCGGCAGAGCGCGGCGCTCGATTGCGAGGCGGCGCGCCTGACGCAAGGGTTTGCCGAGTTCCTGCGCTTCATCAAGGCCGTGTGAGGTCGGCGCAGCGCGAGATCCCGCCCCGGGCATCAAGCCTCATCCTTCCTCGACGCTTCTAGCTTACTACAGGGCGAGGGCGGCGCCGGGAACGATGGCCTGGAGGTGGCATGGTCCCACGATCGTCTCCCGCCTGTCGCCATCGGGCAGGCGCGCGATGCGCACGACCTGCTGCAGGCCGGGCCTGTCTCGATCCGGGCGGGCGCAGACGAGCACGCCGTCGTCCGCGAGACGCGCGAAGAGTGGGTCGGGCACGTGGAGCAATCCGTGGGCGATGATCCGATCGAACGCGGACACCTGCGGGGGGATCACGAGGCCGTCGCTCCAGATCACCGCGGCGTTATCGATCTCCAGCGCGCTCAGCCGCGCCTGCGCCGCCTGAGCCAAGCTGCGGAACCGTTCCGCCCCGATCACCTCCTCCGCCAGCGACGCCAGAACCGCAGTGGCGAAACCTGTGCCCGCGCCGACCTCGTAGACGTGGTGCCCGGGGGCTACGTCCAGCGCCTCGATCATGCGCGCGAGGAGGGACGGTTCGAGCAGCGTCTGTCCGCAGCCGATCGGCAACGGCAGGTCGCGCTTCGCGAGGTGAAGGTGCGCCTCCGGCACGAAACGGCTCCGAGGGACGAGTTCGAAGGCGCGCAGGACCCGCAGGTCGCGTACGCCCCGGGCCCGCATCAACAGGTGGAACGCAGCCTTCGCTTCGGCCGCTTCCGCCTCAGGCGCTGAAGAGCTGCGCATAACGCGTGACGGTCGGCTCGTCGGTCAGGTTGAGCTTGAGCGGCGTCACCGAGATGCGGTTCTGAGCCAAGGCTTCGAGGTCCGTCCCAGCCGCAGCCGTGTGGTTCTGGCGGCCGAACACGATCCAGAAATACGGGTTTCCGCGTCCGTCGAGTCGTGGGTCGAGGTCTACGGCGAGGGCATCACGGCGCCCCTGCATCGTCGCGCTGGTGCCGGCGACGTCGCCGGGTGGGCAGGCGGGGAAGTTGATGTTGATGACCACGTCGGCGCCGAAGCCGGCATCCAGCACCGTCCTGATCAGCGCTGGCGCATGGGTCTCGGCGCAATCCCAATGAATGCTCTCGCGGCTGCCGCCATAGGCGTTGCGGCCATAGGCCTGCGATAGCGCGATGGACGGAACACCGAGGATCGTGCCCTCGATGGCGCCGGCGACTGTGCCGGAATAGGTCACGTCCTCCGCGATGTTCTGGCCGGCGTTGACGCCGGACAGCACGAGGTCGGGCCGACGATCGGCCATAATGTGGCGTACGCCCATGATCACGCAGTCCGTCGGCGTGCCCTTCAGGGCGTAACGGCGCTCGGAGATGGTGCGCAGCCGCAGCGGATCGTTGACGGAAAGCGAGTGGGCGACGCCGGACTGGTCCATCTCGGGGGCGACGACCGTCACGTCGTCGCTCAACGCCGCGGCGATCCGTTCGAGCACGGCCAGGCCGGGTGCGTGGATGCCATCGTCATTGGTGATCAGAATACGCATGACTTCTCCTACCACGCGATTGAGGCGGCCGGTCGCCGGCGGCCGCACGATCGTCAGCCGGCCCGCGTGAGGCGGGTGAGGCCACCCATGTAAGGCTGCAGCGCGTCCGGCACGCGCACCCCGCCGTCCTCCTCCTGGTAATTTTCGAGCACGGCCACCAACGCGCGCCCGACCGCCACGCCGGAGCCGTTGAGCGTGTGGACGAAGCGCGTGCCCTTGGCGCCCGCCGCGCGCGCCCGCGCATTCATGCGCCGCGCCTGGAAGTCGCCGCAGACCGAGCAGGAGGAGATCTCGCGGTAGCGGTCCTGCCCCGGCAGCCACACCTCGATGTCGTAGGTCTTCTGGCTGGCGAAGCCCATGTCGCCCGTGCAGAGCGTCATCACACGGTAGGCGAGGCCGAGGCGCTTCAGGACCTCCTCCGCGCAGCCGAGCATGCGCTCGTGCTCGGCCTGGGACTGCTCCGGCGTGGTGATCGAGACGAGCTCGACCTTGGTGAACTGGTGCTGGCGGATCATGCCGCGCGTGTCGCGGCCGGCTGACCCCGCCTCGGCGCGAAAGCAGGGCGTGCAGGCCGTGAAACGCAGCGGCAGCACCGACTCGTCGAGGATCGACTCGCGCACCAGGTTCGTCAACGGCACCTCGGCCGTGGGAATGAGCCAGAGGTTGCGCGCGCCCTCCTGCCCGGCCTCGGCCTCACGAAGGGCGAGGAACTGGTCGTCGCGAAACTTCGGGAGTTGCGCCGTGCCGAACATGGCCTCGTCGCGCACCAGCACCGGCGGGTTCACCTCGGTATAGCCGTGCGTCTGCGTGTGGAGGTCGAGCATGAACTGCCCGAGCGCTCGCTCCAGCCGCGCGAGAGACCCCTTGTTGACCACGAACCGGGCTCCCGACAGCTTCGTCGCAGTCTCGAAATCCATGAGGCCGAGACCTTCGCCGATGTCGAAATGCTCGCGCGGGCTGAAGGCGAACGTCGGCCTCACGCCGACCTCGCGCAGGAGGACGTTGTCGTCCTCGTCCTTGCCCGGGGGCACGTCGTCGAGCGGCTGGTTGGGCATCGCGGACAGCAGCTTGTCGAGCGTGGCAATGGCGTCGCGCTCTGCAGCCTCGCAGCCGGCCGACTCTGTCTTCAGGGCCGCGACCTCGGCTTTGAGCGAGTCGGCGCGGAGCCCGTCCCTGGCCTTCATCGCCTCGCCGATCTCCCTGGACGCGGCGTTGCGGCGCTCCTGCATCGCCTGCAGGCGAGCGATCGCGGCGCGGCGCACCTCGTCGAGAGCCACCACCTCCGGCGACAGGGGGTCAAGCCCGCGACGGCGGCGGCCCTCGTCGAAGGCGGCGGCGTTCTCGCGTATCCATTTCACGTCGAACATGGAGGAGGCTGGTCCCGTTGCGGTCGTCGGCTGACGCTATCCTTTAGGCAGGCGTCGACGCCACTGCAACGGGCACGAGGGGTGGGCGCGTCACCCCTCGCGTGCCGCGGCCGCCTCGTCGCGCGCGCGCCGGCGCTCGATGAGCACGACGGCGAGGATCGACCCCTCATAGAGCGCCACGGCGGGTACGGCGAGCGCCAGCATGGAGAAGGCGTCGGGCGGCGTGAGGATGGCGGCGGCCACGAAGACGAGGACGATGGCATAGCGGCGTTGCTTGCGCAGGAAGCTGGAGCTGACGATGCCCACCTGTCCAAGCAGGGTCAGCACCACCGGGAGCTGGAACATCAGCCCGAAGGCGAAGATCAGCGTCATGATCAGCGAAAGGTACTCGCTCACGCGCGGCAGCAACTCGATCTGCGCGCGGCCCGGCTCCTTCGACTGCTCCATGCCAATGAAGAAATGCAGCAAATTCGGCATCACCACGTAGAAGACGAGGAGCGCGCCGAGAGCGAAGAACACGGGCGTCGCGCAGAGGTACGGGAGGAACGCCTTGCGCTCGTGCTTGTAGAGCCCGGGCGCGACGAAGGCGTAGATCTGCGAGAAGATGACAGGGCAGGACAGGTAGGCGGAGGCGAAGAAGGCCACCTTGATCTGGGTGAAAAAATACTCCTGCGGCGCCGTGTAGATCAGCCGTGCCTCGGGGCCGGCGACGTGCTGGTAGGGAATGACGAGGAGGTTGTAGAGATCCTTGGCGAAGATGTAGCAGAAGACGAAGATCACCAGGAACGTCGCCAGCGCCTTGATGAGGCGCGAGCGCAACTCGGCCAGGTGGTCCATGAGAGGCGCTTTGCTCGCCTCGATATCGGCATCGGTCATGGGGGTAGCGCCCCTCCCGTCGGGTCTGGACAACGACGCGCAGGAGCGCCGCGGTTTCCCGCGAGCCTTAGCAGACGTCGGCGAGGCTTGTCGTCAGGCGCTGCGCGAGGCTGCGTGGAGGGCCTCGGCGCGGTCGGCTTCCGTGGCGGTCTCCAATGGCGTCAAACGTTCCGGCCCATGGCCGCGCTCCGCGATCTGCGACGCGCCGGCAGACTCGACGAGTTCGCCGTGGACCACGGTGCGCGCGGCGAGGTCAGGGGGCGCGATGGCGCGGTCGTGCGGCGCATCGGCCGCCTCCGAGGCAGCCCCGAACGTCTGGGCCTGATCCGCCGCGAGCGCCGGCTTGCTCTCCAGCGCGGCATTCACCTGCGTTTTCAGGTCGTTGATAGGGTCGAACGAGAAGTTGACCTTCGTCGCTTGCGTGAGTTTATCGGCTTCCTTGCGCAGCTCCGCCATGTCGGCTTCGCGCATCGCCTCCATAAACTGACCCTGGAACTCGCCCGCCATGCGCCGCATCTTGGTGACGAACTGGCCAAGTTGGCGCAGCACGCGCGGCAAGTCCTTCGAGGGGATGAACACCAGCGCCACGATGCCGATGATCAACAGCTTGCCGGCGTCGAAATCGAACATGGGCGTGCCCGGCTGGTAGGCTTAGCCCACCTTGCGGGCTTCGGGCACCTTGTTCATCTCGACCGAGGAGAGAGGCTGATGGTCGAGGGTGCGCACCGGAACGTCGCCAGCCGCGCGCGCTTCGGGTTTCTCGTCCTCGTCCGACAGACCCTTCTTGAAGCTTTTGATGCCCTTGGCAAAATCGCCCATGATGTCGGAGATCTTGTTGCGGCCGCCAAAGAAGATCAGCGCGATGGCACCGAGGATGATCAAGTGCGGAAGCGACAGGCTACCCATATTTCAACTCCACCACGGCCGTTCGCGAGCATGTCTTAGAGGTAGGCTGTTTGAACCTGGAAAACAAGGCGGGCCTTCTCACGCGAAGGGGTCGCGGTCAAGCGAATCGGGGTCGTCCAGCGGTGGCTCGGCGTCAGCCTCTTGGTCGAGCGGTGGGTAGAGGTCCTCGTCGGCACCGGCCTCGTTCGCATCCAACGGGTCCTCGTCGTCGCACAAGCTGTCCTGCGGGTGCGGCACGACGAAATTGGGTGGGAGCCTCCCATCGAACAGGCCCGCCCCGCGCAGTTCGTCGAGGCCGGGCAGGTCGGCCACCGACTCGAGGCCGAAGTGCAGGAGAAATCCCTCCGTCGTGCCATAGGTGATCGGCCGGCCCGGTGCGCGGCGGCGCCCACGAAGCTTCACCCAGCCTGTCTCCATCAGGACGTCGAGGGTGCCCTTGGAGATCGCGACGCCGCGAATCTCTTCGATCTCCGCGCGCGTCGCGGGCTGGTGGTAGGCGATGATCGCCAGTGTCTCCATCGCGGCGCGTGACGGCTTCCTGACTTCACGTGCGCGCGCCGAGAGCAGCCAGGCGAGGTCGTCCGCGGTGCGCAGCAGCCATTTGGCGCCCACTCGCACCAGCGTGACGCCACGCCGGGCGTAGGTGGCCTTCAACTCGGCGAGGACCGCGCCCACCGACGTGCCGGGCGGTAGGCGGGCGGCAATGTCCGCCTCCGGCAATGGTTCGGCCGCGGCGAAGAGCATCGCCTCGGCGATCCGTACGGCTTCCGCAGGCAGAGGCGCCCCGGCCTGGTCGCGGACCGGCTCGGGATCGGGGAAAAGGCGCGCGACCTCCGCCATCAGCCCTCCCCTGCGGCTCCGCGGCGACCGGCCTGCCGGTAACCCGCGTCGCGGCCCTTGATCCAAAGGGGTGCGAAAGCCTTGTCCTGCCGCACCGACAGGTGACCTTCGCGGACCATCTCCATCGTCGCGCAGAAGGCCGAGGCCCGCACCGTCCGCCGCATCTCGGGCGTCATGCAATAGGCGACGATGTATTCGTCCAGCGCCATCCAATCCACAGCCTGCCCGGCGAGCCGCTGCATCGCCTCGCGCGCATCCACGAGCGACCATACTACCCGTTTCCTCAGCGTCACGCGGGCCAACGCCTGCTTCTGCCGCTGCTTGGCATAGGCCGCCATGAGGTCGTAGAGCGTCGCCTTCCAGACTGGCGGACCGACGTGGAGGATCGACTCGTCCCCATGACCGCGCAGAACGAAGCCGCGGCCGAGCTGCGGCCGGGCTTCGAGTGCCTGGGCTGCGAGGCGGATCACCTCCAGGCGCTGGAGCCTGGCGGCGAGGGCTGCCGCGAGGTCACCGGCCTGCGGCTCCTCGTCCTTGGCCTGGCGCGGCAGCAGCAGGCGCGACTTGAGGTAGGCGAGCCAGGCGGCCATCACGAGGTAGTCGGCGGCAAGCTCCAGCCGGACGCAACGCGCCTGCTCGACGAACGCAAGATACTGGTTGGCGAGGTCGAGGATAGAAACGCGCTGGAGGTCGACCTTCTGGCGGCGGGCGAGCTCCAAAAGCAGGTCGAGCGGTCCCTCGAACCCGTCGACGTCGACGACGAAGCGCTCGGCGGCGTCGACTTCCTCCACGCTGTCGTCAAAGATCGGCCCCGTCGCCATCGCGAGCCCCTGCTGCCTCCGGGAAAACTGACCGCGAGCTTTACGCGATCAGGCCGAGGTCGCAAGCACGCGTTCGATCCGGGCGGCGGCGTCCACAGGATCGAAGGCGCTGCGGGTTCTCACGGCGGCAAGCGCCCGCGTCAGGCGCTCGGCTGCGCGGCCCTGGAGGGGCGGGCTAGCGGCGGCGACCTCCACCGCCTCCGCCATCTCTCCGTTGCAGTGCAGAGCCACATCGACACCGGCGGCGAACAAGGCCGCAGCCTTCTCGGAAAACGTGCCGGGAAGCGCCTTCATTGACAGGTCGTCGCTGAACAGCAGTCCATCGAAGCCGATGACGCCGCGCACCACACCCTCGATCACGGCCGCGGAGATCGTCGCGGGACGGTCGGGATCGAGCGCGGTGTAGACGACGTGCGCGGTCATGGCCGCGGGTAGGTCGGCGTTGTGGCGGAACGGCAGAAAGTCGCTTGCCTCGAGGGCGGCGAGAGGGGCGTCCACCGTTGGCAAGGCAAGGTGACTGTCCGCCCCCGCGCGGCCGTGGCCGGGCACGTGCTTCATCACGGGCAGGACGCCACCGGCCATAAGGCCGTTCGCCGCCGCCCGGCCAAGGCGCGCCACGGCGAGGGGGTCGCGGTCGTACGCGCGGTCGCCGATCACGTCGTGGCTCCCCTCTACAGGCACGTCGAGCACCGGCAGGCAATCAACGTTGATGCCGAGGTGGTGGAGGTCTTCGGCCATCAGCCGCGCGGCGGCGGCGACCGCGTCGGCCCGCGCGGCGAGGTCCGGGAAGGCTGCGGCGAAGCGCGCGGCCGCGGGGTAGCGCCGCCAATGTGGCAGAGCGAGCCGCTGCACGCGCCCGCCCTCCTGATCGACGAGCACGAGCGCGTCGTCACGCCCGAGCGCTGCGCGGATCTCAGCCGTCAGCGCCCGCACCTGGTCGGGTGAGCCGATGTTGCGGCGGAAGAGGATGACGCCGAGCGGGGCGGCATCCCGCAGGAAGGCGCGCTCGTCGGACGCCAGCGCGAGGCCGCGACAGCCGCAGACGAAAGCCCGGACCACGGCTCGCGTGTCAGTTCTTGGCGACGAAGCAGGTGCCGCCGCTCGACTTCAGCTTATCGCAAAGGCCGGTCGCCTCCTCGCGGCTGAGGCTGCTCACCCGGACGCGGTAGACGGCCTTGCCGTTGCTCTCCGCCCTATGGAAGGACAGGCGGCGGCCGCCCAATTCGCCGGCGAACTTCTGTGACAGACGGCTCGAAGTCTGCTTCGCTTCGGCTTCCGAGCCCGGTGCCGCCACCTGCACCGCGAAGCCGCCACCGGCCGCGGCAGCCGTGGAGCCAGACTGCGCCGCGCCGTCCCCCACCACCGCCGTCGCGGTCTGCACCGGCTTGGGTGCGGCGGTCTTGGTGGGCTTCGGCGCCTTGCGCGCGCCGCCGTCGACGGCAGCGTCGATATCCGCCGGCGCGTCCTCGCCGCGGTCGGCCGTGACGATCGGCTTCGGCACGGCTGCGACCCGCGTGGTCGACTTCGGTGTCGCGGCCTTCGGCGTCGACGCCTTGGCGACGACCGCGCCCTTGTCGGGCTTCGGCGCGGATGGCGGCGAGGCGACGGCGGCGGCCGGCGGCCGGTCGTTGGGAATGGGCGTACCGTCCGGACGGTACGAACGCGTCTTGACCCGGATCGGCTCTATGTCCCCCGCTACGCTCGAGGCACCACCGCGATCGGTGAGGCGGGGCGGCGCGGGAACCGGGACGCTGGCGGCATCGGCAGCGCTGCCGAAATTGTAGAGCGGCGTGATGCCGGGACCCGCGTCACGCGGCGCGTTCTGCACGGTCTGGGCGAGATCGACCGGCTGCTCCTCGCGCGACACCAACTTCGTCGGAGCGGCCTGCTGCTCCTTGTTGAGGATGGACGCGTCCTGCATGGCCAAGGTCCCGGCGTCGTCGGCGGGCGGCTGGATCTTCGTCGGGCCCGGTGCGGCCTTGATCAACGCGATCTCGCGCGGGCCACTGTTCGAGCCTTTGTAGGCGAAGGCGACGCCGATGCCGACGACGCCGACCGCGATCACCGCCGCCATGGCATAGACCGGGCGGCGCGAGCGTGCGGCTGGGGCCGGCGCGGGCGGCGCGTCGTACCAGCCGGCCTCCTCGGCCACGCGAGGATCGGGCGCCTGGCCGCGGTAGGCGGTCTGCTGGGCGTAGACGGCCGCGGGCGCGTAGCCGCCCTGTGCGGAGGCCGGTTGATGGGCGGGAATGGTGCCTCGCAGCCCCGCCTCGATCGCGGCGAAATCCAGCGACGGGCGAACTGGAGCCTGCGGATAGCCCGGCTCCGGCTGACGTGGCGCCGGCACGGACTCCTGGGCGAACACGTCGCCGTAGGGATCGTGATGCGTCCCGACGAGGCGCGCGAGTTCGGCGAGGGGGTCGTCCTCGTGTCCGCGGACCGGCGCGCGCGGCGCTCTCGTGCTGTCGCGGATGGAACGTTCGAACTCATCGAAATCGACGGACGGTCGCTGTTTCATCACGGGCTCGCTCATACTCTAAAACCTCGTGCTCCGGTCGGCAGGCGACCGTGCTCAACACGCAACCTCCTCGGCTGGGCCATGATCGGAAATCAAAGCGGCCAAGTCGAGGCACAAATCCGTCGCACGCTGCGCGACTGCTTTGGCAGTACTTCAAGTATACGTCGGTCCCGCGACTCTTCAAAGCTTGGCTTTTGCCTGCCGAAAACCCGCTAGCGCATTTCCACCGGGGCCGAGACGCCGAGAATGCCGAGACCGGTCCGGATGACGCCACCGATGGCCGAGACCATCGCCAGCCGCGCCATAGTCAGTTCTCTGCTTTCTTCATTAACAAAGCGTAGATGCGGCTGGTCCTTGCCCCGCGTCCAATGGGAATGGAAGGCGGAGGCGAGGTCGTGGACGTAGAAGGCGAGCCTGTGCGGCTCGTGCGCCTGCGCCGCCGCCTCGATGGCGCGGGGGAATTGCGCGACCTGCTTGACGAGGCGCTGCTCGCCCTCGTCGGCGAGAAGAGTAAAGTCGGCGTCGGCAAGGGCCACGTCCCGCAGGTCGAGGTCGGGAAATGCGGCCAGACCCTGTCGCGCCGCGGATTTCGTGCGGGCATGCGCGTACTGGACGTAGAAGACGGGGTTGTCCTTCGATTGCTCCCGCACCTTGGCAAGGTCGAACTCCAGCGGCGCGTCGTTCTTGCGAAACAGCATCATGAAGCGCACCGCGTCCAGGCCCACCTCGTCCACCACCTCGCGCAAGGTGACGAAGTCGCCCGAGCGCTTGGACATCTTCACCGGCTGACCGTCGCGCATCAGCTTGACGAGCTGGCACAGCTTGACGTCGAGCGAGGCCGCGCCGCCGGAGAGCGCCTCCACCGCAGCCTGCATCCGCTTGACGTAGCCGCCGTGGTCGGCGCCCCACACGTCGATGAGGTCGCGGAAGCCGCGGTCGACCTTGGTCTTGTGGTAGGCGATGTCGGAGGCGAAATAGGTGTAGGACCCGTCCGACTTCAACAGCGGGCGATCGACGTCGTCGCCGAACGCGCTCGATCGGAACAGCACCTGCTCGCGGTCTTCCCAGTCCTCGCTCGCCTGGCCCTTGGGTGGCGGCAGGTGCCCTTCGTAGACAAGGCCTTTGGCCTTCAAGACCGCGATGGCAGAGGCGACCGCATCGCCTCCGTCCCCATGCAAGAGCGAACGCTCGGAGAAGAAGACCTCGTGCGTGATGGCGAGCGCGACGAGGTCGTCGCGGATCATGTCCATCATGGCGTCGATGACGAGCGGCCGAAGCCGCGGTAACCAGACGTCTTCCGGCTCGCCGCGCAGCGAGCCGCCGAAGCGCTCCGCCAGCATTCGTCCGACCGGGATCAGGTAATCGCCGGGGTAGAGGCCCTCCGGGACGGCACCGACGGGGTCGCCCAAAGCCTCGCGGTAGCGCAGGAAGGCGGAGCGCGCGAGCACGTCGACCTGCGCCCCGGCGTCGTTGATGTAATATTCCCGCGTGACCGCGCGGCCGGCGAAGGCCAGCAGGTTGGCCAAGGCGTCGCCGAACACCGCCCCGCGACCGTGGCCCACGTGCATGGGACCGGTTGGATTGGCAGACACATACTCGACGTTCACGGGCGCGCGCGCGGAATCGACCGCAACGCGGCCGAAGGCTTCGCCCTCGGCGAGCGCCGCGCGCAACACGGTGGCATAGACCCCCGGCTTCAGGGTGACATTGATGAAACCCGGTCCCGCGACGACGGCGGAGGCCACGTCCTCGCCGGTGGCGAGCGCCCCAGCCAGGGCCTCGGCGAGCGGGCGCGGGCCGCCGAACGCCTGTTTCGCCTCCTTGGCGAAGACCATGGCCGCATTGATGGCGAGATCGCCATGCGTCGCCTCGCGCGGCGGCTCGACCACGAAGCGGCCGAGGTCGAGGTCTGGGGGCAGGCGTCCGTCCGCGACGAAACGGGCGAGGACCGCGGCCACACGATCGTGGAAGACGGCGAAGATGTTCATCGATGCGGCCGTTCGTGCGAGGGCGGGAGCGCCCGTCCGATCGGCGGGCGTTCCTGCGGGCGGGCTAGCCGCCCTATGGCCGTGCGCCGTAGCGTAATTCCGGCGTAGCGTCAAAATGGCGGCGGTGCTCGGCGAGCGCGAAACGGTCCGTCATGCCGGCGATGTAGTCGCACACCACCCGAGCGCGACGCGTATCGGCGTCGGGAGCGTCCGCCGCCTTGGCCGAGGCCGCGAACCAGTCTCCCATCATCGCATGCGGCTTGGCACGGAAGAGACCGAACAGGTCGCGCACAACGGAGGCGGCGTCCTCGCGGATCCGCATCATTTCGCGCTGGCGGTACATATGGTCGAAGAGGAAGGCCTTGACCTCGGCCTCCGCGATCGCCAGCGCCGGCGAGAAGCCGACGACGGCGCGCGGCTGGTCCCGCACCGCCTCCAGGCTGCCGATGCCTTCGAGGCGGCGGCGGCTTTCGGCTGTCACATCCTCCACGAAGCGGGTGATGAGGCGACGCGTCAACTCGTGGATGCGCCGACTGTCCTCCAGGCCAGGGTAGCGCCGCGCGATTTCGTCGACGAGCGCCGCCAGGAACGGGACGGCGCGGCACGCCTCCAGGGTGAACAGGCCTGCGCGCAGGCCGTCGTCGAGGTCGTGGGCGTTGTAGGCGATATCATCGGCGAGCGCCGCCGTCTGCGCTTCCGCCGAAGCGTAGCGGTCGAGGCCGAGCGGCCGCGCGGCATCCTCCTCCAGAAAGATGCCGGGGATCCCCCGCGCACGGTATGCCGCGGCGGGCGTCCCGTCCTCGTGCCGCAGCGGCCCGTTGTGCTTGGCCAATCCTTCGATCGTCTCGAACGTGAGGTTGAGGCCGTCGAAGGCGGCATAGCGGCGCTCGAGTTTGGTGACGACCCGCAGCGTCTGCGCGTTGTGGTCGAAGCCGCCGTGCGCCGCCATCAACGCGTCGAGGACATCCTCGCCCGTGTGGCCGAACGGCGTATGGCCGAGGTCGTGAGCGAGTGCGACGGCCTCGGCCAAGTCCTCGTCGAGGCCGAGCGAACGCGACAGCGCGCGGGCGAGCTGCCCGACCTCGATCGAGTGGGTCAGTCGCGTGCGGTAATGGTCGCCCTCGTGCGGGACGAAGACCTGCGTCTTGTGCGCCAGCCGGCGGAACGCGGTGGAATGGATGATCCGGTCGCGGTCGCGCTGGAAGTCGGAGCGCGTCGGCGAGGTCGGCTCGGACAGCAGCCGCCCGGCGCTGCGTTCGGGCAGTGCGGCGTAGGGAGCATAGGATCGCGGCGACGCCGGCATCGGCCCTCGATATTGCGGATCGGGTTGCGCGCACGTATCTTCCCTCATATGGGCCAACACAAGCCCGCCCCTTCCGCAAACGCACGGCGGTCGGCTCCGTAAGAGCCCACCCGGCGCACGAGGCACCTTCCATGAGCGAGACCTTTGTCGGACCAGACGTCGCCACGGACCCGGTCGCGCTCACCGCCTCCGCGGCGCGGCGGGTGGCGCAGATCCTAAGCGACGAGGCGCCCGGGTCGGCGCTGCGCGTCGGTGTCGACGGCGGCGGCTGTTCCGGCTTCCAGTACACCTACGACATCGCTGCCGGGCGCGAACCTGACGACCTGGTGCTGCAGCGCGACGGCGCCATCGTGCTGATCGACCAGATGTCCCTCGAGTACCTTCGCGGCTCGAGCATCGACTTCGTCGACGACCTGATGGGCCAGGCGTTCAAGATCAAGAACCCCCAGGCGACGGCCTCCTGCGGCTGCGGGACCAGCTTCGCCATCTGACACCGGACGCGACCAAGCCTCCTGGAATACGCGGAGACGGGAGGCCGGACCGCGGCTTCCCGCAAATTAAGCCTTGCGCCTCTTCGCCGTTTGCAGGGACAAGCATTCATTGCCGCGGACGCTTCCCTCCGGCGCTTGGGACCCACCGATGCCACGCAAGACCCTGACGATCGCCGCCGTCGCCTTGGCCTTGGCTGGCGCGGGTGTCCTGACAAATGGCTACGCGGATTGGGCGGCGAGCGGCGAGGTCGCGAGACTGCTCGCCGATCGGCCGGGCTGGCGGGTCGGTGCCGTGCGGGTCGACCGAACCTCCGGGCGCGTGACCCTGCGAGACGTCTCGTTGAAGTCGGGCGCGCTGCAGGTGCGGGCGCGCAGCGTCGACCTGCCCGTGGCAGGTCCGCTTTTGCCGACAGGTCCGCACCTGGCGATCATCGCATCGGCCTTCGCGCAGGCGCCAGGCGCCCCCGCGCCGGCCGGGACAGCGTCAGCGTCCGACGTCACGATCGTGCAGGGGCCAACGACCTACACGATCAAAAAAATCGACCTGACGGGTACCTCGCTCGGCAACGCCGACCTCGCGGCTCTGCTCGACCGGAAGACGCCGGACGGGCTTGCGACGCGGCTGCAGAAGTTCAAGGCCGATACGGTCACCCTGTCCGATGTGACGAGCGTCCGTAAAGGAGCCGGCATGGAGGCGCGCGCAAGCCTGCCCCAGGTGGTGCTCTCCAAGGTCGGCGACGGTAGGATTGGCGCGGCGAGCATCGCCGCCAGCACCGCTTCCACGACGGGTCCGCAGAGCACCAGCATCAAGACGGGCGCCATCCAGGCGAAGGGTATCGACCTCGCTCTGCTGGAGCGCATCGCCGACACCGTGCGGACGGACGATGCCGAGCCGCTGAAGACCTTGGCCGACAGCGTGACGATCAACGACCTGTCCGTCACCAACCCGGACAAGAACACCGCCGTGGCCGTCGGCAGCATCGTGGAGACGGGATTCAAGGCGCGCCCGTTCAAAACCGACGTAGCGAAGCTCGGCGAGCCGATGACCGGCGATCCCGTCACCGACAAGGTGGCGCGTAACGAGCGCGCGAAGGCCTTCGTCGAAGACCTTGCCGGCTCGATCGAACTGGCTGGGCTCAGCATGGACCATCTGAGCCTCTCCAACGCCGATCCCGAAGGGCCCGGCAAACTGGCGATCGCCGGCCTTGCGATGAACGATTATCGCGATCGCCGACTCGGCGCGGTCAAGGTCCGCGACTTCGTCTTCGAGGGTCCGAGCGCTCGCTTCAGCCTCGGCGCCTTCGACCTCGCGGATATCGCCCTCCCTCCCGCGGGCGCACGCGACGGCGATCCCGCAGCGCTCAGCACCGATGCCTATCCGTCCATCGGCAAGGCGGACATCACCGCCATCGTCGTCGACGCGGGGTCGTCCTCGGAAGACGGCTCCTTGTCGAAGGTCAAGTTCAAGGTCGCCCATGTCGGGTCGAGCGGCGAGCGCGAAGCGGGCCGGTTCCCGACCAGCGGCGCCATCAGCGTCGAACACGTGACCTTCGACGTCCCCGATAGCGACGGACCTGGCAACCGGGAGCTCCGGGCGATGGGCTACCGGCAGGTCGATCTCTCCGGCGGCGCTACGACGGCCTACGACCGCAAGCTCCAGACCCTGGCCGTGCAGAAACTGCTGATCAGCGGGGTCGGCATGGGCTCGGTGACCTTCGCGTTCGACTTCGCGAACGTCAGCCAGAACATCCTGTCGGCCAACCCTTCCGTCGCCAAGGCGTCCGCTTTCGCGATGCTGCTGAAACGCTTCGACCTCCGCGTCCTCAACGAGGGACTCTTCGAGAAAGGACTTGCCTTCAAGGCAGAGCAGGACGGCAAGAGCGTCGCGGACGAACGCGGCGCGCTGACCGAACTCTTCACCGTGACGCTGCCGGAAGCCCTGGGAAATGGCGTGGGCATCAAGACCATCGGGGCAGCCATCGCCGCGTTCGTCGCCGAGCCGAAGACGCTCCACGTGAGCCTGGCGTCGAAACAGGGGCTCGGAGCCGCCGATATCGGCCTGCTTGGCTCGCCCGACGCCTTGCTCGGCCGACTGGAGATCCAGGCCGAGGCGAACAAGTAGCGAAGCTTTACCCTGCCCCCACCTTGCGGCACTGTGCGCCGCGGTTGCGACGCCCACCTACGGTGCCTCGCGCGGAGACCCCTTCATGGCCGTCGAGGTGGCCACGCCGAAACGATTTCGCAAGATCGCCTTCCTCTCGTCCGGGTCCCCGGAAGCGTCCGCGACCTGCGCTACGCTGGCGGACCGCTACGGCAACGCCGACCTCGAAGAGGCGGACGTGGTCGTCGCGCTCGGGGGTGACGGGCTGATGCTGCAGACCCTGCACCGGTTCATGGGGATGGCGATGCCCATCTACGGGATGAACCGCGGCTCGGTCGGCTTCCTCATGAACGACTTCCGCGAACACGACCTGCTGGCGCGGCTGGAGGAGGCCCTGCCCTCCGTCGTGCATCCGCTGCTCATGGAAACGACCAACGCGAACGGCGAGGTCGAGATGGCGCGCGCGATCAACGAGGTGTTCCTCTCGCGCCAGACGTTCCAGGCGGCCAAGCTCCGCATCGACATCGACGGCAAGGAGCGCCTGCCCGAGCTGATCGCCGACGGCGTCCTCGTGGCGACGCCTGCCGGATCCACCGCCTACAACCTCTCGGTCAACGGGCCGATCCTGCCGCTGAACGCCTCCCTGATGGCGCTCACACCGATTTCCGCCTTCCGGCCGCGGCGCTGGCGCGGCGCGCTCCTGCGCGATACGGCCAAGGTGGAGATCCACGTGCTGGAGAGCATCAAGCGCCCGGTCTCGGCGGTGGCCGACCATTTCGAGGTACGCAACGTCATCCACGTGGAGATCCGGATGGATCACGATACAGGCCTCGTGCTTCTCCACGATCCCATTCACTCCCTCGACGAGCGTATCCTTCGCGAACAGTTCGGCACCTGACGAGGACTAATCTTGAACGATTTCGCAACCCTGAACGATTCGGTTCGGATCCTGTCCCGCGAGGTGCTCGCGCGCGGGTTCGGGCTGCTTGAGAAGATCGTTTTCCAGCGCCGCCGGTCGAGCGGCGAGATGCAGACGATGACGCGCGAAATCCTCGATACGGGCGACGGCGTCACCATCCTGCCCTACGACACGGCGCGCGGCACCATCATCCTTATCCGGCAGTTCCGCGGCGTCGCCTACCTCAAGGAGGGGACGACCGGGCTGATCGAGGCCTGCGCCGGCAAGCTCGAAGGCGCCGACCCGCTGACCCGCGTGATCAGCGAAACGGAGGAGGAGACGGGCATCAAGCTGTCGGGGCCGCCCCGCCGCCTGTTCCAGTGCTACATGAGCCCCGGGAGCTTCGCGGAGCGGCTCACCTTCTTCGTCGCGCCCTACGTGCCGAGCGACCGCGTCACCGCCGGCGGCGGCCTGATCGACGAGGGCGAGGACATCGAGGTCGTCGAGACCACGCTGGAGGCCGCGCTCGCAATGGTCGACAGTGGCGAGATCGTCGACGTCAAGACCATCCTCCTCCTGCACTACGCGCAATCCACGGGGCTGATGCTTTAGGCCGATCGGCGGACGCGCGTTGCCCCAGGGTCGCGGCGCACCGATGCCTCAGTCGATCGCGAGGATCTCGGCATCGCCGGCGCCGATCGTGGCGGTGTCCCCGACGCCTTTGCCGAGGAGGGCGACCGCGGCCGGCGAGACATAGGAGAGACTGCCGCGTCGCGGCTCCGCCTCATCCTCGCCCACGATGCGGAACACCTGCTCGCGACCGTCCGCGCGCCGCAGCGTCACGCTCGCGCCGAAGCGGATGGTCGCGCGGTCGGCAGCGACGGGCGCCAACTTGGCGGTGCCGCGGCGGGCCGTAAAATAGCGCAGGTCGCGCGCCGCGCGGGCAAGCGCACGCAAATCGCCGGGCCGCGTCTCGTCGGCCTGGTTCGCGGCGTAGTCGGCGCGCGCCTGCGCCAAGGCGGCGTCGAGTTGCGCCATCCCACTCGGCGTCACGAGATTGGCATGCGGCGACACCGGACGGTCTGGCAGGTCGATGGCCGCGGCGTTTTCGGTGTCGCCTTCCTTTGTGAACGCAACGCTCATGCGGCCTACTTGGCGAGGACTTCGACGTCGCGGTCGAGCGTCGAGTCGACCTTGAACGTCGCCTGGTAGGTTTTGGCGTCGTGGCGGGCGATGGCGACATACTCGCCCTCCGCCAGGACAAGCGAGGGGAAGGCACCGATCATCTCGCGGATGACGTCGCCACCGGGCGTCAGGATCGTGAAAGACGTGTTGGCGAGCGCCTCGCCGCCCGGCGCGCCGACGAGCTTGAGCGTCATGACGGCGGAGCGATGACGCAGCGTCGCGTCCGTCAGCTTGCCGGCCTGGACCTTCAGGTCGGCGGTCACGAGCGAGTTCGTCTTGTTGCCGACGCCGTCCTTCTGCGTGCCGCTGTAGCCGGCCGTATCGAGGAGGGTCGAGACGACGTGGTAGCTGCCCTCCGGCAGAGCGATGAGGTCGCCCGCCCGGGCGCGAGGGACGATCAGCTTAGCTTCCGAGTTACCCGCCTCCGGGATGAAAATGGAGATGGCGAGCTTGGTGGGATTGATCGGCTGATCGCCCAGCAGGCCGACGACACGCAGCGCACCTGCGTTCAGCACCAGCCGCTCGCTCGACGCCTGGGGGCCCACCGTGACCCGGCGCACGGCGCTGGCGAGGTTGAGCGAGGCATGGACGATGTAGCTGCCCGCCGGCAACGACAGCGCGGGCGCCGGGTCGTTCGATTCGGCCACCAGCCTGTGGTGGCCGCCGGCGTCGATCTTCTCCTCGAAGACGTGCCAGACCAGCGGACCCTTGTCGATCGGTTGCGCGTCGCGCGGCGCCAGCAGGGCCGACAGGTAGAGCTGCCCCTTCTTGGCCTCGGGAACGGGAAGACCGAGCTTCGCCGCGCCCGTTGCGGGCAGGCCAGCGAGCGGCGGGACAACGGAGGGCGCGAGGTTCGGCAGGACAGCTATGCCCTTCGCGGGGAGCGCCAGAACCTGCGCGGCGGCGGGGCCAGGCAAACCGGCGACTACGGCCGCGACCAGAAACGCTACGGGTACCCTCACGGCTGCGCCTTGTGCAGCAGCCCGGCGGCGGCGGCCGCCAGGTTGCCGAACGAGAGGGGACGGAAGCGGAAGGTCACCCTGTGGTGCCCCGCCGGCACCTCGACCCCGCGGAAGAGAATGTTGGCCCGCAGCAGTGCCGCCGGGGCATCGTCGACGCTCACGGTCCAGCCGGGATAGGCGAGATCGTGCAGGACGACGACGCCGGGCTGGGCTGCGTCGACCGTCATCGTGACCGCATTGTCCTCGTAGGTGGTGATCGCGACCTTGCCGCCCGCGCCGACGGCCGGGGACGCCGTATCGGCCAACGGCGCCCTGAGTGCGGCCATGTCGCGCCCGTCGATCAAGGCCTCGCGCGTCACGTCGAACGTCGGCATCCGGTCGTCGTCGATCACCTGGTCGCTGTTCACCGCCTTGACCTGCGTCGCGAGATAGGCGCGCGGGATGCCGTGGTTGAGCAGCCGGTAGACGTAGAAGCTCTCGCCCGCGAAGAGGAGGTCCGCCTTGGGCCGAGGGAACTGGCGCGGCAGGCGGTCGAGCGGCCGGTCGACGACAAGGTAGTCGATACCGAGCATGGAGCCGAGCCGGCAGGTGTAACCGCGGAACAAGCCGGGAAATTGGCGCAGGTCGATGTCGACGGCGCTTTCCACGGGCCCGACGGCCCGCTCGTAGTCCGACATGCGGAGCGGGTTGTAGCCGATCGTGTCCTCCAGCTTCAGCACCATCGAGGCGTTCTGCCAGGAGCCGTTTACGCCGATCACTTCGACGCGAGGGTGCTCGCCCACGGCTTTACGCCGCGCGATGTCGGCGCGCAGCACGGAGAGGCCGCGCGCCTCGTCGGGGTAGAAGCCATTGTAGGCGCTGTAGGTCGAGGGAGGTTCGGCATTGATCGCTGAGGCCGCGTTGCGCCAGGCCAGTTCACCTCCCGCCGCCGCGACGAGCAGCAGGGCCGCCAGAGCGCGCGAGCGGTGCGAGCGCGCCAAGAGGCAGGCGAGCAGGACGACGCCGGCCGCCGCACCCGCGGCCCAGGCGACCTGCACCAACGACGCCTCGAGGCGGCCGTAACGGTGCGCGAACACGAGCGCCGCGCCGATGAGCAGGGCTCCGGCGAGGATCGTCGCCGCCGGCAGCAGCCAGGCGGCAGCGCGGTGCGGGATGGCACGCCGGCGGGGCAACCCGTCGGCGACGTAGCGGTGCAGCAGGTAACCGGCGCCGAAGGCGAGCGCCACGTTGATGACGAAGGTGGCATCCGCCGGGCGGCGGTAGAGCGACACGCCCGGCAGCCAGTCGAAGACCAAGCCGAAGAAAGGCGTGTAGCGGCCGAAGGCGTAAAGGAACGCCAGTGCGCCCATCGCCGCCATGAACCGCGGGCCGCGCGCCAGGAGGCGCCCTGCGGCCAAGCCGTGCCAGACGAGGAGCACGAAGGGAACGGTGCCGATGAACATGTAGTCCATCGTCCGATCGGTCTTGTCCGTCCAATCGTTTCCGGCGATGAGCCCGGTGCCGGGACCCCAGTAGTCATAGACGTGGTCGAGGGAGCCGAACACGTTCGGCACGACGAGCGTGAGCAGGTTGATCGGGTTCAGCGAACCTGCCAGGGCGACGCCGTACGTGATGCTTGGGCGGTTGGAATCGTGGACGAACTGCAGCGTCAGCAGGATCGGCACGATCATGCAGGCGAGCGTCACGATCCCGGCGCAGAAAAGCACGGGTGTGCGGCCAAGCAGGAAGGCGAACGGCCTCCGGCTCTCCAGGGCTTCGCGCAGGACGCAGCCGAGAAGGGCGAGGCAGAGGGTGAAGGCCACCTGGTCGCGGCCGAGCGCCATGCACGCCACGAACAGGCCGGCGAGCACGGCCCACAGGAGCGAGCGACGCGCCAGCGCCGCCTGCAAACTCCATAGCGCCCAGGGAAAATAGACGTAGGAGATGATCATCCCGGTGTGTTCGAGCCGACCGGACGCCGAGCCCCCGAACGTGAACACCAGGGCCGCCAGAAGGCCCGCGGCGGCCGGCCAGCGCCAACGGCGCGCGAGCGCCAGCACGCCCGTGCCGCCAACGAAGAGGTGGGCGAACATTACCGCGTCGAACGTCTGCATCGAGGCGTCCGGCGCGACGAACGCGAAGAGCATCATGCTCGGCGTGAAGATCAGCGATTGCGGGTCGGCCACCGCAGGGTAGCCGGAGAAATGATACGGGTTCCAAAGCGGTACGCTGCCGTGCCGCAGCGCGTCCGCCAGGAAGCGGAACATTGGATAAAAATGATTTTTCGAATCCCAGGGCACGACCAGATCGGCCATCCGCCAGAACAGGAACATGCCGGCGAGATAGAGGCCGAGCGCGGCGACGCTGGCGACGAACGTTCGCAGGGGCCAAGTCCCTGCTTGCGCCTCGATGGCGACGCCCCGCAAGCCGGGGCGGATGGCCCGCGCCGCAGCCGTGGGCGACGTGTCGAGGAGCGTCACGAGGCGCCTCGTCCCCGAGGCGTGGGCAGACTGGCCGCCAGCGGGATACCCCGGACACGTCCTGACTGTCGAAGCGTGCGCACGCGTCCTGCCCCCAATTCCACGATTACGCTACCCTTGGGCGGCGGCGACAGTTCCCACAGAACGACAGAAGCGCCAAGATATCCAACCGGATGAGGTTAAGCGGCTGCTCCCGACCTGCGCTTGCATGGCCCGGCAATGTGGCAGAGATACGAAAACTCGCCCATTGTCGGCTCCCGCTGCTACAAGGCGATCGGCACTTAAGCGAAGGCCTCTGAATTATCGATGAACGAAATCATCAGCTTGCTGCGAACGAGGCGCTCGGCACCCGCACCGCTGCTCCAAGGGCCCGCGCCGAGCGAGGCAGACATCGAGGCGTTGCTCGCCGTCGCGGCGCGCGTGCCCGACCACGGCAAGATCGTGCCGTGGCGGTTCGTCGTCTTTGCCGGCGAGGCCAGGGTGAGGGCTGGCGCGATGATCGCGGCGGTGTACGCGGAGGCCAATGCGGGCGCGGAGGAGAAGCGGCTCGCCGTCGAGCGCAACCGCTTCGCGGCACCCCTGGTTATCGGCGTGGTGTCGCGCGCGGGCGCTCATCCCAAGGTCCCGGAGTGGGAGCAGGTGCTATCGGCCGGTGCCGCCTGCATGAACCTGATCGTCGCGGCCAACGCCATGGGCTTCGCCACGGTGTGGCTGACGGAATGGTACGCCTATGATCGCCAGGTCCTCGAACGCTTTGGCCTCGCCGCCGACGAGAAGGTGGCGGGCTTCATCCACATCGGCAGGGCGCCGGAACCGCGCGAGGATCGCCTCCGCCCGGTCCTGGCCGACATCGTGACTCGCTTCTGAGGCCACCAACCATGCTGTTCTACGAGCCCCAGGCGCGCGACAGGAACGTGCTGCCGCATGATCCCTTCAAGGCGTTGATCGCGCCGCGGCCGATCGGTTGGGTGACGACGATGGGGCGGGACGGAGCGGTCAACCTCGCGCCCTACTCCTTCTTCAACGCTGTGTCCGACAAGCCACCGATCATCGTCTTCTCGTCGACCGGCCTGAAAGATTCCGTGACCTTCGTGCGGGAGACGCGGCAGTTCGTCTGGAACATGGCGACCTTTGCCTTGCGCGAGGCGATGAACGCGACGGCCGCCGCCTTGCCGCGCGGCGAGAGCGAGCCGGTGTTCGCCCATCTCGCCATGAGTCCCTCCCGTCTCGTCGCGCCACCCCGCGTCGCGGCAAGCCCGGCCGCGCTGGAGTGCGAACTGATCGAGGTCAAGTGCCTCAACGACCGGCACGGCGCGCCGACCGTCAACTGGCTGGTGTTCGGCGAGGTCATCGGCGTCCATATCGACCCGACCTTCATCAAGGACGGAATGGTCGACATGGCCGCCATGCAGCCGATCGCGCGGTGCGGCTACAAAGACTACGTCGTGGCCGATCGCCCCTTCCAGATGGACCGGCCGCCCAGCGTCGGACAGCCTTGAACGGCCCACGTCCTTTAACTCTGCCTTTACCATAAACGGTGAATCCTGAGGGCCGTCGTCCTCTCGTGATTCGCACCTATGATCGTCAGCCAGTTCCAAGCCTGGGCCAGGACTGCCTCGCCGCCGAGCCGTGCCGACGGCGTCAGCGCTCTGGCGCGCGCCCTCCTCTACTCCGATCTAACGGCCGATCAGGGCCGTGCCACCGTCCAGGCGCTTACCACCTTCCTCGACGATCCCTCACCGCTCGTGCGGCGCGCGCTGGCCGACGCCTTCGCAAGTGCCACGGAGGCGCCCCACCACATCGTCGCGGCTCTGGCCGAGGATCAACCGGGCATCGCCGCGATCGTTCTCAGCCGTTCGCCGCTGTTCAGCGATGCCGAACTGATCGACGTCGTGACCAACGGCGGCGAGAGCGCGCAGAACGCCGTCGCTTCGCGCTTCGCGCTTTCGGCGCCTTTGGCCGCCGTGCTGGCGGAGGTCGGCATGGTGGCCGCACTCGTGACGCTGGCCGGAAACTTCGGCGCGGAGCTGTCGTCTTCGGCGATCGCGCGCATGGTTGCGCGCCACGGGAGCCACGGGAGCCTGCGCGATGCTCTGCTTGCCCGCGGCGGCCTGCCTCCCACCGTACGCGTCGAACTCGTGGCGGCCACCGCGGGCGCCCTGGCGGCGCTGGTGACGGGCCGCGACTGGATGTCGGCAGAGAGAGCCAAGCGCGTCACGCGCGAGGCGACGGAGCGCGCCACGATCGCCATCGCCGCGGCTGACGGCCTGCACAAGCAGGACCTCGAAGCTCTGGCCAACGGTCTGCGCGCCTCCGGCCAATTGACGATTGCCTTCGCCTTGCGCGCTCTGCTCAGCGGCAACCGCGCCCTGTTCCGCGCGGTGCTCGGAGCCCTCTCGGGCATGGCGCCCGAACGGATCGAGGGGCTTTTGCGGCAGAGCGGGAGCGCCGGATTCGCCGCACTTTATCGCAAGGCCGGCCTGCCGCTTCCGCTTCTACCGGTGTTCCGCGCGGTCCTGGAGGCGCCGCAAACATGGACAGGCGCGTTGCGCCAGGGCACCGCCCTGTCGTCCCCCCTCGTCAAGGTGGCGCTGACGGCCTGCGGGGCCGGTGGCGGCGACCTGGACAAGCTCGCCGCCCTGTTGCGGCGGTTCGAGGCCGAAGCCGAACGCGATGCGGCGCGCGCCGCCGCGACGCCCTTCGCCCCTGCCCGCACGGACGCTCCCTTGCCCATCCTCGTACCGCTGGAAGCGCCGAAGGTCGTGTCGGTCGTCGCGCTCGACTTCGACGAGGCCGTCCCGGCCTCGCGCGCGTTGCCGATGGCCGAGCCGCAGCCCGCCCGCTTCACCATCGACCTCGCGGCCATCGAAGCGGAACTCCTGGCGGCTTGACCGACCTCGAGTGCCCCTAGCTCGCGGCAAGCGCAGCTTCGAGCGCCAGGGCGGCGCCAAGCAGCCCAGCGTCCTGGCCCGGCCGCGCGACGAGCTGAACGCCGAGCGGCAGGCCGCGAGCGCCGAAGCCCGCGGGCACCGTCAACGCCGGCGTCTGCAGTAGCGTCCACAAGCGGTTGAAGGCGGGGTCACCGGTCGCATCGAGCCCCTGCGGCGCCTCGCCCGGCGCGGCCGGCGCGAGGATCACGTCGGCCGCGCCGAACAGGGCGTCCATGTCGGCCTGCGCCCGCCGAACGGCCGCCATCGCCGCATCGTAGGCCTCGGGCATCACCGTCCGGCCTTCGTCGAGATAGGTCCGGAGCACGTTCGAGATCTGGTTCGCGTGACGATCGCGCTCGAAGGCGAGCGAACGGGCCATGTCGTAGCCCATGACGAGGCGCGGAAGCGTCGCCAGCGCCTGCAGCGTGGGAGACGCCGGCAAGTCGACGACGACGTGGCCGTCGCCACGCAGGGCCGATGCCCCCCGCTCCAGCGCGGCGAGCGCGTCGGCATCCGCCGGCTCGGGGTAGGGCGGCCGCAGCACCGCCACGCGTAGCGCGCGCGCCTGCCCCGCCGGCCGCAGCTCCGGGCGCCCGGTCAGCGCCGCGACGAAGAACGCCGCATCCTCCACGTCCTGCGCGAAGACGCCCACCGTGTCGAGCCAATCGGACAGCACCTTGACGCCCTGGCGGGGGATCAATCCCCAGCTCGGCTTGTAACCGACGATCCCGCAATAGGCGGCCGGCCGCACCACCGAGCCGGCCGTCTGCGTACCGAAGGCAAGCGGCACCATGCCGGCCGCCACCGCTGCCGCGGAGCCCTGCGACGAGCCGCCGGGCGTGTGCGTCGTGTTATGCGGGTTCGCCGTTTTGCCGGGATGGTAATAAGCGAACTCGGTCGTGACCGTCTTGCCGAGCGGGATCGCGCCAGCACGTTTCGCGGCGACGACGCAGGCGGCGTCGGTCGCGGGTCGGTGGCCTGCGTAGATAGGTGAGCCATAGCCGGTGGGCAGTTCGGCGGTGTCGATGTTGTCTTTCACTGCAATAGGCACGCCGCCGAGCGCGCCCACCGGAGCGCGGGCCCGGTCGAAGCCGCGGGCGGCCTCGACCGCTTGCTCGGCTGCCACGACCTGCCAGGCGCCGACCGCCGGCTCGCTCGCGGCGATTGCGGCTAGACAAGCGCGAACCGCCGCCTCGGCGGTGAGATCGCCCTCGGCGATCCGACGCGCGGTCTCGCGGGCGGTCGCGGCTTTGACGGCGTATGACATCGTTTCTCCTCTTGGTGGAAGGCCGCGCGCTGCTGGGCCACGCGTGCTTGCTGCGGGCCGGCGGTCCAAGTCAAATGACGCGTCGGCAGAGGAGCGGCCCAGCCCTCACGGATCCTGCCGTGTCGCCGCCAGGTCGCATCCGTGACGGCGACCGTCCCGAGCCTCGGCCTCAGCTTCTATAGATGGTGGAGGCGGCGCTAACGCGCGGAGGCGAACCAAGCGTGTCCTCATCCATTGCCGAACATCGAAACGAGAGAAATCCCATGCGCCTACCCCATGACACGATGGTCGCCGTCGCCGACGGCGAGAAGTTGCACCTGTTCCGCTCGGAGGGGAACGAGGAACACCCGCGCCTGACGCCCGCCGGGCATCCGCACGTCGAAGGCAGCAACCATGCCGCCGGAGCGCGGCACCGCAGCAGCGCCGCCAACCCGGACGAGAAACAGGATGGCGAGGACGTGTTCGCAGCCGCAACGGCCAAAATGCTCAACGAACAGGCGATGAGCAACGCCTTCGCCCATGCGGTGGTGATCGCCTCGCCGCGCATGCTCGGCGAGTTGCGCAAGCATTACCACAAGAGCTTCCAGGCCAAGATCCTGAAGGAGATCGCCAAGGACATGACCGGGCAGCACAAGGACCAAATCGCCACGGCGATCGCGCACGCCTAAGGACTCAGGCCCGCGCTACCGGGGTTGGACAACGAGCGCGGGCCGACCACCGAAGGACTACGCTCCCATCATGACAGGGCATGCCGGCGATGAAGATTGAAGAGAGCTTCGAGAACCTTGCCGACCGCATATCCTATGCCGCCGGCCGTCCTGTCACCTACTTCACTTGCTGCGCCATCATCGTCGTGTGGCGGCGACCGGACCGCTCCTGCATTTCTCGGACACCTGACAGCTCATCATCAACACCGGGACGACCATCATCACGTTCCTGATGGTGTTCCTCATACAAAGTACGCAGAATCGCGACACGAAGGCCTTGCAGGTCAAACTCGACGAAGTCCTGCGCGCGCTCCAGGAGGCTCGAACGGAATTCATCGGCGTCGAGGACGATTCGGAGAGCGGGATGGACGGCAAGAAGCAGCAGTTGCAGCGGGAAAAGAGGTAGAATGTCGGGGGGCTTAGTAGAACGAGCCGAACAGCGAGCGCGCGTTTTCCACCGGCCTCGGCGGGACGGCAGCATAATCACCGGCGTCGTAGGCTCGCGGGCTGGCCGTGTCGCCGGCGTTGGCGGTCGCCTCCCGCCTTGCGCGCGCCGCGTTGACGGAAGCCACGGTGGGGGCCGTCACGGGCGAAAAGCCGGTGATGGTCACGTCCGCGCCGTCCGCTTTCACCAGATCGAAGAGGATCGCGGACTGGGCGACGGGCAGGCGGACGCAGCCGTGCGACGCCTTGTGGCCCCAGGCGGACTTGCCGAAACCGTGGATCGCGAAGCCCGGCGCGAAGAAGATCGCGTTGGGCATCGGCGCCTGCTCGTACTCGTCGGAGTGGTGGTCCTTGTCCATCCACAGCACGCCGAACTTGCCGGCCGGCGTCTCGTAACCGGTTTTGCCGGAAGAAACCTTCCAGTCGTAGACGCGGTCCTTCGCCTCCACGTGGATCGTCTGCGCGTCGAGGTCGACGGTGATGCGGACCTTCGCCTGCGCGAGGGTGGGGGCGAGCAGCACCGCGGCGGCGGCGGCGAGGGTGAGGCGGACGATGGGACGCATAAGCTTGGCGAGCTCCGGGGCAACTTCTTCTTAGAACGCGCATAGCACGGATAAGGTCCCGCTTGTGCGGCGCGGCGAACACACGGGCGGCAAACACCGTGGCGCGCGCAAGGCCGCCCGCCCGAAGCGTTGACGTGACCCCATGCTTCAGGTATTTTTACCGGACACCGTCTTCGCGGCGTCGGCGAGCGGCGGCGTGCCGGCGCCGCGTAAGGCGGCCCGCGCCCCGACCATGTCGGCGTCCGTCCGCGCCGCACCGCGTAGAGAGGCCGCCCGCCCTCACGCGCCCGGAGGACCTGCCATGCCAAACGCCACTATGCCAGATGCCACCATGCCAGACGCCACCATGCCAGACGCCGCCAACCCGCCCGCCCACCTGCGGATCGTCCACCCGTTCGACGTCGCACTGGCGGTGCGCGGCCGCCGACGTCAGCTCAAGCTGCGCCAGAGCGAGGTCGCGCGCGCGGCCGGCGTCGGCCGCGAATGGCTGGTGGCGCTGGAGCACGGCAAGCCCACCGTCGAGCTTGGTCTGGTGCTGCGCACGTTGGCCGTGCTCGGCATCGAACTCGATGTGCTGATGCCCCGCCGCCCGCCCGCCTGGACCGTGCCGCTGGCCGCCCAAGCCGAGGTGCGCCGGCTTCGCCGGGCCGCCACCGCCCCGGCGCGCAAGACGCGGCCAGACGTGGCGCCGCCGGCGGACTACCCGGGCCGCGACCTGTTGAAGGACGGGTGAGCGGCCATTCGCGCTCACCGCAGAAACCAGGGTGGCCCGAGGTCCGGCTTACCGGTCCGCGCCGCCTCGTCTCGCACCCAAGCGTCGTCCGGCGGCCCCGCGCGGCTGGTGACGCGGGGGTTGCTCGCGTCGGGGTAGAGCGTCTGGTCCGGATTGATCTTCGTCAGCACGGTGCCGAGCCAGAGGCGGTCACGCGGCTCGTGATGATCAGTGGAGAAATAGCCCGTCCAGGGCGGAGACGTCGCGTCGCCCTCCGGCCGCGCCACATTGAGGGGAGCCACCGCCGCCGCGATGCGGCGCGCCGCCTCCAGCTGGTCAGGGGGTCCTCTCCCTTGAACGGCCGCCGCGTCGCGGCAAGAAACAGCCCGCCATCGGGCGCCGCCTCGGCCACGGGCACATCCAGCACCGCGACCGACCCGCGAGCGCAGGGGGCACGTAGAGCATCCAGGCGGCGCGGAACGGGCCGGGATCAGGGATCAGCGCGTCGAGCGCCGCCGTGCGGACGCCGCAGACGTAGGGCTCGAAACAGGCGATGATCACCGCCATAGCCTGCTTTATGAGGGCGTACTCCCCCGCCGCCGGACCGGTAGGTGCTGGTGGTGCGCGTGAAACGATTGTTGGCGTTCATCCCAACGCGCGTCATGCCCTTGGCGCGGACGCGCTTGCCATAGGAATAGACCGTGCGGCGCTCCCAGGTGATCGCGTCGCACCACAGCTCTGGCAAGTCGCGCATGTGCTCGCTTCGACGCGATCGGCGGCGCGACTGCTCGCCGAGGCTCTCCTCACGGTCGTCCCAATAGGCATAGATCAGGCGGGCGCTGCGGCGGGGCATGGAGCGGGACCACGAAAAAGAGGTGACAGCGGCGCGGCCGCGCCGACGCACCGGGGCCTTGTTTATCATATCCCGGCGGTTCGTCATCGCGAGCGCAGCGAAGCAACCCAGGGGCCGCGAGTACCCCCGTCGGCGTAGCCCAGGACGCTCCTGGATCGCTTCGCCTCCGGCTCGCAAGGACGACCGCTGACAAACAACGCCACCGCCGTAAAGCCGCCCGTCATTGCGAGCGTAGCAAAGCAACCCAGGGGCCCCGAGTACCCCCTCGGGGTAGCCCAGGACGCTCCTGGATTGCTTCGCCTCCAGCTCGCAAAGACGACCGCTGACAAACAACGCCACCGCCGTAAAGCCGCCCGTCATTGCGAGCGTAGCGAAGCAACCCAGGGGCCCCGAGTACCCCCCTCGGGGTAGCCCAGGACGCTCCTGGATTGCTTCGCCTCCGGCTCGCAAAGACGACCCTCATCGGGCTAACTCGTCGTACAGGTCGCGCCATTGCGGGTTCACCGCCTCGATCAGCGCCAGCTTCTTCGCTCGCGAACCGCCCTTGATCTGCTTCTCCCGCGCGATCGCGTCCGTTATAAGCTCATAGCGCTCGACCCAGACGAGCCGCTTGCAGCCGTAGCGCGCGGTAAAACCGGGCACGAGCCCGTCGCGGTGCTCGTGGACCCGCCGCGACAGGTCGGCGGTGACGCCGGTGTAAAGCGTCCCGTTGCGCCCGCTCGCCACGATGTAAACCGCCGGCTCCCGCATCCATCCTCCCGTCCTTGCGAGCGCAGCGGAGCAACCCAGGGGCCGCGAGTATCACCCTCGGCGTGGCGCAGAATGCCCTGGATTGCTTCGCCTCCGGCTCGCAAGGACGAGCGCTGACAAACAACTCCACCACCGTAATTTCGTCCGTCATTGCGAGCGCAGCGAAGCAACCCAGGGGCCGTGAGAACCCCTCGGCGTGCCCAGGACGCCCCCTGGATTGCTTCGCCTCCGGCTCGCAAGGACGACCCTCATCGCGCCAAGTCGTCGTACAGGTCGCGCCGCTGCGGGTCACACCTCAACCAGCAGCAGATTGCTGCTCCGGGAGCCGCCGTTGATCTAGAGGATGGGCAGCACTCCTCAAGAATCAAATACCCCCCGCCCCACATCCGGCGCCGTCGCCTCCGCCGCCAACCCCGCCAGCGCCTCCTCCAGCCCCATCCCGGTGCTCGCCTGAGACCCCAGCCGGCGCACCGACACGCGCCGCTCCTCCGCCTCGCGGCGGCCCACCACCAGCAGCACCGGCACCTTGGCCAGCGAGTGCTCGCGCACCTTGTAGTTGATCTTTTCGTTGCGCAGGTCGCCCTCGACGCGCAGGCCGCGCTTGCGCGCCGCCGCCATCACCTCCAGCGCGTAGGCGTCCGCCTCCTGCGTGATCGTCGCCACCACGACCTGCAGCGGGGCGAGCCACAGCGGCAGGTGGCCCGCGAAGTTCTCGATGAGGATGCCGGTGAACCGCTCCAGGCTGCCGAACATCGCGCGGTGGATCATCACCGGCGTCACCTTGTCCGAGTGCTCGTCGATGTAAAAGGCCCCGAAGCGGCCGGGCAGGTTGAAGTCCACCTGCGTCGTGCCGCACTGCCACTCGCGGCCGATCGCGTCGCGCAAGGTGTATTCGAGCTTGGGGCCGTAGAAGGCGCCCTCGCCCGGGTTGACGCCGGTCTTCAGTCCGGAGGCGGCGATCTCGCTCAGCACCAGGCCGAGCGCCGCCTCGGCCTTGTCCCACGCCTCGTCCGAGCCCACCCGCTTGTCCGGCCGCGTCGAGAGCTTCACCACGACGTCTTCGAAGCCGAAATCCCGGTAGATCGACAGGATCATCGCGTTGATCTCCAGCGCCTCCGCCTGGATCTGGTCCTCCGTGCAGAAGATGTGCGCGTCGTCCTGCGTGAAGGCGCGCACGCGCATGATGCCGTGGATCGCGCCCGAGGGCTCGTAGCGGTGGACGATGCCGAACTCGGCGATCTTCTGCGGCAGGTCCCGGTAGGACTTCAAACCGTTCTTGAAGATCTGCACGTGGCCGGGACAGTTCATCGGCTTCAGCGCGAAGACCCGGTCGTCCTCCGTCGTGGTGACGAACATGTTCTCGCGGTAGGTCTGCCAGTGGCCCGATGTCTCCCACAGCGCGCGGTCGAGGATCTGCGGCGTGTTCACCTCGACGTAGCCGGCGGCCTCCTGGCGACGGCGCATGTAGGCGATGAGCGTCTGGAACAGCGTCCACCCCTTGGGATGCCAGAACACCGTGCCCGGCCCCTCCTCCTGGAAGTGGAACAGGTCCATCTCGCGCCCCAGGCGGCGGTGGTCGCGGCGCTCGGCCTCCTCCAGCTGGTGCAGGTAGGCGTCGAGGGCGGCCTGGGTGGCGAAGGCGGTGGCGTAGATGCGCTGGAGCATCGGCCGCGTGGCGTCGCCGCGCCAATAGGCGCCCGCCACCTTCATCAGCTTGAAGGCCTGCCCCACTTTACCGGTCGAGGTCATGTGCGGCCCGCGGCAGAGGTCGAGCCACGTCCCCTGCTTGTAGACCTTCAGCGCCTGGTCGGCCGGGATCATGTCGACGAGCTCGATCTTGAAGTCCTCGCCCCGCTCGGCGAACCAGGCCTTGGCCTGCTCGCGCGTCCACTGCTCCCGGGTGAAGGGCGCGTCGCGCGCGATGATCGCGCGCATCGCCTTCTCGATGGCGGCGAAGTCCTCGGGGGTGAACGGCTCGGCGCGGAAGAAGTCGTAGTAGAAGCCGTTTTCGATCACCGGCCCGATGGTAACCTGCGTGCCGGGGTAGAGCGCCTGCACCGCTTCCGCCAGCACATGCGCCGCATCGTGGCGGATGAGTTCGAGCGCGCGGGGGTCCTCGCGCGTGAGGAACTCGATGGTGGCGTCGCCCTCGAGCGGGTCGGAGAGGTCGCTCAGCGCCCCGTCGCGCACCATGGCGACGGACCGCTTCAGCAGCGAGGGGGAGAGGGCGCGGGCGATATCGGCGCCGGAGACGCCAGCCTCGAACTGACGCGTCGCGCCATCGAGAAACGTTACGGTGATCATCATCGCTCCTGCTGCTCACTCGCCGATACGAGTCGGCGTAAGCGGTGGCGGCGAGCGATAACGCGACCTCGACAGGATGGCAATCGAGGCGCGACGCCCACGCCGCCGGGCTCGCGCCGCGGCGGCCGCAGGGTGCCCAGCCTAGCCTGATTTCTGGCTCTTCGGGGTCAGGCCGGTCTTCAAAGAAGGGGCGGCCGCTATGGTCTTGGGCTTGTCCTGCTTGGGCTTTTTCGCCTCCTTGTTGCCGCGCACCTGTCCTTTGGCCATGGAAGTCGTCCCGGCCGGATCGTCCGGCCCACGCCAAGACTCGAAACCCGACGTCGCCACCCTATGCCGTTTGCGGCGGTGTGGATATGTGGGAGAGCGTCTTCGATCGATTGAGGGGGAGGGCCGATGGTCGGGCGGCTCCGACGGGGACCGCGGTCGCCGCGCCCGATCAAGGTTCGGCGACGACGCGGGGTGGCAGCGCCGGCGCTGCCTGCGCGGCAGCCTCGCCTGACGAGGCGTCGGCGGCGAACGCCAGCAGGTAGTCCAACAACCAATCCGCCGCATGCGTCGTCGTCAGGTTATGGTCGGCGCCGGGGATGATCGTCACCGACGTCCCCTTCCATTGCAGGGAGCGGCCACCCGGTCCGAAATAGGCTTCCAGTTCGTACAGCCCGGGGTCGCCGTGGCTGTAGACGAGCGCGACGCGCGCACCGCGGGCGGACAAGGCGGCGAAGAGCCCGGTGACGCGGGCCGCCATGCCGTCGCGCAGCAGCGTCGCTTGGAGGCCGGTCGGCACCCTGCGCTTCACCCAGTCGGCACCCTTGCGCTTGAGGAGGAACCACAGCGCCGGCCCCACCCGCTTGCGGCTGCGGATCAGCTTGCGGAGCATGCCGCGGGAGCGGAGATCGCCGACATAGTCGTGCATCGTGCGCAGGCCGTAGCGCACCACGTCGTCGACGCTCTCGGCCGGGTTCCAGACGAGGCGCTGGGTGTTGACCGCGACGACCTCCGTCACGCGCGTGTCGGCCGCCGCGGCGGAGAGCGCCGTGTAGGCGCCGCTGCACACGCCGACGAGCGCGACGCGGGCGAAGCCCCGCGCGGCCATTGCGTCGACGGCCGCGCGCACGTCGCGGAGCAGCAGGTCCGAGTAGATCAGCGGCACCGGGCGGTCGGCTGCGTCGGGGCTGTCGCCGAGGCCGGCGAAGTCGATGCGCAGGCTCGCGACGCCGCGCGCGGCCAATCCCCTCGCGTGATCGACGGACATCCGGCGCCAGCCGATCTGCGCGTTGAGCCCGCGGTTCAGGAAGATCACGGCGAGGCGACTGGCCTCGCCCTGCTCCGGCCGGCACAGAGTGCCGCGCATCCCCTCCCCGCCGCCGAAGGTGACAGGCTCCTCGCGGAAAGCCCCGCCGCGCAGCGTCACCGGCAGCAGCGGCACGCGCGGCGGCGTTGCGTCGGGTACCGTGGGGCAGAGCTCCAGCAGCGTGGCCACCACCTGCCCGCCCGTCACGGGCAACGGCTGGATCTCGGTCGCGTCGGACACCATCAAATGGTAGGGCGCGATGGTCTCCAGCCGCGCGGCGACGCCGTGGCGACGGTAATGTTCGGAGACTTCCGCGCCCTGCTTGCGGTCCGCGCGATCGTAGACCGCCACGTGGTCGAGCGCGCCCGGCTCCCCCTTCGTCAGGTCGAGACGGCCGAGGCTGTCGACCATCGCGCGAGAGAGCGAGAAACCGAGCACGTCGAGGCCCTCGCCCGCCGCGGGGCCTGGCGCGATGCCGATCTTCTCCGTCGCCATCCGCGCCGTCACCGAGAGTTCGCGGAGGTAAGCGCGGCCCTTGACGACGGGCGCGACAAGCAGGAGCGCGGCGACGTCCGTGCGCATCGCCGCCGCTTCCGCCGCGAGCAGCGCGCCCAGCGACTGGCCGACGAAGACGCAGCGCTTGACCCCGCTGTAAGCGCGCAGGAAGTCGGCCGCGTCGCAGATCGAGCGCGTCCATTGCCCGGCGTCGGCCGCCTCGCCCATCGCGCCGAGCGAGTTGCCCGTACCGGGATAGTCGAAGCGCAGGCAGGGAAAGCCCGCCGCCGCCACCGCCTCGGCGAGCAGCCGCCAGCTCTTGCGCATGGCGAGGTCTTCGAACCCCCACGACGAGCAGAGCACGACGCCGACGGACCCCGAGGCCGCGTGAAAGGTGCCGCGGCACCCCTTGAACACGCAGGAGGCGCCCGACACCCGGCCGCTCTCGCCTCGTTCCATCGTCGGCTTTTCGCAAGCCGCGGACCACCCGCTCATTGTCTCGTTCCCGCTCGGCGCCAGGCCGGCGCGCCTCCGTGCCCGAGTATGACGCGAACGGGTTTCCCAAAGGTCTCCAAACGCGAAAGCTTCGATCAGGGTAAACGGATCTAGCTGGCGATCGCGAGGTCCTGGGAGCGGTGCGGCGCCACGGTACGGTTGAGTATCAAACCATTAAAGTCCGGCTCCCCCGTCACGGCATCGACCAGCGCGACGAAGCGGGGCTGCAGCATGTGGTCGGTGGAGGCAACCAGGAAATGCCCGTCGATGACGCCGGGTGGCAACGATGCGGTGCGGGCGTCGCGCGGCGGCGCGTCGACGAGGACAAGGTCGAAACGCGGGCGCGCCTCCGCCAGCAAAGCCCGCAGGCGGCGCACCGCCGCGGCCGACGCGAGGTCGAGAATGCCGGCCCCCACGGGCAGCAGGGCGAAACTCTGCTGCGGCACCACGGCGGCCGCCACGGTCGCGGTGCCCGCGAGCACTTCGGCCAGCCCCGGCCGCGCGCGCAGGCCGAGCGCGGCCGACAGGGTGCCGCCGACCCCGTCGGCGTCGATCAGCAGCACTCGCTTGCCGGACGCCCCGAGCGCTGCCGCCGCGCAGCGCGCAAGCGCCGAACACCCCTCGCCCGACGTCAGGGGCGCGAGTAGCAGCACCTGGCCCGACCCCTTGGCCTCCAGGTTCGCGGCGAGGTCACGGATGCCTTGCGAGAACGCGGAGGCGGGGTGGCGCGCCATGTAGCGCGCCGGATCGAGCGCGGCGAGCGAACCGGTGTCGCCGATGGCCGGCACGTAGGCGGAGATCGGCACGGCCGGCGCGCCCCGCGCGAGGGCGGGCTTGCCGCCGAGAAGGTCAAGGCCGGCGGCAAGGCCAAGGCCGAGGATCAGGCCCGCGACCGCCGCGACAGGCAGGATCAGCTTGGTCTTGGGCGACGCCGCCGCCGAAGGCTCCAGCGCGGGCGAGATCAGCCGCGCGTCGGGCGCCTCGAAGCTCGATTGCTCCTGCGTCAGCTTGGCCTTGTTGAGAAAGTTCTCGAACAGCGCCTTGTTGGCGAGATTCGTGCGCTCGAGCTCGCGCAGCTTCACGCCGACGTCGTTGTCGCCGCCGCGCGAGGCGCCGAGCGCCGTCATGGTCCGACGCAGCGAGTCCCCGCGGTCCTTGGCGACCTCGTAATCGTTCTTCAAGGTGGCGAGCAGGCGCTTCATCTCGGCGGCGACGGCGGCGTTCAGGCCCTGCCGCTGCGCCCGGATCTGCGCGAGGGCGGGATAGGCGGAGCCGTAAGTCACGGCGAGGTCGGCCTCGCGCCGCGCCACGTCCGCCTGCTGCGCGCGGAGTTGGCTGATGACGGGCGAACGCACGACCTCGGGCAGCGTGTCGAGTTCGCCGCCGCCATGTCGGAACTGCACCGCCTGCTGGTATTTGGCGAGCTTCTCCGCCGTGTCCGAACTTGCCGCCGCGAGCCGCTCGTTGAGGTTGGTGAGCTGCTGCTCGCTGACCGTGACCTTCTCGTCCGTCGTGGTGGCGAGGCCGTTGGCCTTGCGGTAGTCGGCGACGGCCTGTTCCGAGCGGCGGACCTGCTCGCGCAGGCTGACGAGCCGATCCTCGAAGAAGGTGGCCGCTTGCTGGATCGACCGGGCGTGGACCTGGACCTGGTCGGCGACATAGGCCTGAGCCATCGCGTTGGCCAGGCGCGCAGCCTTGCGCGGCTCGCGCGAAGCGAATGTGATCGACAGAACGTTGCTCTTGGCGATACGCGCCACGTCGACGTGGTCGAAAAGCCGGGCGATCACAGGGGCGAGCTTCGGGTCGATGCCGTCGAGCGAGGGCGGCTCGACGCTGGCGGCGCGCGGCGGCACCAGCAAATCGAACAGGCGCCGCAGCAGGCCCGGCTTGCCGCCGGCCGCGAACTCGGGATCGTCGGCCAGCTGCTCGCGCGCCGCGACAGAGGAGAGCGTGCGCGTCGACAGGATGATCGGGATCTGCGAATCGACGACGGCGGAATCGAGCGCCGCGTCCGACGTCGCCTGCTCCTGACCGAACACCCGCTGTTTCGGCGGGTCGAGCAGGACTTGGGAGGTGGCGGTGTAGACAGAAGTCGTCGCGAGGCAAACAGCCAGCGCGAGCAAGAAGGCGGCCGCCGCCGTGCCCAGGATGAGCCGCCAACGGCGCTTCAGGAAGCGCGCGACCTCGCCGACGTCGAGGCGATCGAGGTCTTGCGGCTGCTCCTGACTGTCCCGCATCGCCATAGGTTACGCGTCTCTTGCACCCTGCGCCGACGGGCTGCGCCTCTCGTGCGAAGCCGCGTCACCGATAAGAAAGCATGACCAAAGATCCTTAAGATTTTGTCGCGGGACCGAGGCGGCCGGACTCCGGCGACGGAGCGGCGCGGTTGAGCCAGCGCCGCACGGGCCGGTCGTAGAAGACGTGCGCCGCCGCGGCGCCGCCAAACAGCAGCACCCCGAACGCCGCTGCCTTGCCGAAGGACGCGACGCCCCCGTCGATATGCAGCACCGTCTCCGCCCGCATGAAGAGGCCGATCAGCGGAAAGTGGATGGAGTAGACGACGTAGGACGAGAGGCCGGCGAGGGAGCAGGCTCGATGCGCCCAGGTCGGCGTCTGCGCGGCGGCGGCCGCCGCAACGATCGTTGGGGCGGCGAGCGCGACGAGGCCGAGCTCCCAAAGCGGGCGGGCTACCGGCGGCGGCACGGCGAAGACGAGCGCGGCCAGGAGGAGGCAGCCCCACCAGGGGAGCCGCGAGCGAAAAGCGCGGACACGGTAGGCGCGGAAGATGAGCACGCCCGCCGCAAAGCCGAAGAGGATGCGCGCCAAGCCGCCAATGCCATGGGACCAGAAAAAGCCGACGTCGAGCGTCCCGTAACGCAGATCCACCAGACACAGGCCTAAGAACGCGACGACCACGCAGCCGATGATGCGTCGGCGCGTCCAAAACGGAAAAGTCGCCGCGTAAGCCGCGTTGACGAGGAGCTCGAGCGCGAGCGTCCAGGCCGGCGCGTTGAGCGGGTACAGGTAATCCACCTGCCCTCCCGAGGAAGCCGGCAGCATGGCCAAGGCGAGCGGCAGGGAGGGGAAGAGCGAGCCGTGCGACGGCGCCGAACCGGGCAGGACGAGGGCGGCCAGCACGGGCACCGCGCCAAGTGCCATACCGAGGACGAACAGGGGATAGAGCCGCACGAGCCGACGGCGGAGGAAGCTCGCGAGCGTCAGTCCCGCCGCGAGTTGGTCGTCGTAGCGGTAGGCGATGATGAAGCCGCTCATGACGAAGAAAAGGTCGACGGCCACCTGGCCTTCGGGGGGCGGCGTCAAACCGTAGAGGAACGCGCCGTGGAAAAGGACGATCGACAGTGCCGCGACCCCGCGCAAGGCGTCCAGCGCATGGAAGCCGCGCCGCGACGCGACGCTCACGGGCGCCGCTCGTAGGCGTTAATGGAGCGAATATAGAAGAAGGAGGGGCTCGCCGCCTTGTCGATCGGCCATCCTCCACCGAGCGCGAGGTTCGCCAGCATGTACATCGGCTGCCTGAACTCGGGCCGGGTCGGCGTGCGCCACACCTCGCTGCGGTTGAGATAGAAAGTGACCCAGTCCTGCTCGATGAGCACGCCGTACCTGTTGAAGGCTCCGGTGGCGGTGCCGGGCGGCATCGCAACAACGTGGCCCTCTCCGTAGCGGCGGTCGCCCTCGTCCCATACGTGGACGTTGGCGTGGAAACGATCCGGCTCGACGCCGTAATATTCAAAAACGTCGATCTCGGCACGGGGCACCGGGTTGATGCCGACGAGCCAGAAGGCGGGCCAGACGCCGGGGCCGGGCGGCAACTTGGCCTCGATCTCGAAATAGCCGAAGCGCTGCGCGAATCCAAAGCCCTCTGGCCCATCGTGGTCGCGCGAGGCGATCAGCCCCGACTGCCACTTGCCGTCCAGGCCCCTGCGGGCCTCGATGCGAAGCATCGTGCCCGAGGTGGCGAAGGGAAAGCCGGGCAGCGGATCGCTGAAAGTCGCATCGCCGAAATCGCCGTGCCACGGCGTGTGCGCGACCCACCGGCTACCGGGTCCCCATGCGGAGACGTCGAGCCGCTCGAACGTCTCGGAGAAGGTGCGCCTGTAGCGGCCGAGATCGAGCTGCGCCGGCGCTTGTCCGGCACGGCCCTGATCGCAGGCGGAGAGGCCGAGGCCAACGAGTCCGACGAGGAAAGCGCGCAGAAGGCGGGGGCGGACGGCAGGCATAGGTGACCCTGGATACGATGCCGATCGCTGCCGCAGGAGGCGTGCCGCGGGCCGGATCGGTCCGCGATACTTGGTTTTATGCTTAACGATTGATGGACGCGGCGATGCGCGGCCGGACCCGCATCGCCACCAGGGAGCGCTCCTCGGCGGTGACGCCCCAGACCCAGAGCGCGGCAAGGAAAACGAGGCACGCCGGCGCGAGGGCGCCGAGGCGCGCGACGGGAGCGGCGAGGGCGAGCGGCAGGCACAGGGCGAGGGTGGCGGCGCCCGTGAATGCCAACGTCCGGACGAGTGCCGGCCGCAGCACCGGGTAAAGCCGCCCGGCGATCGCGCAGCGGATCACGAGGTCGAGCCCCACGCGCGAGGTCCAGGCGATCGCCGCCCCCTCGATCCCGAACAGGGACAGCAGAGTGACCAGGATCGGCACATAGAGCACCAATTCGGCGAGCGAGAACTTGGCGTTGACGTCTGGACGTCCGACCGCGTCGATGAAACCCGAAACCACCGCATCGGCGGCGCTGAAGAGGACGGCGACGCCGAGCCAGCGCAGCACGGACGCCGCGGGATCGGCGAAGGACGGTCCGACCCAGGCCGATAGAAGCTCATGGCTGAAGGCGACAACCAGCAGCGTCGGCGCGAAGAGCACGGCTGCGATGGCGACGATGCTGCGCCGGACAAGCTGGGCCGTATGCTCCTGGTTGTCGCGGAACGAGGCGGCCATGGCGGGAAAGGCGGTGCCCATCACGGCAACGGACACGAGCGAGAAACGCGACAGCAGGTCGCTCGACGTCGTGTAATACCCCGCCGCCGCCGCCGATACCACGGACGCGACGACGAAGCGGTCGACGTAGGTCAAAAGCGGCCAGACCACGTTCGATACGGTCATCCAGCCGGCGAGCCTGGAGAGTTCGGGAACGTGACGCCAGGTAAAGCGCGCCTGCGCGAGCGACGGCAACGCGCGGATGCAGATCCGCCAATAGCAGGCGGTGAGCACCACGCGGCATAGGACGAGCACCAGCATGACGGCGACCAGGCTATCGACGAAGCGCAAGACGATGAGCGGGCCGAGATAGTAGAAGGCCAGGATCGGCATGTTGACGAGGTTGGCCTCGCGGAACTTCTGGAACGCGGCGATGACACCCCAGAGCGCGGCGTTGAGGATCACGAAAGGCACGGCGAGGCACAGCACGTAGATCGCGGCGACGACTTCGTCGCGCTGGGCTTCCGGACTGTGAAGACCATGCTCCGCCGCCGCACGCGCGCCGGCGGCGAGCAGGAGCGCGCCGCCGACACCGAGCAGGGTCAGCACCACGAGGCCCGTGCGGGTGAGGCCGGCGGCCCGTTCGGTCTCGCCCGCCGCCAGGTTTTCCGCCAGCAGCTTGGTCAGCGCGCGGCCGATGCCGAAGTCGAAGATGCCGAAAATCCCGATCAGGCTGAGCGCCAGTGTGAACAGGCCCCACCGCGCCGGCCCGAGGTCCTGGAAGAGGTATGGCGTGGCGACCAGTGCGATGACCATCGGTCCGGCGCGCCCGGCGATGTTCCAGATCGCGCTGCGCGCCACCACCCAAGTGTCGGCCAGGCGCGGCTGCCCATCGTTCGGCTTCATGTAGACCCATCCAGGACGCAGGTCCGGCAACGGTTTCGCCGACGATCCCGCGCGGTGTCGGCAGTTTCGCGCCCAAGGCTGAAGAATGGGTGAAGCCTCGCGTGAGGATGCCATGATCCGGGTTCGATTGAGGCGCCGTTAACCCTGCGGGCGATTAAGCCGCGTCTTCGCGGGCCGATTCAGCCGAACGGAACGATCGTTGCCGATGCTGCCTCCTCATCAAAGCACCGGGCCGGACCTGAAAGCACTGGGCCGGACTGGGCCGCGACGACGTCGGGATGGGACGGCGCGTCTCATTCGTGGGCAGAGGCAAGGACAGGGGCATGCGCGTCGCGTTCGTACACTATTGGCTCGTCGGCATGCGCGGCGGGGAGAAGGTGCTCGAGGACTTCTGCCTCCTGTACCCCCACGCCGACATCTTCACGCACGTCTATCTGCCGGAGAAGACCAGCGCGCTCATCAACAGGCACCGCATCACGACGACGTTCATCGGCAGGCTTCCGTTCGCCGCCACACTCTACCAGCGTTTGCTGCCGCTCATGCCCTTCGCCCTGGAGGAGCTCGACCTGACCGGATACGACCTCGTCGTCTCGTTCGAGTCGGGGCCGGCGAAGGGGGTGACGACCCACCCCGACGCGGTCCACGTCTGCTATTGCCACTCGCCGATGCGCTACCTGTGGGACCAGTACGCATCCTACCGCGGCCGCTCGGGGGTCTTCACCCGCCTCGTCATGTCGCTCACCATGCCGGCGCTGCGGATGTGGGACGTGGCCGCGGCGGCGCGCGTCGATCATTTCGTCGCGAACTCCTCCTTCATCGGGCGACGCATCCAGAAGTTCTACCGGCGCGACAGCACCGTGATCTTCCCGCCAGTCGACCTCGAGGCCTTCGCGCCGACGCCGCAGCCCGCGCGCGACTTCTTCTTCTGCATCGGGCAATTGGTACCCTACAAGCGCATGGACCTCGCGGTGGAGGCCTGCACGAAGCTCGGCCTGCGCCTCGTCGTCGCCGGCTCGGGCCCGGACGAGGCGCGGCTGCGCGCCATGGCCGGCCCCACCGTCGAGTTCCGCTCCTGGATCTCCGCCGACGAGCTGAAATGGCTTTACGCCAATTGCCGCGCCGTGCTGTTTCCCGGCGAAGAGGATTTTGGCATCGTCCCGCTGGAAGCCATGGCCTCGGGGCGGCCGGTGATCGCCTTCGGTTCGGGAGGCGCCCTCGACACGGTCGTTCCCGAGCGAACCGGCTTGTTCTTCGCGCCGCAGACGGCGGACGGCCTCGCGGCGGCGATCGCGCGCTTCGAGACCATGGAAACGCGCTTCGACCCGCAGGCGCTGCGCGAGCACGCGGCCAGCTTCAGCCGCGAAGCCTTCCGCCACAGGATAAGAACCTTTCTCGACACCGTCGCGCCCGAACGCAATGTGGCGGAGATCTGCGCCGAGGCGGCGGAATGATGGATGCGACGTTGGCGGCAGACAGGCCCGCGCGATGGTCGATCAACGGCCGCTTCCTCGCGCAGCGGACGACCGGCGTGCAGCGCTATGCCCGCGAGATGACGAGGGCGATCGACGCGCGGTTGGCCGGCGACGACACGCTCGCGCGACGCATGCGGTGGGACATCGTCGTACCGGCGGACTGCGAGGTCGTGCCCCCCTATGCCGCGATCGAGGTGCGGCGCGGTCCCGTCGGGCGCGGCTACGTGTGGGAGCAGGTCGTGCTGCCCATGATGGCGCGCGGCGGGCTCGTCAATTTTGCCAATCTCGCGCCGCTCGCGCACCCTCGGCAGATCGTCTGCCTGCATGACGCCAACGTCTTCCTCGAACCCGAAAGCTATAGCGCCCGGTTCCGCCTCGCCTATCGCGGGCTCTACCCCCTGCTGGCGCGGCGCGCCGCCGCCGTGGTGACGGTCTCGCAGTTCTCGCAAGCCATGCTGGAGAGCTTCGGCGTGACGGAGGCGCCCGCGCTCGTCATCGGCAACGGGCACGAGCACGCGCTAGGCTGGAACGCGGCCGCTTCGCGCTTCAGCGCGCCCGCTGCCTTTAAGCGGCCATTCGTCTTTGCCCTGGGCAGCCGCGCCAAGCACAAGCAGATCGATCGACTGGTGGCGCTCGCGCCGCAACTCGACGCGCTCGGCCTGGACCTTGTGCTTTCAGGCGGCGCGGCCCCGGTCTTCGCCAACTCCGCGCTCACGGCAAGCCCGAACGTCATACAACTCGGCTTCGTCAGCGACGACGACCTCGCCGCGCTGTTTCGACGGGCCCTCTGCTTCGCCTTCCCTTCGCGTACCGAAGGCTTCGGCATCCCCCTGCTGGAAGCCATGGTGCACGGCTGCCCCATCGTCGCGTCGGATTGCGCGAGCATGCCGGAAGTGTGCGGCGAGGCCGCGCTCTACGCGGCGCCGGACGATGCCGCAGCGTGGCTCGACCGTATCACGGGCTTCGCTTCGAGCCCCGCGCTGCGCGCCGACATGGCGGACAAAGGCAGCCGACGCTACCCGCGGTTTTCCTGGACCGCACAGGCCGAGGCCTATCTGGCCCTCGCGCTCTCCTTCTCGCCGGCCCGCGTGGCGCACGTGTCGGCGCGGCGCGGGCGGTCGAGCTTCCGCGAGGCCCTTTAAGACATCGTTCAAGAGCGCCCGATAGGATCGCGGCGCGAGATCAGGCACCCGCAAAACGGACGAACATCCATGCACGTCGGGCTCACCATCGGCATCGCCATCGCGACGGCAGGCCGCACCGCCATCCTCACGGAAACGCTGCGGGACATGCGCGACCAGACGCATGCCCCGGCCTTCATCGTGCTCTGCCCGGCGGAAGAGAAGGACGTCGACCGCGCGACGCTGGACGGGCTCGGCCTACCCATCATCTACACGAGGGGCGGCAAGGGGCTGACGGCGCAACGCAATGCGCTCCTGCGCGTCATGCCGCCCGTCGACGTCGTGATGTTCCTCGACGACGACTTCCTCATGGCCGCGGACTATCTCAGCGAAGTGGCGGACCTGTTCCAGGCCAATTCCTCGGTGATGATGACAACCGGCACCGTGGTCGCCGATGGCGCCAACGGGCCCGGCCTCGTCAGCGCGGAGGGTCGCACGATCCTGGCCGCCGCCACCAAAGCCCCCGTCGACTGCGTCGAAACCGTGTTCAACGGCTACGGCTGCAACATGGCCGTGCGCTGGTCGACGGTGGCCGACAAGGACATCTGGTTCGACGAGAACCTGCCGCTCTACAGCTGGGCGGAGGACGTCGACTACTCCCGCCAGGTCGCCCGCTACGGTCGGGTGGTGAAGAGCTCCCGACTTCTGGGGGTTCACCTCGGCACCAAGCAGGGGCGCACCTCGGGCTTGCGCTTCGGCTATTCGCAGGTGGCAAACCAAGTCTACCTCTTTCGCAAGGGCGTCGTGTCGCTGAAATTCGCCCTGCTCTTCGGGATGCGCAACTTTCTCGCCAACCTCAGGGGAACGATCTTTCCGGAGCCTTACATCGACCGGCGCGGCCGGCTGCTGGGGAATTACTACGGCCTGGTGGACCTGCTGCGAGGCCGCTCGTCGCCCGGCCGCATCCTGGATCTCTAGGGCTTCCGCACCAACCGGACTCGCTTTGCCCCCCGAGCCAGGTCTTGCCGGTCAATCGAGGACGCGGCCAAGCCATCCCTCGGCCCGCCCGAGCGCGACGTTGGCGTAGTAGCGGGTCTGCCGCGTCCGCCCTCGGGCGAGGGCGAGGGCGGCCCTCGCCATGGGACGCGCGATCCAGCCGGCGGCGGCGGCCGCCCCGTAGCCGTGTCGGCGCAGCACGTGACCGAGGCCACGGCCGTAGGCGCGCCCCTTGCGCAGCATGGAGCGGTCCTCGATGGCGAGCTCGGCATGGTGGCCATAGAGCGCGGGATCGTAGAAGCAGGCGAAGCCGCGCCCGAGCGCGCGCAGCATGATGTCCTGCCCTTCGCAGGCCTGCCAAGGCGTCGCCGCGCCGACCCCGACGCCGACGTCGTAGCCGCCGACCGCGTCGAGGACGGCGCGCCGGAAGAACACGACCCACTCGATGCCGGTCGTCCAGACGTTGGCGCGAGTGATCGGCTGGGCGGCCGTCTCGAACCGCCCGTTGATGTCGCGGCCGGTCTCGTCGGCAGCACGCCCGGCGAGGACGTCGGCGCGCAGCGCTCCCATACGCTCCACCGCGAGGCTGAGGAAGGCGGGCGGGTACCAGCAATCATCATCCGGGAAGAGGATGATGGCGCCGCGTGCGTGAGGGAGGCCGGCGTTGCGGCCGCGGCTGAGGCCCGCGTCTTCCGGCGTGCGCAGGTGACGCACGGGGAACGACCAGCGGCGCTCGGCAAAGAACGGCGTGACCCGCTCGTCCCCGTTCTGGTCCACCACCACGACCTCGAAGTCACGGTAGCTTTGCGCCTCAAGGCTCTCGAAAAGCTGATGAAACGGCGAGGCGCGCCCGCGCGTGGCGACGATCAAGGAGAGGTTCACAGGCGGTCATCCCTTCGGGTCCGCCGACCACCTCAGCACACGAGCCTTTCCCAACCGCAAAGATCGGCGGAACAGCCGCTCACATCCGCTTTTCCCAGCGGCCTTCCTCGTTCTGCTGCCAGTAGGCGAGGGGAAAACCTTGGCCCTTCAGGTGCGACCACTGCCTGCGGGCGCTCGCGACCTCCTCGTCCGCGCGCCCATCGAATAGCAGGATGGCGCGCTGGTAGGGCGAGGCCTCGGGGGCAAGCTCGATTTCGGCCCCGGCGACATACATCCGCAGCGTCGCGCCGTTGGGATTCTCGTCGCCGCAGGTGAGCACGACGGGCTGGCGCTCGGCGTCCTTGTCCCCCGCCAGGCCGTGCGGCAGGAAGCTGTCGGCCGCATAGGTCCAAAGCAGGTCGTCCACGCTCTTCAGGGCCACCTCGTCGCCGGCCTGGAGCGCGACGCGCCAGCCCCGCTCGATCGCCTTTTCGATCAGCGCCGGCAGCGCCCTGGCGAGCGGCTGGTTCTGCAGGTGGTAGAACCAGATCTCCGTCAGGTCAGTGGGCCTCGTAGTAATCGGCGACCAAGCGGTCGAGGAGCCGCACGCCCCAGCCCGAGCCCCAACTCTGATTGATCTCGCTCGAGGGCGAACTCATCCCCATGCCGGCGATGTCGAGGTGCGCCCAGGGCACGTCGTTGACGAAGCGCTGGATGAAATGCGCCGCCGTGATCGAGCCGGCGTGGCGCCCGCCCGAATTCTTCACGTCGGCGAACTTCGAGTCGATGAGCTTATCGTAGGCGGGCGCGAGCGGCATGCGCCATACCTTCTCGCCCGTCGCCTTGCTGGCCGCGGCGAGCCGCTCGCTGAGTTCGTCGCTGTTGGAGAACAGGCCGGCATGCTCCTGCCCGAGCGCCACGAGGATCGCGCCGGTGAGGGTCGCCAGGTCGATCATGAACTGCGGCTTGTACTTGTCCTGGATGTACCAGAGCACGTCCGCCAGCACGAGGCGGCCTTCCGCGTCGGTGTTGATGATCTCGATCGTCTGACCGGACATGGATGTGACGATGTCGCCGGGGCGCTGCGCGTTCGGACCGGGCATGTTCTCGACGATGCCGATGGCGCCGATCACGTCGACCTTGGCCTTGCGGCCGGCGAGCGCCTGCATGAGGCCGACCACGCAGGCGGCGCCCGCCATGTCGCCCTTCATATCCTCCATGCCGCCGGAGGGCTTGATGGAGATGCCGCCCGTGTCGAACGTCACGCCCTTGCCGACGAAAGCAATGGGTTTGCCGCCTGTGGTCCCGAGCCCGTTCCACCGCATGACGACGATGCGGCCGGGGCGTGCCGAGCCCTGGCTGACGCCGACGATGGCGCCCATGCCGAGCGCCTCCATGGCCGCGATGTCCAGGACCTCGACGGTCACGCCGAGCGCCTCGAGCGCCTTGGTGCGGTCGGCGAAGGCCTCGGGGTAGAGGACGTTGGCCGGCTCGTTGACGAGCGAGCGCGCCGTCAGCACGCCGTCGGCGATGGCGCCGCGCTCGGCGACGGCGGCGCGCACGGCCGCTTGGTCGGCGACGGCCAGGACGACGGTCGTCGCCGTGTCCTCCTCGGTCTCGTCCTTCTTCTTGGAGGTCTTGTAGAGGCTGAAGCGATAGTCCCGCAGGCGCAGGCCGAGGACGAAATCGGCAGCGGCGCGGCCGCCGTCGCCGATCGCGCGAGGCACGTCGAAGGCGATCGCGGCACGCGCGCCATGGCCGAGCTTGCCGGCGACGATGCCACCGAGCGCGGTGATGTCGAAGGGCTTCGCTTCGCTGTCCTTCCCATCGCGCTGGTCGGCGGCGCCCACGCCGACGGCCAGCAGGCGGTCCGCCGAAAAGCCGGCCGGCGCGAGGAGGTCGAGCGTGCCGCCGACCTTGCCCTTGAACTTCGCCGCCGCGGCGGCCTTCTTGAAGAGTTCCTCGCCGGCCTGGCCGAGCAGCGTCCGGGTGGCGGTGCCGAGCGCCCCATCGGGACCCGCGAAGACCACGAGGGTGCCGCCGCCCTCGCCACCGCCGATGCCCGGCAAGGGAGCGCCGGCCTTCAGGTCGGAGAGCGTCGCGAAATCGATCTTAAGTGGATCTGACATTGAACATCCGATGGCTGGAGGGCGACGCGCCCCCGCGTTCTCGAGCCATGCCCTTGAGCAAGCGCTGCGGTCGGCTCCAAGAGCTACAGCGCTTCAGGGAGGCAGGGCTAGTGCAAGCCCGGATGCACGACACGTTTATTTGAAACGCGGCTGGGTTTCCCACGGCCGCCGAGGGGACGGAGGCCCGCGGCTCCCGGCGGTTCGGCCCAGGGTGTTGCTGCCAAACACTAGGCCCCCGGTATGCCAATGGTTAAGTTTCGTCCGTACCGCCCGGTACGCCATCGTCCGACCGCAGTCCTGGCGCTCATCCTGACGCCCGAGGAGCCTACCTGATCCCAGATGATGTGCACCCGACCTTCGGCGCGCGACTTTGCCACGGCTCCGGCCGTCGCTGCCTCGCGCCCCGGTGGTGGCGCACGGAGGTCATGGCAGGAGCCTCGGTCGTCGCGCGGCGGGTAGGGGCCATGATTGGGTTCACGCTCGGCCGTTATCTGTCGTCCCGCTTCTTCCGCATGATCCTCGCGGTGTTCGCCACGATCTTCAGCCTCGTCTACGTCATCGACTTCGTCGAGCTGCTGCGGCGCACCGGCACGATCGCGGGCGTCACGGCCTCATCGGTGGCCTACCTGTCCCTGCTGCGCACGCCAGCCGTCTCCGAGCAGGTCCTTCCCTTCTGCGTGCTGTTCGGCTCGATGGCGGTGTTCCTCAACCTGACCCGCCGGCTCGAGCTTCTCGTCGCGCGGGCCGCCGGCATTTCCGTCTGGCAGTTTCTCGGGCCGCCGATCCTCATCGCCGTGGTGATCGGCGTGCTTTCCGTCGGCGTGCTCAACCCGCTGTCGGCCGCCATGAAGCAACAGGCGGACCGCATCGAGCTGTCGATCTTCGGCAAGGACGGCTCCAAGGACGCCAGGACCGGGCTGTGGGTACGGCAGAGGAGCGTCGACGGCGAATCGATCATGCAGGCGGAACGGGCGAGCGACGGGAACAACCTGCTGCGCGGCGTTACCGCCTACGTCTACGATCGCGAGGGGCACTTCCAGCAACGCCTGATAGCCGACCGAGCGACCCTGCAGAGCGGCGTCTGGCGCCTCGATGACGTGCAGGTGTCGGAACCGGGCGGCGAGGCGCAGAAATTCGCCACCTACCTGCTCGCGACCAACCTGCTGCTGGGCCAGGTGTCCGAGGATTCCATGTCGGCGGAGGCGGTCCCCTTCTGGGAGCTGCCGGCCCTGCGCGCCGAGACGGAATCGGCCGGCCTCGACGCCAGCGCCTATCGCCTCCAGTTCCAGACGCTGCTCGCGCGTCCGCTTCTGCTCATCGCCATGACGCTGATCGCGGCGGCGTTTTCCTTAAGGTTTTTCCGTTTTGGTGGAATCGGCAAGTTCGTTGGCGGTGGTGTCGGTGCCGGGTTCGTGCTGTATGTTGCGACGAAGTTCGTGGGCGACCTCGGCGGATCGGGGCTGCTCAGCCCCTCCGTCGCGGCCTGGTCTCCCGCGATCGTGGCGAATATGTTGGGTGCGTTGGCCTTGCTGAACCAGGAGGACGGTTGATGGGGCGGCCCTCAGCGCCTCGCAGGCCGTCGGCCTTCTCTTTCGGCTCCCGACCCGTTCCGCACACTCGTCCTCGGCATTGGCATCGGCGTCTGTCACGCGCGCGCGCGCTGACGGCCGCACTCGTTCTGATCGGCTCGTTCGGCCTTGTCGCGGGCGCGCAGGCGCAGGGTGCCGGCAGGCCGCCAGCGACGGTCGCCGCCAAGCCGTCTGTCGACAGGCCGCCGGGTAGCAAGCAGCCGGATAAGATGCTCGTGGAAGCCAACGAGCTCGTCCAGAACGCCGATTCGAACACCGTGTCGGCGCAGGGCAACGTCCGCATCTACTACCAGGGCCGCACGCTTGAGGCCGACAAGGTCATCTACAACAAGACGACGAAGCGCATCTTCGCCGAAGGCCATGCCAAGCTGACGGAGAAGGACGGTTCCGTCACCTACGGCGATAGGTTCGACCTAACGGACGACTTCCGCGACGGCTTCGTGGACAGCCTGCGCGCCGACTCGGCGCAGAAGACGCATTACAGCGCCCCCCGCGCGGAGCGGACGGACGGCGACACCACCGTCTTCGACCGCGCCACCTACACGGCGTGCGACGCCTGCAAGGACGCGCCCGACAGGCCGCCGCTGTGGCGCGTGCGCGCGAAGAGGATCATCCACAAAAACCAGGAGCAGATGGTCTATTACGAGGACGCCTATCTGGAGTTCCTCGGCATCCCGCTCGCCTACGTCCCGTTCCTGTCTACCCCGGACCCGACGGTCACCCGCAAGTCCGGCCTGCTGGCGCCGACGTCGCTGTACAAGTCGCAGCTCGGCTACGGCGTCGGCCTGCCGATCTTCTTCAACCTGGCGCCGAACTACGACCTCACCCTGACGCCGACCGTGTTCACGCAGCAGGGCTTCTTCGGCTCGGGCGAGTTCCGGCAGCGGTTCGACAACGGCCTCTATTACATCCGCGCGACAGGCATCAAGGAGATCAACCCGAGAGCCTTCGCAACGCCCCCCTATGGCTCGGCCGACCAATCGTTCCGCGGGGCGATCCAGACCAAGGGCGACTTCAACATCAACCCGAACTGGAAGTTCGGGTGGGACATCGCCGTCCTTTCGGACAAATACTACCTTTACGATTATTCGATCCCCAGCGAGACGCTGTCATCGAACTATTTCAGCGAGTCGATCTCGACGATCTTCCTGACGGGCCAAGGCGCACGCAGCTATTTCGACCTGCGCGGCTACCACGTCGAAGGCCTGTCGAGCCACGACATCCAGAGCCAGCAGTCGTTCGTTCGGCCGGTGATCGACTACAACCATACGTTCGACATCGATCCCGCGACCTCGCACGGCATCGGCGGCCAGGTCGAGCTCGACTTCAACCTGACGAGCCTGTCGGCCGGGCTGGCGAGCTTCCAGTCCGTCGGTCCGCGCACCCTGGACTCGGCCTTCGGCCTCTACGAAGTCTGCAAGACCTATGTGCCGGGCCGGACGATCGGCAACTCCTGCCTGTTGCGCGGCATCGGCGGCGACTACAGCCGCGCCACGGCGCAGATCTCCTACCAGCGCAAGGTCATCGACCCGCTCGGCCAGGTGTGGACGCCCTTCGCCTTCGCCCGGCTGAACGGCGAGGACCTGAACCTCAACACCACGACGTCACGGACCTTCGCCGCCAACGGCAACGTCACCAGCTTCTCCAACGCCTCGCAATCCGCCTTCGTCGGCCAGCAGGGCCTCTCCGGCACCGTCACGCCCGGCGCCGGGGTGGAGTATCGTTATCCGATGCTCGCCCAGACCCGCTTCGGCTCGTTCGTCTTCGAGCCCATCGCCCAGGTCATCGCGCGACCGGACCGCGAAATCGGCTCGCGCTCGATGGTCAACCTCGATTCGCAAAGCCTCGTCTTCGACAATTCCAACCTGTTCGACTGGAACAAGAACTCCGGCTACGACCGCTTCGAGACGGGGACGCGGGCGAACTACGGCGCGCAGTTCTCGATGAACTTCAAAAACGGCGGCTATGCCAACGTGCTTGCCGGCCAGTCGGCACAGCTTGCCGGGCGCAACGCCTTCGCCACGCCCGACGCGGCCAACGTTGGCCTCAGCTCCGGGCTCGACACGCGACGCTCGGACTATGTCGCCGGCCTGACCATCGCGCCGGCGTCCTTCATCTCCTTCGCTGCCAACAGCCGCTACGACGTCACGACGCTGAAACCGCGCCGGCTCGACATCAGCACCAGTCTGAACTTCGGGGCGCTCACCGCCGGCATCCAATACGCGCGCTATACGGCCCAGCCTCTGATCGGCTACGACGTCAACCGCGAGGGTCTGGCGTTCAACGGCAAGTACAAGCTCACCACCAACTACTTCCTCCAGGGCAACGTGACGTTCGACTTGAGCCGCCACCTCTACCCGCAGTCGATCATCGGCACCAACGTCGGACTGTTCTCCATCGCCGCGCTGGGCGTCGGCGCCGGCTACACGGACGAGTGCACGACCTTCGCGGTCAACTACAGCTCGGTCTACCAGGACAACGGCAGCGGCAGCCTGCAGCGAAACCAGACGGTGCTGGTGTCCCTCCAGCTCCGCACGCTGGGCGAGGCGAAGTTCTCGAAATCGACCACGAACACGGCCGGCTTGGACGGCGTGAAGTAGCGCCCGAAAAGCGCCGGCTTTTTGCGATTACAAAACGGCGGCCGAAGGATACGATGTCGTCGCGGCCCAGGCACCGCGCGGCGCGATCGGCAGCCGTATCGAGGAGTTGCAGCCAGTCATGACCGTGCGATCTTGCTTTGCGTCAGCCGCCGCGCGGCGGAGCATCGTCCGCCTGGGCCTGCTGGCCACCCTCGCCGCTGTGGCGCTGCCGTGTGGGACGGCTTGGGCGCAGGCCCTCGTCGTGGCCGTCAACGGCGATCCCGTCACGACGCTCGACGTGGAGCAGCGCATGAAGCTGCTGCGCGCGATCCACCGGCCCGCCACCCGGGACGCGGCGATCGAGAGCATGGTGGCCGACCGTCTCGAACTGCGCGAGGCCGGCCGCTACGGTATCGTCATCAAGGACAACGAGATCGGCGAACAGGTCAACACGGATTCGAACAAGCTGAAGACGACGCCGCAGGCCCTGCTGGCCGACCTGCAGCGTGCGGGCGTGCAGCAGGCCCACCTCGTCGGGTACTTCAAGGCCGAACTCGGCTTCGCCGTCCTCGTCAAGGCTTTGAACAAGGGTGTGGAGGCGAGCGAGGTCGCGGTGCGCGCGGAACTGGCCAAGAGCGGTGGCAAGGCCTCGATCACCGACTACACGATCCGCCAGGTCGTCTTCACCGTCGATCCCGGCGACAGTCCCGCGACGATCAACGAAAAGGCGAAACGCGCCGAGGCGCTGCGCGCCCGCTTCGCGAACTGCTCCAGCGGACTTGCCGAAGCCAGGGCGTTGGCTGGCGTGGCGGTGCGCGAGCCGCTTACGCGCTCCTCGACATCGCTCTCGGCACCCCTTCGCGCTCTGCTCGAGAAGACGCCTGTCGGCCACCTCACCCCGCCGTCCCGCTCGCCGTCCGGGCTGGAGATGGTCGCCGTCTGCGACCGCGCCGCCGCCAAGGACGACACGGAGTTGCGCAAGACCATCGCCGACCGGCTGCTGCAGGCGCATTACGACGCGGAAGCCGCGTCCCGGCTGAAGGATATGCGCGCCCGCGCCGTGATCGACAAGCGGTGACGCCTGGCCTCAGGCACCCGCTGGCGCTGACGCGTGGCGACCCCTCCGGCATCGGGATCGAGATCGCTCTGAAGGCTTGGCTCGCGACGCGCGAGGACCCGGCCGCGGACCCGTTCTTCCTCGTCGCCGACCTGGCGCTCTGCCGGGCCGTCGCGCGCGCGCTCGACCTGCCGGTGCGTCTGGAGGTTGCCGAGCCGCGAGAGGCAGGGGCCCTGTTTGCCGACGCCCTGCCGCTGGTGGCGCTACCCGGTATCGAGACCGTAGGCCGACCGGGCGTGCCGGACGCCGCGGACGCGCCGGGCACGATCGCCGCGATGCGGACGGCGGTCGAACTCGTCGCGGCGGGCGAAGCCGCGGCGGTCGTCACCAACCCGGTCTCCAAGGAGATCCTCCACCGGGTCGGCTATCCTCATCCCGGGCAGACGGAGTTCATGGGCGCGCTGGCGGCCGAATTGTTCGGCGCGCCGGGCCGCGCCGTCATGCTGCTGTGGTCGCCCGCCCTCGCCGTCGTGCCCGCGACGATCCACGTGCCCATAGCCAATGTGCCCGCGCTCGTCACCCAAGCGCTGATCTGCGAGACCGTGCGGGTCGTCGCGCGCGACTTCACGGTGCGCTTCGGCCTTCCCCGCCCGCGGATCGCCGTCACCGGCCTCAACCCGCACGCGGGCGAGGGCGGCGACATGGGACGCGAGGAGATCGAGACGATCGCGCCGGCGCTTCGCCGCCTCGCCGAGGAAGGCTACGCCGTCACCGGCCCGCACCCGGCGGACACGCTGTTCCACGCGGCCGCAAGGGACCGTTACGACGTGGTGGTGACCATGTACCACGACCAAGCCCTCATCCCGATCAAGACGCTGGCCTTCGATAGCGCGGTCAACGTCACGCTGGGCCTGCCCTTCGTGCGGACCTCGCCCGACCACGGCACGGCCTTCGACATCGCCGGTCACGGTGTCGCCGACGCCTCCAGCCTGATCGCCGCCCTCCGTCTCGCCGGACGGCTCGCCCGTTCGGACCTGACGCGGGCCGCATGAGCGGCATCGACGGCCTGCCGCCGCTGCGCGACGTCGTCGCGGCGCATGGGTTGGCGGCAAAGAAGACGCTCGGACAGAACTTCATCTACGACCTCAACCTGACAGCGCGCATCGCCCGTGCCGCCGGCCCGCTCGAAGGCGCGCACGTGGTGGAGATCGGCCCGGGGCCGGGCGGCTTGACGCGCGCGCTGCTTGCCGGCGGCGCCCGCGTCACGGCGATCGAACGCGACGAGCGCTGCCTCGCCGCTTTGGCCGAGGTCGCCGCCCACCACCCAGGCCGGCTGACTGTGCTGGCGCAGGACGCGCTGGCGACGGACTATGCGGGCGGGCTGGGCGGGGCGACGCGGATCTGCGCCAACTTGCCCTACAACATCGCCACCGCCTTGCTCACGACATGGGTCGAGGGGGAGCCGTGGCCGCCTTGGTTCGAGCGCCTCGTCCTCATGTTCCAGCGCGAGGTCGCGGAACGCATCGTCGCGACCCCCCGCGAACGCGCGGCCTACGGCCGCTTGGCCGTCCTCTGCAATTGGCGCTGCACGACCCGCATCCTCTTCGACGTGTCGCCGCAGGCCTTCACGCCGCCGCCCAAGGTCCTCTCCAGCGTCGTCGAACTCGTGCCGCGCGCCGAGCCCCTGCCCTGCAACGGCAGGGCGCTATCGGCTGTGACCCTTGCCGCCTTCGGCCAACGGCGCAAGATGCTGCGGCAGGCGCTGCGCCCGCTCGGCGTCGACCCGCTCACGCTGCTCGGCGAGGCTGGCTTGGAACCGACGCGGCGCGCGGAAGAAATCGACGTCGAGGGCTTCGTTTCGCTGGCTCGCGCATTGACCCGGCTCACGCCCGGATAGATCTCGCAGGGAGAACCGCATGTTCATCGCCATGAATCGCTTCAAGGTCCTCAAGGACGAGACCGCCGACTTCGAGGCGATGTGGCTCGGGCGCGAGTCGCACCTCGAGAAGAACCCCGGCTTCGTCGCCTTCCACATGCTGCGCGGGCCGGAGCGGGAGGACCACATCCTCTATTCCTCGCACACGGTCTGGGCGAACAGGGACGTCTTCACGGCCTGGACGACGTCCGAGCACTTCCGCGCCGCGCACAAGAACGCCGGCACCGGCAAGCGCATGACGCTCGGCCATCCCGAGTTCGAGGGGTTCGAGGTGATCCAGACCCTGGAGAAGCCGGCGGCCAAAGCGGCCGAGTAGGCCTCTCCCGCGCTACCACCAGCGCGTCGGCATCGCCATCTTCGGCGCCGCTTTCTCGATCGCGGAGGCGAAGGCGAACAGCGTCTCCTCCTGGAAGGCGCGGCCGATGACTTGCAGGCCGAGCGGCAGGCCCTGCGCGGATAGGCCTGCCGGCACCGAGATGCCGGGCAGGCCCGCCATGTTCACCGTCACCGTGAACACGTCGTTGAGGTACATCTCGATAGGGTCGGCGGAGCCTTTCTCGCCGATCCCGAAGGCGGCCGAAGGCGTCGTCGGCGTCAGGATGGCGTCGACGCCGGCCGCAAAGGCCGTCTCGAAATCCCGCTTGATCAGCGTACGGATCTTTTGCGCGCGCACGTAATAGGCGTCGTAATAGCCGGCCGAGAGCACGTAGGTGCCGATCATGATGCGGCGGCGCACCTCGCGGCCGAAGCCGGCGGCGCGGGTCTGCTCGTACATGTCGGCGATGTCGCGGCCCGGCACGCGCAGCCCGTAGCGCACACCGTCGTAGCGCGCGAGGTTGGAGGAGGCCTCGGCCGGCGCCACGATGTAATAGGCGGCGAGCGCGTATTTCGTGTGCGGCAGTTCGATGTCGACGATCGTCGCGCCCGCGTCGCGCAGCCAGGCGATCCCCTGCTGCCACAGGGCTTCGATCTCGGACGACATGCCGTCGAGCCGGTACTCCTTGGGGATGCCGACGGTCTTGCCTTTCAGCGAGCCGCCGAGGGCCGCCTCATAGTCCGGGACCGGGAGGTCGACCGACGTCGTGTCCTTGGGGTCGTGCCCGGCCATCGAGCGCAGCAGGATCGCCGTGTCCCGTACGGTGCGGGCGATCGGCCCGGCCTGGTCGAGCGAGGAGGCGAAGGCGACGATGCCCCACCGCGAGCAGCGCCCATAGGTCGGCTTGATGCCGACCGTCCCCGTAAAGGCGGCCGGCTGGCGGATCGAGCCGCCGGTGTCGGTCGCCGTCGCGCCGAAGCAGAGCTTGGCCGCCACCGCGGCCGCAGAGCCGCCCGACGAACCACCCGGCACCAGCGCCGCATCGGACCCCTCGCGCCGCCAAGGCGAGGTCACGGGTCCGAAATGCGAGGTCTCGTTCGACGAGCCCATCGCGAACTCGTCGAGGTTGAGCTTGCCCAGCATCGTCGCGCCGTCGCGCCACAGGTTGGCGCTGACGGTCGACTCGTAGGGCGGGACGAAGCCTTCCAGTATATGGCTGGCCGCCGTCGTCGGCACGCCCTTCGTGCAATAGAGGTCCTTGATGCCGAGCGGGATGCCTTCCAGCGGGCCGGCCTCGCCCCTGGCGATCCGCGCGTCGCTCTCGCGGGCCTGGGCGAGGGCGAGGTCCGGCGTCTCGACGATGAAACAATTGAGCGGACGCGCCGCCGCGACGGCGGCGACATGCGCCCGCGCCAGTTCCGTGGCGGAGAAGTCCTTGCGCCGCAGCGCGTCGCGCGCCGCGGCAAGCGTCAGGTCGGTCAAATCGCTCAAGCGCAGGTCTTTCTTCCCGGGAGGCCGGCAGATTACTCGATGACTTTCGGCACGGTGAAGAAATGGTCCTCGCTGGCCGGCGCGTTGGCGGTGACGAGCGCGGCGATCCCACCGTCGTCGACGACATCGGCCCGCTTCTTCATGGGCATCGGCATGACGGAGGTCATGGCCTCGACTCCGTCGACATCGACCTCGGCAAGGGTTTCCACGAAGGCGAGGATCGCGTTCAGCTCGCCCTGCAGAAGCGCAACCTCGGCCTCCGGCACCCTGATGCGCGCGAGATGGGCGATCTTGCGGACCGTCGCCTGGTCTACGGACATGCCAACCCTCGGGATTCGTTCGAAAGCCTTGCCGCTTTCCCGTGGCCGCGGTCTATAGCAAGCACGCGCGGCAGGCAATGAACGAGGCCGGCGCCGGTGCGGGGATAATGGCCGACAACCTGATCGACATCGCCGCCCTGCCCGGCCGACTGCCCCGCGTGGCGCGGCTGATGGGCATCGACCTCGGTACGAAGACGATCGGCCTCGCGATCTCCGACGTGGAGCGTCGCTTCGCCAACCCGTTGCGCACCATCCGCCGGGTGAAGTTCGGCCTCGACGCCAAGGCCCTGGTCGCCGCCGCGGAAGAGTTCGACGTCGCCGCCTTCGTGATCGGCCTGCCCCTCAACATGGATGGCAGCGAGGGGCCACGCGTGCAGTCGACCCGTGCCTTCGTGCGCGGCATGGCGCCCCTGACGCCGCGCTGCTTCGTCTTCTGGGACGAGCGTCTTTCGACAGCGGCCGTGACGCGCACGCTCATCGAGCAGGATGCCTCGCGCGCGCGGCGCGCCGAGGTCGTGGACCGGATGGCGGCCGCCTACATCCTCCAGGGCGCCCTGGACCGCTTGGCGCGCCTCGCGGTGGCCGCGCGCTGAGCGCTCCGGCGAGCCCGCTGCCAAAGTTAAGATTTCGCTGCGCCCTTCGCCGCAAGTGGCGCCGTCGCGGTAGCGGCGCGCAATCCATGTCCGCACAAAGCTGCGCCACCGACGCGGTCTGCGTGGACCCGGTAACGGTGGCATGCTCAGATGATGCCGAGGCACTAGCGAAGAGAGCTCCAATGGCCGTCACGACCAAACCGCCGATTCTCGTCGTGGACGATTTTGCGCCGATGCGCCGCATCTTCCGCCACTTCCTGAAGCAGATGGGCCTTCGCGACGTCGACGTGGCCGCCAGCGGTGTGGAAGCGCTTGCCATGCTGGAGCGGCGGTCCTATGCCGCCATCATATCCGACTGGCACATGGAGCCCATCACCGGATTCCAGCTGCTCCAGAGCGTACGCGCGGAGCGCAGCTATGCCGGCGTGGCCTTCGTCATGGCGACCGTCGAGGCACGGCCGGACCATATTCGGGCGGCGCAGCGCGCCGGGGCCACGGACTACATCCTCAAGCCCTTCTCCATCGCGACGCTTCGCTCCGCGCTCGCCAACGCCTGCCCCCTGATCGCCGCCGCGATGGAGCCGCCGATCCTCGCCGTGCCGGCGCGCGAAAGCGCGGCCCGCTTCCGCGAGCTGATCGAGGTCGGCGCGCGGCCCCCGGCAGTCCTGCCGGACGGGCGGCCGATCGAAGCCTTCGCGGGACCAGCCTAGCGGCCGGACGCTCGTCGATCAGCGCAGGCCGAGACCCTGGATCAGCCCGATGCTGACCGCGAGCAGGAGCGCGAGCGACAAGGTCACGGCCGCCGTCACCCGCCCGCCGACGCGGCCGATGACCCGCACGTCCACGCCGAGGCCGAGCGCCGCCATGGACACGACGGTGAGGAGACTGGCGAGCTTGGTCGTAGGGGGGACGAGCACGTCGGGCACCATTCCCGCCGACCGCAGGGCGGCGAGGCCGATGAAACCGAGGATGAACCAAGGCAGCAGCTTGAAGAGGCCGAGCCTCCGGCCTGCCTGTTCCTCGCCGGCGCGCAAGGAGCGACCGAGCACCGAGAGCACGAAGACGACGGGACCGAGCATCAGCACGCGCACCAGCTTGACGATTGTCCCGACCTGCGTGCTTACAAGCCCTGCCGGCACCGTCGCGGCGAGCACCTGCGGCACCGCATAGACCGTAAGCCCCGCCAAGATCCCGTATTGCCGCGCGGAAAAACCCATCAGCGGGATGAGCAGCGGCAGCCCCAGGACCATCAGCACGCCGAGGATCGCCGTGAAGGCAATGGACGAGGCGATATCCTCCCCATCCGCGCCGATCACCGGCGCGACCGCAGCGATGGCGGAGTTGCCGCAGATGGAGTTACCACAGGCGATGAGGAGCGAAAGCCGGATGGGAAGGCCGAGCAGCCGGCTGATCCCGTAGCTGGCCGCAATCGTCACGACGACGGTCCCGACGATCACCGCGAGGAGCAGCGGACCCGAGGCGACGATGGCGGCCAGACTGATGGAGGCGCCGAGCAGCATCACCGCGACTTCGAGCAATTGCTTGGCGCTGAAGGCGATGCCGGCGCGCCAGCGCGCGCCTGGCTCCCAAAAGGTTCGCAACGCCATGCCGAAGAGGATGGCGACGACGAGGGCCTCGACATACGGATGGCCGAACACCTTTTCTTCGGCAAGCTGAGCGATCACGGCGACAAGAGTGACCCCGATGCAGAGCGCGATGCCCGGCAGGTGCCCGAGTGGATGCGCCGCGGCGACAGGAAGCGGAGCGGCGTCGCCGCATTGGGAGCGAGGCGGAGTTGGGTCCATGTGGCCAGTATGCGGGAGGCCTCTCGGCCGTGAACAATATATTCTGCCTATAGGGTGGTAGAGAGAAGTTATGTCTCTCAACCTCCATCTTCTCAGGCTGTTTGCGACGGTAGCGCGAGCCGGCAGCTTTTCGCGGGCCGCCGAGATCCTCCACATCAGTCAACCGGCAATCTCGAAGAGCGTGCGCGACTTCGAACTCCAGGTCGGCTGCCGCCTGCTCGACCGCGACTCGAAGGGCGTGCGGCCGACCCGCGAGGGCGAAGCTTTGGCGCGACACGCCGCGACCCTCTTCGCGGCCGAGCGTGCGGCGGAGGAGGAGCTGACGGCGATGCGCGGCCTGCACAAGGGCTCGCTGCGGATCGGCGCGAGCACGACGATCGCGACCTATATGCTCCCGGAATATCTCGGTGCCTTCCACCGCGCCCATCCCAGCATCGAGCTCAACATTCTCAGCGCCAACACGCAGGCGGTGGCGGAGATGATGATTGGGCAGGAGGTCGACATCGCGCTGGTGGAAGGCCCCGTCGACGAGCCGAGCCTCGTCAGCCAGCCCTGGCGCCGGGATGCCATGGTCCTCATCGCCTCGCCCGAGCATGCCCTTGCGAAGGCGGGACGGCCTGTCCCACTGGAGGCGCTGGCGGGCGAAATCCTGATCCTGCGCGAGCACGGGTCGGGCTCGCTCCAGGTCGTGCTCGACGCGTTGCAGGCGAAGGGCGTCGTGCCTGCCCGCACGCTGGAGGTCGGAAGCACGGAAGCCATCAAGCAGGTGGTCGCCGCGAGCGTCGGCGTCGCGATCGTCTCGTCTGCCACGGTGAAGGATCAGGTAATGCTCGGCACCCTTCGCGTGGTCGCGCTGCAGAACCTGTCTCTCGAGCGTATCCTTTGGCAGGTGCGAAAGCGCGGGCGGCTGCAAAGCCCCGCGGCGGCGGCCTTCGAGACCCTGCTCGACCGAGACGCCGACAAGGCGCCGGCTGGTTAGCCGTTCAAAACGGTCTGGACGCACCGGGCGGCGAACGCGCCGAAAGTGCTGGCGAAATCGGGATCGAAAGTGACGACCCGTGCCGCGACGATCGCGATGACCAAGCTCCAGAACACGCCGACGCCGAGGCGCATCACCACACGCGAGACGCGCCCCTGAGGCAACTCGGCCACCTTAGCTAGGGGAGAGAGCGGCTCTCCAAAGGCATCGAAGCGGGTGTTTGGCACGGTGGACTCGAAGTGGTTGGCTGCGATCGATATGTCGTCACGGGAACCGCGAAAGCAATGAAGGTGAAATCTCAATATCGGTGGCGACTTGGAAGATCCTTTCGTCGAAATGCCGCGTTGGAGAATTGACGTCTTTGCGGCAGATAGAACTTGCGACCGAGTCTTTGAAGGCGGTCAGCACCGCCTGATCGTCCGGGGCACGCCCCGATCTAGGGAGGACCGCATGAGCGACTTGGCAACCTCGGTTTGGCAGCGCATGGCGAGCGCCCCGAAAGACGGCTCGCGAATCCTCGCCTCCATCCGCTCGACGGAACAGGGGCCGACGGAAGTGGACGTTGTGCGATGGAGCAAACCCAACCGGGCCAACGATCCTTGCTGGACCTCGACCGATTCGAGCTACGACTGCGCGATCATGTACGAAGATTGGGAATTGGCGTTCTGGATGCCGCTTCCCTCGGGCCTGCCGATCGTCAAGACGCCGGGCCTCGCCGCGCGTTTGCCGGCGGCCCCCGAGACCAGCGACGAGTTCGACGGCTCCGGGATTTGAGCGTCTCTCGCGTAGCCTGAAAGGATGTCATGAGCCTCCGCGCCCACCTTTTCAACTGGGTCCTCAGACGCAAGCTCTCGAAAGGCGCGGGAGGAGATTTCGATGTCGAAAGGATGCGCCGCATGTTGGAAGGCGCGAAGTTCCCGTTGCCGAAGGGCACGCGGAGCGAGGCGGCTACGGTGGGCGGCGTTTGCGGCGAATGGGTGAGGCCGACCAGCGGTCGCCCGTCTCGCCGGCTGCTCTACATCCATGGCGGCGGCTTCATGGCCTGTTCCGCGCGCACGCACCGCCCCATCACCGGCGCCTTCGCGCAACGCGGCTTCGAGGTGTTCGCGCCCAACTATCGGCTTGCGCCCGAGCACCCGTTTCCCGCCGGGCTCGACGATTGCGTGGCCGCCTACCGCGCTTTGGCGGGCGACGGTCGGCTCGCCGTGGCGGGTGAATCCGCAGGCGCCAACCTGGCCCTCGGCGTCATCTTCCGGGCGCGCGCCGCAGCGCTTCTCCTGCCCGATGCCGCAGCCCTGTTCTCACCGGCGGTCGACCTGCTGGGGACAGGCGAGTCCCACGTCACGAACGCGCACCGCGACCCCATGCTGAACGAGGCAGCCTTGCGGAAGCTCGTGCCGATGTACCTGGCCGGCGCCGATGCCGCCGACCCCCTGCTCTCCCCGCTCTACGGTGATTTCACCGGCGTTCCGCCGCTCCTCGTCCACGCGGGCGAGCGCGAGATCCTGCGCGACGACGCCGTGCGCCTGGCTGACAAGGCACGTCGGGCCGGGGTGGTTGTCTCGTTGAAGATCTATCCGGTGGTGCCGCACGCCTGGCAGATCGCCACGAACTTCTTGCCCGAGGCGCGGCACTCCGTCGATCTCGCGGCGGCCTTCCTTCGCGCCTACATGGACACACCTGCGGGGGTGCCAGCGGACCGCTCCCCCGTGCCTGCCGTGCCTCTGTAAGGCCAGGAGTGCGCACCATCCGGTAAGGGCGATGGCCGGGCGCCCGCCGATCGGTTCCCAGGTGGTACCGCCGGCGGTGCGCAGGATAGGGTCTCGCGTGCCGCGACCCTGTCGACCGACACGACGCGAAGGCGAGGCCTGAACGGCCAACCCCTCACACCTGCGAATGCAGGCTCTTCAGCAATCGTCGCGCGATCGTGCGGACGGCCTCGTCGTCGCGCGTTTCGTCGGTGCCCGAGTCCCACAAGTGGTCGAGGCTGCGGTCGAGTTCGCCGAGCAGTTCCGGGTGGCGTTGCGCGACGAAGCGGATGGTGCCGAAGAGCAAGTGTTCGACGGCCATTTCGCGGCGGCGGGCTTGCGCCACATCGGCGATGGTGGGCGTGTGCGATGGATCTGTCATAACGCACCAACGGCCGATGCGCTTGCCGGTTCACGCCTCGGCGGCGCCCGACGCGATTTTTGCCGTGGTATGCCCTTTGCTGCGCCGTGCCACGGCTTGCGGTCCGCCCAGCCTTCCATCACAAGAAGCCGCTGCTGAAGGCGGGGGTATCCGATTGGCCGTCGCTATGGATGCGAGTTCTCAGAAAACCCGGCCGAGGACAGGCATGACACGTTGAGCACCGCCGACGTCCTCAGCGTCCAGGACTTGAGCGTGCGGTTTACCGGAGCCCCGGCGCCTGTCGTGGACGCGGTCTCCCTGTCGGTGAAGCCGGGCGAGACGCTGGCCGTCGTAGGCGAATCCGGCTGCGGCAAGAGCGTCTCGTCGCTGGCCCTCATGGGCCTGTTGCCGGCGAGCGCGACCGTCACGGCGCGCTCCGCCGTCCTCCTCGGCGAGCCGCTGCTGGCGCGCGACGAAGCGGGGTGGCGCGCCATCCGCGGCAACCGCCTCGCGATGATCTTCCAGGAGCCGATGACCGCACTCAACCCCGTCTTCACCGTCGGCGACCAGATCGCCGAAAGCGTGATGCGCCACCAGGGGCTTTCGGCGCGGCAGGCACGCGCCCGCGCGCTCGACATGCTGAGGAAAGTCAGCGTGCCGGATCCCGTGCGCCGGCTCGATGCCTATCCTCACCAGCTTTCCGGCGGCCTGCGCCAGCGCATCGTCATCGCCATGGCGCTCGCTAACGATCCCGCCCTCATCATCGCGGACGAGCCGACGACGGCGCTCGACGTGACGATCCAGGCGCAGATCCTGGCGCTGATCGGCGCGTTGCAGGCCGAGACCGGCGCGGCGATGATCCTTATCACGCACGATCTCGGCGTGGTCGCGGAGGTCGCCGACCACGTCGCGGTCATGTATGCGGGGCGGATCGTCGAGGACGGCCCCGTGGCGGCGCTCTTCGATGATCCCCAGCACCCCTACACGATCGGCCTGATGGGATCGATGCCCTCCAACGGGCCGCGCGAGGGCCGGCTCGCGACCATCGCCGGGCGGGTGCCGACGCCGGCCGAGATGCCCGCCGGGTGCCGCTTCGCCAGCCGTTGCCCCTTCGTGATCGCCGCCTGCCGCGACGCGCGGCCGCCGCTGCGCGCCCTCACGCCCGGCCACGCCGCAGCTTGCCTGCGTGCCCCACTGGAAGAGAACGTGGGCGCCGCCGCATGAGCGCTGCCGTCCCTCCGATCCTCGAAGCTATTCGCCTCAGCAAGCATTTTGGCAGGACGCCCGGCTTTCTCCGACGCGGCAAGCCACCGGTGCAGGCCATCGCCGACGTCTCGCTCGCGGTGCGCAAGGGCGAGACGCTGGCGCTCGTCGGCGAGTCCGGCTCCGGCAAGTCGACGCTCGGGCGGCTGCTCCTCAACCTGATGCCGCCGACATCGGGCGACGTCCTCTACGATGGCCGCAAGCTCGCGAACTTCGCCGCCGCGGACCTGCGGCAGATCCGGCGCGACCTTCAGATCATCTTCCAGGACCCGTTCGCGTCCCTCAATCCGCGCATGAGCGTGGAGGCCATCGTCGGCGAACCGATCTGGTTGCACACCACACTGAACCGTCGAGATCGGCGCGAGCGCGTGGCGGAGCTCCTGCGGACGGTGGGCCTTGCACCGGAGCAGGCCGGCCGCTACCCGCACGAGTTCTCCGGCGGCCAGCGCCAGCGCATCGGGATCGCCCGCGCGCTCGCCTCGAAGCCGCGCCTCATCCTCGGCGACGAACCGGTCTCCGCCCTCGACGTGTCCGTACAGGCGCAGGTGGTCAACCTGCTCGAGGACCTCAAGCACCAGTTCGGCCTGACCCTGCTCATCGTCGCTCATGGGCTCGGCGTGATCCGCCACATGAGCGACCGCGTCGCCGTCATGTATCTCGGCAAGATCGTCGAGATCGCGCCCACCGACGCGGTGTTCGAGACGCCGCTCCACCCCTACACGCAGGCGCTGATGGCGGCCGTGCCGTTCGGCCACCCGAGCCTGCGTCGCGCGCGGCCGATCCTTGGGGGCGAGATGCCGAGCCCCAGCAGCCCGCCATCCGGCTGCCGCTTCCACACCCGCTGTCCGCACGCCCGCCCGCTCTGCCGCGAGAGCGAGCCGGCCTTCGAGCGCGTCGCGGAGGCGCGGCACGTCGCCTGCCACTTCTGGAAGGAACTGGCCGAGGCGGGCTCGAGCGGCATCGCCGCGCTGCCACACACGGCCGCCTTCACGCGCCGCCTCGGCCTCTTCACATCGACCCGATCCCCCTGCCTGGAGACATCATCGTGACCTTCGCCCGCCTTATCGTCGGCGCAGCGTGCCTGCTCGCCAGCACGGCCGCCTTTGCCGAGACCACGCTGCGGGTCGGTATCCAGGACGATCCCGACGCGCTCGACCCCGCCCGTTCGCGCACCTATGCCGGCCGCGTGGTCTTCACAGCGCTCTGCGACAAGCTCGTCGACGTGACGCCAACCCTGACGTTCGTCCCGCAGCTCGCCACCGGCTGGACGTGGAACGCGGACAATACCGTGCTGACGATGACCCTGCGCGAAGGCGTGACCTTCCACGACGGGGATCCCTTCGACGCGGAAGCCGTCAAGTTCAACCTCGACCGCGATCGCACGCTGCCCGAATCGGTGCGCAAGAGCGAACTTGCCTCCATCGCGAGCGTCGACGTGGTTGATCCTAAAACCGTGGCGATCAGGCTGAAGCAGCCCGACGCCACGCTCATCGCCCAGCTGTCCGACCGCGCCGGCATGATGCTCTCCCCGAGGGCCTCGAAAGGCGACGTCGCCGGCAAGCCCGTCTGTTCCGGCCCCTACAAGTTCGTGCAGCGCGTGCAGCAGGATCGCATCGTTCTCGAGCGCTACGAGGGCTACTGGAACAAGGCGGACTACCATTTCGACCGGATCGTCTACCGGCCGATCCCCGACACCTCCGTGCGCCTGGCCAACCTGCGCTCGGGCGACCTCGACATCATCGAGCGCTTCGCGCCGACCGACGTGAAGAGCATCAAGGCCGACCGCAACCTCCAGCTCTTCCTGACGCCGGGGCTGGGCTACGCCTTCATGGTCTTCAACGTGGCCAACGGCGATCGGGCCAAGACGCCTCTCGGCCAGGACAAGCGCGTCCGCGAGGCGTTCGGCCAGGCCATCGACCGGCAGACCATCAACGACGTGGTCTTCGAGGGCCTGTTCACCACGAGCACGCAGCCTTTCCCGCCCACCAGCCCCTACGACGACAAGACGGCGGTCGTGCCGCCACGCGACGTCGCCAAAGCCCAGGCCCTGCTCGCGGCGGCCGGCGTCAAGGCCCCCCTCGCGGTCGAGCTCCTCGTGCCCAATTCGCCGGTGTTCCAACAGGTCGGGCAGATCATCCAGGCCATGGCGGCGGAGGCCGGCTTCACCGTCAACCTCGTGGCGACCGAATATGCCACGCTGCTGAGCCAGCAACAGGCGGGGCGCTTCCAGGCCAGCCTGCAATATTGGTCCGGACGTCCCGACCCCGACGGCAACATCCACCAGTTCGTCACCTGCCACGGCAGCACGAACGACGGCCATTATTGCAACGCGAAACTCGACGAACTCCTCAACAAGGCCCGCACCGTGCCCGACCCTGCGGCCCGCCAGGCGCTCTACAAGCAGGCCTCGGCAATCATGGCGGACGAGGTGCCGACGCTCAACCTCTACTTCGAGCCCCGGCTCATCGCGATGAGCCGCAAGGTGACGGGCTTCGTGCCCAACCCCGACGGACTGATCCGGCTCGGCGGCGTGGCCTTCGCAAAATGAGAGGGGCGGAGCGCCCGTCGCCATGCTGACCTTCGTTGCGCGGCGGCTCCTCAGCGCCATCCCGACGCTGATCCTCATCTCGATCTTCGTCTTCACCCTGCAGAAGCTGCTGCCGGGCGACCCCATCCTCGCCCTGGCGGGCGAGGAGCGCGACCCGCAGGTCATCGCCTTCCTGCGCGCGAAATACCAACTCGACCAGCCGATCCCGGTGCAGTACCTGCATTGGGTCGGCGACCTGCTGCACGGCGACTTGGGGCTTTCGCTGCGCACGGAGCAGCCGGTGACGACGCTGATCGCCTCCAAGCTGCCGGTGACGCTCGAACTCGCCGCCCTCGCGCTTCTCATTGCGCTCGTCGTCGGTATCCCCGCCGGCATCGCGGCGGCCCTGCGGAGGGGTAGCGCGCTCGACTACGGCAGCAACGTCGTGGCGCTGTCGGGCATCTCCATCCCGCATTTCTGGCTCGGCATCCTTCTCATCCTCCTGTTCGCCGTCAAACTGCGTTGGCTCCCGGCCTCCGGCTTCGTCCCGATCACGGAAGATCCGGTGCAGAACCTCAAGACGATGGTCCTGCCAGCCTTCGTAGTGGGCGCCGGCGTCGCCGGCACGCTGATGCGTCACACGCGCAGCGCGATGATCGGCGTGCTCAGCGCCGACTATGTGCGCACCGCCCGCGCCAAGGGCCTGCTCCCGCGCAGCGTCGTGCTGAAGCACGCGTTCCGCAACGCCTTGATGCCCATCGTCACGCTCACCGCCCTGCTCTTCGGCGAGATGCTGGGGGGCGCCGTGCTGACTGAGCAAGTCTTCAGCATCCCCGGCTTCGGTAAGATGATCGTCGACGCCGTCTTCAACCGCGACTACGCCGTGGTGCAGGGCGTGGTCGTGTGCGTGGCGATCGGCTTCGTCCTGCTCAACCTCCTGGCGGACATCCTGTACCGCCTGATCAACCCACGTCTGAGGATGGCGTCATGACGGCCGCGACGCTGACCGGCCCGGCCACCGCGGCCGCGCCGCGCACGCGGTTCCGCCCGCTCGCCACGTTCGTCCGCAACAAGGGTGCGCTGGTCGGCGGCGTCGTGCTGGTGGTGTTCCTGCTGGCCGCCGTCTTCGCGCCGTTGGTCACCCACTTCGATCCGATCAAGACGAACTTCCTCGCCATCCGCAAGCCGCCGTCGGCGACCTATTGGCTCGGTACGGACGAGCTCGGCCGTGACCTTCTCACCCGCCTGATCTACGGCGCGCGCGGCTCGCTGCTGGCGGGCGGCATCTCGGTCGCCATCGCCATGGCGATCGGCGTCCCGCTCGGCCTGGTGGCGGGCTATTTCGGCGGCCTCGTCGACGCGTTCCTCTCGCGCGTCGTGGATGCCCTGCTTTCCTGTCCGTTCCTCGTCCTGGCCATCGCACTCGGCGCCTTCCTTGGCCCGAGCCTGGCCAACGCCATGATCGCCATCGGGCTCTCGGCCATGCCGATCTTCGCGCGACTGACGCGCGGGCAGGTGCTGGCCATCCGCCACGAGGATTACCTGGAAGGCGCGCGCGCCATCGGCCTGCCCGACCGCTGGATCATCGCCCGCTACGTGCTGCCGAACATCCTCGCGCCGCTGGTGGTCCAGGCGACGCTGACGATCGCTTCCGCCATCCTGGCCGAGGCGAGCCTGTCCTTCCTCGGGCTCGGCCAGCAGCCGCCCTCGCCGTCCTGGGGTTCCATGCTGAACGCCGCGCGCAACTTCATGGAGCAGGCGCCCTGGATGTCGGTCGCGCCGGGTATCGCCATCTACGTGACCGTGCTCTGTTTCAACCTCGTGGGCGACGGCCTGTCGGACGCGCTCGACCCCCGCAACACGCGTTAAGGGAGCCCCTCATGCCCGACCAGCTCGACTTCGGCCGCCCCTATCCCTCCGCCCGTTCGCCCGTCATGGGCCGCGCCATGGTCGCGGCCTCGCAGCCGCTCGCGGCGCAAGCCGGGCTGGAGATGATGCGGCGCGGCGGCAACGCGGCCGATGCCATCGTCGCCGCGGCCATGGTGCTGACCGTCGTCGAGCCCACCGGCAACGGGCTCGGCAGCGACGGCTTCGCCATCGTCTGGGACGGCGAGAGGCTGCAGGGCCTCAATGCCTCGGGCCGCGCGCCGGCGGGGTGGACGCCCGACTATTTCAAGGGCCACACGACCATGCCGCTGCGCGGCTGGAACTCCGTCACCGTGCCGGGCGCCGTCTCAGCCTGGGTTGCGCTCTCCGGGCGCTACGGCAAGCTGCCCTTCGCCGCGTTGGCCGAACCCGCGATCGGCTACGCCCGCCGCGGGTTTCAGGTGACCCCGATGATCGCCGAACTCTGGCGCCAGGGCGGCGCGCTGCTGGGCAAGCAGCCGGGCTTCGCCGAGCATTTCCTCTCCGGCGGACGCGCGCCGAAGGCCGGCGAACTCGTCCGCAAGGAGGCGCATGCCCGCACACTGGAACTGATCGCGGAGACCGGAGGCAAGGCCTTCTACGAGGGCGCGTTGGCCGAGACCATGGTCGCGCATAGTGCGGCCAACGGCGGCGTGTTGAGCCTCGACGACCTCGGCCTTCACAGGGCCGATTGGGTCGATACCATCGCCATGCCCTTCGCCGGCGCACTGGTGCACGAACTGCCGCCGAACGGGCAAGGCATCGCCACGCTGAGCGGCCTCGGCATCCTCGAGACGCTCGGTATCGGCGATCATCCCGTCGATAGCGCGGAGACCATGCACGTCGTGCTCGAAGCGATGAAGCTCGCCTTCGCCGACCTCTATCGCCACGTCGCCGACCGCGACCACATGCGGGTCACGACCGAGCATTTGCTCGACCCCGCTTACCTGCGCGCGCGCGCGGCGCTGATCGGCGAGCGCGCGGGCGATCCCGGCCACGGCGCGCCGAAGCCCGGCGGCACGGTCTGCCTCTCCGCCGCCGACGCGAACGGCATAATGGTGTCCTTCATCCAATCCAACTACATGGGCTTCGGCTCGGGCGTCGTCGTGCCGGGCACGGGCATCAGTCTGCAAAATCGTGGGGCCGGCTTCTCGCTCGACCCCGATCACGTGGGTGTGGTGGCTCCCGGCAAGCGCCCCTTCCACACGATCATCCCCGGCTTCGCGACGAACGCGGACGGCTCTCCTCTGATGGCCTTCGGGCTGATGGGAGGGCCGATCCAGGCGCAGGGCCATGTGCAGCTCATGCTGCGCATCCTGCGCTACAGGCAGAACCCGCAGGCTGCGGCTGACGCGCCGCGCTGGCGCATCGGCGCGGGGCGCGAGGTGGCGGTAGAAAGCAGCTTCGACCCAGAGGTGGTCGAGGCGTTGCGCGCCCGCGGGCACGACATCCGCGCCGAACCGGCCACCGGAGTCTTCGGCTTCGGCGGCGCGCAGGTGATCCTGCGGACGGAAAACGGCTACGTCGCGGGATCGGACCCCCGCAAAGACGGCCAGGCCGTCGCCTTCTGACGCGGTCGCCGCACTCCGATATGGCGCACGCCGACTTGAACGCCGCCATGACGTCTTGCGTCTCATCAAAAAGCCGGCCTCCGCGTGGCGGGGCCGGCTTGAAGGTCAGGAGCAAAAAGCAGCGTCAGGCGGCCTTGGCGGCCTCCGCGCCGGTCGGGACCGAGGCGATCGTCTTCAAGATCTGCGAAGCGATCTGGTAGGGGTCCCCTTGCGAGTTCGGGCGGCGGTCTTCGAGGTAACCCTTGTAGCCGTTGTTGACGAAGCTGTGGGGCACCCGAACGGAGGCGCCGCGGTCGGCGATGCCGTACGAGAATTGATCGATCGACTGCGTCTCGTGCTTGCCCGTCAACCGCATGTGGTTGTCAGGTCCATAGACCGCGATGTGATCGGCGCAGTTCTTCTCGAAGGCGCCCATCAGCTTCTCGAAATAGTCCTTGCCGCCCGTGTCGCGCATATAGGCGGTCGAGAAGTTGGCGTGCATGCCGGAGCCGTTCCAGTCGGTGTCGCCGAGCGGCTTGCAGTGGAACTCGATGTCGATCCCGTACTGCTCGGTCAGGCGCAGCAGGAGGTAGCGGGCCATCCACACCTCGTCGGCGGCCTTCTTGGAGCCCTTGCCGAAAATCTGGAATTCCCACTGGCCCTTCGCCACCTCGGCGTTGATGCCCTCGTGGTTGATGCCGGCGGCAAGGCAGAGTTCGAGGTGCTTCTCGACGATCTCGCGGGCGATCGGACCGACGTTCTTGAAACCGACGCCGGTGTAGTAGGGGCCCTGCGGCGCGGGATAGCCCGCCTCGGGGAAGCCGAGCGGGCGGCCATCCTGGTACAGGAAGTATTCCTGCTCGAAGCCGAACCAGGCTCCAGCATCGTCGAGAATGGTCGCACGCTTGTTGGAAGGGTGCGGCGTCTGGCCGTCCGGCATCATGACTTCGCACATGACGAGGGCGCCATTGATGCGGTCGGCGTCGGGATAGATCGCGACCGGCTTCAGCACGCAATCCGAGCTGCGGCCCTCCGCCTGCATGGTCGAGCTGCCGTCGAAACCCCAGAGCGGCAGGTGCTCCAGGCTAGGAAAGCTATCGAATTCTTTGATTTGCGTCTTGCCGCGCAGGCTTGGCACCGGCGTGTAGCCGTCGAGCCAAATATACTCCAGCTTATACTTTGTCATTCCGCTTCTCTCACCAGTGCATCATATCAAGTCAGAAGAAATGCAACTCTATACTTCGTCGCATACGGCCATAGAAAGCTTTGCACGGAATGTGCCAAGCGACTGCCATAGGCGTCTGCGGTTCTCGCTATCGGCGACAATGCGCAAATGACTCTTTTGCCTATTATAAATGCACATGAAACATATATTAAGCATGTTGATTATCAGCGATGCATAACCAATCTATGAGACCTGACACGAAGCGCCGTAACAGGAGGATATCCATGGCTGAGGCTCCGCTGCAAGCCACTGCAAGGATTTACCAATTTCCGGTGCGGCACATTTTTGAGGCAACGCGACAGCTTGGCAGGCGGAGCGCGGCCGATCTCGCCGTGCCGCCCTATCCCGCAACGGAAGCCGGCAGCGGCTGGTACCACGAGGCGGCCATTCGAGACGCCGAGAAACCGCGTAAGGTTTAACTGCCGCGCGGGCGCATCGTGGTTGGGTCTCATTCGCTTTACCTCCGATCCGAATGAGGGGCTCGGCACGTTTCGCCTCAGCCGAAGATCGACCAACCCATGCGACGGGCGAGTATTTCCAGGGCCTCGCGTCCCAGGTGCGAGTTGCCGTACGCGTCGAGGCCGGGAGACCAGACGGCGATGGAGGCGATCCTCGGCGCGACGGCGATAATGCCGCCGCCGACCCCGCTCTTGCCCGGCAAGCCTACCTTGTAGGCAAATTCACCCGATCCGTCATAGTGGCCGCACGTCAGCATCAACGCGTTGATGCGGCGCGCCCGTTCGGGCGGCACGACGGTGAGGCCCGTGGTCGGGTTGCGGCCGGCGTGGGCGAGGTAGCGCGTGGCGTTGGCGAGCTGCCGGCACGTCATGGCGAGCGCGCAATGGTGGAAGTAGACGCCCAGCGTGAATTCGACGGGATTGTCGATCACGCCGAAGGATTTCATGTAGTTCGCGAGGGCGGTGTTGCGGAAGCCCGTCCGCTTTTCGGAGGCGGCCACGGCCTTGTCGATGGTGATCGTCTCGTCCTGAGCGAGGAAGCGCATGAAGCGCAGGATCTCACCCAGGCATTCGCGCGGTTCGTGCCCCGAGACGATCACGTCGCTGACTGCGATCGCGCCCGCGTTGATGAACGGGTTGCGTGGCACACCCCTCTCGCGCTCGAGCTGGACGATGGAGTTGAACGGGTTGCCCGACGGCTCCCTGCCGACGCGGCGCCATAGCCTGTCGCCGATCATGCCGAGGGCGAGCGTCAGCGTGAAGACCTTCGAGATGCTTTGGATGGAGAAGGGCACGTCGCAGTCCCCACCGGCGGCCATGCGGCCGTCGGCATCGACCACCGCCAGGCCGAAGGCGCCTGGGTCCACGCGCGCCAGTTCGGGGATGTAGCTCGCGACCGCGCCGCGGTCCGAGCGCTGCCGCATGGCGTCGACGATCTCGGCGACGACCCGGTCGAGGTGGCCCGCTTGCTCCGCCATGGTGCCGCCCCTCAATCCAAAGCCGTCAGCGCTCCTCGCCGAGGTAGCGACGACGCAGGTGCGCGAGGTAGGCGTCGATCGCCATCGGCTGGCCTGTCGCCGCGCTCAGCAGGTCGTCGGTCCCCAGCAGGCTGCCGCGGCCGTGCACCTCGGTGCGCAGCCACGCGAGGAGGCCGGAGAAGTCGCCCTGCGACAGCATGGCGGGAATATCGGGCCGGGCGGCGCACGCCGCCGCGAAAAGCTGCGCGGCCGTCATCGCACCAAGCGTGTAGGTTGGAAAATAACCCCACCCGCCGCTCGGCCAGTGGATGTCCTGCAGGCAACCGAGCGCGTCGTCGGTCACGGTCAGCCCCAGCAGGTCGCGGAGGCCGGCGTTGAAGGCGTCCGGCAGATTGTCCACTTCGAGCGACCCGCCGATCATCGCGCGCTCGAGGTCGGTGCGCAGCAGGATGTGGGCGGGATAGGTCACCTCGTCGGCATCCACGCGGATGAAGCCCGGCGCGACGCGCGTGTAGATGCGGTGGAGGTTCTCGGCCGACAGGGCCGGCTGGTCGGCCCCGAAGGCGGCCTGCACGAGCGGCGCGAGGTAGGTCATGAACTCGCGGCTGCGCGCCGCCTGCATCTCGATCAGCAGCGACTGACTCTCGTGCATCACCATGCCGCGCGCGTCGCCGACCGGTTGCGCCAGCCATGGGCGCGGGCGTCCCTGTTCGTAGAGGGCGTGGCCGGTCTCGTGCAGCACGCCCATCAGCGCGCGGGTGAAGTCCGCCTCGTCGTAGCGGGTCGTGATGCGGACGTCGCCGGTCGCGCCGCCGCAGAACGGGTGCAGGCTGGTGTCGAGCCGGCCGCGGGCGAAATCGAAGCCGAGCCTCCGCATCAGCGCCTCGCCGAGCTCACGCTGCGCCGCGGCTGGGAAAGGCCCGACGACGGGATGCAGCACCCTCATGCCGGCCTGCCGCTCCTGCGCGGCCTGGATCAGCCCCGGCAACGCGGCCCGCAGCTGCTCGAACAGCGGATCGATCGCGGCCTGCCGCAGGCCCGGCTCGAACTGGTCGAGCAGCGCGTCGTAAGGCGCAATCCCAAGGGCCTCGCCCTTGCAGCGGCCGATCTCCCGCTGCAGCCGCAGCACCTCGCGCAAATCCGGCAGTAGCAGCGCGAAGTCGCTCGCGGCCCGCGCTTCCCGCCACGCCATCTCTGCCCGCGAGGTCGCCTTGGACGCGGCCACCACCAAGTCCTGCGGCACCGCCGCCGCATGGGCGTAGGCGCGGCGCATCTCGCGCAGGTTCGCCCCCTCCCACGCCCCCATTGCCGGCCGCGTCGTCTCAGCCTCAGCCAGGCGGTCTCCCGTCGCGCGCGCGGCGAGGAGTTCGTGCGCCATGCCGCGCAAGGTAGCCAATTGCTCGGCGCGGCCCTCGGCAGCGCCTGCGGGCATCAGGGTTTGCGCGTCCCAGCCGAGAATACCGGCGGCATCGTCGATGGCGCGGAGGCGGCCGAAGAGGTGTGTCAAGGATTGATAGGCTTGCATCGCCCCAGCAGACGCCGCGCGCGCCTCTTGTCAACCCGTGGCCCTGTTTGCACGGGACCGCCTGCGCTGTATGTCGGGCACGCAACGGGCGAGTGGGCGAGGCAACGATGGACGATTTGTGGCGCATGAGCGGGAGCGACATTGCGGACAAGGTGCGCGCGCGCGCGCTGAGCGCGGTGGAGGTGGCCCGCAGCGCACTCGCCCGGCTCGAGGCGGTCAATCCGAAGCTCAACGCGGTCGTCGACCATCGCCCGGCCGAAGTCCTCGCCCAGGCCGAGGCCCTCGATGCGGCGCTGGCGCGCGGCGACGCCGTGGGTACCCTCGCGGGCGTCCCTGTCACGATCAAGGTCAACACGGACCAGGCGGGCTTTGCCACCACCAACGGGTTGCGGCTGCAGCGAGACCTGGTGGCAGCGGAGGACAACCCCGTCGTCAGCAACCTGCGGCGCGCCGGCGCGGTCCTGCTCGGGCGCACCAACACCCCCGCATTCTCCTACCGCTGGTTCACGAACAACGGGCTGCACGGCCGCACGAAGAACCCGCGCGACCCCGGCCTGACGCCCGGCGGCTCCTCCGGCGGCGCGGCCTCCGCCGTCGCGGCCGGCATCGGCGCCATCGCCCAAGGCACCGACATCGCCGGCTCCATCCGCTTCCCCGCCTATGCCTGCGGGATCCACGGGCTGCGACCGACGCTCGGCCGCATCGCCGCCTTCAACCCGGCCGCGCCCGAGCGCTCGATCGGCGGCCAGCTCATGGCGACCTCGGGGCCGCTGGCGCGGACGATCGCCGATGTCCGCCTCGCCTTCGAGGCGATGGCGCAGCCCGACTTCCGCGACCCCTGGTGGGTACCGGCCCCGCTGCGGGGGCCGCCTTCTCCCAAGCGCGCGCTCGTCTGCCTGCGGCCCGACGGGCTGGAGATCGCGCCAGAGGTCGAGGCCGCGCTCCTCGACGGCGCCGAGCGGTTGCGGCGCGCCGGCTGGGCCGTCGAGGAGGTCGCCACCCTGCCCCCGATGCGGGAGGCGGTCGACCTTCATATCCAGCTTTGGATCGCGGATGGCTACGCCGACAAGCTGCGCGACGCGGATCGCGAGGGCGATGCCGGTGCACTCGCTGTCCTGCGCGGCATGGAGCCCCTGGTCCGCGACTTCGACCTCGCGGCGTTCTCGCGCGCCCTCACCCGGCGCGCGACGCTCGTCCGCCAGTGGCAGCTCTTCCTGGAGCAGAATCCCGTCGTCCTGCTGCCGGTCTGCGGCGAACTGCCGTTCCCCGACGACGTCGACCTCGAAGGCGCCGAAGGCTTCACGCGCACCATCCGCGCGCAGCTCACGCAGATCGCGATCCCCTTCCTCGGCCTGCCCGGCCTCACCGTCTCGACGGCGCTCGCGGGCCGCGGCACGGTCGGCGTCCAGATCGTCGCCGGCCGCTTCCGCGAGGACCTGTGCCTGGAAGCCGGGGCGGCGATCGAGGCTGGCGGCGCGCCGCCTGCGCCGATCGACCCGGCGTTCTAGGACGCGCCTCGTGAGGACGCGGGAAGACCTCGTCGCGCGATGGTACGAGCTGACGCGCGAAACGCTGCCCGCAATGGCGCAGGCGCATCGCTGGCCGATCCGCAACGACCATTGCTTCATGCGCGTCTGCCTCGACGAGGCCCTGGACGCGGCCTGGCCGAGCGTGCTCCCGCGCCCCGCCATCCGCACGATGAGCGACGCGCAACTCGCGGCGGCCATCGGCATCGCAGAGGGCATCGCGACCCGGCCGGAGACGCTGGCGGCCCTGAACCAACGCAGCCTCCGCCGCCGCGGCCATCGAACGAAGACGGCGGCCGAGGGTTAGCGGGCAACGTAATATGTGACCGGAGGCCAGTTCATGACGCTCTACCCCGTAGCCGGTGCCGCCATCGCGCTGGCCGGCGCCGACAAGCTCGTCGGCAACCGCGACTACGCGACCCTGTTTGCGCACCTCGACTGGTCGGAGCAGGAGATGCAGGCTGCGGCGACGGCGGAAGTCGCCGGCGGCTTGCTGATGATGCCGCGCGGCACGCGGCGGGTCGGCGGCGCCATCGTCGCCGCCATCTCGGCCTTCGTTCTCGCCAGCGAGATGAACCGGGGCAACAGCAAGCTCGCCGCGTCGCGCGCGGCAGTGCTCGGGGTGGGCCTCCTTGCCCTGTTCGCGCCCGGCCGCCTCGACCGATAGCAAGGCGACGCCCAGGCTAAGCGCCCCCGCGCCTTATCTCTTGATCGAAAGCCAAGAAGGGTTGGAACGCCGATGGACGAGGATGGAGATCGCCTTCGCCGGGGTAGAGCTGCGGCGCGGGCCGTGCTCGCTCTCGCCTATGCGACGGCCGGCTTTCTCCACGTGACCCGGCCGGAGCCGTTCCTGATGATTACGCCGGATTGGGTGCCGTTCCCACGGCAGGTCATCTTCGGCACGGGGCTGTGCGAGATCGCCGGGGCGGCCGCCTTGCTCGCGCCGCGACTGCGCCGGGCCGCGGGAGCCGCGCTGGCGCTCTACGCGGTGTGCGTCTATCCCGCGAACATCAAGCACGCCATCGATGGCGTTCCAGCCGGCGGCATCCAGCTCGGCTGGTGGTACCACGCGCCCCGGCTCGCGCTGCAACCGGTGCTCGTCTGGTGGGCGCTGTTCGCCGGCGGCCTCGTAACCTGGCCCTTCCGGAGGGCGGCGCGGCGCGAGACCCCAGCGCATCCGCTCCCCCTTACTCCTCGCGGGCACCTCTAAGCCTGGCGCCTCGTCGCCGCCGACCTGAAGCGGCCCATTGGTCGCCTTCGAGGTCGAGGAGCCAGAACACGACGCTCCGACCCCGTTGACACCACGGATTTCCGGTGGATCGCAAACGTCTTTCACGTTCATCCGTACCGGGATCATCGGTCGCAAAGCGTTATACGAAGCTCCGTCGCGACCGGAAGCGGAGCGCTGCCGCCTCGGCCAGTGACCCCGCATCGAGATCGCCGGCCACCGTGCGAGTATAGCCCGACCGTGCGACGCGCAGGACGTCGTCCGCGACTCTCAAGCGGTCATGCGCCTCCAACGGAGCTTTCAGGCTGACCGTTTCGATCGCCCGCTCTGTGGCTTGCCTTAGCGTCGCCGCCTCCGCGGGGTGAAGCACCTGCGAATCGAAGATCAGGTCATGGGACACGGCTGACTCCTGTGCGTGCATCGGAGAGCGCCCACCATGGATCTGGACTGTTGCAGGATGATGTCGTGGCCGATCACAAATGAGGATCCCGCGGCTGTCGCATGCCGACGCGGCGAAGCTCGAGGCTTGGGGCCGAGCAGCGAGCCGCGCCCTGGACGCATGGGGGCGCGTGACGCTCGCCCCGCGTTCGCCGAGCGCGCGTCAGCCAAGCTGCGGCTCGCCCGGTCGACGATAGAGACGCGGTTGGACGCCACAGGGATCGTGGAGCGCACGCCCTTCGGCTGGAGCGACCTGAATTCGAACCGAGATCAACGGAGTCAGAGGCGGCCGGAAGTGCCTGAGGCTACAAGGTAAGTCGTCAAAACAGCCCCTCGTCGGTCCTATAGGGATCAGTGACTTAGCTGCCTTTTTCCAAACGCGTTTCTGCAATCCGGCGCGGATCGAGCGCGGCCCATCAAGCGACAATACCGACGTATACCGTCACTACAATTAGCTTGGTAGCTCGGCAGATTGCAGCTACAAACAGCATGTGAAGATCACCTGCGATCCCCCAAAGCGCCTTGCCAATTTGCGAAGCACAAGCTCGACCTGACCGACGTCGAAGAGGACTTCTTCGCGGGCGCGATCGTCCTGCCGGCGCAGGGCGGGCGCTACAAGGCGCTCGGCCTGCTCGGCGGGAAAGCGGTGGCGGTGATCTTCAAGCCAGTCGGCTCGGAGGCGTTCGCGATCATCAGCCTGCGCCCGGCCAGCAAGAAGGAACGGGAGCAGCTATGACGAGGGAAAAGAGCGTCGCGGAACGCGACGAGACACGCGGCTACACCGACGCGGACCTCGCCGAGGTCAGCGACAATCCGGAATGGACGGCTGCGAATTTCGCGGCGGCGCAACCGTTCGCGGCCGCGTTCCCCGAGGCGGCCGCTTCGATCAAGCGTCGCGGGCCGCAGAAGGCGCCGACGAAAGCAAGCGTGACGCTGCGGCTCGATCGCGCCGTCCTCGAGCACTTCAAGGCGGGCGGGCGAGGCTGGCAGGTACGGATGGGCGAGGCGCTGAAGAAGGTCGCCGGCGTTTAGCGACGTGTTGCCCGCGCGATCGCCATGCACAGAGGCTCTAACTACGGCATGGACGATGTTACGCCGCGTGCATGCTCTGGAGTGCTTGTGCAATAGCGACCGGAAGGGGCCGATCAAGGAAGGGTGAAAGGCGTCGCGCCGGGATAGGATCGGAACGAACTTCTCAAAACGATCTGCAAAACGGCACCGGCCGTCACGTGGAAGAAGGCGACAACAGCAGCGGAACAATGGCTGGGGGACCTGGATTCGAACCAAGATTAACGGAGTCAGAGTCCGCTGTTCTACCGTTGAACTATCCCCCAAGGCGCGGGGCACGCGTCTGGGCCATCGCTGTCTATGATCTGCGCTACGGGCTGTCAACGCCGCGTGGCGGTCACACCTTGAGGCGATACCCGGTGCGGAAGATCCACCAGACGGCAGCGAAGCAGGCCGTCAGGAAGACGAGCGTCATGCCCAGGCTGACGTCCACGTTGACGTCCGCCGTCTCGTAGAAGCTCCAGCGAAAGCCGCTGACCAAGTAGACGACGGGGTTGCAGAGGCTGACCATGCGCCACGCGGGCGGCAGCATGCCGACGGAGTAGAAGCTGCCCCCGAGGAAGGTCAGCGGCGTGACGACGAGCAGCGGGATGACCTGCAGCTTCTCGAACCCGTCCGCCCAAATCCCGATGATGAAGCCGAACAGACTGAAGGTCACGGCCGTGAGGATGAGGAAGGCCAGCATCCAGGCGGGATGCGCGATGTCGTAGCGCACGAAGAGCCGCGCGGTGACGAGGATGACGAGGCCGAGCAGCACGGACTTGGTGGCGGCGGCGCCGACGAAGCCGGCCACGATCTCGATCCAAGACACCGGCGCCGACAGGATCTCGTAGATCGTGCCGGACCATTTCGGGATGTAGATACCGAAGGAGGCGTTGCTGATGCTCTGCGTCAGAATCGAGAGCATGGTGAGGCCAGGCACGATAAAGGCGGCGTAGCTCACCCCGTCCACGTCGCTCATGCGCGAGCCGATCGCCGAGCCGAAGACGACGAAGTAAAGCGCCGTCGAGATCACCGGTGCTAGGACGCTCTGCGTCAAGGTCCGGATCCAGCGGCTCATCTCGAACACGTAGATGGCGGTAACGGCGTGGAGGTTCATCGGGCGCTCACCAGGCTCATGAAGATGTCTTCGAGCGAACTCTGGCGCGTCTGCAGGTCCTTGTACTCGAGGCCCGCGGCACTGAGCTGGCGCAGCAGGGCGGCGATGCCGGTATGCTTGTCCTGGGCGCCGAACGTGTAGGTCAACTCCTGCCCGTCGGCGGAGAGCTGGAGGCTGTCCGCCGGCAGGCCGGGCGGCAGGGCGTCCAGGCGGTGCTGAAGCTGGAGGATGAGCTGTTTGCGGCCGAACTTCGTCATCAGCGCCGTCTTGTCCTCGACAAGGATGACTTCGCCCTTGCGCATCACGCCGACCCGGTCGGCCATCTCCTCGGCCTCCTCGATGTAATGGGTGGTGAGGATGATGGTCACGCCGGTCTCGCGCAGGCGTCGCACCATGTCCCACATGTCGCGCCGCAGCGCCACGTCGACACCCGCGGTCGGCTCGTCGAGGAACAGGATGCGTGGCTCGTGCGACAGCGCCTTGGCGATCATCACCCGGCGCTTCATGCCGCCGGACAGCGTCATGATCTTCGAGTCCTTCTTGTCCCAGAGCGACAGGTCCTTGAGGAGCCGCTCCAGGTAGGCCCTGTCCGGGGCCTTGCCGAACAGGCCGCGGCTGAAGTTCACAGTGCGCCACACCGTCTCGAAGGCATCCGTGGAGAGCTCCTGGGGCACCAGGCCGATCTTCGCGCGCGCAGCGCGATAATCGCGGATGACATCGTGGCCGTCCGCACGCACCTCGCCCGCGGAGGGGTTGACGATACCGCAGATGATGCTGATGAGCGTCGTCTTGCCGGCTCCGTTGGGCCCGAGCAGCGCGAAGATCTCTCCCGGCTCGATCGCGAGGTCCACGGCACGCAAGGCCTGCAGGCCGGAAGGATAGGTCTTCGTCAAGCCGGACACTGAGATGATGGGCGGCGGCACGGGGACCCCTTAGGTGGGTGACGCGGCTGGCAGACGCGGAATGGATGACAACGCCGAGCGCCGGCCTCGTGCGGCCGGGCGGCACCGGGCCGGTGCATAGGCCGCCCTTGCGGGAAAGGGAAGCCTGCCCCCGCCTTTCGTCGATCCGCGGCCACCAAAACGTAGCTGCGGCCGGTCGTCGTTCGCCTCCATGCCGGCGTCTGGCGGTCAAGGAGGCCCCGACGGCCCACTGGTCGAGGTCTTATCCTGAAGCTCAGTTTTTTAGGCAGCGGAGCTCTTAACCCCTGCTGGTTCGGCTCTATATAGGGGAGCTCCAGATTTCATGTGAAATGAGCCATAGGAACCAATCCATGGGCATTGCCGATGCCGCGCCAGGCGCGACCCCCTGCTCGATGACGCTGCACGTCAACGGGCACGACCACACTCTCACCCTCGATCCCCGCACGACCCTGCTCGACGCTTTGCGCGAGCACCTTGGCCTGACGGGAACCAAGGTGGGGTGCAATCACGGCACCTGCGGCGCTTGCACGGTCCATGTCGACGGGCGGCGGCACCTCGCCTGCCTGCTTCTCGCGGCATCCGTCGCCGGACGCGAGGTCGTCACCATCGAAGGTCTGGCCGGCGCAAACGGTGCCCCTCACCCGATGCAGGCAGCCTTCGTCGCCCATGACGCCATGCAATGCGGTTACTGCACGCCCGGCCAGATCATGTCTGCGGTCTCCTGTGTCCAGGAAGGCCATGCCCGCGACGACAACGAGATCCGCGAATATATGAGCGGCAATCTCTGCCGCTGCGGCGCCTACCCCAACATCGTCGCCGCCATCCGCGACGTCGCGGCGGGAGGGGCCTGAGATGCAGCCCTTCACCTACATGCGCCCCGCTTCGCTCGACGAGGCGCTGACCGCAGCGGCGCAGTCGGGTGCCGCCATTCTCGCCGGCGGCACGACGATGGTCGACCTCATGCGCGGTGACCTCGCCGGCCCCTCGCAGATCGTCGATATCGGCCATCTCGGCGAGCTCGCCTCGTTCGACACCAGCGGAGCGGTCCTGCGCTTCGGCGCACTCGCTCGCATGGCCGATGTCGCCGAAGACAAGGTCCTGCTCGCGGACTACCCGGCGCTCGCGCAGAGCCTGCAGCTCGCGGCCTCGCAGCAGTTGCGCAATGCGGCAACAGTAGGCGGCAATATTCTCCAGCGCACGCGCTGCCCGTACTTCCGCGACGGCGTCTCCGCCTGCAACAAACGGGTGCCCGGCAGCGGCTGTGCGGCGGTCGGAGGCGAAACGCGTGAGATGGCGCTTTTCGGAGGCTCGGGCCTCTGCATCGCCACCTATCCCGGCGACTGGGGTGCCGCGCTCGCCGCCTTCGACACGCACGTCGAAGTCACGTCGGCAAGGGGCAAGCGGACGGTGCCGTTCGACGCCTTCCATGTCGTCCCCGGCGAAAACCCGGCCGTCGAGACCGTGCTGGAGCACGGCGAGATCATCACCGCGATAACCGTGCGGGCGACGCCGATGGGGCGGCGCTCGACGTATCTCAAGGTTCGCGACCGGCAGAGTTACGCCTACGCCGTGGTCTCGGCGACCGTGGCACTGGAGATGGACGGCGACACGGTGCGCGACGCCCGCGTCTCGCTCGGCGGTGTGGCGACCAAGCCGTGGCGCGTCGACGCGGCGGCCGCCGTTCTCAAAGGCCAGACGTTGACGCAGGATCTGGCCGAGCGTGCTGGCGCGGTCGCTTTCGAGCACGCGCAACCGCTTGGCCAGAACGCCTTCAAGATCGAGCTTGGCCGCCGCGCCGTGGCCAAGGCGACAATGACCGCATTCGCGAGGACATCAGCATGAGCGCAGGCATCGGCAGTCCCATAACCCGCCGCGACGGTGGCGCCAAAGCGGCAGGAACGGCCCATTACGCGGCCGACTTCGCCCATGCCGGCGTCGCCCACGCGGCCTTGACGCTCAGCGCCGTCGCCAAGGGGCGTATCACGTCCATCGACACCAGCGAGGCGGACAAGGTGCCGGGCGTGCACCTCGTGCTGACGCACCGCAGCTTCAACCAGGGGATGGGCGACGAGACCTTCATCATGAAGGGAGGACACATGCAGTCCTCCTTCATGCCTCTGTCGAGCGATGCCGTTCATTATGCGGGGCAAATCGTCGGCATCGTCATCGCCGACACGCTCGAGGCGGCGGAGGAAGCCAGCCGCAAGGTCAAAGTGACCTACGCGCCCGAACACGCCTCCGCGGCAATGGACGATCCCGGCCACAGGACCGAGACCGACGACAGTTCGTCGATCACGCGGGGCGACGCGGATTCCGCGCTGGCCGCGGCCCCCGTGAAGGTCGACAACACCTACGAGACGCCGGCTCAGCATCACAACCCTATCGAGCTTTACGCGACGACGGCCGCCTGGAGCGGCGAAAAACTCCTTGTGAACGTGCCGAGCCAGTGGGTCATGGGCACGCGGATGGGGCTCGCGAACATCTTCGGCCTTGCGCCCGAGGACGTTCACGTCGAGAGCCCGTATGTCGGCGGCGGCTTCGGCAGCAAGGCGACGATCTTGCCTTTCACCGTGCTGATCGCATCGGCCGCAAAGCGGCTCGGGCGTCCGGTCAAGCTCGTCGTGCCGCGCGAGGCGATGTTTACCGTGGGCTCGTTCCGCCCCGCGACGCGCGCGCGCATCGCGCTTGGTGCCGAGCGCGACGGCACTCTGACGTCGATCATCTTCGAGGAGACGGGCCAAAGCTCGGAGATCGACCACATCGCCTTCTCCGGATCGACGGGGATCTCTCGCATGTACGACAGCACCACCCTGCGAACGAAGCAGTCGACGGTGGCGACTGACGTCAACACGCCAGGCTTCCAACGCGCGCCGGCCGAGGCCTGCTCCTTCTTCGGCTTCGAGAGCGCCGTGGACGAGCTCGCGGAGGCGCTCGACATGGATCCCATCGAGCTGCGCATAAAAAACGAGCCCAAGGTCGATCCGGTGAAGGGGGTACCCTGGAGCAGCCGTTCGCTCGTTCAGTGCTTCCGCCGCGGGGCCGAAGTGTTTGGTTGGGAGAAGCGCCAGAAGGTGCCGGGCCTGACCCGCACGCCCGACGGCATGCTGGTGGGCTACGGCTGTGCGACGGCAACCTATCCTTCCGCGATGGGGCCGGCCGCGGCCCGCGTCACTCTTTCGGCCAACGGCACGGTGCTGGTGTCGACCGCCGCGCACGACCTCGGGCAAGGCGCCTACACCGTGCTGGGTCAGGTGGCAGCGGGTATGCTCGGCGTCACCGACGAGCACGTCCGCGTCTCGCTCGGCGACAGTACCCTACCGTCCGGCCCTATGGCGGGCGGCTCGATCACCACGGGTTCTGCCGGATCGGCCGTCCATCTCGCGGCACAGCGGGTCCGCCAGCGGTTGCTCGCTGGGGCGACTTCGCCCGGGGCGCCCTTCGCCGGCGTGGACCCCGCGACCATAACGCTGGCCGGCGACCATCTCGTCGGACCCGACGGCCGGGGCCGCGCGATCAGCGAGGTCCTCGACCATCTCGGAGGACGCGCCATAGAGGAAATGGCCGAGTGGAAGCCCGAGGCTATGGAACTTAAAAAGATGAAGGCCGGATTGAGCGGCGGCATGGCGTTCGATGGGCCGATCACCGCGACCCACACGAGCTTCAGCTTCGGCGCGCAATTCGCCGAGGTCCACATCGACCCGATGGTGCGTACCATCCGCCTGGCGCGGATGGTCGGTGTGTTTGGCTGCGGCAAGATCATCAACCCACGCACCGCGCGCAGCAACCTGGCCGGGGGCATGATCTGGGGGGCGAGCTTCGCGCTGCTGGAAGAAAGCCGGATCGACCGGCCGCAGGCCAAGTTCGCCAACACGAACCTCGCCGGCTATCACATCTCCAGCAATGCGGACATCGGCGAGGTCATCGTCGAGACGATCGACGAAGACGACGCCGTCATCAATCCGATCGGCGCGAAGGCCGTCGGCGAGATCGGGATCGTCGGCATGCCGGCCGCGATCGCCAACGCCGTCTACAACGCGACCGGCATCCGCGTACGCAAGACCCCGATCCTCATCGAGGACCTTCTGTGAGGATAAGCCGCCGCCGCGCAAGTGAAGCGCGGCGGCGGGTGCAATTCGTAAGCAACCGTTGTCTGCTAACCTATAGTTGCAAAAACGACCTGCTTGCGAGGCCAGGGTTTTACATCAGAAGCGCAACGTCGGTAGCATTATCTTAAATTCTCGCCCGCATGGTCGTCAGGCAACGACTGGGGTGAAACGTGACCGACGATGCGACACTGGAGGTCGGCCGTATTTACGGGATGGAAACGGCAAAACCCATTCCGTGGAAACAATTGCGCGATGCGGTAGACGGCCTCTCTTCGGCGCTGATGATCTTCGACGAAAATCTTAATGTCCTCTTCGCCAATCGTGCCACGGCTACGCTTCTCGACGGCCCGCTGGACGTGGAGCGATCCCGGTACCACCTTCATGGCCTGCTGACGGTCTGCGCAGTCCTTGATGAGGCTGGCGTCGCGAAAATCCTGGAAGCGGCTGCGGCCGCCATGATTTCGCAAGCGGCCGCGCTTCCGTTCGTTCTGACAGCCGGCGTCTCCCGTCACCTCGTTGTCCAGGCGCATGTTACGACGGCGGGACCAGGGCTATGGACCCTGTCCTGCCGGGACATCACGCAGCAACACGGCGCCGAGCGTCGCGCCATCGATCTTGCCTCCCGCGATCCGCTGACCGGGCTCGCCAACCGGACGCTCTTCATTGAGCGCATCGGGAAGATCGCGGCCGAGGCGCCGGGAGCGGCGACCTGGATGATGCTGCTTGACCTCGACCGCTTCAAAGCGGTCAACGACACGCTCGGTCACCCTACGGGCGACGCGCTGCTGAAGCTGGTCGCGCGCCGCCTTAGCTCCGCACTGCGCGAAGGCGACTTTGTCGCCCGCCTCGGCGGCGATGAATTCGCCCTGCTGATCCATAGCTGTTCGGATGCGGGTGCGGCGGCCAAGCTCGCCCTCCGGCTCATAGACGTCATCGGCCGTCCTTACCTTATCGACGGCCACCTCGTCCATATCGGGGCCAGCCTGGGCATCGGCAGTACCGAAGGCATGACGAACCAGGAGCAGCTTTTCAAACGCGCGGACCTCGCGCTCTATGCGGCGAAGGAGGCGGGCCGCGACACGTTCTGCTTCTTCGAATCGGCGATGGACGAGCGCGCCTATCAGCGCCGCGTCATGGAGATCGACCTGCGCAAGGCGATTGCTTTGCGCCAGTTGGAACTCCACTACCAACCGCAGATCGACCTCGACCGCAACACGGTGGTCGGGTTTGAAGCGCTGGTACGCTGGCGCCACCCGACGCGCGGACTTGTGCCGCCGGGCGATTTCATCCCGCTCGCGGAGGAGCTTGGGCTGATCGTTTCCATGGGCGAATGGATCCTGCGGGAAGCCTGCCGCGAGGCAGCGGCATGGCCGGACGCCATTTCGATCGCCGTCAACGTGTCGGCCTGCCAATTCGAGCGGCCGCAAGCGCTGATCGCAGCCATCGACCGGGCGCTGAAGGCGAGCGGTCTACCCGGTCACAGGTTGGAGATCGAGATTACCGAGAGCGCGCTTCTTCGCAACAAGGATGCGGTATTCGACACTCTGCACACCATTCGCGCCAACGGCGTCCGTGTCGCGATGGACGATTTCGGCACCGGCTATTCATCGCTGAGCCAGTTGAACAGCTTCCCCTTCGACAAGATCAAGATAGACCGCTCGTTCGTATCGGGGAAAGGCAAGTCCGCCGACCGCAATGCGATCGTCCGCGCGATCACCGCGCTCGGCGTTAGCCTCGGCATGACAACCATTGCCGAGGGCGTCGAGACTTCGGAGGAATTGGCGCGCATCCGCGCGAGCGGTTGCACCTCCGTGCAGGGCTACCTGTTCAGCAAGCCGGTCCCCATCGAAGAGGTCGACGACCTCATCAACCAATTCACCACCCCGACGTCCAGCTCTCGAGCGGCCTGAGAGAACCTTGTCCCATGAACCAGCTTTACCGTATTCTCTACTGCAGCCGAAGCACCGTGGAAATGAACGTCGAAGACATCCGGCGCATCCTGGACGTGTCGCGCAGAAACAACGCGCGCGACGACGTCACCGGCGGTCTATTCTTCAGCAGCCAATGTTTCGCCCAGGTGCTTGAGGGACCGATCGAGGCCGTGGAACGGACTTTCGAGCGAATTCAATGCGACGAGCGTCATAGCGAAGTCACGATTCTCGAAGCCGGGCTGATCGCCGGAAGAGACTTTCCCGCGTGGTCGATGGCCTTCGCCGGATCGACCGACGCCTCGATGTACGCCCAGACCATCATGAGCGCAGCCTTCTCGGATCAAACGCAGGCCGGCAACAGGGTACTCGACCTCCTCCGCAGCGTCGTCGTGCGCGAAGACGAGTGGATGACCGGGGTCGCGGCCTGATCGCGTGGGCTATTGCGTCGCAAGCGTCGTCGCCACGGTCACGATGTTGTACGAGGCGTGCAGGAGAACCGTCGGCTTCACGCTCCCGGTCTGCTCCCGGATGAAGCCCAGCGCAAACGCGAGTGGCAGCACCAGCACCATGTGGCGCGGGTCCCAGTGAATGGCCGCGAACAGCAGCGAGGTCGCGAAGAAGGTGGTGCCGAACCGCAGGTGGCCGCGCAATCCTGTGTAGAGCCAGCCGCGGAAGATCAATTCCTCCGCGACGGGCGCGCAGATCACGTAATTAAAGACGAGGAGGCCGACGAGGACGAAGTCCGTCGGCCCGTCGACCGGGACGTGGCGGTCCCGTAAATGGGCCAGCGCCAGGCTCGCGAGCAAGGCGTAGATCAGCACCATCGACGCCACGGACGCGATCCGCCGCCACGCCGGCCCGACCGGGCGGAGGGCAAGGAGATCGCGCCAGCCCCTCGGCCGCCTGTGGCGGGCGACGACGAACGTGGCTGCGGCCAGCGCCGCATAGACCCCCGTTACCGCGAGCGCATTGAGTTTTGCGCGCGTGGGGAAGTCGAATTGCAGCGAAAGATAGAAGCTGCGCGTCTCGTCCCTCCCCAGGACTAGGACCTGCGCCAGGAGGACCAGCGCCGCCAAAATGCCGGCGAACAGGATTGCCAGCGCGGCGATGCCGAAAAGGCTTCCGCCGAGCGAGAGCAGGCCGGGGCGCGCGCCATCGTCCGATCCGACGTGGAGCACGTCGCGCTCTGTCTGTTGGTTCATGCGGGTCCCTGCCGAAGCCATCTTCCTAAAGCGTTCCGCTTCGCCTATATTGAAGGGGCTGCTCTCGGGTGGCTATGGCGATAAACGGCGTCGAAATGAAGCTTTTCGGACCCGGGGGCGGTACCCGGCGCCTCCACCCAAGCAGGATCGCGCGTGATCCTGCTTGGGTGGGGGCGAAATAGATTCGACGGGAAGTGTAAAGGACTGTCTTTTGCTCGGCATTGTACCGTCGTTATCGGGCTAAACCTATAGTTGCCAATGACAACTATGCTCCGGTGGCCGTTGCCGCGTAATGCGGTAAAGGTACCGAATTGAAGTCCTTGGGGGTTGCACCTTAAGGCGGGGTTCGGAGGCACCTGGCAACAGAAGCCTCCACTTCACTTTTCATCTTCCAAGGCCATGGTACCTTCCGAGGCCGTGGTACCTTCCAAGGCCGCCTTACCTTTCAAGGACGCGTTCGTCCGCAATCGCGAAACCATTGCCGCAAGGGTAGATTCCCGCAGGCTTGGTCGCTATCTCTGGGCGTCATGGCAGTCCAGCCCGGCCCGGGGCGGACAGCGCCGGACGCGCCGGAGCAATCGCCTCCGACGACCTCTCTTGGATGTGAGCTGGATGCCCGACGACCTGATCCGCTACGACCTGTTGGTTCAGGAAGCCCTCTGCGGCGTGGTCAAGAAGGTGCTGGGCGACGCCTCGCGCGACGGCCTACTGGGCGACCACCACTTTTATATCACCTTCCGCACGCAGGCACCCGGCATTCGCCTCTCCACGCGCATGCGCGAGCAATATCCTGAAGAGATGACCATCATCCTTCAGCACCAGTTCGAGAATCTGAACGTCACCGATCACGCCTTTGAGGTCGGGCTCTCCTTTCGTGGCATCCCGGAGCGGCTGCTCATCCCGTTCGAGGCACTGACCGGCTTCTTCGATCCTTCCGTTCAGTTCGGCCTAAAGTTCGAACTCCATGCGGAAGGGCACGAGGAAGGCGCGAACGATGCGGGCTCGCCTCCGGCCGAGGGGGATGGTGTCAAGGTGACGGGCCTCCTCACCGCGCCCGCGGGAACCAGGCGTGATGCCAACAAGCCCGCAGCAGACAAGGATTCCGGCGAGGGGGCCGTAGAAGCGAAGGTGATCTCGATCGATTCGTTTCGGAAGAAACCGTGACCGGCGACGTCGTCAACCTCCGGCGCGCGCGCAAGGCAAAGGCGCGCGACGACCGTGACGGCCGGGCGGCGGAAAACCGCGCGCGGTGTGGCCTAACCTTGGCCGAGCGGCGCGCGCAAGCCGCGGCCGACACGAAGGCCGCGCGCGACCACGACGGCCATCGCCTCTGCGGAGTCGCCACCGGCGATGAGGCCTGACGCTCGCCTCACGACGACGCTCGTCAAACGCTCGCTCGTCGTCTCCGGCCACGCCACCAGCATCTCCCTCGAAGACGCGTTCTGGGTCGCGCTGAAGGCTGAGGCCGCGCGTGGTGGCCTGTCGGTCGCAGCACTCGTGGCGTCGATCGACGCCACACGGGAGGGCGCGAACCTGTCCTCCGCGATCCGCGTCTTCCTCCTGCGCGCGGCAAGCGCCCCGGGGGCGTTAGTAGAGGCCGCTGGTTGAAGGGTCTTGCGGCCGGGTACCCTGCGCGGGCACCTGCAGCCCGCTTGGGCCGGCAGGTCTCGTATCGGGCGCCGGCCGCTGCGGGGCTGCACGCTCCCGCGCCTGCTCCTCGACACGTTCGCGAGCGGCCTTCTCTTGCGTCGCGCGATCCTGTGCGGCCCGATCTTGCGCGGCCCGCGCCGCCTCTTCCGCCTTGCGGGTCCGCTCGAGCCTAGCCGCGGCCTCGCGCGCGCGGCGGTCGGCTTCGGCTTTGCGCGCCGTCTCTGCCGCCAGGCGCGCGTCGTCCTCGGCTTTCACGCGCTCCTGCTCGCGCCTCCGGTCAGCCTGCAGACGCTGGTTGAAGAAGGCCCGTTCCCGGGCGTCGGCCTCGTAGGCTTCGATACGCGCCGTCTCGCGGGCGAGCGCCCGGCCCGCGAGCGCGTTGACGAAGCCGCTGGCGTTGATGGTCCGCACCGCCGCGCCGAATGGGCCCTCGACCTGCAGGACGATCTGCGGCGGCGCGCCTGACCAGGATTTCGGCAGCGCCTGCAAGGTCTGCACGACGCGCGCGTCGAGGGTGCGGGTCCGCAGGTCGACGGCGAAGGTAGCGGTGCTGCGCACGGCCCCGTCTCCTGAGGTCCCCGGCTTTGGATCGCCGTGCAGCGTGCCGGCGGCAAGGCTCAAAGCGAAGGGCCGCGTGCCGGCCGCCAACGGCGCGATTGCCGCGTCGTCGAGCGCGCGCAGGATGGCATCCTCATCGACGGAGACGCGGTCGGCCTCCACGTCCTCGAACACTTTCGGCAGGGCAGCGGGATCGGCACGCGCGATTTGCAGGTCACCGAGCGTGGCCTCGCCCGTGCCGGACAGGCTGGAGGCGAGCGCCAGGGCCGAGCGGCCGCTGCCCGCCAGAGACAAGCTGCCCGAGAGCCGCCCGGTGATGCCGGGCAAGGCGAGCGCCACGCCGGACGCGCTGATGCCGCCCTCGATCGCTGCCGTGGCTCCGTCGCGCCGCACGACGAGATCGGCGCCGACGGTCCCGTCCTGGACCCGCGCCTTCAAACCGCGCAGCGCAACGCTCCCTGGAGAGAGGCCCAACCCGAACCGGGCGTCCGAGCCGATCAGCCCGCGGCCCATATCCAACGTCTGGACCTGGAGGTCTAGCGCGACGGGCGGCAGGTCGATCAGGCCGGAGCCGAAGGTCGCCGCCGACCAGTCGGCGCCGGCCGCCGGTTGCTGCGGCGGCCCCAGTGCCAGGCTCAGCATCGTCGGCAGCGAGAGGCGATCGAGCGAAAGCGACCCCGTTAGCGCCACGTCGCCCTTGGCATCCCGCCCGTGCCACGCCACGGCTCCAGCCAGGACGCGGGCGCCGGCTTGGCCCTTGAGGTCGTCGACCGTCAGCCCAGTCGCGGTTTTGGACCAAGCGCCCGCCAAGTCGATCGAAAGGCGGCCGACAAGGTCGGGAAACGCCATGGCCAAGGACTGCAGCAGGAGCGACGCGTCGGGGCTGAGAGCGCGCAGCGTGCCGGACGCGGACCCACCGTCGCCGAGAGCCAGACGGCCGGCGAGGTCGAGGGTCGATCGACCGATGCTGGCCCTCGCCGTTGCCGCAAGCGAGCCGCTAAGCGGTCCCTTGGCCTCCAGGGCGAGCCGGCCCGGTCCCAATGCCGGGACCAGCAGGGTCGGCAGGCCCAGTTGGCGCAGAAGAATGGACGCCTCCGGCGCCTCGGCTGCTGCGGTGGCGAGAACCTTCCTGTCGTCACCCGGGTCGGGCGTGAGCGCAACGTTCAGCTTAGTGGCGCCAAGCGCGCCTGCCACGCTCAGGCGGCGAGGGACCACGTCGCCGAGTTTGTCGCCCGCGGCCCACGCTGCCGCCAGCGTCAGGTTGGCGGGAGCGAGGACGGGCGCGCGCGACGCCAGGGCGTCGGACCACGCGCCGGGGACGACGCGCCGGAGAAGGGCCGCAAGATCGACCAGTCGGCCTGCCTCCAGCGTGGCGTCGACGCGGCCGCCGGAAGGATCGAGACTAGCCGTCGCCCCGACGCTGGCGCCCCCGAGCCCCTCGATCGCGAAGCCGTCGAGCGTGAAGCGGCCGCCTGTCTTGCGGAGGGCGAAACGAAGGTGCCCGGCATCCAGCGCGCCGCTTCCGAACCGAGCGACTTTGAGGCCGCGGGCCTCGAACCGGAGGTCGAGGTCGCTCAGCGCGGTAGCGGAGCGCAGCGCCTCAAGGTCGGGCATGGCTTGGAGGTCGAGCGCGGCCGCGTGGAGGTCCGCTTTCACGGCGGCAGGCCGCGTGGCACTCGCGGGCGTGAGATGCGCGTCGCCCGTCATCGTCGACTGGTCGAGGCGCAGCACCACGCCGTGGAGGTCGACGCCTTCGTTGCCGTAAGCGACCTCGGCCCTCCCTTCGATGGAGCGAAATGGAACGGCCGAGGAGGCGAAGTCGGCTCCGACGAGGGCCAGCCATGCCCTTGTCGCCGGCAGGTTCGGCGCATCGATCGCGACGTGCCCGGTGAAGGCCGAGAACGCCGCGGTGCCGTCGACCGCGGCATGGGCGTTGCCGGGCAGATCCAGCGCCAGACGGAAGGGCGAAGAGTCCGCCACCCCGACGCTGAACGTGGCTTCGAGGTTCTCCAGCGCCGCGCCGCCGTAGGTCGCCGCAGCGACCGACAGGCCGAGGCTCGTCGGCAGCGCAGGCTGAAGCGTGCGGCGGAGCGCGAGCAGGTCGGCGAGCGTCGGGATTGCGCGCGCCGGCGCATCGGCCACGCTGCCGCGCGCCGCCCAGCGGTCCAGGTCGAGCTGCTTGGCGCTCAAGTCGAGGTGGAGGGCGCCGGTTTGGCCGAAGCTGGCCTGCCCGGCCGCTGCCAACGTCATTGCGGCCGTTTCGCCGCCGAGGCGAAGGGTTCCGGCCTCGAGGCGGGCTTCGTGCAAGTCCCCGCGCACGGGCCCGGAAAGGCGCCACGGCACGACGTCGAAGCCGGCACTGTCGACGTGACCGGCGGCGGCGATGGTCCCCTCGAAGCTCGGGCGCACCAAAGCGTCGGCCGTTCCGACAAGGGATAGGTTGCCGTCGACGTCGAGGCTCGCGTGGCTGGGCGTCCCGTCCACGCCCAGCTTAATGCGCGCCCTACCGCCCTGCGCCGCCGCGGAGACGAAGCGGAACCGGGTCCGCGCGCCGGCCTCGCCCGCCTCCCCGCTCGCGCGGAATGGGCCACCCAACGATTCCGCCTCCGCCTGGAGGTCGACGTGTTCCAACGCGAGGGTGCGCCCGCTGTCGGGGTCGGCGAGCGCCAGCGTCCCATCCGTGATGGTGATGCGGTCGAACCGCACGTCGGCGGCGAAGGCGGGTGCAACAGGCAGCGGCGGCAGGGTACGGTCGCGCTGCAGGGTGATGCGGATGGTCGGCTCGGCAAGCTTGGCTTCGACGATCTCGAATTCGCCGTGCAGCAGGGGCGCGATGGAAAGTTCGAGGTCGAGGTGGCGGATGCCGAGCGAAAGCGGCCCGTCGTCGCTGCCCACGACCGCTTGGTTGAGGACGAGATAGGGGGTCGGCAACAGCTTGAGGTCGATGGAGCCGCCGACCGTCACCTTCTGGCCAAGCGCGCGCGACAGCCTTGCTTCGAGGAAGCCACGGCTCGCATTCCAGTCGACGCAATACGGCCCCGCGAGCAGCCCCGTCAGCGCGACGATCAGAAAAATGGCGAAGGCGGTAAGGGTTTCACGCACGGGTTAGGTAGGCCCTACTCAGGTCAGGCACGACGGTACGAGGACCGCTCCGGCTCTTACCACAGCCGTGCTGGATAAAACGAGCGACGGCAGGCGTTTGCACCGATCGGAGACCCGATCGTAAACCCACCTGCATCCGGCCAACTCCAAGCTGCGAAGTACTGCACGGCTTGGCCATGTTTCAACCTTTGCGTGTTAGCTACTCTTGCTTCACACGTCATGATTGATTAAGACGCGCTTCAGGCTTTTCACGAGGCAGAGATGGCGCGCGTGAGCAAAAAAGATTTGATAATCAATGTTTTTAACCGGCTGACGCGGTTACCGGAGGGCTTCGACGAAGTCCTGTATCTCGCCGCCAATCGTGACGTCGCGGCCGCTGTGGCATCTGGAAAGATACGATCGGGCCGCACGCACTGGAGAATGCATGGATGTATTGAGAAACGTCCGTTGAAGCCTGTGGACTATACGCAGCAAGGGCTTCCCAGCGACTTTAACGAAACTCTTTACCTGGAATTAAACCCCGACGTACAAGCGAACGTCTTTAAAGGAGGTTTTGCCAGTGGCGCCGATCATTATCGGCAACGCGGTTTCAAGGAGAGTCGGAGATGGTTGAGGAAAGATAGACAAGCCTCGGAAGCTCAATCTGTCGCGATGAAGAGTGCTTGTCACAACTTAGTGGCTGACCCGTTGGATTATGGACGCGCCAATCCTGATGTCTTAGGTGGCGCCGATTTAAGTCCTCATGACCTGCGTCGGCACTGGAATACCTATGGCTATAGAGAGGGAAGAGCCCCCTATGGGCTTAATACATTCTGCGACAGATCATCTTCTTTTAAGTATTGGAAGAAAGAGAATACTATAACTTTCTACGGGATGCTGGATGCTTCGACTGGACTGGGCCGTGCAGCCAGGGATTATGTACGGATAATACAAGCAGCCGGATATGAGGTCTCTACCGTCTCTCTCGATTGTATCGGAGGCGCGTTCGAGACGGTCCCAGCAACACGGCATTCCGAACAGGCCATCGGCGTCGTTAGCTCAAGCAAGGTCAATATATTTCACATCAATGCCGATATGGTGCACCTTTTTTTCGCAGATAACCGCCGTCATCTTTTAGACGATTGTTATAATATCGGTATCTGGGTTTGGGAACTGGCGCACTTCAGACCGGAGTGGATCGACGGATGCGGAGCGTTCGACGAAATTTGGGTTCCGTCAGAGTTCTGTCGCGCAGCTATCGCGGCAACGATCCCGATCCCAGTTTTCGTTATGCCTCACGCGGTAGACATAAAGCCAAGTTCCATTTTAAATCCTAGAGACCATTTTCGTATCCCGGCGGACGTTTTTGTATTCGGCGCCTCATTCGATGTCGGTAGCGGGATCGAGCGGAAGAACCCTCTCGTTGTCATCGATGCCTTCAGGGGGGCTTTTGGCAACAGCACGAGGGAGTTGCTGCTGCTGAAGTATCACTCGTCCGAGCACGACCCGGATGGAATCAGAAGGGTTCACGATCTCTGCGCGGGACTGAACAACGTACGATTTATCGGCCATGTCCTGTCAGACGATGAGGTGTCGGCAATCCGCGCGATCCTTGATTGCTATATCTCCGCGCATCGTTCCGAGGGTTTTGGACTAAACGTTGCGGAAGCTGTGGCCTTTGGAACTCCGGTCATCGCGACTTTATACTCTGGCATAGAAGACTTTTGTACTGAGGACAGTATATTTCCCATCGATTTCGCGCTTACTGAGCTGCAGGCGTGGATCGGTCCGTATCCCGCAGACGCACTTTGGGCCGACCCAAGCGAGACCAGCGTTTCGGACCAGATGGTGAACGTTCGCCGAAATCCGAAAGCGGCGGCACTAAAAGCTACAGAAGCACGGCACCGCATCGCCAAGACAAATAGCATCCACGCGATTTCGCTGAGAGTTAAAGAGCGCATCGAGTCCCTCGAGCTATTTAAGCTCGAGCCAACCTTCTTCAAAGACTGGGGGACACACAGGAATGCCACGTCTCACTTTACCGCGGTCGAGAGCCTTAGATTTAGCGTGATAGTACCGGTATATAATATAGAACCATTTTTTTTAGATAAATGTATAACGAGCGTAAGAGATCAGAACTATAAAAACTGGGAACTTATCCTATTTGACGATGGTTCAAATCGATTAGATACTATCGACGCGCTTCGCTCCATGCGTGGCGTCGATCCTCGCATCAAGGTAGTTTTCGGTGAATGTAACCGCGGCATCTCTGCGGCCACAAACGCCGCAGTAAGATTCTCGTCGGGCAAGTTCTTAGCGTTTTTAGACAATGATGACGAAATCGCAGCGAACGCGCTTCATGCAATGGCTGAGGCAATAAACAAATATCCGACAGTCGACGTTCTTTATTCCGATGAAGATAAGCTCGATATCGAGGGACGCCGATGCGATCACTATTTTAAGCCAGATTGGTCTCCGGAGCATCTGGAATCAGTGATGTATCTCTTACACTTCCTGGTCGTACGCCGGTCGTTATTTCTGGAAGTCGGTGGTTTACGGGAAGAATTCAGCGGAGCGCAAGACTACGATTTGGCTTTGCGGATGACACGTGTTGCTCGCAAGGTTGTGCATGTGCCGGAAATTCTTTATCATTGGCGAATGATCCCAGGCTCCGCTGCGGTTCAGATCGATGCGAAGCCCAAGGCTTTTGAACGAGCCCGTCTCGCGGTCGAGGATCACTGTAGGGCGCTCGGGCGGCCTGCGCGCGTCACCATCAATGAAGCGACGGGGCTCCTGCGCGTACAGGACGACATTCCTGCCGGCCTGCCTGTGACATTGGTGATCTTAACGGATAATCGTTCTGGCGACGTACCTGGACGAGGCGCCATAAACCTTTTCGACCATTTCTTGGAAAGCATCATTCGAACTACAGAGACGATATGCTCATTGAAGTATCTCGTAGTAGACAATACGAACCTCGAGCCAAAGCAGATCGATAAGGTGCGTGCGCTCGGCGGACGAGTCATCAGCTATCAGGGCTCTACGAAGCCTTTCAACTTTTCCGCCAAAGCCAACTTTTCATTGCGGCACGTCGAAACCGAGCTAGTCATCATGCTTAATGATGACCTTGAAGTGATTACACCCGGGTGGGTCGATGCTCTAATCGGGCTTGCGCAGCGGCGGACGACTGGCATCGTGGGAGCGAAACTCCGTTTCCCAAACGACACGATCCAGCATTGCGGCGTTGTATTGGGTATTAACGAGCATGTCGCTCACATCTATCATCAATACCCCATCGAACCTATCGGTTATAACGGCTATACCCATGTCATCAGGAACTATCTGGCAGTGACCGGGGCATGTATAGCGACAAGAATGAGTTGCCTGATAGAAGTGGGATTGTTCGACGAAAAACTTCGGATCGACTATAATGATATCGACATCTGCCTTAAGCTACACGCGTTGGGGTACCGTAATATTTATACCCCTTATGCGGAGCTCTACCATTTTGAAGGCACGAGCCAAGCACGAACGGAGCCGACTCCCGAAGATCGGCAGGAATTCAATCGGCGCTGGGGGTATTTTCTTAAGGGCGATCCTTTCTACAACCCGAACCTTACTAAACAGGAATTGAATTACAGGGCCGCCAATCCCGATATCTGGGATCGGTGATAGGTTGTCACGGCTCGATAGCTTGGAACGGGTCATAGGTAGAGATCACGGTCGCTACGATGCCGTTGACTGACGCGGAAGTGTGGGCAGTAGCGCCTCCTGCGATAGGTTCTGGAGGCGCAACCCAACCCCGATCTGGCGACGGTTCACCGAGCATTCCCGTCGGCGCGGTCAAAGGTCGACATCGCGGCGGCGCGGCTCCATATAGGCAGTGTGATTCACATTTTGTTCCGAGCATCTCATGGCCCTGCCTAGGCCTCGCGAAGCGAGCGACGCTGACCACCTGTCACGTCCGGGCGGCATCGCCGATCGCGCTCGTGCCCGCCAGGGGCACGTGCGCTACCTTGACGGGCTCAACACCGAGCAACGCGAAGCGGTCGAGGCGATCGACGGCCCGGTGCTGGTGCTGGCGGGCGCTGGTACCGGCAAGACGCGCGTGCTGACGACGCGTATCGCTCACATCCTGGCCTGCGGCCGCGCCCGCGCGCACGAGATCCTGGCCGTCACTTTCACCAACAAGGCGGCCCGCGAGATGAAGGAGCGAGTCGCCGTGCTCGCCGGGCCCGTCGCCGAAGGTATGCCATGGCTCGGCACGTTCCACGCCGTGTCGACAAAGATCCTGCGCCGCCACGCCGAGCTGGTCGGGCTGAAATCCGGCTTCACGATCCTCGACACCGACGACCAGATCCGCCTCTTGAAACAGGTGATCCAGGCCGCCAACATCGACGACAAACGCTGGCCTGCGCGCGCACTCGCCAACCAAATCGACGCCTGGAAGAACCGCGGGCTTGATCCCGCCCACGTGCCGGCCGGGGAGGCGAGTGCCTTCGCCAACGGGCGCGGCGGCGAGCTCTACAAGCATTACCAAGACCGCCTAAAGACTCTCAACGCCACCGATTTCGGCGACCTGCTGCTGGAAACCGTCCGGCTGTTCCGCGAACATCCCGACGTGCTGCAGACCTACCAGGAGCGATTCCGCTTCATGCTGGTGGACGAGTATCAGGACACCAACACGGTCCAGTACCTCTGGCTGAAGCTGCTGGCGCAGGGACGCCACAACGTCTGCTGCGTCGGCGACGACGATCAGTCGATCTACGGCTGGCGTGGCGCGGAGGTCGACAACATCCTGCGCTTCGAGAAGGATTTTCCCGGTGCCAAGGTGATCCGACTGGAGCGCAACTACCGTTCCACCGGACACATCCTCGCTACGGCCGCGCACCTGATCGCGCGCAACGAGGGGCGACTCGGCAAGACGCTCTTTACCGATGGCGAAGACGGCGACAAGACGACCGTCACCGGCATCTGGGACTCGGAGGAGGAGGCCCGCACGGTCGGCGAGTCGATCGAGCAGCTTCAGCGCGGCGGCCACACGCTGGACGAGGTCGCCATCCTGGTGCGCGCCTCCTTCCAGATGCGCGAGTTCGAGGAGCGTTTCATTACCCTGGGCCTGCCTTATCGCGTGATCGGCGGCCCGCGTTTCTACGAGCGCGCGGAGATCCGCGACGCGCTCGCCTATCTGCGCTGCGTGGCGCAGCCGGCCGACGATCTGGCCTTCGAACGCATCTTCAACACGCCGAAACGCGGCCTCGGCGACGCGACGCTGCAGCTTCTGCACGACTATGCCCGACGCGAAAATATTCCCCTGATGCAGGCCGCCCGCGTCATGGTCGAGACGGAGGAGCTCAAGCCCAAGCAGCGCCAGACGCTGCGCGCACTGGTGGCGGACTTCACGCGCTGGAGCAATCAGGTCGAGACGAAGCCGCAAGGTCAACTCGCGGAAATGATCCTGGAAGAATCGGGCTACGCTGAGATGTGGCAGAAGGACCGCACGGCCGAGGCGGCCGGGCGGCTGGAAAACCTCAAGGAGCTGGTCCGATCCATGGAGGAGTTCCCGGACCTCGCTGGGTTTCTCGAGCACATCTCGCTCGTGATGGACGCGGCCGACAAAGGAATTGGCGAGCGCGTCTCGATCATGACGCTGCACGCCGCTAAGGGGCTGGAGTTCGAGACGGTGTTCCTGCCGGGCTGGGAGGAAGGGCTGTTCCCGCACCAGCGCTCGCTCGACGAATCCGGACGCGCCGGCCTGGAGGAGGAGCGGCGCCTCGCCTATGTCGGCATCACCCGCGCCAAGCGCCGCGCCAAGATCTACTTCGCCACCAACAGGCGCATCCACGGCCTGTGGCAGACGACGATCCCCTCGCGCTTCCTGGACGAATTGCCGGAGAAGCACGTCGAGGTGACGGAAGCCGCCAATGGCAACGCCTACGGCGGCTACGCGCAGTCGCGCTTCGCCAATATGGACAGCTACAGTTCGAGCTACGCGACACCGGGCTGGCAGCGGGCGCAACGGCGCAGCGAGACGCAGCCGGGGCCGGCGACCGGCGGGTTTGGGACCAAGGCGGCGCGGCGCGGTCCGCTGCAGATCGAAGGCGATCTCGTCGCCAAGTCGAGTGTCGGCTCGGCTTTCGCCAAGGGCGTGCGGGTCTTCCACCAGAAATTCGGCAACGGCACCGTGGCCTCGGCCGACGGCAACAAGCTCACCGTCGATTTCGACAAGGCCGGCCGCAAGATGGTGCTGGACAGTTTCCTGAGCGCCGTCTGACGTTCCCGTGAAAGACGGGTCCCTACACGATGCGCCGCGCGCCGCACCTTACGGCTGGATTGGACTGCCGCTCAGCCTGGTGGCGATTGTCGTGGGGGGGTGCGCCCTCACCGCTCTCGTCCTTGCGCTCGCCTATGCCTGCGGCGCGCTGGTGCTCGGGTGGCAGGATGCGGCGCTTCGCGTCTCCAGCCTGAGGAGCGCGGCCCAGGGCGATCCGCGCGCCGCCGAATTCCTGCTTTTGTGCCTGTCGGTCGTTCTCTACGGGGCCGTCGCCATAGGGGTCCTCGCCGCCGCCAGGCTTCGCGCCGGCGGTGCCTGGCGGGACCTGGTCGCATGGCACCCTTGGCCGGCCGACCGCAGGCTGCGGCTCTTCGCAGCGACAGCCGTCGTCATCTTGATCTATAGCGTGGCAGCGAATGCGGCGCTCCTGCACTATTACCCGAAGTCGCAGGAATGGGTGACACTGCCCCCGGACCTTTGGACGAGGGTGGTCTTCTTCCTCGTCGCGACCGTTTCGGCGCCGATCACGGAGGAACTGGTCTTTCGCGGCTGGCTTTATACCGCCCTGCGCGCCAAGATGGGCGTCAGAGCGAGCCTGGTCGCATCCTCGCTGCTCTTCGCCCTCGCGCACTGGGAAAAAACCCATCTCTACGCGCTCACCGTGTTCCCCGTCGGCCTCGCGCTCGGCTTCCTGCGGGAGCGCACCGGCACGCTCAAAGCCTCGATCGGCCTGCACGCCCTGTTCAACGGCATCGCCTTCGTCCTGCTCTACTTCGGCGACTGATCCCGGATCAGGACTTCGACCAGGCGGTGACAGCCTCTTGCAAGTCGCGCTGGCCGGCGGCCGTCTTCTCGAAGGTCAACTTGGCGATCTTACCGCTCGTGAGACGGATCGGGATGTCGATCCACTCGCGCGAGCGCAGCATCTCGAGGTTGGCGGATTCGGAATTCCCGGGACTGAGACCGACGAGGAAGGAGTTTTCGACGATGGCCACGGTGACGCCATCGAGCGGTTCGCCGGCGGCGCTGTCCTCGCGCCGCATCTGCGGCACATTGATTTCCTTAATGCTTCCGGAGGGGCTCCCCGGCTGCACGCTGAAACGGATCTTGATCGTGTGCGACGCCGGCAGCGAGGTTTCCATGTTCTTCTGGAACACCACCGTCGCCTTCATCTTGTCGTCGGGCAGGTCGATATCCGCGCGCACCGCGAGGCCTACGGACTGGTTCTGCCCGTCGCTGACGTTGTCGAGGCGCCAGACGACCGCGCCGATATAGGTCTTGAACTTGTCTTTCTCATCGGGGGCCTCGACGAGGAGGGCGGCGCGGCCGGCAACCGGCGCGGCCGGGTTGCCGGCATTGGTGCCAGCCGACGGGCCGACGGGCTCCGCGACGCCGTTTGTCGTCCTCGGCGCCTCGGCGACGACGGCAGCGGCCGAATTGCCGACGCGATCCACGCTCTTGCCGGCGTCGGTCGGCGCTTGCGCCTGTTCCGCCGTGCGGGGACGCAGCACCTCGGGCCGGTCGCGCAGTTTGTAGGCCGCGACGGCAACACCCGCGACGACGACGCCGATCCCCAACGGGATGATCCAGAGGGGCCGCTTGGTCCGCTTGGGTTCGGGCGGCTGCGGCGCGATCGGCCGCTGCTGGTCGGGGCGCGGCCGGGATCGCCGCTCGACGTCACCCGCCTCAAAGGGAGGGAGGGCTGCCGCCGCTGCAGGGTCGCGTGGCCAAGGCGCGGGATCTTTCATCGGCGCCGCGGCCGCGTCGGGCGAGGAGGACCCGACCGCCGCTGGTTCGACGCGTTCGGCCGGCGCCCTGGGCAGAGGCGCTTTCGCGCGCAGCACCGGGAACGGTTTGGTTGCAGACGGCCCCAACGCGCCACCGGCGGGCGGGAAGCGGGCGGCAGGCGTTTCGGGGAGCGGCAGAGGCGTTACGGCTCCGGGGACGGCGGCCGGCGGCTCGGACGTCGGCGCGTCCGCCGCGGCGGTGAGTTCGCCTTCGAGGCGCGCCACGGCGGCGTCGAGGGCGATGGACTCACGCTCGATATCATCGTCGGGGACGGGCGGGTGCAGCATGCGAAGCTGTCCGATGAGCGCCTTGCGGGCGCGCTCATACACGACCTTGCGCGATTCCAGCGTGGAATTCGGCAGGCTCGCCACGGCTTTTGCCAGGAGCGGGTAGTATTCGGCCATGCGGCTTCAGAGCATCCCTTGTCTTTGGCGTCAATGCGCCACCACAATCTGGCCGCGATCCGGGTCGGTGCTCAGTCGCGGAAGGGATTGTGCACGAGGATCGTGTCGTCCCGTTCGGGGCTCGTCGACAGCAGAGCCACCGGCGCTTCGATCAGCTCTTCGATCCGGCGCACGTATTTGATGGCCTGCGCCGGCAGGTCTGCCCAGGACCGAGCGTTGGCCGTGGTGCCCTGCCAGCCCTCGATCGTCTCGTAGACCGGCTGCACGCGCGCTTGCGCGGCCTGGCTGGCCGGGAAGCGGCGGATCAACGCGCCATCGAGCCGGTAGCCGGTGCAGACGTTGATGGTGTCGAACCCATCGAGGATGTCGAGCTTGGTCAGGGCGATGCCGTCGATGCCCGAGGTCTTAACAGTCTGGCGCACCAGCACCGCGTCGAACCAGCCGCAGCGCCGCCGCCGCCCGGTGTTGACGCCATATTCGTGGCCGCGGTCGCCGATGCGCTGGCCGATCTCGTCGTGGAGCTCGGTCGGGAACGGGCCGCCACCGACGCGCGTCGTATAGGCCTTGGCGATGCCGAGCACGTAGCCGATCGCCCTGGGGCCGAGGCCGGAGCCCGTGGCGGCGTTGCCGGCCACCGTGTTCGACGAGGTGACGAAGGGATAGGTGCCGTGATCGACGTCGAGCAACGCGCCCTGCGCGCCCTCGAAGAGGATGCGCTTGCCCTCGCGGCGCAGCGTCTCCAGCCGGTCCCAGGTCGAAGCCATGAACGGCAAGACCTTGGGCGCGACCGCGAGCAGGTCCTCGCGGATCGATCGGGCGGAGACCGGCTCCAGCCCGAGCCCGCGCCGCAGCGGCTCGTGGTGGGCGAGCAGGCGGGCGATCTTTTCGTCGAGCGTATCGGGTTCGGCGAGGTCCGAGAGGCGGATGGCACGGCGGCCTGCCTTGTCCTCGTAGGCCGGGCCGATGCCGCGTTTGGTCGTGCCGATCTGCACGCCCGAGGCCATCGCTTGCTCGCGGTGCGCGTCGAGTTCACGGTGCAGCGACAGGATGAGCGTGACGTTTTCGGCGATGAGCAGCGAGTCCGGGGTGACCGCGACGCCCTGGGCCGTGATCTTGGCGATCTCGTCGACGAGGTGGTAGGGGTCGAGCACCACGCCATTGCCGATGACCGAGAGCTTGCCCGGCCGCACGATGCCCGAGGGCAGCAGCGCCAGCTTGAAGACCTTGCCATCGATGACGAGCGTATGCCCTGCGTTGTGGCCGCCCTGGAAGCGCACCACGACGTCGGCCTCGTTCGACAGCCAATCGACGATCTTGCCCTTGCCCTCGTCGCCCCATTGGGCGCCGACCACCACCACGTTCGCCATCGCTCGACTCATCCAAACGAAAAAGCTCCGGTACAAGAGCACCGGAGCCGTTTGCACGGGAGGCCTATACGAGCCGGCAAGGCGAGTAAAGACGGCCCGACCGGCCGTCCAGGTCGATAGGGCCGATGCAGCCCGCGCGGGCGCAGCAAAGTGACCCGGAAGTTTCCGTGCCTCGACTGAGGTCCCGTACGACGACGTCGCTATTCCGCCGCCATCGCCTCGATACCGGAGGACGCAGGCGTCGTCCCGGCATGCTCGGAGAACTGGTTCATCGTGTTGTCCGCCCCGCTCGCCTTCAACGCCGCCTCCCCGGCGAAGTAATCCTTGTGGTCGTCGCCGATGTCGGAACCGGCCATGGCCTGGTGGCGCACGCAGGCGATGCCCTCGCGGATCTCCTTGCGCTGGACGTTGAGGACGTAGCCGAGCATGCCCTCGGAGCCGAAATAGTCCTTGGCCAGGTTGTCGGTGGACAAGGCTGCGGTGTGGTAGGTCGGCAGCGTGATGAGGTGGTGGAACACCCCTGCCCGCTTCGCCGCGTCCGCCTGGAAGGTGCGGATGCGCGCGTCCGCCTCGGCGGCGAGTTCCGTCGCGTCGTAGGCCACGCTCATCAGCGCCTTGCGGTCGTAGGCCGACACGTCGCGGCCCGACTCCGTCCATGCGTCGTAGACCTGCTGGCGGAAGTTCAGCGTCCAGTTGAACGACGGCGAGTTGTTATAGACGAGCTTGGCATCGGGAACGACTGCGCGGATGCGGTCCACCATGCTCGCGACCTGCTCGATATGCGGCTTCTCCGTCTCGATCCATAGGAGGTCCGCGCCATTCTGCAGCGACGTGATGCCGTCGAGCACGCAGCGGTCCGCGCCCGTGCCGGCGCGGAATTGGTAGAGATTGCTCGGGAGCCGCTTCGGCCGGACCAGCTTGCCGTCGCGGTTGAGGACGACGTCGCCGTTGCGCGTCGTCTCAACCGTCACCGGCTCGCAATCCAGGAAGGAATTGTACTGGTCGCCGAGGTCGCCCGGCGCATGGCTGACGGCGATCTGCTTGGTGAGGCCGGCGCCGAGCGAATCGGTGCGCGTGACGATCACGCCCTCCTCGATACCGAGTTCCAGAAAGGCGTAGCGGCAGGCGCGGATCTTGGCGAGGAAGTCCTCGTGCGGCACCGTCACCTTGCCGTCCTGGTGGCCGCACTGCTTCTCGTCGGACACCTGGTTCTCGATCTGCAGCGCGCCGGCTCCCGCCTGGATCATCGTCTTGGCGAGCAGGTAGGTCGCCTCCGCATTGCCGAAGCCTGCATCGATGTCGGCGATGATCGGCACGACATGCGTCTGGTGGCTCTCGACGGCCGACAGCAGCCTCTCCTCGTTCGCCCGATCGCCTCTGCCGCGCGCGGCGTCGATCTCGCGAAAGAGGGCGCCGAGTTCGCGCTGGTCCGCCTGGCGCAGGAAGGCGTAGATTTCCGCCACGAGCGCAGGGACGGCCGTCTTCTCGTGCATGGATTGGTCGGGCAACGGACCGAAGCCGGAACGCATGGCGGCCACCATCCAACCGGACAGATAGATGTAGCGGCGCTCGGTCGATCCGAAATGCTTTTTGATGGCGATCATCGTCTGCTGGCCGATGAAGCCGTGCCACACGCCGAGCGACTGCGTGTAGAGCGACGGGTCGCGATCGTAGGCGGCCATGTCGCGGCGAATGATCCCGGCGGTGTAGCGCGCGATGTCGAGGCCGGTCTGAAAGCGGTTCTGCAGCCGCATACGGGCAACCGACTCCGCTTCGATCCCCGCCCATTCTCCCCGCCGCGACGCGATAAGCTGCTGCGCGCGCGCGATATGATCGTTGTACTCCATCGAACTGGCTCCCATGACCTCTTCTGTGCGCCGCCGGTTGTCCCGGCGATCTTCACAGTTCTTGACAAGACGCAGTCAAACGATCGCGCTTGCCTTCGCAACTTCCACGATGGAGGAGGGAGAAGCAAGGAGATGCCCTCGCAATTGTGGTCAACCTGTCGCGGACTTTACCGATCGTGTTGTCTTGATGTAACTTATTGACATGACGAGCGACGGCGCCACCCGGAAGATCTACGCGGGCCTCCGGCTTCGGCGCCTTCGGCGCGAGCACGGCTTGACCCAGGCCCGGATGGCGGAAGCGCTCGCCGTATCGCCGAGCTACCTCAATCTCATGGAGCGCAACCAGCGACCGATCACCGGTCCCGTGCTGGTGCGCCTGTCCGACATCTACGGTGTCGATCCCCGCGAGTTCGCCGCCGATCAGGTCGGCGCCGCGGTCGTCGAGGCCGAACAGGTGTTGGCCGACCCGTTGTTTCGCGATGCCGGCGTCTCGCGCGCCGAACTGCAGGACGCGGCCGACCACGCCCCTGCCCTGCTGGCCGCCATGCAGCGCCTCTACCGCGCCTACGCGACGGCGCGCGAGGCCAGCGAGGCGCGCGTTCTCGTTAAGACGGACCCCGACCGTACCGAGACGCCGCCGCAGGACAGCCCCGTCGAACACGTGCGCGCCATCCTGCAGGAGGCCCGCAACCACTTTCCCGAACTCGACGACGTCGCCGAGACGTTCGCCTCGGACCTCAGCCTCGCGGGGTCGGACGCCTTCTCCGCCATGGCCGAGCGACTGCGAAGCCGGCACGGCATCCGCGTCCGCATCATGCCGATCGACGTCATGAGCGACAGGCTGCGGTGGTACGACCTGCATCGTCGCGAGTTGATGATCTCGGAACTCATGGATCAGCCCGGCCGGGTCTTTCAGGTCGCCTATCAGCTTGCCATCAGCGAGCATGGCGCCTTGATCAACACGCTCTGCGCCAAGCTCGAATCGACGGACCACGTGACGCGGCGCCTGCTGCGCGTCACCTTCGCCAATTATTTTGCCGGCGCGGTGATGATGCCCTACGCGCGCTTCCACGACGCGGCGGAAGGGACGGGCTACGACGTGGAGGTCCTGGCGGCGCGGTTTGGCGCGAGCTTCGAGCAGGTTGCCCACCGCCTCACGACCCTGGGCCGACCCACGGCGCGCGGGGTGCCCTTCTTTCTCGTGCGCGTCGACATCGCCGGCAACGTGTCCAAGCGCTTTTCCGCCGGTCGCTTCCCGTTCTCGCAGACGGGCGGAACCTGCGGGCTATGGAACCTGCACGCGACCTTTGCGGAACCCGGCCGCATCCTCACGCAGGTCGTCGAGCTGAACGAGGGTTCGCGGTGGTTCTCCATCGCCCGCACCGTGCGGCGCGCAGTCCACCCGCATGGGACCATCGCGCCGCGCTTCGCCGTGGCGCTCGGCTGCGAGATCGGCTACGCCAACCGCCTCGCCTACGCCCGGCGGCTCGACCTCGCGGCACCGGACGTGACGCCGATCGGCGTGAGCTGCCGCCTCTGCGAGCGCCCGAACTGCCCGCAACGCGCCGCCCCGCCCGTCCTGCGCACGATGCGGGTGGACGAGACGACCCGCGGCCTCTCGCCCTTCGCCTTCGATGAGACGTGATCTCTCACGCCGACGTGCGGCCGGGATGATGCTACCGCGCTACACGAGGTCGCGCGCCTGCAGCCGGGCGGCGACGTCGAGCAGCCAAGCGTCCCAGCCGAGCGGCGCGACGAGCTGGAGACCGACCGGCAGGCCCCTCACCATGCCGGCGGGAATGGTGATCGCCGGCAGACCGACGACGTTCCACGGTCGCGTCAGGCTGAGGAGGGTGCGCGCGACCGGCGCGTCCTGGCCACCGAGGCTCAGCACGCGTTCCCCGAGGCGCGGCGCCACCACACTCATCGTCGGCAGGGCGAGGAGGTCGAAGCGCTCGAACAAGACCGCCAGGGTCGCCTGCAACTGCTTGCGCCGCTTCAGCGCGCGGACGTACTCCCAGCCCCTCGTCTCGGCCGCGCCGCGCAGGCGCTCCAACACTTCCGGGACGAAGAGCTCGGGTTGGGCCGCCACCCGGTCCGCATGGGTATCGTAGGCTTCCGCCGACTGGATCGCCGTGAAGCTAGCGTGGAACGCCTCCGCCAGGTTCCCGATCTGGTTGACGTCGCGCAAAGCCTCGCCGAACAGCGCCTCGCCGAACTGGCGAACCTCTGCCGCGACCGCCGGGTCGGCGCGCCCGAACGCCTCGGTGGGAATCCAGCCTGTCAGCAGGGTGGACGAGCGGGATTTGTTGTGGCGCAGCGTCTGCGAAGTATCGCGCAGCACGTCGAACATCATCGTCGCGTCTTCGACGCTGCGCGCGAACACGCCGACATGGTCGAGCGTGGCCGAAAGGGGGAACACGCCGGCCGTCGAGATCGCCGCGTAGGTCGGCTTGAACCCCACGATGCCGCAGAGCGCGGCCGGGATGCGGACGGAGCCCCCGGTATCGGTGCCGACCGCCAGCGGCACCATGCCGCTCGCGACCGCAACCGCGCTGCCGGCACTCGACCCGCCGGACATGCGGGCGGTGTCCCACGGGTTCTTGGCGGCACCTTGCAGCGACCGGTCGCCGGTGGGGCCGTAGGCGAACTCGTGCGTCAGCGTCTTGCCCAGGATGATCGCGCCGGCGGCCTTGAGCAGGCGGACGCATTCGGCATCCTCCTTGGGAACGTTCGCCGCAAAATGGGCGGAGCCATAAGTCGTCGCGAGCCCCGCTGTCGCGATAATGTCCTTGATGCCGACGGGCATGCCCTGCAGCGGGCCGCGATCGAGGCCGGCGGCAAAATCCCTGTCGATCTGATGCGCCGCGTGCTCCGCGCCCGCGCGATCGACGAGCACGAAGGCGTTGAGGAGCGGATTGAGGCGATCGATGCTGGCCAGCGCCTCGCGCGCGAGCTGGACCGCTGTGAACGTCCCGTCGCGCAGGCCGGCCGCGAGTTCCATGACGGTGTAGGCGGAAAAGAACCCGGCATCGGGGGGATTGGCGGACATGGAGGCTCCTCACGGTCGGCGCCCGTCTAGCACAGCGTCGGCGAAAACTCCGTTACATCCTTTCCCTCAGCCAGCCGAGCACATCGTCCGCGCTGCGGTCCGGCGGGAAGACGGGGTAGAAGACGTGCTCGATCACGCCTCCATCGACGACCAGCGTCGCGCGGGCCAGCAGCCGCATACCGTCGGCCTCGAAGGTGGGCATGTGCAGCGCGTCGGTGAGTGCGAAAGCCTCGTCGCTGAGGACGGGGTAAGGCAGGTGCAGCCGCTCGGCCATCTCGCACTGGTAGGCGGGCGATTGCGTGCTGAGGCCGAAGACGCTCGCACCGAGCGCGGTGAAGGCGGCATGCGCGTCGCGGAAGGCGCAATTCTGAGGGGTGCAGCCACGCGCGCCGGGGATGGCGTCCCAACCGGGCGGCAGCGCCACGCCGGGCCGGCCGGTCATCGGGTAGAGGAAAAGCACCGATCGCCCGGGCGGGAGCGCCGCCAGATTGACCGGTTCGCCGCGCGTTGCCGGTAGGACCACGGGCGGCATCGCCATGCCGACGAGGTGCGCGCATGCCCCGTCGTCACGCGGCGCCGGCAGGTCCGACGGGACGGACGAGAGATCGACCATGACGGCCTCCTACATGTGGATGGCGCGTTTCTCAACGGCCATGGCTGCTTCGCGGACGGCTTCGGACATCGTCGGGTGCGCGTGGCAGGTGCGCGCCATGTCCTCCGACGAGCCGCCGAACTCCATCAGCAGGGCCGCCTCGGCGATCAGGTCGCCCGCGCCCGCGCCGATGATGTGCACGCCGAGCACCCGGTCGGTCTCGGCATCGGCCAGCACCTTCACGAACCCGTCCGTCGCGCGTATCGCCCGCGCCCGGCCATTGGCGGTGAACGGGAACTTGCCGACCTTGTAGGCGACGCCCGCGACCTTCAGTTCCTCCTCCGTGCGACCGACCGCGGCCACTTCGGGGTGGGTGTAGACGACGCCGGGGATCACGCCGTAGTTCACGTGGCCATGCTGGCCGGCAAGGATCTCGGCCAGGGCGGCACCCTCGTCCTCAGCCTTGTGCGCCAGCATCGGACCGCGCACCACGTCGCCAACGGCGTAGATGCCGGGCACGTTGGTGGCGAAATGGTTATCGATCACCACCCGGCCGCGGTCGGTCGCGATACCCGCCGCCTCCAGCCCGAGCCCCTCGGTGTTGGGCTTGCGCCCGATGGCCACGAGCACGACGTCGGCCTCGAGCACCGTGCTGTCGCCGCCCTGGGAAGGCTCGATCGTCACCTTGGCCCCGCCGTCCACCTTCTCCACGCCAGCGACCTTCTGCCCGAGGTGGAAGGTCATGCCCTGCTTCTCCAGCATGCGCTGGAACTGCTTGGCGATCTCCTCGTCGAGGCCGACGAGGATGCGGTCGAGGAACTCGACGACGGTCACCTCCGCTCCAAGCCGCTTCCAGACCGAGCCGAGCTCCAGCCCGATGATGCCGCCGCCCACCACGATGAGTTTCTTCGGCACGGCCGCGAGATCGAGCGCGCCGGTCGAGGAAACCACCACCGTCTCGTCGATGGCGACTCCCGGCAATTGCACGACCTCCGACCCCGTGGCGATGCAGATCGCCTTCGCCCCCAGCGTCGATGTCTTGCCATCGTCGGCGATCACTTCGACCTGGCCGGCTCCCATCAGGGTACCGAGGCCGGTGAACGTGTCGATCTTGTTCTTCTTGAAGAGGAACTGGATGCCGGTGACGTTGGACGCCACGGAATCGCTCTTGTGCTTCATCATCGCCTTAAGGTCGAGCGTCGGCTTGCCGATGCTGATCCCCAGCGCCGGGAAGTCGTGGGTCGCCTCCTCGAACCGCTCGGAGGCGTGAAGCAGGGCCTTCGAGGGAATGCAGCCGATGTTGAGGCAGGTCCCGCCGAAGGTCGCGCGCTTCTCGACGACGGCCACCTTCAGGCCGAGTTGCGCCGCGCGGATGGCACAGACATAGCCGCCCGGCCCGGTACCGATGACAACGAGATCGTAAGTCATGTCTCTCACTTCAACTTAGGGCCCAAGCGCCGTCAACGCCCACCCGACACCGTCAAGACCGTACCCGTGATATAGGAAGCCTCGGGCGAGAGCAGCCAGAGAATGGCGGCGGCTACCTCGTCGGCGCCACCGACGCGCTGGAGAGGTACGGTGTCCAACAGGCGCGTGAGCCGATCCGCGTCGCCGGCGTTGGCATGGATGTCGGTTGCGATCATCCCGGGGGCTACGGCGTTGACGTGGATATGTTCGGCCGCGACTTCGCTGGCAAGTCCGCGCGTGAACGCCTCGACCGCGCCCTTCGAGGCCGCGTAATCGACGGAATTGCCAGCGCCACCGAGCCGGGCCGTCACAGACGACAGGTTCACGATACCGCCGCCGCATCCGCCGCGCAGAGTCGACATGCGGGCGATCGCCTGCTGCGCGCACAGGATAGGTCCCAGGGCGTTCGTCCGCAGCACCGTCTCCAGCCGTTCGACGCTCATGTCGATCACACGCGACACCGGTGCGACGATCCCCACGTTGTTGACCAGCGCCGCGAGCCTTCCGAGCCTGTCGGCCGCAGCGAAAAGCTTCGCGACATCGGCCGGATCGCCGTTGTCGCCTTGGACGGCGACAGCCGCGCCACCCTCACCCTCGATCCCAGCGACGACCGCCTCAGCCGCCGCCGTATCGCTCAAGAAGCTGAAGCAGACCGCGAAGCCGCGGCGTACCGCACCCTGGGCGACCGCGCGACCGATGCCACGGCTTCCGCCCGTGACGACGAGAACGGGTCGTTTCATCACCGAAGCTTCAAAGGTCCAGGATCAGCCGGGTCGGGTCCTCCAACGCCTCCTTGACGCGGACGAGGAAGGTCACCGCCTCCTTCCCGTCGACGATGCGATGGTCGTAGGACAGCGCGAGGTACATCATCGGCCGGATCTCGACTTTGCCGCCGATCGCCACCGGCCGTTCCTGGATCTTGTGCATGCCCAGGATGCCCGATTGCGGCGCGTTGAGGATCGGCGTGGACATGAGCGAGCCGTAGATCCCGCCGTTGGTGATGGTAAACGTGCCGCCCTGCATGTCCTCGATCTTGAGTTGCCCGTCACGGGCCCGCTTGCCGAGGCCGGCGATCGTCGTCTCGATCGTGGCGAGGTTGATCGCGTCGCAGTCGCGCACGACCGGCACGACGAGGCCCTTGTCCGTGCCGACCGCGATGCCGAGGTGATAGAAGTTCTTATAGATAAGGTCCGCGCCGTCGATCTCGGCGTTGACGGCCGGCACGTCCTTTAGAGCCTGCACGCAGGCCTTCACGAAGAAGCCCATGAAGCCGAGCTTGGCGTTGTGCTTCTTCTCGAACAGGTCCTTGTAACGCGCGCGCAGCGCCATGACGGCGCTCATGTCGACCTCGTTGAAGGTCGTCAGCATCGCGGCCGAGTTCTGGGCATCCTTGAGGCGGCGGGCGATGGTCTGGCGCAGCTTGGTCATCTTGACCCGCTCCTCGCGCTCGCCCCCGACCGAGGGCGCGCGCGCCTGCACCGGGGCGGGCGCAGAGGCCTGTTGCACGGCAGCCGGCGTGAAGGCCAGCACATCGCCCTTCAGAACCTGCCCGCGTCGGCCGGACCCGTTCACCTCGCCCGTATCGACGCCGCGGTCGGCGGCCACCTTGGCGGCGGCAGGCGCCGGCGGCATCGGACTCGGTCCTTTCGGGTCGGGCGCGGCACCACCGCTTCCGGCCGCCGCGGCCGCGCGCGAGGCGATGGGCGCAGCCTTGGCGGTGTCGGCCGGCGCGGTCGCCCGGGCCTCGGCCCTGGCCGTCTTGCTCTCCGCCGACGCCGAGGCGACCGCGACGCCTCCTTCGCTGATCTGCCCGAGTAAGCCGCCTGGCTCGACCGTGTCGCCGTCCTTGGCCGTAATCTCGGCGAGGACGCCGGCGGCCGGCGCGTTGACCTCCAGGGTCACCTTGTCGGTCTCGAGTTCGAGGATTGGCTCATCGGCCTTGACGGCGTCGCCCGCCTTCTTGAACCAGCGCCCGATCGTCGCCTCGCTCACGGATTCGCCCAGGGTCGGAACGCGGATGTCAGTCGCCATGGTCAATCGCCGCGCGCGCGGCCCTCCCGAATGGATAAATCGTCAGACCGCGAAGGCCTCGTCGCTGAAGGCCTTCATCTGCGCCAGATGCTTCGACATCAGGCCGGTCGCCGTGGCGGCCGCAGCCGGACGCCCGATATAGCGCAGGCGCTTGGACGGCCCGTTGACCTGCGACAGAACCCAATCGAAGTATGGATCGACGTGCGCCCAGGCCCCCATGTTCTTGGGCTCCTCCTGGACCCAGACGACTTCCGCCTGCCGGAAGCGTCCGATCTGCGATACCAGGCCCTTCAGCGGCATGGGGTAGAGCTGCTCCAGGCGCAGGAGGTACACGTCGTCGATCTCGCGGCGCTCGCGTTCCTCGAAGAGGTCGTAATAGACTTTGCCCGAACAGACGATCACGCGGCGGACCTTGTCGTCAGCCACGAGCTTCACCTTGTGCTCGCCCGCCTGCTCCGCACCGTCGCGCAGGATACGGTGGAACGACGTGCCCGTTTGCAGCGCGTCGAGCGAGGACACCGCCCGCTTGTGCCGCAGCAGCGATTTCGGGGTCATCAGGATGAGCGGCTTGCGGATGTCGCGCTTGAGCTGCCGGCGCAGGATGTGGAAGTAGTTGGCCGGAGTGGTGCAGTTGGCGACCTGCATGTTGTCCTCCGCGCACAGCTGGAGGTAGCGCTCCAGCCGGGCGGACGAATGCTCCGGCCCCTGCCCTTCATAACCATGCGGCAGCAGGCAGACGAGCCCCGACATGCGCAGCCACTTGCGCTCGCCCGACGAGATGAACTGGTCGAACACGACCTGCGCGCCATTGGCGAAGTCACCAAACTGCGCCTCCCAGAGCACGAGCGCGTTCGGCTCGGACATGGTGTAGCCGTACTCGAAGCCGAGCACCGCCACCTCCGAGAGCATCGAATTGATGACCTCGAAGCGGGCCTGCTCGTCGCGGATGTGATTGAGCGGCACGTACCGCGCCTCGTTCTCCTGGTCGATCAGCACGGAATGGCGCTGCGAGAAGGTACCGCGCTCGCAGTCCTGGCCGGACAGGCGCACGCGATGGCCCTCGTCGACGAGGCTGCCGAAGGCGAGAGCCTCGCCCATCGCCCAATCGATGTTCTCGCCCGAGTCGACCATCTTGCGGCGGTTGTCGAGCAATCGCTGGATCGTCTTGTGGACGTGAAAGTCGGCCGGCACCGCTGTCAGGCGGTGGCCGAGCTCGACCAGGCGGTCGCGCTCGACGCCAGTCTGGCCGCGGCGATCGTCGTCTCCCGCCGTCGCCGAACGCAAGCCGGACCAGCGCCCGTCCAGCCAGTCCGCCTTGTTTGGCTTGTAGGCTTGACCGGCGTCGTATTCCGCGTCGAGCTTGGCGCGCCAGGCGAGCTTGGCGGCCTCGACGTCCTCGCCCGAGATCACGCCTTCCCTGATCAGCTTGGCGCCGTAGAGCTCGAGAACCGAGCGGTGCGAGCGGATCTTTTTGTACATGATCGGCTGCGTGAAGCTCGGCTCGTCGCCCTCGTTATGGCCAAAGCGGCGATAGCAGAACATGTCGATGACGACCGGCTTGTGGAAGCGCTGCCGGAACTCCACCGCGATCTTCGCCACGAAGGTCACGGCCTCGGGGTCGTCGCCGTTGACGTGGAAGATCGGCGCCTCGATCATCTTCGCCGTGTCGGAAGGATAGGGCGACGAGCGCGAATACCGCGGATAGGTCGTGAAGCCGATCTGATTGTTGATGATGAAGTGGATCGAGCCGCCGGTGTTGTGCCCCTTCAGGCCCGACAGACCGAAGCATTCGGCCACGACGCCCTGGCCGGCAAAGGCCGCGTCGCCGTGGATCAGCAGCGGCAGGACGGTGGAGCGCTCGACGACGTCGTCGAACTGGTCCTGCTTGGCGCGCACGCGGCCGAGCACGACTGGATCGACGATCTCCAGGTGGGAGGGGTTGGAGCAGAGCGAGAGGTGGACGGTGTTGGCGTCGAACTCGCGGTCGGACGAAAACCCGAGGTGGTATTTGACGTCGCCCGAGCCCTCCGACTCGACCGGTACGGACGAGCCGCCCTTGAACTCGTGAAAGACGCCGCGGTGAGGCTTGTGCATGACCTGCGTCAGCACGTTGAGCCGACCGCGGTGGGCCATGCCGATCTGGATGTCGCGGATGCCGAGCGCGCCGCCGCGCTTGATGATCTGCTCCAGCGCCGGCACCATCGCCTCGCCGCCGTCCAGCCCGAACCGCTTGGTTCCGGTGTAGCGCAGGTCGAGGAACTTCTCGAAACCTTCGGCCTCGATCAGCTTGTTGAGGATTGCCCGCTTGCCTTCCGGCGTAAAAGAGATCTGCTTGTCCGGCCCTTCGATCCGCTCCTGCAGCCATGCCTTCTCGGCTGGATCGGACATGTGGACGTATTCGAAGCCGATCGTGTCGCAATAGGTGCGACGGAGGATCGGCACCATCTCGTTGATGGTCGCAAAGGCGAGACCGAGCGTGCCGTCGATGAAGATCTTGCGGTCGTAATCGGCTTGGGTGAAGCCGTAGCTCGAGGGGTGCAGCTCCTCGAAGTCCTTCGGCGGCTCCAGGCCGAGCGGGTCGAGCCGCGCGTGGAGGTGGCCGCGGGTCCGGTAGGCGCGGATCATCGTCAGGGCGCGCACCGAGTCGCGCGTGCTGCGCTGCACGTCGGCGGGCGTGTCGAGCCTGACCGGAGGCGCGTCGCCGCCGGCAGCCTTCCCTTCGGAAGCCCTGGCGGCGAGCTTGCCGGCGATTACCTTCTCGACGGCAGGCCAATTGCCGTCCAGCGCCGATACGAGGTCGCCGTTGGCGGCGATCGGCCAGCTCCGAGCCTTCCACGCGGGACCGTGGGCGCTGTGCTCGACCGCCTCGGGATCGTCGCCCAGGGACTGGAAGAAGTCGCGCCACTCGGAATCGACGGAGGCGGGATCGGCCCGGTAGCGCTCCTGCATCTGCTCCACGTAAACGGCGTTGCCGCCATAGAGGAAGGACGTCGATGCGAAGGCATCGTTGCCGCCGGGACGCCCCGAACCCGAGCCTGCCGAGCCGTTTGCGGATCCGTTGCCATCCTGGCGCGCCATGTCCCGACCTCCAACCGCCGCCGATCTCCATGCCGGACGCGGTCTTCAAAAGATTAAAAGCCCGCGTCGCGGGTATCGCTCTCTAGCGTCGCAAAGGGGCGAAACAGCGTCGCCCCTCGTATTTTCGTCTTATCCGGCAGGGGCCGCAAAGGTCAGCGCCCGAGAACCTCGACCAGCGTCTTTCCGAGTCGCGCGGGCGAGGGCGAGACGGTAATCCCGGCCGCTTCCATCGCGGCGATCTTACTGTCCGCGCCGCCTTTGCCGCCGGCGATGATCGCGCCCGCGTGCCCCATGCGCCGACCGGGGGGCGCAGTGCGCCCTGCAATGAAACCGACAGTCGGCTTCTTGCGCCCGCGCTTGGCCTCGTCCGCCAGGAACTGCGCCGCGTCCTCCTCGGCCGACCCGCCGATCTCGCCGATCATGATGATCGACGTCGTTGCCGCGTCGGCGAGGAACATCTCCAGCATGTCGATGAATTCCGTACCCTTGACCGGGTCGCCGCCGATGCCAACGGCGGTGGTCTGGCCGAGGCCTTCGCGCGTCGTCTGGAACACCGCCTCGTAGGTCAGCGTGCCGGAACGCGAAACGATTCCAACCGAGCCGGTGGAGAAGATGTTGCCGGGCATGATGCCGATCTTGCAGACGCCCGATGTCATTACGCCGGGGCAGTTCGGCCCGATGAGGCGCGAGGACGACCCCTGCAGGGCGCGCTTCACCTTGATCATGTCCTCGACGGGGATGCCCTCGGTGATGCAGACGATGAGCGGCATCTGCGCGTCGATCGCCTCGCAGATCGCGTCGGCCGCGCCCGGCGGCGGCACGTAGATGACGCTGGCGTTCGCGTCCGTCTGCTCCTTGGCTTCCATCACCGTGTCGAAGATCGGCAATCCCAGGTGGATCGCGCCACCCTTTCCCGGCGAGGTGCCGCCCACCATCTGCGTGCCGTAGGCGATCGCCTGCTCGGAGTGAAACGTCCCGTTCTTGCCGGTGAAGCCCTGGCAGATCACTTTGGTGTCTTTATCGATGAGAATGGACACGGGGCAGACCTTCTGGAGACGAGTTGGTGGCTGTGGTGAACGCTGCCGCCGTGGCCGGCGCCCTGCGGGGAATCGGCATTATGCTACGGCGGATGTAAAGAATTTTTTGCCCGCGCCAAACAAAACAATGGTGTCGAAGGACCGATAGGCGCCCAGACCTGAGGCGAGAGCTTAAGCCTTGCCGTTAACCGCGGCCACGATCTTCTGCGCGGCGTCGTCGAGGTCGTCGGCGGAGATCACGTTCAGCCCCGACTTGCCGATGATTTCCTTGCCGCGTTCGACGTTCGTACCCTCCAGCCGCACCACCAGCGGCACCTGCAGGCCGACCTCGCGCACGGCGGCGATCACGCCCTCCGCGATGACGTCGCACTTCATGATGCCGCCGAAGATGTTGACGAGAATGCCTTTGACGTTCGGGTCCGCGGTGATGATCTTGAAGGCGGCCGTCACCTTCTCCTTGGTGGCGCCGCCGCCGACGTCGAGGAAGTTGGCGGGCGCCGCACCATAGAGCTTGATGATGTCCATCGTCGCCATGGCGAGGCCGGCCCCGTTGACCATGCAGCCGATGGTGCCGTCCAGCGTGATGTAATTGAGGTCGTATTTCGAGGCCTCGATCTCCTTGGCATCCTCCTCGCCTTCGTCGCGCAGGGCGGCGACGTCGGGATGGCGGAAAAGCGCGTTGGAATCGAACGAGATCTTCGCGTCGAGGCATCGGATCTGTCCCTCGGTCGAGACAATCAGAGGGTTGATCTCCAGCATCTCCATGTCTTTGGCGACGAAGGCGTCGTAGAGCTGTCCGACGATCCGGGCGACCTGCTTGGCCTGCTCGCCGGTCAGCTTCAGCGCCTTGGCGACCGTGCGGCCGTGATGCGCCATGACGCCGGTCGCCGGATCGACGGTGAAGGTCGTGATCCGCTCCGGCGAATCGTGGGCGACCTCCTCGATGTCCATGCCGCCTTCCGTGGACACGACGAAGGAGACGCGGCTCGTCACGCGGTCGACGAGGAGCGAGAGGTAGAACTCCTTGGCGATATTGGAGCCGTCCTCGAGGTAGATGCGCTTCACCTGCCGCCCGGCCGGTCCGGTCTGCTGCGTGACGAGCGTGTTGCCGAGGATCTGCTCGGCGTAGGTCTTCACCTCGTCGATGGAGCGGGCGAGCCGCACGCCGCCCTTGTCGCCGGCGGCACCCTCTTTGAACGTACCCTTGCCGCGCCCGCCCGCGTGGATCTGGGCTTTCACCACCCAAACGGGGCCGCCCAATTCCTTGGCGGCCGCCTCCACGTCCTCGAGTTTGAAGATCGGCACTCCGCGCAGCACCGGGACACCGAAGCCGCGCAGCACGGCTTTCGCCTGATATTCGTGGATGTTCATGAGGTCTCCGCCGGTGCGCCTTGCTCGGGGGCTGTCTTAGCCGTGGCTTGCAGCGACATCAATCGGCCGGAAAGAGGATCCGCCGATAATCCCGCGCCTCGCCTCGCACCAGCCACGATGGGCGGACGAAGCCCGTCGCCCGGCACACCTGTCACGCCGCGAAGGCGGGATTGATCTCCTTGCAGGCCTCGACCAGCGTCCTCACGGACGCGACCGACTTCTCGAACATCGCCTTTTCACCGGCGTCTAGGGGCACCTCCATGATCTTCTCGACACCCTTGGCGCCGATCACGACGGGCACGCCGACGTAGAGAGCCGTGACGCCGTACTCGCCGTTGAGCTGCGCCGCGCAGGGCAGCACACGCCGTTTGTCCTTGAGGAAGGACTCGGCCATGGCGATCGCCGACGCCGCCGGCGCGTAGAAGGCCGACCCGGTCTTCAGCAGGTTGACGATCTCGCCGCCGCCTTTGCGTGTGCGATCGACGATCGCGTCCAGACGCTCGTTCGTCGTCCAGCCCATCTTGACCATCTCCGTCAGGGGGACGCCCGCCACGGTGGAGTAGCGCAGCGAGGGCACCATGTCGTCGCCGTGGCCGCCGAGCACGAAGGCGGTGACATCCTCGACCGAAACCTTGAACTCCTCCGAGAGGAAGTAGCGGAATCGGGACGAATCCAGCACCCCGGCCATGCCCACCACCTTGTGCGGCGGGAGGCCGGACGCCTTCTGAAGCGCCCACACCATCGCGTCGAGCGGGTTGGTGATGCAGATCACGAAGGCGCCTGGCGCGTGCTCCCCGATGCCGGAGCCGACCGATTCCATGACCTTCAGGTTGATGGAGAGCAGGTCGTCGCGGCTCATGCCGGGCTTGCGCGGCACGCCGGCCGTCACGATGACCACGTCGGCGCCCGCGATGTCGGCATAGGTGTTGGCGCCGACGAGACGGGCGTTGAATCCGTCGACGGGGGCGGACTCGGCGAGGTCGAGCGCCTTACCCTGCGGCGTCCCCTCGGCGATGTCGAACAGGACGATGTCGCCAAGCTCCTTCAGCCCGGCGAGATGCGCCAGCGTCCCGCCGATCTGGCCGGCCCCGATCAATGCGATTTTGTGACGTGCCATGGTGTTCCCCCATCGACCGAAGCCGGATGTGAGCGCGGTTCTGCCCCAAGACGGATCGCTTGTACAAGCCTGTCCTCCGGCCAGCGCGGGCGGCGCTCAGGTGTCGACGATCCCCTCCATGTTGCCGCTCCGCATCGTGCCGCCGCGGCCGTGCGGCAGGGCCATGTAGTCGGAGGATTGCATCTCCGCGAGCCGCGACACCGTGCGGGCGAATTCAAACGCCTCGTGCCCCTGGATGGCGACGAACAGCGCGTGCGGGAGCGCGGCGGCGGACGCGAACAGCTTGACGTGCGCCTCGTAGAAGGCGTCGATCAGGACGATGAAACGCTTGGCTTCGTTGGCCTGGGACGCGTCAAGGATGGGAACGGCGTCGATCAGCACCGTATGGTAGCGCCGGGCGATCGCAAGGTAATCCTGCGCGCCCAGCGGCGCCTCGCAAAGGTCGGCGAAGGAGAAGCGGGCGACGTTGGCGCGCGACTGCGGCACGTCGATCTGGCGGCCGAGCACCCGAACCGTGGTCGGGCGGCCCTCGTCGGCGCCGGTCAACGTGCGGAACGCCTGGGTGAGGGCGGCGTGCGCCGCCGCGTCGGCCGGCACGTGGAAGGTCGCGGCACCCGCCATCTTCTCCATGCGGAAGTCCGTCCGCGAATCAAGCTTCAGCACCTCCGTCCTGGCCTCGATGAGGGCGATGGACGGCAGGAACAGCGAGCGGTTCAGCCCTTCCTGGTAGAGGCGGCTCGGCTCGACGTTGGAGGTGGCCACGACCACGACCCCGCGCGCGAACAGCGCCTTGAACAGGCGGCCGAGGATCATCGCGTCGGCGATGTCGGTGACGGTGAACTCGTCGAAGCAGAGCAGCCAGGCGACCTTCGCGATTTCGTCGGCCACGGGCTCGATGGGGTCCTCGCCCTTCACCCATCCTTTCTTCAGCGCCTGCCGCCAGGCGAAGATCTCGCCATGCACCTCGGCCATGAAGGCATGGAAATGGACGCGGCGCTTCTTCGCGATGGCGGCATGTTCGAAGAACATATCCATCAGCATCGACTTGCCGCGCCCCACGCCGCCCCAGATGTAGAGGCCCCTCGGCGCCGCATCCGACTTGGTGCCGAACAACCATCCCAGAGCTGCGGACTTGCGCGCCGGCTGGTATCCAGCGAGCACCGCGTTCAAGGCGTCGAGCTTCTGCGCGATGCCCTCCTGCGCCGCGTCGCGATGGATGTGGCCGACGCGCACCTCATTGTCGTATTGGCTGCGGACCGATAATTGCAAAGCGCGTTTCCGACGGAACGCCTCGGCTCTATCTCGTTTTGCGGATGGGCGGCAAGCCACGTCATGGATCGACAGGCTCGCTCAAGCCAGCGGGGGATATTTAAGAGGCTGTGGCGGTCCGCCGTTGCCTTGATTTAATCCAAACCGCAGACCAAGGTGCACAGCAGGCAAACCAATCGGAAGGAGCAGGAATGCGTTTTTGGGTTGGGACGTTGACCGCAATCGGCGCTAGTCTCGTGACTTTCGCCGCTCACGCAGCTCCTCTTCTCCACCTTGACGTCACCCTGCCCCCCGCGTCCCTGCCTCGCAATTTCAGCTTGGCCCTGCAAAGCGGGCGTTCCGCGGCCTTGATCCCCGTGGTAGCCTTCGGGAAGAACAGCCGGCGAACGTCCGAAACCTTTGCCGCCGACCACAGAATGGACGCGGCCGAACTGCGGCGCAGCCACGCCGCCTCCGGCCTCATCCAGTGCGGTGACGCGCACGGGGCGGGACAGCTAACCCTCAGCACGAACGTCGTCACCACGGCCGCGCATGTCTTCTTTGACGAGAATGGCATCCCGCGCGCGCCCTCGTGCACCTTCGACATGACCAACGACGGCAAGGTGACCCATGTGCCGATCGACCTGTCCTCGATCGTCGCCGGCAGCACCAATCCCTACGCCGTCGAGCCAGCGCACGATTGGGCCGTGGCTCGACTGACGCGTCGCATCGACGGCGTCCAACCCTACGCGCTCGCGTCCAACATCCACGCCAACGCGCCGGTCACCTTCGTAGCGCGCGGCCACATCGACTGGGGCGAGGCGAAGAAGCTCTCCTTCGAGGAATGCCTGATGCACGACCAGCTCTCGGTCACGCGCGAGGGCACCCGCGAATTCTCCTTCGACTGCGAGACGGGCGACGGCGCTTCGGGCGGGGCCTTGATGTTCGATGGCGCACGCAGCCAGATCGGCGGCATCCTCGTCGGCTGGCGGTCGAACAGGCCCTTCAGCGCCGTCCCCTTCTCGCGCACACACTACAATTTCGCCGTGACGATCGAGGGCGGCTTCCGCAACGCAGTCGTGGCGGCCGCGACCAACCTGACCGCGCAGAAGTAACCGGCACGGGTCTCCGCCCCTCGGTGCGATCGCCTTACCGCTGGCAGGAGCTGCAGAAGAAGGTCGAGCGCCCGCCTTGGACGATGCGCTTGATGGTTCCGGCGCAGCGGATGTCCGAGCACGGATCGTCGGTCCGGCCATAGACCTTGAAACGATGCTGGAAGTAGCCGAGGCTGCCATCGGTTTGGCTATAATCCCTTAGCGAGGAGCCGCCGGCCTCCACCGCCTCCTCCAAAACCGCGCGGATGACCCGGGCGAGACGCTCCGCGCGCGCAGTGGGAGAGCCGTCGCGCCGCGCCAAAGTCCCGGCGGCGCGGCGTGGCGACAGGCCGGCGCGATGCAGCGCCTCGCAGACGTAGATATTGCCGAGGCCCGCCACGAGCGTCTGGTCGAGCAGGGCCGCCTTCAGCGGCGTGACCCTGCCGGCGAACAATCGCGCCAGCGCGGCGCCGGTCAGCTCCGGCCCGAGAGGCTCGATGCCGATGTTTCGGAAAAGCGGGTGCGCCGCGAGTTCGCCCTCGGCGAGCAACATGAAGCCGAAACGCCTCGGGTCGTTGTAGATGATCCGCGCACCGCCGTGCAGGCCGAACACCACGTGGTCGTGCGTCCCGAGCTCCGAGCGCGGATTGTAGAAGATGCCGGGCGCGAACGCCCCACCCGCGTCTTCGACGCGGAACGAGCCCGACATGCCCAAATGCATGATCAGGGTCTCGCCGCCTTCGATCCGGGCGGCGAGGTATTTGGCGCGACGCTCAAGCGCCTCGACGCGGCGGCCGGCGAGGCGGGCGGCGAACCGCTCCGGGAAGGGAAAGCGAAGGTCGGCGCGGCGCAAGTCGACCCGCGCGAACGCCGCGCCGACCATCACGGGCGCAAGCCCGAGACGGACGGTCTCCACCTCAGGCAGCTCGGGCATGGCTCCCGATCGCGTTCCCGTCCGCCACGCCCGGCGACGTCCCCTTACTTACCGGCCGCAACCTGGCCGCGGATCTCGCCACCCTTGTTCGCTGCGGTATGAATGTTGAAGTAGGTCATCCCGTCGGTCAGGTTCTTCGCCTGCTCGTCGCTCAGCGTCGTCGAACCGGTGATGGGGCTGGTCAGTTCGCCCTTGATCGGGACCTCGACGCCGGCGGCCTTGCCGACCGGGGCCGGCGCATGAAAGTGAGCCGCCGTCGCCGGGCCGGACAGGCCGGAATAGGACACCGACCAGCTCAGCATCTTCGTGTCCGTGTCGAACGTGCCGGTGAGGCTCCCCGTGCCCTTCGCGTCGTTCGGCGGTGTCTCGGCGGACGCCGCGAGATCGGCCTTCAGCGCCAGGCTCTTGGCTTGGCCGACGCCGGCGCCGAGCAGGAGGAGCGCGAGAGCGGAAGCAGCGGTCGCCATGGCGGGTCGGAAATGCATGCGCGGGTCTTTCCTTCGAGAGGGGACGACGTCGAACGGCGTCGCCTGCTCAGACATTGGCCTTCGTTGCGCACCGATCAATGGGCGCTTCGATAGATTTCCGGGGACCCTCCTCCCGGGTGCTGCATGAGACCGCGTAGCCACGAGGCCTCCGCGGAGCTATAGAGGGCGCGCGAGAGGCTGAGTGCTCTTCGGCCGGCAATGCCGCCGCCGGGAGGCGCCTGCGGAGATTGGGACGTATGCGGCCGCCCGACACCGACGAGACGACGCATTTCGGCTTTTCTCCCGTGCCGCTCGGGTCCAAGCAGGAGCGGGTCGACGACGTCTTCCACAAGGTGGCGGCGCGCTATGACCTGATGAACGACTTGATGTCGGGCGGTTTGCACCGCCTGTGGAAGGACCGGCTCGTCACCATGGTCCACCCCGCCAAACGCCTGGGCTTTCAGCACCTTGACGTCGCGGGCGGCACGGGCGACGTCGCCTTCCGCGTCGCCCGTGCGGGCGGCGGCACGAGCCACGTCACGGTGCTCGACGTCAACGCGGACATGCTCGAGGTCGGGCGGGCCCGCGCCGCCAAGCAGAGTTTCGCGCGCCGCCTCACCTTCGTCGAGGCCAATGCGGAGGCCCTGCCCTGCCACGACGGGCAGTTCGACGCCTATACGATCGCCTTCGGCATCCGCAACGTGCCGCGGATCGAGCGCGCCTTGGCCGAGGCCTACCGCGTCCTCAAGCGAGGCGGTCACTTCCTGTGCCTCGAGTTCTCGCAGGTCGACCTCCCCGGCCTGCGCCAGATCTACGACGCCTATTCCTTCAACCTCATCCCGGCCATCGGCAAGGCCGTGATCGGCGACGCGCAGCCCTACCGCTATCTAGTCGAGTCGATCCGACAATTTCCTGAGGCGGAACGGTTCCGCGGCATGATCGCCGACGCCGGCTTCGCGCGCGCGACCTTCACGCGGCTGTCCGGCGGCATCGTCGCCATCCACACGGGCTGGAAGCTTTGAGCGCAAGCGCCGTCGCCGGCCGTCCCAAGGGCTCACCGTGATCTTCAAGCTGCAGGCCTACGGACGCCTTGCGCGCGCTGGCTTCACGCTGGCGCGCGCCGGCGTGTTCAACGACGTCTCCGTGGCGGACCTCCCGACCGGCGCCAAGCTGCCGGTCGCCGTCGCCAAGATGATCGGCCGGCGTCAGACCGGGTCGAGCCTCGACGCGCTGTCTGGCGCGATCAGCCGACTGGGGCCCTCCTACATCAAGCTCGGCCAGTTCCTGGCGACGCGGCCGGACCTCGTCGGCCCCGCCGTCGTCAGGCAATTGGAACGGCTGCAGGATCGGGCACCCGCCTTTTCCCGCGCTACGGCGATCAAGGAGATCGAGGCCGCGTTCGGCCGGCCGCTCGATCACATCTTCCTCAGCATCGGCGAACCCGTGGCCGCGGCCTCCATCGCGCAGGTCCACAGGGGGCGCGTCCGCGACGCGCTGGGCGAGCGCGACGTGGCGATCAAGGTCCGGCGTCCCGGGGTGGAGCGACGGCTGCGCCGCGACTTCTCGGACATGATGGCGGCCGCGCAACTCGTCGAGAAGCTGTTTCCCGTTACGCAGCGCCTCAGGCCGACCGAGGTGGTCGAGACGCTCGCCCGCGCGGTGAAGATGGAGACGGATTTCCGCATCGAGGCCGCCGCAGCCTCGGAATTTGCCGGAAACGTGACGGACGAAGCCGATTTTCGCGTGCCCCGCATCGATTGGGAGCACACGACGAAGGAAGTGCTGACGCTCGAATGGGTCGACGGCATCAAACTGTCCGACACCGCCGCGCTGGCAGCCAAGGGCTACGACCTGCCGGCCCTCGGGCGCGAAGTCATCCAGAGCTTCCTGCGCCACGCGATGCGCGACGGCTTCTTCCATGCCGACATGCATCAGGGCAACTTGTTTATCGACTCGACCGGTCGGCTGACGGCGGTCGACTTCGGCATCATGGGCCGGCTCGGTCTCAAGGAACGCCGCTTCCTCGCCGAAATCCTCTACGGCTTCATCACACGGGACTACCTTCGAGTCGCCGAGGTGCATTTCGAGGCCGGCTACGTGCCGCGCGTCCATCGGGTCGAAGACTTCGCGCAGGCGATCCGTGCGATCGGCGAGCCGATCCACTCGCGGACGGCCGACGAAATCTCGATGGCCAAGCTGCTGACGCTGCTGTTCGAGATCACCGGCCTCTTCGACATGAAGACGCGCACGGAACTGGTGCTGCTGCAAAAGACGATGGTGGTCGTCGAGGGCGTCGCCCGCACGCTGGATCCGCGTCTCGACATGTGGTCGACTGCGGAGCCCGTCGTGCGCCTCTGGATCGAGGAGAACCTCGGTCCGCTCGGCAAGCTCCGCGACGCGGCCGAATCGATTTCATCCCTAGCCAAATTCGCCGGAAACCTCCCGGTGACGCTGCTGCGGGCGGAACGCACCATCGAGAAGCTCGAGGACATGGCCGACCATGGGTTCGAACTCTCGGGCGACGCGATCAGGCAGATCGGCCACGTGCAGGCGAACGCCGCGCGGCTCGGCCATTACGCGCTCTGGGCGATCGCGGCCGTGCTCGCCTACCTCGTCCTGCATTAGGCGGATCGGAGGACATCACATCGAATGTCCTTTGAGCAGCATGAGCCAAGACATTTCCGCGACGGCAACCGCGCCACTCACCGCCGTGCCCATTAATCGTAAACCCTGCGAACGCCGGTCCTTCGCGCCGCGCGAAAACCCCTTTAAGGTCGAAGGTCACGTGCCACGCCCAATATGGTTTTCGCTTTGCCGACCTTGGACACCAAACGCATCCTGCTGGTCGTCGGTGGCGGTATTGCCGCCTACAAGGCGCTGGACCTCGTCCGGCGCCTGCGCGAGCGAGGGGCCTCTGTGCGGCCGGTGATGACGGAGGGCGCCAAGGCGTTCGTCACGCCGCTGGCGCTGGCGAGCCTCGCCGGCGCCAAGGTCCACGACGCGCTCTTCTCCCTGACGGACGAAGCGGAGATGGGCCACATCGAGCTCTCGCGCGACGCCGACCTGATCGTCGTCGCCCCGGCTACGGCCAACCTGCTTGCCAAGATGGCGCATGGCCTTGCCGACGACCTCGCGTCCACGCTCCTTCTCGCGACCGACAAGCGCACCCTGGTCGCACCGGCGATGAACCTGCGGATGTGGCTGCACCCGGCGACCCAGCGCAACGTTGCGGCCCTGCGCGGCGACGGCGTGCTGGTCTGCGGGCCGGACGACGGCTCCATGGCTTGCGGGGAATATGGGCCGGGCCGCATGAGCGAGCCGCTCGCCATTGTCGCGGCGATCGAAGCGGCGGTTGCCGGCGACACGACCATTCCCTTACCGATGGAGGCGTCGCCAAAGCCGCTCGCCGGTCGCCGCGTCGTGGTGACCTCCGGGCCAACGCACGAGCCCATCGATCCCGTCCGCTACATCGCCAACCGCTCGTCGGGCAAGCAGGGTCACGCGATCGCCGTGGCCGCGGCGAAGGCGGGGGCGGAGGTCGTGCTGGTGAGCGGCCCGGTTGCCCTGCCCGACCCGCCCGGCGTCACTGTCCGCCACGTCGAGACGGCGCGCGAGATGCTGGCAGCGGTCGAGGCGGCGCTACCGGCCGATATCTTCGTGGGCGCCGCTGCCGTCGCCGACTGGCGCGTCAGCGGCGCCGCGACGCAGAAACTCAAGAAGGGAGCTGGAGTCCAACCGGCTCTTTCGATGACGGAGAACCCGGATATTCTGGCGAGCGTCGCGGGGCGTGGCAGCGGTAGACCCACGCTCGTGATCGGCTTCGCCGCCGAAACGGAGCACGTCCTCGACCATGCGCGGCAGAAGCTTGCCCGCAAGCGGTGCGACCTGATCCTCGCCAACGACGTGGGCGCGGCAAGTGGTACCTTCGGCGGCGACAGCAACGCGGTGACGCTGGTCTCGGCCGACGGCGCGGTCGCGTGGCCGCGATCGAGCAAGGCGGACGTCGCCGCGCGCCTCGTGGCCTGGCTCGCCGAACGCCTGGGAGTGCAGCGGTGAGCGCCATCGCCGTCGCGCTCAAGATCCTGCCCCACGGCATGGGGCTGCCCCTCCCGGACTATGCGACGGCGCAAGCCGCCGGCTGCGACCTCCTGGCCGCCCTGCCGGCCGGCGAGCCGCGAACACTCGCTCCGGGCGAGCGGACGCTGATCGCGACCGGCGTCGCCATCGCGCTTCCCGCTGGTTACGAGGCGCAGGTGCGGCCGCGCTCCGGCCTGGCGCTGCGCCACGGCGTCACGGTCCTGAATGCGCCTGGCACGGTCGACGCCGACTATCGCGGCGAGATCTTCGTGCTGCTGGTCAATTTCGGCGCCGAACCGGTGTCGGTCGAGCGGGGCATGCGCATCGCGCAGCTGATCCTCGCCCCGGTCAGCCGCGCCCGATTCGTGCCGCAGGCCGACCTTGACGAGACCCCGCGCAACTCCGGCGGCTTCGGCTCCACCGGTTTTAGCGCTATCAAGCCCGTAACCTGAGCACGGTGCCATCGTCCTCCCTTGCCGTCGAAGCCTGGAGGGCACCATATGAGTGGGAGCCGACGCGTGGTTGAGCGGAGCGGAGGATAGGATGACCAGAGGTTTCGCCGAAGGCGACTACAGGCCCGGCCGCGGACGGATCTACAATTCCATCACCGAAACGATCGGCGACACGCCGATCGTCCGCCTCGACAAAATCGCCAGGGTCAAGGGGGTCAAGGCAAACCTCCTCGCCAAGCTGGAGTTTTTCAATCCCACCTCGAGCGTGAAGGACCGTATCGGGGTCAGCATGATCGAGGCGATGGAAGCGGCCGGCACGATCGCGCCGGGCGTCAATGCGCTCATCGAGCCGACCTCCGGCAACACCGGCATCGGCCTCGCCTTCGTGGCCGCCGCGCGCGGCTACAAGCTCACGCTGGTCATGCCCGAATCCATGTCGATCGAGCGTCGCAAGATGCTCCTTCTACTCGGCGCGGAGATCGTCCTGACGCCTGCGGCCCAGGGCATGAAGGGCGCCATCGCCAAAGCGCAGGAGCTGGTCGAATCGACCCCTGGCGCCGTCGTGCCGCAGCAATTTGAGAACGCCGCCAATCCAGCCATCCACGTGCGCACCACGGCGGAGGAGATCTGGAACGACACCAACGGCGAGATCGACGCCTTCATTGCCGGCGTCGGTACCGGAGGCACGATCACCGGCGTCGGCGAGACCCTGAAGCCGCGTCGTCCCTCCATGAAGGTGATCGCGGTGGAACCCGAGGACTCGCCCGTGCTGTCCGGTGGCAAGCCGGGACTGCACAAGATCCAGGGAATCGGCGCGGGCTTCGTGCCGCCGGTCCTCGATACGAAGATCATCGACGAGGTGATCACCGTGACCAACCAGACGTCCTTCGACATCGCCCGCCTGATGGCGCGCCTCGAGGGTGTCCCCGGCGGCATCTCGTCCGGCGCGGCGGTCGCCGCGGCGATCGAGGTCGGTCTGCGGCCGGAGTTCGAGGGCAAGAACATCGTCGTGATCATTCCGTCTTTTGCCGAGCGCTATCTGTCGACCGCTTTGTTCGACGGGCTTTAACGATTGCGTGCGGAACTAGCCGAACGAGGCTACGTTGCGCCTGTGCGTCGTAGCGAATTACAGCGTGGGGGTTCAGTCATGCACATGCTTGTCACCATTGCGATTACGGCGATTGCTGGCGCCCTCGCGGCGGCGGCCTCGGGAAAGAAGCCCGACGAGCCCAAGGCCATCCCTGTGCGCGTGAGGCGTCGCGACCGCTAAGACGCCCGCACGAGCGTTCGACCGGCCGGGCCGCCGCTGCGTCGCGGTTCCCTGGCTGTGGTTGCCTTGGCTCGTTGGCCGCGGTTCGTTGGCCGCGGTTCGTTGGCCGCGGTTCCTTGGCCGCGGTTCCTTGACGGTGCCTTCCACACCTGTAATAGCGCTCCCGGTCTTCCGCTAATCGAGAGCCTTCCATGCCTGTGCGCGCCTATGACATTCTGGGGCTGGGCAATGCCATCGTCGATATCATCGCTCAGACGCCGGATGCCTTCGTCGATGCGCATGGACTGACCAAGGGCGGCATGACGCTGACCGAGGAAGAGCCGGCCGAACTCCTCTACAAGGCGATGGGCGACACGGCGACGATCTCCGGTGGCTCGGCTGCCAATACCGTTATCGGCATGGCCCACCTCGGCTGCTCCGGTGCCTTCGTCGGCAAGGTCAAGGGCGACCGTCTCGGCACCCTCTTCACCGACGATATCCGCGCGGCCGGCGTCGATTTTCTAACGCCGCCCGCTGCCGAAGGGCCGGCGACCGCGCGCTGCTTCGTCCTCGTCACGCCCGATGGCCAGCGCACGATGAACACGTTTCTCGGCGCCTGCCAGAACTTGACGGAAGACGACGTCGACGTTGCCGTCGTCGAGGCGTCGCAGGTCACCTACCTCGAGGGTTATCTGTGGGACCCCCCGGACGCCAAGGCAGCCTTCGTCAAGGCGGCGCGCATCGCGCGCGGAGCGGGGCGGCGCGTCGCCCTCAGCCTGTCCGATCCGTTCTGCGTCGGCCGCTATCGCGAGGAGTTCCTCGGGCTGATCCGCGGCGGGATGATCGACGTCCTTTTCGCCAACGAGGCCGAGTTGACGAGCCTCTATGCGGGAACGTTCGATGAGGCGGTGGCGCAGTTGCGGACGGAAGGCGTCCTCGCCGCCGTCACCCGCGCGGAAAAAGGTTGCGTCGTGGTCACCGCGGACCATGCGATGACCGCACCGGCCGCGCCGATCGCGGCGCTCGTCGATACCACCGGGGCGGGCGACCTGTTCGCCGCCGGCTTCCTCACCGGCCTCGTTCGCGGACGCGATCTCGCTACTTGCGCCAAGCTCGGCGCCCTGGCGGCGGCGGAGATCATCCAGCATATCGGCGCGCGGCCCACGACCGACCTGCGCGCGCTCGCGGCCCAGGCGGGCATCGCGATCTGATCTGACACGTCCGCCTCAACCGCGCACCTTATCCACCGCTTCCGTAGCCGGCGTCATCGTGGCGCAAGCTGGAACTAAGCCGCATGGCCCGTGTTTTCGCACGGCATTCGGGGGACAGATCGTGACAGAAGTCGGTAGCAGGCGGGTACGCGAGGGACGACCGTTTCCCCTCGGGGCGACGTGGGACGGGCGTGGGGTCAATTTCGCGCTGTTTTCCGCCAATGCGACCAAAGTCGAACTCTGCCTTTTCGACCATTTCCGTGAAAAGGAGGTCGAGCGTATCGAGCTTCCGGAGTTCACGGACGAAGTTTGGCACGGCTACCTCCCGGACGCTCGCCCCGGCACCATCTACTCATACCGTGTCCATGGCCCCTACGACCCGAAAGCCGGGCACCGTTTCAACCCCAACAAGCTCGTCCTCGACCCCTATGCCAAGGCTATCGAGGGGCGGCTGACGTGGAACCCGGCCGTCTTCGGATACAAAATGGAGACGGGCGACGATACGACCTTCGACGAACGCGACAGTGCGGCTTATGTGCCCCGCGCCCGCGTCATCGATTCCGCCTTCACCTGGGGCGAAGACCGCCATCTCCGCCTGCCCTTCGACCAGGGGCTGATCTACGAGACGCACGTGCGCGGCTTCACCAAGCGCCATCCGAACGTTCCGGAGCGGCTACAGGGGACATTCCGCGGCCTGATCCAGCCAGAAGTCATTAAGCACATCAAGTCGCTTGGCGTCACCGCGGTGGAGCTGATGCCTATCCACAGTTTCGTCAACGACGATCACCTGTTGAACAAGGGCCTCACCAACTTCTGGGGCTACAACACGCTCGGCTTCTTCTCGCCCGACCGCCGCTTTGCCAGTGAGCCGGATTTCGCCTTCTCCGAGTTCAAGGAGATGGTCTCGCACATGCACGCGAACGGGCTCGAGGTGATCCTCGACGTCGTCTACAACCACACGGCCGAAGGCAACGAACTTGGGCCGACCTTCTCGTTCAAGGGTATCGACAACCAATCCTACTATCGCCTGCCCAAGGACAACCCGCGCCATTACATCAACGACACGGGCACCGGCAACACGCTGAACCTGTCGCACCCGCGCGTGCTGCAGATGGTAACCGACAGCCTGCGCTATTGGGTGCAGGACATGCACGTCGACGGGTTCCGGTTCGATCTGGGCACGATCCTGGCACGCGAGGACCACGGGTTCGACGAGGGCGGCGGATTTCTCGATTCCTGCCGTCAGGACCCTGTCCTTTCCTCCGTCAAGCTCATCGCCGAGCCGTGGGACTGCGGCCCCGGCGGTTACCAGGTCGGGCGTTTCCCCCCTGGCTGGGCGGAGTGGAACGACCGTTTTCGCGACAACGTCCGCTCCTTTTGGCAGGGCGAGAAGGGCACAATGCCACTGCTTGCCAAGCGGCTCACGGCCTCGGCAGAGAGCTTCAACCATCGCGGCCGCAAGGCATGGGCGAGCGTCAACTTCGTCACGGCGCACGACGGCTTCACACTGAACGACCTCGTCAGCTACAACGAAAAGCACAATGCCGCCAACGGCGAGGAGGGCCGCGACGGCAGCTCCGACAATCGCTCATGGAATTGCGGCGCCGAGGGTTCGACCGACGACCCGAACATCAAGGCGCTGCGGGAACGCCAGAAGCGTAACATCCTTGCGACCCTGTTCTTCTCGCAGGGCCTGCCCATGCTGCTCGCCGGCGACGAGTTCGGCCGCACGCAAGGCGGTAACAACAACGCCTATTGCCAGGACAACGCGATCAGTTGGGTCAACTGGGACCTCGACGAGGCCGGGCATGCCCTCTACGCCTTCGTGCAGAAGCTGACTCGGCTGCGTCACGAGTACCCGATCCTGCGGCGCGAGCGGTTCCTCACCGGCCACTATAACGAGGAACTTGACGTCAAGGACGTGACCTGGCTGAAGCCGAACGGCGACGAGATCGACGATGGCGGCTGGTCCGACACGAACGCGCTGAGCATGGGCGTGCTGCTCGATGGGCGCGCGCAGCCGACCGGCATCCGCAAGCGGGGCAGCGACAGCACGCTCCTGATATTCTTCAACGGCTACCACGACGTGGTCCAGTGCAAGCTGATCGAAGTGCCAGGCGGCAAGAAATGGGTGCGTCTGCTCGATACGAACCAGCCCGAGACCGGAGAGCGGGACACGTTCGAGCTCAACCACACCTATGACGTGACGGGCCGCTCGGTCACCCTGTTCAAGCTGCAGGGCTGAGCCTCGCAAACGCCTCGCGCGGTGGCGCGAGGCTGTGGTAAGCAGGGCGATGGCGAACGGCTCCCTCTATGCCCACGGCTTCGCGCGCGTCGCCGCTTGCACGGTGGCCAGCCACCTCGCGGATCCCGTCGCGAACGCGGCGGCGATCCTCGGGTCCGCAAGGGAGTGCGATAGAGAGGGCGCCGCGTTGGCGGTCTTCCCGGAGCTTTGCCTGTGCGGCTACGCCATCGAGGACCTGCTGTTGCAGGATGCCGTGCTGGATGCCGTGGTGACATCTGCGGCCTGGCTGGTCGAGCAGTCCCGAACGCTGCGGCCACTCCTTCTCGTCGGCGCGCCGATCCGCTTCGGCAATCGTCTCTACAATTGCGCGCTGGCGATCCAGCGCGGCCGGCTGCTGGGCGTCGTGCCGAAGCTCTACCCGCCCAATTACCGGGAGTTCTACGAGCACCGCCACTTTGCCTCCGGCGTGGACAGGACGGGCGAGGACGTGGCGATTGGAGCGCTCCGCGCCCCGTTCGGCTGCGACCTCCTCTTCGCGGCATCCGACGTGCCAGGGCTCGTTGTTCACGCGGAGATCTGCGAGGACCTGTGGGTTCCCATCCCGCCCTCTTCCACCGCGGCGCTCGCCGGCGCCACGGTTCTGGCGAACCTGTCGGCCAGCAACATCACCATTGGCAAGAGCGAGACGCGGCGCCTGCTCTGCCGGTCACAGTCGGCCCGCTGCATCGCCGCCTACGTCTATGCGGCGGCCGGTCCCGGCGAATCGACCACCGACCTCGCCTGGGACGGCCAGACCTCCATCTTTGAGAACGGCGTGACGCTCGCCGAGAGCGAGCGCTTTCCCGACGGCGCGCGGGCCGTCTGCGGCGATATCGATCTCGACCTGCTGCGTCAGGAGCGGATGCGGCAGGGCACCTTCGACGACAACGCGCGCGCCGAAGGTCAGCGGCCGTTCCGCACGGTCGCTTTTCTCCTTGATCCACCCAAAGGCGACCTCGGCTTGAAGCGGCGCGTCGAGCGCTTCCCGTTCGTGCCCGCCGATCCCGATCGCCTCGCGCAGGATTGTTTCGAGGCCTACAACATCCAGGTGGCGGGACTGGCGCAGCGCCTGGATGCGGCCCGCGTGCGCAAAGCCGTGATCGGCGTCTCCGGCGGCCTCGACTCGACCCATGCGCTGATCGTCGTCGCGCGGGCGTTCGACAGGCTGAAGATCCCGCGCGAAAACATCATGGCCTATACGCTGCCGGGCTTCGCGACCGGTACGGACTCGAAAGCCAGCGCGTGGGCGCTCATGCGGGCGCTCGGTGCGACCGCGCGGGAGATCGACATTCGCCCGGCCGCGCGGCTGATGCTGGCCGATCTCGGCCACCCCTTCGCTCTCGGGGAGCCGGCCTACGATGTCACCTTCGAGAACGTGCAAGCGGGACTGCGCACCGATTACCTGTTCCGCCTCGCCAACCACGAAGGCGGCCTGGTGATCGGCACCGGCGACCTGTCCGAACTGGCGCTCGGCTGGTGCACCTACGGCGTCGGCGACCAGATGGCCCATTATAACGTCAACGCCGGCGTGCCGAAGACCTTGATCCAACATCTGCTGCGATGGGTCATCGAAGCCGAACTCTTCGATCACGCGGTCGGTGCCACGCTCGGTGCGATCATGGCCGCGGAAATCTCGCCCGAGCTCGTGCCCGTCGAGGCGGGGCAGCCACCGCAGAGCACGGAGGCGAAGGTCGGTCCCTACGAGTTGCAGGACTTCAACCTCTACTACACCCTGCGCTATGGCTTCCGCCCGTCCAAGATCGCCTTCCTTGCCGAACAGGCGTGGCACGATGCGGAGGCCGGCGCATGGCCGCCAGGATTTCCGCGCGAGCGCCGCCGCAGCTACGGCCGGGACGAGATCGTCCAATGGCTCGAAGTCTTCATCCGTCGTTTCTTTGCGTTCAGCCAATTTAAGCGATCGGCCATGCCGAACGGACCCAAGGTCGCGGCAGGCGGCTCCCTCTCGCCACGCGGCGATTGGCGCGCGCCGTCCGACGGCAACGCGGAGGCTTGGCTGCGCGATCTGCAGTCGGCGCGCGGCTAAGCTCGCTCCAATGGGTTGCAAACGCTCGGTCTTCGAGGGCGGCGCGCATTGCTTCCCAGCCAAAACCCGCTAGATGACCGTGGCAGCGCGGCGGTACGACGGAGAGCAGGCGATGGCGGATGTCACTGTTGGAGGCGAGACCTTCAAGATAGCGGTCGATGGCGACGAGACCCTGCCGGTCCTGCTGCTTTGCCATCCGGTCGGCGCGGACCTTCGCATCTGGGACACGCAGGTCACGGAGTTCAACAAGCATTTCCGGGTGATACGCTACGACTCCCGCGGCCACGGCGGCAGCACGCTTGGGCCGACGCCCTATTCCATGACCAGGCTCGGCCTCGACGCGCTCGCCATCCTCGATACTCTCGAGGTGGAGAAGGCGCACGTCCTCGGTATGTCGATGGGGGGCGCGGTCGCGCAATGGCTGCTGATCCACGCGCCGCATCGGGTCGAGCGCGCGGTGCTGGCCAATACGGCGGCGCAGTTCGGCCTTGCCGCCTCGTGGAACGAGCGGATCCAAAGCGTGCAGGACGGCGGAATGGGGGGCCTCTGCGCCCCCATGATGGAGCGCTGGTTCAGCGACGCCACGTTGGCCGAGGGTACCGCCGCCGAGTCGATCCGGCAGACGTTCCTGCACACGGAGCCCGCCGGCTATGCCGCGACCTGCGCGGCGCTGCGCGACATGGACCTGCGCGAGGCGCTTCGCCATGTCGAGCATCCTGTCTTGATCATCGCCGGCCGCGATGACCCTTCGGTCAAGCCGGCGCAGACGGAGTTCCTGACGCAGGCCATCGCTGGCGCCAAGCTCGTGACCTTGCCGGGCCGGCACATCTCCAGCGTGGACGACCCTTCGGGGTTCACGAAAGCGGTCCTTGATTTCCTCACGGCGAAGGCGCCGGCGCGGCGCGCCCCGCGCAGATCGCCGCTCTCGCTTCCCGTCGCACGCCGGCCTCCCGCGCGTCGCACCGCGGTTCTGCGCGGCCCGGCAGCGGCCCGGCCAGCCGCCGCGAAACCAGATCGTGCCGCCCCGGCGAAGAGGGTCGCGCCGAAGGCCCGCGCCGTTGCGCCGAAGGCCCGAACAATCGAGAAGCGACCCCTTCCCCGTACCCGACCGACTAAGGTCGCCACGGCCGCTCCGACCCGAAAGAGTCCGGTTAAGGCCGCGCCGCGCAAAGTGGCTGTGGCCGCATCGGTGCGTCGCAAGACTGCGGTCAAGCCAGCTGCCGCACCCTCCCCCGCAAAAAAGTCTGCGACGCGGGCGCCCACGGCCAAAGCCCCCGCGCATAAGGTGGCGCGCCCCAAGGCGGCGGTCGCCAAAAAAGCGGCGCTGGCCGGGAAAGCGGCGCTTCCCAAGAAGACGGCGGCCAAGAGCGCCGCGAAATCTCCTCCCGCGTCCCGATCCGCCGCCGCCAAACCCGCCACGACGCGCAAGGTGGGGACGACCAAGCCTGCGTCCCGCCCCGCGTCTCGTTCCAGCAGCCGACGCAAGCTGTGAAGCGCGCCTGCCGCGCGGCGGTCGCGTCGGCCGTCCTGGCGTTCGCGGCGACCGGGCTGGGCGGACCGCCGGTCCTCGCGCAGGTGCAGATCGGCATCGCTGCCCCTCTGACCGGTTCCGACTCGGTCTTCGGCGCGCAAGTGCGTGCGGGCGTCGAACAGGCGGTGGCCGACCTGAACGCATCCGGCGGCCTTCTTGGCCAGCGCGCAAGCGTGGTCCTGGGCGACGACGGAGGCGACGCCAGGCGTGCCAACGCCGTCGCCGAGGACTTTGTCCGCAGGAAGGTCACGGCCGTCGTCGGGCCGTTCAGCTCCGCCGTCGCTCTATCGGCCATGGCGACCTACGCCGCAGGTGACGTGCTGGCGATCACGCCCTCCGCGACCGCTCCGCAGGTGACGGAGCGCGGGCTCGGCACTGTTTTCCGCATTGCTTCCCGCGAAGACCAGCAGGGCCTAGTCGCCGCGCGCTACCTGCTCGACCGGCGCGAGACGAAGGTCGCGATCCTGCACGACCGGACGAACGCCGGCAGGACATTGGCCGACACGGTCCGCAAGGCCCTGGCCGCTGGCGGGACGAAGGACGTGCTCTACGCCGGCGTCGACAGGGGCGAGAGGGACTATGCCGCCATCGTCGCTCGGCTCAAGGTCTCGGGAGCGCGCGTGGCATTCTGGGGCGGCGCGCAGACCGAGGCCGGCCTCCTGGCGCGCCAGTTGCGCGATGCCAACGCGCCCGTCGTCCTTATGGGTGGGGTCGCGCTGGCTTCCGAAGAGTTCGCCGCGCTGGCTGGCCCCGGGGCCGAGGGCACTTTGATGGTTTTTCCTCCCGATCCCAAGCAGAGGCCCGAAGCGGCGGATCTGCTCCGCAAGCTCGCGGCCCGGGCCGCGGAGCCGGCGGCCTATGCCTTCAACGCCTATGCCGCCGTGCAAGTCGTGCAACAGGCTGCGGAGGTAGCCGGGAGTCTCCAGCCAGACGCCCTCGCCCGCATCATGCACGACGGTCGCACATTCAAGACCGTCCTTGGAGACGTCGCCTTCGACGCCAAGGGCGACCTTGCCGTCGCCGACTACGCAGTGCTGACGTGGCGCAAAGGCGCAACCGGCCGAGTCGGGTTTTGAGCCTCGAAGCGAACGCGACATCTATGTCTCGCTCGGCAACCATCGTTCGCCGGCGCAAGACATCGTTATCAGGCTCGGGCTAAGCTTGTCGGTGATGCGTGATCTTTGTCCCCCGAGCCTGCCGAGCCTGAGAGCCGCGGGACGCGTCCGGACCTCGCCGGCGGCATGAGGGTTCTCAGCGCCTTCTTCCTCAACGTCCTGTTCAATTTCGCCGTCGGCCTGCTGGTCGCCAAATTCCTCGGGCCGGCGGAATACGGGCGGTTCGCACTCGCTCTCGCGACGGCGATGGCGGTGCAGACGCTGTTCCTCGATTGGCTCCGGCTCGGTGCCACACGCTTCTACTCGGAGCGGGCGCGGGGCGAAGAGCCGGCGCTGCGCGCCACCCTCGACCTCGCTTTCGCGGGCGTCACCTTCGGCCTCGCGATCGGGAGCGCCTGTCTCTTTTCCACCAACGTCCACTTTCCCTTGCCGAATGCGCTGATCGCCCTGGCGCTCGGCATGGCGGTGGCCAATGGGCTGTTCGACTTCAGCACCGCCCTGGTGCGCGCCCGCTTCCATGATCGTCTCTACACGCGCCTCGTCATCGTCAAGAATGTCTTCGCCCTCGTCTTCGTCGGGGGCGGCGCGTTCTATTTCGCCTCGGCGAAGATGACGCTCATCGGCACCATCCTGAGCGTATCGGGATCCGTCATCGCCGCGCGCGCGTCGCTGAGCGACCCCTACGCGCAGGTGCATCTCGCCCGGTCCCGCATCGCGCGCTCCTTGCTGCGCTATTCGATGCCGATCGTCACAGCCAACCTGCTCTACCTCTGCATTCCGCTCGCCAACCGGGCGCTGATCACCGTCTATTATGGATTCTCGGAGACCGGGCAGTTCTCCCTGGCCTTCGACCTCGGGACCAAGGCCATCCAGGCAATCGGCTCGACCATGGACGTCCTGCTGTTCCAGATCGCCGTGGCGGCGCACGACCGCTTCGGACCGGCGCAGTCCAAGCAGCAGATCGCCGACAACATGGCTGTCGTCATCGCGATCATCCTCCCATCCTGCGTCGGCCTGTGGCTGGTACTGCCCTCGCTGCAGTCATTGATCGTTCCGGCCGATTACCGCGGGCCGTTCGACCGGCTCCTCACGCTGATGCTGCCCGGCCTGTTCTGCTTCGCCATCATCCTCTATGGCCTCAATCCGATCTTCCAGATCGCCAAGCGCACCGGTCCACTGATCGCGGCGGCGGTCGCGGGCTGCCTCGCCGACCCCTTGCTTCTCCTCGCCCTGCCGCGCACGGGTGGGGCCGAGACGCTGGCGATCGCGCAATCGGGCGCCTTCGCCGTCGCGCTGGTGACGCTGATCGGCATCGCCTGCCTCTCGCGCCCCATATGGCCGCGGACGCGCGACCTTCTGGCGACATGCCTCGGCGTGGCAGCGATGACGATTGCCCTGCTCCCGCTGCGTGCCGAGCCTCCGGGTTTCTTGGTCCTGGTGGAGCAGGTCCTGGGCGGCATCGTCGTCTACGCCGCCGTCGTCGCTCTGCTCGACATCGCCAACCTGCGCTCCATCGGGATCGAGAAGCTCCGGCCGATGGTCGCGCGGTTCACCCCGGGATAACCGGGCGCTGCAGCAGCAGGGTCGCCCATCCCTCGACGGCGCGGCGTCGCCTTAGGAAGAGTCCCTGCGCTCGGTAGGCCGAGAGCACGCCGGCGACGTCGCTGGCGAGCAGACCGGAGAGGATGAGTTCGCCGCCGGGCGCGAGGAGGCCTTTGAGGTGCGGCGCGAGGGAGCGCAGCGGGCGCGCCAAGATGTTGCCGAATACGAGGTCGTAGGGCGCGCCGGCACGCAGGCCGGGATGGCCGACTCCGGTGGCGACGACGGGACGGACGGCGGCGCCGGCTCGGTTCCGACCGGCGTTGGCCCGCGCCGCCGCGACCGCGACCGGGTCGATGTCGCCGGCCCTCACCTGGCGTCGGAAGCGCCGGGCGGCGGCGATGGCGAGCACGCCCGAACCGGTCCCCACGTCGAGGATGCGCAGCGGCCGCCGTCGCCGCGCCACATCGGCGATCATCGCCAGACAGCCGCGGGTCGATCCGTGGTGGCCGGTGCCGAAGGCCAGCGCCGCCTCGATCTCGATCCCTATATCGCCGATGCCGACGCGGCCTCGGCCATGGCTGCCGTGGATGACGAACCGGCCCTCGCGCACCGCCTCCAAACCTTCCAACGAAGCGGCGATCCAGTCCCGCTGCTCGACGCGAGCGAAGACGATGTCGCCTGGAACGTCGCCGCCGACCGCGGCGGCGACCAGGGCGCGGATGGCCTGCTCGTCCGGCGCGAAACCAAAATAGGCCTCGACGATCCATGGGCCGGCCGACCAGCCTTGCGCGTTGAATTGCTCCTCGAAGGCAGCCGCCGCGGCTTCGGCGGGCTCGAACGTCTCGACGATGAGGTCGGCCACGCGGCGCGCCGTCGCTTCGTCGCAGCGCAGACGCATGACGTGGGCGGCGCCATTGGGAGGGAGGCCTTCGAGCATGGCGCCGGGTAGCATGCTGCCGGGCGCGCGGCAAACCGAGGCGCCGATTGCCGACGCGTGCCGCTCGCGCTACACCACGCTATGGACATCCGTCATGTCATCCTGGCCACGACCGCTTGGGTAGGCTTGGCCAATTTCGGCTACGCCGCCGCAGTTGAGCCGGTCGGCCCGGAGGTGAAGGCGGTCCAGGCCTTCGGTGACACCGACAGGATTTGCGCGGAATGGACGGACGGATGCGTCATCTGCCTCCGCGAGACTTCGGCCTGCTCCCTGCCCGGAATTGCCTGCCAGCCGAAGACCGTCACCTGCACCAAGGCGTTGCAGCCTCCGACCAAGTAGCCGTGCCCTTAGCCCAACGGCGGCGTCGCCGTATGCGGGATCGGGGCCTTACCGTCCAACGAGGCCTTGACGAAGCAATAGCCCGTCGCCCCACGATAGGCGAGATAGGAGCCCGTCGCCAGCGCCAGGATGCTCAGGAACACGTTGGGACGTGGCTGGGCGGCAGCGGACGTCAGCATCAGCCCCGCGACGACCGACAGGGCGCGTTCACCGGTCGAAAGGTGCGGGTCGGTGTTGGCGTATTGCGAAAGGTCGAGCGCCATGATCGTCTCCCTCGTCGACGGCCGGAAGTGGCGACGCCGGATCAGCGGACCGAAAATGCCGCTGCCGAGGAGATAGTTCCGGCCGTCGGAGCATCACCATCGAACCGACGGAATACGGATCCAATCGCGCCTGTGGTCGATTAAGGCAGCGTGGCCGCGGGATCCCCTTACGGCGGCAAAGACGTCAATCGTGCCGACCTCGGTACGGCGCAGTCCTTTCCTCCAAGCTCCTGCCGGACACATAGTTTGACTGAGGAACACTTGAAAACCATCGACTTGAGTGCCTGCGAGCGCGAGCCGGTTCACGTGCCCGGCGCGATCCAGACACACGGTTTCCTCGTCGCCTTCCAGCTTCCGACCTGGACCGTCGCGCACGTCTCCGCCAACGCTGGCCGGCTGTTTGGCCAGGCCTCGCCCGAAGCCATGATCGGCCTGCCGATCGACGCCCTCATGACGGCCCGCCTCATCCACGACCTGCGCAACACCTTTCAGGCGGCGACGATCACCGGCCTGGCCGAGCGGTTGAGCGACGTCGAGGTCGGGACAGAGGGTCTGCTCCACGACCTTTTCATCCACGCGTCAGGGCCTCACGCCGTCGTCGAAGCGGTACCGGTCGCCGGGGCCGACACGACGAAGTCCGACCCGAGCATGCTGGTGAAAGCCATGATGGACCGGCTTCGGCGCACCACGACCTTAGCGTCCTTCCTGACCTCGGCCGTGCGTCAAATCCGAGCGATCACCGGCTATGACCGCGTGATGATCTACCAGTTTTTGGAGGATGGAAGCGGCGAGGTGGTCTCGGAGGCCCTGCGGTCAGGCCTCGAACCCTATCTGCGCCTGCATTATCCCGCGAGCGACATCCCAGCCCAAGCCCGGGCACTGTACAAGCGCCAATGGCTGCGGCTGATCCCCGACGTGAACTATGCGCCCATCGCATTGATCCCCGACGTCGGCGCGAACGGCTTGCCGCTCGACCTCAGCCTCGCCGGGCTTCGCAGCGCCTCGCCGATTCACCTGCAGTATCTTCGCAACATGGGCAGCGCTGCGACCCTCACGGTCTCCATCATGGATGGCGACGCGCTGTGGGGCCTCATCGCCTGCCACCACCAGACGCCGCGCCGCCTGTCGACGACGACCTGCGCCGCGATGGAACTGTTCGCCATGGTGCTCTCTCCGCAGATCGAGGCGAAGCGCAAGCAGGATCAGCTCAGCGGCCTCATCGAAACGCGGCGCGTGCACGACGCGCTTATCGCCAGCATGACCCCGGAAGAAACGGTTTTCGACAACCTGCCTAAATTCGAGGGCATGCTGCGCGAGATGATCGCCTGCGAAGGGGTCGGCGTCTTGAAGGGTGGGCGCTTCGAAGGCATGGGCCGGACGCCGCCCGAGGATGCGATCGGAGAACTGGTGCGCTTTCTCACCACCAAGAGCGCGGACCATGTCTTCGCCACAGACGCGCTAGGGAGCGAGCTACCCGATGCCGCGCGCTACGCAGACCGGGTTGCGGGTCTCATCGCCCTGCCTATCCCCCGCTCGCCGCGCGATGTCCTCTTGCTGTTTCGCCCCGCAGTGACGCAGACGGTCCTTTGGGGCGGGGATCCAAACAAGCCGGTCGATATTCAGTCGCAGACGCTTGGGCCGCGCAAGAGCTTTGCCGCCTGGCGCGAGGTGGTGCACGGCAAGAGCCTCCCGTGGCCGAGCGATGCGCTCGCCATCGCGGAGACGCTGCGGATCTCGCTGCTCAACATCGTGCTGCGGCGCGCCGATTTCGTCGACCGCGAGCGGCGCCTCGCGCAGGAAAGCCAGACGCTCCTCGTCGCCGAACTCAATCACCGTATCAAGAACGTCTTGGCCGTGGTGAGCTCGCTGGTCCGGCAAAGCCGACAGGATGTCCGCTCCGTCGCGGCGTTCGCCGATAATCTGCAGAACCGCCTGCAGGCGCTCTCCACGGCGCATGATCAATTGACCCGCTCGCACTGGCGGGCCGCTTCGCTGCGCACGCTGATCGAGGCGGAGGCGCGGGCTTGGGTCAACGTCGAGACCGACCGCCTCACCCTATCCGGACCGCCGGTGATGGTCGCGGCGCGCGCCTACCAGACGCTCGCTTTGGTGCTGCACGAGATGATGACGAACGCGGCCAAATACGGCTCGCTGAGTGCCCCCGGGGGTACGCTCGACATCGTTTGGAGGGTGGAGGACGACCTCGTCATCGCCTGGACCGAGGCCGGCGGCCCTTCGGTTTCGCCGCCCTCGCGGCGCGGGTTCGGCACGATCGTCACGCAGCAGTCGATTGCCTTCGAGCTCCACGGCACCGCCTCGGTCGACTATCGGCCGGAAGGCGTGCAGGCGCGCTTCACGATCCCCGCCGCCCTCGTGCATACCGTGACGCAGGAAGAGGGCGATATCCAGCGGCGCGCCGCCACGCCCATGGCCGACCTCCTCGGCAAGAACCTGCTGCTCGTGGAAGACAGCATGATGATCGCGCTCGACGCGCAGACCATGCTGCAGGGCTGCGGCGCGGATGTCGAATTGGTGAGCACGACGCACGACGCCAAACGCGCCCTCGATCTGACGCGTTTCGACGCCGCGATCCTCGATGTGAACCTCTTCAACGAGACGAGCTTCTCCATCGCCGAGAACCTGCAGGACCACGGCATCCCGTTCGTGTTCGCCACGGGATACGGCGAGCTGGTCACCGTTCCCGAGCGCTTCAAGGACGTCTCGATCGTTTCCAAACCTTATGCCGAAGACATGCTGCGCGCCGCGCTCGCCCCTTAGCTGTCAGGCTCGAGGCGTTCGCGGCATGCGTTTGTCGGACGGCGGCCGCTCAGGCCTGGCTCGCACGCGCGTAGGTATAGCTCGCGATCGCGTCCATCAGCGGCGGAGACAGCACGTCGTAAGGCTCCAGCTGCAGCTCCCGGAAACGCGAACGCACGGCATCCATGCCGTGCGGGTCATAGCCCTGCTCTATGATGGAGGAGACGAAGGCCGCGAACTGCGGTGCCTGCCAGTTGCGGTCGTCGCTCAACTCGACGTGGACGAAGTCGAGCCCGTTGAACGGGTGGTCCTTGGTGATGCGCCCGTACATGTGGGTGCCGCAAGCCTTGCAGGCGTGCCGCTGGATCGTCGCGGCCTCATCGACGACGTGCAGCTTCTCTTCGTGCGCCGTGATCTCAAGGTTGTCTTTTGGCACGACACCGACGATCGAGAACACCGCGCCCTCCGGTTTCCAACACTTGGAACAGCCGCAGGCGTGATTGTGAGCCACGTTGCCAGTGATCGTGACCTCGACCTTGTCGATCGGGCACTTGCAATGGAGGGTACCGCCGGCGAAATCGCCGGTACCCTGGTGGATTCCATCGTTGAGCGCTGGGTGAAGATGAGGCGTCGCCATGTCGTACAAACCTTTCTCGAGCGTACTTCCCTCGCGCTGCGATCGTTGTTTCGACGCCTGTCGCCAGGCGTCCCCGATCTTTTCGGCGCTTGGCTCAAGCGGGGTCCGGACGGTCCCGTTGGCGGAGCACCCATGGTTTTACCCGCGCTAGGGCGCGTTGCAAAGCGCCTGGCGTGCCCGGAGGACCGACGTTCTTGGCACATCGGAAGGCGATGAGGCTTGCGCTGACGACGTGCGCCGGCAACATGCTTGGAATTCGGCAGTAAAGGGACGATTCGCATGGCCAAAAAGGAAACCGCGCAGAAGGCGGCACCGAAGATCGCCGATAAGGCCAACAAGAAAAGCGGCGTGAAGAAGGACCCGACTGTCGCTTCGGAGAAGAAGACAGCGGCTATCCTTACCGTTACCGACATCAGCGAGCATCTCGCCACGACGTTCGAAATCCCGAAGTCGCACGCCAAAGCTTATCTGGTCGAATCCGTCGATATGATCGGCCGTCACCTGAAGAAGGGAACGAAGGTCCGCATTTCCGGCCTCGGCATTTTCCAAGTCAAGAAGCGCGCGGCGCGCAAAGGCCGTAACCCGAACACCGGCGATCCGATCAAGATCAAGGCCACCAAGCGGGTGGCTTTCGCCGTGGCGCGCGATCTGAAGGTCAAGCTCTAGAAGTCGGCCGGATTTCGGGCGCGGAAGTAAGGGACGCCACCTCGGCGTCGCTGAACAGGCGGCTCCGAGTCAGGAAGCGGACGTCACGACCGTTGTCCAGCGAGAACATGCCCCCGCGCCCGAGAACGACGTCGATGATCAGTTGCGTGTGCTTCCAGTATTCGTATTGCGGACGGCCGATGTAGACCTCCGCGCCGCCGATCGTGCCGAGGTACACGTCCGCGTCGCCGACGATGAAGTCGGAAATCGGATAGCACATCGGCGAGGAGCCGTCGCAGCATCCGCCGGACTGGTGGAACAGCACGGGGCCGTGCTCGCTCCGCAGCGTCTCGATCAATGCAATCGCGGCCGGCGTCGCCGTCACGCGGAAAACGGGCGTCTCGCTCATCGTCAATCCCGGGAGCGGGAGCCGGCACAGGCTGCGCCGACTTCCCTCCGTTGCGTCGGCTCAGAAGAAACCGAGCTTCTTCGCGCTGTAGCTCACCAGCATGTTCTTCGTCTGCTGGTAGTGGTCAAGCATCATGCGGTGGTTCTCGCGTCCGATGCCGGATTGCTTGTAGCCGCCGAACGCCGCGTGCGCGGGGTAGGCGTGGTAGCAATTGGTCCAGACACGTCCGGCCTGGATACCGCGACCGAAGCGGTAGGCGCGGTTGCCATCGCGTGTCCACACACCGGCGCCGAGGCCGTACAGCGTGTCGTTTGCGATCGTCATTGCGTCCGCGTCGTCCTTGAAGGTGGTGACCGACAGCACCGGCCCGAAAATCTCCTCCTGGAAGATCCGCATGCGGTTGTGGCCCTTGAACACCGTGGGCTTCACGTAGAAGCCGTCGGCCAACTCGCCTTCGAGATAGTTGCGGCCGCCGCCGGTAAGAACCTCGGCACCCTCCTGCTTGCCGATGTCGATGTAGGAGAGGATCTTTTCGAGCTGCTCGGAGGAGGCTTGCGCGCCGATCATGGTGGCGGGATCCAGCGGCGAGCCCTGCACGATCGCTTCCACCCGCTTGAGAGCGCGCTCCATGAAGCGGTCGTAGATCGACTCGTGCACGAGGGCGCGGCTCGGGCAGGTGCAGACCTCGCCCTGGTTCAGCGCGAACATGGTGAAGCCTTCGAGCGCCTTGTCGAAGAAGTCGTCGTCCTCGTTCGCCACGTCGGCGAAGAAGATGTTGGGCGACTTGCCACCGAGTTCGAGCGTCACCGGGATCAGGTTCTGCGAGGCATATTGCATGATGAGCCGCCCCGTCGTCGTCTCGCCGGTGAAGGCGATCTTGGCGATGCGCGGACTGGAAGCGAGCGGCTTGCCGCATTCCAGGCCGAAACCGTTGACGACGTTGAGCACGCCCGGCGGCAGCAGGTCGCCGACGAGCTCCATCAGCACGAGGATGGAGGCCGGCGTCTGCTCGGCCGGCTTCAGCACCACGCAATTGCCCGCGGCGAGCGCGGGGGCGAGCTTCCAGACCGCCATGAGGATGGGGAAGTTCCACGGGATAATCTGGCCGACGACGCCGAGCGGCTCGTGGAAATGATAGGCGACCGTGTCGTGGTCGATCTCCGAGATGCCGCCTTCCTGCGCGCGGATACAGCCTGCGAAGTAGCGGAAGTGGTCGATCGCCAGCGGCATGTCGGCATGCGTCGTCTCGCGGATCGGCTTGCCGTTGTCCCAGGTCTCGGCCAACGCCAGCATGTCGAGGTTCTCCTCCATCCGGTCGGCGATCCTGTTGAGAATCAGCGCGCGGGTCATCGGCGAGGTCCGGCCCCACTCGTCTTTGGCCGCATGGGCGGCGTCCAGTGCGCGCTCGACGTCCTGCGCGTCCGACCGCGCGATCTCACAAATGACACGGCCTGTCACCGGCGAGGTGTTCTCGAAATAGCGGCCCGCTACCGGCTCGACGAACTTGCCACCGATGAAATTGCCGTAACGCGCGCTGAACGGCGCCTTGGCGCTGACCCCAAGAAATTCTGGCTTGTTCATGATGCCTCCTCCCGAATTTCCCCGGCCGGGGCGAGGCGCATGCCAGACGATGGGAGCTGCGCGGCCTCGGCGACGTAAACCCTTGGGGTCCATCGGTTTTTCTATTCGACAGATAGGGAACCAGGCGCCTGGGGTTTGCCCGCGCCGAAGGTCGGGCTTGTCGCCCGTTGAGACGGGTGCGACAGGTGTCGTAGGCTGCGACAGAGGGGTGCGAGGATGGTCTCCAGCGAGCGTGCCCGTCCGTTCCCGTCGACGCTCGCCTCCCGCCCTCCTTCTCGTCTGCCACGCTGCGTCGCGCCCGCGCTGAGCCGCGACGAGGATGGGCGCGCCCTCGCGCAGGCGGTGCGCCTGCTAGACGCCGGGGTCGCGCTGCTCGTGCAAGGCGAGACAGGGACGGGCAAGGAGGTCTTTGCGCGTGCGGCGCATGCGGCGAGCGCGCGCGCCGCAAAGCCGTTTGTCGCGATCAACTGCACGGCTTTGCCCGAGAGCCTGATCGAGGCCGAACTGTTCGGCTATGAGGCGGGTGCCTTCACCGGCGCACGACGCGCCGGCGCCCGCGGGTTGCTGCGCGAGGCGGATGGCGGCCTGGTTTTCCTGGACGAGATCGGCGACATGCCGCTGACGCTGCAGCCGCGCCTCCTGCGCGCCCTGCAGGAGCGCGAGGTCTTACCGGTTGGGGCCGTCCGCGCGGTTTCTATCGACGTGAGCCTGATCTGCGCGACGCACCACGACCTCGCGGGTATGGTCGCGCGCGGAGCGTTCCGCGCCGACCTCTATTTCCGCATCGCCCCCTACACGATGGAACTGCCTACCGTGCGGTCGCTCGGCGACAGGCACGCAATGGTCCGTCGCGTGTGGGCGGGATTGGAGCCACAGACGCGCGGCGTGACGCTGTCCTGCGCCTGTGAAGCGGCGCTCGCCGCCTGTTCGTGGCCCGGCAACTTCCGCCAGATCGCGGGCACTCTGCGCGCCATGCTTGCACTGGCCGAGGTTGGCGAGGAACTCGGCCTCGATGCGCTGCCGCCCAACCTACACCGCTCACCGCAGCCCGCGGCCGAGGCGGAGCTGCCGACAGCCCCTGGCGAGGGGAGGCTCGATCAGTTGGCGCGCTCGGCGATGCGCGAAGCGCTTCAGGCGAGCGGCGGCAACGTCTCGGCAGCGGCGCGCCGCCTGGGCATCAGCCGCAGCACACTCTACCGCAGGTGCTTGACCCACGACCGTGTCGGTGACCCGTCATAAAAAAAGACCGCGCCTTCCGGCACGGCCTTTTTGCTGCTCACACGCGATTTTGCTGCTTCACCTGTGATCGTGCAGAAACGCTAGCGCTAATCGAGGACCTCGACGATGCGTCGCGTCCTTGGCTCGACGAGGACGGGGCGGTCGTTGACGACCGTGTAGCGATAACCGGGGCGGACCTTGTACTCGGTCGGGACGTCGTAATATTCGACGCCGTCCTCGGGTAAGATCGCACCGGTCCGAACTTCCTCCCGGTAGCGGTAGGAAGGACGATGCTCGCGGACGACGTATTCGCGGAAGCGGGGACGGTCCTCGACGCCGAGCAGGCCGCCGACCGTGCCGGTTGCCGCGCCGATCGCGCCACCGACGATCCCGCCGATCGGCCCACCCGCACTCTCGCCACGCTCGGCGCCGCGTTCCGCACCGCCGACGAGCCCCTGGGCCTGCGCCGCAGCCGGAATCGAGAGAAGCGCGGCGACGACCGCGATACCGAATTTCTTCTGCATCAGATGAGACCTCCCTATGTTGTGCCAGAGAACGAGACTTGCGCCGAGAGGTTCCACATCCGCCGCGCCGAGGTTGCTCGTCGCAGATCGCTCTGCTACCGCCCGGCATCCGCTCTTTTCGCTCGAGGCACAGCATGGCCGTCAGACTGCACCGCGGCGACCTCCCCGCAGATTTCGCGGCAGGCGAGGCGGTCGCGATCGACACCGAGACGCTCGGCCTGGTACCGCGCCGCGACCGTCTCTGCGTGGTTCAGCTCTCGCGCGGCGACGGCCATGCCGAGATCGTGCAGATCGCGCCCGGCCAGACCAGCGCCCCGGTGTTGGCGGGCATCCTCGCCGCACCTGGCGTGACCAAGGTGTTCCACTACGCGCGCTTCGACGTCGCCGTCCTCTACGAGACCTTCGGCGTCTTGGCCGAGCCGCTCTACTGCACGAAGATCGCCTCCAAGCTCGCGCGCACCTACACGGACCGGCACGGTTTGAAGGACCTCGCGCGCGAACTTCTGGGCGTGGATCTCTCCAAGCAGCAGCAATCGTCCGACTGGGGGGCGGCCACATTAAACGAGGCGCAGCTCGCCTATGCCGCGTCGGACGTGCTGCACCTCCATGCCCTGCGCGGCAAGCTCGACGCCATGCTCGTCCGCGAGGACCGGAAGCATTATGCGGAGGCCGCCTTCCGCTTCCTGCCGACCCGCGCGAGGCTGGACCTGTCAGGATGGCCTGACGGGGACATCTTCTCGCACGCCTGAGCCGCCGGTCGCCGCCTTGCCTTCGCCGCGAGAGCGGCGCAAACACTGCGCCATGATCCAAGCCGATCGTAGAGCGACGACGCCATGGCGGATGTGACGAGCGGGAGCAGCGCCAGCCAGCAGCGGCGGGCGTCGCTGGGCGAGCGCATGGACCATACCCCGCCGCCACGCCAACACGCGGTTCGCGAGGCCGGCCGCCATACAGCGCGGGTGCGTTTTCTGCGCCGCGCCATGGTCCTCGGCTCGGTCCTCGGCGTCTCCGTCATCGCCATCGTCGTCCTCTTCGATCCGTTCCACCACCTGCCCCTCAACTTCAGCGTCGGCAGCGTTGGGGTAGAGGGCACGGTCGTCACGATGGAGGCGCCGAAAATCTCGGGGCTGAAGCCGGATGGGGGCGCCTATGCCATCACCGCGCGGCAGGGGGTGCAGGACATCACCAAGCCGAGCGTGATGGAATTGCGCGACGTGGACGCGACGGTGGGGATGCTCGACAACACGAGCTCGCGCATCACCGCCGAGAGCGGCGTTTACGATGGCAAGGTCGACACGATGACCTTGACGGGACACGCGCGGATCAAGAGCACCGGCGGCTACGACCTGATGATGCGGAGCGCCGTGATGAACTTCAAGACCGGCATCTTCTCATCCCGGGAACGTCTCAAGGTCGATGTGTCCGGCGGCACCATCGCCGCCGACCAGCTCGACGTAACCGACAACGGCCACAAAGTGTCGTTCGAGGGCGGCGTCACCTCGCTGTTCAATGCGCCCGAGGAAGCCGCGGCGACCGATGCGGCGCCGGTTGCGGTGCGGGCGCGATGATTGCGGCGAGGCTTGTTTGTCTGGCTTTAAGCCTCGCACTGCCCTGCCTGTCGGCGACGTGGCCCGCAAGCGCGCAGACGCGGTCCGGCGCGATCCTGCCTGGCGCCAACAGCAAGCAGCCGATCAACATCGAGGCGACGAAGCTCGATTATTTCGATAAAGAACAGAAGCTGATCTACACCGGCAACGTCCTCGCCGTGCAGGGCGAGAGCAAGCTGAAGTGCAGCACGCTCGTCATCTACCTGCCGCCCAAGGGAGGGGAGGGTCAGGCCGGCGCGCCCTCCTCGACGAGCCAGGTGCAGCGCATGGAAGCCGCCGGCCCGGTCACAATGGTCTCCAAAGACCAGGTCGGGACGGGCAACAGCGGCGTCTACGACAAGTCGTCCGATACGGTGGTGCTGACTGGCAACGTCACCCTAAGCCAAGGGCCGAACGTGACGCTGGGAGACAAGTTGGTCTACGAGCTGAAGACAGGGCAGGCCCGCGTGACGGGAAGCCGCGTCCGCAGCATGTTCCAGCCGGGCAACGAGGATGCCGCGGCAAAAAAAGGAGGAGCGGGCCGCGGCGCGAAATTGTAGTCTGGCGTCTGCGGGTTCGCGGGCATGGCCGGCGTCCGGCCATGGCGCATGAAGGCTTAAGACCGGTTTGAAAGCGTTTCGTCTCAGTCTGGCACATCTGTTCTCACCCCGCATGGCAGGGTCGCCATCGGTCGCGCCTGGAGCGTGGACGCCCGCGGCCGCTTCGATGGACCAGCGGGGCGGCCCCGACCTCCTGCGCGACGCGCCTGCCGAAACGCCCCGGCTTGAGGCTGGCGAGGCCGGCTTCAGCGTCGCGCCCGTCGCGGAAGGCGACGGCGTCCTCGCCATCAACCACCTGCGAAAAGCCTACAAGGCGCGCCGCGTCGTCGAGGACGTGAGCCTCAAGGTGCAGCGGGGCGAGGCGGTCGGGCTGCTCGGCCCCAACGGCGCGGGCAAGACGACGGTTTTTTACATGATCACCGGGCTCGTGCGCCCCGACGCCGGCTCGATCGAGCTCGACGGCAACGACGTGACGACCCTGCCGATGTACCGGCGGGCACGCCTCGGCATCGGCTACCTGCCGCAGGAGGCCTCGATCTTCCGGGGGCTGAGTGTCGAAGACAACATCCGCGCGGTTCTCGAGATCGCCGAGGGCGACAAGCGCAAGCGCGAATACGAGTTGGACGCGTTGCTCGACGAGTTCGACCTGACGCGGCTCCGCAAGTCGCCTTCCGTCGCGTTGTCGGGCGGCGAGCGACGCCGCTGCGAGATCGCCCGCGCGCTGGCCAACCGCCCCTCGTTCATGCTGCTGGACGAGCCCTTCGCCGGCATCGACCCGATTGCGGTGGGTGACATCCGCGTTCTTGTCCAGCATCTGAAGCGGCGCGGCATCGGCGTGCTGATCACGGACCACAACGTGCGCGAGACGCTGGGCCTCATCGATCGCGCCTACATTATCCATTCCGGGCACGTGCTGACGCAGGGCACGCCGGAGGAGATCGTCGACAACGCGGACGTGCGTCGCCTCTATCTGGGTGAGGACTTTCGGCTTTGACGTTAAGCACACCCGCTGTCGCATGCGTTTGCAAGCGAAGTTGATGCCAACGGGCGAGACAAGCGCGGAGCCGGGTGCTATAAGCAAAAACCGGGCCGTTAACCCGAAATTAATATCTCGTCTCGCATGAGTAGCGTTCGCCATGGCTCTGACGACCAAGCTTGTGATGCGCCAGGGTCAATCCCTGGTGATGACGCCCCAGCTTCTCCAAGCGATCAAGCTCCTTCAATTTTCGAATATGGAGCTCGCTTCGTTCGTCCAGGACGAGCTTGAGCGCAATCCGCTCCTGGAACGGGCGGACGAGGCGGGCGGGGGCGAGCCTATTATTGTCGGCGAGGTCGATGCGCGCATCGATGCCGAGCCGTCGCTCGGCGAGAGCTTCAACGACGCTGCCGAGGCGGACTGGAGTTCGGAGAGTTTCGCCACCGATCACGCGGCGCTCGAGGCGGGCCTCGGGACGGAGTTGCACAACAGCTTCGACGTCGACCGCGGCCCCGCTCCCGCCGAGCCGCGCGACGCGCTCGGCGAGGCCGGATTGTCGGCGAGTTCCTGGACGGGCTCCGCTGGGGCGGGACACGACGGCGAAGCATCCAACCTCGAATCCTATATCGCCTCGCGCCTGACCCTCAAGGAGCACCTGGCGGAACAGCTTCCGCTGGCCGTCTCCGACGCGCGCGGCCGGATGATCGGCCATGCGCTCATCGATGCGATCGACGATTCCGGTTACGTCGGCGAAGACCTGCACGACCTCGCAGAGAGGCTGGGTGCGCCGCTGGCGCGGGTCACCGAGGTGTTGCTGGCGGTTCAGACCTTCGATCCTGTCGGGGTCGGGGCGCGCAGCCTCGCGGAATGCCTGCGGCTGCAACTGCGGGACCGCAACCGGCTCGATCCGGCCATGGAAGCGCTGGTCGGCCACCTCGACATGGTAGCGCGACGCGACCTTGCGGGCCTTCGCAAGGCCTGTGGCGTCGACGACGAGGATCTGGCGGACATGATCGCCGAGTTGAAGCGTCTCGATCCCAAGCCGGGCCGGGCCTTCGGTGCCAGCACGATCCAGTCCATCGTCCCCGACGTCCACGTCCGCGCCGCTCAGGATGGGTCCTGGCTGATCGAGCTCAACACCGACGTTCTCCCCCGCCTGCTCGTCAACCAGACCTATGCCGCCCGGATCTCGCGCGGCAAGGGCAGCGAGGCCGACCGCAGCTTCGTCTCGGGGTGCCTGCAGACGGCCAATTGGTTGACCAAGAGCCTGGAACAGCGCGCGCGGACGATCCTCAAGGTGTCGAGCGAGATCGTACGCCAGCAGGACGCCTTCTTCGCCTATGGCGTGGAGCACCTGCGCCCGCTGAACCTGAAGGCCATCGCCGAGGCGACCGGCATGCACGAGTCCACCGTCTCGCGCGTCACCTCCAACAAGTACATGTCGAGCCCGCGCGGACTGTTCGAGCTCAAATATTTCTTCACCGCTTCGATCGCCTCCAACGACGGAGGCGACTCGCATTCCGCGGAATCGGTCCGTTTCCGTATCCGTCAGATGATCGAACGCGAGGGCGCCGGCACCGTGCTCTCTGACGACGCGATCGTCGAAAAGCTCAGAACCTCCAACATCGACATCGCCCGGCGCACCGTCGCCAAATATCGTGAGAGCATGCGCATTCCCTCCTCCGTCGAGCGGCGGCGGCAGAAGGCCATGCATTAGCAGCATTGGTCGCAGTGGAGTCCGGTAGCTGTCGCGATCGGACTGCCCTGTGCCGAAGAGGAGGCAAGCGGACATCCGTTCCGCAAAAATACAACTTGATATCTACCATAGGTTGCAGGCTTAGTCCCAGGGTTGAAACTGGAACTACGACATGTGCCTGTCGCCGGATGAGGCTGGTCACCCCGACTATTTTGTCGATCTGATCGAGCAGCTCGCCGAGCGCGCGCGGGACCTGGGCGAGATCGAAGTCGCGCTCCATCTCGAAGCTACCGCGATGGCCCGACGCCTCACGCTCGAGCGCGAAGGGGCCGAGCGCATCCTCGATCCTGTGACGCTGTGAGGACGCGCCCTTATAGCGGGAGTTCTTCGGCGAAGCGTTTGATGCGCGGCACGATCTCCTTGCGGAACCGCGAGCCGTTGAACACCCCGTAATGCCCCACGTCCTTCTGGACGTAATGCGTCTTGGCCCAGGCCGGGATGTTGCCGCACAGCTCTTGCGCCGCATAGGTCTGGCCGAGGCCGGAGATGTCGTCGTTTTCGCCCTCGACGGTCATCAGCCCGACGCGGTGGATCGCGGAGAGGTCGATCCGCTTGTTGCGGTGGGTCATCACGCCCCGCGGCAGCTGGTGCTCGACGAAGACGGTGTCGATCGTCTGAAGGTAGAACTCCGCCGTCAGGTCCATGACGGCGAGATACTCGTCGTAGAACGTGCGCTGCTTTTCGCCGGAATCCTCGTCGCCCTTGATGAGGTGGTTGAACATTTCGACATGGGCATCGACGTGGCGATCGAAGTTCATCGCCATGAAGCCCGAGAGCTGCTGAAAGCCGGGATAGACCTTGCGTCCGAAGCCCGGGTACGGGTAGGGCGCGGTGTGGATGCAATGATCGCGGAACCACTGGCTACCCCGCTTCTCCGCCAGCAGGTTGACAGCCGTCGGCGAGCGACGCGTGTCGATGGGCCCACCCATCAACGTCATCGACGTGGGGACGTGGGGGTCGCCGTCGGCTTCCATGATAGCGACTGCCGCGATCAGCGGGACGGCTGGTTGGCAGACGCCAAGCGTGTGCAGGGGTCCGGACTCAGCCTTCAGCGTGCGGCAGATCGCGATGAGAGCGTCGATGTAATCGTCGAGGTCGAAGCGCTCTCCCGCGGGCACCATGCGCGCGTCGCTCCAGTCGGTGATATAGACGTCATAGTGCGGCAGGAAGGCCTCGACCGTCCCGCGCAGCAGGGTGGCGTAGTGCCCCGACATCGGCGCGACGATGAGGAGCTTCGGCTGCGTCATCGTGGGCGGCAGGTCGCGCTTAAAGCGCAAGAGCCGGCAGAACGGCCTCTGCCAGACGACTTGCTCCTCGACGGCGACGCGGCGCCCATCGACCGTCGTCTCGTCAAGGTCGAACCGCGGCTTGCCGTAGCGGCGCGTCAGGCGCTCGAACATCTCGGCGGACGCGACGATATTGCGGCCCGCCTGCGTGTTCGACAGGGGGTTCATCGGGTTACCGGCCCAAAAGCGCGTCACGTCTGAGGCAGCCCGCAACGGCGCAAAAACCATGTGGGCGAGTTCGTGCATCTGGTAGGAAAATGGAGACATTGCAGGACCAGCCGTTCCCTCGAGGCACCGCGGCATCGGGCCGGCGCGGGCCGGTCGGCCGCGCGTGCCTGCCCGTCGCGGGCCGAGCTCTCGCCGTGTAGAGGGCGCCCCATCGAAGATCAACTCCCGCAGAAGGCTGTCCCTCGTCCACCTTCCCACGCGCGCTGCCACTTATTGGGCGGCCGAACGTTAGCGATGCTGTCAGCGCGCCCAGGCGGCCGCGACAAATCGGAGAAAACCAACCTTGCCCGACCGTCCGGGTCCTCCCATCGATCTCGGCCACCGCTCGCGCCGGCCACGGGTCGACACTCTCGTGCGCTTGCGTTGGCTGGCGGTGTCGGGTCAGGCCGCCGCCTTGCTGACGACCTACTTTATCCTGGGCTTTCCCCTGCCCTTCACGTTCTGCGCGCTGGTGATCGCCGCCTCGGTGTGGGTCAACGTGGGGCTCCGCATCCGCTTCAGCCAAAGCGACCGGCTGGCGGACCGGCCGGCCTGTTTCCTCATGGCCTACGACCTGCTGCAGCTCACGGGCCTGCTCTACCTGACGGGAGGGCTCGAGAACCCGTTTGCCATGCTCTTCCTGGCGCCGATCATGATCTCGGCCGTGTCGCTATCGGCTCGGTTCACCGCGGCATTGACGTTGCTGGTGGTCGTCTGCGCGACAAGCCTGATCGTGTTCCACTATCCCCTGCCCTGGTACCCCGGCCAAAGCCTGCAACTGCCCTTCCTCTACACGGTTGGGGTCTGGGGCAGCGTGGTGCTTGGTGCGAGCTTCACCTCCGCCTACGTCTGGCGCGTGGCGGAAGAGGCGCGCCGCCTGGCCGACGCCTTGGCCGCCACCGATCTCGTGCTCGCGCGCGAGCAGCACCTCTCGCAGCTCGACGGCCTCGCGGCCGCGGCGGCGCACGAACTCGGCACGCCGCTCGCCACGATCAAGCTCGTCGTCAAGGACCTCCAGAAGCAGTTCGCCCCCGACAGCGTGATCGGCGAAGACTTCACCCTCCTAATGCAGGAGGTCGAACGCTGTCGCAAGATCCTGGGCACGCTGACTTCGCTCGGCACCGAGCCCGGCGAGATCATCGGCAACCTGACCCTCGGCCACCTCCTGGAAGAGGTCGTACAGCCGCAACGTGACTTCGGCATCACGATTACGATCCAGAAGGAAGGGACGCTCCCCGAGCCGGTCTGCCGGCGCAACCCCGGCATGCTTTACGGCATCGGCAACCTCGTGGAGAACGCGATCGACTTCGCGGACACGGAGATCCGCCTCATCGCGCGGTGGACCGACACGATCGTCGCTGTCGTCATCGAAGATGACGGACCTGGTTTCGCGCAGGACGTTGTGATGCGGCTCGGAGAGCCCTATTTAACACACAAGTCGAACCGGCGCGCCAAGGGCGAGGACGGAGCGGGCCTTGGCCTCGGCCTCTTCATCGCCAAGACGCTGCTGGAACGATCCGGTGCCAGTGTCTCTATGGCCAACGCGGTAACCCCGCTGCACGGGGCCCGCGTGACCATCTTTTGGCAGCGATCGATCTTTGAGCGCGGTCGCACATTTAATGTGGGCGGACGCAAGGATGGTACGGCCACGGCCGCGCCAGTCGTTTTGGTGGAGAGTGGCAATGGCAATCGATAGTGTTGGAGCTTCCGGCCGCGGCGACCACGTCGATCCCGCGATCCTTGCGATGGATGTCGAGGCGGATCGGTCTTTGCTGATCGTCGACGACGACAAGGCGTTCTGCCAGCGCCTCGCGCGTGCCATGGAGACGCGCGGGTTCGTGGTCTCGATGGCGTCCTCCGTCGCCGAGGGACTGGCCTCCATAGCGGCGACGCCGCCCGCCTTCGCCGTCATCGACATGCGCCTCGCCGATGGCAACGGCCTCGACGTCATGTCCGATCTTAAAGCGAAGCGGGCTGACGCGCGGGCCATTATCCTGACCGGTTACGGGAACATCGTCACGGCCGTGACGGCCGTCAAACTCGGCGCGTTCGACTATCTCGCCAAGCCGGCGGATGCCGACGAGATCTACAGCGCGCTGATGGCCACGCAGCACGACAAGGCGGTACTGCCGGAAAACCCGATGTCGGCCGACCGGGTCCGGTGGGAGCACATCCAGCGCATCTACGAACTGTGCAGCCGCAACGTCTCCGAGACGGCGCGGCGGCTCAACATGCATCGGCGCACCCTGCAGCGCATCCTGGCCAAGCGCGCCCCGCGCTGAACTCAGCCGAAGGGCTGCATGGCCGCAATCTGCGGATCGCCGAGGCCGTGCAAGCGGTGCGCGGCCGTGTGGGCGAAACGCATGAGGACCGCGCGGCGGGTCGCGGTGGAGAGGCGGTGCTCCGGCGCCTCTCGCACGATCGCGGCCCCATAGGCGTCGGCGACGATGAGGCCGGCGTCCTCCGGCATGATCTCCATCGGCACGTCGGCGGGAATGGCGAAGAACAGCCGGTCGCAATGGGTGCGGTAGTCCCGCCACTTCATATCGGCGCGGAAGTCGGCGACGGACGACTTGATCTCGATGATGTGGATGGTGCCGTCGGCATTCATGGCAACGACGTCAGCGCGTCGGCCGGATTGCAGCGTCATCTCCACCAGGCTCGAAAAGCCACGCGCGCGCAGCAGCCGGCGCGTGCCCCGCGCCACGAACAGGGCTGTTTCCGATTGCCGGCCATCGACCGGCGCCACGGGTTCGATCAGACGCGGCGGCATGGGAGGGTCTCGAACACGACGGGAATCTAACCTGTTCGCCGCCCCGATGGAAGGTCGCTTCCCCTGGCAAGCTTGGGCGAGAGCGGATAGGGTCGCATTGCTCGAGGGAAGTATGCAGCCGATGCCTTTGCGAACCCCGGTCGTCTTTGCCGTCTTGCTCCTGGCGGCGATCCCCGCAAGGGCGGACCCGCCCGCGCCGACCCTTCTAGAAGCCTTCACCCTCATCGCGTCGCGCCCCAAGATCGACCTGACGCACGCGTTTTCACCGGAGACGCCGGTCGCGTCGGCCTTTGGCCAGGCGAAGATGACGCCCGCGGTCGATCCGCGAACGCTGGAGGCCTACACCATCGCCAAAGATGGGTTCCGCGCGACCTATTACGCGATGGTCGGGCAGTACGGCACCCACGTCGATCCGCCCGCCCATATCGCGGCGACGGGGGCGACCATGGACCAGATCTCCCTCGACGCCATGATCCTGCCGCTCACCGTCCTCGACGACACACCCTTTCTTGCTGCCGACCCGGCCCACGCCTTCACGCGAGACGACGTGCTCGCCTGGGAGAAGGTGCATGGCCCGGTGCAGAAGGGTTCGTTCGCGGCGTTACGCACGGACATGGCCAAGGATTGGACGAAAGATCCCGTACGCTTCAAGCGCACCCCGTTCCCCGGCTGGTCGCTGTCCGCGCTCAAGATGCTGATCGAGGAGCGCGGCGTTGTCGCCATCGGGCACGAGTCGTTGGAGACCGACGCGACCGGGACACGGGAGAGCGAGACCTACCTGTCGGCGAGTGGCCACTACCAGGTCGGCGTCTTGGACAACCTCGACAAGGTGCCGGCAACGGGCGCCTTCGTTGTGGTCTCCTGGCCGAAGGTCAAAAACGGCCTCGGCTTCCCGGCTCGCGCCTACGCGGTGCTGCCTTGACGCGGATCGCGATGCTGACCAGCACCACCGGCTCCGAGGAGGAGGCGCGCGCGATCGCGCGAGCGCTGGTCGAGGCCAAGCTCGCCGCCTGCGTCCAGGTCGGGCCGGTCGCCAGCCTCTATGCCTGGGACGGCGTCGTCGAAGAAGCCGCGGAGTGGCGGCTGACGGGCAAGATCCGTGCGGACGACTACCCTGCGGTCGAGGCGGCGATCCTCTCCCTGCATTCCTATCAGGTGCCCGAGATCGTTTTCATGGTCGTGGAAGGCGGCTTCACGCCCTACCTCGATTGGGTTGCGGAGACGACGCAGCGCTGAGGCCACTCAGATCGACCAGTCCATCAAGTCGTCGAAACGATCGACGAAACCGCGCTGCGCCAGCACGTCGACGATCCTGGCCGCGGCACGTTCCACGCTTTCCCCGTCGCGGCCGACCACCACGTCAGGCTGCTCCGGTGGTTCGTAGGTTTGGTCGACGCCGGTGAAGTCCTTGATCTCGCCAGCGAGCGCACGCCGGTAGAGGCCCTTGGTGTCGCGCGCGATGCACGTCTCGATCGGCGTATCGACGAAGATCTCGACGAACTCGCCGACGCCGGCGATCTCGCGCGCCATCTGGCGCTCCTCGCGGAACGGCGAGATGAACGAGCAGAGCACGATGAGCCCGGCGTCGGCCATCAGCCGCGCCACTTCGGCGACGCGGCGGATGTTCTCCAGCCGGTCCGCCTTGGAGAAGCCGAGGTCTTTGTTAAGGCCATGGCGGATGTTATCGCCGTCGAGCAGGATGGTGTGCGCCCCCGCTTTCGCGAGCCGCGCCTCGACGCGATTGGCGATCGTCGACTTTCCCGCGCCGGAAAGGCCGGTGAACCACAGCACGCCGGGCCGCTGGTGCTTCAGGCGCGCGCGATCGGTGCGGTTCACGCTCTCATCTTGGCGGTGAACGTTCGTGGCTTTGCGCAAGCCAGCCTCGATGAGGCCGGCGGCGACGGTGGCGTTCGTCGCGCGATCGATGAGGATGAACGCCCCCGTGGTGGCGTTGTCGGCATAGCGGTCGAAGGCGAGCGGCGTGGCGGCGGTGACCTGCGCCAGCCCCACCTCGTTCAGGCGCAGCGTCCCGGCCTCGTCCTGCGCGAGCGTGTCGATGTCGAGGCGATAGGCGATCGCAGCGATGCTCACCGGCACGGTCCGCGTCGCCAATTTGAGGAGATAGGACCGCCCCAACTGCAAGGGCTGCTCGCCCATCCAGATCAGGTGGGCGGAAAACGCGTCGCCGACTTCCGGCCTCGCCTGCGGCGGCGTGAAGACGTCGCCGCGCGCGACGTCGATCTCGCTCGACAGCGTCACGGTGACCGCGTCGCCGGCCTGCGCGTCGTCGCGGTCACCGTCCGCGGTGACGATCCGGGCGATCGTGCTCGCGCGGCCGGAGTTGGCGACGACGACTTCGTCGCCGACCCGGACACGCCCGCTCGCGAGCGTGCCGACGAACCCACGAAAGTCGAGGTGCGGGCGATTGACCCATTGCACGGGCATGCGGAACGGCTGGTTCACCCGGCCGTCCTCGATCTCGACGCTCTCGAGGTGGCCGAGCAGGTCCGGTCCGTCATACCAGGGCGTCCGCGCGCTGCGTTGCGAGAGGTTGTCGCCGTTGCGAGCCGACAGCGGAATGGCCGTGATCGCGGTGAAGGCGAGCTTCGCCGCGAAGCGGCGGAAGTCTTCGACGATCGCCTCGAACACCGCTTGGCTGTAATCGACCAGGTCGATCTTGTTGACGGCCAGCACGACGTGGCGGATTCCAAGGAGCGACACGATGGCGGCGTGGCGGTGGGTCTGGTTCAGCAGGCCCTTGCGCGCATCGACGAGCAGGATCGCGAGATCGGCGTTGGAGGCCCCCGTCGCCATGTTGCGGGTGTACTGCTCGTGGCCCGGCGTGTCGGCGACGATGAACGAGCGCCGCGGCGTCTTGAAGTAGCGGTAGGCGACGTCGATGGTGATGCCTTGCTCGCGCTCCGCCTCCAAGCCGTCCACCAGAAGCGCGAAGTCGATCGCCTCGCCCGTGGTGCCGTGCTTGCGCGTGTCGCGCTCGAGGGCTGCGACCTGATCGTCGAAGACGAGGTTCTGCTCGTAGAGCAACCGGCCGATCAGGGTCGATTTCCCGTCGTCCACCGAGCCGCACGTGAGGAACCGGAGGGTCGGGCGCTCGGCGACCGCCACGTTCGGAGCGGATGCGCTCATCAGAAATAGCCTTCGCGTTTCTTCTTTTCCATAGAACCTGCCTCGTCCTGGTCGATGAGGCGGCCCTCGCGTTCGGATACGGTCGAGGCGCGCATCTCCGCGATGACGGCGGGAAGGTCGCGGGCCTGCGAGCGCACCGCCCCGGTCAGGGGGTAGCAGCCCAGCGTACGAAACCGCACTTCTTCCATCTGCGGCACCTCTTCGGGCAGCAACGGCAGGCGCTCGTCGTCGACCATGATGAGCGCGCCGCTACGCTCTACCACCGGCCGGAGCGCGGCGAAGTAGAGCGGCACCACGGCGATCCCCTCCGCGGCGATGTAGTCCCACACGTCGAACTCGGTCCAGTTCGAGATGGGGAACACGCGCATGGATTCGCCCTGGTGCAGGCGCGTGTTGAACAGGCGCCAAAGCTCCGGCCGCTGGTTGCGCGGGTCCCAGGCGTGACTGGCGGAGCGGTGCGAGAAGATGCGCTCCTTCGCCCGGCTCTTCTCCTCGTCGCGGCGCGCCCCTCCGAAGGCGGCGTCGAACCCGCCAGCCTCCATAGCCTGGCGCAGCCCCTCGGTCTTCATGACCTGGGTGTGCACCGACGAGCCGGAGACGACGGGCGACACGCCCCGCCGAAGGCCGTCCTCGTTGACATGCACCAGAAGTTCCATGCCGGCCCGGCGCGCGGCCTCGTCGCGGAAGGCGATCATCTCGCGAAACTTCCAGGTCGTGTCCACGTGCAGCAGAGGAAACGGCGGCTTTGCGGGAAAGAAGGCCTTGAGGGCAAGGTGCAGCATGACGCTGGAATCCTTGCCGACAGAGTACAGCATCACGGGCTTGCGGAACTCGGCCACGACCTCACGCAAGATGAAGATGGCCTCGGCTTCCAGCTGGCGGAGGTGCGGCGGCAGCGGGGCTTTCGGGTGCGGCATGAAGATCCAGAGCTGACGGGAGCACGGGACATAGAGGTGCGCCGCCAGCAGGGCAATGGCGGAGCGGACACCGGCCGGAGGCAATCGGGTCGATCGGTGTTTGCAAGTGCAGGAAGCAAGCCAAAGCAGCGGTCCGTCACGAGCTGAGACCGAGTCCGCACGCCTGCCGATCGCCGCATTTGCCCGGGATCGCTTCGCTGCACTCGCGAGAACCACGGAATGGGACGAGGCCCGGCAGAGGCCTACGCCTTCAACGTCAACGGCAGGCCGGCCACCACGAGAACCACGCGGCCGCAGACCGCGGCCATCGCTTGGTTGAGACGCCCCTGCGCGTCGCGGAACCGGCGCGCGAGCGCATTGTCCGGGACGATGCCCGAGCCGACCTCGTTCGACACGAAGATGGCAGGTCCTCGCAGCGCAGCCGCCGCCGCCGCAAGCGCTGCGGCGGCTGAGTCCGGATCGTCGCCGCGCAGCATGACGTTGCTGAGCCAGAGGGTCAGGCAATCCACCAGCAGAAAGCGCGTGCCGTCAGCCTCCGCCAGGACCTCGGCCAGGTCGAGCGGCGCCTCCCGCAGTCGCCAGCGAGGGCCACGCGCGGCGGCGTGGTGGGCGATGCGGTCCTCCATCTCCGCGTCATAGGCCTGCGCGGTCGCCACGAAGACCAATTCGAGGGGGCTTGCCTCCGCCTGTTCCTGCGCGAACCGGCTCTTACCAGAGCGCGCGCCACCCAGCACCAGGGTTGCGCCTGCCTGCGTCCCACCCATCCGTCTCACCTCTACAGGTCAGGCAAAGACCCCGCACCATGACCAAAGCCGCGGTTCCTATAGGTTGGTAAGGATCATAGTGCTAGCGATGATGGCATCCGACCCACCGACGACAATCCTGGCAGGTTTATGTTCTCTCGCCGACATCTTCTGCAGATCGCCGCCGTCGCGCAATTGTCGCCGTTTCTTCCCAAGGCTCACGCCGCGTCGCCCGGCCTGAAGTTCGGCGCACCCGCCCCATTCAGCTATGACCAATTGAAACGGCGTGCAGCCGCCCTGGCGCAGAAGCCCTACGAGCCGCCGCCGATGCCGGATCCGACGATCCTGAAAACCATGGACTACGACGTCGCGCGCAACACAACGTTCGACCCCGATCTCGCCCTCTACGCAGGCGGACCGTACCCCGTGACTTTCCTGGCCGTTGGCCAGATCTTCCTGAAGACGGTGCGCATGCACGTCGTGGAGGGCCCGGACGCCCGCGAGATCCTCTACCAGCCCTATTATTTCCGGCACGGCGCCAACAATCCGCTGGGCAAGCTGCCGAACGAGCCCTCGCCTATGGCAGGGCTGGAGATCGGGCAGGCCTTCGACAAACCGGGCTTGAAAGGCCACGAGGGCTGGGCCCGCTTCATCGGCGCCTCCTATTTCCGCGCGGTGGGCGAGAGCAACCAGTTCGGCCTGTCCGCCCGCGGGCTCGCGCAGAACACCGGCGTCGCCAACCCGGAGGAATTTCCCGACTTCACGCACCTCTGGATCGAGGAAGGGGCGAAGGACGGCGACCCCGTCCACGTCTTCGCGTTGCTGGACGGACCGAGCGTGGCGGGCGCCTACCGGTTCGTCATGCATCGGGACGCCGCCGTCACGATGGACATCTCCTGCGACCTGCACCTGCGCAAGCCTATCGAACGCCTCGGCATCGCGCCGCTGACTTCGATGTACTGGTACTCCGAGACGCTGAAGCCGCTCGCCGAGGATTGGCGGCCCGAGATCCACGATTCCGACGGCGTGGCGATCTGGACAGGCAGCGGCGAACACCTGTGGCGCCCGCTGAACAGCCCGAAAAACCTGATGATCTCCTCGTTCTTCGACCAGTCGCCGCGCGGCTTCGGCCTGATGCAGCGCGACAAGGTCTATGACCATTATCTCGACGGCGTCTATTACGAGAAACGCCCCTGCGGCTGGGTGGAGCCACTGGGCAAATGGGGGGCCGGATCGGTCCAGTTGGTCGAGATTCCCACCAACAACGAGATCTACGACAACATCGTCCTGTTCTGGGTGCCGAAGGAGCCGACGCAGGCGGGACAGACGCTGCATTACGATTATCGGCTGCACTGGTGCGACAAGGACCCGTTTCCTGGGGCGCTGGCGCTCTGCGTGGCGACGCGGCTCGGCCAAGGCGCGATCCAAGGCGCGCCGCGCTCGAAGACGTTGCGCAAGTTCGTGGTGGAGTTCGAGGGCGCCATCCTCAAGCCGCGCAACGACGAGCACCCGCCGGAGCCGGTCCTCACCGCCGCCCGTGGCACTATCTCCAACATCGTGACCGAAGCGTCGCCCGACGGCAACGACGCGCTCTGGCGCGTGCAGTTCGATCTCGACGCGCAAGGCACAGAGCCGGTCGAGTTGCGCTGCTTCCTCCGCTTCGCCGGGGAGGCCCTGACGGAAACCTGGGCCTACCAATACCACCCGTTCACGACGTAACCTCGCTCAGGAGAAGCGGAAGGGCACGAAGTCGCGTCGATCGGGATCGACCGTCAGGGCGCGGTCGATCGGTGGCGCGGCGCGTTGCGGGCAATCGGTGCGCTCGCACATGCGGCAGCTCACGCCGATCAGCGTCACTGGCGCGGTTTTCAGGTCGAGCGCGTCGGCATAGACGACTTCGCCCGCATGGGCGATTTCGCAACCGATCCCCAGCGCGTAATGGCGTGGCGGCGCCAGGTGGCTGCCACCGGACTTCGTAACGCCGCGCGCAACGCAGAGGTAGCGGACCCGGTCAGGCATCTCGGCGATCTGCACCAGCGTGCGCCCACCCGCCTCGAGCGCCTCGTGGACGTTCCAGAGCGGGCAACTTCCACCGAACCGGGCGAACTGGAAGCGCGTGGAGGAATGGCGCTTAATGATGTTGCCGGCCCGATCGAAGCGCACGAAGTAGAAGGGCACTCCCTTGGCGTTCGGCTTCTGCAGCGTCGAAAAGCGATGGCCGACCTGCTCGAAGCTCGCGCCGAACATGGAGCAAAGCCGCTCGGCATCGTAGCGCGTCTGGCGGGCCGCCGTCAGGAACCGCTCGTAGGGCATCAGCACAGCGCCCGCGAAATAATTGCCGAGCGCCAGCCGGGTGATGGCCTCGGCGTCGGCGGTCTTGAAGTTGGCGGAAGCCACGATCGTCTCGATCTCGCCGCTCTGCTCCAGCAGGCCGATCTGCTGCGCCATGAGGAAGATCGCCGACGATGGGTCGATACCCTCCCGGAGCCATAGAACCTTCGCCTTGCGGTCGAGCCGCCGCATGAAGCGCGAATGCGGCTCGACCCGCTCGGCCTCGATGCGGATGGAATGGCGCTTAAAAAGGTGATCGGCCAGATTCTCCGCGCGCGCGGCGACGGAGCCGAAGATCTGCTCCGCCAGTTCCTCGGCCGCCTGGTCCAGCGCGTCGAAATAGTTGCTGCGGTAGTGCAGGAAGTCGCGGACCTCCTCGTAGGGCATCAGGACGCCCGGCTGGCGCCCGCCCTCCTGGCCCGAGGCATAGACCTCGTCCAGCATGTGGAGCCGCTCGCCCGTGCGGCGGAAGGCGACGTGCATGTTGAGGAAGGCGTGGGCGAACCAGGGCACATTGGCCGCGATCGTCTTCAGGTCCTGACCGTTCGGCGCCAGGCCGGCAAACACCGGGTCCGCCAAAGCCTCCTTGAGGTCGCTGAGGAGACGCTCGCTGTCCTCCTGCACGAAGGTGCCGATGTCGACGGAGAAAGCCTGCGCCAGCGCGAGGAGCACCGGGGCCGTCAACGGCCGCTGATTGTTCTCAATCTGGTTGAGGTAACTCGCAGACAGGCCGAGTCGATCCGCGAAGGCGCTTTGGTTGAGGTTGTTCGCCTCGCGCATATGCCGGATTTTGGCACCCGCATAGATTTTTTGACGCATAATTGATTGTAACATTGCAAATCACGTTTGCAACGACTTCGCAAACGCGCGCTTTTGAACCTGCCCGTCTTTGCGTTTCCCGATATGTCCAATGACAGATGTAAGGAGGAAACAATGCCATATAAAAGCTTCGACAGCCGGGCCATCGACGTCTCCGTCAACGCGTCATCGCTCATCGTTGTCTACACCGGGCCGGTGATGCGACTTGGCATCGCCAGCGCTTTGCGCCTCTACGCGAGCATGAACGGCATGGCCATCCACCAGGCCGGTAAGCTCGCGGATGCAGCCGAAACCATCCGTAACGCGCGGCGCGGCGACGTCATCATCGCCGACGTCTCTGCCTGGTCCGCTCTCGAGAAAGACGCGACCGGCCTTCGCGACCATGTCCGCTCCCAGGGTATCGCCATCGCGATCGTCGCCTGCACGGACGAGAGCGCGCACCGCCTCCTGCAATTGCGCGGCGTCGCGGGCGTCATTTCGCCAGAATGCGAGCCGAAGGACCTGGAAAGCGCCATCAGCACGATCGTCGAGGGTCACACCTACTTCAAGCACGAGAAGACGTCCCAGGCGACCGGCCTGTCCAAGCTGTCGAGCCGGCAGGTCGAGATCCTTGAGCTCATGACCCGCGGTCTGCTCAACAAGCAGATCGCATGGGAGCTTGGCGTCACCGAGGGCACGGTCAAGAGCCACGTCTCGGCGATTCTGGAGAAGCTCGGCTGCGACCGTCGCACGCAGGCCATCGCGGCATTCCTGCAAAGCCTCGGCGTCGGCCAGAACCACTCTCTCGCCGCCTGAGGTCGCATCGCCTCGGTGCCCCGGCCGATTTGCTCGGCCGGGGCGCACTTCGACTCGGCGATGATCGCGTTCAAAACTCGCCCGACGGAACCAAACGCCGCCGCAGACGTCTTGAAACCTTCAAGGCGCAGCTTAGGGCGAGGGCGGTTGGATGGCGGGGTATCGATTGAGGAGTGCCGCTGGCGCGCTTGCTATATTAATGGCATTGGTGACACCGCTGCACGCTCAGCAGTTCGCCCTCGCGCAGATCGCGAAGAGCGGGATCACGGCGCTACGGTCCGGCCCGCTGCTGATCCATGGAAATTATTGCGGGATCGGCAATCGCCCCGGGACCGAACCGGTCGACGCCCTCGACACAGCCTGCATGCACCACGACGCCTGTACGACGACCGGCACCTTACCGAGCTGTGCGTGCGACGATGGCCTTCGCGCTGACGCGACGCTCGTGGCGCAGGATCCGGCGACGCCGCCCGACGTCCGGGCCGTCGCCCTCGCGACCGCCGCCGGCATGGCTGTGCTGATCTGCAAGTAATCACGGCCGGCGCAGCCTGAGGACGCCCGCATCCCCAAGCACGGACTCTCACCGAGGCCGAGGCGGTGTGTAGCCTTAGGCCACCGCCTCCTTCGCGCGGCTGAACCGCTTGCGCTCGTTCGGATCGAGATAGGTCTTGCGCAGCCGGATCGACTTCGGCGTCACCTCGACCAGCTCGTCGTCCTCGATGTAGGCCAGCGCCTTCTCGAGCGTCATGCGGATCGGCGGGGTCAGGCGCACAGCCTCGTCCTTGCCGGCGGCGCGGATGTTGGTGAGCTGCTTGCCCTTCAGCACGTTGATCTCGAGGTCGTTCTCGCGAGAATGCTCGCCGATGATCATGCCGCGATAAACCTTGATGCCGGGGTCGATCATCATCGGGCCACGGTCTTCGAGCTTCCACATGGCGTAAGCGACGCTCTCGCCCTGGTCGTTGGAGATCAGCACGCCGTTGCGGCGACCGGCGACCTCGCCCTTCCACGGCGCGTATTCGTGGAACAGCCGGTTCATAATGGCCGTGCCCTTGGTGTCGGTCAGGAGTTCGCCCTGATACCCGATCAGGCCGCGCGTCGGCGCGTAAAAGACCAGCCGTTGCCGGTTGCCGCCGGAGGGGCGCATCTCGACCATTTCGGCCTTGCGTTCCGACATCTTCTGCACGACGACGCCGGAGTGTTCCTCGTCGACGTCGATGACGACTTCCTCGATCGGCTCGAGGAGCGTCCCGTCCTCACTCTTCTGGAACACGACCTTCGGCCGGGACACGCCGAGCTCAAAACCTTCGCGTCGCATGACCTCGATGAGGATGGCGAGCTGAAGCTCGCCGCGACCCGAGACGATGTAGCTGTCGCCGCTGGGCGAATCCTCGATCTTCAGCGCGACGTTGCCTTCCGCCTCCTTCATTAGGCGATCGCGGATGACGCGCGTGGTCACCTTGTCGCCCTCCGTGCCGGCAAGCGGCGAATCGTTGACGAGAAAGGTCATTGACAGGGTCGGCGGATCGATCGGCTGCGCCTGAAGCGGTTCGGTCACTTCCATCGCGCAGAGCGTGTCGGCCACGTTGAATTTGGTCAGCCCCGCGATGGCGACGATGTCGCCGGCCTCGGCCTCCTCGATCGGCGCGCGTTCGATACCGCGGAAGGCAAGGATCTTCGACACCCTGCCCTGTTCCACGACCTTCCCCGTGCGGTCGAGGACCTTGACGGCCTGGTTCGGCTTGACGGAGCCGGCGAAGACGCGGCCGGTGACGATTCGGCCCAGGTAGGGGTTCGCTTCGAGCAGGGTCGCGAGCATGCGGAAGCCGCCCTCTTCCACCCTTGGCTCCGGCACGTGCTTCAGGACGAGGTCGAACAAGGGCGTCATGCCGTCCTTCGGCCCGTCCGGGCTGTTGGCCATCCAACCCTGCTTGGCCGACCCGTAGAGGATGGGGAAATCGAGCTGGTCGTCGGTCGCGTCGAGGGCGGCGAAAAGGTCGAACACCTCGTTCACCACCTCGTCGATGCGGGCGTCCGGCTTGTCCACCTTGTTGACGGCGACGATCGGCTTCAGACCGATCTTCAGAGCCTTGCCGACAACGAACTTGGTCTGCGGCATCGGCCCCTCGGAGGCATCGACCAGCACGATCGCGCCATCGACCATCGAGAGGATGCGTTCGACCTCGCCGCCGAAATCCGCGTGGCCGGGGGTGTCGACGATGTTGATGCGGTAATCCTGGTAGGCGATGGAAGTCGCCTTCGCCATGATCGTGATCCCACGCTCCCTTTCGAGATCGTTCGAATCCATCACGCGCTCGGCGACGCGCTGGTTCTCGCGAAAGGAGCCCGACTGCTGCAGGAGACGATCGACAAGCGTGGTTTTGCCATGATCGACGTGGGCGATGATGGCGATGTTTCGCAGCTTCATGGGACGGCCGGGGCTCGAAGGAAAGATAAGGAGAGGTGTAGGAGGCAGAGAACCGTGCCGCACGCCCGTGAGGCCGCATCGTCTCGCATATGCAGCATGCCATAGACCAAAAGCGGTCGCTTGGAAACAGCCGGCCGGGTGAAAGCGAACGGCGCGTCTCGCAGTGGCCTCATCAAACGGACAGCGTCTGCGCTGCGGCCGCCTCGAGGAGCGGCGCGAAGACGAGACCGACCATCAGGAGGCAGGGGCCGTCCGGCTGCGCTGCCCTCGTCCGCGCCGGCATGGCGGCGACGGTGGTGGCGAAGCGGCGTTCGTTGCGCTGGCTCGCGCGCTCGACCAGGACGGCGGGCGTCGCGGGGTCGAGACCGCCTGCAAGCATCTTTCCCACGAGGGCATCCATCGTCTTGATCCCCATATAGACCACCGTCGTCACGCCCGGATCGCAGAGGGCGCCCCAATCGATGTCTTCGGGTAGACGCCCATCCTTGGCGTGGGCGGTGACGAACTGCAGCCGGCGCGCGAGATTGCGCTCTGTCAGCGAGATCTGCAGCGACGCCGCGGCACCCAGGGCGGCCGTGACGCCGGGCACGACGGTCACCGGCACGCCGGCCTCGACCAACCCGGCGATCTCCTCGTTGGCGCGGCCGAATACCATGGGGTCGCCCCCCTTGAGGCGGACGACCTTCTTGCCGGCTTGGCCAAGCCTGACCATCATCGCGGTGATGTCGTCCTGCTTGCAGGAGGGGCGGTAGCCGCGCTTGCCGACGTCGATCTTCTCCGCTTCCCGTCGCGCCATCGCGACGATCTCGGGCGCGACGAGGTTATCGTACAGCACGACGTCGGCTCCCTGCAGGGCGCGCAGGGCCTTCAGTGTGATGAGGTCGGGGTCGCCCGGGCCTGCGCCGACGAGCGTCACCTGCCCCTGCCCGTGCGCGGCCTCGGCCTGCGCGCCGGTCAGGAAGGCGTCGAAATCCTCTTCGCGCGGCGCGGCGTCGGTGGCGAGCGCGCGCAGCGAAAACCGCTCCCAGAACCGCCGACGGGCATGGAAGGGCAAGTCGAGCGGGACGACGCGCGCGCGCCAGCGCCGCGCCGCCTGCGCCCAGGCCTGGATCCCCGCCGGAAGCAGCGTCTCGACGCGGGCGCGGATCGCTTGGCCAAAAACAGGAGCGGTGCCATGGGTCGAGATGCCGATCACCAGCGGCGAGCGGTTGACCATCGCCCCGAACTGGAAGTCGCAGAAGGCCGGATTGTCGATCGCGTTCATCGTCACGCCGGCCGCGCCGGCGGCGGCCCGGAACGCCGCGGCCTCCTCGTCCGTATGGGCATCGACGAGCGCGAGTGCCGCTCCGGGGAGGTCGTCGGGTCCCCAGTCGCGTTCGATCAGTTGGGCACGCGGACAGGCGGCGAGCAGGCGGCGCATGGCGGCGCAGGGATCGGCGGCAAAGACGTCGAGGTTTGCGCCCGTGGCATGAAGGAGTTCCGCTTTCCAGACCGCGCGTTCGGAGGCGCCCGCCAGCACGACCCGCTTGCCGCCGAGGGCGAAGAAGACGGGCAGAACCGCGAGTTCGCCCATCGGCTCCAGCCCGGCTGCGACCTCCTCACGCCTGTCCATCGAACCCTCGCACCGTCCTCGCCAGCCTCTCGGGGTCGTTGCAAACGCTGCATCGCGCCGCAAGTCGTTGACGCGCAACGAACTCCAAACTCGAGGGGGAACCGTGGCGCTCGCGCGATGGTTTCCAGTCAGACCACGGCCGAAAGGGCTTCGCCATGACCGAACTCATTCCGGCACAGCGGCATCGCGCGCCGGCCGTGTCCGACTCGATCCGGATGCTGGATACGCTGGCAACCCTCATCATCATCATCGTGACCGTCGGCATCCTTTATGTGGCGCGGGAAATCCTCGTGCCGATCGCGATCGCCGTTCTTCTTAGCTTTGTTCTGTCGCCGCTCGTCAAGCTGTTGCGCGTGATCGGCATCGGCAAGGCGCTCTCGGTCGGCATGGTCGTCCTCGCCAGCTTCCTTCTATCGATCGGCGCCGGCGTCATTCTGGCGCGGCAGATCTCGGACCTGGCAGCCGACGCGCCGCGCTACCAGGACACGGTCCTGCAGAAGGCGGAGGGGGCGCGCGCGTTCCTCGCCGACAACCCTCTCCTGCGCAAAGCCAGCCAGGCGTTGAACGACGTGGCCAAAATGTCGCCGCCGCCGACTGCGGAGCCCCGCCGCCCGGCGCCCTCGACGTCGCCAAGCGGACCCGTCACGGCGCAAAACCCATCGCGGTCACCCCTCCCGGTCATGGTCGTCGAGCCGGCGCCGGGCTTACTCGACGTCGTGCAGAAGGTGGCGGGGGCCGCGGCCTCGCCCGTCGCCACCGCCGCCTTCGTCGCCATCTTCATCATCTTCATGCTGATGCAGCGCGAGGACCTTCGCAACCGCTTCATCCGCCTCGTCGGATCGGGCGACATCCAACGCACGACCCTCGCCATGGACGATGCCGCGCGCCGCCTCAGCCGTTACTTCCTGGCTCAGATGCTGCTGAACACGGCCTTTGGCGTCGTCGTCGCCGGGGCGCTGAGCCTGATCGGCGTGCCGAGCGCCATCCTATGGGGCCTGGTCGCCATCCTCATGCGCTTCATCCCCTACATCGGGTCGATCGCCGCCGCCTTCTTTCCCATCGTGCTGGCAGCTGCGGCCAGTCCCGGTTGGGGCATGGCGATAGAGACGGCCCTCCTCTTCCTCGTTTTGGAGGCCTTCGTCGGCCAGGTCGTGGAGCCGCTGGTCTACGGCCACAACACTGGGATCTCGCCGATCGCCGTCGTGCTGTCGGCCACCTTCTGGACTTGGCTGTGGGGACCGGTGGGCCTCGTCCTCTCCACCCCGCTGACCGTCTGCCTCGTGGTCATCGGCCGCCACGTCGAGCGCCTCTCCTTCCTCGACGTGATCCTCGGCGACGCTCCCGCGCTCACGCCGGTCGAGAGCTTCTACCAGCGCGTGCTCGCCGGCGACGCTTCGGAGATCGCCGACCACGCCGATCGCTACCTGAAGGACCATACGCTCACCGAATACTGCGACGACGTCGCGCTTCAAGCGCTTCTCCTTGCCCAGCACGACGTGCGTCGCGGACGCCTCGAGACCGCCCACCTGACGACCATCAAGGAGACGGTGGAGGAATTGGTTGAAGACCTATTCGACCGCGAGGCGGACAAGCCGGAGCCGGCCTTCGTATCCGTGCCGAAGGCGCAAGACGAGGCCATAGCCTCCCTCGCATCCGAAGAGGGCGGCGAGGATGAGCGCGTGCGAACGAGCAAGACGGCGCCCCTGCCTGCCATCGATCCCTCGTGGCAGCACGCGATGGCGGTGCTCTGCATCGCGGGTCGCACGCCGCTCGACGAGGCGGCCGCGCAACTGCTGGCCGATCTTCTGGGCAAACATGGCATCGGCGCGCACGTCGAGCCCGCAGCCAGCCTGTCGAGCAACGAGCTCGCGCATCTGGCCGTTGCCGGCGCCAAGCTGATGGTGCTGTCGTTCCTCGACGCCGACCTCAGCATCGCACAGGCGCGTTTCGCCGTGAGGCGACTGCGGCGGCGCGTTCCCAACGTACCGGTCGTCGCCGCCTTCTGGATGGACCGCGACGACGAGGCCCGGACAATGGGACTGTGCAGCGACGTGAAGAGCGACGTTTGCGTCTCGAACCTGGCCGAGGCGGTGGCGCTCTGCGTCGATCGGGCCGCCGCCAAGCCGATCGAGATCGCAGCGTGACCAACAAGGGGCGCTGCATTATAACTATACAAATTCTAATCTATTGGCGAACGCGATAAACTTGTTGCAACGCTGGCTGCATTAATCGATTGCTTGCTGAGATACTCCAAACATCTCAGGGAGCTTCGTCTTCTCTCGTGCTCGAAAACCTAACGTGGGCGGCTTTGCCGCCACGCGCTCCTTATCTGTTGGCCGCTTTTATTCTTGCGAACGTCCTTGGATCGGCGCAGGCGCAGAGCGATGCAGAGAATCCCGCAAACATCCCCGTCGCCGAGCCGGACACCTCGGGCAGCCAAGGCGCGCCTGACATTTCGCCCAGCATCCAGGGCGCGCTTGGCCGGTATGGCGACCCTGGCGGCCTCCGTGCCTACCTCAACGCGAAAGGCATCGACACCGCCTTCACCTATATCGGCGAGGTGCTCGGCAATGCGTCGGGAGGGGTGAAGCGCGGCGCGACCTACGAGGGGCGGCTCGACGGCGTCCTCGATGTCAACCTGGGAAAACTCGTCGGCCAGGAGGGCGCGGCGCTGCATGCGGAAGCCTTTCAGATTCACGGTCGCGGGCTCAGCGGCAACAACACTCTCGACATCTTCACCGTCAGCAACATCGAAGCCTATCCCGCCACCCGCCTCTACGAAGCCTGGTTCGAGCAGAAGCTCGCCAATGGCAGGTTGGCCCTGCGGGTGGGCGAACTCGGAGCGGATACCGAATTCTTCGTGAGCCAGACGGCCACTCTGTTCGTCAACGGGACCTTCGGATTTCCAGCCGTCGCGGCGGATAACCTGCCGAGTGGCGGGCCGGCCTACCCGCTCTCAGCGCCCGCCATACGGCTGAAAGCCACGCCCGTCGACAACGTCACCATCCTCGCCGCACTGTTCGACGGCGATCCCTCGGGTCCGCATCGACCGGGTTTTAACAGCTCGCTGCCGCAGGTCCGCAACGACAGCGGCACGAATTTCCGGCTCAGCGATCCGCCCCTGCTGATGACGGAGGCCGCTTTTGCCTACGGCCTTGGCAAGGACGCGGCCGCCCTGCCCGGCACGGTAAAGGTCGGGTATTTCCACCACTTCGGCCGGTTCGAGGCGCTCGAGGCCGCAACGGAGACCAGCCACCGTGGCGACAATGGCATCTATGGGGTGTTGGACCAGACGATTTACCGCGTCCCCGGCACGGACGATCAAGGCGCCGCAATTTTCCTGCGAATGGCCACCAGCCCAAGTGATCGCAACCCGATCAGCGCATACGTCGACGGCGGCGTTTCCTTCAAAGGCCTCGTGCCCGGGCGTCCGAACGACACGGCGGGCCTCGCGGCCGCCTATGGCCGCGCCTCGTCGCGGCTCGAGCAGATCGACGCGCAGCCCGGTGCGATCGTCCGCGATTATCAGGCGCTGATCGAGGCGACCTATCAGTTCACGGTCGTACCGGGCTTCACGTTGCAGCCAGACCTCCAGTACATCGTCCATCCTGGCGCGCATGCGGTACACGATCCGGTGAGCGGCCGACCGATCCACGACGCCGCTGTCTTCGGCTTGCGCGCAACGGTCCATTATTAGCGTCAGACCCATGCCGGACCGCCGCGTCTTCGCCGCCGAAAAGGCTTGTCGCCCCGTACCAATGCCGGTATACCCGCGCTCCTCGGCAGCGCTCCGGCGCTGCCACCGGGCCTTCCCAAAGGCTTTGGAGGAGTGGGGTCATAGCTCAGTTGGGAGAGCGCTTCAATGGCATTGAAGAGGTCGTCGGTTCGATTCCGTCTGGCTCCACCAAGATATATCATAGACATCGCGAAGTAAAAAACACGAAGCGTATATAACTTGCTTTGGTCTTACGCCTCGTTGGCTTGTCTCTCTCTGCTTGCATCGTTCGCTGCTGGGCACTGGCGGAGAGGCCGCCGCGTTCAACCGGCGGGGCCGGCGTCCGCCGCCACGGCTGTCTCGTGGGCATGACCCTCCGGTTCGCTGTCTGCCATCTCGTTCGGTTCCGGCTCCGAACGGGTTATCGAACGGTGTCTGATGCCGCGGCTTGCCATGAGCATTTCTAGCAAAAAGGCCGAGAGCGCCCCGATCGTGCAAATCAGAGCGAGCGCGAAGGCTGAAATAAGAAGGCCTGTTACCGTGAGGTCGCGAAGAGTGCCGACGAAGAGAATCAGCACCGAGGAACACGTGGCCGCACCGGCGACGGCACCCAGGGCTACGGCGATATCGAGGGTGTGCGAGCGCCGACGCAGATAGGCGAGCCGTTTTTCCAGAGCTGCCTTGGCCCTTGGTTCAGCTCTGTCGGCGCGTTCCGCAAGCTCGTCGACGCGATCGGCGACCCGCGACAGCCGACCTGCGAAGACGCTCAACAGGGACGCGATACCGGAGAGAAGGAAGATGGGCGTCAGCGCTACTTGAATGGTGTGCGCAACGGCTTCCACGGCCGACGTGGAAAGCGAATCCGAGCCGAACATCTTTAAAACCTGCTAACATGCCGACGGCCGAAACGGCATGAACGAGATGACATGCCCAGGCCGCGCTTCGAACGAATCCTCGCACGCGTTCGTCTAAGCTTCATGCGCCGGTCCCGCAACGTCGCGCAGAACCGTTTTGATCCAGCATTGGATCGAGGGGCGGGTATCGCGCCCAAGCCCCGCGCCCGGGCCCTACGTCGCAGAGGCGAGAGACGCACGATCCGCGGCGGCAACATTCGGATCCCACGGGTTAACGCCACTGCGCGCCGCTCCGCGGTCACACACGGCTTTGCCCGCATGACGATCCCGCCACCGACGGTACGGATCCTGTCCAAGCAACAATCCAAGTCGCTCCGCCAGGACTGGAGAGCCTTGTCAGGATTGGGTGGGCAGGATCGGGAGGGTATGGCTTCCGATCGTCCCACAACATGCCACTGCTCGTCGCGCGCTGTCAGGCGCCCGTGGATCGCTAGCGGACGCCCGCGCCGCCGGCCCCGCCTACGCCACCGCCGCCGAACGACGAGGCGCCACCCGTACCTTGAACAGCGGTGCTGTTGGGGCCACCGGTGCCGCTGCCGTTAAAGGCACCGCCAGCGGCATTGCCGCCGAGCGATCCACCTCCGGAGGCTCCACCCACGCCGCTGCTGGCGGGGGCGGACATGCCGACGCCAGCTCCGCCTTCGCCTCCCGCAGTTTGCGCGTCGGCTTGGTTACAAGAGAAAACGGCAAGAGCCAAAGCGATCGTCGGCTTCCAAAATCTCGGCATGGGACCCTCCATGGACACGCTCGTCAATCGGCTCGATACGGAGAGGTTGCGTGAGTCTGCCTGCTTCGTCGCGACGCCGCCGGTCTCTTGGCACTGCCCACCATCCTGTCGTGGGACGGAGGCCGCGCTCCACACGTCGTCGCAAGGGTGGAGGGTCGCGAGCCCGCTCGACCGGGCTGTGGGCTCAGGCGACCGACCGCGCCTTATTTTTCGCGACTCCGGTGTCCCGAACAGGTGGGAGGCCGAACATGCGGCCGTACTCCCGGGTGAACTGGGGCACGCTCTCGTAGCCAACCGCGAAGGCCGCCTCGCCGGCCGACGCGGCTTCCAACAGCATCAGCCGACGTGCCTCGATCAGGCGCAGTTGCTTCTGGAATTGCAGCGGCGAGAGCGAGGTCACGGCGCGGAAGTGCTGGTGGAACGACGACGGGCTCATACCGGCGACGGCGGCCAGACGCTCGACCGGGAGCGGCCGCGCGAACTCGGCGCGAAGCACGGCGACCGCGCGCGCCACCCGTCGCGCGTGACCCTCAAGCCATCCCAGCCGGCGGATCGCGGGCCCATGCCGCCCCGCGAGGAGCCAGTAGTGCAACTCGCGCAGATAGGGCGCGTGCAGGACCGCCTCGGCGGCCGGACGGTCGAGGAGCCGCATCAGTCGCAAGGCCGCGTCGGCAACTTCGACGTCGGTCGGTTCGACCTGCGCCGGCGCCATGTCGGCGTCTCCGCCGCCGGCCATCTGCATCGACAAATCCGCAATAAGAGTCGGCTCCAATTCGAGCACGAGCGAGAGATAAGGCCGGGCAAAGCTTGCGCGCGTGATCTGGCTCACGGTCGGCACGTCTGCGGTAATCAGCAAAGAATCGCCAGCGGCGAAGGCGAAGGTCCGCGTTCCCATGGCGACATGCTTGCTGCCCTGGAGCACCAGGCAGACGAGCGGTTGGGCGATCGCGTGGACCAGGCCGCTCGGCGAGGTCGCGCGGACGGTGGCGAGACCAGGAATAGGTGTCTGCGCCAGGCCTGCCGCATCGGCATGGGCCTCAGTGTAGCGGCGAACGACATCGAGCAAACCATCGGTCATGCCCATGCCTATCCGGTTGCTATCCGGCATGCCTAGCGTTTTGTAGGATTAGGCAAAGAGTATCGAGCTTTCGGCAACAAAGGCCCGCGTCTATGTCCGATACCGAGGCGGTCAACCCTAGGGAGTCGAACCATGACGAAGATTGCTCTCGTTACCGGAGCCAGCCGCGGGCTTGGCCGCAGCGCCGCGCTCGCGATCGCCCGCCGCGGCGGCGACGTCGTCCTCACGTATCAAACACGGGACGACGACGCGCGAGCCGTCGTCGACGAAATCGTCGGACTTGGTCGTAAGGCAGTCGCCCTACAGCTCGACGTCGGCAAGGTCGCTGTTTTTGCCGCCTTCGCCGACCGGTTGAGAGCTGCGCTGCGCGAGACGTGGCAGCGGGGCACATTCGATCATCTGGTGAACAACGCCGGTCATGGCGACTATGCCATGATCGCAGAGACAACCGAGGAGCAGTTCGACAGGTTGGTCGACGTTCACTTCAAAGGCGTGTTCTTCCTTACCCAGACGCTGATGCCGCTGCTGGCCGATGGTAGCCGGATCATCAACATGTCCACCGGACTGACGCGCCTGTCTGCGCCCGGCTGGGCCGCCTATTCGGCGGCAAAGGCCGCGGTCGAGGTGCTGACGGTCTACATGGCCAAGGAGTTGGGCAGCCGCGGCATCACAGTGAACACGGTGGCGCCTGGCGCGATCGAGACAGACTTCTTCGGCGGCGCCGTGCGCGATACTCCGGAGTTTAACAAGTTCTTCGCGGACATGACGGCGCTAGGCCGCGCCGGCCTGCCCGACGACGTCGGCCCCATGATCGCGAGCCTCCTTTCGGAGGACAATCGTTGGGTCAATGCGCAACGCATCGAAGTGTCCGGCGGCCAAGGTCTCTGAGCGGCACGTCGTCTCTAAGCGGCACGTCTTGGACTGAACCCAGCCTGGAGGGAACGCGACGAGTGGACGGGATCCGTGACACCACACCTCGGTCCATACTGGCTTCCTGACGATGGACGCCCTATAATTAGGGCGTTGAAATCGCCGGAGGGACGACGCACCCTCTCGACTGGAGGCGGCTATTCTCTGCTTTCTTCCGCCGCCCCCTCCCATGCTGCCGCCGAAGCGGTCGCCTCGCCCACCGCGCGGCGGCGTCGGTGCGGCGGGCGTCATCATGACGCTGGCATTCTTCTGCCTGATCCTGGCACCGGTCGGCTGGGTCCCGTCGCGCATGATCTATGCCTTGCGCGTCGGTCAAGCCGCCAACCTGCAGCCGCATCCGATCGACCAGCAACTGATCGCGACGCTGAGCAAACAGGAGGCGGTCGCGCGGATACCACACTCCAGTTATGCGTTTTTCGCGAATGGAAGCGCTTCGGGCGCAGGGGCACCGCCGCCGGGTCTTGACGTGGACGCGTCGACTGGCGCGCTCGTTGGTGTTCCGACCATGGCTGGCACTTACACGGTCGCTGTGGGTATTTCGGACGGCAAGGTCGGTCGTATCGTCGGGCCTGTATTTACCGTGCGGGTGCTGCCGCCCATCTGACTCGAGGCGGAAGCCGCCTCAAGCGGCGTTGGCGATCTTGCGGCGGCCTTCCTCGATATTGGCGATCATAGAGCCATAGATCGCGACGATCTCGACATCGTTGACGATATTCTGCTTACCGCACAGAAACGCCGACCGGAGCTGTTCGGGCGTCAGTTGCTCGATGGCCGCGATGATCGCGTCGCGATAGTGGTCGAAGGTCATCACGACATGTTGCGCCTTGTCGTCGGTGAACATCAGGGTACCGGGCTGCGTCATCTCTCGGGTGAAAAGCATGAATGCCCCTGCGTCGCCAAACGTCCACGTTTAACGAGGATGCAGAAGCTTTCTTAACGCACTCCTATTAGGGGAGCTGAGGACGTACCTTCGACCCGGTGACGCTCCTGCGAGAACGGGCTGGCGATCGGCCGGCCCTGACCTGCGACGTTCGATCTGGACCCATGAATCTTTGGGGGAGGCCGCCACCGCGTCAGTGCCGGCTCCCCTTTCTTCCAGCCTATTTTCCAGGAACGTGGCGCCTCAGCGGCCGCCACCTGTCCCAAGGCCGCCGGACGGTCCACCCGTCGCCGTGCCCGGGCCCCGATATCCGTTCGGCGCCAAGACGCCGATGCCCACATCGGTCGGCTGGACGGTCCTGAAAGGTACGGGCTCCCCGTAGGTGCCAACCGGCACCCGGCCATAACGTCTGTAGCCCGGGACGCCGTAGGGATCGACGGGTCCCCTGTAGCCGCCGTAATAGCCGCGGCCCTCGTAGGGATCGCGATCGTACGACCTAGCGTAGTGGTGGTGGGCCCGATGCTTGGTGCGATGGGTCCGAGCTTCCGCAGAAGCGAGGGGGACGATCATCGCAGCGAGGGTCAAGATGGCGGCCGAGACTATTTTCATCGTTGTTGTCCTAAATGGTAGGTGTTGCAACCGATCGCGTGAGATCGGAACAGTGTTTCCCGACGGGAATGCTTGATGGGAGCGCCGATGGTCTCTGCGTTTCGGACAGGACCTTACCGGGCCAAGTTTGCCTGCTGCTCGCCACCTGGAGTCACTCGCCAGACGGTGTCGCCAAGGTCGTCCGCGATCAGCAAGCCACCCGCCGCATCCATCGCCAAGCCCACCGGGCGGCCCCGCGCATGCTCTTTGGAGTCGAGGAACGCGGTCACGACATCCTGGGCAGGACCGCTCGGGCGGCCGTTGCTGAAGGGGACGTAGACGACCTTGTACCCGTTGAGCGGGTTGCGGTCCCAACTGCCGTGTTCGCCCACGAAGGCGCCGCCGCGATAGGCGGCCGGCAGCGCGGCGCCCGTCGAGAACACGAGGCCGAGGGGAGCCACATGGGAACTCAAGGCATAGTCAGGCTGGATCGCGCGGGCGACCAGATCCGGCCGCTGCGGCTCGACGCGCGGGTCGAGGTGCTGGCCGTAATAGCTGTAGGGCCAACCGTAGAAGCCGCCGTCCTGCACGGATGTAAGGTAGTCCGGCACGAGATCGGGCCCGAGTTCGTCGCGCTCGTTGGCGATCGCCCAAAGCTTGCCCGATTGCGGCTCCCACTGCAGGCCGGTCGGGTTGCGGACGCCGCTCGCGAAGATACGGTGCGCGCCGGACGCCCGGTCGACCTCCCAGATCGCCGCGCGCTCGAGTTCGGCTTGGATTCCGTTCTCGGCGATATTGCTGTTCGAGCCGACCCCTACATAGAGCTTGGATCCGTCGGGGCTCGCGACCAGGCTCTTGGTCCAATGGTGGTTGATGGGACCGCCCGGCAAGTCGGTCAGCTTGACGCCGGGTGCACTGACCGTGGTGTCGCCGTCCCGGTAGGGAAAACGCAGGATCGCGTCGGTGCTGGCGACATAGAGGTCGTGGCCGACAAGCGCGACGCCGAACGGCGAGTTGAGGTTGTCGAGGAAAACGGTACGGGTTTTCGCGATCCCGTCCGGCCCGACGTCTCGCAACAGGGTGATACGATTGGCGCCCTTCGCCTTGCTGCCGGCGAAGGACTGCACCCAACCCATGATCAGGTCCTTGGGTCGATTGATCGGTGCCTTGGGACCACTCGACTCGACCACCAGCACGTCGCCATTCGGAAGACCGTAGACGGACCGGGGGTGTGCCAATCCTTTTGCCAACGCGCGGACCTGCAGCCCCTGTGGCACGCTCGGCGTCTCGTCTTTGCCCCATTTCACCGCCTCGGCGACGTGCATGGGCGGCAACAGGTATTGCTGCGGGTCGGGCAGCACGGGGTTGGCGCCGATTTGCGTCCGAGGGTCCCCGGCCTCGTTGCAGCCTGCGAGGACCAAAGTGGACAGGGCAGCACAAACTAACGTGCCGCGCGATGCGATCGTGCAAAAAGGCTTCAAGGCGTCATCTCCAAGCGCTCGCGGGGAACGAGTGACCAGCGGCTCCAACCGGTCACCAACAGAATGAGGACCACCAATGCGGACAGGGCGAGGCCCGTGGGTACGACAGCGGTGTAACCGTCGCGGCTATGGACAAACACATTAATCAGCGAAAGCACGAGGACAGCGACTGCCGACAGCATCCGCAGCGCCGCCCCCCGCAGTCTCATGCCGCGCGCGAGGTCGATGAGGCCGGCTAGAACCGTGAGGCCGGCCATGACGAGGCCGGCGGTGAGCAGCCAGACGGAAAACGTCTCCCAAAGTACGGACCTGCTGGCCCAGTAGGCCAAGTCTGTCGCCAACGCGCCGAAGAAGCACACGACCGGAAAAGGCAACAGCAGCGAGTGAATGAGCGGCTTCATCACCCTGGCGGGGGGAAGCTCGTAGGAGCGGATCATCGTGAGGGCCTTGCATGGCTGCATGGAGTGTCAGTAAGGCAACGGCAGCGCGCGAGGTGCGGTTCCCGTCGCAAAGGACGCGGCCGACGATGCACCTATGTGACCTGACGCTTCTCCAGCTTGCGGGCGAGCGTGCGGCGGTGCATGCCCAGTCGGCGCGCCGTCTCGGAGATGTTGAAGTCCGTCTCGACGAGCGTCTCGTGGATGCGCTCCCATTCGAGCGTCTTGATGGACGTCGTCCGCTCGCTCATGGACACCTGGGCGTTGCCGGCGGCCTTGCCGAAGGCAGCCTCGATGTCGTCCGTGTTGGAGGGCTTGGCGAGATAGTGGCAGGCACCAAGCTTGATGGCCTCGACCGCTGTGGCGATGCTGGCGAAGCCGGTAAGGACGACGATCAGCATGGCGGGATCGTGGGCGTGCAGCACCTGCAGGCAGGCGAGTCCCGAGACGCCTTTGAGCTTGAGGTCAACGACGGCGTAGTTCGGGGTGGGACCCCGCAGGAGCGCCTGCAACTCATCGAGGTTCGCCGCCACGACGACGTCATAGCCGCGCCGCTCGAAGGAACGCTTCAGCGTTCGAGCGAAAGCGTCATCGTCGTCGACGATGACGAGGAGACGTTGGTCGCTCACAGGAGCGGCTCCGGATCGAGCGTCAGTGCCACAAGGGGCAGCGCCAGCGTCACCAGGGCACCCCCTTCGGGCTGGTTCTCCGCCGTCGCGCGACCCCCGAGCTTGCGGACGACGTTGAAGACGAGAAACAGACCGAGCCCGCCGCCCGGCCGCCCTTTGCTCGACACATACGGCTTGCCGACGTGGTCGAGGATCTCCGGTGAAAACCCGGGGCCGTTGTCGCTGACGACGAGGACCAGCGTGTCGTCGTCACGCGAGGCGCCGATCCGAAGGAAACCCGGCGAGGCCTCATAGGCATTATCGAGAAGGTTGAAGACGACCTGCTTCAGCGCGGTGTCAGAGACGATGGGCAGGTCGTGCTCGACGGTATTGTCGTAGGCAAGCGTCGTTGCCGCCCGGGCGACGCGCCAGTCCTCCACCAGATCGTCCAGGAAGGTGTGAAGGGTCGTGAGCGTCGCCGACTCGCCCCTCGCCTCCCCGGCGGAGACGAGGATCCCGGTGAGGATCGTCTTGCAGCGCTGCACCTCCACCTCCATCGCGTCGACCTCGCTCATCAGCTCTGGGTCGGCGGCGAGCGCGGGCATGTGCCGCCAGTCCCCCAGGATGACCGACAGGGTCGCCAGCGGAGTGCCGAGTTCGTGCGCGGCTCCCGAGGCGAGGAGCCCAAGGCGAACGATGTGGTCTTCCTCTGCGGCCTGCTGGCGCAAAGCCGCCAGACGCGCGTCGCGCTCACGCAGGTTGCTGTTGATGCGCGTGACGAAGACGACCAGCAGAACGGCATCGAGGCCGAAGCAGACCAGCATGCCTGGGATGTAGAGGTCGAACAGGTTCTCCCAAGGCAGGCCGCTGAGGTAGAGAGGTCGGTAGACCCTCGTCAGGCCGGCCAAGCACAGGCTCGTCAAGGCCACCATGATGGTGATCGACCAGACGTCGAGCAGGACCGCACCGAGCGTGACCTGCAGCAGATAGAGGAACGTGAAAGGGTTGGTAGCGCCGCCCGTGAGATAGAACTGCAGGGTCAGGGCGCCCATGTCGATCATGAGCGCCGCAAACAACTCTCCGTTAGCGACGACTGTCGGGCGTCTCAGTCGCGCCAGACTGACGACGTTGAGAATGACAAGGAAGGCCAGCACGGCCAGCATCGGCCCGAACGGCAGCGCCACGCCGAGCCCAAAGCGCACGATGACCATGGTGGCGACCTGACCGCCGACGGCGAGCCAGCGAAGCTGGATCAGCAGCAGCAGGTTCTTGCGCCCTGCCGCATCCTCGTGGCGCGCCGGCGCGCGCTCGGCTAGGGCGGCATTGGCGCCGCGCATGGTCAGTGTCGAGGCCGACGACTGCGGCGTCATGGCCGGCGCCGACGCGAGGCGCGCTCGTCGCGCGCCACCCAGACAACCGCACCGGCCAGCATCGCGGCCATGGCGTACCAGGTGATCGCGTAGACCAGGTGATTGTTGGGGAACGCCACCACGGTCAGGCCTCCCACGGGATAGCCGCCCGGATTGGGAGTGGGATCGGCATCGATGAAATAGGGTGCTACGCTACCAAGACCGCGGGCGGCAGCAATGGCAGCGATGTCGCGGGAATACCAGCGATCGTGGGCCGGATCGTTGTGTCGAAGGAAGGCGCCGCCGGGCTCGGTGACGCGCAACAGGCCAGTCACCGACGTCTCGCCGCCGACCTGACCCAGCGGCCGCGACGCCGGCTCCCGACGGTCTTCCGGCACGAAACCACGGTTTACCAGAACGGTGAAACCGGTATCGGTGCGCAACGGGGTCATCACCCAAAAACCAGCGCCCCGCTCCGTTACGGCCTGCACATCGGTCTCGCGGTCATTCAGGAATGTGCCACGAGCGAGGATATGGCGATAGGCATCGGTATCGGCCGTCACCGTCGCCCAATCGACGGGCGGAGGCGGCGGCGTGGCCGGAGCGGCAACACGCGCGTCAACGCGGGCGATGAGATCGAGCTTCCACGACAGACGATAGACCTGCCAGGTACCGAGCGCGACGAGGGCGGCGAACACAACCAGCGCCGCGACGCCGAGCGCTGCAAGGGTCACCCACGAGCGTCGTTTGATTTCGGGCTCCGTCCCGATCCCGCCGGTCGCCTGCGGGCGTACCTCTCGCCCGCTCGTCACGGCATGTTGCGCATGCCTTCCGGCGACATGTGCGGCCCTTCCGGTGCCATCGGCATCATGTTGGCGTTGAGGTGATCCATGACCCAAACGGAACCCGAAAGCGTGATCACCACGACGACCATCGTGAAGATCAGCGCCAGCATGGACCATCCCCCCTCGGAGCGGGTGTTCATGTGCAGAAAGTAGACCATGTGCACCACGACCTGCACGGCCGCGAAACCCATCACCACAAGGGCCAAGACCCGCGAACTGGGGATGACATGACCCATTACCAGCCAGAAGGGAACGGCCGTGAGCACGACCGCTAAGACGAACCCGGTCATGTAGCTTCTGAAAGACCCGTGCCCGGCCTCGTGATGATCGTGCAGCACTTCGACGTGAACGTCCGGATTGGCGCTCATGGCAAGACACTCACGAGGTAGACGAACGAGAAGACGCCGATCCAGATGACGTCGAGAAAATGCCAGAACATGCTGAGGCACATCAGGCGGCGCTGGTTCTCCGGGCCGAGGCCCCGCAAGCCGACCTGGACCATCAGAGTCACCAGCCAGATCAAGCCGACGGTGACGTGAAGGCCGTGCGTGCCCACCAATGTGAAGAAGGCGGAAAGGAAAGCGCTGCGCGAGGGTCCCGCGCCCTCGCTGATGAGATGAGCAAACTCGTTGACCTCCAACCCGACGAAGGCGGCACCGAACAGGCCGGTGACACCGAGCCAGACGAGCACCCCCGTCCTGCCTCCCTTCTCCATGGAGAGCATGGCGAAGCCATAGGTGATCGACGACAGGAGCAGCATCGACGTGTTGACGGCGACGACCGGCAGGTCGAACAGAGCGGCAGGCCCCGGGCCGGCCGCGAAGTTGCGACCGAGCACGGCGTAGACGGCGAACAGGACCGCGAAGATGAGGCAATCGCTCATCAGGTAGATCCAGAAGCCGAGCATGGTCCCGCCCTCGGCGTGGCCATGCTCGTCAGCGACGTAGAAGTGAAGCTCTTCTCCGCTCGCCGCGTCCGGAGCGCTGCTCATTCCGCAGGCTCCATGACAACCTGGGCCAGCGCCCGACTGCGCTGGTCCTCCGTGCGCGTCACCTCATCGGCCGGGATGGTGAAGTCGCGGTCGTAGTTGAACGTGTGACCGATCGCGACCGCGAGAATGGCTATGAAGCTGAGCGCCGCCAACCACCAGATGTACCAGATCATGGCGAAGGAGAAGGCCGTGCAGAGCCCGGCGATGATGATGCCGGCGGCCGTGTTCCTCGGCATGTGGATCGGCTTGTAACCGGTCAGCGGGCGAGCGTAACCGCGCTTCTTCATGTCGGTCCAGGCGTCGAGGTCGTGTGCCATCGGGGTGAAGGCGAAGTTGTAGACCGGCGGCGGCGAGGAGGTCGACCATTCCAGCGTACGCCCGTCCCACGGGTCACCCGTTAGGTCGGCCAGACGCTCGCGGTCGCGGATGCTGACGTAGATCTGCATGAAGAACGAGGCGATACCCAGGAGGATCAGCACGGCCCCGAAAGCCGCGATGACGAACCAGATCTGCATGGCGGGATCGTCGAAGTGGCTGGAGCGGCGCGTCGCTCCCATCAGGCCGAGCACGTACAGCGGCATGAATGCGAAGTAGAAGCCGACGACCCAGAACCAGAACGTCGCCTTGCCCCACCACACGTCCAGCTTAAAGCCGAACGCCTTCGGCCACCAATAGGCGATGCCCGCCATCACGCCGAAGAACGTGCCGCCGATGATGACGTTGTGGAAATGCGCCACCAGGAACAGCGAGTTGTGCAGCATGAAGTCGGCCGGCGGCACGGCCAGCAGGACGCCCGTCATCCCACCGATCACGAAGGTAATCATGAACGCGACGGTCCACATCATCGGCAACTCGAACCGAACGCGACCGCGGTACATCGTGAACAGCCAATTGAAGATCTTGGCACCCGTCGGGATCGAGATGATCATCGTCGTGATGCCGAAGAACGAATTGACGCTTGCCCCAGACCCCATCGTGAAGAAGTGGTGGAGCCACACGAGGTAGGCCAGGATGGTGATGACGATGGACGCGTAGACCATGGAGGCGTAGCCGAACAGGCGCTTGCCGCAGAAGGTCGAGGTGACCTCCGAGAAGACGCCGAACACCGGAAGCACGAGAATGTAGACCTCCGGATGGCCCCAGATCCAAATGAGGTTGGTGTACATCATCGGGTTGCCGCCGAGATCGTTCGAAAAGAAGTTCGTGCCGATGTAGCGGTCAAGCGACAGGAGCCCGAGGACGGCGGTCAGGATCGGGAAAGCGGCGACGATCAGCACGTTGGTGCAGAGTGCGGTCCAGGTGAAGATCGGCATCTTCATCAGGCTCATGCCCGGAGCGCGCATCTTGACGATCGTGGCGATCAGGTTGACGCCCGACAGCAGCGTACCGATGCCGGCGATCTGCAGCGCCCAGATGTAATAGTCGACACCGACACCCGGGCTGAAGGCGGGCTCGGAGAGCGGCGCTTGGGCCAGCCAGCCGGTGCGCGCGAACTCGCCGAGGAACAACGACATCATGATGGTGATCGCGCCGCTCACCGTCATCCAGAACGAAAAGTTGTTGAGGAACGGGAAGGCGACGTCGCGCGCGCCGATCTGCAACGGCACCACGAAGTTCATGAGGCCGGTGACGAACGGCATGGCCATGAAGAAGATCATGATGACACCGTGCGCGGTGAACACCTGGTCGTAATGATGCGGCGGCAGGTAGCCTTGATTGTCGCCGAAGGCCATCGCCTGCTGCGCCCGCATCATGAGAGCGTCGGAGAAGCCACGCACCATCATGACGAGCGCCAGCACCATGTACATGATGCCGATCTTCTTATGGTCGATGCTGGTGAACCACTCGCTCCACAGGGTACCCCACACGCGATAATAGGTCAGCGCACCCAGGAGGGCCGCGCCGCCGATCCCAACGATCGCGAAGGTCACGAGCAGAATCGGCTCGTGATACGGAACGGCTTCGAGCGTCAGACGTCCGAAGACGAGCTTCTGAAGGTCCAGATTGGAAAACATGGTCAACTCGATCTTGATCTGTCGCGGGAATGCTTTGGCGTTGCTTAATGGTCGTTCATCTGAGCCGGTGCCGGGCTCTGTTTCATGCCCGGCACTGGTTCCATGCCGGGCGTGTCGTGTCCCGGCATGGCATGTGCGGGCATGGCATGTCCGGGCATCGCGTGCCCCTGCCCCTGGTCGGGCTGCGTCTTCTGCTCGTTGACGACGGGCGAGATCGACGTCGGGTTCATGCCCTGCGGCTGAACGTTGGTGTTAGGAGGCCGGCCAGAGGCCGGGAAGGTCGCGCCAGGCGCCTCGTTACCCTCTTTCAGGCGAGCCCCGTCGTACTTCAGCCTTTCGCGGGCCTCGCTGTTCGCGCCCTTGCCGGCTTCCTCCCTGGCCCCGCCCGCGGCATCGATCGCCATCATCTGGCTCATACACATCTTGCCGGGTTCCGTGCACAGGTTAAGTATCGAGTCATATAAGTCTGGTTTGACGGAAGAATAGTAAATGACCGGAACTTCCTCGCTTGGTTTCTCGAGCTGGCGGTAGCCGTCGAGGTCGAGCGGCTTGCCCCCTTGTTTGACCTTGGCCGTCCATGCCTTGAAGCCGTCGTCGCCCAGGGCGTGAAACTTGAAGTGCATGTGCGAGAAGCCAGCGCCGCTATAATTGGCCGACAACCCTTCGTAAACGCCCTCGTGGTTTATGACAGCGTTGAGTTTCGTCTCCATGCCGGCCATCGCATAGATCTGTCCAGCCAAGGCGGGGACGAAAAACGTGTTCATCACGGTCGCCGACGTGATCTTGAACTCGATCGGCCTGTCCACCGGTGCCGCAAGCTCATTGACCGTCGCGATCCCCTGCTCGGGATAGAAGAACAGCCACTTCCAATCGAGCGCCACCACCTCGACGATGAGCGGCTTGGTCCCGGCGACGAGCGGCTTCGTGGCGCTGATGCGCGAGACGCCACGGAATGGGTCGAGCACGTGTGTGCTGATCCACGTCAGTGCGCCGAGCGCGATGATGATGAGGAGCGGTGCCGTCCAGATCATCACCTCGAGCTGGGTCGAATGGTGCCAATCAGGCGTATAAGTCGCCGACGTGTTGGACGCACGATAACGCCACGCGAAAATCACCGTCGCCGCGATCACCGGCAGGATGATGAGGAGCATCAGCGCTGTCGATGCGATGATCAGGTTGCGCTGCTGAACGGCGACATCCCCGGACGGATTCATCAGCACAAGGTCGCAGCCGCCCAGAAGAGCAGTCAGCGGCAGCAAGGCAAGGAAGCGGAGAAGTCGCAAAGCGGGTCCGGCCATAGGTTGGAAGGCTCTCGAGATATTTAAGAGACAGAGGACCACCGTGGGAGTGGGCGTTTTGTCCAGGCTTGAGCAATTTGACCCCTCCCGCTAACTCTATATGCAAGGTCGAGGCAAGGTGGCACTGCTGGAGCCGCCGGCCACGTGCACAATCGATCGTGGGCAGGGATCAAGCTGGCATGGTTACCGTAGGCAAGGCCGCAGCGTCGTCGTCGGCGTTAGAGCGTGACGCACGGCTCGTGTCCTCCAACCCGGAGCACGTCTCGCCAGGCGAGATCGCGCTAGGCGTGGTCATTGGACGCACGTCGGAAGCATTCGACTTTTTCGTCTACGGCATCGCGTCCGTCCTGGTCTTTCCCGCGCACGTGTTCCCCTTCGTCGATAGCCTGACTGGCACTCTGTATTCGTTCGCGATTTTCGGTTTGGCCTTCATCGCTCGGCCGATCGGATCGGTCATTTTCATGGCGGTGGACCGTCACCATGGGCGCGGTGTCAAGCTGACGATCGCGCTTTTCCTGCTCGGCGTATCGACCGTCGCGATCAGCTTTCTGCCCGGCTACACCGACATCGGACCCACCGCGATCTTCATTCTGGCGGCTTGTCGCATCGGGCAGGGCCTCGCCCTAGGCGGCGCCTGGGACGGCCTCGCCTCACTCCTCGCGCTGAATGCTCCGCATAACAAGCGGGGCTGGTATGCGATGGTGCCACAACTCGGCGCACCGTTCGGCTTCATCGTGGCGAGCGGCCTGTTCGCCTTCTTCCTGCTCAATTCCACGCAGGACGATTTCCTCTCGTGGGGCTGGCGCTACCCCTTCTTCGTGGCCTTCACGATCAATGTCGTGGCTCTGTTCGCGCGGCTCCGGCTCGTTGCCACCGAAGAGTTTGCCGAATTGCTGGAGCGGCGCGATCTCGTGCCGATCGCGATCGGTCAACTGATCAGGGAGGAAGGTTTCGACCTCGTGATCGGCGCCTTCGTGCCGCTGGCCAGCTTCGCGCTGTTCCACCTCGTGACGATCTTTCCGCTGTCCTACGTCGGGCTTTACGGAGACAGGACGCCCGGCGCCTTCCTGCTCGTGCAGCTCGCGGGAGCGATCATCGGCTCCTTTGCCATCATGCTCTCCGGCATCATCGCCGACCGGTTCGGGCGTCGAAACCTGCTCGGCGCCTGCGCGGTGGCCATCGGCATCTTTAGCCTGTTCACGCCCAAACTGCTCGGCGGCGGCCTGACGGGACAGACGACCTTCATCTTCGTAGGCTTCACGTTGCTCGGCCTCTCGTTTGGGCAAGCGGCGGGCGCTGTGGCGTCGAATTTCTCCAACCGCAACCGCTACACCGGGTCGGCGCTGACCTCCGACCTGGCCTGGCTGATCGGCGCCGGTTTCGCGCCGCTCGTCGCCCTCGGCGGCTACGAGCGCTTCGGCCTCGGCGCCGTCGCCGGGTACCTTTTATCGGGCGCCGTCTGCACCCTCGGCGCTCTCGCCATCAACAAGCGCCTGGAACTGCGCGATAATTGACGCGCAAACAGGCTCTAGAAGCTCGGAGTGCCGGCCGGGGTCGGCACCCCGAGCGGATTGTTGCCGGGGGTCACGGGAGGTTCGTTCCAGCCAGGCGGGTCTACCACATCGCCGACTGGGCCGGAGGATCCGACGCCGCCGTTGGGATTACCGACGGGGTTGATCGCGTCGTCACCGGACGCAGGTCCCGCGGGCAGCGACCCCGGGCTCGGCGTCGGGACTGGCTGCGGCTTGTAGTCGGGAGGGAGATCGGTCGGCATGGCGTCACCTCTGGGTGATCAAGCCTGTTTGGCTTCGTTAAAACGACCAATGCGACGGCGGGGCGGTTGGTTTCGCCAAATCGTATGTGAGGGGCCGGAAGCAGGCCGGGCATAGGGAGGCGGCGTTCCAGCGGCCGCCAAGCTTGGCCTTGTTGACATCGATCGGCCCCCGCCTAAAGTTCGGCCGCCAGCGTTGCAGATCACGCAGCGTCATGCCTCTCACCCGGGACCTGCCATGACCGCCCGCACACCTCGCTTCAGACCGGCTTGGTTCGCCGCGGCACTGGCAGCCGTCTGTACGCTGGCCCCGCCGGCGGAGGCTGCGGGCACGCTGCGCATCGCGATGACCGCGTCGGACATCCCCACGACGACCGGCATGCCGAACAACGGCTTCGAGGGGTTGCGCTTTCTCGGCTATCCCATCTTCGAGGGATTGGTCCTGTGGGACCTCACGCGCACCGATCGGCTTGCGGATCTACGGCCGGGCCTCGCGGAAAGGTGGGAACAGGCGGCGGACGACAAGAAGACGTGGGTGTTCCACCTTCGCCACGGCGTGAAGTTCCAGGATGGCACGGACTTCAACGCCGATGCGGTAATCTGGAACCTCGACCGCTACTTCAATAAGGCGAGTCCGCAGTTCGAGGTTCAGGCCGCCGGCATGGCGGGTGCGCGCGTGCCACTCATGCAAAGCTATAAGAAGATCGACGACGAGACGGTCGCGATCACGACCAAGACGCCCGCCTCCTATTTCCCCTACATGGCGGTCTACCTGCTGTTCACCTCGCCGGGCTCGTTCGAGAAGGCGGGCAAGGATTGGGCAAAGGTCGCGCTCCTGCCGGCCGCCGGGACGGGACCGTTCCGGATCACCAAGGTGACGCCGCACCAATCCGCCGATCTCGCCAAATGGGACGACTATTGGGACAAGGCCAGGATGGCGAAGCTCGACCGCGTGGTGCTGATGCCCATCGCGGAAGCCAGCGCCCGCCTTGCCGCGCTGCGATCCGGTCAAGTCGACTGGATCGAAGTTCCGCCTACCGACGGCATCGAGTCCTTGAAGATGTCGGGCTTCACCATCACCACCGGGTCTTACCCGCACGTCTGGCCATGGTTCTACAACATCGGCGCGCCGGCCAGTCCGTTCAAGGACGTTCGCGTCCGTCAGGCCCTGAACTATTGCGTCGACCGCGAGAGCCTCGTCGCCCTCCTGAATGGCACCGCCGAGCCGGCGGTTGGATGGTTGAAGGCGAACGACCCCAATTTTGGGGCACCGTCAAACCACTATTCCTTCGATCCCGCGAGGGGTAAGGCGCTCCTTGCGGAAGCGGGGTACGGCCCCGCCAAGCCTCTCGGTTTCAAGGTCATGATCTCCACCTCAGGGTCGGGGCAGATGCTGCCGCTACCGATGAACGAGCTCCTGCAGGAGAACCTGAAGCAGGCCTGCGGCGTCAGCGTCGACTTCGATGTTGTGGAGTGGCAGGTTCTGCTCACCGCCGCCCGCGCCGTACCAGACAGCCCCTCGCTGCACGGATCGATGGCGCTCAATATCAGCTCGCCGTCTTCGGACGCCGGAATCATGGCCCGATATTTCTCCTCGGCCAATTTTTCGCCGGTCGGCTTCAACTTCGAGCAGTGGAAGGACGACAAGTTCGACGCGGCCTTGAAAACCATCGCCGAATCGACGGACGCACAAATCATCATCGAGGCCTACCGCGCCGCCAACGAGCGGTTGGTCGACGATCCGCCGTGGCTCTACATCGTGCACGATCTCAACCCCCGTGCGATGAGCCCGAAGGTCAAGGGGTTTGTCTCGCCGCAGTCCTGGTTCCTCGATCTGACGCTCGTCAGCATGCAGTAGAAGCGGACACCGCCATGACATCGGACCTCTGCCTGCTGTCGGCCTCGGAGCTTGCTGGGGCCATCGCCGCGCGCAGGCTTTCTGCGGTCGACGTCGTCGATGCCTTCCTGGCGCGCATCGCGACGCTGGAGCCGACACTCCACGCCTTCGTCGCCGTCCATGGGCCGAGCGCGCGGCTCGCCGCCGAAGCGGCGCACAAGGCGATCCGATCCGGGCACGGCGTGGGCCCGTTGCACGGAATGCCGGTCGCGCTCAAAGACCTGGTCGAACTGGAAGGCCAGGTGACAACCGGCGGGTCGGCTTGTTGGAAGAACCGCCGTTCGACGGTGACGGCGACGCTCGCCGCGAGGATGATGGCGCAGGGCATGATCGTGCTCGGCAAGACCCACACTGTCGAGTTCGCCCTCGGCGGTTGGGGCACCAACCAGCGCATGGGAACGCCGCTCAACCCGTACGACCTCGCGACGCCGCGCATCCCGGGCGGCTCTAGCAGCGGCTCGGGCGTCGCGGTCGCCGCCTGTCTGACACCATGGGCCATTGGCACGGACACGGGAGGCTCGGTGCGGCTGCCGGCCTCGTTCTGCGGGTTGACCGGCCTCAAGACCACGGTCGGGCGCATCAGCACCTATGGAATCATGCCGCTGAGCGGCACGCTCGACACCCCGGGCCCAATGGCCCGCTCGGCAGAGGATGCCGCCCTGCTCTACCATGTGCTGCAAGGCCCAGACCCGCTCGACGTCAACACGCGCGGCGTCTTGGTGGACGACCCTTTGCCGGGACTGCGGAGGGGCGTGCGCGGGATGCGCCTGGGCCGTATGCCGGCGGGAGAACGCGAGGGCGTAGCGGCGGACGTGCTCGCCGCCTACGACGGCGCCCTCGATCAGCTTGCGCGGCTTGGCGCCGCCATCATCGATGTCGCACTGCCGTTCACCTTCGCGGAGTGCCTCGGAGCCGCCAAGATCAGCGAGGCCGAGGCCTATTTCAACGTCGGCCACCTCGCCGATGATCGCGGCGTGCCTCTGGACGAGGACGTGCGCAAGCGGGTGCTCAGCGGGAAGTCGATCTCGGCCTACGACTACCTCGAGACGCGGCGCAGGCACCGCAAGTGGAAGGCGGAGATGCACCAGGCGCTTGAGGGCCTGGACGCGCTGCTGACGCCGACCACCGAGACCGTCGCGATCCCTCTTGCCCAAGTGGACCAGGACAAAACGCCGGCTCGCTTCACCCGTTTCGGCAACCTGCTGGAAATGTGCGCGCTGGCGCTGCCGAACGGCTTTACGTCCGGCGGCCTGCCGACCTCGCTGCAGGTCGTCTGCCGCGGCTTCGAGGAGGCGACCGCGCTTCGCATCGGGTACGCCTACCAGGAAGCGACGGAATCGCACCGGCGGCGGCCCGCGCTGCCGATCTGAGGCGGTGGCGGCCTGAATCTTGATAGGACCGTTCGAGCGGACCTCGAAGGCTCCAACCCCACGGACAAGATCGATGCAAGCCTCACCGTGCTGAACCGGGTTTTCACCGCGAGGACAGCGCGATGCTGAGCTACCTTCTCAAGCGCCTCGTCTACGTGGCACCGGTGGCGTTCGGCGTCAGCGTCTTCTGCTTCCTGCTGGTGCATATCGCACCCGGCGATCCGCTGAGCCTCGTCCTGCCGCCCGACGCCTCCCAGCAGATGCAGGAGGAGATGCGTCATCTCTACGGGTTCGACAAGCCGCTGCCGGTGCAATACGGCCTCTGGCTCGTCCGCGCGCTGCAGGGCGACCTCGGCTCGTCCATCGCCAGCGGTCGCCCGGTTCTCGACGAGGTGTCCAAGGCCGTAAAGAACACGGTGACGATCGCCGCGCTCGCCACGATCATCGGCTTCGTGCTCGGCTGCCTGTTCGGCTTCGTCGCCGGCTATTTCCGCGGCTCGTGGCTCGATCGGCTCACCTCGCTGATCACGGTCTGCGGCGTGTCGGTTCCCCATTACTGGCTCGGCATGGTACTCGTCATCGTCTTCTCCGTCGAGCTCGGCTGGTTGCCGGCCGTGGGTGCGGGTCCCGGCGACGCGTCCGGCGTGGCCTGGGACTGGGAACACGTCCGCTTCATGATCCTGCCGGCGGTCACCATGTCCGTCATCCCCATGGGCATCATCTCGCGCACGATCCGGGCGCTGGTCGCCGACATCCTCAGCCAGGACTTCGTCGTGGCGCTGCGCGCGAAGGGCCTGATGGACGGCGGGGTGTTCCGCCACGTTCTCAAGAACGCCGCGCCGACCGCCCTTGCCGTGATGGGGCTGCAACTCGGCTATCTGCTCGGCGGCTCGATCCTCATCGAGACGGTGTTCGCCTGGCCCGGCACCGGGCTGCTGCTCGGCAACGCGATCTTCCAGCGCGACCTGCCGCTGCTGCAGGGCACGATCCTCGTGCTTGCCCTCTTCTTCGTCGTGCTCAACCTGCTCGTCGACGTGGTCCAGGCTCTCCTGGACCCGCGCGTGCAGAGGGCCTGAACCAGAATGTCCGCGATCACCGACGTCGCCATTCCCTTCCTGCCGCGATCGGAGGGCTATTGGAGCGGCGTGCTGCGCCGTTTCGGCCGCGACAAGGTCGCGGTGGCCGCAAGCGTCGTGATCCTCCTCATCGTCCTTCTCGCGATCTTCGCCCCCTACATCGCGCCGCGCGACCCCTACGTCTCCTCCATTATCCGCCGTCTCAAGCCGGTGGGCACGCCGGGCTACCCGCTCGGCACCGACGAACTCGGCCGCGACATGCTCTCGCGCCTGATCTACGGCGGCCGCCTGTCGCTCTTCATCGGCGTGACGCCCGTCTTCATCGCCTTCGCGGTGGGCTCCATCATCGGCATCGCGGCCGGCTACGTCGGCGGCGGGTTCAACACGATCGTCATGCGGACGATCGACATGTTCTTCGCCTTTCCCTCCGTGCTGCTCGCCATCGCCCTGTCGGGCGCGCTCGGCGCCGGCGTCGAGAACAGCCTGCTGTCGCTCGCCCTCGTCTTCATTCCCCCGATCGCGCGAATCTCGGAGAGCGTGACGACCGCGGTGCGTAAGGTCGATTACGTCGAAGCCGCGCGCGCGTCGGGGGCGAACGACGTCACGATCGTGCGCAAGCACGTGATGGGCAACGTGCTCGGCCCCATCTTCGTCTATTCGGCGAGCCTCATTTCGGTCTCCATGATCTTCGCCTCCGGCCTGTCGTTCCTCGGGCTCGGCGTCAAGCCGCCCGATCCGGAATGGGGGCTCATGCTCAACACGCTGCGCAGCGCGATCTACACGCAGCCGCTCGTCTCCGCGTTGCCCGGCGCGATGATCTTCGTCACGTCGGTCGCCTTCAACATGGCGAGCGACGGACTGCGCACGGCGATGGACCTGCGGCTGTGACGGGGCTGCTCGACGTTACCGGCATGGTCAAGCACTTCCCCATCCGCTCGGGGCCGTTCGGCCGCGTCGGCGCCGTCGTGCGTGCGGTCGACGGCATCTCCTTCGACCTGCGCAAGGGCGAGACGCTCGGCGTCGTCGGCGAATCGGGCTGCGGCAAGTCCACCACGGCACGCCTGCTGATCGGCCTGATCGAGCCGGACGGCGGCAAGATCATCTACGACAACAAGACCATCGGCGAGACGCTCACCTTCGGCGAGCTGCGGCGCGGCGTGCAGATGGTGTTCCAGGATTCCTATGCCTCCCTCAACCCGCGCATGATCGTCGAGGAGGCGATCACCTTCGGGCCCAAGGTGCATGGCATGAAGGATCGGGACGCGCGGCTGCTCGCGCGCGACCTGATGGGCAAAGTGGGTCTCGACCCCGTGCGCTTTGCCGGGCGCTACCCGCACGAGCTCTCGGGAGGCCAGCGCCAGCGCGTCAACATCGCCCGCGCGCTCGCCTTTTCCCCCAAGATCGTCATCCTCGACGAAGCCGTTTCCGCGCTCGACAAATCCGTGGAAGCCCAGGTGCTCAACCTGCTGCAGGACCTGAAGGAGGAGTTCGGACTCACCTACCTCTTCATTTCGCACGACCTCAACGTGGTCCGCTACATGAGCGACCGCGTCCTCATCATGTATCTCGGCGAGGTGGTGGAGATCGGCCCGGTCGCCTCCATCTACGCGGCGCCGCGCCACCCCTACACGCAGGCCCTGCTCGCCTCGATGCCGTCGATGGACCCCGACCGGCGGACGCAGGTGGCGCCGCTGACGGGCGACCCGCCGAACCCCATTGCGCCGCCGCCCGGCTGCCGGTTCCACACGCGCTGCCCCTTCGTGGAGCCAGTCTGCTCGGCGCAGGCGCCGGGCCTCCATGCCACGCCCGAGCGCGGCCATCTCGCCGCCTGCCACATGGCCATTCCAAACTCCGGTCATTCCCGCGCGACGAGGAATGCCGCATGACAGCGTTGGCAGCGCCTCTCGTCGAGGTCGAGGGGCTGAGGGTCACCTTCCATGGCACGCGGACCGTGCATGCGGTGAACGGCGTCAGCCTCTCGCTGCGGGCCGGCGAAGTTCTCGGCATCCTCGGCGAGTCCGGCTCGGGCAAGAGCGTCACGCTCAAGACGCTGCTGCGGATCAACCCGGAAGCGCGCACGCGGGTCGAGGGCCGCGTCACGGTGGATGGCCGCGACGTGCTAGCGTTGGCGGGCCGCGACCTGGCCGACTACCGGGGCGGCACGGTCTCCATGATCTTTCAGGATCCGGCCTTGGCCCTGGACCCCGTCTACCGCATCGGCGACCAGATCGCCGAGGCGATCCGGCGGCACCAGCCGATCGGCCGCACCGAGGCGCGCGCCCGCGCGCTCGCCCTGCTGGAGCGGGTTCGCATCCCCTCGGCGGCGCGGCGACTCAAGGCGTTCCCGCACGAATTGTCGGGCGGGATGAGGCAGCGCGCCATGATCGCGCTCGCGCTCGCCTGCCGACCGAAGGTGCTGCTCGCCGACGAGCCGACGACCGCGCTCGACGCGACGGTGCAGATCGAAGTCCTGCTGCTGCTGCGCGAACTCCAGCGCGAGCTCAACATGGCCGCCATCTTCGTCACGCACGACATCGGCGTCGCGGTGGAGATCGCCGACAAGCTCGCCGTCATGTATGCGGGCGAGTTCGTGGAGACGGGCTCCGTGCGCGAGCTGATGCGCGACGCCAGGCATCCCTACACGAAGGGACTTCTCGCGGCGAACCTGCATGGCGTCACCAAGGGCGAACGGCTGGATGCTATTCCGGGCGCCCCGCCGGCCCTCGAGGCACCTCCCGCCGCCTGTTCGTTCGCGCCGCGCTGCCGCTTCGTGCGTCCGATCTGCCGAGCGCAGCGGCCCCCCGTCGTCGCTTTGAGCGCCGGACGGGAGGTGCGCTGCGTCCTCGCCGTCGACGAGCCGGCCTTCACAGACCTCAAGGCAGCGGGTTAGCGGCACGGCCATCAGCCAGCTCGGTTCGCCGAGGCAGAGCCGGAGCCCCTGCGCCGCCGTGGAGATAAATCGGGTGCGGCGCGCAACGGAACGCCGCCGTCCCTATTGTCCACCCGCTCTAAGAATTGCCGGCGTCGACGTCGAGAACGGGTTGCGTAACCATGACCAAGCAGGCGCGCGCTGCGTCGGACATCGCGGATCCCTCTCTCGTCGGCGGTCCGCTGCCCTCAACCGAGGCTGAGCAATCGGCCCCACGGCCGAGGAGCGCGGCCATCGCGGCGCGGCTCGTCGACCTCTGTGCCGCAGCCAAGAAGGACGGGCTGATCTATGTCGCCGCAAGCGAACGGCGCGCCGAGGACATCGGCCGCGCCCTGCACGGCTTCCTCCCGGACGTGGCATGCGTGGTCCTGCCGCCCTGGGACTGCCTGCCCTATGACCGGGCCGCGCCCTCGCCCAATTGCATGGGCCGCCGCATGGCCGCGATGGCAGCGCTGGCGCGACAGGATGGCGCGCGCGTGCTCGTGACCTCGTCGGAAGCCTTGGTGCAGCGCCTGCCGCCCGGCGCCGCAGCGGCCGACCAATTCGTGGTCGCGGTGGGGACGATTCTCGACCGCGCGGCACTCGAAGTGTTCGCCGCCCGCACCGGCTACGCACGCGACGACCGCATCGAAGAGCCGGGCGAGATCGCGTTTCTCGGTCAGGTGATCGACGTCTTTCCCGCCGACGCCGCCGCTCCGGCGCGCCTCGCCCTGGACGAGGCCGACCGCGTCGTGGGTATTCGCCTCTACGATCCCGTGTCGCAACGGTCGTCCTCGTCGGTCGACAGCCTGATCCTCGTGCCGGCTTCCGAGGCGGTGACAGCGGCGGCGGATGCCGAGCGACCGTCGGACATGGAGCACCGGCTGCCGGAACTCTACTCGGATCTACGGACCGTGTTCGACCTCCTACCGAAGGCACGGCTGGCAGCGGAGGACAGCGCGCGCGAACGCTGTCGCCAGGTGCTATCCCTGGTGCATGAAGCCTATGACAGCAGGCGGTCGTACGGTGGAGTCGAGGGAGGTGCGGCCCTGCCGCCCGAGCGGCTCTACCTGACCCAGGCCGAGCTAGATGGCGCGTTCGGACAGCGCCGGAAGGTCGCGATCGAAGACAACGACGCGGTGCCGACGCCCTCCTTTGCCATTCGCGCGCGGCCGGCGCAGGCGGCCCGCGAGTTCCTGCGCGACCAACGGGAGAAGGGTCACCGCGTGGTGGTGGCCGGCCTCCCGCACGAACAACGACAACTCGCCCGCGCTCTTCGCTTGAAGGAGGAAACCGCGGCCGAGGTGCCGTGGTCTGCGATTGTCCAGGCCGAGCCCGGCACCCTTCACGCGCTCATCGCCGATCTCGATGGCGGGTTTATCGACGATCGCCTCAAGATCGCATGTCTCACGGTGAGCGACCTTTTCGGCGCGCGCTCCGCCGCTCCGACCTCCACCATCGCGACGGTCTTCCACGACCTCGACATGCAGGTTGGCGACGTCGTCGTCCACGAGGACCACGGCTTCGGCATTCTCCAGGGCCTTGAACGGATCGACGCCGGCGACCAGGCGAGCGACGCCATTCGTCTGCTCTACCACTCGGACGCGACCCTGCTCGTGCCAGTCGACGAGTTCGACCGTATCTGGCGCTACGGTTCCGAACCGGATGCCGTCACGCTCGACCGCCTGCACACCGAAGGTTGGGCCAAACGCCGCGCGAAGGTCGAGGATTACGTGCAGGAATCGGCCAAGGCGCTGGTGGCCCTCGCAAAGGCGCGCGCGGAAGCGAGGGCAGAAAGGATCGTCCCCGATCGCGCGGCCTATGCCCGCTTCGCGGCGCGTTTCGCCTTTCCCGAAACGGTCGACCAGGCCGCCGCCATCGCGGCGGTGCTCGCCGACCTTGCCTCCGGTACACCGATGAACCGCCTCGTCTGCGGCGACGTCGGCTTCGGCAAGACGGAGATCGCGTTGCGCGCGGCGGCCGCGGTGGCGCTCTGCGGCAAGCAGGTCGCCCTCGTGGCACCGACGACGGTGCTCGTGCGCCAGCATGTCGAGACCTTCCGTCGACGCTTCGCCGGGACGGGGATCGAGATCGTGCATCTCTCGCGCATCGTGTCTGCCAGCGAGGCCAAAGCAGCGAAGCAGGAGCTGGCCGAGGGCCACGCGAGCGTCGTCATCGGCACCCAGGCGGTGTTTGGCAAGGACGTCATTTTTGACGACCTCGGCTTGGTCATCGTCGACGAGGAGCACCGCTTCGGCGCCAAAGCCAAAGAAACGCTGCGCGAAAAGGCGCCGCATCTGCTCGCCCTCACGGCGACGCCCATCCCGCGGACGCTGCAGGGCGCGCTCGTCGGCGTGCAGGACGTGAGCGTTTTGGCGACCCCACCGGCGCGGCGGCGACCGATCCGCACCTTCCTGGCGCCGTTCGACGCGGCCGCGATGCGCACCGCCCTGCTGCGCGAGAAACGGCGTGGCGGCCAGAGCTTCATCGTCGTGCCGCGGATCGAGGACATCGGCCCGATGCTAGGCCGCCTGGCCGAGATCGTGCCGGAACTCGACGTCGGCGTGGCGCACGGTCAACTCGACCCGGACACGATCGACGAGGTCATGGTGGCCTTCGGCAACGGCCAACGCGACGTGCTGCTCGCCACCAACATGGTCGAAAGCGGGCTCGACGTGCCGCGCGCCAACACGATGCTGGTGTGGCGTGCGGACCGGTTCGGCCTCGCGCAACTCCACCAGTTGCGCGGGCGCGTCGGTCGCGGTCGCGTGCAGGGCACGGTCTATCTCCTCACCGACCCGTCGGACGAGCCCGCCGAAGCGACCGTCGAACGGCTGGCGACGCTGGAGGCCTTCGACCGGCTCGGCGCCGGCTTCGCAATCAGCGCCCGCGACTTCGACCTGCGCGGCGGCGGCGACCTCGTCGGCGAAGACCAAGCCGGCCACATGCGCCTGATCGGCGCCAGCCTCTACCGCCATCTCCTCGGCCAGGCGGTGGCGGTCGCCAAAGGCGAGGCGGCGCAGGATCGGCGGCCCCCTACCCTCCAGCTCGGCGTCAGCTGCCTGATCCCCACCGACTACGTCCCGGAACAGGCCGTGCGTATCGATCTCTACCTGCGGTTCGCGCATATGGAGAGTGCGGAGACGACCGACGCCTTCGCCGAGGAGCTCGAAGATCGGTTCGGGCCGCTGCCTGAGCCTGTCGAGAACCTCCTGGCGCTCGGCCGCTTGCGGGCACTCAGCATCGTGGCCGGTGCTTCGAGCGTCGTCTTCGGACCGAAAGCGGTGGCGCTGGCCTTCGCCGCGCCCGACGCGAAGCGCCTCCGCGAGGCGAAGTTTGCCGGCGACGCTCTGCACTGGAGCGACGACCGGCTCATCGGCGACTATCCCGACACTATGGGAGCGGAACGGCTCGCCGTCGTAACCGACCTGCTCGACCGCATCTCTCAGCTCTGAGAGCCGCGGACCGAGGCAGGCCGGATGGTTTGGTGCCCACGTGGCAGTGGGCTCGTGAGCGTCAGCGGGGGACCGGCGGAGGAGCGCCACCAGACCGGGTCGTCAGGACAGCGAGGGTTCGCCGACTGGAGCGGAGCCTCTGTGAGACCTCACCTTGTCAAGCGCGACGCGGAGCCGGTAGGGCAGCGCACCCCACCTTGAGGCCGCGACCTTGTAAGTCTTGGCCTCGACGCGGTGACCGCGGCTCCAGTGATGCTTGTTCAGCTCGGAGCCAACCCCAAACTCGATGTTGAGCGGTCGCCCGTCCGGGTCGGCGTAATGCTCGAACACGTGGCGGATATAGAACCCATCCAGGATCTTCCCGGGCGAGAAGTAGCTGAGACTGTCGTCATAGGCGGCGATGATCGGGGCGCATAGCGTCGGGCCGACAAAGACCACTTTGACGGCCGCGGGTACCCCATCCAGTTTGATGACGAACGTCACGATCAAGCCCGACGAGGCCGCGAAGCGTTTGAGGTAGGCGCGATAGTGCGGCGAGGTCAGCCAAGGGCCCTGCTTGTGGACCTTCTCGCCCCAGTGCTGCTTGGTATCCAGCAGCCAATCGATGCTGGCATCGGCTTCGCCCTCGATCACCTGGTACTCGACGCGCCCCTTCGCCTCAAGGCGGCGCGCCTGCTTCTGCGTGATCCGCTGATAGCCGTTGCTGAGTGACCGCTCGAAAGAGGCCCAGTCCCGCTCGCCCTCCAGCATGGCGCAAGGCATCTCGTCGACCTGCGCCACCCTGACGTAGGCGCGCGACGCGCCTACCGCGGCATCGAGCGGGCTGTCGGCCGTCACGTAGGCGAGGTCCAGGATGTCCGGTCGCGCCGCCTTGATGAAGCCCTCGAACAGGGCGACGGCGAACGCGGGCGGCGCATCGCGCGCGACGAGAATGTCGCTTCCTTCGGCTGCGTCCGGCCCCATCGTCTGCGCGACCTTCCACAAGCCGCGCCGGCGCGAGCAAACCATCGGCCAAATCGCGACGACCGCGTCGCCGTCGCGCAGGACGGCGCAGGTCAAGCTGCGGCCGAGCGGATGGTGTATGGTCTTCCAACTCTCCAAGCAGCTCGCGTAGCTGAGAAAATACGACCCGTGCGAGCGCAGCCACAGCGCCCGCCATGCCGCCTCGATCGCCTCGACCTCGTCGAGCGTCCGCAGGATTTCGGTTCGCAGTTCCGCCATTGCACCGCTCCGGAGGACGTTCGGCTCCCAGTCATACCGCCTTCTGAGCCCTTTGCGGGCGGCGCGTGCCGCCAATCTGGTCCTAGGGTAAACGACGCCTTGAGGCCTGCGCGCATAACCAGACGCGAGGTCAAGCGTGACGACGCATCCAGTCGGCTGGCCTTCAAAACATCGGACCTCCCAGCCCCGGGCCCCTCGCCGTTTTGGCCGCCATGCGGCGGCCTCGGCTGTTTGTTGACTCATCCGGTGGGGCCTGTAAGCATCTCACGGCATCTCGAGACCTGCTCAACGATGGACGGTATCGCCTCGATCGCCCGCCTGCAGCCAGACGCCTCTACGACCCCGCTCGCGGCGTTGAAGGGCGACCAAGCCTATCACGCGATCCGCCGTGAGATCGTCTCCTGCCGAATCCTGCCGGGAACGCGTTTCACCGAGACCGAGGTGATGGAGCGTTTCCAACTGGGTAAGGCGACCTGCCGCATCGCCCTGCAGCGCCTTTGCGAGGGCGGCTTCGTCGCCTCCATGCCGCGGCACGGCTACCGTGTCGCGCCCATCACGGTGAGGGACGTTGACGAAGTCTTCGCCCTGCGCCTGGTGTTGGAGCCCTATGCCGCCCGCGCGGCGGCGGGCCGCGTCAACCGCGGGCAGTTGGAGCGCTTCGAGCGAGCGTGTCGCGTCACGAGCCTGACGGACGTCGGCAACCAGATCGACTTTTTCCTCGAAGCCAACCGCAGCTTCCACATGGCCATTGCCGTCGCCACAGGCAACGGCCGTCTCTGCCGAACGCTATCCGGCCTGCTCGACGAGATGACGCGGCTCGTGGCGCTGGGGTTCGGCGTGCAGGGCGTGCGGCCGAACATCAAGGACGACCACGCGCTGCTGATCGAGTCGCTGGTGGCGGGCGATGCGGACGCGGCCGAGCGCGTGGCGCGCCGTCATGTCGAGACGTTCCGCGACATGACTGTGGAAAAAGTCACCGCGAGCCTGCGCGAGGCCGCCGCCGCCATGCCGCTGGCTCCGCAGCGGCGCTCGCAGGGCGGTGGCGCGTGAACGCCGTCGAACTGCGTGGGATCTGCAAGTGGTTCGAGCGGCGCGAGGCCGACCCTCTCTTCGTCCTCGACGCCATCAGCCTTGCCGTGCCGGCTGGGACGGTCACCGCCATCGTCGGCGAATCCGGATGCGGCAAGAGCACCCTCCTCAACATCATCGCCGGCTTGGTGCAGCCCGACCGCGGCGCGCTTCTGCTCCAAGACACGCCGGCCGCTGCCTTCCGCGACTGGCGCACGATGACATACCAATTCCAGGAAGACAGGTTGCTACCCTGGAGAACGGCGGCGGCGAATGTTGCTCTAGGCCTGGAGAGCGCGGGCGTCCCCAAGGCGGAGCGGCGCCGTCGCGTGGCGGCGACCCTGACGCTCGTGGGCCTGGGCGCCTTCGCGGACGCCTATCCGCACGAGATGTCCGGCGGGATGCGCAGCCGCGTCGCGCTGGCGCGCAGCATCGTCACCGAGCCCTCGATCCTCCTGATGGACGAACCGTTCTCCAAGCTCGACCCTTCCACGCGCTCGCAGATGCACCGGGAACTGCTCCGCATCGCCATGCTGCGCGCGGTGACCGTCATCTTCGTGACCCATGACGTGGAGGAGGCGGTGGTGCTGGCCGACCGGGTTGTCGTTCTGCACCCGCGGCCGGGGCGTGTGCGCGAGACACGCCCCGTTACCCTGCCCCACCCGCGCGATCCCGTCTCGCCGGAGGTGGCCGAAGCGGTGCGGAGCCTGCGGCTCGTCCTCTCCAGCTTGACGATCGAGCATCCTGCCCGCGAACCGCAGCCCGCACGATGAGCAGCGTCGAACCACTCGCCGCATCCTCCGCCGCAGAAGCCGGGCCCTGGTCTGGACGGCTCCGGCTGGTCGCGCTGCGGCTCGGCCTTGTCGTCTTCCTCCTGACGATCTGGCAGCTCGCGTCCCTGCGCGTCGAGGCCTTCATCCTGCCCGCACCGGCGGCCGTCTGGCGCGCATGGGCGAGGCTCGTCGTCTCGCCGAGCTTCTTCGGCGACCTTGGCATCACGGCCGGCCGGATCGGCATGGGCTTCCTCATCGCCGCGGCGGTGGGACTAGTGCTGGGGCTCGTCCTCGGCGCCAGCCGAATCCTGGGCGACTTCTTCGCCCCTGTCCTGACCGTCATCAACACGGTTTCGTCCTCGATCTGGGCGATCTTCGCGCTCATGTGGTTCGGCCTGTCGAACTGGGCGACCGTCTTCGTGGTGTTCACGACGGCCATGCCGCTCGTGCTCACCAACGTCTGGCAGGGCACCCGAACGGTGGACACCGCCTTCCTCGAACTGGCGCAGACGCTGCGCCTGTCGCGCGTGCAGGTTCTCACCAAGATCTACGTGCCGACCATCCTGCCGCTGTTCTTCTCGGGCGCCCGGCTGGCCTTCGGCTTCGGCGCGCGGGTCAGCCTGGTGGCCGAGACGCTCGGCGCCAGCAGCGGTATCGGGTTTCGGCTTCGCCAGGCGTCCGACCTCGTGCAGACGGACCAGGTCTTCGCCTGGACCCTGACGCTCGTGGTCATCATGCTCGTGGTCGAGACGATGGTCCTGAAACCCTTGGAACGACGCCTGTTTGCCTGGAGGTCGACGACTTGACACATGCTCCCTTCCTCTTGCCACCGCGGCGCTTCGGGCCGGCCGCCTCGCGCGTGCGGACGCTCGGCTTGGCCGCCGCCCTGCTCCTCGTCGGCCTCCTCCCGGCAGAAGCCGAGAAAGTGCGCATCGGTTATTGGAGCTCCGGCGTCAGCCTCGGCTTCGGCGCGGTGCTCGAGACCGGCCAGTTCATGGAGAAGCGAGGGCTCGACGTCGCCTACGTCAAGTTTCCGGACGTCAACGCGCCGACCAAGGCGCTGGCGGCCGGCGCCATCGATTTCGCGATCGGCGCCAGCGCCGGCGGTGCGCTCAGCGTCGCCGCCGACGGCCTGCCCTTCAGCATCATGCTCGCGACGCAGGTGGCCGACCTCGACTTCGTCGTGCCCGCGGATTCGCCGATCAAGGCGCTGGCAGACCTCAGGGGCAAGAAGGTCGGCACGTCGCCGGCCGGTAGCGCCGCGGCCGCCCTGACCGCCGCCATCCTCTCGGCGAATTACGGCATCGGCCCGACCGACTTCCAGGCCGTGCCCGGCAACGATCCGCGCCTCGCGCAATTCCTGGTGCAGAAGGACATCGATGCCGCCGCCTTGCGTACCGTTACGCTGGCGCTGCTGCCGGATGCCAAGTTGCGAACGATCGGCAACTTTCGCGACGAATGGAAGAAGGTGACGCATGCCGCCGCGCCACCCGTCCTCGCCGTCGGGCTCGTGCGCAACGACTGGCTGGCCGCCAACCCCGAAGGGGCTGCAAAAGTCGTCGCCGGCATGCGCGACGCCTACGCGTTCGGCAAGTCCGACAAGCCGGCGGTCGCCAAGGCGCTCGTCGCGGCCGCCAACATGAGCGAGGCCGATGCCAAGGCCTACGCCGCCCTGTGGGACTCCATCTACACGGTCAGCATGGAGCCGGCCGACGTCGCCTCCCTTAACGCCGAGTTCGACGCCTTCAAGACGGTGGAGGCCGTCAGGGGCACGCTGCCCGCCGCCGCCCTCGTGACCGCACCCTACGAGCGCTCCAAGTCCATCAAGTAAGATCGTTTGCCTTCAAAAAGGACGTTTGACCATGGCCGCCACGATGAAAGCCCTCCTGCTGAAGCAGCACGGGGATATCGACGACCTCGTCGTCACCGATTATGCGAGGCCGACGGCCATTCCGGATCACGTGGTGATCCGCGTCGGCGCGTCGTCGTTCAACTACCACGACGTGTTCACCGTGAAGGGCATGCCCGGCATCAAGGTCCCGTTCCCGGTCATCATCGGCCTCGACATGGCGGGCGAGATCGTCGAGCTGGGCGAGGGTGTGAGCGGGTGGAAGGTGGGCGACCGCGTGCTCGTCAACCCGCTGAACAAAGCCAAGGGCCTGATGGGCGAGATGCTGGACGGGGGCATGGCGGACTATTGCCGCGTCAGCGCCGAGCAACTCATACGGATGCCGCCCGATGTCAGCTACGAGCAGGCCGCCTCGCTTCCCGTCGCCTACGGTACGGCGCACCGCATGCTCGTCACCCACAAGACGGTCAAGGCGGGTGACAAGGTCCTTATCCTCGGTGCCAGCGGCGGCGTCGGCACCGGCTGCGTCATGCTCGCCAAGCGGCTCGGCGCGGAGGTCATCGCCTGCGCCGGCAGCGCCGACAAGATGGACCGGCTGAAAGCGATCGGCGCCGACCACGTCGTGAACTACCGCGAGACCGATTTTTCCAAATGGGCGATTGGGACCTATGGCAAGCCGCAGCGCCGGACCTACGAGGGTGGCGTCGATGTCGTCATCAACTTCACCGGCGGCGACACCTGGGTGCCGTCCCTGCGCTGCCTCAAGCGCGGCGGGACCCTGCTCGTCTGCGGCGCCACCGCCGGTCACGATCCCAAAGAGGACTTGCGCTACATCTGGAGCTTCGAGCTCAAAGTCGTCGGCTCCAACAGTTTTTACCACGACGACCTAGCGGCCCTGATGGACATGATCCAGGCTGGCACGCTCAAGCCCGTCATCGACAAGGTGCTGCCGCTCGAACAGGCCGCCGAAGGCCTGCGGATGATCCGCGACCGCGAGGTCATGGGCAAGATCGTGGTGACGCCGTAAGCAAAACCTCTCGTCATGGCCGGGTGCGGCCCTGATCGGACAAGGAGCAATTCATGTCGGACACACCTCTAAGCAAGGAGCAGGTCGAGGCGCTGCTGCTGCGCGGACCGTTCCACCAATGGTTAGGCCTCAAAGTCGTCGCCGTCGGCGAGGGTACGGTCGAGCTCTCCGCGACGTGGCGGGCGGAATGGGTCGTCAACGCGGAGCGCGGCTATACGCACGGCGGCATCCTCGCCACGCTCGTCGACCTCACGGCGGACTGGGCTCTGGTCTCGAAGACCGGGCGCGGGGTGCCGACGGTCGACCTGCGGGTCGATTACCACCGCGCCGCGATGCCCGGCGACCTGCGTTGCCTGGGCAAGGTCGTGAAATTCGGCGGACAGATTTCGGTGGCGGAGGCGCAGATCCTCGACGGCGACGGCAAGCTCCTGGCCAGCGGCCGCGGCGTCTACATGACGGCGCCGGCAAAGTGACGACGGCCGCCGCGACGCTCGACCATGTCGTGGTGAATACGCTGCGAGGCATGGATGCGTCGGCGCGCCTCTTCGCAGACCTCGGCTTCACGCTGACGCCGCTCGGCCGCCATTCGCTCGGCTCGATCAACCACCTGATGATGACGCCCGGCCCCTATCTCGAACTGGTCGGCGTGCCCGAGGAGGGGCTCCAGCGGCAAGACGTGCTGGACAGCCCTTTTGGACTGAACGGGCTCGTGATGCGCAGCGACGATGCCGTGGCGACCCACGCGGGCCTGCGCGCGGCAGGCTTCCGGGCCGCGCCGCCCGCGGCCTTTTCGCGGCCCGTGGCGATCGACGGCGTCGAACAGCAGGCGCGTTTCCGCACCGTCCGCCTGCCTGCCGACCTCTTCCCCGCCGGCCGCGTCTACTTCTGCGAGCACCTGACGCCGGACTACGTCTGGCGCACGCAATGGCTCTCTCACCCCAACGCTTTCCAGGGTATCGACGCCATCGTCGTGGCTAGTGCCGACCCGGCGGATGAGGCGCGGCGCTACGCGCGAGTCTGCGCCGCCGTCGCCGAGCAACACGGCGACGCCTGGCAGGTGCGGCTCGGCTCTTTCACTATCCGCCTCGTACGGGGCCAGCGCCCACGCTTCCTCTCCCTAGGTCTCCGCTTCACCGACCTCGACGAGTTGCGCCGTCGCGCCCGAGCGTTACCCGACGTCGCTTGGGAGGCGGACGGGGCTTGTGCGGCTCTACTGACCCTCCCCGCGCTCGACCTCGCTCTCGAGTGCCGGTGCGCGGGATGAGCGCCGTCGTCAATCTCGGCGCCTTTCTCGACCGGAGCGGCGACCCCGAACGGCCTGTCATCATCGGTGCGGGACTCGACGGGGGCGAAACCATCTTGACACGCGCGGCCCTCGACGCGCGGGCGGACGCCTTCGCCCGTGGCTTGACGCGGCACGCGCCCGGCGGAGGAAAGCTGGCGCGCGGCGACCGGGTGGCGATCCTCGCGGCGAACCAGCCGGATTACGTCGCCTGCCTGCTCGGCGCGATGCGGGCCGGGATCGTACCGGTGCCAATCAACTTCCGGTTCCCACAGGCGACTATCGCCCATATCGTCGCCGATTGCGGCGCGAAGCTCGTTCTCTGCGACGGCGAGAGACGCGCCGCCCTCGCCGCCGCCGCGCCGCAGGTCGATGCCGCCTGCTTCGACGACGACAGCCTGAGGCGCTGGCTCGATCCCGGCGGCTTCGAGCCGGTGGTCCCCCGGCCGGGCGAGGCCGCGCTCTTTCTCTACACCTCGGGTTCCACCGGACGACCCAAAGGCGTGATGCTCTCGCATGCCGCGCACCTCTGGGTCGTGCGGACGCGCATGGCGGAGACCGATCTGCGCGGCGAGCGCCTGCTCATCGCCGCGCCCCTCTACCACATGAACGCTCTGGCGCTGGCGCTCCTCGCCTGCGCCAGCGGTGCGGCCATGGTGCTGATGCCGCAGTTTCAGGCCAGGCGCTACATCGAGGCGATCGTGCGCTACCGCTGCACCTGGCTAACGGCCGTCCCGCCGATGATCGCGATGATGATGCGCGAGAAAGACGACCTTGCGCGCGCCGACCTCTCCAGCGTCAGGACCGTGCGTATGGGTTCGGCGCCGGTCAACGAGACGCTCGCGGCGCAGACGCGCGCGCTGCTGCCCAACGCCCGCCTCATCAACGCCTACGGCACCACCGAGGGCGGCCCGGTGGTCTTCACCGACCATGCCTCCAGCCTGCCAACGCCGCCCGGCTCGCTCGGGACGCCGCACCCGCAGGTCGCAGTGCGCCTCATCGGCCCGGAAGCGCCGGACAGGGGCGCGCTGGAGATGAAGAGCCCGGCGATCATGCTGGGCTATCACAACAGGCCCGACGTCCCATCGCCTGTGACCGCGGACGGCTACTACGGCACGGGCGACGTGTTCCGCCGCGACGCGCAGGGGTTCTACTACTTTCTCGGCCGGACGGACGATATGTTCGTCTCGGGCGGCGAGAACATCTTTCCCGGCGAGGTCGAGGCGGTGCTGGAGACGCATCCCGATATTGTCCAGGCCTGCGTGGTGCCGGTGGACGACGCGATCAAAGGGACGAAGCCGGTCGCCTTCGTCGTGCGCAAGGCCGGCGCGAGCCTCGACGAGGATCAGGTGAAGCGCTACGTCCTGGCGAACGCGCCCGCCTATCAGCATCCCCGCCGCGTCTGGTTCCTCGACGCCATCCCGCTCGCCTCAACCAACAAGATCGACCGCGCGACGCTGCGCGCGCAGGCGGAGGCGACGCTGGGATAGGGCTGGCTTGCATCTCGACATGCCGCTGAAAACCGGCGCTGAAGCTGTTGGAGGAGCGCACACCGCCGCGCTTCCTGCGCCTGCCGAAGCGATCGGACGACCCAGCGATGGTCAGCCCGGTCGATAAAGCCGCGGCCGAGGCCGTGTGAAGGACATCCGCCCGCGCTTCAGGCCCCAAAGCGGTGGCGCGAGCGTTGCGATGACGTCGGCCGGACTCGCCGCATCGAGCGCGACAAGATCGGCCAGCGCGCCGACCCTGATGCCGTAATCCGGCAGACGCAGCAGCCTGGCGGCCGCGCCCGTGATCATGTCGAGGCCGCCAGCGAGTTCGGCCGGCCGTGCGACGTGGCAGACGTTGGCGTAGAGGTTCGCCATGCGCACCAGCGAGCCGTCGCCATAGGGTGTGAAGGGGTTCAGCACGTTGTTGGTCGATATCGAGCAGGTGACGCCCGCCCGGCGCAGCGGCTCCGCCGGCACCACGCCGCGGGGCACGGCGTGGTCGTGGTTGCGGCCCATCAGGTAGAGGTCGGTGGCGGGTAGGATCGTCACGGCGACGCCAGCGCTCGCAAGCCGGGCGGCCAGCGCCGCGTAGCGATCGGCTGGCAACAACGACATCTGCGTCATGTGGCCGGCGGCGACGCGACCACCCCAGCCATATTCCTCCGCCTTGCGGCAGACGTACTCGGCCTGCATCCCCTCGGCCGTGTCGGCGAGGTCGAGGTGCATGTCGATGTCCACGTCGAACTCGCGCGCGAGGGCGAAAATCCGGTCGATCTGCGCGCGCGGGTCGGTGTCGAAGTAGGGCACGGCGCCGATCGCCTTGGCGCCGCGGCGCAAACCCTCCACCAGAAGTTCCTCGGTACCGGGATTGTTCGTGAGGCCCTCCTGCGGAAAGACGCAGAGCTGCAGGTCGGTCGCCCAGGCGTAGTCGCGCGCGAGTTGCGCGACGGCATCGAACCCGATCATCCCGATGCCGGGATCGACCTCGACGTGGGTCCGCATGTGTGTGGTGCCCTGGGCGATGCAGCGCTCGAGCGTCTTCGCGCCGCGTGCGTAGACGTCGTCCACCGTGAAGGCCGCCTTCGCGGCCGCCGTCTCGCGCACGGCTTCGGCCACGGTGCCCTCCTCGATGCGGCAGCGCTCCAGGATGCACGTCTTGTCGAGGTGGATGTGGGTCTCGACCAGTCCGGGCACGACGAGGCAGCCACCGGCATCAAGCCGCGGCACGTCGGCGCTCAGCGTCGCCTCGATGGCAACGATGCGCTCGCCCCGGATGCCGATGTCGACCGGGCGCAGCGATCCCTCATCGAGGATAAAGGTATCGGATACGATCAGGTCCATGGTCAACTCGCGGTAGCGGGCATCGCGCCGAGATAGGCGTCTTCCAGCGCGGTGTCGCGCAAGGCGGCGGCGGTACCGGCGGCCACGACACGGCCGCCGCAGAGCACGTAGCCGCGATCGGCGATGGCGAGCGCGTGCGCGGCCATCTGATCGACGACGACCAGCGTCATGCCCTCGTCGCGCAGCCGCGCGAATTGGTCGAAAAGCGCCGCGGCGACCGCGGGCGCGAGCCCGAGCGACGGTTCGTCGAGGAGCAGCAGCCGCGGCCGGGCCAGCAGCCCGCGGGCCACCGCCACCATCTGCTGCTCGCCGCCCGACAGCAGGCCCGCCGCGGTGTGGAGCCGCTTGCGCAAGGCGGGGAAGCGGCCGAGCATGGCCTCGATGTCCGCCGGATCGAAATCGGACCGCCGCGTCGCCCCCAGGCGCAAGTTTTCGGCGACCGTCAGGTGAGGAAACACCTGCCGCCCCTCGGGCACGAGGATCAGACCCGCCCGGGCGACGCGGTGCGCCGGCAACCGGGTAAGGTCGATCCCGGGCAGCACGAGCGCGCCGCCGACGGGCCGAATGAGGCCGCTCAGCGCCTTCATCAGGGTCGATTTGCCGGCCCCGTTGGGTCCAAGCACGGCGATCGCCTCGCCCTGCCCCACCCGCAGATGCAGGTCGTGGAGGACGGGCAGAGCCCCGTAGCGGGCGGAGAGGGCGGTGACATCCAGCAGGTTGGGGCCGGGCTCTCGCGTGAGGGCGGCCTGCGGCGGCCCTGCGGCGCCGAGATAGGCGGCGCGCACGAGCGGGTCGGCCCGCACGACCGCCGGCGGCCCGGCAGCGATCCGCCGGCCGGCGTCGAGCACGACGAGCGTGTCCGACACCGCCATGACGAGCGCCATGTCGTGCTCGACAAGCACAACCGCGAGGCCGGCGCGCGCCAAGCTGCGCAAGACGGCGTCGAGCCGCGCGGTGTCGGCACCGTCCAGCCCCGCCGCAGGTTCGTCGAGCAGCAGCGCGGCCGGGCGTGTCGCGAGGGCGCGGGCGATCTCGACGAGACGCCGATCGACGTGCGGGAGGGCGCCCGCCGGCCGGTCGTCCGGCCCGGTGTAGCCGACCAAGGCCAGCAGCGACCGGGCGAGCGCGGGCGACGCGGCGCCCCGCCAGCGGCCCCGGAGCAGACCGAGACGGACATTGTCGAGCACGCTGAGACTACCGAAAGGCTGCGCCGTCTGGAACGTGCGCGCCAAGCCGCGACGCGCCGTGTGCGTTGCCGACAGGCCGGTCACGTCCGCGCCGCCGATCGTGACCAAACCCGCGTCGGCCCGCTGGAAGCCGCTGACGAGATTGAGAAGCGTCGTCTTGCCGGCGCCGTTCGGGCCGATGACGCTCGTCACCTGCCCGCCAGGGGCTTCGAGGTCGACGCCGGCAACGGCCACCACGCCGCCGAAGGCGACGCGGACGCCGGCGGTTTTCAGAGCGCCCCCTGCGCCTTCCAGATGAGCGAGGGCGAGGCCGGCATCGGCCTCTAGCGCGTCGCTTCGGCAGCGACGCGGCAGCAGCCTCTCAGCGAGGCCGGCGAGTCCACCGGGCGCGAGCCACAGCACCACAAGCAGCGCCGCTCCGAAGACGAGGAGCCGGTACTCCGCCAACCCGGCCAGGAGCTCGGGCAGCAGGGCCACGACGAGCGCGCCGGCGAGCGGTCCGGCCGTGCGCCCTGCCCCGCCAACGATCACGACGAGCAGGAAGAAGATCGATTGTGAAAATGGAAACGAGCTCGGCGCGATGAATCCGGTAAGCGCCGCCTGAAGGCCTCCCGCCAGCCCCGCGAGGGCGGCCGCCACGACGAAGGCGGCGGTGCGCACCGGCAGCGACGCGATCCCGATGCTGCGCGCCGCCGCGGGAGCCGAGGCGACCGCCTGCATGGCGAGGCCCAACGGGCTGCGAACCAGCCACGCGAATCCGGCCAGCGCCAGCGCGCAGAAGGCGCAGGCGAGGAGCGCCGTACCGCCGCTGCCGAACGGGGCGGGAATACCGGTGATGCCGCTTGCCCCGCCGGTGAGGTCGCGCCATTCGACCGAGACCGACTCGACGATGAAGCCGAAGGCGATGGTGACCATCGCAAGATAGGGACCCGTGACCCGCAGCGCCGGAACGGAGAGCAGCCCCGCGATGAGGGCCACGAACCCGACCGCGATTGGCAAAGCGAGCCAGAAACTCAGGGCCACCTTCGTGGTGAGGATGGCGGTGCCATAGGCACCGAGCGCCACGAAACCGGCTTGGCCCAGCGAGACTTCGCCCGCCAGGCCGAACAGCACGTTGAGCCCGATGCCCACGATCGCCGTCGCGGCGACGGTCCCGAGCAGGAAGGCGTAATACCCGGGCGCGAGGAGGCAGGCTGCGGCGACGGCTCCGCATAGCGCCAGCCCGAGCAGGCCTTCGACGCGCTTCATACCCGCGCCCGCACGACGCCGCCGAACAGGCCGGAGGGCGCCACGGCCAATGCGACGATAACGGCGCCGAAGGTGACGATCTGCGTGCTGCCCGAGCCGAGCCACGTGGTGGCGCACGCCTCGATGAGCCCATAGGCCAAGCCGGCGAGCACAACCCCCCACGGGTTGCTCAGGCCCCCGAGGATCGCCACCGCGAAAGCTTTGATGCCGAACAACGTTCCCATGTCGTAGGCGACGTTGAACAGGGGCGCGACGAGGATGCCGCCGACCCCCGCCAGCGCCGCGGCCGCTGCGAAGGTCAGCGCGACCATCCGGGTGACGTCGATGCCCATCAGCCGCGCGGCATCGGGGTTCTGTACCGCCGCGCGGAGCTGCAGGCCGAGCGGCGTGCGCTGAAGCCCGAGGTGGACCAGCCACGCGAGGCCGAGGCCGACGACGGGGATGAGCAGCTGGAGCGGAAAGACCCCGATGTCGCCGATGGTCCAGGGATCGTCAGCGAGCGATGAGGGCAGCGCGCGCGGCTCCTTGCCGAACAATGCCATCACGACATTGTCGAGCACGATGCCGAGGGCGACCGTCGCCATCAGCCACGCGTTGGTCCCGCGCGCGACGAAAGGCCGGACCGCGATGCGCTCGACGACCAGGCCCCAGACCGCGCAGCCGCAGAGCGCCACGACGACCGCCGCTGGCATCGGCCACCGCAGGGCGACGGCCAGGGCATGGCACAGCACCGCGCCGAGCATCACCGACGAGCCCTGCGCGAAATTGACCGTACCGGACACGGCGAAGGTCAGCGTGAAACCGAGCGCGATCAACCCATAGATGCTGCCGAGGCCGAGCCCGGATAAGAGCGCCGTGGCCAGCATCAGCCGGCGATGGGCTCGATGTGGTCCCCGTTGTAGCGCACCATAACGTAGTCGTTCTCGTTCAAGGCGTCGTGGTTCGCGTCGGTGAAGGGTTTCTCGTAGGTCTTGATCAGGCCCTGGTAGCGATCGATCGCGAGGTAGCCTTCGCGCATCTTGCTACCGTCGATCGATCCGGCTTTGGTTATGGCGAGCGCGGTGAGTTGCATCGCGTCATAGGCGTTGGCCACACCGACCGGCGGCGTCACGTCGCCGGGGCCCTTGATGTCGGGATACTTCTTCATGAGCGCCGCCAGCACTTTCTTGCCGACGTCGTTCTGAGGCCCGAAGAAGCTGTAGGTCTGGATGAATTGAACGCGCCCCGCCCACGAGCCGGCAAGCTCGGGAAAGCGGCCTCCGGAGATGCCCCAGTGCGAGACGACCGGCACGGACCATGCCGAGCGCTGCAGGCTCTTGATCACCTGCGCGCCCGGCGCGGCGTTGCCGACCAGGATGAGGGTATCGGCACCCGCGGCGCGCAGGCGCTGCAATTGCGGGGTCATGTCGACGTCCTTGTCGTCGAACTTTTCCGCGCCAGCCAGCTTCAGTCCCGCCGCCTGAGCGGCCGCGGTGAGACCCGCGAGGTTGGACTCGCCCCACCCGTTGTTGACGAGCATCAAGCCGGGCGCCTTGGCGTTGAAGCGTGTGGTCGCGTGCTTGATCAGCGCGCGGTCGACGAGCACATCGACGGCCGAGACGCGGAAGACGAAATTGGGATTGCCGCCGTTGCGCGTGATGTTCGTGGCCGCCGCCCACACGCCCATGAACGGGACTTTCGCAGCGTTGGCGACCGGCACGATGGCCAGCGACACGGGGCTGTCGATACCGCCGAACAACGCGACGACGCCCTCGCGATCGATCATTTCGCGCGCGGCGGTCTGACCCTTGGACGGGTTCGACTCGTCGTCGCGGCGGACGAGTTCGAGCATGCGGCCGCCGAGAAGGCCACCGCTCGCGTTGATCTCGTCGATCGCGATCTGCAGGCCGCGCGTGACGCCTTCGCCCGACTTGGCGGACTGGCCGGAGAGCGCGGCCACCAAACCGATCTTGATTGGTTCGCCGGCCTGCGCGACCCTGCTTGCGAGCGAGCCGAGCGCCAATCCGGCAGGTATGGCAAGAGCGTGGCGTCGCGTCAGTTTCATCGGCATGGACTTTCCCCCGTCGATCGGGATCGAGCAATAAACAGGCCATGGATGGGTCTTCGCCCTCGCCCTCGCCCATGCGGGGACAAGCCTCCGCAACAGGCCTCAATCGACAGATCGCGCAGGAAAAGGCAAGCTTGCGCCAATTGACATCCACGGGGGCCGCCCATGCACGACGATGACCGCAAGTTCATGGATGTGGCCGTCGGCGAGGCCATGCGGAGCGCGGGCGAAGAGGGAATTCCCGTCGGCGCGGCGCTCGCCTGGCGCGGGGTGCTGGTATCCCAGGGGCGCAACCGCCGCCAGCAAGAGAAGGTCGTCACCCGGCACGGCGAAACCGATTGCATCATGCACGCCGGGCTGTTCCGCCACTGGCGCGAAACGACGCTCTACACGACGCTGAGCCCCTGCATGATGTGCGCGGGTACGATCGTCCATTTCAAGATCGCGCGCGTCGTGATCGCCGACGCCGTCAATTTCAGCGCCAACGAGGACTTCCTGCGCAGCCGCGGCGTCACGGTCGACGTCGTCAACGACGAGCGGATGATCGCCTTCTTCCGCGACTGGGTCGGCCGCAATCCGGGAAAGTGGAACTCCGACGTTCTGGACATCGGTTCCCATTAAGCATTTGCCATCGTCCAAGCGCTTTCAAGGGGTCGGTATCCTCTCCGTCGCTGCGAGCGAAGCGGCTCAGCCCAGTGGCCGCGCGACACCTCATGACGATCATAGCGGCCGCGAACGGGATTGCTGCGCCTCCGGCTCGCGAAGACGGCGTTGCCGCAATGATAGTGCTGACGCGTTCGATCATACCTGAGGCGTGGCCGCTGCCTCGCTTCGGGTGCAGGTGAAGACGTTCTTGCGGATGGAACCGTGCACGCCCCAGTTCGCGTCTACGACCTGCGTCACGCCGAAGTCGGCAGCCACGGACATCAGCGCGATCGCCTCGTCCTCGCTGAGATGGTGCGCCGTCATAAGGAAACGCCGCAGCTTGCGGAAGGCGTCGCGCATGGCCTTGTCGATGCTCGCGTGCCCCGCCACCTCGGTTTGCGCGTTCGGGCCTAGTTCCGCCAGGTAGTTTGAGAAGGTGAAGCCATAGACGGACCATTGCTCGTCAGTCTCCAGCATGGGATGGGTGAGGCCCTCGAGCGTCGTGCCGGTGAGGTCGCCCTTCTTGTGCAGGATGAACTCGAAATCGCCGGTGAGCGATGTCTCGATGGCGGTTCCGCCCAGTTCGCTGTCACCCTGCGCCGCATGGGGATCGCCGACTGAGAAGTAGGCGCCGGCGACCGCGACGGGATAGTACATCCGCGCGCCCTTGCCGATGCGCCAATCGTCGATGTTGCCGCCGGTATGGCCGGGGGGGATGGAACTGACGAAATCCGCCTCGGCCGGCGCCAGTCCCATCGTACCGAAGTGCAGGCGCGCCGGGACGCGCACGTTCTGCAGGATGTTCTCGCGCCTGCGTACCAGCGCAGGGTCCACGCGCACGCCGGGATAGTCAATGGTCGGGTGGACGATGCCGTCCGGGTCGGTCTGTGGGGTCCACACGTAATTGTAGACGGCCCGCGCGAAAGGCTCGCCCGCCGTGTCGAGTTCGAAGATGGTCACCACCTCGCGCGGCTTCGGCTCCTCGATCAAGTCGTGGTAATGGAAGCCCCACGAGGCGGCGGCGTTGGAGCCGAAGCAGCGGCCGAGATGGCAGGCGTTGCAGCTTGGGCGGGGCCGCACGTCGAGGATGCGGATCTCCAGGATGTCGCCCGGCTCCGCCTCCTCGATCACGACAGGGCCGGTCAGCAGGTGCACCCCCAACCCCTCGCCGGAGCCGCGCAGGAACGGACCATCGGTCCGCCCGGCGCCGCGGCGGACCATCGTCTTCTGCTCGCGCGTCCAGTGAAAGATGCTTTCGGCGCCGGGATCGCCGGCGATCATTCGCTCGTAATCGTCGTTGGCGTGATGCGTCAGCGTCTCGATGGTCGCGCGGTCACCGGACTTGAGCGTAAGCGCCGGCGCGACGACCTTGCTGAAATAGCCCCAATGCACGGTCTTCGGCGAGACGGGCAGCGTGTGATGTTTCATGGAAAACCTCCGCGGCCGCCGCAGGCCGATGCAAACGAACGATTTGAGAGAGCGTCAGGAGGCGGCCTGCAGCGCGCCCTCTCCGGTCATCACCTGAAGAAAACGAGCCGTCTTCGGGTTGCGCGGGCGCCGAAGCACGTCATGCGCGGCGCCTTCCTCGACGATGGTGCCGCCGCTGAGAAACATGACGCGGTCGGCCACCTCGTCGGCGAAGCGCAGCTGGTGCGTCGAGATGATCATCGTCAGGCCGTCTTCGACGGCCAGGCGGCGGATCACGTCCAGAACCTCGCTCACCAATTCGGGATCGAGCGCCGAGGTCGGCTCGTCCAGGAGGAGGACGCTAGGGTTCGGCGCCAGCGCGCGCGCGATCGCGACGCGCTGCTGCTGGCCGCCGGAGAGGTGCCGCGGCAGGGCATGGGCGCGATGCGCCAGACCGACGCGCGCGAGGAGCTTTTCGGCGCGGAGCGCGGCCTCTGCCGCGGGGACCTGGTGCACCCAACGCAACGGCCCCGCGACATTCTCCAGCGCGGTCAAGTGGCTGAAGAGGTTGAACTGCTGGAACACCATGCCGACACCGATGCTGGCGCGCTCCTTCGCCAGCGCGCGTGGGCTGGCGAGGCGCCCGTCCGCACCGAAGCCGAGCCGCTGGCCGCCGATCCGTACCGTCCCGGCGTCCCAGCCTTCGAGATGGTTGATGCAGCGCAGCAACGTGCTCTTGCCCGATCCGCTCGGCCCTAGCAGCGCGATCACCTCGCCGGAGCGAACGGTGAGATCGAGACCGGCGAGCACAGGATGCGCGCCGTAGCTTTTGTGCAAGTCGCTCACGTCGACCTTGACCTCGCCGTCGGTCAGGCCTGCAGCGCGCGCGGCACGGTCGATCCGCATCGGGACGATTGATGGCGGCACCGACGCCGCATCTTCGCTCGGCGGCGAGGGCACGGACGCCTCGCTCGCGGCGACCGGCGCGCGGTGCCAGGGAAGCAGACGGAGCAGCGCCTCGCGCTTGGACGGGCGATCGAGGTCGAGCGCGAACTCGATGCCGAGCTGGATCGCGCTCGCCGCGCCCGTCAGCACGAGGTAGACGACGCCCGAGGCGAAGAAGACAGAGAAGAAGTCGAACGTCGAGGAGGCCAGCTGAGTGCTCCGCAGCGTCAGTTCCTCCACAGCGATGACGGAGGCAAGCGACGAGTTCTTGAGAGCGCTGACGGATTCGTTGCCGAGGGCCGGCACCATCGTGCGGATCGCCTGGGGCGCCACGACGTGCCGCATGAGGATGCCTGGCGTCATACCGAGCGCCTGGCCGGCCGTGACCTGGCCACGGTCTACGCCGCGCACGCCAGCGCGGATGATCTCGGCAATAAAGGGTCCTTCGTTCGCCGCCAAAGCGACGCCTCCGGCGGCGATCGCGCCGAGCTTCAGCCCGATGTGTGGTAAGGCGTCGTAGACGAACACCAATTGAAGGATCAGCGGCGTGCCACGGAACACCACCGTGTAGGCACGCGCCAAACCAGCCAGGAGCCAGAACCGGCTGAGCTGCATGCTGGTCAGTAGCAGCCCGATCAGCACGCCGCCAACAAGTCCCTCGCCGGTGACGGCGAGGGTAAACCACACTCCTTTCAGGAGGTAGGGCAGGCTGAGGTAATGAAGGAAAAGATCCATCAGCGGCTGATGATCTTCGGCTCCTCGACCGTTCCCGTATCAAGTGACCACTTCTTCAGGAGAGCCGTCTCGGCGCCCGTCTTCTGCAGCTCGACCAAGGCCGCCATGATCGCGTCGCGCATCTCGGTCTTGCCTTTGGCCACGCCGATCCCGATCGAATAGGGGAGGGTTACGGCCAGAGCCTTCTCGAGCTTGTCGGGGTTGGCTTTCACGGCCTGGTCCACCGTGTTGACGTCGTTGATGTAGGTGTCGGCCCGGTCCGCCAGCACCGCCTGGATGCAATTGGCGTTGTTGTCGTAGAGCTGGAGCATCGGCTCCGGTTTGCCCGCAGCCTTGCAGGCGCCGGCGAGGTTCTGCACCAGCGGGACTTCCACGAACCCGGTGTTCTCCGCCGCTGTCGTGCCGCACATGGAGGTGTCGATGCCGGTGATTTTCTTGGGGTTGCCCTTGGCGACGAGCACGCCGTCGAACACCTTGGAATAGGTGATGAAGTCGGCGGCCTTGGCCCGCTCCTCGGTCGCGTAGATGTCGGAGATGACGATATCGGCCTGCCCGCTCTGCAGCGTCGGCAGAAGGGCGGCAAACGCCACCGGCTTGTAGGTCACCTTGAAGCCGAGGCATTCGCCGAGGGCCTCCCCAAGATCGATGTCGAAGCCGACGTACTTGCTCGGGTCTTGCGGATCGAGCGCCTCGTAGCCCGGCGTGTGCGGGTTGATGGCGTTGACGAGGGTCATGCCCTTCAGCTTCGGGTATTTCACCTGCAGCTGCTGGCACGCCGGAGATGCGGCCAAAGCCTGGGAGGAGGCGCCAGCCACCAGGCACGCCATACCCAGCAGGATCGGCACGAAGTGCCGGGCGACCGGGGTCCGTTCGCCCGTGGCCAGTATCACTCTATTCGACATCGAACACCTCTGGTTCGCCCAAGGCAAAGCCTGCAAGAACGGGATCGAACCACGGAACTCAGGATCGCCCCATGCGTAAAATTACGTAGGGGAGGTAAAGTCCCTGGGCCGCTAGGCGCGCGCCGGGCGCGACGGTCGTCGGCGGGGTGTCGCGCTTACGCCGCGGCGTAACGACGGACGCCGAGGTCCGCGTCCGGGATCGCTGCCGCGCGGCCGGAGATCTGGTCGGCGAGCAAACGGCCGGAGCCGCAGGCCATCGTCCAGCCGAGCGTCCCATGGCCGGTGTTGACGGAGAGGTTCGCAAAGGCCGTCGGCCCGACGATCGGCGTCCCGTCCGGCGTCATCGGCCGCAATCCAGTCCAGAAAGAGGCGCGCGCGATGTCCCCGGCTTCGGGGAAGAGGTCGAGAAGGGAATGTTCCAGAGTCCGCCTGCGCGGTGGTCGCAACCGAAGGCTGAAGCCGGCGAGTTCCGCCGTGCCACCGACGCGGATGCGGTCGCCGAGCCGGGTGATGGCGACCTTGAAGGTCTCGTCCATGACGGTCGAGACGGGTGCCGCCGCCGCATCGGTCATCGGCACCGTGATCGAATAACCTTTCACGGGATAGATGGGCAGGTGGATCCCAAGCGGACGCAGGATGGCTGCAGAGTAGGAGCCGAGTGAGACCACGTAGTGGTCGGCGGTCAGCGCGCCGGCGGCGGTCTCGACGGCCGTCACCCTGCCCGCCTCCGTACGCAGCCGGTGGATCGCCGTCCCATAGCGGAACCGCACCCCCAGCCCCTCGGCGATCGCGGCGAGGCGCCGCGTAAAAAGATGCGCGTCCCCGGTCTCGTCCCCCGGCAGCCGCAGGCCGCCGACGAAGCGGTGGCGGACCCGCGCCAGGGCAGGCTCGGCGGCGATGCAACCGGCAGCGTCGAGGATCTCGTAGCGGACGTCGTGGCCGTCGAGTACGGCGGTATCGTCGCCGACATGGTCGAGTTGCCTCTGCGTGCGGAACAGCTGCAACGTGCCGCGCATGCGATGGTCGTAGACGATGCCGGTCTCGCCGCGCAGCGCGTCGAGCACGTCCCGGCTGTATTGCGCCAGCCGCACCATGCGCGCCTTGTTGGTGCGGTAGGCCTCGTCCGTGCAGTTCGCCAGCATCTGCGCCAGCCACCAGCCGAGCCGGGCGTCGGCCCGCGGCCACACGACGAAGGGGCGGTGCCGCATCATCAGCCATTTCAACGCCTTGAGCGGGACGCCCGGACCAGCCCAGGGCGCGGAATAGCCGGGCGAGACCTGCCCCGCGTTGGCGAACGAGGTCTCGAGCCCTGCGCCCGGCTGGCGGTCCACCACCTCGACCTCGTGGCCTGCCCGCGCGAGGAAATAGGCGGCGCTCACGCCGACGACGCCGCTGCCGAGGATCAGAACCTTCACCACGCCCTCCTTTTCGCGACCGTTCCTGCTCGCGACCGTTCCTGCTGCGGCGGCCAGAGGCTAGCTCCCTGCCGCCGGGAGCAAGCCGGGGCCGAGTGTCCATCGTTCGGCGGATGGCCGGACGCCCGCGCGCAGGGACGACGCGATTGCCAGCCAGAAGCCGCGTTGCTACGAGACTAGCATCATATGCCGCTGCAAGGACCGGGGACGGTGTGGCGGGCGAGGCTCCGACCTCGGCCGGATCGAGGCCTCGCTGCCCTTCGGCAAGCCGCAAGCTGCTCCGTGCGACGAACGACCAGGAGGTCACCCATGAACACGCAGGCGCCCGCCACCCCCGTCGCGGAAATCGGCAATCATGTCGGAGGCAGGCTCGTCGCCAGCGAGAGCCAGCGTCGGCAAGACGTCTTCAACCCGGCGAGCGGCTTGGTTACCGCCCGCGTGGTCCTGTCGAACGCCGCCGACGTCGATGCGGCGGTCGCCGCCGCCAAGGCGGCGTTCCCCGCCTGGTCGAATATGCCGCCGATCCGCCGCGCCCGGCTGATGAACCGCTTCCTCGCGCTGATGAACGAGCGCAAGGACGACCTCGCGCGGGCGATCACGGCCGAGCACGGCAAGGTCTTCTCCGACGCCAAAGGCGAGGTGGAACGCGGCATCGACATCGTCGAGTTCGCCTGTGGCATCCCCCAACTCCTCAAGGGCGACTTCACCGACCAGGTTTCGACCGGCATCGACAATTGGACGCTCCGCCAGCCGCTCGGCGTCGTCGCCGGCATCACGCCGTTCAACTTTCCGGTCATGGTGCCGGCCTGGATGTACCCGGTCGCCATCGCGGCCGGGAACACCTTCGTGCTGAAGCCGAGCCCGACCGACCCCACGCCGACGCTCATCGTGGCGGCCCTGATGAAGGAGGCAGGCTTTCCCGACGGCGTGTTCAACGTCGTGCAGGGCGACAAGGAAGCCGTCGATGCGCTGCTGACGCACCCGGACGTCAAGGCGGTCTCCTTCGTCGGCTCCACGCCGATCGCCAATTACGTCTACGAGACCGGTGCGCGGCACGGCAAGCGGGTGCAGGCGCTTGGCGGCGCGAAGAACCACCTCGTCGTCATGCCCGATGCCGACATCGACAAGGCGGTGGATGCGCTGATCGGCGCCGGCTACGGCTCGGCGGGCGAGCGCTGCATGGCGATTTCCGTCGCGGTCCTCGTCGGCCCCATCGCCGACGAAGTCGTGGCGAAGCTCAAGGAGCGAGCCCGTACGCTCAAGATCACCGACGGCATGGACGCAGCGGCCGAGATGGGACCGATCGTCAGCGCCGCCGCCCGCGCGCGCATCGCCGGCTACATCGATGCGGGCGTGGGCGAGGGTGCGACGCTGGTGATGGACGGCCGGGGGCACCAGGTCGCCGGCCATGAGGACGGGTTCTTTCTCGGCGCCACCCTGTTCGATCATGCCACGCCGACGATGACGATCTACCGCGAGGAAATCTTCGGGCCCGTCCTCGTCTGCCTGCGCGTCGGCACCATCGAGGAGGCGGTGACCCTCATCAACGCGCACGAGTTCGGCAACGGCGTCAGCCTGTTCACCCGCGACGGCCACGCCGCGCGCGAGTTCGGCCGGCTGATCGAAGTCGGAATGGTCGGCATCAACGTGCCGATCCCCGTGCCGATGGCCTGGCACGGGTTCGGCGGCTGGAAGCGCAGCCTGTTCGGTGACATGCACGCCTATGGCGAGGAGGGCGTGCGCTTCTACACCCGGCAGAAGTCGATCATGCAGCGCTGGCCCGACTCGACGCCGAAGGGGCCCGAATTCTCCATGCCCGTCGCGCGCTGACACCCGATCCATGGCGGCGCCCACGCTCGATGGCGATTACGACTATATCGTCGTGGGCGCCGGCTCGGCCGGCTGCGTCGTCGCCAACCGCCTCTCGGCCGACCCCGCCAATCGCGTCCTGGTTCTCGAAGGAGGTGGCCGCGACAACTGGATCTGGTTCCACATTCCCGTCGGCTATCTCTTCGCCATCGGCAATCCCCGCGCCGATTGGATGTACGCCACCGCGGCGGAGCCCGGCCTCAATGGGCGGTCGCTCGCCTACCCCCGCGGCAAGGTGATCGGCGGCTCCTCGTCGATCAACGCGATGATCTCCATGCGCGGGCAGTCGGCCGACTACGACCATTGGCGGCAACTCGGCCTCGCAGGCTGGGCGTGGAGCGACGTGCTGCCGGTGTTCCGCCAGCTCGACGATCATTTCCTCGGCGACACAGAACACCATGGCGCGGGCGGCGAATGGCGCGTGGAAGAGCCGCGCATCCGCTGGCCCATCCTCGACGCCGTGGCGGACGCCGCCGTGCAAGCCGGCGCGCCGCGGCTCGCCGACTTCAACACGGGCGACAACGAAGGCGTCGGCTATTTCCACGTCAACCAGAGACGCGGGTTCCGCTGGTCGGCGGCTCGCGGTTTCCTGAGGCCGGCGCTCAAGCGGCCGAACCTGCGGCTGGAGACGGGGGTCCTCGTCGACCGGGTGTTGTTCGAGGGCCGCCGCGCGGTCGGCGTGCGCTACCACCAGGAAGGCCGGCTCGTGGAAGCCCGCGCGCGAGGCGAGGTGATCCTCTCGGCGGGCTCGATCGGTAGCCCGGCCGTGCTCCAGCGCTCGGGCATCGGTCCGGCCGCCTGGCTCGCCGAGCACGCCCTGCCGGTGCTAGCCGACCGGCCCGGCGTCGGCCGCAACCTGCAGGACCACCTCCAGCAGCGCGCGATCTACAAGGTCTCCGGCATCAAGACGCTCAACGGCATCTACCATTCCCTCTTCGGCCGCGCCGCGATGGGCCTGGAATACGCCCTGTTCCGCCGCGGACCGCTGACGATGGCGCCTTCGCAACTGGGTATCTTCATGCGCTCCTCGGCCGCACGCGAGCGGGCGGACATCCAGTTCCACGTCCAACCGCTGTCTCTCGACAAGTTTGGCGATGCCCTGCACCGCTTCCCCGCAATCACCCTCGCCGCCTGCAACCTGCGCCCGACCTCGCGCGGGACGGTCCGCATCCGCTCCGCGGATCCGGCGGACAAGCCCATCATCGCGCCCAACTACCTGTCCACGGACGAGGACCGCCAGGTCGCAGCCGACGCCATCCGCCTGACGCGGCACCTGATGGCCCAGCGCGCGATGGCGCCCTACAGGCCGCAGGAATACCTGCCCGGCCCGGACGTGGGCGACGACGATGCGGCTCTGGCCAGGGCGGCGGGCGATATCGGCACCACCATCTTCCATCCCGTTGGCACCGCGAAGATGGGCCTGGCGAGCGATGCCGCCGCTGTCGTCGACGAGCGGCTCCGCGTCTTCGGCGTCGAGCGTCTGCGCGTCATCGACGCCTCCGTGATGCCGACGATCACGTCTGGCAACACCAACACGCCGACGGTGATGATCGGCGCGAAAGGGGCAATGATGGTGCTGGCGGACGCGCGCTAAGGGTCCGCATCGCAGGGGCAGCGGGAAGCCTGCGCGCTCGCAACGTCCCTCCTCGCGCGCTTTTATGACCTAAAATTGTGCAATACGCATTACAGCCATGCGCTATCCGTCCTTCTTTTCATCCGTTTGCCTTTTTATATCGCAGTGGAAGAAGAGGACTAAACATGCTGACGAACCTGATAGCCCGTGTCCGGGAACAACTCGCCTACCGGCGCGATGTCGCCGAACTTGAGGCCATGGACGACCGCCAACTCGCCGACATCGGCGTTGCGCGCTTCGACATCGCCGTTGCCCTGCGGGAAGGTCGACGCAATGCACCGGCGACCGCGAACGCGCGGACATAAGCGCCTCCTCGGCACGGCAGAGCGGCTTGATCGATCCAACACGAACCAAGCTGCCCACGACGGCATTGCTCCCCCATGCCGCTAAGCCTTGACCCAAAGCCGACGATTTCGAGGTCGCCGCCGCGCCCGTTGACGGTCGGGGTGTGGGTTGTCGCCCTTGCGGCACTCGGCGCCGGGGGGCTGTTGGCAAGCGGCTTTGCCCTGATGGCCGCGTCCCTCGACCCGGCCGAGATCGTTGCAGCCGGGGCGGAGCCATGGACCAATGCGGCCATGGCGGTCGGTGCATTTTCGCTTCTGGTCGTTGCGACGGTCCTGGGGCTCCTATCGTGGCACTCCTCGCGCTTCCGCGCGGTCGGCCTGGCGATTACGGCGGCTGAGGCCGGCGCTGTGGCATGGGCGTGCCTTCGTTTTTACAATGAATATCTCTGATACGCGGCGTCCAACCGAGTGCGAGCACCGCCCCTGAGCCGATGACAGCGCTGGACCAGCACGCTTTCGACCATCCGATGGCGTCGATCTCGCGCGACCTTGCCTACGGCTGTGGGTCTCGCGCGAGAGCCGAGGCGGCGAAGCCGGCCGCCATCGCCGCGTAGACGACCGTCATCGCCCCTTTGGAAAGAACAAGTTCCCAGCCCGGCGTGAACCGCTTCGGCGTGATCGTGTAATCGACCACGGCCGCGAGCGTGGCGACCGCGGCGGCACGCTGGACGTTCACAACCAAGCCGAAAGCCGGGCGGCGCGCGCGCCAAGCCTCGAAGAACAGGGCCCAGAAGACCGTGGCGGCGGCGTGCGTCGCGAGCCCTACGCCGGTGTGATCGACATCGAGGCGGTCGACCGCGGCGGCAACATCGCCATGCAGCCAATGGCTCGTCGCGTTCAGAGGTCGCGCGGCGCTCATCCCCGCGCGCCGACCGACGAGAGCCAGCGCGAGGATCGACGTTCCCGTGGCGACCGCCCCGGACGCAAGGGCAGATCGAGACACCGACGCCGGCCTCAGCGCGCGGGAGAGAGACTGCGCGCGGGAATGCGCCGGGTGGCGGTAAGGGGTCATGCCGGGTCGTGACCCCAGTTTTTCAACGAGTAACGCCAGCGCGTTTCGGTCACGTCGCCGGACGGCCTCTGCTTGAGGTGGCGGTGGACGTAGCCGACGACCTTGGCCATGTGCGCGTAGTCGTCGTCGGACAGGTCGGCCTGCTTCCTGTGCAGGATTTCGACTATGCGCCGGCCTTCCCCGTGGCCGGTGGATTCCGCCTCGCCTTCAGGGGTCTGGCCGACCGACCGGCTCTCGTCCGTCTTCAGCCAGCTTTCGAGCTGCTTGGCGGTCATGGTCACGGCCTCCTTGAACTCGGCCCGTACCGCCGCCTTGTCCTCGGCGCTCTGCTGCGTCATCGCCCTGCTCCCAACCCTTCCGACCACCGAGGTAATGCAGCGAGGCAAGAACTGGTTTCCCCGACGTCGACGCGTCGAAGCCAAAGCCGCTCGCAGCCGATCGCGATGCAATTTAACCTCAGCAGACCGGGACACGAACAACGTAGATCAGAGTCGCGGATGGCCGGATCCTCGGTGCCGCCACGCTGGCCAGGTGAGAGGCAGCGGCCGAAACCGCGGCCTCTCCGACGTCAGATGCAGGCCTGTTCGAAGGCTTTCACCCACATGGCGCATTGGGGAGAGCGAACGATGTCGCCGATGCCGAACTCCACCACCGGCACCGGCAGGTTGTGCGTGCGGATCAGCGCCAGCACCGCGGCCAAGCCGCTCGCCTCGTCGAGATCGCACTGGCCGATGTCGCCATTGACGACAACCTTGCAGTCTTCGCCGACGCGGGTCAGGAAGGTCTTGATCTCCGCAGGCGTGGTGTTCTGGGCCTCGTCAAGCAGAACAAAAGCGTTCTTCCACGAGCGACCGCGCATCACCTCGAAGGGCACCATCTCGATGTCGCCGTTGCGCAGGGCGATGTCGTAGGCGGCCGCGCCGATGCGGTCCCTGATGGCCTCGACGATCGGAGCGGCCCAAGGCGCGAACTTGTCCTCCATCGTCCCGGGAAAGAATCCGAGCGAGCGGCCGCAGGGAACGTTGGGGCGGGTCAGGATAATCTTGCCGACCTGGCGCTGGCGGTACATGTCGGCGGCTTCCGTCGCGGCGATCCATGTCTTGCCTGTGCCGGCCGGCCCCAGCACAACCACCTGGGCGCTCGTACGGAGCGCATCGAGGTAATCGGCCTGAGCGGGGTTCAGCGCCTTGATGGGCGGAACGACGCGCTCCTTGTGAAACTTCGGTCGTCCGAACTCGATGATGTCGGCGGTTGCGTCGTTGCGGCGTCTTTGTCTATCGAAGCGCTTACTCAAGGCAGACTCCTTCATGGGGGTCGACGCAAGATTTAGGGAACGCGGGCGAACAGGTCAGGTGAGACGGCGGCACTCCGTTGGGATGGCGAGCCATGGACCGGGCCTGCCAAGACAAGGTCGCGTCCCGATGGTTGATTCGTCAACTCCCCGTGGTGGATCAGGACAGGGCGATCGATCGCCGCTCGATGGTCATGAAGGCGGTCTTTCGCGTGTGTTTCGAGCCTTCGCCCTGGAAGTCGCGAAGCTTTGCCGCTCGCCTGAGCGGCACGGCATGCCAGAACCGATGGTGCGGCGCGGGAGCAGGAGCGATGTTTTCAACATGTTTCGTCTGATGATGGCAGCGGTGCTCTGCTCGCTTTGGAATGGGGCGGGCGCCCGCGCCGAGGTGCTCACCTGCGCGACGTTCAAGACGCGGCTTGCGCAGGCGCTCGCGGCGCAGGCGAGCGGCGAGCCGCCGCGCCTCAGCTTCGCGGCAACGGGCGGCGGCGGAGCGATCCGGCGCTACGATTGGCGCGGCGTACCCAATCTTTCGGGCAAGCTGACCTGCGGGCCAGGCGACGCCTTCGCGGACTTCTTCATGGCCTACGACCCGGACGCCCGTTCCGGCGCCGCTGTCCCGGCCGACCTCGCGCGCTTCGACGCCCTGGCCGCTGGCTCCGTCTGCGCCCTCTCGGACGGGACGCGAGAGGCTTGCCACGCGATGGCGACGACGATGACCGGCGACGGCATCGACCAGTACAAGGAGGATCTGGCGGGGGGCGACCTCCGCCCGCAAAGCCTGCAGGATTACGACTTCGCCGAGGACCTCGACGCCGTCTTCTACGTCACGCCGACCACCCTCTCCTGGGCGATAGGCCCGGGCGTCTACAAGACGGTCGAGGCCGCGCGGCCACCACTCGCCCCGAAGGATCGCGACGACGACAAGAACTAAGAGCCGCTTCTACAGATACGGCATCATCAGCCGGACGGCGGCGTCGCGGAGCCGGACCGGCAGGGGACGCGCGGCGATCGCCTCCGCGGTGAGCCGCTCGCCACGGTTCGCCTGGACGAAGCGGCGCAGCGTCTCCGCCAGGGGCGGGTCGTAGACTTCGACGCACAGCTCGAAATTAAGGCGGAAGCTGCGCATGTCCCAGTTGCTGCTGCCTACCAGGCTCCATTGGTCGTCGACCACCATGATCTTCGAATGCCGGAACGGCGACGGTCCGAGCCAGAGGTGGACGCCGGCGCGGAGCGTCGGCCCGATCGTCGCGCGCGTCGCCCAATCGACAAGGCGATGGTTGCTGCGGCGGGGCACGACGATGTTGACCGCGACGCCGCGCATGGCGGCGACCGAGAGGGCCAGCAGCAGGTGGTCGTCGGGTAGGAAGTAGGGCGTCATGATATCGATGCTCGCCTGCGCACAGGCGATGGCCTGGAGGGCGGCATATTCCATCTTCTCGACGTCGCGGTCGGGCCCCGAGGTCACCACCCGCGCGGTCGCCTGCCCGCTCGCCTCGATTTGCGGAAACCACGTCTCCCCGCCCAGGTTCTCGCCCGCGACGAACGACCAGTCGCTGGCAAACCCGCTCATCAGTTGCGCGACGGCGGGGCCACAGAAGCGGAAATGCGTGTCCTGCACCGGCTCTCTCGGCCGCGTCGTCAGCTGGTTCTCGTCCGCGATGTTCATGCCGCCGGTGAACCCGATGCGGCCGTCCACTACCAGGATCTTCTTGTGCGACCGCAGATTGAGCAGCGGCATGCGCCAGGGCAGCGGCGAATGCATGAAGCGACCGGCCGGCACGCCCGCGCGCCGCAACTGGTGGTAGGCGGACGAGAGGAGCCAGCCGCCGCCGACGCCATCGACGATCACGCGAACCGCGACGCCGCGCCCGTGCGCCGCCGCCAGCGCGTCGATGAAACGGGTACCCGTGCCGTCCGCACGGAAGATATAGCTCGATAGGGCGACACTCGCGCGCGCGCCATCAATGGCCTCGAGCATGGCGGGATAGGCTTCCTCGCCGTTCTGGTAGATCGCCACGCTGTTGCCGGCCTTGGAAGGACGGCCGGTGAGCCGGCCTATGGCGCGTTCCAATGAGGCGAGATGGCCGGTGATGCGTGGGGCGGCCACATCGCTCTGCCTCGTACGGGAGGGACGCGCCACGCGCAGCCGGTGCGCGCGGCGCGTCACCCGGTTGATCCCGAGCACGAAGTAGAGGAACCCGCCGAAGAACGGCGACAGCCAAGCCAGGCCGACCCAGCCAAGCGTCGAGCCGACCTCCCGCTTGTTCAAGAGCGCGTGGATCGTCACCCAGGTGGCGATCGCCAAATGAAGGGGCACACCGATGCGCGCCCACGCGTGGCCTAGGAGATCAATTATTTGGCTCAACCGCTCGCCTCGACGCCCATGGCAGCGTTAGCAGCAGGAACGCGCGGCGTGTAGGGGTGGCCGTAGCGTTGGCGGTTTCGACGATCCCCTTGGCACTCACAGCGAGTTGCGGCGTGCACATCTTCGATCCCGGGACGCTCGCGCATCTGCTGACGAGCTACGGCTACGCGGCCATCTTCCTGCTGGTAATGCTGGAGAGTTCCGGCATTCCGCTACCGGGCGAGACAATCCTGATCAGCGCGGCGATCTATGCCAGCACAGGACGCGGCCTCGACATACGGCTGGTGATCGGCTGCGCGGCGGCCGGCGCGATCCTCGGCGACAATATCGGCTTCTGGATCGGCCGCGCGTTCGGGCCACGTCTGGTGACGCGCTTCGGGCCGCGCGTCGGACTGGACGAGCGCAAGCAGAAACTCGGGCAATACCTGTTCACGCGGTACGGCGGATCGATCGTCTTCTTCGGTCGCTTCGTGGCGGTGTTGCGCGCCTTCGCAGCGCTTCTCGCAGGCGTCAACCGCCTGCCGCCCGGCCGGTTTTTCCTGTTCAACGCGGCGGGCGGAGTGGTGTGGGCGGGCGTCTTCGGGCTGGGCGGATACGCCTTGGGCGAAGGCATCCATCGCGTGGCCGGCCCTGTCGGCTGGGTCGCGCTCGCCGCGGCGCTGGTCGGGGCCGTGGTGTTCTGGCGCTTCTTCAAACACCACGAGGAACGGCTCCTCGCCCAGGCCGAGGCGGCGATGGACCGGTCACCAGCCCCTTAGGCCGAACAGACCTGGCGACGCAGGGCGAACAGGGCAACGAAGCTGATGAGCGCGGCGCTGCCGAGATAAAGGCCGACATAGGCCAGGCCGCCGCGATCGGCCATCGCCTGCGCGAGGAAGGGCGCGATGCCGCCGCCGAGGATGCCGCCGACACTGAACACGAGCGAGGCGCCGGTGTAGCGGACGCGGGCCGGGAACAGGCCCGGCAGATAGGCGCCGAGCGGTCCGTAGACGCAGCCCATCACGAGCTGCGCCATGGCGAGGAACAGGAAGATCACGCCGAGCGAACCGCTGCCGAGCATGGGCGCGAGCAGCGCGCCGGCGACGACGGCCATGCCGCAGCCCGCCATCAGGACACGCCGCGGCGTCGTGCGATCCGCCCACACGCCGGCGAAGACGATGCCGATGGCAAGGAACAGGATGGCGCCGAGTTCGACCCCGAGGAACGTGCGCTGGTTGTAGTGCAGCGTGGCGGTGCCGTAGCCCAGCGTAAAAGCCGTCGCCAGGTAGAAGAGCGCGAAACAGGCTACCACGGCGAACGTCCCGCCGATGACTTCGCGCGGGTAGTCGCGCAGCACTTCGGCCACGGGCACGGCGGCTGGCGGGGCTTCGCTCAGGGCAGCCTTGAAAGCCGGCGTCTCGGTGATCTTCAGCCGCACCCACAGGCCGACCGCCACGAGTACGGCGCTGGCGAGGAAAGGCAGTCGCCAACCCCAGGCCAGGAACTCGGCCGGTGTGAGGAACAGGCCGAGGATCAGAAACAGCCCATTGGCCGCGATGAAGCCGACCGGGGCGCCGAGTTGGGGCGCCATGCCGTAGCGGGCGCGGTAGCCGGGCGGTGCGTTCTCGACGGCCAGCAGCGCCGCGCCGCCCCATTCGCCGCCGAGCCCGAAACCCTGTCCGAAACGCAGGATACACAGCAACAGTGGCGCTCCCCATCCCAGGGTGGCGTAGGTCGGCAGCAGGCCGATCGCCACCGTCGAACTGCCCATGACGAGAAGCGAGGCGACGAGCGTCGACTTGCGCCCGATCCTGTCGCCGAAGTGGCCGAAGACCAGGGAGCCTATCGGGCGCGCGACGAAGGCGATGCCGAAGCTCGCGTACGCCGCCAGGAGCTGGGTGGAGGCGGACGCCGTCGAGAAGAACAGCGGCCCGAAAACCAGAGAAGCCGCAGTGGCATATATGTAGAAATCATAGAATTCGACCGCGGTGCCGACGAGGCTGGCGAAGAGGATGCGCCGCGCTGAAGCGCCGGCGATACGGGGTACGGTCAATCTTGAGTCCATGGCGCGGCATGCAAGGCACGGCCGGCCGCGTCAAGACTTATCCAGCAGGAGGCCATGGTTTTGGTCCGGCCCTAGTGCGCCAGCCGCTCCAGCAGGTCGCGCACGTGGACCTGGTCGGCCTTGTAATTGCCGGTCAGCGTGTACATCACCAGATTGACGCCGCCGCGCAGCGCCATCTCGTGCTGGCGCGCGTCGCCCGGCACCAGGGGGTAGAGCGATTCGCCGTATTCGTCGCCGGCCCAGCCGCCGGCGAGATCGTTGCCGGTGACGAGGATGGGCGAGACGCTGTCGCCGGAGCGTGCCGGCCGGTTGGCCGCCTCGCCGACCGCCGGTGGCAGGGCTTCGATCCAGGTCTGGCCCGAGACGTAGCGCCCGACGAAGGCATCGATGAGGTAGAACGTCTTCGTGACGACGTGGCTTGGCGGTACAGGCTCGAGTTCGGGCACGTCGACGTCGGCGAGGAGCTGGCGCAGCCACGCCGTCTCGGCCGTGGGAATGCCGCTGGGACGCTCCGACAGGGCGTCGCGCGTGTCGAAGACGATCGTCCCACCCTGGCGCATGAAGGCGGCAACCTTCGCGCTCGCGGCCGCCGAGGGCTGCGGCTTGCCGGCGACGATCGGCCAGTAGAGCATGGGATAGAAGGCGAGGTCGTCTTTGGCGGGATCGATGCCGACGGGGTCGCCAGGATTGAGCGAGGTGCGGTTGGCGAGCGTGCTGGAAAGGGTCGTGAGACCCTGCCGGCTGATCTCGTCCACCTTGGCGTCGCCGCTCACGACATAGGCTAGCCGCGTCGTAAGGGCGGACGCGATGTCGCGCTCAGACGTCAGGATGGGCGCCGATGCCGCCCGCGCCGGTATCGGCGCGAGGGCGACGAGGGTGGCGAGGGCAATGAGGAGCATCGCCGCGACGGCGCGGCGCAGCACCCGCGGGATCTTGCCGGCCAGGGCCAGCGACGCCACGCTGTCGAGCAGGAAGAGGATGAAGGCCGTCGCCACGAGCCAAGGTCGCAGATCGACGGGTTCCGCCGCTTGCAACGGTGCGGTGGAGAAGCGCAGGCCGGCGAAGCTTGCGGCGGGAATGGTATCGGCGGGCGCCAGGACATTGACCGCAAGCAGGGCCTCGGCCGTACCGTAGAAGCCAGGGGGATGATCCATACTGGCGATGCCGGCGTAGTTGGCAGGGACTGGTTTCGCCGTCGCCGACGGGGGGCCGAGGACGCCGAACCCGTCCATCGTGCGGCTCGGCGCGAGCGCTTCGACCGCTCCGGTCATGGGAGCGACGGCGCCGGGCTGTGCGGACTCGCCCGACAGCGCCACGATCCGGCGCAGCATGTCCACGAACAGGCCGGAAATCGGGAGGTTCGACCATGTCGTGTCGGCGGTGACGTGGAACAGGACGATCCGGCCTTTCCCACGCGCGGCGGCGGTGACGAGCGGCGTGCCGTCGGCCAATTGCGCCCAGGTCTTCTCGGGGAGACCCGTGTCGGGCTCGGCCAGCACCTGCCGCCCCACCGTGACTTCGGCCGGCACCTTGAGGCCGACGAAGGGGCTTGGCGGCTCGAAGGCGGCCAGGGTCTTCGGCGTGTCCCACGAGAGCGAGCCGCCGAGCACCCGGCCGCCGCGCCGCAGGCGCACGGGCACGAGGTCGTCGGCGCCGGCGGAGAGCCGCGTCCCGGCGAAACGCACGAGCAGGCCGCCGTCCTCGACGAACTGCGCCAGGCGGTCGCGCGTCGCTCCCCCGATCGCCCCGACGTCCGCGAGGATGAGGATGGAAAGGTGGTCGTCGAGGAGCGAGCCGACCGGATCGGCGACGCCGGCCTTCGCCTCGTGTACGTCGGCGAATGGACTCAACGCCTTCACGAGGTAATAGCTCGCCGCAAGAAGCGGCTGCGCCGTGTCGAGCGTCTCGCCGCTGACGATGCCAACGCGCCGGCGCTTCCATCGAGCGTCGAGCAGCGTCACCGCACCGGCCGAACGGCCGTCGACGATCTCCAGCCGGGCGATCTCGTTGCGCAGTTCGATCGGCAGGTCGAACCGCGCTTTGGCCTCCGTAGCCGGACCGAAGGCGAACGGCGCCTGGCCGACGCTCAACCCCTTGAGATCGACGGCCCGCACGATCCCGCCGCCGGGGCCGCCAGGGCCCGAGCGCAGCACGCGCACGTCGAGGCCACCGCTCTCGTTCTGCGGCCCGGTCAAGGCCAGGGTCGGCGCGGCGTCCGTCACCAGCGAGGCCTCGACCGGCAGCGCGGCCAGTCCCTCGGCGAAGGCGCGCGCGTTCCCTTGCTCCAGGCCATCGGCGATCCAGGTCACGGCCGCCTTGGGCTGAGCGGCAACGAACCGTTGGATCGCCGGCAACTCGGCGAGGCGGTCCGGCGCGGTCGGCACCGGCTTCAGGGCGCGCAACCGGTCGAGCGCCGCCGCAGCGTCGCCCGGGACCACTTCTCTGCCGGCGTCGGACATCGCCGCGACCGCGACGACGCGGGCGCTCTGGCGCGCCGCCTCGATCCGCTGCGCGGCGGCGGTGACGCGCCGGTCCCACGTGGGCGCGGCGGCCCAGCCGTCGTCCATCACGAGGATGAGCGGGCCCGACCCCTGCTCGCCGATCCGCAGCGGGTTCCAGACCGGACCGGCCATGGCCAAGACGATCGCCGCCGCGATCGTCAGCCGCAGCAGCAGCAGCCACCAGGGCGTGTGCGCCGGGGTCTCGTCCCTGGGCTTGAGGTCGAGGATCAGCTTCAGCGGCGGAAACGGCACGCGGCGCGGTCGCGGCGGCGTAACCCGGAGCAGCACGTAGAGAACGGGCAACCCCGCCAACGCCGTAAGGACGAGCGGGACCGTGAAGGCGAGCGGGAGGCCGAGCATCAGGCGAACCCCGCGGCGTCGGCGCTCGCCTCCATCTGCGTGCGCAGCGCCAGAAGCGCCTCGGAGGCCGGGCGGTCGGTGCGATGGACGGTGAAGCTCCAACCCTTGGCGCGCGCCGCCGCGGCCAACGCGTCGCGGTGGGCGGCGAGGCGTCGGATGTAATCGTCGCGGAACCGCTCCGCCTGGCCGATACGCAGCACCGCACGGGTGTCGACGTCCAGGAACTCCGTATGGCCGGAGAATGGAAAGGTCTCCTCCACGGGATCGACGATATTGACGAGGTGCCCACGCGCGCCACGCGCCGCGAGAGCGGCAACCCGCGCCGCAACCGCCGCAGGCGGCGTCAGGAAGTCGCCGACAAGCACGGCACGGGTGCGTGGCGCCAGGGCCTCGCCGGGCGGCAAATCTTGGTCCGCGACGGCCTCCGCGTTTCGGTCGGCGGCCTGGAGCACCTCGGCGAAGCGCTCGATGATGCTGCGGGTCGCCAGCGGCTGGGTGAGGCCGAGCAGCCCGACGCGTTCGCCGCCGCGCACCAGCAGGTCGGCTGCGGCGAGGCCCAGCACGAGCGCGCGGTCGAGCTTCGGCTGCATCGCAAGAGTGGAGGCGAAGGCCATCGATGGCGACCGGTCGATCCACATCCAGACGGTGTGGGCGGACTCCCACTCGCGTTCGCGGACATAGTACCGGTCGTCGCGCGCCGAGCGGCGCCAGTCCACACGGTTGGCGGACTCACCCATGACAAAGGGGCGAAACTGCCAAAAGTTTTCGCCCGTGCCGGCTCGGCGGCGGCCGTGGACGCCGTGCATCGCGCCCGACGCGATCTCCTTCGCCGCAACGACGAGGCTCGGCATCCTGCGGGCGAGCCCGAGTGCGCCTTGCTGCTGGCGCGGCCCGAGGGCGCGCTCCTGGTCGTCGAGGAGCCGCGCCTCGACGACCATCAGGCGAAGCGCTTCGTCAGCCGCGCGATGACGCCAGCGACCGTCTCGCCGTCCGCGCGCGCCGCGAAGGTGAGCGCCATACGGTGCTTGAGGACGGGCGTGGCAAGCGCCACGACGTCGTCGAGCGAGGGCGAGAGGCGGCCGTCGACGAGGGCGCGAGCGCGCGATGCCAGCATCAGCGCCTGTGCGGCGCGTGGGCCGGGCCCCCAGGCGATATGTCTGGTGACCGCCTCGTCCCCGTCCCCGGGCCTCGCTGCCCGGACGAGGTCGAGGATCGCCTCGACGAGGCTGTCGCCGATCGGCAGGCGGCGGACGAGGCGCTGGGTTGCCTGGAGTTCGTCGGCACTCATCGCCGCCTTGGCGCTCGCCTGCCGGTCCCCTGTCGTCTCCAGCAGGATGCGCTTCTCCGCGGCGCGATCGGGGTAGCCGACGTCGATCTGCATGAGGAAACGGTCGAGCTGCGCTTCCGGCAGGGGATAGGTCCCCTCCTGCTCCAGCGGGTTCTGCGTCGCCAGCACGTGGAAGGGGGCAGGCAGGTCGTAGCGCTCGCCGGCGACGGAGACATGATACTCCTGCATGGCCTGCAGCAGGGCCGACTGGGTGCGTGGGCTCGCGCGGTTGATCTCGTCGGCCATCAGGAGCTGCGCGAAGATCGGCCCCTTGACGAAGCGGAAGGCGCGGCGGTGCTCCGCGCTCTCTTCGAGGATCTCCGAGCCCAGGATGTCGGCGGGCATGAGGTCGGGCGTGAACTGCACGCGGCGGGCGTAGAGGCCCAGCACGATGCCCAGCGTCTCGACGAGCTTGGTCTTGGCGAGCCCCGGCACGCCGACGAGCAACCCGTGACCGCCCGCGAGCAGGGTCACCATCACCTCTTCCACGACCTGCTCCTGGCCGAAGATGACGGTGCCGATCTCCGCTCGCGCCGCGGCGACGCGTTCCAGCGCGATTTCCGCTGTGCGGGCGATGCCGGATTCGAGCGCGGCGGCTTCAGGCATGGACGGCTCGCTCCTTAAAAGGCTAAGCGTCGGAACGATCGGGGACGTCGCGCCCCGGCGCCATGACGTCACCTCCGAATGGGTTGCAATTATGGCTCGCGAAGGCGGCGGAAGGAAAGCCTGGATGGGTCCGGACCTCGACAAGCTCGCGGCATCGGTCGGCGCGACGAAAGCGCGCGGCACCGCGCCGGTGGACGCGTGGCACCCGCCCTATGGCGGCGAGATCGACTTGCGGATCGCCGCCGACGGCGCCTGGTCCTACGCCGGGACCCCCATCCTGAGGCCCGCTCTGGTGACGCTGTTCGCCGGCCTCCTCCGCAAGGACCACGCGCGCTACGTGCTGGTGACCCCGGCGGAATGCTTGGGCATCGTCGTCGAGGACGCGCCTTTCATCGGCGTGACGATGGAAGAGCGGGACGGCGCCCTGGTGATCGGCACGAACCTCGGCGACGAGGTGCGCGCGAGCGCCGACCATCCGTTCCGCTTCGTGCTTGATGAACCCGGTGGCGTTAAACCCTATGTCCACGTGCGCGGCGGCCTCGAGGCGAAACTGACGCGGGCGCTGGCACTCGACCTCCTCGGCCGCGCGGAGGCCCGGGTCGTCGCAGGAATCGAAACGTTGGGCGTGGTGTCGGACGGTATGTTCTTTCCCGTCGTGGGCGAGGAACGGGTAAGGGACCTATGAGGGAATATCCAGAAGGGTTTGGCGATCCGAGCCGGAGCGAACTGGTACCGCTGGCGGCGTCGGTCGACGCGCTCGACGCGCGCCTGTTTGCGCCCGGCCAGGTTTTCGCGCGCGTGGCCGAACGCGTCCCGCGCGGCCTTCCACCCGGCGCATTGGATCGCCACCAGGTGCCCGCTGGCGGCGACCATAGCCTGAACGAGTGGGAGATCTCGTCCGATTTTCTGGCCGCGACGCGGGCCGCCGCCGTGCTGATCGGGCTCGTCGAGCGCGACGACGGCCTAAACATCCTCCTGACCCAGCGAGGCAACGCGCTCCGCGACCATTCGGGGCAGATCGCCTTTCCCGGCGGCAAGATCGACCCGGACGACGCCTCCCCGGCCGCGGCCGCCGTGCGCGAGGTCGAAGAAGAGGTCGGCATCCCGGCCGATCGGGTCGAGGTGCTGGGCTATCTCGGCACCTATCTCAGCCGCACCGGCTTCCGGATCGTGCCCGTGGTCGCGCGGCTGCATCCGCCCTTCACCCTCTCGCTGAACCCGGCGGAGGTCGTCGAGGCGTTCGAGGTGCCCTTCTCCTTCTTGATGGCGGAGGCCAACCATCAATTGCGGCAGCGCGAGTGGAAGGGCACGCAGCGCTGGTTCTACGCCATGCCTTACGGCGAGCGGAACATCTGGGGCATCACGGCGGGCATCGTGCGTAATCTCTACGAGACGCTGTACCGCTGATGGCGCGCAACCTGTCCGAAGTGGTCGCGCTGTATCTCGTGCCCTTCGCGGCCTACCTACTGGTACTCGCCCTTCGTCGCATGGCGATCCTCTCGCTCGACCGATGGACGCGCACCGTCATCGCCCGGTTGTCCGTCGCCGGCCTCGCGCTCGTCCTCGGCGGCCTGCTGCTGAACGGCTTCTTCGCCGACCGGCACGAGGGGGCCTACGTGCCCGCGCATATCGAGAACGGCCGGCTCGTTCCCGGTGCGATCCAATGACGAAGGCCGCCGCGGCCCTCCTCGACGCGACGGCCCTGCGAACGATCCTCAAGATGCTGAACGCCGGCGGCGAGGAGGCGCGCCTCGTCGGCGGCGCCGTGCGTAACGCGCTGCTTGGCCGCGCGGTCCGCGAGTACGACATCGCCACGACGGCGACGCCGGACGTCGTGGTGGCACGCGCGAAGGCGGCGGGGCTGCGCAGCGTCCCGACGGGCATCGCGCACGGTACGGTGACGGTCATCGTCGAGGCCGAGCCGTTCGAGGTGACGACCCTGCGCGAAGACGTGGAGACCGACGGGCGCCACGCCGTCATCCGCTTCGGCCGCGACTTCGCGCAGGACGCGCTGCGACGCGACTTCACGATCAACGCCCTGTCGCTCGACCTGAGCGGCCGCGTGCACGACTATACCGGCGGGCTGGTCGACATCGCGGCACGTCGGGTGCGCTTCATCGGCGATCCCACACAACGGATCCGCGAGGACTACCTTCGCGTCCTTCGCTTCTTCCGGTTTTCCGCCGACTACGCCGAGGGAGCGCTCGACGCGGAGGGATGTGCCGCCGCGATCGGCGAGCGGGCGGGCCTGGCGATGCTGTCGCGCGAGCGTGTTCGCCAGGAGTTGATGAAATTGCTGACGGCACGCCGTGCCGTCCCAGTGGTCGCGGCTATGGCGGAATGCGGGCTGCTCGGTCCCCTGCTGCGCGGCGTTGCCCAACCCACGCGGCTCGCGCGCCTTCTCGCCGTTGACCCCGAGGCGGACGCCGTGTTGCGCCTCGGGGCGCTCGGCGTGCAGGTTGCCGAGGATGCCGAGCGCCTGCGTGAGGCGCTGCGGCTCTCCAAGGCCGAAGCCGTGCGGCTCGACGCGGCGGCTCGGGCGCTCGCGCCCTTGCATGGCCGGGAGCGAGCGCCGTCGTCGGGCGATCTCTGCCGCATGCTGTTCCTGGCCGGTCGGCCCGCGGCCCGCGATGCGCTGCGCCTCGCCCACGCTGAGAGCCGAGCCTTGCCCGACGACGCGCAATGGCGCGCCGCTGCCGCCTTCTTGCGCGACACGCCGGAGCCGCGGCTGCCTTTCTCCGGCGCCGACCTCCTGGCGCGCGGCGTCACGGCCGGACGGCCGCTCGGCGTCGCCCTGAAGAGCCTTCAGGGCAAGTGGATCCGCGCGGGCTTTCCGCAGGACCCCCGGACGTTGGCCACCCTTCTCGACGAGGTCACGCGGGAGCCCTGACGACGGTGCCGACATCGACTCGCCGGCCGGCGCGCGCGTCTTCGGATTCGCCCAACGCAAGGAAGCGCGCTATTGTTGGTTCTGAGGCTTGGGCGGTTTGTGGCGCACAGGCGTCGCGTGGAGTGCCCGAGATGAGCGAGCGGCGCAAGACCCCCTCGGACCTCGCCCAGCGTGTCGGCGAGCGGAGCCGGACGCGGGCGCGGGAGCAGGGCTCCAGCCTTTGGCGGCGCGAGACCTACACCCTCCCCCGTCCCGAGGCTCGAGACAAGGCGCAGGAGTGGTTCCAGCGCTTTCCCAAGGCTGCCTATATGACGGAGATCGAGTTCTGGCGGGAACTCTCGGACGGGCAGATCGAGTTTACGATCCGGCGGCTGCCGAGCGCGGACTAGAGCTCAATCCACGATGTCCGGCGTCCGCCAGCCGAGGTGCTGCCCGGCATCCACAGCGATCATCTGGCCCGTGACGCCGGACGCGCCGGCGAGGTAGAGAACCGCTTCGGCGATCTCGTCGGGCTTGATAGCGCGGCGGAGCGGCACGCCTTCCACCTCGTGCGTGAAGCCGGCGTGGCCATCGGCGGCATTGGGCAGGACGGGGCCGGGGCCGACCGCATTGACCCGCACGCCGCGCTCGGCGAAGGCCTGCGCCATCGTGCGCGTCGCCGTCCACAGCGCCGCCTTCGTCAAAGTGTAGGAAAAATACTGCGGCGTCGGGCGCAGCACGCGCTGATCGATCAGGTTGACGATCGCCGCACCGTCCCGCGCCTGCGCCGCGAAATCGCGGGCGAGCATCACCGGCGCGCGCAGGTTCACGGCAAACTGACGCTCCCATAGGTCGAGCGCGACCGTCTCGGCGCTATCGGCCTCGAAGACGGCGGCGTTGTTGACGAGCAGGCGCAGCGTGCCCAGCCGCTGCCTGGCTTCGCCGATCAGCGCGGCGCACCGATCGGCATCGGCGAGGTCGCCCGTCAGCACGCAGGTGCGAACCCCCCCCCCCTCGAGCGAAGCGGCGAGGTCCAGCGCCTTGTCGCGCGATCGCGCGCTGGTGTGCAGCGCGACGTCGTAGCCGGCCGCCGCAAGCCGCCGCGCGATGACCGAACCGATGCGCCGCGCGGCACCCGTCACGAGCGCCGCGCCTTTGACGTGGGTTGCACGCGTCACGAGGTCCTTCTCCGTCAGGCCGCCGTTGCGCCGCCTCTCCGCGGTTCCTAGCCCGTCGAGAGCTGGGAAACCACCTGTTTACCATCTGCTAATGCCGTACACGCCGAACGCCAGCGGCAATACTGAACCGCTCTCCCGCAATACTGTGCCGCGGTATGGAGGGGTTTCGTTTACTGCCCTAAGACGAACGCCTCGCTTCTCGCCCGCAAGATTAACGCGGCTCAACTATGTTTCCTCGAATTTTCGTAACTCTGCGGCCTTAACCAAGGATCAGACGGCACCCGATCCTGCCGGAGGACCTATGATGAACCGCTTCGTTCCCGCCGCTCTCGCCCTGGCCTTGGCTTCCCCGGCGCTCGCTGCCGACCTGCCCTCGCGCTATCGCCAGCCGCAGACCGACTTCTATGCCCCGCCGCCCGTGTTCACCTGGAGCGGGCTCTACGTGGGCGCCAACGGGGCACTGGGCATCGGCCGTTTCTCGCAAGGCGGCGACGCCGCGTTCGGTAACGCCTTCGGCGGGTTCGGCGGCGCCACGGTCGGCTACAATTACCAGTCCGGCTCGCTGCTCGTGGGGGCGGAAGGCGACATCGCCTTCGGTTCGGTGAGCGGATCGGGCACGCCGGCCTTCGGCACGACGGCCAAGGGAACCATGGGCGGGATCGGCACGGCGCGGGTCCGCTTCGGCTACGTCTACGACCGTGCCATGTTCTACGTCACGGGCGGCTACGCCGGAGCGAGCGTGCGTGGCACGCTGAACGACGGACGTGGAGCGCCCAACCTCTTCATCGACCAGTCGCACTACCTCAACGGCTTCGCGGTCGGCGGCGGCGTCGAATTCGCCGTGACCAATCACATTTCGGTCAAGGGCGAGTACATCTTCACCGGCTTTGGCTCCAACGCATTCTTTAGCGGCACGCGCGACGCTCTCAACGCGGGCGCGAACGTCAACCTGATCCGCGCCGGCGTGAACTACCGCTTCTGAGCGGCCTCAATCCTTGACGCGCGTGGCCTCGAAAGCCGGCACCTCGCCGGCGAATCGGTCGAGCCACGCCACGAGCTTGGGGTGGCCCTCGCGCCAGGTGCCGGCGAAACGCAGGTCGAGGTAACCCAGGAGGCAGGCGAGGCTGATGTCGGCGACCGAGCGCATCCCCTCCTCCGGTAGTTTGGCCTCGAAGGCCGCGAGCCCGCGGGCGACCTTGTCCGCCTGGTGCGCCACCCAGCCGGGGTTGCGGGTCGCCTCGTCGCGGAAGCGGGTTTCGTAAACCTGCAGCAATGCCGCATCGATCATGCCGCTGGCGAGCGCGGCCTCCGTCAGGATGTGAAAGCGGCGGTCGGGCGAAGCCGGCACGAGGAGGTCGCCGCCGGCACGGTGGTCGAGGTAATCGACGATCACCGCGCTGTCGTAGAGGACCTGGCCGTCGTCGAGCACCAGCGCCGGGATCTTGCCGAGAGGGTTGCGCTGCCGGATGACGTCGCTCGGATCCGTCGTGTCGGTCGCCACGACCTCGATTTCTTCCGCGAGGCCGAGCATGGCTGCTGCGATCTTGACCTTGCGCCCGTAGGGGGATGCGGGTGCGCTGTGTAGGATCATCCGGCGGTTCTCCTCTCGGGCTCCACGCGATCGATGCGGCACGCCCCCCGTCCTGTGCCGATCTGTCGGGCAAGCTCGGGCAGAAGGCAAGCCGCCTCGTCCTGCAAAGTGAAAGGGGCATTGAGAACCATCAGGCCGTTGGCCACAAGCCGCCCCTCCGGCTGCGGCTCGCCCACCTGGAACTCGAGCCGCAGCGCCGGGGCGCCGGCCTGACGCAGCCGCGAGGCGAGGTGCTCCGGTCCGCGGCGGTCCTTGATCGGGTACCAGGCCAAGAACACGCCGTCGCGCCATTTACGCCAGGCCGCGACCAGCGCGTCGGCCATGGCAGCGAACTCGCCCTCCGCCTCGAAAGGCGGGTCGATCAGGACCACGCCGCGCCGTTCCGGCGGCGGCAGGAACGCATTCAGGCCGGCATAGCCGTCGACCTCCAGAACCTTGGCGCGCCGGTCGCGCCCGACGCAACGTTCGAGCGCCTGCAGCGCGGCGGGGTGCAAGTCGCAGAACTGCATCCGATCGCCCGGCCGCAGCAGCGCCAGGGCGAGGGCGGGCGAGCCGGGATAGGAAGCCGATCCTTGCGCGGCGGCGACGACGAGGGTCCAGTACGGCGCGAGCAGCGCCCGCGCCGCCTCGCCGAGGCCATCGGGGTCGAGGCGGCCGATGCCATCGCGCCACTCGCCGGTACGCGCGGCCTCCTCTCCCTGAAGGTCGTAGCGCCCGCTGCCCGCATGCGTATCGATGAAGCGGAACGGGGCCGGCTTGCGTGAGAGGTAGAGCAGGATCCGCGTCAGGATGGCGTGTTTGAACACGTCCGCGAAATTGCCGGCATGGAAGTCGTGGCGGTAGTTCACGGTTCAGCGGACCGGCGGCACATCCATCTGCGGCGCGCGGCATCTCTCGCGCGCCACTTCAGGACAGGACTGGAACTCCTTCAGATTCTTACTGAAACAGATCCGCACCTCCTCCAATACCCCACGCTGGCAGACAGCCGCGAGCATGCCGGGGCGTAGCCGCGGGTTGGCTGCGAGGAAGGCGCGCTCCACGTCGACGGGCGTCCAATGCTGGCCGCCGCGCGCCTGCTTAAAGGGCTGCGGGACGACGACGGCGTCTCGGGCGGAGCGGGCGGAGGCGAAGTAATCTGTCGGGCTCAGGCCGGAACACGTGCCGTGTTTGCGCCATTCATAGCGCGCGAGGCCCTGGTCGGGGTAGACGCCGTCCGTCGTCGCCAGCGCGATGCGGGAGGGAAACCGCTGCGCGCCGTCGCAGTCGGAGGGAAAGCCCCGGTCATATTGCGGCCACAGGCCATGGACGACGAAGCCGAGGTTGGCACCGGCTCGGCACTGGTCGCGGCCCTTCTCATCGCCGCCCGTCTGGCAGAAGCCCGGCGACCAGGAGAGCGACAGGACGTAGAAGTCGAACTGGCCGGGCACGCTGGCCCCCCGCGGGCGCGGACCGAAGGCACGGCCCGGCGGGGTCGAAGGCGCGGACATGCCCTGCTCGGGCGGCGGCCTCTTATCCGCGCAATTGTCGAGGATGCAGTCCGACGCGGCCCAAGCGGGTGCGGCCGTCGCGAGAACCGCGGCGACGAGGATCAGCGTCCGCATCACGCCACGCTCTCGCGGCTAGGGCCGGGCCATCTTGCAATTGGGCGCGTAGGCTTCCAAGCGATCGAGGCCGCCGACGCAGAAGTCCACGGCGTCGTTGAATCCTATGCTGCCGGTCGCCTCGCCGATGGAGAAGGACACCGTTCGCAGTTTCTGGTCGTTCATCACGGCCTGCGCCACGCAATAGCGCCGCGGAATATAGTCGAGGCCGTTCGAGCGGAAGCCGATCTCGTCGATGCGGGCAAAGCCGGTGATCTCCAGGCCGGATTGCCAGTATTCCGTCTCGCGGTCGTGAAAGCGCGACTGGATGGCTTCGAGCGCACCCGCTTCCGTACAGGGCGGCACGACGCCGGAATACGGTGCGAAGCGCTGCTCCGCGGGCGTGAGCGGCCTGCCCTGCGCCGCAGCGCCGGCCATGGCCAGCGCGACGGCGGAGAGCACGAGACGGACGATCCCCATGAACCGTGAGGAGGACTTATCAGGCATTCTGCAGCTCCGGCGACTGCACGGACGATGCTGCGCCGCCGTCGCCCCGTCAAGTGCGCGTGGTGCGCGGCGCTACTGCCTGTTGTACACGTCCTCGATGCGGATGATGTCATCCTCGCCGAGATACGAGCCGGTCTGGACCTCGATGAGCTCGAGGTCGATCTTGCCCGGATTGACCATCCGGTGGATCGTTCCGATCGGGAGATAGATCGACTCGTTTTCGTGCACCAGCACGATCTCGTCGCCGCGCGTCACCTCCGCGGCCCCTTTGACGACGATCCAGTGCTCGGCCCGGTGGTAGTGCTTTTGCAGCGAGAGGGCGGCGCCCGGCTTCACCACGATCCGCTTCACCTGGTAACGCGGGCCGTTGTCGATGGACTGGTAATAGCCCCACGGCCGGTAGGAGCGGATGTGCTCGGTCGCCTCGCGCCGCTTCTCCACCTTGAGGCGCTCGACTAGCTGCTTGACCTGGTCGCCGTGCTGGTGGCCGACGACGAGCACGGCGTCGTGAGTCGTCACCACGATGACGTCGCTGACGCCGACGACCGTCGTGAGATGGTCGTGCGAGCGGATGTGAACGTTGTCGGCGGACATGACGACGCCGTGGCCGCGCACGGAATTGCCCTGCGCGTCCTTGTCGGAGAGTTCCCAGACCGCCGACCAGTTGCCGACGTCGGACCAGCCGATGTCGGCCGGGACGACGGCGGCAAGACTCGTCTTTTCCATGACGGCATAGTCGATCGACTTCTTGGTCGCCCGGCTGAAGCTTTCCGCATCGAGTAAGATGAAGTCGAGATCGGTCTTCGAGCGCGCGACGGCGTCGGCGGCCGCCTCCATCATCGTCGGCTCGAAAGCGCGCAACTCCTTCTGCATCACGTCGGCGCGAAAGAAGAAGTTGCCGGAATTCCAGAGGAAGCCGTCGGCGATGTAGCGCTCGGCCGTCGCGCGGTCCGGCTTCTCGACGAAACGATCGACGGCGAAGACGTCCTGCCCCTCCATCACGGATCGGCCGGGACGGATGTAGCCGTAACCGGTGGCGGGATGATTGGGCCTGACGCCGAGCGTCACGATGTGGCCCTGCGCCGCCGCCTCTGCTGCCTCCCGGCACAGTGCGACGAAGCCGGCCTGGTCCTGGATGACGTGGTCGGCGGCGAGCACGGCGACGATCGTGTCGGGCGCAAGGCGTGCTGCGAGCTCGGCCGCCACCGCCACCGCAGGACCGGAATCGCGCCCTGCCGGCTCCAGGACGATGCGGGCGGCACGGCCCATCTCCAGAAGCTGCTCGCCGACGAGAAAGCGGTAGGCGTGGTTGGAAATGACGATCGGCGTCTCGAAAAGAGGGTCGGCCAAAACCTGGATCGCCATCTGGAACGTCGAACGTTCGCCGACCAAGGGGATGAACTGCTTGGGCAGGCTCTCGCGCGACTCGGGCCACACCCGCGTTCCGGATCCGCCGCACATGATCACGGGCAAAATCTTCATGGCAAAACTCATCGTTCAACGACTTGACCGGCTCATCGCGGCCGACGCTATGGCGCCAGAATACCGCGGGGCCGGCGTTGCGTCTCAGCTTTGTCGAGGCATGATGAATCGCGTACAACAGGGGACGCGACGTCTTCTAAGCGCGGCTAGGCGTGCTCCTTCTGGTAATCCTTGATGTCGGCGAAGGCGATGTCCGGCCACCGCTCCGCCTCGTAGGTCAGGTCCCAGGCGGAAGGCGCCATGAAGACGGGCGCGCCGTCATGGTCCTGCGCCATGGATGACCCGTGCGCTCGCGCGAACCTGTCGAGGTCCGCAGCGGACTTCGCCGTCATCCAGCGGCATAGGCTGAAGCGGCTCGTTTCGAACGACACCTCGAGCCCGTACTCCGCCTCCAACCGGTCGGCGAGCACGTCGAGCTGCAGCGCGCCGACGACGCCGACCATCGCGCCCGACCCGTCCGCCGGCACGAAGAGCTGCACGACGCCCTCCTCCGCCATCTGGCTCAAGGCCTCGCGCAGCTTCTTCTGCTTCATGCTGTCGCCGATCTTCACGCGGCGCAGGATCTCCGGCGCGAAGGAGGGCACGCCGCGAAAGATGAGGTCCTCCCCCTCCGTCAGCGTGTCGCCGATGCGCAGCGTGCCGTGGTTGGGGATGCCGACGATGTCGCCGGGGAACGCTTCCTCGGCCAGCTGACGGTCCTGCGCGAAGAAGAATTGCGGCGAGTTCAACGCGATGTTTTTGCCCGTTCGCACCAGTTTCGCCTTCATACCGCGGGTGAGCTTGCCGGAGCAGATGCGCATGAAGGCGATGCGGTCGCGGTGGTTGCGGTCCATGTTCGCCTGAATCTTGAAGACGAAGCCGGTCATTTTCGTCTCACGCGCATCGACGGCGCGGGAGGCCGCCTGCAGGCCCTTCGGGGGCGGCGCAAATTCCGCGAGCGCATCGATCAGGTCGCGGATGCCGAAATTACGCAGCGCCGAACCAAAGAACACGGGCGTCAGGTGGCCTTCCAGGAACGCCTCGCGGTCGAAGGTCTTGAGGCCGTCGCGGGCGAGTTCGATCTGCTCGCGCGTCTCGGCATAGTCGGCCGGGTTCATCAGGCTGGCGATGAACGGGTCGTCGGGTCCGGAGACGGGCGTCGCCTCCGCGTCCGCGTCGAGCCGGCGCACAAGGTTGCGGTGCAGGTCGAAGGTGCCGACGAAGCCGCGCCCGCGCCCGAGCGGCCAGGTGATGGGCGCAACGTCAAGCGCCAGCGTCTTCTCGATCTCGTCGAGAAGGTCGAATGGGTCGCGCGTCTCGCGGTCGAGCTTGTTGATGAAGGTGACGATGGGGATGTCGCGCAGGCGGCAGACCTCGAACAGTTTTCGCGTTCTCGCCTCGATGCCGCGCGCGGCGTCGAGCACCATGATCGCCGAGTCGACGGCCGTCAGCGTGCGATAGGTGTCCTCGGAAAAGTCCTCGTGGCCGGGCGTGTCGAGCAGGTTGTAGACGCAGGCCCCGTACTCGAAGGTCATCACGGAGGTGACGACCGAGATGCCGCGCTCCTTCTCGATGCTCATCCAATCCGAGCGGGTCTGCCGGCGGTTGGCCTTGGCGCGCACTTCGCCGGCGAGTTGGATGGCGCCGCCGAACAGCAGCAGCTTCTCGGTCAGCGTCGTCTTGCCCGCATCGGGGTGGGAGATGATGGCAAAGGTGCGCCTGCGGGCGACGGGGTCCTGCGCGTCCATAGGGTGGTGGTGGCGCGGCGGTCGCCGCAAGTCAATGCGCCACCCCGTCAATGCGCCGCGCATCGCGGCCCCACAACCGCCATGCTTGGACAGGCAAACAGCCGCATGCGCCGTCGTGCGATCCTGAAAAAGCGCCTCCTATGAAGCCCCTTATCAAGTTGGCCGCCGGTGCCTGCGTCGTCGCTGCCCTGGGCTTAGGCCTGCTCGCCGCCAACCGATCGCGCCCGGTCGTGACGGCGCCGAACCCGGCCGAGATGCTGACGGCGGCGCAGCCGGAGGACGGAGGCACCGAGCCGACGGCCCTGCCACCCGCGCCGGTGCTCACGAACAGCGCGACAGAGGGCGAGAAGCTGGCCGTGAGCTTCGGCTACAAGCTTGGGACGACCTCCTACGCCTATCGCCTCGGCCTGACCTTTCCGGCCGAGGCGGAAAACGGCACGATGGACCTGGCTGTCGCGCGCGGGCGTGCGGACGAGGTCGAGACGGTCCCAGTCAAGCGCCACTGGAGCGATAGCCGCCACGCCTACCTCGTCGCCGCCGCGCACGATTTCCCCGAGGTCGGCGCGCCGGTCCCCAACCTCTGCATCCGCGCGGTACTCGGGCCGAGCAAGGTCGCGCTCAACCTACACGGCGCCTCCCTCTGCGTCATGCAGCGCGACGCGGACGGCCGCTGCCACCCCAGCACCCTGGCCTGCGGACAGCTGCGATGAGGATCGACACGGTTGACGCCGGCTTACCGCGTCGGCAACGAAACGGCGGAACGGCTTAGCCGGTCCTTCACCGCGAACGGCATCGGACGATAAGCTTTGCGGCGGGCGCGTGGCGACGTTAACCAGCCGCAGGCCGTTGTTCCGCGCCGCTCGGGCCACGTTCCGTCTCGTGGAACAGGCCTGAAATCGACGTCTCGGCGCGCCCGGGATCGTTAACAGGAAAGCCACGAATCGAAGGATTTCCTTCCGCCGACGCTCAAACCGGTCCGGCACGATCGCCTCGTCAAACGATGAGGTCGAAGCCGTGCGTATCCAGATCGCCCCGATGTTGTTCGGGTCCCTTGCCCTGCTCGGCGCCATCATGGCCCCCAGCCCGGCGGCACAGGCCCGCGAGATCAGCGCCACCTACGCCGCCGTGGGCGAGGTCACCCGGACGCCTTACGGTTGGGTGGATTTTTGCGGTCGCCGCGCGGACGAGTGCCGCGTGCCGGCGCTGCTCCCGGCTGATCTCGAATTGACGCCCAAGACCCTACGCGTCCTCGACCGGGTCAACCGCATGGTGAACATCACGATCGAGCCAGTCAGCAACATGGATCATTGGGGCACGATCCTCGACCATTGGGACTATCCGGTCGACGGCAAGGGCGACTGCAAGATCTACGCGCTGGAGAAGCGCCGCGAGCTGCTGGCGCTCGGCTTCCCCCGCCAGGCGCTGCTCATGACCATCGTCCGTGACCTCGATGGCAACGGCCACACGATCCTGACTGTGAAGACCGATCGCGGCGAGATCATCCTCGACAACATGGTCGACGAGATTCGTGGCTGGGAGGAGACCGGCTACAGGTTCATCAAGCGGCAGTCGCAGAACGATCCCAACGTCTGGGTGTCGGTCGGGCCGGCCAACGCGGCGATCACCACCGCCGGGAAGTAAGAAATCGCGGCTCTCGAACGCAAAACACCCGCCGAATAGCTTCGGCGGGTGTCGTTACTCAGGACTGCTGGCGCTCAGCGCTTGACCGCGTCGGCCACGTTGCGGCCAGCATCCTTCACGTCGCCCACGCCCTGGCGCGCGGCACCCTCGGCCTTGTCGGCCTTGCCCTCGGCCTGGAGCTTCTCGTTGCCGACGAGCTTGCCGGCGGCATCCTTGATGGCGCCCTCGGCCTTCTCGGCGGCGCCCTTGATGTGCTCTTTGTCCATCGATTTGACTCCTCTTCGATCAGTATGGCGGACAAACGGACGTCCGCCCGATCGGTTCCAAGGCCAAGGCGGAGAGGGCGGCATCCTTCCGACCGCGTGTCCGACCCGCTTGAGGCGCCGCGTTGACTGCCACGACCCGACCTGTTTTATCTCCGCCGCCCGCAAGCGATCCCTCGTCGTCAGGACGCCCTCAGGCCGGAGGACCGTCGCAGCGCCATGACTTTGACACCTCCATGACTCTGGCACCTCCATGACTTTGACATTGCCCATCGAGCGGGCCTGGCAGTTCCAGGATCTCATTCGGGCCGTGGTGCGGCGCGAATTGGCCGCGCGGTTCCGCGGCTCGATCCTCGGCTGGTTGTGGGCGGTGTTCGGACCGCTCGTGATGCTGAGCGCCTATACGGTCATCTTCTCCAGCGCCGTCGGCGTGCCGGCCTCGGCGAAGGGCGGCGGCGTCAAGACCTATGCGCTGTCGATCTTCGCCGGCCTCATCGTCTTCAACCTGTTCAGCGAGATCGCCTACCGCTCGCCCGGCCTGCTGCAGGAGCACGTCAACTTCATCAAGAAGTCGATCTTCCCAAGCGAGACCTTGGCCTGGACGGCGACCATCCGCGCGCTGGTCTATGCCGCAATCAGTTTCGCCGTTCTCCTCGTCTTCGAGGTCATCGCGACGGGCGGATTGCCGTGGGCCGTCCTGCTCATCCCCTTCGTCGTTGTGCCGCTGGTGCTGTTCCTGCTGGGGATCTCGTGGTTCCTCATGGCGCTCGGCTCCTTCACTCGCGACGTCGCTCACCTGATGATCTCGATCGTGCCGGTGATGATGTTCGCGACGCCGATCTTCTATTCGATTACGGACGTGCCGCCGCACCTTCGCCTCTATGTGCATCTCAACCTGATCGGCAATTACGTCGAGATGGTCCGAGACCTCCTTCTCCTGGGGCGCCTGCCCGACCTCATCCTCTATGCAGGAACCGTCATTGTCTCGCTCTTCGTCTTCCGCTTTGGCTATCGATTCTTCATGCGATACAGGTCCATCTTCGTCGATGTCATCTGAGCGCGGGGCCGCTCGGCCCGACGACGCGATCATCCGCTGCGCGGGCGTCGGCAAGGCGTTCCAGCTCTACATGCACCGCAACGACCAGCTGAAACAGACGCTCTTCTGGCGTTGGGGGCCGTTCTACAAAGAGCATTGGGTGCTGCGCGACGTGAGTTTTCACGTCGCGAAGGGGGAATGCGTCGGCATCATCGGGCGCAACGGTGCCGGCAAGACGACGCTGCTGCAGATCCTCTGCGGGATCACCACGCAGACGCATGGCACGACCGAGCTCAAGGGCCGTATCGCGCCCATCCTGGCGCTCGGCGCCGGCTTCGACGCAGAGCTGAGCGGGCGCGAGAACGCGCTCATCGGCGGCGCGATCCTCGGCCTGAAGCGGCGCGAGGTGCTGAACCGCATCCCCTCGATCGAGGCCTTCGCCGACATCGGCGACTTCTTCTATCAGCCGCTGAAGATGTACTCGAGCGGCATGTCGGCTCGCCTCGCCTTCGCGATCTGCGCCCATGCGGACGCGGACATCCTCATCGTGGACGAGGCGCTCTCGGTCGGCGACGCCGAGTTCGGCGCCAAATGCGACGCCTACATCAAGGATTTCGCCAAGCGTGGCACGATCCTCGTCGTGTCGCACGACCTCGCGACGCTCGAGGCGCTCTGCGACAGGCTCGTCTGGGTCGATCAGGGCGTCGTCAAAGCCATCGGCACGCCGAGCGAGATCATCCCGGAATATCGCCTCTTCATGGCGAGCTGAGCGCGGCGGCGCTCAGATGTTGGGATGGCCGGCAGGGCGCAGGGCGAAAGCCGGGTCCGCCGGCGCGGACTTGGCAAAGGTCGAGTTTTGCCGCTGCAGCATCACCAGCGCGGCCACGAATTCGACGACGATCGCCGCGGCGACGACCCAAACGAGGCGCGGATCCTTGCGCGTCAAGGTCTCGGCCGCGATCAGGATCGCGATATGGGCGGCGGGTACGGCAAGCACCGTCAGGGTGGTCGCCGACGAGCCGCGGCCGGTGGCGCTCGACACCGTGAGCACCAGAGCGATGCCAAAGAGGGCGTGGACGAGGGCAAGGATGGGAATGCCCGTCCGTTTGGTCGCCTCGCTCGTCCACTCGGCTAGGCGCTGCGGGTCGGCGATATCTGCGGCGCGCTCTCGGAAGAACTCGGTGCCCGGCAGTTCGAAGACACCGCGCCAGCTCCGCTTGGGCAGGCCGCCGGTGCCCTGCATATCGATGGGCATGACGTATTCGTCGAAATTGGCTCCGCGCATGTTGAGGCTGTCCTTCGGACGCGTCTGGATCGAGCCGTTGCTCATCACCAGCACCACCCCGCGCTCGTTGCGGCGGAACTCGGTCGAGGCGGCGGTGATGACCCGCTCCTCCTGCTTCTCCTCGTCGAACTGGTGGATGAACACGTTGAGCGCGACGTCGGGCGACTGCCAGCGCTGGAAGTACAGCGTGCGCGTGCCGTGGTCGAACGTGTAGAAGGTGGCCGGCTCGAGCATGCGGTGGTTGAGCGAGTTGCGGATGACGTAGATCACGTCATGCATTTCGCCGACATAGGCGGGCGCGACGAACGACGAGAGGCCATAGCCGATGACCACCGCCCCGAGCGACACCGCGACGGACGGCACGCAGATCGACCAGACGGACAAGCGCAGCGAGTAGAGCACCGCGATCATGCCTTCGGACGACATGCGGATGAACTCCAGCATGATCGCCACGCCCACCGCGATCGGCAAGGCGATGTAGAGCACCGTCGGCAAGGTCCCGAGCAGGGCCGGCCAGAGCAGGCCGCCGCGCACGGCGGTCGGCGGCAGGTAATGGAAGATCGACGTCATGACGACGGGCAGGCATAGGCTCAGCTCGATCAGCAGGGCCGAGAGCGCGATGCGCTTGGCCAGGTAGACGTAGAGGAGCTTAGGCATAGGCGCGTACGATCCCGTTCGGCGCCTTCCTACCAGGGAACCGGGCGACGTGGCAAAGGCGGCGGCCGCTCAGGCGCTGCGCCTATCGGCTGCGCGCGTCTTTCCTTCCGCCATCCGGTCTTGCGCGGCGGCGGCGTAGCGTAGCCAGGCGGCATCGAACGCCCGCTTCTTCGGCAGCGCAACGGCGCCCGCCCAATGCGCGAAGTAGATCTCGTCGCCCTGCGGGTCGAGGGGTCGGCCCTGCGCGTCGAATGTCACGCCTTCGGCCTTGTAGAAGCTTTCGCCCGACGCGTGCGGCACGAGGCCGTTGAGCGAGACGACCTTCGCGCCCTTGCGGTGGGTGACGAAGTTCGTCAGCGGTTGCGCGAACAGCATGCCGCGCTGCCGCACCGCATGGAAGATCGCCTCGTCGCGCTCAATGATGTCGAAGAAGTCCTGCAGGGACAGCAACTCTTTCGAGGTGACGAAGAACCCGTCGTTGAACAGCATGACGTCTTTGAGGAACGGGTGCGCATCGCGCTTCTTGTTGTAGACGTAGTCCGTCGTGGGTGCGGCGACGATGAACTCCACCGTGCCCTTCTGCAGCCGGCCGAACAGTGGGCTGAAGTCGCGCAACAGGATGATGTCGACGTCGACGTAGGCGACCTCGTCGAGCGGCAGGGCAAGCGACAGGAATTTGCGCAGGCGCCGGCGGTGTTTGGGAAACAACGGGTAGAGCCGCTGCGCCAGGGCGTCGAGCGCCTTGTTGTCGGGTTCGACGAAATGCGCGCCATAGGCCTCGCAGGCGCGGCGCGTGAGGTCGCAATTGTCGTCGTAGGGGATCAGGTAAAGCGGCGTCGCGCGGTTGGTGTCGGACCAGCTCTCGAGGAACGGAAGGACCCAGTCGTAGACCTTGTCGTTGGCGATGGTGGCGATGCCCAGCGCGCGAACCGGGGTCCCATCGTCGCCGGTGTTCCCCTGGGCCGTGCGATCGTTGTCCATGGTCGTGGCCGTCTCTTTCGGGGCTGCGGAGGGGCCGTCGACGGCCCGGCCGGTCACGTGCGGTGCCTGCTTTGAGGCACCTTCCTTGTCATAGGCTGGCCGGCTGTGGCAAGACCTCGGGCTCGACGCGGCCGGCTCGGCCGACACGCCGCGGCCAGGACCGACGATGAGCGACGACCGGACTTCGATGCGAGAGGCGTTCGACATCAAGGCGCCTCGCGCAGCCTCGCGGACGTCGTCGACGGCCGCCGATGGCTGGTCGCCGCAGACGGAGCTTCCGCTCGTCAGCGTCGTCGTGGTCAACTACAATTACGGCCGCTACCTCCAAGACGCCGTCGAGTCGGTGTTCGGCCAGACCTATCGGCGCGTCGAGTGCATCGTCGTGGACAATGCCTCGACGGACGGGACGCCGGGCATTCTCGCGGCCTTGGAGGCGCGGCACGCCCGAATCAGCGTGATCCGGCGCGCGGCTAACGACGGGCAGACCCCGGCCTCGCTCGATGGGCTCGCGGCCGCGCAGGGCCAATACGTCATCTTCCTCGATGCCGACGACTACCTGCTACCGCGCTGCGTCGAGACGCACGTCTACGTCCATCTTTCCATGCGCCCGCATATTGGGTTCACGTCCGGCGACATGCTGCAGGTTGCGGACCGCGAGGTCGTGGTGGCCACGGGCGAAGAGTCGAGCCGCCTCATCCGCGGCCGGTGGCGCCGGCGGTCCCGGCTCGTGCGCCCCTACGCGGAGCACGACGACTGGCCTTCCGCCCGGGTCAAAGCGGCGGCCCCCGACAAGGTCTACTACGTGTCGCCGCTGACGACGCGCTGGGTGTGGTCGCCGACCTCCGGCCTCTGCTACCGTCGCGACGCGCTGCTCCTCTTCGCCGACAATCCGCGTCTCCAAAGCCTGCGGACAGGCACGGACCTCTATTTCGCCTACGGCTGCGGCGGCCTGTCGGGCAGCGTGGTGATCGACGAGCCGCTGTTTGCCTATCGCATCCACGGGGGCAACATCTTCACCGCCCACGCGCAGCTCGACCGGATCCTGAACTACACGCCGGGCGGCTCGGGCGACAGCAACCTCAAGGCGCAGCTCTACTTGATCGACCACCTTGTGGAGCGGGTGGAGCGGTTTACGCCCAATCTGCCCTTGCGCCTTAACTTCCTCGCCCTGCTCTGGAAGGTGGACCACCGCGATCCGGACGCGGCGCTTCCCGGTTGGGCCCGCCGCTCGCGGGCCGCGCAGGCGCTGGCTCGCAACTACGCTCACGCCGTCGAGGCGCTCGGCCCCTTCCTGGCGCGCTCCGCGCTCGCCTGGTTCGCGAAATCACCGGCTTCGCCCAAGGCGCTCCGTCGCTCGCTTCCTGCAGGCATATAAAGACTTGCTTATATCTTTATTGCCTTGAGCAAACCCTTTTGGTATAGGCCGCGCCACATCACCGGAGCCGCCTCATGACCCATGCCCCCAAGGATTACGTCGTCGCCGACATCAGCCTCGCCGATTGGGGCCGCAAGGAACTGAATATTGCCGAGACAGAGATGCCCGGCCTGATGGCGACGCGCGCCGAGTATGGCGCGAGCCAGCCGCTGAAGGGCGCGCGCATCGCCGGCTCGCTGCACATGACCATCCAGACGGGCGTGCTGATCGAGACGCTTAAGGCGCTCGGCGCAGACGTCCGCTGGGCGTCCTGCAACATCTACTCGACGCAGGACCACGCCGCCGCCGCCATCGCCGCCGCCGGCACGCCGGTCTTCGCCATCAAGGGCGAGAGCCTGACCGACTATTGGGAGTACACCCACCGCATCTTCGAATGGGAGGACGGCGGCACGCCAAACCTCGTCCTTGACGACGGCGGCGACGCGACCATGCTGATCCACCTCGGGATGCGCGCGGAGGCCGGTGAGACGGCCTTCCTCGACAAGGCGACCAACGAGGAGGAGGAAGTTCTCTTCGCCGCGATCAAGAAGCGGCTCGGTACCCATCCCGGCTGGTACGCCAAGAACGGTATCGCCATCAAGGGCGTCTCCGAAGAGACGACCACCGGCGTGCATCGCCTCTATCTCATGGAGAAGGAAGGCAAGCTCCTCTGGCCTGCGATCAACGTCAACGATTCCGTCACCAAGTCGAAGTTCGACAACCTCTACGGTTGCCGCGAGTCGCTCGTCGACGGCATCCGTCGCGGCACGGACGTGATGATGGCTGGCAAGATCGCCATGATTGCCGGCTTCGGCGACGTCGGCAAAGGCTCGGCCGCCTCCATGCGCAACGCCGGCTGCCGCGTCATGGTCTCGGAAGTCGATCCCATCTGCGCGCTCCAGGCAGCGATGGAAGGCTACGAGGTCGTGACGATGGAGGACGCCGCCCCGCGCGCCGACATCTTCGTGACGGCAACCGGTAACGTCGACGTCATCACCGTCGATCACATGCGTGCGATGAAGGACCGGGCGATCGTCTGCAACATCGGCCACTTCGATTCCGAGATTCAGGTCTCAGGCCTGAAGAACATGAAGTGGAACAACATCAAGCCGCAGGTCGACGAGATCGAGTTCGCGTCGGGTCGCCGCATCATCCTGCTGTCGGAAGGCCGGCTGGTGAACCTCGGCAACGCCACGGGCCATCCCTCCTTCGTCATGTCGGCGTCCTTCACCAACCAGACGCTGGCGCAGGTGGAGCTGTGGACGAAGCAGGGCGAGTACGGCAAGAAGGTCTACACGCTGCCCAAGGCGCTCGACGAGAAGGTCGCCGCCCTGCACCTCGACAAGGTCGGCGCGAAGCTGACCAAACTGACGGAGCAGCAGTCGGCCTACCTCAACGTGCCGGCGCAGGGCCCCTTCAAGGCCGAGCAGTACCGCTACTGAGACGCCCTCCCGCGCGGCTTGGTCCCCTCGCCGCGCGGCCAAAACACAACAGGCCTCCACCGATTGGCCAGCAGCGCGAAAGTGGTGCTCGAAGCTTAGCCGGTGGATTCCCCTTTCGTAACCGCCCCGTTAAAGTGCCCTGATTCATTGCTTTATTCATAAGCACGAGACGGGAGGGGTTTGATGCGGCAGCGGCTGCGCGATGCCGGACGCATGCGGGGCGCCCGTCTTCTCGCGCTGAGCTGGCTGCTGGCGGCGCTTCCCCGGACCGCATGGGCCGACGCCACCGACCAGCCGCTGATGGCGGACCTGCGCGACAACCACAACGTCTTCGGCGTCGCGTTCTTCGTCGGCCTCGTCCTGTTCACCGCCTTCACGGCCCTGCTCTATCTGGCGGGTCGGCAGCGTGCGATCCGGCGCGAGACCACGCTGCTGACGCAACTGGTCGACCTACGGGCGCGGCTCGACCGGGCGGAAACCTTCCTTGCCGCCGAGCCGCAGATCGTGGTGGCTTGGGGTCTGCGGCACAACGAACCCGACATCGACGGCGACCTCGGCCTCCTCGGCGACATGACCGTGCCCCGCCGCATCGTCGACTTCGCGTCGTGGCTCGCGCCGGACCGGGCGCAGAAGCTGGAGGTGGTCGTCGCCAGCCTGCGCGAACGGGGGGAGGCTTTCCGCCTCGCCGCCGTCAGCCTCGGTGGACGCCAAGTGGAGATCGAGGGACGGGCCGTAACGGGACGGGCCGTCATGCGCATCCGCGAGGTCGCCGGCGACCGGCTTGAGGCGACGCGTCTGCGCGACCGACAGGCCCATCTCGGCGCCGAACTCGCGGCGCTGAAGACGATGCTGGACGCGGTCCCCTGCCCCGCGTGGGCACGGGAAGCGACCGGCAAGCTCGTCTGGGTCAACAACGCCTATGCCCGCGCCGTCGAGGCCGCGGATCCGCGCGATGCGATCGGACGCGGCCTCGAGCTGCTGGAGACGTCCGCGCGCGAGGCGGCAAACGCCAAGCGCGCGGCGGGGGAGATCTTCCGCCTGCGCTCGGCCGCCGTCGTGGCGGGCTATCGGCGCAGCCTCGACGTCGTCGAGGTACCCTGCGGAGACATCGCCGCAGGCCTTGCCATGGACGTCTCCGAACTTGAGGCCGTGCGCGCCGACCTGCAGCAGCAGATGGTCGCCCACGCGCGCACGCTCGACCAGCTCTCCACCGCGGTGGCGATCTTCGACAGGCGCAAGCAACTCGTCTTCCACAACGCGGCCTATCGCCAGCTGTGGTCGCTCGACGTCGCCTTCCTCGACGGCCGTCCGAGCGAGTCCGAGATCCTCGACCGGCTGCGCGCCAAGCGCGTGCTGCCCGAGCAGGCGGACTTCCGCGCCTGGAAGGAAACCCACCTGGCAGGCTACCAGTCGCCGGACACGACCGAACAGGTCTGGTACCTGCCGGACGGCCGGACGCTGCGCGCGGTCGTCAATCCCAACCCGCAGAGCGGCGTCACCTATCTGTTCGACGACGTCACCGAGCACTTCCACCTGGAATCGCAGTTCAACGCGCAGACGCGCGTGCAGGGCGAGACACTCGACACGCTGAAGGAAGGCGTCGCCGTCTTCAGCACCGACGGGCGCTTGAAGTTGTCCAACGCGGCGTTTGCCCGCCTGTGGCGGCTCGACCCCGCCGCCCTTGCCGGCAAACCGCACATCGACCATGTCGCCCGGATCTGCGCCGACCTCTGCCCGGACGACGAGGCCTGGGCCGTGCTGCGCACCGCCGTCGTCGGCCTGCACGACCAGCGCACCGGCATCGAACGGCGGCTGACCTGCCGCGACGGCGCGATCTTCGATTGCAGCGTGGCGCCGCTGCCCGACGGCGCGACGCTGCTCACCTTCACCGACACGACCGCGAGCGTGAACGTCGAGCGCGCCCTGACCGAGCGCAACCAGGCGCTGATCGATACGGAGAAGCTCCGCAACGACTTCGTGCACCACGTCTCCTACGAACTGCGCTCGCCACTGACGAACATCATCGGCTTCAGTCAGATGCTGGGGGATGGCACGATCGGTTCGCTCAACGCCAAGCAGAGCGAGTACGTCGGCTACGTCACCAAGTCTTCCGCGGCGCTACTCGCCATCATCAACGACATTCTGGACCTCGCGACGATCGACACGGGCGCGACCGAACTGATCGTCAAGCCGATCGACATCCTCGTGACGATCCGCGCGGCGGTGGAGGGCGTCCAGGACCGGCTGGCCGAATCGACGCTTACCCTGCAGATCGTCGCCGCCGACGATATCGGCGCGTTCGCCGCCGATGCCAAGCGGGTCCGCCAGGTGCTCTTCAACCTGCTCTCCAACGCCATCGGTTTCTCCGCGCCGGGGCAGACGGTGACCCTGTTCGCGACCCGGCGCGGCGACGACGTGGTGTTCACCATCACCGACCAGGGCCGCGGCATCCCTCACGACGTCATCGCCCACGTCTTCGATCGCTTCCACTCCAACACGATCGGCTCGCGCCACCGAGGCGTCGGGCTTGGGCTGTCGATCGTCAAATCCTTTGTCGAGCTGCACGGCGGCAGCGTGCATATCACCTCCGCGCCGGGTGAGGGCACCAGCGTCACCTGCCGATTTCCCGCGCACGAGAGGTCCGAGCGCGAGGTGGAGCGGGCCTCGATCTGAGCGCGCCCGGTACCGATGGTGCTTTGTTAACTCTGAGCGGTTTTCACTTGGGGCGAAAACGCTCTACAGAGACACCGATGACTGCCGAGCCGAGCCGAGCCCTCCCGACAGCCGCCTGGTACATCGACCTCGTCGATGAGGCGGCGACCACCTCGCTTGCGGCCGATATCGCCTCACTCGTGCGCCCCGGTGACCTCGTCACACTCTCCGGCGACCTCGGCGCCGGCAAGACCAGCTTCGCGCGTGCGCTCATCCGCATCCTGACGCACGAACCCGATCTGGAAGTGCCAAGCCCGACCTTCACTCTTATCCAGGTCTACGAGAGCGCCGCCACCGACGCACCGCGCTACCCGATCGTGCATGCCGACCTATTCCGCATCCGCGAGGCGTCCGAAATGGCCGAGCTCGGCTGGGACGAGGCGGCCGACGGGGCCTTGGTGCTCGTGGAATGGCCGGAACGCGCGGGCAACGGACTGGCGAGCGACCGGCTGGACATCGCCTTCCACGTTGACGTCGACCGCGGACCGGCCTTTCGGACGGCCTCCGTCACCGGTATCGGTGCCTTCGCGGCGCGGTTAGCGCACCAGAAGGCGATGCGCGACATCCTGGAGCGCAGCGGACACCAGGCGGCCGAGCGCACATTCATGCTGGGCGACGCGTCCACCCGCGCCTACGAGCGCCTGACGCAGCCGGACGGATCGACGGCGATCCTGATGATCGCCCCGTCGCGGCCGGACGGGCCGCCGGTACGCTTCGGCAAACCCTACAGCGGCGTCGCGCATCTGGCGGAGAACCTGCGCCCCTACGTCGCCCTGTCGGCGGCGCTGCGGGGCGCGGGCTTCTCCGCGCCGGAGGTCCTCGCGCAGGACGCGCAGACCGGCTTCGCCGTCATCGAAGACCTCGGGTCCGAGCCCTTCGTGGAGGACAACGCGCCCATCCTCGAGCGCTACGCCGAGGCTGTCGCCGCGCTCGCCCTCCTCCACGGGACGGTACGCCCGGCGGCGATCCCGGACGGGTCCGGCGGCACGTACGACATCCCGCCCTATGACGTCGAGGCGCTGACGATCGAGGTCGAACTGCTGCCGGACTGGTACGCCCCCCACGTCGCGCGCGCCAACCCGGCGTCCGGCGCGAAGTCCGATTTCGCGGAGATCTGGCGCGGCCTGTTCGCCGCCATCGTCGCCGCCCCCGCCACCTGGACCCTGCGCGACTACCACTCGCCCAACTTGATCTGGCTGCCCGCGCGGGCGGGGCTGGCGCGCGTCGGCATCATCGATTTCCAAGACTGCGTGATGGGCCATCCCGCCTATGACGTCGCCTCCCTCCTGCAGGATGCGCGCGCGACGATGGCCGCGGACGCCGAACTCCGGCTGCTCGGCCTCTACGCCAAGCTGCGGCGCGGCGACGACCCCGCCTTCGACATGGCGGATTTCGCGCGGGCCTATGCCGTTCTGGGCGCGCAGCGGGCGACCAAGATCCTCGGTATCTTCGCCCGGCTGGACAAGCGGGACGGCAAACCGCAGTACCTCGCCCACCTGCCGCGCATTCAGGCCTATCTGAAAAAGAACCTTGCGCACCCGGTGCTGGCCGAGCTCAGGCGGTGGTACGAGACGCACCTGCCGGGCGTCCTCGCGGAGACGGCATGACGCCGCCACAGCTGAACGAGGCCCGGCCGCTGGCGGTCGTCGCCATGCCGCGCAAGGCGATGGTCTTTGCCGCCGGGCTCGGGACGCGGATGCGCCCAATCAGCGATCACACGCCCAAGCCGCTCATCCGCGTCGGCGGCAAGCCGATGATCGACCACATGCTCGACCGGTTCGCCGAAGTCGGCGTCACCGATGCCATCGTCAACGTGCACTACCGCGCCGACCAGATACAGGCGCATTTGGCCGGCCGCACCCGGCCGCGAATCACGGTGTCGGACGAGCGCGCGGCCCTGCTCGACCAGGCGGGCGGCATCGCCAAGGCGCTCCCACACCTCGGGACCGACCCTTTCTTCCTGTGCAACACCGACGCCTTCTGGCTGGAGGGCCCGCGCTCGAACCTCGAGGCGCTCGCGGCGCGTTGGGACCCGGCCACAATGGACGTGCTGCTGCTCGTCGCCGCCACGACCTCGAGCATCGGGGTGGATTGGCCGGGTGACTTCCTGATGGGACCCGACGGCCGGCTGCAGCGCCGCGCGGAGCGCGAGGTCGCGCCTTTCGTCTATTCGGGCATCGGCATCATCAAGCCGGAGCTGTTCCACGATTGCCCCGCCGGGCCGCAGCGCCTCTCGCCCTACTTCTTCGCAGCCGCCGAAAAAGGGCGCCTCTTTGGTCAGCGGCTCGACGGGCGATGGCTGCACGTGGGAACGCCAGAAGCCATCGAGCAGGCCGAAGAGACGGTCGCCGCCTCCGTCTACTCTTGACCCGCCGGCCCTCTATCGACGAGCGCGCGCAGGGCGGCGGTTCCGTCGGGCAGCGGTGGGTCGAGTAGCCTGTCGCGGAGCAGGAACCTAAGACCACGCGCCCAGTCTTCGTCCGTATCGCCCCTGATGTCGACGACGGCGGACCGCAGCAGCTTGCCCGTGCGCACGTCCCGCACCGCTCCGGAGAAGCCGAGGATCACCGGAGAGGATCGCTGCAGCGCGGTCGCGATTTCGACGTCGGCACCGAGACGCCGGGCGATGTCGAGGTCGCAGCCGCGGCAGGCGCTTAGCGGCAGCTTCTTCGCGATCTCCGCGGCCGCAGGCGCGGAATCCACCAGCGTGACCTGAGAGGAACCGGCGAGGAGGTGACGCATCGCCTCGCTCGCCTTCTTCGCGCGCGCGGCCTGCGTGGAATCATCCCGCTCGAGCGGCGAGGCCGCCACAATCTCGAGGTCGAAGACAACGGCCTTCAGGGGCGCCGCCTCGACACCGGCGAAGCCGAGCAACGTGGGGACGAGGCCTAAAAGGATCGCGCAGCGCACGGGCTCACCATAGTCATCGGAACGCGTCGACCGTCTTGATACAGCGCGGCAGCGCCGACGCCAGTCGGTCCTTTGCCGGAGCGTGGCGGGCCCCTGCCCTCAAAAGGCTCTCAAACCTCTCCGCTTGCCGCCCTTGCGACGTCCTGCTAGCTTTTGGGCAACCGGTCGCATCAACGCTCAAGGAAGCAGCAGACCGGACGGAGACGGGGAGGAAATGCTGGTTTCGGGCTCGGGCTGGCCGCTCGTCTGCATCCTGATGGGGATGGCATGGCCGATCGACCCCGCCTTGGCGCAGCTGACGGCGGAGACACCGCCGCAAGTGGTTCGCCTCGCCTATCTCGCCCACCGCCGCCCTGCCCCGTCCGCCTACGACGAGCAGAGCGAACCGGCCGATGCCGGCATCGCCGGGGCGCGGATCGCCATGAAGGACAACGCGACGACAGGGCGGCTCATCGGCCAGCAGTTCGACCTCGACGAGGCGATCCTTGAGCCTGGCCAGGCGGCCGTCGAGGCCGCGAAAAGCCTGTCCGACAAGGGTGCCGGGCTGATCGTCGCCGACCTGCCGGCGGACGAGTTGCTTGCCGTCGCCGACGCGCTACAGGACCGCCGCGCGACGATCCTCAACATCGGAGCGGCGGACGACCGCCTTCGCAACGCGGACTGCCGCGCCAATATCGACCATTTCGCGCCTTCGCGGCAGATGCTGACCGACGCGCTCGCGCAATATCTGTCGGCACAGCGCTGGCGCAACCTGTTCCTCGTGAGCGGCCAGGACTCCGCCGACGCGCTCTACGCGGAGGCCATGCGTCGCTCGATCAAGAAGTTCGGCCTGAAGCTGACCGGCGACAAGCCCTGGACCTTCGGCCCGCTGGCGCGGCAGAGGGCGGACGGACCGATCCGGGCCGATGCCTTCGTGCTCACGCGCGGGATCGACGCGGACATGATCCTGACGGCGGACGAGGCCGGCAACTTCGGCGACTACATCCAGTACCACACGGCCGAGCCGAAGCTGGTGGGCGGCACGCAGGGGCTGGTGCCCACCAGCTGGTCCCGCGTGCTCGACGCGTGGGGCTCGGCGCAGTTGCAAAACCGGTTCGTGCGCGCTGCCAAACGCTCCATGCGGCCGCTCGACTATCAGGCCTGGACAGCCGTGCGCGCGCTCGGCGAGGCCGCCACGCGCGCGCATTCCGCCGATCCCGTGGCGATCGGCGCCACCATGCTGCAGCCGGACTTCGCGATCGCCGCCTTCAAGGGCGCGCCCGTCAGCCTGCGGCCATGGGACCGGCAGTTGCGCCAGCCGATCCTCCTCGTGCAGCCAAGGATGCTGGTCTCGCTCTCGCCGCAGCCGGGATTCCTGCATCCCGGGACGGCGCTCGACACGCTCGGCACCGACGAACCTGAAAGCGGCTGCAAGATCCGCTCTGGAGGCAAGACGTGACCCTGACCCCTTCCCGACGCCGCGCCGATGCGGCGCTTCCCCTCGGCGTCCTGCTGGTGGGGCTCCTCGTCGCGCCGGCGCAGGCGGCCACCGCCTACGTCACCAACGAGAAGGACAACACCGTCAGCGTCATCGACACGGTCAGCGCGACGGTGGTCAAAACCATCCCCGTCGGCCGCCGGCCGCGAGGCATCGTCATCAGCCGCGACGGCAAGGAGGTCTACGTCTGCACGAGCGACGACGACCGCATCGAAGTGCTCGACGCCAAGTCCCTCCAGCCGTTGCGCACGCTGCCTTCCGGCCCCGACCCCGAAACCTTCACGTTAGGCCCGAACGGCACGCTCCTGTTCGTCTCGAACGAGAACGACAACATGGTCACCGTGATCGATCTCGCAAGCAACCGGTCGGTGGCGGAGATCCCCGTCGGCGTCGAACCGGAAGGCATGGGCGTCAGCCCGGACGGGACCATCCTGGTCAACACGTCGGAAACCACCAACATGGCGACCTTCATCGACACCGCAACCTGGAAGGTCACCGCCAACGTGCTGGTCGAGTCGCGCCCGCGTGTCGCGGTGTTCTCGCCCGACGGCACGACGCTATGGGTCAGTTCGGAGATCGGCGGCAAGGTCAACGTGATCGACGTGGCGACGCACCGGATCGTCCATAAGATCGATTTCGCCGTGCCCGGCGTCACTGCCGACGCGATCCAGCCGGTCGGCATTCGGCTGACCGCGGACGGCACGAAGGCTTTCGTGGCGCTCGGGCCCGCCAACCGCGTCGCAGTCGTCGATACCGGAAGCTTTGCTGTGCAGAAGTACCTACTCGTGGGCCAGCGCGTGTGGCAGATGGCGTTCACGCCGGACGGCCGGCAGCTCTATACGACCAACGGCGTGTCGAACGACATCTCGATCATCGACGTTGACGCGCTGAAGGTCGTCAAATCCATTCCGGTCGGGTCCTACCCCTGGGGTGTGGCGATCGCGCCGAACTGAACCGTGACGCGGAAGCGATGAGGCACGACAGCCCAGCCCTCGAGATCGCGGACGTGTCGCACGCCTTCGGCACGCGCGGGGCGCTGGACGGCGTCTCGCTGCGGGTCGAACGCGGCGCCTTCACAGCCCTGCTCGGACCGAACGGAGCGGGCAAGACGACGCTGTTCTCCCTCGTCACGCGGCTCTACGCCAACCGCAGCGGTCACATCCGCGTCTTCGGGCGCGACCTGCAACGCGAGCCGTCCGCCGCGCTCGCGGAGATGGGCGTGGTGTTCCAGGCGCGCACGCTTGATCTCGACCTCACCGTGCGCCAGAACCTCGGCTATCACGCCGCCCTGCACGGTATGGCCGGCCGGGCTGCCCGCGTCCGGATCGACCTGCTGCTGAAGCGCGTCGGTCTGGGCGAGCGCGCGGGCGATAAGGTGCGCGTGCTGTCGGGCGGCCAGTCGCGTCGCGTCGAGATCGCCCGCTCGCTGATCCATGCGCCGCGGCTGCTGCTGCTCGACGAGGCGACGGTCGGGCTCGACCTCGCCTCGCGGGCCGACATCGTGCGCATCGTGCGCGACATGGTGCGCGAGGACGGTCTCTCGGTGCTTTGGGCGACGCACATCTTCGACGAGGTGGAGCCCGCCGATGACGTGACCGTGCTGCAGGCCGGCAAAGTGATCGCGCAGGGGCGCTCGCACGCGATCGCCGACGCGGCGCCGGGAGCGACGCTGGCGGACGCGTTCCGCGCGATGACGCGTCCCGTGTCGGAGGCGGCGCGGTGAGCGATTTCAGCCTGCATCGCGCGATCGGCGTTGCTGGTTACGGCACCTGCCTCGTCGGTATCGTCAAACGCGAACTGCTGAAGTTCGTGAACCAGAAGGAGCGGTTCCTCTCGGCCCTGGTGCGGCCGCTGATCTGGCTGTTCATCTTCGCCGCCGGGTTTCGCAACACGCTCGGCGTCTCCATCCTGCCACCCTACGAGACCTACGTCCTCTACGAGACCTACGTGACGCCCGGCCTCGCGGTGATGATCCAGCTCTTCGCCGGCATGCAGAGTTCGCTCTCCATGGTCTACGACCGCGAGGTCGGCTCCATGCGGGTCCTGCTCACCAGCCCGTTTCCGCGCTGGTCGCTGCTGCTGGCGAAACTCTTTGCCGGCGTCATCGTCTCCCTTCTCCAGGCCTACGTCTTCCTCGCCATCGCCAGCTTCTGGGACATCGACATCGCGCCGCTGGGCTATGTGGCAGCTGTACCGGCGTTCATCCTCTCGGGCCTCATGCTCGGCTCGATCGGCCTGCTGCTCTCGTCGCAGATCAAACAGCTTGAGAACTTCGCCAGCGTCATGAACTTCGCGATCTTCCCCATGTTCTTCGCCTCGTCCGCCCTCTACCCGCTGTGGCGCATGCGCGAGGCGAGCGAGGCGCTCTACTGGATTTGCCTCTTCAACCCGTTCACGCACGCGGTCGAACTGGTGCGCTTCGCGCTCTACCTGCGGTTCGAGCCGACCGCCTTCCTCGTCGTTTCGTTCGTCACGCTGACGACCTTCGCCCTCGCCGCCTTCGCCTACGACCCGGGCCGCGGGGTGCTGGGGCGCCGCGGCGGGTTGGGAGACTAGATCATGCGTATGGCCATTCTCGTTCTTGCTGCCGCCTTTGCCGGGTCGCCCGCCTGCGCGCAGGAGCCGTTGCGCTCGCCCGGCGCCGCGTCCGAGGCCGGCGTCACCTCCGCGCCGGGCGCGAGTTCCGGCACCACGACGACCTTTGCGCCTGCAGCCGCAGGATCGGCCGCACCCGCGTGGCCCTGCGCGCAACGCAAGGTCGGCGCGATCGGCCCCGGAACGATCTGGTCGGGTCCCGACCTCGCGCTGGGCGCAGACTGGGACCACGACCTGAAACTCGCCTCCCTTGCGCAGAAGCTTGCATCCCGCCGCACCGACATCGCCGAGGCGGAGAGCGATATCGTCGCCTTCGCGCAGGACGCCGGTACGGACAAAGACAAGCAACTCACGAAGTTGTTCGTCGGCGTGCTCGACATCATCAACACCGACCGCGAGAAGGTTCTGCAGGGTATTTCGCGCTATGCGGCCGGGCAGGAGCGACTGGCCGAGCGCCTGCGGCAGGAGTCCGACGCAATCAGCAGCATCCAGAACGAGCCGGCCCTGACGTTCAGCGCCAACACGACGGGCAAGGCGAAGGAGTTCGAGTGGGACCAGCGCATCTTCAACGACCGCCGGCAGGCGCTGGCCTATGTCTGCGAAACGCCGAGCCTTCTGGAGCGCCGCGCGTTCGAGATCGCCCGGCGCATTCAGGCGCAATTGTGAGAGGGGCGGCCGCGGCGCTGGCACTCGGGCTCGGCGCGACCTCCCTGACGGGCGGCCATGCCCTGGCTGCGAAAGCGACGCGGTTCTGGAACCTGACCGCCAATACCGTGACCAGGCTCGAACTGGCGCCCGCGGGCAGCGGCCGATGGGGTGCGGACCAGGCCAAGAACGACAGGGACGGCAGCGTCGAACACGACGAGCGGCTGAAGATCACCGGCCTCGAGGACGGAACCTACGACGTGCGGCTGACGGACCGCAAAGGTCGCACCTGCGTCGTCAGAAACGTCGCGGTGAGCGAGGGCGAAGTGTTCTCGATCGAAGAGAAACAACTGACGGATTGCGGCCGCTAGGTCCGCAGCCACGCGTCGCGCTTACTGCAGAAGCATGACCAGCTTCTTGCCGGCCGGCGTATCGAGTTCTTTCGCGTCGATCGACGCGTCGCCGTCGTTGGCGTCTTTGAAGAGCTTCTCGACGTAGGCCATGAACTCGCCCTCGTCGATCGTGGTGTCCGCGTCTGCGTTGGCGGACTTGAAGTCGGCCGCCGCAAGACGCCCCTTCAACTCCCGATCGTCGAGCGTCCCGTCCCTGTCCTTCTCCAGCGCCTTGAACCGGGCGGAGGCAAAGCTCTTCACCTCGTCGAGCGTCACCGTACCGTCTTTGTCCAGGTCGACTTTCTCAAGGAAGGCCGAAGGATTCGTTTGGGCAGAAGCCAAACCGATCGATCCCAAGAGACACAGGGAGCCGAGAATAGCGATGGTGGTGCGCGTCGACATGGATTTTTCCCTCGTTTCGATCGAGACCGACGAAGCAGGATCGCGAACGACTATAGGGAGCGCTTTCGTTTAGCAAGGCATCGGCTCGACCGAGCCGCACAGGGACGAACGGCCTACTTCTGGCGGCTTGAGCGCCGCGCCGGGCTTTCCTAGACTTTCGGCTCGGTTGGGTCAGGGGCCCAGGAGCCATTGATGAACGCGTTCCAAGCCATCATCCTGATCTGCCTGGCGTCCACGCCGAAATCCGAATGCTCCGAGACGAGCGCGGTCGACGTGATGGTCACGCGAGTGGCCAACGAGATCAATTGCACCATGGGTTGGCAGGAGATCATCGCGCGCGGCGCGCTAAAGGACCGCGTCGCCTCCCGCGAGGGCGATCCTGCGGAGACATACATCAAGACCCTGTGCAGGCGCGTCAGAGCCGAGCCCTAGACTGTCGGCGGCGCTGCCGCATGAACGGAGTAACAAGCCATGTTCGTCGTGCTGTCAGTCTGCCTGCTGTCGTCGCCGACCACCTGCAAGGAAGAGCGCGTCCAGCAATCGGTCGAACTCAGGCCGCCCATCGCGTGCCTCGTCGAGGGGCAAAACACGGTGGCGCAATGGGGTAGCGCGCATCCAAAATGGCATATCGACAAGTGGAAATGCGAGGCCGGTCCGCGCGAGCGGCTCTGACACGACGGGGCCGGGGCGCTCCTATGCGATCCATCGCGTCCCGGCTCGGCATTCTGGTGTTCGGGTGTCTGCTGATCGCCTTCGCGGCGGCCGCCGGGGTCATCTATGCCCTGCAGGTTACGGACCGGACGATCGATCGCGCCCTCGACGCGCAGCGCCGTCTCGATCTCCTGACCGAAGTGTCCGGCCGTATCAGCGCCTACGGGCTGGCAGCCATCGCCGCCGCCGACGACCCCCGCCTGCGCGACCCGCAGGTCAAGGCGGCCGAGGCGGCCGTCTACGTCTCGATCCAGGCCTTCGAGCCGGAGATCGCCGGCGCCATCCGGCGCGCCCAGCTGCCTGCCGCCGTCAACGAGATGCAGACGCGCATCAAGCCGCTGGAGCAGGTTCGCGGCGGGTTTCGCGTCATGGTGCGTCAGGTGGACGATGCTTTCGCGCAGGACGATCCGCAGAGCCGGGCGGACCGGATCCGCGGCGCCTTCAACGGGTTTGCGACGGTGACGGGTCCCTACCTCTTCTTCCTCATGCAGGCCGACCGGCGCGGGGTCGACGCGGCGCGCGAGGCGGCGCGTACGATCATGGCGACCCTGCAGGGGTCGGCCCTGGCCCTCGCCACCGTAGCCTTACTCGCCGGCCTCGTGATGTACCGCCTGATCTCGCGGCCGATCCTCGCGGCGGTCGCCGAGATCCGCGAGGCGGCGGTGGCGGTCGGCCAGGGCGAACGCAACGTGCGCCTGCCCGTGCGTAACCGTGACGAGATCGGACTCCTCGCCGTCGTCTTCAACCGCACCGCAGCGCGTCTGCGGCGGCGCGAGAGCAGGGTCACCACCGACCGCCTTGCGCTGGAGGCGACGGTCGTCGCCCGCACCGTCGATTTGCGCGCAGCCAACGAGAGGCTGGCAGAGATAGACCGCAGCCGCAGGCGCTTCTTCACCGACGTCAGCCACGAATTGCGGACGCCGCTGACCGTCATCCTAGGCGAGTGCGAGATCGCCCTGCTGCCAAGGCCGGACGGGGACACCGCGGCCAGCGAACGGGACTTCGAGGCCTTCGGCATCATCCGCCGGCGCGCGCAGCGACTGCATCGGCGCGTGGAGGACATGCTGCGAGTCGCCCGATCAGAAAGCGGCACGCTTGAGCTGCGCTTCGCGCCGGTCTCGCTGAGCGCCGTCTGCGCCAGCGCCGTGGACGCGTTCGAGGGATCGACGAAGCGCAGGGGCACCGCGGTGACGTTGCAGCCTTGCGAGTACGACACGCGCGTGGACGGCGACGCGGAATGGCTTCGGCAAGTGGTGGAGGGGCTGATCGACAATGCCCTGCGCCACGCAAGCGGCGCCAGCATCGTCGCGGTGGCGTGCGGCGAAGACCACGAAGGCGCAGTGCTGAGCGTCAGCGACGACGGGCCGGGTTTCGGCGGCGGCGACCCGGAACAGCTTTTCGCACGGTTCGTGCGCCGCTCGCCCCCGGTAGCCGCTTCCGGACATGGGATCGGCCTGGCCTTGGCGCGATGGGTTGTGGACAAACATGAGGGAAGTGTCACACTTGGCACCGCCGACGCCCCGCTCACCGGAGCCAAAGTGTCGATCCGCCTACCGCGAGCCAGGGCTTGATGAGCGCTATCCTCGTCGTCGAAGACGATCCCGACATCGGCGCGCTGCTCGTGCGTGGGCTCGGTGCGGCAGGGTTCACCGTTAGCCGAGCGGACACCGCGGGCGATGCCCTGCGCGCCATGACCGGCAGGCCTCCTGCCGCCGTGCTCCTCGACGTCATGCTCCCTGACGGGTCGGGGTCCGACCTCTGCCGCTCTTTTCGACAGCAGGGCTATGCCGGCCCGATCCTGTTCGTGAGCGCGAAGGACGAAGTCGTCGACCGCGTCGAGGGCCTCGCCGCGGGCGGGGACGACTACATCGTCAAGCCTTTCGTCTTCGAGGAGCTCGTGGCGCGGCTGCGCGCGCAATTGATGCGTCGCGCGACCCAGGGACAGGCCGCGCGGCTGATCGAAGCAGGTGGTCTCGTTCTCGATCGCGACACCCGCCAAGCCCGCTTCGGCGACGTGCATACCAAACTGACACAGCGCGAAGCCGAACTGCTCGACGTGCTGATGCTGGAACCAGACAAGCCCATCGCGCGGAGTGCGCTTTTCGACCGTCTGTGGCACGAGGGCGGCGGCGCTTCGCTCAACGTGGTCGATGTCTACGTGGGCTATCTGCGCGGCAAGCTGGGCGAGATCGCTCAAATCGGCGGCCCTACCATTACCACCGTGCGCGGGCGCGGTTTCATGCTCGAATCTCGCCTCGGAATGGCGCGGACCTTTACCCCTTCCGGCGAGTTGCCAAGTCGGCAGGAAAGGGCCACATAGTCTATACCTGTCGAAAAGCAGGATTAACGAGTCTTAGGATCTTCTTATGAGATACGTTAAAGTATTCAGGAGAATATCTAGGGCCACAGAGGAGAACGCTATGAACTGGGTTGCCCCTATCGTCGAAGAAATCTGCGTCGGCATGGAAGTCACGAGCTACGAGTCCGCTGATCTTCCGGTCGAGTTCTAAACCGCCTGGTGCCTCGGGCCGCGTAAGCGCGCTTTAGCCGGAGAATTCGGCGGCTTGACCAATGGGCGAGCCGCCGTTTGCGTTTCCAGGCCACGGCAGCGCCAACCGGCACGGTGCAACGTCGATCGACTGCCTCTAGCGATCAACACGTCGTTTCTCTATGAAGCGCGTCGTTACCGACGACAGAGGCTCTCTACTAGACTGGACGAGAGCCATACGGACTTTGCGAGCCTTAAAGGGCTAGCTGGATTTGATTGACACGTTGGGCGACCAAGGAGTTTATCACGACTTGGGCTGGCGCCCGTCGTCAAGGGGATCGGCTTCGGTATGGAAGTCGGCGGTTACGAGCCGGCTGACCTTCCGGTCGAATTTTAGGGCTCATCAGAGCGGCGCGGGCCGGAGAGACGGACGATGAAGGTCATCGTGCTCGGGTCGGCGGCGGGCGGCGGTGTTCCCCAATGGAACTGTCGTTGCGCGATTTGCCAGCTCGCGCGCGCAGGCGATCCTCGGGTCCTTCCACGGACGCAATCGAGCTTGGCCGTTTCCATCGACGGCGTGGCTTGGCTTCTCGTCAATGCGTCACCCGATATACGCCAACAGATGCTGGCGACCGTCGAGCTCCACCCCGGGCGGGAAGCGCGGCACTCGCCCATCGCCGCCGTGCTGCTGACCAACGGCGACGTGGACCATGTAGCGGGCCTGCTGACGCTGCGGGAGGGCCAATGCTTTCGTCTTTATGGCACCGCGAGCGTGCTCGAGGCGGTGGATGCCAACCGCATCTTCGCCGTCTGTGCCCCGACCATCGTTCCCCGTCGGCGGACGGAACTCGGCGAGCGGTTTGAGCCGCTTACCGGGCTGCAAGTCGAAATGTTCGCCGTGCCGGGCAAAGTCGCGTTGTGGCTGGAAAACGAGACGTTGCGCGTCGGCGACGAGACGGAGAGCACCGTGGGGCTTGAGATCACGGCGGGCGGTAAGCGGCTGCTTTACGTGCCCGGCTGCGCCGACGTCTCGGCCGCGCTGCGAGCGAGGTTGGATGGAGCGGACGCGTTGTTCTTCGACGGTACGATGTGGACGGACGGCGAGATGGTAGAGGCCGGCTTGGGCACGAAGACGGCGCGACGCATGGGGCACGTGCCGCTGTCCGGCCACGGCGGCTCGATCAAGGCGCTGGCCGACGTGCGCGTCCGACGCCGCGTCTTCGTCCACATCAACAACACCAATCCGGTTCTCGTCGCGGGCTCGCGCGAACGGGCAGCGGCAGAAAGCGCTGGTTGGGAGATCGGTTACGACGGCATGAGGATCACGCTGTGAACACTCTTTTCTCCCCCGAAGAGCTGGAGCAACAGCTGCGGGCGATCGGCGCGAGCCGCTACCATAACCTGCACCCGTTTCATAAGCTGCTGCACAACGGTGATCTCACGCTGGACCAGGTCCGGGCCTGGGCACTGAACCGCTATTGCTACCAGGCCACCATCCCGATCAAGGACGCCTCGCTGATGGCGCGCATGCACGATGCGCCGCTGCGCCGCGCCTGGCGCCAGCGCCTCATCGACCACGACGGCGAGCGCGAAGGCGACGGCGGCATCGAGCGCTGGCTCGTGCTCACCGACGGCCTGGGTTTCTCGCGCCCCTACGTCACGTCTATGCGCGGGCAATTGCCGGCGACGCGTTTCGCCGTCGACGCCTACGTGCATTTCGTATCGGAGAAGCCGCTGCTGGAAGCGATCGCTTCCTCGTTGACGGAGATGTTCGCGCCCGGCATCATCTCGGAGCGGGTCTCCGGCATGCTCGCCAACTACTCGTTCATTTCCGAGAAGACGCTGGCCTACTTCGGCAAGCGCCTGACGCAGGCGCCGCGCGACGCCGACTTCGCTCTGGCCTATGTCAAGGAGCACGCGCGCACCGCGAAGGAGCAGGCCGCCGTTCTCGACGCCCTACGCTTCAAGTGCGATGTGTTGTGGGCGCAGCTCGATGCCCTCTATCACGCTTATGTGGGCGCCGGTCCGATCGCGCCCGGTGCCTGGCAACCCGGCGAGCCGTTGCCATGACGCGGGCGCCGGCTCATGGCTGAGGTCGTGGCGACCAGCATTCCCCGCCTGCCTCGCGGGGTTCGGCTGCATTTCGACTCCGTACGCGACGCCTATGTCCTGCTGGCGCCGGAACGCGCCTTTACCGTGGACGAACGCGCGGTCCGCGTCCTGAAGCTGATCGACGGCGCACGCACCATCGTCGAGATCGCGTCGGTGCTGGCGACCCAGTTCGACGCGGACGCGGCGGTGATCGAGCGCGACGTCGCGGCCATGCTGGCCGGGCTCGTCGATAAAAGGGTGGTGGAGACATGACCCCTTCTCGCGCCGCAGTTCTCAACCCGATCGGCCTCCTGCTCGAGCTGACGCATCGCTGCCCGCTGCACTGTCCCTATTGCTCCAACCCGATCGAGCTCGACCGCCGCTCCGCCGAGATGGACACGGCAACGGTGTTGCGGGTGCTGGAGGAAGCGGCAGGGCTCGGCATCCTCCACGTCCACCTGTCCGGCGGCGAGCCGACGGCGCGGCGCGACATCGTCGAGATCACTGCGAAATGCCGGAGCGCGGGCCTCTACAGCAACCTGATCACGTCGGGAGTCGGACCGGCGGCGGCGCTGCTACCCGCGCTCGCGGAGGCCGGGCTCGACCATGTCCAGCTCTCATTGCAGGGCACGGCGGCTTCGCAGGCCGACAAAGTCGCCGGCCTGGCGGGGTCGCACGCGGCCAAGATGGCCTTTGCCGCGGAGGTTGCGCGGCTCGGGCTGGCGCTTACCGTGAATGCCGTGATCCACCGCGTCAACATCGCCGAGGTCGGCGCTTTCATCGACCTCGCGGTCGCACTCGGGGCGCGGCGGCTGGAGATCGCGCATACGCAGTATTATGGCTGGGCCTACAAGAACCGCGCGGCCCTGATGCCGGCGCGAGCCGACGTCGACCGCTCCATCCAGATCGTCGAGGCGGCGCGCAAGCGGCTCGCGGGTACGCTCGTCATCGACCTGGTCGTTCCCGACTATTACGCTTCGCGGCCCAAGGCGTGCGCGGGTGGCTGGGGGCGCAAGCTGATGAACGTCTCCCCCGCCGGCAAAGTGCTGCCCTGCCACGCCGCCGAATCGATCCCCGGCCTCGAGTTCTGGCACGTACAGGACCATCCGCTGGCCGCGATCTGGCGCGACTCGCCGGCCTTCGGCGCCTATCGCGGCACCGACTGGATGCCGGAGCCTTGCCGGAGCTGCGAGCGCAAGGAAGTGGATTGGGGCGGCTGCCGGTGCCAGGCCTTGGCCCTGGTCGGCGATGCGGCGGCGACAGACCCGGCCTGTGGAAAGTCACCCTTTCACGCCCGTATCGAATCCCTGGCGAGCGCCGAGGCCGCCGATGCCGCGCCACCGGATTATGTGTACCGCGGACCGACACAGACGGTGGCCCGCAAAGCAGAGGATGCCCTGTCGTGAGATTAGCCGTAGCGATCGCATCGCTCTATGTTTTCTGCGTGCCCGCATCGCTGCAGGCCGCGCCCGATGCAGTACCGAAGCGGGATGCCACCTCGATCCTGTTCGAGACACCCGATTGGGCGGAGGCGCCGGCGGGCACGAAGATCAGCTACCGCTATGCGCGCCAGACTGACGGTTCCGCCGGTTACGGCGCCAGCTTTGAAGATAGCGTGGGCCTGACCCTGGAGGCCGGCGGCGAGATCGCCAACCGAACGATCGAGGTGCAGATGTTCTCCGGCGAACGACGGGTTCCGGCCGGTCCCTTCGAGAACATGAGCACCAATCCGGTGCTTCTGCTCGTGTTCGAAAATCACCTGCAGGCCCTTTCGCGGATGTTCCAGGCCAACCCGCGCTACCTGAAGACCGCGATCCGAAAGGCCTGGCGCGACAAGGCGACGATCGAAGACATCAAGGTGATGGTGGGCATGCGCGCGGTCCCAGGCACGCGCGTCACGATACAGCCGTTCCGCGACGACCCGATGAAGGATCGCATGAAGGGGCTCGAAGGGCTGACCTATGCGGTCGACGTCGCCGACAGCGTGCCGGGCGAGATTGCGGCCATCGACATCCACACGCCGGACGAGGGCCCGCCGCGCTACAGCGAAAGCCTTCGCTACCAACCGGAGAAAACCCCATGAAGCTGTTGCTCGCGCTTGCCCTTATCGGCTGCGGCACCTCGCTCGCACGGGCCGAAGGTTCGGAGAACGACTATCCGACCTCCGCGCGAGCTGATTACGTCCTTGGCTGCATGGCGGCAAATAGCCAGACGCGGCAGGCACTCGACAATTGTTCGTGCTCCATCGACGTGATCGCATCAATCGTCCCCTACGGCCGATACGTCGAGGCGGAGACCGTCCTCTCCGTCCGCCAGGGGGTGGGGGCGCAGTCGCGCGCCTTCAATTCCACCAAGTCGTTCGACGACCTCATCGCCGACCTGCGCCGATCGCAGGCCGAGGCCGAGATCCGCTGCTTCCATTAGGGCGTCCCGCTCCGGCCGACGGATGGTTCTTGCGTGCTCGCCAGGAGATGGCCAGTATTGTCGAGCAGCGGCACGTTGTAGTCGCGGAGCACGGCGTTGAGCTCCGCCTGTCGTGAGCGGATCACGGCCTCGAGCCGGTGCTTCCAATCCGGCTCGTTGTGGCGGAGGCCGAAGGTGATGCGGTAGCTGTAATCGGGATCGCTGCCCTGCTTCAGCAGCGGCGTCAGCGCGAAGCCTTCCCTTTTGGCGTCGAGTCCCGCCAGCGGACCCCAGACGACCGCGACGTCGATGACCTTACCCTTGAGGTCGCCGACCATGTCGGCCAGTGGGGATGCAAAGCGGTGATCGACCACCAGGGGATAGACCTTGACGCTCCCCATCAGACCTTTTGCAAGCAGGAGGTCGACGGGCGGCGTCGACGCGAACACCCCGATGTGCCGCCCTTTCAGTTTGGGATCGTCCAGCGACGCGACGTCGGCGAGCGAACCGTCCTTTGGGGCGACGAGCGCATAGGTCGAGCGGTAGTAAGGGTTGGTATGCTGCACGATCTCCGCACCGGCGGCATAGCCGATGACAAGGTCGCAAAGGTTGCTCTGCAACGTATTGCGAACAAAGCCCGGACCGGACGGCGCCCAGAAGTAGCGCAGCGGCAGCTTCAGTTCGGAGGCGACGATCTCGGCGATCTTGTTCTCGAACCCTTCACCTTGGCGGTCGCTGAAGGGCATGTTGGCGGCGTCGGCGCATACGCGAAGCGCCGTTCGCGACACCATGTCTGGGATCGTCTGCGCGGAAGCCTGCGGCACCGCGACGGAGACAGCCATGGCAAAAGCGATGACGGAAGACGCGAGTCTTGCTTTCATGCGGGTCCTGCAGAATAGAAAAAGCCAGCGCACCTGAGCGCGCTGGCTTCCAAGTTATGCCGAAGGCCTTAGTTGTTTGGCAGCGCGAACACCGTCAACGAACCGCCGAGGGCGGTGTAATTGTTCAGCGCCGCGTAGCCCCCGACGGCCCCAAGGCCGGCATTCGGGTCGGTAAGGCCGGCTGCGAGACCGATCCCGGCCCAACCGCCGACACCCGACATGACCGCGACGTACTGCTTGCCTTTGTGCGCGTAGGTCATCACGTTGCCGATGATGCCCGAGGGGGTCTTGAACCGGAACAGCTCCTTACCCGTCTTCGCATCGACGGCCTTCAGGTAACCTTCCAGCGTGCCGTAGAACACGACGTCGCCACCGGTCGCCAGGGCGCCTGACCAGACCGAGAACTGCTCGGGATCGGACCAGACGATTTTACCCTTGGTTGCGTCCCAGGCGATGAAGTTACCCATGCCGCCATGGCTGTTCGGCGCGGGGTACATCGAGAGAGTGGCACCCACGTAGGGCTGACCGGGGGTGTAGCTCACCTTGAACGGCTCGTAGTCCATGCAGACGTGGTTGGTCGGCACGTAGAACAAGCCGGTCCGGGGCGAGAAGGCCGAGGGCTGCTCGTCCTTGGACCCGAGCGCGGCAGGGCAGACGCCCTTCGAGTTCACGTCCTCGCCATTGTGTTCGGTCGAGAACTTGGCGTTGACGTAGGGGCGGCCGTAGTTCGGGCTGGACTTGTCCATCTCGACTTTGTCCGACCAGTTCACGGCCGGGTCGAAATGCTGGGCCACGAGCAGTTCCCCTGTCTCACGGTCGAGCGTATAGCCGTAGCCATTCCGGTCGAAGTGGACGAGCATCTTGCGGTCCTTGCCGTCGATCTTCTGATCGACCAACGGCATTTCGTTGATGCCGTCGTAGTCCCACTCGTCGTGCGGAGTCATCTGGTAGACCCACTTGACGGCGCCGGTGTCAGGATTGCGCCCCCAGATGGACATCGACCACTTGTTATCGCCCGGACGCTGCTTGGGGTTCCAGGTCGAGGGATTGCCGGAGCCGTAGTACATCAGGTCGAGCTTGGGGTCGTAGGAGAACCAACCCCATGTGCAGCCGCCGCCGGTCTTCCACTGGTCGCCTTCCCACGTCTTGAGCGACGAGTTCTCGCCCACGGGCTTACCCAGGGACATGGTCTGCGTCGGGCTGATCAGCGTCTGCTCGTCCGGACCCACGGAATAGCCTCGCCAGATCCGCTTGCCCGTCTCCTGGTCGTAGGCCGTCACGTGGCACTGGACGCCGAATTCGCCGCCCGCAATGCCGACGATGATCTTACCCTTGACCGGCAGCACGGTCGCGGTGTTGGTCTCGCCCTTCTTGGGATCGCCGTTTGCGACCTTCCAGAGCTCCTTGCCGCTTTTGGCGTCGAGCGCGACGACGTTGGTGTCGGCCTGATGGAGGAAGAGCTTGCCGCCGTCATAGGCCAGGCCACGGTTGACCGTGTCGCAGCACATCACGGGAATGACGTTGGGATCCTGTTTGGGTTCGTACTTCCAGACGATCCGGCCATCATTGTTGAGGTCGAGCGCGTAGACGATATTGGGGAACGGCGTATGAACGTACATCATGTCGCCGATCACGAGCGGCGCGCCCTCGTGCCCGCGCAGGACGCCGGTCGAGAAGGTCCACGCCACCTGCATCTTCTTGACGTTGGTGGCGTTGATCTGGTCGAGCTTCGAATAGCGCGTATTCGCGTAATCGCCCGTCTGGATCGCCCATTCGTTGGGATTAGCCATCGCGCTTGCGAGATCGTCGGCAGCCATGACTGGCGCCGAATAGGATAAGACACAGGCCGCAGTCGCGGCCATGCCAAAGTATTTCATAGGGGCTTCCTCCAAAGCTTGATCTTATACTCGGCGTTGATCGCCTGAGCTGCTCAATGCTATGCATGCGTATAAGCAGGAGATCGGGCTCTCCGGTCGAAGTCGTTGGTTTTTTCGTTTTACGACGGCCCAATCGTCTTGCGTGTAACCTTTTTCATCACCGAAGACGAGCCGAGACTATCAACCCCTTCCGGCTTCGCAAGGCGTTTCTTAGGGAACGCTCACATCGCCATCCTCTGTCTTTCGGCGGCCATGTAGCCGCTCACGGCACCGGTTCACCTTGGTCGAGCCGGCGTCGCTCGCAGGCCAGCCAGACCTCGTCGCGCTGAGCGCGCGGTCGGTCGAGGTGGGTGCGCCTCAGGACGCGGGTGGGGCGCGGCGCCAGCGTCAGGATTGCATCGGCGTAGAGTAGGGCTTCGCGCCGATCGTGGGTGACCATCAGAATGGTCGTGCCGCGCCTCTGCGCCTCTGCGAAGACGAACTGGCGCAACGCGTCGGCGCCCTCCTGGTCGAGGGAGACGAAAGGCTCGTCCAGCACGAGGAGGTCGGGCTCGACCGCGAGGGCGCGGGCCAGCGACGCGCGACGTGCCATCCCACCGGAGAGACTTCCCGGCCGATGCCGCCGCCACGGCGTCAACGAGAGCGCATCGAACAGGCTATCCAGCGCGGGGGCGCCCGCAAGCGGCGCGGCAAGCCGCACGTTCTCCTCGACCGTGCGCCACGGCAGCAGGCGCGGGTCCTGGAACACGATGCCGAGACGCAACGTCGACGCCGCCGGTTCAATCCGGCCGTCGAAGTTCTGGTCGAGGCCGAGCAGGATGCGCAGGGCCGTCGTCTTACCGCAGCCGGAGGGGCCCAGGAGACATGTGACAGAGCCGCGCTCCAACGCGAAGGCCAATCCCGCGACGACGTCGAGGCCGCCGTAACGCTTGCGCGCGATCTCGATTTCAAGCAGCGGAGGACCGCCAGCGTCGGGCATGGGCCTCCAGCGGCTGCAGCAGCAAGAGCTCGACAATCAGCATCACCGCCGAGAACGCGACGCTATAGCCGAGCACCGCGCGGACGTCGAACAGTTGAAAGTAATAGGAGATGGCATACCCCACACCATTGGGTCGGCCGAGCAGCTCGACGACGAGCACGATCTTCCACACAAGCGCCAGGCCGGAGCGCGCCGCTCCCATCAGAAATGGCGCGAGCTGCGGCAGGTAGAGGTGGCGCACGCGGCTCGCGAGGGAGAAGCGGTAGGCGCGGCTCATCTCGTCGAGCGCGGGATCGAACGAGCGCACGCCCTCGCGCAGCAGCACGGCGACGTTCGGGATCTTGTTGAGGGCGACCGCGACGATCGCAGCCGTCTCGCCGAGGCCGAGCCAGATGTAGCAGAGCGCCGTGATGACCAGCGCCGGCATGTTGAGCAGCACCAGCACCCACGGCCCGAACGCCGCATCGAGCCGCCTACTCCGGCCGAGGAGGAGGCCGATCGCCGTGCCGGCCAGCATCGCGACGATGAAGGAGGCGGAGACGCGGCCGAGGCTCACCGCGATGTTGACGAGCATCTCGCCGTGCCGACACTCCTGCACGATGAAGAGGCCGACCGCGAGGGGCGAGGGCAGCGTTGCTCCCTGTTCCGCTGCGGCCGCTACGGCCCAGCAGAGGACGAGCGCCAGCAGCGAGGCGGTAAAGCGGACGGCGCGCATGCGTCAGCCGTACACGGCTTCGTCCACGTAGAGGCCGGCAGGCAGCTCCCGCGCGGCTCCGACGAGAGGCTCGCCGCCGAGCCGCGCGAGAAGCGCGAAGAGCACGGTCGCGTTGGCGATCTCCGCCTGCCGCGTCTGGTGCGGGACGCCATCGAGGAAGGCCGCGCGCAGGACCTCGAAGGTCGCCTCGTCGGGCGCTTCCATGATCGGCCGCAAAGCCGCCCACGCTTGCGCGTCCGTCGCCATGATCTGCTTGGCGGCGCGCGAGGCCTGCGCGAAACCGGCCAGCGCGGCGGGGTCGACGGTCTCCCGCACGAGGTAGCCAAGCAGGGCCACCTGGCCGGGAGCCCCGAGCGCGCTCGCGATGGTCTGCGTTCCGGCGATCTCGCGGAAGTCTTTGGCCCTCAGCCTGGCGCAGAAGGTCCAGTAGAGCAGCGCCGCGTCGAGTTCGCCGCGCTCCAGCTTGGCCGCCAGAAGGGGTGGCGCGGCGAAGACAGGGCTTGCCTCGGCGCGGAGGTCGAGGCCGTTCGCCTGCAGAGCCGCCGCCCGCAAAAGGATCCAGTTCTTGTCGAGAGGCCCGCCGGCCACGCCGATGGTCTTGCCCCGCAGCTCCCCGACGGAGGCGACGGGCGAAGCGGGCGGCACCATCAGCCCGCCCTCGGAGGTGGAATAGGGCAGGAAGCGTACTTTGCGGCCCTCAGCCCGGAGGCGGGCGGCGAAAAGCAGGTCGCTGACGATGGCATCGACTGCGCCGCCGACGAAGGCGACGCGCGCGGCTTCGGGCGATGCGAGCTTCGCGACCTCCAGTCGCACACCGGCCGCGGCATCGAGCCCGCGTGAGGCGATCACGGCGGCCTCCCAGGTGGCCGTACCGAGCGGCAGGGTCCCGAGCCGAAAGGTGGGGACGGCGGCGGACGCTCGCGTGGTCGCAAGGGAGGCCGCGGCGCCCGCCAGGACGGCGCGCCGGGACGGGAGAACGTCGCGCGGAATGGATGTCATGGGCCGATGTTACGCCCGCGACGCGAGAGGTAAATCGGCCGAACGGGGCGTGGGCTGCGCCTCGACGGTTTCCGCGAAGCGACGGACGCAGGCGCGCGCTCGCGCCGCTGCGTGGCGGAGCGGGCTTGGCGCCCTAAGTCCGGACCTTGCCCGCCCGGTGCAGCGCATCGGCGAGGGCACCGGCAACGGGTGCCTCCTGGCGACGTGGCGAGGGGACCGCCCGATCCAGCTGCTGACGCGCGGCCCCGCGCGGAGCCCCGCCTTCCGCGGCGCCGACCTCGTCATCCAGGCGCAGTGTCAGGGCGATGCGTTTGCGGGGCTTATCGATCTCCAGGACCTTGACCCGCACCGTGTCGCCGGACTTCACCACCGTGCGCGGGTCCTTGACGAAGGTTTTGGCCATGGCGGAAACGTGGACCAACCCGTCCTGATGGACGCCGATATCGACGAAGGCGCCGAAGGCGGCCACGTTGGTGACGGTCCCCTCCAGCACCATGCCCGGCTGGAGGTCCGAGATCGACTCGACGCCTTCCCTGAACACCGCGACGGTGAAGGCCGGGCGCGGATCGCGACCCGGCTTCTCCAGCTCCCTGAAGATATCCGTCACCGTTGGCAACCCGAACGCGGCATCCACAAAGCGACGGGGATCGAGCTGGCGCAGGCTGGCGGCATCGCCGATCAGCCCCTCGATACCGGCGCGGCCCGCGGCCTCCATGATGCGGCGCACGATCGGGTAGGCCTCGGGGTGGACGCCGGACCGATCGAGCGGGTCCTCGCCCCCGGTGACGCGGAGAAACCCGGCGCATTGCTCGAACGCCTTGGGCCCGAGGCGCGGCACCGCTTTCAGCGCGCGCCGGGACCGGAACGGGCCATGCGCGTCGCGATGGGCCACGATGCCCTGCGCGAGGCCCGCGCCGACGCCCGACACGCGCGCGAGCAATGGCGCCGAGGCCGTGTTGACGTCCACGCCGACGGCGTTGACGCAATCCTCCACCACCGTGTCGAGCGAGCGCGAAAGCTTACCCTCGCCGAGGTCGTGCTGGTACTGGCCGACGCCGATCGACCGCGGGTCGATCTTCACGAGTTCCGCCAAGGGGTCCTGCAGCCGGCGCGCGATGGAGACCGCCCCGCGCAGGGTGACGTCGAGGCTGGGCAGCTCGGCCGAAGCGAAGGCGGAGGCCGAGTAGACGGAGGCGCCGGCCTCCGAGACCGTGACCTTGGTCATCGCGAGATCGGGCCGCGCGCGGATCAGCTCGCCCGCGAGCCTGTCCGTCTCGCGCGAGGCCGTGCCGTTGCCGATGGCGATCAGCTCGACCGCGTGCTCCGCCGCCAGGCGCCCAAGGCACGCCAGCGCCGCGTCCCAGCGCCGCTGCGGCTCGTGCGGGTAGATCGTCTCGGTGGCCACCACCTTTCCGGTGCGGTCAACGACGGCGACCTTGACCCCCGAACGGAAGCCGGGGTCGAGGCCCATCGTGGCCCGCGCGCCCGCGGGAGCGGCGAGCAGGAGGTCGCGCAGGTTGCCGGCAAAGACGCGCACGGCCTCCGTCTCGGCAAGAGTCCAAAGGCGCAAGCGGAGGTCGACGGTCAGGTGCACCAGGATCTTCGTCCGCCAGGCCCAGCGTGCCGCCTCAGCGAGCCAACGGTCGCCTGGCCGGCCCCGATCGGCGATCGCGAAGCGCTGCATGATGCGAAGTTCGTAGGGCGTCGGCCCCGCGGCGGGCGTGGCGGCGGGCGGCATCGGCTCGAAAGCGAGATCCAGCACCTCCTCTTTCTCACCCCGAAACAACGCGAGGATGCGGTGCGACGGCAGCTTGGCAAAAGCCTCCGCGAAGTCGAAATAGTCCGCGAACTTGGCGCCCGCAATTGCCTTCCCCTCGCGCAGCCGCGCGGCGAGCCGGCCGCTCGTCCACATCAACTCGCGCAGGGACCCGACCAGGTCGGCATCCTCCGCGAAACGCTCAACGAGGATCGCGCGGGCGCCCTCGAGCGCGGCGGGCGCGTCGGCGATAGTCCTGTCGGCGTCGAGATAGCCGGCCGCCGCCGTCTTCGGGTCGGTCTCGGGCTGCGCCAGCAGCAGGTCGGCCAGCGGCTGCAGGCCCGCCTCGCGCGCGATTTCCGCCTTGGTCCGCCGCTTCGGCTTGAATGGAAGGTAGATATCCTCCAGCCGGCCCTTGCTGTCGGCGGCCATGATGCTCGCCTCGGTCGCGGCGTCGAGCTTATCCTGCTCGCGCACAGACTTGAGGATGGCGGCTCGACGGTCATCGAGTTCGCGGAGATAGGTCAGCCGCTCTTCGAGCGTCCGAAGTTGGGCGTCGTCGAGGGCACCCGTCGCCTCCTTGCGGTAGCGCGCGACGAACGGCACGGTGGCGCCGCCATCGAGCAGGTCTACGGCCGCCGCGACTTGCGCCTCGCGGACACCGAGCTCGGTCGCGATCTGCCGATGGAGGGCCGCTGCAGCCATGGAGCACCTTTTGGGGCGAGGGTCGGGGCGCGCTTATGGACGAGCTCGCGATGATTCTTCAATGGTCGCGCGCCTCCGTGGCCACGCTCCTCCATGGCCATGCTCACCGAAAGTGGCGACCTGCGCCTTCCGCCAAACTCTCCTCTCGCGCTATCCTCCTTACGACAAGCGCGGCCACCGATCGTTTGGCTGCCTTTCCGGCTTATGTTAGGGCACGCGCTCACGCGTGGCAGGAGGCAACGTGGGGGCGCGGGTCTGGGACACGGAGCGGACGGCGCGGGACGAGCGGATCGCGGCGGCGGCCCACCTTGCCCGGGGCAAGCGTGTCGATCGCGTCGATGCGGTCGCGCTGTTGGAAGCCATCATCCGGCCGGGCGACCGGGTGTGCCTAGAAGGCGATAACCAGAAGCAGGCCGACCTGCTCGCCAGGGCGCTCGCCGGCGTCGATCCGGCCAGGGTTCACGACCTTCACATGGTGCAGTCCGGCATCGTGTTGCCGGAGCACCTCGACGTCTTCGAGACCGGGATCGCCCGGCGGCTCGACTATGCCTATTCCGGCCCGCAGGCGGGGCGCATCGCCCGCATGCTGTTCGGCGGCGCCATCGCGCTCGGCGCCGTCCACACCTATCTCGAGCTCTTCGCACGGTACTTCATCGACCTCACGCCGAACGTCGCGCTGATCGCCGCCGTCAGCGCGGACCAGGAGGGCAACCTCTACACCGGCCCCAACACCGAGGACACGCCGACCGTCGTGGAGGCCACCGCCTTCAAGAACGGGATCGTGGTCGCGCAGGTGGGCCACATCGTCGACCGCGTGCCGCGCGTCGACATCCCCGGCGATCGCGTGCATTTCGTGGTCGAGGCCGGCAAGCCTTTCTACGTCGAGCCGCTGTTCACCCGCGATCCCGGCGCCATAACCGAGATGCAGATCCTGACCGCCATGCTGGCGATTAAGGGGATCTACGCCGAGTACGGCGTGAAGCGCCTCAACCATGGCATCGGCTTCAGCACCGCCGCGATCGAACTGCTGCTGCCGACATTTGGCGAAAAACTGGCGCTGAAGGGCAAGGTCGCGACCCACTGGGCGCTCAACCCGCATCCGACTCTCATCCCCGCGATCGAATCGGGATGGGTGGAGCAGGTCCATTGCTTCGGCTCGGAGGTCGGCATGGACAACTATATGGAGGCGCGCTCCGATGTCTTCTTCACCGGGTCCGACGGCTCGCTGCGCTCGAACCGCGCCTTTTGCCAGACGGCCGGGCTCTACGCCTGCGACATGTTCATCGGTTCGACCCTGCAGATCGACTTGGCCGGCAACAGCTCCACGGTCACCACCAACCGCATCGCCGGCTTCGGCGGCGCGCCGAACATGGGCAGCGACCCGCGCGGCCGCCGCCACCCGAGCGGTCCCTGGCTGAAGGCCGGCGCCGAGGCCGACCCCGAGACTCCGGCGGCGCTGCGCCGCGGCCGCAAGCTCGTGGTGCAGATCGGCGAGACCTTCGGCGACAACAACGTGCCGATGTTCGTGGAGCACCTCGACGCGCTGACGCTGGCGCGAAAACTCGATCTCGATCTCGCGCCGATCATGATCTATGCCGACGACGTGACCCATATCGTCACCGAGGAGGGTATCGCCAACCTGCTGCTCTGCCGCGATCGCAACGAGCGCGAACAGGCGGTGCGCGGCGTCGCCGGCTACACCGACGTCGGCCGCGGCCGCGACCGCGCGATGGTGGAGCGCCTGCGCGAGCGCGGCATCATCCGCAGGCCGGAGGACCTGGGTCTCGACCCCCTAAACGCCGACCGCAGCCTGCTTGCCGCCCGCTCGATCAAGGACCTCGTGCGCTGGTCGGGCGGGCTCTATCGGCCGCCCTCCAAATTCCGCAACTGGTGAGGAGAGCCGCCCCGTGGAGACGCTGACCTTTCGTCACGAGGCAAAGCCGGCGGCCGGCTCCAGGCGGCATGCGCTGGTCGGCGTCGTCGCGTCCGGCAATCTCGAAGTCCTGGTGGAGCGAACGTTGCCGCCGACCGAATGCGTGGTGGAGATCGCCACGGCGGCGCACGGCTTCGGCGAGGTCTGGCGCGCCGTCGTCGAGGACTTTTGCGCGCGGTATCCGGCCGGCGGGTTGCGGCTTTCGATCAACGACGGCGGCGCGCGGCCCGATACGGTGGCGCTGCGGCTTGCCCAGGGTGTGCGGCTCATCGCGGAGGACGCGCCTTGAGCGCCGGGATGCTGCATGACCCCTCAGCGGTAAGCTGGTACGAGGCGAGCGCGCGCAAGCGCGTCGCCACCCTGCTCGACCCCGGCAGTTTCCACGAGTTCATCGGCCCGGAAGAACGGGAGACGAGCCCGCACCTCGACCTTTTCGGCCTGCCCAAGCAGTTCGACGACGGCATGGTGGTGGGCCGCGGCATGTTCGCAGGCCAGCCGGTCTTCATCGCAGCGCAGGAGGGGCGTTTCATGGGCGGCGCGGTCGGCGAGGTGCATGGCGCCAAGCTGGTCGGCCTGCTGCGGGGCAGCCTCGCCGCGAAGCCGTCGGCCGTGTTCGTCCTCTTCGACACCGGCGGCGTGCGCCTGCAGGAGGCCAACGCCGGCGAGTTGGCGATCGCCGAAATCATGCGCGCCTTGCTCGCTGCGCGCGCCGCCGGGGTACCGGTGCTGGGCCTCATCGGCGGCCGAGCCGGTTGCTACGGCGGCGGCGGCCTCGTCTCGGCTTGCTGCAGCGGCCTGATCGTGTCGGAGCAGGGCCGCATCAGCGTCTCCGGCCCGGAGGTGATCGAGACCAACAAGGGCGTGGAAGAGTTCGACTCGAAGGACCGCGCGCTGGTTTGGCGCACGATGGGCGGCAAGCACCGCCGCCTGCTGGGCGTGGCCGACGGCTTCGCCGACGACACGGTCGAGAGCTTCCGCGCCGCCACGCTGGCGTTGTTGGCGCGGCCGGCGCGCTTCGACCTCGACGCGATGAAGGCGGAGCAGGCGCGCCTGGAACTGCGGCTGAAGCGGTTCGGGGCCTGCGCCGACGCGCGCGACGTTTGGGACGCGCTCGGCGTCGCCAACGCGATAGATGTTCCCGCCATGGCAGCCGACGACTTCGTGGCTCTGGCCGATCGGGTGCAGGAGATCAAGCATGGAGCTCGATGACATCCTGGCCTCGCTTTTCCCGGATGGCCACGCCGTCGCCGTCGATGCGGCCAACCTGATCTTCGGCTCCGCTCCGATGGAGGGTGGCGAGGCGCATGTGATCGGCGTCGCCAACCGCGCGGCGCTTGGGGTCGACGAGGCGATCAAGCTTGCCGCGCACGTGCTGGACGTGATCGCGGCGGGTGGCAGCGGTCCGCTGCTCGTGCTGGTCGACAGCGACAGCCAGCGCATGAGCAAACGCGACGAACTTCTGGGCCTCAGCGACTATCTCGGGCATCTCGCCAAGGCGCTGATCCTCGCCGACCAGCGCGGCATCCCCACGCTCGGCCTGCTCTACGGACACACGGCAGCCGGCGCCTTCATCGCCACTGCGCTCGCGACCCGCACGCTTGTCGCCCTGCCCGGCGCCGCCCCCGAGGTCATGGATCTCCCCTCCATGGCACGGGTGACGAAGCTCCCGCTCGACGTTCTAGAGGATCGAGCCCGCTCGACCCCGGTCTTTGCGCCCGGCCTCGACAATCTTGCGAAGACGGGCGCCGTCCTGGAGACGTGGGACCCCGCGCGTTCGCTCGCTCGCCAATTGGCGGCCGTGCTCGCGTGCCGCGACGAAGGCGACCGCCGCGATAGCTTGGGGCAAGACCGCGGCGGCAGACCCAAGGCGGCCGGCCTGGCGGCGCGCGTCGCGCATCTGGCCTCCGGATGAGCGGCGAATGAGCCCAGGCGCGACGCAAGCCGTCACCGAGCCCAAGGCGACCCCGGCGGAGGACATCGGAGCGCTCGCCTGCTCCTGCCTGCTCCTGGAACTCGAAACTTGGCCGAAACCGGGCCTCGTCAGCCTTATGGACAGCGGCAGCCATCGCGACATGGACGCTGCACTGCTGCGGCGGAGCGCGCTCTTCCTCCAGCCCTATTTCACCCGGTTCGCCGCCGCAGGCGCGCAGGGCGCGGCGTTGGCCGACCTCCGCGCCATAGGAATCGAGGCGGAAGCGGCACTTCTCGACACCACAGGCGGGGTGAACACGCATCGCGGCGCGATCTTCGGACTTGGGCTCCTCTGCGCCGCCGCCGGTGCCGCGCCCGGCACCTCGCTCGGCACTTTCGTCAAAGAGCGATGGGGCGAGGCGATCCGCAACGGACCTATTGCGCTCCACAGCCACGGCACGCGCGCGAGGCGGCTATACGGCGCGCCGGGCGCGCGCGGCGAGGCGGCGGCCGGTTTTCCCACCCTCTACACCATCGCCTTGCCGGCCTTGGCGCAAGGCCGGGCGCTGGCGCCTCACGACCCCGAAGCCGCGCGCGTCCACACAGTCCACGCGATCGTCGGTGTGCTCCAGGACACCAACCTGCTTCATCGCGGCGGCGCTTTGGGCCTCGCTTTCGCTCGCGCAAGCGCCGCTGGCTTTATGCGGGCGGGCGGAATCGCACGCCCCGGCTGGCGGCTCGACGCGGCCTTCATCCATGCCGAGTTCGTCAAGCGCAACCTCAGTGCCGGCGGGAGCGCCGACCTGTTGGCAATGGCCCTTTTCGTAGAGGCGATCGAGGGTATCGGACCCACGTCTTCGGCGCGCTGATCTCCCGCGCTTCCGCGCCCGAACCGGAGTAGGACACCTTCTGCTGGCTCAGTCCGGCTGCAAGCATCGTGCGCCGGATATTTGGCCTCGCTCCAGCAATAAAGACCTGGTGCCGGTGCGGCGCAGTTTTCGGGTAAACAGTTCGAGCGCCCCGGCCGCCGTCGTATCAATGAGCGGAACATCGGACATGTCGAGAATGAAGGTGCGGGGGTATTGGGCGATGCCCTCCAGGACCGTGCTGACGGCGGCCGCCACCCCAAAGAAGAACGCGCCGCCGATCTTGTAGACCATGACGCGCGGATCCAAGGCCGCCTTGGCATCGTAGGCGGTGCGGCCGCCGATGTCCCCGTCGACCTGATCTTCCCCGAGGAACGCCGTGCGGTCCCGCACCTCAACCGACTCGGCCATGCGATGCAAGAACAGGAACGCGCCTAGAGCATTTTCGCCTTATGTCGGCTCATATCCGGCATGCTCGCAGTAGTTTGCGCACTCGCGTGGCTCGAATTGCGGGATCGCCTCCTTTATGGCCTGCCATAGGTCGGGAACGGTCCGAGCTGAGGCCTTGCGCAGCAGCGCCTTCAGCTTGGCGAAGGCCATCTCGATGGGGTTGAAGTCGGGGCTGTAGGGCGGCAGGTAGCGGAGGCTCGCGCCGGCGGCCTCGATGGCGGTGCGCACGCCGGTGGGCTTGTGGGCCGGCAGATTGTCCCTAACCACGATGTCGCCTGGCGCCAGCGTGGGCACGAGCACCTGCTCGATGTAGGCGAGGAACGCCGGTCCGTTCATTGCGCCGTCAAGCACCATCGGCGCGCCCATGCCGCTGCGGCGCAGCCCGGCGGTGAAGGTGGTGGTCTTCCAGTGGCCGTGCGGCACAGCGGCCCTGCAGCGCTGGCCGCGTCGCGAGCGACCGCGCAGGCGCGCCATCTTGGTCGAAGCGCCGGTCTCGTCGATGAAGATTAGCTTGTCTGGATCGAAATCGAGTTGACCGTCGAACCAGGCCTGCCGCGCCTGACGAACGTCCTCGCGCTGCTGCTCGGCTGCGTGGGCGGTCTTTTTTTATACGTGAGGCCGTGCCGGTCGAGGAGTTTCCAGACGCTCGTGATCCCGATGCGAACGCCGCGCTCGGCCTCAAGCCGCGCGACGATCTCGGCCAGCGAGATGGCCTTGGTGCCTGCCTCCACGAGGGCGAGGATGAAGTCGGCATGCGCGTCGAGCCGGGAGCCGCGCGGCTTGCCCTGGCGCCGAGGCATCGCCTCGCCGGTCGCTCGGAAACGCCGGACCCAGACGATGGCCGTCGCCACGCCGACACCAAACCGAGCCGCCGCCTGCCGCACCGACATGCCGTCGACTGCCGCCTTGATCACGCGACTGCGCAGGTCACCGCTGTAGGCTTGCACCACAATCACCTCCCGACCCGTCGCAGGCGATGGAATCAGGAAGACAGACCCAAGGAAAGCACTTTCAAATCGACGTTCAGCAAAAGCGCTCTAGGGCAACGAGCAGGTGAAGCCGTCCTCAACGGGCCCACGGCGTCTTTCAAGGCTCCACAATGGTTTGCAGGAGTGTCGTGCCACGCCTCAGGTCGAGACGCACGCCACCCCGCCGCGCTCAATCGTATTATACCAATCTGCGTTGATCAGCATTTGTGAGCCCAATCGCGCAACCCAATGGTCATGATTGTCCATGGCTGGGCGGTGAGTTTGTTCCAGGCGTCACAGCAGTGGCCGACGATGTCGTCGTAGGACGTGAAGACGCGGTTCGACAGCCAGTTGCCGCGTAGGTATTGCCAGACGTTCTCGACAGGGTTGAGTTCGGGGCTGCGCGGCGGCAGAGGCAGCAGTGTGATGTTGTCGGGCACAGCGAGCTTGGCGGACGTGTGCCAGCCAGCCTGGTCGAGCATCAGGACTGCGTGGGCACCCGGATCGACCGCCAGACTGATCTCCTTGAGATGTTCGGCCATGGCTTGTGTGGTGCACCAGGGCAGGACGAGACCTGCTCCCTTTCCCTTGGCCGGGCAGATCGCCCCGAAGATGTAGGCCGACTTGGTCCGTTGATCATGGGGGGCGCGCGGCCGTGTTCCGCGTTTCGCCCAGCGCCGGGTGATCGTATTCTTCTGACCAACCCTGGCTTCGTCCTGCCACCAGAGCTCTATGGCTGTGTCGGGCGGAAGTTGGGCTTGGATCGCCGCCAGTTCGGTGGGGAAGTTTTTTTAAATGTCGCCAGGGCCGCCTCGTTCTGGGCGTGATGCTGCGGCCGAGCGGACAGCTTACGATAACCCAGATTGCGCAGCTCACGGCCGACTGTCGTCTCGTCCAGGCTGATGTCGAACTCCTCGAAGATCCACCACGCAAGGTCCCTCAGTCGCCATCGAACCACACCATGGATGGCAGGGATCGGCCCGCTTTCTACGATCTGTACTAGCGCCTGGCGCTGCGCGTCGTTCAGCTTTGGGGCATGGCCTGGCGCCTTGCCGTCGATCAGCCCCTCGGGACCGTCCTGATTGAAAGCCAGAACCCAATCGCGGATGGTCTGGAGGCCTACCCCGCCGATCCGCGCCGCATCGGTGCGCGTGCCACCGTCATAGATTGCCGCCAGCACCAACAGGCGGCGCCCTTGCGCCGCATCCTTGGTGAGTTTTGCAATACCTCTCAGAGCGGCGGCATCGAAATCAGATCGTAGCGCAATCGGAACACTCATGGCGGACGCTCCTGTCCCCACCATTGATTCAAGCTTCAGCCGATTCGCATAGCCGGACGAGTCACGCTCGGCGCATGCTGATATTACACAATAGCTTCGCGTCGAATTACCACCATTCAAAAGCCGTCAAATCGAACCACGCCATCGTCGCCTTTCAGAAAGCTACGAATGAATCAGGCAACAGGCGGTTCAAGAATCAACATTAGGGGTTCATTACCTTGCTTGATCCGCTATCGTGGACGTCAGCACAATGACACATTTTTCAGCGACTCCCGAGCAAGTCCGATTTGCCGCTTTGTATCTAACGCATAGGAGGTATGCAATTTGTCAGCTAAGGCCTAGATATATCTAGTTCAGTAATAAGCGTAGTAGTCGACCTCGATGCCCCTAATTATCCAAAGCAGCCGGAACTTTGCTGGGTACATTCTAGGTTGCCCCAGCTTATTCGTTTGACGACCTATTAGATCATGCGACGACTCTAGAGTCGGAAAATAAAGAGCCCTATATGAAGAGCTATCTAATACGAAAGTTGAGTCGCAAAGGTGTAAGCGATGTACCCGTCAGCGATTTCGACGAACGATTCTACCAAATTCATTATCCAGACCTTCAGAACCTTACAGGAAGGCGGAGACTTTTAGATCATTATGTCTCGCATGGTAGACGCGAAGGACGGTTTCCTACGCTCGAGAAAGCGCTCCAATTCTACAAATCTAACGGGCGCTCGATACCTCAAGACTTTGATTGGCAGGTGTATCGTCAGCTAAACCCAGACCTTCAACGTTTATTTATCGACAGTTGGCAGTATACACTGCATTACGTTGCAAGCGGCCTTGATGAAAGGCGGCCATATACTTTGGATAGTAAAAGGCCTGAGGAAAGGTGGGAGTCAGAACTAGATCTATATGAGTTTACATTGAACAGTGTAGCGATAGGCGGACAGAATATAAGAAGTCGTCCGGCAGCCATAGAGCTATTCAAAAGATTTGGAATTGCGAATATTGTTCCCTTGTCTTCAAAGCTTTATTTTGAACCAGTTTTTTACAAAGAAAACTATGATATTGCAATGACCTCGCCGGAGGATCTATACCGCCATTGGCTTTTTGAGGGATTTCCGTCAGGGTTTCAGCCTAATGAAACCCGAGAGATATTTCCGTTAATGGGAGGAGCGGAGTATCCGAAATGTTTTGATTGGCGATCGTTTATCGGGCTGAAGGCCAATCACAAGACTACTTACCCGTTCAAAATACAAGCTCTTCGTGCTTTATTTGATAGTATGGCTTCGTCGAAAGCCCAGCAATTTGTCTCGGCGCCTGGGTCAAGTGCCCTTTACTCTGCCATAGGCAGTTATCATTTAATAAACAGGCGACACGAAAAAGCAGTTAAAGCTTATAATAAATCGCTTGTTTATGATCAGACTCTAGCGAAGCCGTATTTATTACGCGGCGATGCGCACCGAAACCTGCACCAGACCGCTCTTGCGCTATCTGACTACAGGAAGGCAATGGAGTTTACTCAATATTCTGTGTGGGCGATCGTTAACCTTGGATCGATATATAGTTCGGAAGGGGAACATGAGAAGGCCTTCGAATTATTTGAGAGTAATTACCATCGCTGGGCCGGCACACCCGAATTTCGTGAGGCTATAGACAATTTAGTTGAATCTCATTTTCGAGTTATAGGCGACGAAATTCGAAAGACTCTTCGAATAGGCCATATTAATGATGCGAACGAAAAGGCCGACTATCAACTCAGGAGGCTTACATCTCGCATTGAAAGTCTAAAGGTAACGAAAGCCCACGGTATTGTAGGTAGCATTCAAGCCTCTAACTCGGATTCTGTGGGCGGCCGCATAATAATACTAGCTTGTCTCGATATACCCCAGTGTACGCGATATCGCGTGCAGCAAAAGGTTGAGCAACTAACCTCCCAAGGAGTATCGGTTGACGTCTTCGAAATGAACGATACCTTCGCCTTCATGAATTCGGTCGTCGGGGCGACTGCTGCAATTTTTTACCGTGTGCCCGCATTCCCTAAAGTAATTGAGTCTATATTGTATACCCGCGCTTTGGGTATTCCAACTTTTTATGACGTAGACGATCTTATATTTACGACTGCATTTCCCGATAAGTATGAGAGCTACGGCGGCCAAATAACATATGATGAATACGTTGGTCTGCAATACGGCGTTCCGCTTTACAGACACGCTTTGGGCTTGTGCGACTTTGGCATATCCTCCACTTCGCCTCTGGCAGATCAAATGCGCCCCTATGTAAGGTCAAATATAGTATACGTGGTAGCTAATGCTCTTGACTCAAAAAGTGCATTCTCGCTCGCCTGTGGCAATACCCGAAGACTAATCGGCCCGGAAATTAGGATATTTTATGGTAGCGGGACAAAGGCTCATAATGAAGACTTCAATGACATTGTTGGCCCCGCTTTATTGGATATATTGCAAACGCATAATAATGTTAAGCTTGTCGTGGTCGGTTATATAAATTTAGATTATCGCTTTAAGACCCTTATGGACAGAGTCGATTGCATTCCCTTTGTTCAAAACACTGATCAGTATTCTGCAATTCTATCTACATGCGACATCAACATTTCTGTGTTGCGGGCCGGCTTGATGACAGACTGTAAAAGTGAAATAAAATGGCTTGAAGCAAGCGTTTTGGGAATTCCTTCGATAGTCTCCAGGACCGCCGTATTCAGCCGTATTATTACGGACGGTGTAGACGGTATGCTAGCTGCTGATCATCACCAGTGGATGGTGGCATTCGATAAGCTTCTTAAAGATGTTGTAACGCGCCAAAAAGTCGGTGAGGCAGCACGCGTAAAGGCGCTGAAAGACTATGGGTCTTCGAAAATAGGCTTGGACTTGTGGAAGGCGTTATCATCAAGCTTTAAAGCCTCTCCGCTGCCCGACGAAGCTCCTCCTCTCAGTTTGCCTACGGAGGCACGGCCGTGCGTCTTAGTGTGTAACGTATTCTTTGCCCCGCAGTCTCACGGTGGTGCTACTAGAGTGGTCGAAGATAATGTTAACTACTTTCTTGATCACTGTTCCAAGGATTTCGACATAGCGATCGTTGCAACGGATGACCGTATGCCGATCGGGCAGTTTCGGCAAGAAAATTATAGGGGCTGTAGACTGTTTCGTATAGCGACACCGCAAGAAATTAATATGGACTGGAGGCCCTTTAACAATGCTAACGAGGATCCATATAAGCGCGTGCTTGATCTCATTAAACCGGCCATTGTCCACTTTCATTGTATTCAGCGGCTAACGGCCTCTATTGTGCAGATTACTATGGAGAGAAATATTCCTTATATTATTACTTTGCACGACACATGGTGGATATGCGACTATCAATTTATGATTGATCGAGAGAATATGTTAGTCGATCCAGCCGAAAGAGTTTTCTCTGGTCCTTTGCCGGACGGTGTATCGAAGACAGATTCTATCGAGCGAAGGCAACGCCTAAGAATGTTGCTGAGTGCTGCGCGATACGTTCTACCTGTTTCGTTAAGTTTCTCTAAAATACATGAGGCTATCGGGTTAGATAATATTAGAGTTATAAAAAACGGGCTATCTAAACTGCCGCCAGTACTTCCTTCGCAACAAAACGAAAGGTTGACATTTGGCCATATCGGCGGAAGATCACCTCACAAGGGTGCGTCTCTGATAGAAACGGTATTAAAAAAGAATAGATTTTCGAAAATAAGACTAGTTATGATCGATGGCATGTTGGAGTATGGAGAAGAGGTAACCGAAACTTGGGGCGAAACAGAGGTCATTCTGCAAGGCCAGTATCCGCAGGACAAAATCAATGAACTTTTCGCGTCTTTCGATGTTCTTCTTGCTCCTTCTATATGGCCAGAAAGTCATGGCCTTGTTACCAGGGAGGCTCTATTTTATGGCAAGTGGGTCGTCGCGTCTGACAGGGGGGCGATCGCGGACGATGTCGAAGAATCGATAAATGGCTTTAAAGTCGACGTATCCAGTCCCGATGGCTTGAGCAACGTGCTCTCGATGATGAACAACACTATAGGCAGCTTTAAGGATGTTGCGGTACCTAAGTCAGCAGTACGATCGTCAGACGGTCAAGCGTTGGAATTGGCGGAACTATATAGCGCTGTATTTGTCGGAGGCATACATTAGAGCACTTTGAGGTTGCATGGTCTCGGCGGTTCTGAATTGAGACTGTCGTTCGAGCAGCGAGGCTGTGATGACGGCACCTTTGTCCGAAGACTTGCGCAGACGAGTGGTTCGCGCGGTGGACGAAGGCGTGTCCGCTTGTGGGGGGGGGGGGGGGGGGGGCGGCAGTGCGGTTTGACGTGAGCGCGTCCGCAGCGATCAAGCTGGTGCGGCGGATGCGTGAGACGGGCAGCTCGGAGCCAGCGCGGGTCGGCGGCTACCGCAAGCCTTTGCTGGCTGGTCATGAGGAGCTGCTGCGCGAGCTGACGATGGCGAAGCCGGCATCACTTTGGCGGAGATCAGCGAGGAGCTGGTCGCGCGCGGGATTAAGCCAGGCTGCCTGACAAAAATCTGGTCGATGCTCAAGCGGCTGGGCTTGTCGCATAAAGAAGAGCGTGAGAGCGGCCGATCCCCGGATTAAGTCCTGGGAGGATCGCCCTGATGTTGCCGACCATCGCCGACGATGGCGGGGTTGGCAGCGCTCCTGGATCCCGCCTCCTTTGTCTTCCTCGACGAGACCGGCGCCACTACCAACATGGTGCGCCGGTACGGCTGGGCGCCAAAGGGCGAGCGCTTGGTCGACGCCGCGCCGTTCGGCCACTGGTGCACGACCACCTTCGTCGCCGGCCTGCGCTCAAGCGGCATCATTTCGCCGCTGGTCCTCGACGGGCCAATGGATGGTGAGGCGTTCCGCGCCTATGTCGAGCAGGTCCTCGCACCAAGCCTGTTGCCAGGCGACGTCGTCGTGATGGACAACCTCGCCGCGCACAAGGTTGCCGACGTCCACGAGGCCGTTGCCGCAGTCGGCGCCAGCATACTTTACCTCCCCCCTAAAGCCCCGACCTCAATCCGATTGAGCAGATGTTCGCCAGGCTCAAAGCGCTTCTCCGCAAAGCCGCTGCCCGATCATGCGACGCGCTCTGGGACACGATCAGCCAGCTCCTTCACAGTTTCAGCTCAGCCGAACGCCGCAACTACCTCCAGAACGCAGGCTATGCGTCGAGTAAAATGCGAGTGCCCTAGTCGATGCCCTGACGGCTTTCCCCAACGCGCGAATTTCTGACATCACGCCCGCTTGGATCAAGGCCTACGTTCAGGCAAGGTGCCGGGACGGCAAAAGCGACATCCAGATCTGCAAAGAATGGATCGCGCTGAGTTCCGTATTCAACTATGCGAGCGCTTAAAGCGACGTTCTCATTGGCGCTCCCGAAATCAATCCCTGGAACAGCGTAGGCAAGTCCGCACCGATGCAGATCAAGGATCCCGAGGTCAAGGAACGCGGCCTAACGAATTCGTAGCTGCATCGCCTGTATGGCGCTGTGAAAAACACTCCGATCCATTCTGGCGCGACTTTTTCGAAGTGCTGACCGAAGGCGGGATGCGCCTTGCGGAGGTTCTTGGATTGCGCTGGGATCAGGTTGATCTCGTGGGGATTCATCAACCTCGATACGGCGACGAAGACCAAGCGGACACGCGATGTCCCGATCACGCCGATCATGGAGGAAGCGCTGACCTGGCTGGCTGCCCGTCGCAATCCCAAGGCTCCCCGATGCCGACCACGTGTTCGTAAATCCCGAGACCGGCCTGCGCTATCGTTCGGTGTAGCGGGGGTGGCATGCCATCCGCATCGAGGCCGGCTTGCCGAACTGCCGTATCCACAATCTGCGTCACATCTTATCGAAGCTGACGGTCGACGCCGATTTCATAGACTCGGACCGCATGCAGCTTCAGGGTCACACGCAGGAAGCGACACAGCGGCGTTACCGCGGCGCGCCTCGGAACGGCGCTCGCTGGCAAGACCCCGCTTGCATTGATCGCCTGGAGAATCGAAGGGCCGAGCACAGATCCCGCATGGGAAAAGAAGCTCGAAAGGCCATAGCGTCTCGCAAAGTCGTGATTTTATCAGCTAAACTGTGGAGCGGGCGAAGGGAATCGAACCCTCGTATGAAGCTTGGGAAGCTTCCGTTCTGCCATTGAACTACGCCCGCATCCTCGAATGTCTAAGCCGCGCGCTGGCTTTTGGCAACTTGTCCGGCCGACCCGGACGCACCGGTCACAGAGCGGGGACGCCGAGGCGCCATTTGCGGATTTCGGCGGGCGTCAGCACGTGGAAGAAGGCCGGCGGCGTCTGTTCGGCGACCGCGATCAGCTCCGGGCTGACGCCCATGCGGCTCGTGTAGCGCGTGAGCGCGCTGCGGATGCCGCCGGCCATCGCCCGCTCGCGGGCCGAGGCGAAGCGTGTCACGTCCGCACCCTGCCCTTCGATGGCGAGGAACATCCGATGGATGCCGACCTCGCTATCGGGCGGGATCACCCGCCGGCGGCCGCCCATCAGCGTGTAGACGCAGGCCGAGTAGCACTCGCCCTTGTCGATGCTGGAGCCGCCGAAGAACCCCGCGCCAGCTTTGCCGACGACCGCGGTCGCGCCCACCTGCCGCAGCAGGGCGCCGAGCTGCATCGCGCCCAGGACCGTGCCGCCGGACGAGTCGAGGTAAACGGTGGGCGCTTGCTTGCCCTGCGGCACCCGCAGCAGGAAGGCGGAGAAGGCGGCTGGCGTGCGGTCCGTGATCTGACCGGTCGCCGCGATGACGGCAGCGTCACCGGCACCCACGGTCTGGAATGTCATGTCCTCGGCCCGGGCGATGCCGCTTGGCGCGAGCAACGCGGTCATGACCAGGAGGTACCCGGCGCCCGGCGGGAGGAAAGAGGATGCGGTCGAACGGCTTTTTGGCATGAGGGACGTCTCTCGAGCGGTCGGGTGAACTCTGCGTGCCGCGGGCAAGGTGCGCGGCACGGATGCGTGCCCTCGGTCGTCTTAAAGATGACGGCGCTTGATGCCGGCATCGAAGATAGGCTGGCAAACCGCGCTCAGCGCCGATCGATTGGCTTTCATGCAGGCTAGGAGCTTATGCGGATCGGGATAGGTCTCCGAACACAGGCGCATGGCGTCGCTGCTGCAGGCGGTGCGCTCCATTTCCGTCAAATGATAGGGATCGTCGGTCAACGGAGCCGCCACCGCGGGGCCGAGGCCCAGGCAGAACATCACGACGGCGAGGCGCATTTGTCTCTTCTCTTGACCGAAACTGCGCAAGCCGCGTGCAAAGCACGCAACCGCTCGAGCTTGGTTCATTTGTCATGCCAGGAGCAAGATCGCAATCACGCCAAGGTTAATCTCGACCGGTGATGGCTTTTCGCTACATCTAAAGAAAAGCTGCTGGTCTGGCCCCGCCATCCGCGAAACGATCCACTCGGCCTTCCTACAGCTGTGCTGAGACGACACGCGTTCAGGCGTCGATCAACAGCAGTCGAGCCCCACGCGAGGCGCGGCGAACCTTGCTGCGACAATCAGACTTGACCGGAGACGGTGCCGTTGTTGGATCGAGGGACGGCGGCCAGGGTCTCACGGCTAAGGCCAAGGTGCTGCTGCAGCAATTCCATCGGAACGTTCGCCATCCAATTGTTGAGAGACATGTCGTCGTAGTTCGGCGCGCGAAACATCTCGAGATAGACGAGGTCCTCGTCGCCGGTGTTCTCCACGTAGTGCGGCATCGTCACCGGCACGTAGCCGACGTCTCCCGCGCGGAAGTCCATCGTGCGCGCGTCGGCCTTGTTGGCGAACAGCGTCATGCGGCCGCGACCTTTAATGTAATATTGCCACTCCGCCACGTTGGTGTGCCAATGCATTTCGCGCAACGCCCCTGGTTTGACAATCACGTAAGCAGCAGCGATCCGGCGCGAGACTTTGAAGGTCCGTGAGTCGACGACGCGAATGCTGCCGGACGCGTTCTGCTTCGTCGGCTTCATGTCCAGCATGGCGAAGTCGAAGACGGTCCCGGTCGCCGGCCCATTCTTCGTCACGCCGGCGAGGTCGTCGGCCAGCGGCGGCGGAAGAGAGGCTTGGAAGATATAGCGTCCTTCCGGCGGAAGGCTCTTCAGCGGTTCGATCGCATCCTGGGTCACGCCGAAGTTCTTCGCGACCACGCCGGGCGGCGTATGGACGAGCCAATCCGAGATGAGGGTGGTCGTCTCCTCCGAGAACGAGCCCTGATCGAACACGAGCAGGAACTCGCAGCCTTCCGGCCCAAGGCCCTGGATCGAATGCGGAATGCCCTGCGGAAAGTACCACAGGTCGCCGGCCTTCACATCTTTGACGTAGGGACGTCCGTCGTAGTCGATGGCGGTGAGCCGGGCGCTCCCGACGAGCATCAGCGCCCATTCGTCCGCCTCGTGCCAATGCAGCTCGCGAACGCCGCCGGCGTTCAGCTTCATGTTGACGCCCGCGATCTCTTTGGAGATCGGAAAATCCGTGACGTTGACCTGCCGCGCCCAGCCACCGTCCTGAATGCGACGGTGGGAAAGCGAGAAACTCTGCCAGAACTGCGGCACGCTGCCATGGTCCGTAGCAGGCGGCGTCATGGAATCCGGGTTGAGTTGATCCAGCGACGCGTTGCGGGGGCCGAGATCGGAGGCGCTCTTGTTGGCCTCTCCCGTCTCGATTGTCTTGCGTGATTGCGCCTGCGCCGCGCTTGCCGCCAAGCCGAGCCCCGCCGCCGCGCCGACGCCTATAAGGTGCCGCCGCGACAGGCCGCACCCATCGCTCGAGTCTTCGTTCCGTCCGGCCGGGCCGGAGATGTCATGCGTCATGCTGATGGCCTTCTATGCCGCCGATACGGGGTCGACGATATAAGTGGGCGCGATTGCCCTCGTTCCCTCGCGCGGTGCAGAGGACGGTTTCTGTGAGGACATGGCGATGCGGTCGCATGGCTAGTCGCGGCCAAAGCCGCTATGCTTTCCTTAGGCTGGCGAGAGCGCGTAGAACCCGATGGCCCGCAGCCGCGGCGATGCCGGGCCGGCCTCCTGCGGCGCGAGTGGGTGCAACGTGTTTCCAGCCATGCCTATTTCGTCAAGACCCGTCGTGCTTGCGCTTGTGATATGGACGTCGGCTCCGGCCGCGAGCTTGGCGGTCGAAACCGAGGTTGCGCCACCTGTGGTGAGCGTCATCGTGGCCGCACCGGGCGATCTTGTCGAGCGGGCGATGATCACCGGCACGCTGGTCCCGCGCGACGAAATCCTGATTGCGCCCGAGCTCGACGGGGTTCGCGTCACGGAGGTCCTGGTGGAGGAAGGCGACCATGTCGCGCAGGGCCAGGTGCTGGCCCGGCTGACGCACGAGATGCTCGACGTTCAGGTGGCGCAGAACGCCGCCGCGACCGCCCACGCGGAGGCGGCGGTCGCGCAGGGCCGCAGCCAGATCGACCAAGCGGAAGCCTCGGCGTTGGAGGCGAAGCTGTCGCTCGAACGGGCGCAGGCTCTGCTCCGGTCCGGCAACCAATCCGAGGCCGTCATGGAGCAGCGCACGTCCGCGTCGCGCTCGGCCGACGGGCGCCTCGCCGCGTCGCGCTATGGGCTGACCATGGCTGAGGCAGACCTCGCCCTATCCAGGGCGCAGCGGGCCGAGCTCGACCTGAAGCGGATGCGTACCGCCGTCCGCGCACCGGTCGACGGGATCGTCAGCCGGCGCACGGCCCGTGTCGGCGCAGCGACCACGCTCGCCGGCGAGCCGCTGTTCCGGATGATCGCGCGAGGCCTGATTGAATTCGAAGGTGAGGTTACGGAAACGGGGCTCTCGCGCGTGAAGGCCGGCGCACCAGCCTCCATCGACGTTGGCGGCGGGAACGCCGCGGTCGTTGGAATGGTGAGAGTGGTCTATCCCGAAGTCGATCGATCCACGCGGCTCGGCAAGGTCAAGGTCGCGCTTCAGGCGGGGCCCTCGCTACGGATCGGCGCCTTTGCCCGCGGCAGCCTCGAGGTGGCGCGCTGGCACGGGCTGAGCCTGCCGCTCTCCGCCCTGCTCTACGGCGAAGACGGGAGCGCCAGCGTGCTGGTGGTGGTCGCTGACCGCGTGGTCGAACGGAAGATCAGAACCGGGCTGATGACGGCCACGGCGGTCGCCATCGAGGACGGGATCGCCGCGGGCGACGTGGTTGTGGCGCGTGCCGGCACTTTCCTGCGACAAGGAGACCGCGTCCGCACTGCGCCGCCAGCCGGCGGCAGGGCCGAGGCGCAGCTATGAGGCGACGACATCCATGCGCCTGAACGTCTCGGCCTGGGCGATCCGCAAGCCGGTCCCGTCGATCGTCCTCTTCGTGGTGCTGCTGGCTCTGGGCCTCTTCGGTTTCGCGTCGCTGCCGATCACCCAGTTTCCCAACATCGATCTGCCGCTCGTCTCCGTGACGATCACCGAGCCCGGTGCGGCACCGGCCGAGCTGCAGACGCAGGTGACGAGGCGCGTCGAGGATGCGGTCGCCGGCGTCAGCGGCGTCAAGCACATCACCTCGACCATCACGGAGGGCACGTCGACCACCAGCATCGAGTTCCGACTGGAAACGAACGACGACCGCGCCCTCAACGACGTCAAGGATGCGCTCGCGCGCATCCGCACGGACCTCCCACGCACGATCGACGAACCCATCGTCAACCGCGTCGACATCGCCGGCCTGCCGATCCTCGTCTATGGCGTTTCAGCGCCGGCGATGACCCCGGAGGACCTTTCCTGGTTCGTCGACGACATCGTGGCCCGGCAGATCCAGGGCGTACGCGGCGTCGGCAGCGTCGAACGGCTCGGCGGCGTCGATCGCGAGGTCCGCATCGAGCTGGAGCCCGACCGGCTGACCGCGCTCGGCGTCACGGCCGCCGACATCAATGCGCAGCTCCTCCTGACGAGCGCGGACCTGGCGGGCGGCCGCGGCGGCCTGGGCGGTCAGGAGCAGTCGATCCGCACGCTGGCCGGAGCGCAGACGACCGCGACGCTGGCCGACACATCGATCACCCTGGCGGGCGGACGGCATACGAGGCTGGGCGACGTCGCGCGGATCGTCGATACCGCCGCGGAGCCGCGTACCTTTGCCCGTCTCGACGGCAAGCCCGTGGTCGGCTTGGCGATCACCCGTGCGAAAGGGGCGAGCGACGCCTCCGTCGCCGACGCCGTCGCCCGCAAGATGGAGGAGCTCGGCCGCGCTCACCAGAATGTGCGTTTGACCAGGATCGACTCCTCGGTGACGAACACGGTCGGCAATTACGATTCGGCCATGCACGGCCTCCTGGAGGGCGCCGCCCTCGCCGTCCTCGTGGTGTTCCTCTTCCTGCGTGATTGGCGCGCCACGCTGATCGCGGCGATCGCGCTGCCGCTGTCGGTGCTGCCAACATTCTGGGCCATGGCGCTGATGGGCTTTTCGCTCAACCTCGTCAGCCTGCTCGCCATCACGCTCGTCACCGGCATCCTCGTCGACGACGCCATCGTCGAAATCGAGAACATCGCCCGGCATATCAAGATGGGGAAGACACCCTACCAGGCCGCCCTCGAGGCGGCGGACGAGATCGGCCTCGCCGTCATCGCCATCACCGCGACGATCGTCGCGATCTTCATGCCGGTCAGCTTCATGGGCGGTATCGCAGGCCAATATTTCAAGCAGTTCGGCCTGACGATCGCCGCGGCGGTCACCGTATCCCTGCTCGTAGCCCGGCTGCTCACGCCGATGCTGGCCGCCTATTTCCTGCGCCCGCATGGAACGACGGAGGAGCGCGAGGGGCCGATCCTGCGCGCTTACCTGCGGATCGTCTCGGCCTCCGTGCGGCACAAATTCGTGACCCTCGCCATTGGCCTCGTCCTGTTCGCCGTCTCCATCGCCTCGGCGCGCCTGCTTCCTTCGGGATTTATCCCGAAGGAAGACCATGCCCGCACCCAATTGACGGTGGAGCTGCCACCGGGCGCGCGCCTGGCCGATACGCAAACGGTGACGGACGCCATCACCCGGCGCGTCAAGGCCCTGCCCGAGGTCGTCTCGGTCTTCGCCGACGGCGGGCGGCAGATCCCCTCCAAGCGTGAAATCCGCGTCGCCACGCTCACCGTCACACTCTTGCCCAAGGCCGAGCGCACCCGCACGGAGGCCGACGTCGAGGTCGCGATCGGCGCCATCCTGCGCGACCAGCCGGATATCCGCTTCTGGCAAGTCCGCGACAACGGCCAGCGCGACGTCGCCCTCGTGCTCGGTGGCCGTGACCAACCCTTGGTGACGGAGACTGCCGCGCGGCTGCGCCGCGAGATGGCCGCCCTGCCCCACCTCGTCAACGTCATCTCGACGGCGCCTGTCGACCGCACGGAGATCCGCGTCAGGCCACGGTCCGACGTCGCCGCGGAGCTCGGCGTCTCCACGGCCGCGATCGCGCAGACGGTGCGCGTGGGCACGATCGGCGACATCGGCGCCAACCTGGCCAAGTTGACCGAGGGCAGCCGGCAGGTCCCGATCCGCGTGCAGCTGCCGGACGCCGTACGCGGCCGGCTCGACGTGCTGCAAGCTTTGAAGGTGCCCCTCGTCGGCGGCGGCTCGGTGCCTCTCAGCGCCGTCGCCACCCTGTCGCTTGGGCGTGGCCCAACGTCGATCGACCGCTACGACCGTTCGGTACGCACCGCCGTCGAAGGGGACATGCAGGGGTCCGACGCCTTGGGCGAACTCATCGACGGGGCCATGCAACTGCCGACCGCCCGTGCTCTGCCTGACGGCGTGACGCTCTCCCAGGTCGGTGACGCCGAGATCATGAACGAGGTCTTCTCGGGCTTCGCCATCGCGATGGGGACCGGCCTGATGATGGTGCTGGCGGTTCTGGTGCTGCTGTTCGGCAGCGTGGCGCAGCCGCTCACCATCTTGTTCTCGCTGCCGCTCTCGATCGGCGGCGCGATCCTCGGCCTGCTCATCTTCCACAAGCCCATCTCCATGCCTGTGGTGATCGGCATCCTGATGCTGATGGGCGTGGTGACGAAGAACGCCATCATGCTCGTGGACCTCGCCCTGGAGGAGATGGCGGCGGGCGTCGATCGCGTGACTGCCATCATCGACTCCGGGCGCAAACGGGCGCGGCCGATCGTGATGACGACGATCGCCATGGCCGCGGGCATGGTGCCGAGCGCCATGGCCTTCGGCATCGGCGGCGAGTTCCGCTCGCCCATGGCCATCGCGGTCATCGGTGGCCTGATCGTCTCGACGTGCCTGTCGCTGATCTTCGTGCCGGCGATCTTCATCCTGATGGATGATGCGCAGCGACTCCTGGCGCGACTGTTCGGCCGCCTCGTGACGCCGCAGCGCGCGGCAGGGCCGCGGCCGCACGATGCGGCCAGCGCCGACGATGTCGTGATCGCCGCGGAATAGCCGCCCCGCGACCGCGTCGTCGCCGAGGCCGCCTAGCGGGTTGCGACGTCCCTCTTGGCCACGACGGTCGTCCCCTGGCTCAACGTCACCTTAGAACGTGGCCGCTCCCGAACCGCCTGCTTGAAGGCGGCCCGCGCAACCGAAAGGTCCGAGCAACGCGCCAAGGTCTCGGTGACGCGACCGTCCTTGTCGAGCACGTCGATGACGTATTCGACTCGCTGCGCTTCGCCCGCGACGGGAGGGCTCACCGCCTGCGTGGCGAGGGGCGGCGCGACGCTGACCGGCGGGGCGTCCGCATCCTGGGTGCGCTGCGTCCGGCTTCCCTCCCAATTGATCGGCGCCTGCATGGCGCGCATGTCCGCGTTGGCCGGCATCATGACCGCCTGCGCCTGTGCGCTGCCGAGCGCGGCCAGGTAGACGATCGTCAAGCTCAAGATCGGTCGCATGCTTCTCCCCCCGTTCGGTGGGAAACCTACACCAATTCACCGATTGCGCCAGCGCGAGCCCGACCAAGCCTCCCGGTCGCAAGACGCCTTGCGCCGGCTCGCGACGCCGTTACCACCCACGACCAACCCCACGAGATTCCTATGCGGGAGGGATAGCGGGCCAATAGAAAGCCACCGCCCACGCGGACGATGGTAGGCGTGAAGTGCGGACGCTTGCCCGTCCCACTTCTCTCTTCGCGAGGACTTCCATGCTCGACGCCATCTTCATCGTTTCCGGCATCGCCTTTTTCCTCGTGACCTCGGCCTATGCCGTGGGTTGCGACCGTCTCTAAGGGATCGCCCGCATGACATTCGACTACGTTCTCGCCGCGATCGTGACCGCCGGCATCCTTTTCTATCTCACCTACGCACTCATCCGCGCAGAGCGTTTCTAGGATTATTACCATGACCTTCGTAGGTTGGGCCCAAATCGTCATTTTCTGCTTTGTCGTGATTTTGCTCACCAAGCCGCTGGGCGGGTACATGACCCGCGTCTTCAACGGCGAGAGGACCTTGCTGTCGCCGGTGCTCCGGCCGATCGAGCGCCTCCTCTACGCCGTCGCCGGCGTCGACGAGAAGCAGGAGCAGCATTGGCTGGGCTACACCTTCGCGATCATGCTCTACCACATCATCGGCTTCGTGATCCTCTACGCGATCTTGCGGCTTCAGGGCGTGTTGCCGTTCAACCCGGCGGGGCAAGGTGCCGTCGAGGAAGGCCTGGCCTTCAACACGGCCGTGAGCTTCATCACCAACACCAACTGGCAGAACTACGGTGGCGAGTCGACGATGTCGTACCTCACGCAGATGCTCGGCATGACGCACCAGAACTTCCTGTCGGCGGCGACCGCCATCGCCATCGCCGTCGCCGTGATCCGCGGCTTCTCCCGCGCCTCGGCGCGCACGGTCGGCAACTTCTGGGTCGACGTCACGCGCTGCACGCTCTACGTCCTGCTGCCGATCTGCGTCGTCTACGCGTTGTTCCTCGTCTGGCAGGGTATTCCGCAGACGCTCAGTGCCTATGTCGAAGCCTCGACGTTGGAAGGTGCGAAGCAGACAATCGCCGTCGGTCCGGTCGCCAGCCAAGTCGCCATCAAGATATTCGGGACCAACGGAGGCGGGTTCTTCAACGCCAATGCCGCGCACCCCTTCGAGAATCCAACGGCGCTGTCCAACTTCGTCCAGATGGTGTCGATCTTCGCCATCGGGGCGGCCCTCACCAACGTGTTCGGCCGCATGGTCGGCAACCAGCGCCAGGGCTGGGCGATCTTCTCGGCTATGGGCGTGCTGTTCCTGGCCGGCGTCATTGTCGTCTACGCGGCCGAGACGGCGGGCAACCCGCTGATCCACGCGCTCGGCGTCGAGGGCGGCAACTGGGAAGGCAAGGAGGTGCGCTTCGGCATGGCCGGCGCCTCGCTCTTCGCCACCATCACCACCGACACCTCCTGCGGCGCCGTCAACGCGATGCACGACAGCTTCACCGCGATCGGCGGGATGATCCCGCTGATCAACATGCAGCTTGGCGAGGTGATCTTCGGCGGCGTCGGCTCCGGCCTCTACGGAATGATCGTCTTCGTCATTATCGCGATCTTCGTCGCCGGCCTTATGGTTGGACGCACACCGGAATATCTCGGCAAGAAGATCGAGGCCAAGGAAGTTAAGATGGCGATGCTCGCCGTGCTCTGCCTTCCGCTCGTGATGCTGGGCGGCACGGCGGTGGCCCTCGGCGTGCCTTCCGCCGTGTCGGCGATGAACAATCCGGGGCCGCACGGCTTCTCGGAGGTGCTCTACGCCTTTACCTCTGCGGCGGCCAACAACGGCTCCGCCTTCGCTGGCCTGTCGGGCAACACGATGTTCTACAACGTGATGCTCGCGATCGGCATGCTCATCGGGCGCTTCCTGGTGATTGTGCCCGCACTGGCGATTGCCGGCTCGCTGGCCGCCAAGAAGACGGTGCCGGCTTCCGCGGGCACGTTCCCGACCACGGGGCCGCTCTTCGTGGGCCTGCTGATCGGCGTCATCCTCATTGTCGGCGGCCTCACCTTCTTCCCGGCCTTGGCGCTCGGGCCGATCGTCGAGCACCTCGCGACGGTCGCCGGCCAGACCTTCTCCGGGAGCTGAGCTCAGCGCCTCCCCGTCCCGTCCTCTTCAGCCGCAACCAGGCGTAAACTCATGTCCCGTACCACGTCCTCCATCCTCAACCCCGACCTCCTGGTGCCGGCTATCGGCGGCGCCTTCCGCAAGCTCGATCCCAGGGATCTCGCCAAGAACCCGGTGATGTTCGTCGTCGAGGTCGTCGCCGCGCTCGTCACCGTTCTCTTCGTGCGCGATCTCGTCGGCGGTGCCCCTAACCTGGCCTTCTCCGGCCAGATCATCCTGTGGCTGTGGTTCACCGTGCTCTTCGCAAACTTCGCGGAAGCCGTGGCCGAGGGCCGCGGCAAGGCACAGGCCGACAGCCTGCGCAAGACGCGCACCGAGACGCAGGCCAAGCTGCTGACAGGCAAGGACCGCTCCGCCTACGAAATGGTGCCGGGCATCGGCTTGAAGGTCAACGATGTGGTGCTGGTCGAGGCGGGCGACATCATCCCCTCCGACGGCGAGGTGATCGAGGGTATCGCCTCCGTCAACGAGGCGGCGATCACCGGCGAGTCGGCCCCGGTCATCCGCGAGTCGGGCGGCGACCGCTCTGCGGTCACCGGCGGCACGCAGGTCCTGTCCGACTGGATCCGCGTGCGGATCACGGCCGCCGCCGGATCGACCTTCATCGACCGCATGATCGCCCTCGTCGAGGGCGCCTCGCGGCAGAAGACGCCGAACGAGATCGCGCTCAACATCCTGCTCGCGGGCCTGACGATCATCTTCGTCTTCGCCACCGCGACCATCCCGAGCTTTGTCGCCTACGCGGGCGGGCATATCTCGATCGTCGTCATCGTCGCGCTCTTCGTCACCCTGATCCCGACGACCATCGGCGCCCTGCTGTCGGCGATCGGCATCGCCGGCATGGACCGGCTCGTCCGCTTCAACGTGCTCGCCATGTCCGGCCGCGCGGTCGAGGCCGCCGGCGACGTCGATACGCTGCTGCTCGACAAGACCGGGACGATCACGCTCGGCAATCGGCAGGCTACGGCGTTCCGCCCCGTGTCCGGCGTTACCGAAAAGGACCTTGCCGACGCCGCCCAGTTCGCCTCGCTCGCCGACGAGACGCCGGAGGGCCGCTCCATCGTCGTTCTCGCCAAGGAGAAATACGGCATCCGCGAGCGGGACATGGAGAACCTCGCCGTGACCTTCGTCCCGTTCAGCGCGACTTCGCGCATGAGCGGCGTGGACGGCGAGGGCGTCTCGATCCGCAAGGGCGCGGTGGATTCGATCCTCGCCTACGTCAACGCCTCGCCCGAGCATGGCGCGCCGAGCGGCGTCATGACGACCGCGAAGATCGACCCTGCCGCGACGCGGGAAGTCCAGGCCATCACCGAAGACATCGCCAAGTCCGGCGGCACGCCGTTGGCCGTGGCCCGCGACGGCACGCTGCTTGGCGTCATCCAGCTCAAGGACATCGTCAAGGGCGGCATCCGCGAGCGCTTCGCCGAGTTGCGGCGGATGGGCATCCGGACGGTGATGATCACCGGCGACAACCCGATGACGGCGGCTGCCATCGCCGCCGAGGCGGGCGTCGACGACTTCCTCGCTCAGGCGACGCCGGAGGACAAGTTGCAGCTCATCCGCGACGAGCAGGCCAAGGGCAAGCTCGTGGCGATGTGCGGCGACGGCACCAACGACGCGCCCGCTCTGGCGCAGGCCGACGTCGGCGTGGCGATGAACACCGGCACGGTCGCGGCCCGCGAAGCCGGCAACATGATCGACCTCGACAGCGACCCGACAAAGTTGATCGAGATCGTGGAGATCGGCAAGCAACTCCTGATGACCCGCGGGGCGCTGACCACCTTCTCCATCGCCAACGACGTCGCGAAATACTTCGCGATCATCCCGGCCATGTTCCTCGCCTTCTATCCGCAGCTGGGCGCACTCAACGTCATGCACCTCGCCTCGCCGGAAAGCGCGATCCTATCGGCGATCATCTTCAACGCGCTGATCATCGTCGCGCTCATCCCGCTGGCCCTAAAAGGCGTGGCATACCGCGCCATCGGCGCCGCCGCCCTGCTGCGCCGCAACCTGCTCGTCTACGGCCTAGGCGGCATCGTCCTGCCTTTCGTCGGCATCAAGCTCGTCGACGTGATTATCTCCACCCTTCACCTCGTCTGAGGATCGAACCATGTTGAAGCAAATCCGCCCCGCTCTGGTCATCGTCATCGCGCTCACGCTCCTGACCGGCCTCGCCTATCCCTTCGCCGTAACCGGCCTCGCCGGCATGCTGTTTCCGCGCCAGGCGGAGGGCAGCCTCGTCATGGTCGACGGCAAGGTCGTCGGCTCCTCGCTGATCGCGCAGGGGTTCACCAGCGACCGCTATTTCCATCCCCGCCCCTCCGCGACGACGGCGCCCGACCCGAAGGACGCCACCAAGACCGTTCCCGCGCCCTACAACGCCGCGAACTCCGGAGCCTCGAACTATGGCCCGACCAACAAGGCCTTGATCGATCGGGTGAAGGACGATGCGGGTAAGCTCAAGGCCGAGAATCCGGCGGAACCCGTGCCGCAGGATCTGGTGACCACCTCGGCCTCCGGACTCGACCCGGACGTCAGCCCGGACGCCGCGCTGTTCCAGGTGCCGCGGATCGCCAAGGCGCGCAACCTGCCGGCCGACAAGCTGCGCGACCTCGTAGCCAGCCACACGGCAGGCCTGAGCCTCGGCGTGCTGGGTGAACGGCATGTCAACGTTCTCGAGCTGAACCTGGCGCTGGACGCTCTTCCGAAGACCTGATACCGGGCTAAGAAATGACGGATGCCGTTCGCGATGGCTCTAGGTTGTCGCCCGATGCGCTGCTCGAGGCTGCGCATCGGGAAGAGCGTCGGACCGGTCGGCTCAAGATCTTCCTCGGCGCCGCTCCCGGGGTCGGCAAAACCTACGAGATGCTCGTTGCCGCGCAGGCCAAGCGCCGCGAAGGGGTCGACGTGGTGGTCGGCATCGTCGAGACGCACGGGCGCATCGAGACCCAGGCGCTGCTCGACGGCCTCGCCATCGTTCCCCGACGCGCCATCGAATACAAAGGGCGGCAGCTCGAGGAGATGGACCTCGACGCGGTGCTCCAGCGCCGGCCTGCGCTGGTGCTGGTGGACGAGCTCGCCCATACCAACGCGCCCGACAGCCGCCACCCGAAGCGCTACCTCGACGTCGAGGAGCTGCTGGCCGCCGGCATTGACGTTTACACGACCCTCAACATCCAGCACGTCGAGAGCCTGAACAGCGTCGTCGCGCAGATCACCCGTGTGAGGGTGCGCGAGACGGTGCCGGACGGCATCCTCGACCGCGCTGATGACATCGAGGCGATCGATATCGCGCCCGACGACCTCATCCATCGGATGCGTGAAGGCAAGGTCTACCTGCCCAAGCAAGCCGAACGCGCGCTGAAGAACTTCTTTTCCTCCGGCAATCTGACGGCGCTGCGCGAACTGACCCTGCGTCGCACGGCGCAGCGCGTCGACGAGCAGCTGCTGACGCACATGCGCGTCAACGCCATCCCCGGACCCTGGGCGGCGGGCGAGCGCATCCTCGTCTGCATCAGCGAGGACCCGCGCTCGGCCGCGCTCGTGCGCTACGCCAAGCGCATGGCCGACCGCCTGCACGCCGCCTGGATCGTCGTGCACGTCGAGACCGCGCGAAGCCTGCAACTGACCGAAGCCCAGCGCGACAGGATCGCGGAGACGATGCGGCTCGCCGAGCGGCTCGGCGCGGAAACGGTTACGGTGCCGGGCGGCGGGCGGCGTATGAGCGACGACATCATCGACTACGCGCGATCCAACAACATCACGCAGATCGTGGTTGGCAAGACGAAGCGATCGCGCTGGTTTGAACTTGTGCATGGTTCCGTGGTCCACCACCTGGTCGGCCATGCCGGCAACATCAGCGTCCATATCATCGCCGGCGAGCCCATCGAGGAGGAGAAGTCGCAAGGCGTGAAGGCGCCCGAGGAGGGGGAAAGGCTCGAACTGCCGCCCTATGCCGTGGCCTTCGCATCGGTCGCCGGGGCGCTCGGGCTCGCCGAGGCGCTGAAACCCATCTTCGGTGTCCAGAACGCCGACCTCGTGTTTCTCACGGCTGTTGTCGGCGTCGCGGTGACCTTCGGCCTCTACCCCTCGCTGTTTGCCGTGATCCTGGCGACGCTCGCCTACAATTTTTTCTTTCTGCCGCCGCTCTACACGTTCACGATCGCGGACCCGGCGAATGTCGCGGCCCTCTTCTTCTTCACCCTGGTCGCCGTCGTCGTGTCCAACTTGGCCGCCCGCGTGCGGAGCCAGGCCAAGGTCGCCCAGGCCCGCGCGCGCGTCACCGAGGCGCTCTACAGCTTCTCGCGCAAGCTCGCGGCCTGCGTGAGCGTCGACGACGTACTGTGGGCGACAGCCTATCAGATGGCGTCAATGCTGAAATTGCGCGTCGTGATGCTGTTGCCGGAAGACGGCGTCCTTGCGCTGAAGGCCGGCTACCCGCCGGAGGACACACTCAGCACCGCCGACCTCGCCGCCGCGCAATGGGCCTGGACGAACAACCGGCCGGCCGGCCGCGGTGCCGACACGCTACCGGGCGGCGACCGCCTGTTTGCGCCGATGCGGACCGGGCGGGGTCCGGTTGGTGTCGTCGGGCTTGATGCGGACAAGGCCGGTCCCTTGCTGACGCCCGAGAACCGCCGCCTGCTCGATGCCCTGCTCGACCAAGGGGCGCTGGCGATCGAACGGGTCAAGCTCGTGGAGGATCTCGACCGGGCGAAGCTCGTGGCCGAGACCGACCGGCTGCGGTCGTCCCTCCTCACGTCGATCTCGCACGACCTGCGAACGCCGCTCGCCTCGATCCTGGGTGCCGCTTCGGCCTTACGCGACCTGGCGGCAGCCCTGGACGAGCGAAGCAAGGGCGAACTCGTCGCCACGATCATCGAGGAGTCGGAGCGTCTCAGCCGTTTCATCGCCAACCTCCTCGACATGACGAAGCTGGAGTCGGGCGCCGTCGTGCCCAACGCGTCGCTCGTCGACCTCGGCGAGGTCATCGGGGCCGCCCTGCGGCGCGCGTCGTTGATCCTGGCTCGGCACAAGGTCACGCTCAAGCTTGCGGAAAATCTACCCCTGCTGCGCCTCGACGCGGTCCTGTTCGAGCAAGTCCTTTTCAACCTCCTCGACAATGCCGCCAAATATGCCGCCGAAGGTACGGTGATCGCGATCCAGACCTGGCGCGACGACGCGTTGGTCTGCCTGCAGATCCTCGACGAGGGAGAGGGCATTCCCGGCGACGACACCGAGCGGATCTTCGAGAAGTTCTATCGCGCCCCCAAGGAAGACCGCGTGCGGGCGGGGACCGGCCTCGGCCTCGCGATCTCGCGGGGGTTCGTGGAGGCGATGAACGGCACAATCGCCGCCGGCAACCGCTCGGACCGCGCCGGTGCCGTCTTCACCGTGCGCCTGCCCGTGCCGTCTGCCGGCACCGCCCTGGACACGGCCGCGTGAACGCGCTTCCCGTGCGCATCCTCGTCGTCGACGACGAGCCGCCGATCCGCCGGCTGTTGCGCACCGGCCTCGGCACCCAGGGCTACGAGGTCATTGACGCGTCGAGCGGCAAGGGCGCGCTTGAAGCCCTTGCGGCCGAGCCGGACCTGATCATCCTCGACCTCGGCCTGCCCGACATGCAGGGGCTTGATGTGCTGCGTCTGCTGCGCGAGCGCGGCAGCGCCGTGCCGGTGCTCATCCTGTCCAGCCGCGAGGACGAGGCCGGCAAGGTCATGGCCTTCGACCTCGGCGCGGACGATTACGTCACCAAGCCGTTTGGCATGAATGAACTGCTCGCGCGCGTGCGTGCCGGCTTGCGGCACAGGCTGCAGACGCAGGGTGAGAAGCCGGTGTTCACGGTCGACGGGCTGAGCGTCGACCTCGTCCGGCGCATCGTCAAGGTCGAGGGCGTCGAGGCCAAGCTGTCTCCAAAGGAATACGAGCTGCTGCGCCTCCTGGTGCAGCACGCCGGCAAGGTGCTGACGCATGCCTTCCTTCTGCAGAAGGTTTGGAGCGCATCGACAGATCCGCAATACCTCCGGGTCTACATCCGCCAATTGCGCCAGAAAATCGAAAGCGTCCCGGAGAGGCCGAGCTATATCACCACCGAGACGGGTGTCGGCTACCGTCTGCGCGTTCCGGACTGACGGACACCTCTGAAGCATCCGCCCTGCGCGTGCGACGTCATTTCCCCGGAAGCGAAAGCTGCGTGGTCTTCCACATAAACCGCTCCCGATGCACCCACGAGATTCCTAGAAACGCGCCGCGCGGCTGTCCTCGTTCCTTTATTTCGAAAGGTCTATTTCCATGCCGGCCGCACGCGATGCGTCCGACACCAGAGATCATCCATGGTTCCCCTAAGACCCGACCATTCGTCTGCCGCGCTCGACGCCCGCCTTCTCAGTTTCCTCGTCGGCCAGGACGGCGAAGGCCACTGGCTCGCCGTCGAGACGCACGGGCTCGGCGGCGGCATTTTCATCACGCGCGATGCCGCCCTAAACTATGCGCTGGGCGAGACGGGGCGCCGCCCCGGAGCGGTGACGAGCACGGCGCAGCCGATCGTGCTGAGGTAACCGGGCATCAGTCGCCTGCCTACAACTGGGCGCTCGCGGAGACCCACCGGGCGGCGTATCCCGCCAACGGCCCGGTAGAAAATCGTCTCACCGCTGGCTTTCGTGCTATGCCCCGGCGCGAGCCGCCAGGGCTCCCCACGGGATAAGTCGACCGCAGGACCGGAATGACGATCGCAACTTTCGATCCCACCAGCGGGCCGCAGCCGGACCTCCCCCGCGTCAGCGTCGTCGTCGTCAACTACAATTACGGTCGATACCTGCGGGACGCCGTGCACTCGGTTCTGCAGCAGAGCTACGCCAATATCGAGTGCATCGTCGTCGACAACGCGTCCACCGACGACAGTTGCACGGTGCTGGCCGAGTTGGAGGCCGAGACCCCCACGCTGCAGATCATTCGGCGGCCGCAAAACGGCGGGCAGAGCGTCGCCTCGGCCGAGGGCTTCGCCCGCGCGAGCGGCGACTACGTCATCTTCCTCGATGCGGATGACTATCTGCTGCGGCGCGCGGTGGAAACGCACATCTACGCTCACCTGTGTCTGCGCGTACCCGTCGGCTTCACCTCGGGTGACATCCTGCAATGCGTGGAGAACCGCATGGTTCTGTCCACCTCGCCGCAGTTCTCCGAGTTCGTGCGATCGGGTCGCGGTCGGGTCCCCGGGGCCCTTCGCAGCATCGCCGGCCTCGCGCCCTGCCCCTGGCGGACGGCCGAAGACGCCCCCATCGCGCTCGATGCCGTCCATATCTCTCCTCCGCCGGTCATCGACCCCTGGATCTGGTCGCCGACCTCGGCGAACTGCTTCCGCAAGGATGCGCTGCAGGTGGTCATGTCGCAGGCGACGCTGCAAGCGATGGTAAGCGGTACCGACACCTACCTCATGCACGGGATCTCGAGCCTGATGGGCAGCGCGCTGATCGACGCGCCGGTGGCGGCTTACCGCCTGCACGGCGGCAACATCTTCTCGCGCCATCCCTCGCTCAACCGTATGCGCTCCTTCGACGACGCGGGCGCGAAGAACAACAACGATGTGGCCAACATGGCGCTCATCGACCATTTCGTCCGGTACGCGCCGGACATCGCGCCGCGACTGCACCAAAGGGCGGATCTGATCGCCGCCCTGACCGCCGTCAACAATCTATGGCCTCGCCTGCCTTCGAGCATGGCCGGTTGTCCCAGCTACCTCGCGCAACAGGTATGCCTGCATTATCCCAGCCTGGCGGCGGTGTTCGGCGCGCGGGATGTCACCGCTTGGCTCCTGCGGCTGAAGACCTCCCCACTCCTCGTCGTCAGACTTGCCCTGGGACGGGGCACGGCGGCGCGCGCGCCATAGGCCGCCTCGCAACAGCGATCCCCGTGAGGCGCTATGCTGGAGCGCCATTCCGCTTGAAGATCGGAACTAGAGATCGGCATCAAAAGTTTCCGTCGCCGGATTGTCGCAGAAATTATGTAGAACATTCGTAATCGAACGCTCTATGTCTATCGGCCGATGGGGAAAAAATCGACTATTTTTCAGAACCTTTGGGTGGGGTACGACGTACATTATAAGCCAAGCAGTTTCTACTGCGATTGGTACGCAAGGAGATTTGAATGTTTCGTCTTTCGATCAAAGTGGCACTTGTCGCGACTACGGCCGTCTTGGGAATGAGCGCGGCCCTCCCTGCGGCATCCGCGCAGGAAAAGACCGTCATGGTCGGCGGCGCGCCGATGTCTCCCAGCAAGAACATCATCGAGAACGCCGTCAATTCGAAGGACCACACGACACTCGTGGCCGCTGTCAAAGCAGCCGGTCTGGTCGACACCTTGTCCGGCGCCGGGCCGTTCACCGTGTTCGCCCCGACCAACGAGGCTTTCAACGCCCTGCCGAAGGGCACCGTCGAAACGCTGGTGAAGCCCGAGAACAAGGCGACCCTCACCAAGATCCTCACGTACCATGTCGTCGCAGGAAAAATGACGGCAGCCGATCTGATGAGCGCGATCAAGGCCGGCAAAGGCAAGGCCATGCTCAAGACGGTCGAGGGCGAAGACCTGACCGCAGAGGATAAGGGAGGCAAGATTGAACTTGTCGACGCAAAGGGCGGCATGGCAACCGTGACGATCGCCGACGTCATCCAGTCGAACGGGGTGATCCACGTCGTCGACCACGTCCTGATGCCCTGATCGAAGCAGGATCGGCCGACAAATGGGAGGGCGGCTTTTGCCGCCCTTTTTTCATTAAGCGAAGTAAGTCACGAAGCTTTTTGGCTCTATGCACCCGATGCACGCCGCGAGCCTGGGCCTTGCCCCATTGGCCGTCATCGGTAGGGATCGTCAATCGGATAAGGAAGCCTCTTCATGGCCGCCAGAGCTCCCTCGATCGCGCGGGCGGCGGCGAGGTGCCGCGGGTCGGCGGTGCGGAACATCTCGGTCGTGGCGGCCATGAACAGGCCGCCGTTGGGACGGCGCTCGGCGACGATCCCGAGCGGCGGCACGACCAGCGGCGCGAAGTGCGGCGACACGTAGCTCATCCAGGCGCAGTCGAAGTACCCGCCCCCGCCCGACCAGGCCGTGCTGATGTCGCCCGGCGAGGCCCTGACCCAACTCGCCTCCCAGGTCTCGGCCAGCAGCAGCAGCACGGCGCGCCAAAGCGGATAGGTCAGCAAGGACGGGTCCGGCTCCAGCCCGACCTCGATATCCACAGAATTGGTGAAGGTGGTCACCCACGAGCCGCCGGTCGGTCGCGCGCCCGTGCTGCCGCCGAGACTGACACGGCTGCCCGGCGCGGTCCGCTCCGTCTGCGACATCAGCCAGTAGCCGTGGTAAGGATCGGGATCAGGCCCATCCCTGCCAGCGTTGCCCATGTTACGGGCGACCGCGTCCGCCATGCGCGGTCGAAGGACGTCGAGCGGGTAGACGCCGCTCTCGTGTTCCGTCTCGCGGAGTTCGTAATAGTCCCCCCACGACCAGTCATCCAGGATAGGGTTGATCGTGCACAGGCCGTCGACCGTGCGCAGGAAGCGCTCGGCGATCGCCGCCGGCGTCTCCACCCGGCTGCCCCATTCCGCCTCCACCCAGTAGGATCGATCGATCATCATCAGCGGATCCTCGGGTTGGGTCGCGGCACGCCGCCAGGATAGGGCAGCACGTGGATGCCGATCGAGCTGTAATTTTCGGCAAATATCTGTCTGGGGAAAGCCCAGCAGCCGATGGCGCGGCGGAACACCTCGACGAGATGGTTCGGCTGCGCCTGTCGTGCGACGATAAACAGAAGGCACAGCGCTCTCTCCCCATCGGAGGGCAGCGCCAACGCCCCTTGAGATCGACGGATCAGAACGCTGCCGAACCCCAGCAGCACCCCTTCATCGGTGATGACCGGACTGCGATGCAGAGGGCGGCATACCGCGCGACGCCAACGCCGCTCCAGCTCTTCCATGGCGAGAGCCACCTTTGATTGGTAGAGGAGAGTATAAAGCCGAAGTCGAAGCAAAGCATCGGAGCCGAAAGTGCAAAGACTATACTTCAGCCGATCACAGATCTGTACGAACGCCAAGGCGTATCACAGCAAAGGCTGGATAGATCGGACAGCGCAGTTCCAAAAGCGTGGCTAAGGAGCTCTGATCGAAAAATTGGTGCGCCCAAGGGAAATCGAACCCCTGTTTTCGCCGTGAGAGGGCCAAACTTCTGTCTATGGCGCTCCGCCGCGATGCGTTAAAGTCTTGATATCATTGATGTGCGCTCCGCACCACTCCACGGTGTTCCATATCTGTCCACATCATGGTATTGGACATTCATTGGACAGAGCGGAGTTTTCGCCGTGGCACGGACAATTCGGGACCCGAAGCTCGATACACCCACTGCGCGTGGGAAGCTTCCGCAATCGGGAAAGCCTTACTTCCGCTCGATCGATACCGGGCTTGACCTCGGTTACAGGCGCAATCAATCCGGCGGGAAGTGGGTGACCCGGATCTACCTCGGCGGCGAGCGGTATGCGACGGAGACGATCGCGCAGGCCGACGACATTCAAGACGCGGACGGCAAGATGATCCTGAACTGGTCGCAAGCGCAGGCCCGAGCGCGTGCGATTGACGCCGCGCGACGGGCTCCGGCGATCGAGGCCGGCCCGCTGACTGTCGGCGAAGCCATGGACGCCTATCTCGCCAGGCTCAAGGAGGAAAAGAGCAAAGGGCTATCCGACACCGCGAGCAGGATAGAAAAGCACATTCGGCCGGCGCTCGGCTCGCGCCTCGTGAACGACTTGAAGCGCGACGACATAGCCAAGTGGCGCAATGCCCTTGCCGATCGCGCCCGCCATGTCCGCGGCAAGGCAGGCGAGGCGTCTCGTGAGCTTTCAGCGCCGGCTACTGATGACGAGCGACGAAGAAGGCAAGCGAGCGCGAATCGGACCCTGACCGCGCTGAAGGCCAGCCTCAATCAGGCCTTCCGGGATCGAGACGACATCACGAGCGACGTCGCCTGGCGCGCCGTCAAGCCATTCAAAGGCACGGACGTGGCGCGGGTGCGTTACTTCACGACGGACGAGGTCCAGCGGCTCGTCAATGCGTCTGAAGGCGACTTCCGAACTCTGGTCAATGCCGCACTGTTCACCGGATGCCGCTACGGCGAGCTATGTGCGATCCGGGTTAGAGACTTCAACCCCGACGCCGGCACGCTCTTTGTCGCACAATCGAAATCGGGGAAGTCCCGTCACGTGGTCTTGACCGCCGAGGGACAGAGGTTTTTCGAACAGATCACCGCCGGCCGCGCAAGCGACATCCTGATCTTGACGAAGAACAACGCCGCGTGGGGGCCATCGCACCAGCTGCGGCCGATGTGCGAGGTGCTGAAGGCCGCGCGGATTAAGAGTGGCTCGTTCCATATCCTCAGACACACGGCCGCAAGCCACAACGTGATGATGGGCGTCCCGCTCCAGGTCGTGGCCCATAACCTCGGCCACGCCGACACGCGGATGACAGAGAAGCATTATTCTCATCTCGCGCCGAGCTACGTCGCCGAGCAACTCCGCAAATTCGCGCCGACGTTCGGGACAGCGGAGCCGGGGAACATCTCAGTCATGAAGAGGCCGTCATGAATTTTTCGGATCTCAGCATGGTCGAAGCTGGTGCTCTATTTACCGGAACACTCGCTTTTCCTGAAAACCCCACTCGGGCGGAGCACACTGCGGGGGCACTAATTTGTTTGGCGGTAGACCAGATGGTTTCCAAGCCGGAACAATGGGGCGAAGCTCCAGAGAACCTTCGGCTTGTATGTCGCCTACGCAATCACTCTGACTGCGAAAAAATCATTCAAGATGCCACCCGGGTTATTTCGTCTGAACGGCTCATTGCCGCTAAGGCAGCTTGGCCGACAATCCACGCAGCTCTTTGTGACGATGCCGGGATTGATCGCCCCCGATTTGTCCCGTCAATTTTATCAAAAGAAATGATCGCAGCTATTAGCGTTGATTTAAGCGATCCGAAGAGGCAAAGAAGCAGTAGAGGCAGAAAAGCGACAGGAGGAGAGGCAGAGGGAAACAAAGGTAATATTTATAATCGCTGCATCAAGCCATCCAGTGCCGTCCTCCATCTGGCTATCGCTTTACATATCAATACAGGTGACAATAACGGTTTAAATATTGGAGATCTTTTATTTGATGGAGAAAAAACACTCGAAATGATCCGTCTCTCGTCGCGTCTGGCGCCAGTCGTGGCTGAGAAGCTCAGGATCGACAGGGCTCGCCAGATCCTGTTGGTGGCGGCCGCCTGAGGTGTTCAAATAAAGTCAGGGAATTGAAGACCGGCTGCGCCTGCGTCTCTCGTAAGCCATACGGATTGCAACGGAGCAATCCACATGACGGAAGAACGAGACGCATACAGCATTCCCGAGTTCTGCAAGCGCCACGGCATATCGCCGAGCTTCTATTTCGCCGAGGCCAAGGCAGGTCGTGGACCGCGCATCATGCGCGTCGGCACCCGCGTGCTGATCTCGAAAGAGGCGGCTGCGGATTGGCGCCGCGATCGAGAGACGGCCCCACCCGCGAAGGTGGAGGCCGCCTGAGTCATGGTCTTTCAAAAAGCGAAGACGCCGACCGGTGCGAGCGGCGGCGTCCTCGGGGATGTTCAGGGCTTGGCGGCGTCTGACACCCGAGAGATAGCCCCCCTTTTCTCGGAAATCCAGCATGATCTCATTGTCCGGCGCACGCGTCTGACACCTGCCGTCGCCCGTGTGGTTACGGAACTCTGCTTTGATCAGAGCGCGGCATGAGCGTCGCCCCCTCTGCCCTGGCGCGTTTGGTGCCGATGTTGGGCAGCAACTACGACGGCGAGGTCGTCGCCGCCGCTCGCGCGATTGAACGTAAGCTGAAAAGCAACGAGCGCGACTGGCATTGGATCGCACAGCAAGTGGAAAACGCTGATGTGGTCGGTGGCATCGTTGCGAATGCTTACCAACCGAAGCCAACGGCGGCGCCGAGCCCGGCCCCCAATGCTTACCCCGAGTATCGGCCTCGCAAGCCCCGAGAGCCGAGCTGGGATGGCATTTCGCATCATTCGCGCATTGCTTGGACGGATGCGTTTGAGCTGCTGGATTGGCTGACCGAAGCAGACCGCGTTATCGTTCGCAACATCCGTCGCAACCTCCACGTCGGGATGATGATCGATATTGGTCGGCACCTTATGCAAACGCCGACGCGGCTAATCAAGAGGGCTAAAACTTTGGGGTTGACCCCATGAGGCGCACCGGTCCGAAGACTGATCGAAAGCCGGACCCAAGACGTGATCCCGTTTTGGAGGTTCGCCGAATATGGGTAGAGGCCAGACCAGCGAGGAACACGTATGCGGAGGCATACTTCCGGTCTATCGGCTTCGTGGGCACCTTGCCTCCAACAATCCGATATAGGCCGCCGGGAAAGGCGCGACTGCCAACGGTGGTCATCGCCGTTCAGGCGCCTGACCGTTCAGTGTGCGCGGTCTTGCTTATTTTTCTGGATCGCCAAGCGCCGCGATTGGCCGATTTGCCAGGGCCGCGCGTCCTTCTCGGCGCGATTGGCGGCGGCGCGGTTCGGTTAGCCGCCGCCGGTCCAGGTCTCGAACTTAAAGACACGGTCGAAGACGCGCTCGTGCGGATCCAGGTCACGGGTTTGCCGACCTGGGCGCGCCTTGACGCTTGGCGGCGGGAGCCGGTCGAGATGCCGATCTTGTACATTGTACAAGATCGGGAACAGCGACGGGTGGCGGCATGAGCATCGCGAAGAAGACCGATGCGCCCAGCAATCTCGATCGAGCAATGGGCGCGCTGCGATCGTCCCCGGTCCTCGCCGAGGCCTTTGCGCTCGACGAGATGCTGAAGGCGGTCATCCTCGAGCGACCACTTCCGTCACGAGGGACCGACGAACTAGAGAATGACGAGCTGCCGCGCGTCGTGCGCGACACCGATGTCTCCCGGGTTCAAGAGTACCTTCAGCGCCATGGGCTGCCGCGCCTTTCAAAGGATACAACGCACCAAGCGGTCGACCTCCGCGCCGCTGAGCGGGCTTTCCATCCGATCCGCGATTGGCTCGGCAGTCTGGTATGGGACGGCCGCGCGCGAATCGACCGATGGGTTACGGACTACCTCGGCGCTGAGGATACGCTTTACGGACGAGGGATCGGCGCCATGTTCGTCACGGGCATGGTCGCGCGCGTCATCGAGCCGGGATGCAAGTGCGATTACATGGTTGTTCTGGAAGGCCCACAAGGCGCGCGGAAATCGACCGCATGCGCGATCCTTGGCGGAGACTGGTTTAGCGATAGCCTGCCAGACGTGACGACCGGCAAAGATGTGTCTCAACATCTTCCTGGAAAATGGCTGATTGAGATCGCCGAAATGTCGGCAATGTCAAAAGCCGAAGACGCGGCCTTGAAAGCCTTCATCAGCCGCACGACCGAACGCTACCGACCATCATACGGGCGGAAAGAGGTCATCGAACCGCGCCAGTGCGTGTTCGTCGGCACGACCAACAAATCCACATATCTCCGAGACGAGACGGGTGGCCGGCGTTTCTGGCCGGTCAAGGTTGGAGCCGTCGACACAGACCGACTTCGCGCTGATCGAGATCAACTGTTCGCCGAGGCTCTTCAACGCTTTCGAGCCGGCAGTCGATGGTGGCCAGACAGCTCGTTCGAAGCCGAACACATCCGCCCGCAACAAGAGGAACGATATGAGGCCGATCCTTGGGAGGACATCGTCGCTGATTGGCTCATCGGCAAGAGGCGTGTCCAGATCAGCGCCGTAGCCAAGGACGCGCTACAGATTGATACCCAGCGTGTCGGAACCGCCGATCAACGCCGTATCGCCGCGATCCTCGAACGATCAGGATGGAAAGCGGTGAAGGATTGGCAAGGCCGCGCTTTCGTTCGCCGGCATGACGCATGACGCACCCATGACGCATTTTCCAACGAGCAGCATCATGCGCGTGCATTGGGCCTTCTATGGGAAATGCGTCATTGTCCGTCATGTGCGTCATGGTTTGGGGGCCGGTGAGGAGTTGCGGATATTATCTGCAATTTCCAAGGCCGCGCTCCCGCCTCACTCGCGCATCGCCAATCGCGCTCTCGTGCAAGACTTCGCCTTGCTACAGCGAAAATAGGAGCGCTGTGGAGTCCTTTGTATATTGATATCGTTCGACAATTTCTTGGTCTCGTCTATGCTTGTCCAGGATTTGCGGAAGTGCACTGGATTTTTGCGCATGAACGACACCCTAAGTGGTCTTCGACATCAGCGCGACGACATCGCGTCTCGCCTCGCCGACTTGATGAATGCCCGCGAGCGTCTTCGACAGGCACAGGGTGCCGAGACAGCGGTCATCGCGGAGATCGGCGCGCTCGGCGCTTTAGAGATCGAAGCACTCAAAGCGTGGTCGCGTACTGGCGAGGGCGAGAAGCCTGCGCCGGACATCGCCGCTCGATCGGCGCTGCATGACAAGCTCGCGTCCGCACAGGCCTCCGCTGCAAATGCGCGAGGCGTAAACGCTGATCTCGACACGGAACAACGCGATCTCACCGCGCAACTTCAGTCGACCAGTGCGAAGATCGACGAACACGCTATGGCGACGCTCCAGCGTGAACACGCAGAGGCCGTTACCAGCCTTCAAGCTTGGATTGCCGCGAGCGTACAGCCTCGCATCGCTCATGTCCTCGGCTTACGGGCGATGATCACGAACCTCGCTCAGCAACATCAAGGGTCGGGGCGCGGCGACCAAGCGATGGCGCTTTTTCAGGTCGGCGAGCGTGTCGGCCGCAATCTTCCGGCTCTCGTCTTCGAACCAACGCAGGCCTGCATCGTGGCAGCCGCCTCGACTTGGTCCAAGCGCCTCGCCGAGCTGCAGGGCGACGTGCCGGCAACGAACGTCGTCAAGATTGGGAGCGCCGCATGACGACGATCCCGAACGACTTCCACTCGCGCTTCGCGGCCTGCCTCGCTAAGCAGGACCAGACCGAGGCGTCATCGCTCGCCGCGATCATCGAAGGCGCGACGACCGCCGGCAACGCACGCGGGTTCGACGGCGACCTGGCCAAGCTCCGGTCGATCGCACTCGGTAAGGGCGCCGGGCATGTGCCGACCTCCTCGACGAACTTCGGAACGCTCGGCAAGCGCATGGACGTTGCGCCGCCCGACCTGGGCTCGCTCGACCTGCAGAAGTTCGCCAACGCCTTGACGTTGCCGCCACAGCTTCGCCAGGGCATCGCGGCGGCAACGGAGGCGTTCGACGCCTATCCGACAGGCCAGCGCAAGGACGCCGCCCGTGCGGTCCTGAAGGGCGTCCACGCCGAGGTGAGCGCATACATCGATGGCGCTCTCCAAGTCGCCGCGCTGATGAAGGCGACGGCGCCAAGCCGGGGCATGACGCCGGCCGACTTCTATAGGAGCCGCCTTTGATGGACACCAGCCTAGCGAAGCAATTGAAGGATGAGAACGCCGCCTTCTGCGACATTCGGGACGACCTTTGCAAGATCGCGGACCGCCTAGCTTTAGACCCATTCACCGCGCTCACCAAAGGTGAGCTTGGTTCGCCAAGGTTGAGCAAGTCGCTCTCTGATTTCGAGGCCGGTGTGCGCGTCCTCGCAGCCCGCGTCGATCGTCTCTCACGTCAACCACTACCGCTGCCCTTCGCGAGCCTGATTGCGGCGGCTGCCGATAAGGAGCCATGATCATGACCGCCTATCTGAGACCGCCGATCCAGGGTCCACGCGGCGTCGAAACCGACGTGGCGATGGGGTATGCTGTAGTCGGCGGCCAGCCGCCGGCTGACGCTTTTCTTGCCGATGGTCGTAGGGTTCAGCCCGATCCGGCCTACAACGTCATCGTGGTGGACGCCAAGGACGTTGGGAGCCTTCAGCGCGCCGGTTGGGTGCTGATGCCGACGCCGACTGCAGGTGTCTCGCCTTTTACAACGGTGGCAGCAACCCAGGCCTTCATAACGATCCCGATTGTCGATTACGCGGGAACGTCGCTTTACGGTAAGGTCGGGCTCGGTGGCCAGGCGCCGGCTGGCGCGGTCATCTCGGGTCTCGCCGTCGCGGCGACCATGGAAGGCGCTTCGGCGCCGTTCGGAACCGCTGTGACCGGCCCGGACGGCGCCTGGCGGATCTCCTACGCGTCGAACCCGCGCCGCGTCCAATCCGTGAGTGTGAGCGTCGCCGGCTCCTACGCTGGCGCCGTGACCTACACGCCGGGCTGAGACCATGGCCGGCGCGCGCTGCTCCATCTGCGCTCATCGCGAGCAAACGAAGATCGAGGCGCTTGTCACCGGCGGCAACTCTATGTCCGCGGTCGCGACGCAGTTTGGCGTTGATCGATCCCAGCTCTCGCGGCACATGAACGGCGGCCCGAATACGCCGCCGCACGTCACCGATGCGGAGAAGAGCGCGTACCTGTGCGGGTCCGCCGACGTCCTGAAGCTCCGCAAGCTCGCGGCGCAGGAGAACGGGACCATCCTCGAGGATCTGCAGCTCCTCAAAGCGATGACCTTCAAGCAGATCCACGACGCCGCCACCGTGAAGGATGCGACCCGGTTCGCGGCGCTCGCCGGCCGGATGCTGGACATCCTCGAAAGCCTTGGACAGCGGACCGGCGAGATCGCGCGGCTCAACCCTGGCGTGACGCTCAACCAGAACACCACGAACAACTTCGCCATCACGACGTCGCCGCAGTTTATGCGCCTGCAACGCGCGATGATGCGCTTCGTGATGAACCATCCAGAGCTTCGCGCCGAGATCGCGGCCATGCTTCGCGAATGCGAAGGCGAAGAGGCCCTCGGCGAGCTTATAGCGCTGGAGGCGAACCGTGCCGCCTGAGAGCTTCTTCGGCACACTTGCCGGCTCGATCGACAGCATGGCAGCCTTCACGCCCGCGCAACAACGCGCGCGGCTGCTCCTGGAGGGCCTACAGCGCTATTCGTGCCTCGTCGGTGGCTCACGTGCCGGCAAGACCTTTCTTGCCGTGTGGAGTATCGTGGACGTCGCCTCGCGGGCCTCCGGCTCGCGTCACGCCATGCTGCGCTATCGTGCAAATGCGGCGCGGCAATCTCTCGCCTTGGACACGCTACCGAAGGTCGCGCGGACATGCTTTCCGATGGTGCGGATCGAGGAACATCGGCAGGACGGCTTCTTCGAATTGGAAAACGGCTCGCAAATTTGGATTGGCGGCCTCGACGACAAGGACCGCGTCGAGAAAATCCTCGGGCAGGAATTCCTTACGGTCTACCTTAACGAGGCGTCACAGATCCCCTACCCGTCCGCGTTGATCGCGTTCACCCGGCTTGCCCAGATGGTGCCCGGCTTCCGGCAGCGGGCGATCGTTGACCTCAATCCCGTCGCGAAGACGCATTGGACCAACGTCCTCTTTGGCGAGAAGCGCGACCCGATCTCGCGGCGCTCGCTCTCGGACCCGGACAACTATGCGCGGGCCTTCCTCAACCCGGGCGACAACGCGGCGAACCTGTCGCCGGAGTACATCGGGAGCCTCGCCTCGCTGCCTGAGCGTCAACGCAAGCGCTTCTACGAGGGCGCTTATGTCGACGATCTTGAGGGTGCGCTGTGGACGCTCGACACGATCGAGAGCGGCCGGCGGAGCGCCTTGGATCTTCCGGACATGCGGCGGATCGTGGTGGCGATCGACCCAGCCGTGAGCAGCGGCGAGAACAGCGACGAGACTGGCATCATCGTGGCGGGGCTCGGCATGGACGGGCACGGCTACGTGCTGGCCGACGGCTCCGGCAAGTTCACGCCCACACAATGGGCAAGCAAAGCGGTGCGCCTCTACCGTGAGCATGCCGCCGATCGCATCGTCGCCGAGACGAACCAGGGCGGCGCGATGGTGGAGACCACCATCCGCGCGGTCGACTCCGGTGTGCCATATCGCGGGGTGCATGCCTCGCGCGGGAAGATCGTTCGGGCGGAGCCGATTTCAGCGCACTATGAGCAGGGCAAGGTCCACCACGTCGGCATGTTCCCGGAGCTTGAGGACCAGCTAACGTCGTTCATGCCGGGCTCGGCAGGCTCGCCGGACCGGCTTGACGCGTTGGTGTGGGCTCTTACCGATCTGATGGCCGGCGGCGGCAACACCGGCATCATCGATTATTACGCCTCGCTCGCCGCTGACGTCGAAAAGCTGCCCGCGATCAACGCGTTCACGCCATTCCGCTGCATCGCACCATGGCCGGGCGGAACGCTGATGCTCATTACCGGTCGGATGGTCCAGGTCGGCCCCGACTGCATCGTCGACTGCAGCGCGGACGAGGCGCGCCCGCTATGGGCTCTGGGCTTCGAGGTGCCGCCAAACTTGGACAAAGACAACGCCCATGGGTGACCAAGACCGTTCGGTTCGCTTTACCGGCGATACGTCGGCGCGACATCATGTGCGGCATTCGGTAGCAAACTCACCTTACAATGGATGAACAATATCAATGGCTTATCGTAAGATAGCCGCTGGTCCTTATCCGCTCGTCGTTGTCGAGTGGGAGGACAGCGCGCAACCCCGCCCCGCATGGGAATGGATAGACGAGTACGCTGTTGAAGAAGCGATCATTTGCCTTTCGGTCGGCTATCTCGTGTCGGAGTCTGCAAGAGCAATCGCGCTTGCCCCGAACCTTGGAGATCAGCATTGCAGCCGAGCGCAGGCCAGCGGGATCATGCGTATCCCGCGCTCGGCAATCCGCTCAATTCGGGAGCCTAGGGCTTTCCGCCCTTACGCGGCTCAATGTGACGGAGAACGGAAGCCGCCAGCTCTTGCGTCTCCTTTGTCGTGAGCGTGCTAGGGGCGCTTTCGCCCTTACCGGCCAAGCTTCGGATCTTGGGCGACGTGATAGGGTGGATCGGGGGCTTTGCAGGGGTTTTAGCCATAGTTTAAGACCTTCTTCGGGGGAGAAGGTTGCCAACCTGTTTCAATTCTTTTCCACCTGCAAGAGGCAGGTAATGGGGACACAACCATTATCAACGGCTTTGTAATTGAGCACTCAGCGTAGCGCATAGCCGATCCTGACGTTATCTCGACCCTTCAAGAGAAGATCTAAGACGTTGAACGTCTGATCGCCTCTTATGAGGAAGGTCTACGTAAGGCTCAGCAAGACCTGGTGATCCTAAAAGAAGCGTATGCCCTCTTTCAGCTTGAGAGCGGCAAGCCGCTTGAGTTCGCCAGCGGCGTCGGTGTCCGTAAACTTTTTGGACGTTGGCAGGTCTGGGAGATTTGCCGGGAAGCGCTCCAAGCGGCGCCGGACGGGCTCAACACCCGCACTCTCGCAATCCGCTGCTTAGAGGCGCGTGGCCTCGATCCTGAGAACGCCGTTCTGCGCCGCGCCATGATTACAGACGCCATAGACGTCCTGCGGAAGCGCCAGAGGCGCTACATGGTCACGCGGGCTGCGGATCAAGAGCGGTCGGCTGTTTGGAGGCTGGCGGCTTACTGAAGCTAGTGGCGGCGCGACAGGTAGAGCGGGCCGATCGGCGAAAGGAAGTAATTGTGTGGCGGTTGCAGGTAGCGCAAGCGACAACGGCCTAAAAAGATTTTTTAAAATCAGCGCAACTTTCTTCCGTCACAAGCGTGTGCGCGTGCGCGATGCTTTTCATTGATGAAATCTCCGACGCGCAACGAGCGTTGACGAATTATCAAACCCATGCATCTAATGCTGCGTTGCCCCAATGGCGGAATTGGTAGACGCGCCGGTCTAGAAAACCGGTTCCCTCACCCGGAGTGCGAGTTCGATCCTCGCTTGGGGCACCACCTTGTTCACATATCCGGAGAGCCACTGTGAATAACAGGAAGAACCAAGAGATGCTCAAGGATCGCCTTAACAAGGAGAGGTCTGAGCTCATGCGTCGTCGCGAAGCGCTTGATAATCAGATTGTAGGTATCGAGCGCGCCATAGCGCTTATGGGTCCGCAAGATAGCGTCGAAGCAGCACCTGATGTGCAGCCAATTGCAGGGAAGCGCGTAGCTACTAAAGCAATCGTCCTGCAACTCCTAAAAGATGTTGGAACGATTGGGCTCAACGCTTTATATGCAACTGAATTGGCTGCACAAAGGGGTGTTGAGCTAGACAGATCAAGCGTTTCATCGCTTCTCAGCCGCTTGAAAAAGGATGATGTGATTACTTATAGCGGGGATCGCTATCGGTTGAAGGAATTTACGCCCAAGCCAAGTATCGTGTCGATGGCGGGACTTAGAGCCTAACTTTAGGTTCTATGATTTTGATACGAAAGAAGCGCCCCTAGAGGCGCTTCTTTTTTGCGAGGTTAGAAGCCTCGCATAGATTGGAGACGCGTTGGCGAACCAACTCCCTCACCCGGATTTCTTGTCCCCATATCCACACTAAAATTGGCTTTTTTGCACCCGGGTGCAAAGCGAAAAAAAACGCGCTTTTAATTTCTCGTTAACACCTTCCAATTTCGGCAATCAATTCAGCAATGGTTTTTGCAAAATTTCACATTCAAATTGCTCGCTGCCAATAGCCTTTCCACTGCCGCGACACAGGAGCGTTGAGTGCTGCCGCTGTCACGCCGAGGTACTGCGCTCCGTTAGATACGCGGCGGTTGTTCTCCCGCCATGCCATCTCGCCAGCGTAGGCGCAGAGATAGCGCCCGCTAATATGATGGTGGTGCCGATCTCCGTGCGCCAGCAGCCTTCTGGTGAGCGCGGATGTTGGTGCCATCGAGAAACACCATCCCGAGCTGCACGCCGCGCTCCTGCACGAGATTGAACAGGCGTTCCCAGACGCCTATGAGCGCCCAGCGGATGAAGACCTGGGCCGCTCGCCACCACGGCCCGAACTCGGCAGGGCTGGCGCGCCACTTGGCCCCGTTCTGATGCCGTCACAGGATGGCAGAGAGCATGCGCCGAAGCTCTTGGGGCGGCGTCTTGCCCGTAGGGCGGCAGGCTTCCACCAGCGGCTCCAGCACAAATCATTGCGGGTCGCTCAGCATCGCTCATCCTCCTTCAAGAATGGCCGAATCCCGAGACAGCCCATAGGTTCAAGTGACGACAGGCACTAGCTTGTAGAAGCAGAAACCTCTCGCCTCAATGTCTTCCTCTGCATCCTCTATCACCTGAGACAAACCTCTTTCCATGAGAATCCAGTCTTCGGATTTAACATGAGGAGGGAGCCCAGCGCCGATTGCTGTTGCCATCCTCAGATTTGACTCTACCGAGCCCTTGTAGACATCAAAATTTGCCTCTCGTTTCATGATTTCTCCTTCCTCAGCTTCACGCCCGGTCCCTCGCCGTTCTCATCGACAAAGATCACGCCGGCGGCTTCAAGGGCCGGCGCATGGCCTCAACACGATCATGGCGAAGCATGGAAGCCAGGACACGGGCCTACCTTGATCCGCTCGCCTGCTTCGGATACCTTCTCGCCTGCCGCCAGTACGTCTTGGACGTGAAGCTCAAGGACGATCTTCGGATCGGGCATTGCCAGCATGGCGGTACTTTGTGATATATATTGCCAGCCGCCACGCGTTTCGGACGTAAAGCCTGGGGACGACTTTCGAGTTGGTTACATTGGGCATGGCGGTACTGGCGTTCCGGCCTCAGGGAGCACGCAAACAAGCTTAGCTCGCAAGCCACCTCGACGCCACGCTCACCAATTAGAATTCGTCTGCACCGTTGGAGCACAGCCTCGGCGGCGATCGTCTCGCCGTTGCCGCCTTCAATCCGGATGATTTGCGCGCGCTGCCGATGGTGCAGATCACAGGCCTGGGCAAGTGCGACGTCGGACGTGTCCATCACGCGAGATCGCGTCTCTTTGCACGGGCGTCGAGGTAGACAATGTGCCAGCTCATGGTCGCTCCTTCCGCCTCTTCTTGTAATCTTCGATCGCGGCATCCATGGTCTCGACGGCATCGGTCGCGGGGCCGGTCGGCGTCGGGTGATCGTTGGCGCGCCGTCCCTTCCTCAGCCGCACCCCAGGCCCCTCGCCGTTTTCCTCAACGAAGATGACGCCTTTCGCCTGTAGCGCACGTTCGATAGCGGCCAGATTGTTCACCGATGGAACGCGACGGCCCTTCTCGAAATCCCGGATAGTGCTCTCGCTCAGATTAGCTTCTCGTCCAAGATCAGTCTGTGACCAGTCGACGAGACCGCGGGCGGCGCGAGATTGAGCAGGCGTAATCGACATCGGCTTCCTCCGCATTTCGTGTAGCACAAACGAAAAGCGTTGGCAGCACACGAACTCCACGCAATACGTTTATGGTAAACGATTTTCGTGGATTTTTACCCAAATGCCGAACGCACCCGCACTGGCAGCCGAAACCGGCTTGCCTGCGATCCGACCCCAGCTCTCATCCATCATGCGGCAAGCCCATGAGGACGCCCGCGCCCTGTCGCCGAGGCTCCCCTATGCTGAGCGCTTCAAGCTGGCGCTCCGCCGCGCCTGGCGCGAGGCCCATGAGTTGGCACGCGAACGTCTCCGGGCAATTGTCGAGGACCAGGTCGAATGCCTCATCGCGCTGCTCGATCATCTCGACCCAGATCCTGACCTTGAGCCCAGCCTCGGTCACTACTACGCGAAGCAACACGAGCCGGACGCCGAAGAGGATGACAGCGACGATGACCGCTGTGATGACGAAGACGGCGGTGACCTGGAGCCGAGCGGCGGGTTGACCCTCGGCGAGGATGACGCAGACTTCTCGGACGTGCCTAATAGTACACACCGCTCCACGCCGATCCATCGACGTTCTTAGACAAAACCTGGACAGAGACTCGGTCGAAATCAGCTAAGTGCTTGATTTAATTGGTGCGCCCAAGGGGAATCGAACCCCTGTTTTCGCCGTGAGAGGGCGACGTACTAGACCGCTATACGATGGGCGCGGGACCGGTCCCGACCGGTGTTGGACGTATAATCGGCGGCGGGGCGCCTGACAAGGGGCGGGCTGGCGTCGCGGCCGTCTGCTGCCCGCGGGCGAACCGGAAGGGGCTGGCGGCCGCCCTCCCCGGCCTTGCGCTGCTTTGCCGTCGCCCCCTCGCCCGCAAAGCCGGTATAGTGGCGCGATGAACGTCATCGCCACTCGCCCGCTCGCCTCCCCGCCGCACGCGGCTATCGTGCCGCCGGCGCCCACGCCGCGATCGACCCCGCTCGGGCCGATCGGCCTCCTGCGCACGCTGCAGCGCAACCCGCTGGAGACCTGGACGAACGCGCATTTCGAGCGGCCGATCCTGACGGGTCGCGGCATGCTCGGTATCGGCGCCGTCGTCAACGAACCCGGCGCGATCCGCCGCGTGCTTCTCGACAACGTGGCCAACTATCGCAAGGACGCCTTGCAGAAGCGCGTGCTGGCGCCCGGCCTCAGCCACGGTCTGCTGACCAGCGAGGACGAAGAGTGGCGCGTGCAGCGGCGCGCGCTCGCCCCCCTGTTCACGCCGCGCGTCGTCGCCTCGTTCGCGTCCGCCATGGCGCGCAACGCGGACGTCCTGGTCGAGCGCTGGGCACGGTTGCGGCCCGACAGTACCGTAGACGTCCAGGGGGCCATGGCGCGCGTCACGCTGGAGATCCTCGGCGAGACCATCTTCTCCGACGGTCTGGAGCGCGATCCCGACGAGTTCCTGGACGCGATGAGCCATTTCTTCGCGACCATCGGGTCGCTCGGGCTGGCCGACCTCCTGGATTTCCCCGATTGGGTGCCGCGCCTGGCGCAATTGCGCAGCCGCTCCTCCATGACCTTCTTCCAGACGGCCGTCGACGCGATCATCGATCGCCGCAAGGGTCTGATCGCGCGCGGCGAGACGGCGCCCGACGACCTTCTGACGCTGCTGCTGCGCGCGCAGGATCCGCAGACCGGCGCGGGGCTGACCGATCGCCAGGTCAAGGCCAACATCGTCACGTTCATCGCGGCGGGCCACGAGACGACTGCCAATGCGCTCACCTGGTCGCTGTTCCTGCTCTCGCTCTCGACGGAATGGAGCGAGCGCGTGGCGGTCGAGGCGGACCGGGTCCTGGAGCGGCCCGCCGCCGAATGGGCCGATCACCTGGTCGAGACCCGCGCCGTCATCGAGGAGACAATGCGCCTCTACCCGCCCGTGGCGAGCCTCAGCCGGGAAGCGCAGGGGCCCGACGACCTCTGCGGCCGACGCATCCGCAAGGGCGCGCTGGTCATCATCGCGCCCTACGTGCTGCACCGACACAAGCTGCTGTGGAACCATCCCGAGCGGTTCGAGCCGAGCCGCTTCCTACCCGGCGCGCGTGAGGCAATCGACCGTTATGCCTACCTACCCTTCGGCGCCGGTCCGCGCATCTGCATCGGTGCGGCCTTCTCGCTTCAGGAAGCGACGATCGTGCTGGCGACGCTCATGCGCCGGTTCATGGTGTCGCCCGCGCGCGGCCATGTGGTGGAGCCGGTGCAGCGCATCACCCTGCGGCCCAAGGGGGGTATGCCGCTGATCGTGCGGCGGCGCAGCCGCGACTGATCAGACCAGGCTCGGCGCCGCGGTGCCGGACCGCGGCGGCGCGGTATCGTCCGCGGCGCCCCCCATCCGGGCTACGGCAAGGCCGAGGTCGTGGATGGCGGTGCGCAGCGCGGCGTCGTTCGCCGTCGCTGGAGCCTCGCCCGGCCCGGAGGTTTGGCGCGCCGCCTCGAGCGCCCCACGCAGCGCCGCGACCTCGGCCTGCAAGGCCTCGACCTTGTCCAGATCGGCGCGGCTGCTGCCCCGCGCCCGCTCCGCCTGCAGGCTCTTCTGCAAGTGAATGCCTTTTTCACGCTCCTTCGCCTCCTGCACGGCGGCTTCGAGGTGACGGATGCGGCCATGGGCACCGGCCAAGTCGGACGGCAGGTCCGGGCCGTCCTCGAGCGGCCGCACCGCGGCGGCTTGCCGTTCCAACGCCGCGCGGGCGCGCTGGGCGTCCTCGATCGTCATCTCCAAACCCATCGTGCGAGTGTGCAGCGCGGCCACGGTCAAGCGGCGCTCTTCGGCTATCCCATCCAGTGCGTCGTGCGCGCGACGCAAGGCTTCGTACTCCTCCCGCTGCTGCTCCAACCCGGCTTGGGCCTGATACAGGCCAACCTGAAGCGCGCCCGCCTGCGCGCGCTCCTCGCTCAACTCGCGTGCGAGCCCGGCCATTTCCGCCTCCCGCTTCGCGCCCGCGGCGTGCAGCGCCGCCACGGTTTCGGACAGGCTCAGGATTTCGGCCGCCCGGCGTCCCAACTCGCCCATGTCCTGCGCCTTGCTGTTGCGGACGCGCTCCATCTCCTGCTCGAGCTTGCGGCGCGCTACGGCGAACTCCGCGCGCAGGTGGTCGCGGTCGGCGAGAATCTCCTGCATCGAGACGGGGATCTGGATCTGCAGGCGTTGCCGCGTCAACCGGATGGCGCGAGCCCAGAGCACCGGCAGAAAGCCCAGTGCCAGCAACCCGGCGACCACGCAGCCAAGCCCGAAATAGATTGCTTGTTCGATCAAAACCAAGGCCAGCGGAGCGACGGGTGAGCCGAGCTTATGCCACAGGGGCGAAGGGGGAGCAAAGTGCGGGCGCGCTTGCGTCGGAGAGCAAGGACTGGCTCGCGCCGAAGACTAGAACGGGTTCCACGTCGAACGGTCGGTGAACTTGAGGTAGCCGATGTTGACGCCGAGACGCGCACCGATGCCCGTGCGGATCGGCACCAGCACCACGTCGTCCGCGGCCAGAGCGGTCATGCCGAAGCCGCCGATGAAATAGGCCGAGCCGTCGACGCCGCCGAACCTCTGGAAGATCGCGCTCTTCGAAGGCATGTTATAGACGAGCATCATCGTGCGGTCGCCGTCGCCACCGGCGTCGAAGCCGACGGTCGGACCCTGCCAGAAGACGTGTTTGTCCCCGGCGTTGCGCGTGTAGAGGATGCCCTCGCCATAGCGCAGCCCACCGACGAGTGCGCCGCCGGCCTCCTGGCCGAGGATGTAGCCGTTGGGCTTGCCCCACCGCTTGGTCGCGGTCTCGACAGCCTGGGCAAGGCCTCGGGAAATCGATCCGAAAAACTTGTGGCCGTTGAGGACGATTTCATCGGAGGAATAGGCGATCGGCCGTTCCTGCGCCGCCGCCGGACGAATGGCGAGGCTCAGGCCCGCCACGAGGATCGCAGCCGCAAGCGAGGCGGGCGCGCCGAACCGAAAGCCAAAACCCATCTGCCCCTCCCATCCCGACGAGCGCGCCAAGCCCGTTGGCCGATGTGCTCCCTGGGTCCTTCGCGGCACTTTAGACAAATGGGAGTTAACGCGCGATTAACCGCGCATGCCGCGCCGGTGCGGGACGGCCGCGAGATCGCCCCACGCGACAAACGGGCCGTTGCGGTACTGGTCCTGGGCCTTGCCATAGCGCAAGGCTGCGCCGTCCTCGTCGAGCACGGCTCCGCCAGCCGCGCGCAGGACGGCATCGCCGGCGGCGGTGTCCCACTCCATCGTCGGACCAAAGCGGGCATAAACGTCCGCGCCGCCCTCGGCGATCGTGCAGAACTTCAGAGAGGAGCCGGCGCAGCGGCGTTCGGCGATGGGCAGCCGGGCCAGGAACCGCTCCGTCTCGTCGTCGGCATGCGAGCGGCTCGCCAAGGCCGTCAGGCCGACCTGCGGGTTCGGCCGCACCATGATCGCGCGGCGCTGCTCCGGCGGCGGCAGCGGCGCACCGGGCTCCACATGGCACGCATGGGCCACGGAGCCCGCCATCCACAGGGCGCCGACGGCGGGCGCATAGACCGCTCCGGCGCGCGGCACGCCGTCCACGATAAGGGCGATGTTGATCGTGAACTCGCCGTTGCGATGAAGGAACTCGCGCGTGCCGTCCACCGGATCGACGAGGATGAACGCCCGCCCGCAACGCGGCTTCTCTCCGCGGGAGGCGGCCTCCTCCGCGATGACGGGAATGCCGGGCACCTGAACGGCGAGGCCGGCGAGGATGATCGCCTCGGCCCGCTCGTCGGCATCGCAGACGAAGCTGCGGTCCGCCTTGCGACGCGCGTGCGGGTCGGTGGCATAGACGCCCATGACGGCCACGGCCGCTTCGAGAGTCAGGCTCGCAAAGATCTCGGCGATCGCATCGAAGTCGAGGGTCGGGAAAGTCGCGGCGGCAGGATGCGCCGCGAGTTCGGCTTCGGCCATTGGTTCACCTGATGAGCGGCGAAAAGGCATGCGCTTTCTCACCCGTTCTTGCAAGATGGGAGTGTCCGCGGCCGCATCAATCCGATGAGGCATTTCGCGCGGGCGACGCGGGTCCTCATGCTGACGTCTTTTCCCAGACCTTCCCGCGCGGCGATCGTTGGGGCTACCGGTGGCCTCGGCGGAGCGCTGGTCGAGGCTCTCGCCGGCTCGGGCTTCGCGACGGTGCACGCGCTGTCGCGCCGACCCATCGCCGCCGCGGCGGGCGTGGAGGCGACGCCGCTCGACCTGCTCGACGAAGACAGCATCGCCGCCGCGGCGGCAGTCCTCGCGCGCGAAGTTCCGTTGCGGCTGATGGTGGTGGCCGCGGGCCTCCTGCACGATGAGGCCTTGCAGCCCGAAAAGACCTTTCGCAGCCTCGATCCGGCGCGCCTCGCCCGCGGCTTCGCCATCAACACGATCGGCCCCGCGCTCGTCGCCAAACACGCAATCCCGCTGCTGCCCCGTGCGGGCAAGAGCGTGTTCGCGGTGCTCTCGGCGCGCGTCGGCAGTATCGGCGACAACCGGCTCGGCGGCTGGTACGGCTACCGCGCGCAGAAAGCGGCGCTGAACCAGATCGTGCGGACCCTGTCGGTCGAGGTGCGGCGCACGCACTCCGACACGATCGTGGTGGCGCTGCATCCCGGCACGGTGGCGACCGGCCTCAGCGCGCCCTTCCGCGGCAACGTCAGCGCCGAGCGACTTTTTACACCCGGCGACGCCGCGCGGCACCTCCTGGCCGTCATCGACAAGCTGACCCCCGCAGACAGCGGAGGGTTCTTCGCGTGGGACGGACAATCGATCCCTTTTTAGAACGGACATGCCGGATCGCGAGCGCACGGCGCACCCAGGAAACACTGCCGCCCCATGACCTTTCCTGGTAGCGTCTGCTGGCTTCAACGGAGACCACCATGCAAGGCCAGTCCCCACGGACGTCCGTCGACCTCACGCTCTACCCGGACCTCGCGGTGATCTACCTCGGCTTCCGCGTCTCGACATGGCGCAGCTTCGTGTGGATGCTCGGCATCGGCAAACAACTGGACCTGATCAAGAGCCACAGGCCGGATGGCCTGCTGGCGCACGAGCCGATCTTCTACGGCCTGCGGCACGTCGGCATGCGCCAATATTGGCGCGACTTCGACAGCCTGGAAGCCTTCACGCGGTCGGAACCGCACAAGACTTGGTGGCAGCAGTTCTATCGCGACAGCCGAGGCGCCGGAATCTGGCACGAGACCTATCGCCGGTCGGGCGGCATGGAAGGGATCTATGTCGGCCTGCCGAACCCGATCGGCCTCGCCTCCTTCGCCGCCGCCCGCGCTCCCGACGGGCCGTTCCGCAGCTCGCGCGATCGCCTCGCGGCTTGACGCGGAGTCGTTCAGCGTGCCTCGAGGATCAAGCCTTTCGAGGTCTCGAGCGCGGGCCGGCCGCCCTGGCGCGTCATCGCCACCAAGCGTCCCGCTCCCGGAATTAGATCGCCTAGCTTGTAGACGGCGAGGCTGTCGTTGACCTCGACAAGAGCGTTGTTTCCATCGATCTGCCGCAGCAGCATGTTCGCGATGACGGGGCGCCCACCATCGACGGGGCTAGGCACCCTGCGGGCGATCGATCCGGTGACGACGGGGTCGATGTCGTCCCCTGTCACGACCGACGGTTTGACGGCCGCCTCGGCTCGACCGCTCTGGCTCAGTTGCGCGAAGACGGTGAAGTAGCTGGAGACCGGCTGGCTCGAAATGGGGCCGTGCATGTTCATGTAGAGGCCGAACGAGCCGGAGGCGCAGGCGATGGCGCAGCCGGCAATCCCCAGCATGCCTTCCGACGTGGAGGCGCGGGCGAACAGGCGGGTGGTCCAAGAGGAGGCGAACGGCACCACGGGCATGTCGGCTACCTTCCCTTCCCCAGCGCCTCGGCGAGTTCACGGAAGGCATCCGTGCTGACCGGGGTGTGAGGAGACTGAATCATGGCATCGTAAATAATTGGTACCAGCGCCACGGCCTGGTCGAGCTCGGCGTCAGCTCCGGTCTGGAAGCCGCCCATGAGGCGCAGGTCGCGCGTCTCCTCGAAACGCGCGATCATCGAGCGGATGCGGGTGACGAGGGTGCGCTCCTCGGGCGACCATACCTGGTGTGCGAGGCGCGAGATGGAGCCAAGCACGTTGATGGCGGGGTAGCGGCCCGCGTCGGCGATCGCGCGCTCGAGCACGATGTGGCCGTCGAGCGTGCCGCGGATCGCGTCGGCGACGGGGTCGTTGTGGTCGTCGCCATCGACCAGCACGGAGAAGATCCCGGTGATCGACCCCTTGCCCTGGGCGCCAGGGCCGGCGCGTTCCAGCAGCTTGGGTAGGCTGGTGAAGACGCTCGGCGCGTAACCGCGCGCCACCGCGGGTTCGCCCGCCGCCAGCGCCACGTCGCGCGCGGCATGGGCGTAGCGCGTAACGGAATCGATCATCAGCAGGACGGATTGGCCCTGGTCGCGGAAATACTCGGCGATGGTGGTCGCGGTGCGCGGCGCCATCTGCCGCATCATCGAGCTCTCGTCGCCCGTCGCCACCACGGTGACCGCCAGAGCGCGGTTCAGCCCGAGCGATTCCTCCATGAATTCGCGCACCTCGCGGCCGCGTTCGCCGACGAGCGCGATGACGACCGCGTCGAAGCCCTTGCATCCGGCGAGCATGCCCAGCATCGTCGATTTGCCGACGCCCGACCCCGCGAAGATGCCGATCCTCTGCCCGGCGCAGAGCGGCGTGAAGATGTCGATGAGGCGCACGCCGCTCTTCAGCGGCTTCTTCACCCGGGCGCGGCTGAGAGCGGGCGGCGGCTCGCCATCGATGCTGTAGGAGGACGGCCCAACTCGCAGCGGTCCCGCGCCGTCGATCGGTTCGCCGAGCGCGTTGACCACCCGGCCCAACCAGCTCGCGTCGGGCGCGAGGGACACCGGCTCGACGAGGGTCACGGGCGCGCCGAGACCCACTTCGGCGGTCGATCCGTAGGGCTTCACCGACACGCCGCCGCGGTCGATCCGGACGATCTCGCCATGCCTGCGGCCAAGCGGATCGAGGGACACGCAATCGCCAAGCTTGACGAAACGCGACAGGCCGCCAACGCGATAGGCGGTCGGGGTCACCTCGGTTACCCTCCCCTCGATCCGCAGCACGGCGCTGCGGTGGGTGAGGTGCGCCGCCGCTTCGCCCAGCCGCTGCACCGCTAGCATGACGAAGACCCGTCGCTCACGACGTCGCGCCGAGCGTCTTGATCGCGTCCTGGAGCGAGGACTCGCTCGCCTGGTTGCTGCTCGAAACGGACTCGAAGGTGCGCTGCAGCTCGATCAGGCGCGTCATTTCCAGGACGGGATTGATGTTGGAGCCCTCGGAGAAGCCCTGTTCGATGGAGTTGGTAGAGAAGTCGAGGATCGGCGTAGGAGCGACGTCGGGGACGACCGCGGAATTGCCGTAGCGGCTCAGCTTCGCCCCGTCGGGAATGGAATAGAGGCCGAGGGCACCGACCTGACGGCCGCCCTGCGTGATCATCCCGTCAGCGGCGATGCTGGGCGGCCCCGCATCGGACTGCAGCAGCATCGCCGCGCCGCCGGCGTCGAGCACAGGATGGCCGTTCAGGGTCTGGAGTTCACCGGCAGCCGTCATCTGCATGCGCCCGTCGCGCGTGTAGGCGGTGCCGCCCGGCGTCTGAATCGCCAGCCAGCCCTCGCCCTGGACGGCGACATCGAGCGGGTTGTCCGTGCGCGTAACCGGCCCCTGCGCGCGCGAAATGAAGGTGTTGCCGGTGGTCACGAAGGCGGTCTGCGCTTCAGACGCCTTCGACAGGGCGGCGGCGAAGGTGACACCGTCCGCCCGGAAGCCGCCGGTGTTCATGTTGGCGACGTTGTTGGCAACCGTATCCATGCGCTTCTGCAGGGCGACCTGCGCGGACAAAGAGACGTAGAGGTTGGAACGCACCGGCTCAGCCTTTTTGGACACTGCCACCGCGAGCCGAAGCCGCGTTGCGAGGGAGGCACCGGCCCTGGCGGGACCGCATGGAACCGTGATGCAGCAAACTTGCCCGAGGCTGACGATCCGCCCCCTTTTTTAGGACGGCGTGGTCGCCAGCCTCAGGCAAGGCTGACCTGATGGATTGTCGGCCAACACCAGAGGAGAGCGCCTTGAGTTTCGTAGTCGGCATCGTCATCGCCATGGGATGCATGCTCGGAGGGTTCGCCTCCGTCGGCGGAAAGCTCAGCGTGTTGTGGCAACCCTCGGAATTCATCGTCATCTGCGGATCGGCGCTAGGCACCTTCATCGTCGCCAACCCCCTGTCGACTATCAAGGATTCCGGCAAGGCCGTGCTGGAGGCGATCAAAGGTAGCGTGCCGAAGAAACGCGACTACCTCGACGTGCTGGGCCTCCTCTACGGTCTCATGCGGGAGCTGCGCGGCAACGCTCGCAACGAGCTCGAAGCACAGATCGACAACCCCGCCGATTCGGATCTGTTCAAACGGTTTCCCAAGGTTCTCGCGGACAAGGACATGACCGCCTTCATCTGCGATTACTGCCGCCTGATCCTTATCGGCAACGCGCGAACCCACGAGATCGAGTCGCTGATGGACGAGGAGATCCAAACTATCAGCCGCGACAAGCTGAAGGCCTATCAGGCGCTCACGGCGGTGGCCGATGGCCTCCCCGCGCTCGGCATCGTCGCCGCCGTGCTTGGCATCATCAAGGCGATGGGCGCGCTCGACCAGTCGCCCGAGATCCTCGGCGAGCTGATCGGCGCCGCCCTCGTGGGGACCTTTGCCGGCATCTTCATGTCTTACGGTCTCGCCGGGCCGCTTGCCACCAAGATCAAGGTGACGCGCGAGAAGAAGTGCCGGCTCTACATCATCATCAAGCAGACGTTGCTCGCGTTCATGAACGGGGCGATGCCGCTCATCGCTTTGGAGCATGGCCGCAAGACCATCTCCTCCTACGACCGTCCGTCCATCGACGACGTGGAGAACGAGACGATGAACGGCGGCGCGGATTCCGCCAAGCAGGCGGCCTGACCGATGGCCGCTCCGGGCTTGACCGACGTGAAAGGCGCCTCGTCCGCGCGGACGCCCCTGCTGCGGCGCGGCGGCGAAGGGTCGCCTCTCTTCCAGGATGTGATGGACCGGGTGGCGGAGGCCTGCGTCCCGCCGTTTGAAAAGCTGGCCGGCCAGAACATGAGCGTGACCTGCTGCGTCGCGTCGACGACGCAGGAGACCGCCGCCGAAGCCATCGCTGCAGGCAGCGCGATGATTACGGCGCTGTTTGAAGTCCCGGCGCTCGACCAGCGCCTATCCGTCAGCCTGCAAGACAATTTCCTGCAATTCTTCCTCGAACTCATGTGCGGCGGGACTTGCGCCGAGATGCCTTCCGAGACGCCGCGCCCTGGCACGAGCATCGACCGCCAGTTCGCCCGCCTCGCCTTCAACGCGCTGAGCGTCACCTTCGCGAGGGAGTGCGCCGGCTTCGGGCTTGCCAGCCTGACGTTCGGGCAGATCCAGGCAAAGCCCGATCCGGGCGCCCTCGGTCGGCGCGAGGCGACTGTCACGCTTGTGACTTTCGCTCTCGAGTGCCTCGGCCGCGAGGGACGGTTTCACGTCGCGTTCCCGCAGGCGGTGCTGGAACGGTTCAAGCAGGATGCGCTGCCCGCCGCCAAGCCGGCCGCGAGCGCCGATCCCGAGTGGAGCGGCCGCCTTCACGCCGAGATCAGCCGCACGAGCGTCAGCCTCGACGCTTTCCTCGACGCCGACCGGCTGACACTTGGCCAGGTTGCGGCCCTGCGACCCGGACAGATCCTAACCCTGCCAAAGACGGCGCCCTCCCGCTGCGAGTTGCGCTACGACGACAAGCTTCTGTTCCGCTGCCAGCTTGGTCAGGCCGAGGGCCGCTACTCCCTGCGTATCGACGAGGGGTTGCCTCGCCCGCAGGCCAAGAGCCTCATGCCGGCGGAAGCCGGCAACCTTCTTTCCGATTGATCTCGACGACTGCTGACCAAGGCCTGACCCCATGTCCGACATCCCCTCCTTTGAAGAAGAGCTCGATGCCGCCGGCCTCGCCGCGGACGTCGATCCACGCCATCTCGACGCTATCCTACAGATCCCCGTGGCGGTGCAGGTCATGCTCGGCTCGGCTACCATGCCCGTCTCCGCCCTGATGAAACTCGGCAAAGGCGCCGTCGTCGCCCTCGACCACGGCATCGGCGAGCCGGTCGACGTGGTGGTGAACGGCCGCGTCGTCGCGCGCGGCGAGATGGTGGTGCTCGACGAGGATCCGACGCGTATCGGGGTCAAGTTGATCGAGATCGTCGGCTCTTCCGCCGCGACGCATTAGCGGGCGGATCCGATGCTCGATGCGACCTACGAAATCGATCAAGGCTACCGGCCGTTGCTCGGGGCCGAAAAGGTCGCGGCGCTTCTGCTCGTCATGGGCAAGCCATTGGCCAGCAAACTACTCGTCCACTTCGACGCGGAAGAGTTGAAACTCATCACCCGATCGGCCGCCGAACTCGGCTCGGTGCCGATCGACGTGCTGGAGGAGCTCGTCGAGGAGTTTGCCGACGAGTTTTCCAAGGAACTCGAGCTGGAGGGTACCGCCGACCAGGCGGAGGGACTGCTGGCCGGCGCGCTTCCGCCCGACCAGGTCGCCGACATCATGTCGGACGTCCTCGGCAATTCCAATAAGACGATCTGGCAAAAGATCAGCGCGGTGGAGCCGCGGATGCTGACCGACTACCTCCTGCAGCAGCATCCGCAGGTGATCGCACTCACGCTTTCCAGGGTCGACGCCGGCGCCGCCGCGGAAATCATGGCGCTGATGCCGCGCGCGGCCCGAAACAGCACGATGCGACGCCTCCTCAGCCTGCGGCCGATCGACGACCCCGCGGTCCGGCTGATCGAGGTGCGGCTCCACGACGAACTCATCGTCAATCCGCCGCGCCCGGCCGGTGCCGCCACGAGCCGGATGGCCGATATCATCAACAAGATGGCGCCCGAGCATATGCAGGAGCTGTTGGCCTCGCTGGAGGAAGACCGTCCGGAAGAGGCGGAGGCGCTGCGCTCGAAGCTGTTCTCGTTCGACGACCTCGTCAAACTCCCGCAGAAGACGCGCCAGGTTCTCTTCGAGAAGGTGCCGAGCGAACGCATCGTGCTCGCGCTCGTCGGCCGCGACGAGGAGTTCTGCGCCAACGTCCTTTCGTCCCTCACCGCCCGCGCGCGCCGCCTGGTCGAGAACGAGATGACGAACGCAGGGTCCGCGGCGCAGAAGGACATCCTGGCGGCGCGCCGAAGCATCGTCAGCATGCTGCTCGAAATGGCAGAGCGCGGCGAAGTCGAGCTGCACGCCGACGCTGACGACTAATCGCAGAGGCTAGCGCCATGAGCGACGAGACCGAGGACAAGACCGAGGAGGCCACCGAAAAGAAGATCCGCGACTCGTTCGAAAAGGGCAGTACTCCGCATTCGCGCGAGGTGTCGCTCTTCATGTCGCTGGGCGCGTCGCTCATTATCCTCTCGCTCGTCCTCAAGGAGAACGTCCGGCCGCTGGTCGATGCGATGGCGCAGGCCTTCGGAAGCCCGAGCCGCTATCCGCTCAACACGGCCGCCGACGTTTTCTCGCTCCTGGCTATGATTGGCGGCGCGGCGGCGGTCTTCCTTGTCCCCGTACTGGCCTTGATGATCGTCTCCGCCTTCGTCGCGGCTTTCGCGCAGGGAATGCCGCAGATCTCGTTCGCCCGGATCGCGCCAAAGTACTCCAAGATCTCCCCGGCCGCCGGCCTCAAGCGCCTGTTCAGCCGCAGCGGCGTCGTCGATTTCCTCAAGAACGTCAGCAAGCTCACCCTGGTCTGCATCGTCGCGTACATGGTTTTGCGTGGCGACTTCGAGTCGATCGTGCAGACGATCTTCGTCGATCCCTCGAAGATGGGCGCGATCGTCATGGACATGGCCGTCCGCCTGCTGTCGGGCTGCTGCGTGGCCTACGCGCTGATCACCGGGGCGGACATGGTCTGGTCTCGCGTGAAGTGGCGCCAGGACCTGCGCATGACCAAGCAGGAGGTCAAGGACGAGACGAAGTCGTCCGAAGGTGACCCGATCTACAAGGCGAAACGCCGCTCTATCGCCATGGATCGCCACCGCCGCCGCATGATGGCCGCGGTACCCAAGGCGACGATGGTCATCGCCAACCCGACACATTACGCCATCGCCTTGCGCTACGTGCGCGAGGAGGGCGGCGCCCCCCTCGTGCTCGCCAAGGGACAGGACCTGATCGCGCTCAAGATCCGCGAGATCGCCGAAGCCGCGGGCATTCCGGTCATCGAAGACAAGGCTCTCGCAAGGTCCATGTACAATCATGTCGAAGTTTCAAAGATGATTCCCGCCGAATTCTATAAGGCGGTCGCGGAACTTATTCACTTCTTTCAAGTCCGCACCGCCAAGCCATCGCGATTGTCCTGAAGGTAGCCGATGCCGAACCCTCCGACGAGTTTGCACCTTGCCCGCACGAAGATCGTCGCCAGCGGTGTTCGCGAGTTCGCGGCCGAGTTGCGCCTGATCGAGGTCGGTGACCTCATCGCCTTCATCCACGACGAGAAGTTCGCCAACATCGAGGACCTCGTCAATTCCTCGACAGAGCTGTTCTTCAAGCAAGGCACGATGAATTTCGCTTGGGCCGCGGCGCTCGACGTAACGTGGCACCAGCCACCGACAATCCTGATCGACATGGAATTTCACCACATGTCGATCTCGGCCTTCTTCACGCTCGCGCTAAAAAACACCTACGGCGGCATCGACGTCAAGCATATCTGGTTTGCCTCACCCTCAATGAACGAGGATTGCGATACGGCGCGCCTGGCGTACGCCATGGCCGACGCGCGCCTTGTGCCGGCGATCGCAGGCGCCGATCACAGGGCTTCCTAGCGTGGTGCATGCGCGCGGCGCGACACCCGGCGGCCGCCCGCCGGCACCGCAGAGCCGGTCACGGGCAACAGCCACGGGCGTCAAGGTCGAGCCCGGCCCGCTCGACATCCACTTGCGGGGCGAGTTCACCTACAGCGTCATCGCGGCGTCCAACCGTTCCCTCACGCTGCTCGACAAACGCGACGCCGAGCGGCTCCGCACGCGATTGCGCGGCGGCCTGTTGTGCGACGGGCGCGGCAGGGTGATCGTCGACTGCCTCATCCAGAACCGCTCGCGCGGCGGAGCGCGGCTGCGCCTCTCGATCGACAGGCCCCTACCCCGACGCTTTCTGCTGGCGGACGATGTTAGCCAGACCCGCTTCTGGGCCCATCTCGCCTGGCAGAAGGGGTGCAACGCGGGTGTGAGGCTCCTTGCCATCTGACCCGCTCGATCGCCAAGCTGCGCGCAACAGTGCCGCACCGCCTCAACACAGACGCACAGGACGAAGGACGCCATGACAGACGCCCCGCAAAAACCGCTCGTGTTCATCGCCACGCCCTGCTTCGGCGGACTGGTCTCGCAGCATTACATGCTCTCCGTCGTCGGCCTGATGGCGCATGCCTCGCAGGTCGGCTACGACGCCACCCTGGCGCTGCTCGGGCACGATGCACTGATCACGCGCGGCCGCAACACGCTGATCGCCCAGTTTCTATCCGTTCCCCAGGCAAGCCATATCCTCTTCATCGACGCGGACATCCGGTTCGACCCGCAGCAGGTCACAGCCATGTTGCAGTTCAACCAAGACGTCGTAGCGGGGATCTACCCGCTCAAGGTGATCAAGTGGGACGAGACGAGCATCGGCCGCGTGCGCGGCGGCGAAGCCCTGACGACGGCACCGCTCGAATATGTCGGCAGCCTCTGCGACGGCGAGGAGCTGGAGCGCCGCGGCCGTTTCGCGACCGGGATATGGTGTGGCGGGGGTTTCATGCTGATCAAGCGATCCGCCATCCTGCGCATGATCGAAGCCTATCCGGAGAGCCGCTATCGCAAGTCGCACGCGCTCGGCAACGCACACGCGGAAGAGAACTACCTTCTCTTCGATTGCATGATCGACAAGGAGACCGGCGTCTATATCAGCGAGGATTTCGGATTCTGCCAGAAGTGGCGCGACGTCGGCGGTAAGGTTTGGCTCGATACGGAGGGGCAGCTGACCCACGTGGGCCTCTACAACTTCATCGGTGATCCGCAACTGCGCTTTGGCCAAGTGGCCCTGACCGCCCCCTGACCGGTCCTGTCGAGCGACACGAGAGGGCGCCGGAAGGTGCCTTCCTCCTCGGCGCTCTCGACTTGTAAACAAACCTCGACTTGTAAACCAACGCGCCGGATGCCCGGTCGATCGGAACACCCGTGGCGCGAGGACTTCGCACGCCGGCCCGCTCTACCGCGGTGGACGAGCAGCACCACAGCCCTCAGATGAAGTCGCGGGCTTCGACCATGGAGCGGAAGCGGCGGTTGCCGACGATCGTCTCGACCTCGACCGATCCGTCGGCAAAGGTCCGGTATGGCCGTCCCGCGCGTGGAGCCGCCTCGACGACCTCTTCGCGGCGGAAGCTTTCGTTGACGGCGCCCGTTGGAAGGGCCGCGGCCTGCGACTTCTGGCCGGAGCGCACCAGCACCGCCTCGAAAAAGCGGTTGAGGGCGCCGAAACCCGTCTGCAGCGATCCGACGAGGGCCAAGCCGAACCCGCTGGCGATCAGCGTCTTGGCCACATCCATGAAATCGTCGTGGAAGCTCGGCGGCAGCACGCGCGGGTCCTGAACCGTCATGAAATCGGTAATTGCCGTCTCGCCCAGCAGCATGGCCCAACCGACCACTGCGGCGGTCAGGCCGATCCACGTCACCCGGCCGATCCTCATCGCGTCGAACTCGGCCTTCGGGCGGTCCTTCGCCGCGCTGCCAATGAGAGAAAAATGGAAATGCCGGGCGCTCAATGTTCCGTCTCCTGCTTGGAAAAATAGGTGAAATCCTGGATCAGGACGGCTTTGATCACGTCGGCCCCGAGACGTTCGTTGGTCGCCTTCACGAGGTGGGACGTCAGCTTGGCGATGTCGTACTTTTCGAGGTGTGCGAAATCGAGATGATCGTCCGAGTAGAGGGTGCGGAACGCCTCGTCGAGGATGAAGACGTCGGGTGAGACGGTCAGCTTCTTCATGATCGCGGCATCGGCGGTATAGCCGAACTGCGCGACGACGAAGCCCTGCACCGCACCGTGCGCGATGACCGGCACGTTGATCACCCGCGTCTTCTCGGACTGAACGGCGCTGGCTGACTGTTCGAGGCCGACCGCCTTGCGGTTGGCGGTGAAGGACGCCGACGCGTAGGTGGCACCGAGGGCGACGAGCGCCACCCAGAGCCCGATGAAGAAGACCTTCATGCGAGGTCGGCGCCGCCGACGCGGTAAGCGCGGGTGTAGGTGCCATCCGACTCGAAGTCCTGCATGACGCGGACGATCGTCGCCGTCACGTCCTGCACAGCCCGCAAGTGAAGCTGAAGCGCGGTCTCGTTGCGCTCGATGGTGACGCGGAAGGCGGCCAGGCGGTTGATGATATCTTGGCTGGGGATGGTGCCCTTGAACGCTTGCATCAGGCGGTTGAGTTCAAGGAGCCCCTGCCGCTTGCGGCCGGTGAGTTCGGCGAGGTCGATCGGCGTTCCACGCTTGAGGCCGACGGACTCCTCCGCAAGCAGCACCTCCAGGCGATCGACCGACATGAAGAAGGCGTGATAGGCGCTTTCGGGCACGGACGGCCGCTGGAGGGGTGAAACCGTGGGACCCGATGCGTCGGCCTGCTGCGACATCGGCATGTGCTATTCCCTCTCACGTTTCGCTGGACTTCGGCGCGGCATGCGGCGCCAGAGGCGGATGCGCCGCCATGATCTGCTTGGCGATGCCGAGGCTTCCGCCCTTCGCCAGCTGGTTGGCGAGTTGCTCGGCCATCATGGAGCGGTAGATGTCTGCGGAGTTCTTGTCGCCGAACAGCTCCGTGTCCTTCGGCAGCATCGCCTCCACGAAGTTCTGCAGCAGGACGGCCTCGAATTTCTGATAGGCCTTGAGCTTATCCTGCGGCGCCGCGTTGACGATGCTGTTGCGCGCGCTCGCGAGGCCCGGCGAGGCGAATGGTGCGAGCGTCGGCGGCCCCGGTCGAGCGGGCTTTCTCGCTGCCGCCAGCGCCTCCGCAAAACCGGCGGTGCTCGCTGTCGGGTCCGCGGCAAGGCGCGCAAGCCGCTCCGTCGCGGCACGGACCCGCTCAGGATCGGCGGCGCCCGCAACGTCGAGCACGATATCAGATGGAGGAGAGATGGCCATGGTCGGTCCCGGCTTTCATGACCGCTGGAGAATGCGCGATCAGCCTTACGGGAAACTTGCGTCGCCGCGCCGCGCCCAAGCCTCGACGGCCTCCTCAAGATGACGCTTTTCCGCGGCCCGCCTTGCCTCGGCCCGAACCGCCTCCACCAGCTTTTCGGCCAGCCGTTCGCGCTGCCGTGCGGCATCGGTCGCCACCGACTGGGCCTGTGCCTGACTTTCCCGCTCCGCCGCCGCCTGCAGCAATGACTGGCCACGCCCGAACGCCGCGGCCGACAAAAGCGGCGTCAGCGCCTCCTCTCCAGCGACGAAGGCCTGGAGGCACGCCTGGTCGTCCTTGATCTCGGCGCACTGGCGCTGCAGCGCGGCAAGGCGCCACTCGGCCAAGCGAACGACCTGCCGCTGCACGGCAAGCACTCGACCCAGAGCCTTCGCGCGGTCCGCCATCCGCTCAACCCGTCTTCAGCCAGGACCCGAAGGCCGCGGTGAACATGTCCAGGGCCGGCGAGATCGTGAAGTAGAACAGAATGCCGCCGCCAAACAGCAAAAACGGCGTGGCCACGAAGGTGACCGGGATCTGCGGCACGAGCTTGTTGATGATGCCGATGGCGAGATTGGCGATGATGGAAAAGATGAGGAACGGGCTGGCGATCCGCAGCGTCAAGACGAACGTCTTAGTCGCGCCATCGACGAGTTGCAGCATGGAGAGCCGCGGGTCGAAACCATCGCGCACGGGGAGCACGGAATAGGACGCGGAAAGGCCGCGGAACACCTCCCAATGCAGATCGGTGACGAAGAGAAGCAGCGTGGCTCCAAGGGTGATCAGGGTGACGACCGCCGGCAGCGGCTCCGCCTCGTCCACCGGCGCACCGAGGTTGGCGGAAAGACCGATGGACATCGAGATACCCATGCCCATCGTCTCGAGTGCGACGAAGAAGAGGCGCCCGAGCAGGCCGATGACCAGGCCTTTGAGGCTCTCGAACACGATGATCGTCAGCAGGGCGAGAGGCGCGGCCTTGGCAACGAGCGGCTCGACGTCGTCCATCACGAGCGGCGTCATCGCCAGGGAGATCGCGATGGTGACGAAGAGCCTTGCCTGGACAGGGATGCGCGGACTCGAGAACCCCGGCATGAGCAGAATGCAACCACCGATGCGACAGAACACGACGAACGCCGTCAGGATGAGCGTCGGCGTGATCTCCATCAGGAGATCGAGCCAAGCGTCTTGATCTGCAGGCCGCGCGCGATCTCAAGGTGCGACAGGACCGGCAGCGTCGCGAACATGCGCTCGATGATCATGCGGACGTAGACGCGCGTTTCCGGCGTCGCCAGCAACACGAAGTTATGGCCCTCATCCATCCGGTTGCGAATGATCGGCGACGCCTCCTGGCCGAACTGCTCGACCATGCGCGGATCGAGGTCGAACTCGGGCGTGTCCCCCCTGCCGTCGCGCTTCAGGCTCTGTTGGAAGGCCGCCTCCCAACGGTTCCCGAGCCGCAGCACGCTGAGGGCACCGTTGTCGCTGAGGTCGCCGCAGATCTGCTGCGAGATACGCATGCGGACATGTTCCACGACCTGCTCGGATCGCCTGACATGCGGCACGATCTCGGCGATGGCTTCCAGGATGATGTGGATGTTGCGGATCGACACCCGCTCGGCGAGCAGCAGCTTGAGGATCGCCTGCAACCCGGAGAAAGAAATATGGCCGGGGCAGATCTCGTCCACCAGCCGCTTGTACTCCGGCTCCATACGGTCGAGTAAAGCCCGCACGTCCTTATAGGACAGGAGCTGAGCCAGGTTGTTGCGGATGGTCTCCGCGAGATGGGTGAGGAGTACGGACAGATTGTCGATACCTTTGAACCCCTCGCGGGCAAGCTCGCCACCGAGCGTCTCCGGAATGGAAACCGCTTTCATCCCGAAGGCCGACTCGCGCATCTCCTCGCCGGGGACGTTCGGCTTCGCCCCATCCCCAACGATGACCATGAGGTCACCGAGGCGGATCTCGTCGCTGGCCACCACCGTTCCATGGACCTTGATCTGGTAGGATTTAGGCGGGATCGTCAGGCTGTCACTGAGCTTTATTTCGGGGACTACGATGCCGTATTGCCGCGCGAATTTGCGGCGCAGCTTGGCGACCCGCAGCGCGAGCTCGTTCTGCGAAACGAGCATCTTGACCGCGAGCTGCTTGCCCATGACGAGCTCGACCTCGACGGTGCGGAGCGACTCTTTGATTGAGTCACGCGCCTCTACCTGCGCGGTCTGCTCGGCCGCGAATGCCGCGGCGGCCACCGCAGCCTGCGTCGCGGCGAGCCTGCGCGGAATGGTATAGCCGACGAACGCCATGAGACTGCCCAGCATGGCGAATGGCAGGAACGGCAGACCGGGCACGACGGACAGAAGGACGAGGAGCAAGGCGGCAACGAACAAGGCACGCGGGTACATCGCAAGCTGGTTCAGGACCGCCTTTTCCGTCGAGCCGCGCGTCCCCCCTTTCGAGACGAGGAGCGCGGCAGCCAACGAGACGATAAGCGCGGGAATCTGCGACACGAGACCATCGCCGACGGACAGCTTGACGAACACGTCGGCAGCGTGGGCCAGAGGCATACCGTGACGTGTGGAGCCGATGACGATGCCGCCGAAGATGTTGACGGCGAGGATGATGATGCCGGCGATGGCGTCGCCGCGCACGAACTTGGAGGCACCGTCCATCGAGCCGAAGAACGAGCTCTCCTCTTCCAGCTCGCGGCGACGCGCCTGCGCCTGCTTGTCGTTGATGAGCCCCGCGTTAAGATCGGCGTCGATCGCCATCTGCTTGCCGGGGATCGCGTCGAGCGTGAAGCGCGCGCCGACCTCCGCGATACGCGTCGCACCCTTGGTGATGACGAGAAAGTTTACCGTGATGAGGATCGCAAAGACGATCAGGCCGATGACGAAGTCGCCGCTCATAACGAGCTTGGAAAAGCCACCGATGATGAAGCCGGCCGCGTTGACGCCCTCTGGGCCGTTGGACAGGATGAGGCGCGTGGTGGCGATGTTGAGCGAGAGACGCAGCAGGGTGGCGACGAGGAGGACGGTTGGGAAGGCCGAGAAATCGAGAGGCTTGTCGATCCACAGGGCGACCATGAGGATCAGCACGGAGAGCGCGATGGAAAATGCCAGCCCCATGTCGAGGAGGAACGAGGGGATCGGCAGGAAGAAGACAGCGAGGATCGCGACAATGCCTGCCGCAAAGAAGACGTCGCGACCGCTCTTGCGTTCGGGCGCGCCCGCGTTGATCGCCGTGCCGTCAGCCATGAAATGCACCCTGAGTGAGGTGCGAGACCTTACGAGGCGAAACTTGCGCCGACATGGTTTGCGGATGCCACGGCCGCAGCGACAACCCGTTGGCGGCTCCCGCGATCGATCCCCGATGGGCAGAACGCGGGTTCGCCTTCACAACCCGCCGCGGAGCCTGCGAAGTCGCACCCGCCTCGGCCACTTGCCGGCAACGACGCCCGGCCCGGTACGCCAAGCTCAGAAACCGGTTTGGATCCGCGCGTAGGTCTGCTCCGTGAAGGTCGAGATCTGCCCACCCATGAACGAGGCCGTCAGCGCGGCGACGAAGAAGATCGCCAAGATCTTCGGGATGAAGGTCAGAGTCGTTTCCTGGATCTGCGTCAGGGCTTGAAACAGGGCGACGATGAGGCCGACGGCCATACCGGCCGCCACGCAGGGGCCCGCCCCCACGAGGATCGCCCAAATAGCCCGCTGCATGAGTTCGAGCGCGTCCGCTTCGTTCATGGCTAGCTCAGCGTCTCGCCGGCACCGAGCGCGATCTTGGTGCCGTTCGCGAGCACCGCGGTAAGGCTGCCCGTTGGGTTGATGGTCACGGCGGTGATCACGCCCTTCGTCGCACCGTCGGGCGAGGTAATCGTCCGGCCCAGTGAGGCGTCGGCCTGGATCAAGGCCTGAGAGGTCAGCATCGAGTCGAGCTTGGTGTTGGTGTTCAGCTGCTGCTCGACCGATGAGAAGGAGGCGAGCTGGCTAAGGAACTGGGTCGGATCCGTTGGCTTCGTCGGGTCCTGGTTCTTCAGCTCGGCGACCATCAGCTGAAGGAACTGGTTGTAGTTGACCGAAGCACTTTTGGCGGCCGCAGCGGTCGTCGCCGTCGCAGTTGAAGTCACGCTAGTTGTGGGCGGAACGGCGGTTGTGGACGGGACGGTCGTCATGGATCTAATCCGTCAGCAAAAGAAGCGATCAGCCCATAGACGCCGCGCGAATCAGGCCGAACCTATCGTTCGATCATGCCGGCCGCCCGGGCTACGAGGCAAGCGCCATCTGCCTCTCGTCGGCCAGAATTGCATCATCCTGTGCAAACAGGCCACGCAATAGTTTGAGGGCATCAAAATATCGGTTCGCCTCGATCAGCGATCCGGTACGATGCAAACCATCGAGGACGAGCTTCGACGTGTAGACAGCTAGCATGCTCTTCAGGTTCGCTTTGAACAACGTGTCGGCTGCAACCGTATCATTAGGATTGATCAGCATCATCTGGACGACGAAGTAGAGCTGACGCAACGGTGTGACCGCGGCGTCTACGCTCATCACATGAGCCTCAAGCAAAAAGGCTGCATCGTTCAAGAGCTCGATCGATACCTTGCGGTCGACGCGAAGAACCGCTCCGTTGATGTAGATCTTCTCATCCGGCCGTAGGGTTATCTGCATGATGGCTCACAACAATCCGTCACGTACGATGGAACAGATTTCGCCGATGGCGGAACATTGTCCGGCGCGACCGCCCTGCACGGCATCGGCTTCCTTCAGGATCCATATGCCGATGGAGATCAGGTTGGCCCTGACCTCCACCGGCAGAGCGTTCTCGTCGTCAATCAGTTCCGTGACGAAGAAACTCCACAGCCGACGCGTATAGTAGAGCGCCTCGACCACGGCACGGGAGTTGGGACCCGCGGCATCCGCGTCCTGCAGCAGTCCGATCGCACGATCGAGAGCCTGACGCTCGATGCTCCGCGCGACCGACTGATCGTCTTCGGCGGCTTCCGCGTAAGAAAACTGATACATTTCGAGATTTATCCGCCTGTGAGATAATTGACGAGGCTGAGGGACTTGAGTTGGTTGGTCAGCGAGTAGGCGACCTGCAACTGCGTCGACAGGGAGGTAAGCTTTGTGGAAAGCGAATAGGCATCGACCTTCTCCACGCTGTCCACGTTGGATGTCAGGACGATCTGCTGCGCCGACATATGGTCGTTGGCGGCGGAGAGCGTGTTCTGCGCCGTACCGATGTTAGCTTGGATGTCGGTGAGGCCGGACAGGCCCTGGTTGAGAAGTTGCGTTGCCGTCGCGATCACCGCCTGGCTGGCTGCGGCGTTCAGTGTCTTTCCGCCCAGGTTGGCTAGCAGGGCATAGGCTTGCGCGATCTTCTGAAACGCCGGCTGGTTGGCACTGGCGGAGCTGACGATGGACTGTTGCGGCGCGACCTGGCTGGTTATCGGCGTCGTCGACGCTGTCGTCAGGGTCCGGGTGCCTCCCGGCTGGAACAGCGCACCGAATTGGCCGGAGCCGCTCACCGCATTCGCGATGTCGGCGGGCGTAGCCTGGGACTGGTTTGCCGGCAGGTCCTGCGCCAGTGCCTGGTTCGTCGCGTTCAGCGTCGTGGCGTAGTCACCCATCGGCGCGACTGAGGTGTTGATACCGGCGAAGATGTACTGGCCGCCGACATAGGTGTTGAGCTTGCCGATGAGCGATTGAAGCCCCGATTGAGCCTGCGTCTGCGTCGTGGTCGTGATGGCTGAGTTCGAGGCGTTGGCGACAAGCGTGTTCGACATCGCTTGCGCGTCGGACATGATGCTAGCGATCGCGGTCGAAGTCGTCGACAAACGCGTCGATACCGATTGGTTGGACGTCGTAAGGGCTGTCAGGTGGCTGCTCTCCTGAGCGAGCGAGATCGTCGCGCCAGTCGAGCCGCCGAGCTGTAGGCCGAGATCGGCGTAATAGCCGGATGTCTCCTCGGTCTGCAGGGTGGAGAGGTTGCTCTGCGTCTGCAGCACCGACTGGCGCATGGACGCAAAAAGGTTCTGGCTGGAGATATACACGCACAATCCCTCTAGTTCATCGCGGATATGAGCGAGCTATACATCGCCTTCACCGTGTTCAGCAGCTGCGCTGACGCCTGGTAGGCGTGCTCGACCTCGAGCATCTGAGACATCTGGTCGTCGAGGTTGACGCCGGTCGCGTTCGATAGGGCAGAGGTGGCGGAGCTGACGACGGAACTTTGATAGGCGGCCGCGTTCGCGGCGCTCTGGTAATTGCTCGTGACCCAACTGACCGAGGATGAGGCGTAGGCTGCGAGGGTGCCGCCGATGAGACCGTTGGAGGCCGCGACCTGCGCGCTGGAGAGCGCGTTGACCATCTGGTTGAGACGGTCGGCGTAGGCTGCGTTGTTGGCGGTATTTCCGCTCGTCGACTGGCCGGAGACGTTGCCGTCGCGCAGCAAGGTTATGGAGCCGCCTTTCGCCGGATCGACGGCTGCGTTGACCGAGATCGACGCGCCCAAGCCGATGCCGGAGGTCGGCAGGGTGGACGACAATCCGTCGGTGAAAAGGCCCGCGAATTGGCTCGATCCCGTGGCGCTCGTCTCTGCGAAGGTCGAGATCAACGTGCCCGCGATCTGATCGACCTGGTTCTGGTAGGTGGTCGCGGTCACGTCGCGCAACTGGGTCAGGCCGGCGAGCGTGCCCGATTTGGTGCCCATGGCTGACCCGGCGACCGCCAGCCCGTCGACGGTGACGGCGTTGCCCGTGGTTCCCGCGGTATAGGTCGCCTTCGGGGTGAAGTTCAGCGTGCGGGCAGTCTGATCGAAGAGGATGACGCCGGTATCGGTCGAGATCGACGTGCCGCCATTCGATGTCTTGGTCGCCGTGATCCCGATTTGGGTCGAGAGTTGGCTGAGGATGGAATCGCGCGTGTCCTGCGCATCGGTGATGTCCGTACCCAAGGCGGTACCCGACACGACCTGCTGGTTGACCGATTGGAACTGCGTCAGCAGACCGTTGATCGTTTGAACGGCGGTGGCCACCTGCGCATCGGCCTGCGCGCGCACGCTCTGCACGGTCGCCGATGCCGCGTTAAGCGTGCTGGCGAGAGAGGTGGCGGCCGCCACGGCGGCCGTCCCATAGGACGCGTTATCGGGCGCGGAGGCATAGGTCTCCAGCGCGCTGGTCAGATTGGAGATCTTGGTCGAGGGCGATTGGTCGCCTGCGGCGGCGGCGTTCGCGGTCGAGGTGTTGGACGCCGAGTTAAGGCCGAGCGAATTCTCGATCTTCGTCAGTCCGTCGGCGAGCGCGCTTTGCGCTGCCGAGGCCGACTGGGCTTTGAGGACGTTGGCCAGCAGCGCCGCGTCGGTTGCGCGCTGGATCGAGGCGACGGTGGACGAGCCGTTTTGCGTGGTGACGACGCCTGCGGTCTTTCGCGAGTAACCCGGCGAGTTGACGTTGCCGATGTTGCGGGAAAGGACCGTCGATTGCGCCGCCGCCGAGGCAAGAGCCGATTGCGCGATGCTTAGACTGGCGGACAGGCTCATCGTGTCTCAATGCCTTATGTTCTCATCATTGGCATCTGCCTCCGACCTCTCAACCCTCTTCTAAAATAATGGAGGAATCGTTTACTGCGTTCGCTAACGTTAACGTCCTGGGCCACAACGTCTCCGGCGCGAGACGATAAAAAGAAGCAGGCGCCCCGAGGGACGCCTGACGTGGTCGCGAGCCGGTAGCTGCCTCGAAGCTTCAATCCTAGCCGGTCTGGATCTGGTTGAGTTTGGAAAGGAGCTCGGATGCCGCCTGCAGCACCTTCGAGTTCGCCTCGTAGGATCGTTGCGCGACAATCATGTTCGTCAATTCCGTCGCGAGGTCGACCGTCGAGGCTTCGAGGTTGTCGGACAGGATCTTGCCCGCCGCGCCCTGACCCGCCGTCTGGGTCGTCATAGGGCCGGACGTCTGGCTGAGCTGGTAGACGTCACCGGTGATCGCCGTGAGGTTGTCCGGGCTGGTCACGGTGGCCACAGGAATTTTGTAGAGGTTGGCCTTGGCGGCGCTACCGTAGACGCCTGTCAGGGTGCCGTCGGCGCCGATGACGACCTTCGCCAGTTGCGACGGCGCCGAGCCGGTGATGTCGTGAGTAAGGGCCAAGGGGCTCGCGAGCGAGGTCATCGTCGAGAGGTCGAGGCTCACGACGCTGTTGGCGCCGGAACCACTCGCCTGCGGCACGCTGAGCGTCAGGGTGTTGCCCGTCGCGGCGAGTTGCCCCGTGGAGTCGAACGTCAGGGACAGGGAACCGATGGAGGTGCCCGGGTTGGCCGCCGCCTCCGCGTTCACGTTCCAGCCGGTACTCGTCTTCGTGAACGACAGGTTGGCGGCCACCTGGGCGCCGGACGAATCATACAGCATGGCCGAGGTCGTCTCGACCGCGCCTCTGGCGTCGGAGGACGGCAGGTTGCCAGCGATGATCCCGGTCGTGGTCGGCACCGCCTGCAGCTTGGTGCTCGAGATGTTGACAGGCGTCAGGTCCGTCGAGGGTGTCCCGTCCGGCCCGATCTTGTTGCCGAGTAGGAAATAGCCTGCCGTGTTGACGAGGTTCCCGTTCTGGTCCGGCACGAAGGAGCCGGCGCGCGTCAGCAGTGTCCCGCTCTGTCCTCCGTTGTTGACCAGGAAGAAGCCTGGGCCGTTGATGGCAAGGTCCGTCGAACTGGTGGTGGAATTGATCGTGCCCTGCTCCGTCACGCCGTAGCGTGTCTGCGCCAAGACGCCACCCGACTCGTAGCTGCCGGGTGTCTGCTCGCCGAGGACAGTCTGGAATTCGGTCGAGGCCTTCTTGTAGCCGACGGTGCTGGAATTGGCGATGTTGTCGCCGATGGCGCTGAGGTAACTACTTTGTGCATTCATGCCGGACACCGAGGTGCGCAGCGCCGAGAATAGACTCATACCTGTTCTCCTGATGTAAGGTGACTTCGTCCGTACCGATTGCCGCGATGGGACGTGGTCTACGCCGCATCGACCAGCATGTCGCGCCCGATTCCCGTTTGTTTGATATCGAATTGAATGCAATAGCCAAGATATCTCTTGGAATCGATGGGATCGTAACCGAGATGGCTACGCAGCTTCTTGCGCAGCTTGCTGACGTGGCTCTCAACGACGTTCTCTTCGACGTCCTCGTCGAAGATCCCATAGATAGAATTAAAGATTTGCGCCTTCGTCACCCTTCTGCCCCTGTTGCGCACGAGGAACTCGAGGATGCGGCGTTCGCGACGCGGCAGGCGCAGCGTCTCGCCGCCGACATCGGGGTCGCGCCCGTCGAAATAGACGCGCAAGTCGCCGTGCACGGCCAATGTCTTGTCGGTTCCCGCCGGCCCGTCGAGATCAGCGCGGCGCCGGATGGCCCCGATGCGAGCGAGGAGTTCGCGCACGTGGATCGGCTTGCGCACGACATCGTCGACGCCGGCCTCGAAGAGGGTCAGCGTCTGTTCCAGTGACTGCATGTCGATCATCGCGATGATCGGCGCCCGCGAGCGGGACCGGATCAGTTTGGCGCAGGCGAGCCGGCCCTCGAAGTCGCCGAGCAGGAAGCCCTCGATCGCGACGATCTCGTGGTCCGGGACGCCGTTCAGCCAAGCGCGGAAGTCGTCCGGCACAAAGCCGGTGGCGCACACGCCTTCGCCCTTGAAGCCCATCGCATAGCCGGCTGTCACCAACTGGCGGTCGTCAACCATAACAAGCATCGAAGCCCCCGAATCACCGTGCTTCGATGCTAGCCGGCACCTTAAAGAATAGGGTAAACGGATATTAACCATTGCCGGGATTTCGGCTCCAAACGCCCATATGAATAATAGCTTAAGGTTGGGCCATGACTTCCGGTTTAGGTCGATTAACAAGAACTGAAAGTTCTTTTGCTTCGTGTCTCATAATGAGACGAGTATTCCCGGGTTAATATACGTTAACCGGTGTGGCGGACAAGCGCCAGGCCGCCGCAACTTTTTTTGGCCGTCACGGCGAGGCGGCCGTGAGTGATGCTGCGGGGGCACAGAAGGCGCGCGCCTTGTCCGTCCAGGCGCCGAAGCCACTCGCGACCATCTTGTTCAGGACCGCGCAGACATAGCGCTTTTGCGCCGGGTTGTTGTCGGGCCCGGCGTTGTAGCGCGCGACGGCCATGGTCCAGGACTTCTCGCGCACCTTGAGGTCGCGGAGGAAGCGCGCGGCGTAGTCGATGTTCTGCGCGGGGTCGAACATGGCACTCAGCGACGGAAAATTGGCGCTGTGATAGTGATGGTTGATCTGCATGCAACCGATGTCGATCATCCGGGCGCCCTTCGCCCGCGCCTCGCCGAACGCGCGCAAGGCATCCGCGAGCGAGGCGTTGAGTGCCGCGCGCCCGTCGATGTTCATGGAGAAGGGCTGCAGGCGCCCTCGGCTCCCCGTTTCGTTGAGCCCAACGGCGTAGAAGACGGCCAGCGGGATGTCGTATCGATGCGCGGCCGCGGCGATCTCGCGCTCGCAGGAGGGCGCCTCCAGCGCCAGGGCAGGTCGGCTGAGCGGCCCGCCGAGGAGTTCAGATATAGACGCCAGCGGCATCAGGCAGAGCAGCAGGGACCGGAGGGCGCGGCGTGGCCGGCTTGTCGTCCGCGCTGCGGTCCCGACCGCCGCCGGCCTGCTGCCGCGAATAGCCGGACCCGCCTTGCCAGGCCGGGCCTTGCTGCGCGGTGCCGCCGCCCCCTGACGGGGTTCCGCCGCTCGGCTGGTCGTGAGGTCGTGAGCCATTGTCGCTTCCCTGCGAGCTGGTTTGCGTGTCGCTCGCTCGCATGGTGAGCGTTCCGATCTGATAGTCCTGGGACGCCATCGCGGCGGCGAGGCTGTCCTTCTCCTTAGTAAGGAGGCCGAGCGTCTGGGAGTTGCCGACGTCGAGGTGCAGGTCCAGGCTGCCGCCACGAAGCTGCATGCGGACCGTGATGGTGCCCAGGTTCGCCGGCTCAAGGACGAGCGTCGTCGTCCGGTTTGACAGCAGCGGCGGCGCCGGCACGGCGACGGCGGCAGCCGGGGCTGCACCAAGCGTCCGCACCGTGGCGATCACCTGCTGCATCGGCGACGGCACGACGGCCGGGGCAAGCTGCGTCTCGACGCTGACCGACTTGATGACGGGAGCGAGCGCGTCGGCGAACGCGCCGCCGCTCTCTCCCGCCTTCGTGGCGTGCGGCGCCGCGGCGACCTCCGCCGAGATAGCCCGATCCAGAATTTTCGCGCCCGCGTCCACCAGCGTGCTCGGCGTCGCACCGGCCTGCGTGGGCTTGTTTGCCGCGGCGACCAGCACCTGCGGCGTCGGAAGGGGCAGGGTGCCAAACAGCTGCGACAGCGAGGCTGCGTAGGGTACGCCGCTCGCGGGAACCCCTGCCCCGTCTGCCAGGGCGGGGGGCTGGACCACGCCGCGGCCTCGCGCCGGCGCGCTCTTGCCGTCGGCCACCGCCTTGGTGGCGGGAGCCTCGACGGCGGCGGGAAGGACGGCGAAGACGGCGGCGAGATCGACAGGAGGCACCACACCAGGAGTGGCCGCAGCCGGCACGGGCGTGGCCTTGTCCGCCGCTCCCTGCACCGGGTAAGCCGCCGTCGCGGTCGAAAGCGCCGCCACCTGCGCGGGAAAGGCCGGTGGACTGGCCTTTCGTAAGGGCGATCCGGCCGGGCTGCCGAGCAAGCCGTCGCGAGGCTGCCTCGCCGAGGCGAGGGATGCGTCCGGCCCTTGCGGTAAGGAAGGCGGCAAGGCGGGTCGCTGATCCGAGTGGTCGAGGACTTTGTCGAGAACGCCGCCGAACGGCGTGCCGGCAGCATCGGGCGTCTGCGCGGCAGGGCTTCCGCCCTGGCGTGCCGTCGCCCCCGCGGCGGGAAGGGTGCGCGCCAGGATCAAGGGTCGGTCCTCTTCAGAAGGGCGTCGGAAGCTTTGAGGGATGTTTCGGCGTCGACGACGGTTTGCTGGACGGTCGCGCGCTCGGTTCCGGCGGAGGCGTCCTGCCCTTCGAGGGTCGAGGCACGGATCATCGCCGCCACTTCGAGGGCCGAAGCCCGCAGGGCCGCGTCCCGGGCCGTCAGCCGCGCAGGGTCGATGCCCCGCAGGGCCTTGAGGCCACCTTCGTAGTCGCTGCCGACCACCGTCGCGGCACCGAAATAGACCAGGCCACGGGCCTGCTCGGCGTCCGGCTTGTCCGACAGACGCGCCGCGGCTGCGCCTGCGGAAGCCCCCGCGATGGAGTGCCCGTCCAGGATCGCATTCTTAGCGACGGCCAGGTAGATGGCCTGGCGCTGGCGGGGTTCGACGCTGCCGAGGAAGCGGTCCAGGCGTTTGTTGCCCTCCACGCTATCGGCCTTGCCGATCTCCATGGCGGTCTTGATCCGCAATTGCCGGAAGTTCTCGGCATAGATCGATTTGGCGAAGCCGCGCTCGTAACGGCGCGCCAGGAGCCCGAATTTTTCGACGTCGCCATCGGCGCCGATCAGGAACATCTCCTTGCGCAGCGCCGCCTCCTCCACGAGAGTCCCCGGCTCCAGCAGCCGCGCGAGGTCGAGCAGCTGGAGGGCGCGGGGCCGGTCCTGGTTGGCGACAAGCGTCGCCTGCACGAGCGCCAGGTGACCACCCAAACCGCTCGGCAGGTTGCGGGCGTCGATCGGCAGGAGCGAGGCGCGCGCCTTGGCGTCGTCGCCCAACGAATAGGCCATCGCGCCGAGGAACAGCACCTCGTAGCCCTTGGCGATATCGTCCTTGTCGACGATGCCGTCGATCGCCGACGCGTTGCCACCTCCGAAGAGGTAGAGAATCAGCGCGCGGGCGTTGCGCTTGTCCTTCCAGATCGAGGGATCGACGGTGGCGAAGCGCTCCGCCATCCGCTCGATCATCTTGACCTCGCCGATCTGGGCGATCGCGTTGCCTGCGGCGATCTGGTCCTGGAGGAGAGACAGCGCCCGCATCATCTCGTAGGGCGGCGACGAGCCGGCAGGCTCGGCGACGGCCGGCGCGGCGGTCAGCAGCAAGCCGGTCAGCGCCGCGGCAACCCGCGGCAGGGTCATGGCGCGTCCTCACGCAGGAGGATTTCGATGCGTCGATTGACGGGGCTGCCGGGATTGGCGGCGAGACGCAGGTTGCGATCCGCATAGCCTTCGATGTGCGAGACACGCGCCTCTTCGAAACCGCCGCGCACCAGCATGTAATGCGTCGTCTGCGCGCGATCGAGCGACAGGTGCCAGTTGTCGTAGCGGCCAGGCTTGTAGGGGCGCGCGTCGGTGAAGCCGCGGATGACGATCTTACCCGGCCGCGCCTTTAGCACGTCGGCGATCCGCTCCATCAGGAGCACGACCTTGCGCGTCGGCACCGCCGAGGCGGTCGAGAACATCTCGTAATCGGCGGTGTCGGTGAGGCTGATGAGGACACCCCCTTCGGCCTTGCGCACCTCGACCTGCGGGCCACCCTTGTCACCGCCGTTCGCCTTCACCGCGGCGGCGATCTGCGCCTTGATGTCGGCGCCGCCGACGGCCGGGCTTGCGGGCGGGGGCAGCGCCCTGGCCTGCGATTCGCTCGCGCCCTCCACCTTGAGGCCCGCCTCGCTCTTCTCTGTCGCTCCAACGTTTGTGCTGGCGCCCGCATCCTTGCCGGTGCCTTCGTGCTTGATGGGGTGGGGCTCCCTGAGGGCGGGGTTGGCGCCGCCGGGGGCTGCGGGCTGGAGATCGAGATCGGCCGCCTCCGTCGACGCCAACGGAGCCTGCAGAGGTGGCGGTGGCGAGAACGGGTCGCGGAAAGCCTCGCCACCCTTGCGGCTGATCGCGCTGACCGAGACCTTGTTGCTGCTGGCAGCCGGCATCGCGGCCGCGGCGGCCTCGCCCGCACCCTTCTGGCCAGCGATCTCCGTCAAGGCCGCGTAGGGATCGTCCTGCATCGCCGCAGCGAGGTGCTTTTCCCTGGCCTTGGCCGACGTCGGCTCCTCGCCGCCGCTCTTGGCGGCCTCCTGCGCCTGGGCCTTGGGATGCTCTTTGGAGGGCGTCTCCTTGCTCTCCACGGGCTTGGCGCCTTTGCTGGACGAGGCGGAACTCTCGACGGCCTTCGAGTCCTCGAGACCCTTCGGCTGGGTGGTGGTGTCAACCAGCTTCACCGGGTTGAAATAGCTGGCGATCGTCGCCTTCGTCTTGTCGTTGGCGCTGATGAGCCACATGACGAGGAAGAACGCCATCATCGCCGTCATAAAGTCGGCGAAGGCGATTTTCCACACCCCGCCGTGGTGGCCCTCCTCGTGGCCGCCGTGCCGCTTGATGATGAAGATCTCGTGGCTGTGCTCGCCGTCGGACATCGCGGCTACCCTTCGGTGATGGAGAAACAGGCGAGGCAGTCGGACAGGCGCGTCGCGATCCGGGTGCCATCGGCGATGATCGTCAGCTCGGCGTGGTCCGAGACGACATAGTCCAAGGCGAGGTCGCTGCCGTGCGCGTCGCCGAAGGCGGTGAGCAGGTCGAGGGGGCCTTCGATGCGCACGGAGGGATGGCCGGGGTCGCCGAGCAAGGCCCGAACGGCCGCGTCCAATTCGGCGAGCACGCGGGTGCGGCACGTCTCCTCAAACAGCGGCCGCAAAGCGGCGGCCAAGGCTTCCGACACGGCGGTCTCCAGGCTGGCGACCGCGGTTGTCAGGCTCTCGCCGAGCGCCTGCCCTTGCTCCCGAGCCCACGCCTCGCGCTCCGCCTCGAAACGACCCAGTTGCGCTGCACGCTCCTCGTCGAACGCAGCCCGCAACTCCGTTTCGACCTGCGTGCGCGCGGCGGCAGCGGCCACCTCCCGCGCCTCGCCCAACTGCTGTTCAAACGCCTCTGCCGTGAGCGTCACCAGCGGCTCGGCCTCGAAGACCTCCGTCTCGGCATCGGAAAGCGGGCCAGCCAAGGAGGACGCGCCGGCGAACTCGACGAGGAACCGCGAGAGGGGCGCGTTCATCAGGCCGCGCTCCCCTGCTGAACCCATTGCTTCAGGATGGCGGCGGCCTGGCGCTCGTCATACTCGACCATCTGCTCCAGCCGCCGCTGCGGCGAGCGTTTCGGCTTGCTGGTGACATCCTCGATGAGGTTCGGCTCGGTCTCCATCTCGAGCATCGGCAGTCCCATCGAGTCCTCCTCCGTTCCGAACGAGGACGGCAACGCGGCGAAGTCCGCGAGCGGCTCGATCGTCGGCAGCTCCGCAACGGCGGTTGCCGGCGGCGCGAGTACGCGCGTCAGCGGGCGGATGCCGAAGAGGATGAGCAGGATCGCCACGATGAGCACGGTCGCGGCGTTGATCGCCGTCCCGGACTGGCGCAGGAGGATATCGACCACCCCCTGCGAGGGGATCGGCTCGAGGTCGTGCCCCGCATCCGCGAACTCAACTGCCAGCACCTTCATCGTGTCGCCGCGCGCCTTGTTGAAGCCGGCAGCCGACGAGACCACCTGCTCGATGTCGGCGATCTGCGCCTCGAGGCCGGTGCCCCCCTTCTGCGAGGCGCTCGCGACCAGCGCAGCCTTGTTGATCAGCACGGCGAGGGAGAGGTGGTCGATGGCATAGCCGCCGCTCACCGTCGTCACGACCTTGGAGGAAAGCTCGTAATTCGTGAGCTCCTCCTTCTTCTGGTTGTCCGTGTTGGAGGTTTTGCTGTCGGGGTTCGTGGGCGCGCCCCCGGACGGGATATTGTTAGCGACCGTGGTGGGCGACTGGCTGGTGTTGTTCTGCGTGACCTGGTTCTCCTTGACGACGCGGGTCGAGCGCTCGACCCGCGAGTCAGGATTGTAGATCGTCTCGTTCGTCTGCCGGTTGTCGGTGTTGAGCTTGGTCGCCACCGTGACCTGGAAATTGTGCAGGCCGAGGTAAGGCGTCAACGTCTTGCGGACGTTGTCCTGGATGTCCTTGGAGACGGTCTTTTCCAACGAGATCATGCGGCCCGGCGCGGCCTCCGCCGAGCTCGCGTCCGACGACAGCAGCGTACCGTCGGTGTTGAGCACGGTGACGAGGTCGACCGTCATGCCGGGCACGGCAGCGGCGACGAGGTGGCGGATCGCCTCCGCGGTGCGGCCGTCGGCGATGGTTTCGGAGCGGATCATCACGGAGGCCGACGGCGGCTGTTTGGCGCGGCGGAACGAGCCCTCGTCCGGCAACACGATATGGACGCGCGCGGCGCGGATACCGTTCATCGTCTGAATGGTGCGGGCGAGTTCGCCCTCCATGGCGCGCACGCGCGTCACATCCTGCATGAACGACGTCAGGCCGAGCGAGCCGAGTTTGTCGTAGAGCTCGTAGCCGGCGTTGGCGCTGTGCGGCAGACCTTTCTCGGCAAGCAGCATGCGCGCCTGCGAGGTCTGGCTGCCCTTGACGAGGACGGTCGTGCCGTCGGCGCTGACGTCGAACGGAATGGCGGCTTCCGTGAGTGCCGCGCCAATGCCACTGACGTCCTGCCGGTCGAGGCCGGCATAGAGGGTCTCCATCGACGGCCGGCTGAGATAATAGCCGCCGAGGCCGGTGATCGCGAAAACCGCCGCGCCGATCAGGCCGAGCGCCGTCAGGCGCCGCCAACCTAGCTGCGCCAGACTGGTCAGAAGCTTCTGTAACTGGTCTTGCACGCGCATCCACGGCCTCAGGTCGGACTCGAACCGACGCCCATTTTGCCGGGGTAAGCTTGCGCGGGGGTTGCAACGAAAAAGGCCGCGCCCGAGGCGCGGCCCTGATCCGCCGATCGTGTGACCTTACTGGAACAGCTTGAGGATGAGGTTGCTGTTCTGGTTGGCGATCGACAGCGACTGGATGCCCAGCTGCTGCTGCGTCTGCAGCGCGTTCAGGCGCGTCGAGGCCTGGTTCATGTCCGCGTCCACCAGCGAGCCGACACCCGTGGTGATCGAGTCCGTCAGCGACTTCACGAAGGTCGTCTGCGCCGTGATGTTGGACTGCGTCGAGCCCAGGTTGCTCGCCGCCGTCGTCAGCGTCGCGATCGTGTTGTCGATGAACTGCGCGAGCTGACCGATCTGCACCGTCGTCTTGCCCGTGACGTTCAGTGCATCGATGCTCGTGGCGGTCCCGCCCGTCAGGGCGCCATAGGTCGTGGTGGTGTCCGTGGCGTCGAGGATGCCAGTGCCGGTGACGCCTTGCGTCGTAATTGTCGAGTACAGCTGGTTTGGTAGCGTGATATCCTTGGTGTTGATCTGGATACCTGTCGTGTTGCGCGAGAACGAGGTGACGACCGTGGCGGTGCCGGGGCCGGCGAGCAGGTTAACGCCGTTGAACGTCGCCGAGTTGGCGAACGAGCGGAGCTGGCCCTGGATGGACGCGATGTCGATCTGGATCTTGCTCGCGTCGACGCCCGACTGGCTGGCCGAGACGACGTCGTTCTTCATCTTGTTCAGCAGGTCGATCGACTGGCTCAGGGCCGAGGTCGCGACGCCGATGACGGAGGAGCCGAGGTTGAGCGAGTCGCTGACGGCGCCGAGCGCGCCGATGTCCGAGCGCATGGTCGTGGCGATCGACCAGTAGGCCGCGTTGTCGGAGGCGCTACCGACCTTCAGGCCGGTCGAAATCTGGCCCTGGGTGGCGGCCAGAGACTTCTGGGTGGCGTTGAGGGCCGCAACGGCCGACATGGCCGACATGTTCGTGAGGATGCTCGACATCGTGGATTCGTCCCTTTGACGGCTGCAGGAGAGGGGACATTCCGGATCGAAACCGGCACGACAGGGCGGCGTGATGCCTTTGAACCGCGAGCGATGCTCCTGCGTTTTCAACCTTCCGTGTTGCAGACCATGGCCGGTAATGATGGATTTAGGATTAACGTTAGCCATGATCGCGCGGTCTCGGTCCAGCCCCGCGAAAGTTTGCCGTCCTAACGTCGCGCGAGAGGAAGGGACCGGGACCATGAACCGAAGCGCGCGCCGATCTGCCGCCTCACACCGCGGCCGCTCGTCCGCCTTCGATGCTCTGACGACACGGGCGATGGTCGCGGCTCAAGAGGAGCGGCCTGCCGAAGCGATCGACTTGTTCCGGCGCTGCGTCGACATCGAGTGCAGCGAGCGGTCGCTCTGCAATCTCGCAAAAGCCTTGAAGTCCAGCGGCCATATCGAACACGCCTGCGCCATCTATCGCCAAGCCGTCGCGCTTGCGCCGACATCGTTCCAGGCCACCGTCGGCCTGGCCGAATGTCTGCACGAAACCAGTAACTTTAATGAGGCGCAGGCGGCCTGCGCGAAGGCGTTGACGCTGTACGCTCCCATGCGCGACACGTCGCTGGCCAACGCCGAGGCCGCTGGCCCTTACGTCCTCATGGGAAGGATTTGCTACGACCGCCTCGATTTCTCCAGCGCCGTGGCCGCCTTCCGGAAAGCGGTCGAATACGATCCGTTGAATGTTCGGGCGTTCGGCAACCTCGGCCTGGCCCTGCATGAACTCGGTCTGCTGCAAGACGCCTTCAACGCCCTGCACCAGGCGGTCACGCTACAGCCCGATTACGTCATCGGCTACAACAACCTCGCCGGCCTGCTCATTGCCATGGGACAGCTCGACATGGCCGCGAACTGCTCGAAGATCGCCATCGCATTGGCGCCCGACACCGCGGAGCTTTACCTGAACTACGCGGTGGCCCTCCGCTTGAACAAGGACCTCGTCGGCGCCATCGACGCGTTCCGTTCGGCTGTGGAGCGCGATCCGGACCGGCCGGACGTTATGTTGGAGCTCCACCATCTGCAGCAACAGACCTGCAACTGGACCGGCTTGGCGGCGCACCAGCGCGGCGCTTTGCGCGACGCCCTCGATCGAGGCAAGCGCATCCCGCCCTTCGTCGTGCTGACCGGCCCGTCGAACCGTGACCAGCAGCTCGCAAGCGCCCGCCTCTGGGCGGCAGGCTTGAGCACGAGCGGCGTCGCGCCCCTGGCAACCCAGGCGTGGGATCGTGAAGGCCCCGCGCGACGCGTGCGGATCGGCTATCTCTCGGCGGACTTCCACTCGCATGCCACCGCGGCGCTCATCGCGGAGGTCCTGGAGCGGCACGACAAGGGGCGTTTCGAGACGTTCGGCTATTCCATCGGCCCGGATGACGGATCACCTCTGCGCACGCGCTTGATGCACGGCTTCGACCATTTCATCGACCTGAAGGACGTCACCTCGTTCGAAGTCGCCGCAAGACGTATCCACGCCGACCGCATCGACGTGTTGCTCGACCTGAAGGGCTACACGCAGAACGCGCGCAGCGAGATCCTGGCATTCCGCCCCGCGCCGGTCCAGGTCAACTATCTTGGCTTTCCCGGGACCATGGGCAGCGCCATGATCGACTATGTCATCGGGGACGCCTACGTGACGCCGGCCGCGCATGCGGAGGACTTCACCGAAAGTATCGTGCACCTGCCCGACTGTTACCAACCCAACGACCGCCAGCGGGCTGTCGCGCCGGCGGCGCCGACGCGGATGGAATGCGGACTGCCGGCGGAGGGCTTCGTCTTCTGCTCGTTCAACAACACTTACAAGATTACGCCGGAGGTCTTCGACGTCTGGATGCGGCTCCTGCGAGAGACGCCAGGGTCGGTGCTGTGGCTCCTCACCTCGAACGACCTTGTGGCCGCCAACCTGCGCCGCGAGGCCGCCTCGCGCGAGGTCGCGGAGGAGAGATTGGTCTTCGCGCCTTTCGTCGCGTCGGACGCGCATATCGCGCGCATGGCGCGAGCCGACCTGTTCCTCGATACGGTGCCGGTCAACGCGCATACGACGGCGAGCGAAGCGCTGTGGGTCGGTCTGCCTGTCCTCACCTGCCTGGGCAAGACGTTTGCCGGGCGCGTCGCCGCCAGCCTTCTGCATGCGGTCGGATTACCCGAATTGGTGGCCGACGACCTTTCGGCCTACGAGGCGCTGGCATTTCGCCTGGTGAATCAGCCGGAACTGCTCGACGCGCTCCGCCGACGGCTCGTCGCGAACCGATTGACCGCTCCGCTCTTCGACACGACCCGCTACGTCGCTCACTATGAGGCGGCCTTGACCGCGATGGTCGAGCGTCGCGAGGCCGGCCTCCCGCCCCAAGCCTTCGCCGTGGACGCGACGGGTGGCCCGGCCAGGCTTCTGGATGGGCGTTCCCACGACAGGGCATTGGCGCCGTAGTCGGATAGAACGGCGCTTGCACAACCAGACCTGTCGCCGACGCGGCCCGCTTCCCCATCCCTCGGCGCCAGCGAAGCGGAATAACCGAGAGGCTGAAGAACGCCTCCAATACGAAGGTCCACTTTGGATCGCTTCGCCCTCGGCCGGCCAACGCGCCACACGCAAAAGGGCCGCGCCGAGGCGCGGCCCTGATCCGCCGATCGTGTGACCTTACTGGAACAGCTTGAGGATGAGGTTGCTGTTCTGGTTGGCGATCGACAGCGACTGGATGCCCAGCTGCTGCTGCGTCTGCAGCGCGTTCAGGCGCGTCGAGGCCTGGTTCATGTCCGCGTCCACCAGCGAGCCGACACCCGTGGTGATCGAGTCCGTCAGCGACTTCACGAAGGTCGTCTGCGCCGTGATGTTGGACTGCGTCGAGCCCAGGTTGCTCGCCGCCGTCGTCAGCGTCGCAATTGTGTTGTCGATGAACTGCGCGAGCTGACCAACCTGGGCCGTTGTTTTACCGACGACGGACAGATTGTCGATGCTGGCACCGGTACCAGCCGTCAGCGCGCCGTAGGTCGTCGAGGTGTCCGTGGTGTCGAGGATGCCGGTGCCGGTGACGCCCTGCGTCGTGACCGTCGAGTACAGCTGGTTGGCAAGCGTGATATCCTTGGTGTTGATCTGGATACCCGTCGTGTTGCGCGAGAACGAGGTGACGACCGTGGCGGTGCCGGGGCCGGCGAGCAGGTTGACGCCGTTGAACGTCGCCGAGTTGGCGAACGAGCGGAGCTGGCTCTGGATGGACGCGATGTCGATCTGGACCTTGCTCGCGTCGACGCCCGACTGGCTGGAGGAGACGACGTCGTTCTTCATCTTATTCAGCAGGTCGATCGACTGGCTCAGGGCCGAGGTCGCGACGCCGATGACGGAGGAGCCGAGGTTGAGCGAGTCGCTGACGGCGCCGAGCGCGCCGATGTCCGAGCGCATGGTCGTGGCGATCGACCAGTAGGCCGCGTTGTCGGAGGCGCTACCGACCTTCAGGCCGCTGGAGATCTGGCTCTGCGTTGTGGCCAACGCCTTCTGCGTGGCGGTCAGGCTGGCGACAGCCGACATGGCCGACATGTTCGTGAGAATGCTCGACATGGTGATCTAAGTCCCTGATTGGTGAAGAGTGGGACATTCCGGATCGAAACCGGCACGGCAGGACGGCTTAATGCCTTTGAACGGGGAGCCTCGCTCGCTCCGTCCAACCTTCCGTGAGATCAGACTAGGGGGATGGCGTTTCGCAAACGTGAATTTCGGGTCGCCCCAGCACCTGTCCGCTACCCTAATATAATTAATCTTAATAGCGGGTAAACAGACCTTTCCGCCCTTTTTCTAAGCGTAGGAACGGATGAGATTGCCCACCAGCATGTTCCAGCCGTCGACGAGAACAAAGAAAAGAATCTTCATCGGAAGCGAGATGACGATCGGCGAGAGCATCATCATGCCCATGGACATGATGATGGTGGTGACGATGATGTCGATGACGAGAAACGGCAGGACGATGAGGAAGCCGATCTCGAAGCCGCGCCGGATCTCCGAGATCATGAAGGCCGGGATGAGGACGCGCAGGTCGATGTTTCCGCGCTCGCTCGCCTTGATCCCGTCCTTCGCCAGGTCGTTGAAGAGCTTTAGGTCCTTGTCGCGCACCTGCGCCAGCATGAACTCGCGGAACGGCTGCACAATCTTCGGAAAGGCCTCCGTCTCCGTCGATTGATTGTTCATCAGCGGCCTCAATCCCGTCTGCCACGCTTTGTCGAAGGTCGGCGCCATGACGTAGAAGGTCATGAAGAGCGAGAGGCTGATGAGGATCAGGTTCGCCGGCGTCGTCTGAAGCCCGAGGCCGGAGCGCAGGAACGACAGGGCGATCGCGAACCGCGTGAAGCTCGTCACCATGACGAGGAGCCCGGGCGCGATCGAGAGCACGGTGAGGAGGCCGACGAGTTGGACGATGCGGCCCGTCGCCGTGCCGCCCGCCTGCGGCAAAAGGTTGTTGAGGTCGAGCGTCTGCGCCGCCGCCGTACAGCAGGCGGCGAGCAGGATGCCCAGGACAAGACCGAAGCGAAGGAAAGTCCTGCTCATTGCACCACAAGCGTTTCGATGATGAGTTCGCGGATATGGCCGTCGGAACGGATCGCAACCCGCTCGTTCAAGTCCTCGCGCAGGCTCTGGAGTCCGCTGCCGCCCTGCAGCTGGGCGATCGACAGAGTCTTGAGGTAGCCGACCAGGTCGTCGGTGATCTGCGCGCACATCAGCGCCGGCGCGTCGACCTCTTTCTTGCTGAAAAGGACCGACGCCTGCAAACGGACCTTCACGCCCTCGGGCTGCGCGAGGTTCGTGACGATGGGCGCCAACTCACGGACCACCACGTCCTCGCCCAGCCTCGTGCGGGTCGGTGCTTCGAGCGGTACGGCATTGGCGACGAGCGTGGCGCGGAGCTTGGCCACGATCATCGATCCCGCAACCACGCCGCCGCCGGCCCCGATGACAGTCAGGCCGCCGATGCAGGCGAGGAGGGGTAGCATGGACGGCTTGGCGCTCACCGGTGCGGCACTCGATGCCATGGTTACCTCGACCTTCCGGGGATGTGCGAAGCCCGCCTGGGATGGAGCAGCATCAGAACGGTTTGATCGCGTCGTAGATCTGATGGGCGACAGAAGGCTGCTGGACCTCCGTCAGTCGTCCCCGGCCGCCGTAGGAGATCCGGGCTTCCGCGATCTTGTCGTAGGGAATCGTGTTATCCTTGGAGATGTCGCGCTGCCGCACGATGCCGGCGACGCTGAGCTGGCGCAGCTCGAAGTTGACGCGCACCTCCTGCGAACCCGCCACCATCAGGTTGCCATCGGGGAGAACCTCCGTCACGATAGCCGCGACGGAGAGCTGGATCTTCTCCGAGCGATCGATCGTCCCGACGCCGTTGGACGAGCTCTTCGATTTGGTGTCGAACGCACCGGTAAAGGACCCGAGCGGCAGGCCGGCGTTGGTCAGCGCACCATCCATGGTGTTGGTCACCTGCGAGTCGAGCGAGCGGTCGGTGGTGTTGCCGAGCGTCGCCTTGTCGTTGATCGATATGTTGATCGTCAGCACGTCCCCCGGCCGCATGGCGCGGGGGTCGCGAAACAGGTCGGCCTGCTCACTGTAGAGTGAGTTGAAGGCCAGCGGCTGGACCGGCTGGCGCGGGAACCGGTGCGGCACGACGTCGGCCTCCAGCCCCGCGCCGACCGGCGTCATCGTCGGCTCGTGGCCGATCGCACGAGGGCTGGTGGCGCAACCGGCCAGGCCGAGCGACAGGACGACGGCGACAGCGGATCTCATGGCTAAAGCTTCTTATCGCTGGCAGCGGCCGGGGCGCTCATCAGTCCCGCCAGTTTCGCGGCGCGATCGGGCGGTGTCATTTCGTTGAAGATGGCGCTGGCCTGCCTCGGTGTCAGCGCCGCCAGGACCGCGGCCGCGGTCTCGTCGTTGAGGGCGCTGATCTGGGCGGCGGCCGTCTCCGGCTTCATCTTGCCGTAGATGCCGACGAGGTTGTCCCTCGCCTCCCTCGCCATTTGTTCGCGATGGTCGAGCCAAGCCTTCAACTCGGCCTGCTTGGCGTCGAGCTCGGCGACGCGCGCCTTGATGCGGGTCTCGACTTCCAACAGCTTCCTCGACTGCCAGGCGAAGCGCGCGTCCGTCGCGGCGGCGGCGATGTTCATGCAGTATTTCCGCACGCTCGCCTGCGCCTCGGTCATCGGCGGCTCGACCGGCGCGGCGACGACGGCCGGCGCTTCCGGTTTGGCCGCCGCCGTTTCGGCTTTGTGCGTCGCCTCGGGTGCCTCGGTGGCAAGGGCAGGGCGACAGAGGACCGTCGTCAGCAGCGCGCCCGCACACAACCGCCAAGCGCCTGCCCTCTTCATCCTCAAGGCTATGGTCGATAAGCTTTCCATGACGCTAGGATGCGCCAATAAGCTTGCGTCGGGCTGGTTGGCACGCACGCGTGGCGCAACGAAAATAGCGCGGGTCCATGCCCGCGCCATCGTCTCCACCGCCTCGAAGGCCGTCGGTTTTACTGGGTGACCAAGTCGGCCTGGAGCGCACCCGCGGACTTGATCGCCTGCAGGATGGCGATGATGCCGCTCGGCTTCAGCCCGATCTGGTTCAAGCCCTTCACGAGCGTCCGCAGGGTGGTGCCGCGGACGATCTGCATCTGGCCGCCAGCCTCTTCCGACTCGATGTTGGTACGCGGCACCACAACGGTCTTGCCCTGCGAGAAAGGTTTGGGCTGCGACACCACAGGCGTCTCGGTGATGCGCACCGTCAGGTTGCCATGCGTCACCGCCACGGTCGAGATTTGCACGTCCTGGCCGATCACGATCGTACCCGTCCGGCTGTCGACGATGACGCGCGCCGCCGTGTCCGGCTCGACGAGGATGTCGCCGATCGCCGCCATGAAGCGGGTCGGCCCGAGGCCGCGCGGCAGGGTCAGCGCCACGCTGCGGAAGTCCCGCTCCTGCGCGGTCTTCATGCCGAAACGCTTGAGCGTGAAGGCGTTGATCGCGTCGACGATCCGCACCGCGGTCTCGAAGTCGGGGTTCTTCAGGTTCAGCGTCATCGGGCCGATATCGCCCGGCCGGCTCTGGTTGGGCACTTCAATGGTGGCGCCGTTAGGGATGCGGCCGGTGGTCGGCACGCCCTGCGAGTAGGACTCGGCCTGTCCCGCCGACGCGCTGCCGGTGACCGCGACCGCCCCCTGCGCCATCGCGTGGACCACGCCGTCGGCGCCGCTCATCGGCGTCATCACCAGCGTGCCGCCGAGGAGCGACGGCGCGTCGCCGAGCGACGAGACGGTGACGTCGATCCGAGACCCGCGATTCATGAACGGCGGCAGGTCGGCGGTAACGAGCACGGCCGCGACGTTGCGCGTCCGCAGTGACACGCTGCGCACGTTGATGCCCAGGCGATCGAGCATGGATTGCAGCGATTGCTCGGTGAAGGGTGCGTTGCGCAGCGTGTCGCCCGTGCCCTGAAGGCCGATAACGAGGCCGTAGCCGATGAGCTGGTTGTCGCGTAGCCCTTCCAGCTGGGCCACATCCTTGATACGAACGGCCGCGGTGGCGGGCACGGCCAGGCAGGCGAGCAAAAGCAGGCAGAGAAGGCGGGCCATCACCCATTGCCCACGTGGATCGATCCGTCCGGGGCGATCACGCCGGAGAGCACGACGCCGCTTTCAGGATTGCGAACGGAGATGAGGTCTCCCGCGGCGCCGGCCTGGAGTGCCGAGGCATAGGTCGAGATCGCCAGGCCGCCCTCCTCGAAGACGACGCGCACCATCGCGCCGATCGTCACCAGCTTCGGCAGGGTGACCGCGCTAGCGGCGACCGCTTGGCCGGGCAGCAGCGTGCGACGCGCGACCTTGCCGACTAGATCGCTGCGCCTGAGGATGAACCCCGCGTTGGAAAACGAGTCGGAGAAGTCCTTCTCCGTGAGCGAACCGTCGCGCACGACGTCGCCGGGATAGATGATGGTGGCCGGCACCGGCAGCCGCTCGGCGGCGACAGCCACGAGGGGGGCCTGCAAAAGGGCAAGCCCGAAGATCGTACGCAGGGCAAGGAGCCGCATCTGATTATCCTTTTGGCGCTGTCGTATCGCGGGCGGCTGGCGAGCCTGCGACCTCAGCCCAGACCCTTCGCCAAGGTCTGGCTCATCTGGTCCGCCGCGGTAATCACCTTGGAGTTCATCTCGTAGGCGCGCTGCGCGGAGATGAGGTTGGTGATCTCGGCCACGGGATCGACGTTCGAGGCTTCGAGGTAGCTCTGGGTGATGGTTCCGAAACCCGGGTCGCCGGGCACGCCCACGGTGGGTGTGCCGGAGGCCGCCGTCTCGGAGAACAGGTTGCTGCCGAGCGGCGCGAGCCCCGCCTCGTTGGCGAAATTGGCGAGGGTGAGCTGGCCGAGCTGTACCGGTGCCGTTTGACCCGCGACCGTCGCGTTAACCAGGCCGGATTGGCTGATGGTGACCGCCGTGGTGTTGGGGGGCACGACGATGGCCGGGTTCACCAGGCTGCCGTCGAGCGTCACCAGCTGGCCGGTTGCGTTGGTGTTGAAGGCGCCCGAGCGCGTGTAGCTGGTGCCGCCGTTGGCATCGGTAATCTGGAAGAAGCCGCGGCCGGTGATCGCGAGGTCGAGCTGGTTGCCCGTCTGCGTCAGCGTGCCTTGGATGTGCAGGTTACGGATGGCGGCCGTCCGCACGCCGAGGCCGAGCGAGGCGCCTTCGGGTACGACGCCCTGGTTGCCGCGGTTCGACACGCCGGCGAGCCGCTGCGTCTCGTAGAGCAGGTCGGTGAACTCGGCGCGCGAGCGCTTGAACCCGGTCGTATTGATGTTGGCGATATTGTGGGCGATGACGTCGACGTTCGTCGATTGGGCGTTCATGCCCGTGGCCGCGATGGCGAGCGCTTTCATGATCGGTCCTCAGATCGACATGCGCGAAACTTCTTGGAAGGCCGAGACCGCCTTGTCGCGCACCGCGACGGCAGTCTGCAACGCCTCCTGCGCGGACATCACGGCCTCGACGACCGATTGCGTCGTCGCCTTGCCGCTGAGGCCGGCGACGGACATCGTCTCCGACGTGTTCAGCTTGTTGACCGTGTCGGAGGACAGCTGCGTGAGCAGGCTCGAGAAATCGCCGCTCGCGCTCGTCGCGGCCTGCGCCTTTTGCGCGGCGGCGGCCGCCTGGCCGGAGCCGAGGACCGACGAGACCGCCGATGTTATGAGAGGAAGGGCGGCGATCATGGCTATCCTTTGAGAAGATCGATCGTCATCGAGGTGAGAGAACGCGACTGCTTGATGACCTGCAAGTTGGCCTCGTAGGAGCGGTTGGCCTCGCGCATGTCGGCCATCTCCATGAGAACGTTAACATTCGGAAGCTTTACAAATCCTTTACCATCCGCAGCGGGATTTCCGGGATCGAGCTGGACATTGAAGGCGGTTTGGTCGGTGCCGATCGAACCGACCTTCACGACGTCCGCGCCGGAGACTTCGTCGAGCGCGCTCTCAAAGGTGATGGTCTTGCGCCGGTAAGGGTCCGAGCCGGGCGTCTGGCCCGTGGATTGGGCGTTGGCGATGTTCTCCGACGTGACCCTCAGCCGGGTCGAGTTTGCCGAGAGTCCGGAGCTGGCGATGCTCATGGAGGCGTGGAGCGGATCGATCATGTCTTATTCCTTGACGACGGACATCAGCATGGAATGGAAGCTCTTGACGATGCTCGTCGCCAGCGAATAGTCGGCGTTGACCTCGCCCGCCTTCAGCAGCTCTTGTTCGAGGCCGACGGAGTTGCCGCTTTCCGTCACGTCCCAGGCGCCGGTCGCCGTCTTGGCCTCGTCGAGCGGACCGGGGCCGTTCGGTGCCAGGTGACCGGCACTGGTGGAGGCGAGGGTCAGCTGCGTCTTGTTCAGCACGTCCGAGAAGGCGGCGAGGTCCTTGGCCCTGTAGCCTGGCGTGTTGGCGTTCGAGATGTTGCTCGCGACCGTGGCCTGGCGAGCGGCCAACCAGCTGCTTTTGCGTGAGGCCAGGCTGAGAAGGTAGATCGGCTCCATGTTCGTCTCGGGTTCATCTGCGGTGGTCTACACGATGATCCCGCAAGCTTGCCTCGGGCTGGTCCCGGCGTCGGGACGGAACTCTCGCGCAAGCTAAGCCATTGAAGGCGTTCAACGGAGACCACGCAATGAAGAGCCTACGAGACGTTCTTATCGCCAGCACGGTCATGCCCGCGCTCCTGCTCGCGCAATGCGGGCCTGGAGCGACGCAGGCCGGTTCCGGATCGATGCGAATGGCTCAGGCACCGGGCGGCGGCGAGCCGCGGCGCGAAGAGCCGGGTCGCGGCGGCGGCCAGAATGGTCCTGGCGGCGGCGCACCGCACCAGGCCCCCGCCGGAGCCGCTCCGCACGGCGAGGCCCCGCATGCCGCACCCCCGCGGGCCGAGGTTCCACACGCGGCACCCCCGCGGGCCGAAGCCCCGCATGCCGCCCCGGCGGCCGAACCCCACCACGAGCGCGCAGCGCCGGCTGCACCGGCCCACGAACCGGCCCCCCGCCCCGCTGCGCGCGAGGCGGAACCGACCCGGCAGGCGCCGGCCGCCGCGCGGCCCGCAGCCCGCGAGCGAGAGGCGGAGCCCGCGCATCAGGCTCCCGCGGCCCGTGAACAGGCGCCGCGCCCGAGCGCGCCGGCGGTCCGCGAACGCGCGGCCGAACCGGCTCGCCCCATCGTGCCCGCAACACCGCCGCGAGCGGCCGAAACCCCGGCCGGCGAGCGCCGCCAGGAGGACCGCGCGGGCCGTCCCGCCCGAGCAGGGGAAGAGAACCGCGCGGCGCCCGCCATCCCGGCCGCTCCCGTCGCTCCGGCGCAGCGTGCCGCGCCCGTCGCACCTGTGGCGCCTGTCGCACCGACTCCGGCCCAGCGCGCCGCACCGGTTGCGCCCGCGGCGCCGGTCGTGCCTCCGGCTGCCCAGCGAACCACTCCGGTGGCACCCCCGGTGGCGGGGACCACGGTACCCCCGACCGGTGTGCCTCCCGCACCTGCGGGACAGGTGCCGCCGCCCGTTCAGGGCGACGTCGGACGTCCGATGCCCGGTCAGCCCAATCAGTTCCAGGGGCAGGCCCAGCCCAACGGCGGCGACCGACGCGGCGAGGATCGTCGCGGAGGGATCAGTCCTGGCGGTGCGGCGGCGATCGGCGCAGCGGCGGGCTTCGCCGGAGGGTTTCTTGCAGCGACAGGCGCGCGCGGCATCGACGACATCCGGCGCGACCGCCGCGAGGTCAACGAGGGCGGCGTCGACTACATCCGCGAGCCCGGGCGCACGATCGTTCGGGACGGCGACCGCTCCTATGTCGTGCACGACGAGAACGAGCGCTTCCGCGACCTCGGCATCGGCATCCGTACGGAACGGCGCGGCGAGGACAATGTCGCGATCTTCGACCGTCCCGGTGGCGAGCAGATCCTGACCTATACCGATGGCGACGGTCGGATGATCCGCCGGGTGCGGCGCTTCCGCGACGGCCGCGAGTTCGTGCTGATCGACAACGGTTACGACGGCCGCGTCCGCAATTACCGCGATGACGTCGTCGAGCTACCCGACGAGCCACTGCGCATCCCACGCGACCGCTTCGTCGTCGAGGCCGACCGCGCCGACGAGGCCCTGCTCTACGACACGCTCAGCGCGCCGCCGGTCTCCCCGGTCAGCCAACGCTACACGCTGGACCAGGTGCGCTACAGCCCCAGCCTGCGCGCCAGAATGCGGAGCGTCGATGTCGACTCGCTGAACTTCGACCCGGGCTCCTGGATCGTGCCGCCCAGCCAGACCGGCAAGCTGCAGGTCCTTGGCGAGGCGATCAAGAAGGCCGTGTCACGCAATGCCAACGAGGTGTTCCTGGTGGAGGGCTACACGGACGCAACGGGCAACCCGACGGACAACTTGTCCCTCTCGGACCGCCGCGCCCAGTCCGTCGCGACGATCCTCACCCGCGACTTCGGGGTGCCGCCGGAGAACCTGACGACGCAGGGCTACGGCCAGCAATACCTGAAGGAGCAGACCCAAGGGTCCTCGCGGATCAACAGGCGCGTCACGCTGCGCCGCATCACGCCGCTGATCGCCTCGGGAGGCCAGCCGCCGCGGTAAACCATCTAACTACGGAGCGCGGCGAACAATGTCCGCGCTCCGCAGCGATGCGATCGAATCGCCCCCATCATGGGGGTTGGCGCTCCCGGCGAGGCCTCGAAGCCTGCCAAGCAGTCGCTGGTGCGGATGGTGGCAACCCCGGCCCGGCCGGAATCCAATAGCGGCGTCGCGGCCGAGCCGATTTTGAGGGATCGGCCACAAGCGTTGCGTTGCCCGCGGCGCGGCGGACCGCCGTGCCGCCCGGCGGAGTAGCCGCCCACGATCTCTTACCCTATGAGTGGGTGCGACACCGGACCCGGCGTGCTGGCTCGGGTCTGTGCGGGAGGCGGCCATGGGCGCATCACACGCGGTCGGGGTGTGGACGAGGCACGTCGCCCGGTGCGCCGCGCTTGTCGCCGGTCTTAGCGCGCCTTCCGCCTGGGCGCTCGACTATCTCAACGTCACCATCGAGCAGGACAGAGCCGTGCCGAGCGCGTGTTTCAGCCTGTCGGCCGGCTTGCTGCGCGGCAAGCCCGATGCGCTCGAGCCCTATGTGGCGATCGAGCCGAAGACCGACCATTCCCTCCAGGTCCGCGGCAAGGATCTCTGCGTCAACGGCCTCCGCCACGGGCAGGCCTACACGATCACGCTCAAGGCCGGCCTGCCCGGCGCGGACGGTACCGCGCTCGCCAAGTCCGCGTCCGTCGCCGTCACCGTGCCGGACCGCGACCGGCAGGTCAGCTTCGACCAGGGCAAGACGCTGCTGCCCTTCACGAAGGGCGTCGGCCTGCCGCTGAAGAGCGTCAACGTCGCCCAGGCCCACCTCGCGCTCTACCGGTTCGGCGACAGGGGCCTGGTCGATCAGCTCGTCAACGACTGGTTCGGCACGGCCGTCAGCGGCTACACGCTCGAGACGATCGCCGATCGCAGCACCAAAGTGTTCGAGGGAACGCTCGCCGTCGCTTCCGTGCCGAACAAGCAGGTGACGACGGCGATCCCTCTCGATGGGCTGGTCAAGGGCCTGCAGCCCGGCGTCTATGTCGCCACCGCAACGCCCGGCGGCCAGATGCCCGACCAGGAAACCGAGCGCGCCACCCAGTGGTTCAGCATCTCCGACATCGGTCTCGTCACCGTCAAAAGCAGCGGCGGGCTCCTCGTCAGCGCCCGTTCGCTGCAGAGCGCGACACCGATCGGCGGCGTCGAGCTCCGGCTCCTGTCGCAGGCCAACGAGGTGCTCGGCGCCTACAAGACGGACGGCCAGGGCCGTTTCACGATTCCCGCCGGCCTTCTGCGCGGCGAGCACGGCGACGCGCCGAAGGTCCTCGCCGCCGTCGGCGCGGACGGCCAGTTCACCTGGCTGCAGCTCGACGCGCCCGCCCTCGACCTCAGCGAGTTCGACATCAAGGGGCGCGCACCGCCCGAGACGAACGACGTTTTCCTTTGGACCGACCGCGGCGTCTATCGGCCGGGCGAGACGATCCACGTCGGCGCCCTGCTGCGCGACCGTGCCGCGCGGGCGGTGGCGGGCACGGCGCTGACGATGCACATCGTGCGTCCCGACGCGATCGAGGTGCAGAAGCGGCAGCTCGACCTCGCGAGCGCGAGCGGCGGCAGCTTCGACTTCCCCGTTCCGGACAATGCCACCAGCGGAACATGGCGGATCTGGGCGAGCGCCGGCGACAACCGCGAGGTCGGCACGACGAGCGTGTCGGTGCAGGACTTCGTACCGCCAAGGCTGGAGGCCAAGCTCTCCGCCCCGCCCGGTCCTCTTTCCGGCCTAGCCGCGATCGAAGCGACGGTCGCGGCCGACTATTTCTACGGCAGCCCGGGCAGTGGCCTTACGGGTCAGGTCGAAGCGACGGTGCAGCCGGCCGACCGTCCGTTCAAAGGGCTCGAAGGTTTCAGCTTCGGCCTCGTGCAGGAGCCGTTCCTCCCGCAAGCCCTGCAGGCCCAGGACTTCACGACGGACGACAAGGGCCGCGCCGCCGTGGTCTTTCCGCTCGAGGCCGCACCCGACACGACGGTGCCGCTGCAGGTGGCGATGCGCGCGCGCGTCAACGACGTCGACGGGCGGCCCGCGCAGGTCGACCTCACGAAGGCGTTGCACACCGCGGATCGCTTCATTGGCCTGCGGGCCAGGACGCCGGAAGGCCTCGGGGACGGCGCCGAGGCCGCGTTCGACGTGGTCATGGTCGACGGAGACGGCGCGCCGGTGGGCGCAAGCGAGGTCAAGTGGGACCTCGTCAAGGAAGACTATCAATACACCTACTTCTACCGCGACGGACGCTGGCAATCGAAGGAGACTCTCACCGACGCGCGCGTCAACGGGGGCGAGCAGGCGCTGGGCGCGGACGGGCGCGGCACGATCGCTGCGCGGGTGACCAGCGGGCGCTGGCGGCTGGAGGCCTACGACGCCGCCGGCAAAGTGGCGACGAGCCTGCGCTTCGGTGCCGGCTGGTGGGCGGGCGGGCAGCCCGACCGCAAGCCCGAAGTCATGGCGGTGACGCTCGATGCCCACCCGCCGGCCGGGATTGTCCGAGCGATGGTCGAGCCGTCGTTCGCCGGCCGCGTCCTGGTGATGCTCGACGGTGGCGGCCTGCACGGCGTGCAGGAGCGCGAGATGCCGAAGGGCGGTGGGGCGGTCGAGTTCGACGCCGCCGACGTGCCGCCAAGCGGCGCCTATCTGCTGGCCGTCGCGGTCTCGCCGGCCGGCGCCGTGCTGCCGCGCCTGCCGGTGCGGGCGGTCGGCCTTGCCTGGGTGCCGGGGGCGACGGCGACGCACACGCTCGACGTCGCCTTGCAGGTGCCGGACGTGGTGCGCCCCAAGACCCGGCTCGCCGTAAACGTCGCCGTGGCCGGGGCCGGTGCGGGCGAGAGGGCCTTCGTCACGCTCGCCGCCGTGGACGAGGCGGTGCTGCGGATGACCGATTTCGCGACGCCCGACCCGGCCGACCATTTCCTCGGCCGGCGCGAGCCCGGCTTCGAATTGCGCGACGTCTACGGCGCTCTGATCGATCCCTCGGGCCAACCCGGTCAGCTTCGCCAGGGCGGCGACGGTAACGCCAATGCCAAGGCGGTCGGTCTCGACGTAAAGACCTTCAAGACAGTGGCGCTGTTCCAGGGCCCCGTGCAGCTCGACGCCGCCGGCCACGCGACGCTCGGCGTCGACGTGCCCGAGTTCAGCGGCCGGCTCCGGCTGATGGCGGTCGCCTGGACCGCCGATCGCTTCGGCCGCGCGGAGCGCCCGGTCACGGTGCGGCCCCCGCTGCTCGCGGAACTCGCCCTCCCCCGCTTCCTCGCGCCGGGCGACAGGGCCGTGGCGCGGCTGATGCTGACGGACCTCGATGCGCCCGAGCAGACCTACACCGTCGCGGTGACGACGGAAGGAGCCGTCAGCCTCGACAGGGCGGACGCCTCGTTCAAGGACGTGAAACGCGAACGCCGCCGCTTCGTCGACCGCGTGCTGACCGCTGCGGCGGTGCCCGGCGTCGGGCGCATTCACCTGACGGCGACGGGCGAGGACGGGGGCGTCACCGAGCGCGATTTCGAGATCACGGTCCGCACGCCCAACGCCTACGCGACCGACCGGCAGATCGTCACCCTGGCGCCGGGCCAGCACCTCGTTGCCGACGACGCGCTCGGTGCCGGCCTGGTTCCCGGCACCGGCACGCTCGCGATCACCGCCTCCGTCCTGCCGGCCTTCGACGTGCCCGGCCTTCTCGCCAGCCTCCGCACCTATCCCTACGGCTGCGCGGAGCAGACGATCAGCCGCGCCTTCCCGGAACTCTTCGCGAAGGCACTCGGCAGCACTCCGGCCGCGCCCGTGGCCGATACGGTCACGGCGCAGGGCGCCATCCAGCGGCTGTTCTCCCTGCAGTCCAGCGACGGCTCCTTCGGCTACTGGTCGGCGTTCGACGCCGGCAACCTCTGGCTCACCGCCTATGCCGTCGACTTCCTCCAGCACGCGAGGGCGCAGGGCCTGTCCGTCCCGGACACGATGGAGAGCCGCGCGACGGCCTGGCTTGCCGGCCACTTCGGGACGCTCACCACCGATCCGCAAGCGATCGCGGGCGCGGCCTATACCGCCATCGTGCTGGCGCGGGCAAACAAGCTCGACCTCTCGCAATTGCGCTACGTCGCCACGCGCGCGGGCGACCGCCTGCCGAGCGACATCGCCCGCTTCCAGTTCGCGGCGGCCCTGACCCGCGTCGGCGAACGGGACCTGGCCCTGCGCCTCGTCGAGGCCGCACCGGTCGTGCGCGACCCCAAGACCTACCTCAACGATTACGGAAGCCCCTTGCGCGACCGTGCGATGGCCTTGTCCCTGGCGGCGGAGGAAGGGCTCGTCTCGCAAAAAGTCCTGTTCAGCCAGGCGACCGACCTGGCGCGGCTCGCCAGCGGCAAGGGCTGGCTGAGCACGCAGGAGCAGGCCTGGCTGCTGCGGACCGCCTTCGACCTCAAGCCGGACAGTCCCCTCCAGGTCGATCTGGACGGCAGGGGCACGACCGGCTCCGCGACGAGCCTGACCGCCGCGCTACCGCTCGGGCGCGGGCGGCGCAGCGACCTGATGAACCGGGGTCGGAGCCCGGTCTACGTCTCGCTCGCGGCGACGGGCATCCCGACCGGCGTGCCGCCGGCGGAGGCGATGGGCTTCAGCGTCAAGCGCAGCTATTTCACGCTCGCCGGCGCGCCAGCCGACCTCGCCGACGTGCACCAGAACGACGAGATGGTCGTCGTGGTCGAGGGCACGATGGCCGACGCGCTCGAACGCAAGGTCCTCGCCGTCGACATGCTGCCGGCCGGTCTCGAGCCCGAGACGGTCGGCCTCTCCGGCGACCGCGACGCCGGCCAGTTCGCGTGGCTGAAGGACCTGACGGACCCGACCTTCACGCAGCTGCGCGACGACCGCTACCTCGCGGGGCTGAACCTCTCCGGCGCCGACGCGCGCTTCAAGTTCGCCTACCTCGTGCGGGCGGTCACACCCGGCAGCTACGCGCGGCCGGGTCCGCAGGTGGAGGACATGTACGCGCCGACCTACCATGCGCGTGGCGAGGCGGGGACCCTCGAGGTCAAGCCGCCGCGCAAGCTGGCCGATGACACCAAGACGACGCCCGCCAAGCCGACGCCCGCCAAGACAGCTCCCACCAAGACAGCTCCCGGCAAGCCATGAGACGGCCGGCCGGCCTGGCGATCGGCGCGGCGGCGGCGCTGGCTGTTCTCGGCCTATCGATTGCGGCGGCGGACCGGCTCCTCCCGCCCGACCTTTCGCGGCTGGAGACACCCTCCCGGATCGTCGTCGCGCGCGACGGCGCGATGCTGCGCCCCTTCATGACGTCGGACGGGCAGTGGCGGCTGCCGGTCACCGCAGCCGAGGTGGCACCGGCCTACCTCGCCCTGCTGCTCGACGCCGAGGACAAGAGGTTCTGGAGCCACCCCGGCTTCGATCCGCTCGCCCTGCTCCGCGCCGCGGCGCAGCTTGCGACGCACGGCCGGATCGTTTCCGGCGGCTCGACCCTGACGATGCAGGTCGCCCGCCTGCTGGAGCCGCGCCCGCGCACGGTGGCGGCCAAACTCATCCAGATCGCCCGCGCGCTACAGCTCGAGCGGCGAATGAGCAAGGCGGCGCTGCTCGACGCCTACCTCACGCTGGCGCCGATGGGCGGCAACCTGCAGGGCTTGCGCGCCGGCGCGCTCGCCTGGTTCGGGAAGGAGCCGGCCCAGCTCTCGCAGCCGGAGGCGGCGCTTCTCGTCGCGCTGCCGCAGGCGCCCCGTCGCCTGCGGCCGGACGCGCCAGCGAGCCGCGCGCGCGAAGCGCGGACCAGGGTGCTCGAGCGCGGCTGGCGCGACGGTGTGGTGACGCGAGCCGCCTTGGCTGACGCAATGGCCTCGCCTCTCCCCGGCCGGCGCCTCCCGCTGCCGTTCCTCGCCCCGCACCTCGCCGAGCGGCTCGCCGGCGCCGCCGCGTCGGGGCTCGTTCATACGACGCTCGACCGGACGACGCAGGCGGGCGTCGAGCGGGTGCTGCGGGGCGTCCTCGCCGCGGTGCCGCGGCCGGTGAACGTCGCCGTCCTGGTCGCGGATTGGCGTAGCGGCGCGGTGCTGGCCGAGGCGGGAAGCGGCGATTACTTCGACGCGAGCCGCCGCGGTGCGGTCGACATGACCCGCGCCGTGCGTTCGCCCGGCTCGACGCTGAAGCCCTTCATCTACGGTATGGCTTTCGACCGCCTGCTCGCCCATCCGGGCAGCCTCGTGCAGGACGCGCCGACCCGTTTCGACGATTACGCCCCGCATAATTTCGATGGCGGCTTCAACGGCGACGTCACGCTGCGCCGCGCCCTTCAGGCCTCGCTCAACCTGCCCGCCGTGCTCGTCCTGCAGCGCGTCGGGCCGGTCGCCTTTGCCGACGCGTTCCGGCAGGCGGGCATGCCATTACTGTTCGACTCCGATGCGGCGCCGAGCCTGCCGCTGGCGCTCGGCGGCGTCGGCACCACGCTGCGCGACCTTGTGACGGCCTATGCCGCGCTGGCCGACGGCGGCACCGTCAAGCCGCTGGTCGAGCAGCCTACGGCCGGAGACGCGCCGGGGAGCGCATTGGCCCTCCTGACGCGCGCCGGCGCCGACGCGGTGGTCGACATCCTCGCGGGCATGCCGCCGCCGCGCGGGACGGCAGCCCGCGCGCTCGCCTATAAGACGGGGACGTCGTACCGCTTCCGCGACGGCTGGGCAATCGGCTTCGATGGGGCCCGCGTGATCGGCGTCTGGATGGGCCGGGCGGATGGCGGCACCTGCAGCGGCTGCGTCGGCGTCGCATCCGCCGGCATCCTGTTCCGCCTCTTCGACCTTCTCCCACCCGTGCCGCTCGCCGCACGCGCGCTGGCCCCCCTGTTCGCCGAGCCGCCACCACCGGCCCTGGTGCGCCTGACGGCGGCGGCCGCACCCCTCGCCGGCGCGCCGCACATCGTTTTTCCCCTGCCCGGCTCCCGCCTGCTGGTGGATGCGGGCGACGCAGGTGCCGTCACCCTCGCGGTGGAAGGCGGGCGGCGGCCCTATCGTTGGCTGGTGGACGGCCAGCCCGTCGCCAGCCGTCCGTTCGCGCACGACGCATCGTGGCGGCCGGCCGGGGATGGTTTTTCGACGGTGAGCGTGATCGACGCGCTCGGCCATGACGACACCGTGAAGGTGCGGGTGGAGACGCGGCCCGCGCCGTGATCAGCGTCGCGGCAGCATCCGCTGAAGCTCCGGCTCGCGGTCCCAGAGCTGGTGCTTCAGAGCGCCGAGGATATGCAGCGCTACCAAACCATACAGCGCGTAGGCGATGTAGGTGTGGAAGCTGTAGAACAGCATGTGCAGGTGCTCCTTCTCGGCCGGCGCCGCATTGGCGATCCAGCCGATGCGCGGGAACGGCACGAGCCCGAAGAGCATGAGGGGGTGCTGCGCCGCGTCCTTGAAGGCGGAATCATGCATCCAGCCCGTGACAGGCATCGCAAGGATCAGGAGGTAGAGCGCGAGATGGGCGGCGTGGGCGCCCAGCCTCTCCCACGGCGCGTAGGTGCGCGGCATGGCCGGCGGCCGGTGCGAAAAACGCCACAGGATCCGCAGGAGCACCAGGCCGAGAACGGTGATGCCGATCGACTTGTGGAGGTCGATCGAGGTGCGCACAGTGCTTTCCGGGATAAGGTCGACGATCAGCCCGAGCGTCACGTTTACGGCGAGTAACCCGGCGATGATCCAATGCAGGGCCATGGCGGTCCCAGTGTAGCGGGCCAACGGCGGGTGGGTCATGACTTGCGACATTCCGTCTCCTGATGCGCCGCGCTTTCGTGCATTGCCGCCGTTCGCTCGCGAACCGGCGCCTGCCGTGCGATATGCCACAACAAAATGGCGTTGTACGCCGTATATACAAAAAAGCGGGGAGGAGGTCGCGGGCACACTAGCCCGAACGCGCAACGGCCGGCTTCTTCGGGCCGACATGAGGATCTGACCCTGTCTACGCCATCCAAGCTCAGCGCCGCGCTGGCCGAAGCCTCGCCCCGCCTTCGTCCCGTCCCGACGCCCTGGCCAAGCCTCGCCATCCATGGCGCAGTGGTCGCACTCTGGTTCGCCCTCCTGGCCCGGGCCTTTTCCGCGGACGGGGTCGTCGCGTGGTCGGTCGGCCTCGTCTATATCGCCTACGATACGGTGCTGATCGGCTTCGTCTTCATACAGACCCTGCCGCTGCTGAAGCGACGCGCGACGCCTCCGGCGACCATCGCGCGGCCCAGTCTCGGCGTCCTCGTCGCGGCGCACAACGAGGCGGACGTGCTGCCGATCACCCTGCGCGCCCTGTTCGCCCAGGAGGAGCCTGCCGACCTGATCGTGATCGCCGACGACGGGTCGCAGGACCGCACCGCGGCGGTGCTGACGGAACGCTTCGGCCTCAGCGCGCCGGCGCTGGGCGCGATGAGCGAACCGAGCGCGATCCATCCGAGCCTGCGCTGGCTGCGCCTGCCGCACGGCGGTAAGGCCCGCGCGCTGAACGCCGCCATCGCCATGGCGGAAACGGACCTGGTGCTGACGGTGGACGGCGACACGCTGCTCGATTCGAAGGCGACCCGCGCGATGCGCGACGCCTTTGCGGCCGAACCCGCGCTTGTCGCGGCGACCGGCGTGCTCACGCCCATCTGCAGCAGCACCTTGAGCGGGCGCTTCTACCAGTGGTTCCAGACCTACGAGTACATCCGCAACTTTCTCTCCCGCTACGCCTGGGGTCGCATGGACGCGCTGCTGCTGATCTCCGGCGCCTTTGCCGGCTTCCGCCGCGCGCCCGTCCTCGCCGTCGGCGGCTTCGACGACGCGTGCCTCGTCGAGGATTACGAGCTGATCCACCGGCTGCGGCGCTACGGCGTGATGCACGATCTCGGCTGGACCACGGGCGTCGTCGGGCAAGCCAAGGCGATCACCGACGCGCCGAGCACGACGGGTGCCTTCCTGCGCCAGCGCCGCCGCTGGTTCTGCGGCTTCCTTCAAACGCAATATTGGTATCGCGACATGGTCGGCAACCCGCGCTACGGCCGGCTTGGGCTGATGATGCTGCCGGTGAAGGCGCTCGACACGCTGCAGCCGATCTACGGCCTGCTCGCCTTTGCGCTGCTCATCTTCTATCTGGCGACGGGGCGGCTCGCGCTGGCGGCTCCGGTCGGCGGCGTGATCCTGGGCAAGATCGCCATCGACTTCACCTTCCATCTCTGGTCGATCCACCTCTACCGCCGCTGGGTCGATCCCACCACCTCGGCACGGCTCGACCGCGCCATCCTCGCCTCGCTTGCCGAACCCTTCACCTTCCAGGTCCTGCGCCACACCGGCGCGGCGCTCGGCTGGGTCTTCTTTCTCACCGGCCAAAGCCAATGGGGGAAGAAAAGCCGGCTCGGCTTGATCGACGTGCGCGAGGCGACGGACGGCAAGGCCTGAGGCGGGGGACAACCTGACGCAAAAGCCCGGGCTCGACACCTGTCAGGACGTGGAGAGATCCTCGGCGAGGCGGCTGCGGTAGAGCCCGGCGATGAGGTCCGATTGCGCGACGATGCCGACGAGGTGGCCGGCCTCGTCGACGACCGGCACCTGCCGCAGGCCGGAATCGGCGAGGATCGGCACGAGTTCAACGATGGGACTGTCCGCCCGCACCGTCGGAACGCCTTTCGCCATGATCTGCCCCACCGCTTCCGGCGTGTCCGCGTAATCCGTGGTCGGCGGCGCGATCAGGCGGTAGAAGCGGGCGGCAAGCGTGGGATAGGTGTCGAGCCCCGCGTCGGTCATGAAGTCGACGTCGCTGACCATGCCGAGCACGTGCCCTGCGCGGTCAACGACCGGTACGGCCCGCAGCTTGTGCTTGCGCATGATGGTCCAAGCCTCGCCAAGCGGCGTGCCCCATTCGACGCTCACGACGTCGCGGGCCATGATGGAGGCGCAGCTGACGCTGCCGAACCGCCGGCGGTAGGATTCCATTTCCGCCTGTTGGAACAGCGCGCTCATGTCGGCGCGGCTGACATCCAGGACCTGATCGTAGCGCCGCAGCACGGCATCGAGGTCGGCGGGGGAGAACCCGACACGGCCGAGCGCCGCGGCATCGCCGGTGCCGTGCCGTCCGGCCGCGGACGCTGCCTGGGGGGACGGGTAGCGGCGCCGCGTCGCGTTGTTGAAGGCCAGGGCGACCAGGGTGATGACGACCGAATTGAGCAGGACCGGCCAAAGCACGAAACGGTAGCCGAGGGCGGCGATGGCAGGTCCGCCCAGCACGGCGGTCAGCGCCACCGCGCCGCTGGGCGGGTGGATGCAACGCAGGGTGAACATCAGCCCGATGGCGACTCCGATCGCCACGGGTGCGGCGACCATCGGCGTGGGAAAGAGTTGGGCCGCCGTGACGCCGACGACCGCGGCGACGACATTGCCCCCGATGATCGACCAGGGTTGCGCCAGCGGCGAGGCCGGAACGGCGAACAGCAGGACGGCCGACGCACCCATCGGCGCAATCAGCAGCGGCAGGGCGAACCCCGTGCCGACGACCGCCGAACTGATGAGGCCGGTCAGCAGGATGCCGAGGAAGGCGCCCGACGCGCTGCGGAAGCGTTCGGTCACGCTGATGCTCGCGGCGGCCGGGAGGAACCCGGCGAACCAGTCTCGCACGGGTCCGGTCAATGATGCGACGGCGTCAGGCCGTCGGCGCTCGGCTGAGCGCCCAGCACCTGGTCGATCGTCTGGAGCAATTGTTCGAACTGGAAGGGCTTGGCGATGATGCGGTCCTCGCCGACCAGCCGGATCGCGTCGAGGTCCGTGTAGCCGGTGACGAACAGCACGGGCAGGCCCGGCCGGCGGACCTGCGCCTCCCGCGCCACCTCCGAACCGTTCATGCCCGGCATCGCGAAGTCGACGAGCAGGAGGTCCACCGGCTGGCGGTCCAGCGCCTCGAGCCCTGCCCCGCCGCTACCCGCCTCCAGCACCGCGTACCCGGCCTCGCGGAGCATGGCCGCGGTGACCTCGCGGACGTCTTCGTCGTCGTCGACGAGAAGGATAGTGACGCCGGCGAGGTTCACCGCGCCGCGGTCGTACCCGGCCGCCAGATGTTCGAGCGGCGCCTCCCGCTCGGCGCGTGGCAGGAACACCCATACGGTCGTGCCCTCTCCCGGCGCGGTGTCGATCCGCACGCCACCGCCCGACTGCTTGGCGAAGCCGAGCACCTGGCTGAGGCCAAGGCCCGTGCCTTTGCCGACCTCCTTCGTGGTGAAGAACGGCTCGAAGGCCTTGGTGCGGACCTCCTCGCTCATCCCACAGCCGCGGTCGCGCACGGCGACCGCCACATAGGCGCCGGGCTCCGGCTCCTCGGGCCGCCGCGGCGGCTCGCGCAGGATCACGTTGGTGGTCTCGACGGCGACGCTGCCGCCGACCTGAAGAGCGTCGCGCGCGTTGATCGCGAGGTTGAGGATGACGAGTTCGATCTGCGTGGGATCGACCAGCGCCGTCCAGAGATCGTCGCACAGGCGGGTCTCGATGCTGACCGCGCCGCCCATCGTGCTCTGCAGGAGGTCGCCGAGGTTTCCCACCGACCGGTTGAGGTCGGTCGGCTTGGGCTCCAGCCGCTGCCGCCGCGAGAAGGCGAGGAGCGAGGCCGTCAGCTTCGCGCCCCGCTCCGCCGCGTTCTCCATGAGGGCCAAGCGGCGCAGCAGCTTCCCCTCCATCGGCGTGCCGACCACGCCGCGCTGGATGAAGCTGAGGTTGCCCATGATGACCGTCAGCAGATTGTTGAAGTCGTGCGCGACGCCGCTGGTCAATTGACCGATGGCTTCGAGGCGCTGCATCTGCCGCAGGGTGCCGGAGACAAGCTCGCGCTCCTCGATCTGGGCCACGAGCTGGCGGTTGCTGGCGGCAAGTTCCTCCGTGCGCTCCACGACGCGCTCTTCCAGGGTCTCGTTCAGGCGGCGAAGCGCGGCTTCGGCGTGGCGTCGCTCCGTGAGATCCTGCATTGCGCCGATCATGCGCAGCGCGCGCCCCTCGTCGTCGCGGGCGACGAAGCCCCGATCGAACACCTCGGCATAGGAACCGTCGGCGCGGCGGAAGCGATAGTCCTCCGCCCACCGCGTCGCCCGGTTCGCCACGGCGGCGGCGAGGCTTGCCCCGACGCGCTCGCGGTCGTCGGGGTGGATCTGGGCGGTCCACCACGACCGGTCCGTCGCCAGCACGGCATGACCGAAGACATCCTGCAACGCAGGGTTCCAATCGAGCACGCCGCTGCCGAGGTTCCATTCCCAGATGGCGTCGCTCGTCGCCTTGGCGGCGAGGCGGTAGCGCTCCTCCAATTCGCGGATACGCTCGCCGGACGTCCGCAGGTCATGGATATCGGTGCAGGTGCCATACCAGCGGGTGATGGCGCCGCACTCGTCGCGCATGGGCTGCGCCCGCGCCAGCACCCAGCGAAACACGCCGCTGCGGTGCCGCAAGCGGTATTCCAGACGGTAGGGCTCGCCGGTGCGCAGGCAATCCCGCCAGGCGCTCCAGGCACGGTCGCGATCGTGGGGGTGGAAGAGGTCGAACCAGCCGGCCTCGCCAAGCGTCCCGACGCGCACCCCGGTGTAGTCGTACCAACGTTGGTTGTAGTAGTCGTGCGACCCGTCGGCCCGCGTCGACCAGATCATCTGGTCGATGGAGTTGGTGATCGCGCGGTAGCGCTCCTCCTGATCGACGACGACCGCCTCGGCCCGCTTGCGCTCGGTGATGTCGAGCACGACGCCGGCGAGGCTTTGCCGCCTCCCACCGTCGTCGCGGAACATCCGGCCGCGGATGTCGACCCAGCGCAGGTCGCCGGACGCGTGAAGGATGCGGTACTCGCCCGCCAGCCCGGTGTCCGTCTCAAGCGCGGCGGACGCGGCGGCGTAGAACAGGGAGCGGTCGTCCGGGTGAAACGCGGCAAGCAGGTCGTGCCGGCTCACAAGTCCGTCCGGCCGCAAAGCGAACAGGGCGCGGCAATCGACCGACATGGAGATCTGGTCGGACGCGAGGTCGAGGTCCCACGAGCTGAGACGAGCCGCCGAGAGGACGAACCTGAGCCTCTCTTCGCTGCCGCGCAGCGCCGCCTCTGCCAGATGCGGCTCGACGAGATCGTGCTGCGCTTCGTCGAGGAACGCGGCCGATCGGCACAGACGCCGTTCCGCCTGGAGGCGCAGCGCCACGTCGCCGGCTTCGTCGGGGTTTGACATCGCTCGCCCTTGGCTACGCCCGATGGAGCAAGCCCGCGAAACCAGCTCCCCCACCCGTCACGCTACCGCGTTGGACTAGCACGGACGAGAGGAAAACAGAAGGAAGCGAATGGCAGGAAACGAGCGGGAGCCGCATGGCCGTCGACGAGACTCTCGCGCAGCGAGGACGGGCGCACCCGTCCTCGCTCGTCGATGTGCGATCGGCTACTTCTTCGTGGAGAAGGTCTCGATATAGGCGAGCACGTTCTTCCGTTGGTCCTCGTTGGCCAACATGTAGACCATCTTGCTGGAACCGGTCGCCTTGTCGGCCTTGCCGTGATCGGTCAGATACTTTTTGAGGTAGCTCGACGGATTGACGAGGTAGCTCTGGATCTCCGCATTGGTCCAGACGAGACCCGCCTCGCCGGCATCCTTGAGCAGGGTCGAATAGGCGAAACCCGCATAGGAGGCCGCCTTGCGGCCGACCACGTCCGTCAAGGGCGGTCCCACGAGCGCTTTCGCGTCCGGCCCGATCCGATGGCAAGCCATGCACTGGTTGAACGTGGACTTGCCCTTCGCGGCGTCCTGGGCGTAGGCCGCGCCACCCACGGCCAGCACCATACCCGCAGCCATCAGCGCCGCGCTGTAACCCTTCATCCGTCGTCCTCCCGCGCCACACCGGCGACTCGGCCGCTTCGTGCCGAGCGGCGATATCTCCGGTGGTCGTGCTACAAAGGCCGGCCCCGTTGCAGAGGTCAAGGCGCCGCTCGTAATGATCTCACGGGCCGGCGGTTGCGGCCGTCGAGAGGGCACAAGCCAGCGCAATGGTGTGCCGGAAAGCCGCAGTCGCCGCAGCGATGACGGCCTCCGCATCGGGCGAGGCCGGTTCGATCCGATCGAGCGCGGCGCGCAGCGCCGCCTTGCCCGACATGACGTCAAGGCCCGGAAAATCGTAAGTCTGAAGTTGCTCGGGCGCGAGGCCCAGGGTGCGCGCCAGCAGCGGCTTGAGGATCTGTCCGCCGCTGAGATCGCCGAGGTAGCGGGCATAGGCGTGACCCATCAGCGTCGGGCCGGAAGCCGGCGCCTCGATCGCAGCCGCGTAGGCGCGCGCTTCGGGCCGGACGACGGCGCTTCCGAAATCTGCGGCGCCCAGCGCTTGCAGGTCGCGGCGCAGGGCACAGGCGCGCGCGAGCCGCGGGTCGGCGAAGGCCTGCAGTGCCGGATCGGCGGCCGCGGCCCCGAGCCGACGTTCCAAGGCCTCGTAGACGGGGAGGAGGTTGCCGAGGTAGGCGGCGTAGCCGAGGCGCGTCGCGCGCCCGCTCAGGAGGTCGGCGACGAAGCCCGAGCGCTCGGCCTCGCGGTGCACCGTTTGCGTCCGCTCGCGCAGCAGGGCGGCAAAGCGCGGCGGCTCGGCCGGCCCCAAAGTGAGAGGGCGAGTACCGGGAGAGCGAATGTCGGGAGGGCGAATGTCGGGAGAGATGGTGTCGGGCGCGTCCACGCTTGATGTCCAACCTGTCGGGCCACCGGTTCGGCGCGGCTCGGCACGCTCCTTACCCGACCCGATCGAGAAAAGCACCGTAGGCTTCGAGGAAAGCCGGCAATTGCTCGAAATGGATCATGGCGCCGGCATCGAAGACGTGGACGCTCCAGTTCGGTCGCCCCTCCACCTCGCTCTTGCGGCGGTAATCGGTAAAGCCGCCGCGCGTGCCGTGTCCCATCAGCACGGGCATGGGCAGCGCCTCGTAGAGGCTCATGGAATCGTCGCTGAACAGGAATCCGGCGATGAAGGAGAAAGGCGCGTGTTCGGCGCCCGGCTGGTGCGCGCTGCGGTAGTCGTAAGACAGCAGGCCGTGGTCGATGTCTGCCGAGCCCCAGGCTTTCGCCAGGAAGAAGCGCAGGCTGGGCCGGCTGACGAGCACGCGGAACAGGCTGCGCGACCAGAGCGGGAAGGAGAGGACGTCGCGCAGGGCGGCGCGGCCCTGCGGCGAACCGGTCAGACCCCGACCGCCGTGCCGGGTGGTCGCGAAGCCCGTCGGGCTGAGGAGGGCGAGCGTCCGGAACAAGGTCGGCCGCTCGGCGGCAGCGCGCGCCAGGAACTCGGACGCTGTCGACAACGCGATCGCGTCGATCGGGAAGGGCCCGTGCTTACGGCGGATCTCCTCGATCAGCGCCAGGATCGCGTCGGTCATCAACCGCGGCGTGTAGATCCTGTCCGGCCGATCCGAAAGGCCGAAGCCCGGCAGGTCGACCGCGTAGACGGTGCGCGTGCGGCGGTAATGGTCGAACAGCGGCTTCATCTCGTACGCGCTGGCGGCCGCGTTGATGCTGTGGATCAACAGCAGGGGCGCGGCCTCCACCGACGACGCCCTATAGTAGGAGAGCCTGCCGAACGGCAGCGCGAGGACGTCGGCCGTACCCTGCAGCGCCGGCGGCAGCGGCGACACGGCCGCGCCGCGCAGGAACCGGCCGGCGAGGTAGCCGCCGAGGAGGCCGAGCGGAACGAGGGCGCTCGCCGCCGCCCGGCGGAGCAGTCTGCCCCTGGAAGGAAGCCGGGTTCGCGATCGTGCCAAGGGGACCTCCGTGCCTGGTGTGAACCTCCGCGCCTCATGTAGAGCGCACGACCACCAAACGAAGATCGGCTCTCGGCGGGGCAACTGACGAGGCCTTCTTTCGATCACTCCGACCATAAAAACCGTGCGTCTTCGCCAAAAGAAATTAAGATTGATCGACCGGCGCATCCATCCTACACCGCCCGAAGGTTTCGGATGTCGTGGATTGATCCGCCCGGAGCACCATCCTTAAGGGGAGGAAAGGGAGTTCATCATGAGCAGCAACGCGCCGCGCAAGTCCGGACGTCATTTTTTGCAGATACCGGGCCCGACGCCCATTCCAGACCGCGTCCTGCGCGCGATGGACAACCAGGTTATCGACCATCGCGGTCCGAAATTCCAGCAGCTCGCCCTGCGCGTCCTCGAGAAGACGAAGACGGTCTTCAAGACCAAGGGACACGTCGTCATCTTCCCCGCGTCCGGCACCGGCGCGTGGGAGGCGGCCCTCGTCAACACCTTGAACCCCGGCGATAAGGTCCTGATGTACGAGACCGGCCAGTTCGCCACCTTGTGGAACAAGATGGCGCTGCGGCTCGGCCTCGAGGTCGACTTCATCCCTTCCGACTGGCGCACGGGCGTCGAGCCGGCGAAGATCGAAGAGAAGCTGCGCGAGGACAAGGGCCACAAGATCAAGGCGGTCTGCGTCGTCCACCACGAGACCTCGGGCGGCCTGCTGACGGACGTCGCGGCCATCCGCAAGGTGATCGACAGCTGCAACCACCCTGCCCTCCTGTTCGTGGACAGCGTGTCCGGCCTCGGCTCGGCCGACCTGCGCCACGACGAGTGGGGCATCGACGTGACGGTCGCCGGTTCGCAGAAGGGTCTGATGCTGCCGCCCGGCCTCGCCTTCAACGCGGTGAGCGCCAAGGCCCTCAAGGCGTCCGAGACGGCCACGCAGCCCAAGGGCTATTGGGCGTGGGACGACATGCTCGCCACCAACAAGCAGGGCTTCTTCCCCTACACCCCTGCCACCCAGATCCTCTACGGGCTGGACGTCGCCGTCGACCTGATGCACGAGGAAGGCCTGGAGAACATCTTCGCCCGCCACAAACGCTGGGGTGCCGCGACCCGGGCCTGCGTCAAGCACTGGGGCCTGGAGAACTTGTGCCGCGACGAGCGCTTCGTGTCGCCTGTCATGACCGCCATCCTCATGCCGGACGGCAAGGGCGCCGACAAGTTCCGCGAACTCGTGCTCGACACGTTCGACATGTCGCTGGGCGCGGGCCTCAGCAAGGTGGCCGATAAGGTCTTCCGCATCGGCCATCTCGGCGATTCCAACGACCTCACCATCATGGGTGCCCTTGCGGGCGTCGAGATGAGCTTGGAACTCGCCGGCGTCAAGCACAACAAGGGGGGCGTCCAGGTCGCGATGGCGTCGATCGCCGGCGCCCACCAGCACCACCATCAGGCGCGCGCCGCGGCCGAGTAATCGCCCCCCGCACGAATGCCGAGAAGCCCCTGTCTATCGACGGGGGCTTTTTTTTACCCATTGCGTGGGATCGCGCGATCGAGCCGAAGTGGCGCGGCGACCGGCGCCCTCCGCTCGTGCCCTGCGACCAGGGATCGGCGCTTGCAGGATCGCGCCTCCCTCGCCATGGTGCGACGATCGCGTGAGGACTTCGATTTGCATTCTACCCTGAAACGCATCGGGCGCGACGCCGCAGCGCGCGGAGTTCGCGGCAGGCTCATCGCCGTCTACACGGTCCTCGCCGTCCTCAACGTCGGAGGCTGGCTGTGGGCGCTGGCCTGTTTCGGCGACCGGGCGGACCTGCTCGGCATCGCGCTTCTCGTCTACGGGCTGGGCCTGCGGCACGCCGTCGATGCCGACCATATCGCGGCGATCGATAACGTCACCCGCAAACTCATCGGCGAACGGCAGACGCCCGTCGCGGTCGGCTTCTTCTTCTCGATCGGCCATTCCGCCCTGGTTATCCTGGGTACCGCCGCCATCGCCCTGCTGGCGGGCGCGGCCGACCGCTTCCAGGCCTTGCGGGACATCGGCGGCCTCGTCGGCACCGGCGTCTCCGCGCTCGTCCTCTTCGCCATCGCGGCCATGAATTTCGTTCTCTTCCTCGGCATCGTCCGCGCCTACCGCCAGACGACGCAAGGCCTTCGCTGCGACGAGCAGGAACTCGAGCGGCTGCTCGACAACCGCGGCTGGCTCGCGCGCCTGTTTCGCCCACTGTTCAAGCTGGTCACGCGCAGCCACCACATGGTGCTGCTTGGCTTCCTCTTCGGCCTCGGGTTCGACACGGCGACCGAGATCGCCACGTTCGGCATCTCCGCGGCCCAGGCCGCCAAGGGCATGTCGTTCCTCGCCGTCCTGGTCTTCCCCGTGCTGTTTGCCGCCGGCATGGCGCTGGTCGATACGACCGACGGCGTGATGATGCTCGGCGCCTACCGATGGGCGACCGTGACGCCGGCGCGCAAGCTCCGCTACAACATGGTGATCACGCTGATCTCCGTCCTGGCGGCGCTCGGCATCGGCAGCCTGGAGGTCCTCGGTCTGCTCCGCGAGCGCATGGCCCTCGCCGGCCCGTTCTGGGAGGCCGTGGGATCCTTGAACGAGAGTTCGCCGCTCATCGGCGCGGGTGTCGTGCTCGTGTTCGCGGTGATCTGGGCCGCCTCTGTCGTCATCGGCAAGATGGGAGGCCGGGGCGACCCCGACCTGCGCTCGACCGCCTGACCTGTCGCGATCAGCGCATGCGCGAGCGTAGGAAACGGTCGAACACCGCGCCATACGGGGGCTTGAAGCCGATCCGCCCCATGATGTCGATCGTCGTCTGCTCGTAGATCGCGCGGGCGTGGCTGAACTCGAGGAAACCGTCGCGCCCGTGGTAGCGCCCCATGCCGGAGGATCCGACCCCGCCGAAGGGCAGGTCGTCCTGGAGCTGGTGGTGGTGCGTGTCGTTGATCGTCACCCCGCCGCTGCGCGTGCGCGCGACGACTGCGGCCTTTTCACCGGCGTCGCTGCCGAAATAGTAGAGCGCGAGCGGGGCGGCACGCGCGTTGAGGAAGGCGAGCGCCTCTTCGAAGCTCGCGTAGCCGATCACCGGAAGGATGGGGCCGAAGATTTCCTCCTGCATCACTCCCATCGTGTCGTCGACGCCTTGCAGCAGGTGGAGAGGCATGCGCCGCGTCGCGCCCGCCTCGCCGGCGAGCGTCACGCGCGCGCCCTTGGCGACCGCATCGGCCACGAGCGCCTTCAGCCGCGCATGCTTGGTGTCATCGATGATCGCGCCGTAATCGGCGTTGCCGGGCAGCGTGGGAAAGAGTTCGTTCGCTTTCGCGGCGGCGGCAGCCACGAAGCTGTCCTCGCGGCCGCGCGGGACGAGGACGTAGTCGGGCGCAATGCACACCTGGCCGCCGTTGAGCATCTTGCCCAGGACGAGCGAAGCCAAAACCTTGGCCGGGTCGGCAGAGGCGCCGATGAGGGCCGGCGACTTGCCGCCGAGCTCGAGCGTCACCGGCACGAGGTTCTCGGCCGCCGCGGCCATCACCCGGCGGCCGGTCGCCGTGGAGCCGGTGAAGACGAGGTGGTCGAACGCCAGGCGCGTGAAAGCGGCCGCCACGTCGGGACCGCCGGTGAAGACCGCCAGCTCGCTGCGGTCGAAATACGCTTCGGCCAATTGCTTCAGGAGGTCGGCGGTGGCCGGCGCCAGTTCCGAAGGCTTCAGCATGATCCGGTTGCCGGCCGCGAACGCGCCCGTCGCGGGGGCGATCGCCAGGCCGTAGGGCACGTTCCAGGGCGAGACGATCCCCACCGTTCCCTTCGGGCTGTGCACCACGCGCGCCTTGGCTCCCATCAGCCCGAACGGGAAGTTGGGCCGCCGCCGCTCGGGGCGCATCCAGCCCGGCAGGCGGTTCAACGCGTGCTTGAGCCCGGAGACGCTCGGCACGAGGTCCATGATCGTTACCTCCCGCGACGAGCGCATGTCTGCGTAGTCGGCACGCACGGCGGCGACGATCCGGTCTTGCGCGGCCCTGGTCATGGCCAGCAGGCGCTTCAAGCGGTCGCGGCGCAACGCCAGGGACGCGGGAGCCTCCTCGCGGAAGCGGCTGCGCTGCTCGTCGAGCACGGCCCGCATGGCGTCGGAGAAGGTTACCGCCTGGTCCATGCGCTGCTCCCAATCTCGGCCCGCTGCCTCTTATGGCACCCAACGTCGCCCGTGGCTTTACGCGAGCGAAGCTCTAGATGTGATCGCATGAACCCTTCACTCGCTCGCACAGCCGGCAGCAGTTGCATTCCGCCAGCCGCTCATCAATCGATAAGTGTGGACAGGTGCGTGCGGCGCGCGCAGGTCTGGGATGGGAGGTGCGTTGCTCGCTTCCACCGGCGATACCGCGCGGGCGAGGCGCGGGATAAGCCTTTGATGACAAACTGATGCGGACGCTCATGTGCGATCTTATGGCGCGAGGCTCGGCACTGTGAACCTCAAGCTTGGACGCTTAGTCTGCTAGCGCTGCCGCTCCACTACCGGCCTCGTGTTGGGAATGCGAGCCGCGACAGAACAGGTCGAACGATGAATATGACAGTCAGGTCGAAGTCTCAGGGGGCCAGGCGCGCCGTCGTCGTCGGTGCCGGCCCGGGAGGCCTGGCGTCCGCCATGATGCTCGCGGCGGCCGGCCTTGAGGTCACCGTCTACGAAAAGGAAGCCGCCGTCGGCGGCCGCACGCGGGTGATCGAGCAGGACGGCTTCCGCTTCGACGTGGGGGCGACCTTCTTTCTCTATCCCGAGGTCCTTCGCCACGTCTTTGCCCGCTGCAGCCTCGACTTCGACGCCTACATCGATCTCAGGCGCGTGGACCCGCAGTACCGGCTCGTGTTCGAGGGCGGTCCGGAAGTCTGCGCCACCTACGACCTCGATCGCCTGGAGCAGGAGATCGCCAAGCTCGATCCGGTCGATGCCAAGCAATTGCGCGCCTTTCTCGAGCGCGGGCGCCGCAAGCTGGCCGCCTTCAAGCCGGTGCTGGAGCGCCCGTTCAACGGCCTGCGCGACCTCGCCAGCCCATCGTTGCTGAAGGCGTTGCGCTGGCTGTCGCCGCTCAAGACGGTCGATGACGACCTGGCCCGCCATTTCCGCGACCCGCGCGTGCGCCTCGCCTTCTCCTTCCAGACGAAATACCTCGGCATGTCGCCGTTCAACTGCCCGAGCCTCTTCACCATTCTATCCCTGCTGGAATACGAGTTCGGCGTTTGGCACCCGATTGGTGGGTGCGGCGCCGTATCGACCGCCATGGCGAAAGCTGCGCGCGACCTTGGCGTGACGTTCAAGCTGGGAACCCCCGTCGAGGAGATCGTCTTCGAGGGGCGTCGCGCGGTCGGCGTGCGCAGCCGCGATGGCCTGCAGAGCGCGGACGCCGTGGTGGTCAACGCCGATTTCGCCGGCACGATCCCCAAACTCATCCCCAACGCCCTGCGCAAGCACTGGCCCGACGCCAAGATCGAGAAGGCGAAATATTCCTGCTCCACATTCATGCTCTACCTGGGCATCGAGGGGCGCTACGAGCTCGACCACCACACGATCTTCCTGTCGAAGGATTACCGCGGCAACATTCTCGACATCGAGGCCGGGCGGATGCCGCGCGAGCCCTCGCTCTACGTGCAGAACGCCTCGGCGACCGATCCGGCCTTCGGGTCGGCCGAGCAATCCTCCCTCTACGTCCTGGTACCCGTCGGCAACCTCGCTGCGGAAGGCCACGATCCGCAGGCGGTCGAGGCCTACCGCGAGCTTGTCCTCGATAGGCTGGAGGGCTACGGCCTCACGGACCTGCGCAAGCGAATCCGGGTGAGCCGGGTGATGACACCGAAGAATTGGCAGGACGACATGGGCCTGCGCTTCGGTTCGACCTTCAACCTCAGCCACGGCCTCGACCAGATGCTCTGCTTCCGGCCGCGCAATCGTTTCAGCGAGTTGGACGGAGTCTACCTGGTGGGCGGCGGCACGCATCCCGGCTCGGGGCTCCCCGTCATCTACGAAGGCGCCCGCATCTCCACGGACCTGGTGCTGGAAGACCTGGGCATCGGCTCCGTGCCGACGGACAAGGCGGGCTCGCTGTTGGAAGAGGTGCACGCATGACCCGCGCCGGCGGACGAGGGCTCGACGTCGCCGTGGTCGGCAGCGGCCTCGGCGGCCTGGCCGCCGCCTGCGTGTCGGCGGCGCGGGGCCACGCGGTCACCCTCTACGACAAGAACGACTGGATCGGCGGCAAGGCGGCGGTGCTCAACGAGAACGGCTTCCGCTTCGACATGGGGCCGACGATCCTCACGGTGCCGCGCGTGCTGGAGCGCATCTTCGCGGAAGCCGGGCGCGACATGGCCGACTATCTCGACCTGCGCCGCCTCGACCCCCAATGGCGCTGCTTCTTCGACGACGGCGCCCGGATTGATTTGCAGGCGGACGTCGCCGCCATGGCGAGCGACATGGACCGCTTTACCGGCCGCACCGACGTGGGCGCGGGCTACAAGCGGTTTCAGGCCGTGTCGTCGCAGCTCCACGACGTGTCGGAGAAGTTCTTCTTCTGGAAGGCGGTCGAGGACCTCTTCGACACGATCGACGTCAAGGCGAACTTCAACCCGGCGACGCTGCGCGACGTGCTCTCGCTGCGCATGGGTTCGACAGTCGCCGGCACCATCCGCTCGCACGTCAAGGACGCGCGGTTGGCGCAGATGCTCGACCATTTCGTGCAGTATGTCGGGTCGTCGCCCTATGGTGCGCCGGCCGTGCTCTGCGCGATCGCCCACATGCAGACGGCGGACGGCGTGTGGTACCCGATGGGCGGCACCCGCGCCGTCGTGGAAGCGCTGGCCAAGCTCGCGGGCGAGCTTGGCGTGGCCATCCACCCGGGGTCCGAGGTGGATGGCCTGACGATCCGCGACGGTCGCGTCGAGGGCGTCCGCACCGGCAGCCTCACCACGCGCTACGACGCCGTGATCTCCAACATGGATTCGGTGCGGACCTACCGTGAACTCGTCGGCGGGAAGGCGGGCGCGAAATACACGAAGCGCAACATCGAGCCCGCCTGCTCCGGCGTCGTCCTCTACCTCGGCTTGAACAAGCGCTACGAACACCTTCAGCACCACGATTTCGTCTTCTCCCGCGATCCCGAGGAAGAGTTCGATTTCATCTACAAGAAGGGTGAGCCGGCGCCGGACCCGACCGCCTATATCGCCGCGCCCTCGTCCACCGACCCGTCCGTGGCGCCGGAAGGCGGCGAGGCGCTCTACGTGCTCGTCCACACGCCCTACCTCCGGCCGCACCACGATTGGCGCGCCATGCTGCCCGCCTACCGGCAGGTGATTCTCGACAAGCTGAAGCGCACCGCGGGTCTGACCGATATCGAAGACCGCATCGTGTTCGAACGGCACCTGACGCCCGACGATATCCATGCCCGCTACAAGGTGCTGAACGGTGCCATCTACGGGCTCGCCTCGCACGGGCGCTTCACCGGCGCCTTCAAGCCGGGCAACCGCTCGCGGGAGGTCAAGGGCCTCTATCTCGCGGGCGGTGCGGCGCACCCTGGCCCGGGCATGCCCATGGTGATGATGTCGGGGTGGATCGCGGCCGACACGCTCGACCGGGACCACAGCGGGGCGGCGCTTGGCGTCGTGGCCTCGGCCGCGGCCACGGCATGAAGGCTGAAGCGGGGCGTTCGCGGCGGGAGGCCGCCGCGGACGCCTTGTTGGGTCGGTACTCGCCACCCCTGTTCGCCTTCTTCGCCTTTATCTTCACGCGCGCGCTCAAGCGCGACTTCCGGGCGGTTCGTCTGTCTAAAGGTGGTCCGCCGCCGCCTCACGACCTGCCGCGTATCGTCCTTTATTCCAACCATCCCTCGTGGTGGGACGCTGTGGTCTATATCTGGCTCAGCGCGACCGTCTTCAGGGGGCGGCGGATCTTCGCGCCTATGGAGAAGGCGATGGTGGAGCGCTACGGCTTCATGCGTCGCATCGGTGCTTTCGGCATCGATCCGGGGACGCGCGAGGGTTCCGCCCTCTTTCTGGCGGCCGCCGCGCGGGTTCTCGCCAAGCCGGCCGACATCCTCCTCGTCACGGCGCAGGGACGCTTCGTCGACAGCCGCGTGCGGCCCCTGCAGCTCGCCGCGGGCGTCGCCCACGTGGCCACGCTCGACACCGCCGCCACCTTCGTGCCGCTCGCGCTCGATTACGCCTTTTGGGACGAACGCCAACCCGAGGTCTTCCTGCGTTTCGGGGCTGGCATCCCCGCCGCCACGTTCGCGGGCCTCAGCCGCGAGGAGACGCGCGGGCGGCTGTCCGCCGCTCTGGAGGCGACGATGGACGCGCTCGCCGCCGATGTGGTCGGCCGCAATCCCAGCGCCTTCCACATGCTGGTGACCGGCCGGGTCGGTGTCGGCGGAATCTACGATCTCTGGCGCCGGGCGCGCGCGACGCTCACGGGCGGCACGTTCCAGGCCGCGCACGGTCGCGATCCATGACGCTGCTGCTCGCCGCCGCAGCCGCCCTCGGCGCCCTGCCCCTGCTGATGACCATGGTCAACCTTCGCGCGCTCCGCACGCCGACGCTTGCGGCCGGGCTGCCGCGGGTGGCGATCCTGATCCCCGCGCGCGACGAGGAAGGGGCGATCGCCGGTTGCGTCGAGGCGGCGCTCGCCTCCATCGGGGCGGAGGTGGAGGTCGTCGTGCTGGACGATGGGTCACGCGACCGCACCGCGAGCATCGTGCGCGCGCTGGCGCAAACCGATCCGCGCCTGCGTCTCGCGACGGCGCCGCCGCTGCCGCCGGGCTGGAACGGCAAGCAACACGCCTGCCACGTCCTTTCCGGCCTGACGGGCTGCTCGATCCTCGTCTTCGTCGACGCCGACGTGCGGCTCGCGCCCGAAGGCGTCGCGCGGCTGGCATCGGCCCTTGGCGCGGACGACCTCGTCAGCGGTGTCCCGCGCCAGGTTATGGTCACCTGGCCGGAGCGCCTGCTGATCCCGATGATCAACATGCTGATCCTTGGCTACCTGCCCGTCCCGTTGATGCGGTTGCGTCCCGATCCCTCGCTCGGCGCCGCCTGCGGCCAATTGATTGCCGTGCGCGCCGCCGCCTACGCGCGGGCCGGCGGCCATGCCGCGATCCGCGAGAGCCGCCACGACGGGCTCAAGCTGCCGCGCGCGTTCCGCGCCGCCGGTCTGCGGACGAACCTCGTCGATGCGACGGCGCTCGCGCGCTGCCGCATGTACCACGACGGGCCGACGGTCGTCGCCGGCCTGCTGAAGAACGCCACCGAGGGGATGGCGCAGCCGACCGCCCTGCCCTTCTGGTCGCTCCTCCTGCTCGTCGGCCACGTCCTGCCATGGGTCATCCTGGTGCAAGCCGTGCTGCAGGGCGACGGCGGCACCGCCGCGGTGGCGGCGCTCGTCGGCGCGATGCCGCTGGCGGCGCGCCTGCTCCAGGCCCTGCGCTTTCGCGAGCCGCTCTCCGGCGTCGTCCTGCACCCGTTCGGCGTGATGGCGCTCCTCGCCATCCAATGGGTCGCCCTGGCGCGGGGGCTCGCGCGCCGTCCCACCTCGTGGCGCGGAAGGGCCTACGCCCGCTGAGTTGCGCGGCCGGCTCGCGAGGTCTGCCGCCACTGCGTCCGGCACGTCGCATCAAGCGCCTCTTGCAAAATCGTGGTTTCAGGCTATCTTTGACGAAGGCGAATGGATGCCACGGATGTACTGGTTCCTGCGACCCCTGCGGTCCGCCTTCTCTGACCCCGTCGATCTCGTGAGCTTTACCAAGGCGTCACCCTCTGATCGGCGGCGGTCGGCGCAAATGACCCAGTCCTCGGCACGGTATGCCCAGAGGGTTTTGAGGTATTTTCGTGGGAGAAGCCGCTCTTCGCCCGAGAAGCAACGTCAGCCTTTGCGTCGTCCCAATTGCGCTTTAGATCCATCGCGTGGTGAAGGGATATCACGCCGGTTCTTGACGCCGCCGCGCCGCCATCCCGAGAACAACAAGGCCTGTCCGTGACCGATCTATCGCCTGCCGACGACCATCACGACGACATCCTCTATCCCTCCTCAATCCCCTTCGTCCTGGTCCACATCGCCTGTTTCGCCGCGATCTGGACCGGCGTGAGCGCAACGGCATTGTGGATATGCCTGGCGCTCTACCTGCTGCGCATCTTCGCCATCGGGGCGGCCTACCACCGCTATTTCTCGCACCGCTCGTTTTCCACGGGCCGGACGTTTCAGTTCATCCTGGCATGCCTCGCGCAGAGCACGACGCAAAAGAGCGTGCTGTGGTGGGCCGCCAAGCATCGGCAGCACCACCTGCACTCCGACACGGAGAACGACGTCCACTCTCCGCGCCAGCGCGGCTTTTTCTACTCGCACGTCGGTTGGATCTTCGCCCGGCAAAACGATACGGCGGACCTGACGAAGGTGCCCGACCTGACCCGCTATCCCGAACTTGTCTGGCTGCACCGTTTCGAGCAGGCGCCCTCCGTCGTCCTCGCCGTCGCCGCTTTCCTGGTCGGCGGCTGGTCCGGCCTCGTCGTCGGTTTCCTCTGGAGCACGGTGCTGCTGTACCACGCGACCTTCTGCATCAACTCGCTAGCGCACGTGGTGGGACGCAAGCGCTACGTGACGGGCGACGATTCCCGCAACAACTGGCTTCTCGCACTCGTCACCCTCGGCGAGGGCTGGCACAACAATCACCATGCGTTTCAGAGTAGCGTGCGGCAGGGCTTCCGCTGGTGGGAGGTGGACCCCACCTTCTACGTGCTCACCCTTCTCTCCTGGTGCGGCGTGGTGTGGGACATGAAGAAGCCGCCCCAGGCCGTGCTCCGTAACGAGCAGCGCCTCGGCACCAAGGTCATCGAGCGCTCCGCCGCCCAACTCGCCGCCAGCTTCACCGTCACAGCCATACGCGACTTCATCGCCCAGGCCGACGCGTCCGGCTCGGCCGCCTACCAGCGCTCGGCGGATATGATCGGGCGCATGCACCTGCCGGTCCTCCCAACGCGTGAGGAAATCCGCCAGCGCGCCAAGGCGATGTTCGCCAAGACCGTCTCGCTCGAGGACATCGTCGATTGCGCGCATCGGATGATCCTTGAAGCGGCCGAGGGCCGCCGTGGCGGGACGGAAGTGCCGGCGTGAGCTTCTTCGAGCGGCTGAAACAGGCAGCCGCGTCGGAGTGGGAGACTTACACGCACCACCCGTTCACGGACGCGCTGGCCGACGGGACGCTGCCGGAGCGCGCCTTCCGCCGCTACCTCGTGCAGGACTACCTCTTCCTCATCGAGTTCGCGCGCGCCTACGCGCTGGCGATCTACAAGGCGCCGCGGCTCGCCGACATGCGCGAGGCCGCAGCGACGGTGCATGCGGTCTTGGAGGTCGAGATGGGCCTCCACGTTAAACTGTGCGCGGCATGGGGCCTCTCGCAGGATGACCTCGAACGGGCGCTCCCCGCGGCGGAGATGCTGGCCTACACCCGCTACGCCCTCGACGCGGGCTCGCGCGGCGACCTGCTCAGCCTGAAGGTCGCGCTGGCGCCCTGCGTCATCGGCTACGCCGAGATTGCGAGCCGACTTGCGGCCCGGTCCGGCGCCATGGAGGCGACCAACCCGTATCGCGCGTGGATCGCCGACTATGCGGGCCCCGCCTACCGCGAGCTGGCCGACAAGGCCCGCGTGCAAATCGACGACCTGGCGGAACGCTACGCGACGCCGCAGCGCGAGCACGAGTTGCAGCGCGTGTTCGTGGAAGCGACCCGTCTCGAGACCGACTTCTGGACGATGGGCTGGCGGGACCGCTAGAGAAGGGCGGACCCGGACGCCAACCTACCTCACATGCGCGGTCAGGTGCCACATCCGGCCGTGATGATCGACGAACGCGCTGCCCAGGTCGAGCAGGTTCTCGGCGAACTCGTTCCAGAGCGACACGATCGAGGGTGGCCGCGCCTGCAGACGTCCGGTCACGTCGCTCACCTCGAACTTGAGTTCGGCCTCGAACTTTTTTGCCAGCCGGAGCATGGCCCCGTTGCTGCGCATGCAGAAGATCGTCAGCTTGCCGATGCTGCGATTGCGCGCGGCAAGCACGATATGGCGCATCAACTCCGTGCCGATGCTGCGGCGGCGCCAATCCTGCTCGACGCTGAAAGCCGCTTCGGCGTCACGGTGCAGCGGCGCGTCGTGGGCCGCGAACACGTGGAGTTCCGCCGCGCCGCGGACCAGCCCGTCCTGAAAAAAACCATAGGTGAGCGAGCCGGGCGCGAAACACAGTGCCGCGTACCTGCGGAGGTACTCGTCGGAGGCATGCAGGCCGAAGCGGTTGTAACGCGTCTCGGGGTCGAGCCGGATCAGGTGGTCGCAAAAACCGGGGAGGTCGGAGCGGTAAAGACGACGGACGGCATGCATGAGCCTCAACCTCGCTCGATACCTCAGACGCCATCGAGATGCACAGTGTAGGGTGTCCATTATGTGGTGCGCCGCAGCACGGCGAACAAGGAGACCCTGGCCGCCGACGCTGCGGAGCCCTGACCGCGGCCGCTAGAAGGGCCGGAAATGCTTCGAGAGCTTCAGCCCCTGACCTTGGTAGTTCGAGGCGCCCGCGGCCCCGTAGAGCACGCGCGGCGCGGCCGCCATCTTCTCGTAGACGAGGCGACCGATCACCTGCCCGTCCTCCAGGATGAAGGGGACTTCGTGGCTGCGCACCTCCAGCACCGCGCGGGCGCCGGGCTGCCCATCCGACCGCGCGCCGAAACCCGGGTCGAAGAAGCCGGCATAGTGGACGCGGAACTCACCCATGGCGGGATCGATCGGCACCATTTCGGCCGCGAGGTCGGCCGGGATGGAGAGATGCTCGTGCGAGGCGAGGATGTAGAACTCGCCCGGGTCGAGGATCAGGCGTCCGTCCGGCCGCGCGTGGATCGGCTCCCAATAGTCCTGCGGATCATAGGCACCGATGCGGTCGACGTCGATTGGGTCGGTATGCTTCTGCGCCCGGTAGCCGATCACCGCGCCGACCGAGGCGGCGCTGAGCGCCACGCGCAGGATCAGGCCGCCGCGCAGGTTGATGTCACCATCGACGAGCGGATGGTCGCCGTGCGAGCGCGACAGGGCGTCATCGTCGATGCCCGTCGTCGTATCGGACGACGTGGCGTGACGGCGAAAGCGGATCTGGTTGAGGGTCGACCCGACGTGGACCCGTGCCGAGAAGCTGCGCGGCGAGACCTCGGCGTAGAGCGGACCCTCGTATCCGCGTGCGACCTGGTCGAACACCTCGCTCCGGTCGGTGATCAGGCGGGTGAAGATGTCGAGGCGGCCCGTCGAGCTCTTGGGGTTGGCGGCGGCCGAGATCGAGCCAGGCAGGCGCAAGGCCTCCTGCAGGGGCACGACGTACACGCATCCCCGCTCCAGCACCGCGCCGGGGCCGGTGAGGTCGAGCGCGTCGGAGGTCAGCGTCGCCAGCCGGTCGGCGACGGTCCGCTCCGGCCCGGTGAGGAAGCTGGCGCGCACGCGGTAGGCCTGGCGCCCAAGCCGGAGGTCAAGGCTCGCCGGCTGCACTTGCCTGTCCTCGGGAGGAGCCTCGCCGCCAATCACGCCGGCCGCGATCAACCCCTCGATCTCCTCGCGCGGCAGCAGCCCGGATCGGTCCGCCGGCGGTCGGTCGCCCTCGTGTGCCATGCCCCAATCGTCCCGCGTGCGTCGCCAGCGTCCGCAAGCCCGAGGTTTCAACCCGGCCCATCCCGTGTAAAAGAGAAGGCGACGCGCGATAGCCTATGGCACACCGGGGGCCGGGCGGCGAGAGCCGGCCCACGCCGGAGAGATCATTCAGGACGGAGACGATGGTACAATCGAGGGATCGGAGCTTGCGCCCGGCGACCCAACTCGTCCATGGCGCGACGACGCGCTCGCAGTTCGGCGAGATGTCGGAGGCGCTCTACCTGACGCAGGGCTACGTCTACGAAACGATGGAAGTGGCCGAGCAGCGGTTCAAGGGCGCGAACCCCGGCTTCATCTACTCGCGCTATTCCAACCCCACCGTCGCCATGTTCGAGGAGCGCATGGCGCTGCTCGAAGGGGCGGAGGCGGCGCGCGCCACCGCGAGCGGCATGGCCGCGGTGACCGCCTCCGTCATGGGTCAGGTGCGCGCGGGCGACCACGTCGTCGCGGCCAAGGCGCTGTTTGGCTCGTGCCTCTACATCATCGAGGATCTGCTACCCCGCTTCGGCGTCGGCACGACCCTCGTGGACGGGGCGGACCTCGCCGCCTGGCGTGCGGCCATGCGGCCTGAGACGAAGGTCTGCTTCATGGAGTCGCCGACCAACCCGGCGCTGGAGGTCTACGACATCCCGGCGGTCGCGGCCATCGCGCACGAGGGCGGGGCGACGCTCGTGGTCGACAACGTCTTCGCCACACCCATGCTGCAACGCCCGCTCGCGCTCGGCGCCGATGTCGTCACCTATTCCACGACCAAGCACGTCGACGGTCACGGCCGCTGTCTGGGCGGCATCATCCTGGCCAGCAAGGCGCTCATCGACGAGCATTTCCACAATTTCCTGCGGCAGACCGGCCCCGCCATATCGCCCTTCAACGCCTGGGTCATGCTCAAGTCGCTGGAGAGCCTGCCGGTGCGCGTCGCGCATCAGTGCCGGAGCGCGGAACTCGTCGCGGATTTCCTCGCGGACCAGCCGGGAATTACCCGCGTGATCTATCCCGGCCGCGCGGACCATCCTCAGGCGGAGCTGGTTAAGCGGCAGATGACGGGCGGCTCCACGCTCGTCAGCTTCGACGTCGTCGGCGGCAAGGCCGGCGCTTTCCGCTTTGCCAACGCCCTCACGATCGTCAAGATTTCCAACAACCTCGGCGACGCCAAGAGCATCATCACCCACCCCGCGACCACGACGCACCAGCGGCTCACGCCCGAGGCGCGCGCGGGGATGGGGATCACCGACGGCATGCTTCGCCTCTCCCTGGGCCTGGAAGACCCGCAGGACCTGATCGAGGACATCGCCCAGGCCCTCGCGGCGCGCGACGTGCAAGGCCTCGCTGCGGAATAGGATCACGGCCAACCATCGAAACGACCATGTACAGCTGCGTCACCCGCGACATCGAGATCACCGTGCTGCCAGAGTTCGTGCCGGAGCGCTCCGATGCGCAGGAGGGCCATTACTTCTGGGCCTACACCGTCGAGATCGCCAACCAGGGCCACACGACGGTCCAGGTCACGGGACGGCATTGGAAGATCACCGACGCCAACGGCCACCTCGAGGAGGTGAAGGGCGCCGGCATCGTCGGCGAGCAGCCAGTGCTCAAGCCGGGCGAGATCTTCCGCTACACCTCGGGCTGCCCGCTCACCACCTCGTCGGGCATTATGGCCGGCTCCTACCAGGTGGTCGACGAGGCCGGAGCGGCGTTCGACGTCGAGGTCCCGACCTTCTCGCTCGACTCGCCGTTCACCAAGCGTGTCCTCAATTGACCGAGGGCGCGCCATGACCGATCAGCCCGATAGCGGACCACGCCCGATGACGCACCAGTCCGACGATTTCACCGCCAGCCTCGACCTGCTCGAAAGTCTGGTCGGCTTCGACACCACAAGCTCCAAGACCAACCTTCCGCTCATCGAGTCGGTCGAGGGCTACCTCGCCGACCACGGCATCGCCTTCACGCGGGTGCCGAACGCGAGCGGCGACAAGGCGGCCCTCTTCGCGACCGTCGGGCCTGGCGGTGACGGCGGCGTCCTGTTGTCCGGGCACACCGACGTCGTGCCGGTCGAGGGGCAGGACTGGACGAGTGACCCGTTCCGCCTGCGCCGCGACGGCAGCCGACTTTATGGGCGCGGCGCCTGCGACATGAAGGCGTTCGACGCGATCTGCCTCGCCATGCTGCCCGCATTCCAGAAGGCGGCCTTGAAGACGCCCGTGCACCTCCTGCTGAGTTACGACGAGGAGATCGGCTGCCTCGGCTCGCTCGACGCGATCGCGCGGTTCGGCCTGGACCTCCCCCGCCCGGCCGTCACCATCGTCGGCGAGCCGACGGAGATGGTCGTCGTCGACGCGCATAAGAGCATCTCCTCCTACGAGACCGTCGTCCATGGAAAGGAGGCGCATTCCTCCAAGCCGGACCTGGGCGCCAGCGCCATCGAGGCGGCCTGCGACCTCGTCAGCGAACTCTACCGCTTCGCGGCCCAGCTTCGCGAGGAGGGCGATCCTTCCGGGCTGTTCGACCCCGCCTGTTCGACGATCCACGTCGGCAAGATCCACGGCGGCACGGCCCGCAACATCATGGCGCGACGCTGCGCCTTCGCGTGGGAATTCCGCGGCCTGCCCGGCCAATCGCGCAAACGCGCGCTCGCCCACCTGGAAGCCTATGCCGACCGCGTCGTGCGGCCGAAACTGACCAGCACCGCGCCGGACGCCCGCATCGAGACGCAGGCGCACGTGGAGGTGCCGGGCCTTGCCGCCGACCCCGGTTCCCTAGCGGAAACGTTGGCGAAGACGCTGACGCGCTCCAACGCGACCGGCACCGTGTCCTTCGCCACGGAAGGCGGCCAGTTCCAAACCGCGGGCATCCCGACGATCGTCTGCGGCCCGGGCTCCATCGACCAGGCGCACGCACCCGACGAGTTCATCGAGGTGGCGCAGATCGAGGCGGGCCTCACCTTCATGCGGCGATTGATGGCGGAGCTGAGCTGACGCCTCAGGCCGGCTCGTCGAAGGTCGCGGGGTCGAACTCGCGGTGCGTCGAGCAGAATTCGCAGGTGACGCCGATCTTGCCGTCGTCGCCGATCATGTCGCGGCGCTCCTGCACCGTGAAGTTGCGCAGCATGGTCTCGATCCGCTCGTGCGAGCAGCGGCAGGCGTCGCGGACCGGCTGCGGCGCAAACACTTTCACCCCGCGCTCGTGGAACAACCGGAACAGCAGGCGCTCGCTCGAGAGGGTGGGATCGACGAGTTCGTGGTCCTCGATCGTCTCGGCGAGCGTCTTGGCCTCGACCCAGGCGTCATCGGGCGCGGGCGCCTCGGCGACATAGCCGCTGGGCGCGTCACCCGGATCGAGGTCGGCCTGCCGGCGCTGGCGTTCGGGAGAGGAGGGAAGGAACTGCACGGTCAGGCCGCCGGCGCGCCAGCTCGCGCCCTCGCCCGTCACGATTTCCGCCACCGCGAGACGGACCAGCGTGGGGATCTGCTCGGACTGGCGGAAATATTGATGCGCGGCCGCTTCCAGCCCCTGCCCTTCCAGCGCAACGACGCCCTGGTAACGGGACATCTCGTTGCCCTGGTCGATGGTGAAGGCGAGATAGCCCTTGCCGAGGAGATCCCCGCCGGCGGGAACGGTCGCGATCTGGTCCGCATCGTAGCGGGCGAAGGCGCGAACGCGGTCCGGGGCGTCGAAGTCGACCACGAGCATGGCGACCGCGCCGTCGCTCTTGGTCTGCAGCTGGAACCGTCCCTCCATCTTGAGCGCAGCGCCGAGCAGCACGGTCAAGGCGGCCGCCTCACCCAGAACGCGGGCGACAGGCGCGGGATAGTCGTGGCGGGTGAGGATGTGGTCGACCGCCGGCCCGAGCCGCACCACGCGGCCGCGGACGTCCAACGCCTCCACCGCAAACGGGAGGACGCTGTCGTCACAACCCTGGTCGGACACCTGCCGGCTCGAGATCGCGCTGTCCGTCACCGGTCTGACGCTCCCAGGCACCATGCCAGAATCCCTTTTTGCGCGTGCAGGCGGTTCTCGGCCTCGTCGAAGACGACGGATTGCGGGCCGTCGATGACCGCGTCGGTGACCTCCTCGCCGCGGTGGGCGGGGAGGCAATGCATGAAGATCGCGTCCGGCGCCGCGGCGGCCATCAGTTTCGTGTCCACCTGATAGGGTTTGAGCAGGGCGTTGCGGTACGTCTCGGCCTCGTCGCCCATGGACAACCAGCAATCGGAGACGACGCAATCCGCCCCCGCGACGGCCTCCACGGGGTCATCCGTGGTCGTCAGCGCCGTGCCGGTGGCCCGCGCCCATGCGACGACGTCGGGCGCGAGCGGCAGTTCCTTGGGCGTCGCCACCCTGATCGCGAACCCGAACCGCTGCGCCGCGTGGATCCAGCTCGTCAGCACGTTGTTGGCGTCGCCGCACCAAGCCACCGTCCTGCCCTCGATCCGGCCCTTGTGCTCCTCGAAGGTCAGGACGTCCGCCATGATCTGGCAGGGGTGGGAGAGCTTCGTCAGCCCGTTGATCACCGGCACGCTCGCGTGACGCGCCAGTTCCAGCATCGCGTCGTGGTCGAGGATGCGGATGACGATGGCATCGACGAACCGCGAGAGGACGCGTGCGGTGTCGGAGATCGTCTCGCCGCGACCGAGCTGCATCTCCTGCCCGGTGAGCACGACAACCTCGCCGCCGAGTTGGCGCATGCCGATGTCGAAGGAGACGCGGGTGCGCGTCGAGGGCTTGTCGAAGACGAGCGCCAGCGCCTTGCCGGCCAGCGGCTTCTCGCGCGCGGGGGTGCCGCGACGCCACGCTGCCTTGATGGTGGCCGCGGTATCGATGATGTGCCGCAGGTCGGCCGCGTCCACCTCCGAAAGGTCGAGGAAATGCCGCGTCCGGCGGTCCGCCTCGGCGAAGACGGTGCGGGTCATTCGGCCGCCCCCCTTTGCGCCTCGGCCGCGCCGAAATGCGCGCAAGCCGCGGCAAGACGCGCGCAGGCTTCGGTGATCTCCGCCTCGGAAATGACGAGCGGGGGCACCAGCCGCACCACGTTGTCGGCAGCCGGGATCACAAGGACGCGCTCCTGGCGCCCGACGGCCGCGAAGTCGGCCGGCGCGACATGGAGCTTGAGGCCGAGCATCAGCCCCTCGCCGCGAACGTCGGCGACGATGCCGGGATAGCGGTCCGCCAACACCTGCAACTGCTGCTTCATGAAACGTCCCTTGGCGCCGACCTCGTCGATAAAGCCTGGGGCGAGGACCACGTCGAGCACGGCGTTGCCGACGGCGGTCGCCAGCGGGTTGCCGCCGAAGGTCGAGCCGTGCGTGCCGAGCACCATGCCTTTGCCGGCCTCGGCCGTCGTCAGGAAGGCGCCGAGCGGAAAGCCGCCGCCGATCCCCTTGGCGATGGCCATGATGTCAGGCTCCACCCCGCTCAACTCGCACGCGAAGAGCTTGCCCGTGCGGCCGACGCCGGACTGGACCTCGTCGGCGATCAGCAGCAGCCCGTGCTCGTCGCACAGGGCCCGCAGACCCGGCAGGAAAGACGCGGACGGCACGCGGATACCGCCCTCCCCCTGGATTGGCTCGACGAGGACCGCCGCCGTCTGCGGCCCGATCGCCGCCCTGACGGCATCGAGGTCGTCGAAACGAACCTTGTCGAAGCCTGGCGCCTTGGGTCCGAAGCCGTCGATATACTTCGCGTTGCCGCCGGCGGCGATCGTGGCGAGCGTGCGGCCGTGGAACGCCCCGTCGAACGTGATGATATGGAAACGCTCGGGATGGCCGACGGCCGCGTGGTACTTGCGCGCCGTCTTGATGGCGCCCTCCAGTGCCTCCGCACCCGAATTGCTGAAGAAGACGTAGTCGGCGAAGCTGGCCGCCACGAGCCGTTCCGCCAGTCGCTCCGCCTGAGGGATCTGGAAAAGGTTCGAGGTGTGCCAGAGATGGCGCGCCTGATCGACCAGCGCTTCGACGAGATGAGGGTGCGAATAGCCGAGCGACGCGACCGCGATGCCGCCGCCCAGGTCGAGGTAGCGCTCGCCCTCGACCGTCGTCAGCCATACGCCCTCGCCGCTCGCGAAGGCCAGCGGGTAGCGTGCGTAGGTCGGAAGCAAAGACGAGGTCACGCCCTACTCCTGCAAAGAAAGAGATGGAAGGCCCTGGCAAGGAGCCCCAATGCAAAGTGCCGCCCGGATGGGGCGGCACCAGTAGGCCAGCAGGCAATGTAAGGTTTTAGCGCCGACCGGTCAAATCCGATGTCCGCGTGCTTCGGCGGCCGCAGAAAATAAGGGGCTTTGCACGAAAATAGCGGTCCGATCGGACCGCCAGGGCTTTCCAGCACGAGGCTTTGCGACACCATATCGAGCTAGGATGCAAGGCGATTCCGGTTTGTTCGTGCTCTGATTCAGAGATGTCCCAAAGCCCGTGTCCTTCGTGCAAGCACTTGTTGAAAACATTTAACGAAGTGTGTCGACTCTTGCGCGGGATTCAACCGCTAGTGTAGCCTAGGCTTTGTCGACTACGACATCTCGTGCGGCAGGCATTCAGACAGCGTATTGCGTTGAACGACGCCGGTTTCCCGGTGCAGCGTCGCGTGTTGGATTCCAAGAGTGCCGCGACCGCGGCGCTCGGAAGCCACCGTGATCGGCCCGCCTCGCGTGACCATCATTGCTTAGGAGAAAGCGATGTCCTGGACCGATGAACGCATAGAGCTCCTGCGCAAACTTTGGCTCGACGGCCTCAGCGCCAGCCGCATCGCGGCGGAACTGGCGGACGGCGTCACGCGCAACGCGGTCATTGGCAAGGTCCACCGGCTCGGCCTGTCCGGCCGCGTCAAGGCTGTCGCGGCTGCGGCTGCGGCCCCGGCCCGCGCGCGGGAGTTGGGCCTGCCGGTTTCCGCGCGCACCCCGATCGTACCGCCGCAGCGTGCGGCCGCCTTGCCGATGCGCGGCAACGTCGCGCTGGCCATGCAGAGCATGGCGATGCCGCTGGCCAAGCGTACGTCCGGCGACGTGGTGCCGCTAAACGAGCACGTGACGATCATGGACCTGCGCGAATCCATGTGCCGCTGGCCGGTGGGGGACCCGACGAGTTCGGAGTTTCGCTATTGCGGCGGCAAGGCGTCGGCCGGAGACGGGCCGTATTGCGTCTTCCACAGCCGCATGGCCTACCAGCCGATGCAGGACCGCCGCCGCGAACGCAAGATCGCCTGAGCGGCGGCCCTCAGCCGAAGGTCTCATCAAAGGCATAGCCGGCGCCGCGCACCGTGCGGATGGGGTCGGCCTCGCCATGCGCCGAGAGCGCTTTGCGCAGCCGCCCGACATGGACGTCGACGGTCCGCTCGTCGATTTCCGCCGACAGGCCCCAGACGCTGTCGAGAAGCTGCGCGCGCGAGAAGACGCGGCCCGGCTTCGCCATCAGATATTCCAGCAGGCGGAACTCGGTCGGGCCGAGGTGGACGACACGGTTGCCGCGATGCACGCGCCAGTTTTCGCGGTCAAGCTCGAGGTCGCCGGCCGATAGACGCGTCGCCACCCGGTCGGGGCTCGCCCGGCGCAGCAGCGCACGCACCCGCGCGATCAGTTCGGGGACGGAGAACGGCTTGACGATATAGTCGTCCGCCCCGGTCGAGAGGCCGCGCACCCGCTCGCTCTCCTCGCCGCGCGCCGTCAGCATGATGACCGGCAACGCACGGGTCGACTGGCGCGCCCGCATCCGCCGGCAGATCTCCAGGCCCGACACGCCGGGCAGCATCCAGTCCAAGATGACGAGGTCCGGCGGGGCCTCGATCAGGCGAAGGTCCGCCTCGTCCCCGCGCTCGACGCATTCCACGACGAAGCCTTCGGACTCGAGATTGTAGGCGAGGAGCAGGCTGAGCGTCTCCTCGTCCTCCACCACGAGGATGCGGGGCGCCGCGCTGGCGGGCGCAAGGCCGCGCGCGGACGGCTTCGTGTCGCTGGAGAGATCCGTCAATCCCCGGTCCTCAGCTCGGCTTCGCGTCGACGGAGAACGAGCGGCCCTTGGGACGGTCCATCGGCATCGTCTCGCCGGTGACGAGATACACCACGGTCTCGGCGATGTTGGTGGAATGGTCGCCGATCCGCTCGATGTTCTTCGAGCAGAACAGCAGGTGCGTGCAGAACGAGATGTTGCGCGGATCCTCCATCATGAAGGTGAGAAGATCGCGGAAGACACTATCCTCCAGCGCGTCGAGTTCGGCGTCCTGCGTCCACACCGCCCGGGCGCGGTCGGCGTCGCGGTGGGCATAGGCGTCGAGCACGTCCTTCAGCGAGAGGGCCGCGCTCTCGTGCATCGACTTCAGGCCGATCACGGCGCGCGGCACCCGCGCTTCGGATGCCACGATGATCGCGCGCTTGGCGATGTTCTTCGCCAGGTCGCCGACGCGCTCGAGGTCGGCGGAGATGCGGATCGCCGCCACGATGTCGCGCAGGTCGATGGCCATCGGCTGGCGGCGGGCGATGGTCATGATCGCGTTCTCTTCGACGTCACGCTGCAGCTGATCGAGGCGGGGGTCGACGGCGACCGTCCTGCGCGCGAGGTCGGCGTCGAGTTCGATCAGCGCGTCCATCGCGTCCGACAGCATCTTCTCGGCGATGCCGCCCATTTCCGCGATCTTGCGACCGAGAAGGTCGAGCTCCTTGTCGTAGGCTCTAACAATATGGTCGCTCATGGCGGCAATCCTTGTGCGGCAAACCTATCCGAACCGGCCGGTGATATAGTCCTGCGTCTGACGGTTCTCGGGAGCGGTGAACATGGTCTGCGTGCGGCCGAACTCGATGAGTTCGCCGAGATACATGAAGGCGGTGTAGCGCGACACGCGTGCGGCCTGCTGCATGCTATGGGTCACGATACAGATCGTGTAGCGCGCGGCGAGCTCGTCGATCAGTTCCTCGACCCTGGCCGTGGAGATCGGGTCGAGCGCCGAACACGGCTCGTCGAAGAGGATGACTTCCGGCTGGATGGCCACCGTGCGCGCGATGCAGAGCCGCTGCTGCTGCCCGCCGGACAGCGAGAGGCCGCTGTCCAAGAGCTTGTCCTTGACCTCGGTCCACAACGCGGCGCCGCGCAGGGCGGCTTCGACGCGGCCGTCGAGCTCGGACTTCGAGACCTTGTTGTAGAGCTTGATGCCAAAGGCGATGTTCTCGTAGATCGACATCGGGAACGGCGTCGGCTTCTGGAACACCATGCCGACGCGGGCGCGCAGCAGGTTCAGGTCCTGCCCCGGAGCGAGGATGTTCTCACCGTCGAGGATCACTTCGCCCTCCGCCCTCTGTCGCGGATAGAGGTCGTACATCCGGTTCATCACGCGCAGCAGGGTGGACTTGCCGCAGCCGGAAGGACCGATCAGCGCCGTGACCGTGTTGGCGTAGATCGACAGGTTGACCGTCTTGAGGGCGAGGTTATCGCCGTAGAAGAACCGCAGGTCTTTGACCGCGATCTTGGTGGAGGTCGGCGCATCGACGACGGTGCCGGAGGTCATGATCTCTGCCCTTTCGATCCAATCACGCGCGCCACCACCGATAGCAACAGGACGGTCATGGTGATGATGAGGGCGCCGGTCCAAGCCAACTGCTGCCATTCGGCGTAAGGCGAGAGCGCGAATTGGAAGATGACCACCGGCAGGCTTGCCATCGGCGCGTTGAAGTCGGTGGCATAGAACTGGTTGTTCAGGGCCGTGAAGAGCAGCGGCGCCGTCTCGCCGCTGACCCGCGCCACGGCGAGCAGGACGCCGGTGGTGAGGCCCGCGCGCGCGGCTTTGTAGGCGATCTTCTGGATGACGAGGCTTTTGGGCAGGCCGAGCGCGGCGGAGGCTTCGCGCAATTGGGTGGGCACCAGGCGCAGCATGTCCTCCGTCGTGCGGACCACGACGGGGATGACGATGATGGCCAGCGCCAGCGCGCCGGCAAGCGCGGAGAAGTGGCCCATCGGCGCCACCACGATCTCGTAGACGAACAGGCCGATCACGATAGAGGGCGCGCTGAGCAGGATGTCGTTGATGAAGCGGATGACGAAGGCGAGCGTCGAGCGGTTGCCGTACTCGGCGAGGTAGGTGCCGGCGAGCATGCCGATCGGCGTGCCGACGAGGACCGCGACGACGGTCATCATCAGGCTGCCGACGATCGCGTTGAGCAGGCCGCCGGCCGAGCCCGGCGGCGGCGTCATCTGCAGGAAGGTGTCGGGTACCAATCCCGGGAGGCCCTTGAGGATCAGCGCGCCGAGGATCCACGCGAGCCAGAAGAGGCCGAAGGCGGAGGCCGCATAGCACAGAGTGATATAGGCCACGTTCCTACGGCGGCGGGCGGCATAGAGGCCGTTGACCTCGGCGGAGCGGGCGGAATCGGCGAGGCTCATGGCTCAGCGCGCTCCCTTGCGCTCGACGCGCATCAGCAGGTATCGCGCGATCGCCAGCACGATGAAGGTGATGACGAAGAGGATCAGGCCGAGCTCGATGAGCGCCGACGTGTAGAGCGCCCCGACCGCCTCGGTGAACTCGTTGGCGATGGTGGCGGAGATGGTGGTGCCCGGCGCAAGCACCGAGGCGGAGATGCGGTGCGCGTTGCCGATGACGAAGGTCACCGCCATCGTCTCCCCGAGCGCGCGGCCGAGCGCCAGCATGACGCCGCCGATGATCCCGACGCGGGTGTAGGGAATGACGACCTTGCCGACCACCTCGCGCATGGTGAAGCCGAGGCCGTAGGCGGATTCCTTCAGGACCGGCGGCACCGTGGCGAAGACATCGCGCGAGACCGAGGATATGAAGGGCAGCACCATGATGGCCAGGATGAAGCCGGCGGTGAACACGCCGATGCCGTAAGGCGGCCCGGCAAACAGCATGTTGAGCCCAGGCACCGGACCGAAGAAGGCGATGATCCCCGGCTCGACGTAGGTCTGCACCAGCGGCGCCAGGATGAAGAGGCCCCAGATGCCGTAGATGATCGAGGGGATGCCGGCGAGCAGCTCGATGGCGATGCCGACCGGCTGGCGCAGCGAATGGGGGCACAGCTCGCTGAGGAAGATGGCGATGCCGAGCCCGACGGGGATGGCGATGGCCATGGCGATGATCGAGGTGACGAGCGTCCCGAAGATCGCGGCGCCCGCGCCGTATTTGTCGGTGACGGGGTTCCAGGCCTCGGTCCACAGGAAGTTCAAGCCGAACTCCCGCACCGCCGGCACCGAACCCACCACCAGCGAGACGATGACGCCGCCGAGCAGCACCAGCACCGCCGCCGCCGCCGCGAAGGTCAGGCCATGGAAGGTGCGTTCGCCGACCTTGAACCGGGCCAGGGCCTTGGCGCGGTCGAAGACGTCGGTCCGTTCAATCGCGCCTTGTGTCGCCAGGTTGACCACGTCACGCTCCACGCTTGCCACAATCGTCCACTCTACCTTGGGAGGCGAAGACCGGGCCGCGCCGGACGACGGCGCGACCCGGTTCCGACAGGCCTCAGAAGGCGAGGGGCTTACCGTCCGCCGTCTTGATGCTGGTCGACCATTCCTGCTTGATGAGCGTCACGACGTTGCTCGGCATGGGGATGTAGTCGAGGCTCATCGCCATGTCCCCGCCCTTGGCATAGGCCCAGGAGAAGAACTTCAGCGCCGCGGTGGCAGCGGCCGGGTCCTTCGGGACGTTGGGCATGAGGATGAAGGTCGAGGCGGTGATCGGCCACGATTGCGCGCCGGGCTGGTCGGTCAGGATGAGGTAGAAGCCCGGCGCGGTCTTCCAATCGGCGTTGGCGGCGGCGGCCTGGAAGGACGTCGAATCCGGCACGACCTTTTTGCCGTCGTGGTTCATCATGTCGCCGTAGGTCATCTTGTTTTGCTTGGCATAGGCCGACTCGACGTAGCCGATCGAGTTCTTCGTCTGCTGGACGTTGTTGGAGACGCCCTCGTTGCCCTTGGCGCCGATGCCGACCGGCCATTCCACAGCCGTCTCTTCGCCGACCTTGGACTTCCAGTCCGCGGAGACTTTGGAGAGATAGTTGGTGAAGTTGAACGTCGTTCCCGACCCGTCGGAGCGGTGGACGACCGAGATCGCCGCGGACGGCAGGGTCAGGCCGGGATTGAGCTTGGCGATGGCCGGGTCGTTCCACATCTTGATCTCGCCGAGGAAGATCTTGGCGAGCGTCGGGCCGTCGAAGGTGATGTCGCCGGGCTTAACGCCGTCGAGGTTCACCACGGGGACGATACCGCCCATAACCATCGGCCATTGCACCAGCGAGGCTTTCGCGAGTTCGGCCTGCTTCAGCGGTTTGTCGCTGGCGCCGAAGGTCACGACGTTGGCGGTGATCTGCTTGATGCCGCCGCCAGAGCCGATCGACTGGTAGTTGAGGCTGTCGCCCGTCTCCTTCTTATAGGTGTCGGCCCACTTGGCGTAGATCGGATAGGGGAAGGTCGCGCCCGCCCCGGAGATTTCAGCAGCCTGCGCTGGGAAGCTTGCGACAGTGCCGAGCGTGGCGGCGAACGCGACGCTTGCGAAAAGATGCGACGTCATGGGGAAGGCCTTCTACTCAGGGTGAAAACGGGGACGCTTGCGGCGCCCGGACAGAGCCATAGAGGGGATCGGCCATCGTCTTATGACTGTGATGTCTCAGTTTTGTGACGACGCTCGGCGGGCGCCGCCTGCTGCGAGAAGAGCGGCAGGACGACGCGAAAGCTGGCCCCGGCTCCCGGCCGCGACTCGATCGTGAGGCGACCGCGGTGGCGTGCCACGATATGCTTGACGATCGCGAGCCCCAGCCCGGTGCCGCCTTTGGCGCGGCTTTGGCCGGCATCGATCCGATAGAACCGCTCGGTCAGCCGCGGCAGGTGCTCGGGCGCGATTCCGGCACCGAAATCCTGCACGAGGACGACGCCATCGCCCTCGTGGCGGACCGCGCTGACCTTCACGCGCCGGTCGCCGCTTTCGGACGCGCCGTATTTGATGGCGTTCTCGATGAGGTTCTCGGCCACGCGGAGGAGTTCGTCGCGGTCGCCGCTGACGACCACGGGCTCCGGCGCGTCGAGTTGCAGGTCGACGTTCCTGTCCTCGGCGAGCGGCCCCAGCGTATCGGCGATGTGGCGCAGCACCAGCACGAGGTCCACGGGCGCCTGCGGGCGGATGTGGAGGTGCTGCTCGATGCGCGAGAGGGAAAGCAGGTCGTCGACCAGGCGCGCCATGCGCTGCGCCTGCTCGCGCATGATCGCGAGGAACCGCGTGCCGGCCACGGGGTCGTTGCGGGCCGGGCCCTGCAGCGTCTCGATGAAGCCGAGCAGCGACGAGAGGGGCGTCCGCAGTTCGTGGCTGGCGTTGGCGACGAAATCGACGCGCATGCGCTCGAAGCGACGCGTCTCGCTGATCTCGTGGAAGCAGAGGATGAGGACCTGCGCCGTACCCAGCGCGGCGGTGGCGACGTGGACCTCGAAGAGCCGCTCGACCGGCACCCGCTCCAGCCAGCTGACGCGCGTGGCCAGGCCCGTCAGGCGCACGCGCTCGACCGTGTCGAGGATGTCGGGCGCGCGCAGGATGCGGGCGAGCGGCACGCCGATGCGAGCGGTCGGGAAGAGCGCCAGGCCCGGCGCGTTGACCTGCAGGATACGGTCGTCGGCACCGACCGCGAGGACCGGTTCCGGCAAGGTGCCGAGGATCGGCCCCAGGGCGGCCATCTCCCGGCGGTCGTGGCCGTCTGTCATGATCCGCCCGCGTGTTCGACGCAGCCGCTCCGCACGGCGCCGCGCTCCGGCTCCGCGTTGCCCCCGCGCAGGGAGGGCACCGCACGCTCGGCGGCGAGGAGACCGACGATCGCCTCGCGCGCGGCCACCGCGACGGCCTTGCGGTCACTTTCGACACCATAGGGGATCGGCGTCCCAAGGAGGACGACGCAGTGCATCGGCTCGCCGCGCACCACGCGCCAGACGTGTGGCACCAACGCCTCGTCGCCGACCCAGGCGGCGAGCGGCGAGGAATAGGCGAGGCAGACCGGCTGGACGGCGACCGTCCCCTCCCCCGGCGCGAGGCGGAGCAGGTCGCGCGCCGCGGCGAAATGCGAGGAGAGAAAGCGGCCGGGCACCGCGCCCGCCAGCGTCGTGCCCTCGGGGAACAGCAGGACCCGTCGGCCCGCGAGCATGCGCTCCGCCATCGAACGGTTGGCCGCGAGGACGCCCCGCCGCCGGCGCCGGTCGACGAAGACGGTCCCCTGCGCCTTGGCGAACGTCGAGAGCAGCGGCCAGGAGGCGACCTCCCGCTTGGCAAGAAAGCAGAAGGGCATCACGCTCCCCAATGCCAGGATGTCGATCCAGGATATGTGGTTGGCGACCAGCAACACGGGGCCACCCTCCGCCACCGCGCCACGGACCTCGACCGACACGCGCAGGATCCGCAGCAGGCCATGGCAGAGGATGCGCAAGAGCCGCCCGGCGAGCCGCGGTCGGCGAAGGGCGAGGCCCTGCAGCGGGAGGACAGCGACAAAAAACGACGCGAGCGCGGCGATTAGCAGAAAAGCTCGTAAAAAGGCCATGACTCCGTGGCTTTTATCGCGAGCTGTGCATAGCTCGACTTTATATCCGCTGCATGACATGCTTAACCTATGCGCGTCATCAAACTTTCTTCTTATATTCCTAGACGGTACCGACGAAACGAGTGATGACCGCGCGCGACGCCATGGCAACCATCCAGACTGAGTTTGCGGCCGGCGATTTCGCTGCGCCGGACCGTGGCCTCCTCGTTCCGCCCGGACCGGCGCGCGCGCGGGAAGGCGTGTTGCTGGAGCGCACCGGCTCCTACGAGATCCGCATCGCCTCGAGCGAGCGGGAGCTGCGAAGTGCGCAGAAGCTGCGCTACGCGGTGTTCTACGAGGAGGGAGGTGCGGTCGCCAGCGCCGCCGCCGTCCGCGCCAGGCGCGACCTCTGCCCCTTCGACGCGATCTGCGACCACCTCGTCGTCATGGACACGGAGGCCCGTTCGGCTTTGGGCGAGCGCAGCGCGCGCGTCGTGGGCACCTATCGCCTGCTGCGCCGCGAGATCGCCGACGCCCATCACGGGTTCTACTCGCAAAGCGAGTTCGACATGCGGCCACTCCTCGAGCGCCGCGCCGACACGCGCTTCCTCGAACTCGGCCGCTCCTGCGTCGATGCGGCCTACCGGTCCAAACGGGTGATCGAGCTGCTCTGGCGCGGCCTTTGGCTCTACGCCAAGCAGCACGAGGTCGACGCGCTGGTCGGCTGCGCGAGCCTGCCCGGCACCAACCTCGACGCGCTCCGCCTGCCGCTCAGCTTCCTGCGCCACTACGCGCAGGCGGACGAAGCCTGGCAGGTGAAGGCGTGGCCGCATTGCGAGGCGCCCTTCATCCCGCTCCCCAAGGAGAGCGTGGACGTGCGGCGCGGCATCGCCGCGCTGCCGCCCCTCCTCAAAGCCTACCTTCGGACGGGCGCGCGCTTTGCGCGCAGCGCCGTCTTCGACCACCAGTTCGGCACGACGGACGTTTTCGCGATCATGCCCATGGGCGACATCGAGCAGCGCTACATCGCCCATTATGGCGAGCCAAGTTGCGTTTCGGAGACGCCGGTCGCATAAAACGACCATGGCGATTGACCGCACGACCTCGCTCCCGCGCATGGCCGCCCTCGGCGCACTCTGTCTCGCCCTCTCGCTCGGGCTACGGCCCCAGGTCACCCAGGCCGATCCCGCTTTGCCCGACAAGGATGCGCGCACCCTGAAGGCGGCCCTGCTGCATGATCCGGACGCGCCGGTGCGCGGCAACCCGGAGGGCGACGTGACGATCGTCGCCTTCACCGACTATAACTGTCCCTACTGCCGGAAGGGCGACGCCTACCTGTCGGCGCTGATCGCCGCCGACCCGAACGTCCGCGTCGTCTACAAGGATTGGCCGATCCTCGCCAAGAGCTCGCTCACCGCGGCCAAGGTCGCCATCGCCGCGCAATGGCAGGGCAAATACGCGGAGGTTCACGAGGCGCTGATGCGGATGGTGGCTAGGCCGGCGAGTGACCAGGACATCAGCCGGGCCGTTGTCGCCTCGGGGATCGACGTCGCCCAGCTCAACCGCGACCTCGATCGGCGGGACGGCGAGATCGTCGCTCTGCTGAAGCGAACGATGGCGGAGGCGGAGGCGCTGCAGCTGAAGGGCACGCCCGTCTATGTCATCGGGCCGTTCGTCATGGCCAACGCGCTGGACGCGTCGGGCTTCCGGCAAGTGGTGGACGACGCGCGAAAGGCGGCGCGCGCGGCGGTACCCCCGGCGCCCTGACCGCGGCAAGTTCCTCCCGCCGTCAGCTTTGGGCGACGACCAGGCGGTGCCCGTCCGGGTCGAGCACCGCAACGGCCTGCATCCCGTCGGCGAGGGTCACCACGCCGGGCGAGATGAATCGGGCTTTGGCCCGCGTCAACGCCTCGACGACCGGCGCCAAGGCCGCCGTCTCCAGAAGCAGAAAACTCGCCGCGACGTCCCGCGAGCGCGTGGCGTCGGCGATCGGACGGCGCGAGCCGACGTGATACTCCAGGAGCTCCACGTGGGGCGTGGCGACCTGCGGCGGCTTCAGCCCCGTCACCGTCACCGTCGCGTCCGCCACCGCATCGAGGCGCGCCTGCTCCGGCCCGCTATTGTGGGTCTGCTCTCCAAACCGCAGGCCGAGACAGGATGCGTAGAACGCCACGCTCGCCGCGGTGTCGGCGACGGCGATGGCCGAATGGTCGAGGCCGAGAAACAGGGCAGCCTCCGCTTGGCGCGCCCAGTAGGCCGGACGCCCCTGCGCGGGGAAGGCGAGGAGTTCAAGCGGATGGCCTTCCGCGTCGCGGAACTTGAACGCGGCGACCGAGCCGGAACGGGGCGGCAGGTGCTGTGGGCCGCCCTCGCTGATCGGCGCGAAGCCTCCCACCTTCGTCAGGCGGCGAAAGGCGGCGTCCATGTCGGAGACGATGATCGCGAAATGCTGGAACCACAGGTCGGTCGCGGTGCCGCCCGGCGGATAGGGACGGCCCGGCGGATCGAAGGCGAGCAGCCCGATCTCCTGCTCTCCCAGCCGCAGCAGCGTCTGCCGGGTGCGCGCCTCCGGCGTGCCGAGCAGGATCGGCAGGTGGGGGTCCTCCACTGCCCGGCTCAGCGTCTCGAAGGCGAAGGCGTCGCGGAAGAACCGTTCGGCGGCGTCGAGGTCCGTCGTCACGAGGGTAACGCGGCGCAGGCGGGTGACGAGGGCTTCGGTCATGGCCAGGTGGCTCCGCGCACGTTGAGGAAAATAGCGTAGAGCGCGTGCGACGCGCAGATGAAGAGGCGGCTGCCGAAGCGGTCGCCGAACGTGACGTTCGAGACGAGGCTCGGCACCAGGATCTTACCCAGCAGCGCTCCGTCCGGCGCGATGCAATGGACGCCGTCGGCGGCGCTCGACCAGATGTTGCCGTGCTCGTCCGTGGCAAAACCGTCGGCAAAGCCCGGTTCGACCTTGTGGAAGGCGCGGCCTCCGGAGAGCCGACCGTCGCTGCCGACGTCGTAGACGCGGATGGTCTGGCGCGGGCGGTCGGCAAAGAGCGCACCGGTCTCCGAGATGTAGAGCCGGCTCTCGTCCGGCGAAAAGCCGAGGCCGTTGGGTCCGTCGAGGTCGTCGGCCGCCACGCGGAGGCTGCGGTCGCGCGGGTCGAAGCAAAACGCGCTCGCGGGGCGCTCCGACACCCGCTTGCCGCCCTCGTAATCGGTCTGCAGACCGTAGAGCGGGTCGGTGAACCAGATCGTCCCATCCGACTTCACCACCACGTCGTTGGGCGCGTTGAGGCGCTTGCCTTCGAAGCGGTCGGCCAGCACGCTCACGCGCCCGTCATGCTCCAGCCGCGACACGCAGCGGTCGCGGTGCGAGCAGGTGATGAGCCGCCCCTCGCGGTCGCGGGCGTGGCCGTTGGCGAAACCGGAGGGGGTGCGGAAGATCGTCACGCCGTCCGTCTCGCTCCAGCGCATGACGCGGTCGTTCGGCAGGTCGCTGAACAGCAGCATGCCCATGTCGCCGAACCACACCGGCCCCTCCGCCCAGCGGAACCCCTCTCCGAGCTTCTCCAGGGGCGCGTTGCCGAGCACGTAGGTCCTGAAGCGGGGATCGACGACGGCGATGTCGGTCACGCCGCCGCCTCAGCGATAGCCGTCGGGCCGGGGCGGGCCGCCGCCCTCCTCCAATTGCACGATCAGGAGGGCGCAGGGCTCGCCGCCCACCGTGCCGGAGAGATGGCCGCGGCGTCCTTCGGCGTTGGGCGTGCAATGCTGGTCCTGGCCGAACGAGGCCTCGCCCGGTCCCATCTCCACCCGGTGCCCGTCCATCGTCTCGACGAACCAGCGGCCGGACAACGGGACGATCCACTGCGGCTTGGGGTTCTCGTGCCATTCGCCCACCCAGCCGACAGGAAGGACGCTGACGTTGACGGTGGACCGCTCGGTGCCGATCTCGTCCTGCCATTGCGCCGCCGCGCCGCTCATCCCCTTCAGCACGAAGTCCCGCAGAAGCGCGCGCCGCTGTTGGCTCGCACCGTCCTTGCCCACGTGGACGTACCAATAGGCCACTTCGGGCGGCAGCGCTGGCTCGGACATGCTCACCCTTCAAAGGCTTCGGTGCGATGCCAAGGCAACTTGCGGGAGGCAGGAAAGTTTTAGGGGTCCGACGCCGAAAGGTGACGGGCCGGCACCGCGCGTCAATCGCAACCCTTTCGAGGGCGCGGGACCGATGCTAAGCGAAGGTCGATTGCGAGAGCCCGCGCGCTCCAACCCTGGCGAGGACCCGAGCATGCCGTCCGACCATTATGATGTGATCGTCATCGGCAGCGGCCCGGGCGGCGGCGCCTTAGCGAGCCGGCTCGCGCCGACCGGCAAACGCATCCTCATGCTGGAACGCGGCGACTTCCTGAAGCGCGAGCCGGACAATTGGGATGCGAAGGCCGTCTTCGTCGACGGCAAGTACCAGGCGCGCGAGACCTGGTTCGACAAGGGCGGCAAGGCGTTCCAGCCCGGGCTGCACTATTACGTCGGCGGCAATTCGAAGGTCTATGGCTCCGCGCTGATCCGGCTGCGGCGCGAGGATTTCGCGCCGCTCCGCCATTTTGGGGGCACCTCGCCCGGCTGGCCGCTCGGCTACGACGCTTTCGACCCCTACTACCTGGAAGCCGAAAAGCTGTTCCACGTGCATGGCCGGCGCGGGGAAGACCCCGGCGAGCCCAACGCCGCGCAACCCTTCCCTTACCCGCCCGTCGAACACGAGCCGGTGATCCAGGCCCTCAGCGATTGCTGGAGCGAGCAGGGTCTCAAGCCCTTCCACCTGCCGCTCGGCATCCTGCTCGACCAGCTGCCCGGCGGAAAGCCGACGCCGACGAGCGCCTGCATCCGCTGCGACGCCTTCGACGGCTTCCCCTGCATCACCAACGGGAAAGCGGATTCGGAGGTGGTTTGCATCAACCCCACCCTGAAGCTGCACGACAACTTCACCCTGCTGACCAACGCCTATGTGGAACGGCTGGAGACGGATGCGTCCGGGCGCACCGTCACCGGCGTCCACGTCATGCGGAACGGCGCGGAGGAACGCTACTCCGCCGACATCGTCGTCTCCGCCTGCGGGGCGCTGAGTTCGGCGCTTCTCTTCCTGCGCTCCGCCAATGGGGCCCATCCCGACGGGCTCGCCAACGGCTCGGACCAGGTCGGGCGCAACTACATGCGGCACAACCAGTCCGTCCTGATGGCCGTCTCGCGCCGCCGCAACGACACGGTGTTCCAGAAGACCCTCGCGCTCAGCGACTATTACCTGCGGGCCGACGATTGGGACTACCCGCTCGGCTTCATCCAGATGTGCGGAAAGTCGCATGGCGAACAAATCCGCGGCGAGGCGCTGCCGCAATGGCTTGGTTTCCTGCCCAACATGCCGTTCGACGCCATGGCGGAGCACGCGATCGACTTCTGGCTGTCGAGCGAAGACCTGCCCGACCCCGAGAATCGCGTGACCATCGACGGCAACGGGCGCGTCGGCCTCGCCGTCACGCTCAACAACATGGAGGCGCACACGAGGCTGCGCAAAAAGCTCGAAGGCATGATGGACGCGCTCGACGTCCACCCCTACTTCATGGAGCGGAGCCTCTACCTCGGCAAGACCATCCCGCTCGGCGGGACCGCGCACCAGGCGGGTACCCTGCGGTTCGGCACGGACCCCGCGAGTTCGGTGCTGGACGTCAATTGCAAGGCGCACGAGCTCGACAACCTCTACGTCACGGACGCGAGCTTTTTCCCCTCCATCGGCGCGGTCAACCCGACGCTGACGATCGTCGCCAACGCGTTGCGGGTCGCCGACCACCTGAAGACGCGCCTGGCCGCCTGATCAGGACGGCTCGGGCTCGATCTCGCCCCGCGGGTGCAGCAGGAGGGCGATCAGCCCGGTCCATCCCGTCTGGTGCGACGCGCCGAGACCGCGGCCCGTCTCACCGTGGAAATGCTCGTGGAACAGCAAACGGTCGCGGAAGTGGGCGTCGTCTTGCTCGATGGCGCTCTCCCCGAGATAGGCGCGCCGGCCCGTCGCGTCGCGCAAGAAAATCCGCGTCAGGCGCTCGGCGAGGTGCTCCGCCACGGCGCCGAGGGTGAGACGCTGCCCCGAGCCGACGGGATATTCGACGGTCAGGTCGTCGCCATAAAAGATGTGGTAGCGCCGCAGGGACGCGACGATGAGGTAGTTGACCGGCATCCAGATCGGTCCACGCCAGTTGGAATTGCCGCCGTAGAGCCGCGTGGTCCCTTCGCCCGGGGCGTAGGCGACCGCGTGCTCCTCGCCCCGCACGGTGACGGAGGCGGGATGCGCCGCATGCACCTTCGACAGCGAGCGGATCCCGTAGTCCGAGAGGAACTCGGCCTCGTCCAGCATGCGTCCCAGCACGCGCGCGAGGCGCTGGCGCCGCATCAGTGCGAGCAACGTGTAGTTGGCGCTGTTCTCGTCGCGCCAGCGCGACACGAGCGCGGTCAGCTCGGGCCGATGCGCATAGAGCCAATCCAGGCGTCTGCTGAACTCGGGGAGTTCGGCGCGAAACCTCTTGTGCATCACCTCGACTGCGAACAGCGGGATGAGACCCACCATCGAGCGCACTCGCAGCGGAATGTCGGGGCCGCCGGGAATCTCCAGCAGGTCGTAGTAGAAGCCGTCCGCCTCGTCCCACAGGCCCGCGCCGCTCGCGCCGATAGTCCGGTGCACGGCACCGGCGATGAGCAGGAAATGCTCGAAGAACTTGATCGCCATATCTTCGTAGACGTGGTCCTCCAAGGCGATCTCGAGCGCCATGCGCAGGAGGTTCAGCGCGTAGACCGCGGCCCAGGCGGTGCCGTCCGCCTGGTCGATGTGGCCGCCCTCGGGCAGGGCGCCGCTGCGGTCGAACAAGGAGATGTTGTCGAGGCCGAGGAACCCGCCCTCGAAAATGTTGCGGCTGCTCGCGTCCTCGACGTTGACCCACCAGGTGAAATTGAGGGTGAGTTTGTTGAAGACGCGGCGCAGGAAGGTCCGGTCCGGCACGCCGCTCAGCGCGCGGTCGATGTCGTAGATCTGTAGCGCCGCAAGGGCGTGCACCGGCGGATTGGTATCGCCGAACTTCCATTCGTAGGCCGGCAACTGGCCGTTTGGGTGCATGAAGCGCGATTGCGTGAGGAGGACCAGTTGAGCCTTCGCGAAGGACGGGTCGATCAGCGCGAAGGTGACGCAGTGGAACGCCAGGTCCCACGCGGCGAACCAGGGGTATTCCCAGGCGTCGGGCATGGAGAGGATGTCGGCGCTGTGCAGGTGCGTCCAGGCGATGTCGCGGCCGAGCAGCCGCTCGATCGGCGGCCGGGGCTCGCGGGGGTCGCCGCTCAGCCATTGCCGGACGTCGAACCCGTAGAATTGCTTGGACCACAGCATGCCGGCAAACGCCTGGCGCTGCACCAGCCGCGCGTCGGCATCGGCGATCCCGCTCTGCAGGGCAGCATAGAAGGCGTCGCATTCCGCGCGTCGTGTGGCCATGACGGCATCGAAGTCTGCGAAGGGGTCGGTGGCTTCGAGACGGCGCAGACGAAGCCGCAGCACCGCCTGGCCGCCGCCGGCGAGCGTCAAGGAATAGTGCGCGGCCGCTTTCGTCCCGACCTTGGCGGCGGCTACGGCGTCGCGATCGCCGCCGACGACGAAGGCGTCGATGCCGTCCTTGAACGGACCGGCGCCCATGCCGTAGAAGCGCCGCGTGTTCGTCTCGTTCTCGCAGAACAGCAGGTCCGGCGCGCCCTCGCAATCGAGTCGCATGGGCGGGAGGTCCGGGTGGTCGAGCGCGATCGCCGAAGCGGAGGCCGCCGACAGGCGTGGCTTGGCCGTGCCATCGGGGCCGCCCCAACTCCAGGTGTTGCGCGACCAGAGTTGCGGCAGGCAATGCAGGACCGCCGCCTCGCTCCCACGGTTGCTCAGCGTCACCTGCATCAGGATGTCGTCCGGGGCGCCCTTGGCATATTCGACCTCGATGTCGAAGTAGCGGCCCTCGGCGAACACACCCGTGTCGATCAGCTCGTATTCGCGCTCGTCCAGGCTGCGCCGCGCGTTGACGGCGACCAAGTCCGCGTAGGGGTAGGCGGCCTGCGGGTACTTGTAGAGCATCCGCATGTAGGAGTGCGTCGGCGTGCCGTCGAGGTAATAGTACAGCTCCTTGACGTCCTCGCCGTGGTTGCCCTCCGCGTTGGTGAGGCCGAAGAACCGCTCCTTGAGGATGGGGTCGCGCCCGTTCCACAGGGCGATGCCGAGGCAGGCGGCGAGTTGGTCGTCGCCCCAGCCGGCGATCGCGTCCTCGCCCCAGCGGTACGCGCGGGAGCGCGCATGGTCGTGCGGCAGGTAGTGCCAGGCGTCGCCGTCGGCGCTGTAATCCTCGCGGACCGTGCCCCATTGGCGGTCGCTGAGATAGGGGCCGAAGCGCCGCCAGGAGAAGCCGCCGGCCGACGGGTCAGGCGCGTCCGCCTGCGCCAGCCGCTTGCCTTCGGCGGTCTCGCAGACCGCGCGGTGCGGTGCGTTGGGCATTTCGATCTTCAAGCGACACCGCCGGGCCGGCCATCCATCTCGCTGCGGGAGCGGCGCAACGCCCTCTAGCCGCGAGACGCGAGAAAGGCCTGCGCCGCCCGCAACTCCGGCCTCAGTCTATCGCCGGGTTGCGACAGGGCAACAACTCTGGCGAACCATTCGCGCGCCGCCCTTTCGTCTCCGAGCGCGGCGGCGGCCGAAGCCGCGCCGACGAACGAGCGGAACCGGTTCGGCGCGAGCTTCAACGAATCGACGTAGGCCTGCAGCGCCTGCGCGGGATGTCCGAGGCCCATCGCCATGTCTGCGAGCGACTCGCGCATCGGCAGGATCTTGTTCTCGAGGTAGATGTGCTTCTCGTGGCCGTCGTCCATCGCCGCCGCCTCGGCCATGGTGGCGAGCGCCTCGGTGCCCCTGCCCTGCGCCTGGGCGAGCCAGGCGCGCGCCGCGCGGGCGTAGATGTCGACGAACACGGCCCAATACTCCCCCAGCGCCGCCTGCACGAGGGGACGCGTCGCCTCCAGGGCTTGTGTTTCCTCCTCGGCTTTGGCGACCTCGCCGAGGCGTGCCGCGCCGTAGGCCCGGGTAAAACGAGCGAGCGCGGCGTCGAACGCGTCCGTCGACGACACGGGTACGCGGGTCGCCCCCATCCAGTCCCCGCGTTCCAGCCGATAGCGGGCCTGAACCACGATGGGAGCGTTGCGCCCGAGCGCCGCGAGATCGGCCGCGACGTGCTTGTCCTCGCCGCGTTGCAGGCGGGCATAGGCGATGAAGTCGAACGCATGCTCGAAGACCACGTCGCCGCGCACGTCGCTGCGGCCGGCCTGCGGGTCGATCAGCGCGCCCGAGCGCCGGTTGGCGTCGATCGAGGTGTCCCAGGCGCCGAGCATGCTCCAGATATGCGAGGGCATGTGCTGCGCGTGGCTCGAAGCCGTGGCGAGGCGGGGATAGACGGTGGCCGCCTCGACCGCTCCCCGTGCCAGCGCCGTATAGTCGTAGGCGTGGATCAGGTAGTGCGGCGCACCGGGGTGGTCGGGATGCGCTGCCATGACCGCCTGGAGGATCGCGCCGGCCCGCTTCTGGCGGGCGTACGTCGTGTCGGCGAGGTCGACGCCTTCGATGATCGCGAGGCCGTCGAGCGAAGCGATGTCGGGGTCGTCGGCGTAAACCGCGCGGACTGCGTCCATCGCTTCGGCATAGGCGCGGGCGCGGGCGGTCTGGTCGGGATAGGGGCGGTAATAGACGTCCATCGCGCCGATCAGCGCGCGTTCGCGCGGCGTGCCGCCAGGGCGGGCGAGCGCCCTGTCGACGAGCGCGCGGCCGGTCTTCCGGTCGTCGTCGCCGAGGACGCCGCCGAGCGGGTTGCCGCGCGCGCTCATCGCCGCGCCCCACAGCGCGATCGCGCAGCCGGGATCGCGCCGTGCGACCGCCTCGAACCGGCTGACGGCCGCCTCGAACGAGTGCAGCCGCGCCACCTCCAGTTGCAGCGCCGGCTGCACGGCGGCGGAGCAGCTGTTGGCGAAACGGACGGTCCCATAGGAGGCGTGTGACACGGGTGCCGCTTGGGCCGGGCTTGCCGCGCAATGGAGCGCCGGGTCGGCGGCGAGCGGCGATCCGGCAAGCTCGGCTGCCAACAGGACGAGGCCGGCCGAAACAGACCCGCCAATACGCTTCAGCATCACCGATGTCCCTATCCTAGTCGGGCCGAACGCGAGGCGCATCATTGCGGTTGCGCGCGATCGACGCTGCCATCCTGCTGCGTCTGGTGGAACCGCCCGTAGTCGATCGCCCGGCGCCCGTCCGGCGTCAGGCCGAAGATATCGGCGTAGCCCTCGCCGAAGCGGACGTCGGCCGGCAGGTAGGAGTGCCGGGCATGAACCGCCTCGGCGCTCGTCTCGTCGAGGCCGGTGACGGTCAGCAGCAGTTCGGCGCCGATGTCCCCCAGCGCGCCCGCATCCAAGCCATGCAGCAGGCTCGACGCGTCGACCTTGTGCATGACCGTGAAAGACAGTGCGAAGATCGGCGTGCGGGAGCGCTCCAGCGGGAGATCGTAGAAGCGGCGGAAACGACGCCCCTCGTGGCTGATCTCGTCGCGCAGCAGCGTGAGGCTGACTTCCGCCTCCAGGATCTGGTTGGGCCGCTCGTTGCCGATGCGCATCATCAGAGTGGGCGCGCCGTCGTGCAGCGTCACGACGGCGACGTTGGCGAAGAGCACGCGGGCGGTCGGCCGCGAGACGCGCGCGAACATGATGCCGGTGGTGAGGGCGACGAAAGTGAGGCCCACCAGCGTCTCGGCCGTCATGACGAGGTTGGCGTAATCGGTCGCCGGCGCCAGCACGCCGTAGCCGATGGTGCCGAACGTCTCGACGCTGAAGAAGAAGGCGTCGCGGAAGGAGTCCGGCCGCGCGTTGGTGATGGAGCCCGGCTGGAGGACGAAGAGCACCGCGAAGAAAAGGTTGACCGCGAGATAGGCACCGGCGATCACCAGGAGGAAGCGCGGCCACGTCAGGCGGAGCGCGCGGTGGTACAGGTCCTCGCTCCAGCGGGCGCGCAGGCCCAGCCGCACGAACCCTCCGCGCGCGCGGGACACCTCGTTGACGCGAGGGCGACGCGGCGGCGGACTGTCGGGGACGTCGATCTTGGGCGGCTCGGATCGTGTCACGGCTGCCTCCCCGCCCAACCCTCAGACGTCCAGGTTCGCCACGTTCAACGCGTTCTCCTGGATGAACTCGCGGCGCGGCTCGACGATGTCGCCCATCAGCTTCACGAAGATGTCGTCGGCCTCGTCGCTCTCGTTGATTTTCACCTGCAGCAGCGAACGCGCGTCGCGGTCGAGCGTCGTCTCCCACAGCTGGTCCGCGTTCATCTCGCCGAGGCCTTTGTAGCGCTGCATCTGCGAGATGCCCTTGCCGCCGATTGCCATAATGGCGCCGAGCAATTCGCCGGGGCCGGAAATCTGCCGCTCGTCGCCCTTGCGCACGAGGAGGGCGGGCTTGGCATAGATCTCGCCCAGCGACCCGGCGTGTTCGGTCAGGCGGCGCGCCTCAGCGGAGGCGAGTAGCCCTGCGTCGAGGATTGCCGCCTGGACGACGCCGCGCAACTCGCGGGTCATCACGTAGCCGCCATTCTCCGTGCGACCCTTCCAGCCGCGCTCCATGTCGTCGGCGCGGGCGTCGAGGCGGCCGGCCAGGGTCTCGGCGATCGCGCCGGCGTCGGGCAAATCATCGAGCGGCGCCAAAGCCCCGCAAATCGAGGCCTGCTCTATGATGCCGCGATCGTAGCGCGAGTGGAGCCCCGTGAGGAGTTGCTTCACCACGCGCGCCTCTTCGACCAGGGCGCGAAGATCGCCGCCGGCGCGCTCCTCGCCGGTCGCGAGGCGCAGTACGGTGCCGTCGAGCCCGTGGCCGATCAGATAGTCCTCCCTCGCCCGCTCGTCCTTCAGATATTGTTCCGAGGAGCCGCGCTTCACTTTGTACAGCGGCGGCTGGGCGATGTAGACGTGGCCGCGCTCGATCAGCTCCTTCATCTGCCGGAAGAAGAAGGTCAGCAGCAGGGTACGGATGTGCGAGCCGTCGACGTCGGCGTCCGTCATGATGATGATCTTGTGGTAGCGCAGCTTGTCGGCGTTGAAGTCGTCGCGGCCGATGCCGGTGCCGAGCGCCGTGATCAGCGTGCCGATCTCCTGGCTGCCCAACATGCGGTCGAACCGCGCGCGCTCGACGTTGAGGATCTTGCCCTTGAGCGGCAGGATCGCCTGGTATTCGCGAGCGCGGCCCTGCTTGGCGGAGCCGCCGGCGGAATCGCCCTCGACCAGGAAGATCTCGGCCTTGGCCGGGTCGCGCTCCTGGCAGTCGGCGAGCTTGCCCGGCAGGTTGGCGACGTCGAGCGCGCTCTTGCGCCGCGTCAGCTCGCGCGCCTTGCGGCCGGCCTCGCGCACCTGCGCGTTCTCGATGATCTTGGCGATCACCGGCTTGGCCTCCTGCGGGTGCTCCTCGAACCAGCGGCCGAGAAGGTCGTTCACGAGGCTCTCGACGACGGGGCGCACCTCGGAGGAGACGAGCTTGTCCTTCGTCTGCGACGAGAATTTCGGGTCGGGCACCTTGACCGAGAGGACGCAGGTCAGCCCTTCGCGGCAATCGTCGCCGACGACGTCGATCTTCTCGCGCTTGGTCGCGCCGGAGCGCTCGGCGTAGCCGGTGACCTGGCGGGTCAGGGCGCCGCGCAGGCCGGCGAGATGGGTGCCGCCGTCGCGCTGGGGAATGTTGTTGGTGAAGGCGAGCACGTTCTCGTGGTAGGAATCGTTCCACCACAGGCCCACCTCGACGGTGATCTGCTCCTTGGTCCCGCGCATCAGCACCGGCTTGGCGATGAGGGACGTCTTGGCCCGGTCGAGGTATTGGACGAAGGCTTCCAAGCCGCCCTCGTAGAACAGCGTCTCCGTCTTGACCTCCGAGCCGCGCGCGTCGGTGAGTTCGATGTGCACGCCGGAATTGAGGAACGCCAGCTCGCGCAGGCGGTGCTCGATGGTGCCGTAGGTATAGTCGATCATCGTGAAGGTCTTGGGCGAGGCGAGGAACGTCACCTCCGTACCCCGTTTCAGCTTGCCGCCGACCTCGGGCGCGGGCCCCACCACCTTCAGCGGCTCGCAGACCTCGCCATGGTCGAAGCGCACGATATGCTCGTGGCCGTCGCGCCAGATGCGCAGCTTCAGCCAGGTCGAGAGCGCGTTGACGACGGAGACGCCGACGCCGTGCAGGCCGCCGGAGACCTTGTAGGAGTTCTGGTCGAACTTCCCGCCGGCGTGCAGCTGGGTCATGATGACCTCGGCGGCGGAGACACCCTCCTCCTCGTGGATGCCGGTGGGGATGCCGCGACCGTCGTCGGTCACGGTCACGGACCCGTCGGCGTTGAGCGTGACCGTGACCCGCGTCGCATGGCCGGCAAGCGCCTCGTCGATCGCGTTGTCGACGACCTCGTAGACCATGTGGTGGAGGCCCGACCCGTCGTCCGTGTCGCCGATATACATGCCGGGGCGCTTGCGCACCGCGTCGAGGCCGCGCAGCACCTTGATCGAATCGGCGCCGTAGCTCTCGATATCGGCCGGGACGGGATCGTTGCTCTCGGGACCCGAGGCGGCCTTATCATCCATTCTCTATGAGACTTTCCATGCGGCCGGGCGTGGTCCCGACGAGCGTAACGCGTGCCCTTGATATAGCCGTTCGCCCCGGCAAATGCATGGCTAAAGCGCGTTTACGTGTTGAAAACGGCGGGGTTGCGTCGAGCGGCGCATCCTGGAAGCCCAGCGTCGGAGCCGCAGCGGCATGGCGCCTCGTGGGCGCGGCCTTGCGCGAAGCTCAAGGACGGAGGTGGGGGGGGCAGAGGTGGAGGAACGGGCTTTCCCTCGGCGTCTGTCTTTGCGCCGGAGCGGCGACGATTTTGGTGGGCGGCAGGGGGTTGGGCGGCCTATGTGCTTGACGGGGCACCGGGCTTCAGGTTCGGTCGGCACTCGTCAGGAGGCCCGTCGCTCAGACGCGCAGCGCCTCCCTCGCGAGACATGCGGTTGTGCCGGAGGAAGAACGGATGAAGGAACCTGCGAAGAAGCCTGCGGCAAAGCCAGCCGCCGTCAAGGAAGCGCCGAAGAAGGCGCCGGCGGCGAAGGCCACGAAGCCAAAGGTGGCCGGCGCGTCGCCCAGCGCGTTCGCAAAGCCGCTGACGCCGTCGAAGGAACTCGCGGCCGTCGTGGGTGCCGAGCCGCTCGCCCGCACCGAGGCCGTCAAGAAGGTCTGGGAGTATATCAAGAAACACAACCTGCAGAACGAAGCCAACAAGCGCGAGATCTTGGCGGACGACAAGCTGAAGGGCGTGTTCGAGAAGGACAAGGTCACCATGTTCGAAATGAACAAGTACCTTGCCAAGCACCTGAAGGACTGAACTCCGGCCTCGACCCCGGCAGCCTGTGCCACCAGGATCACGTCACCTGATCGACAGGACGGGCCCGTCGATCAGGGCGATCCCGACTCGTTAGACACTCGTCGGGGCCGCTCCCGAACGTCCTGCCTGCGGCCGTGATCTCACGTCGGTTGAGCCTCAGCGGTCCGCATGCGGCGTCGGGTCGTCGACCACGCCGGTCGCCGGGCGGTCTTCGCCTTTCGCGTCCTCAACCTTCCACGCGCCGGACTCGTCCTGGAACTCGATGGATTCCGCGTCGCCGGGGCTGCGCTGCTCGCCGGCCGCGATCTCGGCCGCCGTGTGCGCCTCCTCGTGCGACCGGAAGGTCTCGGAAAAGACATCGCCGACTTTGTAGGCCCACCCGCCGTCGTGCTCCACGACCCTGTAAGTCACATCCGCCACGCTCGCGCCCTCACCTTTACTCTGCTCTTGCGGATCAACGGACCGTCACGGTCGCGGTTCCGTCGTCAATGACGGGAGGACCTGTCCTCTAATCACGGGCTTGCGTCGTTGCGGCGAGCCTCACCAGCCAGTCCCGGGCGTCACGCGCGATCCAGGTCTCCGCCTCGGAACGCGAGGCAAAGGCGATGGTCGGGCCGGCCGTGCCGTCGGCCCAGGTGATCCTGACCCGCCACTCGCGCCCCGCATCGACCACGGCGAACGTCGGATCATCGACGACGCCGCGCTGCCCCCCTGCCTCGATCCCCAAGGGCTCCCTCGCGTCTGCTCCGACCTGTTGGGAAGGTGTGCGCCGGGATGGGCTTTTTAGAGGTCGAGCAGCGGTCGCTTTGTGCTTCGCCGCGGCGCGGCCGAAATCGCGGCGCGGCCGGCGCACTCAAGCCGTGATCGAAGAAGGACGCGGGCGGCGGTCGCGAGCCGGGCAGCCGCGCCTCGGCGCAACGCCGCCGCGGGCGGTGGGCCGATAGGCCGCCGGGACGCCGCTTGCCGCCGCCTTGTCGGCATTCTACTGAGAGCGCTGGAGGTTCCGGCATGCACGACGCACCACCCGACAGGCCCCCGGGACCGCTTGGGGCGAACGCCTGGCCCGGTCGTACCGTCGCGCTCGGCCTTTTGACGCTCGCCTTGATCGGGATCGGCTTCGCCGCGACAGGCCGGCCGGCCTGCGCCGCCGCAAGCGCCTGGGCGGACAGCGGTTCCGTCCACGCCCGGCTGCTGACAGCCGTCGGCGGCACGGGGGACCTCGCGACCGTCCCGGCGGGTCTCGAGGTGCGGCTCGACGGTGATTGGAAGACCTATTGGCGCGCGCCGGGCGACGCCGGCTTGCCGCCGACGCTGTCGTGGGACGGGTCCGGCAACCTCAAGGCCGCGACGCTCGCCTATCCCAAGCCGGAACGTCTCACGCTGCTCGACCTGCAGACGTTCGGCTACAAGCACGAGGTCGTCTTCCCGGTGGACGTCGCCGTGGCCTTGCCGGGTCAGCCGCTCGAGCTTCGGCTGAAGCTCGACCTTCTGGTCTGCGCCGATCTCTGCATCCCCAAGCAGGTGACGCTCGCCCTTGCGGTGCCCGCCGGCCCGGCCTCGGCCGATCCCGAGGCGCAGGTCATCGCCCGGGCCCGCGCATCGGTGCCGACGGGCAGCACGGCCTCCGGCCTCTCCATCACGAGCGTGAGCGCCGTCTCGGACAAGGGCGTGGCCGCCCTGGAGGTCACGGCCACGGCCCGCGATGCGTTCCGCCAACCCGACCTCATCGCCGAGACAGACCCGCCGCTGGCGTTCGGCCTGCCGCGCGTGGCCCTTTCGGCGGACGGCCATACCGCGACCTTCGTGGTCCCGCTCGGCGAGCCTCTGCCCGTCGGCGGCCGGGTGGCGGGACGGCCCGCGGTCCTCACGTTGATGGATGGCGAGCGCGCCCTGGAGCAGCGCGCGAGCGTCGCCCAAGGTGCCGCCGCGACGGCGGAGGCGACTGGCCCATCCCTCCTCGCCATCCTCGGCGTGGCGCTTCTCGGCGGTCTCATCCTCAACCTCATGCCCTGCGTGCTCCCCGTACTCGGGATCAAGTTCGTCGGCGTCGTCAGCCAGGGCGGCCGGAATTCGGCGGCGGTGCGGGCCGGCTTCCTCGCGACGGCAGCCGGCATCGTCGCCTCGTTCCTCCTCATCGCGGCCGCGCTGATCGCCTTGAAAGCGGCGGGGCACACGATCGGCTGGGGCATCCAATTCCAGAGCCCGCCCTTCATCGCCGGCATGGCCGTCCTGGTGACGCTCTTCGCCGGCCACCTCTGGGGCCTGTTCGAGATCCCTGTGCCCCAATTCGTCAACGCGGGCGCCAGTCGGCGTCACGGGCCGGACGAGACCCTGCTCGGCCATTTCGCGACCGGCGCCTTCGCCACCCTCCTCGCCACGCCCTGCTCCGCCCCCTTCCTCGGGACCGCCGTCGGCTTCGCGCTGGCGGGCGATGCGGGGCAGATGCTGGCGATCTTCTCCGCCTTGGGCCTCGGCCTCGCGCTGCCCTATCTCGTCGTGGCGGCCTTCCCGCGCGTCGCGACCCGCCTGCCACGGCCCGGCCGCTGGATGGTCTGGGTCAAGCAGGCCATGGCCGTGCCGCTCGTCGTGACCGCCGCGTGGCTCGTGGCCATCCTCGCGCGGCAGTCGAGCCCCGTCGACGCGGGCCTCGTCGCGGCCATCCTGGTCGCGATGGCGGCCTTGCTCGCGTGGCGGCGGAGCCTGGTGCCGCGCGACCGTCGCGCCGCCTCCGCGACGGTCGCGTTGCTCGCCCTGCTCGCCGTCGGCGGCACGGGGCTGATCGCGGCACCCGGGACGGGCGGTGCACGTCGGTTCAAGGACGCGGTCGCCTGGCAAGGTTTTGACCGCAACGGCATCCGCAGCCTCGTGTCGCAAGGAAAGACCGTCTTCGTCGATGTGACGGCGGACTGGTGCCTCACGTGTCAGGCGAACAGGCGGCTGGTGCTGTCGGACCCGGCCATGGCGGCGCGCCTCAACGCGCAGACCGTCGCCATGCAGGCCGATTGGACGCGGCCCGACGCCGCCATCGCCGCCTACCTCGCCGGATATGGCCGCTACGGCATCCCCTTCAACGCCGTCTACGGCCCCGGCGCGCCGGGTGGCCTCGTCCTGCCGGAACTTCTCTCGGCCGCCGAGGTCACCGCCGCCTTGGACAAGGCATCCGGCAAGCGCACCACGGCGACCAATTAGGCTGGGAGGTCGCGCGGGCGGCCGTGCGTGAACGGTGAACCGTTAACTCTGGCGAAAGCTTTCCGGTCGCAGGCGGTGGCATTTAACGACGAGGCAACAGCGACGATCTAGGGGTAGGTGACGCGTTGGAGTTCCCCCGTGCAGAGTTCGCAAGTCAGCGTCGTTCCCCGTCCCGAGGATTCCTCCCGCCACGCGCGGGACATGATGACGGCACCCGCCCCCACCCCACGTCCGAGCGCCGCCCCGTCTTCCGGCGACCCGACGATGGGCGGGCTTTCGCGTCGGCTGTGGTCGTTGGAGATCCACCGTCGCCTCGAGTTGCAGGCGCGGCGCCTGACCTGAAGCGTCTGGCTTCGATCCAAGCTCGCACCGCCACCGACCCGTCGAGACGGATCGCCCGGCAGGCGAGACCGGACCGGCCAGGGATTACGGACCAGGGACATCGCCGCGCCCGACGCGTCGATCAAAGCAGCCCGATCCCTCTCCGAGCCGGATCCTACGACAGCGAAATAGTTTGGGATGGCACGTCAGGCCGTCGCCGCCGCGATCCGCCATCAATACCGTGTTGGTTCCGTCTTCCCATCGCGCCCGGTCGGCAGGGTTCGCCGTCGATACGCGATCGCCGATCGGAAAGGCGAGCCTCTTAAAAAGATACAGGCCGCGTCTATGGCGCGGGCGGTGGCGATTCGTTGTGGAGCGGCCATCGGGAACGGCGCATCGGTGGCGCCGGGACCAGGCCTCCGTCGGGTCGAGGCTCGACGACGGAGCGTGGTACGACGCTTAGTCTCGAGATCGCGGACGCGTGGAATCCGTGCGTCTTACGCGGCGATGTGAGGGATACGCGGACCGAGGAGCGGGTCCCCGGGGCGCAGCAGCAAGCGAGGAACCCTCCGCGCGCCGGCCGGTCGATCCGACCGTGGTCGAGCTCGGCGCGCCAGTCCGAACAGAATTACGAACTCCTATGCCATTGCAGCTTCTTTCACTTGCCAGTTTCGGATGTCCAAGGCACCGCGTTGAACGGCTCCAGCGCGATCTTGATCGCGCGGGCGGCCGCGACGTGAGCGGGATTGGCGGTGGAGAAAGTCTCGGCCGTAGCGGCCATCAGCAGGCCGCCGTCTGGACGGCGTTCCACGATCGCGTTCGGCGGCGGCGTTACCAGGTACGCGAAACGAGGCCCGACGTAGCTGATCCAGGCGAGATCGAGCTTCCTGGCGATGCGGTGGTCATCGTCCCAGAGCGCGTCGAGGTCCGAAGGCCAGGCGAGCGCCTGCGTGGCGGCGAACGTCTCCGCCAACGCCAGCCGCACGCCGCGGAAGACCCGAAAGGTGGTCAACGAGGGGTCAGGCACGACGTCAAGGTCCGTGTTGAACCTCACGGAATTGCTGTCTGCATACTCGTGATCGTTGCCGGCGCTCATCCAGACCGCGAAGCTTCTTGGGCGCGGGCATGGATCGGTGGTGTTCCATAGCCGGGAACCCGCCTCCGGCACCAGCTGACCCGCGGAGTTCCGCTCGGTGCCGTTCACCACGCGGGCGACCTGCGTGGGAAGCGCAGGGTCGAACGGGATGAAACCAGGGCCGTCCTCCCAGTGCGTCCAGCGTGCGAAAGCTGGGTCTACGGCCTGCAGCCGCGCGATCAAGGCGATCCAACGCGCCGCAAGCGCCTCGGCGGTCTTGGCCCGCCGCCCCCAGTAGGCGCACACAGGGTGGATGTCTCTCTGATCAATCATCGCGCCCTTCCCTTTGGCTTCGGCCTGCTCGACGGCAGGAATCCAATGACGACGTCCCGAAGCTCCTCGATTTGTTGGAAGCGATCACGAACCTTATCGGCCGCGTCCTGTTCGGCGAAGTAGATCTTCAAGCCCGCTCCTAGCGCCCTTGCCGCCCGCGCGTGCCGCGTCGCCTGATCGATGAGCTGTCTCATCACGCCTTCGCGAACGCCCGGTATGGCCAGGAGGTGCGCAAACTCCTCGCCCTTGGCATCGGCGAAGTCACCCGGCTTCATGTCGCCGTCGACGAGGTCGCCGGCATAGCGGAAGCGCCAGCCTGACCAAACTGCGCCGAGGCGTGAAACAGCTTGGCGCCGTACCCGGCATCGTAGCGCTTCCGCATCGCCGCCACCGTCTGCACGTCAGGCGAGGGCGACAGACGCTTCGGGTCTGCTGTCTTGTTCCAACTGGTCTGGATGGCGCGCCCCGTAGGATTCGAACCTACGACCCTCGGGTTCGAAGCCCGATACTCTATCCAGCTGAGCTAGAGGCGCTGCGCTTCGATCCTAGGCGACCGGACGGGCTTTGGAAAGATGCATCCGCGCCCCGGCGCGGGCAAGGGGACCGCCACGCGCTTTCCGCTGCCCTGCCCCCGCCCCAAACGGCTCAGTCGTGGCCGTGCGCCGTCTCGTTGATCGTCAGGGTTCGCATGTCGGAGAAATCGACCGTGACCGGGCCTTTGTCGCGGCCGGCCGCCAGTTGAAACGTCTTGATGACGTGCTCCAGGCGGCGGAACGTCTCCTTGTAGGGCTCGGATTGCGCGTCGAGGTCGAGCGGCTTCAGGCAGTATTCGATGATCAGGCGCGGTCGGTCGAATTTGCTCACGTCACGTCCTCCTCGTGCCGCGGACTTGTGGTCGTCCGCGTGCGCCCCTGTTTGTGCCTCGCCTCGGCCGCGAAATCAACGCGGTTCGAGAGCGGGGTCCGCCCTGCGGCCGGCGTGGCGCGAGGACCGCCTCAGGGCCGGCGGAACGTGGCGACGAGCACGTCACGAAAGGCGGGGCGGCTCGGGTCCAGCGGCGTCACCGCGGTCACGCCGTGAAAGACCCGCGCATCGTCGACGATCGCGGCGTCGAGCGGGTGCGTGAGAGTGAACGAACCGAGCGGTCGGCGGTCGAGGTCGCTGACGGTGGTGACGCCGCTCGCGATGTTCTCGCGAGCCAGCAGCATCACCAGCACCCAATCGACGCCATCGCGGTGCGCGCCCTCCGGCGTCGGCTGCCCCGCGCCCGTGGCGCTGGCCTCGATGCGGAACTGATGCACCTCCGTGAACCACGCCGCCGGCCTTCGCTCCGCCGGCGTCAGGGCGTCGAACAGGGTGCAGCACGTGGAAAGCACGGCCTGCATCGCCGGATGGGTCGCCGCCGCCTCGTGCATCGGCTCGAACCAACGCTCGACGCCGCCGTTCAGCGGGTTGAAATCCGTGCCTTGGTAATGCGGCTGGTGCGGCCGGCGCCCGATGCCATGGGACGAGACGTCGAAGGTCGCGTGCCGGCGCCGCCGATAGCGGCCGCCGTCGGCCATGTAACGGTCTTCCACGAGGTCACCCCAGCTCGCGGCGAAGTCGCGAACCTGATCTGCCTGCAGAGACAACAGCTCGGCCGTCTCCGGCGCGTGCAGGAAGGCGAAGCCGCTCGCCGCCACCGACTGCCTGACGGGCTCGAGCAGGCCCGATGTCTCTCCCACGATCCTCGACCTCCTGCGAAGCGCCCTAGGCGCCGCGCCTTGAGACGGCGTTCGACCGCCGTAGTCAAGCGCATCGCCCGCCGCGGATTCTACCGCCTCCGCTAGGACGCGTCGAGCAGGTTGACCCACATGAGGAGGAGGAGGCCCGCCAGCCCCAACCCGAAGCCCATCGCCGCCCGATGCCCATCGAAAACGGCGCCGATGACGCCCATGCCCTTGGCACAGGCTAGTCCCGTCAGCCAGAGGATACCGCCGACGAGGTTCCACGCAATCCATCGCATGATGGCTACTCGAGTTAGACGCTTGCATCGACACAATGCCATAAGCGCGCCGCCGGTCCACGCCGTAACATGTTTCGTTCCAATATTTTGTGACGTCACGCTTTGTTAACCCACAAATGGGCGGCGACCCTTGGCCCCGTCCCTCGGCCCGTTCGCAGGGTCCTGGAACCGGCGGCGAAGCGGGCCCGTTGTTCGGGCTAGCCCACAGCGAAAGAGACCGCCCATGCCGCCCCTCGCCCGAGTCTTCGCAGCACCGATGCTGGCCCTCGCCGCCGCCTCGCTCCTCGCGCCAGCCACGGCCGCGGCGCGAACGAAAGCGCGGCATTTCCAGCTCGGTTACGCGGGGCGGGCGGAGGCAGCCGCGCACAGGCCGCAGCGCGGCCGGCTCGCCGCCCTGGTCGGCGATCGCGAGAGCGGGCTCGGCTTCTATCCGCTTCCGGCGGAGTTCCGGGTCGGCGGCCGCTTCGGGCGACGGCCCGGCAACGCGGTGCGCGAGGCGGCCGCCATTGACGCCTACACCAGCTTCAACGGCGTCTACGGGGAGTACGGGCGCGGGCGCCATGGCCATTCGGTCTTCAACCCGGTGGACGGTTACGGCACCCCGTTCTTCGCCGGCTACTACGGCCCGGCGGGGGACCCGGACGAGGACCGCGGCCTGTTCGGCCGATCCTACGATTGAGGACGGCAGGGGGCGACCGGTCGTGTCCCGCCGCGCTCGCGCCCAAGCCGCCTTCGCTGACTTGGTGTCCTCCTTGCAAGCCGTGCGATGCGTCGATGTCCGCGCGCCGCGCCAGGCCTGAGGGAGACTACAAATGATGCACGGTGATATCTCAAGCAGCAACGACAGCGTCGGCGTCGCTGTCGTCAACTACAAGATGCCGCGTCTCCACACCAAGGCCGAGGTTCTGGCCAACGCCAAGAAGATCGCCGACATGGTCATCGGCATGAAGTCGGGCCTGCCCGGCATGGACCTCGTGATCTTCCCGGAATACTCGACGCACGGCATCATGTACGACGCCGGCGAGATGTACGAGACGGCCGCCACCATCCCCGGCGACGAGACGGAGATCTTCGCCGCCGCCTGCCGCCAGGCCAAGGTCTGGGGCGTGTTCTCGCTGACGGGCGAGCGCCACGAGGAGCACCCGCGCAAGGCGCCCTACAACACGCTCATCCTGATGAACGACCAGGGCGAGATCGTGCAGAAGTACCGCAAGATCATGCCCTGGACGCCGATCGAGGGCTGGTACCCCGGCGACAAGACCTACGTGAGCGATGGCCCCAAGGGCCTCAAGATCAGCCTCATCATCTGCGACGACGGCAATTACCCCGAGATCTGGCGCGATTGCGCAATGCGCGGCGCCGAACTCGTGATCCGCTGCCAGGGCTACATGTACCCGGCCAAGGAGCAGCAGATCCTGATGTCGAAAGCGATGGCCTTCGCCAACAATTGCTACGTGGCGGTGGCCAACGCTTCGGGCTTCGACGGCGTCTACACCTACTTCGGCCATTCCTCCCTCATCGGCTTCGACGGCCGCACGCTCGGCGAGTGCGGGACGGAAGAGATGGGCATCCAGTACGCCGGCCTCTCCAAGTTCCTCATCCGCGACGCACGCAAGCACCAGCAGTCGGAAAACCACCTCTTCAAGCTGCTCCATCGCGGCTACACCGGCATGGTCAACTCGAAGGAGGAGCGGCACGGCCTCTCCGAGTGCCCCTACGAGTTCTACCGCAACTGGGTCGCCGACCCCGACGCCACCCGCGACGCGGTGCGCGCCATTACGCGCAGCACGCTGGGAACGGACGAATGCCCGGTGGAAGGCATCCCGCTCGTCGGCCAGGGCGAGGCTCCGGTCAAGCTCGACGAGGCCCGCGCGAAGAAGACGGCCGCGAAGACGGGATCGTCGCGCGGCAAGGTCGCGTCGCGCTGATCGCTCGGCGCGTCCACGCCGCGGCCGGTGGCAACGGCCGGTTGCAATAGCCGCGACGCGATAAGAGGCTTTGTGCCTCTTATCGCGCCTGATTTGCATCGTTGCTAAGCAGACACGTCGATAGCAAACCAAACCATCGAAAAACGCGCCGCAGCCCACGTGATCGGCAGCCTACGTGAGCCGCAGCCTACGTGATCCTACGTATGTTGCGGTGCGGCGGAACTTGCAAAGGTGGGACAGCGGCGCGGTCGAGGTTTCGGGTGCGCGCGTACGAGCCGGGGGTGTGAATGTCAGACGACCATAGCGATCCGAAATCCTTCGCCAGGCGGCAGGTCATCAAGGGCATGGCGGCAGTGCCGGCGGCTGGACTGCTGATGCCGAAGGCCTTTGCGGCGGCGGCCACCAGCGCCGTCGACACGACGGGCCTCGCCGTCACCGACGATGCCGTGACGGTGGGCATCCTCCATTCCGTGACCGGCACGATGGCGATCTCGGAGACCGGGTCGGTCGAGGCCGAGAAGCTCGCGATCTCGCAGATCAACGAGATGGGCGGCGTGCTCGGCCGCAAGATCAAGATCATCCAGGAAGACGGCGCCAGCGACTGGCCGACCTTCGCGGAAAAAGCCAAGAAGCTGCTCGTCAACGACAAATGCGCGGCGGTGTTCGGCTGCTGGACCTCGGCCTCGCGCAAGGCCGTCCTGCCGGTCTTCGAGCAGTACAACGGCATGCTCTACTACCCCACCTTCTACGAGGGCCTCGAGCAGTCGAAGAACGTCATCTACACCGGCCAGGAAGCGACGCAGCAGATCCTCGCAGGCCTGAATTGGCTCGACAAGGAAAAGAAGGCCAAGAGCTACTATCTCATCGGGTCCGACTACATCTGGCCGCGCACGTCGAACAAAATCGCCCGCAAGCATATCGAGAACGTCCTGAAGCAGACGGTCGTCGGCGAGGACTACTTCCCGCTTGGGCACACCCAATTCAACTCGGTCATCAACAAGATCAAGCTGAAGAAGCCCGACGTGATCTACACGGAGGTCGTGGGCGGCTCCAACGTGGCCTTCTACAAGCAGCTGAAAGCGGCCGGCGTCGACCTCAACAAGCAGGTGCTGATGACGATCTCGGTGACCGAAGACGAGATCGAGGGCATCGGCGGCGAGAACATCGCCGGCGCCTACGCCTGCATGAAGTATTTCGAGTCGCTGAAGAATCCGAACAACGAAAAGTTCGTCGCCGCCTTCAAGAAGATGTGGGGCGAGAAGACCGTGATCGGCGACGTGACGCAGGCGGCCTACCTCGGCCCGTGGCTGTGGAAGCTGACGGTGGAGAAGGCGGGAAGCTTCGACGTCGACAAGATCGCCGCGGCCTCGGGCGGGATCGAGTTCACGGGCGCGCCGGAAGGCTACGTGAAAATCCACCCCAACCACCATCTCTGGTCCAAGACGCGCGTCGGACGCGCCCGCCTCGATGGCCAGTTCGACGTGGTCTACGAGACGCCCGAGCTGATCGAGCCCAACCCCTTCCCCAAGGGCTACCAGTAAATCTCGATCGGGAGGTCGGCGCTCGCGTGCCGGCCTCCGCCTCTCGCGGTCCGCAGGCGCCCGTTGCCTCCAGGGCTTCCGCTTCCACCACCCGAAGCCGCTTCCATCACCTGAAGAGAGTGCGATGCTAGGCTCCTATTCGCTCACGGATCTCGGGTCCATCTTCGTGATGCAGGGCTTCGCCGGCCTCATCCTGTTCTCCGTCTTCGTGCTGATGGCGCTTGGCCTGGCGATCATCTTCGGCCAGATGGGCGTGATCAACATGGCCCACGGGGAGTTCATGATCCTGGGTGCCTACGTCACCTACCTCGTGTCGACGTTCTTCCAGGCCTACCTTCCCAGTCTCTTCGGCATCTACTTCTTCGTCGCCATCGTGCTCGCCTTCTGCGCCTCCGGGCTCATGGGCCTCGCGGTGGAATGGGCCCTCATCCGCCACCTCTACAACCGGCCGCTCGACACGCTGCTCGCCACCTGGGGGCTGAGCCTCATCCTGCAGCAGGCCTACCGCTCGATCTTCGGCGCGCGCGAGGTCGGCGTCGACCTGCCGCAATGGATGCTCGGCTCGTGGCACGCGACGGAGAGCATCGAGATCCCGATCAACGGCATGATCATCATGGGCCTGACGATCCTCATCACCGTCGCCGTCGGCGCGCTGATGTATCGCTCCCGCTGGGGCAAGAACGTCCGCGCCGTCGTGCAGAACCGCGCCATCGCGGGCGCGGTCGGCATCAACACCGAGAGGGTCGACCGCTACACGTTCGGGATCGGCTGCGGCATCGCCGGCGTCGCCGGGGCGGCGTTCACCATGATCGGCTCCACCGGGCCGACATCGGGCCAGCTCTACATCGTCAACGCGTTCCTGATCGTCGTCTTCGGCGGCGCGCAGAGCCTGATCGGCACGATCGCGTCGGCCTTCACCATCTCGCAGACGCAGTCCACGCTGGAGTTCTTCCTTTCGGGCTCGATGGCCGCCGTCATCACGCTGCTGATGGTGGTCGGCCTGCTGATGCTGCGCCCGCAAGGCCTCTTCACCCTCAAGGTCCGGCGCTGAGGAGCTCCCCGACGATGCCCAACGGAACGCCCTTCTTCTCGCGCAGCGGCTGGCTCAACCTCGCGGTCCTGGTGCTGGTCCTGTTCGTCATCCTGCCGTTGGCGGTCGATCCGTTTCGCCTCAACCTTGTCGGCAAGTACCTCACCTACGCCTTCGTCGCGCTCGGCCTCGTGATGTGCTGGGGATACGGCGGCATCCTCAGCCTGGGCCAGGGCTGCTTCTTCGGCCTCGGCGGCTATTGCATGGCCATGTACCTGAAGCTCGAGGCCTCCAGCGTCGCCAACACCAAGATCCAGTCGACGCCGGGCATCCCCGACTTCATGGACTGGAACCAGATCACCGCCCTGCCGGCGTTCTGGCTCCCCTTCAAGAGCCTGCCGCTCACGCTCCTGGCGGTGCTGGTCGTCCCCACGGCGCTGGCGTTCGTGCTCGGCACCGCCATGTTCAAGCGCCGCGTCGGCGGCGTCTATTTCGCCATCATCACCCAGGCCGTGTCGGCGATCCTGACAATCCTCATCGTCGGCCAGCAGGGCTACACCGGCGGCGTCAACGGCATCACCGACCTGCGTACCTTCGCGGGCTGGGACATCCGCACCGACAGCGCCCGCACGATCCTCTACTTCGTCAACGCGGGCCTGCTGGTCGCCTGCCTGCTGGTGGGCCAATACGTCACCTGCTCCAAGCTCGGCCGCATCCTCGTGGCCATGCGCGAGAAGGAGGACCGCGTCCGTTTCTCCGGCTATTCCGTCGCCAGCTTCAAGATCTTCATCTTCTGTCTCGCGGCGGCCTTCGCGGCGATCGGCGGGGCGATGTTCACCCTGCAGGTCGGCTTCATGTCGCCCTCCTTCGTGGGCATCGTGCCGTCGATCGAGATGGTGATCTACGCGGCGGTCGGCGGGCGCTTCTCGCTGTTCGGCGCAATCTACGGGACGCTGCTCATCAACTGGGCGAAGACCTCGTTCTCCGAGTCCTTTCCCGAGCTCTGGCTGTTCGGCCTCGGCGCCCTGTTCATCGCGGTGGTCATGCTGTTCCCCAACGGTTTGGCCGGAATCTATCGCAGCACGCTCGACGGCCATGTGAAGAAACTCCTGGGCACGCGCCGCCAGAGCGGCGTCGACGCCCCCGTCTCGCAACCGGCCGAGTAGACCCTATGTTGAGCAGCAACACGGACTACCTCCTCTCGGTGGAACAGCTGTCGGTCTCGTTCGACGGCTTCAAGGCCGTGAGCGACCTGACCTTCTACCTCGACGAGAACGACATCCGCGTCATCATCGGCCCGAACGGCGCCGGCAAGACCACGTTCCTCGACCTGATCTGCGGGAAGACGCGCGCCAGCGCCGGCTCGATCAAGTTCCGCAACCGCGAACTGACGAAGATGACCGAGAGCCAGATCGTGCTGGCCGGCGTCGGCCGCAAGTTCCAGACGCCGTCGATCTACGACGACCTCACCGTCTTCGAGAACCTCGAGATCTCCTATCCCAAGGGGCGCACCGTCTTCGGGGCGCTGACGTTCCGGCGCGATCACGCGGTGATCGAACGCGTGGAACAGATCGCCGAGGAGGTCTTCCTCAAGGATCAGCTCCACCGCCGCGGCGAGTACCTCAGCCACGGCCAGAAGCAATGGCTGGAGATCGGCATGCTGCTCGTGCAGGACCCGGACCTGCTCATGCTCGACGAACCGGTCGCCGGAATGAGCGTGAGCGAACGGCTGAAGACGGCGGAACTCCTTAACCGCATCACCAGCGACAAGACGGTGGTGCGCTCCATCATCGTCATCGAGCACGACATGAAGTTCGTCGAGGACATCGCCCGCAAGGTCACCGTCCTGCACCAGGGCAAGATCCTGTCGGAAGGTTCGATGGACCACGTCAAGAACGATCCCAAGGTCATTGAAGTCTATCTCGGGCATTGAGGCCGAACACCATGTCTGAAGCGATGCTGACCATCGACGACCTTCACGTCGCCTACGGCAAGAGTGAGGTGCTTCACGGCCTGAACCTCCAGGTCGCGAAGAACGAGATCGTCGCGCTTATGGGCCGCAACGGCATGGGCAAGACGACGCTGATGAAGGCGCTGATCGGGCTCATCCCCTCGCTGCGCGGTTCGGTGAAGGTCGGCGCCGCGAGCATGACGGGGCTGAAGAGCTACCAGCGCGTGGCGGGCGGGGTCGCCTACGTGCCGCAGGGCCGCATGATCTTCTCCTCGATGACGGTCGAGGAGAACATCCAGACCGGCATGACCAAGTCGACCAAGGCAGGCGTGCTCTCCGGCATCTACGAGCTGTTCCCGGTGCTGCTCGAGATGCGCAAGCGGCGCGGCGGCAACCTCTCCGGCGGCCAGCAGCAGCAGCTCGCCATCGCGCGCGCCCTCGCCAGCGAACCGAAGATCCTCCTCCTCGACGAGCCGACCGAGGGCATCCAGCCCTCCATCATCCGCGAGATGGCGCGGACGCTGAAGCGCATCCGCGACGAGCGCGGCCTGTCCATCCTCGTCTCGGAACAGGTCCTGAGCTTCGCGCTCGACATGGCCGACCGGGTCCTGGTCATCGAAAACGGCGAGATCGTCCACGAGGAGAGCGCCGGCGCGATCGACGCCGCGAAGATCTCGCGTTTCCTGTCTGTTTAATCCGAAGGCTCGGGCCAACAGCCGCCGAGCCGTCCAAGGGGAGAGAGAAGCATGGCCGAGACCCTGATCAAGGTCGACCTGTCGCAGTCCGCGTTCGACAACGAGATGGTGCACAACCGTTGGCACCCCGACATCCCGATGGTGGCGACGGTGAAGCCCGGCGACGACTTCATCATCGAGACCTACGATTGGACCGGCGGCTTCATCAAGAACAACGACGACGCCTCCGACGTCCGCGACATCGATTTGTCGATCGTGCACTTCCTGTCCGGCCCCGTCGGCGTCAAGGGCGCGGAACCCGGTGACCTGCTTGTCGTCGAGATCCTCGACATCGGCGCCAAGAGCGAGAGCCAGTGGGGCTTCAACGGCTTCTTCTCCAAGAAAAACGGCGGCGGCTTCCTCACCGACCACTTCCCACAGGCGCAGAAGTCCATCTGGGACTTCGAGGGCATGTTCACCAAGTCGCGCCACATCCCGGACGTGCGCTTTGCCGGCCTGATCCATCCCGGCCTGATCGGCTGCCTGCCCGACCCCAAGCTGCTCGACACCTGGAACAAGCGCGAGGTCGACCTCATCGCGACCAACCCGACGCGCGTGCCCCCGCTCGCCAACGCGCCCTTCGCACCGACGGCGCACATGGGCCGGTTGAAGGGCGAGGCGCGCGACAAGGCGGCTGGCGAGGGCGCCCGCACCGTGCCGCCGCGCGAACACGGCGGCAATTGCGACATCAAGGACCTGTCGCGCGGGGCCAAGGTCTACTTCCCCGTCTACGTGCCGGGCGCCGGCCTTTCCATGGGTGACCTGCACTTCAGCCAGGGCGACGGCGAAATCACCTTCTGCGGCGCCATCGAGATGGCCGGCTGGCTCCACCTCAAGGTCGACGTCATCAAGGACGGTATGGCGAAATACGGGGTCAGGAACCCGATCTTCAAGCCGAGCCCGATCGTCCCCAACTACAAGAACCACCTCATCTTCGAGGGCATCTCCGTCGACGAGCACGGCGGCCAGCATTACCTCGACGTGACCGTCGCCTACCGCCAGGCCTGCCTCAACGCCATCGAATACCTGAAGAAGTTCGGCTATTCCGGGGCCCAGGCCTATTCCATCCTCGGCACGGCGCCCGTGCAGGGCCACATCTCCGGCGTGGTCGACATCCCCAACGCCTGCGCGACGCTGTGGCTACCGACGGAGATCTTCGCCTTCGACATCAACCCCGGCGCGGACGGGCCGATCAAGCACCTCGACGGCAGCGTCCACATGCCGCTCGCGCCCGATCTTTGAGGTCTGCCATGCCGGTCTACGAGTACGAATGCGCGCAGTGCGGCCCCTTCACGGCGTTTCGCCCGATGGCGGACTACGCCCTGCCCTGCCCCTGCGACCTCTGCAGCGTCCCCGCGCCGCGCGCCTACCTGACGGCGCCGGCGCTGGCCACGATGGACGCCGCCAAGCGCAAAGGCATGGCTATCAACGAGCGCTCGGCCCATGCGCCGCGCCGGTCGGGTGGCGGGCACGGGCCGGGCTGCGGCTGCTGCAGCCCGCGCAAGGCGCCGGCGCCCGCGGCGGCGGTCAAGACCTTTCCGGGTGCGCGGCCCTGGATGATCAGCCACTGAGGCGGTCCGGCCTCGGCCGGCTCGCCCTCGCCCTCGCCCTCGCCGGAAGGGCGAAGACTTAAAACGTCGCCAGGGCCAAGCCCGCGAAAAGGATGAGGCCGGCATCCCGGTTGGAACGAAAAAGGCGCAGGGCTCCCGCCGAGTCCTGCCCATCCAGGCGCCAGACCTGGGACGCTAGGTGCGCGGCGAAACAGGCGAGGCCCGCCTGCGCCGGCAGGGCCGTCATGAGCCCCGCCGCCATCAGCGACGCCTCGACCAGCACGACCGTCGCCGCGTAGATCAGGCCAACCCCAATCCGCACGCGGCCGCCGAACAGGCGCGCGGTCGACCTGATGCCGGCGGCCGGATCGTCGCGCGCGTCCTGCACGGCGTAGATGGTGTCGTAGCCGACCGTCCAGCAGACGGCACCGGCATAGAGCCACCAGGCGGCGGGCGCCAGGCTGCCACGCGCCGCGGCCCAGCCGACCAGGCCGCCCCAGGCGAAGGCGAGGCCGAGCACCAGTTGCGGCCACGACGTGACCCGCTTCATGAACGGATAGATCGCGACGATCGCGAGCGAGGCGATGCCGAGCAGGATGGTGAACCTGTCGAAGCAGAGGACGACGGCCAGCCCGACGAGCGCCTGCAGGACCAGGAAGGCGCGCGCGCCGGAGATGCCGACGCGGCCGGAGGGCAGCGGCCGCAGCCGGGTGCGCTCCACCTTGGCGTCGACCTCGCGATCGACGATGTCGTTGTAGGTCGAGCCCGCGCCGCGCATGGACACGGCCCCGATCACGAAGAGGGCGAGGTGCGCGACATGCAGCGGCTGGTGGTCGACAAGGCTGGCCAGGGCGCTGGACCACCAGCAGGGCAGAACCAGGAGCCACCAGCCGATCGGCCTGTCGAGCCGGGCGAGCTGGAGGTAGGGCCACCAGGCCGGCGGCGCGAGCCTGAACAGGAGTTGGCCGCGAACCGCGTCGGGCAGCGCGGCGCGGGGAGCCGCGCCCGCATCGTCCCTCAAGGCAGGGCGGGTCTCACAGCGGCCCGGTCGGCAGCTTCTGCGCCTCCGGCGCGGCGATGCCGGAGCCGGCGCCGCTGGCCTGCTGCTGCGACTGCTTCTTGGCCTGCGCCGCGAAGTTGCAGGCCTGGGTGGCGAAGTTCACCGACTTGGCGTTGCCCGCCTTCAACCCGGCGATCGTCTCGTCGGGGACGTTGCACCAATTGCTGTTGCCCTCGAGATATTTCAGCAGCGACCCCTCGGCTTTGACGAGACCCTGCAGCGGGGCGCAGGACGCGATCGGGTCGAGCTTGCCCTTGGATGCCTTGGCGAGCACGTTGAGCTTGTCGATGTAGCCCTGCCGCGTCTTGGAAAGGGCGGCGATGTCGGCGTTGCAGTCCCCGGCTCGCGCGGAGGAGACGCCCACTCCCAGTATCGCGAATGGCAGAGTCAGTATCGCGAATGGCAGAAGCGCGGCGACGATGGCGCCACGACGATCAAGACCTGCGGCCGGCATCCCAAGTCCCCCCAAGACGTTTCACCAGAACGTGAGCCGCGATGCTCTAGCAAAGCCCCGCGCGTTTGAAAAGCATCGCCGATGCGGCGAGCCCCGTGCTACGCCGCCTGCATGGCCCCCTACGACATCTCAGCGCCGAGGCTCTACCTGGACCCGGCGGACGGGCATCGGCTCGAGCCGGGCTGCCGCCTGTCTCTGGCTAAGCCGCAGCACAATTACCTTTGCAACGTACTCAGGCTTTCTGAAGGCGCGGCGGTGCTCGTGTTCAACGGCCGCGACGGCGAGTGGCGGACGCGGCTGACCGTCTCCGGGCGCAAGCAGGTCACGCTC
>CBDFMN010000002.1:0-88521 GCA_965249685.1 Beijerinckiaceae bacterium | reverse complement strand
ATCGCGTCGACCTCGAGTGCGCCCGCGGCGGAGGCCCGGTTGATGCGTCCCAGCTCCTGCTGCGGGACGGTGAAGAGCACGTCGATCGGCTTGATCTGCGACACGGTGACGATGCCGGTCGTGTCGGTGGCGTGGATCAGGTTGCCGACGTCGACGTTGCGCAGTCCCGCCCGGCCGCTGATCGGGCTCGTGATCGTGGTGTAGCTCAGGGAGGTACGCGCGCTGTCGATGATCGCCTGGTCGAGCTTCACCTGCGCCTCGTCCTGGGAGACGGTCGCCCTCTGCGTGTCGAGTTGCTGCTGCGTCGCGGCCTTGGTGGCGGCGAGCTTGGTGTATCGGTCGAAGTCGAGCCTCGCGTTGGCCAGCAGCGCCTCGTCCGCGGCTTTCTTGGCGACGTTCTGGTCGAGGACGGCTTGGTACAGGCGCGGGTCGATCTGGGCGATGAAGTCACCGGCCTTGACGTCCTGACCCTCCGTGAAGCCGAGTTTCAGCAGCACGCCTTCGGCCTGCGAGCGGATCAGCACGGATTGCAGCGCCTTGCCGGTGCCGACGCCCTCGATGTAGACGGGCACGTCGGCGGCGCGCGCCGCCGCGGCCAGCACGGGGATCGGCGTATCCTCTCCCCCCGCTCCGCGCCGGCTGCCCTTGCCCGAGCCTCCGGCCTGCTTCGATCCGCCCGACTTATTCGCCTCGTAGCGACCGCCCGTGAACACCGGCGACAGCACGAGCGCGACCGCCGCGAGAACCGCGGTCCAGATCAGGATGCGCCAGAGACGTTTCATTGCGGCCTTTCCCGCGCGGGGACGGGACGACGAGAGACGGGCCCGACACCGTCCGTCACGATCCGCTCTTCGTCTTCACCGCATAGGCACCCCCGAGCGCCTGATACAGCGCGACGGCCTGCGTCAGTCGGGAGAGCCGAACCTGCGTCAGCGTATCCTTGGTCGTGAACAACGTCTGCTCCGTTTGCAGCAAAGTTACGACGTCGAGGACGCCGTTCCTGAGCCGGTCTTCCGATAGGTCATAGGCCTTCTGCGAGGCGGCAAGGGATTGGCGGGTCAATTCTTCTTGTTGGGCAAGAAGCCGCAAGCCGGCGAGCGCCTTGTCGACGTCGGAGAAGGCGGTCACTACCGTTTTCTTGTAGAGGGCGAGCAGCTCGTCCTGGCGTCCCTTCACCTGGTCGAACTGCCCCTGCAGCAGGCCACCGTCGAAGATCGGTTGCGCCAGGCTGTAGGCCGCGGAATAGAAGGTGGAGGCCGGAGAGAACAGCGTGCGCAGCGCCAAGCTCTCGAAACCGCCCTGCGTCGTCAGGGTGATCGTCGGGAAGAAGGCCGCGCGCGCGGCGACGAGGCTCGCGTGCTCCGCGCTGAGCAGCGCCTCCGCATTCTGCACGTCCGGCCGCTGCGCCAGGACTTCGGAAGGGATGCCGGGCGCGATGACGGGCACGTGCGCGTCGAGCACGCTCCGGCCGGCGACTGTGACCCGCTCCGGCGCTCGGCCGAGCAGGATCGCCAGCGAGGCGATGTTCTGCTCGGCGATAAACTCGAGCGGCGGGATGGAGGCCCTCAGGGTGGCGACGAGCGCCGCCTGTTGGGCTTCGTCGAGCGCGGTGGCGGTGCCGGCGGCGACGCGGTCCTGGATCAGCTTGAGGATGCGGCTCGAATCCACGACGTCCTGCCGGGCGAAGGCGATCCGCTCGCGTGCCGAGAGGATCGCGTAATAGGTCGTCGCGGTGGAGGCGAGCGACGTCAGGGTCACCGTGCGCCGGTCGAACCGCGAGGCGCTGGCATTGTCCTGCGAGGCGACGAGCGTCGCGCGGTTGCGCCCCCAGAAATCGAGCTGGTAGCTCGCTGAGAACGAGGCGACGAGGTCGGTGCGCGCGCCGAACGCGGTGGAACTCGACAGGAGGTTCGAGGAGGACGAGGAGCGCGTCCCCGAATCGTTGGCGCTGATCGTCGGGAGCAAAGCGGCGCCCGATTGGCTGGCCAGTGCGTCCGCCTGCTTCACGCGACCGATCGCGGCCGCGATATCGTAATTGGCGATCTCCGTCTCGTCCATGAATCGCGTCAGTTCGCGCGAGCGGAAGCCGGACCACCAATCGGTCGCGTGGTCCTGCAGGCCGGCCGCCTTGCCGGCGAAGCGATAGGCGCCGGGCACGTCGAGCGCGGTGTCCGGCAGCACCGCCGCCGGCACGCAGCCCGCCAGGGCCATGACCGCCGCGAGGGCAACCAGCGCCACGGCCGGCCGCAGCGCAGCCCGGACTGAAAGCAGGAAGGGAACGCTGCGCATGACCTCTGTGCCCGGTCTCGTCCGTCCGCGCGCGGAGCCTGTGCCCCACGCGACGGCCTGCGCCGCCCGGCGGCCGGCAGGCGAATGGTCACGACGCCTGTTCATAGATCGTTTCAGCAGCGGTATAGCGGCCAAACGGTGGCCGTCGTCGCAGCAATCGGTTGTTGGAGGGGCAGCGTGCTCCCGAGGCCACATTCCGGCACCTCTGGCGCGTCGCGTCCTCCCCGTGCTAGGCGCAAGCGCCGCAAGGCGCTGGCGGACAGGTGATCCTATAATCCCTGCGTTGCCGTTCGGCTGCGGCGACCCGCGGCCTCTCGATGAGGTGCCGCGTGCCCAAAACCCTCCGCCTCGTGCTCGGCGACCAGATCTCGGACGGGCGACTCGCCAGCCTGCGCGACCTCGATCCCGCGACCGACACGGTGCTGCTCGCCGAGGTGCGCGACGAGGCCACCTACGTCAGGCACCACAAGCAGAAGATCGCGCTGATCTTCGCCGGCATGCGCGGCCTCGCCGACCGGCTGCGCGCGCGCGGCGTCGCCGTGCGCTACGTCGGTTACGAGGATCCCGGCAATTGCGGGTCGCTCGTCGGCGAGGTCCGCCGCGCCCTCGCCGACCAGGCCTACGACCGCGTGGTGGTCGCCGCCCCGGGCGAGTTCCGGCTGATGGAGGCCTTCGAGGCCTTCGCCGCGCAATCCAACGTGCCGTTCCAGATCCGCGAGGACGACCGCTATCTCTGCGCGGCGCATGAGTTCGCCGCCTGGGCGGAGGGCAAGAAGGTCCTGCGCATGGAGCTGTTCTACCGCCAGATGCGCGTGCGCCACGGCATCCTGCTGGACGCGGACGGGAAGCCGGAGGGCGGCGCCTGGAACTTCGACAAGGAGAACCGCAAGAGCATGCCGAAACGGCTGCGGCCGCCGGCGCACCGCCTCGTCGCGCCCAACCCGACGACGGTCCGCGCCATCGCCGACGTGGAGCGCCTGTTCCCCGGCCATTTCGGGTCGACGGAGCAGTTCTTCTTCGCCACGACGCCCGACGAGGCAGCGGTCATCGTCGAGGACTTCATCGCCAACATCCTGCCGGGCTTCGGCGACTACCAGGACGCGATGGTGCGCGGCGAGCCGCTGATGTGGCATGCCATCGTCTCGGCGGCGATGAACCTCGGACTGATCGACCCGCTCGACCTCTGCCGGCGCGCGGAAGCCGCCTATCGCGAGGGCCATGCGCCGCTCAACGCGGTGGAGGGCTTTATCCGCCAGATCCTGGGCTGGCGCGAGTACATGCGCGGCATCTACTGGCTGAAGATGCCGGCGTTCAAGGCGTTGAACGCGCTCGGCGCCGACCGCAAGCTGCCGCCGTTCTACTGGTCGGGCGAGACCGACATGGTCTGCGTGCGCGACGCGGTCGAGACGACGGCGCAGCACGCCTACGCCCATCACATCCAGCGCCTGATGGTGACGGGCAACTTCGCCATGCTGCTCGGCGTCCACCCCGACGCGATCAACGAATGGTACATGGTCGTCTATGCCGACGCCTACGAATGGGTGGAATTGCCCAACACGCACGGCATGGCGACCTTCGCCGATGGCGGCATCGTCGGCTCCAAGCCCTACGCGGCCTCCGGCGCCTACATCAACCGCATGAGCGATTACTGCGGGCAGTGCCGCTACGACGTGCGGGAGCGGACGGGGGAGGGCGCTTGCCCGTTCAACGCGCTCTACTGGGATTTTCTTATCCGGAACCGCGCGACCCTGGGCGGCAACATCCGCATGGCGATGCCGTATCGGACGCTCGAGCGGATGACGCCCGACGCGATCGCCGCGATCGGTGCGGAGGCCGAGCGGACCAAGACGAGGTTGGGAGCGACACCGGTATGACGACGAAACAGCACGCGGCCGTTTCGGAACTCGCCTCCCTGGTTCACGACGTTTGACTTGCGCCAGTTGCCGCTTTGTTCTAGGCTGAAGTAGCGACAATCGGGTTTCGATGATGCGACACTTGCGCTCCGAGGCGATCCTTGGGAGTGCCTCCAACGGAGGCGCCGGCTTCGACGAGTTTGGCCCCAAACTCGGCACCGCGTATCTCTTGGGCAGGACAGCGACCGGGTTCGCTCCGCAGTCGCGGCACCTGCTGGAGCGCGTCGTAGGGCAGGTCTTCGAAGGCTTCACCGATTATGATCGGCTCGGCGCCGGGCTTGCCGCCGTCGCCCGCGTCATGGACAAGGGCGACCTGGCCCTCGCGGCGATCATGACGGGACGGCTGCCGATCCCCATGCTGACGCCGGCCCATGTCGCGCGCGCGATCGATGCAGGTTTCCTGCACGCCGATTTCCCGCACGCCGACGTCCTGCGCAAAGCCGGTCCGGACGATCCCCGGCATCCCGGTTGGCCGGCCGGCGCCGCCGAGGGCCGGGGTGGGCAGTTCCGCCCCAAGGGAGTGGCCGACGCGGCGGAGACGGTCTCCCGGGAGGAGCGTGCGAAGCGTCTGGCTTCCCGGCGGAGCCTGCGCGCGACATTGAGACGTGTCCTGACGCTGAAGCGCCTCGCGCGTCTCCTGTGCGAGGCGGGCGCCGAGTTGGTGCCAGGAGCCGAGATACCCGCCACCGCGAGCATGATCGACGACTTTGTAGAGATGAGCGAGGAGATCGTCGCCGGAAACAAGGACATCAAAGCTGCGACCGAGTTCGTGAGGCAGGGTCCCCGTTTGCTCGATGATCTGACCGTCGCTGCCCGGGATGAGACGTTTTCCTCGTTCGACGCCTTCAAGAAGCTCGACTTGGAGAAACGCTTCGGTCCGGCGGGCGAGGGCTACGAATACCATCACATCGTCGAGCAAGGCCCGCACGCCGTTCTGTTGCCTGCCGAACAGCTGCAATCGACGTCGAACATCGTGAGGATTCCTCGTCTTCTGCATGAGGAGATCAGTTCTATTTACGCAACATCGAAGGGCATAGGTGGGATCTCGATCCGCCAAGCCGTGCGAGGCGAGGCTTTCGACGTCCAGAGAGAGGCCGGCCTCAGGATTCTGCGGCAGGTCGGAGTGCTTGTGCCATGAATGGTGACACTGCACTCGACATCGCCGAAGCTTTGGAAGCCATCATGAAGGGTGCGGGGATCCAGCACACCGGCGATTTTTTTCATGACGAAGAGATGACGAACAAAGGCCTGGACATGATCGCGGCGGCGATCGGCGTCATCGACGCGAAGAGTCCCACGGGCCGCGACGTCCTTCTTCCGCTCCTCGATCATCGCGATGCCAACGTGCGGGTCACCGCCGCCAGCGGTCTGTGGCAATCGCATCACGAGCGCGCCGTCGCAGTCCTGAAGGAGATCGAAGAGACTTGCGAGACCGAGGCCGGGCTGACGGCGGCCATGGTGCTGGTAACGAAGGGGAAATTGAGTTCGTGCGGACCGGACCCGCGCTTCGAAGCCTCGTTTCCACTCAAGCGATGATCTCGCAAAGGCGAGGTTCGCTGTAGTGGCGGGAGGCGACAGGCGCGGCGCCTATCCCGTGATCGAAGATCCTCCGTCGGAGATTGCGGAGGCTTTGCGGTCCTTGATGCAGGGCGCAGCTTCGGCACACCGGCTCGTTCTTGACCGATGATGACGTGACGATGCGTGGCCTCGTGCGGATCGGCTACACGCTTCGAAGAGTCGTTTCCGCTAAAATGGTGATCGGTCTGCGTCGCCAAGTGTCCCTCGCGGGGGAACGCGCCTTGCGCTAGGAAGGTGGCAGCAAGGAGCCGATCCGCATGAGCGAGCCGCCAGACCAGTTCAAACGCGCCCCGAAGCGCAAAGCGGCTCGGGCGCGCAGCGTGACCATGTCGCCGGAAGCCCGGCGCGCCTACGAGGACATGATGCGCGAGCGCGACGAGCGCGAGAAGTCCTACAACCGGCATTTGCCGCCCGACAGCAGCCGACGCTGACCGGAGCGGGACGCGTGTCGCGCTGGCTCCGCTTTATCCTGCGCCTTCTGCTCGTCGCGGCCTTCGTGCCGGTCCTCGCGGCCGGATTGCTGCGGCCGACGCCGCTCCTGCTGGTCGTCTTCGGATTGCTGGTTCTGTTGGCCTGGGCCAGTCTGCGGCTCGCAAGCTCGCGACGCTGGCAGGGCGCGGGCCTGGCGCTCGCCCTCGCGGCCTGCGCCGGCGTCTGGTCCCTGACCATCGCGGCGGGGCGCGTCGGCACCGCGAGCGTCATTGTTCCCTGACGAGCGCGCGACCCTCGGAGGCCATCCCTGCGGGCGCCCGCGGCCCCCGGCGAGGCGGCTCGCTTGACTTGGTCCGGCAAACTGGCAAGGGTCCGCGCCTCCTAGAACCCCGGCCTCATGCGAACCTACCTCGATTTTGAAAAACCCGTCGCCGACCTCGAAGCCAAGGTCGACGAACTCCGCGCCCTCGAGCTCAACGGCGACGCCGTCTCCATCGGCGAGGAGCTGACGCGGCTGGAGGCGAAGGCGGCCAAGGCGCTGGTCGACCTCTACGCCGGGCTGACGCCGTGGCAGAAGACGCAGGTGGCGCGCCACCCGCAGCGGCCGCACTTCTATGACTATATCGCCCACATGATCTCCGACTTCACGCCGCTGGCCGGCGACCGCGCCTTCGGCGAGGACCAGGCGATCGTCGGCGGTTTCGGCCGCTTCCGCGGCCGCTCCATCTGCGTCATCGGCCAGGAGAAGGGCTCCGATACCGAAACGCGGATCAAGCACAATTTCGGCATGGCCCGGCCGGAGGGTTACCGCAAGGCGGCGCGGCTGATGCAGCTTGCCGACCGGTTCGATGTGCCGGTGCTGTCGCTCGTCGACACGGCCGGCGCCTTCCCCGGCGTCGATGCGGAGGAGCGCGGCCAGGCGCAGGCCATCGCCCGCTCCATCGACGTTTGCCTGGAGGTCGGCGTGGCCAACGTCGCGGTGATCGTCGGCGAGGGCGGCTCGGGCGGGGCCATCGCCCTCGCCAGCTGCAACAAGGTGCTCATGCTGGAGCACGCGATCTACACCGTCGCCTCGCCCGAGGCTTCGGCCTCCATCCTCTGGCGGGAGTCCGGCCGGGCGGAAGACGCCGCCACCAACATGAAGATCACCGCCCAGGACCTGCTGCGCTTCGGCATCGTCGACACGATCGTTCCGGAGCCGGCAGGCGGCGCGCACCGCGACCGCGACCTGATGCTCACCGCCACGAGCGACGCGATCCAGGCGGCGTTCGACGATCTGGCGGGGCTCGACCGCGACGGCCTGCGGGCAGCGCGCGCCGACAAGTTCCTGGCGATGGGACGGCGGATCTGACAGGGCCGGCGGCACGCGCGTACCAGCCTGTTTAGGCTTCGTTTACGCCTGCAGGTGGATTGTCCCAGCCTTGCGGCCGCCGGATTTTGCGGCTACGCAAAGCTTGAAAGGGTATTCGACTAACCTTTCATAATAGAGTTGGCCTCCATGCGTTCCACTCGCTCCCTCCTTTCCGCTTCGACAGGCCGGCTTGCCGCCTTCGTCATTGCGGTCGCGGTCTCCGCAGGACTCGCCGGCTGCGACGAAACGGGCGGGAGCGGCCTTGGCATGGCCGGCTCGGTGCGCGCCTCGCACCCGCTGTCGGCGGAGATGCTGGCGCTCATGGAGAAGAAGGGCGTCACCAAGGAAGCCCCGGTCCTCATCCGCACCTACAAGAAGGAAGCGGAGTTCGAGATCTGGAAGATGAAGCCGGATGGGCAGTACGCGCTGCTGCGGACCTATCCGATGTGCCGCTGGTCGGGCCAACTCGGGCCCAAGGTGCGCGAAGGCGACCGTCAGGTGCCGGAGGGCTTCTACAAGATCACGCCCGGCCAGATGAACCCGAACTCCGCCTATTACCTCTCGTTCAATGTCGGCTATCCCAACGCCTACGACCGCGCCTGGGGCCACGGCGGCGGCTCGATCATGGTGCACGGCGCCTGCTCGTCGGCCGGCTGCTTCTCCATGACGGACAAGCAGATCGACGAGATCTACGCGGTGGCGCGCGACGGGTTCGCCGGCGGCCAGCAGGCCATCCAGATGCAATCCTACCCGTTCCACATGACGGCCGAAAACATGGCCAAGTACCGGGAGGACTCCAACATCGCCTTCTGGCGGCAGCTAAAGGAAGGGGCCGACCATTTCGAGGTGACGAAGCAGGATGTCCAGGTCGGCGTCTGCGCGCGGCGCTACGTGTTCGACGCGGCTGCTGCAAACGGCGGCCATTTCGACGCCGACAGACCGTGCCCGGCCCTCAAGCGCGATGGCGGAATCGAGGCCGACGTGGCGGAGCGGGCGCGCAAGGACGACCTCAAGGTGGCCGAACTCGTCGCCGGCGGCCAGGCGGCGGTCCGCACGATCTATTCCGATGGCGGCCAGAACGCCGAATTCGCCAAAGCGAACCTGCAGGACGTGAGCCGGCCCGAGGCGATCGCCGCCGGGCCTACCGATTGGCTGGTGGAGCCGAAGGGTAAAAAAGTGTCGCCTGTCGTGAAGGTCGCGGCAGCCAAAGCGGCGGCGAAGTCGGCGGTCGCCAAGGGCCTCGATGGTGAGGCCGCGGACGATTCCAAGACCGGGTCCGTGAAGAAGGCCGAGAGCCACAGACCTGCGGCAGGGAAGCCTCAGGCGATGGCCCAACCGCAAGCTCAGGTCATGGCCGAACGTCAGGCGCCACAGCCCTGAGGGCAGAGCCCGAGCTTACGCCATGCGGGTCGCCCGCACTCACCTTGAAGAACGCCTCTCCGCGGCCGCCCGTCGTCGGGCTATCGGCGTCGGCCAAGCGCCTGCAAGCCTCGCACTGAAACCGTGACCTCGCGTGGCGGCGCGTCCTGGCCGAAGCGCCGTAAAGCCAGACGCGAGCTTACACTTTCGTCATGTCGTCCAGCCGTCGGTGCAGTGCGTCGAGCTGGTCCTTCAAGGCGTCGAGTTCGTCGGGCACGCGGGGCGCAGACGCGGGCGGCTTGACGGGGGCGGGCGGCGCGGTCTCGACCGGTGCCAGACCGGCCTGCAGGAACGGCGGGAACAGGGTCAGCGCCTCGCGAAACATCGCCATGTTCTTGCGGGCCTGTTCCTCGATGGGGCCGAACATCGGCCGCGCCGCGTTGGCGAGAGGCGCTATCCCGAACGCCTCGATGCATTGATCGCGCATGGCGCCCTGTTCCGCCACCAGCTTCTCCAGCGAAAACTCGAGATAGCTCGGCACCATCATCTGCATACTGTCGCCGTAGAAGCGGATCAGCTGGCGCAGGAAGGCCACGGGCAGCAGGCTCTGGCCGCCCTTGCCCTCTTGCTCGAAGATGATCTGGGTCAGGACGGAGCGGGTGATCTCATCGCCGCTCTTGGCGTCGAACACGACGAAGTCCTCGCCGCGCTTCACCATGACGGCGAGGTCCTCGAGCGTGACGTAGGAGCTGGTCCCCGTGTTGTAGAGGCGCCGGTTGGCGTATTTCTTGATCGTGACGAGGGTCTCTTCGCTTTTCATCGGGTCTGGCCTGCTTTTGCGACAGGAATGGTTCTGGGCCGACCGGCCGCTGCAGGGATCGCCGTTCCGCCGCGTCCTGGGTTGCCGAGAGGGGTGTGTCGCCCATGCGGACACGCAATCGTGCTGCAGTGCAATCCCCCTTGTGGCGCATCGCGCGGTTCGTCCCCGGCCGCACGCCGCCGCGAGCAAAACGTGGTGAATTCGCGTGCGACACCGGTGCAAGCCGCACGCCCGCCCGCCGATCGGACTGCTTGACCATCCGGTTCCCAAGATGCTGCACTTCCTCGTATAGTCAGGCGTGTCGCACCGTCCGCAGCCGTTTTGAGGGCGACGTCCGCCGGAGCAGGAGACGTTCATGCCGAGTGATATCGTTATCGTCGCCGCCGGCCGCACCGCCGTCGGCTCGTTCAACGGCGGCTTCGCCAACACCCCGGCGCACGACCTTGGCGCGGCTGTCATCAAGAGCGTCCTCGAGCGGGCCAAGGTCGACGCGGCGGAAGTCGACGAGGCGATCCTCGGCCAGGTGCTGAGCGCCGGCCAGGGGCAGAACCCCGCCCGCCAGGCGGCGATGAAGGGCGGCATTCCGCAGGAGAAGACCGCCTGGGGCCTCAACCAGCTCTGCGGCTCCGGCCTGCGCGCGGTTGCCATCGGCCAGCAGCAGATCGCCAACGGCGACGCCACCATCATCGTGGCCGGCGGCATCGAGAGCATGTCCCTCGCCCCCCACGCCTCTCACCTGCGCGCCGGCACGAAGATGGGCGATACCAAGTTCATCGACACGATGATCAAGGACGGCCTGATGGACGCCTTCCACGGCTATCACATGGGCACGACGGCCGAGAACATCGCCAGCAAGTGGCAGCTCTCGCGCGAGGAGCAGGACAGGTTCGCCGTCGCCTCGCAGAACAAGGCCGAGGCCGCCCAGAAGTCCGGCCGCTTCCGGGACGAGATCATCCCCTTCACGGTGCCGGGCCGCAAGGGCGATGTGGTCGTCGACCAGGACGAGTACATCCGCCACGGCGCGACGTTGGAGAGCATGACCAAGCTGAAGCCGGCTTTCTCCAAGGATGGGACGATCACCGCGGGCAACGCATCGGGGCTGAACGACGGCGCGGCGGCGGTGGTGCTGATGAGTGCCGACGAGGCGAAGCGGCGCGGCCTCACCCCGCTCGCGCGCATCGCCTCCTGGGCGACGGCGGGCGTCGATCCCGCCATCATGGGCACGGGGCCGATCCCGGCCTCGCGCAAGGCGTTGGAAAAGGCCGGATGGAAGGTCCAGGACCTCGAACTGATCGAGGCCAACGAGGCCTTCGCCGCGCAGTCCCTGTCGGTCAACAAGGACATGGGCTGGGATCCCGAGCTCGTGAACGTCAACGGCGGGGCGATCGCCATCGGCCATCCGATCGGCGCGTCCGGCGCGCGCGTGCTCGTGACGCTGCTGCACGAGATGGGCAAGCGCGACGTCAAGAGGGGTTTGGCAACGCTTTGCATCGGTGGCGGCATGGGCATTGCCATGGCGCTCGAGCGCTAGAGCCTATCAAGCTTCGTGGAAGGTAGCGGTGGACCACTCGCGTCCGTCACAAGGCGGGCGCGACGGTGCCGTAAGCTCGGCCCGACGCAACCGCAACGGCAAACGGGTCGCCAGAACCTGTTCTAGTTCGAGGGGAAACGATGATGGGGCGAGTGGCAGTTGTCAGCGGCGGGTCGCGCGGGATCGGCGCTGCGATCAGCAGGGCCTTGCAGGTCGAAGGGTACACGGTCGCGGCGACCTACGCCGGCAACGACGCTGCCGCCGCGCAGTTCAAGGACGAGACGGGCATCGCCATCTACAAGTGGGACGTCGCCAGTTTCGAGGCCTGCAGCACGGGTCTCAGGCAGATCGAGGAGGACCTCGGGCCCGTCGAGATCCTCGTCAACAACGCCGGCATCACCAAGGACGCGGCCTTGCACAAGATGAAGCCGGAGCAATGGTACGGGGTCATCAACACCAACCTCAACTCGCTCTTCAACATGACGCGGCCCGTCATCGAGGGCATGCGCGCGCGGGGCTTTGGCCGCATCATCAACATCTCGTCCGTGAACGGCCAGAAGGGGCAATTCGGCCAGACCAATTATGCGGCGGCCAAGGCGGGTGACATCGGCTTCAGCAAGGCCCTTGCGCACGAGAACGCGAGCAAGGGCATCACCGTCAACGTCGTGTGCCCCGGCTACATCGCCACCGAGATGGTCCGCGCGGTGCCCAAGGACATCCTCGATAAGAACATCCTGCCGCATATCCCGGTCGGCCGTCTCGGCGAGCCGGAGGAGGTGGCACGCTGCGTCGTCTTCCTCGCCTCGGACGCGGCCGGCTTCATCACCGGCTCGACGCTCTCGGCCAACGGCGGGCAGTTCATGCATTGAAGGCGCGTCATGCATTGAAGGCGCGGCTCTCGGGTCTCTGCCCGAGGCGCGCAACTTAATGGCGCCACCATCCCCGGCGATGGTCCTTCGACGTGTCACCGAAAGCCTGCCGAGGAGCCATGCGGACGATTTTAGCTGCCACGGTCCTCGTCCTCTCCGTCGCGGCCACGCAAGCCGGCAACGACGTCACGTTCAACGCGTCGGAGCTACGGAACGTCTGGCGCACCTGCGACGTCTCGGGGCGCGCTCGGGCCGCGAAGGTCCGCTGTGTCAACGAACAGGCCGAGAAGCTCGCCCAGGGCAAGACCATCCAGCGGACGAACGCGCAGGCGGAAGCCGCCACGCGCGAGCAAATCGGCGCTCCTCACGAGTGACGCCCGTCCGAGCCGGGCGCGAGCGGCCGGCTCAGGCCTCTGTGGCGGCCTTGGGGGTCAGCACCTGCCGGCCCTTGTACATGCCGGTCTTCAGGTCGATGTGGTGCGGGCGGCGCAGTTCGCCGGAATCCTTGTCCTCGATATAGGTCGGCGCCTTGAGGGCGTCGGCGGAGCGGCGGAAGCCGCGCTTCATCGGGGAGGTCTTGCGCTTCGGGACGGCCATGATCGGATCTCTTGGGCAATGCTTGTCCCAAGCGGGAAAGCGTCGAAGCCGCGCCTGAGCCTTGCGGCACGAGGATGGCGACGGGGAAGGCGACCGGATACACCCATTGGCTTGGGATGGCTAGTCCTGCCGCCGGCTCACCGCACGCACTCGAGCCACGGCCCGCTCTCCCGCGCGCGCGCCATCAGGTTGGCCGCCAACCGCCGTTGCAGGGCGCTGGGCCGGCCCGGGTTGCGTCGGATCGGGTTCGGCAGGGCCGTGGCGAGCAGGGCACCTTCGCGTGCGTCGAGGTCGCGGGCGGTCTTGCCGAAATAGCGGCGCGCGGCCGCCTCGATGCCGAAGACGCCATCCCCCCATTCCGCGACGTTGAGGTAGACCTCCACGACCCGACGCTTCGGCCAGGCCGCGTCGAGGCCGAGCGCGACCGCGATCTCCAACCCCTTGCGCACCGCCGAGCGGCCCGGCCACAGAAACAGGTTCTTGGCCGTCTGCATGGTGATCGTGGAGGCGCCGCGCGACGGGCCCTCCTCGTCGGCGTCTTCCAGAACTTCGTGCAGCGCATCCCAATCGACGCCGTGGTGGCGGCAGAAGCGGGCGTCCTCCGACGTGAGGACCGCGGCGACCGCCGCCGGCGCGACGGCGGAGAGCGCAACGTAGTCGCGCTCGTAGCTCTCGCCGCGCAGCGTGCGCGCCAGCATCAGGGTCGAGACGGGCGGCACCGAGGCGTAGAGCAGGATGAGGCCGGCCAGTACCAGAAGGAGCGTCAGCGCGCCGTAAAAGGCGCAGCGCCAGAGTTTTCCGACGAGTCCGCGCCGCCGCGCCTTGATTGCCATAGCTCAGCCTTGACCGACGAAACCCGATCGGGCAAGCCGGTCGCCAACGGGACGAGATCGAGCGAAGCATGACGCGTGGGGCTGAGGCCAGCGACTTCCAGGAGCGGCTGACGGCGGTGGCCGACGCCACCGAGCGGACCCTCGATTCGCTCCTCCACGCGGCGCCGCTGCCGGGCGAGACCGCCCGTCCCGCGCGCTTCATGGAAGCGATGCGCTACGCCAGCCTCGGCGGCGGCAAGCGTCTGCGGCCTTTCCTGTTGGTGGAGACGGCGCGGCTGTTCGGCGCGCAAGGCGAAGGCGTGATGCGCGCCGCCGCCGCTCTCGAAATGATCCATTGCTACTCGCTCGTGCACGACGACCTGCCGGCGCTCGACAACGACGACCTGCGGCGCGGCCGCCCGACGACGCACCGGGCCTTCGACGAGGCCACGGCGATCCTGGTCGGCGACGGCCTGCTGACCTACGCCTTCGACGTCACGGCCGATCCCGCCACCCATGCCGACCCGGCCGTGCGCGCCGCCCTCGTGCTGGCGCTCGCCCGGCACGCCGGCATCGGCGGTATGGTCGGCGGGCAGGTGCTCGACCTCGAAGCCGAGATGTCGTCCGAGCCGCACCAGGTGGCCGACGTCATCCGCCTGCAATCGATGAAGACGGGCGCGTTGCTGCATTACGCCGTCGTCGCGGGCGCCGTGTTCGGCCAGGCCGGCGAGGCGGCGACGGCCGCCATGTCGCGCTACGGCCAGGCGATCGGCGCGGCGTTCCAGGTGGCCGACGACATCCTCGACGTCGAGGCCGACGAGGCCGCGCTGGGCAAGAAGGCCGGCAAGGACGCCGAGCGCAACAAGGCGACGCTCGTCGCCGCGCTGGGGCTCGAGGCCGCGCGCGCGCGCCGCGACCGGCTGGCGGACGAGGCGGTCGCCGCCCTCGACGCGATTGGTCTCGGCGCGCGCGCGGACATCCTCAAGGAGGCCGCGCGCTTCGCGGTGGAACGCAAGAGCTGAAACACGGGCCTGAGCCCGCGCGCGGCACCCTCCCACTTGCCGCCCGTACGCCCGCGCGGCGACGACGCTGACCACTCGCCCGACATGACGATGGAGAGGCTTTAAGGTAATTTTACCTTATGCCTCCTTTCCCTCATCAAGAGCCCGACAGGGAATCGTTGCCATCAAACGCCGCGCAGTCGGTCGTCATGAGCGACGCGGGTCTCGTCCTCGGCCTCCACACGGTGCCGACCCCGAGCGCGTGCTGGCCCTGCTCTCGGTCGTGGCCCGAGGCCCGGTCGCCGCTTTATGGCCTGCTCTCGGTCGTGGCCCGAGGCCCGGTCGCCGCTTCCGCGCTCGCCGGCATCGAGCGGGCGGCGGAGCATTGGAGTCGCGGCGACAAGGCGCTCGCCAACCTGCGCCTGATCTTCGCCGACCTCCCGCGATGTGACACGTTGGCCGACGCGGCGCGCCTGCAGGCGGCGGACTGGGTGCTCGACCAAGGCGTCACGCCGCGCGTCCCGATGAGGGAACTCGGGCTCGACACCGCGGCGCTGGACGCCGTGGCGGGCGACCTCGCGAAGTACAATCCCGCCCAGCCCCGCGTGCCGGCCGGGTCGGGCGCGGAAAGCGGGCGGTGGACGGATGGAAATTTTGATCTCAGTTTTCTAGCGAGTTCTTTTCGCAGCCAGCGGCTTCGCTTTCGACCTTTCCACTTAGTCGCAAGCGGTCCATTTACGCCTGATGGCTATCAAACAACATTCACAACGAACGATGCGCTGGATCCAAAAGGACTCAATAAGCCGCCTACTCCCGAGCAGCAAGAAGCAGTCGCAGAAACGCTTAATACTATCGTATCTGGTAATCTGGCTGCCATCCTTGCGCTCGAACCTCATGTATACAAGAACTATCCGCATAGAAATACTGGAGCAGTACTGCCACCTTCATCTCATGGGTATGTGGCTTTTGATGTTAATGCAGGCAGAGCCGGGCGCGGGAGAGGAAGGCTTATAGTGGACAGTAGTGGCTTGACTATGTTTTTTACATTCAGTCACTATGAGAGTTTCTGCGCCTATCACATTGTAACGCGACCTTAAGCGGCCGGAGTAGTCGACAATGCGAGCAATAGACTTGAATGGCGAGGCTTGGACTAAATATTCGGATTTCTACCAAGCTCTCCTAACAGCCGTTGGTGCACCCGACTGGCATGGTATCAGTATCGATGCCCTCGTTGACTCGATGATTTGGGGCGGAATCAATACGGTTTGCCCTCCCTATGTTGTGCGGGTCCATAATATCGAAGCTGTACCTATGGATGTGAGAGACGAAATTGCGGAGGTCGGTGCGGCTTTGGCGGAAGCGCGGCAGGAGTTCCGCGCGCGCAAACAGCGGGACGTTGAGGTCAGCCTTAAAATAATCTCCGGCAAGATGAGGGACGGCTGGTAGCTTGCCAAGTGGGACTGACTGCCATCGGCAGTTCTGCCGCCAACAATCGACGGATACGTTGCTTTCGATATTCCACTCGGTGCACGGGGACGCGGCAATGGACGCTTGATCATCGATAGAGGCAACCTGAAAATGTTCTTCACCACTAATCACTACTTCAGTTTCTACAGTTACAATGTGAGAGTGAAGTGAAAGAAGCTGTTGCGGAGGCAAATATGCTTGATATCAATCGGGATGCCGCAAGGTGGACGACCGTCCTCGACTTCTACGACGCGATCCTAAAAGAAATTGGTGCTCCCGATTGGCACGGCCAAAGCATCGATGGTTTAGTAGATTCCATGATCTGGGGCAGCATCAACGCCGTCGATCCGCCTTACGTCGTCCGCATCCACAACCTTCAGGCTGCGCCGGACGACGTGAGGGAGTACGTTCGTTCTGCTCAGAGCTACATCGTGCAGGGTCGTGAAGAATTCAGCCAACAGGAGGAACACGACGTCGAGGTCAGCATCGACATCGTGAGCTGATCTTTATGGATTACGGGGGCTCACTCGTCTGCCCGACCTTAAGATACGAGAACGCTCAGGCCGAGTTCATTCAGGACGCGGCGACCTAGGCCAGCGTCTTCGATTGGTGCCGTGCCGCCCAACGCGGGATCGGCGCGCCTGAGGGAACGAGGGGGAGCAACAATGTGAGAGATAGATTTGGATGGAGGAACTTGGGCCAGTAATTTAAGGATGCGGCCGCCCGCCCTGCACCGCCGGACCCGAGACCCTCATGATGCGCATCTTTCCGAGTCACGGCTGGCCCGAAACGGCTCTGGGTCGGTTCGCCGTCGGGCGTCCGCGCCTGCTCGTCAGCCTCGCCGCTGGGATCGTCGGTTTTCTCCTGGAGCCCGCGGCGTTCCCGCTCGTCACGCGCCTGCTGCTCGCCTGGAACATCGGCACCTGGCTCTACGTCGCACTCTACCTCGCCATGATCGCGACCTCGGACGAGCGGGCGATCCGCTGGCGCGCCAAGATCACGGACGAGGGGCAGTTCCTCATCCTCGTCCTGGCGAGCATCGCGGCCATCGCCTCCATGGCGGCGATCTTTGCGGAGCTTGGCGCCACCAAGGACCTGAAGGGATTGGACAAGGGGCTGCACCTCGGCCTCGCCGGCGCAACGGTGCTCAGCGCCTGGACGTTCATTCACCTCACCTTCGCGCTGCACTACGCGCACCAGTATTTCGACGAGACGAAAGCGGTGGAGGGCGAGACGCCGGCCTTGCGCGGCGGCATCAACTTTCCCGACACGGAGAGCCCCGACTACTGGGACTTCGTCTATTTCTCCTTCATCATCGGCGTCGCCGCGCAGACGGCGGACGTGTCGATCGGCTCGAAGGTGATCCGGCGCACCTCGCTGGTGCACTCGATCCTGGCGTTCTTCTTCAACAGCGCGATCCTGGCGTTGACGATCAACATCGCCGCCAGTGTGATCTAAGCGCGCGCCTATTCCGCCGCGCTTTTCGCGCCCGTGCCGAAGCGGCGCTCGATATAGTCGGCCACCAGCCCCTTGAAGTCGCCGGCGATGTTGGTGCCGCGCAGCGTCAGCGCCTTCTTGCCGTCGATGAAGACGGGGGCGGCCGGCGTCTCGCCGGTGCCGGGCAGCGAGATGCCGATGTCGGCGTGCTTCGACTCGCCGGGGCCGTTGACGATGCAGCCCATCACCGCGACGTTGAGCTGCTCGACGCCGGGGTAGCGCGTCTTCCAGTTCGGCATCTCGTCGCGGATATGGTCCTGGATGTCGCGCGCGAGCTCCTGGAACACCGTCGAGGTCGTGCGGCCGCAACCGGGGCAGGCGGCGACGAGCGGCACGAAGGTGCGGAAGCCCATCGTCTGCAGAATTTCCTGCGCGACCTTGACTTCCACCGTACGGTCGCCACCCGGCTCGGGCGTCAGCGACACGCGGATCGTATCGCCGATGCCCTCCTGCAGCAGCACGCCGAGCGCGGCCGCGGAGGCGACGATGCCTTTCGAGCCCATGCCGGCCTCGGTCAGGCCGAGGTGGATCGCATAGGTCGAGCGCTGCGCCAGCATCTTGTAGACGGCCACGAGCTGCTGCACCGCGGAGACTTTGGCCGACAGGATGATGCGGTCCTTCGGCAGCCCCATCTCCTCCGCGCGGCCGGCCGACAACAGGGCGGACTGCAGCATCGCCTCGCGAGTCACCGCGCCCATATCCTTGGGGTTGGCGGCCTTGGCGTTCTCGTCCATCAGGCTGGTCAGGAGGTCCTGGTCGAGCGAACCCCAATTGGCGCCGATACGGACCGCCTTGCCGTGCTCGATGGCCTTCTCGATGATGGTGCCGAACTGCAGGTCCTTCTTGTCCTTGAAGCCGACGTTGCCGGGGTTGATCCGGTACTTGTCGAGCGCCTCCGCGCAGGCGGGGTGGTCGGTCAGGAGCTTGTGGCCGATGTAGTGGAAGTCGCCGATCAGCGGCACGAAGCAGCCGATCTTGGCGAGCCGGTCGCGGATGTGCGGGACGGCGGCGGCGGCCTCGTCGCGGTCGACGGTGATACGCACCATCTCCGAGCCGGCCCGCGCCAAAGCCGCCACCTGCGCCACGGTGCCGGGGATGTCGGCCGTGTCGGTGTTGGTCATGCTTTGGACGACGATCGGCGCCCCCCCCCCGACGGTGACGGCGCCCTCGCCGGCGCCGACCACGACGGCCGTGGTGGTGTGGCGGCGGCCCGGCCCGGCGACGATGTCATCCGAGACGAGGCTCGAGAGGGCGGACAGGACGTTCATGCGGACCTTCGGGCTGACGGCGGTGAATGACCCTCGCATAGCGCAAAACCCGTTTGGGGGGAAGGCGCGGCCTGTCGGGGCCGCGCCGTCGGCTTCCTTATCGCGGGCGTTTTTCCGATCTATGCTAGGGAAAAGACGCCGCTCGGCTCAAAGAGACCCGCCATGATCGACGATCGCCCGCCAAACCAGATCCCGCCGTCGTGGACGCAGGGCGCGGCCGAGCCGCGATGGCGTCGCGGGTCGGACCGCTCGCTGCACCGCTTCCTCGGCGGGTCGCCGCTTGCCGTGCTGCTCAAGCTTGCCGTGGTGTCGCTGCTCGTCGGTGTGTTGCTGATGTGGCTCAACATCCGGCCGCTCGACGTCTTCCGCATCGTCTCCGACCTCGCCGAACGCGTCTGGGCGCTCGGCATCGACGGGGTGCGCGAGTTCGGGACCTATATCGTTGCCGGCGGGGCGATCGTCGTGCCGCTGTGGCTGCTCGGTCGTCTCCTCAGCTATCGCTCGCCGCGTTAGGCTTGGTCAGGCTTGGCTCCAGGCGGCGGCGCGTCCGCCGATCGCCTGCGCGAGCGAAACGGGGCCGAGCTTGGCCAGGAGCCCGTGCTTGATCGCGCCCACGAGCGCCGGCCCGCCAAACACCAGCGCGGAGTAGATCTGCACAAGGCTCGCGCCCGCCTCGATTTTCGCCCAGGCGGCTTCCGCCCCGTCGACGCCACCGACGCCGACCAGCGGGAACTGCCGTTCCACGCGCAGGAACGTCTCCGCCAGCATGCGCGTCGACAAGGCGAAGAGCGGACGGCCGGAAAGGCCGCCGGCCTCCAGCCCGGCGCGGTGGCGGGCCAAGGCGTCCGGCCGCGTGATCGTCGTGTTGGAGACGATCATGCCGTCGATCCCGCGTGCCCGCGCCACGCGGACGATCGCGTCGAGGTCGGCGAGCGAGAGGTCGGGGGCGATCTTCAGCAGCACGGGCACGTGGCGGGTGGCCGCGTCGCGCGCGGCGAGCACGCGGGCGAGCAGGTCGTCGAGCGCGTCGGGTTTCTGCAGGTCGCGCAGGTTCGGCGTGTTGGGAGAAGATACGTTGATCGTGAAATAGTCCGCGCGGTCGGCGAAGGCTTTTACGCCGGCCACGTAGTCGGCGACGCGGTCGTCCGCGTCCTTGTTGGCGCCGACGTTGACGCCGAGCACGCAGGTCGCCGCCTTCAGCGCCGCCGCCGCGTGGGCGTGACCGCGATTGTTGAAGCCGAAGCGGTTGATGACGCCTCCGTGCTCGGGCAGGCGGAACAGGCGCGGGCGCGGATTGCCCTGCTGCGGGCGCGGGGTGAGCGTGCCGATCTCGGTGAAGCCGAAGCCGAGCGCGCCGGCGCGGTGGGCGATGGCACCATCCTTGTCGAAGCCGGCGGCGAGGCCGACCGGGTTGGCGAAGCGAAGGCCGAAAACCTCCACGGCGAGGCGCGGGTCGTCGCGTGTGGGCGTCGGTAGCGGCAGGCGCGCGAGCGCCGCCAGCGTCAAGTCGTGCGCCCGCTCGGGATCGAGCGCGTGCAGGAAGGGGCGGGCGAGAGGCCAGCCGAACCGAAGCATCGCCGACGTCATTGCGGGTGCCTCCCCGGTGCTTCGGGATGAAGCCGATTGCGGGTCACGGCAGCAGGCCGGCGAAGTCGTGCCGGCCGTCGCCGTCGAGCGGTAGCGGCGCGACCCAGAGCACCCGCGCCGGGTCGAGGGGCGCGTAGAGGTGCGGGAACAAGGCGTCGCTGCGCGAGGGTTCCCAGCGCAAGGCATCGCCGAGCGCGGCGGGATCGACGGCGACGAGCAGCAGGTCGCGCTCGCCGGCAAAATATTTCGCCGCCGTCTCGCGCACCTGATCGGCGCCGGAAAAGTGGATGTAGCCATCGGAATGGTCGACCGGTGCGCCCGTGAAGAGGCCGTCGGCTTCCGCCGCGCGCCACAGACGCTCCGGCACGATCTTGAAGATGGGGCCGCTCATGCCGCCTCCTGCGCGAGCGCGCCCGCCAGCGCCCGCGCGATCAGCGCGCGCGTCTCCGCCACGCCGTAGAGGGCTACGAACGATCCGAAGCGCGGCCCCTCCTGCGCACCGAGGAGCACTTGGTAGAGCATCGCGAACCAGTCGTTGGAGACGCCAGGCCGCTCCGGCGTCGCCCCCTTGGCCTTGAGGTTCTGGTAGCGCGGCACGGGGCGGGCGACGTCGTAGAGCGCCATCTGGATCGCCTCGGCCGAAGCGTCCGGCGGCAGGGCGGTTAACGCGGCATCCAGTGACTGAAGCGCCGCGCGCTCGACTTCGTCGGGCGGGCGGTAGCGCTTCGCGGGGCGCACGAAGTCGCGATAATAGGCGACGGCATAGCGCACGAGCGCGTTCAGGCGCGGGTGAGATTGCGGCGACACGTCGGGCGCGTAGCGGCGCAGGAATCCCCACAGCACTGCAGGATCCTCGCTGTTGGCGACGGTCGCGAGATTGAGCAGCATGGCGAAGGACAGGGCCGTCGTGCCGCCCGCCGCCTGCAGCACCTCCGCCGACGGCGGCGCCCCGCCGTGGATGTGCCAGGCGGGGTTGCCGAGCCGGTCCTTCGCCTCCTGCCGCGGCATGGCACTAAGGAAGCCGAGGTAATCGTCGACGGCGCGCGGGATGACGTCGAAATGCAGTTTCTTCGCCTCCTTCGGACGCTGGTACATGAACAGCGCGAGGCTCTCCGGGCTGGCATAGGTCAGCCAGTTGTCGATGGTCAGACCGTTGCCCTTGGATTTGGAGATCTTTTGGCCCCGCTCGTCCAGGAAGAGTTCGTAGTTGAAGCCCTCGGGCGGCGTGCCACCGAGCGCCCTGACGATGGTGCCCGACAGTTTTACGCTGTCGATCAGGTCCTTGCCGGCCATCTCGTAATCGACGTGCAGCGCATACCATCGCATCGCCCAGTCGGGCTTCCACTGGAGCTTGCAGCGGCCGCCCGTCACCAACGTCGTGAACGCCTCCGACGAGGCGGGATCGCGCCAGGTGATCGTGCCGGCGCTGACGTCGACCGCCTCGATCGGCACCTGCATGACCTCGCCGGTGCGCGGGTGCAGCGGCAGAAAGGGCGAGTAGGTCGCCGCGCGCTCCTCGCGGAAGGTCGGCAGCATGATGGCCATGACCTCGTCGTAGCGCGCGAGCATGTGCAGCAGAGCGGCGTCGAACCGGCCGGACGCATAGTAGTCCGTCGCCGAGGCGAACTCGTAGTCGAACCCGAACTGGTCGAGAAAACGCCGAAGCTCGGCGTTGTTGTGCGCCCCGAAACTCTCGTGCGTGCCGAACGGGTCGGGCACCTTCGTCAGCGGCTGACCCAGGTATGTCGCGATCATCGCGCCGTTTGGTACGTTGTCGGGCACTTTGCGCAGCCCGTCCATGTCGTCGGAAAAGGCGAGGAGACGCGTCTTCACAGCGCCGTCGGTCAGCACCGCGAAGGCGTGGCGCACCATGGTCGTGCGGGCGACCTCGCCGAACGTACCGATATGCGGCAGGCCCGAGGGGCCGTAGCCGGTCTCGAACAGCACCTCGCGCTGACCGGTGCGCTCGACGCGCGCGACGAGCTTGCGCGCCTCCTCGAAAGGCCAGGCCTTGCTGACCTTGGCGGCTTCGAGCAGCGACGGGGAGGGGGCGGCCGGTTGCGCGGCGCTGGTCATGACGATGATCCGGGACGGGGGAGCCGCAGGCGCGGCAGCCACATGACAGTAAAAAGTGCGCTTGCTCGCGTCAAATCGAGGCCGCCATGCGGCCTGATACGGGGGGACAGTACTGCCTTTTTCTGTGCCGTGACGGACGTCGGCCATGGATTTTTGGCGGCTCCGACGTTATGTCAAGCGCATCTCAGGCATGATAGAAGGTTAGCGGTTTGGCCGGATTGAAAGAGAAGAGCTTCGCGGAACGCCGAAGCTCTGCGATGGACAAGAAGCAAGAGCAATTGAAGAACTACCAGGCACGCTTGGCGAGCCCGGAGCTGAAGGCACGCGAGGCTGCCAGGCGTACGATCGTCGACGCGCGCAACGCCCGCATGGCCGAACGCGAGGCGATCCGCGCCAAGGAGCGCGAGGTCGAAGAGGCGCTCCGCCTGCAGCAGGAGGCGGCTCTCGAGGCGCAGCGCGCGCTGGAGCGTCAGGCTGCCGAGGAAGCCAAGGCCGCGGACGCGGCGGCGGCCCTGGCGCGCGCATCGCGCGTCATCGCCGACGAGGTCGATCGGAAAGCGGCCCGCGACGCACGGTATGCCGCGCGAAAGGCCCGTACCAAAGGCTGAGCCAACCAGGCCGGCGCGCCTGCGCGCCGGTTCTCGTCCGAGGTGTGGGCGCGATCGATCGTGATCGCCGCCCCATGTCGCGTCTTGTGCCAGTGGTGGGGCCTGACGAGCAGGTCGACGAGGCCGCCCCAGGCGGCAAGGCCGATCAGGACCTGATAGGGCAGCAAGGCGAGGACGGCGAGCGGGGTGGCTTGCAGCCGTCGCATCCGAGCGGCGGCGTAGGCGGGCCATAGCACCGAGGCTGGTCCGAGCGCGAAGACGGAGCCCCACAGCGTGGCTTCCGCCCACTGCGCCCAGGCGGCGCATTCGGGCAGGTCGTAGGCGCAGAACCATACCGCGGTGATCACCGTGAGCGGGCAGGCGGCGAGCGGCCCGGCCACGAGGCTCGTGAGTTGCAGGAAGATCGTGACCGTCTGCCACAAGCCGAGCTCCGCGTACAGCCGGCCCGGGTGGCGGCCGAGCACGAGGGCCGTCTGCATCCAGCCCTTGGTCCAGCGCCGCCGCTGCCGGAACCAGTTTCCCAGGTCGGTCGGCGCCTCCTCGGACGTGGTCGCTGCCAAAACCTCCGTCCTGAAGCCAAAGCGCGCGAGCCGCAGGCCGAGGTCCGCGTCCTCCGCGACGTTCCAGGCATCCCAGCCGCCGACCGCGCGCAAGGCAGCCGCGCGGAAGTGGTTGGAGGTGCCACCCAGCGCCATGGGCAAGTGCCACGCGGCGATGCCCTTGTTGAAGAGGTCGAAGAGGCCCGCGTATTCCAGGCTGAAAAGGCGCGCGAGGAGGCTCTCGGCGCCGTTGTGGATCGCCAGACTGGCTTGGAGGCAGGCAAGGTCCGGCGGCGCGTGGTGGAAGCGAGCGGCGGCCTGACGCAATTGCTGCGGCTCGGGGGCGTCCTCGGCATCGAAGATCGTCACGAGGGTGCCGCGCACCAGCGGCAGCGCCAAGTTCAGGGCGCGCGGCTTGGTACGCGGGTGGCCGCTCGGCACGACGATCACCTCGTAATGCGGCGCGAGTGGCGCCGCCAGGCAGGCGAGCTGGGTCTCCGCGTCGTCGGCCTCCACCAGGAGGCGGATTTCAAGCTTGGCGCGGGGATAGTCGAGGGCATCGAGACGCGCGACGAGCGCTGGCACCATCGCGGCCTCCCGATAGATCGGGACCAGCACGGAATAGAGCGGGAGTTCGCGGTCGGCGATCGCCTCCGCCACCGCGTGCGGAACCGCCAAGCCGGCGGCGCAGACCATCAAGCGGAAGGTCATCGCCGCGAAGAACACGAGTCCGGCCGCGATCGCGGTGGGTAGCGGCGCGAGAGCAGCGGCGGTGCCGAGGACGACGAGGCCGACCGCCAAGCCGAGCTTGACGGACCGATCCGTCGCTGTCTTGGCCGACAGGCCGGGGTCGCGTTCCGGAAGGCCCTCGCTTGCCGCATGCGTCATCGCGACTTCGTCCGCGCCGCGCGCCATCAAAGAGAGGCGACTGGGCGTGGTGACGAGCGCATCCGGCATGCGCAGGCCACGCCGGCGCGCCTCGAGGAGGAGGGACAGGGCGGCTCCGCGCGGCGCGAGCAACCACGGTGCTTGTGCGCCGGGCGCGAGGCGGGCCAGGCCGTGGGCGGTCGCGGAGGCCGCGGGGCCGGGCGCCAGCGCGATCCCGCTCTGGACGAAGGGCAGGCCGAGGTGGTCCGCTAGCGCGCGATAGAACAGGTGGGCGCTGATGCCGCCGGCCGCGATGAGAGCCTCGGCGGCGGGCACGGCCTGGACGGACGCCCGGCGCGCCGCGCGCCGCAGGTCGTGGTGCGGCACGCCATAGGCGCGGAGAAAGGCGAGATCTGCCGGAAGATCGACGTAGGCGTCGCGCGGGCGAGGTCGCGGCGCGGGATCAAGTGTCTGTGTTAGGTTAACACGCATGAAGTAAAACGCCGCGTAACGAACGCTTTAGACTAAAATTTTACGCTTTCTTAACTAGCAACCTGCGGTTGATTCGCATGTGGGGCGGAAGCCGATTGTGTTTATATTTAATGCCGGTGCGGGTGTCGCAGGCTCGGTCGGCGGACCCGCCCCTGTAGACTTGGAAGCGAGAGCGGGCGCCTACCAGACGAAGAAGAGCAGCACCCAGCTCGCGACGCCGACCCCGCCGGCCACGCCGACGCACGCGGTAGCGGCGAGGCGGCGAGCCGGAACCGCCGCGTAGCGGCCGGCCACGCCCCAGGCGAGGGCGACGACCCAGGCCCAGGCGCCGCCCAGCATCGCCGCCCGCACAACGCCGACGGCCGCGCCGAACGATACGCCATCGGCTTTCAGCATGGCCAGCGTGATGGCGAAAAGCCCGAGGAACACGCCGCAGCCGGCGATCGGAATAAGGCATTGCGCGAGATGATGGAACGCCGCCAAGCGCCAGCGTCCCAGCGCCGCCGTGGCCCCGGCGAGGCCGGCCGATACGGCGAGCCCGACGACAGCGGCCGTTGCAAGGATGTAGGCGACGAGCAGGGTGCCATCCAACAGCGTCAGGCTGTCGTTGTTGTCGGGATAGTTCGTCAGCACCCACCACGGCGGCTGCACCGAGAGGAGGGCGGTCAGGTCGTGGTCGATGAGCCAGGTCGCGACGGCGGTCCTGGCGGAATAGTACCAGGGGCTGCTGCTCCAGTGGAAAGCGCCGGCGGCGACCCCCATGAGGCCGAAGACGATGAGCACCGTCTCCCAAGGCTTCGGGTCGGCGCCGGCGACCGTCGTGACCTCCCGGTTGGGCGAGCGCGGCGCGAGCGCGATGGCGCCGCGGAACTGGCTGCAGCGGCCGCACATGTGGCAGTCGCTCGCGCCCTTCATCGTCGGCAGGGCCACGAGCGGCGCGCAATTGACCCGGCGCGCGAAGATCTTGACCGCCCGGCGCGAGTGCATCCACGCCTCCTCGTCGACGCGGAAATGCACCGGCGCCAGCTTGGCGAGAAGGCCGAACACCCCGTTCACGGGGCAGAGGTAGCGGCACCACACCCGTTTGTCGCGACCGTAGAGGTAGCCGACCACCATGGCGCCCACCGTCGAGCCGCCGAGGATCAGCAGCACCGGCTTGGGGTATTGGTAGACGCTGGTCATCTGCCCGTAGATCGTCGTCAAGGAGAAGGCGACGAAGGGCCAGCCGCGCCAGCGGAGCCAACGCGGAACGGCGAGGCCGAGGCCGTACCGGCTGACACGCTCGGTCAGCGCGCCTTCCGGGCAGAAAAGCCCGCACCAGGATCGGCCGACGACGACCATGCTGAGCAGCACGAAAGGCCACCACACGCCCCAGAACGCGAATTGCGCGAAGAGGGTGAGGTTGCTCCACAGATGCGCCGTGCGCTCCGGCAGCGGCAGGAAGGCGGGCACCGCGACGAGCGGCACGTAGAGCGCGATGAGACCCCATTGCACGACGTTGATCGCGCGCTGGTGGCGACGCAGCCACTCGCCGGCCGCGGCAAGCCTAGGCGCCAGAAGGCCGGGGGCAGGGCGGCGCGCCGGGGCCATGCCGCGCCGGGCCGGAAGGGAAACGTCGCTCATCTCGGCCAAATCGTCGCGCCTCCCTCGCGGGCATGCCGCCTACTTGGCGACGAGCACCGAGGGCGGGGCATCGGGGTGGAAATCGTCGAAGAACTTGTACTCGCCGGGATCGAGCGTGCGGATCACCAGCGTGGAGGCCGAGCCCGCCGCCAGCACCTTCTCCAGGCGCAGCTCGCTGCTCTCGAACTCCGCCGGGCTCTTGCCCTTGTTGGTCAAGGCGAGCTTGAAGCGCGTATTCGCCGGCACCTCGGTGCGAAGCGGCGCCATCACGCCCTCGTTGAACTCGATCGGGAAGACCGGCTCGTCGGCGGCGCGCGCCACATTGCATATGGGTCCGAAGCTGGCGAACGCCAGGCCGGTCGCGACAGCCGCGAGGGCGGATGTAAACCGCGCCATGGTCAATACCCACCCTTCTTGCCGGTGCCGGCATAGGTGAAGGCCCAGTCCGTGGTCACGGGTTTGAACCAAGGCCCAACACCGGTCTCCTTGTCGACGTGGCGGCCGAACTCCGCGCCGGGCGGGGCGACGGTGACGGAGATCGTGTACTTGCCGGGGCCAAACAGCTTGGCGTTGTCGCCGTAGTGCGGGCCATCGTTGGCGACCATCGGCATCAGCGCGCCCTTCTTCGTCTGTCCGCCGCCATCGACCTTCGTCAGCACGTAGCTGACCTTGAGAAAGGGCACCCAGTCGCCCTGCGCGAAGCCGTTGCCATTGCCTTTGGCGGCCTTGACGTCGATCTCGAAGTGGACGTCCGACTCCTTCGCCGGCGTCATCATGCCTTCGGGTTCCATCTCGATCGGCTGGAGGTAGACGGCGCCGAACGTCATGCCGTCCTTCTCCTGCTCCGGCCCGAGCGGGATTTCCTTGGCGAGTGCCGCGGACGAGATTAGAATGTTTCCAAACAACAGGCCGGTGAACACCAGACGCATGGAGGAGGATCTTTCGTATAGGGCGTGATGCCGATGCTGCCTTTGAAGCAAACCTATCGATGACCCGGGAGCGCTAATCAAGACGGAAGCCCTGATTTTAGGGAAAACACGAGGTCGCAGGCCCTATATTAGAAATGCTCCAACCTACACTTTAGAACGAATTTAAAACGTTGGCCCCCGCCGGCGGCGACGATCCAGCGCGACAGCGTGATTCCACTCTTGCAAGGGTCGCAGAGCAAGCGTCGCGAAGCAAGTCCAGTGTCGCAAAGCAAGTTAAGGAGCGGCGCGGCACGGGACGTCGGATCGGGCTTAAGCTTCCGCCTCGTCGTAATCGGCGCAAAAGCCACGCGCCTCTAGCCACGCGCCTGTTGCCGGCGTCCTGCTCCATCGCTAAGCCTCGAGGGCCATGGACACCCTGATCCATTTCTGCACCGCGTGCGTGGCCCTGCTCGTCGAAGCCGCGTTCGGATACCCGGCGGCGGTGTTCCGCCGCGTCGGCCATCCCGTTACGTGGCTCGGCGGCTGCCTCGATCGCCTCGACCGGTCTTTCAACCTTGAAGGTGAGCCTTTCGCGCGACGCCGGGCCGCCGGCTTCCTCGCGCTGCTGATCCTGCTTGCCGCCGCGCTTCTCCCGGCCCTCGCGCTGGAGGCGGCGGCCGTGCGCCTGCTTCCCACGCTGGCGGCGGCGGCGGTCCTCGGCCTCCTCGCCTCGTCATGCTTGGCGCAGCGCAGCCTCGACGAGCACGTCCGCGCCGTCCGCGACGCGCTGCGAAGCGGCGGCTTGCCGGCCGGGCGCCGCGCCGTGGCGATGATCGTCGGGCGCGACACCGCCGCGCTCGACGAGGCGGGGGTCGCGCGCGCGGCGATCGAGAGCTTGGCCGAGAACTTCTCCGATGGGATCGTCGCGCCCGCGCTGTTCCTGGCGCTGGGTGGCTTGCCGGGCGGCGTCTTCTACAAGGCGGTGAATACCGCCGACAGCATGGTCGGCCATCGCTCGCCGCGTCACCTCGCCTTCGGCTTCGCCGCCGCCAAGCTCGACGACGCGGTCAACTGGCCGGCGGCGCGGCTCGCCGGGCTGTGGATCGTGCTCGCCGCCGCGATCGGCGGCGAGGCGTCCGGTCGGGACGCCTGGCGCGTCATGCGTCGCGACGCGCGCGGCCATCCCTCGCCCAATGCGGGCTGGCCGGAGGCCGCGATGGCCGGCGCTTTGGGGCTGCGCCTGGGTGGCGCGCGCGCCTACGACGGCGCAACCGTCATCGACGCGACGATGGGCGACGGCGGCCCGCCCGACGCGGCGGCGATCGACCGGGCGCTGGGCCTCTACCGGCTCGCCTGCGGCCTGAACGCCGGCGCCATCGCGGCCGCGACGCTGGTCATCGCGCTAGGGCGATGAGGCGGTCGATAGCGACATGCGCCTCGAGGTGCGCGGCGAGCGCATCGAGCGCCGCCTCCTGCCCCGCCTCGTAGGAGGCGCCGTCGCTCGCGGTGCCCAGCCGGGCGAGCCAGGCGGCGCGCTGCCGGTCGTCGGCGAAGAGGCCGTGGACATAGCAGCCGGCGACCCGCCCCGTGTCCGAGAGGGCCCCGTCCGCGCGTCCGTCCGCGAAGCGCAGGAGCGGGCGCTCGCAGGCCGGGCCGCCGGTGGTGCCAAGGTGCATCTCGTAGCCGGCAAAGGGCGCGGCGTCCGCCGCGGTGGTCCCGGTCACCGGCGCGAGGCGCTTGTCGCCGCCGAGCACGGTCGCGACGTCGAGGTAGCCGAGGCCCGCCACCTCCTCCGGCGGCCCTTCCAGCCCAAGCGGGTCGGCAAGGCTGCGGCCGAGCATCTGGTAGCCGCCGCACAGCCCGAACAGATGGCCGCCGCGCCGGACGTGGGCGGCGAGGTCGATGTCCCACCCCTCGCGGCGCAACGCCTTCAGATCGGCGATCGTGGTCTTCGAGCCCGGCAGGATCACCAGACGCGCCTGCGGCGGCAAGGTCTCGCCCGGACGCACCATCACCAGCCGTACGGCCGGCTCCAGCCGCAGCGGGTCGAGGTCGTCGAAATTGGAGATACCGGGCAGGAGGGGCACGGCGATCGTCAGCGGTCCGTCGCCCGGCGTCCAGCCGCGCAGGGCGAGCGAGTCCTCGGCCGGCAGTCTGGCCGCGTCGGGGAAGAAGGGCACGAGGCCGAGCGCCGGCCAGCCGGTCCTTTCCGCGATCAACCGCATTCCCTCCGCGAAGAGGCTGGGGTCGCCGCGGAACTTGTTGACGAGAAAACCCGTCACCATGGCGGCGTCTTCGGGCGCGACGACCGCTTGGGTGCCGACGAGCTGAGCGATGACACCGCCGCGGTCGATGTCGCCGACGAGCACCACCGGCACGTCGGCGGCACGGGCAAAACCCATGTTGGCGATGTCGCCGGCGCGCAGGTTGACCTCCGAGGCGCTGCCGGCGCCTTCGACCACGACCACGTCCGCCTCGTCCTTGAGGCGCGCAAAGCTGTCGAGCACCGCCGGCAGGAGACGCGGCTTCCATCCCTGATAGGCCTTGGCCTCGGCCTGGCCGGCGACGCGTCCCTGCACCACCACCTGCGAGCCCGTGCCGCTGTGGGGCTTCAGCAGCACCGGGTTCATGTGGACGGAGGGCGGCACGCCGCAAGCGCGCGCCTGCACGGCCTGGGCGCGGCCGATCTCGCCGCCGTCTGCCGTCACGGCGGCGTTGTTCGACATGTTCTGCGGCTTGAACGGCCGCACGCGCAGACCGCGCCGCACGAGGGCGCGGCAGAGGCCGGCGACGAGGAGCGACTTGCCGACATCGGAGCCCGTTCCCTGCAGCATGATGGCCTTGGCGGCCACGTCGGCTAGCCCTCTAGCCGCTTGATCAGCGCCTGCGCGTCGGGCGAATCCCATTCGGCCGGCCCCGCCATGGTGCCGATCTCGCAACCGTCCTTGCCGATGAGGATGGTTGTCGGCAGGCCGATGATCTTTTGAGTGCGCTTGAGCTGCTGCAGGATGTCGGCCGTGTTGTCGGCGTAGAAGGGCAGGTCGGTCGCGCCGATCTCCTTCAGGAAAGCCTTCGGCCTGTCGAGGCGGGCGGTGTCGATGTTGACGGCCACGACGGAGAAGTCCGGCGAGCCGATGGCCGCCTGCAGCTTGGCGAGCGAGGGCATCTCCTGGCGGCAGGGCACGCACCAGGTCGCCCAGAGATTGAGGAGAACGGTGCGGCCCTTGAAGGCGGCGACGCTCGTCTTCGACCCGTCCGGTCCGTCGAAGGCTATGTCGGACAGTCGGTTCTCGCCCTCGGCCAGCGTGAGAGCCGCGACCTCGCCGCGGACCAGCGGGTCGGCGCGCTCGGCCGCCATCTGCGAGAGCGCGCAGGCCCCGCTCGCGGCGACTTTCTTGCGGCCGGGCGTGGCCATCCCGTATAGAGCGAGACCGACGACGACCGCGGCCAGCACGCCCAAGGTCGCAAGGGTGGGCACGAGCTTGCGGCGGGCGGTCGGCGTAAGATCGGTCATGGCAGCTTCTTTTCGTGGGCGCGGGAACATGAGCAACAAGATGTGGGGCGGCCGATTCGCCAGCGGTCCCGACGCCGTCATGGAGGAGATCAACGCCTCCATCGGCTTCGACCAGAAGATGGCCGGCCAGGACATCGCAGGATCGCTAGCCCATATCGCCATGCTGGCCAAGACCGGGATCGTGGATGCGAGCGACGCCGCCGCCATCGTTGCGGGGCTAAAGACCATCCGTGGCGAAATCGAGAGCGGGCATTTCACCTTCTCCCGCGCGCTCGAAGACATCCACATGAATGTCGAGTCGCGGTTGGCCAGCCTCGTCGGGCCAGCCGCCGGCCGCCTCCACACCGGCCGGTCCCGCAACGACCAGGTGGCCCTCGACTTCCGGCTATGGGTGCGCGACACCCTCGACCAGCTCGACGGCCAGCTGCGCGACCTGCAGCTCGCCCTGGCGACGAAGGCGCGCGAGCACGCCGGCAGCGTCATGCCGGGCTTCACCCACATGCAGAGCGCGCAGCCGATCACGTTCGGCCACCATCTCCTCGCCTACGTCGAGATGCTGGGGCGGGACCGAAGCCGGTGTTCCGATGCGCGCCGCCGCCTCAACGAGTGCCCGCTCGGTGCGGCGGCGCTCGCCGGCACGTCGTTCCCGATCGACCGTGACCAGACGGCCCTCGCCCTCGGCTTCGACCGGCCGACGGCCAATTCTCTCGACAGCGTGTCGGACCGGGACTTCGCGCTCGAGGCGCTCGCCGCGGCCGCGATCTGCGCGACCCACCTGTCGCGCTTCGCCGAGGAGATCGTGCTCTGGGCGACGGCGCAGTTCGCCTTCGCCGCGTTGTCGGACAAGTTCTCGACCGGCTCCTCCATCATGCCGCAGAAGCGCAACCCGGACGCGGCCGAACTGGTCCGCGGCAAAGCCGGCCGCGTGATCGGCGCGCTCACCGGCCTGCTCGTCGTGATGAAGGGCCTCCCGCTCGCCTATTCCAAGGACATGCAGGAGGACAAGGAGGGCACGTTCGACGCGCTGCAGACGCTCTCCCTCTGCCTCGCCGCGATGACCGGCATGGTCGGCGACCTCGCGCCCGACACGCAGCGCATGGCCGCGGCGGCGGGCGCCGGCTTCTCCACGGCCACCGACCTCGCGGATTGGCTCGTGCGCGCGCTCGGCATGCCTTTCCGCGAGGCGCACCACGTGACCGGCCGCGTGGTGGCGCTGGCAGCGGAGCGCAGGACCGGGTTGGAGGACCTGTCCCTCGACGACCTCCGCTCGGTCGAGCCGCGGATCACCGAGGCCGTCTTCGCCGTGCTCGGCGTCGCCCAATCGGTGGCGAGCCGGACGAGCTATGGCGGCACCGCGCCCGCCAATGTCGCGACGCAGGCGGAGCGCTGGCTCAAGGCGCTCACCACCAGCCTTTCACCTTGAACCAGACGGCCGGCAGGACGGCGCTGGCGATGATGACGCTGAGGCCCATCGTGTAGCCGTGCGGCCAGTCGAGTTCGGCCATGGTCTTGAAGTTCATGCCCCACAGCGAGGCGAAGAAGGTCGGCGGGATGCCGATGACGGAGACGACGGTGAGCACCCGGAAGACGTTGTTCTGCTCGATGTTGGCGAGGCCGAGCAGCGTGTCGAGCAGGAAATGGGTCTTGTTGGTCAGGTGCTCCTCGTAGTCGTTCAGCGACTTCGCGTCCTGCGCCATCACCTCCAAGCGCGCCTTGTACTCCGGTGTGATGTAGGCCCCGGTATGGGCGGCGATATAGGGCATCATCCGGTTGAGGCCGAGCAGGCTCTCGCTCATCTTGGAGGCGACGTCGCCGCTGCGGCCGACCGTCTGCAGGAGCCGGCGCATCGCCTCGTTGTTGCGGTGGGGGCGGCTCGGCTTGCCCGCAATGGCTTCCGTGCCGAAGACTTTGCGCGACACGACGTCGAGTTCGCCGCCGATCCGCTCCAGCAGGTCTGCGATGTGGTCGATGACGATCTCGAGGATGGTCACTGCGGCGCCCAGGCCGCCCTCTGCGATCTCGCCGTGCTCGCTCAGGCGCTTGCTCAGGTGCTCGAACGAGGGGAGCCGCGCGAAGCGGATGGTCAGGAGACGCTCCTGCGACAGGACGAAGCCGATCGGCGAGGTGTGGGCGAAGCCCGTCTCGTCGCGCACCGTCGCCGGCAGGCTCATGACGATGGTCTGCCCTTCCGTCGCCAGGCGCGATGAGGATTCGACCTCCTCGAGATCGGCCAGCGTCGGTACGCGCGCGCGCAAGGCGCGTTCGAGCGCGGCGATCTCCTCCGCGGTGGGGTCGAACGCGTCGATCCAATTGACCTGCGGCGGGATCTCGCCCGTCCCAAGGTCGACGGCGACGCCGCCCTTGGTTCGCGCGCCGTAGAAGGTCAGCATGACGGCATGGCTCCGGGTGGCGGGGGCCGCTGGAAGGGCGTGGATGGGAGGAGGGATCGAGCCGACGAAAGACGCGGCTGCGATGCCGCGCCAATGGGAACGGTTGGTGGGAGCCAGCGTTTAGTTCGGGCCAGTCAAGACCGCAAGCGGCGGCGGTAAATATGCTTTTTGTTCATGCCTGCGAGGACCCGATGAAGCCTGACGACGTGAAGAGCACCGCGAAAGACATCGGTGGCAGCCTCGGCAAGGAGGCCGCCGAGACCAGGCAAGGCGTGAAGGAGACGACCGCCGACCTGACTGGGCAGGCGCAGGGATATGGCGCCCAGGCGGCCGACGCCACGAGCGACCTTTACGGCCGGGCGAAGGAGGCGGTGAGCCAGGCGTCCGACTCCCTGCCGGGTTCGGCCTCCGATGCGGCCGCTGCCGGTCGTCGCGCCTACGAGGGTGGCGCGGACCAGTTGGCGCGGCAGGTTGCCAAACAGCCGATGGAGGCGCTGCTGCTGGCCGGCGCGATCGGCTACCTTGTCGGCTGGGCGACGAGCCGAGGCTAAAGCGCTCCCTTGCCCCCTGCATCCCTCCCACCGGAGATCTCGATGGCCCGAGAGGTCTGTTCCAGCACCCAACTACAGTCGATCTGCCTTGCCTCCCTCCGGCGCTGCGCCGGGTTCGAGCATGTCAGCGAAATCCTGATACAGCCGCGCGCCTCTCTGGAAGGGGGCACGAACTGGACGTTGGCTGCCGTGCGGCCCCGCGTGGACAACAACGTGCTGCGCGCGGCGCGTAGCACGATCGAAATGTTACAGACCTCCTATGCCCTGACCGATGCGGAGATCGCCAAGCCGGTCCGGCGCCGCTCGTAGTCGTGCGCCGGGGGGGAGGGGTGGCATCCAGGCCGGCACGCTTCCCGGCGGCGAGCCCACCTATCGCTGCGGCCGGAATTGGCCTAAGCCGGCCACGGAACGCGCGCCGCTTGCGCGTGGTCGTCACGCACCGAGGCCTTGCGGTTGAGACGGACGCATATCATCGGCACCGGCTCCTACGTGCCGGATCGTGTCCTCACGAACGACGAACTTGCCGCCATGGTGGACACGTCCGACACCTGGATCCGGGACAGGACCGGCATCCGCGAACGCCGCATCGCCGCCCCGGACGAGGCGACCTCCGACATGGCCGTGGCCGCTGCGCGACGCGCCCTCGCCATGGCCGAGACGGACGCTACCGAGCTCGACGCGATCTTCGTGGCGACGATTTCGCCGGACATGCCGATGCCCTCCTGCGCCGCGCTCGTGCAGGCGCGGCTCGGGGCGTCAAAAGCCTTTGCCTTCGACCTGTCGGCCGCCTGCGCGGGCTCCCTGTATGGGATGGCCATTGCCGACCAGTTCATCCGCTCCGGCAGCGCGCGGCGCATCCTGGTCGTCGGCGCCGAACTGCTCAGCCGGCTCGTCGATTGGAGCGACCGCAACACCTGCGTGCTCTTCGGCGATGCCGCAGGCGCCATGGTGCTTGGCCCCAGTCCCGATCCGGAACGCGGCCTGCTCTCCGCGCATCTCCACACCGACGGCACGATGGCGAAGAGCCTCTGCATCCCCGGTGGCGGCAGCCGGTACCCGCCTTCGCCCGAGGTTCTCGCCGCCAAGATGCACAAGGTTTCGATGGAGGGACGCGACGTCTACAAGTTCGCCGTCCGCGTCCTGCCGCCCGCGCTGGAAGAGGCCTTCGCCGCCAACGGGATCACGGCCGGCGACGTCGACCACGTGGTATCGCACCAAGCCAACATCCGCATCGTCGAATCGGTGCTCGAGCGTGTCGGCATCCCGCTCGATCGCTGCTGGATGAACCTCGACCGCTACGGCAACACGTCGAGCGCCTCGCTCCCCCTCTCGCTCGACGAAGCGAACAGAGCCGGCCGCATGAAGGCCGGCGACCTCGTCGCGATGATGGCGATTGGCGCAGGCATGGCGTGGGGCAGCGCGCTCGTGCGCTGGTAGCTCCGCCGAAAGATGGGAGGTTGCCTCCGCGGCAAAGCTGGATCATGGTTGCGAGGCGGCCGGCGCGCGCCTGAGGGCGTCGCCCGCGCGTCGTCTGCGCGGGCCACCTCAAAGGCCGCGGCCTTGCCTTCACTGCGTTTCAGCGCCAGGCAACAGCGTGGGAGGACGGGATGGAAGCGTCAGACAAGAACGCGGGCGACAAAGCCGCGAAACCTCCGGTGCGCGAACCCGTAGATCGGCAGCCCCCAGCCGCCACGATGCCGGCGGCGGGCGCGCACGCGGCCGGTCACCTCACCAACGACGAGGCGACGCCCGGGTCCGGCGCGCTGACCAGCCGGTCACACGCGTCCGGCAAGGAAGTCGACGGCGGTGCCGGCTAGAATGGTGGGCTGCCAGCCTTGCTGAACATGCCGAGGGCGGGCGCCGGGTCAAAGCCGGGCCGGGCCTCGAGGTTCTCGCCCGGCGCCGCGTTTCCGAACCTCAGCCTCTCCGACCAGCCCAAACGCTGGATCGTCGCGGGGGCCGCGCTCGCCATCGTCGTGATCGTCGCGATCGGGCTGGCCTCCGCCCTGCGCCTACGCGCCCACGAGATCGACCAGGCGGAGCAGACCCTCAGGACGCTTGATCTGCTCCTCGGCGAGGAAACGGAGCGGGCGGTTCAGGGCGCCGACCTCATCCTGCGCAGCTTCCAGGAGAAGATCGCCGGAGACAAGATCACGACGGCCGAGGACCTTCGGGCGACGCAATCCAAGCGCGAGACCCACGAGGCGATGCGCTCGCGCCTGGCCGGCGTGCCGCAGGTGTCGGCCATCACCGTGCTCGGGTCTGACGGTATCCCGGTCGTGACCTCGCGCTCCTTCCCGCCGCCGACCTTCAACCTCGCGAGCCGCGACTATTTTCAGGATGCCAAGGCCGGCAAGCCGGACGCCTTGATCGTCAGCGAGCCGGTCCGCAACCTTGCGGACGGCCGATGGACGACCTACCTCGCGCGCCGCATCAACAGTTCTTCGGGCGAGTTCCTCGGCGTCATCACCGCCGCGATCGACCTCGCCTATTTCGAGGATCTCTACCGATCGCTCGACGTGGGCAACGGCGGCGCGGTCAGCCTGTGGCGCAGCGACGGTATCCTCATGGCGCGCTACCCCGCCTTGCCGAACGGGACCGGCCGCAGGTTCGCCATCAAGTCGTTTTCCGGGATCGTCCGCAGCGACCATTCCACGACCTATTCGATATGGCCCGCGATCGACGGGACGCCGCGGATCGTCGCGACCATCGCCGCGCGGCACTTTCCGCTCGTCATCAACGTGACGGGAACGTTGGACGATATCCTCAGGGATTGGCGCCGCACCGCCGCGGTCATCGTGCTCGGCGCCCTGTTTTGCGCCGGTGCCGTCCTCGTCGTCGCCTGGCTGCTGCTGCGGCAGGTGCGTGCCCTGCAGGCGCTGAACCAAGCGCAGGCCGAGCGCGGCGCGGCCGTCGCCGCCCGCGACGTCGCCGAAGACCAGTTGCGCCAGGCGCAGAAGCTCGATTCGATCGGACAACTCACAGGCGGCGTCGCCCACGACTTCAACAACCTGCTGACGGCGGTCCTCGGCAACCTCGAACTGCTGCAGCGGCATGGGCGTGAACACGGTCCGCGTTTCCAGCGCTGGACGCAAAACGCGCTCGACGCGGCGCAGCGCGGCGCCGTGCTCACCCAACGCCTCCTCGCCTTTTCTCGTCGTCAGCCGCTGAACCCCGCCGACACCGACATCGGCCGGCTCGTGCGGTCGATGTCGGACCTGCTGGAGCGGACGTTGGGCGAGAACATCACGATGGAATTGCGCCTCGACGACGATCTCCACCACGCCGACGTCGATCCCAACCAGCTCGACAACGCGATCCTCAACATCGCGATCAACGCCCGCGACGCGATGGCTGGGCGGGGTACCTTGAAGATCGCCGCGCGCAACGTCGTGTCGGACGAGGATGTCGGCAGGCGCAATCCCGACCTCGCGAACGGCCGCTTCGTGCTGATCGAGATCAGCGACTCCGGCTGCGGCATTCCCGCCGCCGTGCTCGAACGCGTCTTCGAGCCGTTCTTCACCACCAAGCCGATCGGCCAGGGTACGGGGCTGGGGCTGAGCCAAGTCTACGGGTTCGTCAAGCAGAGCGGCGGGCATATCGAGATCGACAGCGCCGTCGACGCCGGCACGCGCGTGGGAATCTACCTGCCTTGCGCCAAGGCGCTGGTCGCCCCTGCGGCGGCGCGAGCCGAGATCTCGGCCAACCCGCCGCGCGCCGGCCTGCGCGTCCTCATCGTCGAAGACAATGCGGTCGTCCTCGCCTATTCCCTGGAGATGATGCAGGACCTCGGCTTCGTCACGGTGGCCGCCGCCAATGCCGAGGAGGCCTTAGCCGCGCTGCGCGAGACGGGCCGGTTCGACCTGCTGTTCACGGATGTCGGCCTGCCCGGCCTGAACGGCTACGAACTGGCGCTGCGCGCCAAGCAGATCCAGCCTCATCTGCGCGTGCTCTTCGTCAGCGGCTACGCCAACGACGTGCTGACGCACCAGGGCCGTCTGCACAAGGGCGTGCATCTCCTGCCCAAGCCGTTCACCGGCGCCCAGTTGCAGACGAAGCTGGACCAGGTGCTCGGCGGCCACGCGGCATCGGCGCCAGCGGCGTAGGGCCAGCCGCCGCGATCGCCGATCAGCTTACGACCGGCTTCGCGTGCTGGCCCTTCTTGAGGAGCGCCGCCGCGGCATCCATCGTTCCCAGGTCGGCGGATGGCCCCAGGTGGCGCTCGACCATGCTGCGCGTCACCGCCTCGTCACCGCTCAACGTGCCGGTCGCCAAGCCTATCACGTGATCGGCCAGTTCGTTGACGGAGAAGCTGCTGGCTGTCGCCGACAGGGGCGCCTTCAGGGCGAACCGCTCCTCCAGCCCGAGTGCCAGCTCGACCGCCATCAGCGAGTCGAGGCCGATCTCCCCCAACGCCGTAGTGCGGGCGATATCCTCCTGCGGCAGGCGCAGCACGCGCGCGATCTCCTCGACGATGAGCCCGCTGACGACCTTGCGTGCCTCCTCCGGCGCGCTCTGCGCCACGAGGGCGGCGATGTCGATCTTGCTCGCCTCGCTCGCCTTCGTCTCGCCGCCGCTCGTCAGCTTGGCGTAGGAAGGGCCGCGCAGGACCGCGAGGTGCTGGCGCGCCGCGGACCAGTTCATCGGCGCGATGACCACGACCGCATCGTCGGCCGAGGCCGGGGCGCTCAAGGCCTCGCCCATCTGGCGGAGCGCGTCCTGGGCCAGCATGCCCTTGATGCCGACGCGATTGGCCAGGGCCTCGCGCGTGCCCTCCGAGCGGGCGAGCACGCCGACGTCCTCGATCGCGCCCCAGCCGATGGCCAGCGCCGGCAGTCCAGCCGCGCGGCGACGGCGGGCAAGGCCCTCCAGATAGCCGTTCGCCGCGACATAGGCGGCCTGGCCGGGATTGCCGATCAGCGTCGTCGCCGACGAGAACAGGACGAAATAGTCGAGCGACAGCCCCCGCGTGAGCTGGTCGAGGTGGTCGGCCCCGGCCACCTTCGGTCGGAGCACCTTCTCGAACCGCTCCGCCGTGACGTTGGGGAGCATCGCGTCGTCGAGCACCATGGCGGCGTGGATGATGCCGCCCAGCACCGGCAGGTCCTTGCCGAAGCGGGCGAACAGCCGCTGCACCGCGGCCTTATCGGCGATGTCGAGCGCCTCGGCACGCACGCGCACGCCGGCGGCGGCCATCGTCGCCAGCGCCTCGCGCGCAGCCGGGCTCGCCGCGCCACTGCGGCCGACCAGCAGCAGGGTGCGGGCGCCCTTGTCCGCCAGCCAACGCGCCGCCTCCAGGCCGAAGCCGCCGAAGCCGCCGGTGACGAGGTGGATTTTGTCGGACGAGACTTGGAAGCCGCGCCGCTGCCGCGCGACGACCGTGCCCGGCGCCGGTGGCTTCACCACCAGCTTGCCGATATGGCCGGACTGCTGCATCAGCCGAAACGCCTCGACCGTCTCGTCCGCCTCGAAAGCGCGATAGGGCAAGGGCGTCAGCGCCCCCTTGGCGAAGAGACCGAGTACGGAGCGCATCAGCAGCTTGCTCGTGGTGGGCTCGTCGATCAGCAACTGGTCGAGGTCGACGCCGAAATAGGAGAGGTTGCGGCGGAACGGCCGCAACCCGACATGGGTGTTGGCGACATAGTCGCGCTTGCCCAATTCGACGAACCGGCCGAACGGCCGCAGCACGCCGATGCTGCGTTCCATCGCCTCGCCCGACAGGCTGTTGAGCACGACGCCGACGCCCTCGCCGGTCACCCGCCGGATGTCCTCCACGAAGGCGCCGGAGCGGCTGTCGAACACGTGTTCCGCGCCGAGGGCGGCGAGCAGCGCGCGTTTCTCCGGAGAACCCGCGGTGGCGATCACCCGGGCGCCGCGCCAGCGTGCGATCTGGATCGCCGCCAGGCCGACGCCGCCGGCGCCGCCGTGGATCAGCACCCATTCCATCGGCTTCAGCCGGGCGCACAGCATCAGGGCGTGGTAGGCGGTGAGGAACGCGACCGGGATCGTCGCCGCCATCTCCGACGCGATGCCGTTGGGGATCGGCGCGACCACGGCGGCGGGCGTCGTCACGTGGGTGGCGAACGCGTTCTTGGCGAAGGCGATGACGCGGTCGCCCGGCTTGAGGCCCTTGACGGCGGCGCCGACGCGCTCGATGCGCCCCGCGCATTCGAGGCCCAGCGTCGGGCCGGCGAACCCGTGCTCGAGGATGTCCTCCGGCAGCAGGCCGAGGCCGAACATCACGTCGCGGAAGTTGAGCCCGATCGCCTCTACGGCGACCTCGACGTCGTTCGGCCCCGGCGCGTGGCGCGGCATGGCTTCCCAGTGGATGCGATCGATGCCCGAGCCTTCGCCGCGCGCGAGCCTGGCGGCGTCCGCCCGACGCGCCTGTCCACGGTCCTGCGCCGCCACCGCCTCGAAGCGCACGACCCGCGTGACGCTCGGGCCGAGCAGGATCTCCGTCTCGACGGTTTTGGAGAGCACGAGGTCGCGCAGCCGCTCGGCCAGCAGGTCCGGCCGCAGGTCGGCGGCGAGGTCGACGCGGCGCACGTCGAGCGTCGGCACCTCGTTGGCGAGCGTGCGGGAGAAGGCCCAGACCCCGGCGGCGACATCGCCCGCGCGCGTTGCATTGGTCGAGCCCATCGCGCCGGCCGTCACCAGCCACAGCGTGCTCTTGCGCGTGCCGATCCCGTCGGCCAGCCGCTTCAGGCGCATGCACTGGTCGAGTAGGCCCTTGACCGGCGTTACGTGCTCGTCGCTCGCCACCGCGAAGAACACGATCGTCTCCGGTGCCTCGGCCAGCGCCTCCGCCGACAGCTCGCTGTCCAGGGCGAGCGACACGTGCAGCCCCGACGAGGCGAGCAGCGTCGCGAAGGCCGAGGTCGTCTCCGTGCCGCGCGCGTCGCCGGCGCCGATGATCAGCGCGTCGCCCGTGCCGCTCCAGTGCCGGCGTTCCGCCTCGACCTGCGCCGTCAGGAGCAGCGCTCCGCCGTTGGCGGTTTCGGTGGTGACCACCTCCGCGTCGCCGAGGCCGATCACCTGCATCGTTTCCAGCCAGTCGGCCTCGGTCACGGAGAGCCCGTCGAAGCCGGCGGCATCCGCCTCGTCGGTCAACCGCGCGTCCAGGCCGAGCACGAGGTCGCGGAAGAAGGAGGGCACCGGCTCGATCGCGGCGAAGATCGCGCCCTGCGCCATCGCCCGCCTGAGCCCGGACCAGAAGGACGCGTCGCGCTTGTGCCGGTAGAGGACGTGCGCGGCGATGACGAAGTCGAACTCGGCGGCGGGGAGGTCCGCCGCCTTGTCGACGAAGCCGACGTCGCCGCGGCCCGCGAGAGCCAGCCGGGCGCGCTCCAGGCGGCGGCGGTTGGGATCGAACACCGTGAGGCGCGCTTCGGTCGCGTCCGCGAGGTTGGCCGCCAACCCCGTGAGCGGGCCGTAACCGACCTGCAGCACGCGCATCGCGCGGTCCTTCGGCCAGCCGGCCTGAGAGCGCTTGAGCAGGTCGATGAGGCTCGTGGCCGCGGCGTGCGCTTGGCTGCCGCCCAGTTCCCAACCATCGATCGACTTGGTCGAGAGCGGCCGCAGGAAGGTCTCGATATCACCGGCGGTCAGCGCCTCGATGGCCGCGTCGACGCTCGCCGCCACCAGCATCTCGGCGCCGAGGTTCTGGTGCTCGGCGGCGATCGTGCGCAGGATCTCGTCGGGATCGGGCAGCGCGATGTCGGGATCGACGTGGCGGCCGAGCTTGTCGCGGTGCGACAGGCCGGAGCGGTCCAGCGAGACGAGGAGGTCCTCGAGCCAGGGTTTTGCGCGCGCGGGGAGGCGACCGCTCGCGACGAGTGCGTCGGCGTCGATGAAACTGGCTGTCGCGAGGTCGCGGGCGGCACCCAGCGCCACCGCCGTCGCCCAGCCTTCAAGCAGGACGAAGTCCGCGGCCATGGCGTCGCGCGCCTGCGCCGCCGGGGCGATCGCGCGGCGGAAGGCGGCCAGCGCAAGCGGACGCTCGACGCGGGCCGCCGTGGGTTCGCTCGCCAGCACGGACTTCTGCACGACCATCTGCCTGCCGGCTTCGGCGCCGCGCGAGGTGCGGATGGCTTGGAAGCGCGCCTCGCGCACGAAGACGATGACGTCGCCCGCCTCGTCCGTGAGGAAGAAGTTGGCGATGATGATGCGTTCGTCGCGACGCAGGACGTCGATGCGCGCCTTGGTGAAGGTCGCGCCCGGCCGCCGCAGCATGATCTCGCCGAACCGCACGGGGATGTAGGCCGTGCCGTGCACCGCATCGCGCAGGCTGGAGAAGATCAGCACCAGCGCGTGGAAACAGGCATCCATCCGCGCGGGGTCGATCCCGTAGGCGGGGTCCGCCTCCTCCTTGGTGAGGTCGAGGGTGATCCGGTCCGGCCGCCCGGCGACGGCGGTCGCGAGCTTCTGGAACGTCGGGCCGTATTGCAGGCCGGCGCGCGCGGCCATGGCGTAGATCTCCGGCCCGGTGATCACGTGCGTGCCCGGGGCCGGCTGGTGGTCGTCCGGCCCGGGCACGATGACCGCCGCCGTGTCCCGGACGACCTTGGCGGTCGCGTGCGTCTGCCAGGGCGTCTGCCCGAGGCGGGGCCGACTGACGATCTCCAGGTGGTTGATATGCGGGGAGAGCCGGCAGACGACCTCGCGCGAGGCGTCCGCCGTCAGGATCATCGGGCTGGTGATCTCGAGGTCTGTGACGGTCGCCTCGTCCGTGCCGAGCCAATCGCGCGCCACAGCCAGGGCCATTTCGGCGAAGGCTGCACCGGGCAGGATGGCGCGGCCGTCGACGCAATGGTCGGCGAGCGAGGGGTGGAGCACCGTGTCGAGCGTGGAGTGCCACTCGGTTCGGTCCGCGCTCAGGCGGGAACCGATTAGGGGGTGCCAGGCGCCCGACCGGGTCAGTCCCGGCGATTCCGCCGAGTCGGGTAGCCGGTAGCTCTTGCGCTGCCAGGGGTAGAGCGGCAGGGCGACGGGGCCGCGAGGTGCGGGCCCGAAGGCCTTGGCGTCGTCGACGCTCGCGCCTCGCGCCAGCGCCATGGCCAGCGCGGCCGCGATCGGGTCGTCGCCCCGGTCCTTCTTGTCCAGGGCGCAGAGGGTCGCGATGGTCGCGGTGCGCTCGTCCACGCAATCGTTGATGTGCGACAGGAGCGAGGCGGTGGGACCGACCTCGATGAAGATGCGGGCGCCTGCCTGCACCGCGGCGCCGACCGCCTGGGAGAAGCGGACGGGCTCGCGCACGTTGCGCCACCAATAGTGCGCGTCGAGTTCCGGGCCGTCGAGCCGGCCACCCGTCACGGTGGAGATGAACGGCAGCGAGGAGCCCACAGGCTTGAGGTCGGCGAGGCTGCGCAGCAGCGGCCGCTCGACGGGCGCCATGAGGGCGTTGTGGAAGGGGTAGGCGAGATCGAGCTTGCGAATGCGCGCCTTGGCCGCGCGCGCGACGCCCGACAGCTTCGCGATATGCTCCTGGCTGCCCGAGACGGTGAAGGCACGCGGGCTGTTGTAGGCGGCGATCTCCAGGCTCGGCAGCGCCGCGATGATCTGTTCCGTCGCCTCCTGCGAGCCGATCACCACGGCCATCCCGCCAAGGCCGAACGACAGCTCCTGGTGCAGGCTGCGGGCCAAGATCGTCTTGATCGCGCCGGCGCGGTCGAGGATCCCGGCGGCCTCCGCGGCGGCGACTTCGCCGACGCTGTGGCCAATGATGACCGTGGGCTTCAGACCGCCGGCGAGCAGCGCCTGATAGGCCGCCGCCTGCACCGCGTAGAGCAGCGGCTGGGCGATCTGGGTGAGCTCCAGCTTCGCGCTCAGGCCGGGATCATGGAGCGTCTCCACAATGGACCAGCCGGCCAGCGTCGCGAACTCTTCGGAGACCAGGTCGAGGTGCGCGCGAAACCACGCGTTCTGAGCGTAGGCCGCGACGCCCATGCCGACGAACTGGGCGCCGTTGCCGGAGAACACCGCGGCGACCGGAGCCTCGCGGTCGATCGCCGTGCCGCGTGCCGCGCCTGTCACGTCCTGCTCGGCGTCACCCAGGCGGTCGAGCACCGCCACGAGATCCTTGCGCGCACCGACCGGCACCACGACGCGATGGGCCAGACGCTCGCGCCGATGCGCCGCCGCGGCGAGAATGGCCGCGGCCTCGGCATCGTCCGCCTCGTCGAGGCGCGCCGCATAATCGGCGACCAGCGCACCGAGCGCCGCGCGGCTGTGCGCCGAGATGACGAGGTAGGAGGGTAGCGCAGCCGCGCCCGTCGCTGGTGCAGGCGCCGCGGCCTTCGGCCCGTCCGCCAGGATGACGTGGGCGTTGGTGCCGCCGAAGCCGAAGGAGTTCACGCCGGCGATACGCCGCTCGCCCGGGGCGGCGGCGGCCAACGGCGTCAACGCGCGCGCCACCTGCAGGTTGAGCGCGGCGAAGTCGATGTCGGGGTTGAGCTCGCCGCTGTGCAGCGAGGGGGGCAGCTGGTCGTGCTCGAGCGCGAGCATCGCCTTGAGCACGCCGCCGAGGCCGGACGCCGCCTCCATATGCCCGATATTGGTCTTGATGGAGCCGATCAGCAGCGGCATGCGGCGTTTGCGCGCCAGCGTCTCGCCGATGGCGGTCGCCTCGATCGGGTCGCCGACGCGGGTGCCGGTGCCGTGCGCCTCGACGAAGGCCAGCGTGGCCGGGTCGATCCCCTGCTTGAGGTAGAGCGTCTCGAGAAGGCGGGCCTGGTAGACCTTGGAGGGCAGGGAGATGCCGTTGGTCCGACCGTCCGAGTTGACGTCCGAGCCGACGATGAAGCCGTGGACGTGGTCGCCGGCGCGTTCCGCCGCCTCGCGCGTGCGCAGGACCAGCGCGACGCCGCCCTCGGCGCGCACGTAGCCGTCGGCGCCGGCGGCGAACGCCTGGCACAACCCGATTCGCGACAGCATGGCCGCCTGCGAGAAGCCGATGAAGTTGAAGGGGCTTGCGAGAATGTTGACGCCGCCGACGATGGCGGTGTCGATGCGCCCGCTGCGCAGGCTGACGATCGCCTCGTTGAGCGCCACCAGAGCCGAGGAGCAGGCCGTGTCGACGGTGAAGCTCGGGCCGTGCAGGTCGAAGATGTAGGAGATGCGATTGGCGATGATCGAGAGCGTGTTGCCCGTCATCAGGTAGGCGTCGCCCGCCGCAGAATCGATGATGCGCAGGTTGCCGTAGTCGAGCGCGGAGGCGCCGACGAACACGCCGGCGTCGCTGCCGGCGATCGACGAGGGCCTTAGCCCCGCATCCTCCAGCGCCTCCCAGGTGAGTTCGAGCAGCAGGCGCTGCTGCGGGTCCATCTGCTCCGCCTCGCGGGGCGAGAGGCCGAAGGCGGCTGGGTCGAAGCCCCAGACGTCGGCGAGCGTGCCGGCGGCCCAGGTGTAGCTTTTGCCACGCTCCGCGCCGCGAGGGTGGGCCATGCGGTCCATCGACCAGCGGTCGTCGGGCACGCGCGACACCGCGCAGGTGCCGGATGCAAGCAGGGTCCACAGGTCGGCGACGGAGGGCGCGCCGGGTAGACGGCAGGATCGGCCGATGACGGCAATGTCTGTCGTTTGTGTCAAAGGAGCCAGTCGTTGTTTCGCGGCTAGAGCCAAGGGAGAACCTTTGGTCAGACCCCTCGCTCGACGTGCAGGGCCGGGCTTTTTCGCGCCGACCCTACGGGTCTTTCGACGGGCGATGTCAACCCGAGGCCCCGCGCCGTGCGCTCCGCAATTAGCAGTCTGCGGCTTTGTGGCTCATCGACCGCCGGTTCAGGCGGCGACGTCAGGCGAGGGCCGGACTCGGAACGCCGGCGCCGATCACCTCGAGGCATTCCGCCACAGCGTTCACCGTCGTGACGATCTGCTCGGCCGTATGCTCGGAGGAGAGGAAGAACCGCAACCGCGCGTTGCGCTCGGGGACGGCGGGATGGATGATCGGCTGCACGTTGATGCCGCGCTCGAACAGTTTCTGGCTGAGGCCGACGGCCACCAGCGAACTATGCGTGACGATCGGGACGATCGCGTGGCCCTCGCTGGAGCCGACATCGAGCCGGCGCGCCCGCGCCTGCGTCCAGAACAGGGCGCCGTTGCGCCGAAGCGTCGCGACGCGTTCCGGTTCGCGGTGGAGCAGGTCGAGCGCGGCCAACGAGGCGGCCGCCATCGGCGGCGGCAGGCCGACGCTGTAGACGAAGCCACCCGACATGCACTTCAGGTATTCGACGAGCACCGCGTTGCCGGCGATGTAGCCGCCGCAACCCGACAGCGTCTTCGACATCGTCCCCATCCAGATGTCCACATCGTCGGGCTTGGCGCCGACCATCTCGAAGGAGCCCATCCCGCGCTCGCCAAGCACGCCGAGGCCATGCGCCTCGTCGATCATCAGCCAAGCACCGTGCCGGGTCTTGACCTCGATCAACGCGGACAGATCGGCGCAGTCGCCGTCCATGCTGTACAGGCCCTCTGCCACCACGAGCACACGGTCGTATTGCGCCCGGCAGGAGGCGAGCACGCGGTCGAGCGCCACCACGTCGTTGTGGGCGAACGAGCGGCGGGTGGCGCCGGACAATGTGGCGCCCAGCACGATGCTGTTGTGGGCCAGGCTGTCATGGATCACGAGGTCGCGCGGGCCGAGCAATGCGCCGATGGCCGAGACGTTCGTCCCGTGGCCGCTGACGAACACGACCGCGTCGTCCTGGCCGTAATGGACGGCGAGCGCGCGCTCCAGGTCGCGGTGGATCGGCCGCTCGCCGGCGACGAGCCGGCTTGCCGAGCATGAGGTGCCGTAATGGCCGATGGCGCCCGCGGCGGCCGCCTGGACGTCGGGATGGCCGTTGAGGCCGAGGTAGTCGTAGGAGGAGAAATTGGTGTAGCGCTTGCCGTCGATCAGCGTGGTGGCGCCGGCGCGCTCGTCGTGAACCCGAAAGTAGGGGTCCTGCAGGCCCATGACGCCCGCCGCCGATCGCTGGATCTTGATCTCCTGCATGCCCGGCAGCGTGGAGAAGTCCGTCATGGCGGCGAAGGGGTTCGGCATGGGAGCGCTGGCTCTCGCCGATTTCCGCTCCGCGTCCATCCGGCGCGCGATGATGTCCTGGAGCGTTCCCCTCGTGTCGTGCTGCAGACCTGCGCCGTGCTTCATCGCGCTCTTTGCCTTTGCTCGGGCGGCGCCGGGACGCCGCATACACCCGCGTGGGGCAACCGCTCGCACCGAACGGCAACCCAATCGTCTGGCAGTCTTACATTACCAAGCCGTAACCTTACGCGAAGGCGTCCGCATAAACCATGGCAGTTCGGCAACAGGGGAAAGACTTAGTCGTGCCCCGCGCCGGACGGCTTTGGGGCAAGATTGAGACCAGCGCGAGCGGCAGGGCCTGATTTGCCGACATCAGCCTTGATCAGGCGATGGGGCGCGACGCACAAGGGGACCGCCCTCGCATCGGAGACCTGCATGACGCCAATGGACGAACGCGGACGGTTCCGCGTCAAGCGCATCCAAGCCAACGTGGTGGCGCAAAGCGAGCGCAGGCTGCTGACGTGGCTCGCCGCCCGCTTGCCGGCCTGGGTCACGCCCGACCGGCTGACGGCTCTGGGCGTCGCCGGCGCCACGCTCGTGCTCGTGGCGGAGGCGGCAAGCCAGCACGACCGCGCCTACCTCTGGCTCGCCTCGGCCGGCCTCGTCGTTCACTGGTTCGGCGATTCGCTCGACGGCAGCCTCGCCCGCTTCCGTGGGATCGAGCGGCCGATCTACGGCTACTTCCTCGACCACACGGTCGACGCCCTGTGTAACTTCATGATCATGGTCGGCTTCGGCCTCGCACCGTTCATCCGGATGGACGCCGCCCTGTTCGCGCTCGTCGGCTATTTCTTCCTGTGCATGTACGTGTTCATCAACAACCATCTGTCGGGCGTTTTCCAGCTCTCCTTCCTCGGTCTGGGGCCGACGGAGCTGCGGCTTTGCCTCATTGCCATTAACACGGCCATGGTGGTGTTCGGACCCGTACGCTTCAGCGTGGGCGGACAGGTCTTCTCGCTCTACGATGGCGTGTTGGTCTTCGCGGGCGTCGTGTTCGTGTCGATCTATGTCGTGCGGGTGGCCGTTGGCATCCGCACCCTGCGCGACCCCGCGCGTTCCGGTCAAAGCCCGCCGACGAACCTGTCCAGCCTGCCGAAATAGTCCGACCATCCCGCGCCGGCCCCGACCTCTTCGCCCAGCGGTCCACGCCGCTCGGCTGCGGAGGGTTCGGGCCGCTCCGTCTGGGAGAGCCGGTGCGCCGCCTCCAGCCACGCCTCGCCGTTCAGCGGCGACAGGAGCGTGAGGCCGCGCGCGCCGATCTCGCGGAACACCGGGATGTCGGAGGCCAGTACCGGGACGCCCGCCGCCAGCGCTTCGTGCACGGGCAGGCCATAGCCCTCCGCGAAACTCGGCATGAGCACCGCCCGCGCGTTGTCCATCAGGCGCTTGAGGCCCGGCGTCGAGAGCCCGCGCACAGCGATCACGTGGTCGCGCAGGGGCGGGCTGCGGTCCAGCAGGTCGACGATCAGCTCGTATTTCCACCCCCGCGTCCCTACCAGCACGAGCTTGGGGGCCGCCGCGCCATGGCGGCGCACAAGGTCGCGCCAGGCGGCCAGGATCATCAGGTGGTTCTTGCGCGGCTCGATGGTGCTGCACAGGACGAAGAACGGGTGGTCGTTGAGGCGGGCCTCGACCTGCCTCGGCTCGGAGAAGATCGGCGCGACCGGGGTGGGCGCGACGAACACGGCCAGATCCGTGCGGCCAAGCCCATGCAGGTGGGCGCGGAGGTCGTCGGCGACGGTCTGCGTGGTGACCACCGCGGCCGTCGCGAAACGCGCCAAATTGGCCATACGTCTGAGGTGGCGCGCGTACTCCGCGGTGCGGAAATATTCCGGCATGCTGATCGGCAGCAGGTCGTGGATAAAGAAGGCGGCTTTGACGTCGCGCCGCGCCGTCAGCCAGGCGAAGCTCGCTTCGACCCACAGTGGAAACTGGCTTGCGTTAAAATAGACACTGCCGCGGGGCAGCTCGCGCGTCGGACGGCGCAGCAAGGGCACGCCATGGCGTCCGACCCACCGCAAGCCCTCCGTCACGTCGGCCCGCAACGTCGACCGCCTCGCCGGCATGGCTTCACCGGGCCAGGTGCCGCCGGGAGCTGCCGCGCCCGTCAGGCGCGCGACGACCCACTCGTAGACAGGGTCTGCGGGGAGAGGGTCTGTCGAGTGCCCGACGCTCCAGCCCCGCCCCGCCGGAGCCTCGCTCCAATGGGCGGCGATGCCGGCCACGGCTTCGGCGGCGGCATTCCCGTTCATCAGACGTGCGCCGAACCCCGTCGACGTCAGCCCCAGCCGCGGGGCGCCCTCCTGAGACAGGAAATGCGTCGCCAGCCTGTGGTCGATCCGGTCGATCCCATTCGGCGTGGCGTTAAGGACCCGCGTGAGAAGGCGGGTCACGTCGTAGCAGAGGGGGCGCTGCATGCGCGCCCTCGTTCGATCCGGGTCCGTTTCGGGTTAGCGCAGCTGCTCCGGCTGGTAGCCGAAGATGGGTCCGGAATAGAGGTCCCCGATGTTCGGACCGGTCGCGAATTCGGCCACCGGCACCGTGCGACCGGGCACGTAGGGCTGCCCGACGATCACGTCGTTGCCGAATCTGTCGGGATCGCGGATACGATCTTCGGTGCGGTTGAAGATGGTGTTGGCCGAGACGTAGTTCTGGCCGGTGCCGACGGGGGCGACCGGGCCTGGATCGAGGAAGCTGCGCCGGTTGACCGTCAGCGGCAGCTCGTGGGTCTGGCCGTCGTCCAGCACGGGGGTCACCTGACGATGGCGCGGCTTGGCGGAGACGCCGGAGGCTCCGGCGAGCGACGCGACGGTGGCGAGGGCGAGTATCGAGACAACCGTAGTTCGCATCGGCGGGATCCCTTTATGTTGCTCGTATAATCGCTTGAGCCACGCTTGGTTCATCGCGGCTACCTTCATCGCGGCTTAGTTTATCGCCACGCCCGTGTCGCCGCCTGTCCTCAGTGCCGGCGAGAATTCCGGCGGGGTGTGGCAGACCTGTCATCGAGCCATGCGGCATGGGCTTGGTCGGGGGCGAGCCGTGCTCCGAGGCAGGTGCCCGACCGCCTCAGCTCGCTCGCCGCGAAGAAGTCGGCGAGGGCCCGGTCGCTGCCACCGGAGGCGAGGTCGAGGCGTTCCAGCAGGCAGCCGAGGGCATTGCGGCTCTTGGCGGCCGGTCCGCCGCAGGAAAGACCCGCGACCGTCAAAGCGGGCGCGTCGAGCACCAGGCGGAACCCCGTGCAGGGCAGCGCGCGCCCGGCCCCGGCCGCGAGGGCGACGTCCGCCACCTCGAAGGCGCCGAAGCGCGTCGGCAGCAGGTCCGGCAACCCGCTGCGGGTCACGGCAAGCCCCGCGTCGGCGGCCTGTCGCGCGAGGTCGGCGAAGAGAGGCGCGGCCACGCTCGCCTCGCTGCCGCGACGATAGAGCGAGAGCCGGAGCGCAGGCCCTGCGCCAGGCGTCCCGAGCGCGATCACGTCCTGGCGGCCGCCACCCTCGAGGTTGCGGCGGGCCCTGTAGCTGCGCGCCGCGTTGGCGAACTCGCCCGCCTCCAGGCCGACGATCTCGATGGGCTTGATCACCTCGAGCCAAGGCGAGGTCAGTGGCCGGAGAACGGTGGACGCGGCAGGTGGCGCAGGCGGCGCGTCGGCTGCGGTGAGCACGTCGGCGGCGATCAGGCCGACGAGCGCCGCCAGCAGAACGCCCGCCGTGCGCCACGGTCGGCGCAGGACGAGGCGCAGCGCCGCGCGCGGCCCCGCCGTGGGACGCAGGCCGCGCGCCCCGCGCCGATGCCACGTGGTAAAGGCCATGTCGCTCATCGAGGACTCCCGCCGGGCGGCGCTCTCGTGCCGCCGCGCCGTGCCAGCCTGCGCATGAGGACTTGAGTCGTTCCTTACGGACGCGCTAGGAGTTGGAAACAAGGTCAACGGGATCTTGACGCGGAGGACGCCCGCTGGCGCCCCGCATCGGCCCGGGTGCCACGATGCGCCCCTGGGCGACGGTCGCCTCGCGGCCAATCGGAGACTGGGCAGTCATGGGTTTCAAGGTTGCGGTCGTCGGGGCCACGGGCAACGTGGGCCGCGAAATGCTGGACATCCTCGCGGAACGCCGGTTCCCCGCCGATCAGGTGGTGGCGCTCGCCTCGCCGCGCTCGATCCACAAGGAAGTCTCGTATGGCGACAAGACCCTGAAGTGCAAGGTGCTCGACACCTATGACTTTGGCGATACGGACATCTGCCTGATGTCGGCCGGCGGCGCCGTGTCCAAGATCTGGTCGCCGAAGATCGGCGCGCAGGGCTGCGTCGTGATCGACAATTCCTCGACCTGGCGGATGGACCCGGACGTCCCGCTGGTGGTGCCGGAGGTGAACGCCGACGCCATCGCGGGCTTCGCCAAGAAGAACATCATCGCCAACCCGAACTGCTCGACGGCGCAACTCGTCGTGGCACTGAAGCCGCTGCACGACCACGCGACGATCAAGCGGGTGGTCGTCTCGACGTATCAGTCGGTGTCGGGTGCCGGCAAAGAGGCCATGGACGAGCTTTTCGCCCAGACGCGCGCCGTGTTCGTGTCCGATCCCGTGCAGAGCGCCAAGTTTCCCAAGCGCATCGCCTTCAACGTCATTCCCGAGATCGACGCCTTCATGGAAGACGGGTTCACGAAGGAAGAGTGGAAGATGGTCGTCGAGACGAAGAAGATCCTCGATTCCAAGATCAAGCTCGTCGCGACCTGCGTGCGGGTGCCGGTGTTCATCGGCCATTCCGAAGCGATCAACATCGAGTTCGAGAACCCGATCAGCGCCGACGAGGCGCGCGACATCCTGCGCGAAGCGCCGGGATGCCTCGTGATCGACAAGCGCGAGAGCGGCGGCTACATCACCCCGCACGAGGCGGCGGGCGAGGACGCCACCTACATCTCGCGCATCCGCGAGGACCCCACGATCGACAACGGCCTGGTGATCTGGTGCGTGTCCGACAACCTGCGCAAGGGCGCGGCGCTCAACACGATTCAGATCGCCGAATTGCTGATCAACCGCAAGCTGATCACGCCGCGACGCGAGGCGGCCTGATGGGTTGCTACGCGGCTCCCTTCGCTTGGGCGAGGGGCACGACGGCGACGAACCGGCCCGTTGCCTCGTCGAGTGCCGTCATGTTGCCATTGGCCACGCCGAAATAGGCACCGTGCAGGCTGAGCTTGCCGGCTGCCTCGCGGGCCTTGAGCCAGGGGTAGGAGCGCAAGTTGGCGATGCCCTGGATGATCGAGGCATAGGACAGGCTTTCGCAATAATGCTCGAAGTCGCCCGTCGGCGGGCCGAGGCGTTCGGCGGCCGGCTGGATCAGGTCCTTCCAGCGTCCGACGAAGTTCTCGGGCGATAGCGGCTGGTACTCCTGGTCCTGCCCCTGCGCGAAGGCGCGGATGCCGCCACATTGGGCGTGGCCCATGACGACGATGTGCGCGACCTTCAGCGCCATCACCGCGTACTCGATCGCCGCGGCAGTCTCCTGCTGCTCCGCGACGAGCGCGAAGGGCGGCACGAGCGCGCCGATGTTGCGAACCACGAAGATCTCGCCCGGGCCCGCATCGAAGATGACTTCCGGAGAAACGCGCGAGTCGCAGCAGCCGATGAGCAGGACGGGTGGCCGCTGCCCCTCCTCCGCGAGAAGGCGGAAGCGGCCCTGCTCCTCGCGCAGGCGGTTGCCGCGGAAGGTGGCGTAGCCTTCGATCAGTTGCGGCGGCAGCGGGATGCTTTTGAGATCGTCGCGCTCCGGCTCGATCGGGTTGGTCGTCATAGGCGGGCGCCAGTCCTTTGCGCGAGGCTCGTTCATCCATCTATCCTTTATTCCGAGACGCCATGCAAAGCTCTGGTAGAAGAAATGCAGGGACTTCGTTTGCGTCGCGGTACGATCGTGTTGCGCTGCGGCGAAAGGAGGAGGGGTCATGGTAGTTCGCCCGCGCCGCAGCGTCCTCTTCCTCTCCGGACTGGATGAGCCGGCGCTCGAAGCGGCACGGACCCTGCCGGCCGACTGCCTCGTCTTCGACCTCGAAGCCGCCGCGCCCGAGGCGAAGGAGACGGCCCGTGGCCGGGTTGCAGCCCTGCTTAAAGCGGGCGGTTTCGGGTTCCGGGAACGCGTCGTCCGCGTCAACGCGCGCGACACGCCCTGGGGTCTCGACGACGTTCGCGCGGTGGCGGCCGCCGGTGCCGACGCCCTGCTGGTGCCAAGGGCCGAATGCCCCGGCGACATCATGCGTGCGGCCAGGGACCTGCGCGAAGCCGGCGCGCCGGATGGCGTCCGAGTTTGGGCGATGATTGAGACCCCGGTCGCCATCCTCAACCTCGATTCGACGCTGCGCACGGCGGCGGACCCGTCCTCGCGCCTCGACCTCATCGTGATGGGGACGGACAAGCTCGCCTGCGCGATGCGCGCGCGCCATCGGCCGGGCCGCTCGGGACTGCTCGCCTATCTCGCGCTCGCGGTCGCGGCGGCGCGGGCGCACGGCATCGACGTGATCGACGGCCCCTATCCCGACGCCTGGGTCGCCCCGCGCCTGTCGGATGGCTTCCACGCCGAATGCGAGCAGGGCCGGGACCTCGGCATGGACGGCAAGACCCTCGCCAATCCTTCGCAGGTCGCGGCCTGCAACATGGTCTTCGCCCCCTCGCGCGAGGAGGTTGCCTGGGCACGTAAGATCGTCGCCGCCTTTGCCGCCCCGGAGTGCGTCGGCAAGGAGGTGATGATCGTCGATGGGCGCCCGGTGGAGCGCCTGCACGAGGAGATGGCGCGCCGCACGGTGGAACTCGCGGCGGCGATCGTGGCGCGGGGCGAACCCGGCCATGCGGCAGGCGCTGAACTTGGGCGGAAGCGAAGCGTTAGAGCACGTTGATGATTGGGTCGCCGGCGGCTACATAGCCCGGCGACACATCCGAGGGGCGATAATGGCTGGTGACGACCACGAGGGTAGACAGGCGACCTCGGAGCCTGCGGCAGCCTCGTCCAAACCGGGCGGCCCGGGTGCGCCGTCGCCGCTGTCCGAATGGACCGCCAGCGATGCCCGCGGCAGCCTGAACGAGGTCGGCCCGGTCCCGCTGGCCACGGCCGGCGGTACGGACCCGCTCGCGCGCGATCCGCTCGACCAGGCGTCGGTGCCCTCGCCGTCGACGTCGCAGGGGACCGCCGATGCTGCTTCGACCCCCGCCGGCGTGGCTGGGGCCGAGCCGCCGACTGCGCCCGTCGCGCGGCGCGCCAGCCTGTGGCCGGTGGCTGCCGGTCTCCTCGCCGGCGCCCTCGTCGGTGCCGGCAGCGCCTACTTGGTCTACGCCAACGCGCCCGGCAGGGACGCCCTCGACGGCAAGGTCGCGGCGCTGACCACTCAGGTCGACGCGCTGAACAGGCGGCCGGACCCGGCCGGCCCGCTGGCCACGCTCAAGGTCGCCGTCGCGGATCTCTCCGGCAGGGTCGGAGCGGTCGAGAAGCAGGCGGGATCGAAGCCCGCGGCTGCGGAGACCGCGCCTGGTGCGTCGGACCTGCCGGGGAAGATCTCGGCCTTGCAAGCCAAACTCGACGCGCTGCAGCAGCAGAGCGCCTCGGCGGGCGACCTTGCGGCCGCGCAGGGCAAACTGGCCACGTTGGCCACCGGTGTGGCTGACGTGCAGAAGCAGGCGGGGGCCGCCCGCACCGACGTCCAGGCCCTGCAGAGCGGTCAGAAAAACCTCGAGAAGATCATCGGCTCGCCGGCCCTCGCCGTCGTCGCCGACAGCCTCGTGCAGCAGATCGGCCGCGGCCTGCCGTTCGCCACCCAGGTCAACGCGCTGGAGGCGCTCGGTGCCGATCCGGCGAGGGCGGCGATCCTGCGCCAGTTCGCCGACGCCGGCGTCCCTACCGCCACCGCGCTTGCCGCCAAGTTCGACCCCCTGACCGATGGACTGCTCGCCGCCGGCACCAAGCTTCCGCCCAACGCCGGCTTCTGGGACCGCATGAAGAGTGGGGCAAGCGGCCTCATCTCCATCCGCCGGGTCGACGCCGTGACCGGCGACGACGTGCCCTCCCGCGTGGCCCGGATCAAGGCCGACTTGGCGCGCGACGACGTGGTCGACGCGGTGAAGACCTGGGAGGCCTTGCCGGCGGAGGCCAAGAGCAAGCCGGACTCGGCCGCTTGGGGCGCGCTCGCCAAGACGCATGCCGAGGCGATCGGCGCGGCAAACGCGATCCAGCACGACGCGATCGCCGCTTTCGCCGCGAAGAAATCCTGAGGCGTTCCGCCTCTTCACGCCTCCAGCGGGAACAACGATGATCCGCGTTCTTATCTATTTGCTGCTGCTCGCGGCCGTCGCCTATGGCGCCGACCGGCTCCTGCAGTACCCCGGGCACGTCGACGTGGTCTGGCTCGGTTGGAGCGTCTCGGTCTCCGCCGCGGTGGGGCTGGCGCTCCTGCTCCTGCTCGCCGCGCTGCTCGCCATGGCGTGGGGCCTCCTGCGCTTCCTCTTCGGTCTGCCCTCGCTCCTGTCGATGACGGCGCGTCACCGACGACGCGAGAAGGGCTATGGGGCCCTGTCGCGCGGCCTCGTCGCGGTCGGTGCGGGCGACGCGCGTGCCGCCGCCCGCGCGTCGGCCCAGGCCACCAAGCACCTGCGCGACGACCCGCTCGCGCTGGTCCTGCGCGCCCAGGCGGCGCGCCTCTCCAACGACCTCTCCGGCGCTGAGGCGGCCTTCAGCGCGCTCGCCCGGCGCGAGGAGACGCGCGTGCTCGGCCTGCGCGGCCTGCACGACGAGGCGAGCCGGCGCGGCGACGAAGAGGCGGCGCGTCATTTCGCCAACGAGGCGCATGGCGTGAAGCCGCTGCCCTGGTCGGCGCAGACGGTGCTGGAGCATCGCGCCGCGGACGGCGATTGGGAACGGGCGCTGGCGACGGTCGAGACGAGCGCTGGCGCGAACCTGATCGACCGCGTGACCGCCGGCCGGCAGCAGGCCGTGCTGGAGACGGCGCTCGCCCTCGACAAGGAGGCCGTGGCGCCCGACGCGGCCCTGTCCCTCGCCCGTTCGGCCATGAAGCGCGCGCCCGACTTGGTCCCGGCGGTCGGCCTCGCGGCCCGGCTGCTGACCCGCCGCGGCGACATCCGCAAGGCGGCCAAGCTCATCGAGAACGCCTGGACGCGCTGCCCGCACCCCGAACTCGCGCGCGCCTATCTCGACGTGAGACCGGGCGACTCGACGAGCGACCGGCTCGCCCGCGCGCAGACCCTCCTGCGGATCTCGCCCTTCGATCCCGTGAGCCGCATGGTGGTGGCGCGCGCCGCGGTGGCCGCGAAGGAGTTTGCGACCGCGCGCGAGGCGATGGCGCCACTCGTCGCGGAAGGGCAGCGGCCGACGGTCCGCGCCTGCCTGCTGATGGCCGACATCGAGGATGCCGAACACGGCGACCTCGGCCAGTGGCGCGAATGGTTGGCGCGCGCCTCCCGCGCCCCGCTCGACGCCGCCTGCCGCCTGGATCGCCGACGGTATCGTCTACGAGCGGCCGGGCCACGTCAGTGGGAGCCGGTCTCGCCGACGAGCGGGCGCCTCGACGCCTTTGTCTGGCAGGCGCCGGCCGAGCGGCCGGGCCACGTCATGGAAGCCGGCCGTGCCGCATGCCGGCACAGAGGCCGCGCGAGGCGGTACGGCTCGAGCCGCCGCCTGAGCCGGTCGCGGCCGATTCCATGGTCGCCCTCGAGGCTTCGGCGAGCAGGGCGTCGCTTCCTGTGGAGGGCGTGCAAACCTCTCCGACGCCGGCGATCGGGACGCCGGTCGAAGCGCACTGCCGGCGCAGTTCTCGCGCTGCCGGTCGGGGCGGCCGACACGTCTCCGCTCAAGCCCCTGACCCGCTCCGCCATCGTCGCGCCCGACGACCCGGGCATCGACACGCCACCGGCCCTCCCTGCCAAGCCGGCCGTGCCGCAAAGTTACCATTCAATAAATTAGGAAGCCACACCGTCGCGCTAGACGGTGCGGGCCGACATCCGGCCGCGACAGCCGATTGCCAAAGCGCGCCGCGACCGTTATTGAAAGGGCCTCGCGCGCGTGCGCGGCGTTGCCGCAATAGCTCAGCTGGTAGAGCACCTCATTCGTAATGAGGGGGTCGGGAGTTCGAATCTCTCTTGCGGCACCATTAGAGCTGTTTTTACAACCCGTTCAAGGCCTTCGTCAATGAGGGGGTCGGGAGTTTTCTCTTGCGGCACCATTGTTTTCTGGTTCGTGCTTTTTCTGTGGGATGCTCGCAAGCCCTCGGATCCGGGATGCTGCAGACCACTCGCATTTATCCCCCTCTACCGGCTCGCTCGCTAAAAGCTTCCGGCCGCTCCCTCAGGGGACGCCGGCCTGCTCGCGCGCATAGGTTGTCGGTGGCAGGCCGACATGGCGGGCGAAGGCGACGCTGAACGTGCTTGCCGAGCTATAGCCCACCCGCTGCGCTATTTCGGCGACGCCGCCCCTATCGCGGCGCAGGAGATCCTTTGCCAGCGCCATGCGCCAATGGAGCAGGTACTCCATGGGGGCGACGCCCACCGCCCGCCTGAATCGTTCGAAGAACGACGATCGGGACAGCGCCGCCTGCTTCGCAAGCTCCGGGACCGTCCATGGCCAGGTAGGACGCTCGTGCATCTGCCGCAGGGCGCCGGCGAGCCGCTCGTCGGCGAGACCGCGCAGCAAGCCGGGCGGAGCCTCGGCGCGTGAAGTGGAGCGGAGCGCCTCGATCAGCAGAACTTCGGCCAGCCGCGCCAGGATCACGTCCCGCCCCAGCCGGCTCGCCCGAGACTCCTCGTTGACCAGTTGGAGCAACGTGGTCAGCCTTTCGTCGCCGCAGACGTGGATCAGCCGGGGCAGGAGCGAGACGAGCAGAGCCGCGTCGGGCGAACCGAAGGTGCAGTAGCCCAGCAGCACGCGCACGTCGGGCGGGCCGTCCTGATTGCCCAAGCGAACCAGCCCCGGGCGCAATTCGAACGGCACGGAATCGCCCCTGTCCGAAAGCATCGGCTCGACGCTCGACATCGTGAAATCGAAAACCGAGGGGATCAGGACGAAGTCGCCGCTCGCGAGCGTGATCGACTCCTGCCCGCCAACCTGCAACCGGCACGCGCCAGCCAGGATCGCGCAGTAGAAGGGCCTCCCGGTTTCCGAACGCCGCACCCGCCAGGCGGCCGCGCCCTCGGCCACTTTCGAGTACCACGCACTCGGCTGAAGCAGACCGACGATTTGGGTGAGCGGATCGGACAAACCGGACTCATACGAACGAGACTTGGACTTTAAGCGGTATCACGTCCGGACGCTGCCGCCTATCTGAGGCTTGGCAGAGTATGGGATCGGAATTGACATGAAAAACATCCTCGTGACCGGATGCTCGTCCGGGTTCGGCCTGGAGATCGCGCGCGCTTTCCTGGCTCGCCCTGACTGGACGGTGGTCGCAACGATGCGGACGCCGCGTGCGGACGTCCTTCCGGCTTCGGACCGGCTGCGCGTGCTCGCGCTCGACGTGACCGATCCGCAGAGCATCCGCCACGCCATCGCGGCGGCGGGACCGATCGACGTGCTGGTCAACAATGCCGGCATCGGCTTCCTCAACGCGCTCGAGGGCACGCCGATCGAAACGGTGCGCGAAGTGTTCGAGACGAATACGTTCGGCACCATGGCGATGACGCAGGCCGTGTTGCCGCAAATGCGGGCGCGCCGGTCGGGCGTGATCGTCAACGTGTCGTCCAGCGTGACGCTGCTGCCGCTACCGCTGCTCTCTGTCTATACTGCGAGCAAGGCGGCGGTGAACGCGTTCTCGGAGGTGCTCGCGCTGGAACTCCAGCAGTTCGACGTCCGGGTGCGCGTCGTGCTCCCGGGGCGAGCTCCCGCCACCGCGTTCGGCGACAACGCGCGCTCGCGCATGCAGGCCGGCTTCCCGGAGCCCTACGCCGGACTGGCACAGACGGTCTTCGCGAACTTCCAGCAGGAGGGCCCGATCACCAACGCGTCGGACGTGACGCAAGCCGTGTGGCGCGCGGCGACCGACCCGTCGTGTCCGATGCGGCTCGCAGCGGGCGCCGACGCCACTGCGCTGATGCAAGCGTGATCGGAGCGAGATACCTTCCATGACCCACAGACAGCATCCCCTCGGCAGCGGCTTCACGGCAGCCGCGACGGCCGATGACGTTCTCGCCGGCCTCGACCTCACCGGCAGGAACGCGGTCGTCACCGGTGGCTATACCGGCATCGGCCTGGAAGTCAGCAGAGCATTGGTGAAGGCCGGCGCCTCGGTGACGGCCACGTCGCGCAACCCCGCGAACGCCGCCGCCGCTCTGGCCCGCGACGAGGGTATCGGGATCGACCGGCTCGATCTGGTGGATCCCACCTCGATCGACGACTTCGTCCAGCGGTGGCTCGCGAGCAAGCGCCCGCTTCACATCCTGATCAATGGCGCCGGTGCTTCGGGCGGGCCGGAGCGGGATGCGCGCGGCTACGAGACGCAGTTTGCGACCAACCATTTGGGGCATTTTCAGCTGACGCTCGGCCTCCTGCCAGCGCTGCGCGCGGCGCACGGCGCCCGCGTGGTCGCCGTGTCCTCCGGTGCGCAACGCTTCTCCGATATTCGCTGGGACGATCCCAACTTCCGCACCGGCTACAATTCCAGGGTCGCTTACGCGCAATCCAAGACGGCGAACGTGCTTTTCGCGGTCGAATTGGATCGGCGTTTCGCCGAAGAGGGCATCCGTGGCTATGCCGTCCATCCTGGCGTCGTCGTCGGGACCAAGCTGAACAGTTCCGCCGGCGGCGAGGCGCTCCGGGCAATGGGACTGATCGATGCGGACGGGAAGCCGATCATCGATCCCGAGGTCGGCAAGAAGACACCGCAACAAGGTGCCGGCACCATCGTCTTCGCGGCCACCAGCCCGCTGCTTGCCAACATCGGGGGCGTTTACCTCAAGGACAACGACATCTCGCGACTGGACGACGAGCCCAGGCAGCTTACCCCCGATTGCATCCCGTCCGAGGTCGTGTCGCATTCCATCGATCCAACATCTGCCCGGCGACTTTGGGATTTGAGCGAGCGGCTGCTCGAGGCGTGAGCCGCTGGTCGGCAGGTTCTACGGCCCCGGGGCGGCTTGGCCGCGAGACGCTGACCTTTGGTCTCGGACGAGGCCGATTGTTCCGAGCGGACCAGGTCAGAAGCCGTTCGACCCGGCCTCGATCTCGACCCGGATGTCGAGGAGGTTGCCGGAAGGGCAACACTGCCGTGCCTCGCGGCCGTCTATTCCGGCTTTGCGTGCTTTGCGACAAACGCCCCCATGTCGCACCGCTGCAACCACGCCGTCGATGCAAGCCGTCCGCTTCGGCGCAGGCCCGAGCGATCAGCGGAGATCGCCGAAATACGGGACGCGGGCGCTCAGGAACGCCATCAGCGTGGTCAGGCGACCCGGTGTCAGGCGGCGGTTCCTGCGCAGCATCGTCACGCTGGCGTCGGCGTCCCTCCACTTCGCGAGAATCTCGACCGCCGTGCCGTTCCTCAGCGCGGTGGCCGCGAGCCAGAGCGGAGCGCAGGCGATGCCCGCACCCGCCAGCATGGCGCCCCACGCCGCATCGCCATCATCGAACGAGAGTCCGGTCTTGAGGTCGTATCGGCCGCCGGCACCGCCGGTCGGCCCCCTGTGGGGCCATGGCTGAACCCGTCCCGTGCGGTTGTTGCGGAACCCGATGAGGTCGTGGCCGTCGAGCTCCGGCACCGTCAGCGGCGCAGGACGACGATCGAGGTAGCCGGGTGCGGCGCAGATCACCCATGGGAAGCTGAACCAGGCCTGCTGCAGATGCCCCGGTACGCCCGAGACCGCGCCGGAACGAAGGGCCAAGTCGATGCCGCCATCGGCCAGGTCGACGGTCTCGTTGGTCGCGCGGACATCCAGGCGGATGTCGGGATGCCGTACGGCGAACTCGCCCATGAGCGGCACTACGACGTGGCGCACGAACCCGACCGCGCCAGTGAGGCGAACGACGCCTGCATTGGCGCCGTCGGCGACATGCGCGGCGGCGTGCTCGAACGCCTCGGCCGCGCGGACGGCTTCCCGGGCGGCCTCGATCAGCGATTCCCCGTCCTCCGTGAGCGACAACGCATGGGTCGAGCGGTGCAGGAGTTTGACGCCGGCGCCGGCTTCGAGCCGGGTGATCGCCTTGGATACGCTGGCTGCGGACATACCGAGACGACGGCTGGCTTCGGCGACCGAGCCGGCGCTCACGACGGCAACGAAGCACCGCAGCTGCGGCACGGAAACCTCGAAGTCGATCGCGTTCATACCCCGTGCTGTACCGCCTTCGACCGCATCGCCGCAACGCCGCCGGTCGTTCGGCCTCGTACCCTAGAGGCGTTGCCCATGCGGTCGGCATTCCGGGTCCATCGCGGCCGTGTCGCGTTGGGACGCGCCGGTCCCGCTCGCTCGCCATGCGGCGTCACGCCCCAACAACGTCAAGCTGGAGAAGAATGACATGACCGATGTTCGAGTGGCCGCGTACGCGACCTATCTTTCCACATGGGGGCCGGTTACCGGCGACGAGCGCCTGCGCCTCCTGCGCGAGAGCGTGACGGAAGCGATCGTCTTCAAGAACCCGATGAAGACGAGGACCGGCATCGCCGACTTGATCGAGCACCTCGAGGGGTTCCAGAGCCGAAGCCCGGGCGGCTGCTTCCGTTTTCTGGCCATGCTCGGCTGGGAGGCCAATGCCATGGCCACGTGGCAGTTCGTCGATGCCGGGGGGAACGGCGGCTTTACAGGCTACGATATCCTGGTCTTCGACGAGGACCACCGGATCGAGAGCATCGTCCTGTTCGGCAATGTCGAGAAGCAGACGTTGAAGTAAACGCTTCCGCCCCAAACAATTCGAGAGTGTCGCATGCGGCTTTTGAAAGCTCCGCCGCGGGTACGTGACTCTATCGAGCCGCATGAACGTGTCAGGAGAGGTCGAAGGTTTGAAGCGTCCTTGCCGCACCAAACTCGCCTTGGCCGAGCCGATGCCCGCCCTTTAGAGGCAGCAATCGGACCAGCCGAGCGAGTCCGGTGCGGGAAAGTCGCGTCGCAGCGCGAGGAAGCGCGAGTGCCGCCGGCGATCGTAGCGATGACCGGCGCGGCGCGCGTGGAAGCTCGGTGCGTAGGGAGCGTCAACGCGCTCGCCGCGGTCGCGATCGACCATCATCTGGGCGCTGGCAGACGGCGCGCCCGCGAGGAGGGCGCTCAGCAGCAGGACGCAAGTGCAACTCGCTCTCATCTCACTCGTCTCCCAAGCATCTCGCTCGTCCAAGTCGACTCGCCCGTCTTTGCGGCCGCGTATCCTTGGATTGTTCCGTCTACGCCTTCACCATGGATCGACGCGGCATGCAACCGCTCGATCGGCCCCGCGCGCTTGGTCGGCTGGCCGAGCGGCCTTGCGTCGGATCTGGACCACGGCGCTGCAAAGTTTTCTCACCCTCGATGGCGAGCGAGGCCACCCTGACCGGCCGCATGCAAAAACCCCGGACCGCCGCCAGGCGATCCGGGGTTTTTGCAAGCCGGGACAGTCCAGGTAGAAGCGCCTACGGGCAGTTGGTGCGGTGCACCGTCTCCGAGTCGCCGTCGCCGCTCTCGCGCCGCACGGTGCGTGACTCGCAACCGCGATCGCCCTGCACGCCAAGCACGCCGCCGACCGTCCCGGTCGCCGCGCCAACCGCACCACCGACGATCCCGCCGACGGGACCCGCCGCATCGGCGCCACTCTCGGCGCCTTCGCGTGCGCCGCGAACGGTGCCCTGCGCGAAGGCTGAGGCCGGGATCAGAATCGCCAGGCCGAGAACGAGAGCTGCTTGCTTAAACGCCATGATTGTATCTCCGTGGTTCGTCCCGACAACGGTCGGGCCGGCCGGACGTTCCCGCGGAAGGGCGCGGGCGGACGCGTCCGCCTCTCGAGACGCCGATTTCAATACCGGCAGCGACGGCGACCGTGGCGGTAGATGCAGCGGCGCCCGTGGTAGTAGCTCGGCCTGATGCCGAGGGCGCCGTTGACCGTGCCGACACCCGCGCCGACCGCGCCGCCGACGACCGCGCCGACTGGCCCCGCCCTGCGATCACCCTCGCGGAAGCCCTCCCGCGCGCCGCCGAACAGGCCCTGGGCATCTGCCGTCAGAGGCATGGCCGTCGCGGCCATCAACGTGGCGGCGAGGATTAGACGAAGCTTCATCTCTGATCTCCCTGTACTCGGTGTAAGCAGACATGGCGCGCGGCGGGGTGCCGTCAAGTCGCTCGCTCCTTCGACCGGGAGCGTCGGGCTACTCGGCGATCGGCTCGCCGGCGGCGTTCCAATCCAGCATGCCGCCGGGGTAATGCGCGGTGACGTCCGTGCGGCCGGCCGCCTGGGCGAGGTCGATCGCCACGAGCGACCGCTTGCCCGAGCGGCAGGCCAGCACGATCCGGTGTCCCGCGCGCGGGGGCGGGAGAGCGCCGGGGTCGAAGCCCTGCAACGCGTTGAGGGTCGCGCCGGGGATGTGCCCGTCGGCGAATTCGTGCGGTTCGCGGACATCCACCAGGGAGACCGTGCCATCCGCCAAGCCGTGCTTGAGATCCTCGCGGCTGACGTTCTCGACCGAATAATTGGGAGGCATTGGCGGTCCTTGTGTGATGCTGAGGCGAGGGGTCCGGACTAGTGGCTTGACGGCGGGCGGCGCGCCCGTGCATCCAGCCTCCGACGGGGAGAGAGACATGCGGCGACGATACCATATCCTCGATGTGTTTACCGCCGTGCCCCTCGCCGGCAACCCGCTCGCGGTGGTGCTGGACAGCCAGGGTCTCGACGCCCCCGCCATGCAGCGGATCGCCCGGGAGTTCAACCTGTCGGAGACGGTGTTCGTCCGTCCCCCCGCCGACCCCATCCACACCGCCAGCCTGCGGATCTTCACGCCCGCGACCGAACTGCCGTTCGCCGGGCACCCGACGGTCGGCACGGCGGTGCTTCTCGCCAAGCTCCAAGCCCCCGACCTGCTCGCCGGCCAGGACGTCGGCCTGGTGCTGGAGGAGGGCGTCGGCCCCGTCTCCTGCAGCGTTCGCCATCGCCGGGGCGAGGCGCCCCACGCCTCCTTCGACGTGCCGCGCCTGCCGGATCACGCGGGCGCGGCGCCTTCGCGCGGCGACGCCGCCGCACTGCTCGGCCTGGAGATCGAGGCCATCGGCTTCGCCGGGCACGAACCCACCTGCTTCTCGGCCGGCGTCCCGTTCACCTTCATCCCCCTGGCGTCAACGGAGGCTCTCGGCCGCGTCGTCCTCCGGGGTTCACCGGGGCAGGGCGGCGGCCCCTTCTACCTGTACGCGCCCGATGGGTCCGGGCGGCCGCACGCCTTTCGCACGCGGATGATGGCGAGCGGCCTGGGGATCAGCGAGGACCCCGCGACCGGGGCGGCGGCAGCGGCCTTCCCCGCGGTGCTCCTCCAGGCCGGCGGCCTGGGCGAAGGCGACCACGATTGCACGCTGCAGCAGGGGGTCGAGATGGGCCGGCCGAGTCTCATCGGGGCCGCCTTCAGCGTCGAGGGGGGGCGCCTCGGCCGCATCGCCATCGGCGGCTCCGCCGTCCTCGTCGCCGAAGGCTTCCTCGACCTGTGACCGCGCTCCAAGGCATCCAGGCCGCCGCCGCCATCGACTACCGCTGCGAACCCTACGACTGGGCCTTCCCCCGCGAGCAGTCGGCCGCGATCGACGCGCATTGGGCCGCCATCGTCGCCGCCAAGCCCGCAGTCTTCGACGGGCGTGTGCTGGTCGCCCACCGGGTCGCCCTGGAGCCGGGCGGCGTCCTGCGCGCGGCTGGCTTCGAGACGAGCTACAAGCCTTTCCTGTGTTGGCGCGACTTCGGCTTTCCCGGGCCGCCGGTCTTCAACCTGTTTCCGATGGGGGCGCTGGAATCGGCCGACGGCGCCTTCATGCTGGGGAGGATGGGTGCGGGCACAACGAGCGCCGGGCGCCTCTACTTTCCCGCCGGCACGCCGGAGCCGGCCGACGTCCGCGCCGACGGCACGGTCGATCTCGCCGGCAATATCCTGCGCGAACTGGCCGAGGAGACCGGCCTGACGTCCGCCGACGTCAGCCTCGACGCGGATTGGACGCTCGTGGTCGACGGTGCGCGCCTTGCCTGCCTGAAGCGGGTGCGTTGCCACCTCGACGCGGGTGCGATGCTGGACCGCTTCGCGGCCTTCCGCGCCGCGGAGGACGACCCCGAGCTCGACGCCCTCGTGCCCATGCGCTCGGCGGCCGACTTCCAGGAAGACCGGATGCCGGGTTTCATGCAGACCTACCTGCGCCACGCCTTCGCCGCGCGTTAGAGCCACCCGTTACGACAACCTCGGCTCTTGACGATTTGCCCCCGCTGCGGACAACGGGAGCCGGGACGGCAGGATACGGGTCGCGAGGCGGTTTCGAATCAAGGCCTATTGCTCTCTCAGCCGCTCCAGAGCCAGCCTGTGCAGGCGTTCGTCGCCGGCCGCGACGATGTCGCCGCCCTTGGCCGGCGGGCCACCCTCCCAGGTCGTGACGATGCCGCCTGCGCCCTCGATGATGGGCACGAGAGCGACGATATCGTAGGGTTGGAGCCCGGTCTCCACCACGCAATCGACGTGACCGGCGGCGAGCATGGCGAAGGCGTAGCAGTCGCAGCCGTAGCGCACGAGCCGGGCGTCGGCCTCGAGCCGGCGCAGCGCCGCGAGTTTCTCGTCCTTGTAGAGCAGGGGTGAGGTCGTCATCACAGTGGCCGCGGCGAAGCTCTCGCAGCGGCGCGTCTCCAGCCGGCGGCGCTCGCGCGTTCTGCGCGGGTTAAGGCCGTGCCAAAAGGCGCTCCCGCAGTCGCCGACGAACCGTTCCCCCGTATAAGGTTGCACCATCGTCCCATAGGTCGGCCGGCCGTTGTGCATCAGGCCGATGAGCACCCCCCAGGTCGGCAGGCCGGAGATGAAGGATTTCGTGCCGTCGATCGGGTCGAGCACCCAGACGTAGTCGGCATCGCCGCGCAGCGAGCCGAATTCCTCGCCGATGATGCCGTGGGCGGGGAAGGTGCGCTCGATCATGCGGCGCATCGCGACCTCCGCGGCACGGTCGGCCTCGGTGACGGGATCGAAGGTGCCGCCGACATTCTTGTCCTCCGCGCCCAGCATGGTGCGGAAGAAGGGCAGGATGGCCTCGCTGGCGGCGTCGCCGAGTTTTTCGACGAAAGCGGCGAAGTCAACGGCTGTCATGGAGGCGTCTCCTGCAAGGCTTCGGAGTGCCACGCCTATCGGGTCGCCGCAACCGTCCCACTCCAGAAGCCCTGCATATTCTGCAGGGCAGCATTTCGTGATAGCGAGAGGCCGTGTGGAGACTTGTGTTTTGTGCCATGCACCGACATCGTGATGCGGTGCGGTAGCCTGGCTACCGCCGATGCCCTTTTGGGCGTTTCCTCCCTAGACTTGGGCCGCTTGCGATGACGCAGGCGGCCCTTTTTTATCCCGGGTTTGGCGCACCGGCGCAGAGCGTCACTCGGCCGCCGCCTTCATCGGGCCAAGTCGCCGCATGGTCTCCTGGGCCAGGGCACCGACGGCACCGGTCATGGCCGCCACCATTGCATCGAACCGCGCCGTCTTCTCCAACTGGCGCTCATCCATGTAGAGGGATCGGTTGACCTCGATCTGCACCGCGTGGCAGCCGGCGAGCGGCGCGCCGTAATGCTCGGTGATGTAGCCTCCCGCATACGGCTTGTTGCGCTGCACGACGTAGCCGTAGCCGCGGATCGCCTGCTCCAGCACGTCGACTAGGTCCTTGTCGCAGCTCGTGCCGTAGCGGTCGCCGAGCACGATGTCGGTCTTCAGTCGCTTGTCCGCGCCAGGCCCAGCGAAGGCGGGCGCCGATGGCATGGAGTGGCAATCCACCAGCACCGCGATACCGAACAGGCGCAGGGCCCGGTCGAGCAGCTGCCGCAGGGCGGCGTGGTAGGGTTTGTAGAGCCGCTCGATCCGCGCGAGGCCCTCTTCCACGCTGAGGCGGCCCGCGTAGATCTCCTGCGATTCGCCGACCACGCGGGCGATGGTGCCGAGCCCCCCCGCCACGCGGACCGAGCGGGTGTTGGCGTGGTCCGGCAGGCGCCCGTCGAACATGCGCGGGTCGAGCTCGTAAGGCTCGCGGTTCACGTCGAGGTAGGCGCGCGGGAAGCGGGCTCGAATCAGCGGCGCGCCGAGGTCCACCGCGCCGGAAAAAAGCGTATCGACGAACGCGTCCTCCGAGCGCCGCAGCGCCAGCGCGTCAAGCCGTGCGCTCGCGAGAAAACGCCTGGAATAGATCGAGCCGGAGTGCGGCGAGGAGATGACAAGCGGGCACGACAGCGTTTTCGGTTCGATCACGTCGAAAGGCGTGTCGAATTCCGGCTCGGCTCCGTGGCGGCCGGCATCGAGGTCCGGCGGCTTTCCGCTAGTCATGGGCGGCCTTTCAGGCTGGCTGTTGCGCGCAAACTGCCGTATCCGCACCACAATCGGACGCGAGCGGGCCGGGTGGTCCGCGCGCGACGCTCGGCCCTTCCCGATCCTAGGATGCAATCGTCGTATTTAGAAGCCGGCACGGCCTGCGTCCCTTGCGACATTAACCAATCGTTCACCTGATCTTTACACAAGTAGCCGTAGGTGCTGCGATGCGCCGAGGGCAGGCTTGATGAACGAAACGGATGATATGGTGAACTCCAAGATCCTGCTTGCCGAGGACGATAACGACATGCGGCGCTTCCTGTCCAAGGCGCTGCAAAACGCCGGCTTCGACGTCTCCTCCTTCGACAACGGCCTGTCGGCCTACAACAGACTGCGCGAGGAACCCTTCGAGCTGCTGCTGACCGACATCGTCATGCCGGAGATGGACGGGATCGAACTGGCGCGCCGGGCAACGGAACTCGACCCCGACATCAAGGTCATGTTCATCACCGGCTTTGCGGCCGTGGCGCTGAACCCGGACAACAACGCTCCCAAGCAGGCGAAGATCCTGTCCAAGCCGTTCCACCTCAAAGACCTCGTCAATGAGGTGCAACGCCTCCTCGCGGCCTAGACAACCGGGATGGCGTGGGGGATTTCGCGCTCGCGACCGGCTTTCCGGTTGCGTCCCCCCGCCCATGCCGATATATCCGGCGTCTCGCGGACGACCCGGGTCTGCGGAGCGAACGGTGCGTGGGGCGCGTAGCTCAGCGGGAGAGCACTCCCTTGACATGGGAGGGGTCACAGGTTCAATCCCTGTCGTGCCCACCACGCCCGCACCGCCTGGATTACCCGCGCTCTTTTATCGATGATGCGACCGCCTGTCGGGCAGCACTTAAACGCGGCGAACCGGTGTTGCGTCGGCAAACAATTCTGACCATGATCCCGACGCCGATCCGCTGAAAGGAGAGACGCCTTGTCGATGAAGCGCGCGTCCCTTTGCCTGATGTTGGCCTTGGCCGCTGCGGTCTGTGCGGCCCCGGCCTTCGCCAACAACGAGAACCTCGTCGACCGCCAAGACACTCAGGAATCGTCCGGCGGCGGGATTTTCAGTTTCTTCAAGTCGGCGACCGGCTATGCCACCGGCAAGCCTGACGCACCGGGTGACCACGGGTGCGAACCCGTCATCAACGCCGCGGGAAACTCCGTCAGGCGCCCGGGTTGCCCGTAACGTGACCCTGTAGGCGCCACGCGCGCGGCTGCGTTGCTCTAGAATTCTGCAACCATGGCCCGGTCTGACGCTTCTATGGGCATAGTGAGCGTCGTCGCGCGCTGGCCACCCGTTGCTCAGCCCGAGATCGGCGACCTGTCCATGGTGACGTCGTCCAGTGGAGGTCACGTCCAGTGGAAGCCTGCACCCCGGCTGTCGAGCCGTCGCTCGACAGAGGTGATGCGAGCCGGTCGCGCGTGGGACGCCCCGAAGGAACCTGTCATGATCGCCGTTGGAACCGTTCTTTTCGCCCTGGTCTTGAGTCTGCATTTCCTCCTCGCGAGGATGGCGTCCGATCGCCTCGCCAAGATCGCGGGAGAGCGGGACCGGCGGCGCGTGGTGGCCAGGATGTGGACGGGGCTGCCCGACTGACCGTTCGCGCGCCTAGCGCGCCGCCACGCGGAGGGGCCGTTCGACCTTCGGCCGAAGCGTGATCCTGACGATCGCATCGGGAAGCGGCTCCGTCGTCTCGACCAAGCGGAAGGTCTTGAGAAGGACCGCGAGGATCGCGACTCCCTCCATGGTCGCGAACCCGTTGCCGATGCACACGCGCGGGCCGCCGCCGAACGGCATGTAGGCGTATCGATGGCGGCCCTTGACGGCCTCGGGCGCAAACCGGTCGGGATCGAAGGCGTCGGGGTTCTGCCAAAGGGCGGTATGCCGGTGCAGCGCATAGATCGGGATGACCACGACCGTCTCGGCCTTGATCGTCAGGTCGGCCAGGGTCATAGCGGTTTCGACGGTCCGCGCGATGATCGGAGCCGGCGGGTAGAGGCGCAGCGCCTCCTGAAATACCTGGCGGGTGTAGACGAGCGCGTCGATATGCTCCGGCGTGACCGAACCCCCTGCCGTCACCGCCTCGATTTCGTCCGCCACGCGCTGCGCGACGATCGGATGGCGGGCCAGCAGCTGGAAGGTCCAACCCAGGCCGAGCGCCGTCGTCTCGTGGCCCGCCGTCATGAAGGTGAGGAGGTTGTCGGTCAGTTCGGCGTCGTTCATGCCCCGGCCGGTCTCAGGGTCGCGCGCGGCGAGCAACAGGCTGACGAGGTCGTCGCGGGCCTCGCTCGCGCGGCGCCGCCCGACCATGGCCGTTACGGCGTCCCGTAGGTAGGCCGCGGCCGCCATCGCGCGTCGTCGCCCGGGATGCGGCGTCGATGCCGGCGCCTTGAGAATGGCAAGCACGAACATCCAGTTGGTAGCGCGCAGGTAGTCCGTGACGCTGCGCTCGACGCGCGCGATGTCCATCCCGCTCGGTCCCGACAGCATCGTTTCGACGATGATCTGGAACGTCGTCGCCATCATCTCATACCCGATGTCGACCATCCCGCCGGCGGCGGGCCAGCGGTCGCGCGCGGCCTCGGCGGCGGCGATCATCGTGGGTAGGAAGGTCTTGAGCCGCGCATGCTGGAAGGTCGGCGCCATGGATTGGCGTTGCCAGCGCCACGGCGCGCCATCGGCCGTCAGCAGACCCTGGCCGAGGATAGGACCGAGCGTCCGCTTGGTTTGCAGGCCCTTGCTCACGGCGTCGGCGCGACGCACCAGCAGGTCCTGGATCAGCGCGGGATCGACGAGGTAGATGCGGGGACGGCCGAAGATGCGCGCGACCACCATGCGGCTGACGAACACTTCGGGCGGCAGCGAGTCCAAGGGATTGCGGACGATCGCGCGCAGCGTGCCCAGGGAGGAGCGTCGGCTGAAGACGACGCCGTTTGCGTCCGCGGCCCTACGTGCGCCGTCCGCGAAGGGTAGGGACGACGTCAGCCGCCGCGTCTCAGCGCAGCGTCTTCAGGTTGGCGAACACGGAGTTCACGTCGAGGTCTTCCTCCTCCTCCGGCGTCGCAGGCCGCGGCGTCGGCTCGCCGAAGACGGAGGACTCGCTGACCGGCGCCTCGCGCGGCGCGGTCGTGACTTCCGCCGGCATAAGCGTCGGGCCACGGTCGATCACGGCGGCCGGCCGGTCCTTGGCGGCGCGGTTGACCTCGAAGTCGAGGTCGATCTGCGAGCAGAGTCCAAGGGTGACCGGGTCCATCGGGCTCAGCGAGGCGGAGTTCCAGTGCGTGCGGTTGCGAATGGCGTCGAGCGTCGTCTTCGTCGTGCCGGCCAGGCGCATGATCTGCGCGTCCTTCAGCTCGGGATGGTTTCGCACGAGCCAGAGAATGGCGTTCGGCCGATCCTGCCGGCGCGACAGCGGCGTGTAGCGCGCGCCGCGCTGGCGCTTGATCTCGGGCATCCGCACCTTGGAGACGGCGATCTGCAGGTGGTGTTCGGGCTTGCCTTCCGCCTTGGCGATCTCCTCGCGGGTCAGCTGGTTCGAGGTGATGGGGTCGTGGCCCTTGATGCCGCTCGCCACTTCGCCGTCGGCGATGCCCTTCACCTCGAGGGGGTGCAGCTTACAGAATTCGGCGATCTGCTCGAAGGTGAGCGAGGTGTGCTCGACGAGCCAGACAGCCGTGGCTTTCGGCATCAGCGGCGCGTTGGTCATAATGGTTCTCCTGGACAGCTGTCCGCGAAAGGATCCGCATTCGGCGCCTGTGTGCGCCAAGAGATCGGCGGAGCGTCATCGTTAAAAAGCGGGAAGCGCCGAGCTATAAGGATCGGGGGGAAGGAAGGCAATATGTCGGAGACGACGGGTTGCCTCCGAAGGCGCCGCCAAACGACGAGGGAGCGGGAATGCGCGACGAGGACGACGGGAAGTTCGGGCCGCAGCACCAACTCGGCGAGAGGGTGGACGACCTCTCCATCGCCGAGCTCGACCTGCGCGTGGCACTGCTCCGCGCCGAGATCGCCCGGCTTGAGGCGATGCGGACGGCCAAGCAGGCGGCCGCGGCCGCCGCCACCTCCTTCTTCAAATCGTGACGGTCCCGTCCCGTTTCGATACACGCGCGCCCTCGCGCCCGTGCGAGGGGCAACGATGCCGCGCCACCGCGACGGTGCTCGCTCGAGGGGAAGGGCAACCGGACGCGCTGTGTTAAGGTTAAGCCGCAGGAAAGATCGGCTGCTGCGCCGCTGGCGCTCGCCTTGCAGTTACACTGACCACCACAGCACCGCACGAGGCCCGACAGAGACAATGGCGCAAGAACTGACGTTCCAGACTCCCATCTCCTTCGCCGAGCGCATGGCGTCCTCCGACGTGTTCAAGGCGCTTTTCCGCGACGGCATGGCACTGGTGGAGGAGACCGCCGCCTATCTCGACGGCGACGGCCGCGAGCAGGCGAAGGGGCTCGGGCGCACGGACGCGCTGGCCTATGCGTCCGAGAGCATGCGGCTCACCACCCGGCTGATGCAGATCGCCTCCTGGCTGCTGTTGCAGCGCGCCGTCAACGAGGGCGAACTGTCGCGGGCGGACGCCGTCGGCGACAAGAAGCGGACGACGGTCGCCTGGAACGAGAAGACCGGCGAACCCGACACGTTGGCGCGCCTGCCGGCCGCCCTTCGCGGCCTCATCGAGACCTCCGTCCGTTTGCAGGAGCGGCTGCTGCACCTCGACGCGCTGCTTCGCGACACGGATGCGCAACCCTCCGCGCCCGCGGCGAACCCGCTGGAGGAGCAGATGTCCCGCCTGCGCGACGCCTTCTGCCGGTAGGGTGTCGGACGCTAGCGCATCGGACGGTTACTCGGGTTCGTCACTGCGAGCCGAGCGAAGCAGTCCAGGAGCAGCGGGGTGCGCGCCTCGCGTGAGGTGCAGCGGCCCTGGATGCTTCGCTCCGCTCGCAAGGACGACACGAAGCGCCTGGGTCAGAGGGAGGTCCGGCGCGCCACCCTCTAGGCGCTAGGCCCAAAAGGCCGCCCTGCCGCAAAGGAGGGCAGCCTTTTGCCCGACGGCCGCTCGCCCTACTTCTTGCCGAACGAAAGGCCACCGAACCGCGAGTTGAAGCGCGACAGGCGACCGCCGCGGTCGAGCAGCTGCTGCGAACCGCCGGTCCAGGCCGGGTGGGTCTTCGGGTCGATGTCGAGGTTCAACGTGGCCCCGTCCGCACCGTAGGTCGAGCGCGTCATGAAATCGGTGCCGTCGGTCATCACGACCTTGATCATGTGGTAGGCCGGATGGATGTCGGACTTCATCGGGGGGTCTCGTGGGATGGCGGTTGCGCCAGCGGTCGAAAACCGTGCGCGGAAGCGCTGCGTATAAACGACGGAACGGATGACATCAAGAAGCTGCATGGTGGTGGGTCACCAAATCCTCGCGTGGCTCAATCTTGCCTCGTCGATGCACTGACCTGACGGCCGTAGTGCGCATCGAGTGCTCGTCATTGCGACCGGAGCGATGCAGCCCAAAAGCCGTGGCACACCATCAGAGTATGGCGGTGCCGTCTCTAGCTTACTTCGTTGCGCTCGCATTGACGGCCGCGCAGGCAATTTCTCTTAATTCTTTCGTGTAACGGTCACCATGTTTGCAACCCGCGCTGTACGCAGCCACGCCGATGCGAATATTATAGACGAAGTCGACAGTATTGATCGCGTGAGCCCTTCAGGTGATTGCTTCCAAACGGCATAAGGCTGCCATTCTAATCAAGACGCTGCTGGTTTTTGGCCTGCTCGGCCCACCGATCGGTTGGTTCACGATATGAACGATGATGTCCGTCTTGCCAAGCTGTGACGGCCTGAGCTGCGCGACCCACACACTCAACATGATCGGATTCATGCTCTTCTTTGCGTATATCGGCATCCCGTTCTCCTATGTCTTTGCTCCTTTGGCTCTGTTATGCGGCGCAACAATGGGCATCGTGAAGCTCTTCACAACGCGTTCCGCTCTTCAAGTCACGGCGGCGACGCTCGCCGGAATCTTGACCGGTTTGTTCGTGGCCTGGGTTATGTTTAGTCCGGGGTCGCCCGCCCGAATATGGGAGAGCGTGGCTTGGGTAATGACTTGCGTTTTACCGTCGTTCTCCTGCGCTTGGCTCGTCAGAACGCGAACGCAACCACCGATCGGACTGGGGTAGCAGACGTTACGCGTTCTCGCCTCACGCGCTCGCCCGCGCCTTCATCGCGTGGCCGGCCAGCGTCTTGCCGAGCGTCCAGACCGCGCCCGGCACCTTGTGCGCGTCGGCGATGACGGCATCGAAGGAGCGCTCGATCCAGGCGCAGTCGGCCTCGGTGATGCACAGCGGCGGGATGAGCTTGATGACGTGGTTGCCGGCGCCCGCCACCTGCACCAGCACCTTGTGCTCCTTGAAGATGGGGATGGTGATGAGCTGGCAGAACAGGCCGGCGTTGACCGTCTCCAGCATCGACCAGGCCGCCTTCAGCTTGAGCGAGCGCGGCGTGCCGAACTCGACGCCGATCATCAGCCCCTTGCCGCGGACAGTCTTCACCAGTTCGTAGCGCTCGGCCATGGCGCTCAGCGACATCATCAGCCGCGCGCCCATGCGGGCGGCGTTGCCGACGAGGTCTTCGGCCTCGATGACTTCGAGCGTGGCCAGGCCGGCCGCCATGGCGAGGTCGTTCTTGGCGAAGGTCGAGCCGTGGACGACCGCGCGGTCCATGCGGTTGAAGACCTTCTCGAAGACCTTGCGGCGCAGGAGCACGGCACCGACCGGCACGTGGCCGCCCGACAGCGCCTTGGCGACGAGGATCATGTCGGGCTCCACGCCCCAATGCTCGTGCGCGAAGAACTTCCCCGTGCGCCCCAGGCCCGTCTGGATTTCGTCGGCGACGAACAGCGTCCCGTAGCGGCGGCACAGGTCCTGCGCGCCTTGCAGGTAGCCATCGTCGGGCATGTACACGCCCTTGCCTTGGATCGGCTCGACGATGAAGGCGGCGACCTTGCGCGACGAGAGGGCCCGCTCGAGCGAGGCGAGGTCGTTGAACGTCACCTCGGTCGAGCCTGGCAACAGGGTGCCGAAGCCGTTGCGAAACATCTTGTCCGCGGTCAGCGACAGCGCGCCGTACGTCAGGCCGTGGTAGGAATGGCTGGCGTAGGCGACGTCGTCGCGCCCGGTGGCGCAGCGCGCGAACTTGATCGCAGCCTCGACCGCCTCCGCGCCGGAGCTGGCGAAGAACACCTTTTCCAGGTGGGGCGCGTAGGTCAGCAAGCGCTCGGCCAGGACGCCGGCGAGCACCGAGACGTCCATCTGCACGAGGTTCGGCAGGTCACTTCCCAGCACGCTCTTCAAAGCGTCGCGCAAGGTCGGGTGGTTGCGGCCGATGCCGAACACGCCCCAGCCGCTGAGCAGGTCGAGGTAGCGCTCGCCCTTGCGGTCGAAGAGGTACTGGCCGTGGCCGCTGCGGAAGCCGACGTCGTAGCCGATGGTCTGCAGCACGCGGACCATCTGCTCGTTCATGTGTTCCGTGTGCATGGTGTAGCGGTCGATCTCGCGCTCCGCGAGGATCGAGCCGATGTCGAAGGGCGGCCGCTTCGAGTCCTCCGGCCGCTCAGCCGAGGCATCAACCATGATCATGCTCCACAAGTGCGGCTCTGCCGGCAGCGGACAAATGCGGCGCTGCCGGCAGCGGATAGGAGAAGCCCCGGCGAGGCAGGTGCCGGGCTCGCAGACATAGACATAGCCGCAACCGCCGGCACACGAAAGGGTGAAGGGCGGGACCGATCGCCCCGCGCGGCTCAGGTGTCGAGGCGAAGGGGCTCGAGGTCGTCGAACGCTCCCGACCCGGCGGGCAGTCCGCGCACCCGCGCCGCGATGCGCGCGTCGCATCCTGCGCCCTCGATCGAGAAGAGGTGGTAGCCGGCGCGCCGCCCCGTCGCTCCCTTGACGGCCGAGGCCGACGGTACGCCGACGACCGGCACCGGGCGGTTCGGCGTCGGCAGGTGGACGACGGAGGGGCGGTGATTGTGGCCGTGCAGGATGAGCTCCGCGCCCGTCCGCGCGACGATCGCGGCGAAGGCGACTTCGTCGGTCAAGCCCCGCCCGACGCTGGAGCCGCGCATGTGCGGGGGGTGGTGGATCATCACCACGCGCGTCAGGCCGCGGGCGCCGGTATCGGCCAGCATGACCTCGAACGCGTGGCGCTGGCGCGCGCCGAGCCGGCCCGACGCGATGAAGGGCGCCGTCGGCACGCCCGAGCACAGGCCGATGAGGGCGACGCCGTCGCGCTCCTTCAGGTAGGGGTAGCCCGGCCTGCCGGTGGTCTCGCTGGTGGTCCAGGGCGCGAAGGTCCGCGCCAGCGTCGGCAGCGACCCCCGCGTGTAGGCGTCATGGTTGCCGGCGACGAAGCTCACCTGCGAGCCGGGCTCGCCGAGCGTGCGCAGCCAGGCGTCGGCCAGGATGTACTCGCCCGGCAGGCCGATGTTCATGATGTCGCCCGTCATCGCGATATGGTCGGGCGACTGCGCCTTCATGTCGGCGACGAGGCCGCCGAGCACGTCCATGTCGTGCGCGCTGGAGCGGCCGCGCTTCCAATTGATGTAGCCGGTCAGCCGCTTGCCGAGCAGGTCGCGGCGGCGCGCCGGGGGCAGGGGACCGATGTGGGCGTCCGAGAGGTGGGCGAGGATAAAAGCCAAGACGGTCACCGCGCCGCGGCGTCGTCGGGCCGCGTCGATCGAAAGAGGAAGGGGGGACGTGGCGGGAGCGGGCCGGCCCGCGGCACCGGGCCATGCCGCTTGACGCGGCCGCGCAGTGCCGATCTTGGATAGGCCGGAGCGCTCCGCCGCGCCATCGGGGTCGGGCGGGACTATAGCCGGAGGCGGGTCGCTGTCCATGACCTCGACGCAAGGACCCGAACGAAAACGCCATGGCCGCCTCGCGCGCGCCGCCGCCAACCTGCATGGGCGTCTGTGGTGGACCCGCGCGGTGACGCTCGGCGTGCGCGTCATGGTGCTGGACGAGGCCGGCCGCGTCCTCCTCGTGCGGCACAGCTACACGCCCGGCTGGTACCTGCCCGGCGGCGGCGTGGACCGCGGCGAGAGCGCGGAGGCCGCCGCGGTGCGCGAGACGCGGGAGGAGGCGGGCGTGCTCTGCCTGGAGCGCCCCCGCCTGCACGGCTTCTTCCACAACGCCCCGGTCCGGCGCGACCACGTCGCCTGCTACCTCGTGCGCCGCTTCGCGGTGATCGCCGGGGCGGTCGAGGACTGGGAGATCGCCGAAAGCGGCTTCTTTCCGCTCGACGCGCTGCCCGCCGGCGTGACGGCCGCGACGCGGCGCCGGCTCGACGAGGTCGCGGGCGACCTGCCGCCGCCGCCCCACTGGTAAGGGTCGATTTGTCGCCCGAGGACTTCGCGCGGCGGCATCCCCGCCTCTTTCATGTCACCGCGCCCGACGCGCTCGCGAGCATCCTGCGCCACGGGCTGCTGCCGACGAGCCACCTGCTAAGCCTGTTCGAGGTCCCGGACGCGGCCCGCGCCGCCCTGGTACGGCAGCGGCGGGCGCTGCGGGTGCGCCTCTGTCATCCGCTTCACGGCGCCGCGGAGATCACCGACAACGGGCCGCTCAGCGAGGTCGCGCTCGCACGCTGCCTCGACGACCACCTCACGCCAGCGGACTGGCTGCAGATGCTCAACGCCCGCGTGTTCTTCTGGTGCGACGCGCTTGCGCCCAGGCGTTTTCTCGGCGCGCGCCTCAACCGTGGGCGAGCGCGTCTCGTGCTCGAATTCGACGCGCTGAGCCTGCTCCACGCGACCGCCGAGCGGGCGGAACTCGCGGCGATCAACACGGGCTCGACGATCCGCCGCCCGGCGAGGCGGGGCCTGGCCACCTTCTCGCCGCTCGGGCGCCACTCCTACCACGAGTGGCGGCGACTGCGCGGCGGGCTCGATCGACCCAAGGAGGTCACGGTCCGCGGCGGCGTGCTCGACGTCGGCCGGCACCTCATCCGCGCAACCCTCGCCTCGCAAGGATCCGAACAGGGATCCGAACTCGATCTTTGCAGGGGCAGGGACTTGGTCTAGGCCTCACCCCATGGTCGACCTGCTCCTCACTCTCAAGCCGCAGACCGACGCCGACCGGCCGGCCGTGGAGCGGTTGAGCGCGCGCGCCTTCGGCCCCGGCCGCTACGCCCGCTCGGCCTATCGGCTGCGCGAGGGCGTCCCGGTGGATGCGAGCCTGTCGTTCGTGGCCTGCGTCGGCACGTTCCTCGTCGGCTCGAACGTGATGACGCCGATCCGCTGCGGCGGCGCGCCGGCCCTGCTGCTCGGCCCCCTGACGGTCGATCCCGCCTTCCGCTCCGGTGGGATCGGCGAGGCGCTCGTCACCCGCTCGCTCGACGCCGCGCGGTCCGCCGGCCACCGACTGGTGCTGCTCGTCGGGGACCTGCCGTACTACGGCCGCATGGGGTTTCTCCCCGTGCCGGAGGGACGCCTCGCCTTCCCCGGACCGGTCGACGCCGCGCGGCTGCTCTACCGCGAACTGGTGGACGGAGCCTTTGACGGGATCGCCGGCCGCGTCGAGAAAGCCTGGCTGTAGCCGCCTATGCCGCCCGCCCGCGCCGTCCCTCGTACAGCCACGCGAGCACCACGCTGCCCAGCAGCGCCAACAGTCCGGCGAAGCCGATCGTCAGCGGGGCAAGGCCAATGCCCTTGACCTCGCTCGCGCCGGTCTTCTTGATCGCGGCATAATCCGAGCCGCCGTAGATCGGGCTGTCGCGCATCGCGATGAGGCGGGGCAGGGCGATCGCCCCGCCCGTCCCGGCGCCGATGCGCCGCACGGTCCCGCCGGTCGCCTCGGCCAGCGCGCGCAGCCTGTCGGGCGTGGAGACGACCTCCTGGAACTCCTTCGGGTTCTCCGGCCCGACGTTGGTCAGCACGGACAGGTCGCCGTCGGCGATCTTGAAGAGGCCGAGCTCGCGCGTGTCCAGCTCGCCCTTCCACAGGCCGGGCGCGGCGGCCGCGAGCGTCAGCGGCACGCTCTTGCCCGACGGCGTCGTCACTATGGCCGGGGGCACCTCCGGCTTGAGGCTCTGGCGCTCGATCACGAGCCTGTGTCCCTGCACCGTGGCGCGGAGCGCCTCCTCCTCCAGCTCCGGCTCCTTCATCAGCCAATGGGCGAGGCGGCGCAGCAGGTCGAGGTAGGGGCCGCCGCCGTCGTAGCCGCGCGCCCACAGCCACATCTGGTCGCTCAGCAGTTCGGCCACCCGCCCCTTGCCCTCGCGCGACAGCACGAGCATCGGCTTGTTGTCGGCGCCGTCCATGATGCTGGTGCCGCGGGTGACCGAGGCGCTGATCTGGCGGAACCAAGGGCTCCAGGCGGGCGGCGTCTGTTCGGCGCCCGCCAGGCCGCGCGTGACGGGGTGCTTGGCGCCGTCCCCCGACACGACGGCGCGGAACCCGCGCTCGATCAGGCCACCGTCCGGCCGCGCGGGCGCGATCTTGCCGATGGGCGAGAAGAAGATGCCCTCGCCGCGTGAAAAGTCGGGGCCGGCCGCCAGCATCAGCGCGCCGCCGTCGCGCACGTAACGCACGATGTTGTCGAGGTAGACCGGTGGCAGCACGCTCTGATTCGAGTAGCGGTCGAAGATGATGAGGTCGAAATCCTTGATCTTGCGGCCGAACAGGTCGGCGGTCGGGAAGGCGATGAGCGACAATTCGTTGATCGGCGTGCCGTCCTGCTTCTCCGGTGGACGCAGGATGGTGAAGTGGACGAGATCGACGTTGGCGTCGGACTTCAGGAGGTTGCGCCACATCCGCTCGCCGTTGTGCGGCTCGCCCGACACCAGCAGCACCTTCAGCTTGTCGCGCACGCCTTCGATCGTCACCACGGCCTTGTTGTTGAGCGCGGTGAGTTCGTCGGGCAGGGCGGCGACTTCCAGTTCGATTACGTTCTGCCCGCCGTGCTCGATGCGCACCGGCACGGCGATCGTCTCGCCCACGGTCGCTTGGATCGTTGCCAGCGGGTTACCGTCGCGGCGGACGTCGAGCCGCACGGGCTCGCCGCGGTCCGCCGTATCGAGCACCTTCAGCCGGATCGTCTGATCCTTGCCGACGATGCCGAAGCGCGGTGCCTCCACGAGTTCGACGCGACGGTCGCGCTCGCCCTCGTGGCCGGTAATGAGCGCATGCAGCGGGGCCTTGAAGCCGAGCGCGATGGGATTGGCTGGCACGTCGTGCACGACGCCGTCGGTGATGAGGAACGCCCCGGCGACCTGCTCCGCCGGCACGTCCGCGAGCCCGGCGTTCAGCGCGGCGAAGAGCTGGGTCCCCTCGTTCTCGGCCCCGCCGAGGCCGCCGTCGATCGTCCTGACGTCGACGTTGCCGAGCGCCTTGAGCCGCGTTGCCAGCTCCGAGGCGGCCGCGTTGGTCTGCCTCGCGCGCTCGCCGATCGTCTGCGAGCCGCTGCGGTCCACCACGACGGCGACGACCTGTTTGAGCGGCGAGCGGTCCTCGCGCACGATCGACGGGTCGCTCAGAGCGAGGAGGACCAGGGCGAGGCCGAGGGCCCGCAGCCATACCGCCCGCTGCCGCAGAAACAGGCCGAGCGCCACGATGGCGACGCCCGCGACGCCGAGCGCGACCAGGAGCGCGGCCGGTAGCAGCGGCGCGAAGGCGAGTGAAAACTGGCTCATGGCCTCGACTCTGTCCGATCGGGTTGCCGGCGGCAAGGGCGGCGATGATCGGGGCAGGATTGCGGCCTGGCCGCGGAAATCCGGGGCGCCGACCGCCCCGGCAGAGCGCCGGGCTCGTCCTCAACCTGCCGGCGCTAACCGCAAGCCGCGCGGCACCGATGCCCAAAGCGGGCGCGCGGCGCTGTGCTGCCACGCTGCTGGGCTGGCTAGCATGCTGGTGCCGGTCCGGTCGTGTCCTTCATCGGTCCCGTTCCTTACGGCGGAGTCGGACGCAGACCGGCCATCAGCAGGTCGAACACACGACCGATCTGCCGGTGATCGATCGAGGCGGCGGCAGCGAACACCGACCCTGCGAGTATCACGGTGATGTCATCGGGTCGGACATCGCCGCTCATGCTGCCATCTCGCGACCCCGCAGCGAGGAATTTGGCGATCGTCGCGGCAATTCTCATCCGGATCTCGGATCCCTCGCTGGAGCGAGGCGCAAGCGCGATCCGGAGTGCGTCATGCATCGCGTGCTTTGCGACGACAAACCTCGCGTAGCTGTCCATCCACTGGCGCATCGCCTCAGCAGGCGTACGATCTGACAGAAGCTCGTCAGCCTCGCGGTCGAGCGCATCCAATTCGGACCGGTACACCGCCTCGACCAGCGTCTCCTTTGACGGAAAGTGGCGGTACAGCGTGCCGATCCCGACCCCGGCAGCCCGCGCGATCGCTTCCAGCGAGACCTTGGCATTCTCCACCGAGAACAGTTTACGCGCCTCGACGACGATCCGCTCGCGGTTCTTGATTCCATCGGCGCGTGGTCGGGGCGGCGTTGACAAGCGGAGTATCCTCCGGTTAGAGCGTTGCGAACGGAGGGCCCTCCGATAGACCCTCCCAGCGTTGGGAATGTGCCGATGTCCCACGATCCCGAGATATCCGCTAGAAATGCCGGCACCTCTTCCTTGGGCGCGTACGATGTCGCCCGGGTTGGATTTGGCGCCATGCAGCTTGCGCGCCTGATCGATCGGCCGGCAGACGCTCTCGCGTTGCTTGCGCGAGCGATCGACCTGGGCGTCGACCATGTCGATACGGCCCAGTTTTATGGGAACGGCTTCGCCAACGACATCATCCGCAGGGTTCTTGCCGACGGGCGAAGGATCGTGGTCGTGACCAAGGTCGGCGCCGACCCCGATCCAGGCGCGAAGCATCCGATCAAGCTCGCCCAGCGTCCCGAGCAGATCCGAGTTAGCGTGGAGGATAACCTCCGCAGCCTCGGTCTTGAGCGGCTTCCCGTCGTTAATCTGCGCCGCCCCGATATCGCGCCCGGATTGGTGGCCGAGGGCGATCAGATCGTCGACATCGACGATCAGCTTGCCGAAATGATCGCCATGCGGGACGAGGGCAAGATCGGTGCGATCGGGTTGAGCGCGGCCGACCCGAAGAACCTCCGACGCGCCATTCCCGCCGGCATCGTGTGCGTCCAGAGCGCCTACAGCCTGCTGAGCCGCCAATATGAGGGCATGCTCGATCTGTGTCTGGAGCAGGGCATCGCGTGGGTGCCGTTCTTCCCGCTCGGGGGCGCCTATTTTCCCGGTTGGCCGAAAGTTGCCGATCACGCGAAGGTCATCGAGATCGCAGCGGAAATCGCTGTGACTCCGTCTCAGCTCGGGCTGGCTTGGCTGCTCGCACACCGGCGGAATATTCTGCTCATTCCAGGCACCACACGCGTGCCTCATCTGCAGGAGAATGTCACTTCGGCAGCGCTGTCGCTCGGAGCTGACATTCTTTCGGCGCTCGACGTCCTGGGCGCTGCAACGATCGAACCCATCGATGCAGAGGCCAGATGACCGCCCATCCGACAGCGCAGCCTCTCATCAGCTCTGCGGTCACATACACGGGCAAGGGCGGCTATGACGTCATTGCGATCGCAGACCGCACCGTTCGCGTGCCTTCGGCCGGCGAGGTCCGCATCTGCGTGAAGGCGGCGGCGGTCAACCCGACTGACATCCTCCTTCGCGACCCGGCGCCCGGCGTTGAACATTGGCCCATCGTGCCCGGCATGGATGCGGCAGGTGTCATTGAATCGGTCGGCGCGGACGTCTCGCGGCTTCACCTCGGCCAGAACGTCATGGCCGTCGTCGTGCCGCGACGCCCGGAGGGCGGGGCACAGGCGCAGACGATCGTCGTGTCGGCTGCCTCCGTCGTGCCCATACCCGCGCGTGCCACCTTGGCGGAGGCCGCCACTCTGCCGATGAACGGCTTGACCGCGCTTCTCGCGTTGGAGATCGCCGCCCTTGAAAAAGGACAGGTTTTCGCCGTCAGTGGCGGGGCCGGGTTACTAGCCCATTATGCCATAGCCTTTGCAAAACGGCGGGGGCTGAACGTGATAGCCGATGCAAAGCCCGCAGAAATTGCACTGGTCCGGGGCTATGGTGCCGACGAAGTCGCCGAACGCAGCGAGGGGTTCGCCGCCGCGATCCGGCGCGTGATCCCCGATGGCGTCGATGCGCTGCTCGACACGGCCGTGCTTGGCGAAAAAGCCTTCGGCGCGATCCGGGACGGTGGCACCTACATGCCGGTACGCGGCTGGGCAGACACACCGGCCGAGCGCGAAATCGCGGTCAAGCCGGTGTTCGTTTACGCAGCGGTCGAACGCACCGAATGGCTCGAACTGCTGCGCGACGCGGTCGAAGCCGGAGATATCCAGCTTCGCGTCGCGGGGGAGTATGCGATGGACCAGGTCGCGGACGCGCAACGGGCGCTTGAGGCGGGCGGCCTCCGCGGTCGGCCGGTGATCGTTTTCTAGGGGCCTCGCTGCTTCGTCACGGGGTGATACGGACCACGGTTGGTCAGCGAACGTGATGCAGGAAGTAGCGTAAGCAACCACGGCCTCGGCGATCGGCCGCCGCTGTCCCCCACTTGAGACAGTCGCCGCGTCTTCCGTGTTCCAGCAGAACCGACGGACTTAACGGCAGCACGGCCTCGTGCGATGCCAGAAATCGCGTCGCGTTGCGGCATGGTCGAGGCGGTCCGCGAGGGTACGCTTCGCGCGATACGCAAGGCGCTCTATTGGCAGAATTTGCCGTCGCCCTTGGAGCCGCGCGGTTCGAGATCGAAGTGCCAGTGCGTCTTGTGATAGGAGTCGGCGCCAGGGCCGAGCGCGGTGTGGAAATAGCCGCATCCGGCGGCTCGCGCCCCCGCCTCGAACGCGCGGTCGAGATCCGTCGCGGGCGTTCCCACGGCGATGCGGCGTCCGTCGGCCAGCGCGATCTGTGCGATGTCTATCGCTAAGCCTTGGCCGTGGGCGCTGAGCTTGGCGCCGGCGACGTGATCGCGCGAGCGGCACTCGAGGCCGGGACCGGTCCAGACCTGCGCGACGGGGACGCCATAACTGCCCTTGGCGAGCGGCGACAGCAACTCGCGCACATAGGCAGCGAAGCGGTCGGCGGTGACGCAGGCGAGCGTGGGGCCATCGGGAAAGCCGACGCTTGCGCCGTCCGCCAGCGTCATCCCGGTGAGCTTGACGGCGTCGGCGACGGTGCAACGCGCGTCGGGTTGACCCGCGACAAGGATCGGCGTCGCCGCCACCTTGGTCGCCTTGAGCCGATCGAGGCATTCCGGGTCGGCGTCCGGCTGTCGCGCAGGGCCGCTCGCCGCGACGCCGGGGGGCTCCTGAGACGTCACGGGACCCGGCTGCGGCGGGACGACGGCCTTGGGTGGGGTGGGCGGCGCAACGGGTTGAGGGGCCGGCCGGGGGATTGGGACGGGCAAGGCTGCCGCTTCCGGTCGCCGGAGCCGCTCCGGTCCCGGAGCGCCGCGGACGGGCACCGCCCCGGCGGCAAGCGCCCCGGCCAGCAGGGCGAGTGGGATCAACAATCGGTCGGACAAATGCGGACAGCCATGCAAAGCACTATCGTGCGACGAGGCTGTCACGCCGGACCCCGCAGGACAAGCCGGTCCCCATGACGAGCAGGCCCGCAGGACGAGGAAGCCATGGGACGTATGGGCCAGCTGATGCAACGAGCCAAGCTGTGGCAGGCCGTGCGGATCGTCGGCGCCTGCGCCCTCGCCTATGTCGCCACCGGCATGGCGGGCTTGCCGGAGGGCTACTGGTCCGTCATCACCGCGATCGTCGTCACGCAGTCGGACCTGAGTTCGACGCTCCAGGCGGGCCGCGACCGCATCCTCGGGACGATCATCGGGGCCGCCGTGGGAGGAGGGGTGATCGCGCTCGGCAGCATGGGCGTGCTCTCGCTTGACCTGCTGTTCTGGCTGGCGCTGGCGCCGCTGGCGCTGCTCACCGCGCAGAAGCCGAACCTGCGGCTGAGCTGCGTCACCCTCGTCGTCGTGGTGCTGGTGCCGGCCGCCACGATCTGGCACCGGCCGTTCGACCGCGTGCTGGAGATCCTCATCGGCACGTTGGCGGCCATCGCGGTCTCGGTGATGCTGTTCCCGCATAAGCCGGCCGCGCCGGCACCGCGGGCGGGCGAGCCCCAGGCGGAATAGAGCCTTGCGGGCCGGCGGGAACCGTCTTACGGTTACGGGGCCACAGGGGTGCTGCTCCCAACGAGCGGCTGAGATCATACCCTTTGAACCTGAACCTGGGTAATGCCAGCGCAGGGACCGGCAGGCTCGGCGCCCGTCGCGTCACGCCGCCAGGCTCTGCTCCACGCCAGCCCGCGGAGACGATGCCTCATGAACATCCAGCATAAGCCCGGCTCCCTCGTGCCCGAGACGGTGACGACCGGCCCTCTGACCGGTTCGCACAAAGTCTACCATCATGCGGCGGGCCGGGCCGACATCGCCGTGCCGTTCCGCGAGATCCCGCTCGATCCTTCGGCCAACGAGCCGCCGGTGCGCGTCTACGACGCGTCGGGCCCTTACACCGAGACCGACTTCCGCGTCGATCTTTCCGCCGGCCTGCCGCGCCCGCGCGAGACCTGGATCGCCGCCCGCGCCGGGCTCGAGACCTATCCCGGCCGCGCGATGAAGCCCGAGGACAACGGGAACGTCGCCGCCGATAAGCTGGTGCCGCCATGCCCCGCCAACCCCTCGCCGCGCCGCGCCCGCGCAAATCCTGACGGCACCTTGCAGATGGTGACCCAGTACGAGTACGCCCGCGCCGGGATCATCACGGAAGAGATGATCTACGTCGCCGCGCGCGAGAACCTCGGCCGCGAGGAGGCGCTCGCCGGCGCGCAGGTCGCGCTCGCCGATGGCGAGAGCTTCGGCGCCGCGTTGCCCGCCTTCGTCACGCCGGAGTTCGTGCGCGACGAGATCGCGCGCGGCCGCGCCATCATCCCGGCCAACATCAACCACCCCGAGCTGGAGCCGATGATCATCGGCCGCAACTTTCTGGTGAAGGTCAACGCGAACATCGGGAACTCGGCCGTCACATCCTCGGTGGCTGACGAAGTGGAGAAGCTCGTCTGGTCGATCCGCTGGGGCGCGGACACGGTGATGGACCTCTCCACCGGCCGCAACATCCACAACATCCGCGACTGGATCATGCGCAACTCGCCCGTGCCGATCGGCACGGTGCCGCTCTACCAGGCGCTGGAGAAGGTGGACGGCGACCCGGTTAAGCTGACCTGGGAGGTGTTCCGCGACACGCTGATCGAGCAGGCCGAGCAGGGGGTGGACTATTTCACCATCCACGCCGGCGTGCGCCTCGCCTACGTGCCGCTGACGGCCAAGCGCACCACCGGCATCGTCTCGCGCGGCGGCTCGATCATGGCGCGCTGGTGCCTGGCCCACCACAAGGAAAGTTTCCTCTACACCCATTTCGACGACATCTGCGACATCATGCGGGCCTACGACGTGTCATTCTCGTTGGGCGACGGGCTGCGCCCCGGGTCCATCGCCGACGCCAACGACCGCGCGCAATTCGCCGAGCTGGAGACGCTGGGCGAGCTGACCAAGCGCGCCTGGGCCAAGGGCTGCCAGGTGATGATCGAGGGGCCGGGCCACGTGCCGCTGCACAAGATCAAGGTCAACATGGAGAAGCAGCTGGCCGAGTGCCACGAGGCGCCCTTCTACACGCTCGGGCCGCTGACGACCGACATCGCGCCGGGCTACGACCACATTACTTCGGGCATCGGCGCGGCGATGATCGGCTGGTTCGGCTGCGCCATGCTCTGCTACGTCACGCCCAAGGAGCACCTCGGCCTGCCCGACCGCGACGACGTCAAGATCGGTGTGATCACGTACCGTATCGCCGCCCACGCCGGCGACCTCGCCAAGGGCCACCCGGCCGCGCAGCTGCGCGACGACGCGCTGTCGCGCGCGCGCTTCGACTTCCGCTGGGAGGACCAGTTCAACCTTGGCCTCGACCCCGACACCGCGCGCAAGTACCACGACGAGACCCTGCCGAAGGACGCGCACAAGGTGGCGCACTTCTGCTCGATGTGCGGCCCGCAGTTCTGTTCGATGAAGATCACGCAGGACATCCGCGCCGAGGTGCTGAGCATGGAAAAGGAGGCCGCCGAGAAGGGCATGGCGGAGAAGAGCGCGGAGTTCCTGGAGCGCGGCGGCAAGCTCTACGTCGACGCGACCCCGGCGGAATAGACCGCCGCCCAACCATCGCGGTCGCGACGAGGCCATCCCGGAGCCGCAGTCCCGGCTCCGGGCGTCCTCGCGAAGAGCCGAACTTGCTCTTTCGCCCCGTTTCAGGTAAAAATACCGAACTTAGGGCTTCGGCTCGGCTCCTGTCGCCGGTCGCGGACAAACGACCCGGCCGCGTCGCCGTGCGGGGACGCGGCCGGGGTCGGCTGTCGGTGTCCGGCGACGGGGAGGCGCGCCAAAGACGGTTTGGGCGGACAAGGGCGGGTTTGGTGTCGGCGTATCCCGACACGGCGCATCCGTGTCGGCGAACGCCGACATGGGCGCCCGGTCGCCGGCCCGATCCTGTCGGCAGCGGATACGGGTGGCAAGAAAATGAGGGGCAACGGCCTCGGCGGCAAGGCGGCGGACGACGGGCTGGCGATGCGCACGCCGAACGCGATGGCGCTCGGCGGCTTCGTCGCCGACCTCCGCCGCAGCCTTAAAATTCGGCAGGCCGACCTCGCGCTGCGCGCCGGCGTCAGCCGGCAATGGGTCGTCGCGATGGAGCAGGGTAAGCCGACGCTCGAAGTCGGCCTCGTGCTGCGGACCCTCGAAACGCTCGGCCTCGAAGTCGCGGTCAAGCCACGCGACCCGCCGCCCACCTGGATGATCAAGCTCGCCCGTGAGGCCCAGGCCAAGCAATACGCCGTCCAGGCGAGGCGCCGCGCCCGGCGTCGCACGCGCCGCGAGGTCGAGCGGCTGAACCGCCTGGCGGCGAACGCGCCGAAGGGGGTGGAGTGGGAGTAAGGCGTGGCCCCGCCCGCGCGCGGGAGGCGCTTGAAATCTCCGCCGAATGGTGGGCCTATCGCCACTACGGTGCGACGAGGTCCCTGTCGGGCCGCACTGCGGTCGAAACCTCATGTTGAAGAAGCCGTTGCCGGAGCAGCGCAAAGCGCTCGGGGCGTTCCTTGGCAGCCGGCGCGCGCGCCTCCTGCCGAGCGAGCTGGGTCTGCCGGCGGGGCCGCGGCGCACCCCCGGGCTGCGGCGCGAGGAGGTGGCCCTTCTCGCCGGCGTCAGCGTCAGCTGGTACACGTGGCTTGAGCAGGGACGCGACGTCCAGGCCTCCGTCGAAGCCCTCGGCCGGATCGCGGGTGTGCTCCGCCTCGATCGTGCGGAGTTCATGCATTTGTTCGCGCTTTCCTCGCGCGAGCCGCCCGCCCTCGCGGCGAGCGGCGAGCTGAGCGAGGGCATGGTCATGCTCGTGCGCGCGATCGATTCCGATGCCCGCCTATGTCCGCAACAGCCGGCTCGACATCCTCGCCTGGAACAATGCGGTGGCCGATCTCTTCGTCGATTATGCGGCGTTGCCGCCACGGGAACGCAACACGCTGCGCCTGATGTTCTTGTACGAGCCGTATCGGACGCTGATCCTCGATTGGGAGATGGTGGCCCGCGGCACGCTCGCGACGTTCCGCGCCGCGCTCGCGCACGGGCGCGGGACAAAGCGCCGTTCGACAGGCTCGTCGAAGAACTCCAAGACGCCAGCGCGGAGTTTCGTGCCTGGTGGCCGGATGTCGACGTCAGAGGGTTCGACGAGGGCAGCAAACGCCTTCGGCACCCGAGAATGGGACTCGTCGACTTCATCTACGTCGCGCTGAGCCCCGAGGGGCAGCCGGACCTGTCGCTGGTAACGTACATCCCGCGGCCTAGACCCCGTGAGCCGGGGTCGCCTCACGGGCATGCGCAGGCGGTCGGCGAAAAGACCGTGGGCTAATCGGTTCCGTGCGACGTCTTCGCCTCGCCACGGCCATGTCTTCCCGCGTCGGGCGACC
>CBDFMN010000001.1:0-37539 GCA_965249685.1 Beijerinckiaceae bacterium | reverse complement strand
TGGCTAAGTCCTACGTCGACTTCTGGCCCTAAGCCGACCCTCGGAAGGTCCGCTCAAAGGTGAGTTAATTACACTTAGGAACCGACGAATGCCTGTTGCTCGCGTCTTTCTTAAAAGTTAAGCTCATCTACGTTGGTGACCGGTTCTTTTCCGTAACACCCTCCCGATGGCGGACAGTCTCAAGCATAGCGTGTCGAGCGAGAGCAAGGCAGCAGCGAAGCGGAGGGACACAGCAGAAGCGTTTATGACGCGGTGCTGGTGCCGTTCAAACATGGAGGTTCCGATGCCTGTGGTACATAACACTAAGAGCAAGGCAAAGGGCATTCATGACGGAAAGCAAGCGGGGCGGGGTCGGCGCGCCAAGCGCACTTGTTCATGGTTTGTTCTCATCGCTACGGGCGCGCTTGTGAGCTGCATGGCAAGCGTCATCGGGGTTTCAATAGGCAACTTTAAAGTTGCTGGCTTGCTTCCGATGGCGGATAGTCTCAAGCATAGCGTGTCGAGCGAGAGCAAGGCAGCAGCGAAGCGGAGGGACACAGCAGAAGCGTTTATGACGCGGTGCTGGTGCCAGTTCAAACGGGCTTAGGTGTACCTAGATGCTCGCCCCCAAGCCCGGGCAGAACCTGACTTATCCGAAGCCGACCAGAATTATATCTAAGGCTGAACTCGCACGCGAATGGAAGGCTTCGCGTGACGCGACTGGCAAACCAGGTAGCAAAGGCGTCGATAACGTCACGGCGGCACAGTTTGCAGCAAGATTAGACGCAAATTTAATACAACTCGCGCGTGATTTAAAAGAGGGCAAGTTTGGCTTCTCGAAGCTCCGCGCCGTTTTCATACCCAAACCGAACTCCGAAAAAGAGCGGATCATCTGCATCCCGACAGTGCGCGACCGTCTTATTCAGCGAGTGATAGTCAGCTATTTGGTGAGACGGAAAGCGCTTCCAATCTACAACTCATCGTCTTTTGGCTTCATTAAAGGTATCGGAACGGAAGAGGCCATTAAACGAGTTGTAGAGCTGCGTGGTAAATACGATTGGTGCTTGAAAACAGATATTGAGGCTTTCTTTGACAGAATTCCGCGTAATTATCTCAAGGCATGCGTTAAGAAGTCGTTGGGAGGGCATAGTCTTACACCTTTGATATGTAAGGCCATTAATTGTGAGGCTAAAGTTACTCGATTCAATAAATTAGATTTCGATAAGCAGGGCGTAAAGCCCGGGACCGGTGTTCGACAGGGTATGCCACTTTCGCCATTGTTAGCGAATTTAGTTCTTTCGGAGTTTGACCGTAGTATTGAGAAGAGCAATATCGAGATGGTCAGATATGCTGACGATCTCATCCTCTTTTTCAACTCAAAGAGCGATGCTTATGCTGGAAAGCAAACCGTCATAAAGCTGCTCCAGGAACTGGAATTGAACATCCCAAAAATTGCAGCAGACTCCAAAACAAGCATAGTTTCACCTGGCGATCCTGTTACATTTCTCGGGAGGGAAATTGTCTTCTTGGAATCGGCTAACGCTTATGTAGCAAGAATAAGCATAAAGCAAATCAAAAAGATAAAAGCTCGATTAACAAAAGAGTACTCCTTTTCTCACCGGCACCAAAAGGGAAAGACGTTCCAAGATACTATCGTTGATATATCCCGCTCCATTGCGGCTTATTTAGGTATATATCGTAACGCTTATAACTTCAGTGATTTTGAAAGCGATCTACGCGGCCATTCAAGAATTTTGGTTACGCAGCTTTTCAGAGAATTGTTCGGTGAAACGGCTTTAGGCTCCCTTTCTCTAGATGGTCGGAAGTTCCTCGGCATTGAGGTTTTCGATACGATCGAGCCCAACCCCGAGCTTGAATTGTAAAATAAAATGCTGACTACTACAATTGTAGTACTTTCGAACTTGTCTAAGTTTACATGATCACATCGCCGATTGTAGAGCTGAAATCAGCAAACGGCTATGGGTTACAACCCGTTCAAGGCCTTTGGCTGCCTATTCGTAATGAGGGGGTCGGGAGTTCGAATCTCTCTTGCGGCACCATTACGTTTTCTGGTTCGTCAGCTTTTTCTGTTGCTTGGTGGGATGCTCGCAAGCCCTCGGATCCGGGATGCTGCAGACCACTCGCATTTATCCCCCTCTACCGGCTCGCTCGCTAAAAGCTTCCGGCCGCTCCCTCAGGGGACGCCGGCCTGCTCGCGCGCATAGGTTGTCGGTGGCAGGCCGACATGGCGGGCGAAGGCGACGCTGAACGTGCTTGCCGAGCTATAGCCCACCCGCTGCGCTATTTCGGCGATGCCGCCCCTATCGCGGCGCAGGAGATCCTTTGCCAGCGCCATGCGCCAATGGAGTAGGTACTCCATGGGGGCGACGCCCACCGCCCGCCTGAATCGTTCGAAGAACGACGATCGGGACAGCGCCGCCTGCTTCGCAAGCTCCGGGACCGTCCATGGCCAGGTAGGACGCTCGTGCATCTGCCGCAGGGCGCCGGCGAGCCGCTCGTCGGCGAGACCGCGCAGCAAGCCGGGCGGAGCCTCGGCGCGTGAAGTGGAGCGGAGCGCCTCGATCAGCAGAACTTCGGCCAGCCGCGCCAGGATCACGTCCCGCCCCAGCCGGCTCGCCCGAGACTCCTCGTTGACCAGTTGGAGCAACGTGGTCAGCCTTTCCTCGCCGCAGACGTGGATCAGCCGGGGCAGGAGCGAGACGAGCAGAGCCGCGTCGGGCGAACCGAAGGTGCAGTAGCCCAGCAGCACGCGCACGTCGGGCGGGCCGTCCTGATTGCCCAAGCGAACCAGCCCCGGGCGCAATTCGAACGGCACGGAATCGCCCCTGTCCGAAAGCATCGGCTCGACGCTCGACATCGTGAAATCGAAAACCGAGGGGATCAGGACGAAGTCGCCGCTCGCGAGCGTGATCGACTCCTGCCCGCCAACCTGCAACCGGCACGCGCCAGCCAGGATCGCGCAGTAGAAGGGCCTCCCGGTTTCCGAACGCCGCACCCGCCAGGCGGCCGCGCCCTCGGCCACTTTCGAGTACCACGCACTCGGCTGAAGCAGACCGACGATTTGGGTGAGCGGATCGGACAAACCGGACTCATACGAACGAGACTTGGACTTTAAGCGGTATCACGTCCGGACGCTGCCGCCTATCTGAGGCTTGGCAGAGTATGGGATCGGAATTGACATGAAAAACATCCTCGTGACCGGATGCTCGTCCGGGTTCGGCCTGGAGATCGCGCGCGCTTTCCTGGCTCGCCCTGACTGGACGGTGGTCGCAACGATGCGGACGCCGCGTGCGGACGTCCTTCCGGCTTCGGACCGGATGCGCGTGCTCGCGCTCGACGTGACCGATCCGCAGAGCATCCGCCACGCCATCGCGGCGGCAGGACCGATCGACGTGCTGGTCAACAATGCCGGCATCGGCTTCCTCAACGCGCTCGAGGGCACGCCGATCGAAACGGTGCGCGAAGTGTTCGAGACGAATACGTTCGGCACCATGGCGATGACGCAGGCCGTGTTGCCGCAAATGCGGGCGCGCCGGTCGGGCGTGATCGTCAACGTGTCGTCCAGCGTGACGCTGCTGCCGCTACCGCTGCTCTCTGTCTATACTGCGAGCAAGGCGGCGGTGAACGCGTTCTCGGAGGTGCTCGCGCTGGAACTCCAGCAGTTCGACGTCCGGGTGCGCGTCGTGCTCCCGGGGCGAGCTCCCGCCACCGCGTTCGGCGACAACGCGCGCTCGCGCATGCAGGCCGGTTTCCCGGAGCCCTACGCCGGACTGGCACAGACGGTCTTCGCGAACTTCCAGCAGGAGGGCCCGATCACCAACGCGTCGGACGTGACGCAAGCCGTGTGGCGCGCGGCGACCGACCCGTCGTGTCCGATGCGGCTTGCAGCGGGCGCCGACGCCACTGCGCTGATGCAAGCGTGATCGGAGCGAGATACCTTCCATGACCCACAGACAGCATCCCCTCGGCAGCGGCTTCACGGCAGCCGCGACGGCCGATGACGTTCTCGCCGGCCTCGACCTCACCGGCAGGAACGCGGTCGTCACCGGTGGCTATACCGGCATCGGCCTGGAAGTCAGCAGAGCATTGGTGAAGGCCGGCGCCTCGGTGACGGCCACGTCGCGCAACCCCGCGAACGCCGCCGCCGCTCTGGCCCGCGACGAGGGTATCGGGATCGACCGGCTCGATCTGGTGGATCCCACCTCGATCGACGACTTCGTCCAGCGGTGGCTCGCGAGCAAGCGCCCGCTTCACATCCTGATCAATGGCGCCGGCGCTTCGGGCGGGCCGGAGCGGGACGCGCGCGGCTACGAGACGCAGTTTGCGACCAACCATTTGGGACATTTTCAGCTGACGCTCGGCCTCCTGCCAGCGCTGCGCGCGGCGCACGGCGCCCGCGTGGTCGCCGTGTCCTCCGGTGCGCAACGCTTCTCCGATATTCGCTGGGACGATCCCAACTTCCGCACCGGCTACAATTCCAGGGTCGCTTACGCGCAATCCAAGACGGCGAACGTGCTTTTCGCGGTCGAATTGGATCGGCGTTTCGCCGAAGAGGGCATCCGTGGCTATGCCGTCCATCCTGGCGTCGTCGTCGGGACCAAGCTGAACAGTTCCGCCGGTGGCGAGGCGCTCCGGGCAATGGGACTGATCGATGCGGACGGGAAGCCGATCATCGATCCCGAGGTCGGCAAGAAGACACCGCAACAAGGTGCCGGCACCATCGTCTTCGCGGCCACCAGCCCGCTGCTTGCCAACATCGGGGGCGTTTACCTCAAGGACAACGACATCTCGCGACTGGACGACGAGCCCAGGCAGCTTACCCCCGATTGCATCCCGTCCGAGGTCGTGTCGCATTCCATCGATCCAACATCTGCCCGGCGACTTTGGGATTTGAGCGAGCGGCTGCTCAAGGCGTGAGCCGCTGGTCGGCAGGTTCTCCGGCCCCGGGGCGGCTTGGCCGCGAGACGCTGACCTTTGGTCTCGGACGAGGCCGATTGTTCCGAGCGGACCAGGTCAAAAGCCGTTCGACCCGGCCTCGATCTCGACCCGGATGTCGAGGAGGTTGCCGGAAGGGCAACACTGCCGTGCCTCGCGGCCGTCTATTCCGGCTTTGCGTGCTTTGCGACAAACGCCCCCATGTCGCACCGCTGCAACCACGCCGTCGATGCAAGCCGTCCGCTTCGGCGCAGGCCCGAGCGATCAGCGGAGATCGCCGAAATACGGGACGCGGGCGCTCAGGAACGCCATCAGCGTGGTCAGGCGACCCGGTGTCAGACGGCGGTTCCTGCGCAGCATCGTCACGCTGGCGTCGGCGTCCCTCCACTTCGCGAGAATCTCGACCGCCGTGCCGTTCCTCAGCGCGGTGGCCGCGAGCCAGAGCGGAGCGCAGGCGATGCCCGCACCCGCCAGCATGGCGCCCCACGCCGCATCGCCATCATCGAACGAGAGTCCGGTCTTGAGGTCGTATCGGCCGCCGGCACCGCCGGTCGGCCCCCTGTGGGGCCATGGCTGAACCCGTCCCGTGCGGTTGTTGCGGAACCCGATGAGGTCGTGGCCGTCGAGCTCCGGCACCGTCAGCGGCGCAGGACGACGATCGAGGTAGCCGGGTGCGGCGCAGATCACCCATGGGAAGCTGAACCAGGCCTGCTGCAGATGCCCCGGTACGCCCGAGACCGCGCCGGAACGAAGGGCCAAGTCGATGCCGCCATCGGCCAGGTCGACGGTCTCGTTGGTCGCGCGGACATCCAGGCGGATGTCAGGATGCCGTACGGCGAACTCGCCCATGAGCGGCACTACGACGTGGCGCACGAACCCGACCGCGCCAGTGAGGCGAACGACGCCTGCATTGGCGCCGTCGGCGACGTGCGCGGCGGCGTGCTCGAACGCCTCGGCCGCGCGGACGGCTTCCCGGGCGGCCTCGATCAGCGATTCCCCGTCCACCGTGAGCGACAACGCATGGGTCGAGCGGTGCAGGAGTTTGACGCCGGCGCCGGCTTCGAGCCGGGTGATCGCCTTGGATACGCTGGCTGCGGACATACCGAGACGACGGCTGGCTTCGGCGACCGAGCCGGCGCTCACGACGGCAACGAAGCACCGCAGCTGCGGCACGGAAACCTCGAAGTCGATCGCGTTCATACCCCGTGCTGTACCGCCTTCGACCGCATCGCCGCAACGCCGCCGGTCGTTCGGCCTCGTACCCTAGAGGCGTCGCCCATGCGGTCGGCATTCCGGGTCCATCGCGGCCGTGTCGCGTTGGGACGCGCCGGTCCCGCTCGCTCGCCATGCGGCGTCACGCCCCAACAACGTCAAGCTGGAGAAGAATGACATGACCGATGTTCGAGTGGCCGCGTACGCGACCTATCTTTCCACATGGGGGCCGGTTACCGGCGACGAGCGCCTGCGCCTCCTGCGCGAGAGCGTGACGGAAGCGATCGTCTTCAAGAACCCGATGAAGACGAGGACCGGCATCGCCGACTTGATCGAGCACCTCGAGGGGTTCCAGAGCCGAAGCCCGGGCGGCTGCTTCCGTTTTCTGGCCATGCTCGGCTGGGAGGCCAATGCCATGGCCACGTGGCAGTTCGTCGATGCCGGGGGGAACGGCGGCTTTACAGGCTACGATATCCTGGTCTTCGACGAGGACCACCGGATCGAGAGCATCGTCCTGTTCGGCAATGTCGAGAAGCAGACGTTGAAGTAAACGCTTCCGCCCCAAACAATTCGAGAGTGTCGCATGCGGCTTTTGAAAGCTCCGCCGCGGGTACGTGACTCTATCGAGCCGCATGAACGTGTCAGGAGAGGTCGAAGGTTTGAAGCGTCCTTGCCGCACCAAACTCGCCTTGGCCGAGCCGATGCCCGCCCTTTAGAGGCAGCAATCGGACCAGCCGAGCGAGTCCGGTGCGGGAAAGTCGCGTCGCAGCGCGAGGAAGCGCGAGTGCCGCCGGCGATCGTAGCGATGACCGGCGCGGCGCGCGTGGAAGCTCGGTGCGTAGGGAGCGTCAACGCGCTCGCCGCGGTCGCGATCGACCATCATCTGGGCGCTGGCAGACGGCGCGCCCGCGAGGAGGGTGCTCAGCAGCAGGACGCAAGTGCAACTCGCTCTCATCTCACTCGTCTCCCAAGCATCTCGCTCGTCCAAGTCGACTCGCCCGTCTTTGCGGCCGCGTATCCTTGGATTGTTCCGTCTACGCCTTCACCATGGATCGACGCGGCATGCAACCGCTCGATCGGCCCCGCGCGCTTGGTCGGCTGGCCGAGCGGCCTTGCGTCGGATCTGGACCACGGCGCTGCAAAGTTTTCTCACCCTCGACGGCGAGCGAGGCCACCCTGACCGGCCGCATGCAAAAACCCCGGACCGCCGCTAGGCGATCCGGGATTTTTGCATGCCGGGACAGTCCAGGTAGAAGCGCCTACGGGCAGTTGGTGCGGTGCACCGTCTCCGAGTCGCCGTCGCCGCTCTCGCGCCGCACGGTGCGTGACTCGCAACCGCGATCGCCCTGCACGCCAAGCACGCCGCCGACCGTCCCGGTCGCCGCGCCAACCGCACCACCGACGATCCCGCCGACGGGACCCGCCGCATCGGCGCCACTCTCGGCGCCTTCGCGTGCGCCGCGAACGGTGCCCTGCGCGAAGGCTGAGGCCGGGATCAGAATCGCCAGGCCGAGAACGAGAGCTGCTTGCTTAAACGCCATGATTGTATCTCCGTGGTTCGTCCCGACAACGGTCGGGCCGGCCGGACGTTCCCGCGGAAGGGCGCGGGCGGACGCGTCCGCCTCTCGAGACGCCGATTTCAATACCGGCAGCGACGGCGACCGTGGCGGTAGATGCAGCGGCGCCCGTGGTAGTAGCTCGGCCTGATGCCGAGGGCGCCGTTGACCGTGCCGACACCCGCGCCGACCGCGCCGCCGACGACCGCGCCGACTGGCCCCGCCCTGCGATCACCCTCGCGGAAGCCCTCCCGCGCGCCGCCGAACAGGCCCTGGGCATCTGCCGTCAGAGGCATGGCCGTCGCGGCCATCAACGTGGCGGCGAGGATTAGACGAAGCTTCATCTCTGATCTCCCTGTACTCGGTGTAAGCAGACATGGCGCGCGGCGGGGTGCCGTCAAGTCGCTCGCTCCTTCGACCGGGAGGGTCGGGCTACTCGGCGACCGGCTCGCCGGCGGCGTTCCAATCCAGCATGCCGCCGGGGTAATGCGCGGTGACGTCCGTGCGGCCGGCCGCCTGGGCGAGGTCGATCGCCACGAGCGACCGCTTGCCCGAGCGGCAGGCCAGCACGATCCGGTGTTCCGCGCGCGGGGGCGGGAGAGCGCCGGGGTCGAAGCCCTGCAACGCGTTGAGTGTCGCGCCGGGGATGTGCCCGTCGGCGAATTCGTGCGGTTCGCGGACATCCACCAGGGAGACCGTGCCATCCGCCAAGCCGTGCTTGAGATCCTCGCGGCTGACGTTCTCGACCGAATAATTGGGAGGCATTGGCGGTCCTTGTGTGATGCTGAGGCGAGGGGTCCGGACTAGTGGCTTGACGGCGGGCGGCGCGCCCGTGCATCCAGCCTCCGACGGGGAGAGAGACATGCGGCGACGATACCATATCCTCGATGTGTTTACCGCCGTGCCCCTTGCCGGCAACCCGCTCGCGGTGGTGCTGGACAGCCAGGGTCTCGACGCCCCCGCCATGCAGCGGATCGCCCGGGAGTTCAACCTGTCGGAGACGGTGTTCGTCCGTCCCCCCGCCGACCCCATCCACACCGCCAGCCTGCGGATCTTCACGCCCGCGACCGAACTGCCGTTCGCCGGGCACCCGACGGTCGGCACGGCGGTGCTTCTCGCCAAGCTCCAAGCCCCCGACCTGCTCGCCGGCCAGGACGTCGGCCTGGTGCTGGAGGAGGGCGTCGGCCCCGTCTCCTGCAGCGTTCGCCATCGCCGGGGCGAGGCGCCCCACGCCTCCTTCGACGTGCCGCGCCTGCCGGATCACGCGGGCGCGGCGCCTTCGCGCGGCGACGCCGCCGCACTGCTCGGCCTGGAGATCGAGGCCATCGGCTTCGCCGGGCACGAACCCACCTGCTTCTCGGCCGGCGTCCCGTTCACCTTCATCCCCCTGGCGTCAACGGAGGCTCTCGGCCGCGTCGTCCTCCGGGGTTCACCGGGGCAGGGCGGCGGCCCCTTCTACCTGTACGCGCCCGATGGGTCCGGGCGGCCGCACGCCTTTCGCACGCGGATGATGGCGAGCGGCCTGGGGATCAGCGAGGACCCCGCGACCGGGGCGGCGGCAGCGGCCTTCCCCGCGGTGCTCCTCCAGGCCGGCGGCCTGGGCGAAGGCGACCACGATTGCACGCTGCAGCAGGGGGTCGAGATGGGCCGGCCGAGTCTCATCGGGGCCGCCTTCAGCGTCGAGGGGGGGCGCCTCGGCCGCATCGCCATCGGCGGCTCCGCCGTCCTCGTCGCCGAAGGCTTCCTCGACCTGTGACCGCGCTCCAAGGCATCCAGGCCGCCGCCGCCATCGACTACCGCTGCGAACCCTACGACTGGGCCTTCCCCCGCGAGCAGTCGGCCGCGATCGACGCGCATTGGGCCACCATTGTCGCCGCCAAGCCCGCAGTCTTCGACGGGCGTGTGCTGGTCGCCCACCGGGTCGCCCTGGAGCCGGGCGGCGTCCTGCGCGCGGCTGGCTTCGAGACGAGCTACAAGCCTTTCCTGTGTTGGCGCGACTTCGGCTTTCCCGGGCCGCCGGTCTTCAACCTGTTTCCGATGGGGGCGCTGGAATCGGCCGACGGCGCCTTCATGCTGGGGAGGATGGGTGCGGGCACAACGAGCGCCGGGCGCCTCTACTTTCCCGCCGGCACGCCGGAGCCGGCCGACGTCCGCGCCGACGGCACGGTCGATCTCGCCGGCAATATCCGTCGCGAACTGGCCGAGGAGACCGGCCTGAGGTCCGCCGACGTCAGCCTCGACGCGGATTGGACGCTCGTGGTCGACGGTGCGCGCCTTGCCTGCCTGAAGCGGGTGCGTTGCCACCTCGACGCGGGTGCGATGCTGGACCGCTTCGCGGCCTTCCGCGCCGCGGAGGACGACCCCGAGCTCGACGCCCTCGTGCCCATGCGCTCGGCGGCCGACTTCCAGGAAGACCGGATGCCGGGTTTCATGCAGACCTACCTGCGCCACGCCTTCGCCGCGCGTTAGAGCCACCCGTTAGAACGACCTCGGCTCTTGACGACTTGCCCCCGCTGCGGACAACGGGAGCCGGGACGGCAGGATACGGGTCGCGGAGCGGTTTCGAATCAAGGCCTATTGCTCTCTCAGCCGCTCCAGAGCCAGCCTATGCAGGCGTTCGTCGCCGGCCGCGACGATGTCGCCGCCCTTGGCCGGCGGGCCACCCTCCCAGGTCGTGACGATGCCGCCTGCGCCCTCGATGATGGGCACGAGAGCGACGATGTCGTAGGGTTGGAGCCCGGTCTCCACCACGCAATCGACGTGACCGGCGGCGAGCATGGCGAAGGCGTAGCAGTCGCAGCCGTAGCGCACGAGCCGGGCGTCGGCCTCGAGCCGGCGCAGCGCCGCGAGTTTCTCGTCCTTGTAGAGCAGGGGTGAGGTCGTCATCACGGTGGCCGCGGCGAAGCACTCGCAGCGGCGCGTCTCCAGCCGGCGGCGCTCGCGCGTCCTGCGCGGGTTGAGGCCGTGCCAAAAGGCGCTCCCGCAGTCGCCGACGAACCGTTCCCCCGTATAAGGTTGCACCATCGTCCCATAGGTCGGCCGGCCGTTGTGCATCAGGCCGATGAGCACCCCCCAGGTCGGCAGGCCGGAGATGAAGGATTTCGTGCCGTCGATCGGGTCGAGCACCCAGACGTAGTCGGCATCGCCGCGCAGCGAGCCGAATTCCTCGCCGATGATGCCGTGGGCGGGGAAGGTGCGCTCGATCATGCGGCGCATCGCGACCTCCGCGGCACGGTCGGCCTCGGTGACAGGATCGAAGGTGCCGCCGACATTCTTGTCCTCCGCGCCCAGCATGGTGCGGAAGAAAGGCAGGATGGCCTCGCTGGCGGCGTCGCCGAGTTTTTCGACGAAAGCGGCGAAGTCAACGGCTGTCATGGAGGCGTCTCCTGCAAGGCTTCGGAGTGCCACGCCTACCGGGTCGCCGCAACCGTCCCACTCCAGAAGCCCTGCATATTCTGCAGGGCAGCACTTCGTGCTAGCGAGAGGCCGTGTCGAGACTTGTGTTTTGTGCCATGCACCGACATCGTGTTGCGGCGCGATAGCCTGGCTACCGCCGATGCCCTTTTGGGCGTTTCCTCCCTAGACTTGGGCCGCTTGCGATGACGCAGGCGGCCTTTTTTATCCCGGGTTTGGCGCACCGGCGCAGAGCGTCACTCGGCCGCCGCCTTCATCGGGCCAAGTCGCCGCATGGTCTCCTGGGCCAGGGCACTGACGGCACCGGTCATGGCCGCCACCATTGCATCGAACCGCGCCGTCTTCTCCAACTGGCGCTCATCCATGTAGAGGGATCGGTTGACCTCGATCTGCACCGCGTGGCAGCCGGCGAGCGGCGCGCCGTAATGCTCGGTGATGTAGCCTCCCGCATACGGCTTGTTGCGCTGCACGACGTAGCCGTAGCCGCGGATCGCCTGTTCCAGCACGTCGACTAGGTCCTTGTCGCAGCTCGTGCCGTAGCGATCGCCGAGCACGATGTCGGTCTTCAGTCGCTTGTCCGCGCCAGGCCCAGCGAAGGCGGGCGCCGATGGCATGGAGTGGCAATCCACCAGCACCGCGATACCGAACAGGCGCAGGGCCCGGTCGAGCAGCTGCCGCAGGGCGGCGTGGTAGGGTTTGTAGAGCCGCTCGATCCGCGCGAGGCCCTCTTCCACGCTGAGGCGGCCCGCGTAGATCTCCTGCGATTCGCCGACCACGCGGGCGATGGTGCCGAGCCCCCCCGCCACGCGGACCGAGCGGGTGTTGGCGTGGTCCGGCAGGCGCCCGTCGAACATGCGCGGGTCGAGCTCGTAAGGCTCGCGGTTCACGTCGAGGTAGGCGCGCGGGAAGCGGGCTCGAATCAGCGGCGCGCCGAGGTCCACCGCGCCGGAAAAAAGCGTATCGACGAACGCGTCCTCCGAGCGCCGCAGCGCCAGCGCGTCAAGCCGTGCGCTCGCGAGAAAACGCCTGGAATAGATCGAGCCGGAGTGCGGCGAGGAGATGACAAGCGGGCACGACAACGTTTTCGGTTCGATCACGTCGAAAGGCGTGTCGAATTCCGGCTCGGCTCCGTGGCGGCCGGCATCGAGGTCCGGCGGCTTTCCGCTAGTCATGGGCGGCCTTTCAGGCTGGCTGTTGCGCGCAAACTGCCGTATCCGCACCACAATCGGACGCGAGCGGGCCGGGTGGTCCGCGCGCGACGCTCGGCCCTTCCCGATCCTAGGATGCAATCGTCGTATTTAGAAGCCGGCACGGCCTGCGTCCCTTGCGACATTAACCAATCGTTCACCTGATCTTTACACAAGTAACCGTAGGTGCTGCGATGCGCCGAGGGCAGGCTTGATGAACGAAACGGATGATATGGTGAACTCCAAGATCCTGCTTGCCGAGGACGATAACGACATGCGGCGCTTCCTGTCCAAGGCGCTGCAAAACGCCGGCTTCGACGTCTCCTCCTTCGACAACGGCCTGTCGGCCTACAACAGACTGCGCGAGGAACCCTTCGAGCTGCTGCTGACCGACATCGTCATGCCGGAGATGGACGGGATCGAACTGGCGCGCCGGGCAACGGAACTCGACCCCGACATCAAGGTCATGTTCATCACCGGCTTTGCGGCCGTGGCGCTGAACCCGGACAACAACGCTCCCAAGCAGGCGAAGATCCTGTCCAAGCCGTTCCACCTCAAAGACCTCGTCAACGAGGTGCAACGCCTCCTCGCGGCCTAGACAACCGGGATGGCGTGGGGGATTTCGCGCTCGCGACCGGCTTTCCGGTTGCGTCCCCCCGCCCATGCCGATATATCCGGCGTCTCGCGGACAACCCGGGTCTGCGGAGCGAACGGTGCGTGGGGCGCGTAGCTCAGCGGGAGAGCACTCCCTTGACATGGGAGGGGTCACAGGTTCAATCCCTGTCGTGCCCACCACGCCCGCACCGCCTGGATTACCCGCGCTCTTTTATCGATGATGCGACCGCCTGTCGGGCAGCACTTAAACGCGGCGAACCGGTGTTGCGTCGGCAAACAATTCTGACCATGATCCCGACGCCGATCCGCTGAAAGGAGAGACGCCTTGTCGATGAAGCGCGCGTCCCTTTGCCTGATGTTGGCCTTGGCCGCTGCGGTCTGTGCGGCCCCGGCCTTCGCCAACAACGAGAACCTCGTCGACCGCCAAGACACTCAGGAATCGTCCGGCGGCGGGATTTTCAGTTTCTTCAAGTCGGCGACCGGCTATGCCACCGGCAAGCCTGACGCACCGGGTGACCACGGGTGCGAACCCCTCATCAACGCCGCGGGAAACTCCGTCAGGCGCCCGGGTTGCCCGTAACGTGACCCTGTAGGCGCCACGCGCGCGGCTGCGTTGCTCTAGAATTCTGCAACCATGGCCCGGTCTGACGCTTCTATGGGCATAGTGAGCGTCGTCGCGCGCTGGCCACCCGTTGCTCAGCCCGAGATCGGCGACCTGTCCATGGTGACGTCGTCCAGTGGAGGTCACGTCCAGTGGAAGCCTGCACCCCGGCTGTCGAGCCGTCGCTCGACAGAGGTGATGCGAGCCGGTCGCGCGTGGGACGCCCCGAAGGAACCTGTCATGATCGCCGTTGGAACCGTTCTTTTCGCCCTGGTCTTGAGTCTGCATTTCCTCCTCGCGAGGATGGCGTCCGATCGCCTCGCCAAGATCGCGGGAGAGCGGGACCGGCGGCGCGTGGTGGCCAGGATGTGGACGGGGCTGCCCGATTGACCGTCCGCGCGCCTAGCGCGCCGCCACGCGGAGGGGCCGTTCGACCTTCGGCCGAAGCGTGATCCTGACGATCGCATCGGGAAGCGGCTCCGTCGTCTCGACCAAGCGGAAGGTCTTGAGAAGGACCGCGAGGATCGCGACTCCCTCCATGGTCGCGAACCCGTTGCCGATGCACACGCGCGGGCCGCCGCCGAACGGCATGTAGGCGTATCGATGGCGGCCCTTGACGGCCTCGGGCGCAAACCGGTCGGGATCGAAGGCGTCGGGGTTCTGCCAAAGGGCGGTATGCCGGTGCAGCGCATAGATCGGGATGACCACGACCGTCTCGGCCTCGATCGTCAGGTCGGCCAGGGTTATAGCGGTTTCGACGGTCCGCGCGATGATCGGAGCCGGCGGGTAGAGGCGCAGCGCCTCCTGGAACACCTGGCGGGTGTAGACGAGCGCGTCGATATGCTCCGGCGTGACCGAACCCCCTGCCGTCACCGCCTCGATTTCGTCCGCCACGCGCTGCGCGACGATCGGATGGCGGGCCAGCAGCTGGAAGGTCCAACCCAGGCCGAGCGCCGTCGTCTCGTGGCCCGCCGTCATGAAGGTGAGGAGGTTGTCGGTCAGTTCGGCGTCGTTCATGCCCCGGCCGGTCTCAGGGTCGCGCGCGGCGAGCAACAGGCTGACGAGGTCGTCGCGGGCCTCGCTCGCGCGGCGCCGCCCGACCATGGCCGTTACGGCGTCCCGTAGGTAGGCCGCGGCCGCCATCGCGCGTCGTCGCCCGGGATGCGGCGTCGATGCCGGCGCCTTGAGAATGGCAAGCACGAACATCCAGTTGGTAGCGCGCAGGTAGTCCGTGACGCTGCGCTCGACGCGCGCGGTGTCCATCCCGCTCGGTCCCGACAGCATCGTTTCGACGATGATCTGGAACGTCGTCGCCATCATCTCATACCCGATGTCGACCATCCCGCCGGCGGCGGGCCAGCGGTCGCGCGCGGCCTCGGCGGCGGCGATCATCGTGGGTAGGAAGGTCTTGAGCCGCGCATGCTGGAAGGTCGGCGCCATGGATTGGCGTTGCCAGCGCCACGGCGCGCCATCGGCCGTCAGCAGACCCTGGCCGAGGATAGGACCGAGCGTCCGCTTGGTTTGCAGGCCCTTGCTCACGGCGTCGGCGCGACGCACCAGCAGGTCCTGGATCAGCGCGGGATCGACGAGGTAGATGCGGGGACGGCCGAAGATGCGCGCGACCACCATGCGGCTGACGAACACTTCGGGCGGCAGCGAGTCCAAGGGATTGCGGACGATCGCGCGCAGCGTGCCCAGGGAGGAGCGTCGGCTGAAGACGACGCCGTTTGCGTCCGCGGCCCTACGTGCGCCGTCCGCGAAGGGTAGGGACGACGTCAGCCGCCGCGTCTCAGCGCAGCGTCTTCAGGTTGGCGAACACGGAGTTCACGTCGAGGTCTTCCTCCTCCTCCGGCGTCGCAGGCCGCGGCGTCGGCTCGCCGAAGACGGAGGACTCGCTGACCGGCGCCTCGCGCGGCGCGGTCGTGACTTCCGCCGGCATAAGCGTCGGGCCACGGTCGATCACGGCGGCCGGCCGGTCCTTGGCGGCGCGGTTGACCTCGAAGTCGAGGTCGATCTGCGAGCAGAGTCCAAGGGTGACCGGGTCCATCGGGCTCAGCGAGGCGGAGTTCCAGTGCGTGCGGTTGCGAATGGCGTCGAGCGTCGTCTTCGTCGTGCCGGCCAGGCGCATGATCTGCGCGTCCTTCAGCTCGGGATGGTTTCGCACGAGCCAGAGAATGGCGTTCGGCCGATCCTGCCGGCGCGACAGCGGCGTGTAGCGCGCGCCGCGCTGGCGCTTGATCTCGGGCATCCGCACCTTGGAGACGGCAATCTGCAGGTGGTGTTCGGGCTTGCCTTCCGCCTTGGCGATCTCCTCGCGGGTCAGCTGGTTCGAGGTGATGGGGTCGTGGCCCTTGATGCCGCTTGCCACTTCGCCGTCGGCGATGCCCTTCACCTCGAGGGGGTGCAGCTTACAGAATTCGGCGATCTGCTCGAAGGTGAGCGAGGTGTGCTCGACGAGCCAGACAGCCGTGGCTTTCGGCATCAGCGGCGCGTTGGTCATAATGGTTCTCCTGGACAGCTGTCCGCGAAAGGATCCGCATTCGGCGCCTGTGTGCGCCAAGAGATCGGCGGAGCGTCATCGTTAAAAAGCGGGAAGCGCCGAGCTATAAGGATCGGGGGGAAGGAAGGCAATATGTCGGAGACGACGGGTTGCCTCCGAAGGCGCCGCCAAACGACGAGGGAGCGGGAATGCGCGACGAGGACGACAGGAAGTTCGGGCCGCAGCACCAACTCGGCGAGAGGGTGGACGACCTCTCCATCGCCGAGCTCGACCTGCGCGTGGCACTGCTCCGCGCCGAGATCGCCCGGCTCGAGGCGATGCGGACGGCCAAGCAGGCGGCCGCGGCCGCCGCCACCTCCTTCTTCAAATCGTGACGGTCCCGTCCCGTTTCGATACACGCGCGCTCTCGCGCCCGTGCGAGGGGCAACGATGCCCCGCCACCGCGACGGTGCCCGCTCGAGGGGAAGGGCAACCGGACGCGCCATATTAAGGTTAAGCCGCAGGAAAGATCGGCTGCTGCGCCGCTGGCGCTCGCCTTGCAGTTACACTGACCACCACAGCACCGCACGAGGCCCGACAGAGACAATGGCGCAAGAACTGACGTTCCAGACTCCCATCTCCTTCGCCGAGCGCATGGCGTCCTCCGACGTGTTCAAGGCGCTTTTCCGCGACGGCATGGCACTGGTGGAGGAGACCGCCGCCTATCTCGACGGCGACGGCCGCGAGCAGGCGAAGGGGCTCGGGCGCACGGACGCTCTGGCCTATGCGTCCGAGAGCATGCGGCTCACCACCCGGCTGATGCAGATCGCCTCCTGGCTGCTGTTGCAGCGCGCCGTCAACGAGGGCGAACTGTCGCGGGCGGACGCCGTCGGCGACAAGAAGCGGACGACGGTTGCCTGGAACGAGAAGACCGGCGAACCCGAGACGTTGGCGCGCCTGCCGGCCGCCCTTCGCGGCCTCATCGAGACCTCCGTCCGTTTGCAGGAGCGGCTGCTGCACCTCGACGCGCTGCTTCGCGACACGGATGCGCAACCCTCCGCGCCCGCGGCGAACCCGCTGGAGGAGCAGATGTCCCGCCTGCGCGACGCCTTCTGCCGGTAGGGTGTCGGACGCTAGCGCATCGGACGGTTACTCGGGTTCGTCACTGCGAGCCGAGCGAAGCAGTCCAGGGGCAGCGGGGGTGCGCGCCGCGCGTGAGGTGCAGCGGCCCTGGATGCTTCGCTCCGCTCGCAAGGACGACACGAAGCGTCTGGGTGAGAGGGAGGTCCGGCGCGCCACCCTCTAGGCGCTAGGCCCAAAAGGCCGCCCTGCCGCAAAGGAGGGCAGCCTTTTGCCCGAGGGCCGCTCGCCCTACTTCTTGCCGAACGAAAGGCCACCGAACCGCGAGTTGAAGCGCGACAGGCGACCGCCGCGGTCGAGCAGCTGCTGCGAACCGCCGGTCCAGGCCGGGTGGGTCTTCGGGTCGATGTCGAGGTTCAACGTGGCCCCGTCCGCACCGTAGGTCGAGCGCGTCATGAAATCGGTGCCGTCGGTCATCACGACCTTGATCATGTGGTAGGCCGGATGGATGTCGGACTTCATCGGGGGGTCTCGTGGGATGGCGGTTGCGCCAGCGGTCGAAAACCGTGCGCGGAAGCGCTGCGTATAAACGACGGAACGGATGACATCAAGAAGCTGCAGGGTGGTGGGTCACCAAATCCTCGCGTGGCTCAATCTTGCCTCGTCGATGCACTGACCTGACGGCCGTAGTGCGCATCGAGTGCTCGTCATTGCGACCGGAGCGATGCAGCCCAAAAGCCGTGGCACACCATCAGAGTATGGCGGTGCCCTCTCTAGCTTACTTCGTTGCGCTCGCATTGACGGCCGCGCAGGCAATTTCTCTTAATTCTTTCGTGTAACGGTCACCATGTTTGCAACCCGCGCTGTACGCAGCCACGCCGATGCGAATATTATGGACGAAGTCGACAGTATTGATCGCGTGAGCCCTTCAGGTGATTGCTTCCAAACGGCATAAGGCTGCCATTCTAATCAAGACGCTGCTGGTTTTTGGCCTGCTCGGCCCACCGATCGGTTGGTTCACGATATGAACGATGATGTCCGTCTTGCCAAGCTGTGACGGCCTGAGCTGAGCGACCCACACACTCAACATGATCGGATTCATGCTCTTCTTTGCGTATATCGGCATCCCGTTCTCCTATGTCTTTGCTCCTTTGGCTCTGTTATGCGGCGCAACAATGGGCATCGTGAAGCTCTTCACAACGCGTTCCGCTCTTCAAGTCACGGCGGCGACGCTCGCCGGAATCTTGACCGGTTTGTTCGTGGCCTGGGTTATGTTTAGGCCGGGGTCGCCCGCCCGAATATGGGAGAGCGTGGCTTGGGTAATGACTTGCATTTTACCGTCGTTCTCCTGCGCTTGGCTCGTCAGAACGCGAACGCAACCACCGATCGGACTGGGGTAGCAGACGTTACGCGTTCTCGCCTCACGCGCTCGCCCGCGCCTTCATCGCGTGGCCGGCCAGCGTCTTGCCGAGCGTCCAGACCGCGCCCGGCACCTTGTGCGCGTCGGCGATGACGGCATCGAAGGAGCGCTCGATCCAGGCGCAGTCGGCCTCGGTGATGCACAGCGGCGGGATGAGCTTGATGACGTGGTTGCCGGCGCCCGCCACCTGCACCAGCACCTTGTGCTCCTTGAAGATGGGGATGGTGATGAGCTGGCAGAACAGGCCGGCGTTGACCGTCTCCAGCATCGACCAGGCGGCCTTCAGCTTCAGCGAGCGCGGCGGACCGAACTCGACGCCGATCATCAGCCCCTTGCCGCGGACAGTCTTCACCAGTTCGTAGCGCTCGGCCATGGCGCTCAGCGACATCATCAGCCGCGCGCCCATGCGGGCGGCGTTGCCGACGAGGTCTTCGGCCTCGATGACTTCGAGCGTGGCGAGGCCGGCCGCCATGGCGAGGTCGTTCTTGGCGAAGGTCGAGCCGTGGACGACCGCGCGGTCCATGCGGTTGAAGACCTTCTCGAAGACCTTGCGGCGCAGGAGCACGGCACCGACCGGCACGTGGCCGCCCGACAGCGCCTTGGCGACGAGGATCATGTCGGGCTCCACGCCCCAATGCTCGTGCGCGAAGAACTTCCCCGTGCGCCCCAGGCCCGTCTGGATTTCGTCGGCGACGAACAGCGTCCCGTAGCGGCGGCACAGGTCCTGCGCGCCTTGCAGGTAGCCATCGTCGGGCATGTACACGCCCTTGCCTTGGATCGGCTCGACGATGAAGGCGGCGACCTTGCGCGACGAGAGGGCCCGCTCGAGCGAGGCGAGGTCGTTGAACGTCACCTCGGTCGAGCCTGGCAACAGGGTGCCGAAGCCGTTGCGAAACATCTTGTCCGCGGTCAGCGACAGCGCGCCGTACGTCAGGCCGTGGTAGGAATGGCTGGCGTAGGCGACGTCGTCGCGCCCGGTGGCGCAGCGCGCGAACTTGATCGCAGCCTCGACCGCCTCCGCGCCGGAGCTGGCGAAGAACACCTTTTCCAGGTGGGGCGCGTAGGTCAGCAAGCGCTCGGCCAGGACGCCGGCGAGCACCGAGACGTCCATCTGCACGAGGTTCGGCAGGTCACTTCCCAGCACGCTCTTCAAAGCGTCGCGCAAGGTCGGGTGGTTGCGGCCGATGCCGAACACGCCCCAGCCGCTGAGCAGGTCGAGGTAGCGCTCGCCCTTGCGGTCGAAGAGGTACTGGCCGTGGCCGCTGCGGAAGCCGACGTCGTAGCCGATGGTCTGCAGCACGCGGACCATCTGCTCGTTCATGTGTTCCGTGTGCATGGTGTAGCGGTCGATCTCGCGCTCCGCGAGGATCGAGCCGATGTCGAAGGGCGGCCGCTTCGAGTCCTCCGGCCGCTCAGCCGAGGCATCAACCATGATCATGCTCCACAAGTGCGGCTCTGCCGGCAGCGGACAAATGCGGCGCTGCCGGCAGCGGATAGGAGAAGCCCCGGCGAGGCAGGTGCCGGGCTCGCAGACATAGACATAGCCGCAACCGCCGGCACACGAAAGGGTGAAGGGCGGGACCGATCGCCCCGCGCGGCTCAGGTGTCGAGGCGAAGCGGCTCGAGGTCGTCGAACGCTCCCGACCCGGCGGGCAGTCCGCGCACCCGCGCCGCGATGCGCGCGTCGCATCCTGCGCCCTCGATCGAGAAGAGGTGGTAGCCGGCGCGCCGCCCCGTCGCTCCCTTGACGGCCGAGGCCGACGGTACGCCGACGACCGGCACCGGGCGGTTCGGCGTCGGCAGGTGGACGACGGAGGGGCGGTGATTGTGGCCGTGCAGGATGAGCTCCGCGCCCGTCCGCGCGACGATCGCGGCGAAGGCGACTTCGTCGGTCAAGCCCCGCCCGACGCTGGAGCCGCGCATGTGCGGGGGGTGGTGGATCATCACCACGCGCGTCAGGCCGCGGGCGCCGGTATCGGCCAGCATGACTTCGAACGCGTGGCGCTGGCGCGCGCCGAGCCGGCCCGACGCGATGAAGGGCGCCGTCGGCACGCCCGAGCACAGGCCGATGAGGGCGACGCCGTCGCGCTCCTTCAGGTAGGGGTAGCCCGGCCTGCCGGTGGTCTCGCTGGTGGTCCAGGGCGCGAAGGTCCGCGCCAGTGTCGGCAGCGACCCCCGCGTGTAGGCGTCATGGTTGCCGGCGACGAAGCTCACCTGCGAGCCGGGCTCGCCGAGCGTGCGCAGCCAGGCGTCGGCCAGGATGTACTCGCCCGGCAGGCCGATGTTCATGATGTCGCCCGTCATCGCGATATGGTCGGGCGACTGCGCCTTCATGTCGGCGACGAGGCCGCCGAGCACGTCCATGTCGTGCGCGCTGGAGCGGCCGCGCTTCCAATTGATGTAGCCGGTCAGCCGCTTGCCGAGCAGGTCGCGGCGGCGCGCCGGGGGCAGGGGACCGATGTGGGCGTCCGAGAGGTGGGCGAGGATAAAAGCCAAGACGGTCACCGCGCCGCGGCGTCGTCGGGCCGCGTCGATCGAAAGAGGAAGGGGGACGTGGCGGGAGCGGGCCGGCCCGCGGCACCGGGCCATACCGCTTGACGCGGCCGCGCAGTGCCGATCTTGGATAGGCCGGAGCGCTCCGCCGCGCCATCGGGGTCGGGCGGGACTATAGCCGGAGGCGGGTCGCTGTCCATGACCTCGACGCAAGGACCCGAACGAAAACGCCATGGCCGCCTCGCGCGCGCCGCCGCCAACCTGCATGGGCGTCTGTGGTGGACCCGCGCGGTGACGCTCGGCGTGCGCGTCATGGTGCTGGACGAGGCCGGCCGCGTCCTCCTCGTGCGGCACAGCTACACGCCCGGCTGGTACCTGCCCGGCGGCGGCGTGGACCGCGGCGAGAGCGCGGAGGCCGCCGCGGTGCGCGAGACGCGGGAGGAGGCGGGCGTGCTCTGCCTGGAGCGCCCCCGCCTGCACGGCTTCTTCCACAACGCCCCGGTCCGGCGCGACCACGTTGCCTGCTACCTCGTGCGCCGCTTCGCGGTGATCGCCGGGGCGGTCGAGGACTGGGAGATCGCCGAAAGCGGCTTCTTTCCGCTCGACGCGCTGCCCGCCGGCGTGACGGCCGCGACGCGGCGCCGGCTCGACGAGGTCGCGGGCGACCTGCCGCCGCCGCCCCACTGGTAAGGGTCGATTTGTCGCCCGAGGACTTCGCGCGGCGGCATCCCCGCCTCTTTCATGTCACCGCGCCCGACGCGCTCGCGAGCATCCTGCGCCACGGGCTGCTGCCGACGAGCCACCTGCTAAGCCTGTTCGAGGTCCCGGACGCGGCCTGCGCCGCCCTGGTACGGCAGCGGCGGGCGCTGCGGGTGCGCCTCTGTCATCCGCTTCACGGCGCCGCGGAGATCACCGACAACGGGCCGCTCAGCGAGGTCGCGCTCGCACGCTGCCTCGACGACCACCTCACGCCAGCGGACTGGCTGCAGATGCTCAACGCCCGCGTGTTCTTCTGGTGCGACGAGCTCGCGCCCAGGCGTTTTCTCGGCGCGCGCCTCAACCGTGGGCGAGCGCGTCTCGTGCTCGAATTCGACGCGCTGAGCCTGCTCCACGCGACCGCCGAGCGGGCGGAACTCGCGGCGATCAACACGGGCTCGACGATCCGCCGCCCGGCGAGGCGGGGCCTGGCCACCTTCTCGCCGCTCGGGCGCCACTCCTACCACGAGTGGCGGCGACTGCGCGGCGGGCTCGACCGACCCAAGGAGGTCACGGTCCGCGGCGGCGTGCTCGACGTCGGCCGGCACCTCATCCGCGCAACCCTCGCCTCGCAAGGATCCGAACAGGGATCCGAACTCGATCTTTGCAGGGGCAGGGACTTGGTCTAGGCCTCACCCCATGGTCGACCTGCTCCTCACTCTCAAGCCGCAGACCGACGCCGACCGGCCGGCCGTGGAGCGGTTGAGCGCGCGCGCCTTCGGCCCCGGCCGCTACGCCCGCTCGGCCTATCGGCTGCGCGAGGGCGTCCCGGTGGATGCGAGCCTGTCGTTCGTGGCCTGCGTCGGCACGTTCCTCGTCGGCTCGAACGTGATGACGCCGATCCGCTGCGGCGGCGCGCCGGCCCTGCTGCTCGGCCCTCTGACGGTCGATCCCGCCTTCCGCTCCGGCGGGATCGGCGAGGCGCTCGTCACCCGCTCGCTCGACGCCGCGCGGTCCGCCGGCCACCGACTGGTGCTGCTCGTCGGGGACCTGCCGTACTACGGCCGCATGGGATTTCTCCCCGTGCCGGAGGGACGCCTCGCCTTCCCCGGACCGGTCGACGCCGCGCGGCTGCTCTACCGCGAACTGGTGGACGGAGCCTTTGACGGGATCGCCGGCCGCGTCGAGAAAGCCTGGCTGTAGCCGCCTATGCCGCCCGCCCGCGCCGTCCCTCGTACAGCCACGCGAGCACCACGCTGCCCAGCAGCGCCAACAGTCCGGCGAAGCCGATCGTCAGCGGGGCAAGGCCGATGCCCTTGACCTCGCTCGCGCCGGTCTTCTTGATCGCGGCATAATCCGAGCCGCCGTAGATCGGGCTGTCGCGCATCGCGATGAGGCGGGGCAGGGCGATCGCCCCGTCCATCCCGGCGCCGATGCGCCGCACGGTCCCGCCGGTCGCCTCGGCCAGCGCGCGCAGCCTGTCGGGCGTGGAGACGACCTCCTGGAACTCCTTCGGGTTCTCCGGCCCGACGTTGGTCAGCACGGACAGGTCGCCGTCGGCGATCTTGAAGAGGCCGAGCTCGCGCGTGTCCAGCTCGCCCTTCCACAGGCCGGGCGCGGCGGCCGCGAGCGTCAGCGGCACGCTCTTGCCCGACGGCGTCGTCACGACGGCCGGGGGCACCTCCGGCTTGAGGCTCTGGCGCTCGATCACGAGCCTGTGTCCCTGCACCGTGGCGCGGAGCGCCTCCTCCTCCAGCTCCGGCTCCTTCATCAACCAATGGGCGAGGCGGCGCAGCAGGTCGAGGTAGGGGCCGCCGCCGTCGTAGCCGCGCGCCCACAGCCACATCTGGTCGCTCAGCAGTTCGGCCACCCGCCCCTTGCCCTCGCGCGACAGCACGAGCATCGGCTTGTTGTCGGCGCCGTCCATGATGCTGGTGCCGCGGGTGACCGAGGCGCTGATCTGGCGGAACCAAGGGCTCCAGGCGGGCGGCGTCTGTTCGGCGCCCGCCAGGCCGCGCGTGACGGGGTGCTTGGCGCCGTCCCCCGACACGACGGCGCGGAACCCGCGCTCGATCAGGCCACCGTCCGGCCGCGCGGGCGCGATCTTGCCGATGGGCGAGAAGAAGATGCCCTCGCCGCGTGAAAAGTCGGGGCCGGCCGCCAGCATCAGCGCGCCGCCGTCGCGCACGTAACGCACGATGTTGTCGAGGTAGACCGGTGGCAGCACGCTCTGATTCGAGTAGCGGTCGAAGATGATGAGGTCGAAATCCTTGATCTTGCGGCCGAACAGGTCGGCGGTCGGGAAGGCGATGAGCGACAATTCGTTGATCGGCGTGCCGTCCTGCTTCTCCGGTGGACGCAGGATGGTGAAGTGGACGAGATCGACGTTGGCGTCGGACTTCAGGAGGTTGCGCCACATCCGCTCGCCGTTGTGCGGCTCGCCCGACACCAGCAGCACCTTCAGCTTGTCGCGCACGCCTTCGATCGTCACCACGGCCTTGTTGTTGAGCGCGGTGAGTTCGTCGGGCAGGGCGGCGACTTCCAGTTCGATTACGTTCTGCCCGCCGTGCTCGATGCGCACCGGCACGGCGATCGTCTCGCCCACGGTCGCTTGGATCGTTGCCAGCGGGTTACCGTCGCGGCGGACGTCGAGCCGCACGGGCTCGCCGCGGTCCGCCGTATCGAGCACCTTCAGCCGGATCGTCTGATCCTTGCCGACGATGCCGAAGCGCGGTGCCTCCACGAGTTCGACGCGACGGTCGCGCTCGCCCTCGTGGCCGGTAATGAGCGCATGCAGCGGGGCCTTGAAGCCGAGCGCGATGGGATTGGCTGGCACGTCGTGCACGACGCCGTCGGTGATGAGGAACGCCCCGGCGACCTGCTCCGCCGGCACGTCCGCGAGCCCGGCGTTCAGCGCGGCGAAGAGCTGGGTCCCCTCGTTCTCGGCCCCGCCGAGGCCGCCGTCGATCGTCCTGACGTCGACGTTGCCGAGCGCCTTGAGCCGCGTTGCCAGCTCCGAGGCGGCCGCGTCGGTCTGCCTCGCGCGCTCGCCGATCGTCTGCGAGCCGCTGCGGTCCACCACGACGGCGACGACCTGTTTGAGCGGCGAGCGGTCCTCGCGCACGATCGACGGGTCGCTCAGAGCGAGGAGGACCAGGGCGAGGCCGAGGGCCCGCAGCCATACCGCCCGCTGCCGCAGAAACAGGCCGAGCGCCACGATGGCGACGCCCGCGACGCCGAGCGCGACCAGGAGCGCGGCCGGTAGCAGCGGCGCGAAGGCGAGTGAAAACTGGCTCATGGCCTCGACTCTGTCCGATCGGGTTGCCGGCGGCAAGGGCGGCGACGATCGGGGCAGGATTGCGGCCTGGCCGCGGAAATCCGGGGCGCCGACCGCCCCGGCAGAGCGCCGGGCTCGTCCTCAACCTGCCGGCGCTAACCGCAAGCCGCGCGATGAGGCGGTGCAAGCCGCGCGGCACCGATGCCCAAAGCGGGCGCGCGGCGCTGTGCGGCCACGCTGCTGGGCTGGCTAGCATGCTGGTGCCGGTCCGGTCGTGTCCTTCATCGGTCCCGTTCCTTACGGCGGAGTCGGACGCAGACCGGCCATCAACAGGTCGAACACACGACCGATCTGCCGGTGATCGATCGAGGCGGCGGCAGCGAACACCGACCCTGCGAGTATCACGGTGATGTCATCGGGTCGGACAGCGCCGCTCATGCTGCCATCTCGCGACCCCGCAGCGAGGAATTTGGCGATCGTCGCGGCAATTCTCATCCGGATCTCGGATCCCTCGCTGGAGCGAGGCGCAAGCGCGATCCGGAGTGCGTCATGCATCGCGTGCTTTGCGACGACAAACCTCGCGTAGCTGTCCATCCATTGGCGCATCGCCTCAGCAGGCGTACGATCTGACAGAAGCTCGTCAGCCTCGCGGTCGAGCGCATCCAATTCGGACCGGTACACCGCCTCGACCAGCGTCTCCTTTGACGGAAAGTGGCGGTACAGCGTGCCGATCCCGACCCCGGCAGCCCGCGCGATCGCTTCCAGCGAGACCTTGGCATTCTCCACCGAGAACAGTTTACGCGCCTCGACGACGATCCGCTCGCGGTTCTTGATTCCATCGGCGCGTGGTCGGGGCGGCGTTGACAAGCGGAGTATCCTCCGGTTAGAGCGTTGCGAACGGAGGGCCCTCCGATAGACCCTCCCAGCGTTGGGAATGTGCCGATGTCCCACGATCCCGAGATATCCGCTAGAAATGCCGGCACCTCTTCCTTGGGCGCGTACGATGTCGCCCGGGTTGGATTTGGCGCCATGCAGCTTGCGCGCCTGATCGATCGGCCGGCAGACGCTCTCGCGTTGCTTGCGCGAGCGATCGACCTGGGCGTCGACCATGTCGATACGGCCCAGTTTTATGGGAACGGCTTCGCCAACGACATCATCCGCAGGGTTCTTGCCGACGGGCGAAGGATCGTGGTCGTGACCAAGGTCGGCGCCGACCCCGATCCAGGCGCGAAGCATCCGATCAAGCTCGCCCAGCGTCCCAAGCAGATCCGAGTTAGCGTGGAGGATAACCTCCGCAGCCTCGGTCTTGAGCGGCTTCCCGTCGTTAATCTGCGCCGCCCCGATATCGCGCCCGGATTGGTGGCCGAGGGCGATCAGATCGTCGACATCGACGATCAGCTTGCCGAAATGATCGCTATGCGGGACGAGGGCAAGATCGGTGCGATCGGGTTGAGCGCGGCCGACCCGAAGAACCTCCGACGCGCCACTCCCGCCGGCATCGTGTGCGTCCAGAGCGCCTACAGCCTGCTGAGCCGCCAATATGAGGGCATGCTCGATCTGTGTCTGGAGCAGGGGATCGCGTGGGTGCCGTTCTTCCCGCTCGGGGGCGCCTATTTTCCCGGTTGGCCGAAAGTTACCGATCACGCGAAGGTCATCGAGATCGCAGCGGAAATCGCTGTGACTCCGTCTCAGCTCGGGCTGGCTTGGCTGCTCGCACACCGGCGGAATATTCTGCTCATTCCAGGCACCACACGCGTGCCTCATCTGCAGGAGAATGTCACTTCGGCAGCGCTGTCGCTCGGAGATGACATTCTTTCGGCGCTCGACGTCCTGGGCGCTGCAACGATCGAACCCATCGATGCAGGGGCCAGATGACCGACCATCCGACAGCGCAGCCTCTCATCAGCTCTGCGGTCACATACACGGGCAAGGGCGGCTATGACGTCATTGCGATCGCAGACCGCACCGTTCGCGTGCCTTCGGCCGGCGAGGTCCGCATCTGCGTGAAGGCGGCGGCGGTCAACCCGACTGACATCCTCCTTCGCGACCCGGCGCCCGGCGTTGAACATTGGCCCATCGTGCCCGGCATGGATGCGGCAGGTGTCATTGAATCGGTCGGCGCGGACGTCTCGCGGCTTCACGTCGGCCAGAACGTCATGGCCGTCGTCGTGCCGCGACGCCCGGAGGGCGGGGCACAGGCGCAGACGATCGTCGTGTCGGCTGCCTCCGTCGTGCCCATACCCGCGCGTGCCACCTTGGCGGAGGCCGCCACTCTGCCGATGAACGGCTTGACCGCGCTTCTCGCGTTGGAGATCGCCGCCCTCGAAAAAGGACAGGTTTTCGCCGTCAGTGGCGGGGCCGGGTTACTGGCCCACTATGCCATAGCCTTTGCAAAACGGCGGGGGCTGAACGTGATCGCCGATGCAAAGCCCGCAGAAATTGCACTGGTCCGGGGCTATGGTGCCCACGAAGTCGTCGAACGCAGCGAGGGGTTCGCCGCCGCGATCCGGCGCGTGATCCCCGATGGCGTCGATGCGCTGCTCGACACGGCCGTGCTTGGCGAAAAAGCCTTCGGCGCGATCCGGGACGGTGGCACCTACATGCCGGTACGCGGCTGGGCAGACACACCGGCCGAGCGCGAAATCGCGGTCAAGCCGGTGTTCGTTTACGCAGCGGTCGAACGCACCGAATGGCTCGAACTGCTGCGCGACGCGGTCGAAGCCGGAGATATCCAGCTTCGCGTCGCGGGGGAGTATGCGATGGACCAGGTCGCGGACGCGCAACGGGCGCTTGAGGCGGGCGGCCTCCGCGGTCGGCCGGTGATCGTTTTCTAGGGGCCTCGCTGCTTCGTCACGGAGTGATACGGACCACGGTTGGTCAGCGAACGTGATGCAGGAAGTAGCGTAAGCAACCACGGCCTCGGCGATCGGCCGCCGCTGTCCCCCACTTGAGACAGTCGCCGCGTCTTCCGTGTTCCAGCAGAACCGACGGACTTAACGGCAGCACGGCCTCGTGCGATGCCAGAAATCGCGTCGCGTTGCGGCATGGTCGAGGCGGTCCGCGAGGGTACGCTTCGCGCGATACGCAAGGCGCTCTATTGGCAGAATTTGCCGTCGCCCTTGGAGCCGCGCGGTTCGAGATCGAAGTGCCAGTGCGTCTTGTGATAGGAATCGGCGCCAGGGCCGAGCGCGGTGTGGAAATAGCCGCATCCGGCGGCTCGCGCCCCCGCCTCGAACGCGCGGTCGAAATCCGTCGCGGGCGTTCCCACGGCGATGCGGCGCCCGTCGGCCAGCGCGATCTGTGCGATGTCTATCGCTAAGCCTTGGCCGTGGGCGCTGAGCTTGGCGCCGGCGACGTGATCGCGCGAGCGGCACTCGAGGCCGGGACCGGTCCAGACCTGCGCGACGGGGACGCCATAACTGCCCTTGGCGAGCGGCGACAGCAACTCGCGCACATAGGCAGCGAAGCGGTCGGCGGTGACGCAGGCGAGCGTGGGGCCATCGGGAAAGCCGACGCTTGCGCCGTCCGCCAGCGTCATCCCGGTGAGCTTGACGGCGTCGGCGACGGTGCAACGCGCGTCGGGTTGACCCGCGACAAGGATCGGCGTCGCCGCCACCTTGGTCGCCTTGAGCCGATCGAGGCATTCCGGGTCGGCGTCCGGCTGTCGCGCAGGGCCGCTCGCCGCGACGCCGGGGGGCTCCTGAGACGTCACGGGACCCGGCTGCGGCGGGACGACGGCCTTGGGTGGGGTGGGCGGCGCAACGGGTTGAGGGGCCGGCCGGGGGATTGGGACGGGCAAGGCTGCCGCTTCCGGTCGCCGGAGCCGCTCCGGTCCCGGAGCGCCGCGGACGGGCACCGCCCCGGCGGCAAGCGCCCCGGCCAGCAGGACGAGTGGGATCAACAATCGGTCGGACAAATGCGGACAGCCATGCAAAGCACTATCGTGCGAGGAGGCTGTCACGCCGGACCCCGCAGGACAAGCCGGTCCCCGTGACGAGCAGGCCCGCAGGACGAGGAAGCCATGGGACGTATGGGCCAGCTGATGCAACGAGCCAAGCTGTGGCAGGCCGTGCGGATCGTCGGCGCCTGCGCCCTCGCCTATGTCGCCACCGGCATGGCGGGCTTGCCGGAGGGCTACTGGTCCGTCATCACCGCGATCGTCGTCACGCAGTCGGACCTGAGTTCGACGCTCCAGGCGGGCCGCGACCGCATCCTCGGGACGATCATCGGGGCCGCCGTGGGAGGAGGGGTGATCGCGCTCGGCAGCATGGGCGTGCTCTCGCTTGACCTGCTGTTCTGGCTGGCGCTGGCGCCGCTGGCGCTGCTCACCGCGCAGAAGCCGAACCTGCGGCTGAGCTGCGTCACCCTCGTCGTCGTGGTGCTGGTGCCGGCCGCCACGATCTGGCACCGGCCGTTCGACCGCGTGCTGGAGATCCTCATCGGCACGTTGGCGGCCATCGCGGTCTCGGTGATGCTGTTCCCGCATAAGCCGGCCGCGCCGGCACCACGGGCGGGCGAGCCCCAGGCGGAATAGAGCCTTGCGGGCCGGCGGGAACCGTCTTACGGTTATGGTGCCACAGGGGTGCTGCTCCCAACGAGCGGCTGAGATCATACCCTTTGAACCTGAACCTGGGTAATGCCAGCGCAGGGACCGGCAGGCTCGGCGCCCGTCGCGTCACGCCGCCAGGCTCTGCTCCACGCCAGCCCGCGGAGACGATGCCTCATGAACATCCAGCATAAGCCCGGCTCCCTCGTGCCCGAGACGGTGACGACCGGCCCTCTGACCGGTTCGCACAAAGTCTACCATCACGCGGCGGGCCGGGCCGACATCGCCGTGCCGTTCCGCGAGATCCCGCTCGATCCTTCGGCCAACGAGCCGCCGGTGCGCGTCTACGACGCGTCGGGCCCTTACACCGAGACCGACTTCCGCGTCGATCTTTCCGCCGGCCTGCCGCGCCCGCGCGAGACCTGGATCGCCGCCCGCGCCGGGCTCGAGACCTATCCCGGCCGCGCGATGAAGCCCGAGGACAACGGGAACGTCGCCGCCGATAAGCTGGTGCCGCCATGCCCCGCCAACCCCTCGCCGCGCCGCGCCCGCGCAAATCCTGACGGCACCTTGCAGATGGTGACCCAGTACGAGTACGCCCGCGCCGGGATCATCACGGAAGAGATGATCTACGTCGCCGCGCGCGAGAACCTCGGCCGCGAGGAGGCGCTCGCCGGCGCGCAGGTCGCGCTCGCCGATGGCGAGAGCTTCGGCGCCGCGTTGCCCGCCTTCGTCACGCCGGAGTTCGTGCGCGACGAGATCGCGCGCGGCCGCGCCATCATCCCGGCCAACATCAACCACCCCGAGCTGGAGCCGATGATCATCGGCCGCAACTTTCTGGTGAAGGTCAACGCGAACATCGGGAACTCGGCCGTCACATCCTCGGTGGCTGACGAAGTGGAGAAGCTCGTCTGGTCGATCCGCTGGGGCGCGGACACGGTGATGGACCTCTCCACCGGCCGCAACATCCACAACATCCGCGACTGGATCATGCGCAACTCGCCCGTGCCGATCGGCACGGTGCCGCTCTACCAGGCGCTGGAGAAGGTGGACGGCGACCCGGTCAAGCTGACCTGGGAGGTGTTCCGCGACACGCTGATCGAGCAGGCCGAGCAGGGGGTGGACTATTTCACCATCCACGCCGGCGTGCGCCTCGCCTACGTGCCGCTGACGGCCAAGCGCACCACCGGCATCGTCTCGCGCGGCGGCTCGATCATGGCGCGCTGGTGCCTGGCCCACCACAAGGAAAGTTTCCTCTACACCTATTTCGACGACATCTGCGACATCATGCGGGCCTACGACGTGTCATTCTCGTTGGGCGACGGGCTGCGCCCCGGGTCCATCGCCGACGCCAACGACCGCGCGCAATTCGCCGAGCTGGAGACGCTGGGCGAGCTGACCAAGCGCGCCTGGGCCAAGGGCTGCCAGGTGATGATCGAGGGGCCGGGCCACGTGCCGCTGCACAAGATCAAGGTCAACATGGAGAAGCAGCTGGCCGAGTGCCACGAGGCGCCCTTCTACACGCTCGGGCCGCTGACGACCGACATCGCGCCGGGCTACGACCACATTACTTCGGGCATCGGCGCGGCGATGATCGGCTGGTTCGGCTGCGCCATGCTCTGCTACGTCACGCCCAAGGAGCACCTCGGCCTGCCCGACCGCGACGACGTCAAGATCGGTGTGATCACGTACCGTATCGCCGCCCACGCCGGCGACCTCGCCAAGGGCCACCCGGCCGCGCAGCTGCGCGACAACGCGCTGTCGCGCGCGCGCTTCGACTTCCGCTGGGAGGACCAGTTCAACCTTGGCCTCGACCCCGACACCGCGCGCAAGTACCACGACGAGACCCTGCCGAAGGACGCGCACAAGGTGGCGCACTTCTGCTCGATGTGCGGCCCGCAGTTCTGTTCGATGAAGATCACGCAGGACATCCGCGCCGAGGTGCTGAGCATGGAAAAGGAGGCCGCCGAGAAAGGCATGGCGGAGAAGAGCGCGGAGTTCCTGGAGCGCGGCGGCAAGCTCTACGTCGACGCGACCCCGGCGGAATAGGCCGCCGCCCAACCATCGCGGTCGCAAGCGCCACGAGGCCGCCCGGAGCCGCAGTCCCGGCTCCGGGCGGCCTCGCTCAGAGCCGAACTTGCTCTTTCGCCCCGTTTCAGGTAAAAATACCGAACTCAGGGCTTCGGCTCGGCTCCTGTCGCCGGTCGCCGACAAACGACCTGGCCGCGTCGCCGTGCGGGGACGCGGCCGGGGTCCGCTGTCGGTGTCCGGCGACAGGGAGGCGCGCCAAAGACGGTTTGGGCGGACAAGGGCGGGTTTGGTGTCGGCGTATCCCGACACGGCGCATCCGTGTCGGCGAACGCCGACATGGGCGCCCGGTCGCCGGCTCGATCCTGTCGGCAGCGGATAGGGGTGGCAAGAAAATGAGGGGCAACGGCTTCGGCGGCAAGGCGGCGGACGACGGGCTGGCGATGCGCACGCCGAACGCGATGGCGCTCGGCGGCTTCGTCGCCGACCTCCGCCGCAGCCTTAAAATTCGGCAGGCCGACCTCGCGCTGCGCGCCGGCGTCAGCCGGCAATGGGTCGTCGCGATGGAGCAGGGTAAGCCGACGCTCGAAGTCGGCCTCGTGCTGCGGACCCTCGAAACGCTCGGCCTCGAAGTCGCGGTCAAGCCACGCGACCCGCCGCCCACCTGGATGATCAAGCTCGCCCGCGAGGCGCAGGCCAAGCAATACGCCGTCCAGGCGAGGCGCCGCGCCCGGCGTCGCACGCGCCGCGAGGTCGAGCGGCTGAACCGCCTGGCGGCGAACGCGCCGAAGGGGGTGGAGTGGGAGTAAGGCGTGGCCCCGCCCGCGCGCGGGAGGCGCTTGAAATCTCCGCCGAATGGTGGGCCTATCGCCACTACGGTGCGACGAGGTCCCTGTCGGGCCGCACTGCGGTCGAAACCTCATGTTGAAGAAGCCGTTGCCGGAGCAGCGCAAAGCGCTCGGGGCGTTCCTTGGCAGCCGGCGCGCGCGCCTCCTGCCGAGCGAGCTGGGTCTGCCGGCGGGGCCGCGGCGCACCCCCGGGCTGCGGCGCGAGGAGGTGGCCCTTCTCGCCGGCGTCAGCGTCAGCTGGTACACGTGGCTGGAGCAGGGACGCGACGTCCAGGCCTCCGTCGAAGCCCTCGGCCGGATCGCGGGTGTGCTCCGCCTCGATCGTGCGGAGTTCATGCATCTGTTCGCGCTTTCCTCGCGCGAGCCGCCCGCCCTCGCGGCGAGCGGCGAGCTGAGCGAGGGCATGGTCATGCTCGTGCGCGCGATCGATCCGATGCCCGCCTATGTCCGCAACAGCCGGCTCGACATCCTCGCCTGGAACAATGCGGTGGCCGATCTCTTCGTCGATTATGCGGCGTTGCCGCCACGGGAACGCAACACGCTGCGCCTGATGTTCTTGTACGAGCCGTATCGGACGCTGATCCTCGATTGGGAGATGGTGGCCCGCGGCACGCTCGCGACGTTCCGCGCCGCTCGCGCACGGGCGCGGGACAAAGCGCCGTTCGACAGGCTCGTCGAAGAACTCCAAGACGCCAGCGCGGAGTTTTGTGCCTGGTGGCCGGATGTCGACGTCAGAGGGTTCGACGAGGGCAGCAAACGCCTTCGGCACCCGAGAATGGGACTCGTCGACTTCATCTACGTCGCGCTGAGCCCCGAGGGGCAGCCGGACCTGTCGCTGGTGACGTATATCCCGCGGCCCGGACCCCGCGAGCCGGGGTCGCCCGACAGGCACGCTCAGGCGGCCGGCGAAAAGACCGGGGGCTAATCGAGTCCAAGCGAGGTCGTCGCCTCGCCCCGGCCATGTCTTCCCGCGTCGGTCGACCGTAACCCGCGGTTGTGGGTCGGGCCGGGTTTGCTGTGGACCGTGTTTCCAGGCGCTTGTTGCCGTCGCGTCTACCGGAAACACCGCCACGGGTCGTTCGCCGGCGCGGTGCAGCGCTCCTTGCGAGGGGAGACCCGGTCGTCGGCGGCCGGGCTGCGGACGGAGGCGACGGTAGCGGCGGGCGCGCCCTCGGCGGGGGCGCCGGGCTGCAGGGCGCCGCGCGGGCGGATCGCCGATTCGCCGCCCATGAAGTTGCACACGACGCCTTCGCAGCCCTCGACGACCTTGCCGCGCATCGAGTCGATGAGGCCGCCTTGGCGACCGTTGAACGGGTTGGCGTCGGTGGGGCTGTCCGGGATTTCGACCGGCGCGGGCTTCGTTGCCGCCGGCGGGGCCGTCGTCGCGGTCACCGGGTCGCTCCCGGGCAGGAAGCGGCTGAAGAAGCCTTTCACGTCCTGCGCGCAAGCGGGGCCGGCGCTCGCGGCCAGCAGCGCCAAGGGCAGGGCGATCGCGGCGGATCGGGCGGTAAGACGCATCACAGCAGCCTCGTGACGACAAGGACGCGCTACCGCTAGCATTTCGGCGCGGCCGCCTTCAACAGGCGAATTGGCGACGGCGGTGGCCCGCCCCGCACGTGCGCCTCAGCGCAGGAGGTTGCGCAGCACCACGCAGCTGCCGCCCTCCCGCTCCAGTTGGCGGCACAGGCGGGTACTGCCGGCGCGGTCGTTCGACTCGATCTGCACGACGTATTTGCGCAGGGATCCGCCCAGGCGGCGGCGGCGCACGGCGGGAATGAGGGGGGCGAGCGTCTCCGCGTGCTTGGCGCGGATGATCTGCCATTCCGCCGTGATCGCGGCGCGGTTGAAGCTGCCGACGAGGATTGCCGCCCATGGCTTGGGCGGCGGCGCGCTCGGGTCGAAGGGCTCGCCCGCCGGTGCGCGGCGACGCCCCGCGTCGCCGGCGAAGACGAGGCAGGAGAAGCCCGGCTCGGCGGCGAGGCTCGGCGGGTGCGCCTCGCGCCACGCCGAGACGGGATAGCCGGTGACGATCGTGACGTAGCCGATGGTCTCCTGCGGCAGGCTCGCCGTTCCGGCGATCCAGCGCGCGACGCGGCCGGGGCCGGCGTTGTAGGCGGCGGCGGCCAGGCCGACGTTGCCGAACTGGCCCCGCAACTCGCGCAGGTAGGCGGCGGATTCGTTGAGCGCGCGCGCCGGCTCGAACGGGTTGCCGAGGCCGCGCCCCGCCGCCGTCGCCGGCATGAATTGCGCCACCCCTTCCGCGCCGGCCGGGCTGCGCGCCGTAGGGTCGAAGCGGCTCTCCTGCCAGATCAGCCGGGTGAAGAACGCAGCCGGCAGGCCGTTGCGCGCGGCCGCCGCCTCCAGCGCGCCGCAGAGCGTGGCCGTCGCGCCCGTCGCCGGCTCGGCCTTCGCAGCCGCCGGACGGAGAAGGCACGCCATCGCCAGCAACACCGGTCCGGCCAGGGCGGCAAAGCGAGGCGCCCCGCCTTGCGGAGGCGGTCGAGAGGTCGTCACGGCCGCGTCGGCTCGATCAGGCTCCATGGGACGCGAGGGGAGGTGCCCTACCGCGGCCGCCCCGCGCGCCATGTCCGCACCGCCGCGAGCGCGTTCTTGATGTGCGGCGCGGCGTCGCCGTCGGAAAAGCTGGAGAGGATCGTCCCGTCCGGCGCGATCACGTAGGACGTGCGGTCGGCATAGCCGAAGCTCGTGCCGGGAATGGTCAAGGCCGCCTAGTAGGACTTGGCGACGGCGAGGCCGCTGTCGGCCCCGACCGGGAACGTGTCGCGGCACTCCTTCGACGAGAACTCGCGTTGCGTGTCGATCCCGTCGCCGGACAGGCCGATCACGCTGGCCCCGGCGGCGGCGAATTGCGGCATCGCGTCGGCAAAGTCGTGCGCCTCGATCGTGCAGGTGCTGGTGAACGACTGGGGGTAGAAGTAGAGGACCACCGGTCCCTTCTTGAGCGCGTCCGCGAGCGCGAAGGTGAACGTCTTGCCGCCCTGGGCGGCCTCGACCGTGAAGGCGGGCGCGGCGACCCCCGGCTTCAGCGCCGCCGAGGCGGGAGCGCCGGCGCAGAGGCTGGCGAGGCAAAGGCCGATGGTCACGGCGACGGTGGATCGGTTCACGGGCTTCCTACTCTCGATCGCATGGGACCGGGTGCTCCCGCGTTGCCATTTGGTTGGCAGGCTGGGTCCTCGCCGGCCAGTCTACCACGGTCGAGCGTCCAAGGCTGTAGGGCTCTGCGTTGCCCGCGCCGCGCCCTGAAGCGCGAAGCGCGCCTCAGCTCCCCCGCGCCTCAGCTCCCCCGCGCCACGACGACGAGGCGTCGCACCAGGCCACGGTCGTAGGCCTCGCGGAACGCCCGGTAGTCGCGGAACACCACGCAGCCGTTGGAATCGCCCTTCGGGCCCAGCATGTAGGTGTGGGCGAGAAGGCCGGCGCGGCCGTAGGGGTTGCCGCCGACCGGCGTGAGGCGGAGCGCCGCCACGCCGTGGAACAGGGCTTCGCGCGGCGTCAACTCGTAGAGGGCGGGCGGTGTGGCGCCGCGCATGTGCTGGGCGACGCTGCGCGGGTCGTCCTTGGAGGCGCCGAGGCCGGAATGCGCCTCCAGCCGCGTCCCGTCCGGCAGCGTCACCACGTGCGCGCTGATGTCGTAGACGGCCGTGGCACGCTCCGGCGCCCGCGACGCCCCCAGGCCGGCCTCGGGCGAGGCGTAGGCGAGGGCGGAGCCGGGGGCCGTCGCGGCCCGGCCGAACATGCGGTCGAAGAAGCCGGGCTGTTCGGGTTGGCCGGCTGCGGCGGCGCTCGCCTCCACGACCGGCGCGGCCATGCGCCGGCGGCCGCTCGGCTCGGGCCGCGCCGGGAGCGTCGCGAGCCGCAGGGCGGGGCGCGAGGGCGGCACCGGGATGAGGGCGGCGGCGACCGGCGGCAGCGGGACCGGCAGGCTGGCGACGACCGGCGCTGCCAGGTCCTCGCGCGGCGGCACGTCCGCCACGCGCGGCTGGAAGCTCGCCCGCAGCGCGATGGCCTGCGCGAACGTCGCCGGCTTGGTCCCGGCCGTGAAGGACGGCGCGGTGAACGACAGGTCGAGCATCGAGGCGGCGCGCCGCAGGGGCTGGATCGCGGCGGGCGCCCGCGCCGGCGTCGCGACGACCACCGGGGCGGCCGGCGTGCCGGTGTAGAGCAGGCAGAGGCCGACCGCCGCGCCGGCGGTGAGCGTGAGGGCGCAGATCGCGGCCTGGGCCGGGACCCGTCTCGCCCGTGCCGGATGCCGCAGCGGGGTCCAATCAGGGTGGTCTCTCATCCCGCTCGTTCTCGCCCTTGACCACGCTCGTCCGCCGGAAGGCGGAAGGGAGGGCGCGTGACCGCCGCTGCTCCACACTCTCCAATCGAGGTTAAATCGGGATTAATCAAGGAATCGGGCGCGGATACGTCGTGCGCGCGGCGGCGCCCTGCCGGGCCACGGCGGGAGGACGCGCGGCGCGCCCGATCGTCCGGCACTTTTTTCGCCCTGCGCGGTTTAACCCCGCACTAGGACTCTCGCCGATCGGATCCCCGTCGCCATGCCGCACCCCGCACTGACTTCCCGCAACGTCGCCGTGGTCACGGGCGGCGCCTCCGGCATCGGGCTCGCCGCCGCCAAACGATTCCTCGGCCTCGGCTTGCGGGTGGCGATCGCCGATCTGCCGGGCGAGCGGCTGGCGCAGGCCGAGCGGGAACTCGGCACCCTCGGCGTCGCCATGGCCGTGCCGACGGACGTCGGCCGGATGGACGCGCTCGTCCACCTCCGCACGGTCGTGCTCGATCAGCTCGGCCCGGTGGACGTGCTGATGAACAATGCGGGCATCCAGTCGCCGACGCGCATCTTCGGCCCGCAGGACGCCTGGACGGCGATCCTGCAAACGAACCTGCTCGGCATCATCCACGGCACCCAGGTGTTCGGGCCGGGCATGGCCTCGGGCGGCAGGCCGGGCCTCATCATCAACACCGGGTCGAAGCAGGGCATCACCACGCCGCCCGGCAACCCCGCCTACAACGTCGCCAAGGCCGGCGTGAAGGCCTTCACCGAGGCGCTGCAGCACGAGCTGCGCAACACGGCGGGCTGTAAGGTCGAGGCGCACCTGCTGATCCCCGGCTTCGTCTTCACGCCGCT